>NZ_JAJSDQ010000009.1 GCF_021272345.1 Ornithinimicrobium sediminis | reverse complement strand
TGCCGGGCGCCACCGTGCGCTCCCCGGAGGACTTCGACCGGGCGCTCGCCGGGGTGCGCCAGCAGACGACGCCGCGCGTCATCGAGATCGTGGAGCACCTCGTGCCCGTGCTGGACACGGCGCGGCAGGTGTCGCTGCAGCTGTCCCGCGTCACCGCCCCCGCCGCTGCCGGGCTCGTCGCCGACCTGCGCGTCCAGCTCGCGGCGCTGGTCCGGCCGGGGTTCGTCGCCGACACCGGCTACCGCCGGCTGCCCCGGCTGGTCACCTACCTGCGAGCGATGGCCGAGCGGCTCGACAAGGGTGTGCAGGACCTGCGGCGGGACACCGACCGGATGGAGCAGGTGCACGTGGTGGAGCAGGAGTACGCCGACTTCGTGGCGGCCCTGCCGCCGCACCGCCGTGGTGACGCCGACGTCCGGGACATCGGCTGGCAGATCCAGGAGCTGCGGGTCTCGCTGTTCGCGCAGCGGCTGGGCACCCCGCAGCCGGTGTCGGCCAAGCGGATCTACGCCGCGATGGACGCCGCGGAGGACCGCCCGGCCTGAGGCCGCGGTCGGTGCGGGAACCGATCCGGCCGGTTGCGCGTCATACAGGTCGCACGATCCCGCAGCACGAAGGAGACACCATGGCTGGCACCGCCACCCGTCGCACCTGGCGCTGGGGCGCCCTCGCCACCGTCGCCACCGCCGCCCGCTCGGCCGACAGCCCCGCCGGTCACAGCCTGGGCACCCGCCTCGGCGCACTGCCCCGCATGGTGCGCGCCATCCGCCGGGGTGAGTACGCCGGGGCCGACATGGCCAAGCTGGCCATGATGCTCGGTGCCGTGGGGTATGTCGTCTCGCCGGTCGACCTGTTCCCCGAGGCGATCTTCATGGTCGCCGGGCTCGCGGACGACGCGATCGTCGTCGGCTGGCTCGCGGTGACCCTGGTGCGGCTCACCGACGACTTCCTCGACTGGGAGGCCAACCGGGACGCGGTGCCCGGCGAGGTCATCCGCTGAGCCGACGCCACCACCCGGCGTCTCAGGGGTATGCCGGGTGGTGGCGGGCCTACAGTGGGGCCATGCTGCGTGTGGGGCTCTCCGGGGGCATCGGCTCGGGCAAGTCGACCGTCTCCGCGCGCCTCGCTGAGCACGGCGCGGTGGTCGTCGACGCAGACCGTCTCGCCCGGGAGGTCGTCGCCGCGGGGTCGGCGGGCCTGGCCCAAGTCGTCGCACGCTTCGGCACAGGCGTGGTCGCCGCCGACGGCACGCTGGACCGCGCCACCCTGGGGGAGGTCGTCTTCGGCGACCCGCAGGCGCGCCGCGACCTGGAGGCGATCACGCACCCGCGCATCGCCCGGCGCACCGCCGAGCTGGTCGCCGCCGCGCCCGCGGACGCCGTCGTCGTGCACGACGTGCCCCTGCTCGTCGAGAAGGACATGGGCGCCGCCTATCACCTCGTGGTCATCGTCGGCGTCGGCGAGCAGGAGCGGCTGCGGCGGCTGGTCGACCAGCGGGGGATGGACCCCCAGCAGGCACGCAGCCGGATCGACAGCCAGGCCGACGACACCCGGCGCCGTGCTGCCGCCGACGTGTGGCTCGACAACCACGGCACCGTCGAGGAGCTCGAGCGGCAGGTGGACCTGCTGTGGGGCGGACGGCTGGTGCCCTTCGAGCACAACGTGCGCCACCGGGTCGCCGTGCGCGTGACCGACCGGCTCCCGGTCGACGAGGCCGACCCGACCTGGCCGGCGCAGGCAGCCCGGCTGAGCGCCCGCCTGCGCCGGGCCCTCGGCGAGACCGCCGTGGCGGTGGAGCACGTCGGCAGCACGGCGGTGCCGGGGATGCCGGCCCAGGACGTCATCGACCTGCAGGTCGTGGTGCCCGCACTGGCGGCGGTGGACCAGCCGGAGGTGGCGACGGCGCTGGCGGACGCGGGCTTCCCGCCCTACCCCGGCCGGTGGCGGGACACCGTTCCCGGTCGCGACGGGCCGGCCACCTGGGACCGGCGGGTGCACGGCCACAGCGACCCCGGTCGTCCCGCCCGCGTGCACATCCGTCCGGTGGGCAGCCCGGCCCGCCGGCTGGCCGTGCTCCTGCGCGACTGGGCGACGGCAGACCCCCGGGCACACGCCGACGTGGCGGCCACGTGGGAGCCGTGGCCCGGGCATGCCGTCGAGCGGGCCGAGGCGTGGGCACAGGCGACCGGGTGGAGGCTCCCGCAGGGGTGAGCGCGCCAACGAGCTGCGCAGGGCGAGGTGTGCAGTGGCGCGGCGCCCGGAAGGTGTGCGGCGCTCAGGAGTTGTAGGGCGGAGGGGGACCCTGGTAGCCGGCCGGGCCGCGCACGGCGTTCTTGGACTGCGAGCGGCCGATGAGCCACAGCACCGCGCCGAGCAGCGCCAGGGTCACCCCCAGACCCATCCCGATGACCCCCGCGAAGGCGACGAAGGCGCCGCCGAGCAGACCCTCCAGCCCCACGGGCGGGATCAGCGTCGCGGCCGATCCCTGACAGTCGACCGTGTGCTCCCCGCCCTGGGCCGCCTCGAAGTCGGCCACCACCAGGAAGCCGGCCACGCCCCACTCCGAGGACAGGTCACCCGAGCCCCGCAGCGGCACGTCGCTGCCGTCGGGCCCGGTCACCGAGCAGTCGGGCACCGGCGACTCGGTGGACTCCTGCACGATGCCGCGCACCTCGCCGGCCTGCAGGGTCACCGTCGTCGGGCCGATGATGGCCCGGGAGTCCTCGAGCCCCTCGGCGTTGCGGGCCAGGCCGACACCGCTGATCACCGTGGCGATGAGCGACACGACCCCCAGGGCCAGACCGATCCAGAAGAGCGCGCCACCCCAGCGGCGCAGTCCACGGCCGGGTAGTGGTGCTGAGGAGTAGGACATGGCGTGCGCCCCCCGATCGGTCCGGGCCACCGGGCTGGTGACCGCTCAGTCGTCGTGCTCATCCGATCCTGCCACGGCCTCGAGCTGCGCGGGAGTGGCCGGGGTGCGACCGAGCACCGCAGGCAGCTCGGCCGGCTCCTCGCCGAGCACGTGCTGGGCCAGGAAGCCGTTGACCACGGCATACCAGACCTTGGCGTGCTGCGGCGCCATGATCCAGTGGTTCTCGTGCGGGAAGTAGAGGAAGCGGTGCGCCGTCGAGCCGTCCTCCGCCGCCGGCAGCCCGGAGTGGGCGAGCAGGTCGTACCAGAGCCGCAGGCCCTCGCCGATCGGCACCCGGTAGTCCTTGTCGCCGTGGATGACGAGCATCGGGGTGACGATGTCACCGACGTGCAGGTGCGGGGAGTTGGCCAGACCCATCTCCTCGGTCATCTCCCGCTGCCAGTAGAAGGCCGCGTCGGTGGTCTGGCCGAAGCCGTCCAGGGCCCACAGCGACGCATGCGTGACGACGGCCTTGAACCGGTCGGTGTGCCCGGCGATCCAGTTGGCCATGTAGCCACCGAAGGAGCCGCCCATGGCCGCGGTGCGCGTCGCGTCGATGTCCTCCCGGGCCTCGACCGCGTCGGTGACCGCCATCAGGTCGGTGTAGGGCGCCTTGCCCCAGGCGCCCCACCCGCGCTGGATGAAGTCCTGGCCGTAGCCGGTGGACAGCGCCGGGTCCGGCAGCAGCACGGCATACCCCTGGGCGACCATCAGCCACGGGTTCCACCGCCACGTCCAGGCGTTCCACGAGCCCAGGGGCCCGCCGTGCACCCAGAGCAGCAGGGGAGCGGGGCCCGCGGAGTCCGGCAGCGCGAGCCAGCCGCGCACCCGCACGCCGTCGGCGGTCGTGGTCTCCACCTCCTCCAGGCGCCCCGGCAGCTCCGGGCGCTCGACCGGGCCGGACAGCCGGGTCACCTCGCCACCGGCGAGGTCGATGCGGACCACCTCGCTGGGGTAGGTGTAGCTGCTGCGCAGGCCGTAGGCGACGGTGCCGTCGGGCGCGACGACGACGTCGCTGTAGGTCGCGTCGTCGTGGGTGACCTGGGTGACCTCGCCGGTGGCCACCTCGATGCGGAAGACCGGTCCCCGGCCGTCGTCGTCGGCCACCACGAGCACGGCCGAGCCGTCGGGCAGCCAGGCGACCGGCCGTGACCATCGGTCCCACTCGTGGGCCAGCGGAGTGAGCTCCCCGCCGGCCAGGTCGAGCACCGACAGGCGCGGATGCGGCGCCCGCTGCGGGCTGCTCTTGGAGTCGGCCACCACCACGGCCCTGGCGCTGTCCGGGCTGATGAGCGGGGAGTAGAACTCCCCGTCGGGGTCGTCCAGCACGGTCGTGCGGGTGCCGTCGGCCAGGTCGATGCGCACCAGTGCCGTGTGCTGGTCGCCGCGTGCCTGGAAGACGGTGACCGGGGTCAGGGCGAACGTGCCGTCCGGGCTCACCGCCGGCGTCTGCTCCTCCAGGGCCCGGCCCAGACCCTCGGAGACCAGGCGCAGGCGCAGCGGCGCCTCGTGGTCGACCGTGGTGGGGCCGGTGGGCTCTGTCGCCTCCGGGTCGGGCTCGGCGACGAAGAGCGCCGGGTGCGACGGCCCCAGGTCGTGGTCCCAGAACCGTATGGGGTAGCCGTCGTGCAGGATCGCGTCGACCGAGGCGTCCTTGCGCACCGTGCTGAGGGCCTTGTGCTCGGTCTCGGTGCGGGCGCCGGCCATGAGCCCCGCGGACACCAGCGTGCGCTCGGCGTCGCGGGCGCACAGCACCCCGCCGACCCCGCCGGGCCGGCTGAGCACGACCCGTGCCTCGCCGCCGACGGCGGGGATGCGCCACAGGGCGGGGACGGGCTCGTCGCCGCCCTCGGCGGCGTCGGGGTCGGGGCGTGCGGAGGTGAAGTAGAGGTCCCCGTCGTGCGAGAACGCCGCGCCGGCCTCGCCCTTGGCGCTGCGCGTGAGGCGGAAGGCCGGCCGGGCCCCGGTGGGGTCGACCTCCCACAGCGCGCTCCCGTAGCTCGTCCCCTTGGGCCCCAGCGTGGAGACCGTGGTCACCAGCCGTGAGCCGTCCGGGGACAGGGCCAGCCCCGACAGCCGGGGGACCGCGACATACCGGTCCAGGTCGTGGAAGACGGTGGGTGCTGCCTGCGCGTCGTCACCAGAAGTCATACGGGCCTGTCTACCACCGACCCCCGACGGAATCAGTGCGTGGTGGCCGGCGTTGCACCCCGTGACAGCCGACCCCAGCAGGAGGAGCCCAGGTGACCACACACTCGAGCCTGTTCCGTCTCGAGAGCGACGTGCAGCAGCAGCCACCGCACGTGCCGCTGCTGCACCTGTCCATCGACGGCTTCATCGACGCCGGTGGCGTCCGTGACCAGATCGCCGACCACATCCTCGGCACGCTGGAGCACCGTGTCGTGGCCTCCTTCGACGTCGACCAGCTCATCGACTACCGCTCGCGCCGGCCGGTGATGACCTTCGACTCCGACCGGTGGGTCGACATCGACGAGCCGAGCCTGACGCTCTACCGCGTGGAGGACTCCACCGGCACGCCCTTCCTCTTCCTGCACGGCGTCGAGCCCGACTACCGCTGGGAGGCCTTCGTCGAGGCGGTCCACCAGCTGTGCCTCGCCTTCGGCGTGCGCACCGTCGTCTCGGCCCACGGCATCCCGATGGCCGTGCCGCACACCCGGCCGGTGGGGATGACCCGGTTCGCCAGCGACTCCTCGCTGATCCCGGGCAACCAGGCCATCTTCGGCCAGGTGCAGGTGCCCGGCAGCGCCGAGTCGCTCGTGCACCTACGGCTGGGCGAGGCCGGCCTGCACACGATGGGCCTGGCCGTGCACGTGCCGCACTACCTGGCCGAGGCGACCTACGGGGACGCCGCCGTGGCAGCCCTGACCTCGCTCGCCGAGATGACGCGGCTCGAGGTGCCCAGCGACGCGCTGGTCGCGACCGCGGGGCTCAACCGCGCCGAGATTGCCCAGCAGATCGCGGCCTCTTCCGAGATCGGCGAGGCCGTCGCCGAGCTGGAGAAGCGCTACGACCAGTTCCTCGAGGGCCAGCGTCGGCGCAGCCTGCTGGCGGCCCAGGTGGCCGACCTCCCCTCGGCGGACGAGATCGGCGCGGAGTTCGAGGAGTTCCTGCGCTCGGCGGCCCCTGACGAGGGCGACGACGGGACCGACGAAGACCCCGACCCCCAGGCGCACGGCTGACTCAGCGCGGCGGCCCCGGCGGCGTCCACGTCGGGCCGTAGCCCAGGCCGGAGGACGGCTCGTCCCCCTCGTCCGAGCCGTAACCGAGACCTGAGGCGGGCCGGTCCTGCGCGTCGCCGTCGCCCTCTGCGGACGCGTCGTCGTCGCTCGCGGGTGCCGCAGGCCGCTGTGGCTCGGTCACGTCGTCCTCGTCCTGCTGCTCCGAAGGCCGAGGGGGTGGGTCGGCCCACGCACCCTGGCCGTAGGGCACGGGCTGGGTGGGCTCGGCCACCGGAGGCACGGAGCGGTAGGGGCTGCCCGACGGGGGAGGCGGGGGCCCGGCCGGTGCGGCGTAGGGGTCCTGCCCGCGGTAGGGCGGCTGCCCGCCGGCAGGCGGACCGTAGGGGTAGTCCTGCGGCTGCCCGCCACCGGGCGGGTAGCCCGGCCCCGGGTAGCCGGGGGTGTAGGCGGTCTGGTCGTCGGCGCCGAGCCGGTATGCCGTCGAAGGCTGCGCGGCGGAGGCGCGACGGCGCAGCAGCAACGCAGCGAGGCCCAGGGCCAAGGCGAGGGCCAGCAGCACGGCACCCGCACCGAGGCCGAGCGGCCCCGTCACGCCTGACGCCGTGGTGGTCGGTGCGGAGGGCCCGGCGTAGACCGGCTCGTCCGTGCCCTGGCAGGTCACCTGGTAGGTGCCCGCGGACAGGTCCTGCGGGCTGCGGGCCACCTCGAAGAAGTCGGCCCCGGCCACGTCCACGGCATACGCGCTGACGGGCCGCTCGAAGACCACCTGGCCCGAGCGTCCCTCGGCCGTGCAGACGGTCTGCTCGCGGGCGGCGTCGCTGCGGGCGTAGACCGACATGCCGCTCTCGCCCACGCGCACCGACTGGCCCGGGTTGAAGCCCTGCATGTTCGGCGTGGCGACGTTCGCCAGCCCGACGGCCCCGAGCACCACGAGCACCAGGCCGAGCAGACCGAGGACGACGGCGAGGATGCCGAGGGCCGTCGCGGTGCCGCTGCGGGGACGCGCGGCCGCCGTGGCCGGCTGCTGGTAGCCCATGGCGGGAATCTAGCGCACTGCCGTTCTGCGCCGCCCGCCACGCGATGGCAGGATGAGGGCGGCCGTCCGGCCACCACAGGCGACGTCAGGAGGGCGACGTGGGCATCTTCGGGTCGAAGGACAAGCAGGACGATGACGCTCAGGAGGTCGCGTCCCGCGAGGACGCGAAGGAGCACGACGACGGTTCGTGGGGCAACCGGGTCGCCCTCGGGGTGGTCGCCCGGATGGTGGGCTACGGCATCAACGGGGTCGGGCCGCTCGACCCGGTCGCCGAGGTCGTCGAGAGGGCCCGCGCGAAGCACACCGACCCGGAGAAGGTGATCGACGAGATCTGCTCCGACCACGTGCGCCTCGCCGCCGGTGGTGGCTTCGTCACCGGCGTCGGCGGCATCGTCACGATGCCCGTCGCCCTGCCTGCCAACGTCGTCGGCTTCTACGTGCTGGCCGGGCGCATGGTGGCTGGGCTGATGACCGTGCGCGGCTACGACGTGGACGACCCGGCCACCCGCACCGCGATCTCGCTGACCCTGGTGGGTGCCGACCCCAACGAGATCCTGCGCAAGGCCGGCGTCCCCGGCGGGAAGATGGCCCAGATCGCCCTGGACCGGGTGCCGAACGCGGCCCGTGCCGTGATCAGCAAGGGCGTGGGCTTCCGCCTGGTCAGCCAGATGGGCGCACGCTTCCTCGGGCGGCTCGGCCGTGCGGTGCCCCTGGCCGGTGGCGTCATCGGCGCGGGTCTGGACGGCTACCTGATGGGGCGCCTGGCCGACCACGCGCGCGCCGAGTTTCCACAGCGTGACGAGGTGCCGGAGCTCACGCAGGCCTGAGCCCGAGGTTATCCACAGATAGCTTCCGGGCGGCTCCGCGGGCTACGCGGTCCCGCCAGGGTGGGGTCATGACGACCACAGGGGGAGCCCGCAGCGGCACCGCATACAGCACTGTCCGAGGCACGGCCGAGAGCATCGTGGCCCTGCCCTACCAGCTCGGCTACCAGCCACAGCACTCGCTGGTGATGGTCTGTCTCGAGCAGCGGCCAGGGCGGCCGGGCTCGGGGTTCGTGACGCTCACGGCACGCGTCGACCTCGCACCGGAGCGCGAGAGCGTGACCGACGCGCTCGCCGTCGCGCTGCGGCAGGCGCGGCCCGACGTGGTGCTGCTCATCGCCTTCGAGGAGGGCGACGACGACGCCACCGAGCTGCTGCGCGCCGCGGAGGCGCTCGCTCAGCGGGAGGGTGCCGTGGTCGACCGCGCGGCCCGGGTGCGCGGGGGGCGCTGGCTGTCCCTGGACGAGCCGGACGGCTCCCAGCCCCACTGGCGTGAGCTGCCGGCCGCGGAGGACGTGCCGGTCGTGGCCGACTTCGTGCTGCAGGGCCGCAGCCCGCTGCCGGACCGGCAGTCGCTCTGCGACGCGTTCCGGGCGTTCCGCCCGCTCGTCGCCGCGGCCGCCGAGGAGGACCTGCGTCTGCGCTGCGACGCCGAGGCCGTCCCGTGTGACGCCGAGTCGGCCCTGTCCCTGCTGGGGGAGGTGCTGCGTGAGCAGGGCAGCGGTATGCCGGAGCTGTCGCCGGCCAGGGTCGTCGACCTGGCGCTGCTCCTGCACGACGTGCTCATCCGCGACGCGGTCCTGGCCGTGCTGGCGCCCGGGCTGCTGCGGCTCAGCGACCTGCCGCCGGAGTGTGGGGGTCTGGCCCGGCGGACGCTGCCCGTGCCGGAGGAGGTCGACGACCATGCCTGCCGGCGGGTGGCCATGCTGACCTCCGTGGTGCCCGCCGTGGTGGCGCCGCCGTTGCTCAGCGTGTGCGGCTACCTGGCCTGGTGCAGGGGAGAGGGCACGCTGGCCAACGTCGCTGTCGAGCGTGCCCTGGCGGTCGACCCGGACTACTCCCTGGCACGTCTGCTCGACGGCGCGCTGCAGCACGCGGTGCGCCCTCCGCGCGGTCGTCCGGGGGCCCGTGCCGGTGCGGGGGACGCACCCGGGTGCCCTCCCGCCGCCTGAGGGTCGCACAACCGCGGCGCCGGTGTAGCCTCAAGCCGTCTGCGCTGAAGCCGTCCGAGAGGGAGTATCGATGTCCATCGTCGTGGGATACGTGCCGACCAAGGAAGGGCGAGCCGCCCTGAGCCGGGCCGCGGAGGAGGCACGACTGCGCGGGCGCAAGCTCATCGTGGTGAACTCCCACCGCGGGGGGCGCGAGTTCGACGGGGACGAGGCGCGACGGTTCGACGAGCTGCTCGAGACGCTGGAGAAGTCGCTGGACGAGCAGGGTGTGGCGCACGAGGTGCGCACGCTGGTCCGCGGCAACGACCCGAGCGAGGACCTCATCGCCGCGGCGGAGGAGAGCGACGCCGACTTCATCGTGATCGGCCTGCGCCGACGCACCCCGGTCGGCAAGCTGATCCTGGGGTCCAACGCGCAGCGCATCCTGCTCGACGCGTCCTGCCCGGTGCTGGCGGTCAAGGCTCCGGTCGACGGCGACTGAACCCTGCTGGGGGCTGTCTCCGCAGGTCAGAGCACTAAGGTTTGCTCCGGGCAGTCCCGGGGGAACAGAGCATGCCCTCTCAGGGTTTTATAATGGTGGCGGAAGCCGATCGGTGAGTGAGACCGGTCCCAGGTCAAGACCCCTCATCCCCGCTCTCGGGTGCCCCGTGCACCCGCGACGTGAGCCCGCCGTCCTCGACACCCGCGTCAGTGCAGCCCTGCCGCAGAAAGTAGTTGGTGCCACCCGTGTCATCCACAACGGCCACGACCGACTCGTCCTCCTCGGGGGCCGACCTGCCGAAGGAGTTCGCCGACCCGGCCTTGATGGAGCTCTACGCCCAGGGCAAGGACCGCGGTTTCCTGATGCTGGCCGAGGTGCGCGAGGCGCTGGAGAAGGCCGAGCTGCCCAAGAAGGGGCAGACCAAGGTGCTGCGCACCTTCCACGACAGGGCGATCGAGGTGCGTGAGGACGAGACCTCCGCGCTGCCGAGCACCAAGCGACCGCGCAAGACCACGGCCAAGCGCGCACCCGCCCCGAAGGCCCCCGCCCAGAAGGACGCGCCGCAGGCCGAGGGGGATGCGGCCGACACCGAGGAGGCGCCGGCAGCGAAGAAGGCCACGGCTCGGACGTCGGCGGCACGCAGGACCGCCACCGCCAAGACCACGACCTCGGCGAAGGCGGCTCCCGAGGAGGCGCCGGCCGACGAGGCAGCGGACGCGTCCGCCACGACGGGCACGACGGCGAAGAAGACGGCCACCAAGCGCACTCCCGCCAAGAAGGCTCCTGCCAAGAAGGCCGCGGCAAGCACGGACGGCACGACACGTCAGGCCGCCGAGACGGCCGCAGGCACGAAGAAGACCGCGGCGAAGAAGACCACGACCCGCAAGACCGCGGCAGCCAAGAAGGCCGAGGCGGCGGCTGCTGCTGCCCCCGCCGGCGAGGGCGCCGACGGCGAGGAGGGCCCCGACGAGGACCTCGAGGTCGACCCAGACGCGCTCGCCGAGGCCAAGGAGGCGCTGACGGTCGGGGCCAAGAAGCCCGCACAGACCGAGGCCAAGCCCGAGGGTGAGGACGACAGCTTCGTGCTGTCCTCGGCCGACGACGACGACGCGCCTGCCCAGCAGGTCGTGACCGCCGGAGCCACCGCCGACCCGGTCAAGGACTACCTGAAGCAGATCGGCAAGGTCGCTCTGCTCAACGCCGAGCAGGAGGTCGAGCTCGCCAAGCGCATCGAGGCCGGCCTGTTCGCCGAGGAGCGGCTCAACTCCGGTGACAAGATCGACGCCAAGCTCAAGCGCGAGCTGTGGTGGATCTCCCAGGACGGCAAGAACGCCAAGAACCACCTGCTCGAGGCCAACCTGCGCCTCGTGGTCTCGCTCGCCAAGCGCTACACCGGTCGCGGGATGCTGTTCCTGGACCTGATCCAGGAGGGCAACCTGGGTCTGATCCGCGCGGTCGAGAAGTTCGACTACACCAAGGGCTACAAGTTCTCGACCTACGCCACCTGGTGGATCCGCCAGGCCATCACCCGGGCCATGGCCGACCAGGCTCGCACCATCCGCATTCCCGTCCACATGGTCGAGGTCATCAACAAGCTGGCCCGCGTCCAGCGCCAGATGCTGCAGGACCTGGGCCGCGAGCCCAGCCCGGAGGAGTTGGCGGCCGAGCTGGACATGACGCCGGAGAAGGTCGTCGAGGTCCAGAAGTACGGTCGTGAGCCGATCTCGCTGCACACTCCCCTCGGTGAGGACGGCGACAGCGAGTTCGGTGACCTGATCGAGGACTCCGAGGCCGTTGTCCCGGCGGACGCCGTGTCCTTCACCCTGCTCCAGGAGCAGCTGCACTCGGTGCTGGACACCCTGTCCGAGCGCGAGGCCGGCGTGGTCTCGATGCGCTTCGGGCTCTCCGACGGCCAGCCCAAGACGCTGGACGAGATCGGCAAGGTCTACGGCGTCACCCGCGAGCGGATCCGGCAGATAGAGTCCAAGACCATGTCGAAGCTGCGACACCCGTCCCGCTCGCAGGTGCTGCGCGACTACCTGGACTGAGCCACCGCCCGCCGGTGTCCTGGTGCGCCCTCGCTCACCGCGGGTCGTCGGCGTGCCAGCGCTCCATGTGGTGCGCGTGCGTGGAGAGGTAGGCGCCGGGCCGGTAGTGGGTGTCGTAGAAGTCGGTGTCGAGGTGCACAGCCTGCACGTAGCCGGTCAGGACCATGGTCGTGAACGTGTTGGGGAACTTCCCGTAGGTGTCGTAGACGTACTGGGCGACCTCGCCCAGGCAGTCCATGAACTCCTCTGAGTATGGGGTGACGCCGCGCTTGACCGCCTCGGTGTCGCCCCAGGCGCCCGGGGTGCTGGGGTCGTAGGCGCCGCGGGGCCCGAACTTGCGCTCGGTGAAGACGGCTACGGCCTGGCGCATGTCCGTCACGTACGGCGGGCACAGGCCCTCGATGTGGCCGTCGAGCCCGACGGGGTTGGGGAGGACCCACCGTGGGTCTGTGACGAACCGGAACCCGAGCCCCCGGATGCCGCTGTCCCCGAAGGCTCCGAGGACGCTCCAGCGGTTGAGGCCGCTGAGGTACAGGCCGCCCAGCCCCATGGCCTGCATCATGAGCACCATGTTGTGGCCGACGAAGGCCAGCTCGGCGACGTTGGCCTCGTAGGCCATCTGCTGCAGAACGGTCAGCGGGATGCGCTTGTCCTCCTCCAGGAGGCCGCTGCGGACGAAGGGCGCCAGGTCACCGGCGGGACGACCTGCGACGTCGTCGATGAGCATGTTGCCGTTCGCCAGCGCCATGGCCATGAACCCGAGCACCTGCTCGCTGGCGTCGGCCACGGGCATGAAGAGGGTCGAGCCTGGTGTGTTGGCCATCCACAGGTTCGGTTCCAGCATGTGCGGGGGCGCCTGGGGGAGGTCGAGGCGTCGCTCGGACAGCCGTTCTGTGTGCGTGCGGACGGTCCGGACCATGGCGTCGAGGGCCTCGCGGCTGTCGTCGCCCTCCAGAGGCAGGTCGGGCAGGGCGTCACGGGTGTTGGTGAAGTACGTCCCGGAGTCGTCGGTGGCGAACAGCGTCGGTGTGCCGATCCCCGCTGCGGTCGGCGCCGTGCGACCGGTGAACCTCTGCGTGTAGTGGGCATGCTCGTGCGGCCGGTCCGGTCCGTACGGCACCCCGAAGCTCCACCCGGTGACGCCGGTCGCGGCCGCCACGAGGATCGTGCGTTCGAGCTCCGACAACGGCATCGGCTCCGCCCGAGACCGGTAGGCCAGAGGACCCGAGGGCATCTCCATACCGAGGCCGAAACGTCGCGAGCGTCGTCCTGCGATGGCGTCGACGAGGGAGAAGTCGCTCAGTGGTCCTTGCATCGGTGCTCCCGTTCGACCCCGCTGGATCACGGGGTCATGTCACCGTACGCCCGGAGCACCGATCGGTCCAGGATGCAGGTCGTGGCCTGCGGCACCGGTCGGCAGGTCGAACGCCGTGCTTGCCGGCGCGATGGGAGGGGCGGCAGAGCTGGTGGGGCAGCCGGCGACGCGGTTCCCGCACGAGGTGATCGCCGCTGAGCTGCCCGGCACGTTCGAGGTACAGACGATCTCGTGGAACTGGGCGGACGGGTCGGGCGCCGGCTTCGAGCCAGCCCGGCATCACCCCCGAGAAGGCCTACCGCGCGGGCAGGAGCTTCAGGAGGACCACCTCACCCGGTCCACCGACGCCCGTCTGGTCGTGGCCAGGACAGCAGGCACTTCATCTACTACGACGAACCGGAGGTCGTGATCGAGGCCGTCCTGGACGTGGCCGGGACGGGCACGGGCTGAGCCGCGCAGTGGCCCAAGGACTTCAGCTGGTCCTGGACAGTGCCCCCTCGACCACGTATCTCGAGGCGTAGCATCCCTGTTCCGTGTCTGGGCTGTCGGTGTCCTCGACGAAGGTGAACGTCATGGTCGTCCAGACGAGTCGACCGTCGACCTCCTCGGACTTCTCCATCGTGAGCTCGTAGCTGACGTCGCTGTGGAACGTCCCGTAGACGTTGCCGGCCTCGTCGACGCAGTCTTCTTCGTAGGACCCCTCGGAGGTCGCAGTCCATCGGTCCTCCGCTCGCTCCATCGTCCAGGTCGGCTCCACCTCCTCGGGGTAGTGCAGCAAGACCGAGTCGTGCTGGACCGTGCACTGGTCCGAGTCGTCGCAGTCACCCCGCAAGGTTACTTCTGCCTCGAAGTCGGCCCCGACCACACTCCCCGCGTCCTCACCGTCGGGTGCCTGGGTGCTGTCCTCCAGCACGGTGAACGTGCCGGAGTAGGTGCCCTCGGCCACGGGGGAGCGGACGTCCGTCCCGGTCGGTGTGGCTGTCTTCGCCGACGTGCCTGTGCCAGTGGACGTGGTCGTGGTCCGCTGGTCCTCACCACACCCGGTGACTCCGACGACAGCGCTGAGCCAGAGGGTGAGGCCCAGCCTCGTGCGACGATGCATGCCGGGCCCCACCTTCCACTGCTGTCCGGTGCCAGGATCGTAGAACCGCTCTGGGGTTCCGGCACCTCGTGCGCGCCTACCCGGGGTTGAACACCCTGTCTTAGGAGACGGAGCGCCGCGGGAGGTCTGACGCGCTGACCGTGCCCGGCAGTTCGCCCTCGATTGCCTGGACGAGGCGGTCGATGCCCTCACTCGGAGACGCAAGGCCCTGGGCGACCGTGCCGACGGTGGTCGTGGCCAGGTCCATGCCGTCGGCCGCAGCCTCCACGACGAGGTCGTGTGCGGTGAGTATGCCGATGAGCTCACCACGGGGTGAGAGCACCGGAAGGGCACCGACGCCGTGGTCACGCATCAGCCTGGCCGCCTCGACCAGCGGCTGGTCCTCGGTCACGCTGTGCATCCGGGCAGGCATGGTCCCTTCACCGTCCCTGCGCTCCTGATCTGGAGCGGGCGGAGGGGCTGGGGCGTTCGAGCGGTCAGTAGGCCCCACCGGACGACCCTCCCGCCACGCCTCCGGCGATCCCGCGGACTTCAGGGCCCGCGTCAGTGCACCACCGGGTTCGGTGAGTCGCGCCAGGCCGGATGCCAGCCGTCGGACCTCGCGCATGGTGCCCGGCAGCTCTTCCATGACGCCGGGCGTCGCCCGCGACAGCGAGCCGAGGAGGCGGGGGACGAGCAGGATGGAGTCGGCAAGGTCACGGGTCAGAGACGTGGCGGGCTCGGGCTCGTGACCTGCTGGCCGAATCCGCCGGGTGGTCATGAAACTCCCTGTGAGGGTATGCGGGTCACCTGCCGCCCCCACCCTGTCCCGGACACACCGGGTCGGCAACCGGACCGGTCCCGCGCCGAGCGCCAGGGCGACGACGAGCTGGTCGAGCTCTTCACCAAGGCACAGGCCGACAGCAAGAAGGGTGCCGAGCGGGGCAGCCAGCTGCTGGCCACGCCATGATCTACCTCACTGCAGGGCGCCGCGCATCGCAGAACGAGTCTGTGGGCCGACGACTCCGTCGACGAGAATCCCCTGCGAGCGCTGGAAGTCGATGGTGGCCTGCTCCGTGATAGGCCCGAAGACACCGTCGACGGCGATGTCGTCGCTGCGCACCTGGTTGAGCTGTGCCTGCCACTCGGCGACGGCAGGGCCCCGGTCACCCCACTCCAGGAGGCTGAGGAAGGAGCTGACACCCTGGACCTCCGCCACGGCGCGCTTCTCCGACCACAGCGGCCAGGTGGTGGCCTCGCACCCGTCCAGGCTGATGGACTGCTGCTGCATCACCGGGGCGGCCGCGCCCGATCCCGGGCACCCCCAGTGTCCGAGGCCCAGCCAGTGTCCTACCTCGTGGTTGATGACGTAGTGCCGGTAGCTGTGCAGGTCTCCGGTCCAGGACGCGGTCGCGGTGTTCCAACGCTCCTCGTTGATCAGGACTCGGTCACCCACTCGGCAGCTCCACGTGGCGCTGCACCCGGGCGCAGCCGCATCCACCGCGGCCGGCGTCGCGAGCACGATCCGCATGTCAGGGTCGGCGTCGGAGCTCACCTGTGTGTAGGAGATGCCCCCGTCCAGGATCCACCCTCGGCCATCCGTCAGGTTGCTGCGCGTAATCGCCGCGAATGTCCCGACATCGCTGCTCACAGCACCGCTCGTCTCGATCGAATAACTGAACGTGTGAGCAGAGGCCGAACCGGCGGGAAGGGCGGTCAACCCGAAAGTGGTCAAGGCGACTGCTGCAATCTTGGCGCAGATGCGGCGCATTGCATCCTCCTGACTCGTACGGCGTCCTTGTCAGTCGTGCTGTGCCCTTCCGTCCAGCATATTGACCCACAAAGGTTGGTCAACCGCGCCGGGAGTGCCGGATAAGCGGCCCGGACTGACAATGACGGATGCCCTGAGCGCAAACAACAGGGTGACAGTTTTGCTTTGTCGCACACCCCTTGTGGCGTTGTGACCTCGCCCGACGCTCTGGTCGCCTGGAGCGCGCAACGGCCGGATGGGGCGGACCGGCGCGGTCCCTGCGGGTGCTAGTGCGCCGGCTGCTGCTGTGCAGAGTGGGACAGACCACGGGTCTCGACGAAACTCTGAGCGATGTCGAACAGCTTGCGGGTTCCCGTCCCGGGACAGACGACGCAGGACGGCGAAGGCCAGCTCGTCGTCCAGGTCGAACTGCACCATGATGATTCCCAGTGCCTTGCCGATGGTGGTGTGTCCGTCGACCGCGATCGTCAGGTTCTCGATCCGCTGCGCGGCCGCCACCACCAGCGCTGCGTTGACAGCCAGCAACCGAGCCAGGTCCTCGGAAACCACCTGCTCGTGCTACCACGCGGCGCTGATACAGGGCCCTTCACCGAGCTCCACCTGCAGCTGGTCACCGCGGCGGACAACCTGCGCCTCGCGCCGCGGCACGCTTCCCGGCCTCGCCTGCACCACGGGCGAGGGCCCCGCATCGTCGTGGGACGACCGGGGCCCTCGCGAGGCAGTGACGGCTCAACGGCGGGTGGGCCGACGGCGCTCGACCGCGACCTCCTCGTCCCGGTTGATGACGCTGCGCGCACCGGCGGCGCCGGCGAAGGCAGCGATCAGCGCGCCGATCAGCGCACCTGCGAAGGCCCACCAGGCGCCTCCGGCGATGTCGTCGGTGGCAGCCTCGACCTCCTGCTGCACCTCGTCGAGGTCTCCCTGGGAGACGGTGTCCTCAACCTCACCGGCTGCGTCCTCCACGTCCTGGCCGGTCGTGGTGGTGGTCTCAGCCGCAGTCTGGGCAGCAGTGCCGGCGATGTTGCCTACGGCACCCAGCAGGCTGGAGCCGAGCCACCCGGCGAGCACGAGGACCGCCAGCATCGAGGTGGCCCAGGCGAGGAAGCCGTGCAGCAGACCGGCTCGTGCCGCCAGAGCGCCGGCGACGTAGCCGGCTGCGGCCAGCGCGATGGCCAGTGCGATGACGCTCCAGATGCCGGCTGCCGCTCCTGACGTGCCCTGAAGGCCCATGGCTGCCGTCGCGATGTTGAGCAGCAGCGTCAACGCCAGGAACGTCACGACGCCGGCGAAGATAGCCCCCCAGGACACGTTGGAGCCAGCACGGCTTCGCTCGGTGCCGATGAAGGCCTCCTGGGTGCTGTGGTCGTCGTGTGCAGGACGCGTGTCGAGCGATGTGGCCCCTTCGTCGTCCAGGCCCGCACCGCGGTGGGTTCGGTCATGAGAAGCGGTCATGGAATCAGTCCTTGGGTAGGAAGAGGGTGTGCCCTCTCTTTCACTGTCACTGATCGGGTGGGATATCGCCCGGTGAACAGCCACACACTCGGCAAGACGAATTCCATGGCAGCACGCGCACCCTCGTCTGACAGCCGTGTTTCACGGCAGGTAAAAGCCGCGCACCTCGGTGATCGTGCTGACACCGTCCACGTTGGTGACCTGGATCTCGAACAGCGTGTCCGCGGCGACCGCGTCCTCCAAGGTGCCCGCCTCCAGCTTCGGTGATCCCCCCACGAGCAGCAGCACCTCACTGTCCGGCAGCACCGGCAGTGTGCGGATGAGCGGGTTCTCGTTGCGGATGAAGTAGTCGTTGGGGCACGCCCTCCTCGTCGGGGCCGATGACACCCGCCTCTCGTGCCGCGTCGACAGCCTCCCGGGACGAGATGGGCTCAGCCGTCCTGGTCTCAGTCACCGTCACGGTGCGGGTCCCCTCGCTCTCCACGAACGTGCCCTCATCCGTGCCACAGGCCGCCAGCACGACCAACCGTGGCCGCGAGGGCGACGAGGGCCCGCGGTGCGGCCACGAGGGCCTGTGGTGGCGGGCTCACGTCCCATGTGCACGGTGTGCCCCTCCAGGACTCCTGCGGAACAGATTGGAGCTCTGCGTTCAGCGAGGAGGGGCCGACGTCGTGCCTCCGTGTCCGTCATCACCAAGAGAGGGGGTGGTCGTTTGAGATGGCCGCTGCGGCAGTCGGACCGCACGATGGAGGTTCTACATGGAGGTTCCACCGACAGGAGAGGACAGCATGAGCAGCAACAGCACCATGATCCGGTCCATGCACGACCTGGGGCTGGCCGCGTGGTTCGGCGGCTCCCTGATGGGAGCGGTCGGCCTCAACGGTGCGACCGGCCAGGCTCGCGACCCGCAGGAGCGCACCCGGCTCTCCTCGTTGGGCTGGGCACGCTGGACGCCGGTCCAGGTGGCTGCCGTGGGCATCCACACCATCGGCGGCCTGGGCCTCATCGCCGACAACAAGAAGCGTCTGGCGGCGGACGCCGGCACCGCGGCGAACACCAAGGTCAAGCTCGGGCTCACTGTCGCCGCGGCCGGTGTCACCCTGTACTCCGGGGTCCTCGGCGGCAAGGTCGCACGCATGCAGGAGGAAGGTGCCGAGGGCGCGACCGAGCCGTCGCGGACTGCTGACTCCGAGCTCGCCTCGGCGCAGAAGCAGCTCAAGGCGCTGCAGTGGGCCATCCCGGCACTCACCGGTGTGCTCATCGTCCTCGCAGCGCAGCAGGGCGAGCAGCAGCGTGACGCCCGCGGACTGCTGGACAAGCTGCGGCGTTGAGACCCGCCTGACGCCGTCCACGACGGGGCAAGGGGTCCGCGGTGCTTGCGCACCGTGGACCCCTTGGCCGTTGGGTAGCACCCGACCCGCCCCCAGACAACGGTGCGAGTCTCGTTCGCCGGGTGCTAGCGCAGGATCGCGGCCAGGGTCCGGCCCTCGGCCTTGCGGGTCAGGGACATCGCGAACTTCGCCAGCTCGGCGGAGTCCTTGCCGCCGACACGGTCCAGCACGGCGGCCATACGCTTGACGTTGGCGAGGTCGTCGCGCGTGACCTTGTGGGCGAGGACGTCGTCCGTCGTCACACTCCCGCGCAGGGGTTCCAGCAGGGCAGCGGTCGCACGGCGACCGTCCGTGTCCCTGAGCACCTTCACGGCCAGCACGCGGTGGCGCTGAAGCAGGTCGACCAGCTGCTTGCCGCGCTTGAGCTCGCTCATCCGCGCCTCGACCGCGCGAGCGAACGACCGCACCCGCCGCGGGCGGTACCACCGCACCGGCAGACGCGGGCCGGCCGTGATCCGCGATGCGTCGAGGTCGAGGCGACGGGACGTGGTCGCGGAGAGCATGGACGGGGCCTCGACCTCGCGGTCCGAGTCTCGCCGGAAGAGGGCGTCGATGAACTGCTGCAGGGTGCCCGAGCACACCGTCGTCAGGTCCATGTCGTCGAAGACCTCCCGGATGGGGTGGCCCACACCGTCGTCGCCGGCGCCGCCCCAGTGCAGGCCGACGACGCGGCGCCAGCCGCTCCCGTCCGGGTGGTCCCTCTCCAGGTAGAGCGACCCGGAGTCACCGCCCATGGAGAAGTCGTTGCCGTCACCGTCGATCCACAGGTCGTTGTTCGAGCCGTAGTGCCCGCTGTCGTAGTCGATCAGCTCGACGATGCCGCAGGTGAGCCCGGTGGTCTGGCCGGTCTTCTGCACGACCATCCCCACTGTCGCCTCGGCGATCTCGTAGACCCCCGGGCCGCCGCACTCGATCTCGTAGGCGGCGACGTCGCGGTCGACGGGGGCGGCGATGGACACGTCGAGGGTGCCGGAGCGGACGACATCGGCGATGCGGTCCGCCGGGAGTGCGCCGCCGTCGAAGATCGACGGTTGGCTGATGTCGGTCCCTGCGGTGCCTCCGAAGACGTGGTCGTTGGAGATGACCACCGCCTGGTCGGTGACTGTGTCCCAGACCCAGCCCCCCAGCGTGCCGCCGGTCGACACCGAGGTCGGCGGCCCACCGCTGAACCCACCGGGCACGGGGCGCACCCGGTCCTCGAGGTCGGTGCTGCACGAGCCGCAGGAGACCTCCGGCACGGGCACGGGCCGCTCGACCACGTCGACCGGCACCTTGACATCCTGCCCCTCGCGGTCGACATACGTGACGGAGGCGGGCAGCAGGCGGCTGGGCTCCACCCGGTCCTTCGCCGACTTGGTCTGGACGTGCACGACAATCGCCAGCTCGTCGGTCCGCTTGCCGTCGCGCCGTCGGTAGCCGATGCCGATGCCGTGGACGTCGGGGTTCTCGAGCAGCTCCTTGCCGAACCGTGCCTTGGCTTCCCGGACTCGTCGCAGTTCGTCGTCGTAGGCCATGCTGGCTTCCCTTCGTGGTCATGTGCGTGTGTCCTGCCAGAGCGACCCGGCGGGTGCCTGATACGAAGAAGTGCAGGCTGGGGGGCTCGTCCGAGCACGGACAAGCCGGGCCACCTCGCGTGAACCTCGGTCCTCCAGTGTGCTGGACAGCGACCTTTCCTGGCCAGGGCAGGACGTGCGCCTGCCGCGTCTGTCGTAGCCGGTGTGGGAGAGTCGGCCCCATGAACGACGGTCCGGCCGCACCGGTCGACGCTGCACGTCCGCCCGCGCCGTCGCGCCGCTTCGGGTGGCCGGTCTACGCCTGGGGTCTGTGGGACTGGGGGTCGGCGGCGTTCAACGCCGTCATCACGACCTTCGTCTTCACCGTCTACCTCACCTCCGACTCCTTCGGCCCCGGTGCCGACGCCAAGCTGGGCTGGGCGCTGGCCACCGCGGGCCTGCTCATCGCGCTGCTCGCGCCGGTGCTGGGCCAGCGCTCCGACCGCTCCGGGCGGCGCAGCTTCTGGCTGATCGTCAACACCCTGCTCGTGGTGCTCTGCGCGGTCGGGATGTTCTTCGTCACCCCGGAGCCGGACATGCTGTGGGTGGGCCTGCTGCTGCTCGCGGCCGGCAACATCTTCTTCGAGTTCGCCTCGGTCAACTACAACGCGATGCTCAACGAGATCTCGACCCCGGCCACCATCGGGAGGGTCTCCGGGCTCGGCTGGGGGCTGGGCTACATCGGCGGCATCGTGCTGCTGCTCATCGTCTACTTCGGCCTCATCAGCCCCGAGGTCGGCATCTTCGGCATCACCTCCGACAACGGCCTGGACGTGCGGGTGACGATGCTCATCTGCGCGGCCTGGACGCTGGTCTTCTCACTGCCGCTCTTCCTGACGATCCGCGACGACAAGGCCGCCCGCACGGCACGCTCGTCGCGGCCGGGGCTGTGGGCCTCCTACCGCCAGCTCCTGCGCACCGTCGCCGACCTGTGGCGCGCCGACCGCAACACGGTCTACTTCCTGCTGTCCTCGGCCGTCTTCCGTGACGGGCTGGCCGGTGTCTTCACCTTCGGCGGCGTCATCGCGGCCGGCACGTTCGGCTTCAGCGCGGGCGACGTCATCATCTTCGGGGTGGCCGCCAACATCGTCGCCGGGCTGGCCACGATCGGCTTCGGGGTGCTCGACGACGTGCTCGGGCCCAAGCGGGTCATCGTCTTCTCCCTGGTCTGCATGATCGTGGCCGGCGTCGCCATCTTCGTCCTGCACGAGGGCGGCACGGTGGTCTTCTGGACGCTCGGGCTGCTGCTGGCGATCTTCGTCGGCCCGGCCCAGTCGGCCTCGCGCACCTTCCTCGCCCGGCTCATCCCCGCGGGGCAGGAGGGGCAGATCTTCGGTCTCTACGCCACCACCGGCCGCGCCGTGAGCTTCATGGCGCCGGCGGCGTTCGCGACCGCGATCGTGCTGGGCACGGCGGTGACCGGTGCCACCACCCAGGACGCGGTGCAGTACTGGGGCATCCTCGGCATCGTCGCCGTGCTGCTGCTCGGGCTGCTGCTCATCCTGCCGGTGCGCAGCCGGGTCAACGAGGAGTCCCTGCTGGTGCTCAACCAGGCGGCCTGACCCGCTCCGCCAGCCGCACGACAGCGTCGGCCACCGGGGGCCCGAACATCACCGGGTCGTTGTGGTCGGCGTCCTCGAGCACGACCTCCTCGACCAGGGCCGGCGCCGAGCGGGCCACCTCCGCGCTCAGCGCCGTCGGCACCACGGAGTCGCGCCCACCGCGCACCACGGTCACCGGCACCGTGCTGGCGGCCAGGTGCTCCACGACGGGGTAGCGGTCGCGCAGCAGCAGCCGCACCGGCAGCGCGGGGTAGTGGTGCGCGCCGACGTCGGCCAGCTCGGTGAAGGGCGAGCGCAGCACCATCCCGGCCGGTGGCCGACGGGCCTGCAGGGCCGCGACGACCCCCGTGCCGAGGGACTCCCCGAGGTAGATCGTGCGCTCCGGCGGCCAGCCTTCGCGCTCCAGCGTGTCCACGGCGGCCAGCGCGTCGAGCGCCAGCCCGTCCTCGCTCGGCGAGCCGGGGTTGCCGCCGTAGCCGCGGTAGTCCATCAGCAGCACCGTGAAGCCGCGTGCGCTGAGCTGCTGTGCCAGGCCCGCCCGGCCGGCGCGGTTGCCACCGTTGCCCGGAGCGACCAGCACCGCCAGGTCGCGGTCGCCCTCCGGTGCCGCGGGCACCAGCCAGGCGCCGAGCTCCAGGCCGTCCTCGGTCTGCAGGGTCACGTCGCGGGCGCCGGGGAGCACCTCGCCCGCGGGCGGCACCGCGGCGGCGTCGGGCAGGTAGACCAGCGAGCGTTGCAGCGCCCAGAACAGCCCCATCACCACCACCCCCAGCAGGGTCAGGACGGCCAGCACCCGCAGCACCCGGCGTGCCGGGCCGCGCGGGGCCGGGGTCGACATGCCCCCATGCTGGTCGGGGACCTGCGCCGTGGCAACCGCCCGGTGCGAGAGGGTGGGTTCATGGACACGACACGCAGCAGCGAGCCGGAGTGGGTGCAGGACGCGATCTGGTGGCACGTCTACCCGCTGGGCTTCGTCGGCGCGGAGGCGAGCCCCGAGCCCGGCCAGGAGGTCGCGCACCGGCTCGGCCACCTCGTCGGCTGGCTGGACCACGTGGTCGAGCTGGGGCTCTCCGGCATCGCGCTGGGCCCGGTCTTCGCCTCGCAGACCCACGGCTACGACACGACCGACCACCTGCGCATCGACCCCCGGCTCGGGGACGACGACGACTTCGACGCCCTCGTCGCCGGCTGCCGGGAGCGCGGGCTGCGGCTCCTGCTCGACGGGGTGTTCAACCACGTCGGGCGCGGGCACCCGGCGTTCCAGGCGGTGCTGGAGCACGGGCCGCAGGCCGAGACGGCATCATGGTTCCGGCTGCGCTGGCCCGGCGGTGCCGACGCGTGGCAGCCCGGCACGGAGCCCGACTACGACGACTTCGAGGGCCACCGCCACCTCGTCGCGCTCGACACCGGCTCACCACAGGTGCTCGACCACCTCACCGAGGTGATGGTGCACTGGCTCGACCGGGGCGCCGACGGCTGGCGGCTGGACGCGGCCTACGCCGTGCCGACCCGCACCTGGGCCGAGCTGGCCCGCCGGGTCCGCGAGCGGCACCCCACGGCATACCTCATGGGCGAGCTCATCCAGGGCGACTACCCGAGCTTCGTGCGCGAGGCGGGCATCGACGCGGTCACGCAGTACGAGCTGTGGAAGGGCATCTGGAGCTCGCTCAACGACACCAACCTCTTCGAGCTCGAGTCGGCGCTGGGCCGGCACAACACCTTCCTCGAGGAGTTCGTGCCCTACACGTTCGTCGGCAACCACGACGTCACCCGCATCGCCAGCCGCCTGGAGGACGTCGCCCTGCTGGAGCACGCCCTGGTCGTGCTCTTCACCGTCGGCGGGACGCCCAGCGTGTATGCCGGGGACGAGCTGGCCTTCCGCGGCACCAAGGAGGAGCGCGAGGGCGGCGACGACGCGGTGCGGCCGCAGTTCCCCGACACCCCGGCCGACCTGACCGGCGACGGGCAGGAGACCTTCCGGCTGCACCAGGAGCTCGTCGGCCTGCGCCGCCGACACCGCTGGCTGCACGGCGCCTCGACCACGACGCTGCACCTGACCAACGAGCAGCTCGCCTACGAGGTGAGCGCCGAGGGTCAGCGGCTGGTCGTCGTGCTGTCGCTGGAGACCGACGAGGTCGAGGTGCCGGCCGCCCGGGCGGGCGAGCTGCTGGCGGGGGACGCCGACGTGCTCGGCGCCGGCACCGACGACGCCCGGGTGCGGCTGCGTCCCCGCGGCTGGGCGGTCCTGTCGGGCTGAGGACGGGTCAGGAGCGGCGCAGCCACTCCCGGATGCCGGTCAGCCCGGTGCCGGGCAGCAGCGCGGCCCGGAGGCGCACCGTGCCGGGCGCCGTGTCGCGCACCGCCTGCACCACGGTGTCGACGTCGCGCTCGACGGTGTCGGGTCGGGTCGCCGTCTCGGTGGCGGCGTGGTCCGTGCCGACGTCTCGTCCAACGCCACTGTCGGCACCGCTGCCGGCGCCGCTGGTGACCGGGGCGTAGCGCGCCCGCTCCAGGGTGGCGGTCACCCGGCCCAGCGCCTCGTCGGCGCGACGGTCCAGCACCGCGTGCTCGGTGTAGTGGGCCCGCATCGCCCGGGGGCTGCGCGGCTCGGGCGGCGGCACCCCGAGGTCGGCGAGCGCGCGGGTGAGCAGCTGCCACTGCACCTCGACCTCGTCCTGCGGGGTCTCGGCGCGGCGCAGCTCGCGCCGGCGGTGCCACCTCGCCGCCAGCGGCACGAGCATCATGAGCGCGGCGAGCACGGCGACCGCCCCCAGCACCCAGGCCAGCCGCAGCAGCGTCTCGCCGAGGCTGTCACCGGCCCCGCCGTCGGCGGCGTCGGCCGGCGGCTCGGGCTCCGGGAGGGCGTCCGGCTCGAGGGTGGGCGTGGGCACCTCCTCGCTGAGCTCGTCGGAGCGGGTGAAGCCGGGGGCCGTGCCGGTGCGCGAGCCGGGGGTCGGCTCGAAGCGGGTCCAGCCGAGCCCGGAGAGGTAGAGCTCGGGCCAGGTGTGGGCGTCCGAGGCGACGACGCTGCGCGCGCCGCCCGCCTCGTCGAGGGTGCCGGGCAGGAAGCCCACGGCCATCCGGGCCGGGATGCCCTCGCTGCGGGCCATCATCACCATGGCCGTGGCGAACTGCACGCAGTAGCCCTGCCGGTTGGCCAGGAACTGGCTGATCGGCTCGTCCGGCACGTCCGGCTGGTTGGGCGCCAGCTCCAGGGAGTAGAGGAACTGCCCGCTGCGCAGGTGGTTCTGGATGAGCACGGCCTGGTCCAGCGGCCGGGTCTCGTCCCCGACGACCTCCTCGGCCAGCGCAGCCACCGCGGGCTGCGCCTCCGGCGGCACCTCCAGCAGCTCCTCGCCGTAGCCCTCCACCTCGCTGACCTGCTCGGAGCCGACCGACTCCGGCATCGCGTCGAGCCCGACGTAGGAGTAGTAGCCCGCGGTGTAGGTGTCCACCGACGTCTCGCCGGTCAGCCGCGCCACCCCGGTGCGCCGGTCGAAGGTCCACGGCAGCGTGCCCGTGTCGAGCTGGCGCATCGGGGTGGGTGCGGCGACGTGCGGCGGCTGCAGCACGTTGCGGGAGACGCGGATGGTCTGGGCGGTGGCCGACACCTCTCCGGACAGCCCCGGCAGGATGCCGAGGCCGGTGCTGTCGATCCGCACCAGGTCCTGCTCGCGTGGCTGCGGCGGCTGCCAGGCCCCGTCGACGTAGTCGGCGGTCGCGGTCACCTTGAGCGGCTCCACCGTCGAGGCGCTGGAGGTGTAGGTGAGCACCGGGTCGGTCGACTGGTTGAGCAGGTCCTCCGAGGGGTCCATCGTCTCCACGAAGCTCACCTGGCCACCGCTGCCACCGGCGAGGTCGTTGGCGTCGGAGGCACGGCCCAGACCTTCGGCGAGGAAGGTCGGCGGCAGGTGCGGCAGCAGCGCGGCCCCCACGACGGCGGCCACCAGGGCGAGGACACCCAGCACCCGGGCGACGGTGCGCTGCCCGGTGCGCCCGAGCGACACGTCGTTGTCGCCGCCGACGAGCTCGCGCCGGTCGCGTGAGGGCCAGCCGTCCACCAGCCGGCGGCCCTGCTGGGCCATCATCACCATCCAGGCCGCGGCGGTGGCCAGGAAGAACCACGGCGACATGGCCTGGCCGCTGTTGGAGACGGAGACGAAGAAGGCGGCGGTGAGCGGGACGCCGGCCGCCGCCGGTGCCCCGCCGGTCACCGCCAGCGTGTCCACGGCCACGGCGGTGAGCAGCAGCACCGAGACCACGAGGAAGGAGACCGCGACCGTGGTCGGGGCCGGGGCCGCATACGTCCGCAGCACGGAGCCGGCCTCCGCAAGCAGGCCCGCGGCGGCCCGGGCCGAGTCGGCCGTGGGCAGACCCCACCACAGCGTCTCGGGCAGGTAGACCCAGCCGAGGCCGAGGACGCCCACGAGCAGCTGGCCGATGGAGACCCACGAGGGGCCGAGGTCGACCGAGCGCAGCACGGCGCCGGTCACCGCGACCGCGGCCACCAGCACGACCGCCGGCGCGACCCAGGAGCTCTGCTCCAGCAGCGTGGTCAGCGGCCAGGCCACCGACAGGCTCGCGAGGGCGGCGACGAGCGCCTCGGGCCACAGCCCGCGCTCGAGGTCGAACCGGGCCCGGGTCACGACAGGCTCCCGGCCGAGGCACGCGACTGCAGCTGCACCCACGCCTGCGGGACCGGTGTCTGCGGGGTGCACGGCACGGTCTGCCACCCGGCGTCGGCGAGGATGCCGCTGCCCCGGGAGCGGGTCAGCGCCTGGTGCACCTTGCCGTCGGTGAAGGCCTTGCGGTCGAGCACGAAGGCCAGGGCCCGCGAGCCGGGCTCGCGGATGCCGGCCAGGTGCCGCAGCTGGTCGGCGTCACGGGCCACGACGGCGGCCACGGCCAGCACGCCGCCGGAGGTGAAGGTGTGCGCGGCCCCGGCGATGGCCTCGAGCTGCACGTCGGGCTCGGGCACCGCACGGGCCAGGGTGTCCAGCATCTCGTCGAGCCCCATCGGGTGCGCGGCGCTGCCGTCCCGCACGGTGGCCGGGGTGAGCAGGTGCACCACGAAGCCGTCGACGAGCAGCCGGCGGGCCACCGAGGCGACGGCGGACACGGCGTACTCGAACGACGGGCTGGGGGTGTCGCCGTGCGCGCTGCGCCGGCTGTCGAGCAGCAGCACGGCACGGCGCCGGGCCGGCCGGTCCTCCTGGCGCACCATGAGCTCGCCGCGGTGCGCGGTCGCCGGCCAGTGCACCCGGCGCAGCTCGTCGCCGTCGCGGTAGGAGCGGATGCTCACGTCGTCCTCGCCGTGCAGGGCCACCATCTGCGGCTGCTCACCCTCGCTGCCGCGGGCCGAGGCGCGCAGCCGGTCGTCGCCCAGGTCGTGCACCGTCGGCAGCACGAGCACCTCGGCGGTGCTGGAGAGACGCAGCGCGACATACGTCAGGCCGAAGGGGTCGCGCTGGCGCAGGCCGAGGGGGCCCAGCGTGAACGCGCCCCGGTGCGGGCTGCGCACCGGGTAGCGCACGGTGCGCTCCTCACCGGGGTCCATCCGCGGCAGCAGGAAGCGTGGCCGGTCGCCCAGCCGCGGGTCGAGGTGCTCCTCGGCGAGGTACATCACCGAGGTGCGGGTGCCGACGTTGACGAAGCGCACCTCCACCTGGCCCCGCTGGTCGGGCTGCAGGCGCACCGGCTGCACGACGCGGCGCACCGCCAGCGAGGGGGGCCGGCGGCGGGTGAGCACGAGGGCGCACACCGGCAGCACCGCGATGAGCAGCCCGACGCGGGTGACGTCGGGGTAGCCCAGGCTCATGCCGGACAGGACGACCAGCAGCCCGAGCCAGAAGAAGGTCTGCCCGCGGGGGGTCAGGACCTCCAGGGGGTTCATCGTGCTGCTGGCACCGGGGTGCGCTGCACGACCTCGGCGACGATCTCGGCGGTGGAGGTGCGGGCCAGCTGCGCCTCCCCGGTGGGGATGACCCGGTGGGTGAGCACGGGGCCGGCGAGCCACTGCACGTCCTCGGGCAGCACATGGTCGCGCCCGGCCAGCGCGGCGTGGGCGCGGGAGGCCCGCAGCAGGTGCAGGGCGGCCCGGGGGGAGGCGCCCAGGCGCAGCAGCTGGTGCCGGCGGGTCGCGGTGACCAGGTCGACGATGTAGCGCCGCAGCGCCGGGGAGGTGTGCAGCGAGCGGATCGCCTCGATCTGCTCCTGCACCTGCACCCCGGTGGTGACCGGCTGCAGCGCGGCCAGCGGGTCGCGCTCGCCGTGCGAGGTGAGCATCTCCAGCTCGGCCTCGGGGGAGGGGTAGCCCAGCGAGATGCGCGCCATGAAGCGGTCGCGCTGGGCCTCGGGCAGCGGGTAGGTGCCTTCCATCTCGATGGGGTTCTGGGTCGCCATCACCAGGAACGGGCGGGGCAGCTGGTGGCTCTCGCCGTCCACGGTGACCTGGCGCTCCTCCATCGCCTCCAGCAGGGCCGACTGGGTCTTGGGGGAGGCACGGTTGATCTCGTCGCCGACGACGACGTTGGCGAAGACGGCACCGTGGCGGAACTCGAAGGTGCGCGAGTCCTGGTTGAACACGCTCACGCCGGTGATGTCGCTGGGCAGCAGGTCGGGGGTGAACTGCACCCGGCTGACCCGGCAGTCGATGGCCTTGGCCATCGCCTTGGCGAGCATCGTCTTGCCGACGCCGGGCACGTCCTCCAGCAGCAGGTGCCCCTCGGCCAGCAGCACGGTGACCGCGGTGGCCAGGGCGTCCTCCTTGCCCTCGATGACGGTGGCGATCGCGCGGTGCACGTCGGCGGCGACGGTGCGGACGGCGTCGAGGTCGGCGGCCTGCACGGCATGGGAGGACATGGGTCGATCTTCCCCCATCCGGCTGGGCGGCACCTCCACTGCACGGGCGTCCCGCCGGCACTGTCGCAGCCGCGCCGTGCTCCACGGTGTGCCCCACCGTCCCCCACCCCGTGCCCCACCCCGCTCCACGCCACCGCTCCCGCTGCGCGGTCGCAGTGCCGTGACCTGCAGGTATGCCGTCAGTCAGGGCCTACCCGCAGCGACCGGCCCGCGTGCGGTGATGCAGGGACGGACCCAGGGGGTGCGCATCCCGCCCCACATCGCACCACGGCCCCTGACCTGCGTCGATGCTGCGACGAAGGGGCGATCCGGGGGTCGTTTCTCGTTGACAGTGGGGCGAAGTGGCGTACAGTGGGGCGCACAGGAGAGCAGTGGTTCTCAGGGTCGAGCGGGGAAGGGGTGAGGCCGATGTTCCTCGGCACCCACACCCCGCGCCTGGACGACAAGGGCCGGATGTTCCTGCCGGCCAAGTACCGCGAGCGCCTCGCCGCCGGCCTGGTGGTGACCCGGGGGCAGGAGCGCTGCCTCTACGTCTTCCCGATGGCCGAGTTCGAGCGGGTCGTGTCCACCATGCAGAGCACCCCGACCACCAACCGCGCCGTGCGCGACTACCAGCGCGTCTTCCTGTCCGGGGCCTCCGACGAGATCCCCGACAAGCAGGGCCGCATCACCATCCCGGCCGCGCTGCGCGACTACGCGGGCCTGTCCCACGAGTGCACCGTCATCGGCACCGGCGGTCGCCTGGAGGTCTGGGACACCGCCGCCTGGACGGCATACCTGCAGGAGAACGAGCAGACCTTCTCCGAGCTCTCCGAGGAGGTGATCCCCGGCCTGCTCTGACCGCCGTCTGCACGGACCGTCCGCACACCCGTCCCTGGCGCCTGGTCGCCCCCCGCCCACCCCTCCCGACGCCTCTTCCCCGGCGCCGGGCCCACCCGGACCGATCATCCGACGCCCCTTCCCCGGCGCCGGAGGAGAGGCACCCGGCAGGGCGGTGGGGGACCAGACCCCAGGGACACCCCGTACCACCGACCGCACCCCCAGCCCCGCACCACCCACCTCGCCCAGGAGCTCCCGATGACCGACCGCGGCCCCGCCGGTGACCGGCACGTGCCGGTGCTGCGTGACCGCGTCGTCGAGCTGCTGGCCCCGGCGCTGCAGCAGCCCGGGGCGGTCGCCCTCGACGGCACGCTCGGCATGGGCGGGCACGCCGAGGCCCTGCTGGAGGCGTGCCCGCAGGCCCGCGTCGTCGGCATCGACCGTGACACCGAGGCGCTGCGCCTGGCCGGTGAGCGGCTGGGGCGCTTCGGTGACCGGTTCACCGCCGTGCACGCGGTCTACGACGAGGTGCCGCAGGTGCTGGCCGACCTGGGCCTGCACGAGGCGCACGCGGTGCTCTTCGACCTGGGCGTCTCCTCCCTGCAGCTCGACGCCGACGACCGGGGCTTCGCCTACCGGGTCGACACCCCGCTCGACATGCGGATGGACCAGACCCAGGGCATGACCGCCGCGGACGTGCTCAACACCTACTCCGTGGAGGACCTGACCCGCGTCCTGCGCGACTACGGCGAGGAGCGCTTCGCCCGCAAGATCGCCAAGGCCGTGCTGCGCCGCCGCGAGGAGGAGCCGTTCACCACCTCCGGCCCGCTGGTGCGGCTGCTGCACGACGTCGTGCCGGCCGCCTCCCAGCGCAGCGGCGGCCACCCGGCCAAGCGCACCTTCCAGGCGCTGCGCATCGAGGTCAACCAGGAGCTGTCCGTCTGGGCGCGTGCGCTGCCCGCCACGCTCGACGTGCTCGCCGTCGGGGGGCGGGTCGCCGTGCTGTCCTACCACTCCCTCGAGGACCGCATCACCAAGCAGGTCCTGGCCGCGGGGGCGACCAGCTCGGCGCCGCCCGGGCTGCCCGTCGAGCTGCCCGAGCAGCGTCCCTGGCTGCGCCTGCTGACCCGGGGGGCCGAGAAGGCCCCCCCGACCGAGACCGAGACCAACCCGCGTGCAGCCTCCGTGCGGCTGCGCGTGGCCGAGCGCCTTCGCGCCACCAGCACCACCCGCCACCGCAGGGAGCACCGATGAGCCAGATGACCGCGACCGCCACCGCCCCGGCCACCGCCCGCGTCGCCCCGCGACCGCTGCGCACCCCGGCCCGCACCAGCACGCGCCCCCGGCTGCGGGTCGTCGACGCGGCACCGCTGGGCAGCTCGCACGTCGGCTACGGCATGCTCTGCGCCTCCCTGGTCATCGCCGGCCTGCTGCTCATGCTCGTGCTCAACACGGTGCGCGCGGAGGGCTCCTTCGTGCTGAGCGACCTGCGCGCCGACCAGGCCCGGCTCGAGGCCCGCCAGGTCTCGCTGGAGTCCGAGCTGGCCGAGCTGCGCTCGCCGGCCAGCCTGTCGCGCAAGGCCGAGGGCCTGGGCATGGTGCGCTCGCCCTCGACCGCGGTGCTGCGCCTGTCCGACGGGGTGGTCCTCGGCGTGGCGGCCGGGGTGGACGGCGAGCAGACCTTTACCGTGGACCTGCCTGCTCCGGGCAGCGGGGAGGCGGTCCTGGACGACCTTGCCGGCCCCGGCGGGGTGGCGACACCGGAAGGCTGAGCCGTGGCACGCAGGCAGAGCTCCACCGCAGCCCACCACGGCGTCGCCCACCCGCAGCGTCGGGTGCGCATGCTGCTGCTGGGCACCATGATCGTCTTCAGCCTCTTCGCCGCCCAGCTGGTGCGGCTGCAGGGCCTCGACGCCGCCACCGTCTCGGCCGCGGCCATCGACGAGCGGCTCAAGCAGGTCATCATCCCGGCCACCCGGGGCGCGATCACCGACGTCAACGGCGAGCCGCTGGCGGTCGACGTCGACCGGGTGCACATCGCGGTCGACCCGGTCAACGTGGCCGCCTACGAGCGCTGGGAGGACGGCGAGCTCGTGGGCTCCGGCTTCTCCGGTGCGGCGCAGGCGGTCGCGGAGGTGACCGGCGAGGACCCCGAGCGCCTGGAGCGGGTCATCTCGACCACCGAGGGGCGCTGGGCCTACCTGGTCAAGGACGTCTCACCGGAGGTCTGGCAGCAGGTCAAGGACCTCGGCATCCCTGGCGTCACCCCCGAGGAGTTCCACCACCGCCTCTACCCCCTCGGCGAGTCGCACGCCAAGCTGCTCGGCTGGCTGGGCGCGGGGGAGGCGCCGGCCGGCGGGGTCGAGCTGACCCGGCACGACTGGCTCACCGGCACCCCGGGTGAGCGCACCTTCGAGATCGGCGGCAACGGCGAGGTCATCACCACCGGCACCGCGGTCGACACCCCGGCGGTCGACGGCGGCGACGTGCGCCTGTCCATCGATTCCGACCTGCAGTGGTATGCCTACGACGCGCTGGAGAAGCGGGTCGAGGAGGCAAAGGCCCTCAGCGGCTACGTGCTGGTGCAGGAGGTCGAGACCGGGCGCATCGTGACGGCCGCGACCTACCCCGGCTTCGACCCCAGCGACCCGGAGCAGACCTCCGAGGGCATGCGCAACGACGTCGTCGAGGACGTCTACGAGCCCGGCTCCACCGCCAAGCTGGTCACCGCGGCCGCGGCGCTGGAGGAGGGCATCGTCGAGCGGGACACCCCCATCGTCGTGCCCTACCGGCTGCCTCGTGGCGGCAAGACGTTCAAGGACGCGCACGACCCCAGGACGCCGTGGCAGACCTTCGGCGGCGTGCTCGCGACCTCCAGCAACATGGGCACGATCCTCTACGGCGAGAAGCTCGAGGACCAGCAGCTGCACGACTGGCTGCGCAGGTTCGGCCTGGGCACCCCCAGCGGGCTGGGCCTGCCCGGCGAGTCCGGTGGCGTGGTGCCCCCGGTCGAGACGTGGAGCCGCACCAGCCGCTACACGCTGATGTTCGGCCAGGGCCTGTCCAGCAACGCCCTGCAGCAGATGTCGGTCTACCAGACGATGGCCAACGACGGGGTGCGCATCCCGCCGACGGTCGTGGAGGGCACCACCGACGACCAGGGCCGCTACACCGCCGCGCCGGTGCCCGAGGGTGAGCGCGTCGTCTCCGCCGAGACCTCGCAGACCCTGACCGAGATCCTGGAGCAGGTGCCGACCTTCTTCGGCACCGCGCCGACGGCGGCGGTCGAGGGCTACCACGTGGCCGGCAAGACCAGCACCGCCGACCGCTACGACGACGAGCTGGGCCGCTACAGCCGCACCACCGCCTCGTTCATCGGCTACGCCCCCTCGGACGACCCGAAGTACGTCGTGGCGGTGACCATCCAGCGGCCGACCGAGATCAGCCAGTACGGTGGCACCATCTCCGGGCCGGTCTTCGCCGACGTCATGCGCTACGCCCTGCAGAAGGCGGGGGTCGCGCCGGCCGACGAGCCGCTGCCGGAGCTGGAGCTGACCTACGACCCGAAGGCGCAGGCTCCTGGCCACCCCCGCGGTGTCACCCTGGGCGACATCGCGTTCTCCGACGAAAGGGCCGATGGGTGATCCCCCTCACGCTGCGCGAGATCGCGGCGGTCACCGGCGGCCGGGTGCACCCCGGCACAGCGGCGTCGACACTCGTCGACGCCGCTGTCGTGACCGACTCCCGTGAGTGCGTGCCCGGCAGCCTGTATGTCGCACGCGCCGGTGAGCACGCCGACGGTCACGACTACGTGGGTGCGGCCGCGGCCAACGGTGCCGTCGCCGCCCTGACCGCCCGCGAGATGGACGAGCTGCCGTGCGTCGTGGTCGACGACGTGCAGCACGCGTTCGCCCGGCTGGGCCGCGAGGTCGTCGACCGCTGCACCGAGGCCGGCGGCCTGCGCATCGTCGGCATCACCGGCTCCTCGGGCAAGACCTCCACCAAGGACCTGATGGCCCAGGTCGTCTCGCACCTGGGCGAGACGCTGGCGCCGGTCGCGTCCTACAACTCCGAGATCGGCGTGCCGCTGACCGTGTGCCGCCTGGAGCCGAGCACCGAGATCCTCGTCGCCGAGATGGGGGCCTCCGGGGTCGGCCACATCGCCTACCTCACCGACATCGCCCCGCCGCAGGTCGGGGTGGTGCTCAACGTCGGCACCGCGCACCTGGGGGAGTTCGGCTCCCGCGCCCTCATCGCGCACACCAAGGCCGAGCTGGTGCGGGCGCTGCCGCCCAACGGGCTGGCCGTGCTCAACGCCGACGACCCCCGGGTCGCCGCGATGGCCGAGCAGACCCCGGCCCGGGTGGTGCTCGTCGGCACCGGCCCGGACGCCGAGGTCCGCGCCCACGACGTCGTGCTCAACGAGCGCGGGCAGGCCGGCTTCCGGGTGACCGTGCCCGGGCACGAGCCGGTCGACGTGCAGCTGCAGCTGCACGGCGCGCACCACGTCGGCAACGCCCTGTCGGTGGCCGCGGTCGCGCTGGAGTGGGGGATGGACCTGCCCGACATCGCGCAGGCCCTCGGCGGTGCCCGGCCCACGTCGCGCTGGCGGATGGAGGTCACCGACCGCCCCGACGGCGTGACCATCGTCAACGACGCCTACAACGCCAACCCCGACTCCATGCGGGCCGCCCTGCGCGCCCTGCAGTCGATGCGCGGGCAGGGCCGCACCACCGCGGTGGTCGGCGAGATGCTCGAGCTCGGCGAGGAGAGCGTGGCCGAGCACGCCTCGGTCGGCGCGCTGGCCGCCGAGCTGGGCATCGACCGGCTGGTCGCCGTCGGGGAGGGCGCCGCCCCGGCCGCCGACGGCTACGCCCTGGGCGGGGGCAGCGACGTGCACCGGGTGCCGGACACCGCCGCCGCGCGCGAGCTGCTGGGGCGGCTGCTCGGCGCCGGCGACGTCGTGCTGCTGAAGTCCAGCCGCGACTCGGGGCTGCGCCTGCTCGGTGACGACCTGGTGCAGGATGGTGGGCCGTGATCAACGTCCTGCTCGCCGCCAGCATCGCGATGACCGTCGCGCTGCTGGGCACGCCGCTGTTCATCAAGTTCCTGGTGCGCCGCGGCTACGGCCAGTTCATCCGGGACGACGGGCCGACCACCCACCACACCAAGCGCGGCACCCCCACCATGGGCGGTGCCGTCATCATCGGGGCCACCCTGCTGGGCTACTTCGGGGCGCACCTGCTGCTGGGCTTCGTCGACTGGCTCGGCTGGTTCGACATGGGCACCAACCGGTTCACGCTCAGCGCCCTGCTGGTGCTCTTCCTGATGGCCGGGCTCGGCCTGGTCGGCTTCCTCGACGACTACATCAAGATCTCCAAGCAGCGCAGCCTGGGCCTGCGCTCGTGGGAGAAGCTCGTCGGGCAGACCGCGGTGGCGGTGGTCTTCGCCGTGCTGGCCCTGCAGTTCCCCGCCGACGGCTTCCGCACCCCGGCCAGCACCTCGATCTCCTTCGTCCGCGACACCGGCATCGACCTGGCCCACTTCGGCGCGGTCAGCGGGCTCATCCTCTTCGTCATCTGGGCCAACATCATGATCGCCGGGGCCAGCAACGGGGTGAACCTCACCGACGGCCTCGACGGGCTGGCCACCGGCGCCTCGGTCATGGTGTTCGGCTCCTACGTGCTCATCGGCATCTGGCAGTACAACCAGAACTGCCAGATCAACCCCGGCCCGAACTGCTACGACGTGCGTGACGCCCTCGACCTGGCCGTGGTCGCCGCCGCGGTCGCCGGGTCGGCGTTCGGCTTCCTGTGGTGGAACGCCTCGCCGGCCAAGATCTTCATGGGCGACACCGGCTCGCTGGCCCTCGGCGGCGCGCTCGCCGGCCTGGCGATCGTCACCCACACCCAGTTGCTCATGGCCATCCTGGGCGGGCTGTTCGTCATCATCACGCTCTCGGTGATCATCCAGGTCGGCTCGTTCAAGATGACCGGCCAACGGGTCTTCCGGATGGCACCGCTCCAGCACCACTTCGAGCTGCTGGGCTGGGCCGAGGTCACCATCGTCATCCGCTTCTGGATCGTGGCCGCGCTGTGCGCGGCCACCGGGCTGGCGCTGTTCTACACCGAGTGGGTGGTGCAGCTGTGACCGCACGGCTGGCGGACCTGACCCACCGCGAGGCGGACTGGGCGGGCCTGAGGGTCGTGGTCACCGGGCTGGGCATCAGCGGGTTCGCCGCGGCCGACGCCCTGCTGGAGCGCGGCGTGCACGTGACGGTGCTCGACGCCGGCACCGACGCGCCCGAGCAGGAGGAGCGGGCCACCATCCTCGACATCCTCGGCGGCGAGGTGCGCCGCGGCCCGGAGCACGTCGCCGACCTGCCGGCCGACCTCGCCGGCAGCGACCTCGTGGTCACCTCGCCGGGCTGGCGCCCCGACCACCCGGTGCTGGTCGCCGCCGCGCGCCACGGCATACCGGTGTGGGGCGAGGTCGAGCTCGCCTGGCGGATGCGGGCGCGGGTGGGCGCCGCCCCCTGGCTGACCGTGACCGGCACCAACGGCAAGACGACCACGGTGCAGATGCTGGAGGCGGTCCTGCGGGCCGCCGGGCTGCGGGCGGTCGCCGCCGGCAACGTCGGCACCCCGGTGCTCGAGGCCGTGCTGCACCCCGAGCCCTACGACGTCATCGCCGTCGAGCTGTCCAGCTTCCAGCTGCACTACAGCCACAGCATCTCCGCGCTGGCCTCGTGCGTGCTCAACATCGCGCCCGACCACCTCGACTGGCACGGCTCGTTCGACGACTACGCCGCCGCCAAGGCGCGCATCTACGACCGCACCCAGGTGGCCTGTGTCTACAACGTGCAGGACGCGCGCACCGAGGCCATGGTCGCCGAGGCCGACGTCGTGGAGGGCTGCCGCGCCGTCGGCTTCACCACCGGCGTGCCCGGCCTGTCGATGCTCGGCCTGGTGGAGAACGTGCTGGCCGACCGGGCCTTCGTGGAGGAGCGGCGCACCTCCGCCGCCGAGCTCGCGACCCTGGCCGACCTCGACCGCTCCGGCGCCCCGGCCCCGCACCTGGTCGCCGACGCCCTGGCCGCCGCGGCCCTGGCCCGGGCCCTGGGGGTGCGCCCCGGCGCGGTGCGCGACGGCCTGCGCTCCTTCCGCCCCGCGGCCCACCGCATCACCGAGGTCGACCAGGTCGGCGAGGTGCGCTTCGTCGACGACTCCAAGGCCACCAACCCGCACGCGGCCGCCGCCTCGCTGCAGGCCTACCCCGACATCGTGTGGGTGGCCGGCGGCCAGCTCAAGGGCGCCGACATCGAGACCCTGGTGCGCGACGCGGCCCCGCGGCTGCGCGGCGCGGTGCTGCTGGGCGCCGACCGGCGCGTCTTCGCCGACGCACTCGCACGACACGCACCGCAGGTGCCGGTCCGGGAGGTCGACGCCCCCGAGACTAGGTCCATGACCCACGACGAGCGTGAGCGCACCCTGGCCGGGGTGATGGACGAGGTCGTGCGGCACGCGCTCGACCTCGCCTCCCCGGGGCACGTCGTGCTGCTCGCCCCCGCCGCGGCGTCGCTGGACATGTTCGACAGCTACGGCGCCCGCGGCTCGGCCTTCGCCGACGCCGTGCGCCGGCGGGCCCCCGGTGGTGGGCGCCCATGACGACCCAGCTCACCCGGCAGGGCAGCAGCCGGCCCGCCGACCCGCCCCCACGCACCGGCCTGGCCGCCGCGGGGGAGTGGCTGCGCTCCCCGGTGGCGCCTTACTACCTGGTGCTCGCCAGCGCCGCCGCCCTGGTCTCGATCGGCCTGGTCATGGTGCTCTCGGCCTCGAGCGTGCGCTCCTACGTGGAGACCGGCAGCTCCTACGACGTGTTCGTCACCCAGCTCGCCTACGCCGGGGTCGGCATCCTGCTCGCCTGGGGGCTGTCGCGGCTGCCGGTCGTGTGGTGGAAGCGCCTGGCGCTGCCCGGCCTGCTCGTCGCGGTCGCGCTGCAGGCGGCGGTGTTCTCCCCGCTGGGCGGTGACTTCCAGGGCAACCGCAACTGGATCTTCATCGGCGGGCGCAGCCTGCAGCCCTCGGAGTTCGCCAAGCTAGCGCTGGTCGTCTTCGGCGCCACCGTGCTGGCCCGCAAGCGCAAGGTCATCGGCCGCGTCGTGCACGCGCTGGTGCCGTTCATCCTGCCCGGGGCGATGCTGCTCATCGGGCTGGTCGTGGCCGGGCACGACCTCGGCACGGCGATGATCATGGTCGCCATCGCCGGCGGCATGCTCTTCGTCGCCGGGCTGCCGCTGCGCTGGTTCGCGGTGGTCGGGCTCCTGGTCGCCGGGGGCATCGGCTACCTCGCGGCCGGCAGCGGCAACCGCATGCAGCGCATCGAGACCTGGCTGGGTGACACCTGCACCAGCCCGCACGTCGACGGCTGCTTCCAGAAGGTGCACGCGGAGTATGCGCTGGCCGACGGCGGCTGGTGGGGACTGGGCCTGGGAGCCAGCCGCGAGAAGTGGTCGCTGCTGCCCGAGCCGCACAACGACTTCATCCTGGCCATCATCGGCGAGGAGCTCGGCCTGCCCGGCTCGCTCACGGTGCTGCTGCTCTTCGCGGTGCTCGGCTACGCCAGCTTCCGCATCGTGGCCGACACCCCCTACCCGTTCGTGCGCCTGGCCGCGGCCGGCGTGATGATCTGGATGCTCTCGCAGGCGGTGCTCAACATCGGCTCGGTCATCGGCATGCTGCCGATCGTCGGCGTGCCGCTGCCGCTGGTCTCCAGCGGTGGCTCGGCCCTGGTCGCCGCCCTCATGGGCATCGGGCTGCTGCTGGCGATGGCCCGCTCGCTGCCCGGCTGCTCCGAGGCGCTCTCGGGCCGCTCGTCCCGGCTGCGCCGCACCCTGGCGGCCTTCCCCGGCGCGGGTCAGGGCGGGCGATGAGCACCGAGGAGACGGGCACGGGGCCGGGCAGCACCGGCGACAGGGGCACCGGGAACACGAGCACCGGGGACACGCCGCTGTCGGTGGTGCTCGCCGGGGGCGGGTCCGCCGGGCACGTCAACCCGCTGCTGGCCACCGCCGACGCCCTGCGCCGGCACGACCCGCAGACCCGGGTCGTGGTGCTCGGCACCGCCGAGGGCCTGGAGGCCCGGCTGGTGCCCGAGCGCGGCTACCCCCTGGAGGTCGTGCCCAAGGCGCCCTTCCCGCGCCGGCCCAACGGGCAGGCGCTGCGCTTCCCCGGGTCGATGCGGGCTGCGGTCAGCGCGGCCTCGCGCACCCTGCGGCAGGTGCAGGCCGACGTGCTCGTCGGCTTCGGCGGCTACGTCGCCACCCCCGCCTACCTCGCCGCCCGGCGTCACGGCATACCGATCGTCATCCACGAGCAGAACGCCCGCCCTGGCCTGGCCAACCGGCTCGGCGCGCGCTTCACCCCGCACGTCGCCACGACCTTCGCCACCACCCAGCTGCCGCACGCCACCTGGGTCGGCATGCCGCTGCGCCGTGAGATCACCGACCTCGACCGGGCGGCCGCCCGGCCGGAGGGCCTGGCGCACTTCGGCCTGGACGAGGGCCGCCCGACGCTGCTCGTCTTCGGCGGCTCGCTGGGGGCGCTGCGCATCAACACCGCGTTCGCCGGGGCCGGCGCCGACCTCGTCGAGGCAGGCGTGCAGGTGCTTCACCTCACCGGCGCGGGCAAGGACGTCGAGGTCCCCGCCGACACGCCGGGGCGGGCCCGCTACGTCGCCCGGCCCTACACCGACCGGATGGACCTGGCGTATGCCGTGGCCGACCTGGCCGTGTGCCGCTCCGGTGCCGGCACGGTGTGCGAGCTGGGCGCCGTCGGGCTGCCCGCGGTCTTCGTGCCGCTGCCCATCGGCAACGGCGAGCAGCGGCTCAACGCCGCCGACGTCGTCGGGGCCGGGGGAGCGCTGGTGGTCGAGGACCAGCACGTCGACGCCGCCTGGGTGCGCAACGCCGTGCTGCCGCTGGTGCGCGACACCGAGCGCATCGCCCGGATGGGCCAGGCCGCTGCCGCCATGGGCCAGCGCGACGCCGACGACACCCTGGTCGCGATGGTCCGGCGGGCGGCGGGGCGACCGTGAGCCCGGCGCACCGCAGCCCCGCACATCGCAGCTCCGTGCCGGCCGGCCGGTTCGACTTCACCGCCCCGGTGCCGCCCGCGCGGGAGCTCGGCGCCGTGCACTTCGTCGCCATCGGCGGCTCGGGGGTGTCCGGGGTGGCCCGGCTGTTCCTGGCCGAGGGGGTCCCGGTCTCCGGCTCCGACCAGCGCGACAGCGACACCCTGCGGCAGCTGGCGGCCGAGGGAGCCCGGGTGCACGTCGGCCACGACGCCGCCCACCTGGGCCGGGCCGACACGGTCGTCATCTCCGGGGCGGTGCGGGAGAGCAACCCCGAGCTGGCCGCGGCACGGGAGCGCGGGCTGCGGGTGCTGCACCGCGCGCAGGGCATCGCCGCGCTGCTGCACGGCCGCACCACCGCCGCCGTCGCCGGCGCCAACGGCAAGACCACCACCAGCGCCATGCTCACCGTGGCGCTGCAGGCCGCCGGGGCCGACCCGGCCTACGTGCTCGGCTCGGGTCTGGTCGGCCCGGGCACCAACGCCGCGCCCGGCACCGGACCGGTCGTGGTCGAGGCCGACGAGAGCGACGGGTCGTTCCTGGCCTACCGCCCGCAGGTCGCGGTCGTCACCAACATCACCGCCGACCACCTCGACTTCTACGGCGACCTCGAGGGCGTGCACGCGGCCTTCGAGGAGTTCGCCGACACCGTCGGCGCTGACGGTGTGCTCGTCGCGAGCGTCGACGACCCCGGGTCGCGCCGGCTGGCCGAGCGCTGCCGGGGCCTGGGGCGCAGTGTGCTCACCTGGGGCACCGCCCCGGCGGCGGGCACTGACGCCGCGGTGGGCACCGGCCAGATATCCGAACAGGGGCCCGACCACGTGCCCGACCTCCTGCTCAGCGACGTCGGCGGCTCCGGGCGCACCTGGGGCGCCGACCTGACCTGGACCCGCACCGTCGGTGACGTGCCGGCCGGCACACGGCGCCGGCTCACCGTGCCGATGCCCGGCGCGCACAACGTGCACAACGCCGCGGCCGCGCTGCTGGCCGCCACCGGGGGCCTGGGCCGGCCGCTCGACGCCGTGCTCGACGGGCTCGCGGCCTTCCCGGGCACGCACCGGCGCTTCGAGGCGGTCGGCGAGGCCGCCGGGGTCGAGGTCGTCGACGACTACGCGCACAACCCCGACAAGGTCGCCGCCGTGGTGCGGGCCGGCCGCTCGGTGGTGAGCGAGGGCGCCGCCGACGGGCAGGGCGCCGGGGACGGCGCGGCGGGTGCGCCGTCACGTCGGCTGGTGGTGGCCTTCCAGCCGCACCTCTACTCGCGCACGCAGACCTTCGCCGCGCAGTTCGCCGCCGGGCTGGCCCCGGCCGACGTCGTCGTCATGCTCGACGTCTACGGTGCCCGTGAGGAGCCGCTGCCCGGGGTCGACGGCGCCCTGGTCGCCGACCTGGTCGCCGGGCAGCCCGACCCGCCCGAGGTGCACTACCTGCCCGACCTGGCCTCTGCCCCCGGTGAGCTCGCAGCGCTGCTGCGCCCGGGCGACCTGCTGCTGACCGTCGGTGCCGGCGACGTGACCACGCTGGGGCCGCAGGTGCTCGACGTCCTGCGCTCACGGCATACCGAGGAGGAGACGCGATGAGCACGGGGGTGCGGTCCAGGCCGCGGACGGGCAGCACGCCGGCAGCGCCGGTGTCGGTGCCGGTGCACGACCGCTTCACGGCGCGGGCTCGGCGCATCCGCCGCCGGCCCTTGCGGCTGGTCGGCTGGCTGGTGGCGGTGCTGGTGCTCGTCGGCGCGGTCGTCGGCGTGCTGCTGTGGTCGCCGGCGTTCGTCGTGGAGGACGTCGTGGTCGAGGGCGCCGAAGGCCAGCTGGCCGAAGGCGCCGTGAGCCGCGCCGCGATCCCGGTCGGGCTGCAGCTGGCCCGGGTCGACACCGAGGCCGTCGCCGCCCGCGTCGAGGAGGACCTGCGCATCGCCGAGGCGACCGTGGGCCGAGACTGGCCCTCGACCGTGAGCCTGACGGTGCGGCTGCGCGAGCCCGCGCTCGTGCTCGACCAGGCCGGTGCCGGGTCGCTGCAGCTCGTCGACGCCGAGGGCGTCGTCTACGACACGGTGTCCCGCCGCCCCGACGACGTGCCCCGGGTGCGGGCCCCGCGCGGGGACGTGTCGCCGGCGTCACTGGCCGGGACGCTCGACATGCAGGCCGCGCTGACCCCGGAGACCGCCGAGCAGGTGCGTGGCCTGCAGGTGCTGGGCGACGGCGAGCTGCGCTTCGCGGTCGGCCCGGTCACTGTGCTGTGGGGCGGGCCGGAGGATGCCGAGCTCAAGGCGCGCGTGCTGGAGGCCCTGCTGGCCCAGGAGCCGATCGCGCTCGCCCTCGAGGCGGACGCCGACGCAGAGGGCGACGCCGAGGGTGGCGGCGAGGACGGGCCGGCGCTGACGATCGACGTGGCCGTGCCCGGCACCCCGGTGGTCTCCGGCCTGGAGCCCAGCCTGCCCTAAGCCTCGACCTTCACTTCAGGTTCAGAGTCATCGGGCCTGAGGGCAACATCGACATACGATGCGAGCACGAGGTCATGGACAGATCGTGCGGGGAACCTTCCGGGCGGCGCGTGGCCGGCACAGCACAGACGTAGACATCCAGGAAGGCGCACCCGTGTCCGCAGCGCAGAACTACCTCGCCGTCATCAAGGTCGTCGGTATCGGGGGTGGTGGTGTCAACGCGATCAACCGGATGATCGAGGTCGGGCTCAAGGGCGTCGAGTTCATCGCGATCAACACCGACGCCCAGGCCCTGCTCATGAGCGACGCCGACGTCAAGCTCGACGTGGGCCGCGAGCTCACCCGTGGTCTCGGCGCCGGGGCCGACCCCGAGGTCGGCCGCAAGGCCGCCGAGGACCACACTGAGGAGATCGAGGAGGCCCTGCGCGGGGCCGACATGGTCTTCGTCACCGCGGGGGAGGGCGGTGGCACCGGCACCGGCGGCGCGCCGGTCGTAGCCAAGATCGCCAAGTCGCTCGGCGCCCTGACCATCGGTGTCGTCACCCGCCCGTTCACCTTCGAGGGCCGCCGCCGCGCCAACCAGGCCGAGTCCGGCATCGGGCAGCTGCGCGAGGAGGTCGACACCCTCATCGTCATCCCCAACGACCGGCTGCTGTCGATCAGCGACCGCGCCGTCAGCATGCTCGACGCCTTCCGCAGCGCCGACCAGGTGCTGCTCTCGGGTGTGCAGGGCATCACCGACCTCATCACCACCCCGGGCCTGATCAACCTCGACTTCGCCGACGTCAAGTCGGTCATGCAGGGCGCCGGCTCGGCGCTCATGGGCATCGGCTCGGCCCGCGGGGAGGACCGCGCGGTGCAGGCCGCCGAGCTGGCGATCTCCTCACCGCTGCTGGAGGCCAGCATCGACGGCGCGCACGGTGTCCTCCTGTCCATCCAGGGCGGCTCCGACCTCGGCCTGTTCGAGATCAACGAGGCCGCCCGCCTGGTGCAGGAGGCCGCGCACCCCGACGCCAACATCATCTTCGGCGCGGTCATCGACGACTCGCTCGGCGACGAGGTGCGGGTCACCGTCATCGCCGCCGGCTTCGACAGCGGCAGCCCCACCCAGCGCTCGGACGACCGGGCCCTGGGCCAGGTGCAGGCCGGCGGCACCAACCGCGACCCGCAGGCCGGCCAGCAGTCGCAGCACCAGCAGCAGCCGCAGGGCCAGCACACCAACGGCGCGCAGCGTCCGCCGCAGCAGGCGCAGGCACCGGCCCGGGAGCGTGAAAAGGTGCCGGGCCAGGCCCAGCAGCACGCAGAGCAGCCCCCCACTGCGGAGCAGGCACCAGTGCAGCAGCCGCCCCGCACGGTGAGCTACGAGGAGTCCGAGGACCTGGATGTGCCCGACTTCCTGAAGTGACGTCGGACACACTCCCAGACGCCGACCTGCACCTTCCCTGACGAAGGTGCAGGCCAGCGCCTTGTCCAGCGTGTACCCAGGTAAACGGTTGCGGTCGTTACCGTTTCTTGACCTTCTTGTCGCACTCCTTGCCTTGCCAAGATTGTTGACAACGTGTCACTCTTGGTGCGGCTCAAGCCCTGTCGGGGGGTTAAGGGGCCTTGGGCTGGCCACCAGTACACACTCGGGGGACAGTCCCCACAGACATTGCGAAGGAGCCATCATGGCTGCCATCTACTTCTACCTCGCCACCCTCCAGGAGAAGTTCTCCGAGAAGGAGAAGGGCGCGACCGCCGTCGAGTACGGCCTGCTCGTCGCGCTCATCGCGGCGGCGATCATCCTCACAGTGACCGCCCTAGGTGGCTCGCTCAACGCTCTCTTCACCGCTGTGACGGGCGCAATCACTGGCGCCACTCCCTGATTTCGTTGCGGCTGGAGGTGGGGCGGTTGTTACGGCTTCCGCCCCACCTTGGCCAAACGACAGACCCAGTCTGCATGAAGGTGTCTATGGAGAGTCGAGAGCGAGGTGCAGCGGCGGTCGAGTTCGCGCTGATCGCTCTTCTTCTGATCTCGATGTTCTTTGCCATCATTGAAGGTAGCCGGCTATTTTACATGCAGGCATCGCTAGCTGCAGCGGCGCGAGACGGTGCGAGGGAAATGGCGATTCACAACGACCCGACCAGGGCCGAGGCCGCGGTGAACAATCTCTTCACGCCGTTCGGGGATGTGACAGGCCCGACTATCTCGTACAACCCGAGCCCCCCGGACTGCGAGCCGGGCGAATCCATCACAGTTATCGCGACAGCTGAAGCGGGACTACTAACGGGTCTCTTCGGTGGAGGAGCCGTATCGATGACGGGAGTCGGTGAGATGCGATGTGGAGGGTGACAGTGGATCTTAGTCGCGAAAGGGGAGCCACGGCAGTTCTCACGGCTTTGCTTCTGACTACACTCCTCGGTTTCGTCGGCTTCGGCGTCGACCTCAGCGCGACGTATGCCAAGAAGCAGGAGCTGCAGAACGGGGCTGACGCGGCTGCGCTGGCTGTCGCGCAGGACTGTGCTGTCGACGGCTGTGGTGACTCCCAATCCATCGCCGACAGCTACGCAGGCGCTAACGTGCGCAACGACGGTATAGAAGGAGCGGACGTCTCCTTCCCGTCGTCCAACAGCGTCACGGTCGAGGCATCGGGCTTTCAGCCGCACTGGTTCATGCCTGTCCTCGGTCGAGACGAGAGCCTTGTCGTAGCAGGTGCGACAGCGGCTTGGGGGGCGCCGGCGAGCGGGCCCGCCATGCTTCCTCTGGCCATTTCTGCATGTGAGCTCGACGCCTCGTTCCAGCCCGTCTTGGACGTCCCGCAGACGATCACGTTGCCCAAGAAGTCGGACAGCGACTGCACGGGAACTAACGGCTTCGATATCCCCAGCGGGTTCGCCTGGATGGACACAGTCGGAGGCAAGTGTGAGTCGGAGGCTTCCGTGGGCTACGACTTCCCTTCCGACCCAGGCAAGCCCGTGGACAAGAAGGCATGTTCAGCCGAGTTCTTCTTGGACCTCGTGGGCGAGACGGTGCTCCTGCCGATCTATGGTGAGTTCGAAGGCACCGGTGGGAACGGCATCTATACGGTCTACGGCTATGTCGCCATGACACTGAACGGCTACTTCTTCGAGAACAAGTACCAGTACGACGCGCCGTGCGGTCCGCCCGAGCAGTGCCTCAACGGCACCTTCGTCGAGTACGTCACCCTGGACGACGCCTACGAGTACGGAGGAGGGGCACCTGACCTCGGCGCCGCCGTCGTGCAGCTCACCGGCTGATCTCGTCTTGTTGCCTCGTCCGTAGCGGGGGGCGTGCTGCTCTCCTGACCCACCTATAAGGAACCTAGTGCTGAAACGCGTCATCGCCGCCGCGGCTGCCATCATCCTCGCCGCGGTGGGGGTCATCCTCGTCCTTGCCTACGCCAACCGTGCTGACGAACGAGCCTTGGAGGGGCTCGACACCGTTCCGGTCCTCGTGGCCACCGCACCGATCGCCCAGGGCACGTCCGGGGACGCCCTCGACGAGCTGGTCGAGGTGCAGCAGGTGCCGCAGGACTACGTGGTCGAGGGTGCCTTCGAGGAGCTGGAGGACATCGAAGGGCTGGTTGTCGCTGATGCTCTGACGGAGGGCGAGCAGCTGCGCGAGGGGCGGCTGCTCTCCGAGGCCGAGCTGCGCGCCCGGGACGACTTCGACCTGCCGGAGGAGGCGGAGGACCTTCATCAGGTGACGATCCCGCTCGACCGGGCCCGAGCGCTGGGAGGCAACATCGCCGCGGGCGACACGGTGGGCGTCTTCATGTCCTTCGAGCCGGAGGACCAGGAGGAGCAGGACGCCTTCGACCTGACCACGCTCGAGCTCAACAAGGCACTCGTCATCCGCGTGGCCGGCGGCTACGTGGCCCCACCCGTGCAGGGGCCGGGGGAGGATGACGGCGAGCAGGCAGAGCCCGAGGACAACATCCTCGTTACGCTCGCCCTGGATGCCCCCGACGCGGAGGAGTTGGTGTTCGCCATGGAGTTCGGCACGGTCTGGCTGTCCTACGAGCCCGAGGAGGCGTCCGAGGACGGCACGGGCACCGTCGTCCTCATCCTGCCCCTGCCCGACGAGGTCCGGGACGTGCTCCAGTGAGCGGCGTGCTGCTGGTCAGCGACCACACCTCGGTGACCCGCAAGGTGCGCCTCGCCACCGGTGACGACGTGGTGGTCGTCGACCCGGGGCGCATGCCGGCGATGCCCGCACAGCTGCTGGGGCTCGTGCCGGAGCCCGACGACGTGCGCATCGTGGTGCTGGACGTCGGAGGTGACGACGACGAGGGCGTATCAGGCCAGGTCGACGACGGGCTGGCCCTGGCCGGGCGGTTCGCGGAGACCCACCCGCATGTCGGCGTGGTGCTCGTCCACTCCCAGCCCGACTCGATCGGCCTGGCCGTGCTCCGCGCGGGTGCCCGGGACGTCGTCCCGCAGGACGCCTCGGTGGAGGACTGGCGATGGGCCCTGCGCCGGGCTCTGGACGCGGTGCAGACCGTCGCCCCCACGCACCAGGTCGAGGCGACCGGCCGCGTCGTGACCGTCGCCTCACCCAAGGGCGGGGTCGGCAAGACCACGCTGGCCACTAACCTGGCCATCGGTCTTGCGGCACAGTCACCCACGGGCACGGTGCTGGTCGACCTCGACGTGCAGTTCGGCGACGTGGCCGCGGCGCTGGACCTCGAGCCGGACTACACCCTCGGTGATGTGGTCGCCAGCCCGGCCAGCCGCGACTCGCTGGGCCTCAAGTCGCTGCTGGCACGTCACCCCAGCGGCCTGCAGGTGCTGTGTGGCGTGAGGTCTCCGGCTGACGCCGACGCGATCTCTGCCGACCAGCTCAGCACCGTCATCGGCCACCTCAAGAGCGAGTTCCGCTACGTCGTCATCGACACGGCGCCCGGTCTTCATGAGCAGACCCTGGCGGCGCTGGACCACACCACCGACCTCGTGCTCATCACCAGCCTGGACGTGCCAGGGATCCGGGGCCTGCGCAAGGAGATGGAGATGCTCGACGAGCTGGACCTGCCGCCGACCACCCGCAGCATCATCGTGAACTTCGCGGACAAGGACGGCGGTCTGTCGGTGGCCGATGTGGAAGCCTCCATCGGTCGTAAGGTCGATGTCGTGCTGCCGAGGTCGAAGAAGTTCACGCTCTCCACCAACCAGGGGTCGCCACTGCTGGAGTCGCAGCCACGGGACCGCATCAGCAAGGAGATGGGGCGTCTCGTCATGCGCTTCGCGCCGCTGTCGGTCAACGACTCAGGGTGGTCGGGGCGTCACCGGGGGAACCGCGCATGAACCTGGCGGAGCGGCTCGAAGCGGCACGAAAGGCCCAGTCGGAGGGGGCCTCTCCTGGGTCCTCGTCGAGCCCGTCGAACGGGGGCGCGACGAACGGAGGGGCGACGAACGGAACCCACACGGGAGCGCCGACCGAGAGCGCGCAGGTCCCTTCCGAGCGGCTGACCACGAAGGCGTCGCGTCCGACGACCGAGACCGCTGCGTCATCCGCGCCGCCTGTGACCCCTCCAGCCTCTGCTGCGTCTCCTCCGACCGCGTCGGCCGGGTTGGCGAGGTTCAAGGCCAGGGCGCGCGAGGAGCTCTTCGAGCGCCTTGGCGCGCGGCTCAACGATCCTGACCTGGACGAGGCCAAGCTCAACGAGCTGGTGCGTCAGGAGCTGACCAAGCTCGTCAACGACTCGCCGGTCTCGCTCAAGTCGGACGAGCGACGCCGGCTGATCGCCGACCTGACCGACGACGTCCTCGGCTACGGACCCTTGCAGCCCTTCCTGGACGACGACGCGGTCACCGAGATCATGGTCAACGGTCCGGACCACGTCTATGTCGAGGTGGGGGGTCGGCTGAAGCGGGCCGATGCACGGTTCGGGTCGGAGGAGCACCTGCGCCGGGTCATCGAGCGCATCGTCTCGCGGGTCGGCCGGCGCATCGACGAGTCGTCCCCGCTGGTGGACGCCCGCCTCGAGGACGGTTCACGTGTCAACGCCATCATCCCCCCGCTGGCCTTCAGCGGCTCCACGCTGACGATCCGCAAGTTCGGCAAGAAGCCCCTCCTCGTGGACGACCTGGTGGCCCGTGGTTCCCTCTCGCCCCCGATGGTCGCTCTGCTACGCGCCAGCGTGGAGGCGAAGCTGAGCATCCTCGTCTCCGGCGGCACCGGCACGGGCAAGACGACGCTGCTCAACGTGCTGTCGTCGTTCATCCCGCACGACGAGCGCATCGTGACCATCGAGGACGCCGTCGAGCTGCAGCTGCAGCAGGAGCACGTGGTCCGGCTCGAGGCCCGCCCCAGAAACATCGAGGGCCGCGGCGAGGTCACCATCCGCGACCTCGTGCGCAACTCGCTCCGAATGCGGCCCGACCGCATCATCGTCGGTGAGGTCCGCGGAGGGGAGAGCCTCGACATGCTGCAGGCGATGAACACCGGTCACGAGGGGTCGCTGTCGACCTTGCACGCCAACACGCCTCGCGATGCCATCGCCCGGCTCGAGACCATGGTGCTCATGGCCGGCATGGACCTACCTCTGCGCGCCATCAGGGAGCAGATCGCCTCGGCGATCGACGTCATCGTCCACCTGACCCGCATGCGAGACGGCACCCGACGGGTCACGCACGTCACCGAGGTGCAGGGCATGGAAGGCGACATCATCACCCTGCAGGACGCCTTCGCGTTCGACTACAGCGCAGGAGTGGACCACACAGGGCGCTTCCTCGGCACGACCCGTTCGACAGGTGTCCGGCCCCACTTCACCGACCACTTCGCCGAGCTCGGGATCGAGCTGCCGGCCAGCGTGTTCGAGACGGCCCCGATGCGGAGCGGTCGCTGATGACGAGCGCGCTGACGTCGGACGCCGCCGTCACCATCGGCCTGGCGCTGATACTTCTTGCTGTCGTCCTCACGCTCGTCGTCCTCCTCGTGCCGACGCGCGAGGTGGCTGCTGAGCGGCGACGGTACGGTGTCGAAGCCGGACCCACGACGCTGACCCGAGCGACCCAGGCGACGACGGGCGCGATCGGCAATGTGGTCGAGCGGCGCGACGTCGGTCGCTCGTGGGCCTACTCGTTGGACCGCGCCGGCATCCGGCGGACCGTGCCGGAGTTCATCCTGCTGATTGGGGCCACGGCGCTGGTTGCTTTGGCGCTGGGGACGCTTGTGTCGAGTATCTTCGCCGGCATCCTCCTGGCTCTCGTGGTCGCCGGTGGGTCCGTGATGTTCGTCGCCTTCCGCTCGGACCGGCGCAAGGCGCAGTTCGCCGACCAGCTCGACGACATGACCCAGCTGCTTGCGAGCAACATGCGGGCGGGCCACAGCCTCCTGCAGTCGATCGACTCGCTCTCCAAGGAGCTGGAGGAGCCTGCGACCAGCGAGATGGTGCGCGTCGTCAACCAGGTGCGGGTCGGTCGCGACCTGGGCGATGCGCTCGCCGAGACCGCGGAACGGATGGACAGCGCCGACTTCCTGTGGATCTCCCAGGCCATCGCCATCCACCGACAGGTGGGAGGCAACCTGGCGGACGTGCTGGACCAGGTGGGAGTGACCATCCGCGAGCGCAACGCCATCCGGCGTCAGGTCAAGGCACTGAGCGCGGAGGGCAAGCTGTCGGCGTACGTGCTCGTCGCTCTCCCCTTCCTCGTGGCCCTGGTGCTGTCGTTACTCAATCCTGCGTACATGGGCCGACTCACCGAGAGCGCACTAGGGTACGCAATGCTAGGTGTGGCGGTGGTACTGCTGTTCATCGGCAGTTTGTGGCTCCGCAAGACCGTTCAGATCGAGTTCTGAAGTCGTCATCATGACCAACGTTATTGTCATTTCTGCCGCGTGTGTCGCGATTGCGATCCCGCTGCTCTTATGGTCATTTTCAGCCAGACCGCAGGAAGCCCGCGACCAGGCACTCACCAACTTGCAGCGAGGGCTGCCACGTCCGGCTGGCGGTGACGCAACCCTTGAGGCGGGTGGTGGGGGTCTGGCACGGTTGGCCAGGTTGCTGACGCCCACAGGCCTCGTCCGCAAGATCGACCTCCTCCTCGCACGGGCGGGAAGGCCGGCGAACTGGCCGCTGGAGCGGATCCTGGTCACCAAGCTCACGCTTGGTGCTGCGACGACGGCGCTCGTAGGGCTGGTCGTGGGGACAAGTCCGTCCGCAAGGGGCATCTTCTTCGGGCTCTGCTTCCTCGCGCTGATGTGGTTCCTCCCCGAGATCCTGCTCTACAACGAGGGCACCAAGCGCAGGAAGAAGGTGCAGGAGGCACTCCCGGACACGCTCGACCAGCTCTCGATCGCCGTGGATGCCGGTCTGGGCCTCGAGTCGGCGATGGCGCACGTCGCGCGCAACAGCAGCGGCCCGCTCTCCGAAGAGATCGTCCGCACCCTGCAGGACATGCAGGTCGGGATGCCCCGCCACGAGGCGTACCTGGCCATGTCGCAGCGGGTCGATGTGAGCGACCTCCGCCGCTTCCTGCGAGCCATGGCGCTGGCTGACCAACAAGGGGTCTCGATCTCGAGGGTGCTCAACACGCAGGCCCAGGAGATGCGCCTGAAGCGGCGGCAGCGCGCGGAGGAGAAGGCAATGAAGATCCCCGTGAAGGTGGTCTTCCCGCTCATCCTCTTCATCCTGCCCGTTCTCTTCATCGTGGTGATGGGACCCGGGGTCATCGGGATCATCGAGGCATTTTCAGAGTGACCACACGCACCTCCACCTGGACAGACCCGGTGGACCGACGAAGAGGGGACCCATGCCGCTGACACCCGAGGACGTCGTCCGCAAGAACTTCCAGGGCACCCGGATGCAACGTGGCTACAGCGAGGCCGAGGTCGACGGCTTCCTCGAGGAGGTCGTCATCGAGCTGCGCCGGCTGCACGCGGTGATCGACGACCTGGAGGCCCGCGTGGCACGGTCTCCGGAGGATAGTGGTGCCGCGCACCGCATCGCGGTCGAGCAGGAGCAGCTCGAGATGATCCGCGCCGAGCGCAAGCAGCTCGTCGAGGAGATGGCTCAGATGCAGGCCGAGCTCGACCGGGTCACCGCCGAGGTCGCTGCGGTCCGCGCTCAAGGATGAACTAGCGTTGCCCCGTGTTCAGGTGGCGTGAGCGGATCGAGCCCGACGGGACGCTCTACGGCGTCGACTGGGTGGTCACCGACCGCTGGGGTGGGTCGAGCCAGGGCGAGTTCGCCGAGCTCAACCTGGGCGCCCACGTCGGGGACGACCCGGCCGCGGTCGAGACCAACCGCCATCGGCTGGCGCACGGCTTCGACGTGGCGCTGCGCGACCTGCGGTTCATGGACCAGCAGCACGGCTGCGGCGTGACCCGGGTCGGTGGCGAGCAGGTCGAGCCGGGGGAGTCGCCTCCGCCGCCACCGTCCTCGGACGGCCTCATTACCGACGACCCGGACGTGGTGCTCGTGGTGCTGGTCGCCGACTGCACCCCCGTGATGCTGGTCGACCGCACGGAGGGGCTCGCGGCGGTGGTGCATGCCGGGCGTCCGGGGATGACGTCGGGTGTCGCGCAGGCCACGGTGGAGCGGTTGCAGGCGCTGGGGGCGGATGACCTGCAGGCCGTCGTGGGCCCGTCGATCTGCGGGCGCTGTTATGAGGTGCCGGCCGAGATGCGTGACCGGGCCGCAGCGGTCAGCCCGGTCAGCGCGACTCTCTCGTGGACCGGCACCCCGGCCATCGACGTCGCTGCCGGCGTCGTCGACCAGCTCACCGCCGCCGGCGTGCCGGTGCAGTGGCTGCCCGGGTGCTCCCGGGAGAGCGAGGACCTCTACTCCTACCGTCGCGATGGACAGACCGGACGCTACGCCGCCGCTGTGCGCCTGCTTGCGGCCGAGGCTGTCGCGTGAGCGACCGCGGCGAGGAGCTGTCGGCCAGCCTGGGGGCCGTGCGCGAGCGCATCCGCCGGGCGTGCGAGGAGAGCGGCCGCTCTGAGGAGGAGGTCACCCTGGTGGTCGTCACCAAGTTCTTCCCCGCCGCTGACGCCGTTCACCTCATCGACCTGGGGGTGCGCGACCTCGGTGAGAACCGCGACCAGGAGGCGTCCGCAAAGGTCGCCGAGCTGGGCGAGCTCGTCGCGCCGGAGCTCTGGTCGCAGACCCGGATGCACTTCATCGGCCAGGTGCAGACCAAGAAGGCTCGCTCGGTGGCGCGCTACGCCGACGTCGTGCAGTCGGTCGACCGTCCCAAGCTGGTGCGCGCGCTGGACCGCGCCGTCGGTGCCGCGGTCGAGGCCGGTGAGCGCAGCGCACCCCTCGACGTGACCGTGCAGCTGGACCTGGAGGAAGGGGAGCGGACCGGCCGGGGTGGCATCGCACCGTCGGAGGCCCCGGAGCTGGCTGATCTCGTCGCCGGGACCGAGCACCTGCGTCTGCGCGGCGTCATGGCGGTGGCACCCCCTGACCTGGACGCGGACGGCCGACGCAAGGCGTTCGAGCGGATCGCGGCGTCCGCGCGGCAGATCCGCGGTGCCCACCCGGATGCCGACTGGGTGTCGGCAGGGATGAGCGGGGACCTGGAGGACGCGATCGCGGTCGGCGCGACACACCTGCGTGTCGGGAGTGCAATCCTCGGATCACGCCAGTCACACCGGTAACGTCGGTGACGTCCGCACCACCACCATCCGGGTGGATTCGCACGCACCAAGGAGCTCGCTGAGATGGCTGGGGCACTGCGCAAGACCATGGAGTACCTCGGCCTCGCCGAGGTCGACGAGCGTTACGACTACGACGAGGTCGACGGCACCGCCGCTCGCCAGCCCTCGCCGCTGCGTGACGACACCGACACCGACACCGCCCCGCGCGGGGCCGAGGTGACGCCCCTGCCGCGGCGGACGCCGGTCGCTCGGGTCGTCCAGGAGCACGAGGTCAGCGAGATGAACCGCATCACCACGATCCACCCGCGCACCTACAACGAGGCCAAGAACATCGGTGAGTCCTTCCGGGCCGGCACCCCGGTGATCATGAACCTGACCGAGATGGACGACTCCGACGCCAAGCGCCTCGTCGACTTCGCGGCGGGCCTCGCCTTCGGCCTGCACGGCTCCATCGAGCGGGTCACGAGCAAGGTCTTCCTGCTCTCCCCCTCGCACGTCGAGGTCGACGGCGCGGTGGACACCGGGCGCACCCAGCAGGGCCTGTTCAACCAGAGCTGACGGAGTTGAGAGACTGACCCCATGGTCGGCCAAACACTCAGCTTCATCCTCTTCCTCTACTTCCTCGTCCTGCTCGGGCGCCTGGTCTTCGACTGGGTGCAGGTCTTCTCCCGGGACTGGAGGCCCAAGGGGATCCTGCTGCTGGTCGCGGAGGGGATCTACAGCCTGACCGACCCACCGCTCAACGCGCTGCGCAAGGTCATCCCGCCACTGCGCCTGGGGGGCGTGGCGTTGGACCTCGGTTTCCTCGTGCTGATCTTCGCCGTCAGCATCGGGCGCGGGCTCGTCGCGCAGCTGCCCTTCTAGCCTCTGAGCGGAATCCCTTCTGAGGCGCCTGTGGGCTATCGTGACTCACGACCGTGCATGACCGCACGTCGGTGGTGCCGGCAGAGGCTGGACCAGCGACTACCCGGAGCGAGGTGAACCCATGGCGTTGTCTCCCGAGGACGTCATCAAGAAGAGCTTCAAGCCCACGCATCTCAAGCGTGGCTACGACGAGACCGAGGTCGACGACTTCCTCGACGAGATCGTCGTCGAGCTGCGTCGCCTCGGGTCCGAGAACGACTCCCTGCGCACCGACCTCGAGGACTGCCGGGCCAGCAAGGGTCTGGACGACGACCACACCCAGGCCGTGGCAGCTGGGGGAGACCTGGGGGTCGACCAGGAGCAGCTGGCCAAGGTGCGCCGCGAGCGCGACGAGCTGGTGGCCGAGCTGGACGACCTGTCCCAGCGGGTCGAGCAGAGCCGCGCCGCCGCCGAGGAGGCCGAGCAGGACGCCCAACGCCGTGTCGAGGCCGCGCGCCGTCAGGTCGAGGAGGCCGACGCCGCGCACGGTGAGTCCACCGACCGCAGCCGTGAGCAGCTGGACGGCGAGCTGAGGCAGCTGCAGGAGCAGATCGACGCGGCCCGCGCCGAGGCCGAGCAGGTCGAGGCCGCCAAGCAGGAAGCCGAGGAGGCGCGTCAGCGCGCCGAGGCCGCGGCCCGTGAGGCCGAGGAGCGCCTCGCCCAGGCACAGCAGCAGCCGGTTGCTGCCGCGCCCGCTGCGCAGCCGGCACCCGTCGACGGCGGTCCGTCCGTGGAGGACCCGACGACGATCATCTCCCTGGCCCAGCGCCTGCACGACCAGCACGTCAGCGAGGGCGAGACCACCAAGGTGCGCCTCATCGGGGAGGCCGAGTCCTACCGTGACCGGGTCGTGAGCGAGGCCGACGAGAAGAGCACGCAGCTGGTGGAGTCTGCGCAGCAGCGCCACGACGAGCTGGTCGGGTCCGGCCAGCGTCAGCACGACGAGCTGGTGGAGTCGGGCCAGCGTCAGCACGACGAGCTGGTCAACACCGGTCAGCAGCGTCACGACGAGCTGGTCAACACCGGTCAGCAGCGTCACGACGAGCTGGTCAACACCGGTCAGCAGCAGCACGACGACCTGCTCAGGACCGGTCAGGAGCAGCACGACGAGCTCGTCACCGCCGGTCAGCAGCGTCACGACGAGCTGGTCGCGGAGGGGCAGTCGACCCACGACCGTCTGGTGCACGAGGGCCAGACCACGCACGACCAGCTGGTAGCCGAGGGTCAGTCCACACACGACCAGATGATCGGTGAGGCCGAGCAGCGGCGCACGAACGTGCTCACCGACCTCAGCAGCCAGCAGTCGACGCTGAGCACCAAGATCGAGGAGCTGCAGACCTTCGAGAGCGACTACCGCAGCCGTCTGCGCGGCCTGCTCTCCGAGCAGCTCGGTCGTCTGGACCAGGACGAGCAGCAGCAGTGAGGCGCATCTGACATCACGCTCCGGACGGCGGCGCGGGCACCCGAGTGGGTGCCCGCGCCGTCTTTTGTCGCACTGCGTGTCACGCTGGTGTGCCACCCCCCGTTGTGCTGGTCAGACACCTCGCCTATTCTTCGGCCACACCCGCGCCGCATCTGGGCGGCGCACGGGCATGAAGGGGACACCGTGACACAGAGGTCAGCCGGGGCAACTGCAGCCTCACGAAGGGCGCGCGGCGCCAAGGTGCGCGTCCACGAGCTGCCGGTCCTGCAGGAGGAGGAGCCGTGGACTCCTGAGGAGCTGGCCGAGGTCCGGGCCGAGCTGGAGGCGGACGAGGCCAGGCTTCAGGGGGAGCTCGACGAGGTCGAGCACGACCTGGTCGTCCTCATGCGTGAGAGCGGTGAAGGGTCCGGTGACGACCAGGCAGACGCCGGCGCCGCCACGTGGGAGCGGGAGCACGAGCTGAGCCTGGCGAACAACGCCCGGTCGCTGCTCGACCAGACGCACCACGCGCTGGAGCGCATCGCCGAGGGTGAGTACGGCGTGTGCGAGTCCTGCGGTCGTGCCATCGGCAAGATGCGGCTCCAGGCGTTCCCGCGTGCGACCCTGTGCATGCCATGCAAACAGAAGCAGGAGCGCCGCTGACCTCCGACGACCCCGACCCCGCTGCTGGGACCGTGCCCCCGGACGCGGTCGTCGACCCCGCGGTGGCTCGTCGCAACTTCGTGGTCGTGCTCGCCCTCGGGTCGGTCTGGGTGCTCGTCGACCAGCTCACCAAGATCTGGGCCGTCGACGCGCTCACCGACCGCGACCCGGTGCCCGTCGTGGGCGAGCTGCTGCAACTGCGGCTGCTCTACAACCCCGGCGCGGCCTTCTCCCTGGGCACCGGCAGCACCTGGATCTTCACGGTGCTGGCCTCCGTCGTCGTCGTCATCATCATCTGGCAGGCACGGCACCTGGGCAGCAGGGGCTGGGCGATCGCCCTGGGCCTGCTGCTCGGCGGTGCCTCCGGCAACCTCGTCGACCGGCTCACCCGGGAGCCCGGCTTCGGCCGCGGCTACGTCGTGGACTTCCTGGCCCTGCCCAACTTCCCGGTCTTCAACGTCGCCGACATCGGCATCACCTGTGCGGCCACGCTCATCATCCTGCTGGCCCTGCGGGGCATCGGCCTCGACGGCCGCCGCGAGTCCGACGAGGCACCCGAGGCGACCCCGTGAGCCAGGAGCGCGTGCTGCCCGTCCCCGACGGCCTGGACGGTGAACGGGTGGACCTGGCGGTGTCCCGTCTCACCGGGGTCTCCCGCAGCCGTGCAGCCGACCTGGCCGCCGACGGGATGGTGCTCCTCGACGGCGACACCGTGGGCAAGTCCGATCGCGTCATGTCGGGGGCGATGCTGGCGATCACCATCCCCGCGCCCCGCGCCGCGCCCGAGCTCGAGGTGGTCGCCGAGCCCGTCGAGGGCATGCGCATCGTCCATGACGACACCGAGATGGTGGTCGTCGACAAGCCGGCCTACGTGGCTGCACACCCCAGCGTGGGCTGGCACGGGCCCACGGTCGTCGGGGGGCTCGCCGCCGCCGGCTACCGCATCTCCACCTCCGGGGCTCCCGAGCGCCAGGGCATCGTGCAGCGCCTGGATGTCGGCACCAGCGGGCTCATGGTCGTGGCCAAGTCGGAGCGCGCCTACACGGTGCTCAAACAGGCCTTCCGGGACCGTAGCGTCGACAAGACCTACCACGCGCTGGTGCAGGGCCTGCCGGACCCGCACGAGGGCACCATCGAGGCCCCCATCGGTCGCCACCCCGGGCACGACTACCGGTTCGCGGTGATGAGCTCGGGCCGGCCCAGCACCACCCACTACGTGCTCGTCGAGGCGCACCGCTCGGCCAGCCTGCTGGAGATCCACCTGGAGACCGGACGCACCCACCAGATCAGGGTGCACTTCTCCGCCCTGCACCACCCGTGCTGCGGCGACCTGACCTACGGCGCCGACCCCGCCCTGGCGAAGCGGCTGGGCCTGAAACGCCAGTGGCTGCACGCCACGAAGCTCGGCTTCGAGCACCCCGGCAGCGGTGAGTACGTCGAGTTCGAGAGTCCCTACCCCGAGGATCTGCAGAAGGCGCTGGACGTCATCCGCGGGTAGTCGAAAGCCAACTCGGCGGCAGTATCAGTACGACCATTCCCACCCCGCTTCGCCACCGGTGCTGTAGGTCGAGTACACGATGACGCCGCTGGGGTGGGCCGTGTCCAGCACGATCTTCCCGCTGGCCTTCTCCCCGGGGCCCATGTCGTACGGCAGCTCGTCGCCCTCGTCGAGGCACATGAACGAGTTGCCGTCCGAGTCGTTCTCCCGCGTCCCGCCGGGTGAGAACACGGTGAAGTCGTAGCTGCTCATGGAGAACGAGCCGAACCACTCGTCGTTCCCCAACTCGGGGAACGTCTCCACCTCGAACGTGAGGGCGACGAACGTCCCGTTCTGCGGCTCCTCCGCCCAGTCGGACGTGCAGGTGAAGTCCATCTCGATGTCCGTCAGGACGAACTCGACCAGGGTGTCTCCCGTGCTTTCGTCCGTGATGCCGGCGTACTGCCCGACCTCCTTCACCAGGTTGCCGCGGTCGCTCGTGACCCGCTCTCCATACTTGTCGGCCGCGTCGTCCTCTTCGGACGGCTCCTCCTGGGTGGGTTCCTCCGTCTCCGTGGGCTCGCCCGTCTCGTCGTCCGTGGGCTCGGGCTCCGTGGTGGTGTTCGCGGCAGTATCGGTGGGCTCCTCGGAGGTCTCGATGGTGTCGTCCTCCGTAGTCGTCGCCACGTCGGTGGTGGGCTCTGCCTCCACCGTGGTCGGTGTGTCACTGCCACACCCGGCGACGCCGATGGCGGCGACAGCCAGGAGCGTGAGCGTGTGCCTCATGGTTGTTCTCTCTTTCTCGCGCGGGGAGACCTCAGCGGTGGCATCGAGGTGAGGGCCATGGGTCCCCGCAGGGGAGAGTCACGAGACGGCGTGGTGATACACGCGCTACCTGTGGAGGCGGGCGGAGCGGCAGTCACGCGTTGTCGGCGGGGCGACCTAAGATCGTCCCGATGCCAGCGACAGCCAGCCCCGACCAGAACTTCGTCCACCTGCACAACCACACCGAGTACTCCATGTTGGACGGTGCGGCCAGGATCGACGACATGTTCGCGGTGGCCGCTGAGCACGGCATGCCGGCGATCGCGACGACCGACCACGGCTACATCTTCGGGGCCTACGAGTTCTGGTCGAAGGCGCGCAAGCACGACGTCAAGGCGATCATCGGGCTGGAGGCCTACGTCACGCCGGGCACGCACCGCACCGACCGCACCCGGGTGAAGTGGGGCGACGGCGGGCGCGACGACGTCTCCGGCGCGGGTGCCTACACCCACATGACGCTGCTGGCGCGCAACAACAACGGCATGCACAACCTCTTCCGGATGGCCTCGCTGGCCTCCCTGGAGGGCTACTACTTCAAGCCGCGCATGGACCGTGAGCTGCTCAACACCTACGGCCAGGGCCTCATCGCCACCACCGGCTGCCCCTCCGGGGAGGTGCAGACCCGGCTGCGGCTGGGGCAGTACGACAAGGCAGTGGAGGCCGCCGCGGAGTTCCGCGACATCTTCGGCGCGGAGAACTACTTCTGCGAGCTGATGGACCACGGCATCGACATCGAGCGTCGGGTGCGGCACGACCTGCTGCGCCTGGCCCGTGACCTGGGGCTGCCGCTGCTGGCCACCAACGACCTGCACTACACCCGCCGCGAGGACGCGCAGGCGCACTCGGCGCTGCTGTGCGTGCAGTCGGGCTCGACGATGCAGGACCCCAACCGCTTCAAGTTCGACGGCGACGGCTACTACCTGAAGTCGCCCGGCGAGATGCGCGAGGTCTGGCGCGAGCTGCCCGAGGCGTGCGACAACACGCTGCTGGTGGCCGAGCGCTGCAACGTCTCCTTCACCGAGGGGGAGGGGCGTTTCATGCCGCGCTTCCCCTGCCCCGAGGGTGAGGACGAGACCAGCTGGTACGTCAAGGAGGTCGAGGCGGGCCTGCACCGCCGCTACCCCGAGGGCATCCCCGACTACGCGCGCAAGCAGGCCGACTACGAGTCGACCGTCATCATCGACAAGGGCTACGCCGGCTACTTCCTCGTCGTCGCCGACTTCATCAACTGGGCCAAGGCCCAGGGCATCCGGGTCGGCCCGGGCCGTGGCTCGGGCGCGGGGTCGATGTGTGCCTATGCCATGGGCATCACCGACCTCGACCCGGTGCCGCACGGCCTCATCTTCGAGCGCTTCCTCAACCCCGAGCGGGTCTCGATGCCCGACTTCGACGTCGACTTCGACGACCGGCGCCGCGGTGAGGTCATCCGCTACGTCAGCGACAAGTACGGCGAGGACCGGGTGGCGATGATCGTCACCTACGGCACCCTCAAGGCCAAGGCCGCGCTCAAGGACTCCGCTCGGGTGATGGGCTTCCCGTTCGCCATGGGCGAGCAGCTGACCAAGGCGATGCCGCCCTCGGTCATGGGCAAGGACATCTCGCTCACCGGCATCACGGACGAGGGCGACAAGCGCTACGGGGAGGCCGCCGACTTCCGGGCGCTCATCGCCCAGGACCAGCACGCCGCCGAGGTCTTCGAGACCGCCAAGGGCATCGAGGGGCTCAAGCGCCAGTGGGGGGTGCACGCCGCCGGCGTCATCATGTCCTCCGAGCCGCTGATCGACATCATCCCGATCATGAAGCGGGAGGCCGACGGGGCGATCATCACCCAGTTCGACTACCCGACGTGTGAGCAGCTCGGCCTGGTCAAGATGGACTTCCTGGGGCTGCGCAACCTCACGATCCTCGACGACGCGATCAGCAACATCAAGACCAACCGCGACATCGACATCGACCTCGACGTGCTGTCCAAGGACATGACCGACGTCGAGACCTACAAGCTGCTCGGCCGCGGCGACACCCTGGGCGTGTTCCAGCTCGACGGCGGCGGCATGCGCCAGCTGCTGCGGCTCATGCAGCCGGACAACTTCGAGGACATCTCCGCCGCCCTCGCGCTCTACCGCCCCGGCCCGATGGGCGCCAACGCGCACACCAACTTCGCGCTGCGCAAGCAGGGCAAGCAGGAGCTCGACTTCATCCACCCCGAGCTCACCGAGGCGCTCACCCCGATCCTCGGGATGACCTACGGCCTGATCATCTATCAGGAGCAGGTCATGGAGATCGCCCAGAAGCTCGCCGGCTACACGCTCGGCAAGGCCGACCTGCTGCGCCGGGCGATGGGCAAGAAGAAGCGCGAGGTGCTCGACGCGGAGTTCGTCGGCTTCGAGCAGGGCATGCTCGACAACGGCTACTCCGCCGACGCGGTCAAGACGCTGTGGAGCATCCTGCTGCCGTTCTCCGACTACGCGTTCAACAAGGCGCACACCGCGGCCTACGGGCTGGTGTCCTACTGGACGGCCTACCTCAAGGCCAACTACCCGGCGGAGTACATGGCGGCGCTGCTCACCAGCGTGCGCGACGACAAGGACAAGACGGCGCTCTACCTCAACGAGTGCCGCCGCATGAAGATCTCGGTGCTGCCGCCCGACGTCAACGAGTCGCTGGCCAACTTCGCCGCCGTCGGCACGGACATCCGCTTCGGCCTGGCCGCGATCCGCAACGTCGGCCGCAACGTCGTCGACGCCATCGCCGCCACCCGTGAGGAGAAGGGCGCGTTCACCTCCTTCGAGGACTTCCTGCGCAAGGTGCCGGCCGTGGTCTGCAACAAGCGCACCATCGAGTCGCTCGTCAAGGGCGGGGCCTTCGACGAGCTCGGGCACACCCGCCAGGGGCTGGTGAGCATCCACGAGCGGTATGTCGACGCGCTCGCCGAGGAGAAGAAGCAGGAGGCCATCGGCCAGGAGTCGCTCTTCGGCGGCTTCGACGACGGCGCCGACGCCGGGTCGGTGCAGCTCGTCGCGCTGCCACCGGTGCCGGAGACCGAGTGGGACAAGCAGGTGCTGCTGTCGTTCGAGCGCGAGATGCTCGGGCTCTACGTCTCCGACCACCCGCTCAACGGCATCGAGCACATCCTGTCCCAGCACTGCGAGGGCGGCATCGCCGAGCTGTCCGAGAGCGACACCGTCCGCGACGGCGACATGGTCACCGTCGCCGGGCTCATCACCAGCCTGGTGCTCAAGCGCACCAAGAAGGGCGACGCCTACGCCCGGGTCGTCGTCGAGGACATGGCCGGCTCCGTGGACGTCGTCTTCTGGCCCTCGTCCTACCTCACCGTCTCCACGATGCTCGCCGAGGACACCGTGGCCGTCGTGCGCGGCAAGCTCAAGAAGAGCGAGGAGGGCATCGAGGTGATGGCCAACGAGCTCACCCTGCCCGACATCAAGGAGGGGCCGCGCGGCCCGGTCGTCGTCACGCTGCCGCTGGCGCGCGCCACGGACGGCCTGGCCAACCAGCTCAAGCACGTGCTGCAGGAGCACCCCGGTGCCACCGAGGTGCACGTCAAGCTGACCCAGCCGGGCCGCTCGGTGCTGCTGCGCCTCGACGACTCGCTGCGGGTGACCCCGTCACCGGAGCTCGTGGGCGACCTCAAGGTGCTGCTCGGCCCGGCGGCCATCACCACCTGACCGGCGATGACGTAGCGTGACCGCGTGACCGATCGCCTGACCCCGCCCGTTGCCGCCCGTGTCGAGCACGTCCGTGAGCACCACGGCCACCGGCTCGTCGACCACTACGAGTGGCTGCGCGACGCGACCTCCCCGGAGGTCGTCGCGCACCTCGAGGCCGAGAACGCCTACACCGAGGCGATGACCGCACACCTGGAGGGCCTGCGCGAGCAGGTGTTCGGCGAGATCCGCGACCGCACCCAGCAGACCGACCTGTCGGTGCCGGTGCGGCACGGGCAGTGGTGGTACTACGGGCGCACCGTCGAGGGCGAGCAGTATGCCGTGCACGGGCGGATCGCCCTCGGTGACAGCCCGCAGCGGCCCACCCTCGACCCGACGCAGGTGCCGCCGGGGGAGCGGGTGCTGCTCGACGGCAACGTCGAGGCCGCAGGGCACGACTTCTTCGCCCTCGGGGCCTTCGACCTCACCGCGGCGGGCGACCGGCTGGCCTACGCCGTCGACACCACCGGTGACGAGCGCTTCGACCTGCGGGTCAAGGACCTGGAGACCGGTGAGATCGTCGACGACGCGGTCACCGGCATCGGCTACGGCGTCGCCTGGTCGCTGGACGGCAGCCACCTGTTCTACACGCGGGTCGACGAGGCCTGGCGCCCGCACGAGGTGTGGCGCCACCGGGTCGGGGGACCGGCCGAGGACGACGTGCTGGTCTTCGCCGAGGCCGACGAGCGCTTCTGGATGGGGCTGGACTCCTCCCGCGACGACCGCTTCGTCGTCATCGGCCTGGGCAGCAAGAACACCTCCGAGGTGCGCATCCTCGACGCCGCCGACCCGCTGGGGGAGTTCCGCGTCGTCGCGCCGCGGGTCGAGGGCGTGGAGTACGAGGTCGAGCCCGCCGGTGACCGGCTGTGGGTCGTGCACAACCGGGACCACCGCGACTTCGCGCTGGCCTCGGCGCCGCTCACCGCGACCTCGGCGCAGGAGTGGACCCCCGTGCTGCCGGGCACCGACGGGGTGCGCATCCAGGGCGTCGACGGCTTCGTCGGGCACCTCGCGGTCTCGCTGCGCCAGGACGGCCTAACCCAGGTGCGGGTGCTCCCGCTCACCGACACCGGCGACGCCGACCTCGAGCGGGCCTACCAGGTGCCGGTCGACGAGGAGCTCTACACCATCGACGTCGGCGCCAACCCGGAGCACGACACCCGCGTGCTGCAGGTCGTCGTCGAGTCGATGGTCACGCCCCGGTCGGTCTACGACCTCGACCTCGCCACCGCCGAGCTCACCCTGGTCAAGCGTCAGCCGGTGCTCGGCGGCTACGACCCGGCCGACTACCAGCAGCACCGGCTGTGGGCCACCGCCGCCGACGGCACCCAGGTGCCGATCTCGCTGGTCGCCCGCAAGGACGTCATCCCCGACGGCACCGCCCCGGGGCTGCTCTACGGCTACGGCTCCTACGAGATCTCGATCGACCCCTACTTCTCCGTGTCGCGGCTGTCCTACCTCGACCGGGGCCTGGTCTACGCCATCGCGCACGTGCGCGGTGGCGGCGAGATGGGGCGGGGCTGGTACGAGCAGGGGCGTCTGCTGCACAAGGTGAACACCTTCACCGACTTCGTGGCCTGCGCCGACGAGATCGTCGACGCCGGCTGGGTCGCCCCGCACCGGCTGGCCGCCGAAGGCCGCTCCGCCGGCGGTCTGCTCATGGGAGCGGTGCTCAACCTGGCGCCCGAGCGCTTCCGCGTCGTGCACGCCGGGGTGCCCTTCGTGGACGCCCTGACCAGCGTGCTCGACCCGAGCCTGCCACTGACGGTCACCGAGTGGGAGGAGTGGGGCAACCCGCTGCACGAGTCACTGGTCTACGACTACATGCGGCACTACGCGCCGTACGAGAACGTGCGCGCGACCGCATACCCCGCCATCCTGGCCACCACCGGTCTGCACGACACCCGTGTGCTCTACGTCGAGCCGGCCAAGTGGGTGGCCAAGCTGCGCGAGACCGCCACCAATGACCCGCAGGAGCGCCCCGTCCTGCTCAAGACCGAGATGGTCGCCGGCCACGGGGGCCGGACCGGGCGCTACGACGCCTGGCGAGAAGCGGCCTTCGAGATCGCCTTCGTGCTCGACCAGCTGGGGGCCACCGACGTGCGGTGACGCTTCCCGGACCGGATAGATCAGGGGAACAGGCGTTCAGAAGGCGTCGATGACTGTGGTGTAGAGCGCCACCACATCCAGACCGAGTGTCCCCACGACGGCCGCAATCACTGCAGCGATGAGAGAGGCGATGAGGCCGTACTCGACCGCGGTCGCTCCGCGGTCGCGATCGCCGGACAGCGCCCGGAGGGCCGCGACCAGCTGGTCGATGGCGGTCATCTTCCTACCTCACGCTCGGTGGGACTCTGCGAGGCGGGTCGGCGACCCGGGTCCCGGGCCCCCCACACGCGTCTCGTGTGCACATCCTGCCACTCTTCGCCGGTGCCGCCAAGGTCCGACCTGCGACAGGGAAGGTCCGGACTCATCGGTTGGTGCCTCCCGGCAGACCTGACAGGGTGGTCGCATGGATGCCGCGACCACGATCGTCCTGTTCGGAGCGACGGGTGACCTGGCCAAGCGCAAGCTGCTGCCCGGGCTGCTCCACCTCTTCCAGTCCGGCCTCATGGAGGACCTGTGGGTGGTGGGCACGGCGCTGGACGACCTGGACACCGACGCCTTCCGTGAGCTGGCCCAGGAGGCCTGCCGGGAGTTCAACTCCCGCGAGTTCGACGAGGAGGTGCTCAGCGACTTCCTCGGCCACCTGGAGTTCGTGCGCGGGGAGGAGGGGCCGAAGGCGCTGGGCGACGCGGTGCGCCGGGCCGAGGAGCAGTGTGGGGAGGACGCGGGCCGGCTGCACTACCTGTCGGTGCCGCCGGCCGCGGCGCTGTCGGTGGTGCAGCAGCTGGCCGAGGCCGACCTGGTCGAGCGCAGCCGCATCATCATGGAGAAGCCCTTCGGCACCGACCTGGCCTCGGCGCGCGAGCTCAACGCCAAGCTGCACGAGGTGTTCGAGGAGGAGCAGATCTTCCGCATCGACCACTTCCTGGGCAAGGAGGCGGCACAGAACATCCTGGCGTTCCGTTTCGCCAACGGGCTGTTCGAGCCGATCTGGCACCGCAACCACATCGACCACATCCAGATCGACGTGCCGGAGACGCTCGGGCTGGAGCAGCGCGCCGAGTTCTACGAGGGCACCGGCGCCTACCGCGACATGGTGGTCACCCACCTCTTCCAGATCCTGGCGTTCACCGCGATGGAGCCGCCGACCGCCCTGGAGCCCGAGGCGATCAGCGAGGAGAAGAACAAGGTCTTCCGCTCGATGCTGCCGATCGAGCCTGAGGACGTCGTCCGCGGGCAGTACACCGGCTACCGCGAGGAGGAGGGGGTCGACCCCGAGACGGACACCGAGACATTCGTGGCGCTGAAGTGCTACATCGACAACTGGCGCTGGGCGGGCATCCCGTTCTTCCTGCGCACCGGCAAGAAGATGGCCGAGGGCGCCCGCATCATCTCCATCGCCTTCCGCGAGCCGCCGAAGTCGATGTTCCCCACCGGCTCGGGCATCGGCGACCGCGGGCCCGACCACCTCACCTTCGACCTGGCCGACCGCACCCGGATGTCGCTGTCCTTCTACGGCAAGCGCCCCGGGCCGGGCATGAAGCTGGACAAGCTGTCGATGCAGTTCTCCATGCAGGAGACCGACTGGGAGGGCTCGATCCTGGAGGCCTACGAGCGGCTCATCTACGACGCCGCCCGGGGCGACCGCACCCTGTTCACCACCGCCGAGGGCATCGAGCGGCTGTGGGAGGTCTCCGAGCCGCTCCTCGAGGACCCGCCCGTGGTGCGGCCCTACGAGGTGGGCTCCTGGGGGCCCAACCAGGTGCACCAGCTGGTGGCGCCCTTCACCTGGCGGCTGCCCTTCGAGCGCAAGTGGCGCGAGAAGAGCAACGGCCTCACCTGAGACCCGGCCCTCACACGCCGAGGTCGCGGTGCGGGAAGCGCAGCAGCCCGAGCACGAACGCCACGAGCGTCAGGGCTGCCAGCAGGGCCAGCCCGACCCCGTCGACGCCCTGCTCCAGCGGTGACTCGCCGTAGGCCCACTCCCACGGCGACAGCGGCTGCACCCAGTCGGCCAGCCGCGGGCCCAGGTTGTAGGCGAACCAGCCCAGCACGGCCACCGCCACGGTGACCCCCAGCGCGACGCCCGGCCGCCCGGTGGCGGCGCCCACGGCGAACGCGACGGCGGCGTGCACCAGCCCCAGCATCGTCAGCGCCGCCGCCCCGGCCAGGATGTGCGTCGGCGACAGGCCCATGCCGGTGATCGAAGAGATCACCGCCGTGGCGAGCGCGACCACCGCACCCAGGGCGAGCACGAAGCCCGTCAGCCCCAGCGCCCGGCCCACGTAGACGTCACGGCGCTCGGCCGCGGCGGTCACCTCGACCTCGAGCGCACCGGAGGCCTCGTCGCCGGCGACGGCCCCGACCCCGCGGGTCATCCCGGCGATGAGCAGCAGCACCGGCCCCAGCAGGCCGTAGACCGTGGACTGGGCGTAGCCGGCGCCGGAGGACAGGTCCTGGAAGCCGAACGCCTCGACCATGCCCTCGGGCAGGGAGGCCATGTAGTCGCCCATGATGTCGGCGTCCATGATGCCGAAGAAGGACAGGTACATCGTCGTCACGGCGGCCAGGCCGACGGACCAGCCGAGCAGGCCGGCCCGGGCGTCGTGCAGCCAGCGGCGGGCGATGAGGGCGCTCACCGGTCGGCCTCCTCGTCGTCGTGGTAGAGCCGCAGCACGCTGGTCTCCAGGTCGGGCGCCTCCGCGCGCAGGTGCACGACGTGGTGGGCAGCCAGGTGCTTGAGCAGCGCGTCGGGGGAGCCGTGCAGGTCGACGGTGAGCACGGTGCCGTCGGCGTGCACCTCCTCGACCCCCTCCAGCCGGCCGACCGGTGCCGGGTCGAGCGGGTGCTCGGTCTCGACGGTCACCGTGGTGCCGAGGCGGTCGCGCAGCTCGGTGAGCGGGGCGCTGGTGACCAGGCGGCCCTGGCGCAGCACCCCGACCGTCTCGGCGACGTGCTCCAGCTCGGAGAGGATGTGCGAGGACAGGAAGATCGTCTGCCCGGCGGCGCGCGCCTCGCGCACCATCACCAGGAACTCCTGCTGCATGAGCGGGTCCAGCCCACCGGTGGGCTCGTCGAGCACCAGCAGCTCAGGGGAGTGCGCGAACGCCCGGGCCAGGCCGACCTTCTGCTTGTTGCCCCGGCTGAGTTTGCCGATCCGCCGGCCCGGGTCCAGGCCCAGCCGTTCGGCATACGGTCGCCAGGCGCCGGGCGCGGCGCCGTGCAGGCGGGCCTGGTAGTCCAGCCACGAGCCGACCTCGCTGCGCCCGTCCAGCGCCAGCTCGCCGGGCAGGTAGCCGATGCGTGCCCGCAGCCGACCGCCGCCGGTGCGCGGGTCGGTGCCGAGCACCCGCACCGTGCCCGAGGTCGGGCGCAGCACGTCCATGAGGATGCGCATGGTGGTCGACTTGCCGGCGCCGTTGGGCCCGATGAAGCCGAAGACGTCGCCGGCGCGGACGGTGAGGTCCAGCCCCTGCAGCGCGTGGGTGGGGCCGAAGTCCTTGCTCAGGCCCTCGGTCTCGATGACCACCTCGCTCATCTGCGCCCCCTTCGGCGTCGGTGCCCTTCACGCTAGCGGCCCGTGGCGCGCCTGCGGGGGATGGCGCACAGTGGGCCCATGACCGACTGCCGCTTCTGCGCCGTGCTGGCCGGCGACGCCCCCGGTGAGGTCGTCGCGCGCACCGAGGGGGCCGCGGCGTTCCTGGACGTGCGGCCGGTCTTCAAGGGGCACGTGCTGGTCGTGCCGACCGAACACGTCGTGACGCTGACCGACCTGCCGGCCGGGCAGGTGCCGGTGCTCTTCGGCCTGGTGCAGCGGGTCGCGGCCGGTGTGCGCACGGCATACGGCGCGCAGGGCTCGTTCGTCGCGGTCAACAACACGGTCAGCCAGTCGGTGCCGCACCTGCACGTGCATGTGGTGCCGCGCACCAAGGGCGACGGGCTGCGCGGCTTCTTCTGGCCGCGGCACCGCTACGGCGAGGGCGAGATGGCCGCGTATGCCGAGCGGCTGCGGGCGGTGCTCAGCCCGGCCGGTCCTGGCGCAGCGCGCTGACCTCGGCCCGCAGCTCGCGCAGCTCGCCGAGCAGCACCGCCATGTCGCGCTTGGTGGCCGCCTGGGCCTGCTCCTCCTGGTCGGCGATCTTCTCCAGCAGCCAGGAGGCCAGGCTCGCCGTGACGATGCCGAGCAGGGCGATGCCGCAGAGCATGAGGGCGACCGCGAACAGCCGGCCCTCGGCGGTCACCGGGTAGTGGTCGCCGTAGCCCACGGTGGTCACCGTCACGAACGCCCACCAGAACGAGTCCTGCCAGCTCTCGATGGTCGCCTCGGGCATGCCCCGCTCGGCGTCGAGCACGGCCAGCGCGGAGATGGTGATGACCGTGGCCGTCGCGATCGCCACGTAGGTCGCCACGTGCCCGCGCAGCCGGTGGCCGGCCTGCTGCTGCAGCAGCACCAGCGCGGCGACGAGGCGCAGCGGCCGCAGCGCCGGCAGCGCGACCGCCGCCAGGTCGAGGGGATGGCTGCGAACGAACTGCCACCGGCGCTCGGCGAGCAGCAGCCGGGTGCCGTAGTCGACGACGAAGACGGCCCAGATCAGGGTCTGCACCGTCTCGCTCAGCCCGCGCCACGGCTGGGGCAGGTCGGGCGCCACGATCGGCGCGGCATACGCCACCAGGAAGACCAGGGCGAGCACGGTGAGGGCGGTGCGGGTGCGGGACTCCCAGGCATCGAGTCTGCTCATGGCGCCTATGGTGGCAGCCCGCCGCGGGTCAGCCGGTGGCTCGGTGCTCGGTGGTCAGCGGCTGTCGGCGGCGCGGTCCAGCCGCCAGGAGCGGTAGGCCGCGACCCAGCTGAGCGAGAGCACCAGCAGGGCGGTGCCCAGGGCGAGCTGCACCGCGAGGGTGGCGTCCCCGGTGGACAGCCCCAGCTGGTAGACGGTGATGAGCAGCGCGGCACCGATCGAGGCCCCGATGCGGTTGCCGGTCTGCAGGGCCGCCCCGGCAGCGCCGCCCATGCGCGGGTCGACCTCGGCCAGCGCCAGGGTGAAGTTGGGCGAGATGACCCCGCCGCCGCCGATGCCGGCCACCAGCAGGGGCACCGACAGCAGCAGCCACAGCGGCAGGCCGTTGTCGGCCTGCGGGGCCAGCAGCACGATCGCCAGCACCCCGCTCATCATGACCGTCAGGGCGATGACGGTGAGCTTGCGCCCCACGGTGCTGACCAGACGCCCGGCCCGCGGTGAGGCCACCGCGGCACCGGCGGCGAACGGGGTGAGCAGCAGCCCGGCCTGCAGGGGGGAGAGGCCCAGGGCGTCCTGGAGGTGGACCGAGAGCACCAGGAAGATGCCGGTGAAACCGGTGAAGTAGAGCGAGCCGACGAGCACGCCGTTGGCGTAGCCGGGCACCCGGCGCAGCAGCCCCACGTCCAGCAGGGGTGCCCCGCCCCGGTCGACGAGGCGGCGCTCCCAGCGGGTGAAGGCCCACAGCAGCACCGGCACGCCGACGAGCAGGAGCAGGGTGCCCCGGTGGCCGCTCTCGAGGCTGACGATGGGCAGCAGCAGGCACAGCACCGCGGCACCCAGCAGCAGCGCGCCGACCAGGTCGAGGCGCGGGTCGTCGTCGGAGGCCTCGGCCCGGCCGGGCACCAGGCGGGCGATGGCCACCAGCGCGATGAGCCCGATCGGCACGTTGACCAGGAAGATCCAGCGCCAGCCGTCCTCACCGGCGACGGCCAGGATGAGCCCGCCGATGATCGGGCCGAGCCCGGAGGAGACGGCCACGGTGAAGCCGAACATCCCGAACGCCCGGCCGCGCTCGGCGCCGCGGAAGAGCTGCTGGATGAGGCCGGTGTTCTGCGGGGCGAGCAGGCCGGCCGAGGCCCCCTGCACCAGGCGGGCCACGATGAGCCACATCGCGTCGGGGGCCAGGCCGGCCGCCAGGCTCGCGACGATGAAGCCGGAGAGGCCGATCAGCATGAGCCGCTTGCGGCCCCAGGCGTCGCCGAGCCGGCCGCCGGTGACGAGCATGAGGCCGAAGGCCAGGGAGTAGCCGGAGACCACCCACTGGATCGTCGCGGCCGTCGTGTCCAGCCCGGCCCGCATGGAGGGGATGGCGACGTTGACGATCGTCACGTCCAGCAGCGACATGAACCCGACCGCCAGCGTCACCCCGAGGATGCGCCAGCGGCGCGGGTCGGCGGTGACGGCCTCGCCGGCGGCCGTCACCGCTCGTGGTCGGTGCCGCAGGAGGCGACCAGCATGTGGTTGCGCATGCAACAACGGTATGTCGTGCCCTGCCGACCTGCGAGCAAGGGGTCCACGCTCCACGCAGGTCCGGCCGGTTTGCACCTGCTCTGTCCCGTGACGGCGGGCGCCGTGTGTCAGGTCAAGGTACTGCGACAGTAAAGGACTCGTATGGACACGGTCACGAACGGCCCGCATAGTGGAGAGGTGACGTCGCCCGACGGGGGGCATGGGGGCGACGGTCGCGTCTCTGACCCGTGAGGGGGCGTGTGCACCCGTGATGCACCCACGCTCGGCAGCCATGGAGGCCGCCACACCGCAGGCCTCGCTGCGCCCCGGCGCCGTGCTCGCCGCCCGCGACCAGCGCTGCCGCTGGCAGCCGGGCGACCGTCTCGAGCAGGTCTTCGAGGAGCAGTGCGACCGCTGGCGTCGTGACGAGCCGGCCCACCTCGCGGTCGACAACGGCACGGTGCGGCTCTCCTACCTCGACCTGGACGCGCGGGCCAACCGCCTGGCCAGACACCTGCAGGCCGGGGGCGTCGCAGCAGGCGACCGGGTGGGGCTGGTGCTCGACGACCCGGTGCGCTCCTACACCGCCATCCTCGCCGTCCTCAAGCTCGGTGCGGCCTACGTGCCGATGGACCCGGCCTTCCCGGCCGACCGGGTGGCCTACATCGTGGAGGACGCACAGGTGCGGTGGGTGCTGTCGCTGCGGCACCTCCCGGAGCCGGTCGGCTCGGTGAGCGTGCCCGTCGTCTGTCTCGACGACCACGACGACGAGGTCGCGCGCCGGGACGGCGCGCGGCTGTCGGAGACGGAGCGGGGACCCCTCGACGACGAGCTCGCCTACGTCATCTACACCTCCGGCTCCACCGGTCGGCCCAAGGGAGTCGCCGTCGAGCACGCCAGCATCTGCAACTTCGTGCGGGTCGCCGGCGAGGTCTACGGCTACCGCCAGGACGACAGGGTCTACCAGGGCATGACGACGGCCTTCGACTTCTCGGTCGAGGAGATGTGGGTGCCGTGGGTGGCGGGGGCGACCCTCGTGCCCAAGCCGGGCGGCACCAGCCTGCTCGGAGTCGAGCTCGGCGACTACCTCGTCCAGCACCGGGTCAGCGCCCTGTGCTGCGTGCCGACCCTCCTGGCGACCCTCGACACCGAGCTGCCCGACCTGCGCTTCCTCCTCGTGTCGGGCGAGGCCTGCCAGAAGGACCTGGTCACCCGTTGGCACCGCCCCGGCCTGCGCTTCCTCAACGTCTACGGGCCGACCGAGGCGACCGTCACCGCGACCTGGGACGTCGTGCACCCGGACAAGCCCGTCACGCTCGGGGTCCCGCTGCCCACGTATGCCGCGGTGATCCTCCACCCCGAGGAGGCCCGGGCCCTGCCCCCGGGGGAGTACGGCGAGATCGGCATCGCGGGCATCGGCCTGGCGCGGGAGTACGTCAACCGCCCGGACCAGACGGCCGCCGCCTTCATCCCCGACTTCCTCGGGATCGACCACAACCCGAGCAGTCGCATCTACCGCACCGGGGACCTGGGCCGGTTCACCGCCGACGGGCTGGTCGAGTATGCCGGCCGCATCGACACGCAGGTCAAGATCCGGGGCTACCGCATCGAGCTGACCGAGATCGAGTCGGTCGTCCTGGAGATCCCGGGCATCGCCCAGGCCGTGGTCGACGTCCATGAGCGTCCGGACGGGACGAGCAAGGAGCTTGTCGCCTACTACACGCTGCGGCCGGGGGCGGCCGAGGTCACCGACCGGACCGTGCACGAGCAGCTGCGGCTGCACCTGCCGGCCTACATGGTGCCCGCCTACTACGAGCGCCTCGACACCATCCCGATGCTCCCCAGCGACAAGGCCGACCGCAAGCGGCTCCCGCCGCCGACCCGTCGGCTCAGCCTGGGGGAGTCGACCGAGCACTCGGACCCCAGGACCGATACCGAGCGGGCGCTGGCCCAGGCGCTGGGGGAGGTCCTCGGGATGGAGGACGTCTCCGCCGCGGCCCACTTCTTCGACGACCTGGGAGCCAACTCCCTGCTCCTGGCGCAGTTCTCGGCACGGGTGAGGAAGGCCACCGACCTGCCGCCACTGGCGATGCAGGACCTCTACCAGCACCCCACGGTCCGGCAGCTGGCCGTGACGCTCCAGGAGGACCGCCCCAGCGCCGACACGGACGTCTGGGCCCCGTCGCCTCCCGCGGCACCCCGCCAGGTCGGCGCGGCGCAGGTCGCCCTGTGCGGCCTGATGCAGGTGCTGGCCTTCCTCGGCTACTCCTACCTCATGCTCCTGCTGATGCTCACGGGCTACCGATGGGCGGTGGGCGGTGAGGGGGTCCTCGCGGTCTGGGCCCGTTCGGTCGCGTTCGGGACGGTGACCTTCGTGGTCCTCAGCGCCGTGCCGATCCTGCTGAAGTGGGTGGTCGTGGGCCGGTGGAGACAGACCGAGATCCCCGTGTGGAGCCCTGCCTACCTGCGGTTCTGGGTGGTCCGTTCGCTGGTCAACACCAACCCGCTGCGGCTGTTCGCCGGCACGCCAATCTACGTCCTCTACCTGCGCGCGCTGGGTGCCAGGATCGGGCCCGGGGTCTCGATCTTCTCGACGACGGTGCCGGTGTGCACCGACCTGCTGACGATCGGCTCCGGCACCGCCATCCGCAAGGACACCCGGTTCGCGTGCTACCGGGCCTACGACGGGCGCATCCAGACCGGGCCGGTGACCCTCGGGTCGGACGTGCTCGTGGGGGAGATGTCTGTGCTCGACATCGGCACCTCGATGGGGGACGGCGCCCAGCTGGGCCACACCTCCTCGCTGCAGACGGGACAGGCGGTGCCTGCAGGGAGCCGGTGGCACGGGTCGCCGGCGCGGCCGACGGACACCGACTACCGGGTGGTGCCCGAGACCGAGTGCGGACGGCGCCGCCGCGTCACCTACAGCGTCTTCGTGCTGCTCAACCGGCTGGTGCTCGTCGCCCCGGTCGGCATCGGGCTGCTCGCCCTGGTGCTGCCGGCCTATCTCGACGTCGGGCACCTCGACCACGACAGCGGGCACTTCTACCGGGACGCTGCCGTCCTGGCCCTGGTGCTGTATGTCGGCGGGCTGGTCATCGGGCTGCTGGCGGTGGTCGTCGTCCCCAGGGTCCTCGACCGTCTCCTGGTGACCGGGCGCGTCTACCCGCTCTACGGCGTCCACTACGCCGTGCACCGGATGATCACGCGGCTGACCAACCTCACGGTGTTCCTCACCCTGACCGGCGACAGCTCGCTCATCGTCCACTACCTGCGCCTCATCGGCTACCGGCAGCCCGACCTCGTGCAGACCGGGTCCAACTTCGGCGTCGCCCTCAAGCACGAGACCCCGTTCGCGGTCACGGTCGGGTCGGGCACGATGGTGTCCGACGGCCTGTCGATCGTCGACGCCGACTACTCGAGCACGTCCTTCCGGGTCGCCCCCGTCGAGATCGGCCCGCGCAACTTCTTCGGCAACGCCATCGCCTACCCGGCCGGTGGCCGCACCGGTGACAACGTGCTCTTCGGCACGAAGACCATGGTGCCGCTGGACGGGCCGCTGCGGGAGGACACCGGCCTGCTCGGCTCCCCGCCCTTCGAGATCCCGCGGTCCGTCGAGCGTGACGCCGCCTTCGACGACCACCGCGACCGCGCCACCTTCCGCAGCCGGCTGCGTCACAAGAACGTGCACAACGGGGTCACCGTCGCGTTGTTCATGGCGAGCCGTTGGTTCCTCGTCTTCTGCGGCCTGCTCTTCGCCTCGTTTGCGGCGGCACGGTTCGAGAGCGGCGGTGCTGCGGTGCTGCTTGCTGCGGTGCTGGGCTTCGCCGTGCTCACCACGTCGCTGGTGGTGCTGTGGGAGTGGGCCGCGCTGGGCTTCCGCCGTCTGGTGCCGCGCTTCTGCTCGATCTACGACCGGCCGTTCTGGCAGCACGAGCGCTACTGGAAGTTCCTCGGGTCACCCCCGCCCGCGCTCAACGGCACCCCCTTCCGGCCGCTGATGTGGCGAGCCCTGGGGGTGCGGATGGGACGGCGGGTCTTCGACGACGGGCTCTCGGTGCCGGAGAAGACGATCGTGTCGGTGGGGGACGGGTGCACCTTCAACGCGGGCAGCATCATCCAGTGCCACTCGATGGAGGACGGTGCCTTCAAGCTCGACGGGGTGCGGGTCGGTGACGGCGTGACCCTCGGGGTGGGGGCCTTCGTCCACTACGGGGTGGTGGTCGGCGACGGCGCCGTGGTCGAGGCCGACTCCTTCCTCATGAAGGGCTCGGAGGTGCCCGCCCGGGGCAGGTACGGCGGCAACCCCGCCCGGGAGGTGCAGGCGTCGACGGGCGCGCACCAGGCCGGGGGTGGTGCGCATGGCTCGGTCCGGCCCAGGCTCGGTCCTGTCCCGACTCAGCCCTGACCCACCCAGCCGGCGGACAGCACATGCCCGCGGTGCACGGCATACCGGCCGGTCACCGTGGGTGGGCGCAACCTGGCTGACGGGCCGACCACGTCTGCGGTGAAGCTTCCGGCCGAGCGGTCGAGCGTCACCTCGATATCGGCCCAGTCCAGTGTCACGTCGAGCAGTGGCGACCAGCACTTGTAGGCGCTTTCCTTGACGCTGAACACGATGCCCAGGAGCGCCGACCCTCCCGTGGCCTCGAGCGCCGCCTGCTCGGTCGGCGTCAGCACGACCGCCCGGACCTCGTCGTCGACGTCGCCGAGGTCCTCGACGTCCACCCCCAGCGCACGGAAGGCCGTCCCGGGCGCCGCGACTGCCACCGCGAGGTGGCCGCAGTGAGAGATGCTGCCGACCACCCCCGAGGGCCAGAGCGGTCGACGGTCCGTGCCCCGGCCGACCTGGCCGTCGACGCCGATGTCGGCCAACGCGGCCGCGGCGGCTGCACGCCCGGCACGGAACTCCGCCTCGCGACGGACCGCGGGGGTGGGGTCGGACGGCAGGAGCGACACCTCGTAGGCCGCGACCGATGGGGACAGGAGGGCACGGAGGCCCGAAGAGACCCGGGCGCTGTGCGGCGCCACGTGCGGACGACCCGCGGGGTCAGCTCTCGTCGGGCCTGGCCTCGTGTCCGGGGTGACCATGGCTGCGCCGATCCTCCTTCAGCCGTGCCTCGGCCAGGTGCCGCTTGCCGCCGACCAGCTGGTCGCGCACGTCGCGCTCGGCCGCGCGCAGCGGCTCCCAGTAGCCGTCGTCGTACTCCTCCATGACCTGGAAGGTCCACCGGCCCGGAAGCACGTTGCGTCCCACGATCTCGGTGCTGAGCCGGTCGGCCAGCGCGGTGTGCCCGGCGGCACGCAGCTGGTCGACGGCGTCGCCGATCTTGAAGTCGGCCTCGCCCGTGAGCTGGTGGAAGGAGTAGAGGTGCCCGCGGGCACGCTCCACGGTCTCCAGGGCCTCGGTGAGGCGGCCGACCGCCTCGACCGTCGCGTCGTCGACGCCGGGGGGAGCGATGTGTGCCTGGTCGTCCATGAGCCAACCGTATGTCACCCCCCTAGCATGGTCCGCACGACGAAGGGACCAGCAACGACGTGGGCGACGGCGACGTGAGCGACGAGCAGGGCAAGGACCCGGAGGAGCGCTGGCAGGAGCGGCTGGCGCTGCCCGTGCTGCTGGCGGCCCTGGTGTCGGTGCCGGCGGTCTTCCTCACCCTGCTCGACGACCCCTACGAGACGGCCGGGACAGTGGTCAACTGGCTGACCGGCGCGGTCCTCGTGGGGGAGACCGTGGTGCTCTTCGTGGTCTCGCAGGACAAGCGTCGCTGGATCCGCAAGCACCTGTGGCTCATCCTGCTCACGCTGGTCATCATCGTCGGCGTGGTGCTGGCAGTCGGCCCGGTGCAGCTGCTGCGCCTGCTCCGCGTCTTCGGCGCCCTGCGCTTCCTGCGGGCCGGTCGCATCGTCAAGGCCGGCCGGATCATGCGTGAGCGCATGGGCTGGACCGGGCGCTGGGCGGCGGTGCCGCCGATCCTCGCCTCGCTCCTCGTGGCCGTCTTCGTGGCAGTGGCTCTGGCCGACCCCACCTCCTCCACACGCAACCTGCTGGAGGACTGGGTGGGGGAGTCCGGTGTGGTCGTCGCCGCCGTGGTGGCCGGCCTCGTCCTCGCCGCGGCGACCTTCGTCGTCATCCGGCAGCAGCAGGAGGACACCCGGCGCGAGCGCGAGGAGGAGGAAGAGGCGAGGGAGAGCTCCGGCTAGCTCGCGTGCCTGCCGCTGACCACGGGATGACCCGAGCTGACCCACCCCGTGGTGCCGCCGCTGACCGAGCCGGCGTCGAAGCCGGAGCGCTGGAGGAAGTCGGCCATCGCCCGGCTGCGGTTGCCGCTGGCGCAGATCAGGTAGACCGGCCGGCTCATGTCGAGCTCGTGGGTGTGGGAGGGCAGACGGCTCATCGGCATGAGGACCGCGCCGGGGACGTGACCGTCGACATACTCCGCCGCCTCACGGACGTCGATGACAGTCGCGCCGTCGGCACCGCGACGGCAAGCCCGGGGGGTATTAAGTGAGGCGCCAGTAGGGGCCCTCGCCACCGTGACGCCGCGCCGCCTGACAGCAGCGTCACCGCAACATGGGTGCTTTCCGCGGACCTGGCGTCGCCGACGTGATGTTGCAGTCATCCTTCGCAGGCGCAGATGGGCGAAATACCGCGATCTCGCTGGTTACCCGCCGGTTCTCCTTGACGCGGTGTGAGGTGGGCCACTAGGAATGGTGGAACGTCAGACGTCCTCGATCTCCGGATCGTGATGCCGCGCAACGCGACGCGGCAGATCACGAGGCCCTCCGGGCCACGTGTGTCCTTCCCATGTCATCCGGGCATGCCACCGTCACTGAGGCATGCCCACGAAGGAGATGTCGAGTATGTCGATGGCATTACGCAACCGCATGTTCGTGCTCTTCGCGGCGCTGGCCGCGTTGGTGGGCCTGGTCGCTGCGACCTTCGTGCCCACAGGCCTCGCTGCCGGGTCCGAAGGTCAGTCCGAGGTGGTCAACGAGGCCGAGGAGGAAGCCAGCGTCGTCGAGGTCCACGTCGCCGACACCGCAGAGCTCGACAGGCTGGTCGAGACCGGCGTCGACCTGGACCACGGCGTCCACGCCGACGAGGACGGGAGCATCCACGCCAAGGCCGTGGTGACGCCCAGCCAGCAGGCCCGTCTGAAGGCGCAGGGCTTCGAGCTCGAGCGCACCATCTTCACGCCGCAGGACTCCGAGGCCGCGATCGAGGAGCGCGAGGCGACCCTGTCGGCCGCTCGTGCCGAGAACACCGAGTTCGCCGCTGCAGCCGAGGCCGCAGCGGTCTCCGACGTCAGGATCATCCGCGCCGACTACTACACCAGCTTCGGCCAGGGTTTCCTGTCGGTCGAGGCCAAGTTCGCCGACGGCCAGACCGACAGGTCCGAGATGACCGTCGAGCGCGACAGCGGCCCGGGCACCGAGCTCGGCTCCGGCGGCACGCAGGACATCCGTGCCTTCGTCGACGCCGGTGTCTACCTCTACCACCGTGGCGCCGCGGCGGTCGCGACCCGCCCCGACTACATCCGCATCACCAGCCCGACCGGTGACACCGCGACCGCCAAGGTCGACGACTGGCTGCCGGTCGAGGGTGAGGAGGAGATCGGTCCGAAGTACCAGAAGGACTTCATCACCTCATACCTCACCCCGACCGAGCTCTACGACCGCATCCACGCGCTGGCCGAGGAGTTCCCCGACATCGCCGAGATCGTCGAGCTGCCCTACGAGACCAACGGCTACCGGCGGCTCGCCCAGACCGTCTTGGGCAGCTTCACCAACACAGCCGTGGCCTTCGACTCGCGGGCCTGGGGCCACGAGGGTGGCAACGACCTGAGCGTCGAGCTCGTCGACCCCGGGGTGGCCGACTCCCCGCTGAGCGTCAGTGTGGTCGGCGACCGGGTCTCGGTCAGCCTGGCGACCGACTCCAGCGGTGCCCTGACCAGCACGGCGGCCGAGGTCGTCGCGGCGGTCAACGCCCACCCGGCCGCGAGCGACCTGGTGGTCGCCTACACCTACCGCGGCAACTCCGGTGGTGGCATCGCCGAGGCCGGCTCGGACGACCTGAGCGACAACCTCAACGCTCCCGACAGTGTCTCGCGTGACCCGCACCCGGTCTACGCGCTGCGCATCGGCAAGGTGCGCGACGGCTCCAAGATGGGTGTGCTGGCCTACGCCCAGGAGCACGCCCGGGAGTGGGTGCCGCCGCTGGTGACCATCGAGACCGCGGAGCGCCTGCTGCGCAACTACCAGAGCGACGGTGCCACCAAGCAACTGGTCAACAACCTCGACATCTGGATCGCGCCGTCCATCAACCCCGACGGTGGGCACTACTCGTTCTACGACTACGCCTTCCAGCGCAAGAACATGACGAACTACTGCGCGGACACGATCTACTCCGATGTCAACGCCCGCAACGCCTGGGGTGTGGACAACAACCGCAACTACGACGAGTACAGCCTGTTCGACGGCTTCTCGGGAGCGTCCACCACGTGCTTCAGCGGTGTCTTCGCCGGCCCGAACGAGCTGAGCGAGCCGGAGAGCGCCAACGTCGACTGGATCGCGAGCACCAACCCCAACATCAAGTTCGCGATGAACCTGCACAGCTCGGGCAACTACTTCATGTGGTCACCCGGCGCCTACGCGCTGCCCGGACGCGTCACCGCGCCCCGGCCCTCGCTGGAGGAGGAGGGGTTCTTCTGGGGCTCGTCCTCGCGCATCCTCACGGAGATCAAGCGGCACCGCGGCCTGTCGGTCACGCCGGCTCGCACCGGCCCGATCGTCGACGTGCTCTACTCGGCGGCCGGCAACTCCGGTGACATGCTCTGGTACAAGCACGGCATCTACGCGTGGAACTTCGAGGTCGGCAGGTCCTTCCAGCCGCCCTTCACCAACGAGGACCCCACCGGTGCGTCGGCGCACGACGAGTCGCAGGAGTATGCCAACGGCCTCGTCGAGCTCCTCCGGGTCGCCTACGACTTCGGCAAGGACAAGCAGCGCCCGACCAGCAGCCTGGAGGTCATGCCCAGCACCGAGCCGGGCATGGTCGACGTGGAGTTCGAGGTCTCCGAGCCGGCCGCGGTGTTCTACACCACGGACGGGTCGACCCCGACCTTCGAGTCGGAGATGTATGCCTCCGCCGGCGTCCGCGAGGACGGCGAGACCCTCACCGTCGCCGAGGGCACCCGGATCCACTGGTTCTCGGTCGACTCGGCCGGCAACGTGGAGCGCAACTACCGGCCGGACGGCAGTGGCAAGAACTTCAGCAAGCAGGTGGCTTCGCTGAACTGACCCCGACCCGCAGCAGGCGGCGGCCGCGGCACCCGGACGGGTGTCGCGGCCGCTGTCGGTGCCGTGGGCTCAGCCCGTCGGGGCGCCGACCTCGACCCGGTCACCGACCCGGAGTGTGCCGGGGGTGGTCACGCGCGCGATGACCCCGAGCCCGATGTCGCCGCGCACGGTCACCAGCTGCTTCAGGCCCGCCCAGTCCGGCCGGCCGGAGTCGGGGGAACGGGTGATGACCACGCACCGGCCGAGCCGCTCGGTCACCTCGAGCTGTGTCGACCCGACGGTGAGCCGGTGCCCCACCCAGCCGTCCTCCTCGTATGCCGTCGGCCCGTCCACCTCGACGAGCATGCGGAAGCGCCGGGCCCGCTCGACGTCGTCGCCCGGCGCCAGGTCGGCCATCGAGGCACGGGAGATGACGGTGACCGGTCCCTCGTCCCAGCCCAACCCGGCGCGGTCGTGCAGCACCAGACGCAGGCGGGCTCCGGCATACGCGCTGAGGGCCTCGCCCAGCGGCCCCTGCAGCACACGGCCCGGCCGCTCTCGGCCGTAGAGGGTGGCGCTCACCGGCTCACCGACCGCGTCCAGGCTGCCGGTCAACGTCGGGCCGTCGGGGAAGGCCAGCGACACGGTGCCTGCCGTGAGGTCCAGCGCCGGCGTGACAGCGGCCAGGCCGGGGTGCTCGCGCAGCGTCGCGACCGAGCCGTCCTCGGCGAGCAGGTAGAGCCGACGGTCCTCGGCCACCCCGTCGGCCTCGAGGCGGACCTCGTCGCACTCGACCACGGACAGTCCCTTGACCGGGGCGAACTGCAGGCGCGACACCGTGACCATGGCGCCATGCTGGCACAGCCAGGTCAGGCCTTGCGCGGATCACGGACGCTGACAACCGTGCCTGTGCGGCGGATCTCGAAGAGGCCTGAGGCCTCGATGAGGTCGCCCAGCTTGCTGAAGCCGTAGTCGCTGGGGGCGAAGGAAGACTGCTGGGCGCTGATCTGAGCCCCCACCGCTGAGAGTGCTGACCACCCGTCCTTGGCCTTGGCGGCACCGACCGCGGAGCGGAGGAGGGTGGTCAGGCGGGTGTCCCCACGTAGCTCGTTGGTCGAGCGACGCGGGGTGTTGGCCGGCGTGGCCTTGGCTGGTGTGACCTTGGCTGGTGTGGCCTTGCTGTCGGAGGAGGGCGCCTCATCGACGTAGGTGAACTCCGAGCAGGCGTTCACGAAGGCGGCCGGTGTCTTGCGCTCGCCGTACCCGTAGACCTTCACGCCGTTCGAGAGCAGGCGCATGACCAGCGGGGTGAAGTCGGCGTCGCTCGACATCAGCGCGACGCCGTCGACGCTGCCGGTGTGCATGAGATCCATGGCGTCGATGACCATGGCGATGTCGGTGGCGTTCTTCTGCGCGGTGTAGCCGAACTGCTGCATGGGACGGATCGCCAGGGCGTGCAGGCACTCCTCCCAGGGGCGCAGCTGCGGGTTCTTCCAGTTGCCGTAGGCCCGGCGCACATGGACCACTCCGTGCTGCGTGACCTTGCTCAGCACCAGCTCGATGGCCGTGGCCGGGGCGTTCTCCGCGTCGATCAGCAGCGCGACGCGCGACTCAGGTCCTCGCGATCGTGTCCCCTCCACTCGCGCAGCCTATCCAGAGGTGCACCGGCGGGGTCAGGTGACCGCGCGGGCCGGCGTGGACTAGGGGGTCCACCTGATGCGCTGACGGGCCACCGCGGCGGAGCCTGAAGGTCCAGGGATGGTCAGGAGCCGCCGGACCGTCCACAGTGGAGACAGGAAGGCCCCACCATGGCAACCACGACCCAGCACCCTGAGACCGATCACCGCGACACCCCGGAGCCGGCCGCCATCGACGAGGAGCGGCTCATGTCGTTCGTCTTCCGTGCCGTCGGCGAGGTCGGTGCCGCGCTCAACGCGGCCCTGGTCGTGCTCGGCGACCAGCTCGGCTACTACCGCACGATGGCCGACCACGGCCCGATCACCCCCGCCGAGCTGGCGGACGAGACGTCCACCGACGAGCCCTACGCCCGGGAGTGGCTGAACGCCCAGGCCGCGGGGGAGTTCGTCGACTACGACCCGTCGTCGGGCCGCTACACCCTGCCCGCCGAGCACGCCGTCGCGCTCACCGAGCCGGACAGCCCGGCATACCTGCAGGGCCTGTTCCAGATCGCGCACGGTACGGTCCGGGACACCCCGGAGATCCTGGCGGCCGCACGCAACGGCGCGGGGCTGGGCTGGCACGCGCACAACGTCGACGTGCACCTGGGCTGCGAGCGCTTCTTCCGCCCCAGCTACCTGGCCAGCCTGGCCGGTGCCTGGCTGCCGGCCCTCGACGGCGTGGTGCCCAAGCTCGAGCGGGGCGCCCGGGTCGCCGACATCGGCTGCGGCTACGGCGCATCGACGATCATCATGGCCCAGGCCTTCCCGGCCAGCACCTTCGTCGGCACCGACTACCACGCCGAGTCGGTCGACATCGCCCGCGAGCGGGCGGACGAGGCCGGCGTGCAGGACCGGGTGACCTTCCGGGTCGGCAGTGCCGACCAGCACCCCGACGCGGGCTACGACCTGGTGACCATGTTCGACTGCCTGCACGACATGGGCGACCCGGTCGGCGCGGCCCGGCACGTGCGTGAGCTGCTGGCCCCGGAGGGGACCTGGATGGTCGTCGAGCCGGTGGCCGGGGACGCCCCGGAGGAGAACTTCAACCCGGTGGGCCGGGCCTACTACGCCTTCTCCACCCTGCTGTGCACCCCGGCGTCGCTGTCCCAGGACGTCGGTGCGGCTCTCGGCACCCAGGCCGGCCCCGCCCGGATCCGGGAGGTCGCCGCCGAGGCCGGGTTCACCCGCTTCGAGACCGTGGCCACCACCCCGTTCAACAACGTCTTCGGGATCCGGGTGTGAGCCGGATGACCGGGAGCAGGCCCAAGGCGCTCACGGCCAAGGAGCCGGACGCCGTCGGCGTCACCGAGCGCGACGGTGTCCGCCTGGCGTGGAAGTCCTACGGCGAGGGCCCGACCACCCTGCTCCTGATGCCGACCTGGCAGATCGTGGACTCCCGCATCTGGAAGTGCCAGGTCGGCTACCTCGCCCGGCACTTCCGCGTGCTGACGTATGACGGTCGCGGCACCGGCGACTCGGACCGCCCGGCCGGCGCAGCCTCCTACGCCAACGACGTCTGCGCCGAGGACGCCGTCGCCGTGCTGGACGCCACCGGGACCGAGCAGGCCGTGCTCGTCGCGCTGTCCTGCGGGACGGTGTGGTCGGTCCTCGCCGCGGCCGCCCACCCGGAGCGGGTGACCGGCATCGTGGCCATCTCGCCCTCCTGCGGGGTGCAGGTGGCGCAGCCGGGACGGGAGCGCTACGGCTTCGAGGAGCGGCTGGACACCACCGAGGGCTGGGCGCGGTACAACCGGCACTACTGGCTGGAGGGAGACTTCGCCGCGTTCCGGCGCTTCTTCTTCGACCAGATGTTCTCCGAGCCCCACTCGACCAAGCAGCGTGAGGACGGGATGGGGTGGTCGGCCGAGACCGACCCGCAGACCCTGGCCGACGCCACAGCGGGCCGGCTCGGCTGCGACGGGGTGCGGTGCGAGCCGTTCGAGGACGCCTGCCGCCAGGTCACCTGCCCGGTGCTGGTCGTGCACGGGACCGACGACCGGGTGCGCACCGACGCCGTCGGCCGGCGGCTGGCCGAGCTCACCGGCGCCGGCCTCGTCCTGGTCGACGGCGGTGGCCACGGGCTCCTGCTGCGCGACCCGGTGCGGGTCAACACCCTGGTCCACGACTTCGTGCGCACCCTGCACCCCGCTCCGCCGGAGCCGGAGCCGGTGAGCTGGACCCGCGCCGGCACCCGCCCGCGGCGGGTGCTCTACCTCTCCTCACCCATCGGGCTGGGGCACGCCACCCGCGACCTGGCGATCGTGGACGCGCTGCGCCGGCTCGAGCCCGACATCCAGGTCGACTGGCTGGCCCAGCACCCGGTCACCGAGGTGCTGCAGGCCCACGGCGAGCGGGTGCACCCCGCCTCGGCCTGGCTGGCCAGCGAGTCACGGATCTTCGAGCACGAGTGCGGGGAGCACGACCTCAACGCCTTCCAGGCGATCCGCCGGATGGACTCGATCCTGGTCAACAACTTCATGGTCTTCCGTGACGTCGTCGAGCAGGACGCCTACGACCTGGTCGTCGCCGATGAGGCCTGGGACGTCGACCACCTGCTGCACGAGAACCCCGAGCTCAAGCGGTTCGCCTTCGCCTGGATGACCGACTTCGTCGGCTGGCTCCCGATGCCCTCCGGGGGGCCGGAGGAGGCGGCGCTGACGGCCGACTACAACGCCGAGATGATCGAGCAGCGGGCCCGGTTCGCCAGGGTGCGCGACCGCTCGGTCTTCGTCGGCTCGCCCGAGGACGTGGTCCCGGCCTCCTTCGGGCCCGGGCTGCCCGACATCCGTGACTGGATGGCCGACAACTTCACCTACGCGGGCTACGTCAGCGGGTTCGACGTCGCCGCGCTCCCGGAGCGGGGCCAGCTGCGCGCCGAGCTCGGTATGCCGTCGGACCGGCGCACCTGCGTGGTCACCGTCGGCGGCACCGGAGTGGGCAGGGCACTGCTGGACCGGGTGATGGACGCCGTGCCGCTCGCCCGGCGGCAGGCGCCCGACCTGCGCTTCGTCGTGGTGACCGGGCCGCGGATCGACCCGGGCTCGCTGCCGCGCCGCCGGGGGGCCACGGTGTGCGGCTACCTGCCCGACCTGCACCGGCACCTGGTGGCCGCCGACCTCGCGGTCGTCCAGGGCGGTTTGACCACCTGCATGGAGCTGACCGCCGGCCGGCGGCCGTTCCTCTACGTGCCGCTGCGCAACCACTTCGAGCAGAGCTACCACGTCCGGCACCGTCTGGACCGCTACGGCGCCGGTAGGCACCTGCCCTACGAGGAGGCGGTGGACCCCGACGTGCTGGCCGCTGCCATCGTGGCCGAGGTGGGGCGCGAGGTCGACTACCGCGCGGTCGAGACGGACGGCGCGGCGCGTGCGGCGCAGCTGCTCGCAGAGCTGGTCTGACGGCGTACGGCACCCCGGACGCGGTGCGACTGTCAGGTCAGTGCGCCGGACCGCTGGGTGACAACCACGGCGAGGTCGTCCCGGCTGTTGACCCCGAGCTTGTCGTAGACGTGACGCAGGTGGTACTCCACCGTCTTCGGGCTGAGGAAGAGCGCGGCCGCGGCCTGGCGGGTGGTGCGGCCCTGCGCCAGCAGCTCGGCGATCTGGCGCTCCTGGGGTGTCAGGGTGGTGAGCACGCCGGCGCCGCGCCGCTGCACCGTCTCCCCGGTGGCCGCCAGCTCCTGCACGGCCTGCTCGGCTCGCTGCGCGGCACCCAGCTGCTCGAACGCCGCCAGTGCCTCCCGCAGGTGCGTGCGGGCCTCCCGCCGCCGACGTCGCCGGCGCAGCGACGCCCCGTGCAGCAGCGCGGTCCGGGCGGTCTCGAAGACGTCCGGGGTCTCGGCGTGCAGCCGGGCCGCAGCGGCGAAGTGCGTGTCGGCCTCGTCCGGCGCGGCCGTCATGCCCAGGGCCCGCTCCGCCCGGGCCAGCGCCCACGGCTGCCCCTTGACCGCGCTGAGCCGGTGGTAGTCGACGGCGAGCACGCGCGCCTCCTCCCGCTGCCCCACCCGCACCAGCGCCTCGACCAGGTCGACCCCGGGGTGCAGGTCCATGTCCTGCAGCCCGCTGAAGGAGAGCTCGCGCCGCACCTGCCCGAGGTGCTCGAGTGCCGGGTCCGCCCGTCCGCCGCCCAGCTCGAGCTCGCCGAGGGCCAGCAGCGCCCAGACGCGTGCGATGACGATGCCGTGCTCGTCGCCCAGCGCGAGTGCCTCCGCCGCGTGCGCGCGACAGCCGTCCTCCCGGCCCATCCGCGCCTCCAGCCAGGCCAGTCCGGCCAGCGCCAGGGCGACGTCGGTGCTCTGCCCGGACTCACGGGCGAGCCCGATGCTTTCGTGGTACTCCGACTCCGCGCTGGACCAGCGGTCCCCGGCGGCGTCGTCCAGCGCGACGTGGAACAGCAGGTGCCCCAGGGCCCCCAGCGCAGCCCCGGTGCGGGTGTCCTCCAGGGCCTCGTGCACCAGGGCGCGGTACCTGCCCTCCTCACGCAGGTAGAGCGGCCCGAGGACCAGCCAGTCGGCGCGCAGCGGGTCCGACCGCAGCAGGTCGCTCTCGGCCAGCTGGTCGACCGCCCGGCGGATCTGCTCGCTGCCGGCCTGGCCGGTGAGCGTGCGGGCCATGCCGGAGGCGAGCTCACCGACGACGGCGATCCGGGAGGAGCGCACCAGCGGCAGCAGCGCGTCCAGCGCCGTCACGGCCCGGCGCAGGAAGGCCGTGTCGGCCTGGAAGAAGCCGGCCTTCACGCCGTCCGCCCACAGCTCGACAGCCAGCTCGGGGCGGGTGTCCCGCACCTGCTCGGCCGTGCTGCTGAGCACCTCGATCGCCTCCGGGAGCGACCCGGTGAGCGCCGCGAGGGTGCCGCGCAGCCGGCCGGCACGAGCCAGCAGGTCGGGTGTGGCGTCGGCGTCCACCTCGTCGAGCATCGCTCGCGCGCGGTCGGCCTGCCCCGCGACCCAGGCCGCCTCCGCAGCGCTGACCAGGCGGCGCGAACGGTCCTGCTCCTCGGGCGAGAGCCAGCCTGCCCTGCTCAGCGCACTGGCCACCACGTCGTATGCCGCTCGCGACCGTGCCCGGTCGGCCACCTCCTCGAGCGCGTCCGCCGCCACAGCGTCGGTGTCCGGGACCGCCGCCGCCAGGTGCCAGGCACGGTGGTCGGGGTCGGCCTCGGACGTCGCCGCAGCCAGTGCCGCATGGGCGGCGCGACGGTCGGCCGGCCGCGCGGCGTGGTAGACGGCAGCGCGGACCAGTGGGTGGCGGAAGGTGACGGTGGCGCCCTGCGTCGACACCAGGCCCACGTCGGCAGCCTCGACCAGGTGCACGGGGTCGACGCCGAGCGAGCGGCAGGCGCGGGTGACCAACCGGCGGTCGGTGCCCCCGGCTGCAGCGACCAGGAGCGCGGTCCTGGCGGCGGCGCTGAGCCGCTCGGTCCTGGCCTGGAACGCCCTGGTCACGGCAGCCGTCACGGGCAGCGGCCCGTCGGGCCCGGCCGCCGCCAGCCGCTCCGGGTGGGCCCGCAGCTCGAGCAGGGCCAGCGGGTTGCCGCCCGTGGCGCGCACGAGACCCGGCACGTCGGTGACGAACCCTGCGGAGGCGGCACCCGGTGGGTCGCCGGCCGCCAGCAGCTGCGTGGCCGCGGGCACGTCGAGACCCCTGAGCTCCAGCACCGGCAGGCCTGCCTGCAGCAGCGGGCTGGGCTCACCGCTGCGCACGGCGGCCACGACCAGGATCGGGTCGGCCACCAGCCGGCGAGCGGCGAAGGCGAGGGCGGCCGCGCTGAGGTGGTCCAGCAGATGGGCGTCGTCGACGAGCACGGCCACCGGGCCCTCCTCCGCGCGCCTCGTGAGCAGCCCCAGGGTGGCGGCCCCGACGGCGAACCGGTCCGGGGAGGGGCCGGGGCGCAGGTCCAGCGCCACCGCGAGGGCTCGGGCCTGCGGCTCGGGCAGGCCCCCCAGGTCCTGCGTGGAGGCGCCCACCAGCTGGGAGAGACCACCGAACCCGAGGTCCTGCTCCAGCTCGGTCCCGACCAGCCGGTAGACCTGCATCCCCTCGGCGGCCGCGGCGGCATACCCCAGCAGGACGGTCTTGCCGATGCCCGCCTCACCGGTGAGGACCAGGACGCCGCTGCGCCCCAGCCGCGCGCCGGCCACGAGGGAGTCGACGGCCCGCCGCTCGGTGTCGCGCCCGATCAGCATCCTTCACTCTATAGCGGCGGTCCGGGCACCCGACCGGCTCACGACGGCGGCGTGACCACGGCTGTCAGGTGCGGGTGGAGGCGGCCAGCGCGGCGACGAAGTCCTGCAGCCGTGTGGGCTGCACCCCGTAGGTGTGCGACATCTCTGACATGTCGACGGGGGAGTCGAAGGTGTCGAACGTGGCGAGCAGCTGGGCCACGTTCTCCGGCAGGCCCGGCACAGGTTCACCCGGGGAGACGGTGCGCAGCTCGATGTCGCGGCCGAGCTCGGACTCCAGGGCTGCCACGACGTCGCGCCAGGTGACGGGTTCGGGGCCGCCGATGACCAGCGTCGCGTCCTCGGCTGCCGGGTGGTCGTAGGCGGCCAGCGCATAGGCCGCCACGTCGCTCAGTGCCACCAGCGAGTGCTGCTGGCGGCCCTCGCCGACGATCGTGACCGGCGTCCCCGCGAGGGCAGGAGCGGCGAAGACCATCGGGACGTAGACGTCCATGAAGGCGTTGGGCTGCAGCACCGTCCAGGTCATCGTGCTGGCGCGCAGCCGCTGCTCCGTCTCGCCCTTGGCGCTCAGCAGCGGCACCGGGTGGCCGGGGGCGGCGCCCAGGGCCGAGACGTAGACGAACCGGTCCACGCCGGCCTGCTCGGCCGCCGCGACCAGGTGCGCGTTGCCCTGCCGGTCCACCGAGTCGACCGTGTCCGGCTCGGTGCGCATGGCCGAGTTGGCGGTGGTGACGACGGTGTCGGCCCCTGCGCAGGCGGCCGCCAGTGACTCGGCGTCCTTCAGGTCCCCGATGACAGGTCTGGCACCCGCAGCGGCCAGCTGCTGCGCGGCGGCCTCGCTGCGGACCAGGACGCGCACCTCCTCCCCACGGCTCAGCAGGCCCTGGGTGATCCGGCCCCCCAGCATGCCGGTCGCTCCGACGACGAGGATCATGGTGCTCCTTCCCGAGTCGGCCCCCGTCGGCTCCGCTGACACCACTGTCCCGCTACCGGCGCCGCTGCGCCAGGCGGCCGTCGTGTCTGTCGCAGCGCTGAGTGACACACAGCAGCACCCCCGCCGAACTGCCCGGCGGGGGTGCTGCGCGCGGTCGACGCGAGGGGACTACTCCTCGGTGTGGACCGTGATGTTGCCCCGGGTCAGGTCGGTGGCCGACAGCGACCAGACCTCGGCACCCTCACCGTCGTAGACGGTGATCGCGACCGTGTCGGGGTCGCCCTTCTTGGCCGCGTTGCCGTTGCGGTTGTCCACGACAGTGGCCTCGAAGGTGTAGCCGTCCTGACCGTTGAGCTTGCTGGAGCCGGACCACGTCGCCGTGGTGTCGGTGACCACGAGGGAGTCCACCGAGTAGCCGTGGAACCTGTTGCCGTCGCGGTGGTCGTTGACCTGCAGGTTGCCGCGCAGCCCCTGCTCGTCCTGGATCGCGACGGTGCCCAGTGTCACCGAGCCGCCGTCGACGTCGAGACGTCCGCCGCCGGTGACCTTGCCGGTGCCCTCCGGTGGCGTGGTGGACAGCGACCCTTCGGCGAGGAACACCGCGCTGTCCAGGCTGGAGTCCGAGGCGTCCGCGATGGCCAGCTTCATCGTGTTCGTCGCCGGGGCGGGGTTGACAGCTGCCATGCACGTCAGCGGCACCGTGAGCCCGTCGAGCTCGGTGGAGAGCACCGACGGGGAGGCCACCGGGTTGTCCCGGTAGAGGACAGCGTTGGCACCGGGGTTGATGGTGTTGACCGCCACCGGGGCGGTGAGGGTCGGGTCAGCCGGGTCGGGCACGGTGGCACAGTTGACGCCGTTGACGAAGAACGCGAAGACGTCGTTGTAGGTGCTGTTGACGTACTCGAGGTACTCGTCGGAGCCGAAGACGTACTGGAAGAAGACCGTGTCGGCGTCGGCGGTGAAGTCGAACTCCAGGACTGCCGCGTCGTTGGTGGTCTGCGGGATGAGCACGTCGAGATCGCTGTCGCCCGGCGCGCCAAAGATGGTCGTAGTGGACTCGCTGACGTTGTTGGAGCCGACCGTGTTGGAGATGGCGCCGCTGCTCATCACGACGCCTGTGTCGAAGCCGGCTGACGGAAGACCCCCCGCGAAGGTGCCTGCCGCTCCGGCGTTGCCGATGTAGGTCATGCCGGACACCGTGACCCCAGGTCCGACCAGGCTCTCGGCCACCTGGGTCGGACTCAAAGTGGTCAGGTCGATGGTGCTCGAGATGGCGATCGCCGAGGTCGCCAGCCCTGTGAGGGACACTCGGCGCCGGCCGCAAGGGCAGCCGTCATACGTGTGCGCTTCATGGTTCTCTGCTTCCCGTGATCCCCGAGCGTGGATGCGACAAATATGGCCTGGGTCACTTTGTCGCAGAACAGGCTTCTGCCTGTTCTCACGTGCACAGATGTCAGACGGCCAGCAGGTCCTGGATGTATGCACCAGGAGGTGGGATGTCCGTTGCGGTTCGTGCCGAGGAGCGGTGGACGTTTGCTTGATGTGTCGCCGAACGAACAGCGCTGTTCATCTCAGGGGTGGCAGCACATGCGGCGCAGATCACATTTTTCACTTATGGTCATCGAAGTACCGGATGCAGCGGCGTGGCAAGTGCGCCTACCGGGACTTCCAAGGAGCACATATGCGCAAGCCGATCGCGGTTGCCGCCGCCCTCGCCCTCCCTCTCCTCTTTCCCGCAGCGGCGTTCGCCGACGCCCACGACGGCGCGGAGACCTACGTCGCGCAGCTCGGCGCGCTCAACAGCTCAGGTGCCAGCGGCACCGCTGAGGTCACTGTCGAGGGTGACCAGCTGACCGTGACGGTGACCGCGTCCGGTCTGCTGGCCGACCAGCCGCACGCCCAGCACATCCACTACCCGGAGGAAGGCGAAGGCAGCTGCCCGGGCGGCGACGCCGACGAGGACGGTGACGGCTTGGTCAACACCTCCGAGGGCGCGCCGTTCTACGGTGGCATCGTCGCGTCGCTGACCACCGAGGGCGACGTCAGCCCGGACAGCGGCCTGGCGGTCGACCGGTTCCCCACGGCTCCTGGTGGTGAGGTGATGTACGAGCGCACCTTCACCGTGCCCGAGGGCTTCGACGCCGCCGAGGACTTGACCGAGTCGGTCATCGTCGTGCACGGCATCGATGTCAACGACAACGGCGAGTACGACATGGACGGCGCCGGCGCCAGCGACCTGGACGAGTCCCTGCCGGCTGAGGCCACCAACCCGGCACTGTGTGGGGCGTTGAGCCCTGCTGGTGAGGGCGGGGTGCCCAGCGGGCTCGGTGGCAGCAACGGCATCGAGAACAGCGCACTGATGCTCGCCGGCGCAGGCAGCATCGCCGCCGCGGCCGGAGTCGTGCTCTACTCGCGCCGCCGCAGCACCCAGGCCTGACCCCGTGGTGCCACCGGACGGGCACGTCCCGGACCCTGCGCCTATGAAGGCGCCAGGGGTCCAGGGCGGCGGCCCGTCCGGGAAGCACCGCACCCGTGGCGGTCACCGGCGTCTCCTGGCGCC
>NZ_JAJSDQ010000008.1 GCF_021272345.1 Ornithinimicrobium sediminis | reverse complement strand
TACAACATCGAGATGAACGTGCCGCCGCGGCCGATGGCCGGGGACCAGGCGGTGCGGCTCGAGCGCTGGCTGTCCAAGTCGCTGCGTGACGCCGGTGACCGCCACGGGTGCGGTGCTTCCCGGACGGGCCGCCCTGGACCGCTGGCGCCGTCACGGGCGCAGGGTCCGGGACGTGCCCGTCCGGTGGCACCACGGGGTCAGGCCTGGGTGCTGCGGCGGCGTGAGTAGAGCACGACTCCGGCAGCGGCGGCGATGCTGCCTGCGCCGGCAAGCATCAGTGCGCTGTTCTCGATGCCGTTGCTGCCACCGAGGCCGCTGGGCACCCCGCCCTCACCCGCGGGGCTCAACGCCCCACACAGTGCCGGGTTGGTGGCCTCAGCCGGCAGGGACTCGTCCAGGTCGCTGGCCCCGGCGCCGTCCATGTCGTACTCACCGTTGTCGTTGGCGTCGATGCCGTGCACGACGATGACCGACTCGGTCAGGTCCTCGGCGGCGTCGAAGCCCTCGGGGACGGTGAAGGTGCGCTCGTACATCACCTCACCACCGGGGGCCGTGGGGAACCGGTCGATCGCCAGGCCGCTGTCCGGGGTGACGTCGCCCTCGGTGGTCAGCGACACGACGATGCCACCGTAGAACGGTGCACCCTCTGAGGTGTTGACGAAGCCGTCACCGTCCTCGTCGGCGTCGCCGGTCGGGCAGCTGCCCTCGCCTTCCTCCGGGTAGTGGATGTGCTGGGCATGCGGCTGGTCGGCCAGCAGACCGGACGCGGTCACCATCACGGTCAGCTGGTCACCCTCCAAGGTGACCTCAGCGGTACCGCTGGCACCCGAGCTGTTCAGCGCGCCGAGCTGCGCGACGTAGGTCTCCGCGCCGTCATGGGCGTCGGCCAGCGCTGCTGCGGGAAAGAGAACGGGTAGGGCGAGGGCGGCGGCAACCGCCATGGGCTTACGCATGTGTGCTCCTTGGAGTCCCGGTAGGCGCACTTGCCACGCCGCTACACCCGGTACTTCGAAAACCATAAGCGAAAAATGTGATCTCCGCCGCATTTCCAGCCACCCCTTAGATGAACAACACTGTTCGGTCCGCGACACACCGGGCAAGCATCCAGCGCTCAACGGCATCTCCTGGGCATCCGGCCTCCGATACCTGGGGTCCCGAGACAGGGCCGGTGCCAACGTCCCACCAGGGGCATGACCGCAACGCGCGTGCCACACTACCTGGGCTTCACGACGCTCCAGCCCTACCGAAGTAGGGCCACAAGCGAAGGTTGGACGACCAGCCCGATGCCGTGCGCACTTGTAGCCGCACTCAGTGACTAACAATTCGCATGTGCCGGGTGGGAGCATCCCTGGCGCATGGCGGGGAGGCCCCGCGCTGGTGCAGGGGAACACAGCGCGGGACCCCGGGGTCATCGAGCACCCTCTCCCGGGTGCGACACCCCTACCCCCCGAGATTCCACAGTCCCACGCGGGCCGGAAGCGCGCCACACCACTAGGCAAGCCCCCTGGCCCGGCCGGGTGAGGGAAGCCCCGCGCTGGAGAAGTGGACAGGACTCCAACGCGAGGTCGGCGGGGCCCTCAACCTCAAGAAGATGCCCCGCCAGCGGAAGCTCCCACAAGAGCCTCCCCTGCGCCATACCCCCGGGTGGACCTGACGGGGCGCCCGGTCGCGCTCAGCAGGAAGGTCCCGCGCTGCAGGAGAACCTGAGCGCGGGACGTAGAGGCGTAGTGCACTCGGTGCGGATGAGCCTCTATCCCCAGCGACCGCGTCGCCGGTCTCGGTCGTGACGCATCGTGGTGCGGGGATCAAGAGCCCCCCAATCCGTTTGGCGAGCGGCCTCGAATACCACTCAACCATCGAGATCGTCTCCCTGGTCGCACACCTCTAGGAGCTCCTCATGCATCGACGCAGGCAAGCTTTCCTCGGCACCTCGGTTCTCGCGATGGTCGCCTCAGCGGCACTCGGGGCCGGGGCGGCCTCGGCCCACCCGCAGCCATCCGGCAATGGTGCCGACAGGACCGTGATGCTCAGCGCGGACTTGCACGAGCTCAACGGCTCGGGCGCATCAGGAACCGCCACCGCCACCGTGCGCAACCAGAAGATTCAGCACATCGAGGTACATGCCCACGGTCTGAGCCCGGACGCCCCGCACGCCCAGCACATCCACTACGGCGACGATGCCCTCAACGAGTGCCCAGGTTTGGACCTGGATGCGAACGGCGACGGGCGCATCAACACCGTCGAAGGGGTGCCGGCATACGGACCCGTCGTCGTCTCGCTCACCACCACCGGTGACACCACACCCGCCAGCTTCCTGGACGTCGCTCGCTTCCCGGTCTCCGAGGGCGGCTCGTACCACTACAGCCGCGACAACATCAACTTCACCAACGTCGCCGGCACCGGCTACGCCGGTGGTGGCGGGAGCCCAAAGCAGATCGCCGACGCCATCCGCGAAGGTGAGGGCGTCCTGGTCATCCACGGTGTGGACTACAACGGCAACGGCACATACGACTTCGACGGCGCGGGTGCCAGCGAGCTTGACGCGAGCCTGCCCGCCGAGGCGACCGACCCGGCCGTCTGTGGCGTGCTCGAGGTCGACAACTGACCCGGCCTCGCCGAGTCTGACCCATCCATGAGCGACGATGGGCCACCGTCACCACGGTGGCCCATCGTCGCGTCCACCACCTGCCTCCGAGCGGCAGAGTCGGACGTCTGCAGGAAGGTCTGTTAGGAACCCGGGGCTCAGGCCTGGACCGGGACCTCGTAGACGTGGTCGGCGGGGTGGCCGGCCCGCTCGTGGATGCGTTGAACGGCCTCGGCGCTGGGCGCTTCTGACAGGCAGAAAACGGTGCCCGACTCGGGGTCCGCCCAGGCATGCTTGAAAGTGACCTGCTCCTCGTCCTGGATCGCAAGGTCAGCCTGGTGCGCCTCGTTGAGCGCTTCCGGCGTGACTCCGGTCATTCCGCTGTGAACGTCCATGAACTCGGGCATGGGATGCCGCCTCTCTCGTCCTGCCAGAGTGGCACGCGGCGCCGCCCATGGCAACGCCTCGAGTTCCAGCCCAACCGCTCACGCCCGGTCGAGCGCCTCGTCCTTATCCGAGAGCCCCATTATCTCTGTGTCGGCACCACTGCTGTTTGCAGCCACCGCCTCTCCGCAGCCGTCCGCCAGACAACCCTCGAAGACAACGCCACCCCCATCAGTTGCTTCGGCGCTGCACAACCGTAACCGGGGCTGCGGACCTACCATTGATGTCCGCACCCGCGAGTCCATTCAGGCGGACGCGTGCCGCGATGATGCGGACGATCGCGGTGGCGGCCTCGACGTCTCCATCCATCGCAGCGCCCCAGAGCGACTGCTGGAGGGCATCGAGGCGGGTGTTCTCAAGGTAGCGCAGTTCCTCAGCCGCTTCGGTGGCCTGGCGCTGCAATGCCCGGTGGATGACGTGGTGGACGGCTCCCCGGTTGCTGTAGCCCAGCTCGTCGGCGATCTCCTGGTACGTCATCCCCTGCGCGCGCATCGCCAGCGCACGGTTGGCCCGCGCATGGGCGAGAGCCCGATTGCGGTGGCGACCCTCCACACGCGGGAGATCAACGACGTCATACCCGTCACTTGCGGCTACGGCATTCATGTTTCCATGATGCCTCACGAAGAATAGGAGGATGCTGCATCCCTGCCCTTTCCCGGTGCGCCATACTGGGGTATAATCAATACCACGAGGAACGGGATAACCACGCCCACCATTGGGGCTGGAAAAACCCCCTCAGCAGCACGGCTCGTCACCACCCGGTGACGGGCCTTTTTTCATGCCCACTTCCAGGAGCCACCATGACCACCGACACCATCACCCTGACCAGCCCCGACGACATCCTCGCCGCCGTCCCGTTCGTCCTGGGATTCCACCCCACCGACAGTGCCGTCGTGCTCTGCCTGCACGACAACAGGCTCGTCCTCACCCAGCGCATCGACCTACCCGCGCCTGCGCACGCCCACGGTGCCGCCGGGGCCCTGCTGCCGACGATCCGCAGCAGCGACGCCCACAAGGTCATCCTGCTCGGCTACGAGTCCACCCCCGACAGCAGTCGCCCCGTCCTGGAGGCGCTGGCAGCGCTGCTGGACCAGGACACGGACATCACTGTGCTGGACCGTATCGTGGTCCGCGACGGGCGCTGGTGGTCGGTCGACTGTCCTGACCCCGGGTGCTGCCCGCCCGAGGGCACGCCCCTGCCCGCCCCGGTCGACGCGTCGCACATCACGGCGGAGTTCGTCGGTGCCGGCATGACCCCGCTCCGTGACCGTGACGTCCTGGCCCGGTCCGTGGAACCAGGCCCGCGCGCTGATGCTGTCGCCGACCTGGTGGACGTCCTGCTGGCGGTGGACCCTGACTCTGACAGTGGCGACGTCGACTCCCAGGACGAACTGCTCGCCGCGTGGGCCAGGATCCTGACCCCTGACAGGGTGCCGGCACCGGTCAGCCCGATCGATGCCACCCTGGCCGCGGTCTCCCTCAAGGACGTCACCGTCCGCGACGGGCTCGTCGCCTGGCTCACCCCAGGACTGCTCCCCGCGGACCTGGTCAGCGACACCGTCCGGGACATCACCGCACACCTCGACCGGGTGTGGGCCAGCACGTGCGAGGCCACCGCCGCTACCGACCCGCGTGAGCCGGAGGGGGTGGTCCACCGGCGCCGGCAGGCACGGCTGGTCGAGCTGTGCTCCTGCCTGCCCGACCCGATGGCTACCCCGTCCCTGACCGTCCTGGCCTCCCTGGCCTGGTGGCGCGGCGACGGCGCGACCGCACGCGTCGCCCTGGACCGGGCACTGCGCGCGGACCCGGATTACCGGCTCGCCCAGCTCCTGGTCCGGGTCGTCGAGCTCGGCATCCACCCCCACCCCTAGGACCACCCCGCCCTACCGGAACACCCCAGGCCTGCCGCTGACAGCGGCGGGCCTTCGTCATGTCCATCCCCCCAAGAACCCCCTGCCCACCCCGGGCAGGGACACACCGGCCGCCATCGCGCGGCCCCACCCGAGAAGGAACCACACCATGAGCACAGCACCCACCTACCCACCGCTCTACGCCGTCCCAGAGCAGCCCCCGCTCGTCACCAGCAAGGGACGCTTCGCGTCCCTGCTGCACCTGCGCGCCACCGCACGGAGGGCACGGGACACCGCCCAGGCACTCCCCCGCAGCGCACGTACCTGGGTTGTCCGCCAGTGGCGCACCCTGCTCACCCAGGTCCAGGACAGCACGGCCCTGGGCTGGCTGGGGTCCCACCTGGCCCGCGGGCTCACCCTGGTGCGCCGCGTCGGGGTCGTCCCACTGGCTGCGGCCGTCCTCAGCACCCCCCCGGTGACCACTGCCGTGACCCGGATCACCCGAGCGTCCGGGCACACGGTGGCCGACCTCGCCCGGCATTCATGGGTCTCCATGTCCGCCCTGCTCGCCCGGGCGGGGACACCGGGCCTGCGGGTCCGGGACGGCCTGGGCAAGGCCGGCGCCTACCTGTGGTTCGTCGCCTTCGGCATCCAGACCCGCCCGGCCACCGACACCGCCCGGGCCGTCCTGACCGACGCGCTCCAGCTGGTCCGGCCGGTCAGCCACACCGTCGTCGCCCACCGGCTCCTGCACGCCCTGGTCGGCCCGGTCTGGGTCCGGGCGGTCCTGGAAGTATTGGTCGTGCCGTTCCTGATCGACCCGCGCCTGCACCAGGGCGTCCGCACGGTGCTCAAGGGCTCCCCGACCGAGCCGGCAGTGGCGACGGTGACAGACATCCGTCCCACAGAGCCACCGTCCCGGAAGCAGGAGGGCAAGGCGGTCACCGTGGAGCAGCCCGTCACAGCGTCCACCAACGGGGACCCGATGAACCGGGCAGCCCGCCGAGCCCACCAGCAGGAACAGGCACGAGCCCGACGCACCGTCCGCTGACACCACCAGCCACACCCAGGGGTGGCCCGTCCGTACCGGGGGACGGGCCACCCCTCCACCACACACCACTTGGGAGACAACCGTGCTCATCGTCATCTGCACCGCCGCAGCCGCAGCCCTGTCCGTCGTCGCTTACAGCGAACTGAAACGCCGCGCACCCGAGACCGCCACCGCCGGCCTGGAAGAAGCACGCGAACTCGCCGCAGTCATCCTGGTCTGCGTCAAGGCTGTCGAAGCCGTCGTGGACGTCCTCGCGGGGCAAAGACAGCAACGAGCCACTCGCCCCCTCTGGGGCGAGTCGTCCGGCTACGACGAGAGCGAGTCCTACCTGTACCGGCCCTGATCAGTAGACGGGTTGCAGGCCCCGCCAGGTCCCCAGCCAGCACCCCTAGAGCCGACCGTCACCGCTAGCCACACGGCGTCGCAAGGCAGCACTGGTCGCCACCGTGCTGAACACCATTCATGTCTCCGCGCGGACCAGTCTCATGAGTCTCGAACTCCCTGATTGGTCGCGGTCCTTTCCAGCGGCGCCAGCGGTCGTCCGGCGCTACATTTTTTGGTACTGGGCCGGGCAACGGGCCTGGCCGGGCTCGGGGGAGAAGGAGAGAGACCCCATGCGCAAGACCATCCTCGGGCCAGTGCTCGCAGCCGCGCTGATGGTGGGCGGCACCGGAGCCGCCACCGCCGCCCCGCCCGAGCCAGAGATCATCCCCCTCGTCTGCGACAACGGCCACAGCTACGACATCGTGGTCAACGGCAACGGCAACTGGACGCCGGGTCGTATCGTCGGGTCAACCAACGTGCTGGTCCCGATCGCCTTCGGCGACTTCGGCTTCCGGGCCGTCACCCCAGACGGCGACGTCTACGAGGAGACCTTCCCCGACGAGGACCTCAAAGGCGGCGGAAACGTCGCGCAACGCAACCCCCGACCCACGGTCACATGCACGTTCACCGAGACGTTCACCTTGCCAGAGGACGACCCCGAGTTCGGGTTGCCGGCCGGCACGGACGTCACGTTCAGCGGCTCCGTGACAGCCTTCCTCGTAGGGCGCTGACCCAGCACTGCTCGCGGCGCCCGGATACGCGACCGGGCGCCACGAGCGGATCGTCCATCCGGGGCACGTCTTGAGACTCCCCATAGCACTAGTCACGCGGACGTCGCCAGGACTCGGGCTGGGGCACACCGTCTTTTCACCTGGAGGGAACTCCGTCGACGGGGCTGGGACCCGACCGCCGGCCTCGAGGAAGCCCGAGAGCTCGCCGCCGTCATCCTGGTCTGCGTCAAGGCCGTCGAAGCCGTCGTCGACGTCCTCGCAGGACACCGACACCAACGAGCCACCCGGCCCCTTTGGGGGAGCCATCCGGCTACGACGAAAGCGAGTCCTACCTGTACCGCCCTTGAGGGTGAGACCGGCTGGGGCGAGCATGTAGCGGGCGAGGCTCCGGGATCACGGATGAAGAACTGGACTCACGGAGTCTCGTCCTGCTCCGGCTCCAGAGCCAGCGAAGCGAACTGCCGCTCCGTGTCCACGCTCAGCACTCGCACGTAGATGCTGTCACCGACTTCGACGACTTCACCAGGGTGATCCACCTTGTGACCACCCAGGTCGGCCAACTCGATGACTCCCTCAGCGAAGTCCCCGAACTCGACCACCACCCCGTCGCGGTGCAGCCCGAAGACGATAGCCGGCCACACATCACCCGGTCGCAACTGCGTTAAGAAGGCCGCCCGCTTCTGCGGGGCGATGTGTTCAAGCCAGTCCCTACGAGACAGGACGACGTTGCCACGAGCCCGGGAGAAAGGCACGGACCCCCACGTCGACGATCAGACCTCCCTTGACCACTTCCACAACCGTGCCCGTCACTGGCTTGCGCTTCTTAGCTCGCTGCAACTCCGCCCAAGCATTGTTGACCCCCGAGTCGACCTCGCCCCCGGTCATGACACAACCACCAGAGCGGCGGTCATACGACGGCACGCCTTGGCTCCGCTCCGCGACCCCAGCCATCCAGACACAGACAGAGTCAAGCCTGGATGTCCACTGAACGCCACTGCGGGACTCGCCCTTCACAGTCTGCGCCACCAACACGAACGCTCCCGGTAACCGGTGACCAGAGCCTCACGAACGGGCGTGAGGCACCCCAGGTGCGCAGTGCACGGCCTGCCAGGGGTCAGACGGCCAGCCTGTCCGCTACAGCGGGCGGGCCACTGGTCGTGCTCGGGCGCGAACGGGTGTCACGGCCTTTGGGGGGGTCGCCACAAGTGCGCCCGGCTTGGGTCGCTGCCAGGGTTGGGGTGCCCCCGGCGAGAGGCCTGCCGGACCTGGTTCGCCGGGGGACTGCACGCCCACCAACCCCTCTGCATGGATGGATGCGTGTCCTGCCTATCTAACCCGCACTCCTAGTCTCCTGTCTTGCCCAAGGAATTACAGATTGGTGTCAGAAAGGTAAAGATTCGGTACCTAGGTGCCTCCCTATCCCCACGGCCGTTGAGGCTTCGCCACGCGCGTGCGCTACTAACGGACCTACGGGCGGGGGGGTATGGCGTAGGGCTGGCCCCCTGTGGGAGCGTGCAAGTGCAGGATAAGAGAGGGGCACAGCATCCGAGTGCATTCCCCCCGAGCGCACTAGCCCCTCTCGGCCCCGTGCTGCAGGGACACCTGAGCGCGGGGCCTCCCTGCAGAGCCCCACCGGGGGTGGACCGCTTGATCCGCCCCGGGGTATGGCGCGGGGACAGCTGTAGTGGGAACGTGATATCTCGGGGGTAGGGGCACCATCCGAGTGCACCCGCTTCGTGTGGGCGCGCTGTGCCCCGGGTCCCGCGCTGGAGCCCTGTCCACGAGTCTCCAGTGCGGGACCTTCGGGTGTGGCTCGCCGCGTGGCACTCTTCTGGCACCCATGGGACTGTGGATCTTGGGGGTAGGGGTGTCGCACCCGGGCGAGAGTGCTCGACCGCCCCGGGGTCCCCGCGCTGTTCCCCTGCACCAGCGCGGGGCCCCTCCCTGTGGGGCACTATCCCAGCGGTCGGGACGTAGGGCGGCCCCGGCAGAGCCGTCGAGCGCCTGCCGGGGCCTCAGCTCAACGGGACACACCTCCGCGCGAAGGGTCCCGGAACCGTGATCGGGACTCTAGTCCAGGGTTGTGGCTGACCGCCTGGCGAAGCGCCTGACCCCGTGTCAGTGTGGATGCACAGGGTAGGAGCGAGCCGCATTGTGGGTCTGCGGTGTGGAATAGCGGCAGCTCCGGGTCCCGCGCTGGGCCGCGTCCGCTTCGACGCACCAGCGCGGGACCTTCCTTCCGGGTGAGCCCGCCCAGTGCGTCCGTAGGACCGCGCCAGGCCAAACTTGCAGGGTCGTTGCCCGGCCACCATCATTGAGGGCACTGGGACGCTCCTCCTTCGCTGTGTCCCAACATGGCCCCGCGCTGGGGCGCTTGCACGGTTCGCTGGCGCGGGGCCGCCAAACCTCCAGCCCCTTCAGCGGTGCGCGCCGGTTGACCTGTGCTGTGTTGCCTTGTACGGGAATGCGACGGTCCGTTATTGTCGCGACGTCCCGTGCCAGTGGGACCCCCCCGACCGCCTGGCACGGGACGCCCCTATGCCCTAGGCAGGCACTCCGGCCGACAGTAGCCTGACAGGTGCGTCCGTCAGGGGACGCGAGGTCCCGTGCCAGGGCAGCTGCAGGGGGGTTCTGGCGCGGGACCGTCCCCTATGGCAATCTGATCCACCTGGGACAGGGGCGTCGCCGTCTGAGTGCTCGGCTGCCCCGGCCCCGCGTTGGAGTCCTGTCCACCTTCTCCAGCGCGGGGCTTCCCTGTCACATCCTTGAGGGGATTGACCCGAGGACGCCAAGTCGACCCCGATCGCGCTCTCCATCTCTATCTCGTCCAGTTGCTCAGCTAGCAGCGGAGTGAAGTCGGACGCCTCACCCGCCCAGGCGTGCGACAGCTTGTTGAACGTGCCGTTCCATCGCAAGGAACGGAGGTGGGGGTGGTGGAGTGCTCGTCAAGAGACCAAACCTGCCACGCACCGGATCATCGCTGCTCACTGGGCGACGAATCCCAGAAACGACCGTATGTGAGACGCCCCGCAGCCAACCCGGCTGCGGGGCGTTCTGCTGCTCCAGAACCCGTGTCCAGAATCAACGTCGCAGAAAGGACCCACCCCATGAGTACCGAGACACCCCGCCAGCAATACCTGCTCGGCTACGCCCGCGTCTCCACCCTCGAGCAGGACGAAGCCCTCCAAGTGGACGCCCTGACCGCTGCCGGGTGCGGCCGCATCTTCGTCGACAAGGCCTCCGGGTCCCTGCAGCACCGCCCACAGCTCGACGCCCTGCTCGAGCACCTGCGCCCCGGAGACACCGTCGTCGTCTGGCGACTCGACCGGCTCGGCCGCAGCCTGCGCCACCTCATCGACACCATCCAGGACCTGCAGGCACGCGGGGTGGCGTTCCGCAGCCTCACCGAGAGCATCGACACCTCCACACCCGGAGGCAGACTGTTCTTCCACGTCTTCGGTGCCCTCGCCGAGTTCGAACGCGACCTCATCCGCGAGCGAACCCACGCCGGCCTCGCAGCCGCTCGGGCTCGCGGCCGCAAAGGCGGCAGACCCACCGTGTGGACACCTGAGAAGCTCCAGGTGGCACAGCAGATGTACGACAGCGGCCAGCACGCCATCACGATCGCCAGAGTCCTCGGCGTCTCCCGCGCCTCGGTGTATCGCGCGCTCCAGAGCACTGGCCCGCTGACGATGATGCAGTCGAGCACCCCTCACAGGTCCTGACGATCCACCCCCTCCGGCCCACCGCGCCTCCCTGGCGCGGTGGGCCCTGGGACTCATTTCGCATGTCTGGGAGCCTCGCGTCTCACGTCCGCAGAGGCGCCGCGTGAGCCCTGGCATCTCGCGCTTCCACCAGGTGCACTAGCGCCCGACTCTGCTGAGGAGGCGGCCGCCCGAGGCAACGGCGGCCATGACGGTCGTGACATCACGACTCTGCCGAGAGTCGGATCGGACGTTTCGGCGACACGCCCCAAGCAGGCGTGACAGCACTGCCACAGCGCCGATAAGCGGATGTCGCATGAACGTCCGCAGGTCGGTCGTTGAGCACGTCCATTGGCCCGCTCAACTACGGAGAGCCCTTATTGAACGATCGCCAGTCACAAATCCACCCTTCGGCGAATCGACGTACGACTCGTACTGGTCCAGATTGAAGTCCCATGCGCCCTACGGCTCACCGCCTCGCGCATCTTTGGCGTTTTGCTAATGAACGCCATGTGTACGTTTGCGCATTACGCGATCGAGCTACACTTCGCATTGGCCACCTCCCGGTGGATGATCTTGTCCATCGTGTTGCCTTTGCCACCATGCGAAGCGCTGTGGCAGCGGTGCGCAGACGTGCTGCTGGACCGCTTCACTGGACGGCACCGGCGTAGCGTTCATGCAAGTTCAGAATCTCGGCAGCTAGCAGGTATACATGGCTTGCCAACGCCTCGGCCTCTTGCGCCGACACTACGTCGTGAACGCCTTTGCTGCTGAGGGCATCGATGGCCTCCAATCGATCAGACATAAGCTTGATGTCTACATCGAGGAGTGGACGCAACGTGGTCCGCGGACAGGTTTCATAGACAAACCACATCAGGCGGTTTCGATACTTATCTGCCGTAAGGTCCCTTGCAACTCCCGAAGCGTCCTTGGGTCGGTCACTGCGGGGTGGACAAACCGCATCTGCTAACGCGTGGAGAACGCGCCGGCAGGACGCTGCAGCCTGGGATAGCGACTCATCGTCCCCGTCCCGAAGGCGTCGGTAGGCAGAGTTGAATCTCTCTACCGCTTCAGCGGACACGATCGACAGCTGACGGTCGACGAGGTCCTTCGTCTTGGCGAAGAAGGCGTCGTTGAACTCGACAAATACGAGTTCGCGCTCCGTCCTTAAGAGGTAGGCGTAGACCGCGTTCCGCACCTTCGCTAAGGTGTTGCGCGCGCTCTCTCGCCTCTGTTCGAGGTTCACGCGCGCTGTTGCTCGATCCATTTGCTGCGAGTACGTGCCTCCATCCTGATCAACGCTGTTTCTGATCTCTCGATCAAAGAGTTTTAGGTGCCGCTCGAGCAGTTCGACACTGTGACCTGATACAAGCCCCGCCTTCGCGGCGTTGGACTTCGAATCAAATGTGCGTCTACTGATGAATTGCTCTACAATCGCCACTCGTTCCGGATCGCCTGGGTGTCGCCCCAACTCTCTGAGCAGATCGGCCGCTAGGCCATCATCGTAAGGCTTTTCGCCCCCGAATTCATGTTGCTCCAGCTCAAGCCACGTGACAGCCTTCCAGTCACCACGGAGGTGTGCCAATCGAAGACAACGACGGAGGATGGTCGAGAGCGGAACCGCGACATCGTCGAAGAGTTCAAGGGTTGCTCGCGCATACTGGAGTTCGTCAACGTCAGGTGCCATACGCGAACTCTAGCCCGGATCGTTCACGGGGTGGCGCTGCGATCGGTGTGTAGAAGCACCGAAGTGCTGCCTGATGAGGGAAGACTTGGACTTGTCTAAGGTCCCAGGTCCGCCCAGCAGGAAGCACTCGGTAAGTGAAGTGCACGTCGTGGTCGTCGGGGTTGTCCTTCTCTGCGGATGGTGTCGGCGTGGTGGCCCACGCGGGCAGTGTGGGGCAGCGCCTGCTGGCGGAGCGGACCGGCCTTACAGCGGAGCTGTCGGGGGCGATGGTGCGCGACCAGGAGACAAGACTGCGCAACCGAGCAGCGCTGCGGTCACGGATCCAGCGTAGCCAAACCGAGCGCCCCGCGGCGCAAGGCGTTCCCGACGACTGCCCAAGCAATCAGAAGCACCGCTGGAGAGCGAACGAGACGACGAGGACCGCCTGTGGGCTCATCCACCGGCCCCCGAAGATCGGACCGCCCTCACCCACACCGACCATGCGCAGCCCCACCTCGAGGCGACGCACGAGCCGGTAGCCGCCAGCGTGCCAAGCGAACCCTCCTGTGACAACTTCGCCCAGCCGCTATCCGCGCTAGGTTCGGGATGGACCGCGAGCCCACATCGCAGGAACGGAAGGACCTGGTACTTTTTGCGGCGAGGCGACTCGCGAGCTGCGCGGCCGAGAGGACGAGAGCGCCAAAGGCGGGCCTCGTGACGAGTAGGGCTGGGACACCGCTAGGCCCGCGAACAGAAGGGGGAAGGGTGGCACCATCGGGGCAGATGAAGTCCATCGTGTTTGCGCGCATCAACCGACGCAGGTCAAGCGACACACCGTTATCTGGAGAGTCAAGTTTCTCGCGCGAGATGAGGGTTCTGGCTGAGAGCGGTCTGACCAGCGCGGTGCAGCGTGGTCGGGGCACGCAGGAGACTAAGACGTGGCACGCCGGGGACTTCGCCGTGACGCCTGACGGGCAATTCTTGACTGGCATCCTCGGGTACAGCGAGCCACGAACGGACATGAGCTTCGACGAGGAGTCTCGTAGCTGGGCCAAGGGAGAGGCCGAAGACCGTGACACGGGCTCCGATCAAACCATCGCCCCGTTTGCCGTCGCGCTGGGCGATCACGACAGGTGGGTCGCCTTCGCTACGGCGTCGCGGTTGAAGCGGAACCAGTTCCGCAAAGGCTTCGAGATGGTGCTGCAGGCCGCAGTCGCAGAGGTCGGCTTCCCGGGATACGAGTGGGAGGTCGACCTCATCGCCACAAGGGAGGACATCTACGCGTGGATTGAGCAGCATCCAGAGGTCAAGCTACTCATCCGCACAGTGAAACTGAGCAACCCGGGAAACGACATCGACGAGGACCGGGAGGAGATGCGAGAGCTGCGCGCCAAGCGCAAGACTGAGGAGTTTGCGGCCTACCGGGGCGAGCACCTGAACACAGAGTCGGAGGAGTTCGCGGCCAAGATCGATGGGACGGAGACAGGCTTCTTGACCGTGAGGATGGAGGCTCGGGGCGAAACGGCCCGGTCCAAGCCCAAGTTCAACTCGAACGAGCGGGCCCACACCATCCAGGTGGAAGCGGCGAACCGTGACGAGGTGCAAGAGGCTGTGCTGCGCGAACTTGCTGGTCGCCTCTCGTTCCTGCGCGACGCCGCCGCTCGGTCTCAGGACCTGGGCGACTAGACTGTCGGTGGGCGGACGTATGTTCGACTCGGAGGTGGTCACCAATGCTCAGTCGTAGTGGTACGTCGCATCTGTATGTCGCTCTTCGTCCTCTGTTCGTGGACTCCTTTCGGCAGTTCGATTTCGTCCTCGCGCTGTTGGGCACTGTCCTCGCGGCAGTAAGGGTGTACTTCTCGCCGTCGTCGTTAGAAGTGCTCCAAGAGCTGTCGGGAGCCCTGCTCGGCATAGTCCTGGGAGCAGTCTTGGCGGGCGCCGCGATACAGGCGGCCTTCATGGACCCGGAGTTACTGAGGAACCTGTATCGGATCGGTCGTGACCCGATCCGATACCTGCGGCCCTTTCTCTTCACGGCAACGCTCGCAGTCCTCGGGCTCCTGGCGAGCTTCGTTGTGGCCCTCCTGCCGCCCCCAGCTGTGTTCCTTTCTGACGCTGAAGCCCGGCTGACTGTGGCTGCTGCAGCGATGGTGGTGACGTTCCCCGCCCTCTGGTGCGTCCTGAGCCTGCTTCCCTGCATGGGCATGTTGGTCCAGTTCGTCGGCTTGAAGTCGGACTCGGCGCTGGTTGAGCTCCCCGACGACGATTGACGGCTGCCTGCGGCTGTCGGTGGAGTTGAGCCGCTCGAGGACGCCGCCAGCGACCCCTGATCCCCATGCGGTCCCATCAGCGGACCGCTTTAAACGACTACGCTTGCGATGTCACTCTTGATGAAGTCCAAGTCTCTTCATTCGTGCCTTCACACCACCGATGTTCCGGCCGTGAGCCTCGCCCAGCGATGAGAGACCCATCCCGGCTTCAACGCGCAGGAGACCTACGTTCCGTTTCCGGGTATGGGCGTCGTTCCACTCGGCAAGCGAGTCGAAGACCGCCTGAGGAGCCTCGGGCACGTCCAAGGGCGATTCGATCATCATCGTGAACACCTGGGCGACTTGCATACCGCCAACCTAATCGGTGATCCCGACACCTCTTCACGCGCGCCCAGCGGGGAGCGCGTGCGCACACGGATCTAATGGGTTGTACCGATCCTCTGGCAGGCTCGGTTCCGGTAGCGGCCGGCGGGTCAGCACTCCACGCATCTGATCGTTGAGGTCTCGCGGCAGACCGTGCGCCCGCCGGTCGTGAGGAGGCGTGACCGCTGCTGGGATGACGTGCCCCCAGATCGTTCGGGTGAGCACTTGACCATTAGATCGCCGGGAGTCCTCCTCCACGCTGCTACAACGGATCGCAACGAGGCGCAGGAGGTTGGGCGATGTTGTTCGTAGGTGATGACTGGGCCGAGGACCACCACGACGTCGAGCTCGTCGACGACCAGGGACGGATCCTGGCGCGAAGACGCCTGCCCGAGGGGTTGGGCGGCATCACGCGGTTGCACGCGCTGGTCGCCGAGCACGCCCCCGAGGAATGGGCGGACCTGGACCCGGCCGAGGCGGCCGCGCAGGTGCTGGTCGGGATCGAGACCGACCGCGGCCCGTAGCCGGCGCCTTGGTTACGGCGGGGTACACCGTGTACGGGCTGAACTCGAAGTCCGTCGCCCGGTACCGGGAGCGGCACTCCACCTCCGGGGCGAAGTCGGACACCGCAGATGCGCACCTGCTGGCCGAGATCGTCCGCCTGGACCGGGCCCACCACCGCCAGGTCGCCGGCGACAGCGCCACCGGAGAGGCGGTCAAGGTCACCGCCCGAGCCCACCAGTCGATGATCTGGGACCGGACCCGGCACGTGCTGCGCCTGCGCGCCGCACTGCGGGACTTCTTCCCCGCCGCCCTGACCGCGTTCGAGGACCTGGATGAACCGGACACCCTGGTCCTGCTGGCCCAAGCACCCGACCCGGACAGCGCCGCCAGGCTGTCCCGCGCCAAGATCGTCCGCGCGCTGACCGCCGCCCACCGGCGCGACGTGACCGCCCGTGCCGAGACGATCCGGAACGTCCTGACCGCCCCCGAGCTGCGGCAACCCGGTCCGATCCAGGACGCCTACGCCGCGATCGTGAGCTCCGAGGTCGCGCTCATCACCGTCCTGAACACCCAGATCGAGCGGCTCGGGCAGGTGGTGGCCGAGCATTTTGGCCGGCACCGGGACGCTGACATCTACACCAGCCTGCCAGGGCTCGGTGTGATCCTCGGCGCCCGGATCCTCGGCGAGTTCGGCGACGACCCGCACCGGTACGCCGATGCCAAGGGCCGCAAAGCCTATGCCGGCACCGCCCCCATCACCAGAGCGTCCGGGACCAGACGGGTCGTGCTCGCCAGGTACGCCCGCAACCGCCGCCTCGGCGACGCCCTGCAGCAGTGGGCATTCTGCTCCATGCGCGGCTCCGCCGGCGCACGCGCCTACTACAAGGCCCTCCGAAGACGCGGCGTCGGCCACCAAGCCGCCCTACGTCAGCTCGCCAACCGCTGGGTCGGCATCCTCCGCGGCTGCCTGCGCGACCGCACCTTCTACGACGAGAACACCGCCTGGCAACAGCACCTGAACACCGCCGCTTGACAGTCCCAGAACCTGGGATGTCTGCCGCCAGGAGCGTGGTCGCACGCTCTTGCCGACGATGCGTCCTGACGAGAGCAGAAGCAATATCCTGACCGTGCTCGAGTTGGCGCCATGGCTTGCGAGCCGGATGGGGCGGAGCGGCCAGCCGCAATGCGGCTCGCTGTGATCGCGTTGGATAGTACGTTGGGCCAATGACTGACATCGTTGACCAGTTGCGCAGCGCCAGGGCCGCATACGACGAGCAGGCTTCGTCTCACTACGACGAGGTCCTGCTAGAAGTTTCCGCCCGCGCCGAGACCTCGGGCTCCCTGGGCAAGGTTGACCTCGGGGCCCTCGTGGCGTGGAAGCGACTGCAGGCGAACACCCCGTGGATGGCCAAACTCATGGGCACGCCCGAAACTGAGGTGCGAGCGATCACCGCCCGCGCGCGAAAGGCAGCGCTTGATGAGTCCGTGACCCTCGCTCGCGCCGCCGACGCCGCCCGCGACATCCTGGGCGAACTCCCTGGCTGTGGCCACGGGCACGCAGTGGCCTCTGCCATTCTCACCGCGTCAGCTCCCCGAAGGATGGCGGTTTATGACCGGCGGGCACGCGCCGGGCTGTCCGTCCTGTTCGACGGCAACATCCCTCGCTGGTACAGCTACCCCGCTTACATGGAAACGGTCGACCATCTTCGTGCCCAGGTGGGACCGGACTGGACCAACCGCGACGTAGACCTGGCGCTGTACAAACTGGGCGGCCGGGAGCCGCGTACGCCCTAGCTAGCGCGGGGGCCCAAGGTTGCCGACCCAGGCGACAGCACGGGCTCGCCATGGGACAGCGCGCAATGCTCACCCAAGTTCTCGGAGGCTACCGATATGATCGGCCTCATGTCCCGACCAAAGAGATCGAGAACCCTGGAACGAAGTTCACCCAAGTGCTTGATGCTGCAGCGAAGATGCCCGGCGTAAGAATAAACCGAGGAACTTATCTCCGGATAGCGCTAAAGCGGTACTGCTCCGAGGAACAGATCCAGAAAGCCATCGCCTACAGTCCGGCCGCCGCAGGCATCCCACTCAGAGTCATCACCGAAGCAGCCAATACGTCGATCAGGTATGAGACAGGCAAAGTCACCGGGATGTCTTCTCTTGCGGGACTACCCGGTGGGTTCGCGATGATCGGCACCATACCAGCCGATCTCGTTCAATACTTCGGACACGCGCTTCGCATCGCACAGAAACTAGCCTACATCTACAGCTGGCCCGATCTCTTTGCCGAAGACGACGAAGAACTCGATGAGGCTACCAAGAGCATCCTGACCCTTTTCGTCGGGGTCATGTTCGGAGTTCAAATGGCGCAAGCCAGCGTGACAAAGGTGTCCACCATAATCGCAGGACAGGTAGTGAAGAAGCTGCCGCAGAAGGCTCTGACCCAGGGAGCTATCTACCCGGTGGTCAAGAAAGTTGCATCCTTGTTGGGCGTCCGCATGACCAAGCAGCTCTTTGCAGGCGGCGTTGCCAAGATTGTCCCACTCGCCGGGGCGGTTTTCTCAGGCGGCCTCACTTTCGCTACCTTCCTTCCTATGTCCAAGAAACTCCAGAAGCATCTCGCCAGCTTGGAGCTAACGAAGCCAGGGCATCGGCTTGATGAGGAAGAGGTCATCGAAGCCGGCATTCGTGGGGGGAGCTAAAACAACGGTGATCACTTTCCGATGATTAACGTCTGACTACCTAAACCCACCCTCACCCAAGTACTAGGCATCAGCGCCTCCGCAAAGGAGCCCGTAGTCGGACCGGTTCAGCGATTGGACGGTGACCCGTCCGCTACTGCCGCACCTGGGGCGTTCCAAACGTCGGTACGTCGACGGCTGGAGGGGCTTAGGCTTCGCCCCATTCGATAGGTGCATCATGGAGGGCCTTGAGTCGGCTGTTGACCCCACTGAAGGTCCCTGCCTCGCGGAACTGGGTCTGAGAGCCTCCCCGGGCGGCGGGGTGTGGGGCGGTGACGACCTCATGTCGGTCCTCGTTGATCAGGTCCCGCTTGCTTTGAGCCGTCTTGCCCCAGAGGACGAAGACGACGGGACGTTGGCGCTCGCTGAGCTTGGTGATTACCGCATCAGTGAACTCACGCCACTGCTCGGCGTGGGAGTTTGCCTCGGAGTCACGCACGGACAGTGCGGTGTTGAGCAGCAGGGCGCCCTGTCGGGCCCATCCGGTCAGGTCTCCGTGGGGCGGCGGGGTGAACCCGTCCCGCACCATCGCCGCGTGGATGTTCCGCAGGGACGGCGGGAGTCGGGGAACGTCCCGAGGGACCGAGAAGCACAAGCCGTTGGCCTGACCCGGCTGGTGGTACGGGTCCTGTCCGAGGATGACCACCTTGACCTTCTCGAAGGGGGTCAGGTGGAACGCCGCGAAGAGATCGCCCGGCGACGGGTAGACAGCACCGCGGAGACGCTCCCGTTCGACGAACCGCAGCAGGTCCTTGAAGTACGGCTTCTCGAGATCCTCGCCCAGCACGCCTGGCCACGGACGTCGCGAAGCGGCCAGTGCCGCCAGACCCGCGGCCTCCTCGGGATCCTCGTCCGCCAACAGCGCAAGGCTCTCGCCTTCGCGGGACCACACGTCGTCCGCGCCCCCGAAGTGGCCACGTCCCAGCGACTGCATCAGAACGTCCACAGCATCAGGCGTCGATCCGATCGTGTGCACCTCACCTTCGTCCGTGACGACCAGCGCGCCACCGATCAGCATCTCCTCCGGCTGGTCTGGGTCGCGGTAACCGAGCACCCAGACGCCGTGCACCTTGTCCCTGGAGGCATGAGCCGCCACCAGATGCGACCCCTCGGCGCGCAGGTGCGCATTCGCCTGCTTCTTCGCTGCCTGTGCGCTGATCACGATGTCTCCCTCAGTCGGCGGTCTCCCAATGGTGGCCGACGCCACTGACGATACGGCTGCGACGCTGACTGCGCGGGTGTCGGTGGAGTCCCCTATGGTGCTGGAACTTACAACGCACGGAGGCCGCGATGCTCCTGGACACTTCCTTCGACTTCAGGGACGACACCCCCAAGGGCAAGGACCCTGACACGCACAGCCCCACGCTTCGCCGCTACCACCAGGCGCTGTGGAGCAGGCCGTTGCCCTCTGGCCAGATGTTCCAGCTCACGACGGCGAAGCGGCGCCCCTACCTGCTGCATGAGTCCGACCTCGGGAGGTTCCGGCTCGCGAGCGACACTGCGGTCCCGACCTTCGGCAAGAGCGCCCGCAGCATCATCGAAGCCCTCCCCGAGGAGGACGTGCGCCGGTTCCGCACCCTGCAGTACTCGATCGGCGGCATGCTGGTGTGGCCGTCCAACCGGGTCGGTGGGAAACAGACCATCAACGGCGCCCGCGGCTTCCGCCGAAAGATCGCCGACCGGCTCGACCTCACCCTTGAATGCGTGCGCCGGCACTACGTCAGCGAGTCAAGCCCGTTGGACGACGTGCTCAGCCGGTACGAGCGGTACTTCGCCCTCTTTGTGGACTTCGAGGGCTACGTGGACTTCTTCCACCTGCAGGACCTCGTCACCAACGACACGGCCGAAGTTCGTTTCCACCTGCCGTTCGACAACTTCATGACCTCGGCGCGCCCCACCGACGCTGAGACGTACGCCAGCTACAGGCACAGCGCTATGGAGTTCATCGAAGCCCGGAACCGACGCATCGATGCACTCAAGATCCAGGTCGACTAACGCTGGCGGGAGTTGCCTGCTCGCCGTCCCTCGGTGGCCCCTCCCGCGGGTGCCAGACTCGCATGCGCGCCAGGTGCGACACGATCAGCGCGTCGAGGCTCGCTTCAACCAGGGCGGCGTTTGGCTCTTCGACTTGGACGTCACGTGCCAGCGACCGCAGCCAGAGCACAGATACGTGCCACTGGGAATCTTTCGTTCGCGCACCCTGCTGCGTCGCTGGATGGCTCGCAGCGCAGACTCGGCAGCGTGCAGGGTGAGGTACGGCACCTTCAGGCATTCGTCGGACACGACGTTCCTTGGGAGAGACGTCGTGCTCGGCTGGCTCATATCCCGCCCGGCACGGTGGTTCGCGCCAAACAGCGCTCAGCCATCGGTGAAGTCTGAAGACTTCCTACGGGTGGAGGCTAGCGGCAACGTGGCAGCACGGGCAACAAGCCAGGGTACGCTCCCCTTTCGCGTCTACCGTTGGTCGATGGTGCCGCTGAACGGACGCCCTCGCAAGGGGTACGTGGGTCATGGGTGCCGAGGAGTGGAGTGGGGTCATGGGGCGGCTCGGGGCCACAAGATCGCCGCAGCGCGCGGGGTGAGAAGGTGGAGCGTCGAGGCATCTATCCTGTCCGTGGTGGTCCTCTCCACGGGAGCAACGCGGTCGACGATCAGCCTGCGGACGCCCCCGCGGAGGTATACGTCTCTTTCGGCTCGCGCTCGCACTGGTGTGGCGGGCCTGGTCTCCCGACGTTTCGAGCCTGGGGCGCGGACCCTGCTGGCGCACGCTCGGTGAACATGGAGGGGAGTTCATGGTGAGTGGGGCACCGGCCATCTTGTTCACGCTTGCGGGTCACCGGTTCGAGCTGACCGCGGACGACGTGCGAGCCCAGCTCGCCCGTCAACACCCTGAACAGATCCAGCAGTACTGGGTCGAGATCGACGGGGTCCGGTGGTCGGTCAAGCAGGTGATCGCGCTCACCACCGGACTCGACAGGAGCAACTTCCAGTCGCAGAACAGTCGACGGCTGCTAGCAAGACTGGGGTTCCCCATCGGCAAGGGCAACACGACCACTCCCATACCAAGCGGCACCGGGCCGGTGGCTCGCAGGCGCGCGGAAGGGGCCGCACACCGACGAGCCAACCCGCCAGCGGACGTTGTGCTCGTGGGCTGCGTGAGAAGCAAGCGCAGCGACGGGGCGCCCGCCAAGGATCTCTACACCTCGGACTACTTCGCCAAGATGCGTGCCTACGCCGCGACCTCCGGGCTGCCGTGGTTCATCCTGTCCGCCGAACACGGCCTCGTCCGCCCTGACGCATGGCTCGAGCCATACGACTGCTACCTACCCGACATGGACCAGACCTATCGCCACGACTGGGGCCAGAAGGTGGCGACGCACCTGCAACGAGCGATTGGTCCTCTGGGCGGCGTGGTGATCGACATCCACGCCGGCGCAGCGTACGTCAAGCCAGTTGAAACCGCAGTTGGGCCGCTGGGTGCCGTGGTGACCGACCAACTAAAAGGACTCTCATTCGGCCGGCGGCTGGCCTGGTACCTGCAGCACAGTGTCAACCAGCAACACGAACACGATGTCGTAGCCCGACTTCGCGACCCCTCCCGCGCGGCGACGCCGCGTGACTTCCTCGCGGCCAAGGGCTCGGGTCTGCGATCTCCGGGGGTGTACAGCTGGTGGGTCGACGAGACCGGAGCGGAGGATCTCAGCAAGGGGCTGAGACACGGGGTCGAGGCCGGATTGGTCTACGCAGGGCTGGCAGGCGCAACACGGAGCGGCGGTTCCTCATCGACCAACACCCTGTGGGGTCGGATCGCCACGATGCACCTTGGTAGCCGGTACGAGTTCTCCACACTACGTCGAAGCCTCGGATCGGCTCTGGCAAGAGCCCATGGCTCGTCCGTCATCGACGAAGCAGATCTCACGCGATGGATGCACGCCCACCTACGCGTGGTGGCGATCCCCATCGCGGACGCCGACACCCTGGGCGACCTCGAAACCGCAGTACTCGCCCAGCTCGACCCACCCCTGAATCTGGCGAAGGTCCCAAGAACACCGCTTCGCAGGCAGCTTTCCGCTCTCCGCCAGCAGTACGCCGGTGAAGCGCCAAGTCGAGCGCATCGGAGATGAGGCGCGATGGCTGAGCTAGCCAACGCGACGAAGCCCTAGCTGGAGTCCATCCTCTCCCTGAGGGCACCGTTGGACTCACCCGGTCGGCGACGGAGCGTCCTAGCCTGTCGACATGGCCCACGGCAGTCTCATCGACACGACCTTCGACGTGCGGACCGAGGCGGGCGGGCGTGATCCCGACAGTCACAGCGCGACACTGCGGCGGTACCACCAGCTGCTGTGGAGCAAGCCGCTGCCCAACGGCGCAGCCTTCGACCTGGACGCTCGCCTGCATCACAAGTCTGAGCTCGGCGAGTTCTGGCTGAGCAGCGACGCCATCACCCACACCTACTCGATGTAGCGTCGACCTGCTCGTCTGGTCGGGGTCCTCCACCACGTTCCACCCGAGGAGGTAAAGGCTCTCTACGATCTGGGGTGCACGGTCGGGGCATACATCGTCTTCCCCCCGCAGGTCCGCGTGGACGGGAAGTGGCGGCACTCCATCAACCAGAGCCGAGGAATCCATCCCAGGATCCGCGACCGCTTCGACCTCACGCTCGAGTGCATCCGCCGCCACTACGAGGGCACGGACAGTCCACTGGCTGCCACGCTGGCGCGGTACGACGACTTCTTCGACCTCTTCAAGGACTTCCGTGGCTACGTCGACCACTTCCTCGTGGACGAACGCTACTCATCAGTGAAGTTCCTTAAGGCCTTCGACGACTACGGGGGCGACCCGCTGCCCGCAGCGAGTGTGGACGAGTACCGCGAGTACATGCACCGGTCGATGACGTTCATCAGTGCACGGAACGAGCGCATCGCCAACTACGCCCCAAAGCACCACGAACGGACTTGACGAGTGCCTCGATCCACCGGTGCGAGAGTGTCTCGGGACTACGCCGCCAACAGGGCACCGAAAGCTGCTGGCGCGCGGACCCTGTCAGGTGCGCCTGTGCCCGGTAGTACGGTGCGCGGCATGGAACTTCACGACGACCTCGATTTTGCCGTGTGGTTCGCGGCCGCGGCCGAGGCAGGGTGGGAGCCGTCGGACGACGAAGGACGTCGGGTCGACAAGGCCTGGGCTGGTCTGGTCCCGGGGGCCCAGACCCGGTCAGAGGTCATCGCGATGCTCGCGCAGTCCGCGTCTGCCATGCACGACGCAATCCTCACGCTTGCGTTCTCGGACGACGGACGGTTCGACAGCAGTGGTGCGGCCGAGGGAACCCTTGTTAGGACGGCCATCGAGTCCCTTGCAACGGGTCTCTGGCTGATGCTCCCCGAAGTCGAGCTGCAAAAGCGTCGCTACGTGTCGCTCATGGTTGACGATCTGGACGACATGCTCCAGATGGGGGCGACGCTCACTGGTGAGAGGCATGGCCGGGCGGCGCGGAAGGAGTTCCCCGCGCAGAGCTTTCTTGTGACGACTTCGACGACGCAGATCATCCGAAGCATCGACGAGGCATTCGGCACGTCGTACCTCGCGGACTGGCGGCTCTATTCTGGTCTCGCGCACGGGCGTCCGTGGGCGCGCTCGGCTTTGCACGACTCTGTGCTGGCTGCCGATCCTACGAAGAGTGAGCACCTGTCACGGGTCCTCGGGATGCTCAACGGTCCAGTGGGGCTAGCGCGACGGTACCTTGAGGTGGCCGACCTACGACGACGCTTCGAGGGCCGGACAACACTGGAGCTTGCACGCTTGGATCGGGTCAGGCAGTTCGACGCGTGAGCGGCTCTGGCTCGCGAGCTCGAGCAGAGGTTCATCCGCTGGCAAACCTTGCGGGTGAACCGCTTCAGCGCCTCCGAAGGTCTGCTCCCATCTTGGGTCCGGCAACTGCAGGGTGGCGGACGAGGCGGACGACGTCCCGTCCTTGATGCATCTACTTCCCCCTAACTCCGGGGCAGGTTGCTATTGCCTACTGGCCATGCCTACTCGCCGCTCATGTCCTGCGCCGGCCCCGACGGTGGCCGCTTGCGCCCCCGCGTCAGCACGGCGAACGCATCGTCAAGGGCACGCCCCAGCGCTGAGGAGCCAACCTGTTCTCCGGCTAGCACCTTCGAATCGTAGCGAAGCCTCACCCGCCCAGCTATGGCAGCCTGCACGGACTCGGCACTCAGCTCCACGTCAACGGCGTCCCCTGCCGCCAGCCGTTCGACCTGACCGAGAGTCAACTCCAGGACTGAGCTGCCCTCCAGCATTAGGGGGCGCAGACCTTTCTCAATCTCCTCCGGTGTCACTCGGCTGGGCTCGGCTATCAGGTCGGCTACCAAGGCCTCAAGCTGGGCAAGGAACCGCCGTGGGGGCATCGCGGTCGGAAGAAGTTGCTCGCGAAGCACCTCCTCCATCCCCGGCTCCGGATCGGGTCCCGCCCCTGGGCGCGCAGGCGGGAAGTCCTGCGGTCCTCCGCCGATTAGGCGCTCAAACTCCATCAGGTCTTCGATGAGTCCCTCCCGGCCCGGCTCCTCGCGATCCTCGCCGATCAAATTCACCGCGCGCTCGGCCTCATGCTCCATGCAGCCTCCGTCGCGGATCGTGAGCATAAGCGTGAACCGCCCATCGGCGCCTTCCGACGACTCGCTCTGCACGCTCATCCCGTCCTCGGCAACAGTGAACGTCACCGTGCCCGTCCCGGCGCGGGACGCGTCAGGGCCAACGAGAGCGAGATCAATCTCCGTCGTCTCCCCTCGAACCAGCGCCACACACTCCTTGTTGTCCCGGCTCGAGCACGAGCCGTCCTCGAGCGCCCCGTCCTTCAGCACGCGCCAACTACCTGTGAGCGGTGCAGGAAGCGCTATGCCCCGGGCCTCAAGCATGCCGTCGTGTGTGTAGACGCACTGGCGCCACTCGGCCGCGGCGGGTCGCATCTCGACGTCCATGCCCCATCCAAGTCCAGAGGGCGTGAGGACAGGTGTCGGCAGCATGATGTCGTCGGTGCCGCTGTCGAGCTCGCGACAATGACGGGTCACTCTGCCAGCGATCTCGGCGCGTCCGTCCTCGCGACGCCGGTAAACCTCGAACAGGCAGTTCACGTGACCCGACGGCCAGCGCCACAGCCACAGCATGGCTCGCCGCCCGGCCGCCGTCCGGACTCCGAGGACACGCATCGGGAACAGCCGATACACCGGGTTCGTAAGGTTCTCATCGGTTCGGGCGGGAAAGACCACTGACCCGTAGTCGTAGCGGTCCATGGGAATGTCATCGACGGCGAGCGACGGGAGCCTCCGCTGTGCCGTCGTCGGGTGCACGACGTCGACGTGGCCCAGATTCAGCGCCCGCCAGGCGGGGATCGAACCGAAGTCGATCAGCTCAGCTCCGTCGCGGGCCTCTAGCGCCACGCCCGCGCGGAGCACGACATCGGGGACATGAGGAGGGCCGCTCCAGGGTGAGGAGTCCGGATTGAGGTCGAGATCGAGTTCCCACGCTCTCCGTCCGATCCGTGTCCCGTCGAATTCGGGATCCCGCGGCTGCTCCAGCTCGCCGACAAGCACCAGATCGTCCAGGGTCACACGGTGGAGCAGCAGTCCCTCCGATCTTTCCGGCAGGTCTTCTCTAGTGAGCCGCCGCGCAATCGTACGCCCGAGGAGCGGGCGCAGCGTATTCAGTACCGCCTGGGTCACGGCGCCGGTGATCATGGCGCCGAGCAGTCCGACGAGCAGCGTCGCCACCAGGAAGGCCAGCCATCCCAACTGCGTGTCGACCTGAGGGTCGCTCACGTCGATGTCGGTACTCAGCTGCCCGCCGCTGGCAGAGAGCTCGGCCCCTCCTGCGAACGTTCCGTCGAAGCGGATGACCGCGTTGCCGAACGCCTTGCCTTTGAACGCGCCCGCGAAGCGGATCTCCCCGTCATTCTCGAAGAGCTCGAAGGACGTGAGGGTGATCTCTCCCGTGACAACACCTGGCAGGTCGTCAGCGATCACGAGAGGCCGCTTGAGACGATAGCGGCCGTTCGTTTCGTCGCTCCACCCGAAGAAACTGTCCACGGTGGCGCGCCGGTCCTCCGAAGGCACAGCAAGTGTTGCCGCCAGCGCGGCCGGGAACGCCAGGTCGAGCAGCCGACGATTCTCGAGAACGAGATCCCACCAGAAGTACGGGTCCCCGGTACGCGGGAAGACTTGGTCGGCATCCATGCTGGCACACACGGCCGACACCTCCGAAGCACGCGAGCGGCCGGGGAAACGCGCATCGCTCAACCAGTCGCAGCGAATGAGCAGCCGGTTCAGGTCCTCGGCCAGTGTCCTACACAGCTCGTCGACGAGAAACGCTCCGGTATGGCCACGCACCAGGTCGAGGGTTCGGGCCCGCAGCGCGTGCGCGACTATGAACTCCGCTGGAGTCATGGCATTGGGCGGCGGCGGCGCGTTGCGGGCCTGGAGCGCCCGGTCCGCGGCCTGGAGCTCCAGGACCAGCGCACCGGCCTGCGCGAGATCGCACGGCAAGTCCGAATCGCCGTTCTCGTCGACGCCTGTGCGGAACCAGGGTGATGCGCCGACGTCGGGTCGCTCGACCGCCCCGAGGAGTCCGACGGCCACGGCGGGGCCCACCACCTCTCCGAAGAGGAAGTCGTTGGCGACCGCGAGGGCTGCTCTCTCGTTGCCCCCGGTGAACCCGGAGACGGGCAATCCTTGACCCGGGCAAGTAGGGTCGGCGAGCCTGAACGCCAGAATCAACTCGCCCGTGTTGAAGAACGGAAGATTGACCCTGAACCCGCAGAGTTCCTTCGGCACTATGGGGCTCCTCGCGTCGGGCTCCAAGACGTCGAGCCCTCCCCGGAACGCCACCCCGTCTGCGTCGACCAGGGCCGCGGGCACGGCCGCCTCCACCCTCTCCCGGACGTCGTCCTTCCAGGTGAGGGGGTCAGAGGGCTCGCAGTCGGGCAGGAGTGCGCAGAGGAGACGCAAAGTAGCATCGATCTCGTGCACGGCATCGTCGTTGAGGTCGATTGAGACGTCCATCGCGGAGCCATCGAGACCGCCGGACAGCCCGAACGCAACCTCCCGATCCGCGCCCTCTAGGAAGATCGGCGAGCGCACCTCGATCGTTCCCGCTAGGTCGCAGAATCGGCGCGTGACGCCACCTGGAAGGTTCAGGTGGACGGCTGACCCGCGAAACCGAGCTGTCAGCGTCAACTCATCCGGCTCGTGGAGCAGCACGGAAACGGACGAGACGGACAGGTACAGATCGGCCGTGACGTCGTCTACGCCCTCGATCGGGATCTCTATCCCGGTGCGCGAAAACAGGACAGGGACCCCGTTCCTATAGAGCACGCGCCGGATTTGTCGCTCGACCTCCTCGCGCGCGAGCACGAGCAGCACCTCTTGTCCTGCCGTCTGTGATCCCCCCATCGTTTGGGCCTCCCTAGGCGAATCGCTTCATCCCTGCGGACTCGCTGCAGGCCGCGCCACCTTGCGGCCGGTGGCATTGCCGCATGAGCCACAAAGGTGACTTTCACAGATCTAGTAGTGTCCCAAACTCAGCGTGAGTTGGCTACCCCCCGGCTCGCTCTACCGGGTTCGCGAGGCTGTCACCTGCAGGAAAGCCTGAAGGTGGCCACCAAATCGCCGGGATCTAGTCAGTCCGTTTCGCCCCCACCAGTTCCTGCAGGTCTAAGAAGCCTCTCGGATAAGTGGCTTCCGTGCAGGCGCCACTATACTTCCAATCTGTCGCGGCGTCCCAGTTCCCTGAACGATCTGTCGCCGACGGGCTTCTCACCATTGGAGCGCTCCGCGGTACTTGATGGCGTTGCCCTCCCACGAGAGCTCGTCCAGCAACTGGCGGATCGCACTCGTCATGGTGACAGGCTAGGTGTCCGACGTGCAGAGGTTCTGCGCCACCAGGCGCCGCCGGGACGTGTGCGCTACGTCCCGTCAGTGCACGGGTTCAGTGCCGCGTCGCCCGTGCAGCGGCGGACCGGGCACAGACCCACGTTGGCACGCTCATCACACCTGAGGATCCATCACGCCGGTGCGGCTGCCTTGGTCGCTCACCTCGTCGCTGGCCGTGGGAGCCAGGCTGTCGACGTCAACACCAGCAGCACGCAGGGTAGTGATGAAGTCCGCGACAGCGAACCAGTTGTTGTTGCCAGGCAGAGGCTTGTGTCGGCACTGGAAGACGGTCGTGGACCATGTGCCTTCTGCGATGCTCTTGGTGACGCGTTGACCCTTCACCCCGCCTTGGGCGCCCATGTAGGGCCAGGTGTCGTCGCCTGCGAGGGCGCGCTGGACGAGCTTGGCGCCGGCCAGGTCTCCGTCTTGGTAGCCGACCCACTTGCTCACGAGCTCGGGGTACCGGCGCAGCGCGGTGGTCAGGACGCCGTGAAAGTAGTGCTGGTCGACGTCGGCGTAGGCATCGCGGATCTGCTCCCAGGTGATGACGGGGGTTTCGAGGTCGGGCATGGCGTCGGCCAGGGCACGCGGGAGCAGTGCCCAGTGCGCCAGTCGCACCCGCGGGACGTCCAGATGACGGGCCAGGTGCGTGCAGAGACCGTCCAGCTGCGCCTTCTGCGCGGCGAGTTGCTTGAGCAGCTCTGGACTGCTGGGACGGTCGAACATCTTGGCCTCGAGGGCGATGAGCACCGGCTCAGGCTCGGTGACCAGGATGACGACGTCCGGGGTGTCTTTGGCCAGCGCGGTCATGCCCGGGAAGAGCTCGGCCGCCTTGCCGACGGCAGACTCGATCAGGCTGTACTCGGTGAAGAACAGCACGGTGCAGTCATCGGGGTCGGCTCGCACGTCGAGTTCACCCAGGTCAAGCAGATCCGACCTCCCGAGGCGGGACAGATGACACATCGAGTGCGCACACAGCAACGCCGGGAGCACGGTGCCGGTGTAGTAGCGCTCCTTGCGGTTCAGCGGCAGCGCGCGGTCCAGGAGCTCGTCAAGAGTCATGGTGGCCCCTCCGTGGCTGCATGCCGACTACTCGGTGAACTTCCGGTTCGCGGGACCAGGTGACAGCCACTATGCCCAGTGTCGGTAGAGGGCCTCGCGCTCAGAGACGGGGTCGCCCCCGTAGTCGTCGCCAACCTCACCCGTGGCGGCGTTCACGACGATGCTGGCGAGATCAGGTTCCCCGCGTCGATGGCACTCCTCCGAGAGCAGGTCCAGGAGTCGACCCATGCCGGACGGGTGGTACCGAAGGTTCACGTCTGCGTGCAGCTCGCCGTACGTGATCGTTTCCCGCCCCTTGGCCACCTCGATCAACCGGTCACGGACCCGGGGCAACGACTCATACGCCAAGTCGGTGACAGTGACGAGCCGGTCCTTAACCTCAACCTTTTCGCCTCGCTTCAGCATCAGATCCATGGCTCATGGTGGCATGCGAACCGCGACCACGTCGGGTCGGGCCGAGAGTCCCGGATCTACCGGTCGTCTTCGCTCTCAGGGTCCATCGAGGACGCTAGTCGCCCGAACCTTGGGACATCGTCGTGCCGTGTCGCTGACCGCGACCGCGACCGATCCCTAAAGGGGGGATCGGTCGCGGTCGCGTTCGCGGTCGAGGATGCTTCAGTGCTGTCGGTCAGCCGGTATGAGAGTGCCCTTCCGCTTCGATCGGCTCGGATCACCCCCTCCTGCTGCAACTCGTTCACAGCACCCGTGAAGGCGGCTTTGTTGCCGCCTACTGCGTCGAACAGCGCCGTCTGCGACATGCCTGGTTGCGCGGTGACCGCCTGGCGGATGCGGTCCTTGAGGTGGTCCGGTTCCTCACCCCGTGCGCGGCGCTCCGAGCCTGTGGGCGGCACGAGAACGACGCTGAGCGACCCTGACGTGGAGTCCACGATGGCGTCGGCGGCGTACCTTGAGTTTGACCGGTCTACTGCCACCGAAGCTGCGCGGACCTGGCCCGGACGGTCCTTCACGACTTCGAGGGCTATCCGCCCACTCGTGCCGGGTTCGAAGGACTCGCGCAGGTGCAGCCTGTAGCCAGCGCCTGTCAGGGCCATCAACTTGGCCTGAGCACCGATGGCGAACCGCCCTTGAGCCTCACGGTTCTTGACGACATGGTCCACCAGGACAACAGCCGCTGACGTACGCTCGGCCACCGCCTTGGGTACGGCCCTCATCCAGGTCGTGACCTCGTCGTTGTCCGTGGAGGTCACATCGAAGAGGCTGAAGGCTTCGGTGATGCCGTCCAGAACAACGAGGTCGAACTGAGTGGTCAGCAGCGCGTCCCACTGGGCCCGGTCGGCCGGCGTCTCGTGTCCGGTGGTGGGCCGCACGTAGACGAAGGCTCGTCCCAGGAGTTCGGTGTCCGCACCCAACAGGCGCAGCCGCTCAGTGACCGATCTGGCATCGGACTCGAAGTCCACGTACAACACCCGGCCGCCAAGGCTGAGCACCTCGACACTCAGCGCCTGCATCAGCAACGACTTACCCGTCTCGGGTTCGCCGAAGACGGAGTGAACCATGCCGGGGTAGATGAGCTTCGGCCCGTCCGAGCGCGTCCACCAGGCGGGTACCACCGTGCCGGACGCATCCTCAGCAACCGACGAGAGGTCGACAGGTGCCCAGCTCGAGCGCTCCGGTTCCCTCCCTTCATCCTGAAGGTCGTCGGTGGTGTCAGCGATGGCGCCTGACTCTTCGGCAACCACTGATCGCTCAGGTTCCGTCGGAGCCTGAGGTTGGGGATCCTCAGGCTTCTCAGACTCCGATTCGTCGCGTCGTCGCTCCAGCCAGGCCGCGACTTCATCATCTAGCTGCGGGACCGCGCCTTCCGTTTGCCACTGGTAGATCCCCTCAGCGTCCGGGTGCCGCGAGGGGCTCACCATGAGGCTGGCACCGTCGCTGAGCACGTTCCCCCAGTACAGCCCGAGTCCGTAGACCCCTGAGGGCAGGCGCATCCCATCCGGTAGGGCGTAGACCGCATGCCCCGGCTTAACGAAGCGGCGGTCGTCTGGTCGCGTCCTTTGAAAACTGCCACCCACATCGAACGGATCGACCACGAAGTAGGGCGCAAGATCAGGATCGTTGATGTTGAAGGCCACTGCCCCGGACCTGCCGAGGTCAAGGGCGACTCCCGCGTCCGGGTACTGCTCGAACCACGCTCGGATCTGTCCGGGGTCGCGCGAGGACGAACGACCCCACGCGGACCCCAGAATTGAGGAGGGGTCTTTCAAGCCCGCCGCTACGGGGACCACCCACCAGCCGCACCGGGCGTACTGCAGCGCCGCGTCCGCCACGTCTGCTCCTCTGACATCAGGAATCGACAAACGACCGTCTGGTGCAACCTCGGTCCGGTTCACAGACGATCACCCGCCCGAGGACCCGAGGCCCCGCCAGGAGCAGCTGGACCCTGCTCAACCTCAGGCAGGGCAGGAAGCCGACACGGTGTCAGTGCGCCGACACGGACCGAGTCGTACTGCCAACCGCTCGCCATAGCACTGCGGTGGCTCAGTAGGCGCGAGGCGGGTGACGCGGCCGGAGGCTTGAGCCCGAGCAGTCTGGGTGCGTTGTCCACGCGGATGGGTCCTCTCATTGCTCTTCGCCCGTCCAGCAGCTTCGACAAGGTCCCACGAACCGTGCCGCGAGCGATGGCGGGACGGAATAGAATCCGCCACTGCCCCAGCCTCGAGAGACGGCTCTCTGCCGGCCGCGCAGCAGCGCGGGACAGTCGAGGCCACGGTGGTACACCTCGCCTCGGCCGGACACCACCACATCACCAGAGCGGGGCTCCTGGCCCAGATAGATCCTCAGGCCACCGTTCCAACTCCATCGAGTGTGGCTCGGCAGATCCCGTCTGGTCGGGCTCATGCGTCCACTCCCGAAGAACGGGGCTCCGACGGTGCAACTGGAACGAGCCTGGCCCGAGAGCGCTGAGTTGTCGCAGGACGATCAGGGCTGCTCATTGGACATCCCGCCCGTTCTCCAGGGCCCACTGTTCCTCGACCCAACGGTCCACGTCGACGGGCCGGTAGTACACCCGCCGACCAGCGCGAAAACCGCGCGGCCCCGTGCCGACGTGACGCCACCACCGCAAAGTGGCTGCGGGCACACCCAGACGCTCAGCCACCTCATACAGGGTGAGAAGTTCCTTGTCCATGTCCAACCTCCATCAGTCGCGGCCCCGGTTGAGGCCCATTGACAGCGTCTGAGTACCGGGGGGAGGATCAGAACTCGTCACCGGTCACACAGCGGTCACGGAGGGCGGTTCATGGAGCTTGCGAACACGGGCGCGACACAGGGCTTCCTTCCCCTGGCGAACCCGGCCTGGCGCTACCCCGAGGCCACCGCGGTCCAGGTTGGGGACGACTGGTGGGTCGAGTGCCTAGGGCGCGGCGAGGCGGTCCTGCCCAGAGATGTCTTAGCGCATCCAGAGTGGGGACCAGCGACAGAGATCCACAGACTGCAGGTCTCACTGGACGACATCCTGGAGGACCTTCTGCAGGCCGCGACCCTGCCGTCACCGGCGGAGCGTGCTACCCATCTGAGCGCTCATGTTCAGCGGTACGGCAGGCCGGAGCTATGCCATGAGCACGGACTACCGCGTTTCCACTTCGCGCCGCACCTCTACGACCGCTTGCATGGCGTTAAACCCGCCTGTTTGGGCATGTCTTGCTCTCGTGCTCGGCTGCCGGGTCGTCATGGTTCACTGGCCGTGCGTCTGGCCGACGTGGAACGCCTGATCAACTTCCTTGACGCGCTGAGCGAAGCTAGCGAACGACTCGCGCGTGCCAGAGCCGTCCGCGGCCGCACGGTCGCAGACCTGCGGAGCTACCAACTACCTCTCATCCCTCACCTCAGCGACGGCATGGACGTGCCGCCCGCAGTAGATTCATCGATCACCGGACACGAAGAGGACACCACCCTCAACGCCGATCAGGTGCGGTACCTGGTGAGCGAGGGCCTCAGCGGGATCATGGCTTCGAGCGGAGTCACGCTAAGCACCGTGTGGCCGGCAGAGAGGCAGCACCCGCAGATCGGAGTCCACGCAAAGACAAACACGGGTCTGTACGTCCTCGGCACGATGGCTCGTATGGGCCTCACAGGTCCGGACAGCTTGTTCGTCTGCGAGTTCTGTCGCAGGCCACACACCCCGGGCCGCCCCCTACGCTTTGGAGAGACCCGCTGCTGTCCCCGTGCCGAATGTCAACGTCAACGTCATGCGCGGAAGCAGCGCAACTACAGGGAGAAGCAGGCAGCCGATGGCCAGCATCGCTAAGCGACCTAGCGGCATTTGGAGGGCACGCTACCGAGACTCCGCAGGTCGCGAGCACTCGCGGCACTTCGCACGGAAGACCGACGCGCAACGATGGCTCGATGAGACGACAGCCAGCATCGTGACCGGGGCCTACGTGGCTCCTGGCGCCGGCCGAGTGACGTTCCGCGAGTACTCCGAAGAGTGGCGCAAGGTCCAGGTTCACCGACCCGGCACGGCGACCGTGGTCGAGGGTGTCCTGACCCGGCACGTCTACCCGGTCATTGGGGACCGGCCGCTCGAGTCGATCCGGCCTAGCGACGTACAGGCGATGGTCAAGGGCATGACGCTGGCACCGTCCACGGTGCGAGTGGCGATGCGCTACGTATCGGGAATCTTCAAGGCAGCGGTGCTCGATAGACGCATCCCGGTCTCACCGTGCCAAGGTGTGCGGCTGCCCAAGGGCGAAGCCCGGCGCATTGAGGTGGTGTCGACTGAATCGGTCGTGGCGATGGTTGCCGCGGTGCCAGAGGCGATGCGCGCAATGCTCATTCTTGGGGCAGGCACGGGCATGCGCCAGGGGGAGATCTTCGGATTGACCGTTGATCGCGTGGACTTCCTGCGCCGCACGGTCCGCGTCGACCGGCAGATCGTGGACGGTGGTGTGTTCGGTCCACCCAAGACAGCCAGCTCGGTCCGCACCATCCCCCTGCCTCAGACTGTGGTGGACGCACTGGCGGCACACCTGCAAAGGTTCCCGACCGGAGAGACGGGCTTGGTCTTCACCCGGCCAAGTGGTGCACCGTGGAAGCGGTCAGCGTTCTCCGAGCGATGGATCAAGGCGAGGAGGGCTGCGGGAGTCCCATCGACCCTGACGATGCACTCACTGAGGCATTACTACGCCTCCCTCTTGATAAGACACGGCGAGAGCGTCAAGGTCGTGCAGTCGCGACTCGGCCATGCAACGGCGGCGGAGACCCTAGACACCTACAGTCACCTGTGGCCGGACTCTGAAGACCGGACCCGCGAGGCCGTGGACCTCGCCCTCGGATATGTTGCGGACCCCCTGCGGACCACCCCGGGGCTGTAGCGGCGTTTCCGCTGTTCAGACGGGGGTTGGTGGATGAGTCGGCCGGTACGCCGGGTTCTGTGCCGTCGCGCCGTTGCCGGCACTGCGACGGTGACGGCCATCCATCTACGACGTGCGTTGCCGCACACCTCCAGCGACCTACCCGCACGCTCGGGCGGGCCGCCCTCGAACGCGTGCTGTCTGGTCTTGCTCCAGGTGGGGTTTACCGAGCCACGCCAGTCACCTGGCGTGCTGGTGGTCTCTTACACCACCGTTTCACCCTCACCACCGGTTGCCCGGTGGCGGTCTGTTTTCTGTGGCACTGTCCCGCGGGTCGCCCCGGGTGGCTGTTGGCCACCACCTTGCCCTGTGGAGCCCGGACGTTCCTCGGCGAGCCAGTCACCCGGTCTCCCGGGTGGCTCCTCGACGCGGCCGTCTGGCCGACTCATCCACACCTCTCAGGATACGCCCCGCACGATGCCGAACCGCACCCGCCGGGCCTCGAGATCGGCCTCGAGGAGCTCGACCTCGACCTCCTCGCCCAGCTCGGCGTGCCCCTCTGCGTGAGCCGTGACCGCAGGATGGGTCACCTGGACCACCAGCCCTCGCGAGGTGGAGTCGACGACCACGGCGGGGAACACCTCGCCGACCAGCGGCTGCAGCACCGCAGCCTCCACGGCGTCGACGCAGGCCCGCTCGACGGCGCCCGCCTGCCGGCCGCTGGTCGTCATCACCTCGGACAGCCCGGGCAGCGCCTGGCGTGCCCACCCCGGCACCTCCTCCCCTGCGCACAGCGCCTCGCACACGACGAGCCCGAACCGGTCGACCAGCCGGCGCAGGGGGGCCGTGACGTGGGCGTAGGGAGCGGCGATCGCTGCCTGCACGGTCTCCTCGGGCACCCGCCCGTCGAAGGGCGTGTAGCCCGCTCCGCGGAACAGTGCCGTAGCGTCGTGGATGACCGCCAGGTGCGCCGGATCGGACCGGTCGAGGGTGCGCAGGAAGTCACCTGTAGGCCATCCCCTCCGGCCAGGGCACCCCCAGGGCGCGCGCCTGACGCCGGAACCGACGGACCGCCCCCTCGTCGGCCTGCGGCATGGTGCGCAGGATCCCGACACCCCCCTCCAGCATGATCTCGGCGGCCACCATGCCGGTGAGCAGCGAGATCTGGGCGTTCCAGTCCTCCGCCTCCAGCAGCGGGCGCAGGCGCACCGCGTAGCCCCCCTCGTGCTCGTGCACCTCCTGCTCGGGCATCGGCAGGCTGGCCCCACCCCGTTCCGACTCCCGTTGCACGCGCAGCCGTCCCACCTCCCGCAGCAGCAGGAGGGTCTCCTCCGCGGTGCCGGCGTCCACGAGCTCCTGGACCTCCGCATACGTGTACCGCCGCGCGCTGCGCACCATGGCGCGGGACACCTGCGCCGCCACCCGCTCGCCGTCGGGGCCGAGCAGCACGTCCCAGACGAAGGCCGGACACGTCTGGCCGGGCAGCAGGCTCGCTGCCTCCTCGCTGATCACTGTCGGGTGCAGGGGCACCCGGATGTCGGGGCAGTAGATCGTCTGGCCACGCAGCCTGACCTCGGCGTCGACGGCGCCCCCGGGTGCCACGTAGGCAGGCACGTCGGCGATGGCATAGCGCAGCCGGTATGCCGCGCCCGGCCCGTCCGCGTCGGTGGCCCGCGTGATGTGGAGCGCCTGGTCGAGGTCCATCGACCCCGGCGGGTCGATGGTGACGAGCTCGAGGACCGTAGCGTCACGCTCGGGGAGCACAGGTGAAGCCACCGCCGCGAGAGCCTCGGCGAGCACCGGCTCGGGGAACTCCTCCCGGACCTCGAGCTCCGCACGGACCTGGGCGAAGACCGCCGAGAGCCGGGCGCCTGGGCTGTCCGGTGCGGTGTGCATCGTCGTCGCTCGGTGGGCCATGACGGCCAGCCTAGGCGCGACACCGGCACATGGCTTCACCACCTTCGCCTGATGTCAAGGGCCGAAGGTCCCTGGACAGGTGAAGCACGACGCGGTGTCGTCGAAGAGTGCCGGGGGACCACCGTGAACGAAGGGGCTTCATCATGGACGACGACGTCCGCATGCCCGGGTCCACCCGGCCCAGCCGCCGCACTGTCCTCCGGACCGGCGGCGCCGGTTTCGGGCTCTTCCTCCTCACTCGTCTCGGGGGTGACTCGGTGGCGGTCGAGGTCCCGTCCCAGTCAGGCATGAGCCTGCCGATGGACTCCGCCACCATCCCGAAGTATGCGGCGGCGCTCCTGGTGCCGCCCGTGATGCCGCGCACCGCCCTGGTCCCCTCCCGGGGGGGCAAGAACATCGAGCACTATGTCATCGCGGTGCGCCAGTTCGCGCAGCAGGTCCTGCCGCCGGCGCTGCCGGCCACCACCGTGTGGGGCTACGGCCCGGTCGACCCGCAGTTCAGGCACCTGGAGATCAGCAACGCGCCCAGCCTGACCATCGAGGCCGGGTGGGACCGGCCGGTGCGTGTCACCTGGGTCAACGGCCTCGTGGACGACGGGGGGCATGCGCTGCCTCACCTGCTGCCCCTGGACCCCACCCTCCACTGGGCCAACCCCGGTGGTGGTGAGGCCGGGCGGGACTCCACTCCGACCTTCGCCGAGGCTCCGGGCGCCTACACCGGGCCCGTCCCGGTCGTGACGCACGTGCACGGGGCGGTGGGTGTCGGTGACGAGAGCGACGGCTACCCCGAGGCGTGGTACCTGCCGGACGCGGTGGACATCCCCGCGGACTACGCGACCCGCGGCACCTGGTACGACTTCTTCGCCGGCAAGGCCGCCGACCTGCACGGGGTGGAGTGGGGCCCGGGCCGGGCCACCTTCCAGTACCCGAACGACCAGCGGGCGGCCACGCTCTGGTACCACGACCACACGCTGGGCATCACGCGCGCGAACGTGTACGCAGGCCCCGCAGGCTTCTACCTGGTGCGCGGTGGTCCCGACGGAGACGACGCCGTCCGGGACACCCGAACGGGTCGTCCCGCGGTGCTGCCGGGCCCCGCCCCCGAACGCAACGACCGCTACCCCTCGAACCGTCGCTACCGGGAGATCCCGCTGGCGATCCAGGACCGCTCGTTCAACGCCGACGGCTCGCTGTTCTACCCCGACTCACGGGAGTTCTTCGACGGGGTCACGGGGCCGTACATCCCCGCCGGCGACATCCCGCCGGTGTGGAACCCCGAGTTCTTCGGCAACGCCATCATCGTCAACGGCACGACCTGGCCCACGCTGGAGGTGGAGCAGCGGCGCTACCGCTTCCGGCTGCTGAACGGCTGCAACTCGCGCTTCCTCATCCTGGCCTTCGGCGACATCCCGGGGGCCCAGGCATGGCAGATCGGCTCGGACGGCGGCTTCCTGGCCGCACCGGTGCCGCTCACCGCCGCCGGAGCGGACGGCCGGCTGCTGCTCTCACCCGCCGAGCGGGCCGACGTCGTCGTGGACTTCACGCAGGTGCCGACCGGCGCGCACGTGCTGCGCAACCTCGGCCCGGACGAGCCCTTCGGCGGCGGCGAGCCGGACGAGGACTTCGACGCGGCCGACCCTGCCACGACCGGCCAGGTCATGCAGCTCCGCGTGGTCCCGCGGCAGGGCCAGGACCGCAGCACACCTCCGGAGTTCCTCGAGCTGCCGACGGTGACAGACCTGCCACCGGGCTCCGTGCGGCGCCTCGCCCTGGTGGAGGAGATGTCGATGGAGCCGGGCCTCGACGCCCCGGTGGCAGCGCTCCTCGGCACGGTCGACGACGACGGGTTCGTCCACCCGCACCTGTGGCACGACGAGGTGAGCGAGAACCCCGACGTCGGCACCGTCGAGACCTGGGAGGTCTACAACACCACCGAGGACGCCCACCCGATCCACGTCCACGAGGTCATGTTCCGGGTCCTCGGACGCCAGGTCGTCTCGGTCACCGAGGAGGGCATGGGCCACCTGCGCGTCGTGGCCGACGGGGAGGTCCGAGGGCCCGAGGCCGGCGAGCTGGGCTGGAAGGACACCGTCATCGCCTACCCGGGTGAGGTCACCCGCATCCGGATGCGCTTCGACTCCCCCGGCCAGTTCGTCTGGCACTGCCACATCCTCGAGCACGAGGACAACGAGATGATGCGGCCCTACCGCATCGGGCCGGTGCAGCCCGGGCAGCCCATGGGGCACCACGGGGGGTAGCCCCTGCGCGGTGCAGGGCGGACGCCCGGACCGCAGGTCGACCTCGCGAGGCCGGTTCGGTCATGCTTGACCCAGCCGGGTCCCCACCCCGCGCCCCTCCCCTGCGAAAGAAGGCACGATGTCCGTCACCGACGAGCTCCTCGCCCAGGCCCGGCAGTACGCCGCGTCCTTCGACAAGGGCGACCTGCCCCTCCCGCCTGCACGGCAGATCGCCGTCGTGGCCTGTATGGACGCCCGGCTCAACGTCTACGGCCTGCTGGGCCTGTCCGAGGGTGACGCCCACGTCATCCGCAACGCCGGCGGCGTGGTGACCCAGGACGAGCTGCGCTCGCTGGCCATCAGCCAGCGCCTGCTCGGCACCACGGAGATCATGCTCATCCACCACACCGACTGCGGCATGCTCACGTTCGCCGACGACGGTTTCCGGCAGTCCATCGCCGAGGACACCGGGGTCAAGCCCACCTGGGCGGCGGAGGCCTTCACCGACCTCGACGAGGACGTGCGGCAGAACATCGCACGCATCCACGCCGAGCCCGCGATCCCGCACAAGGAGTCGGTGCGCGGCTTCGTCTACGACGTCGCCTCCGGCACCCTGCGTGAGGTCGGCTGACCCGGAGGTGAACCCCGAGCCAGGGCGAGACCTGCGGCTGCGACCCGGCCCGGGCCTGCCGAGAGGGCTGACCGTGCCTGCCGGAGAGCTGGTCGAGAGGTTCAGCCGTGCGGCCGGCCCGGGCGGGCAGGGCGTCAACACGACCGACAGCCGGGTCGAGCTGTTGTTCGACCCGGCTGCGTCGGCGGCCTTCACGCCGGCCCAGCGGGAGCGGGTCCTCGCCGTGCTGGGCGACCGCCTGGTCGGCGGGCGGCTGTCCGTGGCCGCCTCGGAGCGACGCTCGCAGCTGCGCAACCGGGCGGTGGCCAGGGAGCGCCTGGCTGCGCTGCTGCGAGAGGCACTGGCACCCCCGCCGCCCCCGCGACGGCCGACCCGCCCCACCAGGGGGTCCCAGCATCGACGGCTGGAGGCCAAGAAGCGACGGTCGCAGACGAAGGCCGGTCGCGGCCGGGTGCCACCGCACTGACCGTCCCGTGACGTCCGCGACACCCGGTGGCTCGCTCGCTGACGGCTCGTCCCGCGCGCGTCCCGCGCGTCAGACCCGGGAAAGTGCTATCTCCAGGGTCACCGCGACGCCGTCGTCGTCGTTGGCGGGGCACCGGTCGGTCGCCGCGGCGTGCACCGCGGGGTGGGCGTTGCCCACGGCGAACGACCGTCCGGCCCACGTCAGCATGGGCAGGTCGTTGGGCATGTCACCGAACGCCCAGACCTCCTCGGCCCTCACCCCCTGCTCCGTGCACCAGGTTGCCAGAGCCAGCCCCTTGGTCACCCCCGCCGGGCCCAGCTCGGCCAGGCCGACGGCACCGGAGTGGGACACCTCGGCGCGCCGCGCCACCACCGCGGAGACGCGGTCGTGCAGGTCGTCGACGGCCCAGGTCGGGTGGCGGACCAGGATCTTGCCGGGGGCGTGCTCCACGAGCTCCTCGACCGGTCCGACCCGCCACTGTCCGTCGTGCCGGCCGGAGGCCCGCTCGAAGTCGGGCTCGCGGGCGAAACCACGCAGGCTCTCCAGGGCGAAGGTCACCCCCGGCAGCTGCGAGCGCAGGTCGGCCACGACCTCCAGCACGACCTGCGGGTCCATCAGCCGGTGCGAGGTCACCTCCCGCAGCGACAGGTCGTAGGTGAAGGCTCCGTTGCCGCACAGCACCACGCCGTGGCCACCGGCGACCTCCGCGAGCTCGTGCATCCAGCGCGGGGGCCGTGCCGTGACCAGCACCACGGTGATGCCGGCCTCCTCGGCGCGCGCCAGGGCACGCCGGGTGCGTCCGGAGACCGTGCCGTCGCTGCGCAGCAGGGTCCCGTCGCAGTCCGTCGCGACCACCCTCGGCAGACCACTGTCGACCAGCATGGACGGCACCCTACGCAGCAACCCTGGGGGTCCGGCCACCTAGGCTGCGACCGTGCTCATCCTGCTGCCCCCCTCCGAGACCAAGACCGTCCGCCGCCGCGGCACCCCGATGGAGCTGTCCCGCCTGTCCTTCCCCGAGCTCACCCAGGCACGCCGCGGTGTCGTCGACGCGGTCGGCCGGCTGAGCGCGACCGACGAGGCGCCGCACGTGCTCGGCGTGAGCCCTGCGCTCGCAGAGGAGGTCGCTCGCAACACCCGGCTGCGCACCGCACCGGCCGTGCGGGTGAGCGAGCTCTACACCGGGGTGCTCTACGACGCACTCGACCTGCCCGGTCTCGAGGCCGGCGCCCGACGCCGTGCGCACCGTCGGCTCCTGGTCGTCTCTGCCCTCTACGGAGCGCTGCGGACCACCGACCGGGTCGCGCCCTACCGCCTCTCCATGTCGGTCAACCTGCCCGGTGTCGGGCCGCTCGCCCGACACTGGCGCGGGCCCCTGGCGGCGGTGCTCCCCGGGCTCGTCGGGCGCGGCCTGGTCGTGGACTGCCGGTCGAGCACGTATGCGGCGGCCTGGGTGCCGGAGGGCGAGCCGGCCGCCCGGTGGGTCAGGGTGCGTGTGCCCGGTGCGACGCACATGGCCAAGCACACCCGCGGTCTGGTCGCCCGTGCGCTGTGCACGACCGCGGTCGACCCGCGGACGCCGCAGGCCCTGGCCGCCCTGCTGAGCCCGGACTTCGAGGTCGCGCTCGAGGCGCCGAGCCCGCGACGACCGGGGTGGGTGCTCGACGCCACAGCGCGCAGCGCCTGAGGGTCTGCGGACGCCGGCGGCGCGCCGCTGGGGCTGGCTGTCAGGCCAGACGCGCCAGCGCGGAGCGGACGTCGGCGACCAGGTCGGCCTCGTCCTCGATGCCGACGGACAGCCGGATCACGTTGTCCGGCACCTCCAGCTCGGTGCCGCGCACCGAGGCGTGGGTCATCTCGGCCGGGTAGTTGACCAGGGACTCGACGCCGCCGAGGGACTCGGCGAGCTGGAAGACCGATGTCGACTCGGCGAACGTCCGTGCTGCCTGCGCACCGCCGTGCAGGGCGAGCGAGACCATCCCGCCGAAGCGCTCCATCTGCCGTGATGCCACGTCGTGGCCGGGGTGCTCGGGCAGTCCCGGGTAGTAGACCCGCTCCACGGCCGGGTGCCCCAGCAGGGCATCGGCGACCGCGGTGGCGTTGTCGCTGTGCTGGCGCATGCGGATCTGCAGGGTCTTGATGCCCCGGATGGTGAGGAACACCTCCCACGGAGCGGAGACTGCTCCCGCCGCGAACTGCAGGAAGCCCACCTTCTCGGCGATCTCGGCGTCGCCGGTGGCGACCAGACCGCCCAGGACGTCCGAGTGCCCGCCGAGGTACTTCGTGGCCGAGTGCACGACCAGGTCGGCGCCCAGGGCGAGCGGCCTCTGCAGCGCCGGCGAGGCGAAGGTGTTGTCGACGACCACGACCGTGCCGTGCTCGTGTCCGAGAGCCGCCACGGCCTCGATGTCGGTGATCTTCATCAGCGGGTTGCTGGGGGTCTCGAGCCACAGCATGGCGGTAGTGGGTCGGATCGCCGCACGCACGGCGTCGACGTCCGACATCTCCACGGTGCTCAGCTCGACGCCCCACGGGGCGAGGATGCGGTTGGCCAGCCGATGTGTGCCGCCGTAGACGTCGTTGCCCATCAGCACGTGGTCTCCGGGACGCAGCAGCCCGCGCAGCACGGCGTCCTCGGCAGCCAGCCCGGAGGCGAAGGACAACCCGTGGCTGCCCCCTTCCAGGTCGGCGATGAGCTCCTGCAGCGCGTCACGGGTCGGGTTGGTGCCGCGGGCGTACTCGTAGCCCGCCCGCAGACCACCGACGTGCTCCTGCACGAAGGTGGAGGTCTGGTAGACGGGCGGGATCACGGCCCCGGTGGTCGGGTCGAAGGCCTGTCCGGCGTGGATGGCACGGGTGGCGAAACCGGTCATGTCAGATCACTCCGAGAGGAAGGTCAGCAGGTCGGGTCGGGTGAGGACGGCCACGGGCTTGCCGTCCTCGGTCACGAGCAGGGCGTCGGTCGAGGCCAGGGCCTCGCGGGCCGCAGCCACGGTCTCACCGACCCCGATGAGCCCCAGCGGCGGGCCCACCACGGTGGCGACGGTGTCGCTCATCCGCACCTCGCCGTGGAACACCGCGTCGAGAAGGTCACGCTCGTTGACCGCGCCCACGACCTCTCCCATCACCACGGGTGGCTCGGCGGAGAGCACGAGCAGCTGCGAGACCCCGTACTGGGACATCATCGACACGGCGTCGCGCACGGTGTCGGTCGGGTGGGCGTGGACGAGCGCCGGCAGGTCGCCGCTCTTGCTGCTCACGACGTCGCGCACGGTCTTCTCCTGCGAGGCCGGAACGAAGCCGTAGCTGCGCATCCAGGTGTCGTTGAAGATCTTGCCGAGGTAGCCACGGCCGCCGTCGGGCAGGATCACCACGACGACGTCGTCCGGGCCGAGGTCACGGGCGACGCGCAGCGCGGCGACGACCGCCATGCCACAGGAGCCCCCCACCAGCAGCCCCTCCTCCCGGGCCAGCCGGCGGGTCATCGCGAAGGACTCGGCGTCGCTCACGGCGACGATCTCGTCCGGCACCGACGGGTCGTACGCACCGGGCCAGATGTCCTCGCCGACGCCCTCCACCAGGTACGGCCGTCCCGTGCCACCGGAGTAGACCGAGCCCTCCGGGTCGGCACCGACGACCCTCACCCGGCCTCCGGAGACCTCCTTGAGGTACCGCCCGGTGCCGGTGATCGTGCCGCCCGTGCCGACACCAGCCACGAAGTGCGTGACGCGCCCTTCGGTGTCCTCCCAGATCTCCGGCCCCGTGGTCTCGTAGTGGCTCCTCGGGCCGTGCGGGTTCTCGTACTGGTTGGGCTTGTACGCGCCCTCGATCTCGCGGGCCAGCCGGTCGCTCACGCTGTAGTAGGAGTCCGGGTGGTCCGGCGCGACCGACGTGGGGCAGACGACGACCTCGGCCCCGTAGGCACGCAGCACGTTGAGCTTGTCCTCGCCGACCTTGTCCGGGCACACGAACACACAGCGGTAGCCGCGCTGCTGCGCCACGAGCGCCAGCCCCACCCCGGTGTTGCCGCTCGTCGGCTCCACGATCGTGCCACCGGGCCCGAGCAGCCCGTCGGCCTCGGCGGCGTCGATGATGCGCGTCGCGATGCGGTCCTTCACCGAGCCACCCGGGTTGAGGTACTCGACCTTCGCCAGCACGGTGGCCCGCACGTCACCGGTGACGTGGTTGAGCTTGACCAGGGGGGTGTGGCCCACCAGGTCGATGATGGATTCGGCGTAGCGCATGCGATGTCAGTCCTCGGTCGCGGGCAGGGTGGTCGGGGTCGCGGAGGCTCGTGCGGCGCGCCGTGGGCGGGCGGGCCGCGGACCGTGACACGACGGGGCCAACCATAACCCGGCCTTGGTGACACCCTGCAGGCCGTCGTATGCCGCATGCCCTCCGGTGCTCGGGGTGGGGCGGCGTCCTGCCCGGGCAGCCGAACGGCGCGTCACGAGCCGTCCAGGCCGTGCAGGTGGTGGGTGTCGTTCACGAAGGCCACCTGGACGCCACCGTCCGGCCAGACCTCGAAGGCGGTCAGGGACGTGGGTGCCGTGGCGACCGACCAGACCCGGTCGTGGTCGATCCCGAGCACCTGGGCCAGCACGCACATGACGGGCTTGCGATGGGTCGCCACGACCACGGTGCCCCCGCGACGCACCGCTCGGCCGAAGGCGTCCGAGACCCGCGCCGCCAGCTGCCGGTGGCTCTCCCCGCCCGGCCTGGCGTAGTCGGCGTCCACCCGCAGGCGGTGCAGCTCCTCGCGGAAGTCGCGGGCCAGCTCCTCCATCGTGAGACCGTCCCAGTCGCCGAAGCCCTGCTCGTCCCAGTCCGGGTCCGTCTCCGGCTCAACCCCCAGCTCGCGGGCCAGCGCCGCGCCGGTCTGGCGAGCCCGTCGCAGCTCAGAGGTCATCACGCTGACCGGTCCCTGCTCGGAACGCTCGAGCAGGGCGCGCACGGCACCGGCCGCCGCCGCGGCCTGCGCCCGGCCCAGCCGGTTGAGCTCGGGGTCCGCGCCACCGCGGCCGTCCAGCCGCCGAGACGTCGTGAAGTCGGTGACCCCGTGCCGCACCAGCACGAGGCGGCAGGAGCCCTCCAAGGTCGGGGTGGTCTCTGTCGACAGCACCACATCGGCGACCGGCGCGCGGCCCTCCCCGAAGGTCGGGGTCGCCGCGACGGGGCCGCCGTCCGGCGGGTCCTTCTCCGCGAGGTCCTCGCGGTGGTCGTGATGCACCGTGCGCCCGTCCATGCCGACGTTCGACAGCGCGTCCGCCGGTCCGTTGGCGGCCCGTGGCACCCAGGTCCAGGAGACCGCGCCACCGGCCGCCTCGATCTGACGCACGAGGTCCCTGGCCTGCAGCGCGAGGCGTCGCATGTCCTCGTGCTTGATCTTCCACCGCCCGGCCATCTGCTCCACGACGAGCTTGGAGTCCATCCGGACAGCGACCTCGGCACCGTCCGCGAGACCGAGGTCGAGCACGGCCTGCAGCCCGGCGATGAGGCCTTGGTACTCGGCGACGTTGTTGGACGCGCGCCCCAGGGGGGCGGCGCGCTCGGCGAGCACCCTGCCGGACCCCGCGTCCCGCACCAGCGCGCCGTAGCCGGCAACTCCCGGGTTGCCACGCGACCCACCGTCCGCCTCGACGAGGAGCCGGCGGGACCGGCCCACCTCAGGACCCCGACTCGTCGGTGCGGACCAGGATCCGGCTGCAGTCCTCACAGCGCAGCACCTCGTCCTCCTCAGCGGCCTTGATCCTGCTCAGCACCACCGGGTTGAGCTCCATGTGACAGCCTCCGCAGCGGCGGGCCTGCAGCGGGGCCGCGCCAGTGCCGCTGTGGGCTCGGATCCGCTCGTAGAGAGCGACCAGGTCCGCCCCCACCTCGCCGACCAGACCGTCGCGTCCAGCTGCCACCTCCGCCCGCTCGGCCTGCACCTCGGCGAGCAGCGCGTCCCGGCGAGCGGTGACCTGCTGGAGCTGCTCGAGGGCTTCGTCACGAGCCCGTTCTGCCTGGAGGGCGGCCGCGTCGGCGGTCTCGGCGCGCTCCATGACCTCGATCTCGAGGTCCTCGAGCACCTCCTGACGTCGGGCCAGCGACTCCAGCTCGTGCTGTAGCCCCTGCAGGTCACGCGCCGTCCCGGTGCCCACCTCCAGACGCGTGCGGTTGCGCTCGGCCCGGTCACGCACGAGCTGGACGTCGGCCTCTGCCTTGGTGAGCTCACGCTGGACGTCCTGCTGGGCGGTGCGCGTCCGCACGACCTCCGCCTCCAGGTCTCCGAGCCGCTCGGTGAGCTGTGCCGCGTCGGCGTGCTCCGGCAGCGACCGCGCACGATGGTCCAGCTGGGCCAGACGGGTGTCGAGGGCCTGCAGGTCGAGCAGTCTCGCCTGGCGGCTCGGGTCGGCTTTCACGGCATACCTCGCTTGGTCTGAGTGCTGGGGGTGGTCGTCTCCGGGCCCGCAGCTCCCACCACGAAGTCCCAGGGGTCCGTCCGGACCGAGGAGATCTCGATCTCCACCGTAGTGCCCGCGGCCTCCATCGCAGCGCCGAGCCGCTCCGCCAGGCTGGGCAGCCAGAGCCACTCGCTGGCGTAGTGGCCGGCGTCGACGAGGTAGGGACGACCGTCACCCACGGCGGCCTCCTCGCGGGCCTCGAGTGCGGGGTGGTGGCGGAGGTCGGACGTCACGTAGACGTCGGCGTCGCAGGCCCGCACCTGCGGGAAGGCGGTGTCCCCCGCGCCACCCAGCACGGCCACCCGGCGCACCCGCGCCTCGGGTGGCCCGCTGACCCGGATCCCGCCCGCGGTCGGGGGCAGCCGGTCGGCCAGGCGCCGGGCGAGGTCACCCAGTGAGCAGGACTCGGTGAGGTCGCCCACGCGACCGAGCTCGCGGCCTTCGGTGACGACCAGCGCCTCGGTGTGACCCAGACCGCAGGCGAGGGCCAGGGCCTGGCCCACCCCCGGGTCGGCGACATCAGCGTTGGTGTGTGCGCAGTAGAGGGCGGTGTCCGACACGACGAGCGCTGTGACCGCAGCCCCCTTGGCCGTGGTGGTGGCGACCGAGTGGATGCCGCGCAGCAGCAGCGGGTGGTGGGTGACGACCAGGTCGGCAGCACGCTCCTGTGCCTCGGCGATCACCGCCAGGGTGGGGTCCACCGCCAGGAGCACCCGCCGCACCGGCTGGTCCGGGTCACCGGCGACCAGCCCGACCCGGTCCCACGACTGGGCGTGCTCGGGAGGGTAGAGCTGCTCCAGGGCAGCCACCACCTCACGCAGGCTCGCGACGGCAGGTGAGGTGTCCACGTGGGCCCGGCCGGGCTCGAACCGACGACATCCGCGGTGTAAACGCGGTGCTCTACCACCTGAGCTACAGGCCCCTGACGGCGCAGCCCCGGGTGGGCACGCGCCGATCGCTCATTCTGTCAGGCCGGCCGGGGCAGGCCTTTCACGGCGTCGTGCAGGACGCCGATGTCGCGCTGTTCGCCGGGACCGAAGACCAGCGCCCAGCGCACCGTCATCCCGGGGTCGACAAGGAAGGTGCCGCGCACAGGCATGCCGGACTCCTCGTGGAGCACACCGTAGGCACGGGCGACCTGGCCGTGCGGCCAGAAGTCGGACAGGAGAGGGAAACGGTAGCCCTCGTGGGCGGCCCAAGCCTTGATCGCCGGGGCACCGTCGCAGCAGATGCCGTAGACCTGCACGTGCTCGTTGCTGAACCGGTCGATGTTGAGCTGGATCTCCAGGAGCTCCCCGGCACAGATGCCGGAGAAGGCGAACGGGAAGAAGACCAGCAGTGCGTGCTTGTCCTGCACGGCCTGGGACAACGTGACCTGCTGGCCGTACTGGTCGCGCAGCGTGAAGTCGGGGGCGGGGTCCCCGACGCCGGGGCTCCCCTGCTGGTGCGGTGCGCTCACTTGCGGCCCACCAGCCGCTGGGCGAGCCAGTCGCGACCGACGGGGACGGCGCCGCTGGCCGTCAGGCCGGACGTCGTGCAGGCCTCCTGGACAGCGAAGGCCTCGACCCGGTCGCTGCGGCCCTTGCCCGGTGTGAGGAGGGCGATGAAGCCACCCTCCTCCACCATCGTGAGGGCGTCGACGAGCTCGTCGGTGAGGTCGCCGTCACCGTCGCGCCACCAGAGCAGGACCGCGTCCACGACGCCGTCGTAGGCGTCGTCCTCCAGCTCGCTCCCGACGACGTCCTCGACGGACTCGCGGAGGTCCGCGTCCACGTCGTCGTCGAACCCGAACTCCATGACGACATGGCCGGGCCGGAAGCCCAGCTTGTCCACCGGTCCGGCCACACGGCCGCTCTCGGTGCCTACCACGTCCCGCTCCCTCCTGCTGGTGTGGCGCCAAGCCAACCGGACGGGTCTCCACTTGTAAAGCCAACGCGGCTGCGCACGCTCCTACGCGCGACGGCACGCGGCATACCGCCGTGACAGACTGAGGCGAAGCGAAGTGACCCGCAACAGAGAGGACGTGTCGTGGCGAAGGACCGATCCGGTTCAGGCCCCATCCTGAACGGCCTGCCGAGCCAGATTCCGGACACCGATCCCGAGGAGACGCAGGAGTGGCTGGCCTCGCTCGACGGGGCCATCGAGGCGGGTGGGCGCCGCCGTGCCCGCTACCTGATGCTCCGCCTGCTGGAGCGGGCTCGGGAGGCGCAGGTGGGCATCCCGTCGCTGACGACCACCGACTACATCAACACGATCGGCCCCGAGGAGGAGCCCTGGTTCCCCGGCGACGAGGACGTGGAGCGTCGGTACCGCGCCTGGATGCGCTGGAACGCCGCCGTCATGGTGCACCGGGCCCAGCACCCCGACGTCTCCGTCGGCGGGCACATCTCGACCTACGCCTCCGCGGCCACGCTCTACGAGGTCGGCTTCAACCACTTCTGGCGCGGCCGTGACCACGAGGGCGGCGGCGACCAGGTGTTCTTCCAGGGCCACGCCTCTCCGGGCATGTACGCCCGGGCCTTCCTCGAGGGCCGGCTCGGCGAGGACGACCTCAACGGCTTCCGCCAGGAACACTCGCACTACGTCGACGGCGAGCTGCGCACCCTGTCCTCCTACCCGCACCCACGCAACATGCCGGGCTTCTGGCAGTTCCCGACGGTGTCGATGGGTCTGGGCCCGATGAACGCGATCTACCAGGCCCAGTTCAACAAGTACCTCCAGAACCGCGGTCTCAAGGACACCTCCGAGCAGCATGTGTGGGCGTTCCTGGGCGACGGCGAGATGGACGAGCCCGAGTCGCGTGGCCTGCTGCAGGTCGCGGCCAACGACGAGCTGGACAACCTGACGTTCGTGGTGAACTGCAACCTGCAGCGTCTGGACGGACCGGTCCGCGGCAACGGCAAGATCGTGCAGGAGCTGGAGTCCTTCTTCCGGGGGGCCGGCTGGAACGTCATCAAGGTCCTCTGGGGCCGTGGCTGGGACCCGCTCATCGAGGGCGACAAGTCCGGGGCGCTGGTCAACCTCATGAACACCACCCCCGACGGTGACTTCCAGACCTTCCGGGCCAACGACGGGGCGTTCATCCGCGACTCCTTCTTCGGGCGCGACCCGCGCACCAAGGAGCTCGTCAAGGACTGGTCCGACGACGACATCTGGTGGAAGCTCAAGCGCGGTGGCCACGACTACCGCAAGGTCTTCGCGGCCTACCAGGCGGCCATGAACCACACCGGTCAGCCGACGGTGATCCTGGCTCACACCATCAAGGGCTACAGCCTCGGCAGCCACTTCGCCGGCCGCAACGCGACGCACCAGATGAAGAAGCTCACGCTGGACGACCTCAAGGCCTTCCGCGACGGGCTGCGGATCCCGATCACCGACGAGCAGCTCGAGGCCGACCCCTACGCCCCGCCCTACTACCACCCGGGTGAGGACGACGAGGCGATCCGCTACATGAAGGAGCGGCGGCAGAAGCTGGGCGGCTACCTGCCGGAGCGCCGGCCGGCCGCGGCCACCCCGCTCACGCTGCCCGGGGACGAGGCCTACAAGGCCGCCAAGAAGGGCTCGGGCAAGCAGGGCGTCGCCACGACGATGGCGTTCGTGCGCATCTTCAAGGACCTGATGCGCGACAAGGAGTTCGGCAAGCACATCGTGCCGATCATCCCCGACGAGGCCCGCACGTTCGGCATGGACAGCTTCTTCCCCTCGGCGAAGATCTACAACGTCCACGGCCAGAACTACACCTCGGTCGACGCCGACCTGATGCTCACCTACAAGGAGTCGGTGAGCGGGCAGATCCTGCACGTCGGCATCAACGAGGCGGGCTCGATCGCCGCGCTCACGGCGGCCGGGACGTCGTACGACACCCACGGTGTGCCGATGGTGCCGTTCTACGTCTTCTACTCGATGTTCGGCTTCCAGCGCACCGGAGACGGCATCTGGGCCGCGACCGACCAGCTGACCCGCGGCTTCATGGTCGGCGCCACGGCCGGCCGGACGACCCTGACCGGCGAGGGCCTGCAGCACGCCGACGGACACTCGCAGCTGCTGGCCGCGACCAACCCGGCGGTCGTGTCCTACGACCCGGCCTACGGCTACGAGATCGCCCACATCCTGCGTGACGGGCTGCGCCGCATGTACGGCGAGGACCCCGAGGACGTCCTCTACTACCTCACCGTCTACAACGAGCCGATGGTCCAGCCGCCCGAGCCGGAGGACGTGGACGTCGACGGCATCCTCAAGGGGATGTACCTGCTGCGCGCCGGTGACGGGGGCGAGGACGGCAAGAACGTGCGGCTGCTCGCCTCCGGTGTCGGTGTCCCGTGGGCGGTCGAGGCCCAGGAGCTGCTGCGGGACGACTGGGGGGTCAGTGCCGACGTGTGGTCGGTGACCTCCTGGTCCGAGCTGCGGCGGGAGGCGATGGCGTGCGACGAGGACGCCTTCATGCACCCCGACGAGGAGCGCAGGGTGCCCTATGTGACCCGCCGGCTCTCGGAGGGGCGTGGCCCGGTCGTGGCGACGAGCGACTGGATGCGCCAGGTGCAGGACCAGATCTCCAACTGGGTGCCCGAGGACTACTACGCGCTCGGGGCCGACGGCTTCGGCTTCGCCGACACCCGGGCCGCCGCCCGGCGGTTCTTCCACATCGACGGGCCTTCCATGGCGGTCAAGGCCCTGCAGATGCTCGCCGACCGTGGTGAGATCGACCCACAGGTGCCCCTGCAGGCGGCGGAGAAGTACCGCATCGACGACGTCACGGCCGGCACCTCCGGCACGGCCGGTGGTGACGCCTGACCGGTGTCCTCGGAGCGGGTCGGCGCCCCGCTCACGCGCCACCCACCGCGGGGTGCTCGTCGCTGCGGCGTGCGAGCACCCCGCGGTCCGCGTGGTCGGTGGCCCAGCCGTCGACACCCGCCCGCGCGAACCTCCGCATCTCCCGCGCGCCGTGCCCCAGCCGCGAGGGGTCGTTGCCGATCTGCAGGTCCGTGGGCAGGTGGACGTTGTCGGCGCGGAACGTCCAGGCGTGCACGGCCAGGCCGAGCCGGTGCGCCCGCTCCACCCAGCCCGTCGGCTCGCCGAGCCTGCCGTCGAGGCGTCGTGGCATGACCACCTGCTTGTCGGTCGCCACCACCTGGGCCACGGCGGCGGCACGCCTGAGGTCGGTGGGCTCGCACTCGCCGGCCAGCGCCCGCCAGGCCAGGGGCAGCCGAGCCCCCTCGGCACGCAGCGCCTCCAGCACCGTGAGTGACTCCGCGGCCAGCATGACCGGGCCGTCCGGTCGGTCCAGGTCATGGCGCTGCAGGAGACGCCAGGTCGTCGTGACCTGGCGCCGGTCCGGGCACCGCACGGCGAGCACCAGCCCGAGGGCGCGGCCGAGCTGGCCGACGAGCGCAGCCCTCAGCTGCAGCACCTCCTCGAGTGTGGGCACGTCGAGCAGCCCGTCGTAGAGCACGCTCCCGTGGCGCAGGTGCGGGTAGCGCTCCACGGCCCGCAGACGACGCAGCTGGTCCAAGGTCAGGTCGTCGGCGAACCAGCCCTGCACGGCATACCCGTCCAGGTGCCGCACCCGCCGCAGGTCGGCGAGCTCATGTCGTCGCGCCACGTCCGTCGAGGAGGACAGCTCACTCTCGTGCCGGGCGACGAGCTGCTCGTCCGCGGTGACCACGAGGTCCACCGACACGTAGTCGGCCCCCATCCGCGCCGCCAGCGCGTAGGAGGCGAGCGTGTGCTCCGGGCGGTAGCCGCAGGCACCCCGGTGCCCGACGACCACGGGTTCGGGACCGCCGGGTGCCAAGCCGCCCGGGCAGCGGTGCAGCAGCTCCGGCCGGGGGGCCTGCACGGTGCTCGGGAGGCTCACCCGGGCAGTCAAACCTGTCAGGCGGTCCGGGGCCCGACGCTCAGGTGTCGCGTCGGTGAACCCTGGACGACGCGTCCCGCGCGAGCACGCCGAGGTCGGGATGGTCGGTGAAGACGCCGTCCACCCCGACCTCGAGGTAGGCCGCCAGCTCGGCCAGCAGATGGCCGTGGTCGGCCGGTCGCCGCCCGAGCCGCAGGTCGCGGGGCAGGAAGTGGTTCTCCGCGCGGAAGGTCCACGGGTGCACGAGCAGACCGGCGGCGTGCGCGCGTGCCACGAGGTCGGTCGGGGCGCCCAGCTGCTCGTCCTCCTGCCAGGGGATGACGAGCAGCTTGTCCGGCCCGATCGCCTCGACCTCGTGCGCCAGGCTCGCAAGTGCCGCGTCGGACAGCGCCACGGGGCCGTCCGCCTGCGCGACGAGGAGCACCAGGGGCACTCCCGGCCCGGTCGCGGCACGCACACGGCGCAGACTGCCCAGCTCGAAGGACTGCACGAACACCGGCGCACCGGGGCCGGTGAGCCCGGCCCTCGTGAGCTCCTCCACCAGCGGCTCCTCCAGCGACAGCCCGAGCCCGGCGAAGTGGCTCGGGTGCTTGGTCTCGATGTAGACGGCGATCTCCCGGCCCAGCTCGTCCGACAACCCGGCGCGCAGGCGCAGGATCTCGGCCAGCGTGGGCACCGCGAACCTGCCGTCGAGGGTCGACGCGGGCTGCCGCAGCGCGGGGATCCTTTCGACCGCACGCAGGGTTCGCAGCTCGGCGAGCGTCAGGTCCTCCGTGAACCACCCGGTCACCGTGTGCCCGTCGACGGTCCTCGTCGTCCGACGGTCCGCCAGCTCGGGACGGTCGGCGATGTCGGTGGTGCCGGAGATCTCGCTCTCGTGGCGGGCGACGAGCACGCCGTCCCGCGTGGGGACGACGTCGGGCTCGATGCAGTCGGCTCCCATGCGGGCGGCCAGCGCATAGGACTCCAAGGTGTGCTCGGGCCGGCAGCCCGGGGCGCCGCGGTGGCCGATGACCAGGGGGCGCCCTGTCCCGGGGGTGTCCAGATGCACGGTGCCATCTCACCGCTGTTGTGTCCCGGGCACAAACCGGCCTGTCTGCTGCCCTCGTCTCGGACTAGGGTGAGGCGGTGGCCACCGACCAACCGCGCGACCTCCCCGCCCGGCACGCGGGCGTGGTCGCCACAGCGGCGGCACAGCGCATGGAACGTGACCTGACGTGGTACCGCGAGCTGCCTGCGGAGGACCGTTCCTGGGTCTCGCTCGTCGCCCAGGCCGGGGTCGCGGCCTTCCTGGCGTGGTACCGCAGCGGAGGTGGCACCCCTGCCGTCACCGCCGACATCTTCGGCACTGCACCCCGCGAGCTGGCACAGAAGATCACGCTGCGCCAGACGCTCGACCTGGTGCGCACGACCGTCGACACCGTCGAGGAGCATGTGCACCTGCTCGCCGGGGAGGGCGACGAGGGCGCCCTGCGCGAGGGGGTGCTGCGCTACTCGCGGGAGGTGGCCTTCGCCACGGCCGAGATCTACGCCTCCGCGGCTGAGTCACGCGGCGCCTGGGACGCGCGGCTGGAGTCCCTGGTGGTGCACGCGGTCGTGCGCGGTGAGGCCGACGACACCCTGCGCAGCCGGGCCGCCGAGCTCGGCTGGTCGGAGGTGACGCGGGTCGCGGTGCTGGCCGGCACGGCTCCCCTGCCTGCAGGAACCCACGACGCGGCCGCCGTTGTGCTGTCCCTGCGCCAGGCGGCACGCCGGGTCGGGCGGGACGCGCTCACCGCGGTGCAGGGCAACCGCCTCATCTGTGTGCTCGGCCACACCGACGAGCCCCTCGAGGACGCCGCCCGCCTGGTGCCGCACTTCGGCACCGGCCCCGTCGTGGTGGGGCCGCGGGTCCCCCACCTGTATGCCGCGGGTCGCTCGGCCCGCGCGGCGCTGTCCGGGCTCGACGCCGTGCGGGCCTGGCCTCAGGCCCCTCGCCCCGTCGCTGCCGACGACCTGCTCGCCGAACGCTCGCTCATCGGGGAGGCCCCCGCCCGGCGCACCCTGGTCGACCGGGTCTACCGCCCGCTGCGCGACAACGGTTCGGCCCTGCTCGAGACGGCCACCGCCTACCTCGACTGCGGGGGGGCGCTGGAGGCCACCGGGCGGGTGCTGTTCGTGCACCCCAACACCGTGCGCTACCGGCTGCGGCGCGTCGAGGACCTGGTCCATCTCGACCTCACCTCCAGCCGCGACGCCTGGGTCGTCCAGGTGGCTCTGGCGCTGGGCCGGTTGACGGAACCACCGCAGCGAGGGTGGCGTGATGCCATCGGACGTGGCGGCCCTGACCGCAGCTCTTTGTAGGAACCCCACAAGATCGTCCGCCGTATGTGGTCGGCATCCTTGACAGGCGAAGTCCGGTAGGGGGCGGCAGAGTGGGGGTGTGCTCGTCATCGTCGCCCCCGGACAGGGCTCCCAGACCCCCGGCTTCCTCTCCCCCTGGCTGGAGCTGCCCGGCTTCCGTGCCCGGATGGAGTGGCTGGCCGCCGTCGCCTCCCTGGACCTGGTCGCCCACGGCACCACCTCGGACGCCGACACCATCCGCGACACCGCGGTGGCCCAGCCGCTCATCGTCGGCTCGGGTTTGATCTCGCTGCTGGCCCTCTTCGACCACCCTGCCGACGGCTTCCGCGCCGTCGGCGCCGGTGCGGGTCACTCCGTCGGGGAGATCACGGCCGCCTCCGCCGCCGGTGTCCTGAGCGCCGAGCAGGCCATGGTGTTCGTGCGGGAGCGGGGCAAGGGGATGGCTGCAGCCAGCGCCGTGCGCCCGACCGGCATGTCGGCCGTCCTCGGCGGCGACCCCGACGAGGTGCTGGCAGCCCTGCAGAGGCAGGGGCTGACCCCGGCCAACGTCAACAGTGCCGGCCAGGTGGTCGCTGCGGGCACCACCGAGCAGCTGCAGGCGCTGCGGGAGGACCCGCCGGCCAAGGCCAGGGTCGTCCCCCTGCAGGTCGCAGGGGCGTTCCACACGGAGCACATGGCCCCCGCCGTGGACCGGCTCGGCGGCTATGCCCGGGCGATCTCGGTGCACGACCCCCGCACGACGCTGGTGTCCAACCGCGACGGCGCCATCGTCCAGGAGGGCCGCGAGGTGCTGCAGCGCCTGGTCAGCCAGGTCAGCAACCCGGTGCGCTGGGACCTGTGCATGCAGACGTTCGCCGACCTCGGCGTGACCGGTCTCATCGAGATCCCGCCTGCCGGCACGCTCGCCGGGCTCGCCAAGCGTGCCCTGCCCGGCGTCGAGGTCCTTGCCCTGAAGGCCCCCGACGACCTGGACGCGGCTCACCGGATGATCCGCGAGCACGGCTCCCTCGAGGAGTCCTCGGTCACCCCCTCCTGGCGCCTGGTGGTGTCTCCCGTCAAGGGGGCCCTCACCACGCTGGTCGACACCGAGACCGACGTCACCCCCGGACAGGTCGTCGCGAGCGTGGCCACCCGTCGTGACACGCACGAGGTCGTGGCCGTGCACGGCGGTCACGTCATCGAGTGGCTGGCCGAGGACGGCGACCCCGTCGCGCCCGGTCAGCCCCTGCTCCGCCTGCACCCGACGGAGGACGTCACATGACCCTGCAGCCCATCACCGGACGCACCGCGCTCACGGTCCCGGACGGGCCCCGGCACGCCCGCATCCACGGCATCGGCGGGTACCGGCCGGAGCGGGTCGTCACCAACGAGGAGATCTGCCGGCACATCGACTCCTCCGACGAGTGGATCCAGCAGCGCTCCGGCATCATCGAGCGCCGGTTCGCCGCCCCCGACGAGACGGTCGTGGACATGGCCGAGCACGCGTCGGTCAAGGCCCTGGAGATGGCCGGCGTGAGCGCCGACCAGATCGACGTCATCCTCCTCGCCACCGTCAGCTTTCCCTACCAGACGCCGGCGGCCGCCCCGCTGCTGGCGATCCGGCTCGGTGCCGACGACCCGGCGGCCTACGACATCTCGGCAGCGTGCGCGGGCTACTGCTACGGCATCTCCATGGCCAACGACATGATCCGCGCCGGGAGCGCGCAGTTCGTGCTGGTCGTCGGCGTCGAGAAGCTCAGCGACTTCACCAGCCCCACCGACCGCGGCACCGCGTTCATCTTCGGCGACGGGGCAGGCGCGGCGGTCGTGGGCCCCTCGGACTTCCCGGGCATCGGTCCCACGGTCGCCGGCTCGGACGGCCACAACTGGGACAAGATCGTGCAGCGGCAGGCCTGGACCGACCTGCGACCCGCGATGGACCATCCCCAGCCCGGGCAGGAGACCCCCACCTGGCCCGCCATCGAGATGCAGGGCCAGTCCGTCTTCCGCTGGGCGGTCTTCTCCATGGCCCCCGTTGCCGCGCGCACCATCACGGCCGCCGGCATCGCGCCCGAGGACCTGGACGCCTTCGTCCCCCACCAGGCCAACATGCGCATCACGGACGCCATGGTCAAGGCGCTCAAGCTCCCTGAGGGGGTCGCCGTCGCCAGGGACGTCGCCACGACCGGCAACACCTCGGCGGCCTCGGTGCCGTTGGCCATGTCGCGCATGCTCGAGGCCGGCGACATCCCCCACGGAGGGCTCGCCCTGCAGATCGGCTTCGGTGCCGGGCTGGTCTACGCCGCGCAGGTCGTCGTCCTGCCCTAGCTCCCGGGACCCGGCGGGTTATCCCGGGTCAGCCCAACCGCACTGCCCACACACACGAAGGAGCACCGCCACATGGCACTCAACGAGCAGGAGATCCTCGAGGGTCTGGCCGAGATCGTCAACGAGGAGACCGGTATCGAGACCGACGCCGTCCAGATGGACAAGTCGTTCACCGAGGACCTCGACATCGACTCGCTGTCCATGATGACCATCGTGGTCAACGCCGAGGACAAGTTCGGCGTGCGCATCCCCGACGACGAGGTCAAGAACCTCACCCACGTCCGGGACGCCGTCAACTACATCAACAACAACCAGGGCTGACCAGCACGGTCCGGTATGCCGTGCGCATCCCTGCGACGCCGCATACCGGACCGTGCCGCCCCCTCCCACGGAACCATCGACCACCACCGTTTTTCGAGGAGCAGCAGACATGTCCGCAGGTAGCGAGCGTCGCGTCGTCGTCACCGGGCTGGGTGTCACGACCCCGGTCGGTGGCACCACCACCTCCACGTGGGAGGCCATCCTGGCCGGCCGGTCCGGGGCCAAGCCCCTGCCCCAGGAGTGGCTGGACGAGCACGACCTGCCGGTGACCTTCGCCGCGACCCTGGACACCCCGACCTCCCAGACGCTGTCCAAGGTCGAGGTGCGCCGCAACGACCCTGCCGGTCAGTACGCCCTCGTGGCGTCCCGCGAGGCCTGGGCCGACGCCGGCATCGGCGAGATGGACCCGGAGCGGCTCGGCGTCGCCATCGGCTCCGGCATCGGCGGTGTCTGGACCCTGCTGGACCAGTGGGACGTGCTGCGCAGCAAGGGCCCGCGCCGGGTCTTCCCGCTGGCCGTGCCGATGCTGATGCCCAACGGGCCCGCGGCCGCCGTGTCTCTCGACCTCACCGCTCGCGCAGGCGCGCACTGCCCGGTGAGTGCCTGCGCGAGCGGCGCGGAGGGCATGGGCCTGGCCATGAACATGATCCGCTCGGGCCGCGCCGACGTCATGGTCGCCGGCGGCACCGAGGCGGCGATCCACCCGCTGCCGATCGCCGCGTTCGCCGCGATGCAGGCGCTGAGCACCCGCAACGACGACATCACCGGCGCCTCGCGCCCCTACGACAAGGACCGCGACGGCTTCCTCATCGGCGAGGGCGCGGCGGTCATGGTGCTGGAGTCCGAGGAGCACGCCAAGGCCCGCGGCGCCCGCATCTACGCCGAGCTCAGCGGCGTGGGCATGTCCTCCGACGCCTACCACATCACCGCGGGTGAGCCCGAGGGTGCCGGCGCCGCCCGAGCCATGCTCGAGGCGGTCGCCGACGGCGGCCTGGAGCTGGCCGACATCGACCACATCAACGCCCATGCCACCTCCACGCCGGTGGGCGACGCCGCGGAGACCAGGGCCATCCACCGTGCCTTCGGCGACCGTGCCGCACAGATCCCGGTGACGGCGACCAAGTCGATGACCGGCCACCTGCTCGGTGCGGCGGGCGCGCTGGAGGCCGTCCTGACCGTGCTCAGCGTCCACCACCGCACGATGCCGGCGACCATCAACCTGCACGAGCAGGACGAGGCCATCGACCTCGACGTGGTGGCCGGTGAGCACCGCCCCTTCCCGGACGGCGACATCGCCGCCCTCAACAACTCGTTCGGCTTCGGCGGCGCCAACGTCGCCCTCACCTTCCGGAGCGCCCGATGACCGTCCGCGTCCCCAGCACCGCGTCCTCGGAGGCCTCCGCCTCGGCCAAGGCCAAGCTGCCTCGCGACCAGGACCCGCGCCATCCGGTCAAGCGGCTGGCGACCTTCTACGACGAGGGGTCCGTCGAGCACATCACCCCGGTCGACGACTCCGGCTTCCTGGCCGCGGTCGGCACGGTCAAGGGTGCTCGGGTGGTGACCTTCTGCTCCGACGCCACCATCCAGGGCGGCGCCATGGGTGTCGACGGCTGCAAGGTCATCATGACGGCCTACGAGCGGGCGCTGGAGGAGCAGGTGCCGGTCGTCGGCCTGTGGCACTCCGGTGGGGCTCGCCTGGCCGAGGGCGTCGTGTCTCTGCACGCCGTCGGGGAGGTCTTCGCGATCATGACGCGGGCCTCCGGTGTGATCCCCCAGATCTCGGTCGTGCTGGGTGCTGCGGCCGGCGGTGCCGCCTACGGACCGGCGCTCACCGACGTCGTGGTGCTCGGACCCGACGGCCGGATCTTCGTCACCGGCCCCGACGTGGTGCGCTCGGTCACCGGCGAGTCGGTCGACGCGCTGCGCCTGGGCGGCCCGGAGCCGCACGGGCGCCGTTCGGGTGTGGTCCACGTGGTCACCGAGACCACCGACGACGCGTACGAGCAGGGTCGCCGGCTGTGCTCCCTGCTGGCCGACCAGGGTGAGCTCGCGATCGGCAAGGTCAAGGACCGCGACCTGGCCTCCACCTTCCCCGAGTCCGCCAAACGCGCCTACGACGTGCACCCGCTCATCACCAACCTGCTGGACAAGGGCAGCGAGACGGTCGAGCTCTTCCCCAAGTGGGCTCCCAACATCGTGACCGCCCTGGGCCGTTTCGGGGGCCGCACCGTAGGGGTCGTCGCCAACAACCCGATGCGCCTCGGCGGGTGCCTGGACTCCATCTCCGCCGAGAAGGCCGCACGCTTCGTGCGCATGTGTGACGCCTTCGGGGTGCCGCTCGTCGTGCTCGTCGACGTGCCCGGCTACCTGCCTGGCGTGGGGCAGGAGTGGGACGGTGTCGTGCGTCGCGGCGCCAAGCTGCTGCATGCCTTCGCCGAGGCCGTCGTGCCGCGGGTGACCCTGGTGACCCGCAAGACCTACGGAGGCGCCTACATCGCCATGAACGCCCGTTCGCTGGGTGCCTCGCGTGTCTTCGCCTGGCCCACCGCGGAGATCGCCGTGATGGGCCATGTCGCCGCGGTGCGCATCCTGCACCGGCGCAGGCTGGCCGAGGTGCCGGAGGAGGAGCGTCCCGCGGTCGAGGCCGAGCTGGCCGAGTCGCACGCCAAGCTCACCGGCGGCCTCCAGCGCGCTGTCGAGATCGGGGTCATCGACGAGGTCGTGGAGCCGAAGAAGACGCGGACCGCGCTGGCGCAGGCCATCCTGGACGCCCCCCAGCGCCGCGGCCGGCACGGCAACATCCCGCTCTGACATCGCCAGGAGCCCCCGGCCTATCCGCGTTGCCAGGGAGTCTGCACCCCACCCACCCGCGTTGCCAGGGAGTCTGCACCCACCCGACCCGCGTTGCCCTGGGATGCGCGGGCGGCGGTCCGCTAGGTTGAGCGGTCATGCGCATCGTGCGGATCGCCAACTTCGTCAGCCCCACCTCGGGGGGGATCAAGACCGCGTTGCGTGAGTGGGGACAGGTCTACCGCGCCCGCGGCCACGAGGTCTTTCTGGTGATCCCTGGCCCCGGCCCCGCCGTGGTGCACCAGGAGCAGGGCACGGTCCACCACCTGCCCGCCGTGCCGGTGGGCAGCACGGGCTACTCCTTGATCCTGCGGCGCTCCGCGGTCACCGACGTGCTCGAGCAGCTGCGGCCCGACACGGTCGAGGTGTCCGACCGCTCCACCCTTCGGTGGACCGGTAGGTGGGCACGCCGCCACGGCGTCGGGTCGATCATGATCAGCCATGAGCACCTCACCGGCATCCTCGAGCGTCGGACCCCCGTGCCGGACCGGCCCGCCCACGCCCTCGCCGACGCCGTCAACCGGCGCAGTGCCGCCTCCTACGACGCCATCGTCTGCCCCAGCGCCTTCGCCGCGCAGGAGTTCACGCGCCTCGGCGTGCCCGCCGAGGTGGTGCCGCTGGGGGTGGACCTCGCCACGTTCGTCCCCGGTGACCGGCCGCCGACGCACCCGGCACCCGGCTCTGGTCGCCCAGCACGGGTCATCCACTGCGGTCGCCTCTCGCCGGAGAAGAACCCGGGGCTGAGCATCAGGACCCTGCAGACCCTGCTCGACCGAGGCGTCGCCGCCGAGCTGACCGTGCTGGGGACAGGACCCATGCGTGACGCGCTCATGGACCTCGCCGAAGACCTCCCGGTGACCTTCCGGCCCTACATCACCGACCGACGGCAGCTCGCCTCGGAGATGGCAGCCGCCGACGTCGCGATTGCACCCGGACCGGTGGAGACCTTCGGGCTGGCCGCCCTGGAGGCGCTCGCCTGCGGCGTCCCGACCGTCTGTCCTGTCGAGGGTGCCCTCGGGGAGGTCGTGGGTGACGGAGGGCTGGTCGCCCGGTCGCACCCCGGGGCCTTCGCCGACGGCGTCGTGCAGCTCCTGCGCAGGCCCGGGGCACGCACGACGGCCCGCCGTCAGGCCGAACGGTTCACCTGGGAGGCGTCGGCGGAGCGGATGCTGTCGATCCACGAGCGGGTGCGGCGTAGCGCAGCTCGGTGAGGCCGTGACGGGGTCACCCCACCTTGTGCAGCCACTTGACGGGGGCACCCTCGCCGCTGTGCCGGAAGTGCTCCAGCTCCGCGTCCCAGGCCGAGCCCAGTGCGAGGTCGACCTCCGCGGCCAGGACCCCCATCGCCCCTCCCGCCTCGGCGACCATGGCTCGCAGGCGGTCCTCGTTGACGACGACGTCCCCGTTCGCGGACAGGCGCGCGTGGTGGATGCCCAGGGCGGGGGTGTGCGTCCAGCGGGCGCCGTCCGACCCGCGGCTGGCTTCCTCGACGACCTCGTACCGCAGGCCGTCCCAGCCGCGCATCGCGCTGGCGAGCTGTGCACCGGTCCCCTGCTCACCGGTCCAGGAGAACTCGGCACGCATGGTGCCCGGCTGGGCCGTCTGCGGGGTCCAGTCGAGGGCGACCCGGGTGTCCAGGACGCCTTCCAGGGCCCACGCGATATGCGGGCACAGCGCAGTCGGGGTGGAGTGAATGAACACCACCCCGCGAGTCATGACACGTGGCATGACAGCGGACATCCGGGCCTCCTTGATGCGAGGGACGTCTTCCCCAACGACCTCGCCGGACGGCGGCACGGACTACTGCTCCGCCACAGAATGCCACAGGTGTCACACAGGTCACAAGTGGGACCGGCGCGCCGCGGTCCTCACCAGTCGACCGAGACCGTGCCGCCCCCGTAGCCGTGGACCGAGTCCCTGCCCTCGACGGTCAGCCGGTCCGTGCCCTCCGGCACGACCAGGTCGCTCTGGGTGCGCGTGAACGGCTGTTCGCCGGCGTGGTCGTGCAGCAGCGTGTGCTCGCCCAGCACCTGGCCGTCCTGGTCGAGCACCCGCCAGCCGTCGGCATAGCGCTCCGGCGAGTCGTACGGGGACGACACCGTGACCCGCAGCGTGGCGGACCCGTCGCCGCGCTCGACCTCGACCTCGACGATGTCGGGGTAACGCTGCTCCGCCGCCTCGCCGGCCGCATCCCCCGTCGCCGCTGTGCTGTCGGACGTGGACGGTGCGGTGGTCACCTCGTCTGAGCCGCAGCCCGAGACCAGGAGCACGGCCACCACTGCGCTGAGACACCTCGTCCGCCGCGACATGCCTGCCAGTCCACCACAGGCGCCCTCGGGGCACTCGTGCGGCCGGTCCGAAGGGGCCGTGCCCGGCTCACTGGCCAGCGCGCGCCACCCCTGCGTCCCCGGCACCAGAAGTCTGGGCCGGCGACTTCGGGAGCGGCTTCGGTGGCCGCGGCGGCGGCTGGGCGGAGGACCCCGCATCGGCCTGGGAGCCCGCACCCATCGAGGTCTGCGCGGGCGACTGCGGGGCCTGCGCGCTGCTGCCGCCCGTCGGCGGCGGCTGACCGTTGGTGGCGCTCGGTCCGCTGCCCTGGGTCGTCGCCACGTCTGAGGTCTGCGCACCCGTCGCGCTGCTGGAGTCTCCGCCCACCTTCAGCCGCTTGCCGATGCCGAGGCTGAACTTCACCGTGCCCTCGCTCAGGTTGATCTCCACGAAGGGCTTCGCGTCGAACCGGTCGGCGAACTTCTGCAGCCGGTCGGCGCGTTCGATGTCCAGGCCGAGCCGCACGAAGGAGCGTGGCAGCCGGGTCTGCAGGCTGTCGGCGACGATGCCGGCCAGCTTCGGGTTGGCCTTGAGCCTCGCGCGGTCGGCCTCGTGCGCCTTGATGACGGCCGGTGCCTGGGCGCTGGTGAACACGTAGCCGGTGGGGTCGACGTTCGCCACCGGGTTCGACCCGGCATACGCGTATGCCGTGCTCAGGCTGGGCTGGTCGACGACGGCTGTGGGGTCGTCCACGAGGATCGGGTCGGCCGAGTACATCAGCTCCCGCTGCGGGTCGTACCAGCGTGCTCCGGTGCTCAGCAGGTCACGCACCTCGTCGGTGTAGGACCCGGCGAACTGGTAGGGCGTGCGGAAGACCGTGCTGCTCTCGTCGATCCACACCTCACCGGTCGGGAAGTACTCGTGGTGCTGGAACGTGTCACCGCGGTAGTCGGTGACCATGTTCGTGCTGCCCTGCAGGTCCTTGTGCAGGAAGTAGCGTTTGAGCTCCTCCTCACCGCCGTCGTCACGCTGGGTGGCGAGGCGCTCCTCACCCACCCAGACGTGCTTGAACATCTCGGTGCCGTTGCGCACCGTGACCCACGGGTTGACGAAGGCCGTCTCTCCCTGGGGCCCACGCTCGATGGTCCGCTGGCCGGTGTCGTCGTACCGGTAGGTCGTCGTCGACGAGGCGTCGTCGACGACGCGCAGCCGGTCGGTCGCGTCCCAGGTGAGCTGCCGGATCCAGCGGTCCCGCGAGTCCTTGAGGCCGAGCAGGTTGCCGTTCGCGTCGTAGTGGTAGGTGTCCCTGCCGACCGAGGTCGCCTGGTGCGGTGCCTCCTCCTCGTACAGGCGGTCGAAGGAGTAGGTCGTGTCACGCTGGACCAGACCGCGTCGACCGTTGTAGACCTCGTCGCGCTGGTCCTTGGCCACGACGTTGCCGAACTCGTCGTAGCCCAGCTCGACGGTGTACCGGCGCATCCGGTCCTTGGACTGGTCCCACTCCCCCGACGCCTCGACCAGACGGTCGTAGGGGTCGTAGGTGTAGGACTGCCGGGTGGCACCTCCGAAGAGGCTGGGCAGGGGGGCCGGCAGGTCGTTGACGTAGGTCAGCGGGTTGCCCACCGCGTCGTAGGTGTAGTTCAGGTCCTGGATCTCCTGGTATGCCGGGTCCGGCACGTTGCGGTTCGGGGACAGGGACTGCACCCGCGCCAACCGCCGCGTGTCCTCGTCGTAGGACCACTGCGTGCTCACCCCGTTGCCCAGCTCGGCGAACCGCGGGGTGAGGAACTCGTCGTACTGCCGGTCCAGCAGGTAGTCGTACTCCCACGTGCGCGGCTGCTGCTCCGTGATGTCGTTGCCCTCCTCGTCGACGCCGACCACCACGGTCTCGTAGCCGTCCTCCTCGCCCACGACGCTCAGCGGCTGGCCGCCGGCGTCGTAGTCGTAGGCCAGCCGTTGGCCGTCGGGGTAGACCATCGACTCCACCCGGCCGAGGCCGTCGTAGGCCCAGGCCGTCGTCCAGCGGAACCGCGAGGTGTCCTTGCTCGGGTCCCAGTTGTGCAGCTTCATCTCCGCGGTCTGCTCGACCAGTGCGCCGGCCTCGTCGTAGGCCATGCTCACGATCCTCGTCCCGTCCTCGGACCGCACGATGCGTCCGGCGCCGTTGCCTGCAGCACCCATGTCGCCGTAGGTGTAGCGGACGTCGGGAGTGGCGCCCGGGTGGTCGACGGACACGAGCCTGCTCAGCTCGTAGCCGTAGGTGGTCGCCTCCCCCGCCGCGCGCAGGTTGGGGTTGACCCTGCTCACCAGCTTGCCCTCGGGGTCGTAGGAGAGCTCGACGAGCCCACCGTCCGGGGTCTGGCTGGTCAGCCGCCGTCCGAGCATGTCGTAGCTGTGGGTCGTCGTCTCACCGGCGGTGTCGACGAAGGTGAGCAGCTCACCCATGCCGTTGTACTCGTACGTCGCGCGCAGCGCCTCGGCGCCCTCGGGCTCGTCGTCGAGCGCCAGCACCCGGTCACGCACGTCGGTCCAGCTGACCGTGGCCCGGTCCCTCGGGTCGGTCGTGGTCGTCTTGTAGACGACCACGCCGTCCAGCTCGGCATACTCGTATGACGTCTCGGTGCGTCGGTCGCCGGGCTCGACCACGACGACAGGCATGTCCCACAGGTCGTACTCGGTGGTGGTGGGCGCGGTTGCGGGCACGTCGAGCTCGTAGGTCTCCAGGGTCTCGCTGTCGGCGACCGGGTAGTACTGCTCCACCGCACGTCCGAGGGCGTCGAAGGTGGTCGCCCCGCTGACGATCCGGCCGTCCACCGCCGGCTGCCCTGCTCCGTCGAAGAGCCGGGCGTCCCGCTTGGTCTGCGTCACCCGGCCGATGCCGTCCACGAAGGTGACCGTGTCAATGGTGTCACCGGGGTTGAAGGCGTCGTAGTGCCGGGCCACCGCATACCCGTAGTCCTCGGCTGACGGGTGGTACTCGTAGGTGACCAGGGGCTCGGGGTCGGACGGGCGTGGGCTGCTGATCGAGACGATGCGCCCCAGCGCGTCGTACCCGTAGGTCGTCTCGTTGCCGTTGGCGTCGGTGCGCGAGGCCACCCGGCCCGAGAGCGGCTCGAACGTCGCGGACGAGGTCAGCCCGACGCGCACGGCGCCGGCGACGGAGCCGCTGTCCAGGAAGTCCTGCACTGCCGCGTCGTCGAGGTCGTAGTCGGTGACCTCGGCGATGTCGGAGGAGCGGTCGTCGTCGTAGGTGTAGGCCACGGCGTAGCGGATGCCGTCCTCGCCCTCGGGGTACACGATCCGGTCGTAGCTGCCGAAGGCGTTGTAGGCCAGGGAGGTCACCGCCACCGTCGAGTCGTCGACCCGCTCCTCCAGGTGGGTGACGGAGGCGTTGTCGCACAGGTCGGCACGGCCGTCGCGGTGCCGGTAGACCACCTCGTCCGCCCCACTGGCACCGTTGGTGACCTCGACCACCGCAGGCAGGCTCACCCAGGTCGAGCACAGCGTGTCCGACCACAACGGGGAGGTGTTCGCAGGCTCGTCCACGCAGCCGACCGAGGAGGAGATCTCGCAGTCGCTGTAGGTGAAGCTCGCGACCAGGTCGTCGCCGGGGTCGTCGGTCTCGCCCTCGTCCGCCTGCACGAGGACGTTGCCCAGACCGTCGTAGACGAAGGTCGTCCGGGTCTCCTGGCCCACGTCCGGGCCGTCGTAGAACTGCTCCCCGACCTCCAGCATCAGCGGCGCGACCGAGCGGCCCAGCGACCCGACACCGGTGAGCCCGTCCAGCAGCGGCGCCGAGACGGTCTCGACCGGTGCGCGGACGTCGTCCGGCGCGACGCGCACGTCGCGGAAGCCCCACTCCATGGTGGCTCCGCGCAGGTTCTCGCCGGTCTGGGCGTCGGTCACCAGAGCCGCGGTCTCCAGACCGGAGACGAAGACGTTGTCGTTGAGGAACGTCCGCTCCGTGTCCCGGACCGGGTCACCCGACGCGGCGTCGAGCTCGCGCTCGCGCACCGTCGAGTAGCCCAGCGACTGACGGTGCACCCGGTCGTACCGCAGACCGGAGTACTCGTAGGCGGTGGCCAGCACGTCCGCCCCGTCACCGGGGCGGCCGTCGTCGACCTCGACCTTGCTCATGGTCCACACCGAGTCGGGGTGGTCGACGGTGTTGCCGTCGCGCTCGTACTCCAGGCCGATGTGGCCACCCAGGGGGTTGCTCACCCCGGCGAGCAGGTTGGTGCGGCCGTGCTGGTTCAGGCGCACCTTGAGCTCGTCGTCGTCGGTGGTGGAGACCGAGTCGGCGAAGCCGTCACCGTCCACGTCCTGCAGGTCGACCTCCGGGGAGCTCACGGAGTTCTGGTAGCTCGCGCCCGGGTTGATGACGAGGTAGCACGCGACCAGACACAGCGGGCCGACGTAGACCGTGAAGTCGAAGCCTCCCCCGAGGGAGTTGCTGCGGTCGAAGGATGCCTGTGGCCCGGTGTCCACCCCGTTGGCAGGGCTGGCGCTCTGCATGGTGCCGTACACCCGCGGGGTCAGGACGCCGGAGCCGGTGCCGAAGGCCACGTAGGGCGAGCCCGCCGTGCTGCGCTTGTGGACCTGGTCGAGGATGCCGTCGCCGTTGACGTCGGCCCAGGTGTAGCGCGCGAGGTCGTAGTTCCAGTTCAGCGCCACACCCCCGGAGAACTCCGCCCACGGCGTGGAGAAGCCCAGGGACAGCGCCCCCGCATAGGACTCCATCGCCTCGAAGCCGCCGCTGCTGATCTTCACCGCGCCCTGGGTGAAGGCGTAGCCGAGGTTGTAGTGCGCGAAGACGCCCTCCGGCGTGGTGAAGACCCGGTCGGGGAGCCCGTCCCCGTTGACGTCCGCGAGCTCCTGCTGGATGGGCGCGCCCTGCCCACTGGAGTCCCCCGGCGTCTCGGACAGCTGGTCGCCGTAGGTCTGCGTCGGGTCGGCGCCGATGCCGTCGACCAGCGCGGAGTCGGCCGGGCCGGAGGCGTTGGGACTGGTCCAGCTGGCGTTGACCTCCACGCCGATGCCCACACCGCCGCCCGAGTCGTTGGCGTCGTCGCCCTTGCCGGCGGCGGAGCCCTGGGTCGCGTTCGTCTTGCCCTTGGTGTTCGACTTGATGTCGACCAGGCCGCTGGACAGGCCTCCGCTCACCGAGAAGGTCAGGTCCTGGTTGGTGACGTCCATGAGCTCGCTGAACGAGCGGGCCGCCGAGGCGAAGGTGCCACGCTGCGTCGTGTAGTGGATGTTGGCCGGGGTGATGACGTCGGGGTAGCCGTCACCGTTCATGTCCTCGTAGTCGACCAGCCCGAAGCTCGGACCGACACCGAACGAAGCACCGAGGGGGCCCAGACCGAAGGAGAGCGCCGCGGAGGGAGCGGCGACCCCCACCCGGGTCACCCCTCGCCCGGACCCACCGGTCGAGGCACCGATCTCCACGCTGTCGGCCCCGTAGCGGGAGGACCGGACGCGGTCGGCCGTGGCTGCGATGTTGTCCCGGCTCCCCCGCCACACGGGGCCGGCGAACGGTGCGGGTTGGTTCTCCAGCACGACCGGTGAGGCGACCGGCAGGAACGCGAACGAGGGGTCCGGCTCCGGAGCCTCGGTCTCGAGGTCCTCGAAGCCGCTGGGCGCCACCGGGTCGCTCGGCAGCTCGTCCGTGTCGATCACGAACGCCGACTCGTCGACCGGCGTCGTCGCCAGGGCCCCGGGGGCGGTGTAGCCGGCCACGGCCCAGCCGCGGTAGCCCAGCGGGAAGATGCCCTGCCGCCCGCTCCAGTGCAGGGTGGCGGGGACGTCGACGTCGTCGTCGTCATCGTCGGCGCCGTCGGGACGCAGTGCCACCGAGCCGAAGGTCGTGCGTTCCGAGACGCCCGCGTCTCGGATGACGAGGTCGACCCAGTAGTCCTCACCGGAGGTGATCGCCGCGTCGAGGTCGACGACGGTCTCGAAGGAGTCGGAGGAGTCGCTGGCGGGGATGGTGAGATCCTGCTGCGCGACCACGCCGTCGACGGACTTCACCGAGAGGACGGCGCGTCCACCGGGGTTGTCGGCCAGCAGGTTCAGCGCGACGACCGCGTCGACGGTGTCGCTCGTCGTGGCCTCCCAGGGGGTGGACACCTCGCTGGTCGACCGCTGGGGGTACTGGTCGACCTCCGGTGCGAGGTCGACGACGATGGTGGGCTCGGTGGGGCTACCGACGTCCACCGGCTCGTCCTGCCGGTTCACCGCAGCCGTGTAGAAGACACGCGGTGCCCAGTCGACCACCGTCAGGTCGATCGGCGAGTCCACCGCCAGGCGGGCGTGGACCGTGTCCTGCGAGGTGGGCGCGTCCGGGTCGTCCGGGTCCGGCAGCACCGGCTCCGCGACCGAGAAGTCGACGGAGAGCGTCTGCTTGCCGACGAGGTCGGCGGGGATCGTGATGTCGGAGCCGGCGACCGTGACGCCGTTGTGCTCCAGTACGAGGCGCAGCTCGTCGGTGGTGACCGCGGTCTTGTCCACGACGGCCTCGAAGCGCACCGTCCCCTCGAAGGGCATCACGACGAGGGTGTCGGGCCGGCCGGCCAGGGTGAAGTCGTCGGCCGCCGAGAACTCGGTCTGGGACAGGCCATTGACGTCGAGCGGCACGTCGGCCACGTCGGCCACGTCGTCGATCGCCGTGTAGCTCACGACAGGGGCCCACTCCACCTCGTCGTTGGCGCCGTCGTTGACCGAGCCCACCCGGAAGTAGAGGTGGTCACCGGGGTCGACCTCGCGGGTGATCGGGGCGCCGAAGGCGGTGGCTCCGGTGGAGAGCAGGTTGGCCGACTCGAGCTCGTCCCCGTCGTGCTCCACGGCGACCCTGACGCCGTCGACCGAGGAGCCGTTGGGCGGGTCGAGGGTCACCGGCGCGTCGATGGACACGGTGCCGCCGAAGGGCGCCTCCCAGCGGCGCACGGTGTCCACCAGGGGCGACTGCTGGGCGAGGTCTGCCTGGATCTCGTCGAGCCGCTCGACCGAGATGTCCGGCGTGACGCTGTTGTCGGGAAGAGGCACGAACGTGCCGTCGCTGCCGGTCGCGAACGTCGGGACGCCCGCGACCAGCCGGTTGAAGAAGACCTGGCCGCCGGTGACGAGGTCGGGCAGCCCGTCGCTGTTGACGTCGGTGAAGTAGGTGTCGCCCCACGAGACGTCGGCGCCCAGCCCGAAGGCCACGGTGACCCCCAGGTGGGCCTCCACGGACCCCTGCAGCCCGAGGTTGCTCTCGGAGGACAGCGCCGATATCCCTGTCGCCGTCCTCACACCTCCGAAGGACGTCTCCCCGCTCGGGCCGCTGCGGTTGAGCCGGAACTTGACCTCGCTGCCTTCCAGGAACACCTTGTCCGGCAGCGAGTCCCCGTTGAGGTCGACCCACTCGGACATGGCCTCGGTCCTGCCCCCACCGATCTGGATCGAGCCGCCGAACGAGCCCACCTTCTGAGGGATCGCCGGGTTGAAGCCGATGTAGGCGTGGCCCTCGGCCGAGTTGCTCTGGGACGACCCGAGCGCCCCCACCGAGACCTCGGAGTCGAGGAGCAGGCGGCTGGGCAGGTCGGAGCCGGTGTCCCAGGTCTGCGCCTGCTCGGCGAAGCCGTCGTAGGTGCCGTCGCCGTCTGTCACCTCGTCGTAGTACTCGAACTCGTGGACGGCCTCGTCGGCCGTGCCACCGCTCTGCGCGACCGACCTGAGCAGCGTCTTGCCGAAGGGGCGGGGACCGCCGGGGTGGGTGTAGTCGAGGTCGAAGCGCACGGCGACCTGGTCGTAGTCACGCGCCCCGGCCCCGTCGCGTGCGCCGTAGCGCACCTCGACCCGGGCCAGCCGTTCGGTCACGAGGTCGACGTAGCCACCCATGCCGTCGACCACCGGGTCGAGGCGCACGTCCGCGTCCGGGGCCAGGTCGGACTCGAGCTCGAAGTGCACCTCGTACGCCGGGTCCTCAGGCATCCCGGAGGCCTGCGCGGCAGCGGTGTACTCGATCTTGCTGAGGTAGGTGTGTCGGGCACAGACAGCCGTGGCGCTGGAGGAGCAGGTCTCGACGGGGCTCCAGCCGGTGCCGGCCTCCGCGTAGTGGATCGTCTCGTACTCGTAGCGGATGAGGTTCACGCCGACGTCACGCTGGGCGGAGAGCAGCCAGCGCACGGCGTTGCCCGCCTCGTCGTACACGATGGCGTCCCGGTCGATCGTGAGGTCCTCCCCCGCCTTCTGCACAGGTGTGCCGACCGGACCACCGGAGTCCGGGTGCCCGCCGTACCAGCGGACGTTGCCCTCCTTGTCGTGCACCTCCCAGTAGTAGTCGTCGGGGCCCCCGTCGCCCACGGACCGGCGGATGACCTGCTCGTAGTCGGACTCGACCTGGCGGGTGTAGTCCTGTCGGTCGCCCGCCACCCGGGGCTCCCAGGTCTCACCGAGGGAGTTGGGCACGAGCATCTCCCCGTCGAGCAGGTAGGTCTCGCTCTCCAGGTCGGGGTCGAAGTGGGGCGCGCCGAAGCTGGTGTCGACGGCGACCTCGCCGACCGACAGGTCCCAGCCCAGGCCCAGCCACCCGTTGCCTCCGCCGGAGTCGTAGGTCAAGGCCAGCTCGGGGGTGATCCCGCGGCCCGGCGGCAGCAGCAGCGGGTAGCCGAGCTGGGCACCACCGTCGCTCGAGGCCTCCGGCGGTGAGATGGTGGACAGGGCCTCGGCGGGGTCGGCGTACTGCAACCCGTCGACACTGCCGTCGCCGAGGGCCTCGGGGGTCATCAGCGGCTCACGCCCCAGAGCGGACCCGCCAGGCCCCGCATCGGGGTCGACCGTGGCCGAGATCGGCGCCACGGACACCGTCCCGACCAGCACCAGCGAGAGCAGGGATCCCAGGACCACGTGATCGTTGCGCATAGCCGACTCCTCGGTTGACCCGCGCCGACCGCACGGGCATGCCGAGTCCAGCAGAGGTCCCGTCCTGGCCGCATCGGGCAAATGCCCTATAGGGGTGCGACGGTCTGGAATACTCACCGGGGTGTCGTCGCACATGCCGCTCCGCGGGCGCAGCGAGGCCGTGGCGGAGGTCGTCCGGCTGCTCGGCCAAGCGCGCTGCCGGCTGGTCACGCTGACCGGGCTCCCCGGCGTCGGCAAGTCGCGGCTGGCGCGGCACGTCGCCGACCTGCCGGACCTCGACGTCGGGCCGGTCGCCACCGTCGACGCCCGTCAGGTGCTCGAGCACGGCCTGCTCGCGCCCGCGGTCGCCGCCGCCCTCGAGGGCATGCCCGGCCTCGTGGTGGTGGACGACGTGCATCGCACGCCCGACGCCGCCGAGGCGCTCTCCGCACTGCTGGGGTCCAGGCCGGACCTGCGCCTCCTGGTCACGGCACGCGCCCCCCTGCACGTCCCCGGCGAGCGCGTGGTGCGCCTGCAGCCCTTCGCCGACGCCGACCCGCAGGCTCCGACGGCTGGGCTGGCCCGGCACCCTGCGGTGCAGCTCTTCCTCGACGTCGCCGCTGCCACCGGCACGACAGCGCGGATGGACGGCCCAGCGCTGTCCGACATCGCGGCCGTCTGCGTCCGGCTCGGTGGGCTGCCACTGGCGATCGAGCTCGCCGCAGCGCGCACCGCCGCGTTCTCACCCCCGACGCTGCGCAGGCTGCTCGAACGCTCCTCGTCGAGAGAGGTGCTGGGCTGCTCCTCCCCCGATGGCGGGGGGGACGAGCCCGACCTCTTCGGGTCCATCGGGTGGAGTCTGGCGCTCCTCGCCGCACCCGAGCGTGAGCTGCTCCAGGAGCTGACCGTCTTCGGCAGCGCGGTGGGTGTCGAGGCGGTCGAGGCGGTCTCCGGGCTGCCCGACGTCGTGGAGAGGCTCTCGACCCTGGTCGACGTGCACCTGGTGGACGCGGACCACCGCTCCGGCGCCAGCCTGTTCTCCCTGCACCCGCTCGTGCGCGAGCACGCCCGGCACGAGCTCGGTGTCCATGGTCAGGCCTGCCTGCGCGACCTCGACCGTCGGCACCACCTCTGGGCCCAGGACGTGGCGACCCGCTCCCTGGCGGCCGAGGCCGGAGGACGGCCCACCACCGCCAGGCGCCTCGTCCAGCCGGTCGAGGTCGACCTGGTGACGGCGCTGCACGACGCCCTGCGATCCGCGGACTCGGCTGCGGCGAGCACGCTGTGCCTGGCGCTGGCCCCCCTGTGGCTCAACCGCGGCACCCACGCTGCTCATGTCGCGCTGCTCCAGCGCACCCGCGACGTCGCGGACTGTCGCGGCGCAGCCCCGGGCATCCGGTCCCAGCTGCGGGCGTGGCACGCACTGCACCGTGCCGAGAGCGCCAGGCACGCGGAGGAGGTCGACTCCGTGCTGCCCGACCTGGACGCGGCGGTCGCGCTGGCCCGCACGGCCTCCCCTGAGGTGCTGGTCGGGGTGCTGGCGCTCGCTGTGCGGACCTCCCGCACGCTGCACCACCGGGAGAGCATCGTCCCGCTGTGCGCCGAGGGCCTCGCACTCGCGCGGTCCCTGGCCGACACCTACAACCTGACCCGGTTCGAGCTGTGGTCCGGCATGCTGGCGCACCAGGAGGGCCGGGTCGACGAAGCCCTGTCGTGGGCTCGCGCGGCCCACGAGCGAGCACTGCACCTGGAGGACCCCGCCCTGGTGGTGCCTACCGCAGGTCTGCTGCGGACCCTGCCCGGCAGTGCCGACACCGGCCTGCCGCTGCCCACGGCCGACGAGCTGGTGACCGGGGCGCGCCGGTCCGGCGACCGGCATACGCAGGCCTGGGTCCAGCCCGTGGCAGCCATGGACGCCCTGCGCGCCGGCGACCTCCCCGCTGCCGCCGTCCACTGCGGCGAGGCCATCGCCATGGCCCGTGCCGCCGGCGTCTGGGGGTGGTGCGGGGCTCCGTTGATGTGCCTGGCCTATGTTGCCCAGGCCCATGACGACCCGGTGCAGGCGGCGCGGTTCCACGGCATGACCTCGGTCCATCTCCCGGTCCTGCGCCCCAGCCTGCCGCCCTGGGCCGGGCAGCGCTACGACCAGGCCCTGGAGGCGTTCCGGGCGAGCGGGGGGGACGGCGAGCTGGAGGCGGCCTACGCCGCCGGGGCTGCCCTCGGGCACGCGACGGCCGCCCAGGAAGCCATCACCTACACCGCCTCGATGGCCCCCGAGGTGCCGACCGCACCGCTGGAGGGGACGCGCCACCTGACCGAGCGGGAGGAGCAGGTGCTGGAGCGGCTCGTCGCCGGTGAGTCCAACAAGGAGATCTCCGCCGCGTTGGGCATCACCCCCAAGACGGTGATGCACCACACCTCCAGCATCTACCGCAAGCTCGACGTCCGGGGGCGCGCCCAGGCCGTCGCCCGGCAGCTGCGTCAGACCTCGCGTCCCGCCCGCTGACCTCGCAGCCCGGGACAGGTCAGGCCGTGGAGCGGCCTCGCCCGGTGCGGTACCGGCGGATCAACGCGTTGGTCGAGCTGTCGTGGCTCAGCTCGGCCACGTCGCCCACGAGCTCGGGGTCGATCTGCTGGGCCAGCACCTTGCCGAGCTCGACACCCCACTGGTCGAAGCTGTTGATGCCCCAGATGGCGCCCTGCACGAAGACCTTGTGCTCGTAGAGGGCGACCAGCTGGCCGAGCGTATGCGGTGAGAGCCGGTCGACCAGGAGTGTGGAGGTCGGGCTGTTGCCCGGGAAGGTGCGGTGGGCCACCAACGTGCCGGACACCCCGTCGGCCCGCACCTCCTCCGCGGTCTTGCCCATGGCCAGCGCCTCGGTCTGGGCGAGCAGGTTGGCGGTGAGCAGGTCGTGCTGGGTCCCGAGCGAGCCGGGGCCGTCGTGGAACGGCTCGACCACTCCGATGAAGTCGGCCGGCACGAGCTTGGTGCCCTGGTGGATGAGCTGGTAGAAGGCGTGCTGACCGTTGGTGCCCGGCTGTCCCCAGACCACCGGACCGGTCTGCACGCCCACCGGAGAGCCGTCGAGCGTCACCGACTTGCCGTTGCTCTCCATGTCGAGCTGCTGGAGGTAGGCCGGGAACCGCTGGAGGTACTGGCTGTAGGGCAGCACCGCGTGCGTGTCGGCGCCGAAGAAGTTGCCGTACCAGACCCCCAGCAGCCCCATCAGGACCGGGATGTTGCTCTCCAGGGGGGCGGTGCGGAAGTGGTCGTCCATGGTGCGGAAGCCCGCGAGCATCTCCTCGAAGGCGTCGGGCCCGATGGCGACCATGAGCGACAGGCCGATGGCAGAGGTGAAGGAGTAGCGTCCGCCGACCCAGTCCCAGAAGCCGAACATGCTGCCCGGGTCGATCCCGAAGTCGGTCACCTTCTCCCGGTTGGTCGACACCGCCACGAAGTGGCGGGCGACGGCCTCCTCGCCGAGAGCGGCGACCAGCCACTCGCGCGCGGTCCGCGCGTTGGTGAGCGTCTCCACGGTGGTGAAGGTCTTGGAGGCGACGACGAACAGGGTCTCCTCCGGGTCCAGGTCGCGCGTGGCCTCCACGATGTCGGCAGCGTCGACGTTGGACACGAACCGGAAGGTCATGTCCCTGGTCGTGGCGTCGCGCAGCGCCTCGTAGGCCATGGCCGGCCCGAGGTCGGAGCCGCCGATGCCGATGTTGACCACAGTGCGGATGCGCTTGCCGGTGTGCCCGGTCCACCGGCCCTCCCGCACGTCGTCGGCGAAGACCCGCATCCGGCCCAGCACCTCCTGCACGTCCGGGACCACGTCCTGGCCGTCCACCTCGATGACCCTGTCCGCCGAGGCACGCAGCGCGACATGGAGCACCGCCCGGTCCTCCGTGGTGTTGATGCGCTCGCCCGCGAACATCGCGTCGATGCGACGGCGCAGCCCGCACGCCTCGGCCAGGTCGACCAGCAGCCGCATCGTCTCGTCGGTGACCCGGTGCTTGGAGTAGTCGAGGTACACCCCTCCGACCTCGGCGACGAGCCGCTCCCCACGCGTGGGGTCCTCCTCGAACAAGGTCCGCAGGTGCACCTCCCCCACCTGTGCGTGATGGTCCTGCAGGGCCTGCCACTGGGGAAGATCGCTCACGGCCATGGCGTGCAGTCTGCCGCACCTCGTGGGCTCTTTCCAGGCTGCGGGCCAGTACGATCGAGCCACGGGGCCGCGGCCGGGTCGTCGGTCCGGCCCGCGTTCACAGGTCGGAGCGTGCGCGATGGACGGTTGGCGCCGGCGAGCACTGGTCCTGGTGCTGCTCGTCCTCGGCGGCGTCGTGGCTGCTGCGGTGGTGGGGGTGCCCACCCGCGCCGGGGTCGAGGCGTGGCTGACCGACCTCGGCCCTGTCGCCCCTGTCGCCTTCGTGCTCGGGTATGCCGTGGCGGTGCTGACACCCCTGCCCAAGAACGTGCTGGCCGTGACGGCCGGGTGGGTCTTCGGGCTGGGCTGGGGGGTGGGGCTGGTGTGGGTCGCCTCCATGCTGGGGGCCGTGGCTGCCTTCGCGCTGGCCCACTCCCTGGGCCGGGAGGCGGTCGAGGTCACCGTCGGCGACCGGGTCGCGACCGTCGACGCCGCCCTGCGCCGGCACGGGACGCTCGCCGTGGTGGGGCTGCGCCTGGTGCCGGTGCTCCCCTTCTCCCCGGTCAGCTACGCCCTCGGCCTGACCGCCGTGCCCTGGGGTGCCTATGTGGCCGGCACCGCCGTCGGGATCGTCCCGGGCACTGTCGCCCACGTCGCCGTCGGCGCGTCGGTGACCGGCGCCTCGCCCTGGACCTTCGTGCTGGCCGTGGTGGTCGCCATGTCGCTGGCCTTGGCCGGCGCCGCGGGGGCCCGTCGCTGGCGGCGCGGCCTGGAGCACGGGCTCACCCGCCGGTGAGCCGCCCGACCACGGCATCGATGGTCCTGAGGTCCTCGTCCTCCTCGATGCGCACGCCTGCACCGATGCTGAGCCGCTCGACGACGGTGAGGAAGTCGAGCGAGTCGAGCTCGAGCTCCTCGCGCAGGTCCGTGTCACCGGGCATGCCCTCCAGGCTGGCGTCGGGCACGACCGCCCGTAGTGCATCCTCGAGCAGGCTCCGGGCTTCCGCGGGTGTCATAGCTCCTCCGGTCGTTGCAGGAAACGGGCCAGTCGCTTGAGGAACCTGGCCCCCACCGCACCGTCACTGGCACGGTGGTCGCCGGCGAGGGTGACGGTGACGAGGGGTCGCACACCGAGCAGACCGTCGACGGCCCAGGGGCGCTCGGAGACGGCCCCGAAACCCACCAGCGCCACCTGAGGCGGGTAGATCACGCCCAGCACGCTCTCGACGCCCTGGTCACCGAGGTTGGAGACGGTGATGCTGGGAGGCACCAGGTCGGAACCACGCAGACGCCCGGCACGGGACCGGCTGGTGAGCTCCCGCAGGGCAGCCATCGTCTCGCCCACCGTCCGCTCGTGCGCCGCCGGGATCACCGGCACGAGGAGCCCGCCCCGGCGCAGCGACACGATGACACCGAGGTCGACCGTGTCGGCCGGGTGGAACGTCCCGTCCACCCAGTGCCCGTTGAGCTCGGGCACGTCCCGGGCGGCCCGGGCAGCCGACAGCAGGAGCAGGGCGGAGGGCACGAGCCGCTCCTCGACCGGTAGCTCCCGGTTGCGCCGCCGCACCCAGTCGGTGGCCGCAGCCATGTCCACGGTCGTGCTCAGGTAGTAGTGCGGGATGTCGCGGTTGGAGGCCGTCATCACCGCTGCGATGCTCTCGCGCATCGTGTCGGCGGAGGTCCCGGCCGCACGCCGGGACGGACGCTGCGGCATCGGGTCGGCCACGGCTTCCGGGGAGCGCGACGGCGTGCCTGGCACGGCACGCAGCACGTCCGCGGCGCGCACCGTCCCGCCGGGACCGGTGCCGGTCAGACCGCCGGGGTCCACACCTCGCTCCTTCGCCAGGCGCCGGGCATAGGGCGACACCCTGGCGCGTGCCGTGTCCGCACCGGGTGGCGCCGGCGTCCCGGACCGCGAGGGGGACCCGGGCGGCACCATGGCGTCGGTCACGGCAGCCGCGGCAGCGGCCGTCTCCACGTCGCTGCGGGTCACCGTCCCCCCGGGGCCGGTGCCCGTGACCTCGTCGGGGTCCAGGCCCAGCTCCCGGGCGCGGCGACGCACCAGCGGCGAGACGGTGCGGTGGGCCGCGTGCTGCGCCACGGCTCTCGGAGGCTCTGCGGCCGGCTCCCCGTCCCTGGCGGCCGGAGCCTCCTCGGCGGGGGCGGACGGCGGCCCGTCGTCCAGCCGCGCCAGCACCCCGCCCACGGGCACCTGCTCCCCCTCGTCCGCCACGAGCTCGCGGACGGTGCCGTCCTGGAAGCACTCGACCTCGACCGCTGACTTGGGGGTCTCGACGACCGCGATGACGTCACCGCGGTGCACCTGCTGCCCCGGGGCCACCAGCCACTCCAGGAGGATCCCCTCCTCCATGTCCGCCCCGAGCGACGGCATACGGAAGTCACCCATCGCCGCGCACCACCCGCAGGACGGCGGCGACGACGTCCTCGGGCTGGGGCAGTGCCGCCCGCTCCAGGTGAGCCGCGTAGGGCACAGGCACCTCCACCCCGCAGACCCGCTCGACCGGAGCGTCCAGGTCGAAGAACGCCTGCTCGGCGATCCGGGCCGAGATCTCGGCCGACAGGCCACCGGAACGCCACCCCTCGTCGACCACGACGACCCGGTGGGTGCGGGCGACCGAGGCGAGCACGGTCGCGTCGTCCAGCGGCCGCAGCACCCGCAGGTCCACCACCTCGGCCTCGATGCCCTCTCTCGCGAGCTCGGTGGCCGCCGTCAGGGCCTTGCCCACGCCGGCACCGTAGGTGACGACCGTGACGTCCTGCCCCGGCCGGCGCACGGCCGCACTGACGATGTCGACCTCCGGGGCCGGGTCGGGCAGCGGCCCCTTGAGCGGGTAGAGCGAGCCGTGCTCGAAGAACAGGACGGGGTCGGGGTCCTGGAGGGCGGGCCACAGCATGCCGCGGGCGTCCTCGACGGTCGCCGGTGCCACGATCCGCAACCCGGGGATGTGGGCGTACCAGCCCTCCAGGCTGTGGGAGTGCTGCGCGGCGAGCTGGCGTCCGCCGCCGGTGGTCATCCGGATCACGACCGGCACGTTCACCTGCCCACCCGACATGTGCCGCAGGGTGGCCGCGTTGTTGAGGATCTGGTCCAGGGCGAGCAGGCTGAAGTTGACGGTCATGATCTCGACGATCGGCCGCATCCCGCGCAGGGCGGCGCCGATGCCGGCACCGGTGAAGGCGACCTCCGACAGGGGTGTGTCCCGCACCCGGTCCTCGCCGAACTCCTCGAGCAGTCCCAGGCTGACGGCGAAGGACCCGCCGTAGCGACCCACGTCCTCGCCCATGAGGAAGACCTCGGGATCGCGCCGCATGGCGTCACGGTGCGCCTCCCGCAGTGCCTCGCGGTAGGTCGTCACGGGGGCGCCGGTGTCGGTCATGTCCGCTCCTCCTCGGTGGTCACGAACCGGGTGAGGTCCTCCACCGGCTCCAGCGGCGCGCGGTCCGCGGCCTCCACCGCGGCGGCCACCTCGGCCTCGATCTCCGCAGCCCACGCGGTGAGCTCGTCCTGGGTCAGCACGTCGTGCTCGACCAACAGTGACGACAGCGCCGGGATGGGGTCGGCCCCCTTCCACTCCTCGACCTCCGCCTTGTCGCGGTAACGGTCCGGGTCGTACATCGAGTGCGCCCGGAAGCGGTAGGTGCGCAGCTCCAGGAAACACGGGCCACCGCCCCCACGCACGAGGGCGAGCGCGCGGCACGTCGCGTCCTGCACGGCCAGGACGTCCATGCCGTCGACCGACCAGGCGACCATGCCGTACGACGCGGCGCGGGCCGTGAGGTCGGTGTCGGCGTGCTCCCGGGCCAGGGCCGTGCCCATGGCGTAGCGGTTGTTCTCGCACACGAAGAGCACCGGCAGGCCCCACAGCGCCGCGAGGTTGGCGCTCTCGTGGAAGGCGCCCTCGGCCATGGCCCCCTCGCCGAAGATCGCGACGGTGACGTCGGAGGTGCCGTGCAGCCGGTCGGCCAGCGCGGTCCCGACCGCGAGCGGGATGCCGCCGGCCACGATGGCGCTGCCCCCGTAGAACCGCCGGGAGACGTCGAAGAGGTGCATGGAGCCCCCTCGCCCCCGGCTGCACCCGGTCACCTTGCCGAACATCTCGGCCATGACGGACGGCATCGGCACCCCTCGCGCGAGCGCGTGCCCGTGCTCTCGGTAGGTCGAGAAGACGGCGTCCCCCTCGGCGAGCGAGGAGACGACGCCGACGGCGACGGCCTCCTCGCCGATGCACAGGTGCACGAACCCCCTGATCCGGGTCGCGCTGTAGAGCTCGGCGCACATCTCCTCGAACCTGCGGATCCGCATCATCTCGCGCAGCATCCCCGGGGCGCCCGCCTCCACCAGCCCCTGGCGGTCGGCCGGCAGGGCGCTCATGACGGGTGCTCCACCGTGGACAGGTCGCCCTCGGGCAGCCCCAGCTCCCGTGCCTTCAGCAGCCGTCTCATCACCTTGCCGCTCCGGGTGTGCGGGAGATGCTCGTCGAACTCGACCTCCCGCGGTGCCACCGACCCCAGCCGTCTGCGGCCGAAGACGATGAGCTCGCGACGCAGCGCCTCGGTGGGCTCGTGCTCGGCCTTGAGCGTCACGAAGGCCTTGACGATCTCCCCCGCCAGCGGGTCGGGCTTGCCGATGACCCCCACCTCGGCGACCGCTGGATGCTCCATCAGCGCGCTCTCGACCTCGAAGGGGCCGATGAGGTGGCCCGCCGACTTGATGACGTCGTCGGCACGGCCGACGAACCACAGGTAGCCGTCGCCGTCGCGCCGGGCCAGGTCGCCCGTGAGGTACCAGCCGTCGGCGAAGGCCCGTGCATAGCGCTCGGGCTCCCCGAGGTAGCCGCGGAACATGGAGGGCCAGCCCGGTCGCAGGGCGAGCTCGCCCAGGCCGCCCGCCTCCGACACCTCGTGCACGTGCCCGTCGACCACGGCCGCACGCCCGTCCTCCCCGCGCGCCAGGATGCCCACCTCCACCCCCGGCACGGGGCGGCCCATCGAGCCCGGGCGCACCGGCATCCCCGGGTAGTTGCTCACCATGATGGCGCCCGTCTCGGTCTGCCACCAGGTGTCGTGCACCGGCATGCCGAAGGCCTCGGTGCCCCAGACCACGGCCTCGGGGTTGAGCGGCTCACCGACGCTGACGACGTGGCGCAGCGCTGACAGGTCGTGCTCACGGGCCAGCGCCGCGCCCTTGCGCATGAGCATGCGCAAGGCGGTGGGCGCGGTGTAGAAGACCGAGATGCGCTGGTCCTGCAGGATCGACCACCAGCGCCGGGCGTCGAAGTCGGCCGAGTCGGTCACGACCGTGACCCCGCAGGTCAGCGGACCGATGATGCCGTACGACGTGCCGGTCACCCAGCCCGGGTCGGCCGTGCACCAGTAGGTGTCACCTGGCGCGAGGTCGAGGCAGAAACGCGAGGTCGCGTGGTGCGCCACGACAGCCTCGTGCACGTGGACGGCGCCCTTGGGCCGGCCGGTGGTCCCGCTGGTGAAGTGCAGCAGCGCGGGGTCCTCCGGTGCCGTGGCCGCGATGGTGAAGCCGTCGCGCTCGACGACCCGGGCGGCGTCGGCCATCACCGTGGCCCACGGCACCGTGCCGCCCTCGTCGCTGCCCTGCTCGGGGGCGTCGACGAGCAGCACCACGCGCAGCCCGGGGAGCCGGTCACGGACCGCGGCGACCTTGCGGGTGTAGGACAGGGTGTCGGTGACGAGCACCCGGACGCTGCCGAGCTCCAGCCGCTGGCGCACCGGCTCGGTGCCGAAGGCCGGGAAGAGCGGACAGTAGACCGCGCCCGCCTTGAGCGTGCCGAGGGCGGTGAGGTAGAGCTCGGGCGAGCGCGGCAGCAGCGTGCAGACCCGGTCACCCCGCTCGACCCCGAGCTCGCGCAGCGCCACGGCGGCCACGTCACTGAGCCGTGCCAGGTCGGCGTAGGTCAGCTCGCTCGTGGGTTCGGTGCGGCTGAGGAACCGCAGCGCCACGGTGTCGGCGAGCTCACTGTGTGCGTGCCGGTCCACCGCCTCGTGCGCGATGTTGATCCCACCACCGGGCAGCCCCTCGAGCCACCCACGGGCCTCCTCCCAGGTGAAGCTCCTGCGTCGCTGCTCGTAGTCACCGACCAGGGGAGCCCTCCTGGGGACATGCACGACCGGCGGCCGCTCCCCCAGCCCGTCCGGCCCCGACCCACCGCGTGACATCTGTGTCTCGCCCATAGGGACCACACTGCCGGGCACCGAGCCCGGCGGCCAGGGCCGAAGGTCCCTGCGCCCGTCGGGCGCAGCGGGTCACGACGACGTCGAGCACCCTTGGTGGAATGGGGCGGGTGCCTGACCGGGTTCCGCTCGTCGAACGGTCCACCAGGAAGGGTCAGGATGTCACGGCCGCCCGCGAGCACCCTCGCGCTGGTCCCTGCCCTGCCCGCCGGGACGGTCACGTCGTGAGACCCGAGATCGCCCTGGCGCTGACGGCCGGGCTGGTGGCGGCGTTCAACCCGTGCGGCTTCGCCCTGCTGCCGACCTACCTGGCGGTGTTCGTGGGCGACCGGGGCTCGCGCCGCTCCGCGGTCGGCCGTGCACTCGTGGTCGGAGCTGCGGTGACGGTCGGCTTCGTCGCGGTGTTCGGCGTGGTCGGCGCGCTCGTCGCCGCTCTCTCGGTGTCGCTGGGCCCGTGGCTGAGCGTGGTCACGATCGCCTCCGGGGTGCTTTTGCTGGGCCTCGGCGGCTGGCTGGTGACCGGTCGTGAGGTGTCGGTGCGGGTGCCGCGTGCACGCCTCACGGTGAGCGACTCGTTCGCGGGCATGACGGCATACGGGGTCGTCTATGCCACCGTCTCGCTGTCGTGCACCCTGCCGGTCTTCCTCGCTGCCGTCATGTCCGTCTTCGCGGCTCCGGATGCCGGCCCGCTGCTGGGTGTGGGCGCGATGCTGGCGTATGCCGCGGGCATGGGTGCGGTGCTCACCACCCTGGCCCTCGTCGTCGGTCTGGCGGGACAGGCGGCCGGCGGCCGGTTGCGGTCGTGGACCCGTTACGTGAGCCGTGTCTCCGGGGTCCTGGTGCTGGTGGCGGGCGCGTATGTCGTGTGGTTCGGATGGGTCGAGTGGCGCACCTTCACCGGTGAGCCGGTGCCGGCCGGTCCGGTGGTCTGGGTCGCCACCCTGTCCGCGCGGGCCTCCCAGGCGGTCTCCTCGGTCGGACCGTGGTGGGTGCTGCTGGTCTGTGCGGCCGTGCTGGCCGTCGTCGGCGCCGCACGCGTGGTGGCCCGTCGGCGGTCGGCCCGGGCCTCAGGGTCCTGACCAGATGGTGGCCTCGGGACGGAAGGCAGCCCAGGCGAACCAGAAGGTGTCCACGTGCGGCACGCTCTCGAGCTGGCGACCGGCCAGCGGCCCGTCGCTGCCTCTGCCGAGGACGTCCCAGTGGGTGCCGGTCTGCTCGTCCCTGGCACCGTCTCCGTCGGGGTCGGCGACGAAGCTCAGGTCACGCTCGTCGACGACCGTCGAGAAGGCCCCGGTGGCGGCGACCTCGGCGCCGTCCGCGATCGCGGAGGTGTCCAGGCTGGATGCCAGTCCACCCCCCGCGACCAGGAGGACCTCGGCCCCGTCCAACGGCACCGTGACGGCCCCCTGCTCCGCCACGTCGGCGAGCCGCACCGCGAGGGCCTCCTGCGCGTCCGGGAAGGCCACCACCCGCTCCTTGGGAGGCAGCCGCGGGTCGCTCTCCCCGTCGTAGAGGAAGGGCTCGGAGGCCGCCTCGTCGTAGCCCACGTAGGGGTTGCGTCCGTAGTCGCGCCCGGTGCCTGTCGGCCGGCTCAGCACCCAGCCCTCGGGGTTGGCCTCCACCCAGGTGGACCAGGGCACCGTCGCGACCGGGACTCGCTCCAGCTCGGTGCCGGTCAGCTCACCGGCGATCGCCCGTCCCTCGATCTGGGACCACAGCGACTCGGTCTGCCGGTCGTACATGACCAGTGCGGAGTTGTACAGGCTGCCCGAGGTGCCGAACGTGACGAGGTGGTCGTCCAGCTCACGCTCGAACGCCAGGGCGGAGTTGCACAGGGGGCAGTAGGTCACCGCCACCGGCACACCACCCACCGTGTCGTTCACGATCTCGTGCCAGGTCAGCACCTGCACCGGGTAGGCGCGCGACTGCCCCGCCAGGTCCAGCGCCAGCACCGGCTCCCGCTCGTCCAGCCACTCCACCTGTGACGCCGGCTCGAAGCGCGGCTCGTCGATGGCCGGGATCCCGTCCGGTGGCGGCCCCCCGGAACGGATCCGGTCCACGTCGACCACCGGCGCAGGCAGCGCCGGGTCGACGGGGTCGGTCAACGCCGAGGGGACGTCGAGCTGCGCAGACTGCTCCACCTCCTCCAGCACGACCGACCCGCCCGGCTCCGCCGATGGCGCGTCACCGTCCGCCGCGGACTGCTCACCCGACACGCCGGTGCCGTCGTCGCCGGCGGGCGCACAGGCCGTGAGCAGCGCGGCCCCGACCAGCAGCACCGTCACCTGCCTCCTGCGTCGCATCGTCCTCACCCTCCGTCCTCACCCGTCGCGCCCTGCACGAACGCGCGCAGGTCGTCCTCGTCCAGCGCCCCCACGAACACCTCACGTCCGCCCTCAGGGGTGACGAACGCGAAGGCCGGCTGGGCCACCACGCCGAAGTCCCGCCAGGTCGCGCCGTCGACGTCGGCCACGTGGGTCAGGCCCGCGGTCCCGGTGTCGTCGACGAACGCCTGCATCTCCTCGACAGTGCCCCGGCCGGCCACCCCGACGACCGTCACCTCGTCCTCGAGCTCCTCGGCCATCTCCAGCACCGTGGGAGCCTCCGCCCGACACACCACGCACCACGGAGCCCAGAACCACAGCAGCACCGACCGGCCGGTCACCGACGCCGGGTCGAGGTCCGTCCCGTCCAGGGTCTGCCCTTCCAGTGCCGGCACGGCCGGCCCCGGGTCGACTGCCGCTGCGGAGACGTCCGTGGCCTGCTCCCCTGCCGGCGGCTCCGACCCGGTCGGCGATCCGGCGCCTGGCGCTGGGGTCTCCACCCCGGAGCAGGCAGCGAGCACCAGGGCGCCGCCCCACAGCGCCACGGCGGCACCCGCGACGCGGCCGGGCCGCCGGCCCGGTGCCACTACGCGTCCGTGCCGGTGCGTCCGCGGCCACCCATGACGGCCACCACTGCCCCGAGCACCGCACCGAAGACCACGTGGCCCATCAGGCTCTGCAGGCTCATGTCGTTGATCTCGAACAGCGGCATGCCCAACCGGGCCGGCATCGCGACCAGCGCACCCAGCACCCACCAGACCAGGCCCCAGGCCACCCCCAGGCCCAGGCCGGTGCCCAGGGAGCTGACCCTGGCGCCCAGCAGCACCACGAACGCCGCTCCGATGAAGGCGGAGATCGCCAGGTGCACGACCCAGCCCACAGCCACAGCCTCCGAGCCCACCAGCATGGCGACCATCGGCATCATGTCCATCATCTGCATCAGCACCCCGAAGACCACACCTCCGGCCAACCCTCCGGCCACCCCGTGAACCAGGGTGGTGCTGTTCAGCGACATCCTCGAAGCAGTCGTCGTGCTCATGGTTCCTTCTCCTTTGTGAGATGCGTCACCGAGGTCTCGGTTCGCGCACGGAACCCGGTCACGTCCACCCACCATTCCCCGCCGTGGCACGAGCAGCCGGGGACGGGCGGTCACGACCGCCCGGAGGAGTCGCCGCTCAGCCGCCTGAGGGCTCGGCGATCTCGCCGGAGTCGATGTCCCCCGCGAGGTAGCGGCGCACGGCCTCGGCCAGCAGCGGGTCGACCCGGCTGTCGCCCTGTGCGACCCGCGCGACGACCGCGGCCCGCATCCGCGGCTCCCAGAACTTGCGGAGGTGGGTGGCGATCTCGTGCGCCGCCCGCTCCGGCGGGTAGTGGGCGAAGGCTCGGGCGACGTCGCCGCCGAGGCGGATCTCCGGTGGCTCGTGCATCCGCGCCTCGGAGTCGACCTCGAAGCCCCCCTGCAGGCTCATCGGCGGGCCACCTCCGCGTCGGCCACGCCGGCGACCGGGTCCACCGTGTCGGTGCCGGCCCTGGCGGCCAGGTCGGCGCGGCCGGCGTTCGCCACCGCGACCTGGACGGCCGTCACCTTGTACTCCGGGCAGTTGGTCGCCCAGTCGGAGTTCTCCGTGGTGATCACGTTGGTGCCGCTGACCGGATGATGGAAGGTCGTGTAGACCACGCCGGGCTGCATCCGGTCGCTGACCAGTGCCGTCAACGTGGTGACCCCGACGCGGCTGGACAGCTCCACCCGGTCACCGGTGGAGATGCCGCGCATCTGCGCGTCGGCGGGATGCATCTCCAGGACGTCCTCGGGGTGCCAGGTGGAGTTGGCCGTGCGCCGTGTCTGGGCGCCGACGTTGTACTGCGTGAGGATGCGCCCCGTCGTCAGGACCAGCGGGTAGCGTCGGTTCGTCGTCTCCGTGGTCGGCACGTAGACCGTCGGCACCAGCCGTCCCTTGCCGCGCACGAACCCGTCGACGTGCATGGTCGGGGTGCCGTGCGGTGCCTTGTCGTTGACCGGCCACTGCATGCTGCCCTCCTCGTCCAGCCGTGCGAACGACACGCCGGCGAACGTGGGCGTGGTGGCCGCGATCTCGTCCATGATCTGCGCGGCGCTCTCGTAGTGCATCGGGTAGCCCATCGCCGTCGCGATGTCGCACACGATCTGCCACTCGTCCTTGCCGACCAGGCTCGGCATCACCGGGCGCACCCGGTTGAGACGCCGCTCGGCGTTGGTGAACGTGCCGTCCTTCTCCAGGAACGAGCTGCCCGGCAGGAAGACGTGGGCGTACTTCGCGGTCTCGTTGAGGAAGAGGTCCTGCACGACCACCAGGTCCATCGAGGTCAGCGCCTGACGCACGTGGTGCAGGTTCGGGTCGGACTGGGCGATGTCCTCGCCGTGCACGAACACCCCTTTGAAGGTGCCCCCGATCGCCGCGTCGAACATGTTGGGGATGCGCAGTCCCGGCTGGGGGCTGATCGTGACGTGCCACAGCGACTCGTAGATGTCACGCACGTCGTCCAGGCCCACGTGCCGGTAGCCCGGCAGCTCGTGCGGGAACGAGCCCATGTCGCACGAGCCCTGCACGTTGTTCTGTCCCCGCAGCGGGTTCACGCCCACCCCCGGACGCCCGATGTTGCCGGTGACCATCGCCAGGTTGGCCAGGCCCATGACCATCGTCGAGCCCTGGCTGTGCTCGGTCACCCCCAGCCCGTAGTAGATCGAGCCGTTGGGTGCGGCGGCGAAGAGCCGGGCCGCGGCGCGCAGCTGCTCGGGGGGTATGCCGGTCGCCTCGGCCGTCGTCTCGGGCGAGTTCTCCTCGCGCACGATGAACTGCAGGTAGTCCTCCACGTCCTCGCACCGCTCCCGCAGGAACTGCTCGTCGTGCAGACCCTCGCTGACGATGGTGTGCGCCATGGCGTTGATGAACGCGACGTTGCTGCCGGGCAGCAGCGGCAGGTGGTGGGCCGCCTCGACATGGGGCGTGCGGACCAGGTCGATGCGCCGCGGGTCGGCGATGATGATCTGGGCGCCCTGTCGCAGCCGTCTCTTCATCCGCGAGCCGAACACCGGGTGGGCATCGGTCGGGTTGGCCCCGATGAGCAGCATCACGTCCGTCTCGTCGACCGACGCGAAGTCCTGGGTGCCGGCCGAGGTGCCGAAGGTCTGGCTCAGGCCGTAGCCGGTCGGGCTGTGACAGACGCGGGCGCAGGTGTCGATGTTGTTGTTGCCGAAGGCGGCCCGGACCATCTTCTGGACGACGTAGACCTCCTCGTTGGTGCACCGCGAGGAGGAGATGCCGCCGATCGAGCCCACGCCGTGCTCGGCCTGCACGGCACGGAAGCCGTCGGCCACCCTGGTGACGGCCTCCTCCCACGACACCACCCGCCACTCCTGGTCGATGGAGTCGCGCACCATGGGGTGCATCTGCCGGTCGGGATGGTTGGCGTAGCCGTAGGCGAACCGGCCCTTGACGCACGAGTGGCCCTCGTTGGCGCCGCCGGCCTTGCTCGGCATCATCCGCACCACCCGCGTCTCGGGCCCGGAGCCCTGCACCTCGGCGCGGAACGAGCAGCCCACCCCGCAGTAGGCACACGTCGTGTCGACCGCGCGCGTCGGCATACCGAGCTGCACCACCGACTTCTCCACCAGGGCGTCGGTCGGGCAGGCCTGCACGCAGGCGCCGCAGGAGACGCACTCCGAGCCCAGGAAGTCGGTCGGGCCGGGGGCGATCCGCGCGTCGAACCCGCGCCCCTGCACGGTCAGCGCGAACGTGCCCTGGATGTCGGCACAGGCCCGCACGCAGCGGGAGCACACGATGCAGGCCTGTGGGTCGTAGTCGAAGTAGGGGTTGGACACGTCGCGCGCGGCACCCCCGTCGACGTGCGTGGCCGTCGGGGTGTCGACGAGGCCGTAGCGCACCTGCGCGACGCCCGTCCTGCGGGCGAGGTCCTGCATCTCACAGCTGCCCCGGGCGCACCCGGCGCAGTCGGCCGGGTGGTCCGACAGGTAGAGCTCCATCACCCCGTGGCGGACCTGGCGGACCTGCTCGGTGTCGGTGCGCACGACCATGCCGTCGACGCAGGGCGTCGTGCAGGATGCCGGCACTCCCTTGGCGCCGTCGACCTCGACCACACACAGGCGGCACGAGCCGAACGCCGCGAGCCGGTCGGTGGCGCACAGCTTGGGGATCTCGATGCCGGCCTCGCGAGCCGCGCGCATGACCGAGGTGCCCGGGGGCACCTGCACGTGCCTGCCGTCGACGGTGACGCCGGCGGTGGCCTCGCCACGCACCGCCGGAGTGCCGTAGTCGGGCTCCGGTGCGAGCCCGGGGGCCGGGCCCCCGCTGCGCGGCGTGGTGGTGGTCATGGTCCGCTCCCTCCGGAGGACGGTATGTCGTGGACGGCCGGGGCGTCGAAGTCCTCCGGCCAGTGCTGCACGGCGCTGCGCACGGGCATCGGTGTGAGACCGCCCATGGCGCACAGTGACCCCTTGGTCATGGTGGTGCACAGGTCCTCGAGCAGGAGCAGGTTGTCCTCGCGGCGCACCCCGGCGATGATCCGGTCGAGGGTCTCCACACCTCGCACGGCACCCACCCGGCACGGTGTGCACTTGCCGCACGACTCGGCGGCGCAGAACTCCATGGCGAACCTGGCCTGACGGGCCATGTCGACGGTGTCGTCGAAGACCACGATGCCGCCGTGCCCGAGCATCCCGCCGGCCGCGGCCAGGGCCTCGTAGTCCATGGGGACGTCGAGCCTGTCCACCGGCAGGTAGGCCCCGAGCGGGCCGCCCACCTGGACCGCGCGCACGGGCCGGCCGGACAGGGTGCCACCGCCGTAGCCGGTCACGAGGTCACCGAGGCTGATGCCGAAGTCGGCCTCGACGATGCCGCCGCGGGCGATGTTGCCGGCCAGCTGGAAGACCTGGGTGCCGCGGGAGCGACCGGTGCCCAGCGCCGCGTAGGCAGCACCTCCGTCTGCCAGGATCATCGGCACCGCAGCGAAGGTGAGCGTGTTGTTGATGACGGTGGGCCTGCCGAAGAGCCCGTGCAGGGCGGGGATCGGCGGCTTGGCCCGCACCTCGCCGCGCCGGCCCTCCAGGCTCTCCAGCATGGAGGTCTCCTCGCCACAGATGTAGGCACCGGCGCCGACCCGCAGCTCGAGGTCGAAGCTCAGGTCGCTGCCGGTGATCCGCTCGCCCAGGTAGCCGTGCGCGTAGGCGACCTCGATGGCCCGGCGCAGGGTGGTGACGACGGCGGGGTACTCGGAGCGGCAGTAGACGTAGCCCTCGGAGGCGCCCGTGGCATGGGCGGCGATGACCATCCCCTCGATGAGGGTGAAGGGGTCGCCCTCGCACAGCATCCGGTCGGCGAACGTGCCGCTGTCACCCTCGTCGAGGTTGCAGACCACGAACCGGAGCCCAGCCGGGGCGTCGAGCACGGTCCTCCACTTGACGCCCGCCGGGAACCCGGCCCCTCCGCGTCCGCGCAGACCCGAGGTGGTGACCTCCGCGACGACGTCGGCCGGGGCCAGGGACAGGGCACGACGCAGCCCGGCCCAGCCGCCGTGCTCGCCGTAGGCCGCGATGTCGGTGGGCTCGATCAGCCCGACCCGGGCGAAGGAGACCCGCCGCTGCGAGCGCAGCCACTCGTGCTCGTCCACGACGCCCAGGCACTCCGGGGTGTCCTCCCCGGTGAGCAGTCCGGCTGCGACGAGCCGCGGCACGTCCTCGGCGCTCACGCCGGCGTAGCCCACCCGCCCGCGCTCGGTGACCACCTCGACGAGCGGCTCGGCCCACAGCATCCCGCGTGAGCCGTTGCGCAGCACCTGCACCCCCTCGACGGCGGCCAGGGCTGCCGCCACCTCGTCGGCTCCCACCGACACGGCGGAGGAGTCACACGGGACGTAGACGGTGGTCATGGCTGCCAGTCCTGGGTGAGACGGGTGATGCGCTCCGGGGTCAGCCGGCCGTGCAGCCGCCCGTCGACCGTGCCCGAGGGGCCGAGCGGGCAGTTGCCGAAGCAGAAGACGTGGTCGACCTCGACGTCCTCGCGACCGGCGAAACGCCGGACCGTGTCCTCGTAGAGCGGCTGGCTGCCCAGGGCCTGACAGGACTCCGCACGGCACAGGTGCACCGTGTGGGCGGGCGCCGGCCGCGTGCGGAAGTCGGTGTAGAAGGAGACGACGCCGTGCACCTCGGCGACGGAGAGGTTGAGCACGTCCGCGACCACCGGCACGTCGAGCGGGTCGATGTGGCCGAGCTCAGCCACGACGCCGTGCAGGGCCGGCATCAGCGGGCCTCGCGCAGAGGCGTGCTGCTCCGCGATCCTGCGGACCGTCGCGGCTCGCGTGGCAGCCGCGTCCGTCTGCGTCCCGTGGGACATGGTCCTCCCGTCATTGGGCCTGCAGCCAGTCTATGCGCGGCACCCCCGGTTCGCGGGGTGGGCGGGCCGGAGGGGGTGACCTAGGCACGTCCGGCGACGGCATGCGCCGCGAGCGCAGCGTCGGTGTCGGCGGCGGCCAGGAGAGCGTTGATGTGCGCCCCCGCCAGCGCACCGGCCGCGGCCGACGCCCCCACCTGGGCGGTCGGGTCGGTGACGTTGCCCGCCACCCACACCCCCGGCACCGCGGTGGCGCCGGCCGTGCCCGCGACGAACCGGCGGCCCTTGCCGTCGGGCAGGTCCTCCCTCGGCAGCCGGAGGCCTTCCAGCCCGTCGGTGCGGGCCTGCATCGTGGTGCCGACCACCAGCACGCGGCGGCTCACGACCTCACCGTCGATGAGGCGGACCCCCGCCAGGGTGCCGTCCGCGTCGGTGACCACCTCCGCCACCGGGGTGTCGACGACCCTGATGTCCCGGGCGCCGAAGCGGACGCGGGTGTCGGCGTCCAGCGTGACGCCGCGGGTGAGGAAGACGAGGTCATCGGTCAGCTGGCGGAAGAGGAACGCCTGGTGCACGGAGGCCGCGCTGCCGCCGAGCACGCCGATGGGCTCGTCGCGCACCTCCCAGCCGTGGCAGTAGGGGCAGTGGACGACGGCCTGGCCCCAGTGCCGGGACAACCCGGGCACGTCGGGCAGGACGTCGCGCAGGCCGGTGGCCACGAGCACCCGCCGGGCGGTCACGGTGCGACCGTCCGCAAGGGTGATGGTGAAGCGCAGGTCCCCGTCGGCGGGTGCGTTGCGAGGCCGGCCGTCGTCGACGACCACGACGGAGCGGCGCGAGCGGGCCAGCATGATCGCACCGTTGAGCCCGGCGGCCCCGCCACCGACCACCACGGCGTCCACGGTCCGGTGCGGGAGCGGGTCAGACATATGGGTTGCAGCCTGCGTCGTCATGGGTGGTGCTCCTTCGTCACGGCATCCGGCGGGTGCGGGCCGGCGATGACGACGGTAGATCGATCATGCGTTGCAGACATACGGTCTTGCGTATGGAGCAAGACATCGAGGACCTGGACGGCCTCGTGCGCAAGCGCATCCGAGCCCTGCGCGTGGCCCAGGGGTGGTCGCTCGAGGAGCTGGCGAGCCGCGCCCATCTCAGCCAGTCCTCGCTCTCGCGCATCGAGAACGGACCACGGCGGCTGGCCCTCGACCAGCTCGTCGTGCTCGCCCGAGCCCTGGACACGACCCTCGACCAGCTCGTCGTGACCGCCTCGGACGACGTCGTCACCAGCCCGGTGGTCGACCACGCCCACGGGATGCTGCGCTGGCCGGTGCGCGCCGACCCGGGCATGACCGTCGTCCGACAACAGCTGACGGCGCCGCCGCCGGACAACCCTGCGAAGCTGCGCGCGCACCCGGGCCGGGAGTGGCTCGTCGTGCTCTCGGGCACCGCCCTGCTCCTGCTGGGCCACCGCCGATACCGCGTCGAGACCAACCAGTGCGCGGAGCTCCCCACCATGCTCCCCCACGCCCTCGGCGCGGAGACCGGGCCGTGCGAGGTCCTCGGCATCTTCGACCGCGACGCGCGTCGGGCCCACCCCACCCCTGAGTCTGACGGCGGGGACCAGGTGAGGCGATGACCCACGGACACGAGCAGCCGCGCGCCCGGACGGGCACCGCCGGGTGCTGCGTCGCGCCTGAGCAGTGCCGACGGGGGTGGGCCAGGTGGGGCTTGAACCCACGACCGACGGATTATGAGTCCGCTGCTCTGACCGGCTGAGCTACTGGCCCCTGCGTGCCGGAGGTTACCAGCGCTCCCCGTGCCGCACGTCGTGCCTCGACAGGCCGGCCGCACCGGCTCGGACTACCGTGCGGAGAAGGCGGCCGACCAGGCCACCGTGACAGGGAGGACGGCTCATGAGCGAACAGAGCGGACACGAGGAGCAGGTCGACGACGGTCGCCCCGACCCCGACGCAGACCCGGACAACCTCAACCCCCGGGACGATCGGGACACCGGCGACGACACCGAGTTCGAGGACCCGGACGCCGACCCGGGCAACCTCAACCCCCGGGAGACCTGAGACCCGGTGGTGGGGGCGCGGCTCTGAGGTAGCGGGGACCGAAAGATAGGGACTTCGCCCGATGAGGAGGGCTACCTCAGAGGCGCAGAGTCGAAGCACAGGATCCGAGAGCCGGACCCACACCCCACCGAGGAGCCATCGTGCTGACCACCCCGCTGCCCCTGCACCCGAGCGTCGTCGCCTTCCACCGTGAGCGGCTCGCCACGAGCTGGTCCCGAGCCCCCCTGTGGCGGACCGTCCGCCCCGACCGGCTGTCCCGTCGCCGCGGCCCGCAGGTGTGCGTCGGCACCTGCGCGGCCCTGGCCGGGTGACCCGTCCCGCCGCCGCGGGAGCGCCGCACCGCATACGCGGGCGCAGCACGCGATGATGGGAGGCGTGCCCGCCGACGACCTGCCGACGACCCCCCTCGTGGGGCGCACCCGTGAGCTGCACCAGCTGACGGCGCTGCTCGGCCTGGGCGCGGACCCTCGGGGCTCCGCTGTCGTCCTCGGCGGTGACGCCGGGGTCGGGAAGACCCGGCTGCTGGGTGCCCTGCGCTCCGAGGCTCTCGACACCGGCTGGCAGGTGCTGATGGGCCACTGCCTCGACTTCGGCGACAGCGCCCTGCCCTACCTGCCGTTCTCCGAGGTGTTCGGACGTCTTGACGCCGCCCGGCCCGGCCTGCTGCAGGACCTGCTCGAGGCACACCCTGCCGTCTCCCGGCTCCAACCCGGTCGGCGCATGCTGGCGCACAGTGGGTCCGGGAGCAGCCGCGGAGGCGCTCCTGGTGTGGCGTCCACTGACGAGGCCCTGGCCCGTGGCGAGCTCTTCGAGGGTGTGCACAGCGCGCTGACCCGGATGGCGGGCACTGCACCGGTGCTGCTGGTCGTCGAGGACGCGCACTGGGCCGACCGCTCGACCTGCGACCTTCTCTCCTTCCTCTTCGCCCGCGGCTTCGAGACCCCCGTGAGCGTGGTCGTGTCCTACCGCAGCGACGACCTGCACCGCCGTCATCCTCTCCGCGCACGGCTCGCGGAGTGGGGGCGCATGCAGCGGGTGACCCGGATGGGGCTCGAGGCGCTCAGCGACGCCGAGGTGCGATCCCTCATCCATGCCGTCCACCCCGGCCGCCTGGCCGAGCGGGACGTCGACGAGATCGTCGCCCGTGCCGACGGCAACGCCTTCTTCGCAGAGGAGCTGCTCGGCGCCCGTGACCTCGGGCCTGCCAGCCTGCCCACCGAGCTCACCGACCTGCTGCTCGTGCGCCTCGACCGGCTGGGTGAGGAGGGCCGTGCCGTCGTGCGTGCGGCGGCCTGCTCGGGCCGCACGGTCTCCCATGCCCTGCTCGCCCAGGTGGTGGACCTGCCACCGACGGCGCTCGACGCGGGCCTGCGGGAGGCGGTCGACGCGCACGTCCTGGTGACGCTGGACGACGACTCCTACGCCTTCCGGCACGCCCTTCTGGCCGAGGCCGTGCACGACGACCTTCTTCCCGGCGAGCGCACGCGCCTGCACGCCGCCTACGTCGCGGCCCTGGTGCAAGGGCGCGCGCGCGGCACCGCGGCCGAGCTCGCCCGGCACGCCCGTGCCGCTCACGACCTGCCGACATCCGCGACGGCTGCCGTCGAGGCGGGCGACGACGCCATGGCCGTCGGGGGTCCTGACGAGGCGGCCCGGCACTACCAGCACGCCCTGGAGGTCCTCGCCGACCCGGAGGTCGCCACCGCGCTCGACGTCGACGTGGTCGACCTCACGCTGCGCGCCGCCGACGCGCTCATGGTGGCCGGGCAGCTCCCCCGGTCCGCCGGACTGCTGCGCGACCAGCTCGGCCATCTCGGCGAGCGCATCGGGGCCGCGCAGCGCGCACAGCTGCTCATCGCGCTCGGCACCGTGTCACTGCTGACCGACGACGCACCCGTCAACCCGCTGGACGTCGTGTCCGAGGCGCTCGAGCTCGTGCCTCCCGGACCTTCGGCCCTGCGGGCGAAGGCCCTGTCGGTGCGTGCACGGGTGCTCGACGACCGTGCCCGCTTCGACGAGGCGGCGCGCTTCGCCCAGGAGGCCTTCGACATGGCGGACCAGGTCCAGGCCGCCTCGGTCCGGGTGGAGGCCGCCACGACCCTCGGCCGGCTCAAGGAGCTCTCCGGCGACCCGCAGGGATCGGTCGTCGCTCTCACCCAGGTCGTCGACCAGGCCCGCGGCACCGGTGACCACATCGCCCTCATCAGGGCGCTGCACCAGCTGGGCGGCGCCCGGCTGGAGCTCGGCGACGCGGCCGCCGCTCATCAGGTCTACCTCGAGGCTCACGCACTGGCCCTGAGGCACGGGAGACGCTGGGCCCCGTACGGCTTCGACTCGCGCGTGCTCGCCGGGCTCACCGCATACGCCATCGGCGACTGGCACACGGTCGACACGCTCACCGACACGACCGGTCAGGCTCCTCCCCCGCAGGCCGAGATGCTGGTCGGCACCCTGCGTCTGCTCGTCCTGGCCGGTCGCGGTGACCCCGACGGGCCGGCGGCCCTCCAGCGCGTGCGGCCAGGATGGAGGAGCGACGGCTGGGCCGCGATCATCGGCACCGGGGCCGCGATCGACCTGCTGGGTGACGCGGGCGACCTGGAAGGGGCGACTGCGGCGCTGGTGGACGGCGCGAGCACGGTGCAGAGGCTGTGGGACCTGCCCGTCTTCCAGGCTCAGGTCCGCCTCGGCGCGCTGCTGACCGGACACCTCGCCACCCACGCCGCCCGGGCCGGCAGCGTGGAGCGGACGGCGTTGCTGGCGCGTGGGGACGAGCTGCTCACGACCGCCGAGGAGGTCGTGGCCACGGTGGAGGGCGTGGGACGGCCCTACGGCCCGGAAGGACGGGCCTGGCTGTCCCGCATCAGGGCAGAGCACCTGCGCCTGTGCTGGACGGGCGGGTCCGGGACCTCCGACGACGCCGCGATGGTGCAGGCGTGGGAGGAGACGGTGACGGGGTTCGAGCAGCTGGGCCACCTCTTCGAGGCCGCGCGGTCACGCGCCAGGCTGGCCGCCCTCCTGCGCGCGCACGGTGACGTCAGCGGGGCCGAGGAGGTGGCCGCGCCGGCGCATGCGGTGGCCCTCCGGCTCGGCGCGACCCCCCTGCTCACCGAGCTCGAGGCCGCAGCGCCGCGCCGGGGCAGGGCCACGCAGGCTGCGGGTGGTGCGCCACCTCAGCTCACCCCACGCGAGGCGGAGGTCCTCGCCCTGGTCGCTGAGGGGCGCACCAACGGGGAGATCTCGCGGCGGCTCTTCATCAGCACCAAGACGGTGAGCGTGCACGTGTCCAACATCCTGGCCAAGCTCGGCGCGAGCGGCCGCACCGAGGCCGCCGCCGTCGCCCGCCGCACGGGCCTGCTGCGGTGAGGACGCGCCCAGGGGGCGTGCCGCGCGGTCAGTCCCGCCGGCCGAGCAGCGACCCGAGCCCGGCGGCCGCGACGCGCGGTGAACGGTAGTCCTGCAGGAGGGGGACTCCCAGCTCCCGCATCGCGCGGGCGGCGTGCGGTCCGACGTACCTCAGGTGCCAGGGCTCGTAGGTGTAGCCCGTGCGGTCGCGCAGACCCTGAGGGTAGGACAGGACGAACCCGAAGCGGTGTGCGTGCCGGGCCACCCACCGCCCCTCGGGAAGCTCGCCGAAGCACGCGTCGAGGTAGCAGCCACCCGTGAGGTCGTCGAGGTCGACCGCGAGCCCGGTCTGGTGCTCGCTGTGGCCGGGACGCGCGCTGGTCGCGTCGGCCGACGCCTGGCCGTAGTTGCGCACCCAGTAGTCGTAGGTGCCGGCCTGCGTCTCGTAGGACCGGTAGCCACTGATGACCCGCAGCCCCAGGCCCTCGGCCTCCGCCGCCGAGAAGAGCTCCTCCAGCTGGTCGTTGACCTCGGCACGCAGCTCGTATGCCGTGTCCCGCCACGGGACCAGGTCCGAGGGTGCGTAGTCGACCGGGTCCAGGGGCACCTCCTTGGTCACCACGACCAGCAGACGCTCGGCGTCGGTGCGCTCCAGCTCGGTCAGCGGTCGTTCGTGACGCAGGTTGCTGTGGCGGGCTCCGGCCGGGGCCGCCCACGCCGTCGCGCCGGCTAATGCTCCGGCGAGCACCACCGCTCGTCTGCTGGGCCTGGTCACCCCTCCATACTGCCAGGTGAGGCACCCCTACCGGCCGCAACCACCCACCTCGACCCCGCGGAGGTTAGGACACGATTTGGTATAGACCTGTTATGCATCGCCCCGCACAGGCATGCAGGTGGGTAGTGTCCCCACCATGACGCAGGAACCCTCCACGGCCACGTCGACCCCTCTGGTGGTCCTCAGCGGCGTCAACAAGCACTTCGGCGACCTGCATGTCCTGCAGGACATCAACCTCACCGTGCACGAGAGGGAGGTGGTCGTGGTCATCGGCCCGTCGGGCTCGGGCAAGTCGACGCTGTGCCGCACCATCAACCGTCTCGAGACCTACGAGTCGGGCACCATCACGATCGACGGTCAGGACCTGCCGGAGGAGGGCAAGGCGCTGGCTCAGCTGCGCGCCGACGTCGGCATGGTGTTCCAGTCGTTCAACCTGTTCTCCCACAAGACGATCCTGGAGAACGTCACGCTGGGGCCGATCAAGGTCCGCGGCATGAAGCCCAAGGCGGCCGAGAAGCACGCGATGACCCTGCTCGAGCGCGTCGGGGTGGCCCACCAGTCCAAGAAGTACCCCGCCCAGCTCTCGGGCGGCCAGCAGCAGCGCGTCGCGATCGCCCGGTCGCTGGCCATGGAGCCCAGGGTCATGCTCTTCGACGAGCCGACCTCGGCCCTCGACCCCGAGATGATCAACGAGGTCCTCGACGTCATGATCTCGCTGGCCAAGAGCGGCATGACGATGATCGTCGTCACCCACGAGATGGGCTTCGCGAGGAAGGCCGCCGACCGCGTGGTCTTCATGTCCGAGGGCGCCATCGTCGAGGAGAACACCCCCGAGGAGTTCTTCACCAACCCCCAGTCAGCCCGTGCCAAGGACTTCCTCGGCAAGATCCTCACCCACTGAAGGAGAAACACTGTGAAGCAGCACTCCCCGTACCGCATCGCCGCCGTCCTCGCCGCCTCCGCCCTGGTGCTCAGCGCCTGTGGCTCCGACGACGAGGGGGACGGTGGCGACGGCGACGCCGGCGACGCCGGCAACGGCGCCACCGAAGGTGAGGCCTCCGGCGACGGTCTGACCATCGGCATCAAGTTCGACCAGCCCGGCCTCGGCCTGCAGGAGGGCGACGAGTACTCCGGCATGGACGTCGACGTCGCCGTCGCCGTCGCCGAGGAGCTCGGCTTCGCCGAGGAGGACATCACCTGGCGCGAGGCTCCCACCCCGCAGCGCGAGAACCTGCTGACCACCAACCAGGTCGACATGATCTTCGCGACCTACTCGATCACCGACGCCCGCAAGGAGGAGGTCCAGTTCGCCGGGCCCTACTTCGTGGCAGGCCAGGACCTGCTCGTCACGGAGGACAGCGACGTCTCCGGGCTCGACGACCTGGACGGCCGCCTGCTCTGTTCCGTGACCGGCTCCACGTCGGCCAACAACGTGCAGGAGGAGGTGCCCGGGGTGCAGCTCCAGGAGTACGGCACCTACTCCGAGTGTGTGGAGCAGCTGGCCAACGGCACCATCGACGCCCTGACCACGGACGACACCATCCTGGCCGGCTACGCCGCCCAGGACCAGTACGCCGGGCAGCTGCGCGTCCTGGGTGAGCCGTTCAGCGAGGAGAACTACGGCGTCGGCCTCAACAAGGACTCCGACCAGTGCGAGGAGATCAACGAGATCCTCCAGGGCTTCTGGGACGACGGCACCATGGAGACGATCATCGAGGAGAACCTCGGTGCCGCCAACTACACCGCCAACCCCGACCTGAACCCCCCGGCCGAGATCGGTGGCCACTGCGGCTGAGCCCGCGCGGCACGCTCATCCCGGCCGGCACACCCCAGGCCACCGTCTGCGGGTGTGCCGGCCGGGCCCCGTCCGCCCTTCCTGAAGGAGTCCGATGCTCGAGCTGATCAACGACTTCAACGTCCTGACGGCCTTCTGGATGACCATCCGCCTGGCCCTGTGGTCATCGCTGTTCGCGCTGATCATCGGCACGATCGTGGCCATCATGAGGCTGTCGCCCGTGGGAGTCCTCCAGTGGGCGGGCGCCGCCTACGTCACCCTGCTGCGCAACACCCCGCTGACGCTCATCATCCTCTTCTGCAGCCTCGGCCTGTGGGGCCAGCTCGGCGTCGAGCCCGCCTCGCGCACCTCGGACACCTTCATCGTCGACCTGAACTTCCGCCTGGCCGTGATCGGCCTGGCCTTCTACCACGCGGCATTCGTCACCGAGGCGATCCGCAGCGGCGTCAACACCATCCCCGTCGGGCAGGCCGAGGCGGCCCGCTCGGTCGGGCTCACCTTCGCCCAGAACCTGCGCTACATCATCCTTCCGCAGGCGTTCCGGGGCGCGATCACCCCGCTGGGCAACGTGCTCATCGCGCTGATCAAGAACACGACGGTCGCCGTGGCCATCGGTGTCGCCGAGGCCGCCTACGCCCTCCGCAACATGATCGAGTTCCGGCCCGACGTGATCCTGCTGAACTTCCTCATCATCGCCATCGGCTTCGTCATCCTGACGCTGCCCACCGGGCTCGCGGTGAGCTACCTGTCCCAGAAGCTGGTGGTCCGCCGATGAGCGCGCAGCAGGTCCTCTTCGACGCACCCGGGCCCAAGGCGATCCGGCTCTACCGCATCCTCGCCGTCGTCGGCGTCCTCATCGTGGCCGGCGCCCTCGGCTGGATCGGCTGGCGGATGTGGGACCGCGGCCAGCTGACGGCCGACAAGTGGTCGCCCTTCCTGGACTGGTCCATCTGGCAGAACTACTACATCCCCGGCTTCTGGGACACGGCGCGGGCAGCGCTGGCCGCCATCGTGATCTCGATGTCGCTGGCCCTCCTGCTCGCCATGGGCCGGATGTCGGACCTGGCCCCCCTGCGCTGGGTCACGACCGTCTTCGTCGAGTTCTTCCGCGCCGTCCCCGTGCTGATCATGATGATCTTCACGTTCTTCTTCCTGTCCCGGCAGGGCTGGTTCCCCGACAACCTGAACCCCTTCATCGCCACGGTGACCGGCCTGGTGCTCTACAACTCCTCGGTCCTGTGCGAGGTCATCCGCAACGGGGTGGGCTCGCTGCCCAACGGGCAGCGTGAGGCAGGGCTCTCGATCGGACTGAGCTCCTCGCAGACCCGACGCATCATCCTCATCCCCCAGGCCTTGACCGCGATGCTGCCGACCCTGGTCAGCCAGATCATCGTCATCGTCAAGGACACCGCGCTGGGCTACATCATCCTCTACCCCGAGCTGCTCACGCGGGCCCGCCAGCTCGGGTCAGCTGAGGCGAACGTCGTGCCGGCCTACATCGTCGCGGCTGCGCTGTTCATCGTCATCAACTACGGGCTGGGCAGGCTCGCCGAGGCAATCGAGGACCGGCAGCGCCGCAGGTCACGCAGTGCCGCCAAGGCCACCGGCGCGGCGGCCATGGGCGGCGACACGGGCGGTGTCGCCGCCGGGGTCGGCATGCACGGGAAGATCGGCACCGGCAGCACCTCCGGCACAGCCGAGGAAGGCTACTGACGGACGCTGGGTGCGCGACGAAGGCCCGGACCGTGCGGTCCGGGCCTTCGTCGCGCGGTGAGCTGAAGCGTCCCAGGTTTGATGCCGCTCCTGTTTGAGTCCAGGAGGATGAGCATGCCGAAGAAGATCGACCCCGAGGGACCGAGGGACCGCCGGTCACCCTTGCAGCAGCGACTGCGCCCCGTCGACCCACACCTCGGTGCCGCTGATGTGACCGGCCGCGTCCGAGGCGAGGAAGGCCACCAGTTCGGCCACCTGCTGCGCCGAGCCCGGGGCCCCTTCGGTGAGCGGGATCTCCCCCTGCGGGAACTCGACCGGGATCTTCACGTCCGAGTTCACGAACCGCGTGTTGTCGTCGATCTCGGTCTCGATCGTCCCGGGGCACACCACGTTGAGGCGGATGCTGCGCGGCCCGAGCTCGACTGCCAGCATCTTGGTCAGGGCGACCTGGCCCGCCTTGCTCGCGGCGTATGCCGTGGCGCCGGAGTTGGAGAAGACGCGCGTGCCGTTGACCGACGCGACCACGACGACCGAGCCGCCGCCCTCGGCCAGGTGCGGCACCGCATGCTTGACGGTGAGGAACGTCCCGGTGAGGTTGATGTCGACCGTGGACCGGAAGTCCTCGACCCCGAGGTCCTCGATGCCGGCCCACGTGCCGTTGACCCCGGCGTTGGCGACGACGACGTCGAGCCCGCCGAAGCGCTCCACGGTCGCCGAGACCATCCGGCGGACATCGTCCTCCTCGCTGACGTCGCCGGGCACCACCAGCGCCTGGGCGCCGGCGGCCTCGAGGTCGGACGCGACCTGTTCGAGCTCCTCCCGGGTGCGACTGACCAGGGTGACGTGCGCACCCTGCGCAGCGAGCGTCCGTGCGCTCGCCTCACCGATGCCGGACCCCGCACCGGTCACCAACGCGACCTTGCCATGCAGCATGCTGTGCTCCTCTCCTGCTCCCACTCTCGACGCAACGGCTCGACCCAACCTACGGGGTAGGTCCGCCATCGGCAGGATGCGTAGCCAGTCCTGACCCGCTCCGCCTAGGCTGCGGACCGACGGGGTGCTGGCGCGGGACGAGCGTGAGGAGAACCGATGGAGGATTGGGTCGTCGGGGTGCTGGCCGTGCTGGTGGGTGCCCTGTTCCTCTTCCGCGGCTACCTCGCGCTGGGCGGAATCAACCGGTCGTCGCAACATCTGCTTGTTGGATCGAGAGTAGTTGCTCGTGCATCGCTTCGGCCGGTGTCTTCCAGCCGAGCGTCTTGCGCGGTCTGCTGTTCAGCGCGTGCGCGACGGCTTCGAGGTCCTCGGCGGCCCACCGCGAGAGGTCGGTGCCCTTCGGGAAGTACTGCCGCAGCAGCCCGTTCGTGTTCTCGTTCGTCCCGCGCTGCCACGGGCTGTGCGGATCGGCGAAGTAGACCGCCGTCTTGGTCTGGACCGTGAACGCGGCATGGGCCGAGAGCTCCTTGCCGCGGTCCCACGTCAACGACCGGCGCAGCTGTTGCGGCATCGTGGTCATCGTGATTGCGAGGGCCTTGTTCATCGACAGCGCACCGTAACCGCCCAGCGCCGGCCCGTTCTTCACCGGGACGATCACCCCGTAGCCGTCCTCGCGCGGCAGGTGCACCAACATCGTGAACCTGGTCCGGCGTTCCACGACCGTGCCGATCGCCGAGCGCTGCAGCCCGATGATCAGGTCCCCCTCCCAGTGGCCGGGCACCGCCCGGTCCTCGACCTCGGCAGGCCGTTCGCTGATCATCACCTCGGCCGTGACGTGAGCACCGGGCTTGCTGCGCGCCCGCGCTCTGGGCACTCGGAGGGCACGGCCGGTGCGCAGGCAAGAGACGAGCTCGCGCTTGAGCGCTCCGCGGGCCTGGACGTACAGCGCCTGGTAGATCGCCTCGTGGCTGATCCTCATGGACTCATCATCGGGGAAGTCGATCGGCAAGCGGGCGGCGATCTGCTCCGGGCTCCACGCCAACGCCCAGGCGCGGTCCTGGCGCCGAGGCTTGTTCCGCCCCTTCCACGGTGCCGGCGTGGGGCCGGTGACGATGGTGCCGTCGGGGCGACGGACCTGACCGGCCAGCCTCTCCTGGACGTACTCGCGAAGCCGTGGGTTGGTGACCAGCTTGGCCGTCCTAGGCCGGCGGGCTGCCAGCTCTGCCTTCCACTGCGCCACGCCCGCGCGATACGTCAGGTTCCCGCCGCGGGTCGCGGCGTTGCGCCGCAGCTCCCGCGAGATGGTCGAGGGCGAGCGCCCGATTCGGCGGGCGATCTCACGCACGCCGTGGTCCTGGGCTCTCCACAGCGCGATCTCCTCCCGCTCGGCGAAGGACAGGTACCGGCCCGAGGGTGCGTCGAGGCTGATCAACGGCATGCCGCCACGTTCGCGGAACCACCTCGACCCCACAGAGCCCGACACGCCGACCGCGATCCCGGCATCCTCGCTCGTCATGCCCTCGGCGATCCTGCGCCAGAACGCCCGCTCGACCTCCCGACGGATCGGCGGCCGCCCTGGCGACCTCATCGCCGGTCGTCCTGTCCGTGTGACCATCCACCCTGGCTGCCGTCCCATCAACACCTCCACTGTCGGGGTGTTGCTTCGACTGGTTGAGTCTGGTCAGTACACCTCCACCCAGCTCGCCGACGCCGCGCAGGACCTGGGCGTGCTCCTCTCGGTCGGACGCACAGGCGTGTGCTGGGACAACGCCCAGATCGAGAGCTTCTGGTCGACCCTGAAGACCGAGTTCTACGACCGTCACCAGTTCGCCACCCACGCCCACGCCATCCGGGCCGTCACCGGCTGGATCGAAACCGTCTACAACCGCCGCCGGCGCCACAGCGCCCTCGGCCAGATCCCTCCGGTAACGTTCGAGCACCGGACCATCACCGCGGCCTCAGAAGCCGCCTAACCGATGTCCACCAAACGGGGCAACCCCACCGTAGTACCGACTCGTGCCACCGGGGTACGTCACTGAGCGGTGAGGTCGAGTGCGTCGAGGATGGCTTTGGCGGCGGGAGTGAGGGGGTCTTCGGCGAGGTGTTCCTGGCCGGCGATGCGGACGCTGACTTGTTGCAGTCGTCGTAGTGTCCTGACGATCTTCTTGATGCTCATCCCAGTCGCTTCCTACAGGTAGCGGGCCACGGCCAGCGCGGCGAACGCGATGGTCAGGTGGGCCTCGATCGACTCGCGGGTAGCGCGAGGCGCTGAACCGACGAGAACACGGATTGCGAGATGCGTAGTGCCTCATGTCAATGTGCCCGCGAAACTGGGGCCGTGCCTCAACTAGGAATGCCCGCGAAAGTGGTGGGTGGTTCAGCTGGCTTGGACGCGGATGCCGCGGCGGAGGTTGGGGAGGGCTGAGGGGAAGCTGGCGAGGTAGAGCTGTTCGGTCTTGTCCTTGGCCAGGACGAGCAGCCGGGCTTGCAGGTCGGCGATCCGGCGGGCCAGGTCGGCAGGGTTGAGGTGGTCGCGGTAGGCCAGCAGCTCGTTCTCCTGGGTTGCGGACAGGACCTTGGCGGCCAGGAGCCGTTGCAGCGGGGTGCGGGGCGGGTCGTACAGGCGGGTTCGACGTCCGTGGCGGTCGGTGCCGTACCCGGTCGGTTTCTTGGTCGGGGTCAGGTAGTTGAGGCGGTCGTTGACCAGCGGCCACAGCCGGCCGAGCACG
>NZ_JAJSDQ010000007.1 GCF_021272345.1 Ornithinimicrobium sediminis | reverse complement strand
CGTCCCGGACCCTGCGCCTATGAAGGCGCCAGGGGTCCAGGGCGGCGGCCCGTCCGGGAAGCACCGCACCCGTGGCGGTCACCGGCGTCTCCTGGCGCCCGTGACCGCCACGGTCCTGTTCGTCCTCGGCCTGAGCCTCATCGGGGTGGCCGCAGCGACTCAGCAACCACCACCCCCACAGGCGCCCTTGACGGCCGTAGCGCCCGACGCCTCGCCTGGGGACACCCGAGGCGGCGGCTCTTCGGAACCTGTGCTCAACCGCGACTCCGTGTCGGGCGAGGCCCGCACCTCCCGTGAGAGCGCCGCCGCTCCCGTCCGGCTGCGTGTGCCCTCCATCGATGTCGACACCACCCTGCTGCACCTGGGGCTGGACGCTGACGGAGTCCTCGAGGTGCCCGAGGACCCTGACCTGGTCGGGTGGTTCTCGTGGGGGACTGCCCCCGGTGACCTGGGCGCCGCCGTCATGGCCGGCCACGTCGACTCCCACGAAGGCCCGGCCGTGTTCTTCGACCTCACCGGCGTGCCCGAAGGCGCCGAGATACTCATCGACAGGCAGGACGGCACGACAGCCGTCTTCCGCGTCGACCGCGTAGCCCACTACCCCAAGGACGACCTCCCCACCGTGGAGATCTACGCCTCCACCGGGCGGGAACTACGGTTGATCACCTGCGGCGGCGAATGGGACGGCGGCACCGTGGGCTACCGCGACAACATCGTCGCCTACGCCACCCTGGTCGACAGCACCAACTAAGGGATGTGTTGCTTCCGGAGGCGTCTCCGTACGCCGAGTCGGGGGAGGTTCTTCACCAGCCTCGTCATGACGGCCGCGGCACGCGACGCAGAACGTGACGCGCCGCCAGGTCCTCTCAGGCCAGCCTGGAGGTCTCCGACGTGCAGTCGGTCGACGACGTCGGTGGGTTCGGCTTCGATGACCTCGACGCGTGCGCGTACCCGTTCCTGCGGAAACCGCACGCCGAGCCGAACCGACGGTCGTGGCAGAGGATCACGGCCCATAACATTCGACCCATGGTGTTGAATCACGTTCGGCGCGGCAGCGGCAGCCCTTTGTTGCTCATACACGGTCTTGGCGCGGGTTTGCAGTCGTGGACCCCGATCCTCGACCGACTGGCTGCCCGACGCGAGGTCATCGCGGTCGACCTGCCCGGCTTCGGCGAGACCCCACCGCTGACCGGCGAGGTCTCGGTCGCGACCCTGACCGACGCGGTCGCGGACTTCATCCACGAGCAGGGGCTCGGCACGGTCTCCACCGCCGGCCAGTCCATGGGCGGCCGGATAGTGCTCGAGCTCGCCCGCCGCGGGGTCGGCGGAGACACCGTCGCCCTGGACCCGGGCGGCTTCTGGAACGATCGCGAACTGGCCGTCTTCGGCGCCACGCTGCGGCCCTCCATCAAGCTCGTCAGGGCGCTGCACGCGGTGCTGCCCACGATGCTGGGCAATCCGGTCACGCGAACAGCACTACTCGCGCAGTTCTCCGCCCGGCCCTGGGCACTCTCCGCCGACACTGTGCTGCCGGACCTGCGCGGGCTGGCAGAGGCGCCGGCCACCGGCCCCGCCATGGACGCTTTGACGAAGGGGCCCAAGCAGGCAGGGGCCCCAGCCGGCACCCTGCCTGGTCGGGCCACCATCGGCTGGGGTCGCCGCGACCTGGTGACCCTGCCCCGACAGGCCTCGCGCGCCGAAGCGGCCTTCCCGGACGCGGTGTTGCACTGGTTCGAGCGGTGCGGACACTTTCCCCAGTGGGACGCACCAGATGACGCAGTCCGGCTCATCCTCGACAACACAGCCTGAGGCATGACGGGCCCGGCATCGTCTGCCCGGCACAGCGCGGGAGCACGTCCCGGGCCTGGACCCCCGGTTCCGGTTCCACGACCTGCGCCACTACTACGCCTCGCTGCTCATCTCCGAAGGGCTGGACGTCACGGTGGTACAGGCCCGGATGCGGCACGCCAACGCGACCACCACCCTCAACGTCTACGGCCACATGCTCCCAGCAAGGACGAGACCTCCCGAGCCGCCGTCGGCAGAGCCATGGCAGCCCGGGAGGTCTCTTGTGCACCGATTGTGCGCACATCCGGCTAGCCCTGCGCGTATGCCCAGGTCAAGCCGCTGTCCCGATCAGATGTCGAAGTAGAGCTCGAACTCGTGCGGGTGCGGGCGCAGGCGGATCGGGTCGATCTCGTTCTTGCGCTTGTAGTCGATCCAGGCCGCGATGAGGTCCTCGGTGAACACGTCGCCCTCGGTGAGGTAGGCGTGGTCGGCCTCGAGGGAGTCGAGGACGGCCGGTAGCGAGGCCGGCACCTGGTCGATGTTCTCCAGCTCGGCCGGGGGCAGCTCGTAGAGGTCCTTGTCCACCGGCTCCGGGGGCTCGATGCGGTTCTTGATGCCGTCCAGGCCCGCCATGAGCTGCGCCGCGAAGCACAGGTACGGGTTGGACGAGGGGTCAGGCACGCGGAACTCGACGCGCTTGGCCTTCGCCGACGCCCCAGTGATCGGGATGCGCACGCAGGCGGAGCGGTTGCGGGCCGAGTAGACCAGGTTGACCGGCGCCTCGAACCCGGGCACCAGGCGGTGGTAGGAGTTCATCGTCGGGTTGGTGAAGGCCAGCAGCGAGGGGGCGTGCTTGAGCAGGCCGCCGATGTACCACCGCGCCACGTCGGACAGGCCGCCGTAGCCGGACTCGTCGTAGAAGAGGGGCTCGCCGTCCTTCCACAGGGACTGGTGGGTGTGCATGCCGGAGCCGTTGTCGCCGAAGATCGGCTTGGGCATGAAGGTCGCGGTCTTGCCGCCGGCCCAGGCGGTGTTCTTGATGACGTACTTGAACTTCATCACGTCGTCGCCGGACTGCAGCAGGGTGTTGAACCTGTAGTTGATCTCCTGCTGGCCTGCGGTGCCGACCTCGTGGTGCGCACGCTCGACCTGCAGGCCGACCTCACCAAGGTTGGTGACCATCTGGTCGCGCAGGTCGGCCATGTGGTCGACCGGCGGCACGGGGAAGTAGCCGCCCTTGTAGCGGGTCTTGTAGCCACGGTTGCCGCCCTCCTCGGCGCGGCCGGTGTTCCAGGCCGCCTCCACGGAGTCGATGTGGTAGTAGCCGCCGCTGGCCGAGGTGGAGAACCGGACGTCGTCGAAGACGTAGAACTCCGCCTCAGCACCGAAGAACGCGGTGTCCGCGATCCCGGTGGAGCGCAGGTACTCCTCCGCGCGGGCTGCGATCTGACGCGGGTCACGCTCGTAGGGCTCGTCGGTGAAGGGGTCGACGATGGAGAAGTTCATGATGAGCGTCTTCTGCGTCCGGAAGGGGTCCAGGTATGCAGTGCGCGGGTCCGGGATGAGCTTCATGTCGGACTCGTGGATCGCCTGGAAGCCACGGATGGAGGACCCGTCGAACATCTGACCGGTGTCGAAGGCCTCCTGGTCGAAGGTGTCGGCCGGCACGTTGAAGTGCTGCATCACGCCGGGCAGGTCACAGAAACGCACATCGACGAACTTGACGTCCTCGTCCTTGATAAAGGCGAGCACCTCTTCTGCACTGCTGAACATCAATCCTCCTGAGAGTGGCAGTAGGGCCAGCGGGGTGGCCTCTCGCACCGAGCCTAGGCAGCGTCCGTTTCTCCACCATCACCCGGGTGTTTCGTCAGTGTTACGTGAGGCTACCCTCACCGTGTGAGCCAGGACACGTCATACCCCGGCGACCGTCTCGGCCTCCCGGACGGCGGCTCGGGCTCGGTCGCCACGTTCGGCAGACGGTTCGTCGCCGTGCTCATCGACTGGCTGCTCTGCCAGCTCATCGCCTTCGCCGTGTTCGGGGTCGAGTGGGGGGCGGGGGGCTGGGCGGCCTTCGTGCCGCTGGCCATCTTCGCCGTCGAGAACGTGCTGCTCGTGAGCACGGTGGGCACCACCATCGGGCACCGCGTGATGGGTCTGGCGGTGCACCGTCTGCGGCCCGCGGAGCTCTCGCCCCTGGCGGGCCCGCCCGGCTTCGCCGCTGGCACCATCCGCACGGTGCTGCTGTGCCTGGTGCTGCCCGCGCTCGTCCCGGACAACGACAACCGGGGTCTGCACGACAAGGCCGCCCGCACCGTCATCGTCCGCTCACGCTGACCCGCCGCCACTGTCGTGTGCCGACAGGACCCTGCTGGCCGGCCGAGCCTCCCCGCACGGGGGCCCTTCGTCGGCACTGCACAGCTGCCCCGGCATCGGGGGCAGCTGCCCCCGATGCCGGGGCAGAGGCGCAGCGTCGGGGAGAGGACCATCCAGGCATCGCCAGGCGGCGAACCCGGTGCAGCCGACGGGGTCAGATGACCGAGTGAGCCGGTGCGGAGGACCGGATCGCGGCTGACGGAGTCAGGGGACCGACTCGGTAGGTGGGGCCGAGGGTGATGTGTCCATGGTGGCTCAGCGGCCGCGCATGGCGCGACGGTCGACCCGGGCCTTGCGAGGGTCGACACCCGCGGGCATCGGGGGCTTGGTGTTGCCGATGGCCTTGAGCCGGCGCTGCACGGCGATGGCCTCGTCCTTGCTGATCTTCTTGTCCAGCTTCTTCATGCGGCGGGTGAGCTGCTGCAGCGGCACCTCGCCCTCGCCCTTGCCCACCCGCATGACATGCACCGGCACAGCCTCGCCGGTGGCGCGCAGGGTGCGTCGCTTCTCCGACTCGGACAGCCGCTGGGCAGGACCCTTCGGACCCTCGTTGATGAGCACCACCCCGGGCCGGCCGACCGCCCGGAAGACCATCGCAGCGTTGTGCAGGTCGCGCATGCCACGGGCCTTGCCGCCCATCTCGGCGGCGACGGGCTCCTGGTCGAAGAACCAGCCGCGGCGCAGCGAGCCGAGCACCGCCGCGGTCGCGCCGGGCTGGCCCTCGATCTGGGCGAAGGCTGCGTTCTCGGCGCGCCGGCTCAGCACGACCGTGGCGGCGAGGAAGGCGAGCGGCAGGCCGATGATCAGCACGTAGATGACCTGGTCGAGCCAGATGCCGATGACCAGGGCCAGCAGCAGGACGCCGAAGAACGCCAGGGCCATCCACCAGACCGAAGCAGGGTCCTGCTTGCGGGTCATGGTGTAGACCGACTTCATCTGCGCGAAGCGACCCGGCTTGTTGGGGTCCTTCGGCCGGCGACGCCCGAACCGCCGACGACCTCCCGTGCCGGGGGACGCTGCGGAGGAGCCGGATGTCGAAGTGCTGCGAGCCATGCCCGTCAGGATACGTTGGCGGCGGCGCGGGCCACCAATGACGCGGCCTCCTGCCGCGCCGGGGACTCGGCCTTCTCGGCCAGGTGCTGCAGGTGCGCGGGGATCGTCCGCCCGCTGCGCAGCATCGCCTGCGCCCAGAGCCGCCCTGCACGGTAGGAGCTGCGCACCAGCGGACCGGCCATGACGCCCTTGTAGCCGATCTCGGTGGCGCGGTCGCTCCAGTGCACGAACTCCTCGGGCTTCACCCAGCGCTCCACCGGGTGGTGCCGGGGGGAGGGGCGCAGGTACTGCGTGATCGTGAGCAGGTCCGTGCCGGCCTCGTGCAGGTCGCGCAGCGCCTGCTCGATCTCGTGGTCCTCCTCGCCCATGCCCAGGATGAGGTTGGACTTGGTCACCAGACCGGCGTCGCGGCCCATCGTGATGACGTCGAGGGAGCGCTCGTAGCGGAACGCCGGGCGGATGCGCTTGAAGATGCGCGGCACCGTCTCCACGTTGTGCGCGAACACCTCAGGCTGGGCGTCGATGACCTGGCCGACCAGCTCGGGCACGCCGTTGAAGTCGGGGATGAGGATCTCTACGCCGGTGCCCTCGCTGAGGGCGTGCACCTGGCGGATGGTCTCCGCATACAGCCACGCGCCGCCGTCGTCGAGGTCGTCGCGGGCCACCCCGGTGATCGTCGCGTAGCGCAGCTCCATCTCACGCACCGACTCGGCGACCCGGCGCGGCTCGTCGGCGTCGAAGTCGGCCGGCCTGCCGGTGTCGATCTGGCAGAAGTCACAGCGCCGCGTGCACTGCTCGCCGCCGATGAGGAAGGTCGCCTCGCGGTCCTCCCAGCACTCGAAGATGTTGGGACAGCCCGCCTCCTGACACACCGTGTGCAGGCCCTGACCCTTCACCAGGCCGTTGAGCGCGGTGTACTCCGGGCCCATCTTGGCGGTGGTGCGGATCCAGGACGGCTTGCGCTCGATCGGGGTCTCGCTGTTGCGGGCCTCGACCCGCAGCATGCGTCGTCCCTCGGGTGCGACGGTCACAGACAGCTCCTTGTCGGCAGTGCTCAGGGGTCGCGTGCGTCAACACGACGTCCGACCAGACTATGCCCCTTGTCGCGCCGACCCTCATCCGGTATGCGGTGGTGCCGCCTCTCCGGGTGAGGGCAGGCCGGTGTCACGCCACCGAGGGTGAGGGGCGCAGGGCGGGGATGAGGTCCACACGGCCGGTCACGAGCGGCAGCACCTCGGCGACCCTCACGTCACGGCCCAGCTCGACGGACAGCGACGTGACGCCGGCGTCGGCGATGCCGCACGGGACGATCGGGTCGGCCCAGCCCAGGTCGCAGTCGACGTTGAGGGCGAAGCCGTGCATCGTCACCTCCTGGCTGACGCGCACGCCGATCGCCCCGATCTTGCGGTCCGGGCCGCGCTCGTCGGCGCGCACCCAGACGCCGCTGCGTCCGTCCACCCGCTCAGTCTCCACGCCCACCTCGGCGCACACGGCCATCATCAGGTCCTCCAGGCGACGCACGTGTGCCACGACGTCCACGGGGGAGGGCAGCCGCACGATCGGGTAGCCCACGAGCTGGCCCGGACCGTGCCAGGTGATCTTGCCGCCCCGGTCGACGTCGACCACAGGGGTGCCGTCCATCGGGCGCTCGTGCTGCTCGGTGCGCTTGCCGGCCGTGTAGACCGCCGCGTGCTCCAGCAGGAGCACGGTGTCGGCAAGCTCGCCGGAGGCGACCTTGGCGTGCACCTCCCGCTGGTGGTCCCAGGCCTGCCGATAGTCCACGAAGTCGGGGTCGAACCCGAGCAGCTCCACGCGCATGTCTCCAGCCTACGGGCACCCTGGGCACCTAGCATCGGCCGTATGCCCTCGGACCCCGCTGCCCCCGCCCATGCCCTCCTCGTGGGCTACGGCTCCGCCGGGCGCGGGATCCACGGGCCGCTGCTGCAGCAGGCCGGCTTCGGGATCACCGGGGTGGTCACCGGCAACCCCGAGCGGGTCGCGCAGGTGGAGCAGGACCTGGCCGGCGCCACGGCATACCCCGACCTGGCGACGGCGCTGGAGGCCGTGGCGGCCGGCGCGCTGGCCGCGGACGTGGTCGTCGTCGCCACCGCCACCGGAGCGCACGTCGAGCAGGCACGCGCCGCCATCGAGGCCGGGCTGCCCGTCGTGGTGGACAAGCCGATCGCGCCGGACTCGGCGCAGGCGATGGAGCTGGTCGACGCGGCCCGCGACCAGGCGGCGCTCACCGTCTTCCAGAACCGTCGCTACGACCCCGACGTCCGCACCCTCGCCGCCCTGGTGGAGTCGGGCGAGCTGGGCGAGGTCGTGCGGGCGGAGATGCGCTGGGAACGCTGGCTCTCGGGTCCACACGACGGCTGGCGCGGACGTGAGAGCGCCGACCAGGGCGGTGGGGTGCTGCTCGACCTGCACGCGCACACCGTCGACGCGGTCGTGCAGCTCTTCGGCCCGGTGGAGATTGTGTATGCCGAGCTGGCGGCCCGGGGGACGGTGGCGGAGAGCGAGGCGTTCCTGTCGCTGACACACGGCTCCGGGGTGGTCAGCCACCTCGGCGTGACCGGGCTGTCGGCGGCGCCCGGCCCGCGGTGGCGGGTGATGGGGACGGCCGGGTCCTACCTCGTCGGTGGTGTCGAGGGAGAGCCGGGCGGGCTGCGCGAGCTCGACGACGAGGACGGCCACTGCGGCTGGCTCTACGACGGGCAGCAGCGGCGTCCCGTCGCCGCGGCCCCGCACGGACAGGTGGACTTCTACGTCGCGGTGCGGCAGGCGGTGGCGCTGGCCGAGCAGGGGGTGGCTGCGGTGCAGGCGGCGATGCCGGTCGACCCCGAGGACGCGGTGCACGTGCTTGCGGTGCTCGACGCCGCCCGCCACTGTGCGGACAACGGCCAGGTCGAGCGGGTCGTGACCCCGGGGGTCGGGCCGGCCTGAGCCTGCCTGTGGACAGATCCTGCAGCGGACGGCCGGGTCGCGGCAGGCTGAGGCCACTCAGCGGCTGACGGGGCCGCTGCCGAGGGCACAGGGGCTGCCGATGAAGCTGTGGGATGGCGTCGAGGGGCCGGTCGTGCCGGGATACTCCCTGCTGGAGCGGGTCGGCAGCGGCGCGAGCGGTGAGGTCTGGCGTGCCCGGCGCCGCGCCGACGACCTGCTGGTGGCGCTGAAGGTCGTCCGAGCCCGCGACGGCGACCTGGGCACGGCGCTGCGCGAGGCGGCCGTGCTGTCCCGGGTCCGGCACCAGCACCTGCTGCACCTCTACGACGTGGTGCCGCTGCCGGACCCGCAGGGACGGCCCGCCGGCCTGGGCCTGGCCGTGCAGTTCGCCGCCGGGGGCTCGCTGGCCCAGGTCCTGGCCGCCCGTCGCCTGCTGAGCCTCGGTGAGCTGGTGACCCTGCTCTCACCCGTCGCGGGTGCACTCGCCGACCTGCACCGCGTGGGGGTCGTGCACGGCGACGTCTCGCCCGGCAACGTGCTCTTCCTCTCCGACGGTATGCCGATGCTCGCCGACGTCGGGGTGTCCCGGCTCGTGGGGGAGCGCCTCGACGCCGTGCACGGCACCGACGGGATGGTGGCCCCGGAGGTCGTCGAGGGCTTCCCGCCGGGGCCGGAGGCCGACGTGTACGGCTTGGGGGCCCTGGCCTGGCTCTGCCTGAGCGGGGAGCAGCCGGGCTGGGTGGGCACCCGCGCCGACCTCGCCGACCTGGCACCGGAGCTGCCCGACGCCGCGCGCGACCTGGTGCAGCGGTGCCTGGCGCCCGAGCCGGAGGACCGGCCCGACGCCGAGGAGGTCGCGGTGGCTGTGCTCGCCCTCGCACCGCCGGAGCCCATCGAGGTGGCCCCGGACGCCGACCCCGGCCTGGGTCTGACCCGCCGCCTGCGCGCGGCGGCCCGGGCCGACGACGAGGCCGACGCCGTCGAGCAGGTCGGTCGCCGCAGCCACCTGCCGCGGCACCGGTCGGCTCGTGGCACGTCGGAGCACGGAGGCACCGGTCGGCGGCGACCCCTGTGGGCCGGTGCCGCGGTGCTGCTCGTGACGGTGGCGGTCGGCTGCCTGGGCGTCGCCGTCACCAGCTGGCCCTCAGGCGAGGCGCAGGACAGGGTGGCGCCGCTGGCGCCCGCGGCGCCGACAGCCCCGGCGGCCGAGGCATCGCCGGGGGCCGGGACGGGGTCTGCGTCGGCGTCCGCATCGACGTCGTCGGTGTCCGTCGAGCCCAGCGCACCTGGTGCCGGCGTGCTCGACCCCGTCGTGGACGACGAGCCCGACCCGGTGTCCCTCATGCAGGAGCTGGTGGACGCGCGGGCGCTGGCCTGGGAGTCCGGAGACCCGGGGCGCCTGCGGGCCGCGCTGGCCTCCGGCTCCCCGGCACTGGGCGCCGACACCGCCGACCTGGAGCTCGCGGCGGCGGAGCGGATCGACTACGCCGACGTGGGCTTCCGGGTCGTCTCGGCGGACACCCGAGGCGAGGAGGACGGCCGTCTGCGAGTCTCCGGCGTGGTCGAGCGGGCACCGCTGCAGATCAGCACGCGCGACGGCATACAGGAGACACCAGCGGTGGAGGAGGAGGTGACCTGGGAGCTGCGCCGGGCCGATGGCCGGTGGCGCATCTGGTCGTGGGGCTGAAAACCTGCTGACCGGCCCGCCAGGAGCACCCGGCCGGTGCGCACGTCCGGGTGCCGGTCCCCGTCGACTCCGGGTGCGGTCCTACTCGACCTCGGCGACGTCCTCGTGGGACCCCTCGGAGCCCTTCTCCGTCGTGCCGCGTCCGTCCTTGGCGTCCTTCTGCGCCTGCACGAGCCACTCCATGGCGGCGTCGAGGTCGGGGTGCTCCCAGGTGAAGCCTGCATCGCTCAGCACCGTCGGCAGGGCCCGCTGGCTGCCGAGGATCTCCCCGGCCATCTGTCCCAGGGCCAGGCGCAGGGCGATGGTCGGGGCCGGCAGCACGGTCGGGCGGTGCAGCTCCTCACCGAGGGCCTTGACCACCGTCGACTGCGACTCGGGTGTGGGCGCGGCGAGGTTGACCGCGCCGGTGATGTCGGGACGGTCGACGAGGAACATCAGGGCCCGCACCTCGTCACGCAGGGTGATCCAGGCCCAGAACTGCTTGCCCGAGCCCAGCGGTCCGGCCAGTCCCGCCTTGGCCAGCGGCATGAGACGAGCCATGGCGCCACCCTGCGGGGCGAGCACGATCCCGCTCCGGGCGTGCACCACCGGGGCTCCTGCCTGCTCCGCGTGCCACGTGGCGGCCTCCCAGTCGCGGACCACCTCGGCCAAAAACCCCTGACCCAGGCTCGACTCCTCGGTGAGCACGTCGGCACCTCGGTCGCCGTAGTAGCCCACCCCAGACGCGGAGACCAGGCGGACGCGGGAGCCGTGAGCGGCCACCGCCTCCGAGACCGCGGTCGTGCCGTCCACCCGCGACCGGAGGATCTCCCGTTTGCGCTCCTTGGTCCACCGCTGGTCTCCGATGCCTGCGCCGGCGAGGTGCACCACGGCGTCCACCCCGTCCAGCAGCAAAGGGTCGAGCCTGCGCTCGTCGGGCACCCACTCGGCCTCGGTGACCCCGGCCGGCAGGCCCTCGGCGCGCGGGGCGCGGCGCACCAGGTGCAGGACCTGGTCGCCGCGCTCCCGCAGCGCCTCGGACAGCGCCGAGCCGATCATCCCCGAAGCGCCCGTGATGGCCACGGTGCGCTGTGCCGCCGGTGATTCGCTCATGTGACGTGCGCTCCTAGGGATGGGGTGCGGCTCAGACCTCGAAGGTGGCTTCCTCGAGGCGCTCCTTCATGGTCCCGAGGAAGCGTGCCGCGTCGGCACCGTCGACCAGACGGTGGTCGTAGGTCAGGGCCAGGTAGACCATGGAGCGGATGGCGATCGTCTCGCCACCGTCCTCGTCCACGACGACCACCGGGCGGCGCACCACAGCGCCGGTGCCCAGGATGCCGACCTGAGGCTGGTTGAGGATCGGGGTGTCGAACAGCGCGCCCCGGCTGCCGGTGTTGGTCAGCGTGAACGTGCCGCCCCCGAGCTCGTCCGGGGTGATCTTGTTGGTCCTGGTGCGCTCGGCCAGGTCGGCGATCTTGCGGGCCAGCCCGGCGATGTTGAGGTCACCGGCGTCCTTGATCACCGGCACGAGCAGCCCTCGCTCGGTGTCGACGGCCACGCCCAGGTTCTCCTGCGCGTGGTAGACGACCTGGTCGCCGTCGACGCTGGCGTTGACGTTGGGGTGCTGCTTGAGCGCCTCGACGGCCGCCATCGCGAAGAACGGCATGAACGAGAGCTTCACGCCCTCGCGCTCGAAGAAGTCGTTCTTGTGCTTGCCCCGCAGCCGGGCCACCTTGGTGACGTCGACCTCGATCACCGTGGTCAGCTGGGCACTGGTCTGCAGCGACTCGACCATGCGCGTGGCGATGACCTTGCGCAGGCGCGACATCTTCTCGCTCTTGCCGCGCTTGGCAGCCACGTCGGGGGAGGCAGCCGGTGCCGATGCGGCGGGCTTCTCCTCCTTGGCGGGAGCGGCGGCGGGCTCGGGCTCCTTCGCGGCGGCCTCGGCCTTCTTGGCGGCGTCGATCACGTCCTGCTTGCGGATGCGACCGCCGACGCCGGTGCCCTCCAGCGAGGACAGGTCGACGTTGTGCTGCGCAGCCAGCTTGCGCACGAGCGGAGTCACGTAGGCGCTGACGTCCTTGCCGGTGTCGCCGGAGGGCTCGTCCTTCTTCTCGTCCTTGGGCTCCTGCTTGGGCTCGTCCTTGGGAGCCTGCTGCTTCGGCTCCTCCTTGGGCTTCTCCTGCTTCGGCTCCTTGTCCTTCGGCTCTTCGTCGCTCTCCTTGTCCTGGGAGCCGGGGGCCTCGGACTTCGCCGCAGCCTCCTCGCCGGCCTCGTCCTGCAGACGCTGCTCGGAGGCGAGGTCGTCCTCGTCCTCGTCGGCCTCGGGCTGCTCCTCCTGCTCCGGCTTCTCCTCGGACGCGGAGTCTCCCCCGGAGCCCCCGCCGGCCTCGCCGCCGATGACGCACAGGTCACCGCCGACCTCGACCACCTCGTCCTCGTCCACCAGGATCTTGCTCAGCACGCCCGCGACGGGGGAGGGGATCTCGGTGTCGACCTTGTCGGTCGAGACCTCCAGCAGGGGCTCGTCGACCTCGACCTCGTCACCCTCGGACTTCAGCCAGCGGGTCACGGTGCCCTCGGTCACCGACTCGCCCAGCGCCGGCATGGTCACGGTCTCACCGTCGCCCCCGCCCCCACCGGACGAACCGGAGGACTGCTTGCCACCGTCGGTGTCCTCGGAGACGGCCTCGTCGGCGGACTCCTCTGCCTGGTCGGCCTTCTCCTGCGGCGCGGCCTTCTCGGCCGGCTCCTCCTCGGCCTGGCCGGCCTCGTCGCTGCCACCCTCCTCGTCGTCACCCTCGTCTGCGTCGCCCGTGTCCGCGTCGTCCTCGCCGGAGGAGTCGCTCGGCTCGGCCTCGCCCTCACCGATCACGCAGAGGTCGCCCCCGACCTCGACGGTGTCGTCCTCGTCGGCCAGGATCTCCTGCAGGGTGCCCGCCACGGGGGAGGGGATCTCGGTGTCGACCTTGTCGGTCGAGACCTCCACCAGGGGCTCGTCCACCTCGACCTGGTCGCCCACGCTCTTCAGCCAGCGGGTGACCGTGCCCTCGGTGACGGACTCACCCAGGGCCGGCATGCTCACGCGTTCAGACATTCTCGACGTCTCCTCGTCCGGGGGTTGGCAGTCTAGTTGTGCGTCGGGTGAATTGTGCAGCGAGTCACAGCGGGACTCACGAGTGTGCGTGCAGCGGCTTGCCGGCCAGCGCCAGGTGCGCCTCGCCGAGGGCCTCGTTCTGCGTGGGGTGGGCATGGATGAGGCCCGCGACCTCGTCGGGCAGGGCCTCCCAGTTGTAGATGAGCTGGGCCTCCCCGACCTGCTCACCCATGCGGGCGCCGACCATGTGGACACCGACGACGGGGCCGTCCTCGACGCGCACCAGCTTGATGAAGCCGGCCGTGCCGAGGATCTGCGACTTGCCGTTGCCGCCCAGGTTGTACTCGTACGTCGAGACCGCCCCGTGCTTCTCGCGCGCCTGGGCCTCCGTCAGGCCCACCGAGGCGATCTCGGGGTCGCTGTAGGTCACCCGGGGGATGCCGGTCTCGTCGATGGGTGTCGGCTCCAGGCCGGCGATGTCCTCGGCCACGAAGATGCCCTGGGCGAAGCCGCGGTGCGCCAGCTGCAGGCCGGGCACGATGTCTCCCACGGCATACACCCCCGGCAGGTTGGTGCGCAGGCGCGCGTCGGTGGTGACGAACCCGCGGTCCATCGCGACACCGGCCTCGGCGAAGCCGGTGCCCTCGGTGCGGGGGCCGCGGCCCACCGCGACGAGCAGCAGGTCGGTCTCGATCGTGTCGCCGCCCTCGAGGGTGAGCGTGACCGTGTCGTCGCTCTGCGTGGCCCCCTCGAAACGGGCCCCGGTGCGGGCCCTGATGCCGCGCTTGCGGAAGGCACGCTCCAGCTGCTTGGACACGGCCTCGTCCTCGGCCGCGACCAGCCGCGGCAGCGCCTCGACCACGGTCACCTCGGAGCCGAACGAGCGGAAGATCGAGGCGAACTCGACCCCGATCACCCCTCCACCCAGCACCACCACGCGGTCGGGCACGCTGTCCAGGCTCATCGCCTGCTCACTGGTGACCACGCGGCCGCCGACCTCCAGGCCGGGCAGGGTGCGGGCGTACGAGCCGGTGGCCAGCACCACGTGACGACCGGTGACCGTGCGCTCGCCGACCTGCACGGTGGTGGCCGAGCTGAGGTGCCCCGTGCCCTCGACGTAGTCGATCTTCGCGGCCTTGACCAGGCCCTGCAGCCCCTTGTGCAGCCGGGAGACCACGCCGTCCTTGTAGGCGTGCACCTGCGCCATGTCGATCGCCTCGAAGGTCGCCCGCACGCCGAACTTCTCGCTCTCGCGGGACGCGTCGGCCACCTCGGCGGTGTGCAGCAGGGCCTTGGTGGGGATGCACCCGCGGTGCAGACAGGTGCCGCCGAGCTTGTCCTCCTCCACCAGCGCCACACTCAGGCCGAGCTCGGCCGCGCGCAGTGCGCAGGCGTAGCCGCCGCTGCCCCCTCCCAGGATGACGAGGTCGTAGGTCTGGTCGGACGGTGACTCTGACTGCATACGGAGCATCTTGTCATTGACGGCGGGTCTGTGGGGGAGAGGGTTTAACCTCGGTCGGTATGACGTGGTTGCAGCGATGGCGCCGGCGTGGCGCGAGTGCTCCTCCGGCCGGTCCCGGACGCCCCCCGGGCCGCACCGACGGCCCTGACATGACCGTCGACCTGGCCTCGGTGCGACGTCACGCCGAGGAGTTCGGCCGCACCCGTCGCGGGGTGGAGGGGTATGTCGAGCCGGCCACCAACATCAGCACCACCACCCTGGTGCTCGTCGCGCACGACGGCGAGTGGACCCGCCGCGCGGTGGGCACACCCCAGGCCGGCTTCCGGGTCTGCCGCGACCTGTCGATCCCGGTCTACGACGTCAACCAGACCGGCTACCCCTCGCGGATGAGGGAGTGGAGCCGGCGCCAGCGTGAGGGCAGCTGAGCGCACCGGTGCGAAAAGTGGTGGCACCCACCTCGGTGCGGTGAGAGGCTGACTGCACCGAACGAAGGAGGTGGTGCCATGACCGATCACGAGCGCCCGGAGGTGGCCGACGACGTCAAGCGGAAGTTCCGCGAGGCGTTGTCCAAGAAGCACGCTCACGGCGGCACCGACGTCTCGGACCACTCCGAGCACGGCAAGGTGGAGGGCGCCCGCTCGGCCAAGACCAGCGGCGCGCAGCAGATGTTCCGCCGCAAGAGCGGCTGACCACCCGCACCGGAAGCGCCACGGGGCGTGGCCGTCGGATCTCGCAGATCCTGACGGTCACGCCCCGTGTGCGTGTGGCCGTGCTCAGCCGGCGTAGCTGCGGGCCAGCTCGATGAGCGCACGCACCCCGGAGCCGGTGCCCCCCTTCGGGGTGTAGCCGTGCGGGGACTTGTCGTTGAAGGCCGGCCCGGCGATGTCCAGGTGCGCCCACGGCAGCGGGTCACCTGAGGAGTCCTTGCCCACGAACTCGCTCAGGAAGGTCGCGGCCACCATGGCCCCGGCTGCCCGCTCGCCAGTGTGCTTGAGGTCGGCGACGGGGGAGTCCATCGAGGGGCGGATCTCCTCGGTCAGCGGCAGCGGCCAAGCTGCCTCACCGGCAGCACCGGCACAGGCCTGGACACGGGCGGTGAGCTGCTCGTCGTTGCTCATGACGCCCAGCGTGCGCTCGCCCAGGGCGATGACGCACGCGCCGGTGAGCGTGGCGATGTCGACGATGGCGTCGGGCTGCTGCTCCGAGGCCAGGGCCAGGCCGTCGGCCATGACGAGACGGCCCTCGGCGTCGGTGTTGATGATCTCCACGGTGCGGCCCCCGCGCATGGTGACCACGTCACCGGGGCGCTGAGCCAGCTCGCCGGTCATGTTCTCGGCGAGGCACAGGTAGGCGGTGACCTGCACCGGGATCTCCTGCTCGGCGACGGCGAGCACCGCAGCCGCGACGGCGGCGGCCCCGGCCATGTCGAGCTTCATCGTCACCATCGACGCGGCGGGCTTGAGACACAGGCCACCGGAGTCGAAGGTGATGCCCTTGCCGACCAGCGCCAGGTGCGCCTTGGCGCGCGAGGGCGTATAGGTCATCGTGACCAGGCGCGGCCCGCGGCCCGAGCCCTGGCCGACCCCGAGGATGCCCCCGCAGCCCTCCTTGGCCAGCGTGTCGGGGTCCCAGACCTCGACCTTGACCTTGCTCTTGGCCGCCCGCTGCGTGACCGAGGTGGCGAACGACTCGGGGTAGAGCACGTTGGGCGGGGTGTTGACGAGGTCGCGGGCGTAGTGCACCGCGTCGGTGACCGACCGGACCCGCTCGGCGAGCGCCTTGGCCTCCCGCGAGCGCCCCTTCAGCCCGTGCACCACCACCTCGGCCAGCGGCGCCTTGGCCTTCTCCTGCTTGCCGACGCCGTGGAAGGTCTGGAACGCGTAGCTGCCGAGCAGCGCGCCCTCGGCGACGGCCGCGATGCCCTCGGGCTCGGTGGGGCCGAGCGCGAAGACGGCCGACTCCTTGCCGGCCAGGGCGCGGGCCGCCACACCGGCGGCGCGACGCAGGCGCTCGGTGTCGGCGGGGCGCTGGGAGCCGCGGCTCGAGGAGGGGCGCTTCCCGGTGCCGACGACGAGCACGAGCGGAGCGGTGACGCCGGCCACCCCGGCCAGCTTGACGACCTCGTCGGCGCCCCCCTCGGCGCCGACTCCTCGCAGCGCCTCCTGCACCGCGCCGGCGGCGGACCGGGCCAGCCCGTGCCCCTCGAGCAGCGCGGCGCCGTCACCGGAGGAGGTGCTGCCCAGCACCATGGCGTCGACCTTGGCCGAGGCGGGCTGGGAGTCGGAGAACGACAGGGGGGTCTGTGATCGAGCCATGAAGTGGTGTCCTCTTTTCGGGAGAGTGTCAGGTCTGCCCCGAGACTATCCGCGACCCACGACACACGCCGCCCGGCCTCCACAGGCCCGACGGGCCACCGGGCCCCTGTCCCAGGTGCGCACTACAGTCGGTGCCATGAGTGAGACCACGACGAAGACGTCGCCGCTGCACGACCGCCATCTCGCCCTCCAGGCCAAGATGGCCGACTTCGGCGGGTGGTCGATGCCGATCGAGTACCCGGGGGGAGGGGTCGTGCGCGAGCACGCCGCGGTGCGGGAGCGGGTGGGTGTCTTCGACGTGTCCCACCTCGGCAAGGCCGTGGTGCGCGGGCCAGGTGCCCGTGACTTCGTCAACGCCTGCCTCACCAACGACCTCGGGCGCATCAGCCCCGGCCAGGCGCAGTACACGATGTGCTGCGCGCAGGACGGGGGCGTCGTGGACGACCTCATCGCCTACCTCGTCTCGGACGAGGAGGTCTTCCTCATCCCCAACGCCGCCAACACCACCGGGGTGGTGCGGCTGCTCGAGGCCGCCGCTCCCGAGGGGGTCAGGGTCGAGGGTCTGCACGAGTCGTACGCCGTGCTGGCCGTCCAGGGGCCGCGCAGCGACGAGGTGCTCCAGGCGCTGGGGCTGCCCGTCGACCACGACTTCATGAGCTTCGTGGACGCCGAGTGGCAGGGCCGGCCGGTGCGGGTGTGCCGCACGGGGTACACCGGCGAGCGGGGCTACGAGCTCGTGCCGTCCTGGGACGACGCCGGTGCTGTGTGGGACGCACTCGTCGAGGCGGCCGGGCAGGAAGGCGGGCTCCCGTGCGGGCTGGGCGCCCGCGACACCCTGCGCACCGAGATGGGGTATGCGCTGCACGGTCAGGACCTCGGGCCGGACATCACGCCGGTCATGGCACGCACCGGATGGGCCGTGGGCTGGGACAAGCCCACCTTCTGGGGCAAGGAGGCCCTGCAGCAGCAGCGTGCGGCCAAGGACTCCCGGCTCTCACGCGGTCTGCTGGTCACCGGGCGGGGCATCCCGCGCCCCGGGTGTGCCGTGCTCGACAGCGAGGGCCAGGTCGTGGGCGAGGTGACGTCGGGCACCTTCTCGCCCACCCTGAAGCAGGGCATCGCGCTCGCGCTGCTGGAGCGGTCGGTCAGCGAGGGTGACGAGGTGGGGGTGGACGTGCGTGGCCGCAGCATCGCGGCCACGGTGACCAAGCCGCCGTTCGTCCAGGTCAACACCAAGAGCGGCTGACCGCGCAGCGGTCAGGGGGCCGGAGGCACGGTCGGGGCGTTGCTGAGGTCGATGACCCGGCCGGCCACGACGAGGTGCACCTTGTGGCTCGAACGGCTCAGTCGGGTGTTCACGTAGCCCAGGGAGTCACGCAGCAGGCGCTCCTTGGACGAGCGGCTGGGCAGGCCCCACCCGGTCTCCGGGCTGACGGCCACGACGTCGAAGGGCAGGTGACGCCAGGCGACGACGAGCTCGTCGACCCGCTCGACCAGCCGTTCGTGCGTGCGCACGGGACTGCCCCAGCCCTTGATGTCCTCGATGACGCCCTGCACCCAGCAGCCCAGGTCGTCGATGAGCACGGGGTGGCGCGAGCTGAGCATCGCGCGGGTCAGGTCATGCGTCTCCACGGTCTTCCAGCCCGCCGGCCGGTCGTCCTGGTGCTGACGGATCCAGTGGGCCAGGTCAGGGGCGTCCGTGGGTCCCGGGGTCGGTCCGGTGGCCACGAAGGTGACCTCCGGGTGTGCGGCCAGCAGCGACTCGGCATACCGAGACTTGCCGCTGCGCTCCGCTCCGAGGACCAGGGTTGTCGTCATGCGCGTCACTTCCGTTGTGTGCCCGAGACCTGATGGTGGTTGCAGGATAGTCGCTCCCCGGCCGTGCCCTTGTCCTACGCTGGCGGCATGGACACGGCATACTCCTGGACCTGCACCGACGCCCACGGGGAGCCGATGACCGACCCGGCGCTGGGTGGTCGGGGGTTCCCGGACCAGGCCGAGGCCGAGGCCTGGCTGACCGAGGAGTGGCAGACGCTGGCTGACGCCGGTGTCGCCGAGGTGACGCTGCGCTACGGCGACGAGGTCGTCTACGGGCCGATGAGCCTGGCCCCGCCCCCCTGAGCGTTGCGAGGGAGTTCCCGGCACGCCCACTCGCGTTGCGAGGGAGATTTGGTACGCCCACTCGTGGTGCTAGGGAGATTCCGCTGCAGTGAGCGCGTCCCCGTGACGTGTGAGCCCGAGCCGCCGGAGACTGGAGGGAACCGGGGTTCACCGGGCGCAAACTCCCTGGCAGAACAGTCGGACGGGATGCAAACTCCCTGGCAACGCGGTGGGGAGGGGCGCAAACTCCCTGGCAACGCGGTGGGGGGCGGCGCTGCGTCAGCGGCGGCGGAGCTCCGAGCCGCGCTGCACGGCCGGGCGCGGCACCCGCGACATGCGCATCTGGAAGGCCCGCAGCACGACGTAGGACGCCGAGCCCCGCGGCGGCTCCTCCCCGAAGACCTCGGTGGCCTTCGCCTTGGTGCGGCGCCACAGCAGCACCGAGTCGATGAGACCGAAGGCGATGAGGGCGTAGGCGGCGCCGAACATCGCCAGCTGCACGCCGGGGATGTTGACCAGCGAGCCGGCCAGGATGACCAGCATGACCGGCAGCAGGATCTCGCCGATGTTCCACCGACGGTCGACGGCGTCGCGCAGGAACCGCTTGTACGGCCCGCGGTCACGCTGGCCCAGGTACTTCTCGTCGCCCCGCAGCATCGCGTCGCGCGCCTTGGCCCGCTCGGCCTTGCGGCGGGCCTTCTCCTCGCGGCTCATGCTCTTGCTGTCCACCACGAGCGGGCGCCGGTTGGCCGCCTCCTGGTCCTTGCGCTTGGGCGTGGGCCGGCCCTTCTTGCCGGGGGCCTGGGTCTCGGTGGTCTGGACGACGGGCTCGCTCACGGGTTCACTCTCGGTCTGCTTGCGGGACGGCACCGCCCTACTGTATGCGGTACTCCTGGGTAGGGTTGGTGACGTGACACATACCGACGACGCCGTCCCGAGCCCGCACACCACCGACCTCGACCCCGACCGGCTGGCCGAGATCACCCGTCGGATCAGCGACCTGATGCCCGCCGTGCGCGAGGACCTGGAGTCGCTGACCCGCATCCCGTCGGTGTCGCGCGAGTCCTTCGACCAGCGCCATGTCGACGACAGCGCGCTGGCCGTGGCCGACCTGCTGCGCGCCGAAGGCATGGAGGTGCGCATCGTGCGTGAGGGCAGCCGCCCCGCGGTCATCGGCCACCTGCGCGGCCCGGAGGGTGCACCGACCGTCCTGCTCTACGCGCACCACGACGTCCAGCCCCCGGGCGACGACGCCGACTGGGACAGCCCGCCGTTCGAGCCCACCGAGCGCGACGGCCGCATCTTTGCGCGGGGCATCGCCGACGACAAGGCCGGCGTCATGGCGCACGTCGCCGCGCTGCGGGCCCATCACGGCCGGCCCCCGGTCGGGGTGACCGTGTTCGTGGAGGGGGAGGAGGAGATCGGGTCCGCGGGCCTGCCGCAGATCCTGGCGGCCCATCACGAGGCCCTGCAGTCCGACGCCATCGTGCTGGCGGACTCCATGAACTGGAAGGTGGGGGTGCCGGCCCTCACCACCACGCTGCGGGGCCTGGTGGGCGTGGTGGTCGAGGTGCGTGCGCTCGACCACGGCCTGCACTCGGGGCTGCACGGGGGGCCGGTGCCCGACGGGCTGACCGCCCTGTGCCGGCTGCTGGCCACGCTGCACGACGAGCAGGGTGACGTCGCGGTGCCCGGTCTGCTCAGCTCCGAGGCCGCCGACCTGGAGTTCACCGAGGACGACCTGCGCGCGGAGACCGGCCTGCCCGCAGGGGTGCACACCATCGGCACCGGCTCGCTGCTGTCGCGGATGTGGACCAAGCCGTCGATGACCGTCATCGGCATCGACGCCCCGTCGGTGGCCAAGGCAGCCAACCTGATGACCCCCGTCGGGCGCGCCAAGCTCTCCATGCGCATCCACCCCGACCAGGACCCGCGCACGGCATACGAGGCGCTGCGCGAGCACCTGCTGGCCCGTGCCCCCTGGGGGTGCGAGGTGGTCGTCGAGCTCGAGGACGAGGGCGCCGGCTTCATGGCCGGCAGCGACGGCATGGTGCAGCAGCAGGCACGCGCCGCGCTGGCCGACGCCTGGGGTGGTGTCGAGCCGGTCGAGATCGGCGTGGGCGGGTCGATCCCGTTCGTCGCCAGCTTCGCCGAGCAGTTCCCCGACGCGGCGATCCTGGTGACCGGCGTCGGTGACCCCAACACCCGCGCCCACGCACCCAACGAGAGCCTGGACGTCCGCGAGTTCGAGCGGGTGTGCCTGGCCGAGGCCGTGCTGCTGGAGCGGCTCGGCGCCATGACGACGGAAGGCGACCGACGATGAGCTCAGGCAGCTACGTGGAAGAGGACTTCGAGCGGGACACCCGCTACATCAACACGCGCATCACCGCCGACGGCACGCCCGACGGGTATGCCGTGGAGCCGGGCCGCTACCGGCTCGTGGTGGCGCGCGCCTGCCCGTGGGCGCACCGCACGACGATCGTGCGGCGTCTGCTGGGCCTGGAGGACGCCATCTCCATGGGCATCTGTGGCCCGGTGCACGACGCCGACAGCTGGACCTTCGACCTCGACCCCGGCGAGGTCGACCCCGTGCTCGGGGTCCCGCGGCTCAAGGACGCCTACGAGGCGCGACCCGACGGCTACCGGCCCGGGGTCACCGTGCCGGCCGTCGTGGAGATCGCCACCGGCCAGGTCGTCACCAACGACTTCCGCCAGATCACGGTGGACTTCTCCACCCAGTGGACCGCGCACCACCGTGACGGTGCTCCCGACCTCTACCCGGAGCACCTGCGCGCGGAGATCGAGGAGGTGGCCCAGCTCGTCTACGAGGACGTCAACAACGGGGTCTACCGGTGCGGCTTCGCCGGCAAGCAGGCCTCCTACGAGCGGGCCTACCACCAGCTGTTCGCCCGGCTGGACTGGCTCTCCGAGCGTCTCGCGACCCGGCGCTACCTCGTGGGCGACCACATCACCGAGGCCGACATCCGGCTCTTCACGACCCTGGTGCGCTTCGACGCCGTCTACCACGGCCACTTCAAGTGCAACCGCTCCACGCTGAGCGAGATGCCGGTGCTGTGGGCCTACGCCCGTGACCTCTTCCAGACCCCCGGCTTCGGCGACACCTGCGACTTCGACCAGATCAAGGCGCACTACTACGCCACGCACCTGGACATCAACCCGACCGGGGTGGTCCCGGCCGGGCCCGAGCTCGCCCCGTGGCTGAGCCCCCACGGCCGCGAGGGGCTGGGTGGTTCGCCCTTCGGCGACGGCACGGCACCCGGGCCGGTCTCCGAGGCCGAGCGGGTCACCGGTGCCAACCCGCTGCTCAACCGCTGACCGGACATGACGAAGGGCCGCTACCGGATCTCTCCGGTGGCGGCCCTTCGCTATGTCGGGTCAGCTGGCGAGGTCTGACGGGTCAGGGAACGCAGGACTCCGGCGCATCCTCGCAGGAGGCCTGGCCTTCCTGGGTGCCGCAGTCGGGGGGTGAGGCAAGACCCTGACCGGGCGTGCTGGTCTCGGGTCCGTCGCCGATCCTGTAGACCACGTCGATGAAGTTCGCGCTGTTCGCGGAGAAGTACCACCGCGTAGCCGTACACACCGTCGCCCCCGGGGCTATGACCAGGACTTCGGACTCAGTCGGACAGAGCGTCACACCAGAGTTGCTGACGAGGCGGAGCACCGTGACCGTGATCGGGTCCGAACCGGCTGGGCAGGTGTTCGTGAAGCAGACCGAGAGGTTGTAGCTGAAGTCGTTCTGACCCTGTCCAGGGCACTTGCAGCTGTCGCCGCTGAAGGCCACGTCCAAGCAGTCCGGCGGAGGGGACTGTGCGTAGGCAGGGGCTGCAGAAGCCACCGCCACAGCTGGCGCGGCCCAAGCCGCGCCCTTGACGAGAGTGCGCCGGCCTGGGCGAGGCGACGAGGATGGAGTGGTCACGGGTGGTCCCCCTGAGGGTGCGATGTGGAACAACGGAAGTCATCCTCGCGTGACATAACAGACCCGTCAAGCGATTCAGCGCCTTGTCGCAGGATGACGCGCCGAGATCCACTCTGATCTCGGCGACACGGAACGGCACGGACCCCTGCGCACTGTCCGACAGGCGCCATCGTAGCGGCTAAAGCGCGTCGGCGGTACGGCCGACCTGCAGCGATCATGCGAGGACGGGGGTCAGAGGAAGGAGCCAGTACTGTGGCGCCACTATGAGCACCAGCACCTCGTCATCGTCGCCGTTGTCCGTCCCTTCGCCGTCCGGCGCCGACGACAGCGCGGCCCAGGCTCTCGCCGACTCCTCGTCCGAGGCCTCGCTGCAGCGCACAGTGGCCCGCTCGGCGCAGATCGAGGCACAGATCGAGACCGACCCCGGGCGCTTCCGGGTGCTGACGGGAGACCGGCCGACCGGCAACCTGCACCTGGGCCACTACTTCGGGACGCTCGCCAACCGCGTGGTGCTGCAGCGCAAGGGGGTGGAGACCTTCCTGGTCGTCGCCGACTACCAGGTCATCACCGACCGTGACGCCGTGGGGGCCATCCGTGACCGGGTGCTCTCGCTCATCGCCGACTACCTGTCCGTGGGCCTGGACCCCGAGCGGACGACGATCTTCACGCACTCCTCCGTGCCGGCGCTCAACCAGCTGATGCTGCCCTTCCTGTCCCTGGTCACCGACTCCGAGCTGCGGCGCAACCCGACGGTCAAGGCGGAGTTCGAGGCCACCGGGGGCCGCCCGATGTCCGGCCTGCTGCTCACCTACCCCGTGCACCAGGCCGCCGACATCCTCTTCTGCAAGGCCAACCTCGTGCCCGTGGGCAAGGACCAGCTGCCGCACCTGGAGCAGGCCAGGGTCGTCGCCCGCCGCTTCGACGAGCGCTACGGGCGGGTGCACGCCGACCGCCCCGTCTTCCCGACCCCCGAGGCCCTGCTGTCCCAGGCCACCAACCTGCTGGGCACCGACGGCCAGAAGATGAGCAAGTCACGGGGCAACACCATCGAGCTGGGCATGGACGCCGACACCACGGCCAAGGTGCTCAGGAAGGCCGTCACCGACTCCGACCGCCACATCACCTACGACCCGGTGCGCCGCCCCGAGGTGTCCAACCTCGTGCTCCTCGCCGCGCTCGCCTCGGGTCGCGAGCCGCACGAGGTCGCCCAGGAGATCGGTGACGGCGGTGGTGGCGCCCTCAAGAAGGTCGTGACCGAGGCCGTCAACGAGCACTTCGCCCCCATCCGGGCGCGCCGTGCCGAGCTGGCCGCCGACCCGGCATACCTCCTGCAGGTGCTGGCCCAGGGCAACGCCCGTGCGAGCGCCGTCGCCGAGCAGACGCTCGACGAGGTGCGCCAGGCCATGCAGATGCAGTACGTCTGAGACGAGGCGCCGATGCGTGTCGTCGTCGTGTCCGACAGGTTCGGCCACCAGGTGGGTGCGGCGCTCGCCGCGACCCGGCTCAGCCAGGGGTGGCAGCGCCAGGCACCGCACGACCACGTCGAGGCCTGGGCGCTGTCCGACGGGGGCCCGGGGTTCGCCGACGCCGTCGCCGCCGTGCCCGGCAGCCGGGCCACGCCGGTCGTCGTCCACGGACCGGCCGGCGGGGAGGTGCCCGCACAGATCGTGACGCGTGAGCGCGACGGTGTGCGCACGGCATACCTGGACGCCGCCCACGCCGCCGGACGGCACCTGGTCGCCGAGAGCGCCCTGCTGCACCCCCAGACCCTGAGCAGCGCGGGGGTCGGTGAGCTGCTGCTCGCCGCCCGCGGCGCGGGGGCCGACCGGGTCGTGCTCGGGGTGGGCGACCTGGCCACCCACGACGGCGGGCGGGGCCTGCTCGTGGCCCTGGGCGCCGGTGAGGACCTGGCCGGCCTCGCCGACGTCCGCGCCGACTGGTCGGGCACGCGGCTGGTGCTCGCCGCCGCGACCGAGCTGCCGCTGACCGGCTTCCACGGCGCGAGCGCGACGCTCGGCACAGAGCACGGGCTGGACGTCGAGCTCACGCAGGAGCTCGAGCGCGGGATGGGGGCGCTCGTCGAGCTCGTCGACCGCCGTCTGCCGCCACCCAAGGACCTGCTCTCGGGTCTGCGGCGCAAGCCGGAGCGCGAGCCCGGCGCGGGCCTCGGCGGAGGGGTGGGGTATGCCGTGCAGCGGCTCGGCGCCCGCACCGAGCCCGGGGCGCGGCTCCTGCTGGACGAGCTGGGCGTCCGTGAGCGGCTCGCCGGTGCGCTGGTGGTGCTGGGCACCGACGTCTACGACTGGCACACCGTGCACGACGGCGTGGTGGCCGAGACGGCGAGCGCAGCCCTCGACGTGGCCGCGCCCTCCGTGGTGCTGGCCAGGGAGGTGATGGTCGGCCGGCGCGAGGGCATGGCCCTGGGGATCAGCGGCACCTACGCCGTGCGCGACGGTGAGGACCTGTCCGGCCTGGCAGCCCGGGTGGCGCGCACCTGGTCACCCGCCCCGACCCCGCCGCCGGCCGCACCCCCGCCGACCGAGGCGTAGGCTGGTGCCCGGCGGGAACAACCTCGGCGCGCTCAGGCGTTCCACCCGCAGCACCACCCCCGAGACGACAGGATTGCACCGCATGAGCGTTCAGGACACCCACACCACCCAGAGCAGCACCGACGCCGCCCACGGTGTGGTGCTGACCGACCTGGCTGCGGGCAAGGTCAAGAGCCTGCTCGAGCAGGAGGGCCGTGACGACCTCCGCCTGCGCGTGGGCGTGCAGCCCGGCGGCTGCTCCGGCCTGATCTACCAGCTCTACTTCGACGAGCGCACCCTCGACGGCGACCTGGTGCGTGACTTCGACGGTGTCGAGGTGGTCATCGACCGGATGAGTGCTCCCTACCTCGACGGCGCCACCATCGACTTCGCCGACACGATCGAGAAGCAGGGCTTCACCATCGACAACCCCAACGCGGGCAGCTCCTGCGCCTGCGGCGACTCCTTCAGCTGAGCCGGCCCCTCACGGGTCGACACCACGCCCGCCCCGCCGGTCCTGCGACCGGCCGGGCGGGCGTCGTCGTCGGATAGGTTTGCCGCCATGAAGTTCGCCGTCTGCGGGTCCATCGCGACCGACCACCTGATGACCTACCAGGGGCGGTTCGCCGAGTCGCTGGTGCCCGAGGAGCTGCACAAGATCTCCGTCTCCTTCCTGGTCGACGACCTGCAGGTGCGCCGCGGCGGGATCGCCGCCAACGTCTGCTTCGGCATGGCCAAGCTCGGCCACCGACCGCTGCTCGTCGGCGCGGTGGGGGAGGACTTCGCCTCCTACCGCTCCTGGCTGGAGCGGCACGGCGTCGTGTGCGAGCACGTGCTCGTCTCGGAGGTGCGGCACACCGCGCGCTTCATCGTCACCACCGACGAGGACATGGCACAGATCGCGAGCTTCTACTCCGGGGCGATGAGCGAGGCGCGCAACATCGAGCTGGGGCCGATCCTCGACAGCGTCGGCGGCCTGGACCTGGTGATGATCAGCCCTGACGACCCGCAGGCGATGCTGCGGCACAGCGAGGAGTGCCGCACCCGGCGGCTGCCGTTCGCCGCCGACCCCTCCCAGCAGCTCAACGTCATGGACGGCGCCTCCATCCGGCGGCTCGTCGACGGCGCGACCTACCTCGTCACCAACGACTACGAGGCCCACCTCACCGAGCGCAAGACCGGCTGGGACGCCGAGGAGATCCAGCGCCGCGTGCGCACCCGCGTCATCACCCGGGGCAAGGACGGCTGCAGTGTCTACAGCGCCGGCGCCGAGCCGGTCCACGTCGGCGCGGTCACCGACGTGCCCCGGGTCGACCCGACCGGGGTGGGCGACGGGTTCCGGGCGGGCTTCCTGTCCGGGCTGGCCTGGGGGCTGTGCCACGAGCGCTCGGCACAGGTCGGTGCCGTCATGGCGTCCTACGTGCTGGAGACCGTCGGCACGCAGGAGTACGACATGACCCGCGACGACGTCCTGGGCCGGCTGCGCCGCACCTACGGCGAGGAGGCCGCTGCGGAGATCGAGCCTCATCTCGGGCACGACCGCTGAGCCGTATGCCGATCGAACCGCCCGCGAGCCCGTGGCAGCTGAGTGTGGCGCAGGCCGAGCCGGGGGAGGACCTCGTCGGCGTCGGCGCCGACCTGGCGCCGGGCACACTGCTGCGTGCCTACCGGCACGGGCTCTTCCCGATGGGCCTGGGGGAGGACGGCGCCGCGCCCGTCGGCTGGTGGTCGCCCGACCCGCGAGGCGTGCTGCTGCCCGGTGACCTGCACGTCAGCCGTTCGTTGCGCCGGTCGATGCGCCACCTGGAGACCCGGGTCGACACCGCGTTCGAGGAGGTCGTGCGCCAGTGTGCCGACCCCGCCAGGCACGGCCGGTGGATCACGCCCCAGATCGCCTCCGCATACCTGCGCCTGCACCGGCTGGGCTGGGCCCACTCGGTGGAGACCTGGCAGGACGGGCGGCTCGTGGGCGGCCTCTACGGGGTCGGCATCGGCGGGCTGTTCGCCGGGGAGTCGATGTTCCACCGGGCCACCGACGCCTCCAAGGCAGCACTCGTCGGGCTGGTCCGCCACCTGGAGGAGAGCAGCGGGGCCGAGCCGTGGGTCGTCGACGTGCAGTGGCGCACCGACCACCTGGCGACCCTCGGCGTGCGCGACGTGAGCCGCGCGGCATACCTCTCGCTGGTGGGGGCGGTCGTCACCGGCCCGCATCGCTGGCCGGAACCGCCCGGGACACGGCCGGACCCGAGCGGTGAACGGCTGACCGGCCGGGGTAGGCTGGACGAGTCTTGACCGGTGGACTCTGTGAGGTGTGCTTTGCAACGGCGTGGTGAAACGGCTCAGCGCCGACGCGGCCGCAACTGGCCCATGATGACGATGGTGGCCGGAGCGGCCTTGCTGCTGTCCGGCTGCGGCACGGCCCTCGAACGCGGCTACATGCCCGAGCCCATCACCGAGGACGGCCCGGCGATCATCACCCTGTGGAACGGCGCCTGGATCGCGGCTCTCGCGGTGGGCGTGCTGGTGTGGGGCCTCATTCTGTGGTGCATGGTGGCCTACCGCCGCCGGCACGAGGACCAGGCGCTGCCACCGCAGATCCGCTACAACGTGCCCATCGAGATCCTCTACACGATCGTGCCCGTGCTCATGGTGGCGGTGCTCTTCGGCAAGACCGTGGAGGTGCAGAACGAGGTGCTGAGCTCAGACCAGGAGCCCGACGTCACGGTCAACGTCATCGGCAAGAAGTGGTCCTGGGACGCCAACTACATCGAGGACAACGTGTACATCGAGGGCGTGCAGGCCTCCGGGCTGAGCGACGGCGAGGAGGGGTTGTTCGAGACCCTGCCGACGATCGTCCTCCCGGTCGACAGCCGCGTCGAGTTCGTGCTGACCTCGCGGGACGTCATCCACTCCTTCTGGGTGCCCGGCTTCATGAAGAAGCTCGACATGATCCCCGGTCGGGTCAACAGCTTCCAGGTGGTCACCACGGAGGAAGGCACCTTCACCGGCAAGTGCGCGGAGCTGTGCGGCGCCTACCACTCCCAGATGCTGTTCCGGGTCCAGGTCGTGCCACAAGGCGAGTACGACCAGTTCGTCACCGACCTCGAGGCCGCCGGCTCCTCAGGTCAGCTGAGCAACGACCTCAACCTCTACCCGCTGTACGACGACCCGCAGCGCAAGTCCTTCTACCCGGACGAGGACGAAGGCGTCTACGTCCCCGGTGACGACGAGCGCGTGTCCCAGGGGAGCAACTAATGGCAACGATCGTCGGACCCGAGACGCGCGTCTACCCCGACCCCGGCACACCGCGGCAGCCGAAGCGCAACCTCGGCAAGCTGATGGTCACCTGGATGACCACGACCGACCACAAGGTCATCGGCAACCTCTACTTCATCACCGCGATGGCGTGGTTCATGCTCGGTGGTCTGATGGCGCTGGTCATCCGCGCGGAGCTGTTTGTCCCGGGTCTGCAGGTCGTGGACAACCCTGACCAGTACAACCAGATGTTCACGATGCACGGCACGATCATGCTGCTGCTCTTCGCGACACCGCTGTTCGCCGCCTTTGCCAACGCGCTCATGCCGCTGCAGATCGGAGCGCCCGACGTGGCGTTCCCGAGGCTCAACATGTTCGCCTACTGGCTTTACCTCTTCGGAGGTCTCATCGCCGGCGCGGGCTTCCTGACCCCCTCCGGTGCGGCCTCCTTCGGGTGGTTTGCCTACCAGCCGCTGGCGGGCGCAGCGCACAGCCCGGGTCTGGGCGGTGACCTGTGGGTCATGGGTCTGGCACTGGGTGGTTTCGGCACCATCCTGGGTGCTGTCAACTTCATCACGACGATCATCTGCATGCGCGCACCTGGCATGACGATGTTCAGAATGTCGATGTTCACCTGGACGGTCCTGGTGACCTCGATCCTCGTGCTCATGGTCTTCCCGGTGCTGGCGGCCGCGCTGTTCGGCATGGCCGCCGACAGGATGTTGGACGCGCAGATCTTCAACCCCGCTTTCGGTGGGGCGATGCTCTGGCAGCACCTGTTCTGGTTCTTCGGTCACCCCGAGGTCTACATCATCGCGCTGCCCTTCTTCGGTCTGATCTCCGAGATCATCCCGGTGTTCAGCCGCAAGCCGCTGTTCGGCTACAAGACCCTCGTCTTCGCCACGATTGCCATCGCGGCTCTCTCCATGGCCGTGTGGGCGCACCACATGTACGCCACAGGTGCCGTGCTCCTGGAGTTCTTCGCCATCATGACGATGCTCATCGCGGTGCCCACGGGCGTGAAGTTCTTCAACTGGATCGGCACGATGTGGCGCGGCACCCTGGTCTTCGCCACGCCCATGATCTGGGCGATCGGCTTCCTGGTGACCTTCCTCTTCGGCGGTCTGACCGGCGTCATCCTGTCCAGCCCCGCGCTGGACTTCCACCTCACCGACTCCTACTTCGTCGTGGCGCACTTCCACTACGTGGTGTTCGGCACCGTGGTGTTCGCGATGTTCGCCGGCTTCTACTTCTGGTGGCCGAAGTTCACCGGGCACATGCTTGACGAGACGCTGGGCAAGTGGCACTTCTGGCTGTTGTTCATCGGCTTCCACGGCACGTTCCTGGTGCAGCACTGGCTGGGTGTCTACGGCATGCCGCGTCGCTATGCCGACTACATGCCCGAGGACGACTTCACCCTCCTCAACCAGATCTCCACGGTCTTCTCGTTTGTGCTGGCCGTGTCGATGCTGCCGTTCCTGTATGCCGTGTGGAAGTCGTTCCAGACCCCCAAGGTGGAGGTCGACGACCCGTGGGGCTACGGCATGTCCCTGGAGTGGGCGACCTCCTGCCCGCCGCCGCGGCACAACTACACGACGATCCCGCGGATCCGCTCGGAGCGTCCCGCCTTCGACCTGCACCACCCCAACGTGGCCACGATGGAGTCGCCCGAGCCCGACAAGGGAGTCATGGAGGAGCTGCTCGGAGGCCCCGACACCGACCAGGCCGGACGCAAGGGCACCGAGACCGGTGGCACCCGTGGCAACCCGCACGTCTGAGCGAGAGGCAGCACACGCATGAACGTCGAGATCAAGCTGTTCGGGCTGCTCATCCCGTTCTTCGCCGTGATGACGGTCATCTACGCCTGGTTCACCGGTGGCACGGAGTGGGTCGGCATCGTCGGCCTTGCGCTCACAGGCGGGCTGTGTGCGTTCGTCGCGTTCTACTTGTGGCTCACGGCCCGCAAGCTGGACGAGCGCCCGGAGGACAGGCTGGACGGCGAGATCGCCGAGCAGGCCGGTGACTACGGCTTCTTCAGCCCGCACTCGTGGTGGCCGCTGTGGCTGGGCCTGGCGTCGGCGGCGCTCTTCCTGGGCGTGGCCGTCGGCTGGTGGCTGTTCATCATCGCGGCGCCGTTCGCGGCGCTGGCCACCTTGGGCTGGACCTTCGAGTACTTCCACGGTGAGAAGGCCGTCTAGCCCTTGCCAGGGGGTTTGCACCCGCCCCACCCGCGTTGCTCGGGAGTTTGCACCCTCCCCAAGCGCGTTGCTAGGGAGTTAGCGCCCTCCCCAAGCGCGTTGCTAGGTGTACTGACCGGACAGGTTGGTCAAGCGGGTGATGGGTGGGCGGTTCCCGCAGGCGGTGTGGGGTCGGTGGTGGTTGTACTCGTGGAGCCATCCTGGCAGGGCCTGGCGGCGTTCGTGCTCGGAGGCGTAGCAGCGGGCGTAGCCCCACCCGTCGGCCATGGTCCGGTGGAAGCGTTCGACCTTCCCGTTGGTCTGCGGTCGGCGGGGTCGGGTCCGGGAGTGCTTGATGCCCAGCTGGGCGCAGGTGTCACGCCACAGGTGTGAGACGTAGGGCGAGCCGTTGTCCGACAGCACCCTGTTCACGGTGATGCCGCGGGCGGCGAACCAGGCCACCGCCCGGGTCAGCACCCCGACCGCGGTGGCCGCGGTCTCGTCGTTGTGGACCTCGGCGTAGGCGATGCGGGAGTGGTCATCGATGACGGTGTGCACGAACGCGTGCCCCATCTTGGGGTTGTGGTGCTTGCTTCTGGGCTTGCCCGGCGTGGCCGCCCGGTTCTTCCCGCCCTGGGCGCGGCCGACGAAGCGCCACCCGCCGCCGTCGGGGATGTTGCCGAACTTCTTGACGTCCACGTGCAGCAGGTCACCGGGGTGCTCGTGCTCGTACCGGCGCACCGGTTCCCCGGTGGCCCGGTCCACATGGGAGAGCCGGTTCAACCCGCATCGCACGAGCACCCGGTGGGCGGTCGAGGGTGCGACGCCACCGCGGCGGCCAGCTGCACCGGGGTGATCCGCTTGCGCAGCCGCAGCGACACGATCCGCTTCGTGGTGGCCGGGCAGGTCTTGCCCGGCATCGACCGGGGCCGGCTGGGACGATCGCTCATCGGCTCCCCGGCCGCGTACCGGTCCGCCCAGCGCTTCACCGTCGGCCAGGAGCACTGGAACCTGGCCGCGACCTCACTGATCGGGACGTGTTGGTCGACGACGAGCTGGGCGACGCGCAACCGGGCCCGCGGGGTCAGGGCAGCGTTAGCGTGGGACATGAGGGCCTCCTGTTCTCGGAGCGGATACCTAGGAAGTTCCACTCCACCGCAGGAGGCCCTCATCTGTCACTGATCAGATCAACGGATCACACCCACTCAACCAACGTCCCCGGTCAGTACAGCTAGGGAGTTAGCGCTTTCTCCAGGTCGCCGGCGGGGTTGATGGTCGGGAAATGCCTCGGGTGCTCGCGGAGCGGCAACGGACACCAGCGGGGACGTCTGTCCGGCGGCTCCGCCGCGGGCTGCCTGACCCGCCACGCCATGGTGTGGTCCTCGCCCAAGGCCACGGCCCTCGATCACAGGTCCTGGGGTGCTCGTTCCCGTGCTCCTGCCCGTGATGACCGAGGGTAGGCCCATAACTCGGTCCCGGGGCATGCTGATCATGCTGGGGATCGAGCTCGACGCGGGCACCATCGCGCTGCACGCGGGCTCCACGTCGCGGCGTCCCCAGACGGGTCGTCTCGGGTAAGGGGACGAAGGAGCTCCCGTGCCGGCCAGTGGCCTCGGTGGGCGTGCACCATCCGGCACCGCCCGCGGAGGGGTGGGAACTCCCGGGCAACGGGGTGGGGAAGCGTGCAGTCTCCCTGGCAACGGGGTGGGGAAGGGTGCAAACTCCCGAGCAACTCAGCCCCAGCCGAGCTCGTGGAGACGGTCCTCCTCGATGCCGAAGTGATGAGCGATCTCGTGCACCACGGTGATGGCGATCTCGTCGAGGAGCTCCTCACGGTCCTCGCACATGCGGGTGAGCGGACCGCGGAAGACCGTGATCCGGTCGGGCAGCGCACCGCCCCACGCCTCGGCCCGCTCGGTGAGTGGCACGCCGTCGTAGACCCCGAGCAGCTCGGGGTCCTCCGGCGGGGGTTCGTCCTCGACGAGGAAGACGACGTTGTCGAGCTTGTCCATCAGGGCCGGCGGCACCATGTCGAGGGCGTCGGCGATGGCGTCCTCGAACTCCTCGGGGGTCAGCAGGCCGAGGTCCTCACTCATCGCGGGTCAGCCCTTTCGTTCGCCGGGGAGTGCAGGTCAGACGACGCTGCCCCGCCCCGGCGGACCGGGACGGGGCAGCACCTCCTGTGAAGGACGGGTTCAGTCCTCGCGGTTGCGCAGCGCCGCTCGCTCACCGGGGACGGCCGAGACCGGCTCGCCGAGCTGAGGTGTGGGCGCGGACTCGAGGGCGTCGTGCTCGCCGTGCGACTGCGCCGCAGCCAGCTCGGCCGGTGTGACCGGCTGCACCTGGTCGCGGAAGTAGAAGTCCGACAGGGCGCGACGCAGACCGTGCGTGACCGGCCGGGGCCGACGCACACCGTGCTCGTCGACCTCGTCCTGCTCCCTCTGCGACAGGGGCAGCATCGGGTCGTGCTGCACGAGGGTCCAGCGGGTGTACGGGTCCAGCGGCTCGTGCACCTCGTAGAACTCACCCTCGGGGGTGCGCACGATGCGGCCCGTCTCGGTGCCGTGCAGCACCCGGTCGCGGTCGGCCCGCTGCAGCGAGATGCACAGTCGCTTGACGATGTAGAACACGATGACCGGCAGCAGGAAGAACGCCGCCCGGAACGTGACGGTGATGTCGTTGATCGACAGCCCCAGCTTGATGGCCAGGATGTCGTTGACCGTGGCCAGCGCCAGCACGAGGTACATCGAGATCGCCGCGGCGCCGATGGCCGTGCGGACCGGGGCGTTGCGGGGACGGTCCAGGATGTGGTGCTCGCGCTTGTCTCCGGTGACCCAGGCCTCCAGGAAGGGATAGAGGCTCAGGAGGATCCAGACCAGCGGCAGCAGGAGCAGCGAGCCGAGGAAGATGTTCATGCCGAACGTGAAGCCGAACAGCGTGAACTCCAGCCAGCCCGGCAGCAGCCGCAGCGCACCGTCCGAGAACCACATGTAGAAGTCGGGCTGGGAGCCGGCCGTCACCTGGGTCGGGTCGTAGGGACCGTAGACCCAGACGGGGTTGATGGTCACCAGTGCCGAGATCAGCGCGGTGATGCCGAAGACGATGAAGAAGAAGCCACCGGCCTTGGCCATGTAGACCGGCATGAGCGGGAAGCCCACGACGTTGTTGTTGGTCCGGCCCGGCCCGGGGTACTGCGTGTGCTTGTGCACCGCGACCAGCACGATGTGGGCGGTGAACAACCCCACGAGAAGCGCAGGGATGAGCAGCACGTGCGCGATGTAGAGCCGGGGGATGATCATCTCGCCGGGGAAGGGGCCACCGAAGACGAAGAACGTCATGTAGCTGCCGATGACCGGTGCGGACTGCATGAACCCGGCCATGGCACGGATGCCGGTGCCGGAGAGCAGGTCGTCCGGGAGGGAGTAGCCGGCGAAGCCCTCGATGATGGCCAGCAGGCTCAGCACCGACCCGATGACCCAGTTGATCTCACGGGGCTTGCGGAAGGCGCCGGTGAAGAAGACGCGGGCCACGTGCAAAGCGATGCCGACGATGAAGAGCAGGGCGGCCCAGTGGTGCAGCTGCCGGATCAGCAGACCACCCTTGATGTCGAAGGAGATGTCCAGCGTGGAGGCGTAGGCCTCGCTCATCCCGACGCCCTTCAGGGGGACGTACGACCCGTCATACGTGACGTGGCCCATGCTCGGGATGAACCAGAAGGTCAGGAACGTGCCGGTGATGAGGCAGATGACCATGGAGTACATGGCCACCTCACCCAGGAGGAACGACCAGTGGTCCGGGAACACCTTCTTGAGCAGGAAGCGCATGCCCTTGGCGGTGCCGACACGCTCGTCGGACCACACGATGGGCGGGGGGAGGGCCGGCCTGTCCGCACCTGTGGCGGCGGACTGGTCCGCCGTCGTGGTGGTCGCTCCGTCCGAACGGAGGTCGTCGGCGCCCTGGGGCACTCGGCTGGTCGTCATCTCATCCACGCTCTCTCTCCCAGAAGCTCGGACCGACAGGCTCCTGGAAGCTGTCGTCCGCGATCAGGTAGCCCTCGTCGTCGACCGTGATCGGCAGCTGGGGCAGGGCCCGCCGTGCGGGGCCGAAGATGACCTCGCAGTCCCGCGTCATGTCGAAGGTGGACTGGTGGCAGGGGCACAGCAGGTGGTGCGTCTGCTGCTCGTAGAGCGCCACGGGGCACCCCACGTGCGTGCAGACCTTGGAGTAGGCCACGATCCCGTCGACGCCCCAGGAGCGCTGCTTCTCGCTCTGGATCAGCGCCGGGTCCAGCCGCACCAGGATGACCTGGTCCTCGGCCTTGGCCTCCAGGATGGCGGCTGCCGAGAGCTCCTCCTCGGCCTCCTCGCCGACCCAGCCCTCCGGCATGACGTGGAACACCGAGCCCAGCGTCACGTCCGCAGCGCGGATCGGCGTGCCACTCGGGTCGATCATGAGGCGCAGCCCCCGGCGCCAGTTGGTGTCGTACAGCTCTCTGCCGGGCAGCGGGCCGAGGCTGCCGGCGACCTGGAGGACGAGCGGGACGGCGAACAGCCCCAGGGCGCCCGCGGCGCTCTGCAGGATCAGCGGGCGGCGGCCCAGCTGGGAGCCCTCCCACCCGGAGCGCAGGATGGCGGCCGCGCCCTCGCGGTCCTCGTCGGAGGACGCCTGGGGGTGGCGCTCCTCGATGACCTCGTTGTCGGGCATGAGCGTCTTGGCCCAGTGCACGGCGCCGAAGCCGATGCCGCTGAGCGAGACCGCCAGCGTCAGCCCGAGGGCCAGGTGGTAGAGGTTCATCTCCCCGATGCCGACGACGGTGCCGCGGGCGTCCGCAGGGACGACGAAGTAGGCCACGATGAAGCCCAGGGTGCCCAGCGCGGAGAGCGCGAACATGGCGACGACCTGGCGTTCGGCCCGCTTGGCCGCGGCCTCGTCGACGTCGGCCCGGCGTGGCACGTGCGGAGGCAGGCCGGGGTTCTCGAAGCGCTCGGGGAGCCCGTCGGTCCTGGCGGGCGGCGCGGCGTCGGCGCCCTGGCGCACCGGGGTGTCGTCGGTCTTGTAGTCCGAGCTGTCCGCCATGTCAGGCCGCCTTCCTGCCGAGCCAGACCGCAGCCGCGATCAGCAGGCCGATGCCGATGGTCCAGATGAACAAGGTGTCGCCGGCAGGACCGATGGATCCCATCTGGTGACCGCCGTAGGCCGTGCCGCCCTGGTCCATGTCGACGATGAACGCGATGACGTCCTCCTTCTCCTGGGGAGTGAGGTTGTCGTCGTTGAAGACCGGCATGGACTGCGGGCCGGTCAGCATGGCCTCGTAGATGTGGACCGGCTCAACGCCCATGAGCGTCGGGGCGTACTTGCCGCGGGTCAGTGCACCGCCCGTGCCCGCGGAGTTGTGGCACATGGCGCAGTTGGTGCGGAAGAGCTTGCCGCCGTTGGCGATGTCGGCGCCCTCGAGGTCGAGCCACTGGGCGTCGGGGACGGCCGGGCCGGGGCCCAGGCTGTCCACGTAGGCCGCCATCTGGGTGATCTCCTCGGACGTGAAGTTCACCTGGTCACGGTTGGCCGGCGCCTGGACGCCGGGGGCCGCGAGCGGCATACGGCCGGTGCCCACCTGGAAGTCCACGGCGGCGGCGCCCACACCCACCAGGGAGGGGCCGGCCGGGGCGTTGCCCTCGGCGTTGGTGCCGTGACAGCTGGCGCAGTTGGCCAGGAAGAGCTGACGTCCCTCCTCGATGTCCTCGGCGGACACCGTGGTCGCCGAGGTGCCGGGAGCGGCCTTGGGCTGGAACACGGCGTAGGCCGTGCCGGTCATGGTCAGCCCCAGCAGGAGCAGGACCAGCAGCGCGATGGGGCTGCGTCGTCGGGCGGCCAGCGTCTTCACTCGGCGGTCCTCACGTCGTGGATGTACAGGTCAAGGCACGTGGTCTTGGCGCGCACCGGCGTCACCGCAGCACGTAGATCGTCAGGAACAGGGCGATCCAGACCACGTCGACGAAGTGCCAGTAGTAGGACGTGACGACGGCACCGGTGGCCTGGGCGTGGGTGTAGCGCTTGGCCGTGAAGCTGCGGCCGATGATGAGGAGGAAGGCGATCAGACCGCCCAGGACGTGCAGCCCGTGGAAGCCGGTGGTCATGTAGAAGACCGATCCGTAGGGGCTGGACGAGAGCGTGACGCCCTCCTGCACGAGGTGTGCGTACTCGTAGACCTGGCCGGCGATGAAGACCGAGCCGAAGATGAAGGTCAGGACGTACCACTCGCGCATGCCCCACTTGCCCAGCTCCAGCAGGCCGCCGGTGCGGCTGGGGACCCCCTGCTCGGCCTTGAACACACCCAGCTGGCACCAGACGGACGAGATCACCAGGATCGTGGTGTTGACCAGCGCGAACGGCACGTCCAGCAGCTGGGTCTGCTCGGCCCATAGGTCCGGAGCCACGGAGCGGATCGTGAAGTACATCGCGAACAGGCCGGCGAAGAACATGATCTCGCTCGAAAGCCACACGATCGTGCCCACGGCCACCATGTCGGGTCGGGTCGCCGGCCCTTGGGCCACGACGGCTCCCGACGATGGGGAGCCTGCTGTCACTGCTGAAGTCGTCGCCACGTTCCACATTATGACCCACGCCCCTGAACGAGGGGCACCCGACCCTCCGACGGCGCCAGGTCTCCCAGCAGCACCGATGGTCCTGCACCGGGCGCGGCCGGGTGATGCGGCCTGGGGCGCCCCGCGGTGGGTAGCATCGACTCATGACCGTCTCGACCACGACCGAGCAGACCGCCGGTCTGCGCCGCATCAGCGTCCTGCTGTTCAGCGACGACAGGTCCACCCGTGACGCGGTGCGTCTGGGTGTGGGCTCCTCGCCGTCCCCGGACGTGCTGGTCGACCGCTGGCACGAGTGCGCTACGGCTCCCGGTGTCGAGCTGGCCCTGGAGGAGGCGGCCTTCGACCTGCTCATCCTGGACGGCGAGGCCCAGCCGTACGGCGGCCTCGGGCTGTGCCGCCAGCTCAAGAACGAGCGCTTCGACTGCCCGCCGGTCCTCGTGCTGACCGGACGCCCCAACGACGGGTGGCTCGCAGCGTGGTCGCAGGCCGACGGCGTCGTGCCGCACCCGCTCGACCCGGCGGCGCTGGCCGCTGCGGTCGTCCGCCTCGCACGGTGACCGCCACCACGACCTGGCCCGAGGTCCTGACCCGCCTGCTGGCGGGGGAGGACCTCCACGCGTCGGACACCTCCTGGGTGATGGACCAGGTGATGAGCGGGGAGGCCTCACCGGCCAGGCTGGCGGCGTTCCTCACGGCGCTGCGCGCCAAGGGCGAGACGGTCGAGGAGATGCGCGGGCTCGCCGACATGATGCTTGAGCACGCCCACCGCTTCGAGGTGTCCGGACCCGCCCTCGACATCGTCGGGACCGGGGGTGACCGCGCGCACACGGTCAACATCTCGACGATGTCCTCGGTCGTGGCGGCCGCAGCGGGGGTGCCGGTCGTCAAGCACGGCAACCGTGCCGCCTCGTCGCGCTCGGGCGCCGCCGACGTGCTCGAGGCCATCGGCGTGCGGCTGGACCTCACCCCGCAGCGGGTGGCCGAGGTCGTGGGGGAGTGCGGCATCACCTTCTGCTTCGCCCAGACCTTCCACCCCTCGATGCGGCATGCGGCGCCGGTGCGCCGCGAGCTGGGCATCCCCACGGCGTTCAACCTGCTGGGACCGCTCACCAACCCGGCACAGCCGACCTACAGCGCCATCGGCGTCAGCGACCGGCGCATGGCGCCGCTCATGGCCGGGGTGCTCGCGGCCCGGGGCCGCCGGGCGGCGGTCTTCCGTGGGGACGACGGCCTCGACGAGCTGACCCCGGCCACCAGCTCGCACGTGTGGTGGGTGGCCGGTGGCGAGGTCACCGAGCTGAGCCTGGACCCCGTCGCGCTGGGTGTCGGGCCGCACCCGGTCTCGGCCCTGCAGGGGGAGGACGCCGAGTTCAACGCCCAGGTGGCTCGTGACGTCTTCGCGGGGGCACGCGGCCCGGTGCGCGACGCGGTGCTGCTCAACAGCGGCCTGGCGCTGGCCGTGGTCGCCGACGGGGAGAGCGGAGCTGCTGCCCCGACGAGCTCGGAGGAGCTGCACGCGCGGGTCGCTGCCGGTATGCAGCGCGCGGCGGCGGCGGTCGACGAGGGCCGGGCCCGACTGCTGGTCGACGCCTGGGTCGCCGCGACGCACTGAGCCGGGGCTACTCCTCGTCGAGGCCGAGCGCGAAACCGGCCTCCAGGTCCTCGCTGGAGTAGGTGCGGAACGCGATGTGCGTGCTGGTCTCCAGCACCCCGGGCACCTTGTTGAGGCGGTCGGCGATCACGTCGTGGAAGTCCTCGTGGGCTCGCACCCGCGCCACGGCGATGAGGTCGATGTCGCCGGTGACCGAGTAGACCTCACTGATGCCCTCGATCTCGGCGATCTCCTGGGCGGCCTCGGGGATCCGAGCGACCTCGGCTTTGATCAACACGATGGCGGAAATCACCCGCTCACTGTAGCCACCAGCGCCCCTGCGGGTCGCTCCAGGGGACGCGGCGTGCCGGGGGTCGTCCCGTCCACGACCCTCCAGTGGCGTGCCAGCGGCTCGAGGTCGGCGCGTGCGGCCGCCGCACCGCCGACCGGGCAGGTCCAGTGACCGTCGAGGTCGACCAGACGGGTGCCCGGGGTCTCCAGCCACCGCAGCACCAGCTCGGTCTCCTCGGGGTGCGCGGCAGGCTCCGGCCCGAGGGGCGGGGCCACGACCTCGGCGGTCTGCCGCATCGCCTCGATGTAGGGCATCGGGTCGGCCCCCCGTGGTGTCGTGGTGGTGCCCGCGAGCCGGCCGTGCCGGACGCACACCACCTCCCAGCCGCCGCCCTCGAGGCGCTGAGCAGCGACCAGCTCGGGGGCGCTGGCCAGGGGAGCGAGGCGCTGCACCCGCGCGGCGGCCCGGACCAGGGCCAGCATCCGGTCACGCAGGGCCTGCGCCTCCTCGTAGCGCTCCTGCGCGGCGAGGTCGCCGAGCCGTTGCCGCAGCTGGGAGAGCACGGCGCCGCAGTCGCCGGTGAGCGCCTGGCGGGCACGCTCGGCCACCTCCGCATACGACTCCACGCTCTGCAGGCCCGTGCACGGTGCCCCGCAGCGTCCCAGCTCGACGAGCACGCACGAGGTCCCTCCACCGTGTCGCGCCAGGCGTCCGGTGCACTGGCGCAGGGGGATGACCTCGTGCACGGCCGCGATGGCCTGCTCGGCGGCGGCGCGGCTGCCGAACGGGCCGGCATACGTGGCGCCGTCGTCGCGCACCTGCCGGACGACGGAGAGCCGGGGGAAGGCCTCCGCGGTCAGCTTCAGCCAGAGGGCCCGCTCGGGGTGCCGGGAGCGACGGTTGTAGCGCGGCTTGTGCTCGGCGATGAGCCGTAGCTCGCGCACCTGCGCCTCCAGGCGGGTGGCACACACGATGGGTGTGATCGACTCGGCCAGGCCCACCATCTCGGCCATCCGCCTGCGGGTCTCGGAGGCGGTGAAGTAGGTGCGCGTGCGCCGGCGGAGGTCGGTGGCGGTGCCCACGTAGAGCGGCTGCCCGCGCTGGTCCTTGAAGACGTAGACCCCGGGGGCCGAGGGCATCCGGTCGGCCAGGAACCGCTTGCCGCGCTGCGCCGGTGTCACCCTGGAGGAGTAGCTCGACAGCTCCTCGAGGGTGTGCACGCCCAGGTTGCCGACCCGTCCGATGAGGCCGTGCAGCACGTCGACCGTGGCCCGTGCGTCGTGCAGGGCGCGGTGGTCGGGGGTGGTCTCGGCCCCGAACAGACGGGCCAGGCTCGCCAGCTTGTGGTTGGGTGCCTCGTCCTTGTGCACGAGCTGGCGGGCCAGCCGCACCGTGTCGAGCACCGTGAAGCCCGGCCAGGGGCGCCCCGTCCGGGCGGTGGCCGACTTGAGGAAGGAGATGTCGAAGCCCGCGTTGTGGGCGACCAGCACCGAGCCCGAAGCGAACTCCAGGAAGGCGGGCAGCGCGCTCTCGATGCGGGGGGCGTCACTGACCATGGCGTTGCTGATGCCGGTGAGCAGCGTGATGAAGGCCGGGATTGGCGTGTCCGGGCGCACGAGGGTCTGGAACTCGCCCAGCACCGTGCCGCCGCGCACCTTCACCGCCCCGATCTCGGTGATGTGGCAGTCGGAGGGGGAGCCCCCGGTCGTCTCGAGGTCGACCACCACGAACGTGACCTCGGACAGCGCGAGCCCGAGGTCGTCGAAGGACTGCTGCACCGCGGCGGGAGCGCCCCACCCCGCAGCGGGAAGCCCGGCGACGCCGTGGTCGGCCACAGGGTGCTCGGCGACGGGGTGCCCGGCCGTGGTGGTGCTCATGTCCTGGACCGTATGCCGGGGCGCCGACAGACCTTGCGCGCCGGCTCGGCATGTCGCGGAACGCCGAAGGCGGTCCGACGTCGCGGGGGTCTGTCGGTGCCGCCCCCTAGCGTCGTCGGCACACCACATGGAGGAGGTGAGATCGGATGACGATCATCGACTGCCAGACCTGCCCGGTCCGCGGGCGGATGTGCGGGGACTGCTTCGTGCCCGTCGTGGCACGGCAGTGGCTGGAGGACCCGGTCCCCGGCGGCCGGGGCCGTGGAGGGCGACCAGCACCCGTCGCACGGGCGGACCCGCCGACGACCACCGGGCTGCCACCGGCCGCCGAGGGCCTGGAACCGGACGACGCGGAGTGGGCCGCGGTGGACGTGTTCGTCCGCGCCGGCATGGTCAACGCACTGGACGCCGCGGGTGTCACGGCCACCCGCTCCCGACAGCTCTGGTCCGACGCGGGCTGATCCCGGCCCAGGGTGCGGGGGACCGGTTCACCGACCCGCGGTGACGACGTCCGCGCACAGGCTGCCTACGCTGTCTGCGTGAGGCTGGGTCCACGCGTGGCTGCGGAGCCCTCCCGGCGGGTGCTGCTGAGGGCGGCCCTGCTCTCACCTGCCGCGCTGCTCGCGACCTCCGGCTGCAGCCGTGAGCCGGCGGTGCTGGTCACCGGCAGTGCGCCGGTGCAGCAGGTCACCGCCTACCGCGACCATGCCGAGCGTGCGGTCGGCCTCGTGGAGGACCTCTGGGGCGAGGGCACCGTCGCCCGGCCGGTGCGCCTGGACCTTCCCGGGGACACGGCGCGCTGGGCGGCCGTCACCGGACATCCCGCGGAGGAGACCGAGATCCCAGCCAGCCTCGTGAGCCGAGGTGGGGTCACGACCGTCGTCGTCCACCCCGGGGCGTGGGAACGGTTGACCGCGCAGGGACGGCAGGCCGTGGTCACGCACGAGGTGACCCATCTGGCGCAGCCTGAGGCCGAGGTGCCCTGGTGGCTGCGGGAGGGCACGGCCGAGTTCACCGCGCACCGGTCGGGGTCCGCCGACCCGTCCTTGGTGGCCGGGCAGGCGTGGCGGCAGCTCGCGGCGGACCCACCGGCCCGCTGGCCGCAGCCCGGGGCCGCCGGCGGTCGGTGGGCGACGTACGCCGCCGCCTGGTCCGTGTGTCTCGTGGTCGCCGCCGAGCACGGGGACGAGGCCGTGCCCCGGTGGCACCGCGCGGTCGCCGACAGCGGCAGCCTCGACGAGGGCACCCGGCAGGCCCTGGACCGGACCGACGAGGACCTGCTGAGGGCCTGGTCCGCGTGGTGGGCCGACCAGGCCCCTGCCTGAGCGAAGGAACCGGACCGCGGCCTGGCCCGACCTGGCCCCTGCCTGAGCGAAGGAACCGGACCGCGGCCGGCCGGACCTGGTATCAGTCGCTGTAGAGAGCCTCGACGTGGTGCGACAGGTCGTGCATGACCCGGTTGCGACGCAGCTTCATGGACGGGGTGAGGTAGCCGTTGGCCTCGGTGAAGTCGCCGTCGAGCACCTCGAACTTGCGGATGGACTCGGCGCGGCTCACCGCCTTGTTGGCGCTGTCGACCGCACGCTGGATCTCGGCCAGCACCTTCTCGTTGGTGCGGGCCTCCTCCACGGTGATGCCCTCGAGCTCGTTGTTGGCCGCCCAGGCGGGCAGCATCTCCTCGTCGAGGGTCATCAGCGCGGCGATGAAGGGGCGGCCGTCACCGACGACCATGCACTGGGAGATCAGCGGGTTGGCCCGCAGCCGGTCCTCGAGCACGGCCGGCGAGACGTTCTTGCCGCCGGCGGTGACGAGCATCTCCTTCTTGCGGCCGGTGATGCGCAGGAAGCCGTCGTCGTCGATCTCGCCCAGGTCGCCGGTGTGGAACCACCCGTCGCGGATCGCCTCGGCCGTCGCCTCGGGGTTGTTGTGGTAGGCGCGGAAGATGTTGTTGCCCTTGACCAGCACCTCGCCGTCGTCGGCGATCCGGACCCCGACACCCGGCAGCGGCCGGCCGACGGTGCCGATCTTGGTCAGGTCGGGGGTGTTGACGTTGCTCGGCGCCGTCGTCTCGGTGAGCCCGTAGCCCTCGAGCACGACGAGGCCGACCCCGCGGAAGAAGTGTCCGAGCCGCTCGCCGAGGGCGGCCCCGCCGGAGACCGCATACTGCGCGCGCCCACCGAGGGCGGCCCGCAGCTTGGCGTAGACGAGGCGGTCGGCCAGGGCGTGCTGGGCGCGCAGCCACGGACCGGCACCGCCGGTGTCCTGGGCGCGGCTCCAGTCGCCGGCCACCGTGGCCGCCCACCGGAAGATCCTGCCCTTGCCGGCGGCCTCGGCCTTCTGCTCGGAGGAGTTGTAGATCTTCTCGAAGACCCGCGGGACGGACAGGATGTAGGTCGGCCTGTAGCCGCCCAGGTCGTCGACCACCGTCTTCGGGTCGGGGGTGTGGCCCAGGGCCGAGCCGCTGGTCAGGGCGAGCACCTCGATGAAGCGCGCGAACACGTGGGCCAGCGGCAGGAAGAGCAGGGTGCTGGCCCCGGGTGCGCAGACGACCTCCTTGAGCCGCTCGGTGGTGTTCTCCGCCAGGGCCATGAAGTTGTCGTGCGTGAGCTCGCAGCCCTTGGGCTGCCCGGTCGTGCCGGAGGTGTAGATGACCGTCGCCAGGGCGGTGCGGTCGACGGCGGCCCGGCGGGCCTCGATGTCCTCGTCGGAGACCTCGGCGCCCGCGGCGACCACCTCGTCGAGCGCGCCGGTGTCGACCTGCCAGACGTCGCGCAGCGAGGGGACCTGGTCGCGGACCTCGGTCACCAGCGAGGCGTGCGCGGCGTCCTCGACGACGAGGGCCACGGCTGCGGAGTCGGAGCAGATCCACTGCACCTGCTCGGCCGAGGAGGTCTCGTAGATGGGGACCGGCACTGCTCCGGCGGTCCACAGCGCGAAGTCGCACAGCGTCCACTCGTAGCGCGTCTTGCTCATGATGCCGACCCGGTCGCCGACCTCGATGCCGGCCGCAGCGAAGCCCTTGGCCAGCGCACGCACCTGGCCGGTGAACTCCGTGGCGGTGACGTCGCGCCAGTCGCTGCCCTCCTTCACACGCAGGAGGACCCTGCTCGGCTCACGCTCGGCCCACCCGTGGGGCAGGTCGGAGAGGTTGCCCTCCGTCGTGGCGGGGACCAACGGGGGGACGACGATGTCCTGCACGAGTGCCTCCTGGCTCTCCGGTAGGGGTGCAGGAGCCAACTCTAGCCGCCGCCGCACCGCTCGCCCGGGTGACGGGTCGCCCCGGACCGATACGCTGCGGCCATGCCTGACCGGACCGAGTCCAGTATGCAGATCCCTGCCCCGGCGCCTCACGTGGTGGAGGTGCTCGCCGACTTCCCGGCGTACGCCTCGTGGAACCGGGAGGTCAAGCAGGTGGAGGTGCTCTCGACCGAGGGCGACGGCTGGCCCGACCGCGTCCGGTTCGAGCTCGACACCGGCATGATCAAGGACACCTACGTCCTCGACTACGACTGGCACATCGCCCACGACGGCACCGGCTCCCTGTCCTGGGAGATGGTCGAGGCCCGGACGCTGCGCGACCTCGTGGGCTCCTACACGATCACCTCGTCCCCCAGCGGCACGCTGGTGACCTACCGGCTGACGCTGCGGCCGAAGGTGCCCATGCTGGGAGCGTTGCGGCGCAAGGTCGAGCAGATGGTGGTCACCAGCTCCCTCACCTCCCTGCGGGAGCGGGTGCTGCAGGTCCATCCCGCCACCCCTGAAGGAGAGACCCCATGAGCGTCTCCATCGGCGTCGACGTCGGTGGCACCAAGATCGCGGCCAGCACCGTCGACGAGCAGGGCCGCATCCTGCACCAGGCACGCAGGGAGACCCCCGCCCAGGACGTCGGGGCCATCGCCACCGCGATCGCGGCCGTCGTCCAGGAGCTGCGCGAACGGCACGGACCGGGCGAGGTGCTGGGCGTCGGGGTCGCGTGCGCCGGCTTCATCGACGTCACCGGCAGCGTGGTGCTCTTCGCGCCCAACCTGGCCTGGCGCGACGAACCGCTGGCCGAGCGGATCCGCGAGGCCACCGGCATGCCGGTGCTGCTGGAGAACGACGCCAACGCCGCCGCCTGGGGTGAGTTCCGCTTCGGCGCGGCGCGCGACGTCGACGACATGGTGATGGTCACCCTGGGCACCGGCGTCGGCGGCGGCATCATCAGCCGCCACCAGGTGCTGCGCGGCGCGCACGGCATGGCTGCCGAGATCGGGCACATGCGGGTCGTGCCCGACGGCCACCGGTGCGGCTGCGGCAACCGGGGCTGCTGGGAGCAGTACGCCAGCGGCTCGGCCCTGGTGCGGGAGGCCCGTGAGATGGTGCGCGCCGGCAGCCCGCACGCCGCCGAGCTCGAGGCGCGCTGCGGGGGTGACGCCGACCGGCTCACCGGCCAGATGGTCACCGAGGCCGCCCAGGACGGTGACCAGGCCGCCCGCGAGCTGCTGGAGGACCTCGGGCGGTGGGTCGGTGAGGGTGTGGCGAGCCTCATCGCGGTGCTCGACTCCGACATGATCGTCGTCGGCGGCGGTGTCAGCGCCGCCGGAGACCTGGTGCTCGACCCCGCCCGTGCGGCGTTCCAGCGCCAGCTCACCGGCCGGGGGCACCGTCCCGAGCCGCCCATGGTCCCGGCCCGGCTGGGCAACGACGCCGGCATGATCGGCGCCGCCGACCTCGCCGCGCTGCGCGCCCGTTCCTGAGCCGTTGGGCACCGTCCATGCCGGGCCGGCGGCGCTGGCCGTCGGGGTCGACATCGGCGGCACGAAGGTCGCTGCCGGTGCGGTCGACGACCAGGGTCGTGTCGTCACAGAGGTGCGCCGGGAGACGCCGGGGCGCAGCACCCGACCGCGTGTCGTCGAGGACCTGATCGTCGCCGAGGTGCAGTCGGTCCTGCGCCACCCCCTCGTGGTCGACCGGCCGGTGGTGGGCGTCGGCATCGGGGCAGCAGGGTTCGTGTCCGCCGACCGGGGCACGGTCGTCTTCTCCCCGCACCTGTCCTGGCGGGACGAGCCGCTGCGCTCCCGCCTGCGCGACCGGCTCGGGCTGCCGGTGACCCTCGACAACGACGCCAACGCCGCGGCGTGGGCCGAGTTCCGCTTCGGCGCCGGGGCGGGGGAGCCGCGCCTGCTCATGGTCAACCTCGGCACGGGCATCGGCGGGGGCCTCGTCATGGACGGCAGGGTCGAGCGCGGCCGTCACGGCATGGCCGGGGAGTACGGCCACATGGTCGTGGTGCCGCACGGCCGGCGGTGCGAGTGCGGCAACCGGGGCTGCTGGGAGCAGTACGCCAGCGGCTCGGCCCTGCGGCGCGAGGCGCGCGAGCGGCTGCAGGCGGGAGGACCGTATGTCGCGGCGCTGGCGGCGCGCTGCGGCGGCCGGGTCGAGCTGCTGCGCGGGGAGGACGTGACCGAGCTGGCCCGTGAGGGCGACGAGGCGTGCCGGGAGATCGTGGCCGACGTCGGCGAGTGGCTGGGGCTGGGCCTGGCCAACCTGGTCGCCGCCCTCGACCCCGGCACCATCGTCGTCGGCGGTGGCGTCAGCACCGCCGGCGAGCTGCTGCTGGGGCCCGCTCGCGAGAGCCTCACCCGCCATCTCACCGGGCGCGGGCACCGGCCGACGGCCCCCGTGCGTGCGGCGAGCCTGGGCCCGTGGGCCGGGCTGATCGGTGCCGCGGACCTCGCCCGGGCCGACCACGCGCTCCCCGGCGCCGGGTCGACGTGAGCCACCGCTCGACGGAGCAGCGGGCGGTGCGGGTGGCGTCCTACAACCTCCGGGCGCTGCAGGACGACACCGACGCCGCCGTGGCCGTCGTGCGCGACCTCGACCCCGACGTGCTGCTGCTGCAGGAGGTCCCGCGCCATCCGCTCTCGGCACCCCGGGTGAGGTCCTTCGCCCACCGCTGCGGCCTGCGATGGGCGGGCCGCACCCGAGCTCTCTCGGGCACGTCCGTGCTGGTCGGGCCCCGGGTCGTCGCCGACCCCGCTCAGGACAGGTCGCTGCCCGTCGAGCTGCTGGGCAACCCGCGCAGCTACACGGCGGTGCGGGTGGCCCGCCCCGGCGGGCCGGCCTTCGCCGCGGTGAGCCTCCACCTGCCGCTGCTGCCGGACCGGCGCCGGCAGCACGCCCGGCAGGTGCTGTCCGAGCTGCGGGTGGACCCGCTGCTGGGTGGGCTGCCGTGGGTCGTCGGAGGCGACCTCAACGAGGACCAGCACGGTGACGCCTGGCAGGTCCTCGCCGAGGAGCTCACCCTGGTCACACCGCTGCGACCGACCTTCCCCTCGGCGCGTCCGCACCGGACGATCGACGCGGTCTTCGCCTCGCGCGGTGTGCGCCCGGCCCCGCAGCAGCCGGTCGCGCTGGACGCCGCGGCGCTCCGGGCGGCGTCCGACCACCTGCCGGTCTGGGCGGACCTGGTGCTGTAGGCAGCCGAGGGCTCCTCAGACCTGGGCGCCCCAGTCGTCCTCGCGGTCCCGGAACGGCTGGCGCAGCACGAGCAGCACGAAGCCGGCGACGGCCAGGCCGATGCCGACCCAGCCCCAGTCCTCGTCCAGCACCGGGAGCGCGTTGCTCAGCACCAGCAGCAGCGGGCCGACGGTCAGGCCGACCACGATGGCCCAGAAGTGCAGGTCGCCCGCCGGCAGCGGCGGGGGAGGCGGGGGCACGAAGTGGTCGTCCTCCTCGACCTCCTCGCTCTCCCGCCACCGTGCGGGCTTGCCGGCGACGCCACCGGGAGGCACGCCGTACCCGCTGCCGCTGAAGGGGACGGTGGACGGCTCCGGGCCCTCGTCCTGCGGACGCCGGCCGTCGGTGTCCTGCTCCGGGCGGTCGTCTTCAGGGCCCTCCCGACGGCCCGCGCCGGTGTCGTCCACCCGGGGGTCCGCACCGGTGTCGGTCACCTCCGGGTCGGGGCTCGTGTCGGTGTGCGGGGGCGTGCTGCGCAGCCCGGCCACGATCTCGGAGAACCGGCGGTCGATGTCGTCCGAGGAGGGCTCCTCCTCGCCGGGCCGACCCGCGGAGCCGCTCATGGCTCCTCGCCGATCCGCGCGACGAAGGCGGCCGTGCGCCGCAGCAGCTCGGCCTGGTCGTAGTCGAGGGTGGCGACGTGCCCGGAGTCGCGCAGCCAGACCTCCGTGACGTCCTCGCTGCCGACGCGTTCGAGGAAGGCACGGGCGGCGCTCGGGGGCACGACCCGGTCGTAGGCGGAGCGGAACAGCAGGACCGGCTGGGTGACCTTCGCGAAGTCCTCCCGCAGGCCCGGCCAGCGCTCGACCAGGCTGGCGAAGGCCTTGAGCGGCAGGCGCTCGTAGGCGAGCTCGCGGGGCGGACCCGGCCTGCGGATCTCGTCGGCCAGACCGGGGAACGTGGGCATGACGTGCTTGAGCACCGGCAGCAGCCGCAGCCGCGGGTCCTCGGAGCCGAACCCGGGGTTGATCAGCACGAGGGCGTCGACCAGGTCGGGGCGGCGGGCAGCCAGGTCGGTGGCCAGGGCCCCGCCCAGGCTCATGCCGACGGCCACGACCCGGTCGCAGCGCAGGCGCAGCTGCTCGGCCCGGTCCTCGACCCGGGCGAGCCAGTCGGCGTAGCGGGTGGGGAGCATGTCCGCCACCGACGTGCCGTGACCGGGCAGCACCGGGGCGCTCACGGCATACCCCAGCTCGGCGAGGTGCGCGCTGACCGGCCCCATGCCCTGGGGGGTCGACGTGATGCCGTGGACCACCAGCACACCGGTGCGGGCACGGGTGCCGCTGCCGATGCTGTGGAACTCCTCGACCCCGGACATGGTCTGCATGCCTCCGATCTTGTCACGGGTGCTACCGCACGCCGTGTGGCGTAGGCTTCGGCGGTCAGAGGTGAGGAGGCCCGACGTGATCTACTGGCTGCTCAAGATGATCCTCGTCGGACCCGTGGTCCGGGTGCTGTGGAGGCCGAAGGTCGAGGGCGCGGAGCACATCCCGACCAAGGGTGCGGCGATCTTCGCCAGCAACCACCTGTCCTTCTCCGACTCCATCTTCCTGCCGCTGGTCGTGCCGCGGCGCATCACCTTCCCCGCGAAGATGGAGTACTTCACGGGCAAGGGCGTCAAGGGCTGGGCCACGAAGATGTTCTTCACCGGCGCGGGCCAGATCCCGATCGACCGCTCCGGCGGCGAGGCGAGCATGGCCGCCCTGAAGCAGGGGCTGAAGGTGCTGCGCCGGGGAGAGCTGTTCGGCATCTACCCCGAGGGCACCCGCTCACCCGACGGCAAGCTCTACAAGGGCAAGACGGGCGTGGCGCGGATGGCGCTGGAGGCCGGGGTGCCCGTCATCCCGGTGGCCATGATCGACACCGACAAGGCCCAGCCCACCGGCCAGGCCATCCCCAACCTGCACCCGGTGGGCGTGCGCTTCGGTCGCCCGCTCGACTTCTCCCGCTACGCCGGCATGGAGGAGGACCGCTTCGTCCTACGCTCCATCACCGACGAGGTCATGTACGAGCTGGCCCGGCTCTCGGGGCAGCAGTACGTCGACGAGTACGCCGCCACCATCAAGGAGCGGGTGGCCGCGCGGGCGCGAGCCACCGTCGACCAGGCCCGGGCGGGGGTGGACCAGGCCCGTGAGCAGGCCAGGGCGGGTGTGGACCAGGCCCGCGAGCAGGTGCGCGACACCACGCACCAGGTGACGACCGGGCTGTCGCAGCGCTTCGGCCGGGACGACGAGGACAGGGACGAGGAGTTCGAGGAGCAGGCGGACGAGCAGTCCGTGCCGGTGCCTCGTGAGCGTCCGACCGGCACCGAGTGACACGAGCACCCCTGCCACGCTCCTACGATGGTCGGGTGCACTCCGACGTCACCGCCGTCCCCGTAGGCCACGTGCTCGACTGGCCGGACCTCCCGGCCAAGCAGCAGCCGCAGTGGCCGGACCCCGCCGCGCTCGCCGAGGTCCTCACCACGCTGTCGCACTACCCGCCGCTGGTCTTCGCCGGCGAGTGCGACGCGCTGCGCGACCGGCTGGCCCTCGCCTCGCAGGGCAAGGCCTTCGTCCTTCAGGGCGGTGACTGCGCCGAGACGCTCTCCGGCGTCACCGGCCCCAACATCCGTGACCGGATCAAGACGATCCTGCAGATGGCCGTCGTGCTCACCTACGGGGCCGGTATGCCGATCGTGAAGGTCGGGCGGCTGGCCGGCCAGTTCGCCAAGCCGCGCTCCTCCAACGAGGAGACCCGTGAGGGGGTGACGCTCCCGGCATACCGCGGTGACATGGTCAACGGCTTCGAGTTCACCGAGCGGGCCCGCGCCCACGACCCGGAGCGGCTGCTGCGCGCCTACCACGCGAGCTCGGCGACACTCAACCTGGTGCGGGCCTTCACCGACGGCGGGTTCGCCGACCTGCGCAGTGTGCACATGTGGAACAAGGGCTTCCTGTCCGGGCCGGCCCAGGCCCGCTACGAGCAGATGGCCGGCGACATCGACCGTGCGATGCGCTTCCTGGAGGCCTCCGGCGCCGCCGACGCGGAGACCTTGCGGCGCGTGGAGCTCTACGCCAGCCACGAGGCGCTGGTCCTCGACTACGAGCGCGCCATGGTGCGCCGCGACTCGCGCACCGGCAACCCCTACACCACCTCGGGGCACTTCGTCTGGGTCGGCGAGCGAACCCGTGACCTGGACGGGGCGCACATCGACTTCGTCCGGCGGGTGCACAACCCGATCGGGGTCAAGCTCGGCCCGACGGCCACCCGCGACGACGTGCTGCGGCTGGTCGACCTGCTGGACCCCGACCGGGTCCGCGGCCGGCTGACCTTCATCACCCGGATGGGCGCGCAGCGCATCGGTGACCTGCTGCCCGAGCTGCTGACCTCGGTGGGGGAGATTGCCCACCACGTCACCTGGGTGTGCGACCCCATGCACGGCAACACCTTCACCTCTCCCAGCGGCTACAAGACCCGGGCCTTCGAGGACGTCGTCGCCGAGGTGCGCGGCTTCTTCGAGGCCCACCGGCAGGTCGGCACCTGGCCCGGCGGCATCCACGTGGAGCTGACCGGCAACGACGTCACCGAGTGCGTCGGGGGCTCGCACGCCGTCGACCTGGACGACCTCGGGCTGCGCTACGAGACGCTGTGCGACCCACGCCTGAACCACCAGCAGAGCCTGGAGATGGCCTTCCAGGTGGCCGAGATGCTGGAGCAGGGCACGCGCTGATGCCGACCGCCGACCTGCGCTCGGACACCCTGACCCGGCCCACCCGCGCCATGCGGGAGGCCATGGTCGCCGAGTCGGTCCTCGTGGGCGACGACGTCTACGGCGAGGACCCGACCGTCGCGGTGCTCGAGCAGCGGGTGGCCGGCCTGCTGGGCCACGAGGCGGGGCTGTTCACCCCCACCGGCACGATGGCCGGCCAGCTCGCGGTGCGCCACCACGTGCAGCCCGGACAGGAGCTGCTCAGCGACGAGCTGGCGCACGTGCTGCGCGCCGAGATGGGTGCCGCGGCGGTCCTGTCGGGCATCACCAGCCGCAGCTGGCACGCACCGCGCGGCCTGCTGGACCCAGAGCAGCCCGCCCGGATGATGGCCCCCCAGGCAGGGCCCTACCTGGTGAGCACCGCCTGTGTCGTGCTGGAGAACACGCACAACTTCGGTGGCGGCACCGTCCAGCCGCTGGAGGCGATGCAGCAGGTGGCCCGCCTGGCGCGGGAGCGGGGGGTCGCGGTGCACCTGGACGGTGCCCGCCTGTGGCACGCCCACGTCGCGACCGGGGTCGCGCTGTCCGACTACGGTGCCTGTGCCGACACGGTGTCCGTGTGTCTGAGCAAGGGGCTCGGCGCGCCCGTCGGGTCGGTGCTGGTCGGGTCCGCCGAGATGGTCAGCCAGGCGAGGGTATGGCGTAAGCGCTTCGGCGGCGGCATGCGCCAGGTCGGGCTGCTGGCCGCGGCCGGCCTCCACGCCCTCGACCACCACGTGCAGCGGCTGGCCGAGGACCACGCCCGCGCCGCCCAGGCGGCCCGAGCGGTGCACGACGCCCGCCCCGAGGTCGTCGACCCCGACCACGTGCCGACCAACATCCTCGTGCTCGACGTCGGCGCGGTCGGCTGGCGGGCGCCGGACTTCGTGGCGGTGGCAGCCCAGCGCGGCGTGCTCGGGTTCGCGACCGGGCCCAGCCAGGTGCGTCTGGTCTGGCACCTCGACGTCACCCAGGAGCAGAGCGACCACGCGGCCGGGGTGCTGGCCGAGATGGTGCGTGAGGGCCCGACGTGAGCCAGGACGCATCGCCCCCGGGTCAGCGCTACGTCCCGGCCCTGGTGCCCATGCACTACGGCCGGGTGCCGCGGCTGCACCTGGACCGCTGGTCGTTCACGGTGGGCGGTGCGACCGAGGACGGTGGCCAGACCGTCGTCGACTGGGCGACGCTGCAGGACCTGCCGCGCCGCACGGTGCACTCGGACCTGCACTGCGTCTCGAAGGTCAGCGTGGCGGGGCTGACCTGGTCGGGTGTGCCCCTGGCCGAGATCGTGCGGCTGGCCCCGCCGGAGCCGGGGGTCGAGCACGTGCTCTTCTCGGCGGCCTACGGCTACAGCGCCGCGGTGCGCCTGACCGACCTCGACGACCCCTCGGCCCTGCTGGCCACGCACCTGGACGGAGAGCCGCTGACCCCCGAGCACGGCTGGCCGGCGCGCATCGTGCTGCCGCACCTCTATGCGTTCAAGGGCCCCAAGTGGGTGCTGGCGATGGACTACCACCACACGACACCCCGGGGCTACTGGGAGCAGCACGGCTACCACCCCCGCGGGAGGGTCGAGCGCGAGGAGCGCTACGCCTACCGCGACTGAGCTCAGAGCACGGTCAGGACGACCTCGGTGCCCACCGGCACCTCCTCGTCCTCCTCGATGCTCTGGAAGCGCACCGTGTCGAAGAACCCGCCGGCGATCTCCTCGCGGACGACCTCCAGGCCCAGGTCGCCCAGCAGCGACTCCGCCTCCGGCCACGACATGCCGATGAGCCGGGGCACCGTCACCAGCTCGGGGCCCTCCGAGATGGTGAGGGTGACGGTGTCCCCACGGAAGGCCGTGCCCTCCGACGGGGTCTGCGCGCTCACCGAGCCCTCGGCGACCTCGTCGTCGGTGACCCGCTCGGCCTCCACCTGCACCACGAAGCCGGCGTCCTCGAGGGTCGCCCGGGCCTCGCCCTCGGTCGCGCCGCGGACCTGCGGCACCTCGACCGGCTCCCGACCCGCACTGACCACGAGGTCGACCGACGTGCCCGGCGGCAGCGGCTCACCGGCGGCCGGCTCGGCCGACATGACCTGCCCGGCCGGGACGGCCTCGTCGAACCGCTCGGTCGTCTCGCCCAGGGCCAGGTTGGCCTCCTCCAGGGCCGCCTGCGCCTGCTCCAGCGTGCTGCCGACCACCGCCGGCACGGCATACCGCTCGGGGCCCTGGGAGACGGTGAGGGTGACCACCGTCCCGTGCCGCACCGAGGTGCCCGGCTTCTCGGAGGCCTCCAGCACGGTGTCCGCCGGCACCGTCTCGGAGTAGTCCTGGACAACCTCGGCCCCGAGGTCCTGGCTCTGCAGGGCCTGCACCGCCTGGCCCTGGGACAGCCCGACGAGGGTGGGCACCGGGGAGTGGATGCCCGGCCCGGCGCTGAAGTACCACGCCGTCGCGGCACCACCCACGCCGATGAGCAGCAGCAGGACCGTCAGCAACGCCCCGAGCCGGCGCCGTGGACCCCCGGCACGGGCGTCGCGTCCACCCGGGACCGGGACCGGGGCCGGGGCAGCGGCGACACGGTTGCCGGTGGTGCGGGCGTAGGTGCCCTCCCGCCGGGGCGTCTGCACCGGGACCACGGCCGTGGCGTGGTGCACGGGGCGTGTGGCGTCGGCACGCAGGTCGATGCGCTCCGTGCGCTCCTGCGGGACGGTGCGCGGGGTGGCGTCGAGCTCGGCGTCGGAGAGCTGGGAGACCGCCCGGTGCAGCTCACGTCGCAGCTCCCCGGCGTCGGCGGGCCGCTGCTGGGGGGAGGTGGCGGTGGCGTGCCGGACGAGGGCGTCCATCTCGGCCGGCACGGTCGACACCAGGTCGGAGGCACGGGCGACCTCGCCGTGCACGTGCTGGAAGGCCACCTGCACCGGGCTCTCCCCGGCGAACGCCTTGACACCGGTGAGCAGCTCGAAGAGCAGCAGGCCCACCGCATACACGTCGGTGCGCTCGTCGGAGCGGCCGTGCTCCACCTGCTCGGGGGAGAGGTACGCCGCCGTGCCCCACAGCAGGTCGGTGGTGCGGCTCGTCGTGCCTGCCGTCACCGCGCGGGCCAGCCCGAAGTCGGCGACCTTGGCCGGGCCGTTGCTGCTGACGAGGACGTTCTCCGGCTTGATGTCGCGGTGGACGATGCCGGCCCGGTGCGCCGCCGCGAGCGCCTGGAGGACCTGGTCCACGATCTCGGTCGCGCGCCGCGTCGACAGGGGCGCCTCGGCGGCGACGACCTCGCGCAGCGTGCGTCCCTCGACCAGCTCCATCGCGAGGAAGACGATGTCGCCGTCCTCGCCCTGGTCGAAGACGGACACGACGTGCGGGTGCGAGAGCCGGGCGGACGCGCGGGCCTCGCGACGGAAGCGGGTCACGAAGTCGGCGTCCCGGGCCAGGTCCGGGCGCATGACCTTGAGCGCGACGGGCCGGTCCAGGCGCAGGTCGTGAGCGCGGTAGACCGAGGCCATCCCGCCCTCGGCCAGGTGCGCGTCCACCCGGTAGCGACCGTCGACGACGCGGTCGATCGCAGGAGGGGTCGCGGTGCTCACATCGCGAGTGTACGAAGACCTGCTGGCAGATCCGGGGACCTGCGGGGTCTCACATCCGGTCGCGCAGCGCCCGGATCGAGGCGACGTAGTGCTTGGTGTCCGAGAACAGCCCGTGCCGGTTGACGCTGGCCAGCCCCTGGTAGTAGCCACCGATGGCCTTCTGCTCGGTGGAGGCCGAGCGCAGCAGCGCCCGCATGATGACCACCCCGGCGGTGACGTTGTCCTGGGGGTCGAGCAGGTTGAGGTCCCGACCGATCAGCATCGAGGCCCACTCGCCAGAGGTCGGGATGACCTGCATGATGCCGATCGCGTTGGCCGGGGAGACCGCCCGCTGGTTCCAGCCCGACTCCTGGTAGGCCAGGGCCAGCATGAGCTTGGGGTCGACACCATGACGCCGCGCCGTGTCGGTGATGAGCTTCTTGGTCTCCGCCCGTGAGGGCACCGGCACCTCGGCGAGGTACTCCCGGTTGGCAGCGGCCGAGCGGGCCACCGCGGAGCTGTAGGTGTAGTGCAGGAAGGTGTCCTGCACCTTCTCGCCCTTCTTGGTGTCGCCGATGGTCGCGGGCGTCCAGGGGCGCGTCACCGTGCCGGACGAGGACGAGGACGAGGAGCCTGCCGGCACGACGACCTTCTGGCCTACCCAGAGACGTCGGGGGTCCAGGCCGGGGTTGGCCGACTGCAGGGCGGACAGGGAGATCCCGTGGCGGGCGGCGATGTGCGACAGGGTGTCGCCGGGGCGCACGGTGACGGTGGCGCCCTTGCTCGTGCTCTTGCTGCTGCTCTTGCTGGTGCTGCTCTTGCTGGTGCTGCTCTTGCTCGAGCCGGAGGAGCTGCTCCGGGACGAGGAGGTGTCCTTGCTGCGCGAGGACGAGGAGCTCTCGGTGCCGGGGATCGTGAGCTTCTGACCCGGGAAGATCAGCCGCGGGTTGGTCACGCTGTTGGCCTTCATGATGTCCCGCACGCTGACGCCGTGCTGCAGCGCGATGTGCGACAGGGTGTCGCCGGGGCGCACGGTGACGGTGGCGCCCTTGCTCCTGCTGGTGGTCGTGCTCGACTGCGACGAGGTGTCCGAGCTGGAGCTGGCCTTGCCGGGGACGCTGAGCCGCTGCCCGGGGGTCAGCCAGCGGCCGCCCTGGGCCAGCGAGTTGCGGGCGACCAGGGCCTGGACCGTGGTGCCGCGCGCCTCCGCGATGTCGTAGAGGGTGTCGCCCGGGCGGACCGTGTAGCTGGTCCAGGTCCGTTCGGTGGCGAGAGTCGAGGCGAGAGCCGCCGGGCCGGTGCTGACCGCGGCATGGGCGGCAGCGGGGGCAGGGACGTCGAACGGGGGCAGAGCAGCCGGCAGCGGACTCATGGCGTCCCTTCGGTGGTAGGTGAGATGTCGTTCCCCGAGTGACAGGTGTGGCTACCGCGTCGTGCGTACGGCAGCGTTGCCTGTGTGACGGATGGGACAGTACCGAAGATCACGGACATGCGCCACATCGACGGCGTGTCGATCCGTATGAAAGACTAGATAATGTGGTAAACGACACCGATGTAATTCCGGACGACGCGTGGCTGGCCGTGCCCGACATCATGGAGGTCACCGGCGCGAGCCTGCCGACGGTGAAGACCTGGATCCAGGAGCGGGAGCTGGTCGGGGTGCGGCGGGGGCCGCACCGGGCGCTCATGGTGCCGGCGGCCTTCGTGACCCCCGAAGGGCCGTTGAAGCACCTGCGCGGCACGATCACCGTGCTCACCGACAGCGGCATGGACGACGGCGAGATCATCGAGTGGCTGCACAGGGCGGACGACAGCCTCGCCGGGGGGAGCGCCATCGGCTCGCTGCGCACGGGCAACAAGACCGAGGTCCGCAGGCGGGCCCAGGAGACCGCGTGGTGAGTCCCGGCCGGGTGAGCTGGTCTCCCGGGGCCGTGCTCAGGTGGCCCGGGCCGTGCTGATGGCGACCAGGTCCTCCAGCGCCGCACGCCCCTGAGCCCGCAGCCCGGCGACGGCCTCCAGCGCGTGGCACGCCTGCGTGCACCCCGCGTCGATCATCTCCTCGGTGAGCGCCAGGGCGCCGCTGCGGCGCAGGATGTCCCGGCAGGCCTCGACCTCGACCTCGGTGAGGTCCGGGCGTCCCTGCGACCCCTGCAGCACCGTCACGTCTGCCGCGCTGCCGTGCTCGAGAGCGTGCGCCATGAGCACGGTCTGCTTGCCCTCCCTGAGGTCGTCCCCGGCGGGCTTGCCGGTGGCTGCCGGGTCACCGAAGACCCCCAGGACGTCGTCGCGCAGCTGGAAGGCCTCGCCCAGGGCCAGGCCGTAGCGGGAGAGCGACGCCATCGACTCCGGGGGTGCGCCCGCCGCCGCCGCGCCGATGAGCAGCGGGTGCTCGACGGAGTACTTCGCGCTCTTGTAGCGGATGACCGTGCGGCACTGGGCGATGCGCTCGGTATGGCTCAGAGCCGTCCAGTCCCGGGCCGACTGCAGGACGTCGAGGTACTGCCCGCCCATGAGCTGGGTGCGCATGGTGTCGAAGACCGGACGGGCCCGGGCGGTTTGCTCCGGGGGGAGGCCGGAGCCGGCGAAGATCTCGTCGCACCAGTTGAGGCACAGGTCCCCGGCCAGGATCGCCGCGGCCTGCCCGAACTCGGCCGAGCCGCCGGCCCACCCGGCCTCGGCGTGCCGGGTGGTGAAGGCGCGGTGCGCGGTAGGCCGTCCGCGGCGCAGGTCACTGTTGTCCATCACGTCGTCGTGCAGCAGGGCGGCGGCCTGGAAGACCTCCATGGCGCTCGCCGCCCGCACCAGGGCCGGCGAGTCGTCGTCACTGAAGGCGCGGTGGCCCCAGTACAGGAAGGCCGCCCGCAGCCGCTTGCCGCCGGAGAGCAGGTCCGCCACCGCGTCGACCAGCTCGGTCACGGGGGCGCCGACCTCGGCCAGCACCTCACGCTGGCGCGCGACGTGCTCGTCGAGGGCCTGCTGGACCCGTCGCCGCAGGTCGACCCCGTCGAGGGGGTGCAGGCGCTCGGTTCCGGGCAGGGTCTCGACCTGCTCGGCACGGGGTGGATCGCTCGGGGGCACAGGGTCTCCTGAGAGGAAGGGCGGTCGCCTCCGAGCCTAACGGGGTCCTGGCCCGCCTCCCACGGCCCCGGGGTCCGTTCGGCGTCCGGTGCGCAGGGGGTGTTGACACCCTGTCGGTGGGGTGTCGTACATTCGTTCGTATCGAACACAGGTTCGATGATGCGGAGCAGGTGCGAAGGGGTGAGGGCGATGAGCCGGCAGTACCACGAGCGCGTCGAGGTCCAGGTGGGTGACCCCCTGCTGGGTCGTCTGCCGGAGTCGACGGAGCGTCTCGGTGCCGGTGGCGCGGTCCCGACCGCGTTCATCTGGAGGGGCAGGGTCCACGTGGTGCATGCGGTGGTGGCGCACTGGACCCAGCGCCTGCCCTGGTGGCGCTCCGCGTGGGAGGACGAGGACACCGCGGTGCAGCAGGTCCTGGAGCACCGGGTATGGCGGGTGGAGGCCTCGGCGGGACGGCACCAGGGCATCGGGGTGTACGACCTCGCCGAGGGCGAGCACTGGCAGCTGGTGCGGATGGCCGACTGAGCACGCACCCGGCAGGGACCGGACACACCATGGGCGACGAGACGAGGGAGACGGACAGATGAGCACGACCACACGGACATCCGGCACGACATCGGGGACAGGTGCTGCGGGCACGTCCACGGTGCTGGACCTGCTCGACCGGGCACGGGAGGGCTTGCTGCAGGCCTGTCACAGCCCGACACCCGCCGAGCGCTACACCCAGGCCCATCTCGCGGCCCTGCGGGCGGCCTCGGCACTCATCGCGGCGCGGACGCTGCCCTCCCGCCGCTCTCGGCCTCGCAGCGTGTGGGAGGTGCTGCCGACCGTTGCCCCGGAGCTGACGGAGTGGGCGGTGCTCTACGCCGCCTCCGGGCGACGCCGGCTCGCCGTCGAGCGCGGCAGCGAGTCGGTGAGCCGGCGTGACGCCGACGACCTGGTCCGTCAGGGTGAGCGGTTCCTGGAGATCGTCCGGACCGCCCTGCACCTGCCGGCAGCGGAGCCGCTGCCGGCAGGGCTCGTCGCCACCGGCGTGCGGTGAGCCGGCGTGGAGGAGGGGTTCGCTCACCTGCACGTGGCCTCCAGCTCGTCGATGCGCTACGGGGCGAGTGCCCCTGAGGCCCTGGTGCAGCGGGCCGCTGCGCTCGGTCAGCCGAGCCTGGCGCTGACCGACCGCGACGGCCTCTACGGCGCCGTGCGCTTCGTCCGGGCCTGTCGCGACGCCGGCATCGCCCCGGTGCTGGGCGTGGACCTGGCGCTGGCCGGAGACCAGGGGGCACCACCCCGCGGGCGGGCGCACCCGGTCAAGGGCGGGGCCCTCGTGGACGACCAGCACCCGCGGGTCACCGTGCTGGCCCGGGGCCAGCAGGCCGGGCTCGCCCCGGGTGTCGGATGGTCCCGGCTGTGCCGGCTCGTCACGCACACCCACCTGGCGGGAGAGCGCGGCAGCCCCCGGACCTCGCCGGAGCTCCTGTCCCGCGCTGCCGTGCCGGTCGACGACATCCCTCCGGTCGTGCTCATGCTGGGCCCTGACTCCGACGTCGGCCGGGCCGTGCTGCACGGGCGTCGCGAACGTGCACGTGCGCTGCTGGACCGGTGGCTGCGGGTGCTGCCCGCAGACACGGTGCGGGTGGAGGTCGTCTGTCACGGCGGTCCGCCGCACACCCCGGCGAGCCTGACCCACGCCGCCCGGATGTGGGGCCTGGCCCAGGAGCGTGGTGTTCCCGCCGTGCTCAGCGCCTGGGTCCGGCACGCCACGGTGCCCGAGGCACGGGTGGTCGACGTGCTGGACGCCGCCCGGCGGATGGTGCCTCTGGACGAGCGTCACCTCGACCGGGTCAGCACGGCAGGGCACCTCGCCGGCACCGCCGACATGGTGGCGGTGGCCCGGCAGGTCGCCGACGCCGCCGGGCCGGGCGCCCGGGCCCACGACCTGCTGGAGGAGACGCTGCGCGTGGCCGAGCAGTGTCATCAGGACGCACGGTCCGACCTGGGCATCGGCGCGGTCCACCTGCCCGAGCCGGAGGTGCTGGGGGTCACCGGTATCGGTCAGGCCCAGCAGGTGCTCACCGAGCGTTGCCGGACTGCGGTCCACCGGCGCTACCCCACCGGGTCGCGTGCTCACCTGGAGCAGGTCCAGCGGCGTCTCGACGAGGAGCTGGGTGTCATCGCCGGGTTGGGCTACCCGACCTACTTCCTGACCGTCGCCCAGGTGTGTGACCTGATCCGGGAGCAGGGTGTGCGGGTCGCTGCGCGCGGCTCCGGGGCCGGGAGCCTGGTCACCTACCTCCTCGGCATCAGCGGCGTCGACCCCGTCCGGCACGACCTGCTGATGGAGCGTTTCTGCTCGTCGCTGCGGGCGCAGCTGCCCGACATCGACATCGACGTGGAGTCGGCCCGGCGGACCGAGATCTACGAGCGCATCCTCGAGCGGTTCGGCTCCGAACGGGTCACCTGCGTGTCGATGATGGAGACCTACCGCGTCCGGCACGCCATCCGTGACGTCGCCGCCACGCTCGGGATGCCACCGGGCGAGATCGACGTCATCGCCAAGGCCTTCCCGCACATCCGGGCCAAGGACGCCCGCGCAGCCGTCCAGGACCTGCCGGAGCTGCGCCGGCTCGGGTTCGACGCGCCCCGGATGCAGATGCTGTTCGAGCTCGTGGAGGGTCTGGACGGCCTGCCCCGGCACATCGCGATGCACCCGTGCGGGGTCATCCTGTCCGACACCGGGCTGCTCGACCGCACACCGGTCGAGGCCAGCTGGCTGGGCTTCCCCATGAGCCAGTTCGACAAGGACGACGTCGAGGAGCTCGGCCTGCTCAAGCTTGACGTCCTCGGCATCCGGATGCAGTCGGCCATGGCCCATGCCGTCGCCGAGGTGGAGCGGGTCGACGGGCTCCACGTCGACCTCGACGACCAGGACCAGGTGCCCCTGGACGACGGGTCGACGTTCGCGCTCATCCAGTCCACCCGCACCCTGGGCTGCTTCCAGATCGAGTCACCCGGGCAACGTGAGCTGGTCGGCAAGTTCGCACCGGAGACCTTCGAGGACATCATCATCGACATCTCCCTGTTCCGTCCCGGGCCGGTCAAGTCCGACATGATCCGGCCCTTCCTGCACGCGCGGCAGGGCTGGGGCGCCCCGGAGTACCTCCACCCCACGCTGGTCCCTGCGCTGCGCAGCACGTGCGGGGTGGTCGTCTTCCACGAGCAGGTGCTGCAGATCGTCGCCGAGACGACCGGGGTGAGCCTGGCCCAGGCCGACGAGGTCCGCCGGGCGATGGGCAGCCCTCACGGGCAGGAGCAGGTCGAGCAGTGGTGGCGTCCCGCGGCGGCCGCGCGGGGCTACACACCGGAGGACGTGGAACGCATCTGGAGGGTGCTCGCGTCGTTCGCCTCCTTCGGGTTCTGCAAGGCGCACGCGGCAGCGTTCGCGCTGCCGACCTACCAGTCGGCATGGCTGAAGACCCATCACACGGCGGCGTTCCTCGCCGGGGTGCTCACCCACGACCCGGGGATGTATCCCAAGCGGCTGATCCTCGACGAGGCCCGCACCATGGGTGTCCAGGTGCTCGGGCTCGACGTCAACGCCTCCGGCGCGACCTACCGCGTCGAGCGCTGCGACCCGGTGCCGCGGCACCGTGCAGAGAAGGACGGCGGCCCGGGGGACCGGGTCGAGGTGGAGATGGGACGGGTCGAGCGCCGCGCCTCGCACTACGGCATCCGTCTGTCCCTCGCGGAGGTCAAGGGGATCACCGACGAGGAGGTGTCGCGGATCGTCGCCGGACAGCCCTTCGCCTCACTGACCGACCTCTGGCAGCGGGCCCGGGTGAGCCGACCGGTCGTCGAACGGCTGGTGGTGGCCGGCGGGCTCGACGAGCTCCACGGGGTCGGCGCCGGCCGCGGGGTGCGCCGGTCGGGCCCGACCCGCAGGGACCTGCTCCTGCACGTCGCCGAGCTGGAGCGGTGGACCCGCCAGTCACGCACCGCCTCCGGTCGCGCTCGTGGCCGTCGCGTGGCTCCTCCCGGCCCGGACGCTGTCCGCGCGGCCGGTGCCGCCGACGCGGTGGGCACCGCGAGCGCCGCGGGAGAGGTGGCGGAGCGCACCTCGGCGCAGGCCCGGGGCGCCCGCAGCTGGCACACCCGTCCCGCCGCCCCGACCCAGCTCGCGCTCGACCTCGGCGACGAGCCGCGGGTGCACACGGGCAGCGGGCTGCCCGAGATGACCCCCCAGGAGCAGACCCTGGCCGAGCTCGAGGTCCTCGGCATGGACGTCAGCGCGCACGTGACCACCACCTACCAGCCGATGCTGCGTGCGCTCGGGGTCACCCCGTCGGACCGGCTCCTGCACTGTCGCAACCAGGCCGAGGTGCTCATCGCCGGCGCCAAGGTGGCCACCCAGACGCCCCCGATCCGGTCCGGTCGCAGGGTGGTGTTCCTCACCCTCGACGACGGCACCGGCCCCAGCGACGCCACGTTCTTCGAGGACGCACAGGGCCCCTACGCCGCCACCGTCTTCCACTCCTGGCTGCTCGTCGTCCGCGGCGTGCTCCGACGCACCGGTCCTCGCGGCCGGTCGGTGCGGGCCACCGGGGCCTGGGAGATGACCCACCTGGCCCACCTCTACGACACCGAGGGCATCGAGGCGGTCCGCGACGCGATGGAGCAGGCCTCGCGTTCCGCGCTCGCCGAGGTCGCAGCCGTCGACCACCCCGGAGGTCGACGGGTGATGGTGCACGCCTCCGGGTTCCGCCAGTCGCCCTACGCGGACGTGGGCCCGGCCGGGGGAGACGTGCGCGGGTCGGTCGGCAAGCTCTGGCACTCCAGCCCCGGGAGCTCGGGATGGTGACCGACGCGCTCCTGCACGACCCTGCGGGCACCCTCGGCAGGGGCGACGGACCACCCGGCCTCCCGGACCAGCCGGCCGAGGACCACGTCGACGACCGGCAGTGTGCCGTCCTCCACGTCGACATGGACGCCTTCTACGCCTCCGTGTCGCTCCTGGACCACCCCGACCTGCACAGCCTGCCCGTCATCATCGGTGGTGGCTGGCGCAGCGTGGTCCTCTCGGCCACCTACCCGGCCCGGGAGTTCGGGGTCCGCTCGGGCATGCCGATGGCCAGAGCCCGGCGGCTGTGCCCGGCCGCCACGGTCGTCCCGCCCGACTACGACAGCTACGGGCGGGTGTCCGAGGCGGTCATGGCGGTCTTCGCCGAGGTGACCGACAGGGTGGAGCCGGTGTCCATGGAGGAGGCGTTCCTCGAGGTCTCCGGAGCCCGTCGCCGTCTCGGGTCGCCCGCACAGATCGCCCGGTGGATCCGCGACACCATCGCCGACGAGCAGGGGGTCACCTGCTCGGTCGGGGGTGCGGCCTCCAAGGCCGTCGCCAAGATGGCCTCGCGGGCCGCCAAGCCCGACGGGGTGTGCATGGTGCCGCCGCACCGGGTCGTGCCGTTCCTCCACCCGATGCCCGTCGGCGCGCTCTGGGGGGTGGGGGAGGCGACCGAGACCGCCCTGCACAGGCTCGGTCTGCGCACCGTCGCCGATATCGCCCACCTGCCGACCGACACGCTGCGCCGTGCCCTCGGCAAGGCCACCGCGGAGCACCTGCACGCCTTGGCCTGGGGAAGTGACACCGACCGGGTCACCCCTGCCCGGGTCGAGCGCAGCGTGGGGTCGTCGGAGACGTTCGGTCACGACATCGACGACCCGGAGGTCATCCGGCGTCAGCTGCTGCACCTCAGTGACCGCACCGCGACCCGCATGCGTCACGCCGGGATGCTCGGGCGCACGGTGGTGCTCACCGTCCGTTTCTCCGACTTCACCACCATCACCCGGTCCCGCACGCTCCGGACCCCCACCGACGTCAGCCGCGAGGTGTATGCGGCGGCCTGCGGTGCCTACGCCTCGCTGGGGCTGCAGCGCGTCCGCATCCGGTTGCTGGGGGTCCGGGTCGAGGGGCTGACCGAGAGCGAGCACACCGCGGTGCAGGGCCGGCTGGACGAGCCTCTGCACGGCTGGCGTGACGCAGAGCGGGCGGTGGACCGGGCGACGTCCCGCTTCGGCCACGGTGCGGTGAGACCGGCCAGCCTGGTCGGCCGGAGCGCCGGAGCGATGCGACATCCGGACTCGTCCGGAGCCCGCGGGAACATGGGGTAGTACTTCGTACGTTCTCGACATATCCTCATAGAAGGACACAGCCGTCAGATGTGCCGACTGTGTCACCCCACCGACGGACCGTCTGACGACGGTCCGCCCGAACCACCCGGGAGGTCCCCGTGCCGCTCTCCGAGCACGAGCAGCGTGTTCTCGAGCAGATGGAGCAGGCGCTCTACGCCGAAGACCCGCGGTTCGCCTCCAACCTGAAGTCCACAGGTCAGGTAGCCGCGGCCCGTCGTCGGGCTGCTGTGGGCGCGCTCGTCGCCATCGCGGGGCTGGGGCTGGTCGTCCTCGGTGTCACCCTGCAGATGATCTGGATCGGTGGCCTCGGCTTCGGTGCCATGGTGCTCGGCGGCGTATGGGTGTTCTCCCCCCGGCCGACGCCCAAGATCGGCGCCGTGCAGCAGGACGGCTCGGTGAGCAAGCCCGCCGGCAAGGGCAAGAAGCAGCGTCCCTCCGGGACGTTCATGGAGCGTCTCGAGCACCGGTGGGACAAGCGCCGCGGAGGCAGCTCCTTCTAGGGCACAGCGAGCGCGGCGGCTGCGTCGAGGACGTCGAGGACGGCCACGTCCAGGATGTCGCCGTCAGGTGGTCCGCACCAGTGCCAACACCCAGGTGCTGATCATGAGCAGCGCTGTGGCCAGCTCGATGACGATGTTGAGGCCCACCGCCTTGAGCGCGTGCACGGTCGCCTCCCAAGCGTGGTCGTGCGTGGACCGGCGGACGCGCTGCACCAGGTAGATCCCCAGGGGGAAGCCGATCAGGAAGCCTATGAACGGGATCACGACCCCCATCACGATCGCGACGACCACCGCGACCACCAGGGTGCTGGTGCGCACACCGGCACGGCGCATGCGCTGTCCGGGGATCAGGAACTCCAGCACCATCCCGACGGCATACAGCACGGACGTGAGGCCCAGGACGACCCACCCGGTGGTCGAGCTCTCGACCAGTGCCCAGGCCAGGATCGACAGCCAGACCAGCAGCAGCCCGGGCAGCACCGGCACGACGATGCCCAGCAGCCCGACCGCCATCACGACGGCACAGACCGCCACGACGAATGTCATGGCGGCCAGTGTGCCAGGGGCAGGGACCCTGCCGGGGCCCTTCGGGTCAGACCGACGAGGACGTGTCCTGGTGCAGCTTGTGGGACTCGTCGGTGATCTTCACGTCACCGAGCCCGCGCAGCTTGTCCAGGTGCTGGCGCCCGTGGTGGGCGCAGAAGTGCAGCTCGAGTCCGTCGGCCAGGCGAGCGCGGACGTAGGCCTGCGCGCCGCAGCGGTCGCAGCGGTCGGCGGCAGTCAGTTCAGGTGCCAGGGTGGCGTTCACGTCTGTGCTCCTCTCCATCTCCTTCGGCGGCCCCGGCGGGACCTTCCGAGGTGACATCCAGTCAAACATGTCACCTGGTGGGGCAACGCCGCGCAGCGCCGATATGTGTCCGGTTCTGCCCACGGCGTAACGGTGGTTCATCATGGCCTCATGTCACCGCCCCCGGACCTTGACCTCGGCGAACTGCTGAGGGCCACCGCCGGCGGCGACCAGCAGGCCTTCGCCCTGCTCTACGACAGCACCGGCGCCCGGGTCCACGGCCTTGTCGTGCGCATCCTGCGCGACCACGCCCAGGCCGAGGAGGTGACGCAGGAGGTCTACCTGCAGGTGTGGCGCACCGCGTCCTCCTTCGACCCCACCCGGGGCAGCGCCCGGTCGTGGCTGCTCACGCTGGCCCATCGCCGGGCGGTCGACCGGGTCCGCTCGGCTCAGGCGCAATCCGACCGTGACCAGGCCTACGAATCACGCCATGACCGGCCCGCGCCGGACCCGACGGCGGAGGAGGTCGAGCACCGCATGCAGGGACAGGCCGTCCGTTCCGCCGTCCAGGAGCTCGGGCCTCCGCACCAGGAGGCGCTCGAGCTGGCCTACTTCGAGGGCCTGACCCACCGGGAGGTGTCCGAACGGCTCGGGGTGCCCCTGGGCACGGCGAAGACCCGGATCAGGGACGGGCTGCGCAGACTACGGGATCAGATGGGAGGTCGGGCATGAACGGCAACGAGACCGAGGGGCACGTCGACGACCTGCTCGCCCCCTATGCTCTCGACGCCGTCGACGACGCCGAGCGCGCACGGGTCGAGGACCATCTGGAGACCTGTGCGCACTGTCGTCGCGAGCTGGCCGACCTGCGTGAGGCGGTGGTGGGCCTCAGCGACGGGCATGAGCTGGCGCCGCCGCCAGGGGTGCGTGAGCGCCTGCTCGAGCAGGTCGCGGCCGAGGCCGACGTGGTCCGCCCGCTGCGTCGCCGCCGCGGTCCGCAGTGGGTCTGGGGCGTGGCCGCGGCCGGCCTCGTGGCCGTGGGCGCCTGGGGTGTGTGGCAGGTGTTCGACGAGCAGCTCACCGCTGTCGACCAGGTGGTGCAGGCCCAGGACGCGGTGCGCCACGAGGCGGAGCTGGACGGCGTCCCCGTGGTCGTCGTGACCTCGGCCGAGCAGGACCGTGCGGTGCTCGAGGCGGCCGACCTGCCGGACCTTCCGGCCGGGCAGGTGTACCAGGCCTGGTTCGTGCGGGAGGACGGGGTCATCGACTCCGCGGGGGTCGTCGCCGACCCTGCGTCGGACGCCGCACTGGAGGGCGACCCGGAGGGCAGCACCGCCGTGGCGCTGAGTGTGGAGCCCGAGGGCGGCTCCGAGCAGCCGACCTCGGAGCCGGTGGTGGCGATCCCCTTGGAGGGCTGAGGGCCGCACTGTGTCGCAAAGCCTGCGACAGCTGGTGTCGGACAGTGTGATCCATCTCATGAGCCGGTGGGGAGCTGGTGGCAGGGCTGGGCACCGCCAGCGCATCGGGGAGGGGTTGTTCTGTCGCAGTGTCTCGGTCCGGACGCGATCGTGGGAGCACGACAACCGGCCCCTGACACGCCTAGCAGCGGCGCCTGCCCACCGCCACAGGAGAAGACGATTCGTGACCTTCGTGACCGCACTGTGACGTTGCGTCAGGGTCGGTCCGGCTCCTACCTTGACGCCGTCCCGACGGGGGGTCCCGTCGTCAGCACTCACAAAGGGAACATCATGAAGCGCATCATCACCGCCCTCGCCGGCGGCGCCGCCGTCGCCACCCTCGCCTTCGCCTCCGCCTCTCTGCTGGACATCAACAGCGGGGCGACCCTGCAGACGGGAGACGCCTCGACCACCTGTGACGAGAACGGCGTCGACCTTGCCTGGGCCCTTGAGACGGACGACGTCTCGGTCGGCCAGCCCGCCCTTGTCTACTGGCTCACCGTGTCCGACATCGCCAGCGAGTGTGAGGGTGCTGAGCTTTACGTCAACATCGACGGGGCCGACGCCATCATCTCAACAATCGGTTCCGCCGGCTCTGAGCGCGTGGACTTCGCGACCCCGCTGGAGGCCCAGGACATCGAGAACGTTCGCGTGTCCATCTCGGGCTGACGCTTGGCAACAGCGGTGGCGGCGTGCAGGCGCCGCCACCGCTCCATGCATGACAGGCGGGCACAATGTGCTTCAGAAGGGTGACCACAGTGCGCAAGGCGGTGCCGTGGCTGGTCCTCAGCGTCCTTGCCTTCGGGTGGGTGCTGTTCCTGCGCCCGGTGGCTCTGGGCGGTCCGGCCTCCTACATCGTGGTCAGCGGGGAGAGCATGGAGCCCACCTTCTACGACGGCGACCTGGTCGTGCTCCGTGACCGCCCGGCATACGAGGTGGGTGACATCGTCACCTTCCCGGTGCCCGAGGGAGAGCCCGGGGCCGGGTCGCTCGTCGTCCACCGCATCGTGGGGGAAGGGACCGACGGGTTCGTCATGCAGGGTGACAACAAGGACCGTGTCGACGACTGGACGCCCAGCACCGACGAGGTGCTCGGGGAGGCGTGGGTGACGGCTCCCAACGTCGGCACCATGATCGCCGAGCTACGGTCCCCGCCGTTCCTCGCCGCGATCGTCGGTGGCCTCACGACGGTGATGCTGCTCAACCGGCGCCCGGAGGAGCATGCGGAGCCGAAGCAGGACAAGGAGCTCGAGCATGCGTAGCCGGTTCCTGCTGCCGGTGCTCGTGGCCGGCGTCACCGTGGGCCTCGGAGGGGCGCTGGCGTCGGCGTCCTCCCTCGAGGTGGACGCAGGGCGGCTGCACTCCTGGCAGCAGCCGGTCGACCTGCACACCGACACGGCGCGGACCGACGAGACCACGGAGCAGGTCGAGCCGACGACGGCGGAGCCGGATCCGGAGCCCTCTGTCTCCGAGCCCGACCCCACTCCGGCACCGACCGACCCCACTCCGGCACCGACCGAGACCACGCCGGCACCGACCGGGCCGACGTCGTCGCAGCCCGACCTCCCCTCGGCGGAGACCGCCCCTGTCGAGACGCAGGACGCGGCGGTCGACACCGCCACACCGTCCACCGCCGCCGAGGTGAGCCGCACGCCGGACGGGGACGTCACGACCAGCACCGCCGCTCCGACCGGGTGAGCCGACGTACCCGGCGGACGCTGCGCCTGACCGGGTCTGTCGCTGCCCTCGGTTAACCTGCGAGGACAGGCGCCCGCAGCGCCCGCCCCGCACGACGTCGACGAAGGAGCTCCACGGTGGCCACGGACTACTCGGCACGGCACCTGCAGGTGCTGGAGGGGCTCGAGGCCGTACGCAAGCGCCCGGGCATGTACATCGGGTCGACGGACTCGCGGGGGCTCATGCACTGCCTCTGGGAGGTCATCGACAACTCGGTCGACGAGGCGCTGGGCGGTCACGCCGACCGCATCGAGGTGGTGCTGCTGCCGGACGGCTCGGTCGAGGTGCGCGACAACGGCCGCGGCATCCCGGTCGACGCCGAGCCCCGCACCGGACTGTCCGGGGTCGAGGTCGTGTTCACCAAGCTGCACGCCGGCGGCAAGTTCGGCGGCGGCTCCTACACCGCGTCCGGGGGCCTGCACGGCGTCGGTGCCTCGGTGGTCAACGCCCTGTCGTCCAGGCTCGACGTCGAGGTCGACCGGGCGGGCAAGACCTACGCGATGAGCTTCCGCCGCGGGGAGCCCGGCGTGTTCAGCGACACGGGTGAGCGTTCTCCCGACGCGCCGTTCACCCCGTTCGAGAGCAACAGCGAGCTCCGGGTCAGCGGCAAGGCCAGGCGTGGTGTCACCGGCACCCGGGTGCGCTACTGGGCCGACCCGCAGATCTTCCTCGCCAAGGCGGAGTTCGCCTACCCCGAGCTGGTGACCCGGGCCCGCCAGACCTCCTTCCTCGTGCCGGGGCTGACCCTGGTCATCCGGGACGAGCGCGGCCTGCCGGACACTCCCGCAGCCGACGGCCCGCACGAGGAGGTCTTCCAGCACGACGGCGGCATCGCGGAGTTCGCCGAGTTCCTGGCCATCGACCCTGCGGTCACCGAGACCTGGCGGCTGCAGGGGTCGGCGACCTTCCGGGAGACCGTGCCCGTGCTGGACAGCAAGGGTCACATGACCTCGACCGAGGTCGAGCGTGACTGCGCGGTCGACATCGCCCTGCGCTGGGGCACCGGCTACGACACCACGGTGCGCAGCTTCGTCAACATCATCGCCACCCCCAAGGGAGGCACCCACCTGGCCGGCTTCGAGCAGGCCCTGCTCAAGGTCTTCCGCAAGCAGGTCGAGGTCAACGCGCGCCGGCTCAAGGCCGGCAACGACAAGATCGACAAGGACGACGTGCTGGCCGGCCTGACCGCGGTGGTCACCGTGCGGCTCGCCGAGCCCCAGTTCGAGGGCCAGACCAAGGAGGTCCTCGGCACCTCGGCGGTCCGCCAGATCGTGGCCAAGGTGGTGGAGCAGGAGCTCACGGCGCGGCTCACCTCGACCCGGCGGGGGGACAAGGCCCAGTCCGCCCTGCTGCTGGAGAAGGTCGTCGCCGAGATGAAGTCACGCATCTCGGCACGCCTGCACAAGGAGACGCAGCGCCGCAAGAACGCCCTGGAGTCCTCGACCCTGCCCGCCAAGCTGGCCGACTGCCGCACCACCGAGACCGGGCGCTCCGAGCTCTTCATCGTCGAGGGCGACAGCGCCCTGGGCACCGCCAAGCTCGCGCGCTCCAGCGACTACCAGGCGCTCCTGCCCATCCGCGGCAAGATCCTCAACGTGCAGAAGGCGTCGGTCTCGGACATGCTCCACAACGCCGAGTGCGCGGCGATCATCCAGGTGATCGGCGCCGGCTCCGGGCGCTCCTTCGACCTCGACCTGGCGCGCTACGGCAAGGTCATCATCATGACCGACGCCGACGTCGACGGCGCCCACATCCGCACCCTGCTGCTGACGCTCTTCTTCCGCTACATGCGCCCCCTCGTCGAGGCGGGGCGGGTGTATGCCGCGATGCCTCCGCTGCACCGGCTCGAGGTGAACGCCTCGGGGCGCGCCAAGAAGGAGATGATCTACACCTACACCGAGGCCGAGATGCGACGCACCATGGCCGCGCTGACCAAGCGCGGACGCACGGTCAAGCAGCCGATGCAGCGGTACAAGGGCCTGGGCGAGATGGACGCCGACCAGCTCGCGGAGACGACGATGGACCCGCGGCACCGCACCCTGCGCAGGGTCACCATGGCCGACGCCGCCAAGGCCGAGGAGGTCTTCGAGCTGCTCATGGGCACCAACGTCGCCCCGCGCAAGGACTTCATCGTCGACTCCGCGCACGACCTCGACCGCGACCGCATCGACGCCTGAGCACGGCACCTCCCGGCGCGGGGTCCTCTCGTCGCCCGGGGGCTCCGGGGACCCTCACTCGTCGACGACGACCAGCACGGTCTCGGCGAACCCCTGCCGGCACTGCTCCGGTATGCCGTCGAGCTCGGTCAGGTCGACCTGCCGCACCTCCATCGTGACGTCGGTGCCGACCCGCATCTCACCGTGCCCGGGCTGTGTCATGCCCGGCTGACCGTCGAGCGTGGCGGCGCCCTCGGGCCAGACCACGAGGTGCGGCTGGTCCTGCGCGCTCAGCGCCAGGCAGTCGCCCGGCCCCACGACCAGCGTGCCCGTCAGCGGCCCCGCGTCCTGGCCGTCGGCACCGGAGGTCCGGACCAGCGCGGTGTAGCCCTCGCCCTCGAGCGAGTGCACGGTGACCGGGGCTCCGTCCTGGGTGCCGGCCTGCTCCCCGTCCTGCCCGGACCCGCACCCGGTCACCAGCAGGACGGACAGGGCGCCGACGCCGACAAGGGCGCGCAGGCCGCGCAGGGGCAGGGTCATCAGGGCTCCTTCGGTGAGATGGGTCCACGATAGGACCGTTTGGCAGGTCAGAGCCACATCCCTAGGGTGGGAGCGCCCCCTGACACCCCGTGTGCCACTGGAGTTGATGCCGTGCTCGACGGTCTGCTGGTCGCGGTCGCCGTCTTCCTCCTCGGCACGGTCCTTGTGGGGCTGGTCCGGGTCGTCCGCGGGCCGACGGCGCGCGACCGGCTGACGGCCCTGCTGCTGCTCTCGACCACCGGCGTCGCCGTGCTGGTCGTCCTGGGCACCGCCTGGGACCTTCCTGCCCTCCGGGACACTGCACTGGCCCTGGTCGCGCTGGCCGCTCTGGTCGTGCTGGTGCGGGTGTCCGCCGAGGAGCGTGGGTCGTGATCCTGGACGTGCTCACCGGGCTGCTCCTGGTGGCCGGGTGCGCCTTCTTCGCGGTGGGGACGCTGGGCCTCCTGCGCTTCCCGGACCTCCGCACCCGCCTGCACGCCCTGACCAAGGCCGACAACCTCGGCCTCGGGCTGGTCGTCCTGGCCCTGGTGCCACAGGCCGGTTCGGTGGCCGAGGCCGCCAAGCTCCTCCTGATCTGGGCGCTGGCCCTCGTCGCGGCGGCGACCAGCAGCCACCTGCTCGGGCGTGACGCCCCGGAGGAGCAGACATGACGGTGGGGCTGGTGCTCGACCTCGTGCTGGTCACGGCGGTCCTGGTCAGTGCCGGGCTGGCTCTCTTCGTGCCTGGGCGTGTGGCCTCGGTGATGATGTTCCTCGTCTTCGGCCTCGTGCTGGCCGTGGTCTGGGCACGCCTGGGAGCGCCGGACGTGGCCTTGGCGGAGGCGGCGATCGCGGCAGGGGTCACCGGCGCCCTGCTGCTCGACGCGGTCACCGAGCGACCCCGGCGCGGCCCGGACCGGCGGGTGGGCCCACGCTGGCTGATGCCACTGCTCGGTGCTGTCGCCGGAGCCGGCCTGGTCGTGCTCCTCGGGGCGGCCGCGTTGCAGGCAGGTCCCGTCGAGCCTGGGACCGGGCTGGGGCCTACCGTCCTCGACCGGACCGACGACAGCGGTGTCAGCCACCCGGTCACCGCCGTCCTGCTCGCCTTCCGCGCCTACGACACCCTGCTCGAGGTCGCGGTCCTGACGCTGGCCGTGGTCGTGGTCCTGTCGCTGCACCGCGACGGAAGGCTCGAGACGGTGCCGGCGCCCGGCGCCGCCTCGCCCGTGCCGGACGCGCTGGTGCGCCTGGCGGTGCCGGTCATCGTCCTGGGAGCCGGCTGGCTGCTGGTCGCCGGGTCGTCCCGGCCCGGCGGTGCCTTCCAGGCCGGGGCGCTCCTGGCCGGTGCCCTGATCCTGCTCCGGCTCGGCGGCATACGTCTCGCGGTGCCGACGGGCCGGTGGCTGCGGCCCGCGGTCCTCGTCGGACTGGCCGCGTTCCTGACGCTGGGCTACGTCACCGTCGCCCTGGGCCAGGGCTGGCTGGTGCTGGCGGAGCCGTGGCAGGGCACCGTCATCCTGCTGCTCGAGGCGGTCCTCACCGTGAGCATCGGCGCCTGCCTGGCGGTCCTGTTCGTCGCCGGTCGACGCCCCGCCGCGGGGACCGGGCGGGGTGAGGAACCGTGACGGACGGCGACGTCTTCCTCCTGCTGGGGGTCGGGCTGGCGGTGCTCGGCACGGTTCGGCTGGTGCTGACGGGGGACCACCTGCGGCGCGTGGTGGCGCTCAACGTCGCCGGCAGCGGGGTGCTCATGGTGCTCGTCGCCGTGGCCTACCGCAGCAACCCCGAGGAGCCGGACTCCGTGCTGCACGCCCTGGTGCTGACCGGCATCGTCATCACGGTGAGCGTCACCGGCCTCGCGCTCGCCATGGTGCGACGGGTCGAGCGTGACGAGCAGGACCGGCAGGCGAGCCATGAGTGACCTGCTCGCCGCCCTGGTGCTGGTGCCCCTCGGGGCCGCCGTCGTGACGGCACTGCTGCCCGCGCGCGCTGCCGGGCGCGTCGGGCTGGTCGTGGCCCTCGCGCTGGGGGCCGGGTCGGTGCTCCTGGCCCTGGAGGTCGGCAGCTCCGGCGTGCTGGAGGCGGCGCTGGGGGACTGGAGCATCCCTCTGGGGATCGGGCTGCGGGCCGACGGCCTCAGCGCCCTCATGGTCCTGCTGACCGGTGTGGTCGGTGCGTTCGTCAGCGTCTACGCCTCCGGCTCGGCCGCGGCCCGTGGTGGTGCACTGTTCTGGCCGGTCTGGCTGGTGCTGTGGGCGGGGCTCAACGCGGTCTACCTCGCCGCCGACCTGTTCAACACCTACGTCGCCCTGGAGCTGGTCGGCCTGGGCGCGGTGGGCCTGGTCGCCCTCGGCGGTCCGGCGGCCCTGGCCGCCGCACTGCGCTACCTGTTCGTGGCTGTGCTGGGCTCGCTGGCCTACCTGCTCGGGGTGGGTCTGGTGTATGCCGAGACCGCGACCCTCGACATCGCCACCGCCGGGCAGCGGCTCGAGGGCGGGGTGGTCATGGTCACGGCCCTAAGCCTCATGACCGTCGGGATGGCCCTGAAGACCGCGCTGTTCCCGCTGCACGCCTGGCTGCCGCCGGCGCACTCGGGTGCGCCCGCGGCCGTGAGCCCGCTGCTGTCGGCCCTGGTCGTCAAGGCCTCGTTCTACGTCGTGGTGCGGCTGTGGTTCGGCCTCCCGGGTGCGGACGGCGCGATGGCGGTGGCCACCCTGGTCGGTGTCCTCGGCGCGGTCGGTGTCGTCTGGGCCGCCGTGGTCGCGCTGCGCCAGACCCACCTCAAGCGCATGGTCGCCTACTCCACGGTGGCCCAGGTGGGCTACCTGTTCCTGCTCCTGCCCCTGGCGGTGCCCGGCCTGGCCGCGCCGGCCGGGGCGGCGGAGGCGGACGCGGCGAGGCTGGCCTGGTCAGGGGTGGCCGCCCTGGTGGTGGCGCACGGGCTGGCCAAGTCGGCGATGTTCATGAGCGCGGGCACCCTGGCGCGGGCCCACGGCTCCGACCGGCTGGACGACCTGCACGGCGCGGTCACCCGTATGCCGGCGGTCGCGATGACCTTCGCCCTGTCGGGCGTGTGCCTGGCCGGGCTGCCGCCGACGCTGGCCTTCGTCGGCAAGTGGCAGCTGGTGCAGGCCGCCCTGGCGGCGGGCCAGTGGTGGTGGGTGCCGGTGCTGCTGGTCGGTGGCCTGCTGACCTTCGCCTACACCGCCGCCGGACTGCGGGCGATGTTCGACGAGCCGCAGCGCGCCGACGAGCTGGTCGAGCTGCGGCCGGTGGCCCGCCGGATGGTGGTGGCACCCCTGGTGCTGGCCGTGCTGGCGGTGGCGCTGGGGCTGCGCTCGGTCGAGCTGCTGGCCCTGGTCGAGGTCGGGTCCGTCCTGGGGAGCCTGCCGTGACCCCCGGGGAGGTGCCCGTCCAGAACGACCTCGTCCCGCTCGTCATGCTGCTGGCCTCCCTGACGCCGGCGGTGCTCATCTTCTTCCTGCGCGAGGAGCAGGTGCGGCTGCGCACCGTGCTGAACCTCGGCGGCGCGCTGGCCAAGGTGGGCCTGGTCATCTGGCTCGTGCCGCCGGTCGTCGGGGGCACCCGGCTGGAGTGGCGCTCGACCCTGGTCCCCGGCATCGACCTGGTGCTGCGCGCCGAGCCGCTGTCCCTCTTCTTCGCCGGGCTGTCGGCGGTGCTGTGGCTGGTCACGACCGTCTTCGCGATCGGCTACTTCGAGCAGGCGCCGCACCGCAGCCGCTTCTTCGGCTTCTTCAGCCTGTGCGTCACCGCTTCCACCGGCATCGCCCTGTCGGGCAACTGGGTCACCTTCCTCATCTTCTACGAGCTGCTCACCCTGGCCACCTACCCTCTCGTGGCCCACCGCCAGACCCCCGAGGCGCTGGCGGGTGCTCGCACCTACCTTGCGTACACCCTGACCGGGGGCGTGGTGCTGCTCCTCGGCGTCGCGTGGCTGACCAGCCTGGTCGGGCCCGTGGAGTTCACCGACGGCGGCGTGGAGGAGGTCGCCCGCCTGGCGCAGGAGCAGCCGGTGGTGGCCACGCTCGTGTTCGGCACGATCCTCACCGGGCTCGCCGTGAAGGCGGCACTGGTGCCCCTGCACGGCTGGCTGCCGAAGGCCATGGTGGCGCCGGCCCCGGTGAGCGCGCTGCTGCACGCGGTCGCCGTGGTGAAGGCCGGGGTCTTCGGCATCGTGCGGCTGGTCCACCACACCTACGGCCCGGAGGTGGCGCAGGCGCTGGGGGTCCTTCTCCCGCTCATGCTGCTGGCCTGCGTCACCATCGTCTACGGCTCCGTGCGGGCGTTGCGCCAGGACAGCATCAAGGGGCGTCTGGCCTACTCCACCGTCAGCCAGGTGGCGTACGTGACGCTGGGTGTCTCGATGGTGAGCGTGCTCGCGACGACCGGCGGCGTGGTCCACATCGTCCACCAGGGCCTGATGAAGATCACGCTCTTCTTCTGCGCCGGGCTCTTCGCCGAGGTGCTCTCCCTGCACAAGGTGAGCGAGCTGCCGGGGGTGGGCCGCCGGATGCCCCTCACCAGTGCGGCCTTCACCGTCGCCGCGCTCGGCATGATCGGGCTGCCGCCGATGGCAGGCTTCGTCTCCAAGTGGCAGCTGGGCCTGGGCTCCATCGAGGCCGGGCAGTCCTGGGTCGTCGTGGTGCTGGTCCTCAGCAGCCTGCTCAACGCCGCCTACTTCCTGCCGGTCGTCTACGCCCTGTGGCTCCGGACCCCCGAGGAGGGGGTGCAGTGGCACGTCGAGCAGCGACGTGAGCGGCCGGCGGTCGAGGCGCCCAAGGCCCTGCTCCTGCCTGCCGTGGTCACCGCCGTTCTGGCCCTGGCAGCGGGTCTGCTGGCCGCCGCGCCCTACGCGCCCCTGGACATGGCGCGCTTCATCGCGGAGCTGAGCTACGGATGAGTGCGCTGTGGGTGGTGGCGGTGCTCGCTCCCGTGACGACGGTGCTCCTGCTGGCCGTCGTGGGACTCGGACCGCGCGAGGTCTCCGCACGAGGGCGCACCACCCTCGTGCGGTGGGCACCGCTGGCCGTGCTGCCCGCCGGCCTGCTGGCGCTCGCCGGGCCGCGCGCCGGAGCGGTCGACGTGCCCTGGCTGGTCCTGGGCACGCGCCTGGAGGTCGACGAGCTCGGCCGCCCGCTGCTGCTGCTCGCGGTGCTGCTCTACGGCGTCGCGCTGGTGGCGGTGCGGCCCGGACGCACGACCAGGGCCCCGGTGCTCAGCGGCTTCCTGCTCATGAGCTTCGTCGGCAACGCAGGCGTCTTCGTCGCCGCCGACACGGTGACCTTCTACCTGTGCTTCACCGTGATGAGCCTCGCGGCATACGGCCTGGTCGTGCACGAGAACACCGCCTCGGCCCGGCGAGCGGGACGGGTCTACATCGTCCTGGCGGTGGCCAGTGAGATGTTCATCCTCGCCGGCCTGCTGCTCGTGGTGCAGGAGGGTGGTCTGCTCGTCGCGGACGCCGCGGACGTGGTGGCAGGCTCCGAGGCGCGTGGCGTGATCGTGCTGCTGTTGCTGCTCGGCTTCGGCGTCAAGGCCGGCACGGTGCCCCTGCACGTCTGGCTGCCGCTGGCCCACCCTGCGGCGCCGCCGGCGGCCAGCGCGGTCCTGTCCGGTGCGATGCTCAAAGCCGGGCTGGTCGGCTGGCTGCGCTACCTGCCGCTGGGCGAGGTGGCCATGCCCGGGTGGGGGGCCACCCTGGTCGTGCTGGCCGTGCTCGGGGCGTTCCTGGCGGTGCCCGCGGGTCTGCTCCAGGCAGACCCCAAGGTGGCGCTGGCCTACAGCAGCATCAGCCAGATGGGCTTCCTGTCCGTGCTCGTCGGGGTCGCGCTGGCCAGGCCGGACCTGGCGGAGGCGTGCGTCGTGGCCGCCGTGCTCTACGCGGTCCACCACGGCCTGGCCAAGGGTGCGCTCTTCCTCGGCGTGGGGGTGTGGCGGGCGCACGGCGCCGGTCCGGCGCGTCCCTGGGTGCTGGTGGGGCTCGGCGTCGCCGCCCTGGCGGTCGCCGGGGCGCCGCTGAGCAGCGGAGCGGTGGCGAAGTATGCCGCCAAGCAGTCCGTCGGGTCCGCGACGGTGCTCGGGGTCGACCTCGCCCTGCTGCTGCCGCTGGTGGGGACCGGCTCGACACTGCTGCTGGCACGCGGCGGCTGGCTGCTGCTGCGGGGCAGGCGCGACGAGCGTCCGGGAGATCTGGCGACCTTGGTGGCCTGGTCGGTGCTCGTCGTCGGTGGGATCACGCTGACCTGGTTGCTGGCCGGGCGCTGGGTGCCGGTCGAGTCGGTGCCGGGCCTGGAGCCGGTCACCCTGTGGGACGCGGCGTGGCCGGTGCTCCTGGGGCTCGGGCTGGCGGGGCTGGGGTGGTGGCTGTCAGCCCGGGAGCGGCTGCCGGCATGGGCTGCGCATCCGGACGGTCGGCTCCTGCCACCGGGTGACCTGCTGGTCCCGGAGGAGGCCATGGTGCGCCGGCTGCTGCACCTGGAGCGCCGTGTCGAGGTGGCGGTGGCGCGTGCGCGGCAGGTGCTGGGGCGTGCCGGCCTGTTCGTGGCGGACCGGTCGCCGTCACCCACGACGCTCGCGGCCACGGGTGACGCGGGGCTGGCGCGCTGGCAGGTCTCGGGCGCGGTGCTGCTGGCGGTGCTCCTGCTCGTCCTGGCCGTGGGAGCGTGGTGAGCATGGTGCTGGTGCGCGGGGCTCTCGAGCGGGTGCTGCTGATGGTCGTGCTGTGGTGGGTCCTCACCGAGGGGGACCCGACGACATGGACGTATGCCGTGGCGCTGGTGCCGCTCGCGACCGGGACGAGCCTGTGGCTGCTGCCGCCGCGGCCACGTCAGGGGCCGCCGCACCGCCGTGCCTGGGCGCTGGCCCAGCTCGTGGCGTGGTTTCTCGGACGGTCGGTCGCGGGCGGCGTCGACGTCGCCCGACGCGCCCTGAGCCGCCCCCTCGACCTGGCACCGGGCCTCGTGGAGCACCGGCTGTCGCTGCCCGCCGGTCTCCCGCGCGTGGCGGTCGCCGACCTCACCAGCCTCATGCCGGGCACGCTCTCGGTCGCCCTCGAGGGCGACGTGCTGACCGTGCACGTCCTCGACACGGACCTGCCGGTCACCGCCCAGCTCGAGGAGCTCGAGGTCAGGGTCGCCCGGGTGCTCGGCTCCGGTTCGGAGCGATGATCACGGTCTGGTAACCTTGCGGGGCTGCACTGCGACAGTGCGGCTCATCCAACGCCGCGGGACGATCCGATCCACGCGGCCCATCGGGCGCCGACAGACGCGCCTGGGGGTTGGTCCGGTCACGCTCACATCGAAGCGTTGAGGCGCACCTACCTCGACGACCCGAAGCGAGCACTGCCACTCATGGCCAAGAAGCCCGCGCGTTCCGGCGCGCCCAAGAAGCCCCGTCACACCGCTGCCCAGAAGAAGGCGGCGCGGATGTCGCGCGGCGAGCCCACCCCCGACCAGAGCCGTCAGCAGGGCGGCGACGAGCGCACGAAGTCACCCCGCTGGAGCGAGGGGACCCGTCAGGCCCGTGGTCACCGCCCGTCCGGGCGTGCCCGCGACGAGGCGGCCCGCGAGGACCGTGCCTACCGCGACGGCCGCACGACGAGCCCCTCCTACGGTGAGCGCGACCAGCGTCGTTCCTACGGTGACCGTGACCAGTCGCGTTCCTTCGGTGACCGCGACCAGCGTCGTTCCTACGGTGACCGCGACCAGTCCCGGTCCTCCGCCGACCGCAGCTCGCGTCCGGCATACGGTGACCGTGAGCAGCGTCGTTCCTCCGGTGACCGCGACCAGTCGCGTTCCTTCGCCGACCGCAGCTCGGGCCCGGCATACGGTGACCGTGAGCAGCGTCGCTCCTCCGGCGACCGTCCCGAGCGCGGCGGCGCCCCCCGCCGCAACGACTTCGACCGTGGCCACCGCAGCGAGCGCCAGGACCGGCGCCGCGACGGAGGCTCCGAGCACCGTGAGCACACCTTCCGCACCCACCGCGAGGAGTTCGCCGGTCGCCCCGACCGTCGCGAGCGCCAGGACGTCGACCGACGTCCTTCCCGTCGCGACCGAGCAGAGCATGAGGCCAACCGCCATGAGCGCACCGACCGCCCCCAGCGCACTCCGCGCCCCGACCGGACGGAGCGTCCGATGACCACCCGTCCCGCCGCCGGCCCCGTGCCGGTCACCGAGGACAACGGCTTCGCCGCCCTCGGGCTGCACGGCGACCTGGTCGCCGCCCTCGCCCGCCAGGGCATCGCGACCCCGTTCCCGATCCAGACCGCGACCATCCCCGACGCGCTCGCCGGGCGGGACCTGCTCGGCCGCGGCCAGACCGGATCCGGCAAGACGATGGCGTTCGGGCTCCCGGCCCTGCACCGTCTGGCCGAGCTGGACCGCGCCCGGCCGCACAAGCCGCACGCCGTCATCCTGACGCCGACCCGTGAGCTCGCCATGCAGATCGTGGACGCGCTGAAGCCGCTCATGTCGGCGATGCGTCTGCGCCACCAGCTGATCGCCGGCGGCATGTCCTACACCCCGCAGCTGCGTTCGCTGGACGAGGGTGTCGACGTGCTGGTCGCCACCCCGGGCCGGCTGTCCGACCTCATCGAGCGTGGCGCAGCCGACCTGTCGGACGTGCGCATCACCGTCCTGGACGAGGCCGACCACATGGCCGAGATGGGCTTCGTCGAGGCCATCTCGGAGATCCTGGACCTGACCCCCGAGTCGGGCCAGCGCCTGCTCTTCTCCGCCACCCTCGACCACGGCGTCGACAAGATCGCGGCACGCTACCTGCACGATCCGGTGACCCACTCCACCGACGACGCGCGCGCCAGCGTGTCGACGATGGACCACCACGTCTTCCTCGTGCACCCGCACGACAAGAAGACGGTCACGGCGGCCATCGCCAACCGCACCGGCCGCACCCTCGTCTTCGTGCGCACCAAGCTCGGCGCCGACCGCGTCGCGCTGCAGCTGCGCGAGTCCGGCGTCTTCGCTGCTGCCCTGCACGGCGGCCTGAACCAGGCGCAGCGCACCCGGGTGCTGGAGGCGTTCAAGGCCAGCGAGATCCCGGTCCTGGTGGCCACCGACGTCGCGGCCCGCGGCATCCACGTCGACGACGTCAGCCTGGTGCTGCAGGTGGACCCGCCGGCGGACCACAAGGACTACCTGCACCGCTCGGGCCGCACCGCACGTGCCGGTGAGGACGGTGTCGTGGTGACCCTCGCGCTGCCGCACCAGAAGCGCCAGCTGAGCCGCATGCTCGAGGCGGCCGGAGTGGACGCCAGGCCGGTCAACGCGGGCCCGGAGGACCAGGCCGTGATCGAGACCGCCGGTGGCCGTATGCCGTCCGGCGAGGTGATCCCGCAGTCCCGCCTCGACGACGTGCTGCGGCCCCCACGCCGCCAGGGTGGTCGTCCCGGCTACCGGGGCGGTCGTCCCGGAGGCCGCCAGGGCGGTCGCGGTGGCGGCCGTCCGACCGGTGGCCGCTCCAGCTACCGGCCGCGTCGCGAGGCCGGCGAGCGCCGCTACAGCTGACCCCCTCCGTCCGGGTGCTGCCGTGTCTCAGGTCCATGGGGCACGGCAGCACCCGGATAGTGTCCTGTGGGTGCACCCTGCCCCCAGCCGCCTCGTCAGCGCGAGCGCGGTCGTCCTCTTCGACGCCCCGGCGGGTCAGGCACCGGGTCCGGGGTGGCTGAGGATCGCCGGTGACCGGGTCGTCGCGACCGGTCACGGCGCGCCACCGCATACGGCAGACGAGCACGTCGACGAGGGCATCCTCGTGCCGGGGCTCGTCGACGCCCAGGTCAACGGCGCGTTCGGCCATGACGTCGCCGAGGCCGGCGGCGCCGAGATGGCCGACATCGCCCAGCGCCTGCCGCGGACCGGGGTCACGGCCTGGGTGCCGACCTTCGTCACCGCGCCGGTGGAGCAGCTGGCCGACCGGCTGCGCCGCTACCGCGCCCTCCGGGCCGAGCTCGCCCGGGACGACCGGCCGCGCGCCCGGCTGCTGCCCGCGCACGTCGAGGGCCCCTTCCTCGCACCGACGCGCAGCGGCGCCCACCGCGCAGAGTGGCTGTGCGAGCCCACACCGCCACGCGTCGCGCTGCTGGTCGACGCCGGTGGGGAGGACCTGGGCTACCTCACCCTGGCCCCGGAGCTGCCGCACGCGGAGGCAGCGGTGACGGCGCTCGTCGACGCCGGGGTGCGGGTGTCGCTGGGGCACAGCGAGGCCGATGCCGCGACGGTCCACCGTGCGGCCGACCTCGGGGCGAGGCTGGTGACGCACCTCTTCAACGCGCAGAGCCCCCTGCACCACAGGGCACCCGGGGTGGTGGGCGCAGCCCTGGCCGACGACCGGCTGACCCTGGGGCTCATCGTGGACCTGCACCACGTGGCCGCCGACGCCGTGCGGGTGGCCTTCGCCGCCGCACCCGGCCGCGTCATGATCGTCACCGATGCCGTCGCCTCGGCGGGTATGCCGCCGGGGGAGTACCGCCTCGGCGGGGTCGACCTCGTCGTGCAGGAGGGGCAGCCCCCGAGGCGTGCCGACGGCGTGCTTGCCGGCTCGGGGGCCAGGATGGACGAGTCGATCGGGCGCGCCGTGTCCGTCGGGGTCGACCTGGTGACCGCGGTGCGTGCGGCCACGGCTGTCCCGGCCCGTGCCCTGGGGCACACCGAGCTGGGCGAGCTGCGTCCCGGGGCCTTGGCCGACATGACGGTGCTCGACGGGACACGCTGCGCTGCCGTGCCACCTGGGTCTCCGGCCGCCGTTGCTAGGGAGACCCCGGCTTCCCCTCCCGCGTTGCCAGGGAGATCCGGCATCCTCACCCGCGTTGCCAGGGAGATCCCGGCATCCTCACCCGTGTTGCCAGGGAGATCCCCGCTGGTGTGCTGCGTTGCGAGGGAAACACCACGCCGGTCTGCACCTGCGACAGGCCGGGGCACGCGTCCCGGTCCGGGTGGAGATCCCCTGGCAACGGGGGCGTCGCGGGTGGAGAACCCCTAGCAACGGGGGTGGGCGGGTGTGAAAGCCCTGGCAACGGGGCGGCTGAGGGGCAAAACCCCTGGCAACGGGTCAGGGGCGGTCGGCGGGGGTGCCCAGCAGGGGCGGGTGCGAGCTGACCGTGCCCCGGAGCCTGCTGGTCGTCCGGCGCTTGACCAGGGTGGTGTCCAGGGTGAGCCGGCCGTCGCTGGTCATCCCGGCAGGCAGCGCAGGGGAGGGCTCGGCACTGCCGGAGAGCAGCTGGTGCAGGAGCGTCGTCGCTGCCGCACGGCCCTGCGCGACGACGTCCTGACGCACGGTCGTGAGCCGCAGCACGTCGGCGAGCACGAAGTCGTCGATGCCGATGACCGAGAGGTCCTCGGGGACGCGGTGCCCGGACTCGGTGGCAGCGGCCATGACGCCGATGGCCATCTCGTCGCTGCCGGCCACGACGGCGGTCGGTGCGGGGTCGTGGAGGAACAGCGCCGCGGCCTGGCGGGCAGCGTCCTGGGCCGACCAGTCGCACGGGATGACCCACTCCTCGTGCACCCGCAGGCCGTGGTCGGCCATGACGGCCCGGAAGCCCGTGAGCCTGCTCCAGGGGACCAGCCGGTGCTCGGCCTCGGCGGGCACCGCACCGACATAGCCAATGTGCGAGTGCCCGAGGTCGACGAGATGGTCGACGGCGGTGCGCACGGTTGCCTGGTCGTCGATGTGGATGAGGGGGTAGCCCGCGACGGGGTTGCCGATCGCGACCACCGGCAGGCCCAGCTTGTCGAGCAGGGCGAGCTCGTCCTCGCGCAGCGGGACGTTGATCGTGATGAAGCCGTCGGCGCGCTTGCTCAGCATCTGGTTGGTGAGCTCGCGGCGGCGCAGGGCGCTGTCGGCCTCGAGGTCGACCAGCAGCGCGTGGAAGCCGTACTCCCGCAGGGTCTTCTCGATGGCACTGATCGCGGTGGCGAAGAACCACCGGGTGAGGAAGGGGGTGACGATGCCGATGACGCGGGTGCGTCCGGACGCCAGGGAGGCCGCCGTCGGGGAGGCGACGTAGTCGAGCTCGGTCGCTGCCCGCAGGACCCGTTCCCGGGTCGCGGGGTTGACCGTGCTGACGCCCCGAAGGGCGCGGGAGACCGTGGCCACAGAGACCCCGGCCGCCCGCGCCACGTCGGAGATGGTGCTCATGTCGTCTCCGGGCTCAGCCCTTGACGCCGCCGGCCAGCAGGCCGCGGACGAAGAAGCGCTGGAGGCCGAGGAACACGACGACGGGCACGATCATCGAGATGAACGCACCGGCGGACAGCAGGTGCCAGTCGGCACCGCGGCTGCCGGAGAGCTCGGCGATGCGGACCGTCAACGGCGCCACGTTGGGCGAGCCGCCGGCGAAGGTCAGCGCGACGAGCAGGTCGTTCCAGACCCAGAGGAACTGGAAGATCGCGAACGAGGCGATCGCCGGCACCAGCAGGGGTAGCAGCACCTGGAAGAAGATCTTCACGTGCCCGGCGCCGTCGACCCGCGCAGCCTCGATGAGCGAGCGCGGGATGTCCATCATGAAGTTGTGCAGCAGGAAGATCGCCAGCGGGAGCGCGAAGATCGAGTGCGACAACCAGACCACCCAGAACGACCCGGCCAGGCCCCAGCTGACGTACTGCGTCAGCAGCGGGATCAGCGCGATCTGGATCGGGATGACCTGCATGGCGAACACACCGACGAACAGCCAGCTGCGTCCCTTGAAGTCGATCCACGCGAACGCGTAGGCCGCGAGGAGCGCCAGGGTGATCGGAATGATCACCGCCGGGAGCGTGATGACGACCGTGTTGACGAAGAGGTTGGCGAAGTTGGTCGAGGACCCGAACAGCACCTCGTCGTAGTTGTCGAGGGTCAGACCCGGGTTCTGGAAGTAGGTCCACCAACCGGTGGTCTTGATCTCGCGCTCCGGGCGGAACGAGCTGAAGAACAGCCCGAAGGTCGGGATCGACCACAGGATCGCCATGACGATGGCGAACGCCGAGGCCCAGGGCGAGGCCAGCCGCGTCTTGGCGTCGACCGCACGCTGCTCCGCCCGCGTGAGCTTGCGCTGCTTGGTGCTCTTGACCTGGGTGCCGGCGGGGCCCTCGTCGAGGTTGCGTCCCTTGTCGACCAGGTCGTCCGGGGTGTCGGGAGTGACAGGTGCGTTGCTCATCGCTGCTCCTCCGAAAGCTTCATCTGGCGGATGTTGTAGAGGATGATCGGGATCACCAGCACGAAGAGCAGCACGGCCAGGGCCGCACCGATGCCGGGCTGGCCGAAGACGAAGCTCTGGTCGTAGAACTCGTTGGCCACGATCGAGGTGCTGAACTGACCACCGGTCATCGTGCGCACGATGTCGAACACCTTCAGCGTCGCCATCGCGATGGTCGTGATGACCACGACCACGGCCGGCCGCACCGAGGGCAGCGTGACGTAGCGGAACATCCGGAAGCCGGAGACGCCGTCCATCTTGGCTGCCTCGATGATGTCGTCCGGGATGGACTTGATGGCCGCCGAGAGCACGGTCATGGCGAAGCCGGACTGGATCCAGACCATGACGGCGATCAGGAAGAAGTTGTTCGTCGGTGGGTTGAGCAGGAACTGTTGAGGTTCCAGCCCGATCCACACCAGGATCTGGTTGAGCAGACCGATCTGCTCGATGCCGGCCTGGTTGGGGCGGAACTCGTAGACGAACTTCCAGATGATCGACGCGCCGACCATCGAGATGGCCATCGGCAGGAAGATCAGGGTCTTGGCGAACTTCTCGCCGAAGGCCCGGTCGACGAGCACCGCATACATGAGCCCGAACCCGGCCGACAGCAGCGGCACCAGGACGACCCATAGCGCGGTGTTGACCAGGACGGTGCGGAAGCCCGCATCACTGAAGATCGTGGCGTAGTTGTCGAACCCGATGAAGTCGCTGCGACTGCGGTCCCGGAAGGAGTCCCTGATCGTGAGGAACGCGGGATAGATCAGCCCGAAGAGAAGCAACAGTGCAGCGGGCGCGAGAAAGCCCAGGACGGTCACCCAGCTGGGGATGCGTGGACGGTCCGAGATCCACAGGACGATGCCCATGACGGCAACGAACAACAGGATCGCGATGAACATGACGAGGAACTTCTGGCCAGGTGTCGTGGCCGTGAGAAGGAAATCCACCTACCTACCTCCTTTGGTGTCAGGCGTGGAAGCGTCCCGGTCGCGGTCGCCGGGACCGACAGGGGCGGGTGGTGAAGGCACTGCTGCGCTCACCACCCGCCCCGCTGTCGTCACTCGCTGGTGATCACTCGCTGGGCCAGCTGCTCTCCACACCGGACAGGACGTCCTCGGAGCTCTCGTCCAAGGCGATCCAGTCGGTCATGGCGCTCCAGAAAGTGCCGGCACCGACCTCGGCCGGCATCAGGTCGGAGGCGTCGAAGCGGAGCACGGTGTTCTCGTCGGCGAACAGCTCGTAGGAGAGCTGGTCGATCGGCGACTCCAGGTTGGCCGGGTCCATGTCCCGGTTGGCCGAGACCCAGCCCGGGCCGGAGGTCTGCGCCTTCACGTCGGACCACTCGGGGCTGGTCAGGTAGGCCTGGAAGGCCTCCACCTCGGGACGGTCGCTGAAGGACACGGTGAACTCACCGCCGACGAGCAGCGGCTGGTCGTCCGCCGACGTGCTGGGCAGGTAGAACGCGAACACGTCGCCGTCCTCGGCCACGGTCACGTCCTCCGGCCAGTTGGCCTGGTAGAACGAGGCCTGGCGCATCATCCAGCAGTTGCCGTCGAGGATGGGCAGGCCTGCGTCACCGAAGCCGGTGGTCGCGATGGAGCGGACGTCGCCGAGGCCACCGTTGACGTAGTCGGGGTTCTTCAGGATCTCCCCGGCGGCGTCGAGGGCCTCCACGACCTGCGGGTCGTCGAAGGGGATCTCGTGGTTGGTCCACTGGTCGTAGACCTCCGGACCGTTGACACGCAGCATCATGTCCTCGAGCCAGTCGGTGGCCGGCCAGCCGGTGGCCGAGCCGGACTCGATGCCGGCGCACCAGGGCAGCGACTCCTGCTCGGAGGCGATGGTCTCGGTCAGCTCCATCAGCTCGTCGAGGGTGGTCGGGATCTCGTAGCCCGCCTCCTCGAACATGCTCGGGGAGTACCAGACGAAGGACTTGGCGTTGGCGCCGAGCGGAGCGCCGTAGTAGCTGCCGTCGACCGTGCCGTACTCCTTCCACTGCTCGTCGAAGTGCTCGTCGACGTTGGCCTCGGCCTGCTCGCCGACCGGCTGGATCACGTCGGGGTAGCCCTCGGCGATCGTCCGGATCAGACCGGGCTGGGGGATGTAGGCGATGTCCGGCGGGTTGCCTGCCTGGAGACGCACCTGCAGCTGGGCCTCGAACTCACGGGAGCCCTCGTAGTTCACGGTCGCACCGGTGCACTCCTCGAAGGGCACGTAGGAGTCGATGTGCGGCTGGTCCTCGGGGGAGATGATCGAGGTGTAGACGCTGACCGAGGTGCCTTCCAGGTCGCCGTACTCCTCGAAGGCAGCACAGTCGACGTTGCTGGTCACGTCGGCGCCGGCGCCGGCGTCGCCACCGTCGTCACCGTCGTCACTCCCGCCGCAGGCAGCCAGAGTGATCGTCGCCATGCCGGCCGTGAGGGCCAGGAAGCGACGGGATGTCTTGCGTGAGGGCATGTGCCCGCCTCCATTTCGCTTGGTCGGCCAAGGCGGGGAGGCGCCTCGGCAGTGAGGGATGCCCAACAATGTAACCGTTTGCGTTGCGGTTGTGGGCTGTGTCACGTAACGGGGATGTAACGATTCGGACATCTCACCGACGTCGGTGGTCACGCCTAGAGTGGTCGCTGACCAGCCCTGCGAGGACACCCAGCAGAACGGAGCACCACGATGGCCGGACCGGTCAGCTTTCCCGACGACTTCCTGTGGGGGTCGGCCACGGCCGCCTACCAGATCGAGGGAGCCGGGTCCGAGGACGGGCGCACCGACTCGATCTGGGACGTCTTCGCACGCCGGCCCGGGGCGGTGCTCGGCGGGGACGACGGGTCGGTCGCGTGCGACCACTACCACCGGTATGCCGAGGACGTCGCCCTGATGCGCGAGCTCAACCTCGGTGCCTACCGCTTCTCGGTGTCCTGGGCACGCGTCATGCCCGACGGCGGTCCGGTCAACCCCGCGGGGGTCGACTTCTACTCGCGCCTGGTCGACGAGCTGCTCGAGCAGGGCGTCACGCCGTGGCTCACGCTGTACCACTGGGACCTGCCGCAGGCCCTGGAGGACGCGGGCGGGTGGCCCTCACGCGACACCGCACACCGGTTCGTCGACTACACCAGGGCCGTGCACGACGCGCTGGGCGACCGCGTGCACTACTGGACGACCTTCAACGAGCCGTGGTGCTCGGCCTTCCTCGGCTACGGCAACGGTCACCACGCGCCGGGACGCACCGACGGCACGGACGCCCTGCGGGCCGGACACCATCTGATGCTCGCCCACGGCCTCGCCGTGCAGGAGCTGCGCTCCCGTGACGCCTCGCTGGAGCTCGGGCTCACTCTCAACTTCACCGACATCCGGCCCGCCGACCCCGACAGCCCCGGCGACCAGGACGCCGCCCGCCGCATCGACGGGCTCGCCAACCGCTTCTTCGCCGAGCCCATCCTGCGCGGCGAGTATGCCGCCGACGTGCTGGAGGACGTGCGCGACCTGTGGCCCGGGGACCTCGTCCACGACGGCGACCTGGCGACCATCTCGACACCGGTCGACGTGCTCGGGGTCAACTACTACTTCGGCGACGCCGTGACCGGCGCTGCTCCCGAGGAGGCACCGGCAGCGGCCCGCTCGGCCCGCGGGTCCGGCGCACCGTCGGCCAACCCGGGGTCGGAGCACGTCGCGACGGTCTCCCGCGGGCTGCCGACCACCGACATGGGCTGGGAGGTGCTGCCCGAGGCGCTGACCCACCTGCTCCTGCGGCTGCAGCGCGACTACACCGGTCCTGCCGGCACGGCGCTCTTCGTCACCGAGAACGGCGCGGCCTACGCCGACCGTCCGGACGCCGACGGCTTCGTCGACGACCAGGACCGCATCGCGTACGTGCGCGACCACCTGCACGCGGTCCACGACGCGATGGAGCAGGGGGCGGACGTGCGCGGCTACTTCCTGTGGTCGCTGCTGGACAACTTCGAGTGGGCCTTCGGCTACAGCAAGCGCTTCGGCATCGTCCGGGTCGACTACGACACCCTCGAGCGCACGCCCAAGGCCAGCGCCCACTGGTATGCCGCGGTGGCCGCCGGTGGACAGCTGGACTGAGACCCCGGCGGCCACGACGACGGGAGCGTCGAGTCCCGGCTCACTGGAGCGCGGCCGTGAGGCGCATGAGGTTGTCGAGGTAGGTGCTGTGGTAGGGCTGCCGGTCCCACTCCTCCGAGGTCAGCAGCCGTGAGCGGGCCCGGTAGGCGTCCTCGACCGCGCGCATCTGGTCGACCACCTCCGTGCCCACGAGCAGCATCGACACCTCGTAGTTGAGCGCGAACGAGCGCATGTCCATGTTGCTCGACCCCAGCACGACCAGGTCGTCGTCCACCGAGAAGTGCTTGGAGTGCAGCACCAGCGGGGCCTCGTAGAGGTAGATCTTCACCCCGGCGTCCAGCAGGGCACGGTAGTAGGAGCGCTGGGCGTGGTGCACCATGAACTGGTCGCCCTCCTCACCGACGAACAGCTCGACGTCGACCCCGCGCTGGGCGGCGGTCGTCACCGCATACAGCAGGGACTCGTCCGGCACGAAGTAGGGGCTGGTGATCGACAGGCGCGTCGTCGCCCCGTAGATGAGGGTGGTGAACAGCCGCAGGTTGTTCTCGGCGACGATGCCCGGGCCGCTGGGCACGATCTGGCCGATGAGGCTGCCGGGACGCTCGTCGGCGACCAGCGGGGCCGGGCGCACGGCCGGCCACAGGGCCTCACCGGTCTCGGTGTACCAGTCGGTGAGGAAGACCGCCTCCAGCGACCGTGCCAGAGCGCCCTCCACCCGGCAGGTCAGCTCGACCCACCTCCGTCCCGCCCGGTGGTTCTTGGGCTTGTTGTAGCCGGGCTCGGTCATGTTGAGCGAGCCCATGAAGGCAACCGTGCCGTCGACGACCAGGATCTTGCGGTGGTTGCGCAGGTCCAGGCGCCGGGTGATGTCGCGCAGCGGTCGCAGCGGCAGCATCGGGTGCCACTCGATGCTGGTCTCCGCCAGCCTGCGCCTGAGCTCCTTGTAGACCGGGAGGCCGCGGGTGCCCAGGTGGTCGAACAGCAGCCGCACCGGCACACCGCGTTCGGTCGCCCGCACCAGGGCGGCGAAGAAGGGCTCGGTGGTCTTGTCCCAGGCCATGATGTAGAACTCGACGTGGACACGGTCCGTGGCCTGGTCGACGGCCGCCGCCATCGCGGCGATGGACCCGTCGTAGTCGCTGTAGAGGACAGCCCCGGACGTGCTGACCGGCGGGAAGGCCCCCAGCTGGCGGTTGAGGTGCAGCGCCGGCGCGAGGTACTCGGGGGCGTCCTCGGCCAGCGCCGGCTCGAGGATGTCGGAGACCCGCTCGCGCACGACCCGGTTGGCCTGCGCCTGCCGCTCGTCGCGGCGCCGGCCGATGGAGGTGCGCCCGAAGGTCAGCCAGGTCAGGAAGCCGACGAACGGCACCACGAGGATGAGGATGACCCAGGCCATGCCGGAGGAGGGGCGCCGGTTGGCGGGCACCGTGCCGGGGGCGACCACCCGGATCAGGACGTCCAGGGCCACGACGGAGGTGCCGACGAAGACGACCCACTCCGCGGTGCCCCAGGTGGAGGCGTTCGCGATGGCCTGTGCGAGGGGCTGGACCGTGCCCAGGGTGGGGTTCACGTGCTCAGCCCTCCGCCCCGTCGGCGGTGAGGACGCGGGACCCGCCGTAGAGGAGTGTCACCGACACGTCGACCTCGGCGAGGCCGTCCCGGTCCAGCGCCTGACGCAGGGTCTCCTCCGAGGCTTCCGGAGGTCTGCCGATCGCGACGACGTGCAGCGCCCCTTGGCGCAGGGACACGTCGGTCACGGTCCAGCCGGCGGCCTCGGCCCACTCCGCCGCGACTCCCTGTGAGCGGGTGACCAGCAGCTGCTCCTGGGTCACGTTCCAGCTGCCGAGCCCCAGCGGCACCGCCACCAGGACCACGAGGGCACCCACCGTGGCCAGGGTCCGCCCGCGCAGCTCACCGATCTGCTGGCCATGCTCCTGGGCCGTATGCCGGGTGCCCGCGACCAGCATGAGGAGGGTGCCGGTGGCGATGATCGCAGCCACGTTGGTGCCGAAGAGCAGCAGCGCCCCGGCCGCCTGGTCGTAGGCCCCGGACTCCAGGGTGAGCCCCACCACGGCCAGGGGCGGCACGAGGCTGATCGCGATGGCCACCCCCGGCAGCGTGTCGGAGACCTCCGAGCGCAGCAGCGCGAACGCGCCGACGAGACCCGTCGCCAGGGCGGCCACCAGGTCGACCAGCCGGGGGCTCACCCGGCCGGCGACCTGGCCGTTGGTGGTGGCGACCACGTCGAGCGGGACCAGGAGGCCGAGCACGAAGCCGACCGCGACGACGGTCACCGCACCTCCCAGCACCAGGGCGAGCGAGCGCGTCATCTGCGAGCGGTCGGAGAGCACGATCGCCAGCGCGGTCCCGAGGATCGGGGTCATCAACGGGGCGACGATCATCGCGCCGATCACCGCAGCGGTGGAGTCGGCGACGATCCCTGCGGAGGCGATGACGGCGGACAGGACGAGCAGCACCCAGAAGGCACTGGTGTTCCGTGCCCGGTCACCCTCGGTCATGAAGAGCTTGCCTGTGATGCGGTCGATGTCGGTGGGCGTCACGGTGCCGATGACGTTCATGGTCGTGAAGGTAGCGCCGGCCGGGCCACTTCGTCATCGCCCTGTGAGGGTGACTGCGCAGGTAGGCTGGCCGGCACGACGTCCGTCACCACTGCGGGGGAGAGCATGACCTCACACCAGCGTGTCCCGGCATACCGGCAGGTGCAGGCGAAGAACCCGGCGCTGCACGGTCTGGTCTCTGCCGTCGTCAGCGGGCTGGGCACGATGCTCAACGGGGAGTTCGCCAAGGGCCTGCTGATCATGGGGACCACCTATGTGACGGCTCTCGGGGTGTGGCTGCTGACCTTCGTCCTCATCGGCTGGTTCCTGGTCTGGGTGCCGTTCCTGCTCTGGGTCTACGGCATCTGGGACGCCTACCGCGGGGCGCAGCGGTGGAACGCCATGCACGGCATCATCAGCTGAGGGCCGTGTTCTCCGTCGCACCGGCGAGCTCGACGCCGGCCTTCCAGCAGATCTGCGACCAGGTGGTCGCCGCCGTCCGGGACGGGGCGCTGCTGCCCGGCACCCGCCTGCCGACGGTGCGCCGGCTGGCGGCCGACCTGTCCGTCTCCCCGCACACCGTGGCCAAGGCCTACCGGCAGCTCGAGGCCGAGGGGCACGTCGAGACCCGGGGGCGCAACGGCACGGTGGTGCTGCCGCCCGCCGGTGCCGCAGCGGCCGACGAGACGCTGCTCGCGGCCCGTGCCCTGGTGGACGCGGCCCGGCGGCGCGGGCTGGACCTGTCGGAGACCATCGGTCTGCTGCGACAGACCTGGTAGCCCGCCGCTGCGTCAGCCCGCGGAGGGCCCGCGCCGGAGGTCGAGCCGGCCCTCGGCAGGCAGCACCTGCTCCACCAGGGACAGTGCGTCGTAGTAGCACCGGATGAGTGCCACCTGGCCTCGCACGAAGGTCAGCACGAGCACCCCGGGACAGACCACCGGCGCGCAGGACGGCTCGACGAGGATGTCGTCGTTGACGAACCCGGCGTTGTCGAACCTGCCGCACAGCTGCCACTCGACGTAGGCCGTCGTCCCCGCCACAGCCTCGCCCACCACGGTGAGCTGCACGTCGGTGACCGCGTCGTCACCGTCCGCGAGGGCCGCCAGGAGGGCGGCGCGCGACCCGGTGTGCAGCGCCGGGGACCAGGTGACGACGTCGTCGGCGAGCAGGCGCTCCACGTCGAGAAGGGCCGCCTCTGTGACCAGGGACGGGTCCGCCAGGACCAGCCGGGTGACCGACCGGGTCACCGCCAGCAGGTGCTCCGGTGTGGGGGGAGGGTGCCCCCCGGGCCCGTCGACCGGGGGCAGCAGGGCCGTCGGCAGGCGGCCCTTCGCCGTGCCGCCGGTCGGCCACAGGCCGGGTCGGAGGTGGTCGAAGGGCGAGACGAGCGCCGACATCGTGCGGCCTCGAGCGTCGGGCCTCGACGCCCGAGCCTGCCGGTCGTGTCCGGGGCCGTCTCCCATGCAGACCTCCTTGCGCCTGCGGCGTCCGCGGTGCGCCGTCGCCGGCCGCAGTCTTGCCGGTGCAGCCGTATGCCGGCACCACCCGGTGTGGGTGAAGGCGCGTGACCACGGTCTGCCCGTGGACCTGCTCGGACCTGCCGTGGCACACTGACCTGCACCAATCCCTGGCGGATTGCCGGGACGTCGAGCAGGGGGGCGCCGTGGAGCAGGCCGTCGCACTGCGCAACCGCGCGCGTTTCGTCGTGCCGGACGTCGACCCCGCGATCATCGCCCGGACCCGCCTCGACGACCTCTACCGCTCCGCAGCAGGCCGCGTGCTGCGCGTGCTGGCCCCGGGCGGGTACGGCAAGTCCACCATCGTGTCCCGGTGGGTGGGAACGGACCCCCGCGCGGTGGGCTGGGTCGACCTCGAGCTGGTCGACAACGACCCCTTCGCCCTGCTCTCGGCGCTCGGCGAGGCCATGACCAGCATCTGCGACCTCGACGCCGCAGCACCTCCGGGCGGCCCGCGGGACGCCGACGGTGTGGCCGACTCCCTCGCGCGGGCCGTGGCCGACTCGCTGGCCGGCTGCACCGCCCCGTTCGTGCTGGTGCTCGACGACGTGCACACCATCACCTCCCCACCGGCCGAGGTCGTCGTCGACATGGTCGCCGAGCACCTGCCGTCCGCCTGCACGCTGGTGCTCGTCGGCAGGGCCCACCCGCTGGACGGTGCGGTCGCCCGTCTCCGGCTGCACCCGGGGGTCGTGGACGTCGGAGCCCAGGACCTGGCGCTCACCCTGGAGGAGACCGGACGGCTCCTGGCCGGGCTGGGGGCCCGGCTCACACCGCAGGAGCTGTCGGCCGTCGGCGAGCGTTTCGAGGGATGGCCGGCCGGCCTCCGGCTCGCGGGACAGGCCCTGACGCGGCGGCCCGGGCAGGTCCCTGCGACGGTCACCGAGGTGGCCGCGGACGGGTTCGTCCGTTCCTACCTGCGCTCGGAGTGGGCACAGCTCCGCGAGGAGGACACCGCCTTCCTCCGGGAGGTCGCCTGCCTGCGCCGGTTCACCGCGGAGATGTGCGACGCGGTCACCGGCCGGCCGGACTCCGGCGGGCGGCTGAGCGACCTGCACCGGGACGGGCTGGTCGTCATCCCGCTGGACCAGCGGGGGGAGTGGTACCGCATGCACCCCCTGCTCGCCGGTCACCTGGAGGCCGAGCTCCAGGAGCGGGACCGTCGCCGGTGGCGTGAGATCCACCTGGGGGCGGCCAGGTGGTGGGAGCGACACGGCGACATCGACCTGGCCCTCGACCACGCGGGCCTCGCGGGCGACACGGAGCTGTGCCGGTCGCTGGTGGCCGAGCACGGGATGGCCTACTACACCTCCGGCCTGCACGGCACGGTCCGGCGCTGGCTCGGTGCCCTGCCTCCGGAGGTGGTCCGCTCGTCGGCCGCGCTCGCCTCGCTGGGGGTGATGGACGCCCTGCACCTCGGGGACGCGGTGCGGGCACTGCGCTGGTCCTCCGTGCTGCGCGGCATCGTCGAGGCACCGGACGCGGAGGCAGCGGCGGACGACCCGCTGAGGCTGCGCTCGATGGCGGTGCGCGCGACGCTGGAGCAGCGCCCGGCCGGCGAGCTGGTCCCCCTGGCGCAGCAGGCGGTGGACGGGCTCCCGCCGGGGTCCTGGCGTGGCATCGCCGCGCTGGCCCTGGGCGGGCTGCTGTTCCTGACCGGTGACGAGCGGGCCGGTGCGCTGCTCGACGACGCCGCCTTCGAGGCCGAGATGGCGCAGTCCCCGTTGCTGCAGGCCAACTCTCTGGGGGCACGCGCCATCCTCGCCGACCTCACGGGCGACCGCGCCCGTGCCACGACAGCCGGGGAGCATGCGCACCGGATCCTGCGCGAACGGCAGGCAGAGCTGGTCCCCACCACGGCTCTCGTGGCGTCGATGCACTCGCTCAGCGAGGCCCGTGCCGGCCACCGGGAGGGTGCTGTCCAGGCCGTCGACCTCGCCCGGCGCCACCTCTCCGGCTACCGCGAGGGAGGTCCCTGGTTCAACGTCCTGGCCCGGCTCGCCCTGCTGCGGACGTCGCTGCTGCTCGGCGACCGGTCGCTGAGCCGCCAGCTGCTCCGGGAGGTCACCGAGCACCTGCGCTACGAGCCGGAGGACAACGGTGCCGCGCCCTATCTCGCCGTCCTGCGTGCGAAGGTCGAGGCCGCGGAGCAGGTGCTGCCCGACGGGCCCTGGACGATGACCGCAGCGGAGGGCAAGGTCCTGGAGCTGCTGCCGACGAGCCTGAGCCTGGGGGACATCGCCGGTCGCCTGTTCCTCTCCCGCAACACCGTGAAGTCGCACACCGCCTCGATCTACCGCAAGCTGGGCGCCACCTCACGCAACCAGGCGGTGGAGCTCGCGCGTGCCGCAGGCGTGCTCGAGGAGCCGGCCCGCGAGCAGCCTGTCGTGCGTCGCGCGCCCTGACGGCCCGAGCATCGGAGCCGATGCGAGCGTGCGCGGGCGAGAAGGCAGACTGGGAGCCATGTCAGCATCCTCACCCGTTCTCGTGCTCGCCAACGCCGCCGCCGGATCCGCCGACGACGAGGCGGTCGAGGCCGTCCTGGCCGCGCTGCGGGAGGAGGCCGACGTCGAGGTGGTCGTCCCGGACGAGGGTGGTCTGCGTCTGGCGCTCGCGGGCGCGCGGGGCCGCGACCTCGTGGTGATGGGCGGGGACGGGTCCGTGCATGCCGTGGTCGCCGAGCTCGACGCCATGGGCGACCTCGCCGAGGTCGCCTCCCTCGGCATCGTCCCGATGGGCACCGGCAACGACCTGGCGCGGACGCTCGGCCTGCCCACGGACCCGAAGGACGCGGCCCGCGTGGCCGTGCGTGGGCACCTCCGGCCGATGGACCTGCTGCGCGACGACGCCGGCGGCATCGTCGTCAACGTGGTGCACGCCGGCCTGGGCGCGGAGGCCACCCGGCACGCCGACGAGGTCAAGGGTCTGCTGGGCGCCACGGCCTACGCGGCAGGAGCGGTGCGCGCCGGCCTGACCAGCGACGGGTGGCGCCTGCGCGTGGTCGTGGACGACGAGGTCGTGGTCGACGGTGCCCGGCGCACCCTCCTGGTCTCGACGGGCATCGGGTCGTCGGTCGGCGGAGGCACCCCGGTCACCCCGCAGGCCTCGCCGACCGACGGGCTGGCCGACGTCATGGTCGCGACCGTGACGGGGGCAGCCGACCGCGTCTCCTTCGCGCGCGACCTCTCGCGGGGTGAGCACACCCGCCGCGACGACGTCACGCTCGTGCGCGGCCGGGTCGTCACGGTCGAGGCAGTGAGCCAGGACGAGGCCTTCGACGTCAACGCCGACGGTGAGGTGAGCGGCCCCTGTCTGCGGCGGACCTGGACGGTCGAGCCCGCAGCGTGGCACTGCCGGGTGCCCGACAGGCCGTGACGTGGTGGAGCCCGGCACCCCCGTGGGGTGCCGGGCTCCGTCACTCAGGCGGTGGCGCTGCTCAGCCCTTGCCCTTGCTCTTGCCCTTCGACTGGCCCGGCGCGTCCTGGTAGGACGGCTGGGTCTGAGCGTTGAACTCCTTGTACTTCACGCCGTTGGCGCTCTGCAGGCTCGGCTCGCTCAGCGTGAGCACGTCGAAGCCCTGCTGGATGTCGCTGGAGAAGATGTGCCCGTTGTACCAGGCCGAGGACCAGGTGCCACCGAGGATGAGCCGGTCGGCGGACAGCGGGCCCCGGTCGAACCAGGCCAGCTCCACCGGGTTGGCGGAGTCGGTGAAGTCGAACACCGAGATGCCGCCCTGGTACCACGACTGCACCATGACGTCACGGCCGTTGACCGGGACCAGCGAGCCGTTGTGCGCGACGCAGTTCTCGGTGGTGGTGTTCTCGCGGGGGATCTTGTAGTAGCTGCGGAACTCCAGCTGGCCGTCGACGATGTCGTAGATGCCGTTCGCGCCCTGGTTGGCACGCAAGGCCGGACGGCAGGTCGCGCCGCCGCCGCCGCCGAGCTCGTCGGTGAAGACGACCTTGGTGCCGTCGTTGTTGAACGTCGCCGAGTGCCAGAAGGCGAAGTTCTCGATGTCCCGCACGCGCTCGGTGACGACCGGGCTGCGCGGGTCGGAGATGTCCATCAGGATGCCGTCGCCCATGCACGCACCGGCGGCCAGGTCGAGCTCGGGGTAGACCGTGATGTCGTGGCAGCCCGAGGTGCGGGCGATGCCGGTGTCACCGGGGAAGAGCACCGGCACGTCGATGACCTCGGCGTCGGTGGGGCTGTCCAGCGGCACGTCGATGATGCTGATGGCGTCGTGCGGGGGCTGGCAGTAGACGTTGTTGACGCTGGGGCTGTAGGACGAGACGTAGATCAGCACGCTGTCGCCGTCCGGGACGAGGGTGTGGGTGTGCGAGCCGCAGGCGGTGCGCACCGACGTGATGTACTCCGGGTTCTCGATGTCCGAGATGTCCCAGATCTTCATGCCCTCCCACATCGTGGGGTTGTTGGCCTGACCGGTGGTGCTGTCGCACGAGTCGTCGCTGCGCACCGAGTCGGTCGACAGGAAGAGCAGGTCGCCGTAGACCGTGATGTCGTTCTGCGCGCCGGGGCAGACGACCGTGGTGACGATGGACGGCTTCTTGGCGTTGCTGATGTCGTAGACGGTGAAGCCGTTGTAGTTGCCGACGAAGGCGTGCTTGCCCTGGAAGGCGATGTCGGAGTTGTAGGCGCCCTCGGTGTCGAACGGCTCCTGCTTCTGGAGGTTGGCGACGAGCTCGAGGTTGTCGGTGCTGGCCGTCTCGCCCGGCTCGAGGATGTCGAACGCGGCCGCGGCCTCGGCCGCCTCCGCGTCGACCGTGGTGGTGGACGTGGCGTCGTCGTCGGACGCGGCGCTGGGGATGGACGCCAGCCCGACGGACATGCCGGCGACGAGCACGCCCGTCGCCGCCATGGCGGAGAATCTCCTGAGTGGTGATCGCAAGGGACCCACCTTCCTGGTGGTGCTGCGGTGGAAGTTGACACCTCAACCTAGCGTGTAGTGTGACGCCGGTAACACCGCATTGCGTCAAGATGTTACAAGCGTTTGGTCAAGTGTTGGTCAAGTCGAGGAGTGCGTATGTCGTGCGGCTGCGGGAGTGTTCGGCGTGGGTTGCTCATGGTTGCGGCGGCGATGCTGGTGGCCGGTTGCAGCAGTGGTGGGCCCGAGCAGGAGGTCGCCGACCGCGGCGTGACCCCCACCGCGGAGACGTTCACCGCCGACGCCCGGGTCATCCAGCCCGGCCGACCGGGGGAGGAGCCGACGGTCATCGAGCAGGGCGAGACCGGGGAGGTCCTCGGTCGGGGCTACACCGAGGCCGAGGTGGTCTTCATGGAGCAGATGATCCCGCACCACGCGCAGGCCCTGGAGATGGCACAGCTGGCGGAGGACCGTGCCGAGGACGAGCAGCTCCAGGTCTTCGCCGAGCGCATCGCCATCGGCCAGGCCCCGGAGATCGAGGTCATGCAGACCTGGCTGACCGACCGGGGTCTCGAGGTCCCGCCGGTCGAGCCCACGTCGGAGCACGGGGCGCACAGCAGCCACGCCGGCATGCCGGGCATGGTGACCCCGGCGCAGATGTCCCTGCTCGAGGAGGCGCGTGGGGTGGACTTCGAGCGCAAGTTCCTGACGTACATGATCGCCCACCACCAGGGGGCGATCGAGATGGCCCAGCCGGTGCTGGTCAGCGCCCTGGACCCCCGCGCCGAGGAGCTGGCCAACGACATCAGCTCCAAGCAGGCCATCGAGATCGAACGCATGCAGGAGATGCTGGACGCCCGCTCCTGACCGCCTCCGCGGGTCCGCACGTCGCCCTGGGCGGGTCGGCACGTCACATGGAGCGGACGAGGCTGCGCCGCAGGGCCCAGGTCCCGAGTGCCAGGAGCACGAGTGCCATGCCGAGCAGCACGCCCAGCTGCGGCAGGATGTCCGCGAGGGTGCCCTCCTGCCGCTGGATCTCGGCGAACGCCTCGTAGGCCCAGGCGTGCGGCGTGATGTTGGCGATGGTGCGCATGGTGTCGGGGAAGAACTCCAGCGGCATCATGCAGCCGCCGAGGGCGGCCAGCACCAGCCCAGCACCGATGCCGACACCGGAGGCGGCACCCTCGTTGTCCATCAGGGCGCCGACGAGCATCGCCGCTCCGGCGGCGACGGTGCTGAACACGGTCAGGACCGTCAGCGACAGCCAGATGTTGCCCCAGTCCACCCCGAAGAGCAGCGCCGTCGCCCCCATGATGTATGAGCCCTGGAACAGGGCGATGACGAAGCGTCCCAGTGCCTGTCCGCCCAGTGCCTGGGCGGTCGAGACCGGGGCTGCGAGCGTGCGGGCGATGACCCCCTGACGCCGTGCCTGGATCAGCGTCACCGAGCCTGCCAGGGAGGACAGGAAGACGAAGAGCAGCAGCTGTGAGGAGGCGCCGAGGTCGAACTGGCCGAGCCCGGAGAACTCCTGCTGGATCTCGTTGACGCTCTCCACCCGCAGCGTGGGTCCGGCGACGCTCTCGCGGGCGGCCTCCAGCGCGGTCTGGGCGTCGTCCGCTGGGACGCCGCGCTCGGTGAGGACGACGACCTGCGCCTGCTCCACCCGCACCGCCTCCGCCGCGGTGCGGATGCGCTGCATGGTCGCCTGGGACTGCGACTGCGAGGAGGGCACCACCTCCAGGCGGACGCCCTCACCGGCGGTGTAGGCCGTCGCGGCTGCGGCGTCGATGAACACCCCGGCGTCGGTGCGGCCTCTGGCGACCTGCTCGCGGACGCCCTCGGCGTCGGCGAAGGTCACCGTGAGCCCGTCGTCCTCCAGCACCTCGACCACGGCGGTGCGCAGGGTGCTGTCCTCGGCGGCGACGGCCACCCGCCCGGTGGAGCCTCCGCCACCGAACTGTGCGCCGATGACCACCACCAGCAGCAACGGGAAGATGAAGACGAAGAAGATGTTGGAGCGGTCCTTGAGGAAGCGACGCAGCTCCACCCCGGCGATGGCGAGCGCCCTGGTCACAGCGCGGCCCCCCGGTCCGGGACGAGTCGGGACACCAGGACCATCACCACGCCGAACCCGAGCATGATGGCGACCGGCACCCCGAGGTCCGCGACCCCGCCGCCGCCGGCCGTGATGCCCAGGCCGCGGGTGAACGCCGCGATCGGGTTGAGGTCCAGCACCTGGGCCAGCGCACCCGTGCCCGTGATGGGGAAGAACGCGCCACCGGCGATGCCGAGCACGAGGGCGACGATCGACTGGGCGATGCCGGCCTGCTCGGCAGTGCGCGCGACCCGCGCGATGATGAACATCAGGGACGTCGCGGCCGCGACGACGCAGACGACGAGCACCGCCACGGCGACCGGGGAGCCGAAGCTCACCCCGAAGAGCAGACCACCGACGGTGAGCAGCACGGAGGTCGCCACGACGCCCAGCACGAAGCTCACCAGACCCTTGGCGGCGATGATCAGGCCGGGGCGCATCGGCATGGCGTGCAGCCGGGCGAGCGTGCCCTGCTCCCGTTCGGTGACCAGGCCGAGCACACCGAAGCCGACGGTGAAGAGCAGGAAGAGACCCGTCTGCCCGGCGACCAGGCCGGCGGCCGGGCCCAGCTGCTCGTCGGCGGCCTGCCCCTCGGTGACCTCCAGCGGCGGCCCCGACGCCAGTGACGCCTGGGCGATCTCGGCGAGCTGCTCGGGAGGCAGGCCCGACCCGGCGGCAGCCGTCGCGGTGACGGTCGCGGCGGTCAGCTGGGCGAGCACCCCGTCGAGCACCGAGATGACGACACCGGCCTCCAGCCCCGTGCCGTCGCCCTCGATGACCTGCACGGTGACAGCCTCCCCCTGCATGACGGCGGCCCCGAAACCCTCCGGCACCACAACCCCGACACCGGCCTCGCCGGCGTCGACGACGCTGCGCACCTGGTCGGCCGGCACCTCCTGCAGCGTCACGTCCAGACCGTCGACCTGGGTCAGCACGTCCTCCAGCACCGGAGCCAGCTCGTCCTCGGCGGGTGCGGCGACGGCGACGGTGACGGGCTCCAGCTCGATCTCGGTCATGCCGCCGAAGACGAGGTTGAAGACGTACATGAGGGCCAGCGGCACCACGAGAGCGAAGATGAGGACCGAGCGGTCACGCACCCGCTGGCGCAGGTCGGAGGCGGTCATCGTGAGGAGCTGTCGCATGCTCAGTCCCGCAGGGCCTTGCCGGTGAGGTGCAGGAAGACCGACTCCAGGTCGGGACGCGAGATCTGCACGTCGGCCAGCGACATGCCCGCGTTCGTGGCCCCGTTGACGATGCCCGCGACGGCGGTCGGGGCGTCGCGCACCGTGAGCACGAGACTGTGCCGGTCGGCGTCGACGGCCTGCACCGCAGGGAGCTCACGCAGCAGGGTGGCCGCGGCGGCGGTGTCGCCGCTGCCCTCGAGCCGGATGTGGTCGACACCGCCGGTGAGCCGGATCAGCTCGTCGCGGGTGCCCTCGGCCTGGACCGTCCCGGAGTCGATGATCGCGATGCGGTCGCAGAGCCGCTCCGCCTCCTCCATGTAGTGCGTCGTGTAGAGCACGGCCATGCCTTCGCCGGACAGCGCCTCCACCGACTCGAGGATCGAGTTGCGCGACTGCGGGTCCACCCCGACCGTCGGCTCGTCGAGGATCAGCAGCTCGGGCTGGTGCAGCAGGCCGATGCCGATGTTGAGCCGGCGCTTCATGCCGCCGGAGAAGTTCTTCGTCGCCTCCTTGGCCCGCTCACCCAGCCCGATGAGAGAGAGCACCTCCTCGACCCGTGACTTCAGGGCGGCCCCGCCGATGCCCTGCAGCCGGCCGAAGAAGGTGAGGTTCTCCCGGGCCGTGAGCTCGGGGTAGATCGCGAGGTCCTGTGGGACCAGGCCGATGAGACGCTTCGGCGCGACACTGCGCGGGCTCATCTGCTCACCCCCGACCGTGACCGTGCCGGCGTCCGCGGGGATCAGCCCGGCGACCATCGAGATGGTGGTCGTCTTGCCGGCACCGTTGGGTCCGAGCAGGCCGAAGGTCTCTCCCCGAGCGATCGCGAAGGACACCCCGTCCACCGCGGTGAGGTCACCGAACCGGCGCACCAGGTCGCGCACGACCAGCACCGGTGCCTGGGTCTCCTGGATGCTCACTGCGTCCCCTCCGAGTGGTCTCGCCGGCTCGGCCGGCGGGTGGTGGTGCCTCCTACCCTAGGCACGCCGAGTGTGTGCCCGGCAGTGACAAAAGTCCTGCGTATGCCGTGACAACGGTGGTCGAGGAAGGGGCCGGCGGCCGGGCGCGCTCAGCCCTGCGCGGGTGGTGACGGCCCCACGCCCAGCCGGGTGGCCAGCGCCATGGCGTCGTGCGGTGCGTGCACCTTGACGTCGTTGTCGAAGTAGACGTAGACGTCGGCCTCGCGAGCCCAGACGCGCACCCGGTCGGCCCACCGGTCGAGGGCCTCGGCGCCGTAGCCGCTGACGTACAGCTCCTCCTCGCCGTGCAGCCGCACGTAGACGACCGGTGAGGTCACCGCGTCGAAGGCCGGCCAGCGGCCTGCGGTGTCGGCGACCACGACGCCGACGCGGTGCCGGGCCAGGAGGTCGAGGAAGTCCGGCGTCCGGAAGGAGGGGTGCCTCACCTCGAGCACGTGCTCGAGCGGGCGGTCCAGGTCGGTGCTGGTCCACGCCCGGCCCTCCACCCGGGCGTCGTGCTGCCGGGCGAGCGCCGCTGCCTGCCCCGTGGTCCGGGGCAGCAGGTCGAGGAAGGCGCCGAGCTCCTGTGCGTCGTAGGGGTGCCGCTCGGGCAGCTGCCACAGCACCGGGCCGAGCTTGGGGCCCAGCGCAAGCGGGCCGGAGGCGAAGAAGTTGGCCAGGGCGGTCTCGACACCGCGCAGCCGCAGCATGTGCGTGACGAAGCGGCCGCCCTTGACGGAGAAGACGAAGTCCTCCGGTGTCTGCTCGACCCAGGTGCGGTAGCTGCTGGGCCGTTGCAGGGAGTAGAAGGAGCCGTTGAGCTCGATGCTGCCCAGGCGCTGCGCGGCATACTCCAGCTCGCGCCGCTGGGGGAGTCCGGGCGGGTAGAAGACCCCGCGCCAGGGGGCGTAGCGCCAGCCCGAGATGCCCACCCGGATCATGGCCACCCCTCCTCGTCCGTCGCGTGTCGGCGCCCGCACCTAGTGTGGTCGTGACGGATGGTCCCTGCAGAACGGAGCACGTGATGAGCACGATCGGTTATCTCGGCCTGGGCATCATGGGCAGCCCGATGGCGGTCAACCTGCAGCGTGCCGGTCACACGGTGCGTGGGTGGAACCGCAGCCCCGGCAAGGCCGACGCGCTGTTCGCGGCGGGCGGCACGGAGGCCGGCAGCATCGCCGAGGCGGTGGCGGGTGCGCAGGTCGTGTGCGTGAACGTCTCGGACACCCCCGACGTCGTCCAGGTGCTCACCGGCGAGGAGGGGGCCTTCGCGCACTGCGCACCGGGCACGGTGGTCGTCGACTTCTCCACGATCCGTCCCGACGTGACCCGCGATCTCGCCGCGCAGGCCGCCGAGCGCGGGCTGAGCCTGCTCGACGCGCCGGTGTCCGGGGGCGAGCAGGGTGCGGTGGACGGTGTGCTGTCGGTGATGGTCGGGGGTGACCAGGAGGCCTTCGACGACAGCGCCGAGGTCTTCGCCGCGGTCGGGCGCACCGTCCTCAGGGTCGGACCCAGCGGTGCCGGGCAGACCGTCAAGGCTGCCAACCAGCTCGTGGTCGCCGGATACGTCGAGGTGCTGGCCGAGGCGGTGGTGCTCCTGGAGTCGCAGGGTGTCGACCTCGAGGTGGCGCTCGACGTGCTGGCCGGCGGGATGGCCGGCTCGCGCGTGCTGGAGCAGAAGCGGTCCCTGATGACGGGGCGCGAGTTCCGGCCCGGGTTCCGGGTCGACCTGCACCACAAGGACATGGGCATCGTGCTGGACACCGCCCGGGACGCGGGCGTCGTGATGCCGGTCGCGGCGCTCACCGCGCAGCTGCTGGCCTCGGCGCGCGCCAACGGCGACGGCGACCTCGACCACTCCGCCCTGCTGCGCGGCGTGCTGCGCCTGTCCGGCCGCGACCTCGGCACGGCCTGACCGGGTCCGGCTGTCTCAGCGGTCCTGGTCGGCTCCCGGGACGGCGCACCCGTCGGGGCCGCACCCACCCTCGGCACCGCCGTCAGCGGTGACCGGCACGAGGACCGAGGTGCGGTCGGCGCGCGCCCGGGTGAGAGCGTCGACGAAGACCTCGACGGGCTGGGCGCCGGAGATGCCGTAGCGCCCGTCGACAACGGTGAACGGGACGCCGCTCGCGCCGTAGGCCCGGGCCTGCTCCTGGTCGGCCAGCACGTCGTGGGCGTACTCGTCGGAGCCCAGCACCTCGTCCACGCGCACCTCGGGGAGCCCCGCCTCCACGGCCGGCCCGCGCAGCACCCGGGGGTCGGACACGTCGGCGCCCTCGGTGAAGTAGGCACGCAGGAGACGCTCCTTCACGGCGTCCTGCAGGCCGGGAGCGCCCTGCGCCTCGACGTCGGCCGCGAGGTGCAGCAGCCGGTGCGCGTCCACGGTGCTGCCCCGCCCGGCGTCCTCGAGACGGAAGACCAGCCCCTCGTCGGCGGCCACCTCGGTCATCTGGGCGCTCATCCGCAGACCGGCCTCCCGGCCTCCGCCGTACTTCTCACCCAGGTGCTCGGCGACACTCTGCCCGTGGCCCGGCTCACCGGGCCGGGGGGCCGACGGGTCGAGCTGGAAGCTGCGCCATACGACCTGCACCTCTGGCAGGGCGAGCCGGTCGAGGGCTGCCTCGAGACGGCGCTTGCCGATGTAGCACCACGGGCACACGACGTCAGACCACACCTCGACGGTCAGCGGGGCCGTGCTCGTGGGTGCGGTGACGGGGCTGGTGGAAGTCATGCCGATCGCTAACGCGGGGGAGGCCTGTGCTGTTCCGGGTATGCCGTGTCGTAGGGTCAGGCGTGCGGGGGAGTGGAGGGGTCCTGCAGATCCCGGTCAGCGTCGTCCCGTGAGAGAAACGAGCCCGGCATGAGCGGTGGACACGAGCACGGTGCGGGCGTGACCCCCGTCCCCGGTGGCTCCGGAGAGTTCCTCGTCGCGATCCACGACCACCTGCGTCACGAGCTGGGCACCCTGCGGCACGCGGCCCGCCTGCTGGCGGCCGGGGAGGTGCCGGTGGAGGACGTGCGCGCCCAGGTGCAGGACTCCCAGCTGAGCCGCACCTACAGCCAGTTCGGTGCGTTCTGCGCGATGTACTGCCGGTTCGTCCACGGGCACCACGGCATCGAGGACGTCCACATGCTGCCGGCCCTGGCCGAGGCCGACCCCAGCCTGCAGCCCGTCGTCGACGCCCTGACCGCCGACCACGTGCGGATCGGCGGGCTGCTGCGTGAGCTGGACGTGGCGCTGGTCGAGATGGGCCCCGAGGCACGGACCCCGGAGGAGGTCCAGCCGGTGGCCGAGGCGCTCGAGGCGCTCGCGGTGGCGCTGCTCGACCACCTGCGGGTCGAGGAGCAGGAGCTCGTGCCCGCCCTGGACCGGCTGGGTCTGGTCATCTGACCCGCGGCTGCTGGTGGTCCTCCTGGAAGGCCAGCAAGGACCGCTCGGTGTCGTCCTGCCCGTCGAGGTAGCTCTCCGCCAGGGTGGCGGCCAGGCTGTCGACGGCCAGCTCGAGCATGGCACCGGCGTGGCGCACCTCCATCGCGTCCGCGGCAGCGGCAGCCTCGCCCAGGGACGAGACGAAGGGCAGCGTAGCCGCGAGGGAGTGGGTGGGCTCGTTCTCCCGGAAGAAGTAGCTCTCCGCGTACTGCATGAGGTCCACCTCGACGGTGGTGACCCCCACGCTGACCTCGTCCACCAGCGCGCAGGCGACGCTGACGTCGCCGTGGCGGACGACCTCGAGCGTGTCGGTCCTGGCCATGCTGGTGAGCCGGCGTGCGAAGCTGCGCCGACGCACCAGCGTGGGATAGACCTGCAGGATCCAGGAGATCGCAGCGGTGAGCAGCACGAAGCCGATGAGGGCCTGGATCGGCACGAGCATGCGCAGCGGGTCGGTGGCGGGCACGATGTCGCCGAAGCCGAGGGTCGTCACCGAGACCAGCGAGAGGTAGAGCGCGGACCAGAGGTCTGCCGTTGGCGGGGGCGGGGCTGCGTAGAAGAAGCCGCCGGGCATGTGCGGCCAGTAGACGAGCGCGAAGCCCAGCACGACCACGGCGGCCCACGCGATCGCCGTGGCGAGCAGCCCGACCGGGCCTGCGAGCTCGCTGGACCGACCGGTGCGGCGGTTCCACCAGCGGCTCACCGCCCACAGCGCCCGGAACAGGACACGGGCGACGAAGCCGAACCCGCGGGGGTGCCAGAGGGTGTGGAAGATGTCCCACAGGGCGAGCAGGACCAGGGCGGCACCGAGCACGGTGAGCAGGAGCGTCATACGACCCATCGTGCAGGACCGCCGGCCCCCGGGCAGGGCCGCGGGTGACCGATGTGCGCTCGGGTGCACGCCTCGAGACCGACACGGGAGCGCGGATCGGGCACAGGGGCCGTCAGGTGCAGCATCGTGGACGGTGCGCCCGCCTGTCGGCGCCCGGCGGTAGCGTCGGCCGCGTGGCAGTCAAGGTCAGTGCAGCGACGTGGGTGGGCCGGCTCACCGACCGTGACATCGGCCGCGTCGTGGGTGAGGCGAGCCTGGGCCGCGCCCGGGGGTATGCCGTGACCGGCGCCGTGCGCACCCTCGTCGAGGGTGACCGGGGGCGGGTGCTGCTCGCGACGGTGTCGGGGAGCCGGCCGGCCGGCTACCAGACGGTCGTCCGGCTGCTGGACGACGCCGGTGTGCCGCGGTGGTCGGGGTCGTGCAGCTGCCCGGTGGGCTTCGACTGCAAGCACACCGCCGCGGTGCTGCTCACAGCCCGGGAGGCCCTGCAGGCGGACACGCCTGCCGAGGAGCGCGGCTGGGAGCGCATGCTGGCGCCCCTCGTGCAGAGTGCTCCGGCGGCGGCCGACGGTCTGCCCGGGCTGGGCCTGGAGGTCTCGCTCGTCACCGCGCTGGCGCCCACGCGCGGCACGACAGCACGCCGGGTGCGCATCCGGCCGCTGCGGGAGGGCCGCAACAAGCCCTGGGTCAGGCAGGGCGCCGGCTGGTCGGACCTCACCCGCAGCTGGGGCCGGCCGGACGTCCGCCCCGACCATCGTGCGGTGCTTGGCGACATCCTCGCCCTGCACCGCGCGACCGCCGCGGGCTACTACGGCTACGGCAGCCCCGACGTGGAGGTCGACGACCTCGGCCCCGCGGTCTGGCCGCTCCTGCGACGCTGCGAGCTCGTCGGCATACCGCTGGTGGCCGCCGGCGACGGGCTCGCCGAGGTGACCCTGGTGCCCTCCGCCGCCGAGGTGCGGGTCGACGTGCGTCGGCACGAGGACGGGCTCACCGTGCGGCCGGTGCTGGCCATGGGGGAGGCGACCCCGGTCGGGGCCAGGCTCCTGCTCGGTGACCCGGCCCACGGGGTGGCGGTGCTGGGCGCCGACGGCACCCTCACCCTGGCCCCGCTCGCGGCCCCACCGCCGGCGGCCCTGGGTGCGCTGCTGCAGGCCGGCACCACGGTGGAGGTGCCCGGCCCCGACGTGCCGCGGTTCCTGGGGCTGTACTACCCCGTCCTGGCGCGCCGGCTGGCCGTCGGCTCCTCGGACGACAGCGTCGCCCTGCCCGAGGGCGTCACCACGATGCTCACCCTGGAGGCGACCTACCGTCCCGGCCATCGCCTGGAGCTGCGGTGGGGCTTCGCCTACCAGGTGCCCGCCCACGGCGGCTCGGAGCCCGCCGAGGTGCGGGTGGGCCTGACCCCCGGTCCGACCGACCCGCCCCGTGACCTGGAGCACGAGCACGCCCTGCTGGCCGGCCTGACCGAGCTGGACGCCCTCCCGCGGCTGCGGCACCGGTCGGCCACGGGCGCGCTGCACCCCAGCCCGCAGAGCGCCCTCGTCGGCATGGACACCGTCACCTTCACCACCGAGGTGCTGCCCGCACTCCAGGCCCGGGAGGACGTGCACGTCGACGTCACCGGCGAGCCCCCGGCCTACGAGGAGGCGGAGCAGGCACCCGTCGTCCACCTGGAGACCCGCGACACCGACGAGCACCAGGGTGACTGGTTCGACCTGCACGTCACCGTGAGCGTCGACGGACAGGAGGTGCCGTTCGCGCCGCTCTTCGCGGCCCTCGCCCGGGGGGAGGAGGTGATGCTGCTCGACTCCGGCACCTGGTTCCCCCTCGACCGCCCCGAGCTCACGTCGCTCCGCGCGCTCATCGAGGAGGCCCGTGAGCTGAGCGACGCCGACGGCGACACGCTGCGGGTCTCCCGCTACCAGGTCGGGCTCTGGGAGGAGCTCGTCGCCCTGGGCGTCGTCGAGCAGCAGAGCGCTCGGTGGGGCGAGGCGGTCTCCGGTCTGCTGGGGTCCGCCGAGCAGCAGGCCCCGGCGGTGCCGGCCGGGCTGCAGGCGACGCTGCGCCCCTACCAGGAGCAGGGCTACCAGTGGCTGGCCATGCTGTGGGACGCCCGGCTCGGCGGCGTGCTCGCCGACGACATGGGCCTGGGCAAGACGCTGCAGGCCCTGGCCATGGCGGTGCGCGCCCACGAGCGGGGCGAGCTCGCCGACCCGCTGCTGGTGGTCGCACCCGCGAGCGTCGTCGGCACCTGGGTCGAGGAGGCCGCACGGTTCAGCCCCGGCCTGCGGGTCGTGCCGGTGACCGCGACCGGGAGGCGTCGGGGGACCAGCCTGGCCGGGGCGGTGGACGGCGCACAGGTCGTGGTGACCTCCTACACCCTGCTGCGGCTGGAGGCCGACGACTACCAGGCGCTGCGCTGGAGCGGGCTGGTGCTCGACGAGGCGCAGTTCGTCAAGAACCACCGTTCGCGCACCTACCAGGCGGCCCGGCGGCTCGGGGCGCCGTTCACGCTGGCCATCACCGGCACGCCGCTGGAGAACTCCCTGATGGACCTGTGGGCGATGCTGTCCCTGGCCGCCCCGGGGCTGTTCCCGCGGCCGGAGGTGTTCGCCGAGCGCTACCGCCGGCCGATCGAGACGGGCGCGGCGCCGGAGCAGCTGCAGGCCCTGCGCCGGCGGGTGCGGCCCTTCCTGCTCCGCCGCACCAAGGACCAGGTCGCACCGGAGCTGCCGCCGAAGCAGGAGCAGGTGGTGCACATCGCGCTGTCGCCAGCACACCGACGCATCTACGGCCAGCACCTGCAGCGGGAGCGGCAGCGCGTGCTGGGCCTGCTGGAGGACATGGACCGCCACCGCGTCGCCATCTTCCGGGCACTGACGCTGCTGCGCCAGCTCAGCCTCGACCCGGTGCTCGTCGACGAGGCGTATGCCGGCAAGGGCGCCTCGGCCAAGGTGGAGGCGCTGCTGGAGCAGCTGGAGGAGGTGGCCGCCGAGGGCCACCGGGCCCTGGTGTTCAGCTCGTTCACCGGCTTCCTGGGCCTGGTGCGCGAGCGCCTCGACGCGGCCGGCATCGGCTACAGCTACCTCGACGGTCGCACCCGGGACCGGCCCCGGCGCATCGCGGCGTTCCGCGAGGGTGACGACCCGGTCTTCCTCATCAGCCTCAAGGCGGGGGGCTTCGGGCTGACGCTCACCGAGGCCGACTACGTGTTCATCCTCGACCCGTGGTGGAACCCTGCGGCCGAGGCACAGGCGGTCGACCGCACCCACCGCATCGGCCAGGAGCGCCCGGTGATGGTCTACCGCCTGGTCTCCAGCGACACGATCGAGGACAAGGTCGTGGCCCTGCAGCAGCGCAAGCGTGACCTGTTCAGCAGGGTCGTGGACGAGGGGGAGTACACCGGCGGCGGGCTGACCGCCGACGACATCCGTGGCCTGCTCGACGGCTGAGCAGTCCACCGGTCGGGGTCAGAGGTCGCGGTGGAGCGGTGCCCCAGCCCATTGTCGAGCAGCAGGAGCGGCAGGCCCGCGGTGAGCAGCGCGACGAGGTAGGGGAGCATGAACGCCCCGCGGCCGTTCTCGTCGGCGACGTAGGGGAAGCGCCAGATGTTGCTCAGCCCGACCGCAGAGCCGATTGCGGGCAGGTAGGTCCCACGCTGGCAGCACGACCTCGGCTGGTCCGGCGGCGCTGAGAAGTCGGGACCTTGGTCCTGTGCTGGTGGGGACGGTGTGCTCTGTGGGGGCCGGTGGTGTTCGGGGAGGGTGGGTGTCAGCGGGAAGGTCCCGCTCCTGTCGCACAGAGGATTTGATGCCGTTATGGCAACCACGAACCGTCCTGAGACTCCCACTGGCACGCATGACGAGCTGGCTGGTGTGGAGCACACGTCCAACCACTGGCTGTCCCCGGTGGCCCGCAAGGTGCTG
>NZ_JAJSDQ010000006.1 GCF_021272345.1 Ornithinimicrobium sediminis | reverse complement strand
GCGACACCACACCTGGGTCCACGACCGGGGCCGCGACGCGACGGTCACCGCCCTCGGCGTCACCTGGCACCTGCGATGACCTCGCCCCGCACCCGGCCCGAGACGGGCCGGGTCAACACCATGCTCACGCTCGCGCTGATGCGTGTATCCGACCATCCCTGTCTCGCGCCGGGTCCTGCAGACCCCGGCGAGCCCGGGCGCCGAAGCGTCGAACGGATGTGGCGAGCCGAGCGCAGCGTCTCGCCAGGGCTCTTGACGCCACGGCCGCAGTCTTCGGCCCGCAGGGACAGCCGCTCGCCGGACCAGAGGGCATGGACAGCCAGCACCAGTTCGGTCCCGTCCGCCGACACCGTAGGCGATAGTGGGGCGATCTGAGCACGCCGGAGCCAGGACGCTTCGCACTGGCCGGCGGTGGTCCTGCTCAGGGGGAGGACGGGCCGACGAGATCGTCGATCAGTGTCGCCAGCACCGACTCCTCGTGCACGGCGCGGGCGTGGCGACGCATCGCGGCACCGAGCTCGGCGTCCCAGGTCGGCTCGACAGGGGAGCCGGCCAGCATGGTCCCACCGAGCGCTAGCCCCTCGAGGTAGTCCTCGGCGCTCATCCGCCAGGGCTGGGCCCCGTGCCGAGCGACAGCACGGTTGGCCAGTGCGATGCCGGGCCAGTCGAAGTCGCCGTGGTAGCGCAGCGGCACACCCTCCTCGGTCAGGTGTCCGAGCACCTGGTCGACAACCAGGTTCGGCTCCCCGGCGGTGCACACGACGGCCCAGGCGGCCACCGACCGATTGACAGCGGCAGGCCCGGCAACGGCATACTCGGCGATAGCCTCCAGGACGCGCGGGTTCTCGCAGACCAGCACCCGGGTGTACAGCTCGGGCACGAAACCGTCGGCCCGCCGCAGGTCCCAGTCGGTGATGTGCACCGGGTCGCCGACGTCGGCCGCGGTCTCCAGCCGCCGGGCCAGCGCACCGTCGCCTGCCAGGCGCAGACCCCAGACCAGACAGGTGCGCGACACCAGGTCCGGCGTCGCCCCGACGGAGCCCCACAGCTCCTCCCGGGCACGGGCCGAAGCAGGCACCGGCACCGCTGCAGCGGCAGCCAGGGCACGCAGCACCACATGGTGCAGCACCGTGTCGCGGTCCAGCGCGTGGGCGTCGCCCAACAGACGTGCACCGAGCTCGACGCGCGAGAGTGTCTGCCGCGCATCTCCCGGCGTGGGGAGAGCGTTGAGCACCCTGGCGGCGTCGCGCACAACCTGCTCGGCGTCCGCGCGCCTTGTCAGCATGCCGGTGCGTCGCAGACCCGCGACCCAGTCGTCGGCCCACGGCGCGCGCACCAGGTCCGCGGCCAGCGCCAACGGCTCTTCCCGAGCAGTCTGCTGCGCAACCCTCCGGGCCGGCCGGTCCTGGGGGGCACTGCCGGTGACCGTCGTCAGCACGGCCAGTAGGCCACCCGCACCCGACCGCTCCCGCAGCCGGCGGTCCAGCTCGGCCAGATCCACCCGCACCCGCTCGCGCACCGTTGTGCGGCCGAGCAGCGCCGCCACCGCTTGACGCTCGGCCCGCGTGCGAAGCGTCAGCACGACATACCCCTCCGCCACCAGGCCTGCCTTCTCGAAGCGGGTGAGGATCCGCTCCCACGACGGAGCCAGAGCCGGGTCGGTGACCCACGGCGGCAGGTTCTCGCTCACCCCACGCTCTCCAGGGTGCGCCCGTCCCAGCGGTACTCGTACTGCGCGATGCCCCGCTGGCCGGGGTCGCGCAGCGCCTCGTAGATCGCCAGCGACGGCACCGTCGAGTGGTCGCCCCAGAGCCTCTCACTGGTGATGACGAAGTCGAGGTCGAGCTGCACCAGCAGCCCGAAGAGCAGAGGGTGGGTGCGCACGTCGATCTTGGGGAACGCGTCATCGAGCAGCACCAGCCGCGGTGCGTAAGGCGCAGCACCTGCGAGCGAGGTGAAGTGCGCCGCCGCGGCGGCGAAGAGCGGCAGGTAGCACAGCACCTTCTGCTCGCCCTGCGACAGCGGTGACCGCCGGTGCAGCCGCTCCCATCGGCCAGCAGCCTCGGGACGGGTGTAGCGGATCGTGAACGTGAACCAGGTGCGGTAGTCCAGCGCCGCCGCGAGATGCTCGGAGTAGGACAGCTCTGGGTGCTCGGCCCGGGAGGCCTCGATGAGCCGGTGCAGCGCGTCGCGCAGGGCGGCCCGCTCCTCCGGCAGCAGAGCACCGACCGGCTGGGTCAACAGGTCGACCGCGGCACGGGCCTCGGACGCGACGTCGTCGCGCAGCCGCCAGTCGAGCCGCACGCGGATGCCCTGGGAGGTCGACACCTCACCGAGCTGCAGGTTCATGGCGTCGACCAGCTCCCGAGCGTCGCGGCGGCAGCGGCGCAGTGCGTCACCGAGCTCGCCCAGCACGTGCCGCTCGAACTGCTCCCGCTCCCGCTGGGTCAACAGCTCCCGGTCACGCTCGACGGCCGCGGCGACCCGTTTCGACAGGGTGGTGATGACCGCCTCCCCGGCCTCGTCGCGCCCGGAGACGGTATGCAGCTCGCCGCGGCTCGCGAGCACCGGCTGGTGCTCCGCAGCGGGTCCGCTGGTCGCAGCGGTGTAGCGCTCCCAGAGCTGGGTCGTGGCAGACGGGACGTCGGCGGTGCTCAGCGCCGACAAGGTCCTGACGACGGCGAGTGCGCGTCGGGGCAGGGGCACCGCGGGGTCGAGACCCTCCAGGCCGAGCACGTTGTCGGCGTCCTGCGGCTGCACGTCGGCGGCCTCGAAGAGGCCCGGCACCCGCGCCAACCCGGTGAAGGCGTCGAGCACCGAGGTGCGGGTCGACCGGTGACCGACGAGCCGCTCCTCGGCGGCGGCCACACCGGTCTGTGCCTTGCCGAACTCGACATGGAGCGAGTCGAGGTCACTCCGTGCGGCTTCGCCGTCCCGCTGGTGGGTCTTCAGGGAGGCACGGGTGTCGGCGATGCGCCGTCGCAGCTGCGCTACCGAGTCGCCCACCGACGCCTGCAGCTCCGTGAACTCTGCCGTCGCCACGTGCGCTGCCCGCGCAGTCTCGGCGGCGGCGTCCTCGTCCAGCGCATGTGCGTGCCGAGCCGCGGCGTGGTCCGCCCAGGCCCGCTCCCATGACTCGAGCATCCGACGGGTGCGTGGGTCCTCTCGGTCGAGCTCGCGCAGCCCCTCGGTGACGGCACGCAGCTGCTCCTCGACGGCGGCGAGCGCGGTGGGGTCGATGGGCAGCGCCTGCTCGTCGGCGACCCGGCGCAGCTCGTCGCCGCGCCGGACGGACTCGGACCGGGCCGCCTGGGCCTCCGCCTGGGCCCGCTGGTTGCGCCGCTCCTCACGCTGCTCGGCCTCGACGAACAGCCCGACCCGGTCCCAGGCGGTGCTCAGCGCCCGGCCGGACGGCACTGTGGCGGCCCAGGCCTCGAGCTCGGTGACCTGCTCGGCCAGCCGGGTCTGCTCCAGGTCGGCCCGGTCACGCACCTCCCGTTGGGTCTCGATGTCCGCGTCCAGAACCGCGAGGCGGCGGGCGCGCTCCTGGACGCGGGCGGTGGCGCCGACATACTGCGCCCTGTCTTTGCCCGCGCGCCCGTGTGCCGGGCCGAGGCGCCACGACCCGTCGGTGGCCACCCACGCCGTGGCCCCTCCGCCAGGCCGGCGGTCCGAGCCTGGCCCGAGTCCGATGCTGCGCAGCACCCGGGTCACGTCGTCGATGGTCAGGTCGCTTCCCTCAGGTAGGTCGACGACTAGCAGCCCGTCGAGGCCGCCCTGGGGCCTCGGCCCTCGGGTCAGGTCCGTGCCGACAGGCACGAGCACGACGTCACGCTGCTCTGCATCGAGCAGCCGACCACCCGGTCGCACCCAGGCGTCGAGCAGGCCGGAGGCCTGAAGTGCTCCCTCCAACCCGGCCCGGTCCTCCTGTGGCAGGTTCTCGGTGAAGTCGACGAGCTGCCAGAGGGCGTGCCCGTCGGGACGAGCGGTGCGCGGCAGCGCAGGGGCCGGTGGCGCTGGGGCCCGCTCGGCCTCGACCATGGCCCGGTCCGCGCGAAGGCGCTCCAGCTCGGTGCGAGCCGCTGCACTCCCGGCCCGTGCCTCAGCGAGCCCGTCCCGCAGCGACGCCAGCTGTGGGGCTGCGCTGCGGTGCCCCAGCCGGTCCAGGTCGGGCAGCGTCTCCGGCGTCAGCTCGGCGGGCAGCACGACCTCCGGCGCTGCCGGCCGCGCGGCCCAGCCGGCGAGCCGTGCCAGCAGTGCGTCATGCTCCCGCCGGCTCGTCGCCTCGGCCTCGACCCGTGCCTCGCGGGCCTCCTCCCACCGGACCTCCGTCTGCTCGGCCTCCCGCTCGGCGACGGTCTGCCTGCCCTGGGCGCTGGACAGGGCCTCGAGGGACTGACGCACCAGGCCCACACCGGCGCGCCGGTGCGAGACCGCGGACGTCGCGTGGGCGAGCGCGTCTCGCAGCCGGTCGAGTGCACCGAGCATGACCGGGCCGGCCTCGTCAGGGACGGAGAGCAGCGTGTCGGACGTCAAGGTCGTCGACACGTGAGCGCCCGGCACCGACCGCCGCAGCTGGTCGCCGACGGAGCGCACCGCCGCCACCACCAATTCGACCGACTCCTGCAGCCGGTCGCGCTGCTCGGCGAGCGAGGCCGTGGCGCGGTCCACCGTGCCCCGGCTGCGCGCGAGCTGCGCGGTGGCCTGCCCCGCGAGCTCGGTCTCCCGCTGTGCCCGCTGCCCGAGCTCGTCCAGCCGGCGCTGGTCGCGGAACTCGGAGCTGTCCTCGAGAGCGCGCAGCCGTGCGCGGTCGTGCTCGGCACCTGCCTGGGCCGTCTCCACGGAGTCCAGCGTCTCCGCTCGTCGTTGCTCGATGGCCCCCAGCGTCTCGCGAGCATGGTCGAGCGCGGTCCTCAGCTGGCGCTCCTCGACCACCACGGAGCCGACGGCCCGCGCCCGGTCGGCGACGACCGCGCCGGCATACGCCGCATACCCCTGCGCCAGTGCGCTCAGCGCCACCGCGGCGGCCGCGCGACGGTCGAGCTTCTCACCCACCGCGGTGAGCCCGTCGAAGGTGTCTGCGGCGCCGCGGACGGCCTGCTCGTCGAGCTGGGGGAGTGCCTGGGAGAGCTGCTGGGTGAGCCGGGCCGGTTCGATGTCCTCACCGACCTGGGGCTGGCGCAGCCAGTAGAGCAGCCGCAGGACCTCGTCGTACTGTCGCGGGTCGAGGCCGAAGAGGGCCTGGCCCACGTGGGCCTTGTAGTCGGCGGCTCGCTCGAAGACCTGCTCGGCGCCGAGCACCTCACGCAGCCTGGCCTGCGGCAGCGGACCGGCGGCGTCCTCCAGCGACAGGTCGACGCCCACGCGTCCCGAGGTCACGAAGTGCCAGGCGGTGGCCTGCCGGGCGGTCGACGAGGCTCGGACGCCCACACCGCAGGTGAAGAACTCAGCCTGCCCCGTCTCGGTCGTGCGTGCGAACTCCACCCAGACGTAGCCCACCCGGTTGCCGCCCTCGACACCGTCGGTCATCAGCCACAGCAGGCTGGTGTGGTGCTTGGCCGAGGCGGTCATCCGAGCCTTGTCCCCGTCGAGCGCGAAAGGCAGCAGCAGCTCCAGGGTCTTGGACTTGCCCGCACCGTTGGCCCCGCGCAGCAGCATCCGGCCGTCGGCGAAGGTGAACACCTGCTCGTCGTACTGCCAGACGTTGAGGATGCCTGCCCGGTGCAGGCGGAAGCGACGGGTCGTGGAAGCGTCAACGCTCCCAGTGCTCGTCATCGTGGCCGTCATGGGTCCTCCTGCTCGAAGAGCGAACGCTCGCCGGCAGGTCCGGCCGCGGTCACGAGCTCGGCGCGGGGGGCGTACCGCGCCGCGGCGGCATGCACCCACGTCGTGGCGCCCTCGGTGCGGACCAGGCCGGCCGTGACCAACAGCCGCACTGCCTCGTCGAAGAGGGCGTCGGGGTCGTCCTGGTGGTCTTTGCGCAGGCCGCGCCGCCAGGCGCGGAAGACCCGGTCGCCGGCCGAGCGTGCGGTCGAGGTCGCCACCGGCACCCAGGTGCGCGAGGTCCCGTCGTCCACCGCTGCGCAGCTGCGCCGGGCGACCTCCGTGAGCTCGGCGAGCAGCAGCAGCGCGAAGTGCTTGGCCGAACCCACCCCTGGGAAGGCGAGGTCGGAGAGCTCGCCGTCGGGGTCGAGCGCCAGGGCACCCTCAGCCCGGATCTCCAGCTCCAGTCCCAGCCACCGGCTGAACCACTCACGCTCGCGCTCCCGGTTGCGCCGCCACCAGCCGCGCTGCTCCTCAGTGAGGTCCTCGACGGACAGCACCGGGCGTTCGACGAGGTGCCGGCGCACGGTGATCCGGGCACCACCGGCCGATGAGGGCACCTCGGGGACGGCCAGCACGTCCGCTGGTCCCTCGCACGAGACCAGCGGCGCGGAGAGCAGCACCGCCAGCCGGTCGCGGTGCACATCGAGCAACGACTCGGTATGCCGTTCGGCCCAGTGCTCGAGGTCGCCGTCCCGCTCGCTGAGCACCCCGAGGTCGACGAGGGCAACCAGTGCCGAGTGCAGGGCCCGCCGGTCGTGCACGCTGTCGAGGTCGACGTCGATCGCGGCGTCGACAGCGGCAGAGCGCACCCCCGCCACCACCTCGTCGACCATCACCTGCTGACGGGTCCGGGCGAGCGCCGCCAGCGTCAGGGCCAGGAAGGCGTAGCGGCGCGGTGTGAAGGGTCGACCGTTGCGACGACGCAGGCCACGGCTGGGGTCGGGTGCCAGGCCTGTCTTCAGGAGGCGCGCCAGACCTGGCTCGACGACGAGGCGGTAGCCCAGGCCGTCGGCGAACATCGTCGTCAGCTCGCGCTGGTGGCGTCGCACGAGGGCCAGGTCGTCTGCGTGGGCGTCGGCGTGCAGCAGCGGCGTGCGCAGCAGCGCCCGCGCGGCGCGGCGCCGCTCGGCCTCGACGTAGGGATCGGTCGCAGGCGTCGGGCGCTCCGGCGTCGCGGTCATCCCTGGGCCCTCAGTGGCGTCATGCCGTCGTTGTGCACGCCGTCGTTGTCCACGTCGGCGTCCGCCTCCACTGTCAGGTCGACTGTCAGGTCACAGAGCGTCAGCACCCCTCCCGGGCTCCGCAGCCGCACCTGGGCCCCCGGCTGCCGGCGGACCAGCAGCGAGAGGCTGGTGCCCGGGGCGCGCAGCTCGGCGGTCGCCACGGCGTCGGCGCCGAGCGGACGCCCCGCCTGGGCGAGTGCTGCGGCATACAGGTCGAGGAACGTGCTGCGGGCTCCGTCGCTGAGCCGCACCTCCACCACCGGACCCGCGTGGGCCGCGAGCTCAGCGGCTGCGCGCTGTAGTCGTCGCTCGTGCTTCGCACGTTCGGCGAGCCGGGCCTGCTTGGCCGCGGAATAGTCGACTCGCGCCCCGGACCGGCCGGACGCCCGGCGCTCGCCTCGCAGCCGCAGGCCGACCGGCACCTCGGCGGCGGGGGAGTCCCACCAGCTGCGGGTGGACGGCACCGGGTCGCCCTCGGTCTCGGCGGCGAAGGACAGGTGGCGCGTTGAGTACAGCCCGAAGGAAGCGGCCCACAGCTCGTGGGCCCGGTCGTCCGAGGACGCGTCGAACCAGCCGGCGAGCCGGACGAGGTCGCCGTAGCGGCTCTGGTGCCGGTCAGCTCCCGCGGCCAGGCGGCGCAGGTTGGTGAGGAGGGCACGTAGAGCATCGGTGGCCAGGCGGCGCACGTTGTCGGCGTCCGGGCGCCGAGAGGCCGAGCCGATGAACCATGCGTGCAGGCTCTGCCAGTCCTCAGGCTCCAGACCGGGTGCCCGGCGGGCCTGGGTGCCGTCCAGACCAACGAGCCGCCCGGCGGAGTCGGCCCGTGTGCAGAGCGTCGGCACGTGCGGCTCGAGCCGCGACAGCTGATCGGCGACCTGCGGCATGTGCCGGGAGATCTCGTCGACGAAGCGCTGCAGGTAGTCGATGAGCGCACTCTTGAAGAGGACGAACTCGTCGCGGCCGAGGTCGAAGCGGGTGAGCACCTGTGCGAGGTAGGAGTAGAACTGGCGCGTCGAGGTGACCAGCACTTCGAACTGGGCGAAGATCGTCGAGACTCGGGTGGCCAGCTCCGTGGGCTCGGCGGCGTCCAAGCCCTGGTCGCAGAGCTCGACGAGCCCGGTCAGCCCTGACAGCAGACCCGGCAGCATCTCGCTGGAGACCTCGCGGGCGCCGTCGGACCGTGTCAGCAGCTCCTCCACCTGGCGCTGCACCAGCTCGCCGCGCGGCGTGAGCTGGTAGCGGGCGCGGTTCGTGAGGTACTCCCGCACGCTGCGGGCCTCGGCCTCCCGCGGGCTGCGCGCCAGGTTGCCGTGCTCGACGAGATAGGACAGGCGCTGGTCCACCGTGTCCCGGTCGAGGTGGACTCCTGCCTCGCGCAGGCGCTCGGCAACCTCGTCGGCCGACTGGTCCGAGAGGAAGCCGCTGATGCCGGTCGTGAAGAGCCGCATGACGGCAAGGTAGGTGCCGGCCTCCTCGTTGACGGCATACCTGAGCGCACCGAGCGTGAGCCGCTCGCCCGGCTGCAGGGTGCCCTCCGACATGGGGACACCCTACGGAAGTCCACCGTTGCGCCGAGGACTCGGCGGGCTCGCGCCGTGACCTGTGGCCTCTCAAGGGGCTAGAAGTTCCTGCGCTCGCAACGGCGTGCCGAGTACCTGTGGAAGCACGGCACCAGGACGAGCGCATCCGCACCAGGATGTCGCGTGTGGACCTCAGGGGGACGGCGCGCAGGCAGCACGGCGTCGTCAGCAGACCGCAGGCGCTCGCTGCCGGGCTGACCGCCAAGCAGGTGCGCTGGCGGGTGGACAGCGGCGAGTGGCAGCGCGTCCACCGCGGGGTCTACCTCACCCACAACGGCACTGTGACATGGCACGCCAGGGCGTGGGCAGGCCTGCTGTGGTGCGGCAGCGGCGGCGTGCTGGCCCTCGATGCCGCGGCCTACCTGTGGCGTCTGGAGAGGCTCGCACCCACGGTCATCACCATCGGGATGAGCCCCGGCCGGCGCCCACGGCCGGTGGATGGGGTGCGCACGGTGCAGCGCCGCAGGCTGACCTCCACCAGTGTGGACGGCCTTCCGGTCACCCGGCTCGCACAGACGGTCGTCGACCTGGCCGACCGGCCGGAGTGCAGCCTGCCCGAGGCCATCTCGCTGGCGGCCAGGGCCTGCCAACAGCGCAGCCTCGACGAGCAGTCGCTGCTGGCCGAGCTGCGGGTACGGGGGCGCCACCGACACCGCCGACAGCTGCGGCTGGCGCTCGGCGAGATCGGCAACGAGGCGGAGAGCCTGCCGGAGGTGTGGTTCGCCACCAGGGTCCAGCGGCCGCACGGCCTGCCGGCCTTCGAACGCCAGGTCGTGGAGGACGACGGCACCCGGACCGACCTCAAGAGCCGCGAGTTCGGGCTGAACGTCGAGGTCGACGGTCGGCTCTGGCACGCCGGCGAGCGCTTCCACAGCGACCGCCGCCGAGACCGTCGCGCTGCTGCTCGCGGGGAGGTGACGTTGCGTGCCACCTTCGTCGACCTGGACTCCCGGGCCTCTGTGCATGGGTGTGGTGCTCAGGGGTCCGGCAGATTGCGGACCCCGTGCGCATCACATCGAGCGGTCGGGGGGCTCTGGCAGACTCCGTGGCGTGTCAGAGCTGACCTACGCCGTGATCGGTGCCGGACCGTCGGGGCTGGCGGCGGCGCGCAACCTGCAGCGCTTCGGGCTGCCGTGGACGGGCTACGAGCTGGCCGGTGACGTCGGCGGGCTGTGGAACATCGACGGCCCACGCAGCACGGTCTACGAGTCGGCGCACCTGATCTCCTCGCGCACCACGACCCAGTTCACCGAGTTCCCGATGGACGAGTCGGTGGCCGACTACCCGAGCCACCGTGAGCTGCTGGCCTACTTCCGCGGCTTCGCCGACACCTTCGACCTGCGGCAGGGCTTCGCGTTCGACACCGAGGTGGTCTCGGTCGAGCCGGAGGGTGAGGGCTGGGCCGTGACCAGCGACGGGCCGGGCGGACGGCATACCCGCCTGCACGCAGGGGTGCTCATCGCCAACGGCACGCTCAGCGAGCCCCACGTGCCCACCTTCGAGGGGCACTTCGACGGCGAGCTGATGCACACCAGCGCCTACAAGCGGCCGGAGGTCTTCGCCGGCAAGCGGGTGCTGGTCGTCGGCGCCGGCAACTCCGGCTGCGACATCGTCGTCGACGCGGTGCACCACGCGGCCTCGGTCGACATCAGCGTGCGTCGGGGCTACCACTTCGTGCCGAAGTACCTCTTCGGCAAGCCGGCCGACACCCTCAACCAGGGTCGTCCGCTGCCCGCGCGCCTCAAGCAGGCCGTCGACACCCGGGTGCTGCGTCTGTTCACCGGCGACCCGACGCGCTTCGGCTTCCCCGAGCCGGACCACCGGCTCTACGAGTCCCACCCCATCGTCAACAGCCTGATCCTGCACCACCTCGGGCACGGCGACGTGACGGTGCGCCCCGACGTGCAGCGCTTCGACGGCGACGGGGTGGTGTTCACCGACGGCAGCCGGCTCGGCTACGACGTGGTGGTGCTGGCCACCGGCTACCGCCTGCACTACCCGTTCGTCGACCCGGCACACCTGCACTGGTCGGGGATGGCCCCGGACCTCTACCTCAACATCTTCGCCGGACCCGGCACCGGGCTCTTCGTGCTCGGCATGATCGAGGCCTCCGGCATCGGCTGGCAGGGCCGCTACGAGCAGGCCGAGCTGGTCGCGGCATACCTGCGTGCCCTGAGCGAGGCCCCTGAGCGCGCCGCTGCCCTCGAGGAGCACATGACCGGCCCGCGGCCCGACCTCTCCGGCGGCTACCACTACCTCGGGCTGGAGCGGATGGCCTACTACGTCAACAAGGACGCCTACCGTCGTACCGTGCGCCGGGAGACCGAGGCCCTGGGGGTGCGCCCGTGACCGATGTCGACAGCATCCGCATCGCCTTCGACGAGGCGTCGCTGACCACCCTCAAGATCGTCATCGCCGCCATCCTCCTCGGGGTCGCGCTGGACACCCGGCTGGAGGACTTCGCCGCGGCGGTGCGCCGGCCGGGCAGCATCGCCGTCGGCGTGGTCGCGCAGTTCCTGCTGCTGCCGGCGCTGACCTTCGTGCTCACCCTGCTGCTCGACGTGCGCGGCTCGGTGGCCCTCGGCATGATCCTGGTCGCGTGCTGCCCGCCGGGCAACGTCTCCAACATCCTCACCCACCGCGCCGGCGGCGACGTGGCGCTGTCGGTGTCGATGACCGCGGTCGGCAACGTGCTCGCGATCTTCCTCATGCCGGTCAACGTCGCCTTCTGGGGCGGGCTGCACCCGAGCGGCCGTGAGGTGCTCGCCGACATCGAGCTCAGCGCGCTCGACATGCTCACCGAGATCGGCATCGTCATCGGGGTGCCCTTCGTGGTCGGGCTGGCCACGGTGCGCTACGCCCCGCGGGTGGCGGCCGTGGGGCGGCGCTTCGTCGGGCCGGTCGCGTTCCTCGGCCTGGGCGGGATCATCGCTGTCGGCGTCGCCAACAACTGGGACGTCCTCGTCGAGTTCCTCGGCGTCGTGCTCGTCGCGGTGTTCCTGCACGACGCGCTGGCCCTGGCGCTGGGCTACGGCATCGGCCGCGCGACCGGGCTGCCGGCACGCAGCACGCGGGCGATGACCTTCGAGGTCGGCATCCGCAACGCCGGGCTGGGCCTGCTGCTGGTCTTCACCTACTTCGACGGGCTGGGCGGCATGGCGCTGGTCGCCGCCTGGTGGGGCATCTGGGACATCGTCGCCGGGCTCGTCGTGGCCTCGCTGTGGCGGCGGCGGCCGGTGGCCGAGCGCACCGAGGTGACCGTATGACGTCGCGCGTGCTGGTCACCGGCGGCTCCGGCTTCCTCGGGTCCGGCGTGGTGCCGGCGCTGGCAGCGGACGGCCATCACGTCGTGAGCGCCGACCTGCGGGTGCCGGCCGCTCCGGTGCCGGGGGCCGAGCACGTGGTGATGGACGTGACCGACGCCGAGGCCGTCGACCAGGTGATGGGGCACTGGCGGCCCGAGGTCGTCGTGCACCTGGCCTCCGTGGTGACACCCGGCAAAGGCTCCTCGCGGGCGCTGGAGCACGCCGTGGACGTGCAGGGCAGCCGGCACGTGCTCGACGCCTGCCTGGCTCACGGGGTGCGGCGGGTCGTCGTGTCCTCCAGCGGTGCGGCCTACGGCTACCACCCCGACAACCCGGTGCCGCTGACCGAGGGCGACCCGCTGCGCGGCAACGTCGAGTTCGCCTACAGCGACCACAAGCGGCAGGTCGAGGAGATGCTGGCGGCGCTGCGCGAGAGCGCCCCGCACCTGGAGCAGGTGGTGCTGCGCATCGGCACGATCCTGGGGGAGCGGGTCGACAACCAGATCACCGCGCTCTTCGAGCGGCCCCGGCTGCTGAAGGTGCGCGGGTCGGAGTCGCCCTTCGTCTTCGTCTGGGACGCCGACGTCGTCGAGGTCGTCCGCCGGGCGGTGACCAGCGAGGTGACCGGGGCGTTCAACGTCGCCGGTGACGGCACGATGACGGTCTCGGAGATCGCCGCCGCCCTGGGCAAGCCGACACTGACCGTCCCCGAGCCGGTGCTGCGGGCCGTCCTGGCCGGGGGCCGGCGGCTGGGGCTCACGGCATACGGCCCGGAGCAGACGGCGTTCCTGCGCTACCGCCCGGTGCTGGGGAACCAGCGGCTCATGGAGGTCTTCGGCTACACGCCGGCGATGACGAGCCGGGAGGCGTTCGAGGCCTGGAGGGCGGAACGTGCTGCCTCGGCCTGACGTGTCTGTGCTATATGGCGCTATAGATGCGCGATAGTGCTATACGTCCTAGTCTGTGCACATGCCACCTCGCGCACCCAACCCCTACCGCCCCGGCTTCAACCAGGCGCCGGCGCGGCTGGTGGGCCGCGACGCGGTCATCACGGCCGCCACGGAGGCCCTCGAGATCGCGGCCCTCGACGGGCGCACACCCCGGCCCTTGCTGCTCGTCGGGCCCCGCGGGGTCGGCAAGACCGTCTCGCTCGGTGAGATCGCGACCCTGGCCGGGCAGGAGCACGGGTGGCCGACCGTGGCCGTCGAGCTGCGCCCCGGCACCCCCTTCACCCCCGAGCTGGTCGAGCGGCTGCAGGCCGCGGCCACCCTGCTCGGCCAGGCGACGGTGGAGAAGAGCGGCAGGCTCTCGGTCTCCGGCGGCAAGGTGACCGCGCGGGTGCTCGGCGTCGGGGGAGAGGTCCACGTGCGCCATACCCAGGGCGGGCCGGCCGCCGTGCCGCTCGACGAGGCCCTCACCGCGGCGGCCGAGGCGGCGGTCGCCTGCGGTGGCGGCCTGGTCGTCACGGTCGACGAGCTGCAGCTGGCCGACCGCGCCGAGCTCGCCGACCTCGCCGCCGTGCTGCAGCAGCACGTCGGCGACCACTGGCCGCTGGTCGTCGCCGGGGCCGGCCTGCCCAGCCTGCGCGAGCGCGACCGGTCGGTCACCTACCTCGAGCGCGGGGAGTGGCACGAGCTCGGGCTGCTCGGCCGCGCGGACACCGTTGAGGCACTCACCGGACCTGCCGCCGACGCCGACCGTCCGATGGACGAGGAGGCGGCGAAGGTCCTCGCCGACGCCTCCGGCGGCTACCCCTACGCCATCCAGGTGCTGGGCCACCACGCCTGGCGGGCCTCGCACGGCCAGGAGCGCATCGAGGCCGAGCACGCCCGCGCCGCGCTGGCCGCCGCACAGCGTGACCTGTCCGCGGGGCTCTACGCCTCCCGCTGGAACGACGCCTCGCCCAAGGAGCGGGAGTACCTCGCGGCCCTGGCCCGTCTGCCCGAGGGGTCCGGAGGCGGGGACGTCGCGCGCAAGCTCGGTGAGCCCACGTCCAAGGTGTCCTACCTGCGCGACCGTCTCATCAAGAAGGGCACGCTCTTCCCCGAGCGGGGCGCCCTGCGCTTCCTCGTGCCCGGCATGGCGCAGTGGGTCCGGGAGCACGCCGAGCCCTGAGCCGCAGCGCCCGTATGCCGGGGAGCCGGCACGCCTCCGGCCCTCGGCGCGAGGGGCTGTGCCGCCGTTGCTGTGGCGTCTGCCGTGGGTCACGATGAGAGCCATGGCAGCTGCTCCGGTCGTGACCCTCGACTCGGTCGAGGACCCTGCGCTGAGCCGCGACGTCGTCGGCCTCGTCGTCCGCGAGCGCCGACGCCGACCGACGCGGCTGAGGCTCACCGTGCTGAGCGCCCCCGGCCGGCTCGTCGACAGCGAGCGCGGTCCCGGTCTGCGGGTGGGGGCGCCCTGCGGTGTGAGCCTCGACGTGGGGCCGTCCCGGGTGGAGTGGTTCGACGGGGCGGTCACGGCGCTCACCCTGCGGAGCCCCGCGGACGCTCCTGCGGTCGTCGTGGTCGAGGCGCAGGACGCGCTGCACCGGCTGTGCACCCCACCGCGGCGCCACGTCTGGCGCGACCTGAGCGAGGGCGACATCGTGACCGCTGTGGCCGGGGAGCACGGGCTGGGTGCCGACGTCGACGCCGGCCCCACGGCATACCGGCTGGTGCGGCAGTCGGGGGTGAGCGACCTGGACTTCCTGCGTGCCCGGGCCCGGGCTGCGGGGCTGGACCTCTGGGCGACCGGGGACACCCTGCACCTCGGGCCGCCGGAGGGCCGGTCGCCGGGGTCGGTCGTGCTCAGGTGGGGTCGGGAGCTGCTGTCCGCGCGGGTGCGGACCGACCGCCCGGCCGGCCACGACGGGGTGCGGACCCGGGTCGGCGGTGAGGCGGACGGCACCGCTGCGGTGAGGGTGGGCGCCCGGGTCAGGCTCGACGACCTGGGCGCGTCGGTGGACGAGCGCGGCTTCCGGGTCGTGGAGACACGGCGTGTGCTCGACCAGAGAGGTCTGCGGACCGCGTTTCGGGCACACGCAGAGGAGTGAGGTTCATGGACATCATCCAGCGCATCGCCAGACCGGCGACCGAGGTCTACGCCTTCGCGGCCGACCCTGCCCACCTGCCGCAGTGGGCGGTGGGGCTCAGCGGGTCGGTCGCCCTGGTCGAGGGACAGTGGGTGTCGAGCTCGCCGATGGGCGAGGTGACCGTCCGGTTCGCGCCACCCAACGACGACGGGGTGCTCGACCACACCGTCGTGCTGCCCGGCGGGGAGCGCGTGGACACCAGGCTGCGGGTGCTGCCGGCCGGCTCCTCCTGCGCGGTCGTCTTCACCCTGATGCGGCGACCGGGGATGTCGCAGCAGGAGCTGGACGACGACGCAGCCGCCGTGCGCGCCGACCTCGCCAGGCTCAAGGCCGTCGTGGAGGCGCGGGCGGTGACGGGTGGCCGCGGCTGACCCCGGCCTGGTCCTGGTGCTCAACGGCACCTCGAGCTCGGGCAAGACCAGCCTGGTGCAAGCGCTGCAGGACCGCTGGGACGGTCCGCTGCTCGACGCCGGCCTCGACCGCCACCTGTCCATGCTGCCCGCGCCGCTACCTCGGGTCGCAGTGGTCGGAGGTCTACGCCTACTCCTCCGCCGCGGACGGCGCGATCGCCTCGATCCTCGTCGGCCCCGTGGGGGAGCGGTTGCACCGTGGCATGCACCGCTGCGTGGCGGCGCTCGCCCGGTCGGGCCGCGACGTCGTCGTCAACCACGTGCTGCTGGAGCGGCGCTGGGCGTGGGACCTGGCCGACGCGCTCGCCGGTGTGCTGGCCGTCCTGGTGGGTGTGCGCTGCCCGCCGGAGGTGCTGGCCGCCCGGGAGCGGGCTCGTGCCGACCGCACGCTGGGTCAGGCTGTCGCCCAGCACGCCGCCGTGCATGCGCACGGTGGGTATGACGTGGAGGTGGACACGTCGTCGCAGGGCCCGGACGAGGCAGCCGATGCCGTGATGGCGTGACTTGCCGCAGGGGGCGCGCCGACCGTCCTCGACCGGCTCCGGGGCGGGCGTCGCACACACCCCTGAGCGCGGACCGCGTCGCCGGGTCGGGCCGGTGGACGACCCCGCCCCGCGTCCGGCCGACCCCCGGCCGCAGGCATGCCCCGGAGGTCACGGTTCGGCATCGGTTGCGCGCCAAGGGCAACGGAGGGGCAGGGAGGTGTCGTCTACTGGAGACCGAACCGCGACGCGAAGGGGGTCGAGCGGTGCGACGAAGCAGGCACCACCTCGGTGCAAGCAGGGTCAGCTCCCTGGCGGTGCACCGCCGGGAGCTGCTCAAGGGCGGCTTCGGCCTCATGACCGGGGCCGTGCTGGGCGGGCTGTCCGACGACGGAGAGGGCCTGACCGAGCCCGAGCCCGAGCCCGAGCCGGAGCCGGAGCCCGAACCGGAACCCGAGCCCGAGCCGGAACCCGAGCCCGAGGCCGCGCCGGAGCCGGAACCGGAACCCGAGGCAGAGCCGGAGCCCGAACCGGAACCCGAGCCCGAGCCGCAGCCCACGACATACCGCCGCGGCGACCGGGGTGAGGGGGTCCGTGCGCTGCAGGAGCAGCTCTCCGCGACCGGCTACTGGTGCGGCCGCGCCGACGGAGGCTACGGCCATCTCACCGAGCAGGCGGTCTTCGCGCTGCAGAAGGCGCACGGGCTGAAGCGCGACGGCATCGCAGGGCCGATGGTGAAGGAGGCGCTCAGCACGGGACACCGTCCGCCTCCGGTGGCGGGCGGCGACCACGTCGAGGTGCACATCGCCCGCCAGCTGCTCCTCGTCGTGCGCGGCGGCGCCACGCGGATGACGCTCAACACCGCGACCGGGAACGGCGAGCCCTATGAGTTCCAGGGGCGCACCTACACCGCACGCACACCCAAAGGCGACTACGCGGTGTGGTTCGTCGACGGCAGCGGATGGCGCGACGGGGAGCTCGGTGAGATGTACCGGCCGATGTTCTACTCCGGCAACTACGCCATCCACGGCTCCGACTACATCCCGCCGTGGCCCGCCTCGCACGGCTGCGCGCGGGTGTCGGTCGCCGCGATGGACATGATCTGGCGCGACCGTCTGCTGGCCATGGGTGGCCGGGTGCTCGTGGTCTGAGCCGGTGCCGGCCTCAGAAGCCCTGCGAGGCCTCGTCGAGCGCGGCGACGTCCTCACCGGTGAGGCTCAGCGACGGGGCGGCCGTGAGGGCCTCCAGCTGCTCGGGACGTGACGCCGACGCGATCGGGGTGACTCCCTTGGCCAGCACCCAGGCGAGGGCGACCGTGGCCGGCTGCACGCCGTGCCGGTCCGCGACCTCGACCAGGGCGTCGACGACCCGCAGGCCGCCGGCCTCGAAGTAGCGGCGCGCGGCCCCACCGCGGGGCTGGCCGGCGAAGTCGGCCTCGGAGCGGTACTTGCCGGTGAGGAAGCCCGAGGCCAGGGCTGGGTAGCTGAACACTGCGGCGCCGTGCTCGGCGACGATTGGGGCGTAGTCGGCCTCGTAGACCGCACGGGAGACCAGGCTGTAGCGCGGCTGGACCGCCGCCGGGACGCTCAGGCCCTCCCGCTGCGCGGTCTCGAACCAGTCGCGCATCCGCTGCGGGGAGTAGTTGGACAGCCCGACCGCACGCACCTTGCCGGCGCGCACCAGCGAGTCGAAGGTGGCGACCTGGTCGGCGACCGGCACGTCCTCGTCGTCGTAGTGGGCGTAGTAGAGGTCGACGTGGTCGGTGCCCAGGCGGCGCAGCGAGTCGTCGAGGGCGGCGACGACGTTGTCGTGGGCCAGGCCCTTGCGCGACTCGAGGGCGCCCACCTTGGTGGCCACGAGCACCTGGTCGCGGTTGCCGCGGGCGGCCATCCACCCGCCGATGACCGACTCCGACTCGCCGCCGCTGTTGCCGTCGACCCACGCGGCGTAGGCGTCGGCCGTGTCCACGAGGTTGCCACCGGCCTCCGCGAAGGCGTCGAGCACGGCGAACGAGGTGGCCTCGTCGGCCGTCCAGCCGAACGGGTTGCCGCCGAGGTTGAGCGGGAAGATCTCCAGGTCGCTGCCGGGCAGGGTGGGCACGTGTCGTCTCCTGAGGTCGGGGGTATGCGCCGCGGTCGAGGGCGATGCGGCCACGCGAGGGATGCGGGAGGCGGGGCTGCGATCGTAACCGCGTGCGTAGGGTGGTGCGCGTCGTCGAGGGAAGGGTGCAGGGATGTCCGAGGAACCGCGGGTCGCGGTGGTGGGAGCCGGCATCGTCGGCCTGTGCACGGCATACGCGCTGCTGGAGCGGGGCGTGGAGGTGCGCGTCTACGAGCAGGGGGTGCCCGGCAACGGGCAGTCCGGCGGGTCGTCGCGGATCTTCCGGCACGCGCACGACGACCCCCGGCTCATCGCCGCCACGCAGGAGAGCCGTGACCTCTACGACCGCTGGGGGCAGGAGCTCGAGGTGGAGATGGTCTCCGGCGACGGGGCCGTGGCGATCGGGCCGGCGGTGGAGAGCAAGCTGCCGCTGCTGCAGGAGGCCGGGGTCGCCGCACGGCGGATCGACGCGGGCGAGCTGGCCGCCGTGCAGCCGTTGCTGGCGCCCTACGACGGGCCGGCGATGCTGGACGAGCGGGGCGGGTCGATCCGCACCACGGCCGTGGTCGACGCCCTGGTGGCGCCCCTGGGGGACCGGCTCGTGCGTGACGAGGTGCTGTCGGTGCGCCCGGTGGCCGACGAGGTCGAGGTGCGCAGCAGCGGCAGCACGCACCGCTACGACCGGGTCGCCGTCTGTGCCGGTCGGGGCACGGCGCACCTGGCCCGCACGCTGGGTCTGGCGCTGCCGGTGCAGGACGGTGCGCACGTGCGGCTCACCTTCGCGGTGCGCGGGGAGCCGCCGCAGCGGCTGGCCACCCTGCAGGACTCCAGCGGCGTCTTCGGCGAGACCGGTGTCTACGCCGCCGCAGTGCCCGGCAACGCCGAGTATGCCGTGGGGCTGAGCCAGACCACCCGGGCCCGGGACGACGCCAGCCTGCCCGACCCCGACGAGCTGGCCGACCTGGCCGGGCGTGCTGCCGCCTACGTCCGGCGGGCGCTGCCCGGGCTCGATCCGGAGCCGGTCGACGTGCGGCACTGCTGGGTCACCACGCTGCCGTGGGGTGAGGACGGCGTCGGGGTGTGGGAGCGCGACGGGGTGCTGTTCCCCGCCGGGCACAACCTGTGGAAGCAGGCTCCGGCGCTGGGCACGCGGATGGCCGGGGGCCTGGTGGCGCAGACGCTGCACCCCGACCTGCACCCGTCCGCCCGCCTGGGCAGGGGCTGAGCGCAGGCAGGGGCTGAGCGTGCACCAGGCCCGAGCGCTGTGGCCCTCAGCGCGCGTCGCCGGGCTGCGCGGGGCGCTCCCGGTCGGCGGCGGGCCGCAGCACCAGCCGGGTCCACGTGCCGACGTAGACCCGGTCGTCACGGCCCACCTCGACCTGCACGTCCCGGCCGACCGGCTCGCGGGGCAGCGGGTCGCCGACGGTGCCGACGAAGGTGCCGTTGGGGGTGCCGAGGTCGCGCACCCAGAAGCGTCGCCCGTCGGTGGTGAGCTGGGCGTGCCGACGGGAGACCCCGAGGTCCTGGCCGGCCTCGACCTCCGGGCGGACGCCGAGGCTGTCGGAGGTGCGGCCGACCACCAGGGACGACCCGCGCACGGGCACCACGAGCGGCGCGGTCGGGGCGGGGCAGGGTTGGTCGCTCTCCTGCAGGTCGTACCACCCACGGTCGACCCAGACCTCGACGACCCAGGCGGTGTCGTGGTCCCGGGACGGCGGCAGGTGCTCCAGCACCTCGTGTGCCGGGGTGGCGCGCTCCCGGGTGGGTGGGGTCGGCGGGGGGACCTCCGGCGCGGTCGGCAGCTCGACGTCGTCGTCGGGTCGGCGGACGCGGGCCTGCCTCAGCACCTCGGCGGCCTCCTGGGCGGCGTCGCCGTGGTGCCTCGTGGTGTAGACCTCGTGCGGCTGCAGCGACTGCTCGCTGGTGCGGTGGCGACGCCCGCCGGCCGGCTCCAGGGGCGCGGCGGAGGTGACGAAGTCGAACCCGCACCCCTCGCAGAACATGGCGTCCCCGACGCTGGTCGCGCCGCAGTGCGGACACTCGCGCGCGCTGGGGACGGTGGCGGCCGGGGCGGTCACCGACTTGGCCGGGCCCTCCGGCCCGCCGGCGCGGCCGGTCTGGACGGCGGGCGGCACCGTGGGCTCGGGGATCGGGTCGTGCAGGTCGGGTCGCTCGCGTGTGGTCACCGGTCGCTCCTCATTTCGGCCAGGTAGGCCTCCTGTGCGCCGATCAGCGCAGCGGCGCGCTGCAGGTCGGCCGGCACGTTGTGCAGTGCCTCGATGGTGCGGCTGAGCATCCCGGCCAGGTCGACGCTCGTGGGGGCACCGGTGCCGGACAGCGTCGCCGCGAGCGCCTCGGCCCGGTCGAGCAGCTCGGTGTGCCGGGCCAGGGCCGCCGCGTAGGTGATGTGCGCCTGCTCCAGGGCGCGGTCGACCCGCTCCAGACCGGCGAGGTATGCCGTGAGCTCGGCGCGGTCCTGCGGCACCTCGCCCAGGGCCTCCACGTCGGGGATCGCCAGGTGGGGTGCCGGGTCCAGCGTGTCCAGGGCCCGCCCCGCCAGCACCCGCACGGCGTCGGCGGTGGTGACCAGCTCCTCGCGCACCCGGGCCACGTGCTCGGGGTCGGCGCGGCCGTGCGCCCGGCGCACCGCGTCGAGGATGAGGTCGCGCTCGGTGATCGCCGCCAGCGACTCCAGCCGCCCGAGCTCAGGCCGCAGGTCGGCGTCCTGCGGGCCGGAGGTGTCCTGACGGCCCGCCTCGGCGGACTGCAGGTGCGCCTCCAGACGCGCCAGCCCCTCCTCGAGGCTCGCCAGCCGCGCCTGCTCCTCCTCGCGGTCGTCCTCGGGGAGGTCGGCCACGAGCTCGGCGACCCGGGCGACCCGGGCCTGCACGGCGTGCACCCGGTCGGCGACGATGCCGGCGCTGTCGTCGACCTGCAGGCGGGAGCGCAGCGCCGAGGCCAGCGCGTCGGAGAGCTGGCATGCCTGGGGCAGGGAGAGCGACAGGTTGTGCGTCTCGGTGCCGGGCTGCTCGATGAGCCCCCAGACGAGCCGGTTGATGCGCTCGCGCGTGTCGGCGTCCGGCCCGCCCGGGCCGCTGCTCTCCGCCGCGGTCACCAGCAGGTCGTAGCGCTGGGCCGCCGCGTGCCACAGCGCCATCGACAGGGTCAGGTCGTCGGCGGTCTCGTCGCTGTCGTCGCGGGCGGCCGCCACCTCGTCGAGGATGTCGAGCTCGCGCTGACGACGCACCCGCCAGCGGCCCAGCTCCTGCAGGTAGTGGGTGAGCGGCACCGGGGCCAGCGGCTCACCCGGGCCGGCCGGCGGTTCCGGTGCTGCGGCATACGTCGTCGTGGTCACGGTGTCGGCCCCTGCACCAGACCCGTGACCTCCTCGACACTCGCCCCGGAGGGCGACTCGAAGGCCTCCGCCAGGTGCCGGCTGTGCCGCTCGAGCGCAGGGTGGTCCGCACGGCAGACGGCGTCGTAGAGCCGGTCGAGGGTGAGGCCGAGCTCGTCGAGGGTGTCCACGAGGGCCATCAGCGTCGTCCGGCCGCCGGCGACGGCGCGGCCGTCGGCGTAGGCGCGGGGCAGCCGCTGGTAGTCGCGCACCCGCTCGGCCAGGCACCCGTGGGCCACCGCCGCGAGAACGACGCGCATCTCGGTGGGGGCCGGCGAGTCGAGCCCGAGCAGGTCACGGATGGTGTCGGCGATGCGGTCGACACGCACCTCGACGGCGGGCGGCAGGGTGCCGGCCTCGACGAGCGCCTGGGTCTGCTCCAGGCTCCCCAGCACGCCACGGTCGTGGGGGACTGTCATCCTTCTTCTCCTGTCGACCGCGCGGGCGGAGGCGGACCCCTCCAGGGTATGTCGCCGCTCCCGGCCGCGCGCTGCGTCCACCGCGACCCGGACACCCGTCCGCGGTCTCGGGCAGGGGTGGTCAGTCGGTGTCCTCGGGCGCGGCCTCCGGGTCCTCCTCCGGCTCGAAGCTCGTCTGCTCGCCGGCGCCGAGACCCACACCCGTCTCCGGGTTGGGCACGTCACCGGTGGCGCCCTCCGCACGGGTGTCGTCGTCGCGTGCGGGCAGGTCGGTCTCGCGGGGGTCGGTCTCGCGCGGGTCGGTCCTGCGGGGGTCGCTCTCGCGGGGCTGGTCGTCCTGGGTGCTCATGGCGGGCCCTCTCGTCCGGATGACCGGGTCGGTCACGTCCGCCTCACCGTGGCACGGGCGGGGCGAGCCTGCACCCCGACACGGTCGCCGCCGTCCGGGAGAGGACTCAGACCTCCTCGACGCCCTCCTCGAGGACGTCCGGCTCCACGATGCGCTCCTCGTCGGGGGCGACCTCGGTCAGGTCGGCGTCCTCCGGCACCGGCTCGCCGGTCGCGCTCTCGGCCCACGCGTCCTCCTGGTGGGCCAGGATGCGCTCGTCGTCGGTCTCCACCGCGTCGGGCAGGTCGTCGTTCGGGGGGGTGCTCATGTCGTGTCCTCTCGGTCCGCTGGACAGGGGTTCGGTCCGTGCTCCCACCGTGGCACGGTCCGCGTCGCCGCGCACACCCGGTCCGGCGGTGGCGGTGTGCTGGGCGAGCGCCGCCTGGGCCCGGCGCACGAGCGCCTCCAGCCGCGTGCTGTGCGCACCGCGCCAGTAGACCCTGCCGCAGTCGTTGCAGCGCATGAAGTCCCGGTAGGTGCGCCGGGTGCCGGGCTGCAGGTGGGCGTGCACGTCGCTCTTGTCGACGGCGGTGAGCGTGCCGTTGCAGCGGACGCACCGGGTCCACGGCGTGAGCGGGGGAGCGAAGCGATCCAGCACGTCGTCGAGCTGGTCGCCCGCTCCGTCACCGCGCACCAGCGCGCCCTCGGGCACGGCCGTGCGCCGCAGCAGCCCGCGGTCACGGGTGAGCAGCACCCGGCGCTCCTCCACCGCCCGGCGCACCAGGTCGTCGTCCTCGGCGTTCGGCTCGTATGCCGTGTCGAGGCCGAGCAGGCGCAGGCGCCGGGCGAGGGTGCCCAGGTGTACGTCGAGGAGGAAACGCGGCGGCGTCGTGGCCGTCGGCTGGGGCCGGGGGCGCGGCAGCACGACGAGCGTCGACGCCCCGGGGTGGGCGTCGCAGCGCTGCGCCCGGTCGGCCGGGTGGCCGTCGAGCAGGAGGGTCCCCACCTCGGTCAGCGGCACGCCGAGGCTCTGCACGACGTGACCGAGGGTGTCGGTCGGCGACACCTCGACCTCGACGTGGGGCCTGCGGCGCGGGGCCGGCAGCAGCCAGCGCAGGTCGGCGTCCACCTGCACACCCAGGACCGGCATGTGCCCAGGATGCCGCGCGCGGCTCAGCGGTGCCGGTCGGCCTGCACCAGCGGCCGGAGCTGTAGCGCGGCGACCACGAGCGCGACGACGGCGAAGGTGCAGAACGCCACGGTCAGGGCCGGGGAGCTGCCGGGTGCGTCGGTGGCCTGCATGACGACCGCCATCCCGGCCACCGATGAGCCGAGCAGCGCGCCCAGGCCCGTCACGGCATACCGCGCGGCACCGACCCGCTCGGGGTGCTGGCGCAGCAGCGCCAGGCCGACGAGCACGAGCGCCGGCACGACGAGGCCGAGGTCCATGACCTTGACGACCCAGAAGACGCCCGGGTCGGCGAGGTACTCCTCCGTCGGCTCACCGCGCCACAGCGTCAGGAGCCCCGGCAGGTGCAGCCCGACGACCAGGAAGGTCGCCACCACGAGCAGGAAGCCGCCGCTCAGGCGGTCCACCCGCCTGCCGGCCGACGGGAGGGTGACGGGCAGGAGCGTGCGCCAGGCCTGCCATGCGACATACCCCGCGAGCAGGAAGAGGACGAGCAGCACCGGGAAGAACACCTCGACGTTGCCCGGGTAGCGGTGCGGGTCGCCGCCGGTGGCGAGCTGGAAGTACATGTACAGGCCGAAGGTCGCCGGGCCCAGCGCCAAGGCGGCGCCCAGCACCCGGCCCCGCAGCACGAGGACGCCGGCGGCGATGCTGACCGGTGCCACGAGCAGCAGGGCGGCGACGTCACCACCGCGGATCTGGCCGCTGGCGCCGGAGGAGACGTGGTAGTCGAAGACCCCCAGGACCAGCGGGCCCAGCAGGGCGACGAGGGCGGCACCCAGCCCCAGCGCGAGCAGTGCCACGCCGAGCGCGGTGCTGCGCGGAGGGGAGGCGCCATGGGTGACGGGGCCACCGGCCGGCGCCTCGGGCCGGCCGCGGGGGTGACGGGGTGGGACGGCGGGCGTGACAGTGTCGGTGGGCATGGCTTCCTCCACCAGCCAGGCTGGCAGGGGAGTGCCCGCTCCACCAGGGGCGAAGGTCCTACTTGCTCGCCCAGGTCTCGGCCAGGTCACCGATCACGGGCAGCTTGTAGTGCTCCTGGTTGTAGGCCTTGACCATCATCAGCACCCACACCGCGACGAAGGCCAGGCCCAGCAGCCAGCCGACGAAGCCGAAGAGGGAGCCCAGGGTGTCGGAGGCGAAGCCGACGACCACGCTCATCACGGTCCACGCGAAGACCGCCACCACCCAGGCGATGCCCAGCAGGATCGCCTGGGCCCCGTGGAAGCGCAGCTCACGGTCCCGCTGGGTCAGGTAGACGACGAGCCCGCTCAGCCACGTGAAGAGGTAGGCCAGCAGGCCGCCCACCTTCGGGTCCAGGCCCCCGCCGGAGGTCGCCGGCTGCTGCTGGCCCGGGTAGGGCTGCTGCCCCTGGTGCGCGGGCTGGCCCAGGTAGGGCTGCTGCCCCTGGTAGGTGGGCGGTGACTGTCCCCCGGCCGGCGGGGGCGGTGGCGGGTAGCCGTACCCCTGGCCGGATGCGGGCTGCTGCGGCTGCTCGGGGTGCTCCCCGGACGAGGTCTCGTGGGTCATCGGTCGTTCCTCCCCATACGGACTGCAACGGCCCGACGCGGGGGCGCCGGGGGTGACGGTGCGTCCCACGACAGCGTATCGGCTGGGCAGGCTGCTGACGAGAGCCTGACAGCGCGGGTCTGCGCAGGTCAGAGCATGTTCCTGCGCACTGTCGCACGCGCACCCGCCGGGCCGGCCCTGACAGCTCGCGGGTGTGCACGCGGTCGTCCTCGCTCAGACCCCCTGCCAGTACGGGTTGGTGACGATGCCCCCACCGAGGTCGGCCCAGTCCCACCAGTCGAGGTCCTGGGCGGCGCGGTGCGGCATGTGCTTCATGGCGGTGTTCACGGTGAGCTCCTGGCTGTGAGAGGTGATGTCCCTCAGGAGACCCGGACAGGGGAGTTTCGGACATCGGTCGTCCGGGCAGTCCTGCGTGGCCGTCCGGCCAGGTCAGGAGGGGGTGGGACCGTCCGGTCGGACGCCCGGCGGGCGAGGTCCGAGCGCGGCCGGTGGTGCCTGCGTTTGCATTGCCCCCCGCACGTCACAGAGGGTGGAAGGTGTCCGAGGCGCGTGCGCACTTGCCCCGTGAGGTGGTCGTAGGCGTCAAGACCGGCCCCGTGCCGGCGACCGCACCGAAGACAGGAGACCCCCAGCATGCTCACCGTCACCGAGAACGCCCAGGCCGTCGTCAAGGGCCTGACCACCGACCAGGGCCTGCCCGAGACCGCGGGTCTGCGCCTCTCCCTGGCCGAGGACCAGGCCCAGCTCGAGGTCGCCCTCGTGCCGCAGCCGGAGCCGAGCGACCAGGTCGTGGCCGACAGCGAGGCCCCGGTCTACGTGGCCGAGGACACCGTCCCGGCCCTGTCCGACCAGACGCTCGACGCGTCCCAGACGGCCGAGGGCATCGGCTTCACGCTGCAGCCGCAGGAGCCGACCGCCTGAGGCACCCCAGCACCTCCGCGACGGCCGCCGGACCCGCACGGGTCCGGCGGCCGTCGGCGTGTCCGCTGCGCTAGCGTCGACGGGTGGACCAGGGGCGAGCAGGCGGAGGCGACCGGCCGGTCGCGGTGGTGACGGGTGCGGCGGGCAGCATCGGCACGCGGCTGCTCGAGCGCTTCACCGAGGCGGGGTATGCCGTGGTCGGGCTCGACCTGCCCGACGCCGGTGCCGACGACCCCAGGGTCGTCGGCTGCGACATCACCGACGCCGACGCCGTGGCGGCCACGTTCCGCGCGGTGGTCGAGCGCCACGGGCGCCTCGACGTCCTGGTCAACAACGCGGGCATCTCCGCCATCGGCAGGTTCACCGACCACGACGTGACGGTGCACCGCAGGGTGATGGAGGTCGACCACCTCGGCGCGGTCGCGTGCACCCAGGCGGCGCTGCCGGCCCTCGTCGTGACGGGTGGCCGGGTGGTGGTGGTCGGCTCCGTGACCGGCTTCGCCCCGGTGGTCGGCCGCCCGGCGTACGTCGCTGCGAAGCACGCGGTCACCGGGCTCTTCGAGGCGCTGCGCCCCGAGCTCGCCCGCGACGGTGTCGGTGTCACCCTCGTGCACCCGACCTTCGTGACCACGGGCATGGGCGAGGCCGCCGACCGGGCACCCGGCACCGGCCGCAGCACCTCCGGGGCCCCGGTCACCCCCGACGACGTCGCACAGGCGGTGGTCGACGCGGTGCGTCGAGGGCGCGACCGGGTGCTCGTCGGGCGCACCGCGCGGCTGGCCTGGCACCTTCACCGCCTCGCCCCGCGGGCCTACACTCGGATGATGGTGCGGCGCCTGTCCGGCTGACGGGAAGGAGCGCCGATGGGACGGCTGGAGGTCCTCGGCCCGGTGGACCTGCGCGGCCCGGCCCACGAGGTCGTGGCCCGGCGCAGCGTCGTGGGCCGGGCTCCGGACGTCGACTGGCACCTGGACGACCCGATGGTCAGCCGGCACCACGCGGCGGTCTGGCGCGCGGGCGACCACGACGAGATCGAGGACCTCGGCTCCACCGCAGGCACCCTGGTCAACGGGCGCCCCGTCCACGGCCCCACCGTGCTGAGACCTGGTGACGTGGTCGACCTCGCGACGGTGCGGCTGCGCTACCACGCCGACGACCGGGCGCAGCCCCCCGGTGGCGACCCCACGACGCGTGGCCACGTCTCGTTCACCGTCGACGACCAGCGGGCCGGCACCATCAGCAACGTCGCGCGCGACCAGTACAACAGCTATGTCCAGCACGTCATCGTCGAGCGGGAGAACGCCCTCGACCAGGTGGCGAGCATGCACCGCGTCGCCCGGCTCTTCGTCATCCCCGGCCAGGCCCTGGCCGGGCTCGGGGCGCTGTCCTTCATCGCGACCGTCGTGCTCGAGATGGTCAAGGCCTCCGACGTGGACATGGGGGACCCCGAGGCGTTCCGCCAGTCGATGCAGCCGATCGAGGTCGCCGGCATCCCGCTCTTCGCCCTCGCCATGGGGGTGGCCCTTCTGGGCTTCGCGCTCGTGCTGGTGGGCGCGGTGATCCAGTCCTCCGCGAAGCGCACCTCCCAGCGGGTCGAGCACGACTACCCGCTGCCGCCCCACCCCGGTCCCTGACCCACCCCCCGAGGAGCACACCATGACCTTCAACATCGGCAGCCAGACCGGCGGCGTCATCAGCAACGTCGGCCGTGACCAGGTGGTCAGCGGCGGCCAGCACGGCACGGCCGTCACCCTGGACGACGCGCGGTCGGCGGTCGACGCGCTGCGCGCCGTCCTGCACCGCCCCGACGCGCTCCCGCTCACCGAGCAGCAGCAGGCGGAGGTCCGTGGCGACCTGGCCGCCATCGAGGCCGACCTGGGCGAGGCCGACCCGCCCCGGGAGCGGATCGGCGAGCGGCTCACCCGTCTGACGACGGTGCTCACCCAGGCCGGTGCCCTCGTGGGTGCGGGTGCGGCGATGGTCGGCCCGCTCAGCACGCTGGCCCAGTGGCTGGGCTCGACAGGCTCGGCCGTGCTGCAGATGCTGCCTGTCTGAGCGCCCGGGACCAAGGCCCCTACCGGCTCGCTGCCGCCCCTGCCTACGGTCCGGGTATGGAGCACACACGGGTCCTGGCCGCCGGTGCCGTCGCGACCGCAGGGGTGGTGGCCGTCGCCGGCGCGGCGGCCTACGGCCTGTCCCGGTGGCCGGCCATGACGACCTGGGGCGCCACCGCCCAGGAGGCGGGGGAGAGCCTGCCCGGTGACGACGTGGTCGGCGAGCCGCGCTACCGCACGACCCACGCCGTCACCATCGACGTCCCACCCGGGCAGGTCTGGCCGTGGCTGGTGCAGCTGGGCCAGGGCCGCGGCGGGCTCTACAGCTACGACTGGCTGGAGAACCTGATGGGCCTGGATATCCGCAGCGCCGACCACATCGACCCGGCGCTGCAGGACCTGGCGGTCGGCGACACCGTGCGGCTGGTGCCCGAGGGCACCGAGCCCGACCTGTCGATGACGGTGCTGCGCCTCGAGCCGCCCTCCCTGCTGCTGCTCGGCGCCGGCATGCCTCGCGAGGAGGCGCTCGCGGCCGGTATGCCGTACCCCGCGTGGACCTTCCTGCTGCGCCCGGTGGCCGGCGACCGCAGCCGGCTCGTCGTCCGCTTCCAGAGCGACTTCGAGCCGACCCCGCTGGGGCTGCTGATGAACAAGTGGGCCCTGGGCCCGGTCCACTTCGTGATGGAGCGCCGGATGCTGCTGGGCATCAAGGAGCGCGCCGAGGCGGCCTGGGCGACACTGGGCTGATGCGCCTGCTGCTCGTCGCCGACACCCACGTGCCCCGGCGTGCCCGGGAGATGCCGCGCCAGGTCTGGGACGAGGTGGAGAGCGCCGACCTCGTGGTGCACGCCGGCGACTGGGTGGTGCCGGAGCTGCTGGACGAGCTCGAGGCCCGCTCGCGCCTCCTGCTGGCGGTCCACGGCAACAACGACGGTGCCGAGCTGCGCCGCCGGCTTCCGGAGGTCGCCACCGCGGTGGTCGGAGGGGTGCGCCTCGGGGTCGTCCACGAGACCGGGCCCCGCCAGCGGCGCGAGCAGCGGATGCGGGCGGCATACCCCGACCTCGACCTGCTCGTGTTCGGGCACAGCCACATCCCGTGGGACACCGAGGTCGACGGCCTGCGCCTGCTCAACCCCGGCTCGCCGACCGACCGCCGTCGCCAGCCCCACTGCACCTACCTGACCTGCAGCGTCACCGAGGGACGGGTCGACGACGTGACCCTGCACCGGCTGCCACCGCGGACCTGAGCGGCAGGCAGATGCCGGTCGCGGGACGCACGAGGCACCGTCCGGTCCCGGGGGTGGCGCGGGGACCCGGCCGCGACGAGTGGCACAGGAGCGCCGGCGGGTCGACGATGAGCAGGTCCAGGCTCAACGGCCACCACCACCGGTGCGCCCACCGCGGGCGGCCGGGTCCACGAGAGGACGTCCTCATGTCCGTCACCCGCATCTCCACCGCCGCCGCCCTGTCCGGGCTCCTGCTGGTCGCCGGCGCCGGCGCCGCACAGGCCGACCACACCCACGTCAGGGTGCTCGGCAACGGGCAGTGCGTCGTGCTCGCCGCCCAGGGCGGCGAGCAGTACGTCCAGCTGCCGCACGCCGACGAGTTCGCCGAGAACCGGAAGCACCCGCTGCATGTCAACGTCCACCTCGGCCAGGCCGGCACCCGGCAGGGCGAGCCGGTCGTCTTCGTCAAGGGCTCGCCGGGCGACCTCGACCACTGCGACAGTTACGTCAACGGCTGACTTCGTCGCCCGGACCCCTTCCGGTGCGCGGTCTCCCGGCCCTAGCCTGTGATGTGCGTCACTGGGCGCGCGATCGGGGATCTCGGGGAGCTGTGAAGGGGTCCAGCCATGTCCCGTCTTCTGCGTCTGCTCGTCACCGGGTCAGCCACCGCCGCGGTGCTGGCGGGGACGGCGCTTCCGGCCACCGTCGTCGCCGCACCGGACCCGGACGGTCCCGCCGCCCCACCGGCTCATGCGCAGGGCCACGAGCCCGGCAAGGGCGACACGGACGGGGACCGGGTCGCCGACGACCTCGAGGCCGCGCTCGACGAGCTGGGCCCGGGTGAGCGCGTGGACGTCATCGTGCAGGGCACCACGCCCAGCGAGGCCCGGCGCGCCGCCCGGTCCTTCACCGTGGACCACACCTACGCGACCATCCCGGCCTTCTCCGGCTCGGTGACCGCGGGTCAGGTGACGGCGCTGGCGAGGATCCCCGGGGTGACCCGGGTCGAGCTCGACGGGGTGGCCCGGACGGCCGACGCGGCAGGCGACCGGGACTACGGCGTCGACGCAGCGCGGGTGGCGGTGGCGCCGGGCGACGGCGTGCTGGACGGCAGCGGCGTCGGCATCTGTGTCATCGACACCGGCATCGACCCCGGCCACGAGCAGCTGTCGGGTCGCGTCGTCGGCTGGAACGACTGGGTCAACGGCCGCGCCGAGCCCTACGACGACCACGGTCACGGCACGCACGTGGCCGGCATCGCCGCCGGCGACGGCACGGGCTCGGCCGCGGCCGCCGACTACGGCGGGGTGGCCGGCGACGCTTGGCTCATCGGCGCCAAGGTGCTCAGCTCCGCAGGCAGCGGCGCGGACTCCGACGTCGCCGCCGCCATCGAGTGGTGTGCCGGACGCGCCGACGTGCACGTCATCTCGATGTCGCTCGGGAGCCCGGGTGGCGACGGTGCCGACGCGGGCAGCCAGGCGGCCGACGCCGCGGTGGCCGCGGGCAAGGTCGTCGTGGTCGCCGCCGGCAACTCCGGCGACGCGCCGGGCACGGTCTCCTCGCCCGGCGTGGCCACGCACGTGGTCACGGTCGGAGCCGCCTCCGACTACTCCCGGATGGCCGGCGGCCTGGACACCGACGACGGCCTCTACCTGGCCGGCTTCTCCAGCCGCGGGCCGACCACCAACCCGCAGGCCGCGCTCAAGCCCGACCTCGTCGGCCCGGGCATGAGCGTGGTCGCCGCACAGGCCAACACCACCAGCTCCTATGTCGCCTACTCCGGCACCTCGATGGCGACGCCCTTCGTGGCCGGGGTCGTGGCCCTGGGTCTGGAGGCCGAGCCCGGTGCCACACCTGCGCAGGTCAAGAGCGCACTGCAGGCGTCGGCCCGCGACGCCGGCACCGCCGGCCCCGACAACGAGTGGGGCCACGGCCTCGTGGACGCCAGAGCCTTCCTCGCGGCGCTGCAGGGCACCGCCGCGGCCACAGCGCCGTGGCCGGCGCACACCCTCCTCGAGGGGTCGGTCGGCTCGGGGGCCGTCCGGGACTACCCGTTCGAGGTCGCCGTCGCCGGCGAGCCGCTCGGCGTGACGATGCAGACGACCAACGGCGCGGCCCAGTGCGCGCTCTGGCTCGGCACGGTGTGCTGGTTCGGCTACGAGTGGGCACCCGACCTGGACGCCTACCTCGTCGACCCGGCCGGCACGGTCGTCGCCGTCAGCCGCTGCATGCTCGAGGCGACCAACGGCAACTGCGCGGCCCCGGGCAGGTTCGAGACCCTGGGCGTGCCGAGTGCCGCAGCCGGCACCTGGACCTTGCGCGTGGAGTCCTTCTCCGGGTCCGGCGCCTTCGCCGCCTCGGTGTTCGCCGGGTCCGGCACGTCCGAGCCACCGCCCCCGCCGCCCCCGCCGGACACGGAGCCCTCCGCCCCGACCGCGCTGACGGCCTCCGGTGTGACGACCAGCACCGTGGACCTCTCCTGGACCGACACCGCCGACAACGAGACCGGCTTCCGGGTCGAGCGGTGCGAGGGGGCCGCGTGCACCGGCTTCAATGAGGTGGGCACCGTCGGGGCGGATGTCTCCTCCTTCACCGACACCGGGCTGGGCGCGGGGACGACGTACCGCTACCGGGTGAGCGCGTTCAACGACGTCGGCGCCTCGGCCTGGGCCGGGCCGGTGAGCGCGACCACCGAGGCCGCACCGCCCCCGCCGCCGTCGGCCCCCTCGGCGCCGACCGACGTCACCGCGCAGGCCACCGCCAAGAACAAGGTCAGCGTGACCTGGACCGACACCGCCACCGACGAGAGCGGCTTCCGCGTCGAGCGGTGCACCGGGGCAGGGTGCACGTCGTTCACGCAGGTGGGCGCGCCCGGAGCCGACAGCACCTCGTACGACGACCGCGGGCTCAGGGCGAACACGACCTACGGCTACCGGGTGCTGGCGTGGAACGACAGCGGCGAGGCCGCCTCGGGCGTCGTCTACGTGACGACGCCGCGACGCTGACCCGCTGCTGCGTGCCTCAGGAGCGCCGCGCCGGCCTCAGGAGCGTCGCGCCGGGCTCACCCCGGCGTGACGATCCGGCGGCGCAGGCCGCTGGCGCGGCGCACCTGGCGGTCGACCGCTGCCCGCACGACCGCCTCGGACCCCACCACCACGACGCGCTCCTGGGCGCGGGTCACGGCGGTGTAGAGCAGCTCACGGGTGAGCAGCAGCGAGTCCTCGTCAGGCAGCAGCACGACGACCTCGCGGGCCTGGCTGCCCTGGGCCTTGTGGATCGTCATGGCGTGCATGGTGTCGACGTCCGCGAGCCGGCTCACCGCCAGCCGGCGCAGGCCGTCGGGCCCGGCGAACACCGCGTGCGTCCCGCCGTCCTCGCCGCGGACCACGACCCCGGTGTCACCGTTGAACAGCGCGAGGCCGTAGTCGTTGGCGGTCACCAGCAGCGGGCGGCCGGGGTACATCGGGTCCCAGAGGCCGTCGCCGGTCGTCTCGGTCACCCACTGCTCGACGTGCTGGTTCCAGGTGCGCACGCCGTGCGGTCCGTCGCGGTGGGCGCAGAGCAGCCGCTGCTGGTCGAGAGCGGCCAGCGCAGCCGTCTCGTCACCGGACAGGGCGGCCTCCCGCAGGGCGAGAGCCCGCCGGGTCAGCGGCCCGCGCAGCCGCGCCGTGGGGTCGTCCTCCTCGAGGAGGTCCACCTCCCCGCCTCCGTCGCGCAGCACCGTGACGACCTCGTCGGCGTCGCCCTCACGCAGCGCCTGGGCGAGGGCGCCGATGCGGTGCCCGAAGCGGTGCACGGTCCGCAGCCGCGCCACGCACGCCGGGGCACCGGCGGGGTCGCTCTCCTGCAGCCCGGCGACGAGGTCGGCGAGCACCGCGCCGGCGTCGATGGACACCAGCTGGTCCGGGTCGCCGACGAGCAGCAGACGGGCCTGGGGACGGACCGCCTCCAGGAGCCGGGCCGTCATGGTCAGCGACATCATCGAGCTCTCGTCGACGACGACCACGTCGTGCGGCAGCCGGTCGCTGCGGTCGTGGCGGAAGCGGGTGGAGCTGCCCGGACGACGCCCCAGCAGCCGGTGCAGCGTCGAGGCCTGCACCTCGCGCAGCGGCTCGACGAGGGCACGCTGCTCGGGTGCCAGGCGCTGTGCGGCGGGCAGGTCCGCGCGCAGGATGCCCTCCAGCGCCTCGGTGACGGCCTCCTGCAGCCGGGCCGCGGCCTTGCCGGTGGGGGCCGCGAGCGCCACCCGCAGCGGCCGGCCGGTCGAGCCGTGCTGCACCGCCAGCAGCACGAGCACCCCGGCGACGGTGGTCGTCTTGCCGGTGCCCGGGCCGCCGGTGAGCACGGTCGTCCAGGAGCAGACCGCCGCCTGGGCCGCTGCGCGCTGCTCGGCATACCCCTCACCGGGGAAGACGCGGTCCAGGCCCTCGCCCAGCAGGTCGTGGTCCACCGGCGGTGCCGGCTGCAGGCCCCGGGCGCGCAGGTCGGCGCAGACCTGCACCTCCTGGTGGTGGTAGCGCTGCAGGTAGACCAGGTCGAGGTCGACGAGCAGCACGCCGCGCCGGGCCAGGGCGCTGTCGCGCACCCGCTCCAGCCACGGCCCCGGCTCGGGCCAGGCGACGTCGGCGTCCAGCTCTGCGACGCGGGACAGGTCGACGCACACCGAGCCCTCGCGCACCGCGCGGGTGGCCAGGGCCGCCGCCAGCACCACCTGCTCGTCCTGCTCGTGGCCCAGCCGGGCGAGCGTGCCGGCGACGTGCACGTCGGCGGCGGTGAGCAGCCCCGCCCGGTTGAGCTCGCCGAGCACCCCGGTGGCGGAGCGGGCGAGCCGGCGGTCGTGCGGGCCCAGCGGCTCGAACGCGCGCGCGGCGGTGACCATGGTCATGTCCGTCCTCCGTCCAGCAGGTCGGAGACCGCCTGCACCAGGGCCACCGGAGGCCGCCACGAGAACACCCCGCAGGGCTGCCCGTCGACCACCGGGGTGGTGGGCCCGCACATGCCGCGGACGTAGAGGTAGAGCACGCCGCCGAGGTGCCGGCGCGGGTCGTAGCCCGGCAGCCGCCACCGCAGGAACCGGTGCGCTACCACGGCATACAGCAGCGCCTGCAGCGGGTAGCTGGAGTGGCCCATCGCCTCGGCCAGGGCCTCCGGACGGTAGGCGGCCGCGGTGAGCGGCTCGTCGGCCGGGCCGAGCCAGTTGGTCTTGTAGTCCACGACGAGGTAGCGCCCGCCGGTGCGCAGCACGACGTCGACGGACCCGGTGAGGTAGCCCCGCAGCGCCTGGCCGGCCAGCTCGGGACGGCGCAGCGCGTCTGCCCAGCCCCGCACCGGGTCGCCCGCCGGGAGGTGCTGCAGCAGCAGCGGGCGCAGGTCGCCGAGGCTCACGTGGTCGGCCACGTAGGCCGTGTCGTCGCCCCCGGCCAGGGGCAGCTCGAAGTCCAGCTCGCAGAGCCGGTCGCCCCGGCCCACCCCGCGCAGCGTGGCGCCGGGGGCGAGCGGGCCGAGCGGGGTGTCGCACACCTGCACCAGCGCGTCGGCCAGTGCCTCCGGGCCGCCGGGGCCCAGGTCCACCGGCCACCACACCAGCTGCTCGCCGATGTGCTCCAGCAGCTCGGCGCGCAGGTCGGCGGCGCCCGGGTCGGTGTGCTCCAGCACTGCGTGGACCAGGGAGCCGAAGGTCGCCCCCACCGGCAGGTCGGCCATCGGCGAGGGCACCTCGGCGCCCGGCAGCGCCAGGCCGGGCAGCACGTCGTCGCGCACCGGTTCGGTCGCGTCCGGCTCGTCCTGGCGCGGCTCCACCTCCGGCTCGCTGCCGACGCCGCCGGCGTCGCCCGGGCCGGTCTCGGCCGGGCGGCTGAGCGCGGTGTAGGACGTGCGCCGCCACGTGGTGTCGACCTGCCGGTCGAAGTCGCGGACGGAGAGCTCGGAGGCGTCGTCACGGGCCGGCGGCGCAGGGGGGACGGCGATGTCGGCGAACTCGATGTGCACCCCGGCCCGGGCGCCGGCGGACCAGCGGCACAGCACGCGCACGGCGTCCTCGTCCGGGGGCACCTCGACGGTGTCGGGCACCTCGGCCTCCCCGGGTGCCCGGCCCACGAGCAGGCGGTGCAGCGAGGAGGTGGGTGTGTTGCGGGTGCTGGGGGCCCACCAGGTGACGACCTGCGACTGGGCACGGGTCATCGCGACGTAGAGCAGGCGCAGCGACTCCCCGGCGTCCTCGCGCTGGTCGGCCTCGACGGACGCCTCCCACTCCGGGCCGTGCGGACCACCGACGTCGATGGTGCGGGTCTGCTCGGGCTCCGGGCCGTGGAAGAGGGGGATGCGGGGGGTGCCGACGTGCCGGTCGGTCATGAACGGCAGGTAGACCACGGGGTACTGCAGGCCCTTGCTGCCGTGGATGGTCACCAGCTGCACGGCGGAGGCGTCGCTGTCGAGCCGGCGGGTGCGCGCGCTCGCCCCGCCCGGGGTGTCGTCGTCCATCTGCGCACGCAGCCACTCGGTGAGGGCCACCAGGCCCATCGGCCCCTGGGTGCCGGCGTCGTGCAGCAGCTGGCCGACGTGCCGCAGGTCGGTGAGCAGCCGCTCGCCGCCCTCGGTGGCCAGCACCCGCTGGGCCAGGCCGTGGATGGTGGCGTGCTCGAGCACCGCCGCGACACCGCGTCGCTCGCAGATGTCGGCGAGGTCGCGCAGGTCACCGGCCAGGGTGTCGTCGAGCCGGTCGCCGCCCTCGTCGAGCTGCTCGACGGTGAGCCCGACCAGGCAGGTCAGCGCGGCGGCACGGGTGCGCACGGAGCGGTGCGGGGCGCAGAGCCCCTCCAGGAGCGTGAGCCACTCGGTGGCCGCACGGGTCGTGAAGACGCTGCCACCCCCGGCGACGACCGAGGGGATGCCGACCTCCGCCAGTGCGCCCTGCATCCGCGCCAGGTCGCGGCCGCGGTGGGCCAGCACCGCCACGTGCCGGGGCTGCAGCGGACGGCCGCAGAAGGTGGCGCCGGAAGCGACGAGCCGGGCGATGTCGGTGGCGGCGTCACGGGCGACGTGCTCCCGCACGGGTCCGACGGTCACCGAGCGGGCCCGCGGGGAGACGCCCAGGTGCTCGCGGTGCACGATGCGCAGGCGCAGCGGCTCGTCGCACGGCGCCCCGCGCAGCCGTGAGGTCGTGTGCCGGGCCTGCACCGGGCGCACCGTGATCTCCGGGTCGCCGAGTGCCGCGCCCTCGAGCACCCGCTGGAGGCTGTCGACGAGAGGACCGTCGCTGCGGTGGTTGGTGCCCAGCGTCATCCGGGTCCCGGCGGTCCGCGCCGCGCGCAGGTAGGTGACGACGTCGCCGCCGCGGAAGGCGTAGATCGCCTGCTTCGGGTCACCGATCAGCACCATCCGGGCGTGACCGGTGAAGGCCCGGTCGAGCACCTGCCACTGCACGGGGTCGGTGTCCTGGAACTCGTCGACGAGGACCACCCGCCACCGACGCCGCATACGGTCGCGGGCGGGGGAGTCCGGCGCCGCGAGGGCGTCGGCGAGCTGGGACAGCAGGTCCTGGTAGTGCAGCACCCCGAGCCGTCGCTTGCGTCGCTCCATCTCGGCTCGGACGGCCTCGGCGAAGCGGACCCGCCGCCCGGCCTCCGAGTGCGGCTCGGCGCTCACCGGTGCCAGCGCGGCGGCGCTGTCGTCGACCGCGGTGCGCGCGATGGTGAGCGCCTCGCCGCGGCTGAAGACCGGCTCCTGGTCGTCGGCGACGAACCCCCTCAGGTAGAGGTCGTCGACCACCTCGACGAGCAGGTCGTCGAGGTCCTCCACCAGCTGGGCGTCGCTCTCGGTGTCACCGGCCACCCCCAGGCTGCGCAGCACCATCTGGCAGAACTGGTGGGTCGTGGCGATGGTGGCCGCGTCGAAGCCGGTGAGCGCCTCGCGCAGGCGCGCCAGCCGTCGTGCCCGCTCCGGCGCCTCGGCCGCGAGGAGCAGCCGTTCCAGCTCGTCGCGCTCGGCCTCCGGGGGCGGGTCCAGCAGGGCGTGCTCGGCCGCCACGAGCTGCTCGCGCACCCGGGCCCGCAGCTCCTGGCTGGCGGCGCGACCGAAGGTGACCACGAGCATCTCGGGCAGGGTCGCCTCGCCCTCGGCCACGAACCGGGTCACCAGGGCCGCGATGGTCCACGTCTTGCCGGTGCCCGCGCTCGCCTCCAGCAGGGTCGTGCCGGTGGGCAGCGGGGCGGCGATGTCGAAGGTCGGCAGGCTCACAGCGTCACCGTCTCCTCGGGCCCGGTGAGCACCGGCTGCCACACCCGCAGTGCCAGCTGCCCCAGGCGGGTCTGCTCGCTGTCGTCCCAGCGCTCGTCGTCCCGGGGCGTCCCGAGCAGCTCGGGGAGTCTCAGGGCGCGCCCGTGCAGCCGGACGAACGCCGGGTCCTGGTCCTCCCGCGGGAAGGCGCCGTCGCGCTCCTCGGTCTGCCAGGCCGAGCGGGCCTTGTACACCGGGTCACCGGACCGGGCCAGGCGCGCCTCGGCATACGCGTGGGCCGTCTCGACCGGCAACGGCAGCGGCTCGCGCAGGCCGCGGTCGTGGACGTCCACCAGCTCGCGCAGCCGCTGCAGCGCCTCCTCGGCACTGAGGGGGCCGTAGCGCACACCGACCTGGATGGTCCGCGTGCCCGCCCTACGACGTCCCACGACGTGCGAGGTCCAGGGCCGTGAGGGGTCGGTGGCGGTGAGCGCCAGCAGCGTGATCCAGGCGTCGATGCGGTGCCTGGCCTTCACCTGGGAGTAGTTCGCCACCACCGCGCGGTCGCCGTGCAGGTGCGGGACCGTGCCGACCAGCCGGCGGCCCCCACCCAGGTCGACGTCCACGTCCACGGCATGGGCCTCGCCCGCGCGCAGGACGGTCGCGGCCGCTGCGAGCACCTCCACGGCACCGCACACCTCGTCGAGGATGCGGTGCCCGAGCGTGCCCGGCGGCAGCTGGCCCCGGAGCAGCTCGGCCTCCCGGCAGGACTGCAGCGACCGGCCGGACAGCACGTCGCGCAGCACCCGGTCGCCCACCGCCCACTGCTCGAGACCGTCCAGCTCGATCGGTATGCCGTCGCTCGCCTCGGACTGGACCTCCGGCAGGAGCACGCCCAGGCGCTGGCTGAGGAACGCCCGCGCGGGGTTGGCGTAGAACCGCCGCAGGTCGGTGAGCGACACCGTCGGGCCGGGGCGGGCCGGCAGCGGGTGGTCGCCGACGACGGCAGGGGAGTGGCGCGGCCCGGCCCCTGCCCGGGCGCCCTCCAGGGCGGTGCCGTCGAAGCTGAACGGACGTTCGCCGGCGAACAGCGCGCCGGGCGTGAGGTTGCGCGGGTCGAAGGGCTGCAGCGGGTGGCGCACCACCAGCGGGTCGGGCCGGTCGCCGTCCTCCGGGTCCGCGTCGGGGAAGGTCGCCCCGGCTCGGGTCGCGTCGACCAGCTCGCCCAGCGGGACCGACGGCGGCCGTGCCGCACCCGTGTGCTCGTCCGCGCCGGTGTAGGTGACCACCAGGGTCTCCTGCGCGGCCATGACCGCGTCGAGCAGCAGCTGGCGGTCCTCGCTACGCGGGTCGCGCTCGCCGGTGACCGGGGTGCGGGCCAGCACGTCGTCGCCGTCCACCGTGGTCGTCCGCGGGAAGAGCCCGTCGTCGAGCCCGACCAGGCAGACCACGCGGTGAGGCACCGAGCGCATCGGCACCATCGTGCACACCGTGAGCGTGCCGGTGCGGAAGTTGGCCCGGGTCGGCCGACCTCCGAGCCGGTCCTGGAGTACGGCCGAGACGTCGCTCAGGCTCAGGCCGGTGCTGCGCCTGGTGGTGTCGGGCGTGCCGCCCAGCGGGTCGGCGGGGGCGACCGAGGCGTCGCGGATGCGCTCCAGCTCCCGCTCGAGCTGGGTGACCTGCCAGGCGTCCCGCGGCGCGACGTCGGCCAGCGACAGCACCCCCGTGCGCAGCGCCTCCGCCCACTCCGGGGCGGCGTGGCAGGCACGCAGCCGCACCAGCGTCGAGCCCAGCCGGTCGAGCAGCTCGGCCAGCCGGCCGGCGAGGTCGATGTCGCCGCTGTCGAGGTCGTCCAGGGCCAGCGCGGTGCCCAGACCGCTGACCTGTGTGCCGTCGACCACCACACCGGTGAGGATGCGGTCCAGGCCGAAGCGCCAGGTGTTCTGGCCGAACCGCCGCAGCTGGTAGACCCCCCGGTGGTCGTGGTCCAGCCCCCACCGGATGACGGCCTCGCGCACCCAGTCGCCGACCCGCTCCAGCTCGTCCTCGTCCAGACCGAAGCGTCGCCGCACCGCCACCGAGCGGGCCAGGTCGAGCACCTCGCTGGCCGTGACCCGGCCACCGGCCAGCCGGACCAGGTCGGCGGCCACGGACAGCAGCGGGTTGGTGTGCCGTGGGCCGCGGTCGGCGAGCCGCACCCGCAGCCGGTGCGCCGGGTGGCCGGCCGCCTCGTCGCGCACGACGTCCGCCAGCCCGAAGCCGGCGTGCACGAGGGGGGCGTAGTCGTCGATGTCGGGGCACATCACGAGGATGTCGCGGGGCTCCAGGCCCGGGTCGTCCTGGAGCAGCCCGGAGAGCACCTCGCGCAGCACCTCGACCTGGCGTGCCGGGCCGTGGCACGCGTGCACCTGCACACTGCGGTCGGTGGGCGAGACGACCCGCGACGCCACGGTCGCCGCGTCCGGGGCGCGGTTGTGACGGATGTCGTCCTGGAGCCAGCCCAGCAGCGTCCCGGCCTGTCCACCTGCACGAGCGACGGCACGGGCGGGGGCCGCGACGTCTCGGTCCGGCGGCGCTGCACCGTCCGCGTCGGGAGCCGGGGCCGTGACCGCGCTCGTCGCGGTGGCCAGCACGCGCTGGACCTCCCGGGCGTCCCGGCCCAGCGCAGCCAGCAGCGGGTGGCGGACGTGGTCGACGGAGCGGTCCTGGGCCCGGGGCACAGGCCCGGGTGCGACGACAGGTGCCAGCTCGTCCCACAGGGCGGGGGATGCCTGGGGCAGCCACAGGTGCACCTCACGACGCCGGCCGAGGGCCTCCAGCAGCCGGACCTCGGTCACCGGCATCCGGGTGTGCCCGAAGAGCGAGAGCCGCCCCGGCAGGTCCAGCCCCTCGTCACCGGTCCCGAGCCGGGCCACCGTCTCCTCGAGCCGGACGTCCGGCGGCGGGGCGTCCACCCGGGCCAGGACGCGCCGCCACAGCTCGGCCTGCCAGCGCAGGTCCGGCTCCAGGGGACCTCCGAGGCCGTCGGTGTCCCGGCCCTCCCGCCAGTCGGTGACCAGGGCCGGGCGCTGCACGGCATACGCGGAGAAGAGCCCGGCCAGTCGGCGTGCCACGGACCAGCGTCGGCCCTGGCGCACCTCGCCCTCCTCGCCGGTGAGACCGTGCCCGAGATGCGTGGCCAGGGTGTGGCACCACGGCTCGCCCAGGCTGTCGTCGACCGCCTGCAGCACGGTCCAGGCCAGGCGGTCGGGCTGCCACGGGTCGTCGTGCTCGCGGCCGAGCAGCAGCGCGACCAGGGAGTGCGGGCTCAGGAAGCGCACCCCGGCGCACACACCGTCCCCTCCTCGGGTCCCCACCCCGAGACGGTGGGACAGGCGCTGGCTGAGCCAGCGCTCCACGCCGCGGGCAGGCACGACCACGACCTCCTCGGCGAAGGGGTCGGCCAAGGGCTGCGCCAGCAGACCGGCCAGCTCGTCGGCGAGCGAGTCGGTGTGCGCGGCGCGGTGCACGACCAGGGTCACGGCCTCACCCTAACGACGCGGCCGGACACACCCAGGCAGGCCACGGCCCGCCGCTTCCCGGCCGAGGCAGGTTGCGCCGGACATCGCACAGGAAACCGGCCGCCCCTCGTCATACGCGCATTCCTGGGATATCGTGCGGGCACCCCCCAAGAGCACGCGCTGGTCCCTGCGCCGAGTGCCCGAGAAAGCGGTATCAAGGATGAGCATCCGTCGCACCAAGAAATGGCAAGGAAATGGTCTGCACTCGGTCATCTCTCTGCTCGCTGCATCCGCACTGACGCTGTCCGTCGCTCCGGCCCAGGCCGACCCGGACCACGGTCCGGACGAGGACGGGCCGGTCTCGCAGCAGCGGCTGACCATCGCGCAGGAGGACCTGCTCACCCTGCCCGACCCGGAGGAGCCCGGGGCGATGGAGGGGGTCGTCCCCGACCTCGCAGACCTCCCGGACGCGTGGCTCGAGCCGACCCCGGCCGGTCCGGCCACCCTCACCCCGGAGCAGCCGGCGGGCTCCGGCGTCGACCAGGGCGTGCCCGAGCCGCCGTCGAAGCCGCTGCCGGCGACCGTCGACGCGGCGCCGGGCTGGCAGCCGACCTACTCGTGCGACCCCAACGACAAGCCGGGCATCGTGGCCTTCGCCGAGCTGGTCGCCGAGCACTACGACCGGCCCGGCTACTCGACCTCCCGCCGGTGCCTGTCCGGCAGCACGAGCCAGCACGGTGAGGGCCGTGCCGTCGACTGGTCGATGAACGCCTACGACGCGGAGGACAAGGCGATCGGGGACGCCGTGGCGGCCTGGCTCACCGTCGACAACGGGGCGATGGCCCGCCGGTTCGGCATCATGTCCATCATCTGGAACCGGCAGTCGTGGTACCTCTACGACCCCGGCTCGTGGCGCACCTACACCGGCGCCAGCCCGCACACCGACCACCTGCACATCAGCTTCACCTGGGACGGTGCGATGCAGCGCACCTCGTGGTGGACCGGGACCCCGGTCACCCAGGTCGACCACGGCACGTGCCGGGTCTACGCGCTGCAGTACGCCCCGCGCTACACCGACCGGCGCACCACGCCCTGCCCGACCAGCCTGCCGGCCCCGCCCCCCAGCGACTACCCGGTGGTGCTGCCCGGGGCACGCTCGGACACGGTGGCGACGGCACAGGCCTACCTCGGCCTGCGTGGCCTCGCCGTGGACGGCTCGTTCGGCCCGACCACGCTCGCCACCCTGATGGAGCACCAGCGCGCGGAGAAGCTGCCGGTGACGGGGGTGCTCGACAACGCCACCTGGCACGACGTCACCACGGGGGTCTCCCGCGTGTATGGTGCGGACCGGTACGGCACGGCGCACGGGCTGTCGCTGTTCACGGCGACCGGTGGGGACGTCTACGTCACCACCGGTGACACCTACCCCGACGCCCTGGCTGCGAGCGCGCAGGCCGGAGCCGACGGTGCACCGGTGCTCCTGGTGCGCAGCACCGGCGTCCCGGCGGAGACGGTGACCGCGCTGCAGCGCGCCAAGCCCTCGCGGATCGTCGTCGTCGGCGGCACGACGCGCATCCCGACGACAATGCTGGACGCACTGAAGCCGTATGCCGGAGCCGGGGGCGTCACACGCGTGGCGGGCGAGGACCGCTACGCCACCGCCGGCGAGCTCGCCCGCAGCGGCGGCAGCCCGGTGCCCGTCGCCTACGTCGCCACCGGCACCGACTACCCCTCCGCGCTGGTCGCGGCCGCCCGCGCCGCGTCCCAGGGCGCTCCCGTGCTGCTCACCCGCCCCACGGCACTGCCGGCTGCGACCGTCGCGGCACTGCAGGACGTCCGGCCCGAGCGGATCGTCGTCGTCGGCGACACCGGCGAGGTCTCCGCGTCTGTGGCGTCCGCGCTGGCCTCGCACGCCACCACCGGGCAGGTGCAGCGGATCGCGGGGAGCACCCCCGCCGACACCGCCGCGACCCTGGCGGTCCAGCAGGCCGGGGGTCTCGACGCGGTCTACGTCGCCACGTCGGCGACCTTCCCGGACGCCCTGGCCGCCGCGGCCAGGGCGGGCCACCAGGACGCTCCCGTGCTGCTCACCTCACCCACCCAGCTGCCCTCGGCGACCCGCGCTGCTCTGACGCACCTGCAGCCGAAGGCGGTCGTCGTGGCGGGCGGGCCGGACGCCATCGCGCCGGAGGTGGTCACCGCGCTCGAGGAGTATGCGCAGTGACTTTTCTGTCGGTCCGGTCGGCCGCAGCTCGACCGGACATGACGAAACTCTTCATGACCCTCTCTGACTGCGAATATGGACGCAGATGCCACCGACAGACGGAGATGCCGTCAACAATGGCGTGACCCCAGATGCGCGACCGCCTGCCGATATGGCGACACCGGGTATTCCGGGATACGGCCCCGGTGGGCGCCGGGCTCAGGTCGAGGTGTCCCGGGACGAGGGCTCGACCAGCCTGCGCCGGTCGATCACGACCGCGTTCCGGCGTTGCCGTGCCCGCAGCGCGAGCACGACCAGCACCGTGACGGCCACCAGTGCCACCACCAGTGCCACCACCAGCCAGACGTACTGCTCCATGACCCACCTCCCTCGTCACATCCGGGGGCCCGACCGCACCGGCCCCGCCGTCGGCACAGGCTACTGGGCAGGGTCGTCGTGGCCACCGCCGGCCCTGGTCGACTGCCCTCGCCGCCCGACGGCTCCTCAGGGGCGGCGCCAGTCGTCGCCGGTCAGGTGCGACCCGGCCTGCGGGCCCATCTGCAGCATCCCGCCGTCGACCACCCAGGAGGCGCCGTTGACGTAGCCGGCGTCCGGGCCACAGAGGAAGGCCACGGTGGCGGCGACCTCCCGGGCGTCACCCGGGCGTGAGACCGGTATGCCGGGGCGGGCCTTGCCTGCCAGCACCGACTCGTCCTCCTGCCCGGTCATCGGGGTGGCGATCTCGCCGGGAGCGACCGCGTTGACGGTGATGCCGTGCTCGGCGAGCTCGAGGGCCGCGACCTTCACGAGCAGCCCGAGCCCACCCTTGGCGGCGCAGTAGGGGGCGGCGCCCACGCGAGGCGCGTGCTCGTGCACCGAGGTGACCGCCACGATGCGCCCGCCACGGCCCCCGGCGACCATCTGCCGCGCCGCGGCCTGCAGGCAGCAGAAGGCACCGTCCAGGTCGACCGAGACCACCTCGCGCCAGGTCGCGTAGCCCATGTCGAGCAGCGGGGTCGCGCTGCCCGTGCCGGAGCTGACGACGAGGGTGTCCAGGCCGCCCAAGTCGGCCGCGAAGGTGTCCACCACCTCGCTGCCCTGCTCCGGGTCGGTGAGGTCCAGCCGGCGCACATGGGCCTGCGCCCCGGCCGCCTGCACCTGCCTGGCGGTCGCGTGCGCGCCGTCCTCGTCCTGGTGCCAGGTGATGCCGACCTGCCGGCCCGGCTGTGCCAGGGCGACGGCGGTGGCCCGGCCGATGCCGGAGTCGGCGCCGGTGACCACGATGCGCTGGGGCTCGAAGGACTCGGGGGCTGTCGTGGGGTCGCTCAACACCACTCCTCGGGGGTCGTCGGGGCGTCGTCCCCGACGCTAGGTCGCGGTCCGTGACGCCGCATCAGGACGAGCCTGTGCCACCGTCTGCCCAGGGCACGGTGCGACCATGGGGTGAACCGTCACGGGTGGCTGCCGCAGACGTGCCGACAGGAGGCTCCGGAGATGACCCCACGCTCCCGCCGTACCCCGGTCGTCGTCGCTGCGTTCGTCGCGGCGGCACTCACGGTCAGCGCCTGCACCGGCGGCGGCACGGAGGGCTCCCCGGCGCCCGGCGCGGAGCAGGGGTCGACCACGAGCGCGCCGACCACGAGCGCCCCGAGGACCAGCGCACCGACAGTGACCAGGCCCTCTGACACGGGGGACCCAGCCCCGTCGACGCAGTCCCCCTCGCCGGACGCTGGGCCGCTGCCGGTGGGTGCCTACGCTGTCTCCGCCGGTCACCCGACGGCGGTCGCCGCGGGGATGGAGGTGCTGGCGGCCGGAGGGACGGCGGTCGACGCCGCCGTGGCCACCGCGTTCGCCGTGTCCGTGGCCGAGCCGTTCGCCTCCGGGCTCGGCGGCGGTGGTGCCGCCCTGGTGCACGAGCTGGGTGAGGAGCCGGTCGCGTACGACTACCGGGAGGTCGTGGCCCAGGACGGCCGTATCCCCTCGAGCGGCGTCGGTGTCCCCGGCTTCGTCGCCGGTATGGAGCGCCTGCACAGCGACCACGGCGAGCTCGCGTGGGCCGACGTCGTGGCCCCGGCCGTGCGTCTGGCCGAGGAGGGTGTGCCCACGACCGCGCTGCTGGCCGGCCAGCTGGCCGCCGGTGCCGGACGGATCGAGCAGGGTGCCAGAGGTGCGTTCTTCCCCGACGGGCAGGCACTGCAGGAGGGCGAGCCGCTGGTCCAGGCCGAGCTGGGCGAGACGCTGCGCGCGGTCGCCGCCGAGGGCGCAGCGGTGGTCTACGAGGACGCTCTCGCGGGGTCGCTGACGGCCGTCGACGGCATCGACGCCGCCTCGCTGGCCGCCTACTCGGTCGCCACCCCCGACCCGGTCACCGGCGAGGTCGGGCCCTTCACGGTGGTCGGCGCGGCCGCCCCGCTGACCGGGGTCACCCTGGTGCAGATGCTGCAGATGGCTGCCTCCCTGGGTGCGACCGAGTCTCCTCCCGGGTCGGCGGACTTCGTCGACGCCGTCACGGTCTCCTGGCTGCGGGCACGCCAGGACCTGCTGACCGAGGTCGGCGACCCCGCCTTCGTGGACGTGCCGCTGGACGAGCTCACCGACGCGGAGCGCAACGCCGACAAGGTCGAGGGGACCGTGCCCCCGTGGCCGTCCACGAGCGGCGCGCAGGAGGGGGAGGGCAACACCACGCACCTGACCGTGGTCGACGCCGAGGGCACCGTCGTCTCGATGACCAACACGCTCACCAACTTCTGGGGCTCCGGTCAGGAGGTCGGGGGCTTCTTCCTCAACGACCAGCTCCGCCGGTTCGAGCTGGGGCAAGGGTCGGCCAACGCACCGGAAGCCGGCAAGCGCTCGCTCAGCTACAGCTCGCCCACCATCGTCGCCGACGACGAGGGCCGACCCGTGCTGGGTCTGGGCTCTCCGGGCGGGGCGCGCATCCCCGGCGTGCTGACCCAGGTGGTGCTGGCCTGGGCGTTCCACGGGGACAGCCTGCAGGAGGCGGTCGACCACCCTCGGTCCCACCAGGCCGACGGGGTGCTCGTCATCGAGCCCCTGCCGCACGGCGCGGCAGAGGCCCTGACCGCACGCGGCTACACGGTGTCGCAGGACCCGCCGTTCTCGCTCTACTTCGGCTCGGTCCAGGCCCTGGAGGTCGACTACGAGGCGGGCGAGGTCCGTGGAGCCGAGGACGACCGCCGGGCCGGCACCTTCGAGGTCGACACTCCCTGACGAGGCAGCGCCGGGGGCGCAGCCCCGGTCAGCGCAGCACCAGGTTGAGCAGGACGGTCAGGGCGACCGACAGGCCCACGGACAGCAGGATCATCACCAGGCACCCCGGGCCTCCGCCCAGGGCTCGGACCTCCGTGTTGCCGATACGCATGCACCCACTGTGCCCGGCAGCACCGCACCCCGCACCTCAGCCTGCCCTGGGTCGGTGCGCCCACCCTCAGGGGTGGGAACTGACGGTTCAGGTGGACGCCGGCGCACATCCTCCGCACGGTGGAAGAGGACTCAGCACAGAAGCTGAAACACGCGACAGGGATCCTCCCCGCGTGTCCACGACAGTGAGGAGACCACGCATGACACACCCACGCAACACATCCGGGACGACCGGTCGGACCAGTCGGCACCCGGTCCAGATCGCCGCGCTTGCCGTCGGGGTGGTGTTCCTGCTCGTCGGCGTCCTGGGGTTCGTCCCGGGGGTGACCGAGAACGCCGGTGACATCGAGCTGTCGGGCCACGAGTCGCCCGCCCTGCTGCTCGGCATCTTCCAGGTGTCGATCCTGCACAACGTCGTGCACCTGCTCTTCGGCATCGCCGGCGTCGCACTGGCCCGGTCCTTCTCCGGCTCCCGTGGCTACCTGGTGGGCGGCGGCGTCGTCTACCTGCTCCTGTGGGTCTACGGCCTGGTCGTCGACAAGGAGTCGGCGGCGAACTTCGTGCCGCTCAACGCGGCCGACGACTGGCTGCACCTGGCCCTGGGCCTCGGCATGGTCGCCCTCGGGCTGATCCTCGGCCGCCGCGCCCCGGCGCGGGCCACGGACGACCACACGGGCACGCACACCGCCGGCCGCACCGGCTCGGCAGCCGAACGGCCCGGCCCCGGCGCCGACGGCCCCCCGGTCCGCGGCTGAGCAGCCCAGACCACCCCGTACCGACGAAAGGACGTCACCATGACCACCCCTGACAACCCGCAGGGCGACCCCGGGCCCGACCCGGTGTTCGCACCCACCGAGGGCGACGTGGCCTTCGAGGACGACGTCGTGCCCACGGCACCTCCCGTGGCGGCCCCGGACCACGGCATGAGCCACACCACCGGAGGCAGCGGTGGCGGAGGCCGCGCCGACCAGGCGAAGCAGGAGGCCTCCCAGGTCGCTGACGACGCCAAGCAGGGCGGCCGCCAGGTCGCGGACGTCGCCAAGCAGGAGATGTCGAGCGTCAAGGACACCGTCGGTGACCAGACGCGGCAGCTGCTGGACCAGACGCGCTCCGAGCTCTCCGGGCAGGCCGGCACCCAGCAGCACCGGCTCGCCGAGGGGATCCGAGCCCTGGGGCAGGAGCTGGGCTCGATGGCCGAGGGCTCCCAGGAGCAGGGCATCGCCACCGACCTGGCGCGACAGGCGTCCCAGCGGTCCAAGGACGTGGCCGGATGGCTCGAGGACCGTGAGCCCGCCGACCTGCTGGACGAGGTGCGGGGCTACGCCCGTCGCCACCCCGGCACCTTCATCGCCGTGGCCGCAGGCATCGGCCTGGTCGCCGGCCGCCTGACCCGGGGACTGTCGGACGACTCCGACGACCAGGGCGGGTCGGCGCCGTCCCCGGCGGCCTCCGCACCTGCGCCCGCCGTGGGTGCAGCCCCGGTCGTCGCCGCGCCCGCCACCGCCCCGACCACGACCCCCCCGGGCACGGACCCGGCGGTGGGCCCCTACCCGGGCAGCCAGGTGGGTGACGGCGTCGAGGGTCGGCCCATGGGGCACTTCAACCCGTCGGTGACCGGCACGCCGGGGCCGGGGCCGCGATGACCGGGCCCCAGACGGGCCGCGCGGGCCCGCAGACCACCGGCCAGTCAGGACCGCAGACGACCGGCCAGGCGGGCGCCACGTCGGCGGCCCCGCACGACGAGCCGGCCGGACGGCCGCTGTCGTCCGTGGGTGACGTCGTGGGCCAGATCGGTGAGGACCTCTCACGCCTGGTGCAGCAGGAGCTGGAGCTGGCCAAGGCCGAGCTCGCCGCGTCCGCGAAGCGGGGCGGCAAGGGCGCCGGGATGCTGGGCGGCGCCGGTGTCGCCGGACACTTCGTGCTGCTCTTCTGCTCCCTGGCCCTGTGGTGGGGCCTGGGCGACCTGCTCGGACTCGGCTGGTCGGCACTCGTCGTCGCGCTGGTCTGGGCGGTCGTCGCCGGGGTGCTGGCCGCTGTGGGACGCAAGCAGCTCAAGGACATCGAGGGGATGCCTCGCACGGTGGAGACCACCACGGAGATCCCCGACGCACTCAAGGGAAACGAGGACAGGCGATGACGAGCAACGACCCGGACCAGATCCGTGCCGAGATCGAGGCGACCAGGCGCGACCTGAGCCACCACGTCAACGAGCTCGGCGAGACCGTCTCGCCCGGCAACGTGGCGCAACGAGGCAAGGACAAGGTCACCGGCCGGGCTGCTGAGCTCAGGGACCGTGTGATGGGCAGTGTCGAAGACGCGAAGGAGTCGGCGATGGGCACAGGACAGCACATGAAGGCCTCCGGTGAGGGCAGCGTGCAGCAGGCCTCGGCCTCGGCGCAGCAGCTGCCGGGCCAGGCCCGGCGGCAGACGCAGGGCAACCCCCTGGCCGTGGGGCTCATCGCCCTCGGCGCCGGGTGGCTGGTCGGCTCGCTCCTGCCCGCCAGCGAGAGGGAGCGCGAGGCGGCGCAGACCGTCAAGGACAAGGCCCAGCCCATGATGGAGGAGGCCAGGTCGGCCGGCCAGGAGGTCGCCGAGCACCTCAAGGAGCCTGCACAGCAGGCTGCGGAGGAGGTCAGGGCCTCCGCGCAGGGCTCCGCCGAGACCGTGAGGGGCGAGGCGCAGAGCACCGCCGACGACGTCAAGGGCTCGGCCCAGCAGTCGCGCGAGAACGTGCAGGAGTCCAGCCGCTCCTGACATCTGCCCGGCCACAGGCCCCTCACCCGTCCGGGTGGGGGGCCCGTTCTCGTGTGATCTGGCTCACATCTGGGTGGTGGCGCCATCCACCGGACGGCACCGCCCCGAACACCTCCCGACACCACACCGGGGCAAACCAACACCACGCCTCGTCGTCGAACCGAAGGAGATGTCATGCGCACCGTCACCACCCGTCTCACCCCCGTCGCCATCGCGGCCCTGGTGGGGCTGCCGATCGCCCTGGCCGCACCGGCCACCGCGTCGGACCACGAGAGCGGCACCGAGCTGTCGGCCACCCTCACCGAGATCAGCGGCTCCGGAGCCTCCGGCACGGCCTGGGGCTGGGTCGACGGCACCGAGCTGACGATCCAGATCGAGGCGATGGGCCTGCTGGACGGCGCTCCGCACGCCCAGCACATCCACATCGGAGGGTCCAACACCTGCCCGTCCGCCGACCTGGCCGGCTCCGGCTTCGAAGGAGCCGTCCGCACCACCGACGCCGTCGACTTCTACGGCGGTGTGGCGGTCTCCCTCACCAACGAGGGCGGCATGACCGGCCCCGACCACGCCCTGGACGTCATGGACTTCCCGGCCGAGGGTGAGTACTCCTACGAGCGCACCTTCGAGGTGCCCCAGGACGTGGCCGACGACATCGCCGCCGGCAACGGCGTGGTCGTCGTGCACGGCGTCGACCACAACGGCAGCGGCGAGTACGACGGCGACCAGGAGTCGGACCTCGACCCCAGCCTGCCGTCGGAGGCCACCGACCCGGCCATGTGCGGCACGCTGGACGTCGCCCAGATGGCCATGCCGGAGGACGGTGTCGCCACCGGGGGAGGGGCCACGCAGGGCACCGAGCACGCAGGGGCCATCGCCCTGGGTGCGGTCGCCATCGGGGCCGGAGCGCTCGGCCTCGCCGCGAGCCGGCGTCGCACCGAGACTGCGCGTCGCTGAGCGATGAGCCACGGCACCACGACCGGGGGTCGCGGCCACGAGCGCAGCAGTGCGTTCGTGGCCGCGGCCTCCGCGCTGCTCGTGACCGGCGCGGTCGTGCTCGGCTGGGCCCTGTGGGGCCAGCAGGCCGACCCTCCCGCGCCGGAACCCGCGGCCGGGCTGTCCACCGTCCAGGGGCCGAGCGTCCCGGGCCCCACCTCGAGCGAGCCACTCGTCAGCGAGCCCACCACGACCGAGCCCACCGCGACCGAGCCCACAACGGCCCAGCCCATCGCGACCGAGCCCACAACGGCCCAGCCCACTGCGAGTGAGCAGGCGGCTGAGGCAGAGGTCGAGGTGCTCCCGCCCTCCGAGCCGGTGGCCGTGGACATCCCGGGCATCCAGGTCAGCTCACCGCTGCACCCGCTCGGGCTCGACGACGACGGGGCGCTGCAGGTCCCCGCGGGCGAGCGGTACGACGAGGCAGCCTGGTACGACGGCTCACCCACCCCGGGCGAGCCCGGCCCCACCGTCATCGAGGGGCATGTCACCAGCCAGGGCTCGACGCCCTCGGTGTTCTTCGAGCTCGGCGCTCTCGGGGTCGGCGACACCGTCGACGTCACGCGCGAGGACGGCGCGGTGGTGACCTTCGAGGTCTACGCCACCGACTCCTTCCCCAAGGACTCCTTCCCGAGGGTGGCGGTCTACGGCAACACGGCAGGGCCCGAGCTGCGGCTGATCACCTGTGGTGGTGACTACGACCCGGTCGCCCGGGCGCACGTCGACAACATCGTGGTGTTCGCCCGGATGGTCGGGCACACCCCGCCTGCGTGACCCGAGGTCGTGACCTCGGCGCACCACAGCCGCGGCCCACCCGGTCAGGTGTCCGCGTGGGCCGCTGCGGCAAGGGGTGTGTCGGCCGTGGGGGTCACGTGTCCGCGTGGGCAGGCGGGGCCTCGCCCTGCGCACCGCCGAGGTATGCCGTGTGCCCGGTTTTTGGTCCGGTGCCCCCCAGAGCGTCGACCGCGCGCCCGAACACCCAGGGCACGCCGGCGGCCGCGCCGAGCACGGCTCGCCGGCCGGCCGGTGTGGCCGTGGCCGTGAGCAGCCCGTGGGTCAGCGCGGTGCTGACCAGCCCGGCACGCCGCGCCAGCGCGGGGTAGCGCTGCGGCCGTCCCGAGGCGACGGCCTGCACGGCGACCTGCGCCTGCGCCAGGCCCAGGGCCAGGCCCTCGCCGGTCAGGGCGTCGACGTAGCCGCCCGCGTCACCGACGAGCAGCACCCGTCCGGCGGCCCGGGAGGCCACCCGTTGGCGCAGCGGCCCGGCACCGCGCGCCGGCCCGGTGACCTCGGCGTCCCGCACCCGTGCGGCCAGCGACCCGAACTCCGCCAGGTGCGCCTGCATCGGCCCCCGGGCCGAGGTCAGCACCGCCACCCCGACCGTGTCGTCGGCGACCGGGGTCACGTAGGCCTCTGCGGCCCGCCCCCAGTGCACCTCCACGTGCTCGCTCCACGGGGCGACGCGGTAGTGCTGCCGGATGCCGTGCCGGCGCCGGCTGCCGGAGGGACGGTGCAGCCCCAGCATCCGGCGCACCGGGGAGTGCAGGCCGTCCGCCGCGACGACGTGGCGTGCCGACAGCCGCCCCTGCCCCTGCACCTGCACGCTCACCTCGCCGTCGTGCTGCTCCAGCCCGGTCACGGTGCCGGTGACCAGGCCTGCCCCGGCCCGCTCGGCGGCCTCCCGCAGCGCGGTGTGCAGCACGGTGCGCCGCACCCCCCGCCCCGGCCCCCGGGTGAAGTCGGTCGTCACCGACCGGGTGGGAGTGAGGTAGCGGATGCCGGCGATGTCGTGCCCGGCGGGGTCCACGCCCAGCGCCTGCAGGCCGGCCAGGGCACCGGGCATGAGCCCCTCGCCGCAGGCCTTGTCGACCACCCCGGCGCGCTGCTCCACGACGGCGACCGACAGCCCCGCCTGCACGGCATACAGGGCGGTGGCCAGCCCGACGGGCCCGCCGCCGACGACGAGCAGGTCCAGGCTCACCGCAACGGCTCCAGCGCACGGTCCTCGGTGCGGATGCGGACGGTCAGCAGCCAGGCGTTGAGCAGCGTGAACACGAGCGCGGTGACCCAGGAGCCGTGCACCAGGGGCAGGGCGACGCCCTCGGCGACGACGGCGACGTAGTTGGGGTGACGCATCAGGCGGTAGGGGCCTCGGGCGACCAGCGGAAGCCCCGGCACGACGATGACCCGGGTGTTCCAGCGCTTGCCGAGGGTCACGATGCACCACCAGCGCAGCGCCTGGGCCGCGACCACGACGACCACCATGGACCAGCCGAGCACCGGCAGGAACGGCCGGTCGAGCAGCCATGCCTCGGCCAGGCAGGCCACGAGCAGGCCCGTGTGCAGCAGCACCATCCACGGGTAGTGCCCCCGCCCGTGCTCCACTGCGCCCCGCGACAGTGCCCAGGAGGCGTGGTGTCGCGAGACGACCAGCTCGGCGAGCCGCTCGAGGACGACCAGGCCCAGCAGCACGGCATACCAGCCCAGGGAGCCCATCTCAGGCCTCGGGCATCTGCAGCAGCACGGTCTCCAGGCAGAAGCCCGGCCCCATCGCCATGAGCAGCCCGTGCGTGCCCGGGGCGGGCGGCCGCTCCCGGAGCGTGTCGTCGAGCACGTGCAGCACGGAGGAGGAGGACAGGTTGCCGATGCGGGCCAGCGAACGGGTCGTCACTCCCAGGGCCTCGCGGTCGACCTCCAGCGCGTCGACGAGGGCGTCGATCACCTTGGGTCCGCCGGGGTGGGCGACCCACCACCCGATGTCGGCCCGGGTGAGCCGGTGCCCGGCGAGGAAGGTGTCGACGTCGTCCCGCACGTGCGCCCGCACGAGCTCGGGCACCTCGGGGCCGAGCACGATCTTCAGACCGGTGGACCCCACGTCCCACCCCATCGCGCGCTCGGTGTCGGGGTAGAACCGGCTGCGGCTGGCCAGGACGACCGGTCGGCCCGGGTGACGGGCCGCGGCGCGCTCGCCGACCAGCACCACCGCGGACGCGCCGTCGCCGAACAGCCCGCTGGCGACCAGGTTGGCGGTCGAGGTGTCGTCGCGCTGCACGGTGAGGCTGCACACCTCGACCGAGACGAGCACGGCGACGTCGTCGGGATGGCCGGCCAGGTAGTCGTGGGCCCGGGCCAGGCCGGCCGCGCCTCCGACGCAGCCCAGCCCGAGGATGGGCACCCGCCGCACGTCGGAGCGCAGCGGCATCCGTGCCATGAGGCGGGCGTCGAGAGAGGGCACCGCCACCCCCGTGATGGTGGTCGAGACGAGCAGGTCGACGTCCTGCGCCACGAGCCCGGCACGGTCGAGCGCCTGCTGCACCGCCCGGTGGGCCAGCTCGGTCGCGGCCGCGACGAACGCGTCGTTGGCGGTGCCGAAGTCTGCGGTGACCTCCGGGTAGTCGTCCAGGGGCAGTGCGAGGTGCCGGTGCTCGACGCCGCTGTTGCCGTGGATGCGTTGCAGCACCGGCAGCTGGGTGTCGGGCAGGCCGGTGAGCCGGGCCATGCGTTCGGTCAGCTCGGCCTGGGCGTAGCGGTGCTCGGGCAGGACGGCACTGACGGCGGCGATCGTGGACACGACCGCCAGCCTACGGAGCGGCGGTGACCGGCGCCTGTCTACGCTCTGGGGGTGAGCGGAGCCCTGGGTGTGAGCGGCCTCGTCAGGGCGTGCCACCCGGGCCCCACCGTGGCCGTCACCCTGCTGACGGCCCTGCTCGCGGTCGCAGCCGGGACCGGGTGGACGACCGGGCTCCTGGTGACGGCGGCGGTGTGCGCCGGCCAGCTCACCATCGGCTGGTCCAACGACCTGCTGGACACCGAGCGTGACCGTGCCTCCGGGCGTGCCGACAAGCCACTGGCGAGCGGTGCCGTGGCCCGCGGGAGCGTGCGGGCCGCGCTCGCGGCGGCGACGGCCGCCACGGTGGTGCTGTCGGGCCTGACCGGCTGGCGGTCGGCGGCCGTGCACCTGGTCCTCGTCGTCGGGTCCGGCTGGGCCTACAACCTCGGGGTCAAGGGCACGCTCTGGTCGTGGGTGCCGTATGCCGTGGCGTTCGGCTCGCTGCCGGCAGTCGTCTGGCTCGCGGCCGGGCCAGGGTGGTCCCTGCCGCCGGCGTGGATGACGCTCGTCGGCGCGCTGCTGGGGGTGGGCGCCCACCTGCTCAACGTGCTGCCCGACCTGGCCGACGACGAGCGCACCGGCGTCCGGGGGCTGCCGCACCGGCTGGGGGAGCGCAGGGTGCGCCTGCTCGCGCCCCTGCTGCTGCTCACCGGGGCGCTCCTGGTCGTGCTGGCTCCGGGGGGCGAGGTGCCGGTATGGGGCTGGGTGGCCGTGGTGGTGTCCGCCGCCCTGGCCGGCGTCGCCTGGGTGACCCGCGGCTCGACACCCTTCGTCGCCGCGATGCTGCTCGCCGTGGTCAACGTGGTGGGGCTGGTGCTGCGGGGCTAGGGCAGAGTGTCCTCATGCACTACGTCGGTGTCGACCTCGCCTGGGGGGAGCGCAAGCCCACCGGAGTGGCCGTCCTGGACGCCGCAGGGCGGCTGGTCCACGTCTCGGCACAGACGACCGACGCGTCGATCGTGACGGCCGTGACGCCATACGTGCAGGGCCCGTGCCTGGTCGCGGTCGACGCTCCGCTCATCGTGACCAACCCGAAGGGCAACCGCCCCGGCGAGGCCGCGCTCAACCGCGACTTCGCGCGCTTCGACGCCGGTGCGCACCCGGCCAACACCGGCAAGCCGGAGTTCGCCGACACACCGCGTGGCGCCCGGCTGGCCGCGGCGCTGGGTCTCGACATGGACCCCGCGTCAGCAGCGGAACGCAGGGCCATCGAGGTCTACCCGCACCCGGCGACGGTCTCGCTGTTCCGGCTGGGCCGCACGCTGAAGTACAAGCAGCGCAGCGGGCGCACCCTGCCCGAGCTGCGCACGGCACTGCTGGAGCTGATGCGGCTGCTGGAGGGCCTGGCCGAGGCAGCGGCCCCCATGGTGGTCACCGAGCACGAGGGCTGGCGCGACCTGGTCGACCAGGTGCGCTCGGCGCAGCGCAAGAGCGACCTGCGCCGGGTCGAGGACCAGGTGGACGCCGTGGTCTGTGCCTACATCGCGCGGTATGCGGTGGCGCACCCGGAGGACGTCACGACCTACGGCGACCTCGCCTCGGGCTACATCGTCACCCCGACCCTGCCCGCCGGCCACCGGCCGACCCCTCGGGCCCCGGTGCTGGGTGCGGACCTCGTCCACCGCGCCGTGCAGAGCTACGCCTCGCACTACCCCGTCGTCACCGACGCCACCGCCGGCTACGTGGCCCTGGTGACGACCCTGCTCGACGACGCCGGCATCAACTACCTGTCCGTCACCGGACGCACCAAGAGCGTCGCCTCGTTCGCCGGGAAGGCCAACCGGATGGTCGACGGGCGTCCGGCCTTCGCCGACCCCCTGCGTGAGATCACCGACCAGATCGGCGTGCGGGTCATCACCTTCGTGCACAGCGACGTGGCGGCCGTGGCCGACCTGCTCGCCGACCAGCTGCGGGTGCTGGACGACCGTGACATGGGGCAGGAGACCGCGCAGGAGGGACGCTTCGGCTACGCCAGCCGGCACGTGCTGGTGACCCTGGACGACGCCCGCGCGGCCTCGCCGGAGTTCGCGCCCCTGCGCGACCGCACAGCCTCGGTGCAGGTGCGCACGGTGCTGCAGCACGCCTGGGCCGAGTTCGAGCACGACATCCGCTACAAGGGCAGCATCCCCGAGGAGCACGCCCCGGACCTGGACCGGAGGTTCACCCTGGCGGCCGGGCTGCTGGAGCTGGCCGACCGCGAGTTCTCGACGATCCGCGACCGGCTGCGGGCCAGCATGGCCGACTCCCGCCCCGAGGCCGACGCCGCCGACCCCCGCATCAGCGCCCAGGACCTCGCCTCCTTCCTCGCCGGCCAGTTCGCCGACGCGGGCTGGTCGCGCACCGAGCACTACGACTGGGTGTCCGGGCTGCTGCTCGAGCTGGGCATCACCTCGCTGGAGGAGCTCGGAGGCCTGCTGGGGTCGGTGGACAGTGCTGCCATCAGCGCCCGCATGGACTACCGCTACCCGCCGGGGGCGGTCCGGCGGCTCGACGACGCCCTGCTGGCGGTCTTCGGCGACCGCTACCTCGAGCTGCACGGCAACGCCGAGCGGGTGGAGCCGCTGCGCGCCCGCCTGGAGAAGCTCCGCGCCTGAGTGTGCCGGGGGCGGTGCCCGGCGTGCCCTCCTGCCCGCCCTCGTGCCGGTTCTCGTGCCCTGTCGGCCGTGCGAGGCCTTGTCCCGGCACGGTCGGCAGTGCTGCAATCGGCCATGGACTGGCTCCGCGACCTCACCCGCACCGTGTCCCGCGCACTGCCTCGCACCCGCCTGCCCGGCGCCCGGGAGCCGGTGCCCGAAGGCCAGCCTGCGAGCGTCGAGGAGGTCATCCGGCGCCTGCGTGCCCTGGACGCCACGCTGCCGCCCGAGGACGGCGTCGCCTGCTTCAACCGGATGTACCTGCGGGTGACCGAGCTGGTCGCCGAGCGCATCACCCTCGGCGACTTCCGCAACGAGACGTTCATGACCCGCCTCGACGTGGTGTTCGCCGCGCTCTACCTCGACGCCGTCGACGCGGCGCAGGACGAGGTGAACCCGTCGTGGAGCCCGCTGTTCGAGCGCCGCGGCCAAGGGCTCGCCCCGGTCCAGTTCGCCCTGGCCGGCATGAACGCCCACATCAACCACGACCTGCCGGTGGCGGTGGTGCGCACCTGTCGTCAGCTCGGGCTCAGTCCCACCTCGGCGGGCGTGCACGCCGACTACGACCGGGTGAGCGACATCCTCGCCACCGTGCACGCGGAGGTGCGGCAGTCCTTCCTCGACGGCATGGTGCTGTCGGTCGACAGGGAGGTGTCCCCGCTCCTCACACTGGTCGGCTCGTGGAGCGTCACCCGAGCCAGGGACGCCGCGTGGGTCAACACGGAGGTGCTGTGGCGGCTGCGGCGCAAAGAGAGCCTGGACGCCGAGTTCCGCGCCACGCTCGCGCGCACGGTCGGCATGGCCACCCGCCAGCTGCTCGTGCCGGTGGCCGCGCCGGCCACCCCCTGAGCCACCGGCTGAGCCGGCCATCGCCTGAGCCGGCCGTCCGCGGCAGGTCTGACGGTGCCGCCGCCTACAGTGCGGTCCATGCCAGACACCGACATCCGCACCGGGCCGACGTTGCAGCGGGTGGTGGGCCGCATCGGCTCCGGATGGGTCACGGCGGTCGTCGTGTTCGTGGCGCTCGGCGGCACGGTCTTCGGGGTCGACGCCGCCCACCTCCGCAACGCTGTCGTCCCGCTCGCCCAGCCCTGGGCCGTGGTGGCGGAGGTCAGCGCCGGGGTGGGCTACCTCGGCGCGCTCACGGTGCCCTTCGTGCTGGTGCTGCGCCGCCGGGCGCCGGAGCGGGTCACCTTCTGGCTGGTCGGTCTGGCCTTCGTGATGCCGCTGAGCCCGGTGCCCGCCGCGTTGGCCCTGGCCTCGCTGACCCGGCGTCGCACCGGCACCGTCGTGTGGCAGGCCGTCGGGCTGCACAGCGCGCTGGTCGGGTGGTTCCTGGTCTGGGACCTGCGCGGACCCACGACGGAGACGTCGGCGCTGCGTGCCGTCATCGCCCCGCCCGGGGCGGCCCCGACGGCCGCCGTCCCCGTCTCGGCGGCGCAGCTGGTCATCACGGCACTGGTCCTCGTCGTGGCGCCGGTGGTGGTGGGTCTCTACCTGCGCAGCCGGGAGCAGCTCGGGCAGTCGCGACGCCGGGTGGAGCTGGAGCAGCAGGCCAGCGGCACCCTGGCCGCGCAGGTGGGCCGCCAGGCCGAGCGTGAGCTCATCGCCCGCGAGGTCCACGACGTCATCGGTCACCGCCTGTCCGTGCTGTCGTTGCACGCCGGGGGGCTGGAGGTGGCGGCGTCGGCCGACCCCCGGCTGGCCCGTAGCGCCGCCCTGGTGCGTCAGTCGGCCCAGCAGACGATGGACGACCTGCGCTCCCTGGTCGCGATGCTGCGCGACCCCGACGACCGGGCCCCGCAGGGACTGCTGGACGGTGCGCCGACGGGCCTGGCGGACCTGCCGAGGGTCGTCGACGAGACCCTGACGGCCGGTCGACCGATCGGCTCGTCCGTCTACCTCAGCCATGCCGAGGAGGCCGACCCCGCCCTGGCGCGTGCCGTCTACCGGATCGTCCAGGAGCTGCTGACCAACGCCCAACGGCACGCCCCGGAGGAGCCGGTGCGGCTCAGCGTGCGCGGGGGCCCAGACGAGGGCATCCGCATCGAGACGACCAACAGGGTCGGTCCCGGGTGCTCCGAAGAGGTGACGGGCCGGGGCGGCGGCAGCGGCCTGGTGGGCATCCGGGAGCGCGCCGAGATGCTGGGCGGTGTCCTGGAGATCTGCCACGACGACGGCCTCTTCCGCGCCGAGGTGCGGCTGCCCTGGGTGAGGGTGCCGGTGCACCCACACGCGAGCGGACGCGCCGGCGCCACGGAGCAGGCTCACGTGCCGGGTCTGTCGGTGGGTTGACCTAGCGTGCGGCACATGCCTCAGCACGACCGTCCGGCATCCCGGAGCGAGCGTCCGCACACCCCGGACGAGCCGGCCGTCCGCGTGCTCCTGGTCGACGACGACCCCCTGGTCTGCCAGGGCCTGGAGCTCATGCTGTCCTCGGCGCCGGACCTGCAGGTGGTGGCCGCGGTCGCCGACGGTGACGAGGTGGTGGGCGCGGTGCACGCGCACCGGCCCGACGTGGTGCTCATGGATGTGCGGATGCAGCGCATGGACGGTCTCAGCGCCACCCGTGCGGTGACCGCCGAGAGCCGCGCGCCTCGGGTCCTCGTGCTCACCACGTTCGGCGACGAGGACGAGGCGCTGCGGGCCGTGATGGCCGGGGCCGCCGGCTTCCTGCTCAAGACCGCCTCCCCGGCGGAGATCATCGACGGGGTCCGCAGCGTGGCAGCCGGCGAGGGCGCCGTGTCCGGACGGGCCGCCGGTCAGATCTTCGCCCACCTCGCCGGAGACGCCGCCACAAGAGCCCGCGCCGAGGCCGCCGAGCTGTGCGCCCGGCTCACCGACAGGGAGCGGGAGGTCGCCGCGCTGGTGGCCCGGGGGAGCGCCAACTCCCAGGTCGCCACCCGCCTGCATGTGAGCCCGAGCACCGTCAAGGCCCACCTGGCGAGCATCCAGGACAAGCTGGGGTGCACCGGGCGCGTCGAGATCGCCGTGCTGGCCGAGCGGGCCGGGCTGACCCGTCGCTGACGACGCAGGCTCCGGCCGGAGGGTCCGTGACCGTCAGGGCCGGGCCGCGGCCTCGCCCGCCACGGAGGCGATCGGCGCGGGGGCAGGGGTGCCCGACCCGTCGCGCCGTCCGTGGGCCTCCGGCAGCTCCACCGGCACCCCGTTGGCGGAGGCGGCGCGCGCCGGGGCGGGGCCGGCCCAGGCCAGCAGGAGCGCGTCCTCGCCGCGGACGAAACGGTGGCAGCGAACCCCTCCGGTGGCCCGACCCTTGGTGGGGTACTCGGCATACGGCGTCACCTTGACCGACCCCGCCTCGGTGCCCGGCAGCGACCCTGAGGACCCGCTGACCGTCACCACGACGTTGTCGACACCGGGGTCGACGGCGGTGAAGCTCACGACCCCGTCACCGGCACCCACCTTGATGCCGGCGACCCCACCACCCGCACGGCCCTGAGGGCGCACGCCTGCGGCGGCGAAACGCAGCAGCTGGGCGTGCTCGGTGACGAAGACCAGGTCCTCCTCACCGGTGCGCAGCTCGACGGCACCGACCACGACGTCCCCGTCCTTGAGGGAGACGACCTCGAACTCGTCCTTGTTGGCCGGGAAGTCGGGGTTGACGCGCTTCACGACGCCGTGTCGGGTGCCCAGGGCGATGCCTGGGCCCTCGCCGGTGAGGGAGCACAGCGCCAGCGGCTGCTCGCCGGCCGGCAGGTCGACGAAAGCGGCCAGGGGGGCGCCGCCGGAGAGGGTGGGTGAGCCGTTGGTCGGCGGCAGCGTGGGCAGCTCCAGCGCGGACACGCGCACGAGCCGGCCCGCGGAGGTGAGCAGGCCGACGTGGCCGCGGGCCGTCGTGCGCACCGCGCTGGTGACGACGTCGTGCTTGTGCCGTGCCTCGTCACGGCCCAGCGGCTCGGCGGAGGTGGTGCGGGCGAGCAGACCGGTGGAGGACAGCAGCACCCAGCACGGGTCGTCGGCGACCTCCATCGGGGTGCTGGTGGCGGTGGTCGCCGTGCCGCCGGCGCTCTCGAGCAGCACGGTGCGCCGGGGCGTGCCGTGCTCCTTGGCGACGGCTGCGAGCTCGTCGGAGACCACGCGCAGCAGCAGCTGCGCGTCCTCCAGGACGGCGCGCAGCCGCTCGATCTCGGCGATGAGCTCGTCCCGCTCGGCCTCGAGCTCGATGCGGGAGAACTTCGTCAGGCGGCGCAGCTGCAGGTCCAGGATGTAGGTCGCCTGGATGTCGGACAGGTCGAAGACCGCGATGAGCCGCTCCTTGGCGGTGGCGGCGTCGTCGCTGCCGCGGATGAGCTGGATGACCTCGTCGATGTCCAGGATCGCCACGAGCAGGCCCTCGACCAGATGCAGCCGCTCCTCCTTGCGGCGCAGCCGGTATGCCGTGCGCCGCCGCACCACGTCGGTGCGGAAGTCGACGTAGACCGTGAGCAGCTCGCGCAGGCCCAGCGTCCGCGGCTGGCCCTCCACGAGGGCCACGTTGTTGATGCCGAACGACTCCTCCATGGGGGTCATCTTGTAGAGCTGGGCCAGGACGGCCTCGGGGTTGAAGCCGTTCTTGACCTCGATGACGAGCTGCATGCCCTTGGTGCGGTCGGTCAGGTCGTTGATGTTGGCGATGCCCTGCAGCTTCTTGGCCTGCACCAGCTGCTTGACCTTCTCGATGACCTTCTCGGGGCCGACCAGGTAGGGCAGCTCGGTGACCACGATGCCCTTGCGGCGCGGCGTGATGCTCTCGATGCGCGCGGTGGCCCGGGTGCGGAAGGACCCGCGGCCAGACTCGTAGGCGTCGCGGATGCCGTCCAGCCCGACGACGGTGCCGCCGCTGGGCAGGTCCGGGCCGGGCACGAAGCGCATCAGGTCGTCCAGGGTCGCCTCGGGGTGGGCGATGAGGTGCCGGGCGGCGCCGATGACCTCCACGAGGTTGTGCGGCGCCATGTTGGTGGCCATACCGACGGCGATGCCGGAGGCGCCGTTGACCAGCAGGTTGGGGTAGGCGGCGGGCAGCACCTCGGGCTGCAGCAGCTGGTCGTCGTAGTTGGGGACGAAGTCGACGGTCTCCTCGTCCAGCGAGCCCGTCATGAGCAGGGCCGCGGAGGCCATCCGGGCCTCGGTGTAGCGCGACGCGGCCGGGCCGTCGTCAAGGGAGCCGAAGTTGCCGTGCCCGTCCACCAGGGCCAGGCGCATCGTGAACGGCTGGGCCATGCGCACCATCGCGTCGTAGATCGCGCCGTCCCCGTGGGGGTGGTACTTGCCCATCACCTCGCCCACGACCCGGGAGCACTTGACGTGCGCCCGGTCCGGCCGCAGCCCCAGCTCGCTCATGCCGTAGAGGATGCGCCGCTGCACCGGCTTCAGCCCGTCGCGCGCGTCCGGCAGGGCGCGCGAGTAGATCACCGAGTAGGCGTACTCCAGGAAGGCGCCCTGCATCTCGCTCTCGACGTCGACATCGATGATCTTCTCCTCGATGTCGGCCAGGTCGTCGGCGGCGGGGCGGCTGCGGCGGGCCATGATGGTGGTAGGGCTCCTCGGTCACGGGGGTGGGCCGCTCCGATCGTATGCCGCGACGCCTGCGGTTCCGCTCCACCGGCCGGCGGATGGCCGCGTCGCGGGAGGACGAGACGTCCTCGCAGAGCCATTGACGGGTGGGCGCCGTGGGGGCATCGTGGCCCCATCAGGATGCTCGCGGCGGGGGTCCGGGCATCACGCCTTCGTCCTGGGGAGCCATCGTGTCCGTCCCACCCTCGCAGCACCGCCGTCCCCGGTCCTTGCTCGCGCTGCTCACGAGCGTGCTCTTCCTGCTCACCGCGACGGGGGCCGCCGCGGCGGGACCGCCTGACGACCGCGGCAAGCCCGACCGCGGCCGGGACGCCTACGTCGCCATCGGCGACTCGTTCGCCTCCGGGGTGGGCACCGGACTGCCCGATCTGGACCTGGGCTGCTACCGCAGCAGCGCGGCATACCCACCTATCGTGGACGTGGAGCGCTTCGACACCTCTCTAGAGTTCGTCGCCTGCGGGGGTGCCACCACGGCCACCGTGACGGCCACCCAGCTGCACCCTCTCGACCGTCAGACCGACTTCGTCACCTTGAGCGTGGGCGGCAACGACATCGGCTTCGGCAGCCTGGTTGCGGCGTGTGTCGGCGGTGCGACCGACGAAGTGTGCCTGGGCGCTGTGGCGGTCGCCGAAGGGGCCATCGCCGGAGTGCTGCCGGCTCGCCTGGATGCGACCTACGACGCCGTTCGCGAGCGGGTGCGCAGGGCCGAGGTCATCGTCGTGGGCTACCCGCGCTTCTTCTCCGAGCCCTACGTCCCCTGCCTGCAGTCCAGCGGCATCTCCGCGACCGAGGCGGCTGCCCTGAACGGCGTCGCCGACCAGCTCGACGCCGTCATCGCCAACCGTGCCGCCTCTGCCGGCTTCACCTACGTCAGCGTGGTCGAGTCGTTCACTGGGCATGACATGTGCGCGGCCGAGCCGTGGGTCAACGGCCTCACGTTCGTCCCTGGTCTCGGCCAGGTCGTGCCGGGCACGACCCCCAGCGACTCCTACCACCCGAACAGGGCCGGCTACCGTGAAGGGTTCACCCCGCTGGTGAGCGACGCCATGGAGGAGCGTCGCCCGTCCGTCTCGCAGGTGCGCGTCCCTGAGCACACCGCGCGCCACGGCATACCGGCTTGACCCTCACCTGGCGTGAGGCGCCACCGTGGTGCCCATGACCGCACACACGATGCAGGAGGACACGGTGCTCACCGTGGGCCAGGTGGCCGAGAGGTTCGGCCTCACGGTGCGCACGCTGCACCACTACGACGAGATCGGCCTGCTGACCCCCGGCGCCCGCAGCCGCTCCGGCTACCGCCTCTACACCGACGAGGACCTCACCCGGCTGCAGCACGTGGTCGTCTACCGCCGGCTCGGCTTCCCGCTCGAGCAGATCTCCGCGATCCTCGACGGGGAGCCCGGGACGGCCCTGGTCGACCACCTGCGACGGCAGCGTGCTGCGGTCATGTCCCGGCTGGAGGAGATGACCGATCTCGTCACAGCCATCGACCGAGCACTGGAGCAGCAGATGAAGGGTGTGAACCTGACCACGCAGGAGCAGCAGGAGCTGTTCGGCGACGCCTTCGACGACGACGACGCCCAGGAGGCGCAGGAGCGCTGGGGTGACACGGACGCCTGGCAGCAGTCGCAGGCCAGGACCACGACGTACACCAAGGCCGACTGGGAGCGGGTCAAGGCCGAGGGCGAGGCGTGCAACGCGGCGTTCGTCGCGGCGATGGAGGCCGGGCTGCCCGCGACCTCGACCGAGGCCATGGACGCCGCCGAGCTCGCCCGGCAGCACATCACGGCGTGGTTCTACGACCTCTCACCGGACATGCACCGCCACCTGGCCGACATGTACGTCGCCGACCCGCGGTTCACCCGGACCTACGAGGACGTGCGGCCCGGCCTGGCGGCCTACGTGCGGGACGCGGTCCACGCCAACGCCGACCGCCACGCGACGCCGGGGCCCGGCGACTGAGCCGGCACCGCCGCCTTCCCGGCGGCGGTGCCGGCTCAGGTCAGCCGTCGCGCATGTCGGAGACCGTGGTCAGCCGGTAGCCGTTGGCCCGCAGGGTGCTCACGATGGACGGCAGGGCGTCCCGCGTCTTGTAGCCGCCCAGGTGGAACAGCGCGATCGAGCCGTTGGTGGGCAGCGGCGAGGTGATCCGGCTGACGATCTGGGTGGTCGTGGTCGCAGGGTCCCAGTCGATGGAGTCACGGTTCCACATCACCGTCTTGGTGTAGCCGACCGACGCGGCGGTGTCGAGCACGAAGGTGTTGTAGGATCCGTACGGCGGGCGCCAGTAGGGCCGCACCGGCATGCCGGACAGCCGGGCCAGCACCGTCTCCGCGCTCGTCAGCTCGGTGCGGATGAAGGTCGAGGTCATCGGCACGGTGCAGGGTGCGGAGGTGGGTGACCCGCCGCCGCCGCTGACGAGGTCGCAGTGGTAGCGGGTGTGGTTGCCCATCTCGAAGAGCTCCGGGTGCGCTGCGATCCGGGCCATGATCGCCCGGCCCTCGGTGGTGTCGGCCATCGTGCTCGTGGGGAAGAAGGTCGTGCAGACCTGGTTGTCGACCAGGTAGTCCACGATGCTCAGGCCGGGGTCGAGCCGGCCACCCATGTCGAAGGTCAGCGCCACCTGCCTGGTGGTGGTGGACACGGACCTGAAGACCTCCTGCGCGCCGGTGGCGGGCCGGTAGCCCGACCAGCACACACCGAGCCAGCGCTGCACGATGCGCGGGATCTCGTTGCTCTGCGCTGTCGTGCCGCCCAGCACGTAGACCGTGGTCGGTGTCAGGTTCGTCGTGAGCTGGGTCCAGCTGCCCGGCGGCATGGTCGTGCCGGTGGACAGCAGCACCGGTCCGCGGGTGAACCGGACGGCGGGCCCCGAGGCCAGGGCGTCGGGCCAGCCCAGCCCGGTGGCCACCATGACGCCGGGACGGTCCGGGCCGAACACCCGCGCCGAGACGGCCAGGGCCGTGGTGTAGCGGGTGTCCCCGGCGACCCGCTCGACGGTCGCGATCCCGGCGAGCTCGGAGGCGACCGCCGACGAGACGGCGGTGGTGCCGCCGATGACCATGATCCGGTCGGGGGCGAGCCGCTCCAGCTCGGTGCGGGTGCTGTCGGGCAGGGACGTGCTGCGGGTGAGCAGCATCGGGGCCGACTGCACGCCGGCGGCGGCGCCTCCGGACAGCGCGTCGGGGAAGGCCTCCCCGGTGGCGACGTAGGCGGTCGCTGCCCCGGACGGGTAGGCCAAGGACGAGAGGGCTGCCGCCGTGGCGAAGCGGTCCGCCCCCGAGACCCGGGTGACGGGTCCGTACGACGCGAGCGCCGTCCGCACGCTCTCGGACACCGCGGCCGTGCCGCCGACGAGGTAGATCCGTCCCGGGTCGAGCCGGGTCAGCTCGGTGCGGGTGGCAGAGGGCAGGGTGTCCTTGGTGGTGAAGAGGACGGGACCGTTGAGCCGGGCCCCTGCCGGGCCGGCCGCCAGGCCGTCGGGGAAGTTGGCCCCCGTGGTGACGAACGCGACGGGGACCCCTGCCGGGAAGAACTGCCTGCTCACCGCTGTCGCCGTGGCGTAGCGGTCGGTGCCGGCGAGCCGCTCGACGCTGAAGTCGAGGTCTGCGGCCAGGGTCTCCTGGCTGCTCACCGTGCTCGCCGGGGGTGGAGAGGCCCAGGAGCCGCTCACCGCCATCACCCCGGGACCCATCAGGACCAGGAGGAGGGCGAGCAGCACTCGCGGGACTCGGCGGACGACGGGGGGAGCGGCCACGGGAAACACCTCCGGCGAAGCGGCCAGACGCAACACGTCTGTGTCCAGTATGACGCCGCAGCGGCCGTTTTCGTTGGCTCCTCAGTGCGACAGACCCGGGTCCCAGGGCCGGTCCCAGCGTCCGTGGTGGGCCACGGTCCCGACGCCGCGACGGCCCCGGCGCAGGCTGGGGCTCCGGCGGTCCGGCGCCGGGTAGCCCAGCGAGACGACCCCCACGATCCGCCGGTCCTCCGGCACACCGAAGGCCTCCTTGACAGGGCCGACCTCCTCCCGCTGCATCCCGAAGAAGAGGCCGCCCAGGCCCTCGTCCACCGCCGTCAGCAGCATCAGCAGCGCGGCCATCCCGGTGTCGACGTCCCAGTAGGGGACGGTCCACCGGGCCTCGTCCGCCTGGGTCGTGTGGGCCTTGTCCGCCTCGGCGTAGCGGCGCAGGTAGGCGCCCTTGTCGGACCAGCACAGGACCAGGCACGGCGCGGTGCGCACCCCCCGCAGCCAGCTGTTCGGCTCCACCTCGGGGTCGGTCGTCACCTCCCAGAAGAGCGCCCGGTCGGCCGGGTCGGTGAGCACCAGGAAGTCCCAGCCCTGGGAGAACCCGGCGCTGGGTGCCCGCACGGCATGCTCGAGGACCCGCTGTAGGACCTCCGGCGGCACGGGCCGGTCGGGGTCGTAGCTGCGCACCATCCGGCGCCGGCGCACCACGTCGCGGAAGTCCATGCCAGCATGATGCCAAGAGGGAGGAGGCACGACATGGTCGTGGCGTCGCAGACCGCAGCCGAGGCGGCAGAGGCCGGCGTGCGTGAGGTCTACCTCGTCGACTACGGGCCGCTCGCGGGGTGGGCCACCATCCTGCTGGGAGACCGGGGGCTGGCCGAGGACGTCGTGGTGGAGGCCTTCGCCCGGCTGCTCCAGCACTGGCAGGACGTGCACGACCCGCATGCGTGGCTCTACGCCACGGTCGCCAACCTCGTGCACGACCACTGGCGCCGGCGTGGTCGGGAGGCGGCCGCCTACGAACGCCTGCAGGCCGGTGTCACCGACCCCGACGTCGCCCCGGCAGGGCCCGACCGCGACGACGTGCTGTCGGTGCGTGAGGCCGTGCAGACCCTCCCGGAGCGGCTGCGCGTCCCGGTGCTGCTGCGCTACTTCGCCGACCTCTCGGTGCTCCAGGTCGCCCACCAGCTGGGCCGCTCCGAAGGGGCGGTCAAGCGCGACCTGCACGACGCGCGGACGCTGCTGGCGCAGAGCCTGGGGAGCCAGCGGTGAAGCAGTCGCGCCGCCGCCGACGCCGCGGTGACCGGCACGAGCGCCTGCTGCGCCGCCACGAACGGGTCGTCCGGGAGTTCTTCGCCACGCACCGCGCGCAGATGCCCGAGATCGAGCCGGACGAGCAGGCCTGGAGCCGGATCACGGCCGGACCCGTCTGGCAGGGTGGGGACATGACCGACCGTGCCGACCTGCCGCCGGGCTACCCGCACGAGTGGGAGGCCGACGTCGTGCTCATCGACGGGTCGGTGGCGCACGTGCGCCCGATCGTGCCGGCGGACACCCAGGGGATCCACCGGTTCCACGCAGGGCAGTCCAAGGAGTCCATCTACCTGCGCTTCTTCGCGCCCATCCCGCGGCTCAGCGACAAGGACGTGCACCGCTTCACCCACGTCGACTACGACGAGCGGGTCGCCCTGGTCGTGCTCATCCGCGACGAGATCGCCGGCATCGGCCGTTACGACCGGCTCGACCCCGACTCGACCACCGCCGAGGTGGCCTTCAACGTCTCCGACGCCCACCGCGGCAAGGGCATCGGGTCGGTGCTGCTGGAGCACCTCGCCGACATCGGTCGCGACCTGGGCGTGCGCCGGTTCGTCGCCGACGTCCTGCCGCAGAACCGGCGGATGATCGGCGTCTTCCGCGACGCCGGCTACGCAGTGGAGCACGAGTTCGACGACGGCGTCATCGTCGTCTCCTTCGACATCGAGCCCACCGAGGAGTCCCGCGTCGTCCAGATGTCGCGCGAGCACCGCGCCGAGGCGGTCAGTGTGCGGCGCGTGCTCACCCCCTCGGCGGTGGCGGTCGTCGGGGCCTCCCGCGACGAGGGGTCGATCGGGCGGGCGCTGCTGCGGCATATCGTCGACGGAGGGTTCACCGGGCCCGTGTATGCCGTCAACCCGGCGGTCGAGGAGATCGAGGGCCGTGCCGTGCACGCCTCGGTGACCGACATCGGTGAGCAGGTGGACCTCGCGGTGGTCGCCGTGCCCGCCGAGCAGGTGCTCGACGTGGTGAGCCAGTGCGCCGACGCCGGGGTGCGCGCCGTCGCGGTCGTGTCCTCGGGGTTCGCCGAGGAGGGGGAGGAGGGCCTGGCCCGGCAGGAGGAGCTGCTGCGCACCGCCCGGGCGGCCGGCATGCGGGTGCTCGGGCCCAACAGCTTCGGGATGATCAACAACGACCCGGCCGTGCGGCTCAACGCCTCCCTGTCCCCCCGCGTGCCCCCGCCCGGTTCGCTGGGCCTGTTCGCCCAGTCCGGGGCCCTGGGGATCGCCATCCTGGCCTCGGCGGAGCGACGCGGTCTCGGCATCTCGTGCTTCGCCTCGGCGGGCAACCGGGTCGACATCTCCGGCAACGACCTCATGCAGTACTGGCTGGACGACGACGCCACCACGGCCGTCGGGCTCTACCTGGAGTCGATGGGCAACCCGCGCAAGTTCTCGCGCATCGCGCGCAAGCTGGCCTCGCAGAAGCCGGTCATCGTGGTGAAGTCGGGGGTGAGCCGGTTCGGGCTGCCCCCCGGGCACCGCGTGCGGGCGACCAAGGAGCGACCGGAGGCGTTCGCCGCCATGCTGCGGCAGGCCGGCGTCATCCGGGTCGAGAACACCCACCAGCTCTTCGACGTCGCGCAGCTCGTGGTGCACCAGCCGCTGCCGGCCGGGCCGCGCGTCGCCGTCGTGACCAACTCCGACGCCCTGGGGGCGCTGGCCGCCGACGCCTGCGTCTCCTGGGGGCTGGAGGTCACCCACGGCCCGGTGGCGCTCCCGGCGGTGGCCGACCCGGCCCAGTTCGCCGAGGCGGTGCGGGCCGCGCTGGAGGACCTCCAGGTCGACTCCGTCGTCGCGAGCTTCATCCCGCCGCTGGCCACGACCGACCCGGAGGTCGTCGACGCCGTCACCCGTGCGGTCCAGGCCCACGACAAGCCCTGTGTCGCGACCTTCCTGGGCATGCGCGGGCTGGCCCCCGGCGGCACCCTGCCGACCTACCCGATGCCCGAGGACGGGGTGCGCGCACTGGCCGCGGCGACGCGCTACGCGCAGTGGCGCAGGCGTCCCTACGGCGACCGGGTGCGCCCCGAGGGGGTGAACCGCCGGGTGGCGCACGACGTGATCGAGTCCTTCCTCGGCGAGCACCCCCAGGGCGGAGACCTGGGCTCCGAGCAGGCTCTGGAGCTGCTCGCGGCCTACGGCATCGACGTCTGGCCGGTGCAGCACGTCCACTCGGCCAAGCAGGCGGCTGCGGTCGCCGAGCAGATCGGGCTGCCGGTGGTCGTCAAGGCGACCTCCGAGCTGGTCCGGCACCAGCCGGGCCAGCAGTGGGTCTACACCCGGGTCAGCCACCCCAAGTCGGCGGCCACCGCCTACACCGAGCTCGCCGAGGCGATGAGGCCGTTGGGCCTGGACGGCATCGCCCTGCAGAAGCAGGCACCTCCCGGGGTGGCCGTCGAGATCACCTCCTCGGAGGACCCGCTCTTCGGCCCGGTTGTCGGCTTCGGCGTCGCGGGCCTGCCCACCGACCTGCTCGGCGACGTGGCGCACCGCTTCCCGCCGCTGACCGACCTCGACATCACCGAGATGGTGGCCTCGGTCAAGGCCGCGCCCCTGCTGGACGGCTACCGAGGCACGATGCCGGTCGACCACGGTGCCCTGCACGACCTCGTGGCCCGGGTCTCGGTGTTCGCGGACGACCTGCCGGAGATCGCCACGCTGCGTCTCAACCCGGTGCAGGCCCACGAGGAGGGCATGGCGGTGCTGGGCGCCCAGGTGCGTCTCGCACCTGCTCCGACGCGGGCCGACACCGGTCGCCGTGCTCTCAGCACGTGACGTGGGAAGATGACGCATATGCCTCGCCGCCACTCCGCCGCCGCCGTGCTCCCCGAGGGCCTGCGCCGTGACATCGCCACCGCGGGCTACCTGCCCGCCGTCGTCCACGACATCGTCGCCACGGCGGTCGGCCCCGACGCGGTGGTGACGCACCTGGTCCACCAGGAGATGACCTTCGACGAGGAGGCCGTGCGGCGTCACCTCACCGTGCTGGTGCTCACCGAGCACCGGCTCATCATCGCCCACGCCGACGACCACGAGTCGGCCGAGCCCGAGCGCCAGCACCTGGCCACCGCCACCACCGAGGTCGTCCCGCTGCGGGCCGTGCGCGGGGTCATGCTCACCCACGTCGTCCCCGACCCCGAGAGCTTCCGGGGCGGCCTGGCCGGACGGTCGGTCACCCTCACGCTCGGCTGGGGCGCGGTGTCCCGTCTCGACCTCATCCCCGCCGTGTGTGCCGACCCCACCTGCGAGGGCGACCACGGCTACGAGGGGACCGTGGCCGGTGACGACATCTCGCTGCGCATCGCCTCCGACACCGACGGGGAGGCCGCGCTCGAGCGGGCGCTGCACTTCGCCCAGCACCTCTCGTCGCGCCTGGGCAGGTGAGCCCGCACCTCGGCTGGGCGGAGCCGCCGTATGCCGTGAGCCTGGCCGACGTGCTGCCCTCGGTGGTCGCCTCGTTGCGGGTGGCCCCGGCCGAGGGGGACGCCTGGGCACAGCCCGTGGTCGCGCTGCCCCCCGCCCGTTCGGCGGTCGTCGTGCTGGCCGACGGTCTGGGAGCACGGCAGCTGGCGAGGCGGCTCGGCCACGCGCCCTTCCTGCGCACCCTGGAGCCTGCGGCGCCGCAGGTGCGCAGCGGGTTCCCCTCGACGACCACGACCAGCCTGACGTCCTTCGGCACGGGGCTGCTCGCCGGTCAGCACGGGCTGGTCGGGTGGCAGGTCCGGCTGCCGGGCACCACCGACCGGCTGCTCAACCACCTGTCGTGGAAGGACGGTCCGGACCCTGCGAGCTACCAGCCCCATCCGACCCTGCTGCAGCGGGCCGAGCGCGCGGGCGTGCGGGTCTGCACGGTGTCCCGTGGCGAGTTCGCCGGGTCCGGCCTGACCCGCGCAGCGCTGGCGGGCGGGCGGTTCCTGGCCGCCAGAGAGGTCGACGAGCGGATCGAGCAGACCCTGCAGGCCCTCGCCGGCGAGGGACCGGCGCTGGTCTACCTCTACTGGCCGGAGGTGGACAAGGTCGGCCACGTGCACGGCCCGGACTCGTGGCAGTGGGGCGAGGCCGTGGAGGAGCTGGACAGCGGGCTGCGCACCCTGGCTGCCCGGCTGCCCGGCGGCACGTCGCTGACGGTGACGGCCGACCACGGCATGGTGGAGGCCCCCGAGTGGCAGCGGCACGACCTCGCCTTCTCGCCCGAGCTGGGGGAGGGGGTCGAGCTCCTCGGCGGTGAGCCGCGGGCGCCGTACGTCTACTGCCGGCCGGGGGCTGCCGACGAGGTCGCCGGCACCTGGCGGGAGGTGCTCGGGGACGACGCGCTCGTCCGCACGCGCGAGGAGGCGGTGGCCGACGGCTGGTTCGGACCCGTGCGGCCCGAGGTGCTGGAGCGCATCGGCGACGTCGTCGTCGCCATGCGAGGACAGTGGACCCTCCTGGACTCGCGCCTGCTGCGACCCCAGGTGCTGGCCCTGCGCGGCCACCACGGCTCACTGACCGACGAGGAGACGCTCGTCCCCCTGCTGCACCGGCCCGCCTGAGCCACCTCGGTCGCGGTCACACCAGGAGCGGGGTCACGACCATCGTCAGGAGTGCGCCCGCCAGGGCGAGGACGACCAGCGTCGACCGGTCGTGGAGACGAGCGACGGCATACAGCCCACAGACGACGGTGCCGACCAGGGCGACGGTCGAGGTGAGCCCCGCCATCAGCACCGGCAGGAAGTCACCGGCCTGCGCGGCCACCTCCACCAGCCACCACGACAGCACCCCGCTCACCAGCATCACGGAGCACAGACCGACCGACCACCACCCGGACCGCGTCGTCGGCAGGGCGTGGTGAGACCGGCTGCCCGTGGCGGGCGTGCTCATCGGCCTGCTCCTTCCGCCACCTCCAGTGGACCGCGGTCGGCCGCACGGTGCCAGGGCCGAAGGTCCCCCCGGCACGCTGCGCGACAGGCAGCGGAGTGTCACCCGTGCTCCGTAGACTGCACGCCGTGGCCGAACTCGTCTTCTTCACCGGGACCATGGACTGCGGCAAGTCCACCCTCGCGCTGCAGATGGACCACAACCACGCCGCGCGCGGGCGCAGCGGGCTGATCTTCTCCCGGCTCGACCGGGCCGGGACCTCGCGGCTCTCGTCCCGGCTGGGCCTCTCCCGGCAGGCGCTGGAGGTCCTGGAGCACACGGACTTCTGGGAGCTGGTGGTCGAGCAGATCACCAACGGCCGCAAGGTCGACTACCTCATCTGCGACGAGGCGCAGTTCTACGCCCCCGTGCAGGTGGAGCAGCTGGCGCGGCTGGTGGACGAGCTCGGCATCGACGTCTACACGTTCGGCATCACGGCCGACTTCCGCGCCCAGCTCTTCCCCGGGTCGCAGCGGCTGATCGAGCTGGCCGACCGCACCCAGCTGCTGCAGGTCGAGGCGCTGTGCTGGTGCGGCCGCACCGCGACGCACAACGCCCGCACCGTCGGTGGGGTGATGGTCGTGGAGGGTGAGCAGGTGGTCGTCGGCGACGTCGGCGACGGCGAGCCGCACGAGACGGTGGAGTACGAGGTGCTCTGCCGGCGGCACTACATGCGCCGGATGACGGCCCACGCCGCCCGCGCCCAGGCCCTCTCGCCCGACGTGCTCCCTTTCGACCTCGACCTGTGCCCGCTCCCGCAGCCCCGGTGAGCCCGTGACCGAGCACCACCGCGACAGCCCGGACCCCGTCCACCCCACGCCGATCACCGGCGCCCCGGCCCGCCCGCGCCTCGGCAGCCGGGCCAGGGCCGGTGCGGGCGTCCGCAGCGCCGGCCACAGCACCGCAGGAGCGGGCCTGGCCGCCGTGGCGGCAGCGCGCCGCGCCACGCACTCCGGGGGCGCCGGTCGCACCGGGCTCTCCCGCCTCATCGAGGTGCACGCCCTGCACAACGCCGGCGACGCGGTCGTCGCGGTGGCCCTGGCGGGGTCGCTGTTCTTCACCCTGCCCACCGGCGAGGCCCGCGGCCAGGTGGCCCTGTTCCTGCTGCTCACCCTGCTGCCCTTCAGCGTGCTCGCGCCCTTGGTGGGGCCGTTCCTGGACCGCTACCGGCACGGCAGGCGCTGGGCCATCGGCACCACGATGGGCCTGCGTGCAGTGCTGTGCGTCCTGCTCGCGCTGTCGCTGGACGAGGCGTCGTGGTGGCAGTTCCCCGCGGCGCTGCTCATCCTCATCGCCTCCAAGGCCTACAACGTGACCCGGTCGGCGGCCACGCCCCGGCTGCTGCCCGAGGAGATGAGCCTGACCTCGGCCAACGGCCGCATGTCGATGGCGGGTGTCGTCGGTGCGGCGGTGGCCGTCCCCGTGGCAGCCCTGCTGTCGACGGTGGGGCCGCAGTGGGCGCTGGGCCTCGGTGTGCTGGTCTTCCTGTTCGGGGGCCTGCTGGCGGTGCGGCTGCCGGCCAGGGTCGACTCCACCAGGGGCGAGGAGGAGGTGCCGATCTCGGAGTTCACCGACATGCACCAGCGGCGCAGGATCCCGCGTGAGGTGGTCATCGCCCTGCGGGCCAACGCCGGCCTGCGCATGCTCTCCGGCTTCCTGACGATCTACATGGCGTTCCTGCTGCGCGAGCAGCCGCCGGCCGGCTGGGAGAGCAGCTACACGGTGCTGATCGGCCTGGTCGCGGCCGCTGCCGGCTTCGGCTCGGCACTGGGCACCTTCCTGGGGGCCCGCACCCGGTCGGTCCCGCCGATGACGATGGTGAAGGTCGCTCTCATCGTCGACGTGCTCTTCGCGCTCGTCACCGCCCTCAGCTTCGGCATGGTCACCCTGCTGCTGCTCAGCGTCGTGGTCGGCACCTGCCAGCAGCTGGGCAAGTTCGCCCTCGACGCGACCATCCAGGAGAAGGTGCACGAGCGACGTCGCACCAGCGTGTTCGGCCGCTCCGAGACCCTCATCCAGGTGTCCTGGGTGGTCGGTGGCGGCCTGGGGGTGCTGCTGCCCATCGACGCGACGGTGGGCATGGGTGTCGTCGCCGGGCTGCTGACCGTCTGGCTGGTCGTCGTCCTCAACGGCGCCCGGGGCGGTGCCGCGGTCAGCGACGCCGGTCGCGCGCCCCGAACATGATGTCGTCCCAGCTGGGGACGCTCGGCCGGCCACGCCTGCGGGCCGCGGGGTCGACCACCCCGGCGTCCTCGGACTCGGGGGTGGGTGCCGGACCTGTGTCACCGCGGCGGGACGGCACACCCTCCGGCAGGCCCTCCTCGGCAGCGCCGCCCTCGTCGTCCCAGACGTCCTCGCCCTCCGGCAGCGCCTCCTCGTAGGCCCCCTCGGCCGGTCCCGCCTCGTCGTAGGGCTCCTCGAGCGGTCCCGCCTCGTCCTGAGGCAGGTCGTCGTCCTGACCCTCGTCGTCGTCCTCGCCGTCGAACTGGTCGAAGAAGTCGGCGAGGGTTGCCTCGTGCACCTCCTCGGACTCCTCCTCGTCGGTGTGCCCGTGGGCCGATGGCGGCAGACCCATGGTGTCCGGGTCGTAGGGAAAGTCCTCGAGGGGCAGCGCCTCCTCGGGCACGTCCCTGCGGCCGGGCACCGACCCCGGGTCGGAGGTGATCTCGCTGGTGTCGTCGGACTCGATGGTCGGCGGCTCCGGCGGGGGCTCCACCGCAGCGGCCCCCGGTCGGGGCCGGCGGGTGCGGCCGCGCTTGCGGGACCGCTCGCGCATCGAGGACATCAGGTCGTCGGGTCCGTCGAGCGCGCCGCCGAAGATCGTGGCGGCCGCCGCCTCACGCGGCAGGGTCACCTCGTCCTCGCTGAGCCAGCGTGCCTCGTCGTCCAGAGCGTCCAGCGAGCCGGTGGCGGGGTCGAAGGTCCACGACGCCTGCCGGTCCCGCTGCCCGGCCACGAAGGTCACGACCACGGTCCAGCGGCCGCCCTCGGGGCGGGTGGCGTCCCAGGCCACCTTGTCGGCCGGCACCCCCCGGGCCTCCAGACGCTCCGAGGCCCGCGACTCCAGGGTGGGCGGGCTCCCGGCCCGGTCGTGGGTGCGCACGTGCGAGGCACGGGCCCGTCGCGCCACGTGCTCGCGCTCCGCCAGGATCGGGGTCTCGTAGCGCTGCACCCGCTCGGGATCCCAGCCGGTACGGCCGGCGATCTCCTCGGGGGTGTGGCCGGCCCGGATCATGGACTGGACCTCGCGCGGTGTGACCGGCACCGTCGACGCCGGACGGGGCCGTTCGCGGACGGCCGCGCGCAGCCGGTCGTCGACCGGCACGACGTAGTCCGTGCCGTCGCCGGCGGTGACCACGAGGTGGGCGCCGTCCTCGTGCAGCCCGGTGAACCGCAACTGATCCATGCTGCCTCTCCCTTGTGCCGACATGCCTCCAGGGTCGACTGTGCCACCTGGGGCCGTGCTCGTCGCGCAGGCCACGCCGGAGCCGTGCCGCCCGGGTACCTTTGCTCCCACCATGGTCGCCTCGAACGAAGGACTGCAACTCTTTCTCGACATCATCGGGGTGTTCGTGTTCGCCCTGTCGGGCGCGCTCGTGGGGGTGCGCAAAGGGCTGGACATGATCGGCATCGCGGTGCTGGCGTGGATCGCGGGGCTCGGCGGCGGCATGCTTCGCGACGTCTTCCTCGGCGACGTGCCGCCGGTGGGGATCAGCGACTGGCGGCTGCTCGTCACCGCCCTGACCGCCGGGCTGTTCGTCTTCGCGACCCACCACCAGGTCATGGCCGCCGTCTCGGACATGCCGCGCGTGCGCCGCGAGATCATGTCCCAGTCGGTGCGCACCCTGGACGCCGCCGGACTGGCGATCTTCAGCGTCGGCGGCGCGCTGAAGGCGGTCGCCTTTGGTGCCGACCCGCTGGCCTGCGTCCTCATCGGGGTGATCACCGCCTGCGGGGGAGGTGTCCTGCGCGACGTGCTGGCGGGGCAGGTGCCCGAGCTGCTCAGACGCGAGCTGTATGCCGTGCCGGCCCTCATCGGCTCCACGATCGTGGTCGTGTCCTTCGAGCTCGGCCACCTCAGTGAATGGGTCGTGTGGGCATCCGTCATGCTGGTGTTCGTGATCCGCATGGTCGCGGTGATCCTCGACCTCAACGCCCCGACCGCCCTGCGCACAGGAGACCCGCGATGACCTCACCGCTCGCCGAGCCCGCCGACCCGGACCGCGCCGCTGCCGAGGCGCCCCCGAGCGAGGAGTCCACCGACGAGGTCCTGCAGGAGGCGACGCAGCAGGAACGCACCGACGAGACAGCCCCCTACGACGCGGTCGTGCTGGTGTCCTTCGGCGGCCCCGAGGGTCCCGACGAGGTCATGCCGTTCCTGCGGCGGGTCACCCGGGGCCGGGGCATCCCCGACGAGCGGCTGGCCGAGGTGGCCGAGCACTACCACCACTTCGGTGGGCGCAGCCCCATCAACGACCAGAACCGTGCCCTCATGGCGGCCCTGCGCGCCGAGCTCGACCGTCGCGGCGTGGACACCCCGCTGGTGTGGGGCAACCGCAACTCCGAGCCCTTCCTCACCGACACCCTGCGGGACGCCCACGAGCGGGGGATGCACTCGTTCGTGGTCGTCACCACCAGCGCCTACTCGTGCTACAGCTCCTGCAGGCAGTACCGCGAGGACCTCGCCGAGGCCCTCGACACGCTGACGGCCGAGGGGCGCACGCTGCAGGTGGACAAGGTGCGGCAGTACTGGAACCACCCCGGCTTCTCCGCGGTGAACGTGCGCCTGGTCACCGAGGCCGTCCGCGACCTGCACGAGCGCACCGGCGAGGTGCCTCGGGTCGTCTGCGTGACCCACTCCATCCCCGACGCCATGGACGACACGTCCGGCCCCGGGGACGAGGACGGCAACCTCTACAGCGCCCAGCACCAGGCCCTCACCGAGGCCATCGGCCAGGAGGTCTCGGCCACCCTGGGCCAGGAGGTCACCGCCGACCTGGCCTACTGCTCCCGCTCCGGCCCGCCCACCCAGCCGTGGCTGGAACCCGACGTCAACGACCACCTCACCGCCCTGCACGGGCAGGGGGTGCGGCATGTCGTTGTGGCGCCCATCGGCTTCGTGTCCGACCACATGGAGGTCGTGTTCGACCTGGACACCGAGGCCCGTGAGACGGCCGACGAGCTCGGCCTGGACATGGTGCGGGTGCCCACGGTCGGGGTGGACCCGGAGTTCGTCAGCGGTCTGGTCGACCTCGTGCTCGAGCGGGCCGGTGAGGCGCGCGGCGACGACGTCGACCGCCCGGCGTGGCCGGTGCCGGTGCCGCGGCCCTCCGTGTGCCGTCCCGGCTGCTGCCCCAACCTGCGCACCGCGAAGCCGGCCTGCTGCGGGAGCGACTGAGTGCCGGTCGACCTTCCCGCCGAGTCCGAGCGGGTCGCGCTCGAGCAGCTGGCCGTGGACCTGGCGACGGCGGCCGGGCGCTTCGTGCGCGACGAGCGACCCGACCAGGTCGCGGTCGCGGAGACCAAGGCCACCGACCTGGACGTCGTGACCGTGATGGACACCCGCTGCGAGGCGCTGCTGCGGGAGCGCATCGCGAGCGCCCGCCCCGACGACGGCATCCTCGGCGAGGAGGACGGGTGGTCGGCCGGCACCTCGGGGCTCACCTGGGTGCTGGACCCGATCGACGGCACGGTCAACTACCTCTACGACCTGCCCGCGTATGCCGTGTCCGTCGCCGTCGTCGTCGGTGACCCCACCGTGCCCGGGGGCTGGACGCCGGTGGCCGGGGCGGTGTGCAACCCGCGGGTCGACGAGGTCTTCCACGCCCGCGCCGGTGGCGGCGCCCGGCTGGACCGGCCCGACGAGCCGGGCGGCACGGCATACATCCGGGGTCACGCGCTGCGCGTGCGGGAGCCCGAGTCGGCGTCCAAGGCTCTGCTGGCCACCGGCTTCAGCTACGACGTGGACGACCGCCGGGCCCAGGGTGACATCGCCGTCAGCATGCTCACGCAGGTGCGCGACCTGCGTCGGATGGGGGCGGCCTCGCTCGACCTGTGCCACGTGGCCGCGGGCCGGGTCGACGCCTACTACGAGCGGGGGCTGCAGCCCTGGGACATGGCGGCCGGCGTGCTCGTCGTGACCGAGGCGGGAGGCGTGGTCTCCGGGCTGGCCGGGCCTGCCTCGCGGGACATGGTCGTCGCCGCGGCCCCCGGTCTGCACGCCACCCTGCACCCCCTGCTCGTCGAGCTGCACGGCTGAGGGGTCAGCCGGCGAGCGTGCCGCGGTCCACCCGTCGGGTCCACCGGGCCACCCACGCGGTGCCGGCCAGGCCCAGCACGCCGACGACGACCGCCGCGGTCGCCAGCGGGGCGACGGAGGCGACCACGCCGACCAGCACCGGGCCGCCGGTGCTGCCGATGTCACCGCACAGGCGCCAGCCCCCGAGGAACTGTGCCCGCCCGGCCACTGGCGCCGCGTCGGCGCCGAGGGTCATCACGATCCCCGAGCCGAGCCCGTTGCCCAGCGCCATGAGGCAGGCCACGGCCGTCAGACCGGCCACCCCGCTGGTGGTCGGCAGCAGCAGGCAGCCCAGCGCGACGGCCAGCACCACCGGGACGGCCACCACCGTGCGCCCGCGGGTGTCCATGAGCCACCCGCCGGGCAGGAAGAAGGCGATGTCCACCGCCGCCGCAACGGCCAGGACCAGCGACGTCGTGGCGGCCGACAGCCCGACCTGCTCGGCCCACAGCGGGAGCAGGACCGTGCGCACCGAGCGGGAGGCGCCGATCACGACGACCGCAGTGCCCAGGGTCAGCAGGGTGCGGCGGTGCTCCCGCAGCACGGACAGCACGGAGGCGTGGCCGCCGGCGCGGGCTGCGGCGCGCTCGGTGGTGCCGAGGTCGGGCATGACCAGGGCGAGCAGCCCGGCTGCCACCGTCAGGGTGGCCGCGAGCACGAAGGCCGCCCGCAGGTCGGTCAGCCCGATCAGCGCTGCACCCAGCAACGGCCCGAGCAGCAGCCCGACGCGGTGGCTGCCCCCGAGCACGCTCATCGCCCGGGCGCGGTAGGCCGTGGGCACGGCGTCGATCATGTAGCCCTGGCGGGCGATCAGGAAGGCCGTCCAGGCCATGCCGCTCACGACCACCGCGCCACCGAGCACCGCCAGGCTGGTGGTGAGTGCCGCAGCGAGCAGGGCCGCGCCGTCGACCAGGCCGCCCAGCAGCAGGGTGCGCCGCTCGCCGACCCGGGCCACCAAGGCTCCTGCCGGCAGGGAGGCGAGCAGCATCCCGACGCCCAGCAGCGCCACCACGAAGGCGGCGGTGCCGACGTCGGCACCCAGGTCGCGCGCCCGCAGCGCCAGCACCGGCATCACGGCCCCGTGACCGGTGGAGGCGACCACCGTGGGGCCGTAGGCGGTGAGCGCGACGGAGCGCAGCCGGAACGGGCGCGCAGAGGGGACGGACACCTGTCCGATGATGGCACTGCAGGGCCCGCGGCGGTCCCTGGTCGCGCAGAGCGCAGAGATAGGGCACAATCCCGGCGCAACCTACGAACAGCGGGGATCCCGTGGCCGGGCACAAAAACCGGCTCCCTGACGTTCACAGGCCAGCGACCTGCGGTCGGCATCGGCCACCGCACACCGACCATCGCAGTGAGGACAGGGACACAGGGCATGGCGACTGACTACGACGCCCCTCGCAAGACCGAGGACGACGTCAACGAGGACTCCATCGAGGAGCTGAAGGCGCGACGGGCCGACAAGAACACCGGCAGCGTCGACGTCGACGAGACCGAGCACGCCGAAGGCTTCGAGCTGCCGGGCGCCGACCTGTCGGGGGAGGAGCTGTCCGTCCGGGTGATGCCGCGGCAGGCCGACGAGTTCACCTGCTCGAAGTGCTTCCTGGTGCACCACCGCAGCCAGCTGGCGAAGGAGGTCGGCGGGCTGCCGGTCTGCACCGAGTGCGCGGCCTGAGCGCTGCGCCGGGGCGCTGAGCGACTACCCTCGGACGACGTGACCACTGACAGCGTGCCGGTGCTGCTGCACCGCCTGGACGAGGACCTGCCCGTGCCGGTGCAGGCCCATCCCGGTGATGCCGGGCTGGACCTGTGTGCCCGCGAGGGCGTCGTACTGGCGCCGGGGGAGCGGGCGCTGGTGCCGACCGGGGTGGCCCTGGCGCTGCCGGCAGGCTACGCGGGGTTCGTGCACCCCCGGTCCGGGCTGGCGGCCCGGCACGGGGTCACCGTCGTCAACGCCCCTGGCACCGTGGACGCCGGCTACCGCGGGGAGATCAAGGTCTGCCTGCTCAACACCGACCGGACCCAGGCCTTCACCGTGCACCGGGGCGACCGCATCGCCCAGCTCGTCGTGCAGCCCGTGAGCACGGTCGCCTTCACCGAGGTGGCGCGCCTGCCCGGCAGCGCCCGCGGCGACAGCGGTCACGGCGACTCCGGCGGCTTCGGCGCCGCACCCGACCTCATCACCACCGACACCAAGGACTGACGCAGACACGTGGGCATCTTCGGCAAGCGCAAGCAGATCACACCCGACCTCGGCGACGACAGCGCCGAGGCCGAGGTCGACGTCCCCGAGGGCGAGCCCGGCGTCGACCGTGACTGGGAGCGCGCCGTGGACGGCCCGTTCGACGTCTCCGAGCGTCCCGACGCCGAGGGCTACCTGGACCTCGGTGCGCTGCGCGTCCCCCCGCGGCCCGGCATGGAGCTGCGGCTGGAGATCGAGCAGGGCACCCAGCGCATGGTGGGGGTGACCTGCGGCGTGGGGGACAACAAGGTGCAGCTGCAGGCCTTCGCCGCGCCTCGCTCCTCGGGCATCTGGACCGAGATCCGCTCCGCCCTGTCCGAGGGCATCGTGCAGGCCGGCGGCTCCGCACAGACCGCCGACGGCGTCTTCGGGGACGAGCTGCGCGCGCGGATGCCGGGGCGGGCCGCCGACGGCCGGGTCGCCTACCAGCCGGCCCGCTTCATGGGGGTGGACGGGCCGCGCTGGTTCCTCCGGGTCGTCGTGAACGGCCCCGCCGCGACGGACGAGGAGGCCCTGCGCGAGGTGCTCACCTTCGTGCGCGGCGTCGTCGTGGACCGTGGCGACGAGCCACGCCCGCCGCGCGAGCTGCTGGAGCTGCGTGCCCCGCAGAACGTCGTGGACGCCGCCGCCCGGCGCGCACGCGCCGCCCAGGGCGACGAGCCTCAGGGCGACCAGCCCCAGAGGCAGCCTCCCGCGGGACAGCAGCAGGACCCCACCGAGCAGAGCGGAAGCGAGGGCCGGCCGTGAGCGCACTGACCCGCATGATGGACCGGCTGGGGCGCGACCAGGCACAGCTGGAGGCCGACGAGGTGGCGCGCGAGTGCGCCCGCCCCGGGTGCCAGTCCGTGGAGAGCCTGGTCGAGCGCGAGGTCGCGCAGGTGACCGGGGTGGTCCACAGCCTGGCGGTGCCGCCGCACGGTCGCCGGCCCGAGGTGCGCGTCGAGCTCTACGACGGCACCGGTGTGCTGGAGCTCATCTGGCTCGGGCGCCGCGCCATCGCGGGCATCCAGCCGGGCACCTACCTCACGGTGCGTGGCCGCGTGGCCTGCGAGGACGACCGGCTGGTCATGTACAACCCCGGCTACGACCTGCTGCCCTCCCGTGGCTGAGCCCCAGCGCGAGCCCCTGGCCGAGGCCCGGGCGGAGGAGACCGTGGAGATGGTCATCCGTGGCCGGCTCTCGGAGGTGCTGGGCGGCTGGTACGGCTCCGTGGAGACGGCCCTGCCGACGGTCGTCTTCGTCGTGGTGTGGCTGGTACGCGAGGAGGTCCGCCCCGCGGTGGTCGCCGCGGTCGCGGCGACCCTGCTCATGGTCGGCGTGCGGATGGCGATCGGCGGGTCCTACCGCTACGTGCTGTCCTCCCTGTTCGGCATCGGCATCGCCGCCTTCTTCGCGCTGCGCAGCGGCAACGCCGAGGACGCCTTCCTGCCGGGCATGCTGGTCAGCGCCGCCTACGGCATCGGGGCGCTGGTCTCGATCCTCGCCCGGTGGCCGCTCATCGGCTTCCTGGTGGCAGCGGCCGACCCGAAGTTCGCCGACGACCCTCGCGCCTGGCGGCGTGACCGGCCCCTCGTGCGCGTCTGCAGCCGGCTGACCTGGGTGCTCGTGGCCCTGTTCGTCGTGCGGCTGGCCGTGATGGTGCCGCTCTACCTCGCCGGCGAGGTCGCCTGGCTCGGCGTGGCCAAGATCGCCCTCGGATGGCCGGCCTACCTGGCGGCGATCCTCGTCATGGGCGTAATGCTGACCACCGGCCGCACCCCCCTGCAGCAGGAGACCCCCCGCACCTAGGGCCGGCGGGGGCTCCCGCACCGCCGAGGAGCTCAGTCCTCGTCGTCGGGGGTTCTCGGCTGGGCGTCCGGGTTGAGGGTCAGCGCCAGGGCCGACTCGGCCTCCGGCGGACACAGGAAGAGCACCTCGTCACCGACCTCGAGCATCTCGTCGGGCACCGGGGTGAGGGCGCGGCCGTCGCGCAGGATCGTGATCATGGCCGTGTCCTCCGGCAGCGGGAGCTCACCGACGCGCCGGCCGACATACGGGCTGGAGTCGGGCATGGTCAGCTCGACCATGTGCACGTTCCCCTGCTGGAACTCGAAGAGCCGCACCAGGTCACCGACGGCCACGGCCTCCTCGACCAGCGCGGTCATCAGGCGCGGGGTGGAGACGGCCACGTCGACCCCCCACGAGTCGTTGAAGAGCCACTCGTTGCGCGGGTTGTTGACCCGCGCAACCGTCCTGGCCACCGCGAACTCCGTCTTGGCCAGGAAGGACACCACGAGGTTCACCTTGTCGTCCCCGGTGGCGCAGACGACGTGGTCGTAGGTGTTGAGCCGAGCCTGCACCAGCGTGCTCAGCTCGCAGGCGTCGCCGAGCAGCCAGTCGGCGGCCGGCACCCGGGCGGTGCGCTCCGGGTCGGGCTCCTGGTCGATGATCAGGACGTCGTGGTTGTTGTGGATGAGCTCCCGGGCGATGGAGCGCCCCACGCTCCCTGCCCCGATGACGGCGATGCGCACGGTGCCTCCTCCTCAGTCCTGCGGCGGGGGAGCGTCGAGACGGTGCTCCAGCTCGGGGAGCCGGTCCCGGGGGACGACCAGGTGCACCTCGTCGCCCTCCTGGTAGACGCTCTGCTCGGTGGGGATCTGCGCGTCGCCGAGCCGGGTCACGAAGGCGACCCGGCCCTGCGCGAACGCCTCGATCTCGGTCAGCCGGTGGCCGATCCACCCGTCGTCGAGGTGGATCTGGGCGAGCACCAGCCGGCCGGTCGGGTCGAAGTAGTCCGGCGTCGCCCCCTGGGGCAGCAGGTGGTGCAGGGTCTGGTCGGCGGCCCAGCGGACCGTGGCCACCGTCGGTATGCCGAGGCGCTCGAAGATCTCGGCCCGGCCGGGGTCGTAGATGCGGGCGACCACGCGCTGGACGCCGAAGGTCTCCCGGGCGACCCTGGCCGCGATGATGTTCGAGTTGTCGCCGCTGCTCACCGCCGCGAACGCGTAGGCCTTCTCGACCCCGGCGCGCCGCATGACGTCACGGTCGAAGCCGACCCCCTTGACCCGGTGGCCCTGGAACTCGGGCGCCAGCCGGCGGAACGCGAGCTCGTCCTGGTCGATGACGGCGACCTCGTGGCCGCGCCGTTCCAGGCTCGTCGCCAGGGTGGCGCCGACGCGTCCGCAGCCCATGATCACGAAGTGCACGTGCCGACGCTAGCGTGCCGCTCCTAGACTCGGTATCCATGGGTGGTCCGCGGCAGGTCCTGGAGCGCGTGTTCATCGGGCGCGCGCTGCGCACCGAACGCCTCAGCGACACCCTGCTGCCCAAGCGGCTCGGTATGCCGGTCTTCGCCAGCGACGCCCTGTCGTCGGTGGCCTACGCCCCCGACGAGATCGTCCTCACCCTGGCGCTCGCCGGTGGTGTCGCGGTCTTCCTGCACTCCTGGGAGATCACGCTGGCGGTCTGTGCCGTCATGGCGGTGATCGTCGCCTCCTACCGGCAGAACGTGCACGCCTACCCCAGCGGCGGCGGCGACTACGAGGTGGTGACCCGCAACCTCGGCCCGACCGCCGGGCTGGGGGTCGGGGCTGCGCTGATGGTCGACTACGTCCTCACCGTGGCGGTGTCCGTCTCGGCGGGGGTGCAGAACGCGGCGGCGGCCCTGGTGTTCCTGCGCGGCTACGAGCCGGTGGCCGCGGGGGCGCTGGTGGGGCTGCTGACGCTCATCAACCTGCGCGGCGTCCGGGAGTCCGGGCGCGCGCTGGCCGTGCCCGTCTACGCGTTCCTGGGCTCCATGGCGCTGATGATCGGGGTGGCCATGGTGCAGTGGGCCACCGGCACGCTGGACCGCGCGGAGAGCGCGGCCTACACGATGCTCCCCGCGCCCGGCTACGAGGCCCTCACCGCGGTCGGCCTGGGCATCCTGCTGCTGCGGGCCTTCGCCTCCGGCACGGTGGCGCTGACGGGCGTGCAGGGGGTGGCCAACGGCGTCCCCGCGCTGCAGCGTCCCAAGAGCGCCAACGCGGCTCGCATCCTGCTCATCATGGCCACCACGTCGATCACGATCCTGCTCTCGGTCATCCTGCTGGTGCGCGAGACCGGCATCCAGATCGCCGTCGAGCCCGAGCAGCAGCTGCGGGTCGAGGGACAGACCGTCGGGCCCGAGTTCGTCCAGGACACCGTGCTGGGCCAGCTCTCACAGGTCGTCTACGGGCCCGAGACGTTGGGCGTGCTGGTCGTCGCGGTGACCACCGGCGTGATGCTCGTCGTCGCGGCCAACACCGCGTTCAACGGGTTCCCCCAGCTCACGTCGCGGCTGGCCACGGACGGCTTCCTGCCGAGCAGCCTGCTCAGCAGGGGCCTGCGCCTGACCTACTCCAACGGCATCCTGCTGCTGGCCGCCGGGGCCCTGGCGCTGGTGCTGGTCTACCAGGCGACGGTGACCGAGCTGATCCAGATGTACATCGTCGGGGTCTTCATCTCCTTCACGCTCAGCCAGGCCGGGATGGTGCGGCACTGGAACCGGCAGCTGCGCCTCGAGGTCGGCCTGGCACGCCGTCGCGCGATGCAGCGCAGCCGCACCATCAACGTGGTGGGGGCGACGGTCTCGCTGACCGTGCTGGTCGTGGTGATCCTCACCCGCTTCACCGAGGGGGCCGGCCTGTCCCTGCTCGCAATCGCTCTGCTCTGGATGGTGATGACCATGGTCTACCGCTTGCACCGTGAGATCGCGGACGAGACGGCCCTGCCCGACGACGACTCCGTGGAGCAGGAGGCGGTGCCCTCGCGCGTCTACGCGCTCGTGCACGTCGAGCGGGTCGACCGGCCCACGATGCGGGCGCTGGCCTACGCCCGGGCTACCCGCCCGCAGGTGCTGGAGGCCGTCACGGTCGACGTCGCCCCGGAGCGGACCCAGGCGCTGCGGGCCGCCTGGGAGGCGCGTGACATCCCGGTCACCCTGCGCTTCCTGGAGTCGCCCTACCGGGAGACCGGCCGGCCCGTCGTCGACTACGTGCGCCGGCTGCACCGGGACCGCCCGCGCGACATGGTGGTCGTCTACCTGCCGGAGTACGTCTCGAGCGGGCGCATGGTGCGGTGGTTCCGCGACCGCGCCCAGGACCAGCTGCGCGACGCCCTGATGCGCACTCCCGGGGTCGTGGTCGCCTCCGTGCCCTGGCAGGGCTCCTCCCTGGACGACGAGAACCCCGAGCCGGACGCCCCACCTGCCGAGCCGGCCGACGCCGAGCGGGAGCACCAGGAGCACCGGACGGAGCCCACGCGTGCCGACTGAGCCGGCCGCACCGCAGACGGACGCTGCACCGGAGGACCTCGCGCCCGGGGACCGCGTCGAGCTGGTCGTCGGCCCCGTGGCGCACGGTGGGCACTGCGTGGCCCGGCACGAGGGCCGCGTGGTGTTCGTGCGGCACACCCTGCCGGGCGAGCGGGTGGTCGCGGAGGTCACCGGCTCGGGCCACGGGGGGCGCTTCCTGCGCGCCGACGCGGTGCGGGTGCTGCAGCCCTCCGCCGACCGGGTGCTGCCCCCCTGCCCGTGGTCGGGCCCGGGACGGTGCGGAGGCTGCGACTTCCAGCACGTCGACCTCGCGGCGCAGCGCCGGCTGAAGGCCGCGGTCGTCGCGGAGCAGTTCCAGCGGCTCGCGGGCGTGGACCTCGCCGAGGCCCTCGGGGGCGAGGTCGTCTGCGAGCCGGTGCCCGGCGACCACGACGGTCTGGGCTGGCGCACCCGGGTGGAGTTCGCCGTCGACGGCAGCGGCCGCGCCGGCCTGCGGCGGCACCGGTCCCACGAGGTCGTGCCGGTCGACGACTGCCTCATCGCCGTCCGGGAGGTGACCGCGACCGGCGTGCTGGCCACGGCCCACCCGGGTGCGGAGGCGGTCGACGTCGTGGCTCCCTCCCGCGGCCCGGCGGTGCAGGTGCCGGTGCCCACCAGCGGTCGCGTGCCCGACGTGGTCGAGGCCGTCACGCTCCCCGGGGGTGAGGTGGAGCTCGGCGTCGGTGCCCGCGGCTTCTGGCAGGTGCACCCGGGTGCGGCGCAGACCTTCGCCGACACCGTGCTCGGCTGGCTCGACGCCCGGCCGGGGGAGCGGGCCCTCGACCTGTATGCCGGGGTGGGGCTCTTCGCCGCCGGGCTGGCCCAGGCCGTGGGTGGCCGGGGTCGGGTGCTGGCGGTCGAGGGCGACCGTGGCGGGGCGGAGCACGCCAGGGACAACCTGCGCCCCTGGAGACACGCCCGGGTGCGGCGCGACCGGGTCGACCGTGCCGTGCGTGGCCTGGTCAACGCCCGGGAGCGCTACGACGTCGTGGTCCTCGACCCGCCCCGCTCCGGGGCCGGCAAGGCGGTCGTGCGCGACGTCGCCCGGCTGCGGGCCAGGGCGGTGGCCTACGTGGCGTGCGACCCGGCGGCGCTGGCGCGCGACACGGCATACCTTGCGGCGGTGGGGTGGCAGCTGACCCGGCTGCGGGTGCTGGACGCCTTCCCGATGACGCACCACATGGAGTGTGTGGCCCTCTTCGAGCCCGTGCGCAAGACTGGGGAGAGACCCCGGGGTGCCGGTGGGCGCCGTGGAAGGGTAGAATTATCTTGACGTCAAGATAAGTGGTCTGAGGACCTGGTCATCGAGGAAGGGACGGCGCGATGAGCGACACGACCGACAGTTTCGGAGCCAAGGGCACACTCGAGGTCGGTGACAACAGTTACCAGATCTACCGGATCACCGGGATCGACGGTGCCACGTCGCTGCCCTACAGCCTCAAGGTGCTGCTGGAGAACCTGCTGCGCACCGAGGACGGCGTCAACATCACCGCCGACCACATCCGCGCGCTGGGCTCGTGGGACGAGGACGCCGACCCGGACACCGAGATCCAGTTCACCCCTGCCCGCGTGATCATGCAGGACTTCACGGGTGTGCCGTGCATCGTGGACCTGGCGACGATGCGGGAGGCGATGGTCGACCTGGGCGGTGACCCGGGCAAGATCAACCCGCTGGTGCCCACCGAGCTGGTGATCGACCACTCGGTCATCATCGACGTCTTCGGCCGGCCCGACGCCTTCGAGCGCAACGTGGAGATCGAGTACCAGCGCAACGGGGAGCGCTACCAGTTCCTGCGCTGGGGCCAGAAGGCGTTCGAGGACTTCAAGGTCGTCCCGCCCGGCACCGGCATCGTGCACCAGGTCAACATCGAGCACCTGGCCCGCACGGTCATGACCCGCGACATCAACGGTGAGCTCACGGCATACCCCGACACCTGCGTGGGCACCGACAGCCACACCACGATGGTGAACGGCCTGGGCGTGCTGGGCTGGGGCGTCGGCGGCATCGAGGCGGAGGCGGCCATGCTCGGCCAGCCGGTGTCGATGCTCATCCCGCGCGTGGTCGGCTTCAAGCTCACCGGGTCGATCCCGGCGGGGGCCACCGCGACCGACGTGGTGCTGACCATCACCGAGCAGCTGCGCGAGCACGGCGTGGTCGGCAAGTTCGTGGAGTTCTACGGCGACGGTGTCGCGCAGGTGCCCCTGGCCAACCGCGCGACGATCGGCAACATGAGCCCCGAGTTCGGCTCGACCTGTGCCATCTTCCCGATCGACGAGGTGACGCTGGAGTACCTGCGCCTCACCGGCCGCTCGGACGAGCAGGTCGCCCTGGTGGAGGCCTATGCCCAGGAGCAGGGGATGTGGCACGACCCCGACGTCGAGCCGCGCTTCAGCGAGCGCCTGGAGCTGGACCTGTCCACCGTCGTGCCCTCCATCGCCGGCCCCAAGCGCCCGCAGGACCGCATCGCGGTCACCGAGTCCAAGGAGCAGTTCCGCGCCGACCTGCGGCACTACGTCGACCACGACCCGGACTCCACGCCCTCGGCGCTGGACGACGAGATCGAGTCCAGCTTCCCGGCCTCCGACGCACCCTCGCACGACGCGCGGGACGACAGCTCGGAGGCGGCCCGGCCCTCGCACTCGGCCGTCCCCCCGGACGGCGACACCGAGCGGGTCAGCACCCCGGTGACGGTGACCGTCGACGGCGACACCTTCGAGATCGACCACGGCATCGTCTCGATCGCCTCGATCACCTCGTGCACCAACACCTCCAACCCCTCGGTGATGATGGCGGCGGCGATGCTGGCCAAGAACGCCGTCGAGCGCGGGCTCACCGTGGCGCCGTGGGTCAAGACGTCGATGGCCCCCGGCTCCAAGGTGGTCACCGGCTACTTCGAGGCGGCGGGCATGTGGCCCTACCTGGAGAAGCTCGGCTTCCACCTCGTGGGCTACGGCTGCACCACGTGCATCGGCAACTCCGGCCCGCTGGCCGAGGAGATCTCGCAGGCCATCCAGGACAACGACCTCGCGGTCACCTCGGTGCTGTCGGGCAACCGCAACTTCGAGGGGCGCATCAACCCCGACGTCAAGATGAACTACCTGGCCAGCCCGCCGCTGGTCATCGCCTACGCGCTGGCCGGCACGATGGACTTCGACTTCGAGACCGAGCCGCTGGGTGTCGACACCGAGGGCAACGAGGTCTTCCTGCGCGACCTCTGGCCGGCTGCCGACGAGGTCGAGCGCACCATCGCCACCTCGATCAGCCGGGAGATGTTCACCGAGGACTACTCCGACGTGTTCGCCGGCGACGACCGCTGGCGGTCGCTGCCGACCCCCGAGGGTGACACCTTCGAGTGGGCCGACGAGTCGACCTACGTCCGCAAGCCTCCGTACTTCGACGGCATGCAGGCCGGGCCGGACGAGGTCGGCGACATCGAGGGCGCCCGGGTGCTGGCCAGGCTGGGTGACTCGGTGACGACCGACCACATCAGCCCGGCGGGCTCGATCAAGGCCGACAGCCCGGCGGGCAGGTACCTCGCCGACCACGGCATCGAGCGCAAGGACTTCAACTCCTACGGCTCGCGGCGCGGCAACCACGAGGTCATGATCCGGGGCACCTTCGCCAACATCCGGCTGCGCAACCAGCTGCTGGACGGTGTCGAGGGCGGCTACACCCGCAACTTCCTGGCCGACGGCGAGCAGACCTTCATCTACGACGCGGCCCAGGCGTATGCCGAGGCGGGCGTGCCGCTGGTGGTGCTGGCCGGCAAGGAGTACGGCTCGGGGTCCTCGCGTGACTGGGCGGCCAAGGGCACGCGTCTGCTCGGGGTCAAGGCGGTCATCGCCGAGTCCTACGAGCGCATCCACCGCTCCAACCTGATCGGGATGGGCGTCCTGCCGCTGCAGTTCCCGGAGGGTGAGACGGCCGAGTCCCTGGGGCTGGACGGCACCGAGACCTTCGCCATCTCCGGCGTCACCGAGCTCAACGAGGGCCGGGTGCCCAAGACGGTGAAGGTGAGTGCAGCCAAGGAGGACGGTCAGAGCGTGGACTTCGACGCGGTGGTCCGCATCGACACCCCCGGCGAGGCCGACTACTTCCGCAACGACGGGATCCTGCAGTACGTCCTGAGGTCCCTCGTCGGCTGACGCCTTGCGAGGGAGATTGCACCCTCCCTTCCCGCGTTGCCAGGGAGACTCCCCGGGTGAACGTGGCTCTGCCAGGGATCCTGTACCCCATACGGGGTGCACGATCCCTGGCAGAGTTCGTCCGGTGCCGGGAAACTCGCTAGCAAGGCCTGTGTGCTGACGGGCCTGGGGGTGAGCTCGTTGTCGATGGCCACGAGCGCGATCCCGGCCGTGGGAGCACGCCTGGCGCAGCTCACCCTCGCGCAGTGCCGGCAGGCCGGTGAGGCCGCGCTCCTCGCTGCGGATGCGACGCAGACCCGCGCGGCCGCGGTGGCTGCGCGGGCCTGAGGGCGCCGTCCCCGCGGGCGCACGGCGGGTGACCGAGACAGCCAGAGCGTCGTACACTTGTTCGTATGTCGAGTGGACCGCCTGGGTGGCCCGACCGGGTCCCCCCGGCCGGGGTCTCCGGCTGGGAGCAGGCTGCGGTCTCCTGGCTGCTCGACCAGTGCCCCGCCGACTACCGGGCGTATGCCGCATGGCGGCGTCACCCGGTCGCTCTGGCCTGGGTGACCGTCCGCCACCTCCAGGCGGAGCTGGCGGCGATGCGCGGCGCCTGGCGGGACGTGCGCCCCGAGCTGGGGCCCGTGCTGCCCCCCGGCAGCCTGGGCGACGTGCTCGGTTCGCTGACCCAGGAGGGCCTGCGGCTGAGGTCGGCCCTGCGCAGCGCGGAGCTGCTCCTGGAGGCCCTGCGGGTGCGGGCTCCCCTCAGCCCCCGTTGACGGGGCTGTCAGGTTGGGGACAGGTCGGGCGGCGTAGACTCGACCGAACCGCACCAGGCAGAAAGGCTCTCGCTCCGTGGGACTCCTGCGCTCCATCTCCGGCCCGGCCGACCTCAAGGCGCTGTCCCGGCCGCAGCTGGACGACCTCGCGGCCGAGGTCCGTGCCTACCTCGTCGACTCGGTGTCCCGCACCGGGGGCCACCTGGGCCCCAACCTCGGCGTCGTGGAGCTCACCATGGCCATCCACCGGGTCTTCTCCTCCCCGCGGGACACCGTCGTCTTCGACACCGGGCACCAGTCCTACGTGCACAAGCTGCTCACCGGCCGCCACGACTTCTCCCGGCTGCGCAAGCAGGGGGGACTGTCCGGATACCCCTCCCGCTCCGAGTCCGAGCACGACGTCGTGGAGAACTCGCACGCCTCGACCTCGCTGTCCTGGGCCATCGGCATCGCGACGGGGCGCAAGCTGCGCGGTGAGGGCCACCGGCACACGGTGGCGGTGATCGGGGACGGTGCCCTGACCGGCGGCATGGCCTGGGAGGCCCTCAACAACATCGCGCACAACCCCGACCTCCCCCTGGTCATCGTCATCAACGACAACACCCGCTCCTACGCGCCGACCACGGGCGGCATGGCCGACTACCTGGCCTCCCTGCGCGCGACGCGGGGCTACGAGAACGTGCTGTCCTGGGGCAAGCGGCAGCTCAACCGGACGCCGGTGGTCGGCCGGCAGATGTACGCCACGGTGCACGGGGTCAAGAAGGGCATCAAGGACATCGTCAGCCCGCAGGGGATGTTCGAGGACCTGGGCCTGAAGTACCTCGGCCCCGTCGACGGCCACGACCTGGACGCCCTCGAGAGCGCACTGCGCCGCGCCCGGGACTTCCGCGGCGTCGTGCTCGTGCACGTGATCACCGAGAAGGGTCACGGCTACGAGCCGGCCACCGAGCACGAGGCCGACCGCTTCCACGCCGTCGGCGCCATCAACCCCGAGACCGGGCTGCCGCTGGAGCTGTCCGGCCGGTCCTGGACCGACGAGTTCAGCGACGAGCTCGTGCAGCTGGGCCGCGAGCGCAGCGACATCGTCGCCCTCACCGCCTCGATGCTCATCCCGGTGGGCCTGGCGCCGTTCGCCGAGCGCTTCCCCGACCGGGTCTTCGACGTCGGCATCGCCGAGCAGCACGCGGTCACCATGGCGGCCGGGCTGTCCTTCGCCGGGCTGCACCCGGTCGTGGCGATCTACGCGACCTTCCTCAACCGCGCCTTCGACCAGCTGCTCATGGACTGCGCCCTGCACCGGCAGGGGGTGACGTTCGTGCTGGACCGCGCCGGCATCACCGGCACCGACGGCGCGAGCCACAACGGCATGTGGGACATGACCGTCGTCGGCATCGTGCCGGGGCTGCACCTGGCGGCCCCGCGCGACGGCGCGCAGATCCGCCGGGCGCTGCGCGAGGCCGTCACCATCGACGACGCGCCGAGCGTGGTGCGCTTCCCCAAGGGCACGGTCAGCGAGCCGATCGAGGCCGTGGCGACCGACGGGGACCTCGACGTGCTGCGCGAGTGCGAGGGGGACCCCGACCTGCTCCTCGTCTCGGTGGGCGCGATGGCGCCGCTGGCGCTGCAGGTCGCTGACAAGCTCGCCGCCGAGGGGCGCACCGTCCGGGTGGTCGACCCGCGGTGGGTCCTGCCGGTGAGCGACGACCTCGTCCGTGTGGCCGGTCGTGCCGGGGCGGTCGCCGTCATCGAGGACAACATCGTCGGCGGCGGCATCGGCAGCGCCCTCTCCCGGGCGGTCGCCGACGCCGGGGGCCCGCTGCGTCCCCTCTGGTGCTACGGCATACCCCAGCAGTTCCTGGACCATGCCTCGCGCAGCCAGATCCTCGAGCAGGTCGGCCTCACCCCCGACCAGGTCGCGACCTCGCTCATCGAGCGCCTGCGCGGCTGACGGCCGGTCCGTGACGCGGGTCGCGGTCGTCACCAACCCGGTCCGTGACCCTCGGCGGCGGGCGCTGCGCCGGGTCCGTGCCGTATGCCGTGAGCACGGCTGGGACGAGCCGCTCGCCTGGTCGACGACACCGGCCGAGCCGGGCAGGGCCCAGACGCGGCAGGCCCTGGCCGCAGGCGCCGACGTGGTCGTGGCCGTCGGTGGGGACGGCACGGTGCGGGAGGCGGCCGAGGCGCTGGCGGACACCGGGGTGCCCCTGGCGGTGGTGCCGCTGGGCACCGCCAACCTGCTGGCCCGCAACCTGCGGATCCCGCTGCGCTCGGTGGACGCAGCGGTCTCCGCCGCGCTGACCGGTGCCGACCGCCCGCTGGACCTCGTCGCGGTGCGGCTCACCCGTGCCGGTGCCGGCGAGGTGAGCACCACGTCCCTGGTCGTCGCGGGTCTGGGCCAGGACGGCGCGACGGTGGCGGCCGTGTGTCCGGGCCTGAAGCGGACGGTGGGCTGGCCGGCCTATCTCGTGCCGGGCCTGTGGCGCCTGGGTGAGCCGCTCGTGCCGGTGCAGGTGAGCCTCGACGGCGGGCCGCTGCGGGCGCACGACGTCTGGTCGGTGCTGGTCGGCAGCTGTGCCCGCATCCCGCTCGGCATCCAGGTGCTCCCGGGGGCACGCCCCGACGACGGCCGCCTGGACGTCGCACTCCTGGCGCCACGGCACGTCGGGCAGTGGGCACCGGTCGTCCTCAAGGCGGTGCTCGGCCTGCGCCGGGACGTGCCGGGGCACACCTCGCGCACGGCCGTCCGGGTGAGGGTCACCAGCGCGGTGCCGCTCACGGCTCAGGTCGACGGCGACCCGTTCGCCGGCGTGACGGCGCTCGATGCGGTCGTGCGGCCGGCCGCCCTGGTCGTGCGCACCCTCAGGTGAGCTCGGCGACGGCCTCGGCGAACAGCGCCTCCCCATCGACGTCGAGCCCCCGGCTGCGGAACCAGGCGCACACGTTGACGCAGTCGCGGTGCAGGAAGGCCAGGCCCTGGGGGTTGGCGACCAGGTCGACGACCTGGGGCAGGTCGATGACGACGATGTCGTCGCCCTCGGCCAGCACGTTGTAGGCCGAGAGGTCGCCGTGCGCGACACCGTGCCCGGCGAGGGTCACCACCACCCGGGCCAGCTGGGTGTAGTAGCCCTCGAGGCGCTCAGGTCCCGGCCGCATCTCGGCCAGGCGGGGGGCCGCGGCCCCCGAGGCCTCGCCGACGAACTCCATGAGGATCTCGCTGCCCCGCAGCTGCACCGGGTAGGGCACCGGTAGCCCCAGCGACCAGTAGCGCTTGAGGGCGTCCCACTCGGCGTGGGCCCACTGCCCGGTCGCGACCCGGCGGCCGTAGGCCGACTTGCGCTCCAGCGCCCGGGCGTCGCGGCTGCGCCGGGTGCGGCGCCCCTCGGTGTAGACGGCCGCCCGGTGGAAGCTGCGGTGCTGCTCGCTGCGGTAGCGCTTGGCGGCCATGAGGGCGGTGTGACCGCTGCCGTCGGTGGCCGCTCGCTCCACGAGGACGACGTCGGCCTCCTTGCCGGTCTTGAGGACACCGAGGTCGGTGTCGACGGCGCCGGCGTCGGTCACGACCCAGTCGGGGACGGGGGCGGGGCCGCGGTTGCCGCGCACGACCTCCCAGTAGGTCGTCGGTCGCCGGTCGGGGGTGCCGGCCTCGGGGAGGTCGAGCGGTGTGTAGTCGAAGACGAAGCGCGGGTCGAGGTCAGCCGCGCCGGTGGGGTGCTGGGTCAACGGAGGTGCTCCTGGAGGAGAAGGGAAGGAGTGGCGTCATACCGCTGTCGGTCGCGTCCATCGCACGTCCTCCTTCCGCTCCGGGCAGCCTGCCGGCCGCTCCTGCACCGGCCGTGTGCCGCTGCTCGCCCCAGGGTGGCGCGTGCCGCGGCGGGTATGCAACGGGTTTTCCGCCTCCTGGGCCTGCCCCGCCGTGCCCGCTGTGGTGGCAGCGGCAGGCTCAGTTGAGGGATCGCAGGTCGGTGGGCGGAGTCCCGCCCGCCAGCACGTCCGCGGCGAACCGCTGGAGGGCCGTGAGCGCCGCCCGCTGCGGGACGGGGCCGTAGGAGATACGGGCCACACCGAGCGCCTGCAGCCGAGCGGGGGGTGGCACGGTCGGAAAGCCGATGACCGACAGCCGCTGAGGTCCGAGTGCCTCGACCAGCGTCCCGATCTGCTCCTCGGTGAGCGGTCCGGGCACGAACACCACGGGAGCGCCGGCGTCGAGGTAGGCACGTCCGCGTTCCACGGCGTCGGCCAGCACCGCGGCTGCCGGCCGGTCCCCGGCGCGCAGGACCACATCGGTGCGGGCGTTGAGCACGAAGTCGGGAAGACCGGCGTCGCCGGCGGCGCGCATGACGGCCTCCACCTGGGCCGCCGCCGCGGCGACCGGCTTCATCTGGTCCTCGACGTTGGCACCGACGACCCCGACGTCGATGGCCCGGCGCACGGTCTCCGCGGCGTTCCCGTACCCGCCCTCGAGGTCGGCGGTGACAGGCAGGTCGGTGGCGGCGACGACGCGCCGGACCATATCCAGCATGAGGTCGAGCGGGATCTGCTCGCCGTCCGGATAGCCCAGGGTGGCGGCGACGGAGTGGCTGGCGGTGGCCAGGGCCGTCGTGCCCGGGGTGTCCGCCACGACCCTGGCGCTCACCGCGTCCCAGACGTTGACCAGGGTGAGCAGCTCGGGCGCGCGGTGCAGGTCGAGAAGGATGCGCGCCAGGACCGGGGTCGTTGTCATGTGACGCACAACACAGCAGGCCTGGGCCGGATTCCCGCCGCCGGGCCGGGAGCCCGGACTCCCCGCCACGCTGCGTGCACGGCCCCGGTGGCACGCACCGCCGCGTGCGTGGAGGTGTCACCCCCGACGCCCGGGGCCGGTGCAGGTCTAGGCACTGGGCCATGCCCGCGCGAGGCAGGGACCTCGCCGTCAGCGGGGACGGACCCCGGAGTCGCGGCGCGAGGTGATCACCCCGGTGTCGAAGCCGGCCAGGTGCAGGCCCCCGTCGAAGCGTGCGTGCTCGATCTTGACGCAGCGGTCCATGACCACGGACAGTCCCTGCTCCTCACCTCGCCTGGCGACGTCCTCGTGCCACGAGCCGAGCTGGAGCCACAGCGTCGCGGCACCGACGTCGAGGGTCTCCTCCAGCACCTCGGGCAGGTCGTCGTGCCGGCGGAAGACGTCCACGAGGTCGGGCTTCTCGGGCAGCGCGTCCAGGCTCGGGTAGACCGGCTGCCCGAGGATCTCGGAGGCACGCGGGTTGACGAGGTAGACCCGGTAGTCCGAGCTCGACAGCAGGTAGGTGGTGACGAAGTAGCTCGCCCGGGAGGCGTTGGCCGAGGCGCCGACGACGGCGACCGACCGGGTGCGTCGCAGGATCGCCAGCCGCTCCTGCGCACCCGGGCCGGTCCAGCTGCGGGGCGGTGCGCTCATCGGGTGGCTCCTGTCGCTGCGGTCAGGGCCTGGTCCAGGTCCCAGATGATGTCGGCCACGTCCTCGAGGCCGACCGAGATGCGCACCAGGTCCTCCGCCACGCCGGCCGCGGCGAGCTGGTCGTCGGAGAGCTGCTGGTGGGTGGTCGAGGCCGGGTGGATCACCAGGGTGCGGGCGTCGCCGACGTTCGCCAGGTGGCTCGCGAGCTGCACGGACTCGATGAAGCGCCGTCCCGCGTCCCGGCCGTCCTGCCCGGCGGCGGCACCCACGCCGAAGGCGAAGACGGCCCCGGGGCCCAGCGGCAGGTAGCGCCGGGCCCGGTCGTGGTGCGGGTGGGAGGGCAGGCCGGCGTAGGTGACGTAGCCGATGCGCGGGTCGGCCTCCAGCCAGGCTGCGACCTCACGGGCGTTGGCCACGTGGGCGTCCATCCGCTGCGGCAGCGTCTCGACACCCTGCAGCAGCTGGAACGCCGCCGTGGGGGACAGGGCCGGGCCGATGTCCCGCAGCTGCTCGGTGCGCAGCTTGGTGAGGAAGCCGTACTCGCCGAAGTTCTCCCACCAGGAGACGCCCCCGTAGGACGGGACCGGCTCGGTCATGGTCGGGAAGCGTCCGCTGCCCCAGTCGAACCGGCCGGACTCGACGACGACGCCCCCGAGGGTGGTGCCGTGCCCGCCGATGAACTTGGTGAGCGAGTGGATCACGATGTCGGCGCCGTGCTCGATCGGACGGACGAGGTAGGGCGTGGCGAGGGTCGCGTCGATGACCAGCGGTATGCCGTGGGCGTGCGCGACCTCGGCCAGCGCGGCGATGTCGGTGACCTCCCCGGAGGGGTTGGCGACGACCTCCGCGTAGACCGCCTTGGTGCGGTCGGTGACGGCTGCGGCGTAGTCGGCCGGCTCGGTGCCGGGCACGAACGTCGTCTCGACCCCGAACCGGCGCAGGGTGACGTCGAGCTGGGTGACGGTGCCCCCGTAGAGCGAGGCGGCGGCCACGATGTGGTCGCCGGCACCGGCCAGCGCGGCGAAGGTGACGAACTCCGCCGACATGCCGGAGGCCGTCGCGACGGCGCCCAGGCCGCCCTCGAGCGAGGCGAGGCGCTCCTCGAGCGCGGCCACGGTCGGGTTGCCGATGCGGGAGTAGATGTTGCCGTACTTCTGCAGGGCGAAGAGGTTGGCCGCGTCGGTGGTGTCGGAGAAGACGAAGCTCGTCGTCTGGTAGACGGGCACCGCCCGCGCGCCGGTGGTCGGGTCGGGCACACCGCCGGCGTGCAGGGCACGGGTGCGGAAGCCGAAGGCTCGTTCGGTCACGGTTACGCCCACCTCCTCAGCAGGTGCTTCTCGGCCAGCCCGATCAACGCGTCGGTCAGCTTGCCCAGCACCGCCAGCAGGACGATGGCCAGGACGACCCGGTCGATGCGACCGTTGTTCTGGGAGTCTGTCAGCAGGAAGCCCAGACCCATCGAGGCCCCGGCCAGCTCGGCCGCGACCAGGAACAGCCACGACTGCGCCAGCGCGAGGCGCAGCCCGGAGACGACCGAGGGCAGCACCGCGGGCAGCTGCACCGTGCGGAACAGCTCGGCGCACCGCAGGCCGAAGGCACGGCCGGCCTCGACCAGGTGGGGGTCGACGTGGCGCAGGGCCGCCGACACGGTGGTGTAGACGGGGAAGAAGGCGCCGATGGCGATGAGGGTGACCTTGGAGTCCTCGCCGATCTTGAGCCACACCAGCAGCAGCGGGATCCACGCCAGGGAGGGCACGGCCCGGATGGCCCCCACGGTGGGGGAGAGCAGCACCGAGGACAGGCGGGACAGCCCCACGACGGCGCCGAGGGCCAGACCGAGCAGGGCCCCGGCCGCGAAGCCCAGCAGCACCCGCTGGGTGCTGATGGCGACGTGCGTCCACAGCTCGCCCCGCTCCACGAGCTCGAGCCCGGCCGCCCAGACCCAGCCTGGTGGTGGCAGCTCGTAGACCTCGAAGACCCCACCGACCGTGCTGGCCCACTGCCAGGCCGCCAGCAGCGCCGCGGGGACGAGGAGCCCGAGCAGGGCCACCACCCAGGTGCGGCTCAGCGCCGGTGGCCGCCGGCGGGGCGCGCCGGCCCCGCCGGCACCCGGTGGTGCGGACGGCCCGTCGACGGACGGGGTGTCGGTCTCGGCGGACAGGTGCCGGGTCCTGGTCGGTGCGGTCATGGTGGCTCCTCGGACGTGGCGGTCGACGGGGCAGTGGGGTCAGCGGGCGAGCCGCTCGGGGTCGGCGGCCTCGACGAGGGTGGTGTCGAACAGGCCCTCCAGCGCCTCGTCGACCTGGTCCTGGCTGCTCACGTCGCCGGACTCGACGAAGATCGGGCCGACCACCTCGAGCACGTCGGCCTGCTGCTGCCCCGGTGCGGGGTCGAGGTCCAGCACCGTGCGCTCCAGCAGCACCGCCTCGGCGATGGAGGGCTCGATGCCCGAGACGTCGGCGAGGATCTGCACCGTCTCCTCGGGGTTCTCCGCCGCCCACACGCGGGCCTTCTCGTAGGCGTCGACGACCAGCTGGGCCAGGTCAGGGCTCTCGGTGAGGAACTGCTCGGTGGCGTTGAGGAAGCCGTAGGTGTTGAAGTCGATGTTGCGGTAGAAGAGGACCGAGCCGTTGTCCTGCTCGCTGGAGGCCATGAGCGGGTCGAGCCCCGCCCACGCGTCCACGCTGCCGTTCTCCAGCGCCGTCTTGCCGTCGGCGTGCTGCAGGTTCTGCACCTCGATGTCCTCGAGGGTCAGCCCGGCGGTGGCGAGGGACTGCAGCAGGAAGAAGTAGGGGTCGGTGCCCTTGGTGGCGGCGACCGACCGGCCCTCCAGGTCGGCGACCTCGTCGATCCCCGAGCCCTCCGGCGCCACGAGGGCCGACCACTCGGGCTGGGAGTAGAGCAGCACGGTCTTGATGGGGGCGCCGTTGGCCCGGGCGAGCAGGGCCGCCGAGCCGGCGGTGGACCCCACGTCGACCGCTCCGGCGCGCAGCGCCTCGTTGGCCTTGTTGGAGCCGGCCGACTGGACCCAGGTGACCGACACGTCGTCGCCCAGCTCGGCCTCGAGCCAGCCCTGCTCCCTGACGATGAGGGACAGCGGGTTGTAGGTGGCGAAGTCGACGTTGAGCTCGGAGTCGCTCCAGCCGCCCTCGGCGGCAGCTGCCTCGGGGGTGGCGTCCTCGCCCTGGACGCAGCCGGCGAGCAGGGCGAGGCTCAGCGTGGGGGCCAGGACGGTGGTCAGGGTGCGCAGAGACATGGGTGTTCCTTCGTGGGTGACGTGGTGGGGAAGCGTGGTGGACGTGGACGGTGTGGTGCGGCTCCGTGGGCGTGCGGCTGAGCCGCGGCTCAGCGGGAGGAGGGGTGGTGGCTCGGGACGCCGAGACCCTCGAGCAGGTCGGCGCGCAGCGCGGCGAGCTCGGCGTCGCCACGGTCGCGGGGCCGCTGCCCGGGGACGGTGATGAGGGACTGCACGTGGGCTCCGGGGCGGTCCTGCCGGGCTCCGAGCAGCGCCACCCGGTCGGCCAGGTAGAGCGACTCCTCGACGTCGTGGGTCACCAGGACCACCGTCGTCGGCTCGGCGGCGTGGACCTCCAGCAGGAGGTCCTGCATCCGCAGCCGGGTGAGGGCGTCCAGCGCGCCGAACGGCTCGTCGAGCAGGAGGACGGCGGGGTTGCGGGCCAGGGCCCGGGCGAGCGAGACCCGCTGGGCCATCCCGCCGGAGACCTGGCGCGGGCGGTGGTCCGCGGACTCGGAGAGACCGACCAGGCGCAGCAGCTCGGTGACGCGCTCGTCCCCGTCCTGCCCGGTGGTGCCGCGCGGCAGCCCGAGCCGGACGTTGTCGCGGACCGTGCGCCAGGGCAGCAGCCGCGGCTCCTGGAAGGCGACGGCGCAGCGCGGGTCGATGCCGCGCACCGGGGCGTCGGCGATCACGATCTCTCCTGAGTCGGCGCTGTCCAGACCGCAGATCTGGCGCAGCAAGGTCGACTTGCCGCAGCCGGAGGCTCCGATCAGGGCGAGGATCTCGCCGGCGGCGATCTCGAGGTCGACCCCGGTGAGCACGGGGTGCTCACCGGCGGGGGTGGGGAAGGACCGGCTGACGGACCTCAGGTGCACCGGCGCCGGGGCGGCGAGCCGGGTGGCGGTGATGGGCAGTGCCATGTGACGTCCTCGCGGGGTGTCGGCCGCAGCTGGGTGTGCAGTCGGCGGTGGCCGGGGGCAGATCCGGTGCGGATCTCGGCGCTGGCTGCCCGCGGCCCCGGTCGGGGCACGGTCACGAGGGCTGGTCGTGACCCGTCAGGCGCCAGCGCCCGGCATACACATGCAGGAGGACCCGGGCCCGGGCAGGGCACGGAGGGGGAGTGCGGTGCTCATCGCTGCTGCCACCCCTTTCCGTGTCGTCTGCCGGGCGGTGCGATGCGCGCAACAGTAGCGAAGGATCCTCGGCGCAAGCAAACGAATCAGGCCTGGAACGGCAGGATCTGCACAAAGTCCGTGGCTCCTCCCGTGGGACCCGTCAGGTCCACGGCAGTTCTGAGCGTGTCGACCAGTACGCCGCAGGATCCTCGGCGTGCGCGAGGGCGGCAGCCACGGTCGCACCGTCGAGCTCCAGCTCGAGGGCGCGCAGGTTGTCCCGGAGCTGCTCCACCGTGCCGGCCCCGGAGAGCACCACGGAGGTGAACGGCTGTGCCAGCGCGACGGCCAGGGCCAGCGCGTCCAGGCCGGTGCCGAGGGCACCGGCCAGCGCGCGCAGCGGGGCCGGCGCGTCCCCGCGGTCGGTGAGCCTGCCGTTGGCGACGCCCTCCTTGACCATCACGCCCCAGCCGGCGTCGGCGGCCCGCTGCAGGGCCGGCCCGGCCGAGGGCTCCAGCGGGTTCCACGTCGCCTGCACGGTGCGGAACGGGGCGCTGCCGTCGGCAGCGAGGTCCAGCGCGCGGTGGACCACCTCGCCCTGCGCGGGCCCGGACGTGGACAGACCCACGACCACACCCTCGTCCGCGAGCGCGGTCAGCGCCGCCAGCACCTCGGTGTCCTCCAGCACACCGGACTCCAGCGTCGCGGAGTGGACCTGGTATGCCGCGAGCCGGCCGCCGAGGAGCGCCCGGGTCTCGGCCAGCTGCCGGCGCAGGGTCGCCGCGGTGTGGTCCTTCACCTCGTGGACCTCCACGTCCGTGCGCCAGCCGGCGACGTAGGTGTACCCCCACTTCGAGGTCACCACCACGTCGGCGTGACCCCTGGCGTCCAGCCAGCCGGCGACGAACTCCTCGGCCCGGCCGTAGGAGCGGGCCGCGTCCACGTGCCGTACCCCGGCGGCGTAGGCCACGTCGAGCACGCTCCAGGTGTGCTCCCGCATGCCGTCGGGGCTGAGGTCCGGCAGGTCACGGGCGTGGCCCAGGTTGAGGTAGCCAGGGCGGCCCAGTGCCGCCGTGCCGATGCCGACGGCGGTCACCGACAGGCCGGTGTCGCCCAGCGGTCTGCGGGTCAGGGGCTGGGCCATGAGCACCTCCGTGGTCGTCGGGCAGCAGCCTATCCGGGGGCTCGTGCGCTCCGCCGGCTGCTCGCGGCCGGCCGAGACCTCCCAGGTGGGAGGGCTACCGTGGTCGGTCCACGTCGTCCCAGGGAGGACTGCCATGCCTGATGTGCTGGGTCTGCCGCTGCACCCGCTGGTCGTCCACGGGGCGGTCGTCCTGCTGGTCGTCAACGCGCTGGCGGTCGTTGCGGCCGTGCTGCTGCCTCGCTTCCGCTCCTGGCTGGCCTGGGGTCTGCCGGTGCTGGGGGTCGCCTCGGCGCTGACCGGCTGGACGGCCCGGCTGTCGGGAGGTGACCTCTACACCACCTACGAGGAGTCGGGGCTGCTCAGCGACGCGGTCGAGACCCACGGGTCGTGGGGGCTCTACGCCGCGGTCGCCTCCCTCGTCCTCGGAGCAGCCAGCATCCTGCTGTATGCCGTGTATGCGCCGGTCACGACGCAGCGGTGGCCGTGGCTGCGGGGCAGGGCCCTGCGGGTCGTCGTCGTCGTCCTGGCCCTGGCCGCGGCGGCGGCCACCCTGGTGCTCACGGTGCTGGCCGGGCACAGCGGCGCGGAGTCGGTCTGGGGCTGACGGCCGCCCCGGCTCGGCCGGGGCACCACGGAGGGTGTTGGCTGGTGCCGTGGACACCCTCGCCGTGCTCAGCCTCATCCAGGACGTCGCCGACCGCGTCATCACCCCGCGCTTCCGCGACCTGACCGCCGGTCAGGTCGCGGAGAAGAACCCCGGCGACCTCGTCACCGTGGCCGACCACGAGGCGGAGGTGCTGCTCACCCAGGCCCTGCGTGCGGCCTACCCCGACGCGGTGATGCTGGGCGAGGAGGCGCACGCCTCCGACCCCGGGCTGCTCGCGGCGTTCCGCCGCGCGGACCACGCCTTCACGATCGACCCGGTCGACGGCACCAAGAACTTCGTCCACGGCTCTCCCGACCACGCCGTCATGGTGGCGGAGGTGCGCGCCGGCAGCACGGTCCGCGCCTGGGTGTGGCAGCCGCAGCACGAGGCCGCCTACGTCGCCGAGCGAGGCGCCGGCGTGCGGCGCAACGGCCTCCCGCTCACCCGCGAGCCGGCGGGCCGGGTCGTGGCGGACCTGCGGGTGCGGACGTCGCGGCGGGCGTGGCTGGGCCGCGCCCCCGGGGGCCTCGGCCCGCTGGAGCTCACCTGGGTCTGCTGCGGTGTGGACTACCCCAAGGTGGTGGAGGGGGCCGCCGACGCCGTGCTCTACGGCGGGACCCACCCGTGGGACCACGCCCCGGGGGGTCTGCTGCTCACCGAGGCGGGGGGCTTCCTGGGCACCTTCGACGGCGCGGCCTATGCGCCGCAGGTCCCCGCCCGCGGTCTGGTGGCCGCCGCCGACGAGGACACCTACCGGAGCGTCCTCGAGGCACTCGCCGACCTCGACGACGCCCCGTCGCTCAGGCGCTGAGGACGACCTTGAGGGCCTGGTGGTCGGCCGCGTGGCCGAACACCTCGTAGGCCTCCATGATGTCGCCGAGCGCGAAGCGGTGGGTCGCGAACTTCTCCGGTGCGATCCGGCCGGAGGAGATCCCCTCCAGCAGCTCGGTGATCGTGGTCCCGTTGACCAGGCCGGTGCGCAGCGTGATGTTCTGGATCCACAGGTCCTGGATGGGCAGGGTGACCTCGGCGCCGTGCACCCCGACGTTGGCGATGGTGCCACCGGGCCGGATCGCCCGGAAGCAGGTCTCCAGGGTCGCCGGGATGCCGACCGCCTCGATCGCGACGTCGACCCCGAGACCGTCGTCGGACATGGCGAGCAGCTCGGCCGCCACGTCACCCTCCGGGGAGAGGATGTCGGTGGCGCCGAAGGCCTGGGCCGTCTCCAGCCGGAAGGGGTCGCCGTCGACCGCCACGATGCGCTCCGCGCCCTGCAGCCGCGCCGTCATGATGGCCGCCAGCCCCACCGGGCCGGCGCCGATGACCGCGACCATGTCGCCCTCGGAGACGTCGCCGTTGAGCACCCCGATCTCGTAACCGGTCGGCAGGATGTCGGTGAGGAAGAGCACCTGCTCGTCGGTCATGCCCTCGGGCACCTTGACCAGGCTGGTCCCGGCGAAGGGGACGCGTGCCTGCTCGGCCTGGAGACCGTTGATGAGGTGGCCGAAGATCCAGCCGATGCCGCCGACGCTCTGGCAGTGCGCCGGCATACCGTGCGTGCAGTAGTCACACGTCCCGCAGTTGGTGATGGCCGGGATCACGACCCGGTCACCGACCTCGAGCCCCTGGACCTCGGCGCCGAGCGCGGTGACGGTGCCCACGGCCTCGTGGCCGAGGATGCGTCCGGGGGTGACCGCCGGCACGTCGCCCTTGAGGATGTGCAGGTCGGTCCCGCAGATCGTGGTGGTGTCGATGCGGACGATCGCGTCGGTGGGGTCCTGCAGCTCCGGGTCGGGAGCCTCCTCCCAGCTCTTGCGGCCGGGACCGTGGTAGACGAGTGCCTTCATGGTTGTCCTCCTGATGCTGCGGCGGCCGGTCGGCCACGTGCACCTCCGACGCTAGGAGCAGCGGCGCCCGGCGGACAGGGCCGAAGGTCCCGGCCCCTCCCAGGTCAGGCAGGCTCAGGGCTCCAGGTCGCCGCCCGGTGGGTGGTCCCTTTGGGCGTGCACGGCCGAGCGCAGGGCGAGCTCGCGGGCCAGCGTGGTGACCTGCTGCTCCATGTGGCGCAGCCGTCGGTAGCTCGCGGCCACGTAGCCGAGGAAGGTCACGGTGAGCGTGTAGAGGAGCAGGTCGGCGCCGCGGCCCACTCCCACGAACTGGGCGACGCGGGTCAGGAAGCCCGGGAAGAGCACGGCCACCACCGCCAGGCCGACGAACCCGATGAGCAGCAGCCGGCGCACCGCCTGGTGCCGGGCCCCGGTGGTGGAGCGGGTGAGCATCGCCGTGACGACGACGATGGCGGCGATCAGGATGACCTTGATCAGGGGCTGGTCCAGCACGCGCTCACCGCCTCACTTCAGGATCGAGTCGATCAGGATGTTGACCGAGTTGATCAGTGACTGGCCCTTGGCCCGAGAGTAGTCGGTGTAGAGCACGTGCACCGGGTGCTCGGCCCACGGCAGGCGGGTCCGGCCGAGCTGCAGCACGATCTCGGTGGCGTGCGCCATCCGGTTCTGGCTGAGGTCCAGGCCCTCGGCGGCGTCGCGACGGACCACCCTGAGGCCGTTGTGCGCGTCGGACAGGCGCATCCCGGTCTGCTGGTTGGTGATCCAGACGGCCGTCTTGAGGACCACCTTCTTCAGCAGCCCGGGCCGGGTGCGCTCGTCCAGGAACCGGGAGCCGAAGACGACGGCCAGGTCATCCTGCCGGGCGCGCTCCACCATGGCCAGCGCGTCCTCGACCCGGTGCTGCCCGTCGGCGTCGAACGTGACGAGGTAGGTCGCGTCGGTCGCCTCGAGGACGTAGCGCACCCCCGTCTGCAGCGCGGCGCCCTGGCCCAGGTTGAACGGATGCCGCACGACGACGGCGCCGGCCTCCTCGGCCGCCTCGGCGCTGCCGTCGGTCGAGGCGTCGTCGACGCACACGATGTGCGGGAAGTGGGGCAGCGCCCCGGCCAGGACCTCCCTGATGACCGTGGCCTCGTTGAAGAGGGGGATCACCAACCAGGCGTCGTCGGCCCGGGGCGATACAGTCATGGGTGCATTCTGGCGCACCCGACCACCGAAGGAGAGCAGTGGCGACACGCATCGCGGACAGCGCCGACGTGGCGGAGGACGCCCAGGTCGGCGACGGCAGCTCGGTGTGGCACCTGGCCCAGGTGCGCGAGGGGGCGGTGCTGGGGGAGGGCTGCGTCATCGGACGCGGCGCCTACGTGGGCACCGGTGTGCACCTGGGAGACCACTGCAAGGTGCAGAACTACGCCCTCGTGTACGAGCCCGCCCGGCTCGCCGACGGTGTCTTCGTCGGCCCGGCAGCCGTCCTCACCAACGACACCTTCCCCCGGGCCATCAACCCGGACGGCTCCCTGAAGTCGGCCGACGACTGGGAGGCGGTGGGCGTGACGATCGGCCACGGGGCCTCCGTCGGCGCGCGGGCCGTCTGCGTCGCCCCGGTGCGCATCGGGGCCTGGGCGACGGTGGCCGCCGGAGCGGTCGTGACCCGCGACGTGCCCGACCACGCCCTGGTCGTCGGGGTCCCGGCCCGCCAGGTCGGCTGGGTCGGACAGGCCGGCACCCCGCTGCAGGCGACCGGTGACGGCGGCTGGACCTGCCCGGTGACGGGCGCGACATACGAACCCCACGGCGACACGATCAGACAGGTGGCACCCAGTGAGTGAACGAGCCATGATTCCTGCGGCCAAGCCGGTGATCGGTGAGGAGGAGCGGGCGGCGGTGGACCGGGTGATGCGGTCGGGGATGATCGCGCAGGGTCCGGAGGTGGCGGCGTTCGAGGAGGAGTTCTCGGCGGCGTTGGTGGGGGGCCGGGTGTGTGTGGCGGTGAACTCGGGGACGTCGGGGTCGCACCTGGGGCTGATCGCGGCGGGGATCGGTCCGGGGGACGAGGTGATCGTGCCGTCGTTCACGTTCGCAGCGACGGCGAACTCGGTGGCGTTGACGGGCGCGACGCCGGTGTTCGCGGATATCGAGGCGGACACGTTCAGCCTGGACCCGGTGTCGGTGGCGGAGGCGGTGACGGAGCGTACGGCGGGGGTGATGCCGGTGCATCTGTACGGTCATCCGGCGGAGATGGAGGGTCTGGTGCAGGTGGCCGAGCGGGTGGGGGCGCAGGTCTTCGAGGACGCGGCGCAGGCGCATGGTGCGGCCTACCACGGGGCGCCGGTGGGGTCGTTCGGGACGTTTGCGATGTTCAGCCTGTACCCGACGAAGAACATGACCTCGGGTGAGGGCGGGATGGTGGCGTGTGCGGACGAGGAGCTGGCGCGGGGGGTGCGGCTGCTGCGGAACCAGGGGATGGAGAAGCAGTACGCCAACGAGGTGATCGGGCTGAACAACCGGATGACCGACATCCATGCGGCGATCGGGCGGGTGCAGCTGAGGAAGCTGGCGGGGTGGACCCGGCAGCGGCAGGAGAACGCGGCGTGGCTGGACGCGCACCTGGAGGGGGTGGTGACCCCGCCGGTGCGGCCGGGGTGCACGCATGTGTACCACCAGTACACGGTGCGGGTGGCCGGTGCGAGCGGGGCGGAGCGGGACGAGGTGATGCGGGCGTTGCGTGAGGAGCACCAGGTGGGGTGCGGGGTGTACTACCCGGTGCCGAACCACGAGCTGGTGTCGTTGGCCAGGTTCGCCCCGGACCGGGAGCTGCCGCAGACGCGGCGGGCGGCGGACGAGGTGATCTCGCTGCCGGTGCACCCCTCGTTGTCGCAGGCGGACCTGGAGCGGGTCGCGGCGGCTGTGAACGCGGTCGTGAAGGCAGGCGCCTGATGGGCGGGGTGCTGCCGGTGGACGTGCCGGTGCGGATGGGGCTGGTCGGGCTGGGCTCGATGGGGCGTCACCATGCGCGGGTGATCCGGGAGACGCAGGGGCTGGACCTGGTGGCGGTGGCCGACCCGTACGGCGACCGGCACGGGGTCGCGCGCGGGCTGGACGTGCTGCCGGACGTGGCGGCGCTGGTGGAGGCGGGGATCGACGCGGCGATGGTGGCGGTGCCGACCTACCTGCACGAGGAGGTGGCGCTGGCGTTGGCGGGTGCGGGGGTGCACACGATGGTGGAGAAGCCGATCGCGGCGACCGCGGAGTCCGGGCGGCGGGTCGCGGCGGCGTTCGCCGAGGCGGGTCTGGTCGGGTGTGTGGGGTATGTGGAGCGGTGCAACCCGGCGTTGCTGGAGATGCGGCGGCGGATCGAGGCCGGTGAGCTGGGGGAGGTGTACCAGATCACCACGTCGCGGCAGGGGCCGTTCCCGGCGCGGATCGCGGACGTGGGGGTGGTGAAGGACCTGGCCACGCATGACATCGACCTGGCGGCGTGGATCGCGCAGTCGCCGTATGCGGTGGTGTCGGGTCAGGTGACGCACCGTTCGGGGCGCGAGCACGAGGACATGGTGGTGGCCTCCGGGCGGCTGGCGAACGGGATCATCGTGTCGCACGTCGTGAACTGGCTCTCGCCGCGCAAGGTGCGCGAGACGGTGGCGACCGGGGAGAAGGGGTCGTTCATCGCGGACACGCTGACCGGTGACCTGACGTTCGTGGCCAACGGGGACGTGGCCTCGGACTGGGACCGGGTCTCGGCGTTCCGGGGCGTCTCCGAGGGCGACTCGGTGCGGTACGCGATCGCCAAGCGCGAGCCGCTGCGGGTGGAGCAGGAGAACTTCCGGGACGCGCTGTGGGGCCGGCCCGAGGCAGCCGGTCTGGTGGTGTCCATGGACGAGGGCGTGCACACCCTCACCGTCGTCGAGGCCATCCTGGAGTCTGCAGGGACCGACCGCACCATCACCCTGTGAGCCCACCGGCCCGGCGCGTGGTGCTGGCCACCCGCATCTTCGCGCCGGAGTCGGCGGCTGCGACGTTCCGGCTGGTCGCGCTCGTGCGGGCACTGGTCGACAGCGGCGCGGAGGTCGAGGTCCTCACGACGACCCCGCCGCCGGGGAGCACCGCCGACGACACCCGCGACGCCCCCGGCACACGGGTGCGTCGCTGGCCCGTGCTGCGCGACGCCACGGGCTACGTGCGTGGCTACCTGCCCTACGCCAGCTTCGACGTGCCCCTGAAGCTGCGCCTCTGGGGCATGCGCCGCGCCGACGTGGTCGTCGTCGAGCCGCCGCCGACCACCGGTGCGATGGTGCGGGCCGTCCTGGCGACCCAGCGGGTCCTCCTCCGGCGCCGCACCCCGTACGTCTACTACGCCGCCGACGTCTGGTCCGACGCCAGCGCCTCCACCGGCGCGCCGGGACCGGTCGTGGCGGTGCTGCGGGCGTTGGAGCGGTTCGCCGTCCGCGGGGCACGCGAGGTGGTCGCCGTCTCCGAGGGGGTCGCCGAGCGGGTGCGGGACCTGGGCGGCACGCGCGTCCACGTGGTGCCGAACGGGATCGACACCGACACCTTCACCCCGGAGGGGCCCGTCGCCGAGGAGGCACCGCGCGCCACGGCATACCTGGTGTATGCGGGCACCGCCTCGGAGTGGCAGGGTGCCGAGGTCTTCGCCGAGGCGATGCGCCGGGTCGTCGAGCACGAGCCCGAGGCGCGGCTGGTGTTCCTCGGGCAGGGGAGCGCCTGGTCCGCGCTGCGCCGGGTGGCGGACGACCTCCCCGCCGGGGCCGTGGAGCTGCGCCCGCTCGTGCCGCCCACCGAGGCAGCGGCCTGGCTCCGCGGAGCGGCGGGAGCGCTGGTCAGCGTCCGGCCGGGCCTCGGCTACGACTTCGCCTACCCCACCAAGGTCATCGCTGCGCTGGCGTGCGGCACGCCCGTGGTCTACGCCGGGCCGGGGCCGGCGGCCGCCGACCTCACCACCCAGGGGCTGGGTCACGCCGTGCCCTACGACGTCGGTGCCGTGGCCGACGCCATGGTGGCGGTGCTGCGCGCCCCCCGCGTGCCGCAGGACGTGCGGCGCAGGGTCGCCTGGGTGCAGGAGCACCGCTCCGTGCGGGCCACCGGCAGGGCTGCCGCGCAGGTCGTCCTGGGCGCAGCGACGGGGCCCGGCTGAGCGCCCGTTCCGCGGTCGCGGACACGGCCCTGCGGACGTACGGTCGAAGGACCCCGTAGGGCTGCGACGCGGCAGTCCGGACCCGGACGACGCGTCCGCCCAGGAAGCGAGTCCCGCATGTCATCCAACAGAGCTGTTGCGTACATGGGCCCAGGTCAGACGGAGGTCCAGGACATCGACTACCCGACCTTCGAGCTCCAGGACGGCCCGGGGGTCAACCCGGACAACGTCGGGCGGTCGCTGCCCCACGCGGCGATCCTCAAGGTGGTCACCACCAACATCTGCGGCTCGGACCAGCACATGGTGCGGGGCCGGACGACGGCGCCCGAGGGGCTCATCCTCGGCCACGAGATCACCGGTGAGGTCGTCGAGACCGGGCCGGGCGTGGAGTTCGTCAAGAAGGGCGACCTGTGCTCGGTGCCCTTCAACATCGCCTGCGGCCGGTGCCGCAACTGCAAGGAGCGCCGGACCGGCATCTGCCTCAACGTCAACCCCGACCGGCCGGGCAGCGCCTACGGCTACGTGGACATGGGGGGCTGGGTCGGCGGGCAGGCGGAGTACGTGCTCGTGCCGTACGCCGACTGGAACCTCCTGCGCTTCCCCGACAAGGACCAGGCCATGGAGAAGATCCTGGACCTGACGATGCTGTCCGACATCTTCCCGACCGGCTTCCACGGCGCCGTCACCAGCGGCGTCGAGGTGGGCTCGACGGTGTATGTCGCGGGCGCCGGGCCGGTCGGTCTGGCCGCGGCCGCCTCCGCCCAGCTGCTGGGTGCGGCCGTCGTCATCGTCGGTGACCTCAACGAGGAGCGGCTGGCCCAGGCCCGCAGCTTCGGCTGCGAGACCGTCGACGTGTCCCAGGGTGACCCGAAGGACCAGATCGAGCAGATCCTCGGTGTGCCCGAGGTCGACTGCGGTGTGGACGCGGTCGGTTTCGAGGCACGTGGCCACGGTGCGGGGTCGGCGCAGGAGGCGCCGGCGACGGTGCTCAACTCGCTGATGGACATCACGCGCGCCGGCGGTGGCCTGGGCATCCCCGGCCTGTACGTCACCGGCGACCCCGGTGCGGCCGACGACGCGGCCAAGGAGGGCTCGCTGTCGCTGCGGCTCGGCCTGGGCTGGGCGAAGTCGCACTCCTTCATGACCGGACAGTGCCCGGTGATGAAGTACCACCGCGGGCTGATGATGGCGATCCTGCACGACCGGGTCGACATCGCCAAGGCCGTCAACGCCACCACGGTCAGCCTGGACGAGGCGCCCCAGGCCTACGCCGACTTCGACTCCGGGGTCGCCAAGAAGTACGTCATCGACCCGCACGGCATGGTCGGCTGAGGTCCGCCACGCTCAGCCCGTCGGGTCCCGGTGCGCGCGCTCCCAGAGTGCCGCCGACCGGGGCCCGACCTCTGCGTCGTGGGTCTGCTGGAAGCTGCGGCCCCCACGCCGGAACGTCAGGTGCACCGCCGCCGGCACCTCGTCGGGTGACGTCGGCGCCTCGAGCCAGTCGCAGGCCCGGACGTGCACCAGGTCGTGCTCGAAGGCCTCCGGCGCGTCGTCGTAGCGCCACGGGCCGGCCATGCGGCCGAGGTACAGGTCACCGTCCACGTCGCGCGTCCACGCGAAGGCGCCGTCGGGCACCGCGGCGAACCGCTCCAGCCGGCGGGCGGCACGCGGACCGTGCTCCTCCTCGGTGAGTGCCAGCGCCTGCGCCAGGCTGACGGGTGGGCGGGACAGCCGACCACCCGTACCGCAGACGCCGAGCTCGAGGGCACGCTCGACGGCGGCCCCGGGTGGGACGTCCTGCCGGTGCGAGCGCATGGGAGCGCGGTAGACCGGGTGCATCCGAGCAGTCTGGCAAAGGGCGGGCCGTGCCGGCGGTGCCGGGGTTTGCCACACTGGGGCATGAGCTCCGAGCCGAGGTCCGCCGCGGGCGGGGACGACCCTGCCGAGACGCCGGACCACGAGCCCGTCCCCGGGCGGATGCGGGGGCAGGACGTGCAGACCTGGGTCGACCAGGCCATCCAGCAGGCACAGCGCAGGGGCGACTTCGACAACCTCCGCGGCGCGGGCAAGCCGTTGCGCTCCCTCGAGCGGCCGCACGACCCCGACTGGTGGCTCAAGGGGCTGCTGGAGCGTGAGCAGATCGACCCGGTGGCGGCGCTGCCGGGGCCGATGGCCCTGCGCCGGGAGCGGGAGACCTTCCCCGAGGCGCTGGCCGACATCCGTGACGAGCGCCAGGTCCGTGAGGTGCTGGAGGACTTCAACGCCCGGGTGGTCGAGGACCGCCTGCGTCCCAGCTTCGGTCCGACGCTGCCGGTGGTCGTGCCGCGCGTCGACGTCGAGGAGATGGTGCTGCGATGGCGTGAGCTCCGGGCTCGTGCGGCACCGCCCACCCCAGCCCCGTCGACCACGCCACCACCGGCCCGGCCCCCGCCGCGGACCCGGTGGTGGCGTCGACGCCGGCGTCACGACCCCGGCCCCGGAGCCTGACCCACCACCCTCACGGGGGGACGCAGCGCTCCCGGCTCACCCGTCGCGGGTGATGCCCCGGCCGGCCGGCTGCGGGGATGCTCGGCGGTGACGGTCGGCATCACCCGAGCGGAGGCCCCCCATGTCCGGCACCCTTGCCGTGGACCCACCCGACGCCGAGGTCGGCCGCCTGCAGGCGGAGGTCGACGCGTTGCGGTCGCGGCTGGCCGGGGAGCGTTCGCTGCGCTCGCGCCGGGTCCGCACCGCGGCGACGTGGGTGCTCACCGTCGCAGCCGTCCTGGCCACGGTGGTGTCCCTGCTGGGGGTCTGGACGTTCCGCACGCTCACCGACAGCGACCTCTTCGTGCAGCGGGTCGGCACCGTCGTCGAGGAGCCCGAGGTGGCCCAGGCCATCGGCGCCCGGGCGGCGGAGGAGGTCGTGACGGCCCTGGAGCTGGAGGACCGGCTGCGCACCCGGCTGCCCGACGAGCTCGGCGTGGCTGCGGGCCCGGTCGCGACCGCGGCGGAGGGCTACCTGGCGCAAGGCGCCACGACCGTGGTCGAGGACGACCGTTTCCAGGTGGCGTGGGAGAGCGCCCTGCGCGAAGGTCACCGCATCTCGACCGCCGTCCTCGCCGGCGAGAGCACCGCCACCCTCACCACCGAGGGGGGCCTGGTCGTGGTGGACCTGACACCCGTGGCCAACACCCTCGTCGCCCGCGGCTCCGGCTTCCTGTCCGACCTGCTCGGGCGGGACATCGACCCCGTCACGCTGACCTCCGGCAACCTGGGCTCCGCAGCCGCGGCCCTGGAGACCCAGCTGGACGTCGAGCTGCCCGACGACTTCGGCCACGTCGTCCTGTTCGAGTCCGAGAACCTCGCGAGCGCACAGGCGGCCTACCGCTCGGCCGGCCTGGCGGTCTGGCTGGCGCCGGTGCTGGCCCTGCTGCTCGTCGTCCTGGCCGTGGCCACGGCGCTGCACCGCCTGCGCACCCTGCTGGCCGTCGTGGTCGGGTCCGCCCTGCTGCTGATGGTCGTCGGGCTGGCCATGACGCCCCTGCGGGACACGCTGGTGGGCAACGTCGCCGACACCGGCTTGGCGCCTGCGGTGGGCAGCGCCTACGACACCGTCACCGCAACCCTGCGGACGGGGATCGTCGTCGCCGCCGTGGCCGGCCTGGTGGCCGCACTGGTCCTCCTCCTCACCGGCCCGTCGCGCCTGGCACAGGCGGCCCGTGACCTGGCCCGTCGGGCACCCGGCCTGGTCGCCGCGCAGCGCACCTCCTCGCTCGTCGTCGGTGCTGTCGTGGTGCTCCTGGTGATGGCGGTCGTCCCCGGTCGCGGCTGGGGCCAGCTGCTCGGCGGGCTCCTGCTCTACGGTGCGTTCGCGACAGCGGTCCTGCTCGCCACCCCCGCACCCGGGCCAGGCGCGCAGGAGCCAGCACCGGTCACCGAGACCACGCAGGACGACCTCGCCGGGTCCCCTGGCCGTGACGGCGTCTGAGCGTTGCCGCTCGGCTGCCGCGTGGCGAGCGGCCTCGCGGTTAGGCTCGCACCATGCTGGCCCTTCTGCGCACCGTGCGAGAGCTGCTCACGGTGCTCCCCGGGGGCAGCCGCCGGTTCATCATCGTGTTCGCCGTGCTGCAGAGCGCACTGGCGATCCTGGACGTCGCCGCGCTCGGCCTGCTCGCGGTGGTGCTCTCGCCGATGCTCACCGAGCAGGAGGTGACCCTGCCGGTGGTCGGGACCATCGGTGAGCCGGAGCAGTTCCGCAACGTCCTCATCGCGGTGGGGCTGCTGATCATCAGCAAGAGCGTCTTCGCCATCGGTCTGCAGTGGTGGGCCACGCGCCGCTTCGCGATGTTCGAGCAGGTCCTGGGCGCCAGCCTGCTGGAGACCACCTTCCGGGCGCCGTGGACCGAGCGGCTCCAGCGCAACTCCACCGACCTGGTGCGGGCGACCGACGTCGGGGTCGGGGCGACCGTCGCCGGCGTGCTCATCCCGTTCGCCCAGCTCTCCGGTGAGGTCTTCACCTTCCTCGCCGTGCTCGTCGTGCTGGTCGTGGCCGAGCCGCTGCTGGCGACGGCCACGATCGTCTACTTCGGGCTGGTCGCGGCGGTGCTCTACCTCTGGGTGCTGCGCAAGGCGGTGCGGGCAGGCCAGGACAACCGCACCTACTCCACCCAGGCCGTGCGGCTGGTCAGCGAGATGGTCCACTCCCTCAAGGAGATCACCCTGCGCAACAAGGCGGGGGAGGTCGCCGAGGTGGTGCTCGGCGTGCGCAAGCGGGCCTCCCAGGCACGTGCCGACCAGTCCTTCCTGGGGGCCATCCCGCGCTACGTCCTGGAGGCGGCGCTCATCGGGGGGCTGGGCATCGGGGCCACCATCGGCTACCTGCAGGACGGTGCCACCGGCGCCCTCGCGGCCGTGGCCCTGTTCGGCGTGGCGGGCTTCCGCATCGTCCCCTCGTTGACGCGCTTCCAGACGATCATGGCGCAGACCGGCGCGAACATGCCGTTCGCCGAGCAGGTCATGGCGGAGATCGAGCGCGGCAAGGCGTATGTCGCGGCAGAGGAGGCGGCCGGCGACACCGAGCTGCCCGAGGGAGCCCGCTCCCTGCGGCTGGAGGAGGTGACCTTCACCTACCCCGGGGGAGAGGTCCCGGCGGTGCGTGACGTCAGCCTCGAGCTGCCCTTCGGGCAGACCCTGGCGCTCGTGGGCGCGTCCGGGTCGGGCAAGTCGACCCTCGTCGACATCGTCCTCGGTCTGCTGGTGCCCCAGGAGGGACGGGTGCTCGTGGACGAGACCCCGCTGGTCGAGGTGTTGCAGGGGTGGCGCCGCCGGGTCGGCTACGTGCCTCAGGACGTGTCCCTGTTCGACGCCTCCGTGGCTCGCAACGTGGCGCTCACCTGGAAGGACGACGAGGTCGACGAGGACCGGGTGCGCCGCGCACTGGCACGCGCGCAGCTCCTCGACGTCGTCGAGGCCCGGCCGGGCGGCATCCATGGCAAGGTGGGGGAGCGTGGGCTCAGCCTCTCCGGAGGCCAGCGCCAGCGGCTGGGGGTGGCCCGGGCCCTCTACACCGACCCCCTCGTGCTGGTGATGGACGAGGCGACCTCGGCCCTGGACACCAGCACCGAGGCCGCTGTCACGACCGCGATCCGCGAGCTGGCCGGTGAGGTCAGCGTCATCGTGGTCGCCCACCGTCTCGCCACGATCCGGCACAGCGAGCAGGTGTGCTTCATGCGCGACGGTCACCTCGTGGCCCGGGGGACCTTCGAGGAGGTCATCGCGGCGGAGCCGGACTTCGCGACCCAGGCGGCGCTGGCCGGGCTGACCGAGGGGCGTGCCCGTGCCTGAGCCCCTGCCGCCGGTCCGCGGGCGCGCGCCCCGGGTCGCCCTGCTGGTCTACAACGACGCCCACGCCGACGCCCGGGTGATCAAGACCGCGACGACGCTGCGCGACGCCGGGGCCGAGGTCCGCATCTTCGCCGTGGCCCGGGCGCGGTCCGGCTACCCGGAGGGGGAGGACACGGTCGGGCCGGGCATCCCGGTGCAGCGGGCCCCCGAGTTCGAGCTGGTGCGCTACGCGCCCTGGCTGGTCGACCTCGCACGCCGCGTGCTGGGTCGCACGGCCCCTACCGGGACGGCCGCCGACCCTCCCGTCGCCGCGGCCCCTCGTGCCGACGCCACCGTGGTCACCGTCCCCGAGGTGCCTGCTGAGGCCGCGCCGGAGGTGCCCGCTGCGGTGGCCGCCTCGGTGCCGCCGACGCTCCAGCAGCGGGCGCTGGCCCTGGGCAACGACCTCTGGCTGCGCGGCTTCCGCACCGTCAGCCTCGGGCTCTACTGGCTGAAGGCGGCTCACGCGGCGGTGGCGTGGGTGCCCGACGTGGTGCACGCCAACGACGGCAACACCCTCGCACCCGCGTGGTGGGTCGCCCGGCGGACCGGCGCGTCCGTCGTCTACGACGCCCACGAGCTGTGGAGGCACCGCAACGTGCGGCAGGACCGCCCGCTGGCCTCCCACGTCGAGGCGGCCGTCGAGTCCCTCGGTGTCGGCCGCGCCGCCGGCATCATCACGGTGAGCCCGTCCATCGCGCACTGGCTGCAGGCGACATACGACCTGCCCGTCCTGCCCACCCTGGTGCGCAACATCCCCCGACGTGCCGACGACCCGGCGGAGCCGTCCGACGGCAGGCTCCGGGAGCTGGCCGGCCTGTCGGCCGACACCCAGGTCATCGCCTACGGCGGGCGCATCACGACCTCCCGGGGCATCGAGGAGACCCTCGAGGCGCTCGCCATGCTGCCCCCGCAGGTGCACTTCGTGCTGCTGGGATACGGCGAGCCCGACTACCTCGCGACGCTGCACGCCCGGATCGCCGCCCTGGGGCTGGGTCAGCGGGTGCACTTCGTCGGCAAGGTGCCCCCCGCCGAGGTCTCCACCGCGCTGGCCGACGCCGACCTGTCGGTCGTCTACGTGCGGCCGATCTGCCTGTCCTACGAGTTCAGCCTGCCCAACAAGCTGTTCGAGTCGATCCACGCCGGTCTGCCCGTGGCCGCCGCCGACCTGCCGGACACCGCCGCGGTGGTGCACGAGCACGGGGTGGGCGAGATCTTCGACGCCGACAGCCCCACCGACATGGCCCGCACCATCAGCACGGTCCTGGCCGACCCGCAGCGCTACCGCGACGCCTCGCGGGCCGCCGCCGAGGTGCTGACCTGGCAGCACGAGGAGGCCGAGCTCCTCGGCCTCTACCGCAAGGTCCTGCGCCGGTGAGCCGTCCCCGGCTGCTCGTCATCGCCTTCAGCCCGCTGCGCAGTGACGCCCGGGTGCTGCGTCAGGTGAGGCTCTTCCGCGAGCGCTACGCCGTCACGACCGTGGGCTACGGCCCGGCGCCCGACGGCGTCGTCGCCCATGTGCGCATCCCGGACGACATCGTCGCCTGGCACAAGGACCGCAGGCTGCTCCTCCTGCGCCGCTACCAGGCTGCCTACGACACCGCTCCGGTCATCCGGCACCTGCGCCCCCTGCTGACCCCGGGCTCGTGGGACGTCGTCCTGGCCGACGACGTCGAGACGGTGCCGCTGGCGATGGGCCTGGGGGCCCGCGGCGTCCATGTCGACCTGCACGAGTACGCCACCCGGCAGAACGAGGAGTCGTGGCGCTGGCGGTGGTTCGTCGCGCCGTTCAACCGCTGGATCCTGCGACGGTGGGTCACCCGGGCCGACTCCGTGAGCACCGTCGGCCAGGCCCTCGCCGCGGAGTACCGGCGCGAGCTGGGGATCGAGGCCGAGGTGGTCGTCAACGCCGCGCCGTACGCCGACCGCTCACCCACCCCGGTGGGGTCGCCGCTGAGGCTGGTGCACTCCGGGCTGGCCCGGCGCAACCGCAGCCTGGAGGTCATGCTCGACGGGGTCAGGCAGGCACGGCGGGAGGTCACGCTCGACCTCTACCTGATGCCCAACGACCCGTCCTACCTCGCCGAGCTGCGGCGGCAGGCCCGGGACCTGCCGCAGGTGCGCTTCCACGACCCGGTGCCACCCGAGCAGCTCGGCGACGAGCTGGCGCGCCGTGACGTCGGCGTCTTCCTCCTGCCACCGCTCACCTTCAACTACCGCTACACCCTGCCCAACAAGCTCTTCGACTTCGTCCAGGCCCGGCTGGCCGTGCTGGTGGGACCGAGCCCGGAGATGGCCGACCTGGTGCGGCGGCACGGGCTGGGCGTCGTGACCGGCGACTTCACCGCGGAGTCCCTCGCCACGGCTCTGGACGAGCTCACGGACGACGACGTCGCCCGGTTCAAGGCAGCCAGCCACGCCGTGGCGCGTCACTACTCGGCGGAGGTCCAGGTGCAGGGCTGGGCGCGAGCCGTGGACGCACTGGCGACCTGAGCGCGAGGAGGGCGCGCGCGGGACGGCCTCGGACTGGCACGATGGCTCCATGACCAGCGCGAGCCACCTGCCGCCCGGTCGCCCCGTCCTTGTCGGGGTGGTGCCGGGCCAGTCGCCGCTGGTCCTGACCGAGGCCGCCGACCTGGCCGGGTCGCTGGACGTGGGCCTGGTGTGCGTGTGGGTCGACGGCAGCCGCATCTTCCTGGGTGAGGCCCCCGACGGCACCGTCTACACGACGCCGCTGGACCCCGACCAGGAGGACGACAGCCGGCAGGTCGCCGAGCAGGAGATGCGGGCCCACCTCGAGGAGGTGCTGGCCGGCACCGGCGTGCCGTGGGTGTTCGTCTACACCCTCGGCGAGGTCACCCACGGCCTGACCGGCGCCGCCCGCGAGTACGACGCACGGCTCATCGCCGTGGGACCGCGCAGCGCCGGGCTGACCGGCTGGATGGGCGAGCTCATCGGGGGGTCGGTGGCGGGCCGTCTGGCGCACACCCAGGAGCGCCCCGTGCTCGTCGTCCCTCCCCGGTCCAGGCACGCCGGGTGAGCCGTCCGCACCACCTCCACGGGGGGCTCGTCCTCCTGGTGGCGGCCGGCGGCATGGTGGGCACCGCAGGTCGCTACCTGCTCAGCACGGCGCTGCCGCAGCAGGACGGCTGGCCGGTGGGCACCCTCGTCGAGAACGTGCTGGGGGCGTTCCTGCTGGGGCTGCTGCTGGAGGCGCTGGTGCGGGGCGGCAGGGAGACCCGGCGCGGCACCGTGCTGAGGCTGGGGCTCGGCACGGGGGTCCTGGGCGGGTTCACGACGTTCAGCGCGCTGGCGATCGAGGTCGAGCGCCTGCTGGCCGACGGCCAGTGGGCGCTGGCCGCGGGGTATGCCGTGACGAGCCTGGCCGCCGGGCTGCTGGCCTGCCTCGTGGGTGTGCTGGTCGGTGCCCGGAGGTCGTCGTGACAGTGCTGCTGGTCGTGCTCCTCGGGGGGCTGGGAGCCGCGACCCGGTTCGTCGTTGACGGCGTGGTCACGCAGCGCTCGGGCACGGGGCTGCCGGTAGGGACGATGCTGGTGAACGTGTCGGGGTCCGCGCTGCTCGGTCTGCTGACCGGCGCCCGGCTCTTCCACGGCCTGGACGAGACGGCCTACGTCGTGCTGGCGGTCGGCTTCTGCGGGGGGTACACGACCTTCTCCACGGCCATGGTGGAGACCGTGCGGCTGGCGCAGGGTGGCGACGTGCGCCGAGCCGTCGTCACCGTGACCGGGTCCCTCGTGCTGGCCGTGGCGGCCGCCGCGGCCGGGGTCGCGGCCATGGCGGCTCTGGACGCCCTCTAGCCGACGACCACCTTCTCGCCCAGCCAGGGCACGGCGACGGCGCAGTCCAGCTGCTCGCGGACCCGTGCCGCGAGCGCGCGGGCCGCCTCCGGCTCGCCGTGCAGGACGTAGACCGTCTCCGGAGGACTGGGCAGCTCCGCCAGCCAGGCCAGCAGCTCGGGGCCGTCCGCGTGGACGGAGAACTCCTCCTCGCTGACCACCTCGGCACGCACCCGCACGTAGCGGCCGTGGATCTTGACCTCGGTCGCGCCGTCCCGCAGCGCCCGGCCCCGGGTGCCCACCCCCTGGTAGCCGGCGAGCACGACCGTGTGGCGCCGGTCCGGCAGCATGTGGGCCAGGTGGTGGATGACCCGGCCGCCGGTGGCCATGCCGGAGGCCGACACGATGACGCACGGCTCGGTGGGGTCGTTCAGCCGCTCGGACTCCTCTGCGCTCGCCGCGGCGTGCAGCCGGGGGATGCTGTCGATCTCCGCGACGACCCCCGGCCGGAGCTCGGCACGCAGGTCCGGGCGCAGGTAGACGTCGAGGACCTTCAGCGCCATGGGGCTGTCCACGAAGACCGGCACCTCGGGCACCTGGTGGGAGGCCATGAGGCGGGCGAGGGCCAGCAGCACCACCTCGGTCCGGTCGACCGCGAACGCCGGGACGAGCACCGAGCCACCGCGACGCACCGTCCGGCGGACGACGGCGGCCAGGCCGGCGTGCTCCTCGTCGGGGGCGGGGTGGGTGCGGTCGCCGTACGTCGACTCCACCACGACGGTCCGCGCTGCCGGCGGCCGGCCCCGCGGGCGCAGGAGCGGGTGGTCCGGACGGCCCAGGTCACCCGAGAAGAGCACGGAGGCCTGGCCCGCGGCGACGTGCACGCTGGCCGAGCCGAGGATGTGCCCCGCGGGGACGAGGGTGGCCAGGGTGCCGTCCCCGAGGTCCCGCGGAGCGTGGAAGGGCAGGGCACGGAAGGCGGCGACGGCACGGTCGGCGTCGGCGACGGTGTAGAGCGGCAGCGGAGGGGAGTGCTTGGACCAGCCGCCCGCTGCGGCATACCGCGCCTCCTCCTCGATGAGGTGGGCGCTGTCGCGCAGCACGATGGCGGCCAGGGCAGCGGTGCCCTCGGTCGCCCAGACCGGTCCGGGGAAGCCCTTGCGCACCAGTGCCGGCAGGTAGCCGCAGTGGTCCAGGTGGGCGTGGCTGAGGACGACGTCGCTGATGCTCGCCGGAGCCACCGGCAGCGCGTCCCAGTTGCGGCGGCGCCACTCGCGCTCGCCCTGGTAGAGGCCGCAGTCGACCATCGTGCGGCGCCCCTCCCGCTCGAGGACGAACTTGCTGCCCGTGACCGTGCCGGCCGCTCCGAGGAAGGTCAGGGTGGTGGGCATGGCGGCTCCTTCGGCGGTGGGCACCTCCAGCATGGCCCCACAGCGACCCTCGGCACAGGGACGGAGGTCCCTGGTCCGCCGGTCAGCCCGGTGCGCCCAGCGCCTCCAGGACGGCCGCCGCCGCGTGGCCGGTGCCGTAGGGCGCCGCGTCGGTGGGGGAGGGTGCGGGCCGGGACGCCGCCGCGGACACCTCAGGCCCGGGCTCGACGAGCACGTTCCAGCCCAGCTGCACGGTCTCGACCCACTCGGTCTCGGCGCGCACGGTGGTGCACGGCACGCGGAGCACGAACGCCTCCTTCTGCAGGCCCCCGGAGTCGGTCACCACCCCGCGCGACGCGGCGACGGCCGCGACCAGGTCGGGGTAGGCCAGCGGCTCGCGCACGGTGAGCGCGCCGCCCTCCAGCGGTATGCCGTGCGCCGCAGCCTTCGCCCGCAGCCGCGGGTGCGCCAGCAGGACCACCGGGTGGTCGACCTGTGACAGCGCGGCGACGACCGCCGCCAGGCGGGCCGGGTCGTCGGTGTTCTCCGCCCGGTGCACCGTCGCCACCGAGAAGCCGCCGGCCGGCATCCCGAGCCGCTCCAGCACCCCAGGGGTGTCCGCCAGCTCCGCACGCACCGTCATCAGCACGTCGACCATGACGTCGCCGACGTGCACGGCGCGCCCGGCCAGCCCCTCGTCGGCCAGGTGCCCCATGGCGACCAGGGTGGGGGCCAGCAGCAGGTCGGCTGCGTGGTCGGTCAGCACCCGGTTGTGCTCCTCGGGCATCCGGCGGTTGAACGAGCGCAGGCCGGCCTCCAGGTGCGCGACCGGCAGGTGCAGCTTCACCGCGGACAGCGCCCCGGCCAGCGTGGAGTTGGTGTCGCCGTAGACGAGCACCCAGTCCGGTGCCTGCGCGCCCAGCACGGCGTCCATCCGGGCCAGGATCGCCCCGGTCTGCTCCCCGTGCGTGCCGCTGCCCACCCCGAGGTGCACGTCGGGGTCCGGGATGCCGAGGTCGTCGAAGAAGACGTCGGACAGCATCGGGTCGTAGTGCTGGCCGGTGTGCACGATCACGTGCTCCACCCCGCGACGGGCACACTCCGCTGCCACGGGGGCCAGCTTGACGAACTGAGGACGGGCACCGACCACGCTCAGGACCTTCACAGTGCCCGAGGGTAGGGCACGGGCTAGGTTGCCTCCTATGCGTGTCCTCGCCGTCACCACCTGGGCGCCGACGCGGAGCCACCCCTCGACGGGCGCCTTCGTGGTCAAGGACGTCCGCGCTCTCGCCGCGCTGGGCCATGACGTCGCCCTGGTGCACCTGTGCCCCCCGGGACAGCTCGACCGTGCGGCACCGGAGGAGCCCTCCTTCGACGGTGTGCCGGTCACCCGCATCCCGATGTCGACCACCGACCCGCGGCAGATCCGCGCAGCGGGCACGCTGCTGCGGGCGATGGCCGAGCGGGCGGACCTGGTGCACTCGATGGCCTTCTCGACCCTGCTGCCGATGGCCTGGTGGCGCCCGGACGTGCCCTGGGTGCACACCGAGCACTGGTCGGGCCTGACCGCACCGCAGACCCTGCCGGCGCTCTGGCGCCGCGCCCTGCCCGTGCTCCGACGGCTGCTGGTGCGCCCTGACGTCGTGACGGCCGTCTGCGACTACCTGGCCGACCCGGTCCGGCAGGTGCGGGGTGAGCGGCCCACCACGGTCGTGCCCTGCATCGTCCCCCGGCCCACCCCGCACCCGCGGCGCGAGGTGCCGGCGGCCGGTGCGGAGGGCGCGGAGGGCGCGGAGGGTGACAGCCTGCGCCTGGTGAGCGTGGGCGGGCTGATCCCCCGCAAGGACCCGGTGCTCGCGGTCGACGTCGTCGCCGAGCTGTGCGGGCGGGGCCGTCCGGCCCACCTCCGGATGGTGGGGCAGGGCCCCCTGGAGGCCGACGTCATCGCCCGCGCGACCGCCCTGGGCGTCGCTGACCGGGTGGACCTCGTGGGCACGCTCGACCGTGCCGGGGTGCTGGCCGAGCTGGCGGCCGCCGACGTCTTCCTCGGCCCCACCCGGGGGGACAACTTCTTCGTCTCGTGCGCGGAGGCGGTGCTGTCGGGCCGGCCGGTCGTCGTCGGCGCGACCGGTGGGCAGGGGGAGTACCTGGACCCCCGTGTCGGGGTCACCGTCGCCGTCCAGGAGGCACCGGCCTACGCCGACGCCGTCGAGCAGGTGCTGCGCTCGGCCGCAGGGATGAGCGCGCTCGAGATCAGCGACACCATCGGGGACCGCTTCGGCGAGGAGGCGGTGGCACACGCCTACGCCACCGCCTACGGGACGGCACGGCAGGTCCACGGCCGGGGGCAGCGAGGGTGAGCGGGGCCGCGGAGGTCGACGTGGTCATCGCCGTCCACACCCCCGACCGCCCCATCGCCCGGGCGGTCGCGAGCGTGCTGGACGGCAACGCACGGCACACCCGCCTGACGGTGGTCTGCCACAACGTCGCCAGCAGCGACATCGCCGCGGTGCTCGCCCCGGGGCACCGCGACCGGGTCAGCTGGCTGGAGCACCACGACGGGACGCGCAGCGCCTCCGGTCCCTTCAACGCGGGGATGCGCGCAGCCCGCGGTGAGTTCGTGTCGATCATGGGCTCGGACGACACGCTGCGCCCCGGCGCGGTGGACGCCTGGCTCGCCCTCGCGCGAGCCCACCGCGCCGAGACCGTCGTCACCCGGCTGGCGCTCGGCACCCCGGACCGCCGGGTGCCGACACCACCGACACGTCCCACCCTGCGCGGGCTCGCCGACGTCGTGCGCGACCGGCTCAGCTACCGCAGCGCACCCCTCGGGCTGGTGTCCACCGCGGCGCGGGAGCGGCTGGGTGCCGAGCTGGTGGAGGGGATGCCGGTGGGTGGTGACGTCGCCTACGTGACCCGGCTCTGGTGCGAGACGAGGGTCGTCGTGGACCGCCGGGGCCCGGGCTACCTCATCGGCGAGGACGCGACCGACCGGGTGACCTACGCCCCGCGCTCGGTCGAGGTCGAGCTCGGCTTCCTGCACCACCTCCTCGACCAGCCGTGGTACCGGGCCTACCCCGAGGCGGTGCGCACCGCGGTCGCCACCAAGCTGCTGCGCATCCACGTCTTCGGCGCCGTCCTCCACCGACCGGACCCGCAGTGGTGGACACCGCCCGAGCGCACGGACCTGGCAGCGGTCGTGCGGCGGCTGCACACGGCCGCCCCCGCCGTGGCCGCACCGCTGTCCCGCGCGGACGTCGCCCTGCTTCGGGCGGTCCTGGACCCCTCGTCCCCGGCCACCGAGCTCGTGGCGCTGGCTCGCGCCCGGAGACGACACGGCACCCCGTCGACGGTCATCCCCGAGCGCCTCGGCCAGGTGGCCCACCCCGAGGCGCCTCCTCGCTTCATGACCGCGTCGTGGTGGGCGTCACGCTGACCGGCCCGGCACCGTATCCTCGTCGTCACCGGACGCACCGCCGGTCGAGCCACCACCGGTCGAGCCATCGCCGTCGCGCATACAAGGGGTAGGGATCACACATGAAGGTCGCGGTCGTCGCGCTGGGCAAGATCGGGCTGCCGCTGGCGGTGCAGTTCGCCGATGCCGGTCACGAGGTGGTGGGGGTGGACGTCAACGCGGCGCTGGTGGAGAAGGTCAACGCCGGGGTGGAGCCGTTCCCGGGGGAGGCGCACCTGGGTGAGAAGCTGGCGCAGCTGGTGCCGGCGGGGCGGCTGCGGGCGACGACCGACTACGGCGAGGCGGTGCCGGGCGCCGACGCGGTGGTGCTGGTGGTGCCGCTGTTCGTCGACGAGGCGACCGGTCAGCCCGACTTCGGGTGGATGGACGCGGCGACCCGGTCGCTGGCCCAGCACCTGACCCCGGGCACCCTGGTCTCCTACGAGACCACGCTGCCGGTCGGCACCACCCGCGGGCGGTGGAAGCCGATGATCGAGCAGGTCTCCGGCCTGACCGAGTCACCGGCCGACGGGTCGGCGGGCTTCCACCTGGTCTTCTCCCCGGAGCGGGTGCTCACCGGGCGGGTCTTCGCCGACCTGCGGGCCTACCCCAAGCTGGTCGGCGGGCTGAGCGAGGCCGGCACGGCGGCCGCGGTGGCCTTCTACGATGCGGTGCTGACCTTCGACGAGCGCGAGGACCTGCCACGGCCCAACGGGGTGTGGGACATGGGCTCGGCCGAGGCGGCCGAGATGGCCAAGCTGGCCGAGACGACCTACCGCGACGTGAACATCGGGCTGGCCAACCAGTTCGCCCGGTTCGCCGACTCGGTCGGCATCGACGTGCAGCGGGTCATCGAGGCGTGCAACTCCCAGCCTTACAGCCACATCCACAACCCGGGCATCGCCGTCGGCGGGCACTGCATCCCGGTCTACCCGCGGCTGTACCTGTCCACCGACCCCGCGGCGAGCGTGGTGGCGACGGCCCGGGCGGCCAACGCCGCGATGCCGGAGTATGCCGTGGCGCGGGCCGAGGCCGTGCTCGGGTCGCTGCAGGGGCTGCGGGTGGCCGTGCTGGGCGCCTCCTACCGCGGCAAGGTCAAGGAGACCGCGTTCTCCGGGGTGTTCGCCACCGTGCAGGCCCTGGCCTCCCGTGGTGCCGAGGTGCTCGTGCACGACCCGATGTACGACGACACCGAGCTCACCGCATACGGCTGGGAGCCCTACCACCTGGGTGAGCCGGTCGACGTGGCCATCGTGCAGGCCGACCACCCCGAGTACGCCGCCGTCGGCGCGCAGGACCTGCCCGGCCTCCGGCTGCTCCTGGACGGCCGCCGGGTCACCGACCCCGCCCGCTTCACCGGGGTGCCCCGACTGACGATCGGCGGGGGCGAGACCCCCACCGCATGAGCTGGCTCTCCGTGGTGCCGGGCCTGGTCGGCCTGGCCGCGCTGTGGACGCTGCCCGGGTATGCCGTGGTGCGCCTGCTCGGCGTGCGTGGGCTCGTCGCCTGGGGGGTGGGGCCGGCCGTGACCTCCGGGTATGCCGGCGTGGCCGCGGTGGCCTACGGCCTGCTCGGCGTCACCTGGTCACTGGGCACGTTCCTGCTCGCCGTGCTCGCGGCAGCGCTGGTGGCCCTGGGGCTCGGGCTCGGGCTCGGCACCCTGAGCCACCCGGCCGGCGTGCGCCCCGCGGGGCAGCGCGCCCTGGTGCGCCCCGAGCGTCTGTGGCTCGCGGCGGCGTGGGTGCTCGGCGGCGGCGTCCTCGGCGCCGCGATGATGACCGGGATGCGGCACGCCGACCAGCCGCCGCAGGCCTGGGACGCCGTCTTCCACCTCAACGCGCTGTGGTTCATCCGGGACACCGGCAACGGCTCCAGCCTGGGCGGCCTGGCGCCGATGTACGGCGACACCGTGGCGCCGTACTACCCCGCGGTCTGGCACTCGGTCGTGGCGGTGGCCCCGGGGTTCGAGCAGGTGACGGAGGCCGCGAACGCCTCCTCGGTCGTGCTCGGCTCGGTCGTCTGGATCGGCGGCCTGGTGGCCCTGGCCCGCGTCGTGTGGCCCAGGACGGCGCTGCCGGTGGTGCTCACCCCGGTGCTGGCGGCGTCCTACGTGACCTTCCCGGCGATCGCCGTCTCCATGCTGGGCGTCTGGCCGTTCGCGCTCAGTGTGGCCTGCCTGCCGGGCACCCTCGCCCTGATGATCTCGACCTTCCGGCGTGACCTCGGCTGGCGCCTGCACACCGCCTACGGCATCGCCCTGGCGTGGGCGGTGGCCGGTGTCGTGCTGTCGCACGGCTCCGGCCTGTTCTCGCTGGTGCTGCTCGCTGCGCCGCTGCTCGTGGTGCTGCTGGGCCGGCAGGCACGGCGCTACTGGCGCCGCGGCCACCGCGCCCTGGTCGGCACCGCCGTGGTGGTGGGGACGGTGGTCGCCGTCACCGGCTCCGTGGTCGTGCTGTCCTCCTCACCGGTGGAGGCGATCGTGAGCTACGAGCGCGGGGGCCAGCCGACCTACTGGCCGGGCATCGGTGCCCTGCTCATCGACCACCCGCTCATCTACGTCTACGACATCCGGTCGGTCAACCTGGCGGTCACCGCGCTGGTCGTCACCGGCGTCGTGCTGTCCCTGCGCCGCCGGCACGCACGCTGGCTCGTCGTCGCGCTCGCCCTCTCCGTCGTGCTGACCCTGCTGGCCGCCGGGCCGCCGGAGAACCCGCTGCGGGTGCTGGCGGGCTTCTGGTACACGCAGGCCTCCCGCATCAACCAGCTGCTGGTGGTCCCCGCGGTGATGCTCGCCGCGGGCGGCGGGGCCTGGGTGGCGCACCGGCTGGCACGCTGGCGCGACGTGAGCGTCACCGTCGCCGCGCTCGCCCTCGTGGTCGGTGTGGTGGCGCTGACCTCCGGGCTGCGCTGGTCGATGCACGTCCAGGTCATGTCCTCGACCTACTCCACCTGGCCGATCGCCTGGGGCACCATGCTGGAGGAGGACGAGATCGCCATGGTCGACCGGGCGGCGGAGACGCTGCCGGAGGGGGCGGTCGTGCTGGGCGAGCCCACGGCGGGGTCCCCCTACCTGCTGCACCGTAGCGACGTCGCAGTGGTCTACCCCCAGCTCACGCCTGTCGCCGGGTCACCGGAGCGGCTGCTGCTCGCCGAGCGCTTCGACGAGTGGCAGCGCACCCCCGCGGTGTGCGAGGCGGTGCGGGCCCTGGGCGTGACCCACGTGTACGCCGACGACCTGACCTTCGACGAGGGTGCCAAGTGGGAGGAGGCCACCCCCGGCCTGCGCACCATCCGCACCGACGGGCCGGACTTCGCCCTGGTCGACGAGGGCGGCCAGGCCTCGCTCTGGCGGTTCACCGGGTGCGACCGGTAGCGCTCAGCCTGGCCACTGGCCACGGGCGACGAGGACCTCCCGCAGGAGGTCGGCGCGGTCGCTGACCAGCCCGTCGACCCCGAGGTCGAGCAGCCGGTGCATCTCGGCCGCGTCGTTGACGGTCCAGACGTGCACGAAGGCGCCCGCCCGGTGGGCGGCCCGGACGGTCTGACCGGTCACCAGGGGGATCCCGGAGTGCTGCACGGGGACCTGTAGACCGTCCACCGCCCGGAGGGCGCGGGCTACCGCGCCGTGCCGGACCGGACCCGGCAGCGCGGCGGCCATCCGGAAGAGCGCCCCGGTCGTCCTGCCCGCCGAGGTGACCACGGGGCGGCTGAGACGCGCGAGCGTCTCGCGGCGCCGGCGGTCGGAGAACGAGGCGATGCAGACCCGGTCGTGGGCGCGCGCCCGCTCGATCACGCGCACGGTCGGGGTGATGGCCCCTGGGGTCTTGATGTCGATGTTGACCCGCAGCTGCGGCCAGGTGCCCAGCAGGTCCTCCAGGGTCGGCACGGGCTCGACCCCGCCGATCCGGGCCTCGCGGACCTCGCGCCAGGGCAGGGCGGTGATCGCCCCGCTGCGGTCGGTCACCCGGTCCAGGCTCTCGTCGTGGAAGGCCACCACGACCTCGTCGGAGGTGGCGTGGACGTCGGTCTCGACGTAGCGCAGGCCGAGGTCGACCGCAGCGGCGAACGCGGCCATGGAGTTCTCCAGCCCTTCGCGGGAGAAGCCGCGGTGAGCCAGCGCGATCGGGCCGTCGTGGTCGAGGTAGGCGGTGCGCACCTGCCGAACCTACCTCCGTCGCCACTGCCCGGGCAGGGGCGGTGCGGGGGAGTCCTCGCCGACGTCACCGAAGGGTGCCGAGCCGGCGGACCAGCGGGCGGTCTGCGCGCTGGTGCGCAGGCCCGCGGGGAAGGGGGAGCCCGCCAGCCTCCGGGCAAGGTCGGCCTCGGGCAACGGCCGGTCGGAGGCCACCAGGACGACGTTGCCGAAGCGCCGGCCCTTCAGCACCTCGGCCATCCCGAGGACCGCACTGTGCGGGAGCACCTGGCGCGCCGTGGCCACCACCCGGCCGACGTGGCGCAGGCCGGGCTCGTCGGACAGGTTGACCAGGAGGAGCCCGCCGGGGCCCAGCACCCGGGCGTACTGGCGCATGGCTTCACGTCCGACGAGGTCGCCGGGCACGCGACCACCGGCGTAGGCGTCCACCACGACGACGTCCGCCGAGCCGTCCGCCAGCACGGGCAGGCCGCTCGCGCCGTCGACCGGGCGGACCCGGATGCGGTGGCGCCGGGGGAGCGGCAGCTCGCGGCGCACCTCGGCGGTCAGCCGCTCGTCGGGCTCCAGCACGACCTGCGGGGAGCCCGGCCGGGTGTGCTCGACGTAGCGCGCCAGGGTCAGGCCGGCGCCCCCCACGTGGGTGACGGTGAGCCGGCCCCCGGGCAGGGCGTCGAGCACCAGCGCCAGGTGCTGGACGTACTCGAAGACCAGCAGCCCCGGGTCCTGTGGGTGGACGTAGGACTGCGGGTGCCCGTCCAGCAGCACGGTGACCCCGCCGCGCTCGTCGTGCCGGAAGTCCACCCCCACGGGCGACACCGCTCAGATGTCGCGGAAGGTCTGGATGTCGGCGCCGAGGTTGTTCAGACGGGTCGCGAGGTCCTCGTAGCCGCGGTGGATGACGTAGACGTTGCGCAGCACCGAGACCCCGGGTGCGGCCAGCATCGCCAGCAGGATCACCACGCCGGGGCGCAGTGCCGGCGGACACATGATCTCCCCGGCACGCCACTTCGTCGGCCCCTCGATCATCACCCGGTGGGGGTCCATCAGGTGGACCTTGGCCCCCAGGGTGGTGAGCTCCGTGAGGTAGATCGCGCGGTTCTCGTAGACCCAGTCGTGGATCATCGTCGACCCCTCCGCGCAGGCGGCGATGATCGCGAAGAAGGGCAGGTTGTCGATGTTCAGCCCGGGGAAGGGCAGCGGGTGGATCTTGTCCAGCGGCGCCTTGAGGGCCCCGGGGATGGTGCGCAGGTCCACCAGCCGGGTGTGGCCGTTGGCGGACACGTACTCCTCGGAGATCTCGTACTGCAGGCCCATCGTGTCGAGGACCGCGAGCTCGATCTCCATGAACTCGATGGGCACCCGCTTGACGAGGATCTCGCTGCCGGTCACGACCCCCGCAGCCAGCAGGCTCATCGCCTCGATCGGGTCCTCGGAGGGGGAGTACTCGATGTCCATGTCGATGTGCTGGACACCGGTGACCTCGAGGGTGGTCGTGCCCAGCCCTTCGATGCGCACGCCCAGCGCCTTCAGGAAGACGCAGAGGTCCTGGACCATGTAGTTGGACGAGGCGTTGCGGATGACCGTCGTGCCGGGGTGGCGTGCCGCCGCCAGGAGGACGTTCTCGGTGACGGTGTCGCCGCGCTCGGTGAGCACGATGGGCTTGGTCGGGCGGCGGTGCTGGTCGACGGTGACGTGGTAGGTGCCGGTGGTGGCGGTGACGTCGATGCCGAACTGCCGCAGCGCGATCATGTGCGGCTCGACGGTGCGGGTGCCGAGGTCGCAGCCCCCGGCGTAGGGCAGCTCGAAGGCGTCGAACTCGTGCATGAGGGGGCCGAGGAACATGATGATCGTGCGGGTGCGACGCGCCGCTGCCTGGTCCATCGCGTCGAGGTCGATCTTTGCGGGGGGCACGATCTCCAGGTCGGAGGAGTCCGGCAGCCAGCGGATCTTGTAGCCGATGCTGGTGAGCACCTCGGTGATGCGGTTGACCTCCTCGATCCGGGCGAGGTTGCGCAGCGTGGTGCGGCCCTTGTTGAGCAGGGAGGCACACAGCAGGGCGACCGCTGCGTTCTTGGAGGTGCGCACGTCGATCTCGCCGGAGAGCTTGACCCCGCCGGTGATGCGCAGGTTCTGCGGGACGGCACTGCCGACGGAGACGATCTCGGAGTCGAGACTCTCGCCGATGCGGGCCAGCATCTCCAGGGAGAGGTTCTGCTTGCCCTGCTCGATGCGGGCGACGGCGCTCTGGCTGGTGCCCAGCAGGGTGGCCAGCTCGGCCTGTGTCAGGTCCTTGTGTCGGCGGGCGTCCCGGATGAGGGCACCGATGCGTGACAGGTAGGGCTCGGTCATGGCGTCAACTGTAGATCACATATGAGATATGGCCAGCCGCCCCCCGGGGGTCGCTGGTCAGTCGGCCGGGTGGTCCTTCAGGGCCTGCGCGATGACCGGCGCGACGAGCTCGCACTGCCACGGACGGGCTCCGTATGCCGTGAGCGCTGCGGCCACCGCGGTCGGGTCGTCGCGGTCCGGCGGGCGCCACAGCACGCGCCGCAGGGTGTCCGGGGTCAGCAGGTTCTCGACCGGCACCTCGTAGTGCTCGGAGAGCGCGGCGAGCTCCTCCTTGACCTGCGTGAGGCGGGCCGCGGCGACGGGGTCGCGGTCGGCCCAGGCGCGGGGAGGAGGGGGTGCGTCGGAGGCGGTCGTGAGGTCGGGCAGCTCCCGGTCGGGGATCTCGGCTGCGGCGCGGATGGCACCGACCCACGCCCCGGCGTGTCGCTTCAGGCCCTGCGCGGCACGGCGCTGCCGGGTCTGGCTCTTCTCGGTCGCGCCCCGGTGCAGCGTGGCCTCGCTCTCGGGAGCGCGCATGGCCAGGTCGATGAGGGTGGCGTCCGGCAGGATGCGCCCCGGGGTCACGTCCCGGTGGCGGGCCAGCTCGTCGCGGGTGCGCCACAGCTCGCGGACCGTCGCCGCCCCGCGCCGGGTGCGCACCCGGTGCATGCCGGAGGTGCGTCGCCACGGGTCGGGCCGTTGCTCGGGGCCGGTGAACCGGGTGAGGGCGTCGAACTCCTGCGCGGCCCACCCGAGCTTGCCCTGCTCGACGAGGTCCCGCTCCATGCGGTGCCGCAGCTCGACGAGCAGCTCGACGTCGAGGGCGGCGTAGCGCAGCCAGGGCTCGGGCAGCGGCCGGGTGGACCAGTCCACCGCGGAGTGCTCCTTGGCCAGGGTCACGCCCAGGTAGTACTCGAGCACCGAGGACAGCCCGACCCGCGGCAGCCCGGCGATCCGGGCGCCGAGCTCGGTGTCGAACAGGCGGCGCGGGCGCAGGCCCAGCTCGGCCAGGCACGGGATGTCCTGGGTGGCCGCGTGGAGCACCCACTCGGTGTCGGCCAGTGCCGCGTCCAGCACGGACAGGTCCGGCAACGGCACAGGGTCGACGAGCCAGGTGCCCGCGCCCTCGCGGCGCAGCTGCACGAGGTAGGCGCTCTGCCCGTAGCGGTAGCCCGAGGCCCGTTCGGCGTCCACCGCGACCGGGCCGGTGCCCGAGGTGAGCGCGTCGACGGCCCGCTCCAGCAGGTCGGGGTCGTCGACCACGGGGGGCACGCCGTCACGCGGGTGTTCGAGGGCGTCGAGCTCCTCGTCGTCGTGCTCGTCCGGCATCCCCCGGCCCTACCTGCGGATGCCCGGGAGGGGGACCACACCGTCGGGCAGGGGTGGCAGTCCGGCGATCGTGCACATGAGGTCGCCCCAGGCCTGCAGGTGCCCCACGACGTCGGTGACGTCGTCGAGGAGGGGGGTCCACGAGGCGCGGATCTCGAGCTCGACCGTGGGCTCGCGGTCGGCGAGGGCGCCGAAGCTCTGGGAGGAGACGCCGGTGACGGTGCCGGCCTCGGCGGCCCACCGCAGGTCACGGGACCCCAGGGCGTCCATCAGCCAGGACCAGCCCACCTCGCCGGCCATCGGGTCACCCCCGACCTCCGGCTCCATCGTGGCCTTGGCGTAGGTGACGGCGCGCCAGGTCCCTTCCCACGGCTCCGGGCCGGAGGGGTCGAAGAGCAGGACGAAGCGTCCGGTGGCGACGGGCTCGTCGTCGGGGTCACGGGAGGTGACGACCTCACCCGAGAGAGCGACGGCGTGCGGTGACAGGCGGGTCGGGGCGGGCACCTCCTCCAGCACCAGCTCCGGGCGCAGGGTGACACCACGCAGCGCCGCCAGTGCCCTGGTGAACAGGGCGGCGTCTCGCGAGGACTCTGCGTCAGGCACGGAGCGCCCGGCGGGGATGCGGCTCACCACACCCGTAAGAGTATGCCGAGGGGTGGGCCGGACCGTGGACCGCAACGCCGGGGTGCGCCGTGGCGTGCGAGGATCGTCCGGTGAGCGAGCCCACCCCTGACAGCACACCCCCCGCGGCGGTCTCCCCCCGGGAGAGCCTGCTGGTCCGTGCAGCCCGGCAGCTGCCGGTGGACCGGACCCCCGTGTGGTTCATGCGCCAGGCCGGGCGGTCGCTGCCGGAGTACCGCGCCCTGCGCGAGGGCGTCGAGATGCTCACGGCGTGCCGCACCCCCGAGCTCGTCACGGAGATCACCCTGCAGCCCGTGCGGCGCCACGGGGTGGACGCGGCGATCTTCTTCAGCGACATCGTGGTGCCGGTCCAGGCCGTGGGGGTCGACATCGAGATCCGGCCGGGCGTGGGGCCGGTCGTGGCGGAGCCGTTCCGCACCCGTGCCGACCTCGACCGCCTGCCCGAGCTCACCCCCGGGCATGTCACCGACGTCACCGAGTCCGTGCGCCTGCTGACCGCCGAGCTCGGCCCCACGCCGCTCATCGGCTTCGCCGGTGCCCCGTTCACGCTGGCGTCCTACCTCGTCGAGGGAGGACCCTCGAAGAACCACGAGCGCACCAAGGCGCTCATGCACGGCGACCCGGTGCTCTGGCACGACCTCTGCGCACGGCTGGCCCAGATCTCGGCGGCCTTCCTGCAGGTGCAGGCCGCGGCGGGGGCGAGCGCGGTGCAGCTCTTCGACTCGTGGGCGGGCTTCCTCTCCCGCGCCGACTACCTGCGCCACGTCGAGCCGCACAGCCGGGCGGTGCTGGCCGCGGCGGCGGAGACCGGCGTGCCCCGCATCCACTTCGGGGTCGGCACCGGCGAGCTGCTGGTCGACATGGCCGAGGCCGGAGCCGACGTGATCGGTGTCGACTACCGCGTGTCGCTCGCGGACGCGATCACCCGCACCCGCGGCCGCTACGCCGTGCAGGGCAACCTGGACCCGGCGCTGCTGTTCGCCCCGTGGGAGGCGCTGGCCCCGCAGGTGCGTCGCATCGTCGAGGAGGGGCACGGGGCGCCGGGGCACATCTTCAACCTCGGCCACGGCGTGCTGCCGCAGACCGACCCCGACGTGCTCACGCGGGTGGTGCAGCTGGTGCAGTCGATCCCCCGGCCCGGCGCCGGCGGCTGAGGGCCACGACCGGCACGGCGACGACGGCCGCCGCGATGAGAAAGGGCAGCACCGCGCCGATGCCGGTCAGCAGCACCGCGGTCGCGGCCCCGAAGGCCTCCCAGCCCTGTCGCAGCCCGGCCAGGAAGCCGCCGTCCTCCTCCTCGGCGGCCAGCAGCAGCCCCTCGTCGGTGCTCAGGTGCACGGTGACCGAGGAGCGGGACACGTCGGCCTCGATGCTCTGCTGCACGGCCAGCATGGCGTCGAGCTCGGCCTCACGGGAGGCGAGCTCGGCCTCGAGGTCGACGATGTCGGCGATGGTCGTGGCCTCCTCGAGCAGGCCGCGCACCCGGTCCACGCTCGCCTCGAGTGTCTCGATGCGGGCCGTCGTGTCGACATACCGCTCTGTGACGTCCTGGCTGGTGAGCGTGCTGCTGGTGACGGTGCCGTAGGTCCCCAGCTGCTCCAGCGTGGCGTCCAGACGGGCGGAGGGCACCGAGAGCACGAAGGTGGCGTAGCCGGGGTCGCCGACGGGCTCCCTGGTGGGCACGACCTCCTCGGAGACGACGTAGCCCTCGGCCGCGACGGCGGCCGCGCGCACCTGCGCCGCGGACGCGTCGATGTCGTCGACGACCAGCGACAGGGTCGCGTCGCGGGCGATCATCCGGTCCTGGTCGGCGCTGACCTGGGCGCGCACCTGTGCGGCGTCGGCCGCCGACCCCGCCCCGCCGTCGGAGCCCTCCTCGGCGGCCGCGTCCCCCTCCATGTCCCCCGCCATGTCCTCGGGGCCGGGGCCTTCGGCGCCGCTGTCGTCCTGCCTCACCACAGCGGCCTCGCCCCCGGAGTCGGCGGTGTCGTCGCCGGCGCCCGCGCAGCCGGCGACGAGCACAGCGAGCAGGGCGAGCACCATGAGCAGCACGGTGACGGGTCCTCGCGGGCGGACGGGCGTGGTGTCCATGGTGACCTCCTGGAGCGGCGGGGTGACTCCTGTTGGAGGGTGGCGCCGTCCTCACGGCTCCCTCGTCCGGGTCACGATCGGGTCACGCCTGCACGGGTGCGAGAGTGGTGGCCATGGCAACGTGTGTGGTCGTCGGCGGCGGCATCAGCGGTCTCGCGGCGGCGTGGGAGCTGGTCCGTGAGCGTCCGGGCACCGAGGTGACCGTCTTGGAGGCGAGCCCTCGGGTCGGGGGCAAGCTCCTCGGTGGCCGGGTGGGCGGTGTCACGGTCGACCTGGGCGCCGAGTCGGTGCTGGCGCGGCGGCCCGAGGCGGTCGACCTGGTCCGCGAGGTCGGCCTCGGCGACGACCTCGTGCACCCGGCGACGGCGACGGCGTCGATCTGGAGCCGGGGTCGGCTGCATCCCATGCCGGCACGCACGCTCATGGGCATCCCGTCCGACGTCGAGGGCCTGCGCGGCCTGCTCACCGAGGACGAGCTCGAGCGCGTGCGTGCCGAGGTGGCCTCGCCGAGCGACGAGGCCGACGTGGCGATCGGCGAGCTGGTCGCCCGGAGGCTGGGCGACGCCGTGGTCGACCGGCTCCTCGAGCCGCTGCTCGGCGGCGTCTACGCGGGCCATGCCCGGGAGATCTCGACGGCGGCCGCCCTGCCTGTCCTGCTGCCGGCGCACACTCGGGGGGAGCCGCTCGTCGCCACCGCGGCCGCGGCGCTGCCACCGCCGGCGACGGGAGCGCCCTCCCCTCCGGTGTTCGCCGGCCTCCGGGGAGGTCTGCACCGGCTGGCCGACCGTCTCGGCGAGGAGCTGCAGGCCCGGGGGGTGCGCATCGAGACGGGGGTGACCGTCCGCGAGCTGCACCGTCGGCCCGCGGGCGGCTTCGACGTGGTGACCGGACCGGTGCCCTGGCCCACGGCATACCGCACCGACGCCGTGGTGGTGGCGCTCCCGCCGGCCCCGGCGGCGCGGCTGCTCGGCGAGGTGGCGCCCCGGGCGGCGCGGCTGCTGGGTGAGGTGGAGACCGCCTCGATGGCGCTGGTCACCCTCGCCTACCGCGCGGCGGACCTGCCCGTGCTGGTGGGCTCCGGCGTCCTGGTGCCCCCGGTCGAAGGCCGCCCGGTCAAGGCGGCGACGTTCAGCACCGTGAAGTGGGACTGGGTGCGCGAGGCAGGGGCCGCTGCCGGGCCGCAGGGGGAGGACCTGGTGCTGCTGCGTGCCTCCGCCGGTCGGCACCGGGAGGAGGCGGTCCTCCAGCGCTCCGACCCCGACCTGGTCGACCTGGCGGTCGCCGAGCTCTCGCACCTGCTGGGCGCCACGTTGCCCGCACCGGTCGACGCCCACGTGCAGCGGTGGGGGGGAGGTCTGCCGCAGTACGCCGTGGGCCACCGTGAGCGGGTGGCCGCGGTGCGCGCCGACGTCGCGTCGGTGCCGGGGCTCGCGGTCTGCGGCGCGACCTACGACGGCGTCGGCGTCCCGGCCTGCATCGCCTCGGGGCGGGCAGCGGCCCGGCTGGCCGTGGCCGCACCCGACCCCGTGTGACGGGGGTCACTGGGTCAGACTGGGGCCCATGACCGACGTCGTGCACCCCACCCCTGAGCAGATCGACGAGATCAACAGCGGCATCCGCTACGCGATGTACTCCGTGTTCCGCGTGAGCGGCCCGGTGGACGGCGACCGCGACGCCATGGCGGCCGAGGTCGGTGCCCTCCTGGAGGGGCTGGGCGAGGACGGCGTGGTCGTGCGCGGTCTCTACGACGTGTCGGGTCTGCGCGCCGACGCGGACCTGATGGTCTGGTGGCACGCACCGATGGTCGAGCAGGTGCAGGCGGCCTACCAGCGGCTGCGCCGCACCGCGCTGGGGCGGCACCTGGAGCCGGTCTGGTCCCAGGTGGCGATGCACCGCCCCGCGGAGTTCAACCGCGGGCACGTGCCGGCCTTCCTCGCGGGCGAGGCCCCGCGCCGCTACCTGTGCGTCTACCCCTTCGTGCGGTCCTACGAGTGGTACGTCATGGACGAGGGCGAGCGGCGGGCCATGCTCAAGGAGCACGGCCTCGCCGCACGGGACTACACCGACGTGCGCGCCAACACCCTGTCCTCGTTCGCGCTCGGCGACTACGAGTGGATCCTGGCCTTCGAGGCCGACGAGCTGCACCGGATCGTGGACCTCATGCGTGAGCTGCGCAACACCCGCGCGCGTCTGCACGTGCGCGAGGAGGTCCCGTTCTACACCGGGCCGCTCGTCAGCGTCGAGCAGTTCCTCGCCTCGGTGCCCTGAGCGTGCACCGTCGCCGGGTCACTCGGCCGGGCGCAGCGACATGCTGACGGAGTTGATGCAGTAGCGCAGGTCGGTGGGCGTCTCGTAGCCCTCGCCCTCGAACACGTGGCCCAGGTGGGACCCGCAGCTGGCGCAGCGCACCTCGGTGCGGGTGCGGCCCAGGGAGCGGTCCTCGACGTACTCGACCCGGTCCTCGGCGAGCGGGGAGTAGAAGGACGGCCACCCGCAGTGGCTGTCGAACTTGGTGTCGCTGCGGAACAGCTCCGCCCCGCACGCGCGACAGTCGTACACACCCTCGGTCTTCGTGTTGGTGTACTCACCGACGAACGGGCGCTCCGTGCCCGCCTCCCGGAGGATGTGGAACTCCTGCGGGGTGAGGGTGGCGCGCCACTCCTGCTCGGACTTCTCGACCGTGTAGCTGCTGTCCTGCTGCGTGTTCTCGCTCATGCAGCGAGCAACGCCGACGGCGTCTCAGGTCTTCCCGCGACCCGCCGGTCGGTAGCCTCGGGCCCATGGGCAGTGCCACCAGCCTCGACGTGACCGCCGCCGACGGGTCCCACAGGTCGGTGCGCGTGAGCAGCCCGGAGCGGGTGCTGTGGCCCGCGAGCGAGCACGGCCCGGCCGTGACCAAGCTCGACCTGGCCCGGTATGTCGTGGCGGTCGGCGAGCCGCTGATGCGTGGTCTGGCGGACCGTCCGGTGACGCTGCAGCGCCTCCCCACCGGCATCGAGGGGGAGGAGTTCTACTCCAAGAACCCACCGCGGGGTGTGCCGGAGTGGGTCCGCACGGTGGAGGTCACCTACCCCTCCGGGCGTCGTCACCCACAGCTGGTCGTCGACGAGGTGGCGGCAGCGGTGTGGGCGGTGCAGATGAACACCATCACCTTCCACCCCTGGCCGGTGCGGACCCCGGACACCGACCGTCCGGACGAGGTCAGGGTCGACCTGGACCCCCAGCCCGGCCGCCCGTTCCGGGACGTGGTGACCGTCGCGCTGGCCCTGCGCACGGTGCTCGAGGAGGTCGGGCTCCGTCCCTTCGTCAAGACCACCGGCAGCCGGGGTGTGCACGTCTTCGCCGAGGTGCGCCCGGAGCGGGAGTTCCTCGACGTGCGCCACGCCGTCATCGGCCTCGCCCGCGAGGTGGAGCGGCGGATGCCAGAGCTCGTCACGACGGCGTGGTGGAAGGAGGAGCGCGGCGACAAGGTCTTCGTGGACTTCAACCAGGCCTGTCGCGACCGCACCCTGGCCTCCGCCTGGAGCCCACGCCCGCTGCCGGGTGCGCCGGTCTCGGTGCCGGTCGAGTGGGACGAGCTCACCCACGTCACGCCCGGCGGCCTCACCGTCCACACGGTGCCTGCGCGGCTCGCCGAGGGCGGCGACCCGTGGGAGGGCCTGCACGGCCCGGACCCCGCGGCCGCGCCGTCCCTGGACGCCGCGCTGGAGCTGTGGCAGGCCGACCTGGAGCGCGGCCTGGGGGAGATGCCCTTCCCGCCCGACTACCCCAAGATGCCGGGCGAGCCACGACGGGTGCAGCCCAGCCGCAAGCGGCACGACATCCCCGACGACATCCCCGGCTGAGCGGCGGCACGACGAGCCTGGACGCGCACGGGCAGGCCGGCGCACCTCACGCCGTCGGCGGCCCCCCGACGACGGCCTCGTGCAGGGCCCGCGCTGACGCCGCGGTGTCGTCCCCGAGCTCGAGCGTGAGGACCGACACACCTCGCGCGGCCAGGGACTCGGCGGCCACGGTGGCAACCTCCAGGGTGCGCGCGACGACCTCAGGCAGCTGCGTGTCGTCGGTGAAGAGGTAGACGTTCGGGCGGGTGCCACGCTCGAGCACCCGGGACACGAGGGTGGACGGGTCGGCTCTCATCACCACGGCCCGGTCCGGCACCGGAGCGGTCTCGAAGAACCAGGTGGCGTCGCGCTCGAGCCGGGAGGAGTGGGTCAGCACGCTGAAGGCGCGGTTGAGCACGAGCTCGTCGTGCACGACAGGCAGGTGGGGGTGGAGGCGGTGCAGCATCAGGGCCTTGTAGCAGGACTCGCGCAGGATGGTGAGCGCGGCGATCTTCTGGGAGGGGCGCAGGTGCGCCCGCGACAGCACGTCGACGCACCCGTCGACGAGGGCGGCGAACATCTCGTGGTTGACCCCCTCCCCGCGTGCCCGGGCGCTCGTCGCCCGCGGGACGAGCGCGTCGGCCTCCGCCGGTGCGAGCCACTCGGGAGGGTCCGAGCGCAGTGCCTCGGCGGCCCGCAGGGTCGTCGTCTTGCCGACGCCGGAGGGACCAAGAACCTGGAGCTGCACGACCCCAGGGTAGCGAGTCACCATGGTGTGCACGCGACGTGGCAGCGCCCCCCGACCGGTGCGGTCGAGGGGCGCAGTCTGGTGGGGGTGACGCGGCTCAGTAGTAGTGCGCACGTCCGCCGACAGCGCGGCCCATCAGGCCGAGGACCCACAGGATGGCTCCGATGACGGCCAGGATGATGCCGATCGTGTAGAGGATGCCGATGTCGAGGACGACGCCGAGCACGATGAGGATGACGCCCAGGATGATCACGGTGGCTCCTTCGTTGTGCAGGCTCTTCGTGTTGCGCTGCCTTCTGAGGTTAGTGCCGACCGTGCTGTGCGGCGACCGGAACGGATGGCGGGGACTCCGCTCCGGGGGACTCGACCGGGGCTGCCGGGTTCCACCGGGTGTCAGCGGTATGGGGCAGGATGTGTGCTGTGGACCTGCCCGTCATGCCGCCGGTCAAGCCGATGCTGGCCAAGCCCGCGACCACCATCCCGCCGGGGCAGCTCTACGAGCCCAAGTGGGACGGCTTCCGGTCGGTCGTCTTCCGGGACGGTGACGAGGTCGTCATCGGCAGCCGGAACGAGCGTCCCCTGACCCGCTACTTCCCCGAGGTGGTGGACGCGGTCCTGGCATCCTTCCCGCAGCGGGCCGTGGTCGACGGTGAGATCGTCGTCGCCGACCTGGCCGGCAACCGCCTCGACTTCGAGGCGCTGCAGCAGCGGATCCACCCGGCGGACAGCCGCGTGCGGATGCTCGCGGAGCAGACGCCGGCGAGCTTCGTCGCCTTCGACCTGCTGGCGCTGGGTGACGACGACCTCACCCAGGAGCCGCTCGAGCGCCGGCGCGCCCTGCTGGAGGAGGCCTTCGCCACCGCGCAGGCGCCCGTCCACCTCACCCCGCTCACCCGCGACGTGGAGGAGGCCCGGCGCTGGTTCGAGCAGTTCGAGGGCGCGGGTCTGGACGGCCTGGTCGCCAAGTCGCCCACGCTGACCTACCAGCCCGACAAGCGCGTGATGACCAAGGTCAAGCACGTGCGCACGGCCGACTGTGTGCTGGCCGGCTACCGCGTGCACAAGTCCGGACCCGGCGTCGTCGGCTCACTGCTGCTGGGCCTCTACGACGACGCGGGCACGCTGGCCAGCGTCGGGGTCGTCGGGGCGTTCCCGATGGCCCGCCGCAGGGAGCTCTTCGCCGAGCTGCAGCCGCTGGTCTGCGCCTGGGACGAGCACCCGTGGAGCTGGGCGGCGCACGAGGCCGGGGAGCGGACCCCGCGCAAGAACGAGACGTCGCGGTGGAACGCCGGCAAGGACCTGTCCTTCGTGCCGCTGCGACCGGAGCGGGTGCTCGAGGTGAAGTACGACTACATGGAGGGTGCACGCTTCCGGCATACGACCCAGTTCGTGCGCTGGAGGCCCGACCGCGACCCGTCCAGCTGCACCTACGACCAGCTGGAGCGCCCGGTCGCGTTCGACCTGTCCGACGTGCTGGACGGACGCTGATGGACGCCAAGGCCGCGCGGGCCGCGACCACCGCTGCCGTGGCCGGGATGGCCCTGGGGGTGGTGGCCTCGCTGGGCTCGTTCGGTGCCGCGACCTACTTCGCCCGCCGCATCATCACCCCGGAGCACGAGAAGAAGGACGACACGACCGTGGTCGAGGTCGGCGACGGCACCGTCACCCTGGTCGCCGAGCCGCACACCCTCGCCCCGGGGCACTACGGGCTGTGGCTCGACGGTGGAGCGGGCCACGCCCGCCTGGGCGACGTCCTCGCGGTCGACGCGACGTCGCGACGGGCCGCCGAGCACACCGTGACCCGGGAGGTGCTCGGCGTGGACGCCGGGGAGCTCCGGGTGGGCACGGCCCGGTGGAACGGCTACCTCTACTGCGGTGACCCGATGACGGCGCACGGGCTGGCGCACGAGGACGTCCTGGTCACCAGCGACATCGGCGACCTCCCGGCGTGGCGCGTGCCCCCGGCCGCCGACACCGACGGAGACCGCACGCGATGGGCCGTCCTCGTGCACGGCCGCAGCGCCCGTCGCGAGGAGACCCTGCGGGCCCTGCCGGTGCTGCACCGCCTGGGGTACGTCTCCTTGGTCCCCATGTACCGCAACGACATCGGCGCCCCCGCCAGCATCGACGGCCGTTACAACCTCGGGCTGTCGGAGTGGCGGGACATCGAGGCCGCCATCCGGTATGCCGTGCGTCACGGCGCCCGCGAGGTCGTGCTGTTCGGATGGTCCATGGGGGGCGCCGTCGTGCTGCAGACCCTGGACCGCTCGCCGCTGGCAGGGTGGGTGCGCAAGGTGGTGCTCGACGGCCCGGTCATCGACTGGGGCGACGTCATCTCCCACCAGGCCGACATCAACCGGATGCCCTTCGGCGCCGACGTGATCTCCAAAGGACTGCTGGGGCACCCGTGGGCCCGCGGGCTGCTCGGCGCGGCCGAGCCCATCGACATCGGGGTGACCAACTGGGTGGCCCGGGCCGACGAGCTCGAGCACCCGGTGCTGCTCATCCACTCGGTGGCCGACGACGTCGTGCCCTCGGGTCCCTCGCAGGCCCTGGCGCGGCGCCGGCCCGACCTGGTGCAGCTGGCGCTGTGGGAGCAGGCGCTGCACTGCCGGGAGTGGAACACCGACCCCCAGCGGTGGGAACGGCTGGTGGCCGACTTCCTCACCACCGGCGCCATCCGCGACGACCCGCCTCCGACGGTCAGCGCAGGCGGTAGCGCATCATCAGGTCGTCGTCGAGACTGAGCACCGAGAGCAGCCGGGCCTGTCGCACCCGCTCCGGTGCACCGGTGAGCAGCGACGGCCCACCACCGCCCACGAGCAGGGGCCGCAGGGTGAGGCAGAGCTCGTCCACGACCTCCGCGTCGACCCACTGGGCCAGCAGGCTCGGGCCGCCCTCGAGGAGCACGTGGCGCCAGCCCCGCTCCGCCAGCTGCTCCAGCAGCACCTCGGGCTCCACCTCGTCCGTGCCGCAGACCAGGACCGCCTCGTCTCCGAGCCGGTCCCTCAGCCCGGCCACCCTCCGGGGGTCGGTGCGCCGGGCCACCGCGACGACGAGGTCGCCGGTGCCGGGGCGCTCCTGCAGCAGTCGCTCGGGCAGGTCACCCGAGGCGGTGACGGCCACCAGCGGCGGGTGTGGCGGCCGCCCTGCCCGCTCACGGTGGTCCAGCCAGCCGGGCGCGGTGGCCAGGCGGGTGTAGCCCTCGACGCGCAGGGTGCCCGAGGCGACCACCACGACGTCGGCCAGAGCCCGCACGGTGTCGAAGACGACCTTGTCGGCAGGGGAGCCGATGGAGCCGGAGAGCCCGTCGGGTCCGCCGACACGACCGTCCAAGGTGCTGACGAAGCCGGCTCGCACCCACCGCCGGGCCGTGACGGCATACAGCTCGGCCAGCTCGTCCCGACCGGTGACACCACTGCGCAGATCCGTTGTGCCGCCGCTGCTCCGCTCCATGGCGCCCATCGTGGCGCACTCACTCGCAGCGTGTCACCATGGCCCATGGCGAAGAAGAAGAGCAAGGCGACGAAGAAGGCTGGCAGCAGCACCACGAAGGGCCGGGCGACGGCCACGGAGTCGGCGACCCCCTTCAGCGACGCACTGCGCGTGGGGGAGGGCTTCGCTCTGACCGACGTGGACCCCCGGGACACGCCGGTCTTCGACGGCAAGAAGGCCGAGGGCAAGGAGGCGCTCGCGGCGGCGGACGCCGAGCTCGACGTGCTGCAGGAGAAGCTCTTCGCCCACGGGCGCACCGGGGGAGCCGAGCGCGTGCTGCTGGTCATCCAAGGTCTCGACACGGCAGGCAAGGGTGGCATCATGCGCCACGTCATCGGCTCGGTGGACCCTCAGGGCGTGGAGCTCACCGCCTTCAAGAAGCCCACGCAGGAGGAGCTCGACCACCCCTTCCTGTGGCGCATCCGCAATGCGCTGCCCGGGCCCGGCATGATCGGGGTCTTCGACCGCTCGCACTACGAGGACGTGCTCATCGTGCGCGTCCACGACCTGGTGCCACCGGCCCAGTGGAAGCGGCGCTACCGCACCATCAACGACTTCGAGCAGAGCCTCGTGGCGGACGGGACGACGGTCGTCAAGGTGATGATGCACATCTCGAAGAAGGAGCAGGGCGAGCGGCTGCAGGAGCGGCTCGACCGCCCCGACAAGCACTGGAAGTACAACCCCGGCGACGTGACCGAGCGGGGCCACTGGGACGACTACATGGAGGCCTACCAGGCGGCGCTGGTGAAGTGCTCGACGGAGGCAGTGCCCTGGTTCGTGGTGCCCGCGGACCGCAAGTGGTATGCCCGCCTGGCGGTGCAGCAGCTCCTGCTCGAGCACATGCGGTCCCTCGACCTGGCCTGGCCGTCGGCCGACTTCGACGTGGAGACCGAGAAGGCGCGGCTGGCCGCGAGCTGAGCCCGCGGCCGACCGCGCCGGATGACGTCAGTCGAGCTCGGGCTCGGGCACCCCCAGCAGCACGACGACCGCACGCGGGGGCAGCTCGTGCGTGGAGCCGGCGTCCCACGTGACCGGCTCGCCGGGCTCGGCCAGCGTGTCACCCTCGTCGCTGGTGTCGACGACGACGGTCCACACGCGGGCGTCGATGTCGTCCGGCACGGTGAACGCGACGGCCTCGTGGAAGGCGTTGAACAGCAGCAGGAAGTGGTCGTCGACGACGGGGCGGCCCTTGGTGTCGGTCGTCGAGATCGCCTCGCCGTTGAGGAAGACCATGAGCGAGGTGCGGCTGGTGTGCCAGTCCTGGCCGTCCATGACGGCGCCTTCCGGGGTGTACCAGACGATGTCACCCAGCTCGCTCTGGCCGCCGTGGTCGGCGTCGCCGGCGAAGAACCGCCGCCGGCGCAGCACCGGGTGCTCCTTGCGCAGCCGGATCAGGGACGAGGTGAAGTCGAAGAGCTCCTGCTCGTCGTCGGCGATCTCCCAGTCGACCCACGCCAGCTCGTTGTCCTGGGCGTAGACGTTGTTGTTCCCCTGCTGGGTGCGGCTGAGCTCGTCACCGTGCAGGATCATCGGCACCCCCTGGCTGAGCAGCAGGGTGGCCAGGAAGTTCTTCTGCTGGCGCAGGCGCATCGTCAGGATGTCGGGGTCGTCCGTCGGGCCCTCGGCGCCGCAGTTCCACGAGCGGTTGTGGCTCTCGCCGTCCTGCCCGCCCTCGCCGTTGGCGTCGTTGTGCTTGTGGTTGTAGGACACCAGGTCACGCAGCGTGAAGCCGTCGTGGGCGGTGACGAAGTTGATCGAGGCGTAGGGGCGCCGGCCGGAGTGCTCGTAGAGGTCGGAGGAGCCGGTGAGGCGTGAGGCGAACTCGCCGAGGGTGGAGGGCTCCCCGCGCCAGAAGTCCCGCACGGTGTCGCGGTACTTGCCGTTCCACTCGGTCCACAGCGGTGGGAAGTTGCCCACCTGGTAGCCGCCGTCGCCGAGGTCCCAGGGCTCGGCGATGAGCTTGACCTGGGAGATCACCGGGTCCTGCTGGATGATGTCGAAGAAGGCGGACAGCTTGTCGACCTCGTGGAACTGCCGGGCCAGGGTCGCGGCCAGGTCGAAGCGGAAGCCGTCCACGTGCATCTCGGTCACCCAGTAGCGCAGCGAGTCCATGATCAGCTGCAGCACGTGCGGGCTGCGCATGAGCAGGCTGTTGCCCGTGCCGGTGGTGTCGTAGTAGTGCTGCGGGGCGTGGTCGACGAGCCGGTAGTAGGAGGCGTTGTCGATGCCGCGGAAGGCCAGTGTCGGCCCCATGTGGTTGCCCTCGGCCGTGTGGTTGTAGACCACGTCGAGGATGACCTCGATGTCGGCGTCGTGCAGCGCCTTCACCATCGACTTGAACTCGGTGACCTGCTGACCCCGGGTGCCGTATGCGGCATACCCGTTGTGCGGCGCGAGGAAGCCGATCGTGTTGTAGCCCCAGTAGTTGGACAGCCCCTGGTCGACCAGGTGGCTGTCCTGCACGAACTGGTGCACGGGCAGGAGCTCCACCGCGGTGACCCCGAGGTTGGACAGGTGCTCCACGACCGCCGGGTGCGCCAGCCCGGCATACGTGCCGCGGATGTCGTCGGGCACCTCCGGATGGGTCATGGTCAGACCCTTGACGTGGGCCTCGTAGATGACGGTGTCGTGGTACTCGTGCCGCGGCGGCCGGTCGTGGCCCCAGTCGAAGAAGGGGTTGACCACGATCGACATCATCGTGTGCCCCAGGGAGTCCTCGGTGTTGAAGGAGTCGGGGTCGCCGAAGGTGTAGCCGAACAGCGGCTGTCCGCCGTCGCCCTGGCCCTCGATGGCCTTGGCGTACGGGTCGAGCAGGAGCTTGTGCGGGTTGCAGCGGTGGCCGTGCTCGGGGGCGTACGGCCCGTGGATGCGGTAGCCGTAGCGCTGCCCGGGCTGGACCGTCGGCAGGTAGGCGTGCCAGACGTGGGCGTCGACCTCGGTCAGCTCGTGGCGGGTCTCCTTGCCGCGCTCGCCGATCAGGCAGAGCTCGACCCTCTCGGCGACCTCGGAGAAGATCGCGAAGTTGACGCCACTGCCGTCATACGTGGCGCCCAAGGGGTAGGGCTTGCCGGGCCAGATGTCCATCAACGGTCTTCCTGTCGGGCGGTCAAAAGAGTCCGACGGCGCTGTCGGCGACGTTCATTGTGTCCCATGGCGGCGCTCCCGACGGCTTCCGGGGTGTGCGCCGGTGCTGCGGCTACCGTGGGGACGTGACGTTTCGGCAGCGTGTCCGGCGGGTGCTGGCACCGGTCCCCGGAGCGCTCAACGTCGCACGTGTCGTGGTCGAGACCGGCACGATCGCCCTGCGATACCGGGTGACCGGCCTGGCTGCCGAGGCTGCGTTCTTCGCCCTGCTCTCGGTGCCACCCCTGCTGCTGGCCCTCATCGCCGGGGTGGGCTTCGTCGGTCGCCAGCTGGGCACCGACGTGATCGACACGGTCACCGAGGCCATCGAGACCTGGGCGCTGCGCTTCCTGACCGAGGACACAGTCGACCAGGTCATCATGCCGACGGTCAACGACACCCTGGTCGGTGGGCGTGCCGACCTGCTCTCTGCAGGGTTCCTGCTGTCGCTGTGGGCAGGCTCCCGTGCGCTGCACGTCTTCATGGACACGATCGTGATCATGTACGGCCAGATGGGCTACCGGGGGATGGTCCGCTCCCGGGCGCTCAGCCTGTCCCTCTACGTCGGCCTCACCGTGGCGATGGGCATCACGGTGCCCCTGGTGCTGATCGGGCCCCGGTACCTGCGCGTGTGGCTGCCCGACCAGGCGCAGTTCCTGGTGGCAGGCTACTGGCCCATCGTGGGACTTCTGGGGCTGGTGAGCCTGACCGGGCTGTACCACTTCGCCACCCCCCAGCGGTCCCCGTTCTTCCGGGACATCGGCGGAGCCCTCCTTGCGGTGGTGGTCTGGGTGGGTGCCTCCAACGTGCTGCGCTACGGGGCCGAGCAGGCCGTCGGCGGGGCGTCGATCTTCGGACCCCTCTCGGCTCCGATCATCCTGCTGGTCTGGCTCTACTTCCTCGCCCTCGCGGTGCTGGTCGGGGCGGCCTTCAACGCCGCGATCCGCCGGCTGTGGCCCCCGCCGGACTACCGGGGACCGGTCTCGCGGCTCAACGACTGGTGGGACCAGCGACGCGAGAACGGCGAGGAGCCGGGGCCGCTTACCCCGGTCCAACCGCCCCTGGAGCAACCCCAGCAGGAGCCCCGTCCAGGCTGATTTTGCGACCGGTGCGGGGGTGGGCTAATGTTCCGTGACGCACCGGGGAGACCTCTGGGGCACGCGGACGTAGCTCAGTTGGTAGAGCGCAACCTTGCCAAGGTTGAGGTCGCCGGTTCGAGACCGGTCGTCCGCTCGGAGGCAGAAGCATGTCTCACGGTGGAGTGGCCGAGAGGCGAGGCAACGGCCTGCAAAGCCGTCTACACGGGTTCAAATCCCGTCTCCACCTCGCAGCACGACCAGTCCAACACGCCAGGGCGATTGGCGCAGTGGTAGCGCGCTTCCTTGACACGGAAGAGGTCACTGGTTCAAACCCAGTATCGCCCACAGGATAACCGCAGGTCAGAGGCCCTTTAGGGGGCCTCTGCTTGTGTCCGAGGAACATCCGAGGAACAGCGGGCGGGTCCTTCTGGGCACGCATGGGACTCTCAGCCAGCCCGACGCCACCCGCCGACGGGTCGGGCGTCGATGAACCTCTCGATCGAGTCGAGCTTGATCCGCAACGTCTTGCGCCCGAGCCGCACGGCGTCGAGGTGCCCGTCGGCGATGTAGCGGCGCACGGTCTTCGTCGAGACCGCGAGGACGTCGGCCGCTTCGGCCAGCGACACGAGCTTGTGGGGGATGGTGGCAGCCATGGTCTTCTCCTGGGTCGCTTGCGGCCCACCTGGCCGCGCTCATCCTCTAAGGCCGCCGAGTAACCGCGAGTGGCCACCGGCGTCTCCCGCGGTCCCCCTCCTCCGGGGAGCGGCCATCCTGAAGGGCGGCACGGACAACCCGGCGGGCCGGAGGGTGTCCCCGGTCTGAGCGCGGGGCCTAGTCGCTAGAGTTACGCCTGTGATCACAGGTGACCTGAAGAGCAAGATCGACCGCGTCTGGGACGCCTTCTGGTCGGGCGGTATCAGCAACCCGCTCGAGGTGATCGAGCAGATCACCTACTTGCTGTTCATCCGTCGCCTCGACGACATTCAGACGCTGGCCGAGAAGAAGGCGCGCATCACCAAGACTTACGTCGAGAATCCGGTTTTCCTGCCTGGCCAGGCGCATCTGCGGTGGGGTCAGTTCAAGAACACCTCGCCCGAAGTGATGCACAAGACCATCGCCGACGAGGTGTTCCCGTTGCTGCGTGGCCTTGGTGACGGGAGCACCTACAGCGAGCACATGAGGGACGCTCGCTTCACCATCCCCACCCCGGCGCTGCTGTCCAAGGTCGTCGACATGCTCGACGACATCCCGATGGTCGATCGCGACACCAACGGCGACCTGTACGAGTACCTGCTCTCCAAGATCGCTTCCGCCGGCGTGAACGGCCAGTTCCGCACGCCGCGCCACATCATCGACCTCATGGTCAAGATGACAGCGCCACAGACGTCCGACGAGATCTGCGACCCCGCCTGCGGCACCGCCGGCTTCCTCGTCGCCGCCAGCGAGTACGTCCGCGACACCCAGGCCGAAGCTCTGCTCGACTCTCTGCAGCGCAAGCACTTCCACCAGTCGATGTTTCACGGCTACGACTTCGACTCCACGATGCTGCGCATCGGCAGCATGAACATGCTCCTGCACGGCATCGAATCTCCCGACATCCGCTACCGCGACTCCCTTTCCGAGGGAGCGGCCGGGGACGCCGACAAGTACACGCTCATCCTTGCCAACCCGCCGTTCGCGGGCTCACTCGACTACGAGGCCACCGCCAAGGATCTTCAGCGGATCGTCAAGACCAAGAAGACCGAACTGCTCTTTCTCGCGCTGTTCCTCAAACTTCTCAAGTCCGGCGGCCGCGCGGCGATCATCGTCCCCGACGGCGTGCTGTTCGGGTCGAGTACTGCGCACAAGGCCCTGCGCAAGATGCTGGTTGAGGACCAGAAGCTCGACGCCGTCGTAAAGCTGCCGTCCGGTGTCTTCCGCCCGTACGCCGGCGTCTCAACTGCGATCTTGTTCTTCACCAAGACCAATTCCGGCGGCACCGACGACGTCTGGTTCTACGACGTTCGCGCCGACGGCTTCTCCCTCGACGACAAGCGCAACCCGGTGGAGACGAACGACCTGCCCGACGTGCTGGCCCGATGGCAGAACCTCGACGCAGAGCAGGACCGCGCCCGCACCGAACAGTCGTTCCTCGTCCCCAAGGCCGACATCGCCGCTCAGAGCTACGACCTCTCGCTCAACCGGTACAAGGAGATCGTCCACGACGAGATCGAGCACCGTGCCCCCCTTGAGATCATCGCCGACATCGAGCAGTTGGACGACGAGATCTCTAAGGGCCTCGCCGAACTGAAGGCGAGGCTCTCGTGACGAGACTGGCACGGGCCATACCCACCAGAGTTGGCGGCTACTGGGGCGTTGAAGCTGAAGGCTCAGACATTGATGCACGGGCGATTCGGAACGGCGATGTGGGAACGTCGGGCGAATTGAGGTGGGACGCGCTACCGCTTCGAGGCTACACAGAACGAGAGTTTGGCAAGGCACATGTGCGCGCCGGAGACATCCTGCTGACGACTTCTGGAAACTGCGGGAACGTCGCGTACATCGGAGCAGAGCCGGCGGAGCCAACGGTTGCCACGAACTTCGTCCGAGTTCTTCGGGTTGACCCACTCGAGGTTGACTCGCGTTACGCCTTCCACTATCTCCGCTCCGGGTGGTTCACCGCGGGGATCGCTCCATTCGTGCGAGGCGCTACCATTAAGAACCTCTCTGTTGAGAGTGCATTTGCGGCCATTGAGATTCCTCTCCCACCCCTTACCGAGCAGCGCCGCATCGCCGCGATCCTCGACCACGCCGACGCCCTCCGGACCAAGCGCCGCCAAGTCCTCACACGCCTCGATGCCCTCACCCAATCGATCTTCAAAGACATGTTTGGCACCGACCCGGGTAGTCCGACGCAGTTAGGGGAGATTGCAACCTTGTACGGTGGCAGCAGCCTGCTCGAAGGCGAACCGTTCAAAGGGCAGACTGACGGCACACTGCTGATGAAGGTTTCTGACATGAACGCGGTCGGAAACGAGGAGCGGATTGCCACGACTGCCCGTTGGACAGACGTGGCAACTGCACGGTCCTCCACGGTGTCCGCTGGCGCGGTTCTTCTGCCCAAGCGAGGCGCTTCAATCGCGACGAACAAGAAGCGACTCGCGACGCGGCGAACGGCACTGGATCCAAACTTGATGGGCATCAAGGGAGACGAGGGACGGGTCACAAGCGGCTACCTCTTCGAGTGGTTCCGGAAATTCGATCTTTCGACGATCACGAGCGGAAGTACCGTTCCTCAACTGAACAAGCAGGACCTGTTTCCTCTAGAGGTGCCGGTTCCGCCTCTCAGTCGCCAGCGAGAGTTCGATCGCCAGATTGAGCATGTGGGGCACCAACGGGTTCGAGAGCAGCATGCGCAGGCGGCCGTAGAGGCGCTCTTCGTATCCATCCAAACCAGAGCGTTCCGAGGGGAACTTTGACCCATGCCGGTTGAGATGAGGATGTGGCGCATCGAGGGCGACGACCCGCGCCCCCTGACAACCAAGGCATTACCTGCCGAAAAGGAGCTTCATCAGTTCCTGCTGAGGGACCCGTCTCTGCTCGGCATGCGGCTGCTGGTCATCGGTAGCGAGGTGCCGACGCCGTACGGCAAGCGGCTGGACCTGCTGGCGATCGACACCGACGGCAACCTTCACGTCTTGGAGCTCAAGCGCGACCGCACACCGCGCGAGGTGGTAGCGCAGATCCTCGACTACGGCTCGTGGGCGTCAACGCTCTCGCGCGACGAAGTCATCGACATCGCCGACAAGCACCTCCACCAGCCGTTCGAAGCGGCTTTCGAGGACGTCTTCGGCAGCGCTCCGCCCGACGAGCTCAACGGCGAGCTGCAGCTAACGGTCGTCGCGTCCGAGCTGGACAGCAGCTCCGAGCGCATCGTCACCTACCTACGCGGCTTCGGTGTCCCTGTGAACGCTGTCTTCTTCTCCTACTTGGAAGACGACGGCCGCCGGTACCTCGCCCGGTCTTGGCTGGCAAATTCCGAGGAAGGTGCGCCGGCAGCGTCTTCAGCCGCGAAGAAGGGCAAGCGGGCCGCCTGGAACGGACTCGACTGGTACGTCTCGTTCGGCGGCGACCGGCCTTGGGACGACGCCCGGAGGTTGGGCTTCGTGTCCGCCGGCGGTGGGAAGTTCTATTCGCAGACGATGAGGTCGCTCCCGGAGGGCGCGCGCGTATGGGTGAACGTCCCCGGCACCGGCTACGTCGCTGTTGGCAAGACGCTCGCTCCCGCACGCCGATGGACAGAAGCCCTCGTCAAGGTCGGCGAGAACTGGGTGAAGCTCGCCGAGCAGGACCTCATCGGCAAGCCACATGCGCACTTTGACGCCGTCGACGACGACACGGCTGAGTGGGTTGTTCCCATCGAGTGGCTGGACGCACGTCCCGAGACGGAGGCCTACTGGGAGAAGGGCATGTTCGCCAGCCAGCACAGCGCCTGCAAGCTCCGTCAGGAGTTCACCCTGGAACGACTCGCCGACCACTTCGGCATCGAGAACAAGGCCGAGTGACCGACCATCATGGGCAACTTCGACTTCGTCCGCCAGACGCTCCCGTCGCTCCATGACGACTGCGCCCGGGCCGAGTCATATTTGTCGTCGGATCCGCGGTCCGCGTGCTTCTACAGCCGCCGCGTGGTCGAGGAACTGGTCGGCTACCTCTACACCGTCCTCTCACTGCCGATTCCCTACCGCGATGACCTCGCCGCGAAGATCAACGACGCCGCGTTCAAGGCCACGGTGCCTCAGGGAATCACGCAGAAACTGACTGCGATCCGTCGCATCGCGAACACCGCGGTGCACGAGACCCGCCAGATCCGTCCTGACGTGTCGCTGGCGGTGCTGCGAGAGTTGTTCCACGTCGTCGTGTGGACGTCGTACCACCACTCGCCTGAGCCCGCTGTGGTGCCGTTGCAGGCGCAGTTCGATCCCGCGCTCGCGGCCAAGGCAGCGCCGCTGTCACGCGAGGAAGTTGCCCGGCTCGCAACCAAGTTCCAGGAGCAGGACGACGCCCATGCCCGCCAGCTTGCCCAAAAGGACGAGCGGCTCGCCGCGCACCTGGCCGAGATCGCCGTGCTCAAGGCCCAGATCGCGACAGCTCAAGCGGAAACCGCCCCGGACACCAGGGACTACGACGAAGCCGCCGCCCGCGACCTGTTCATCGACGTTCTGCTTCAGGAAGCCGGCTGGACGCTGGATCAGGACCGGGATCGCGAGTACGAGGTCACCGGCATGCCCAACGCCGAAGGCAGAGGCTTCGTCGACTACGTCCTGTGGGGTGCCGATGGTCTGCCGCTCGCCGTCGTCGAGGCCAAGCGCACCTCAAAATCGCCAGAGGTAGGTCAGCAGCAGGCCAAGCTCTACGCCGACTGTCTGGAAAAGCAGTACGGTCGCCGGCCGGTGATCTTCTACACCAACGGCTACGAGCATCGGATCTGGGACGACGCGGGCTACCCGCCGCGCGAGATCCAGGGGTTCTACACCCGGGACGAGCTGGAGCTGCTCATCCAACGCCGCCAGACCAAGCTGCCGCTCTCCTCGGCGCAGGTCAACACCGACATCGCAGGCCGGCCCTACCAGGTGCGGGCGATCAAGGCCGTAGGGGATGCCTTCGACCGCAAACAGCGCGAAGCCCTGCTGGTCATGGCAACCGGGTCGGGCAAGACCCGCACCACCATCGCGCTCGTGGACCTGCTGCAGAAGGCTAACTGGGTCAAGCGAGTGCTCTTCCTCGCCGATCGCACCGCTTTGGTCAACCAGGCCGCGAACGGGTTCAAGGAACACCTGCCGGGGTCGACGACCGTAAACCTGGTGGTCGAGAAGGCTGTCGAGGGCCGCGTCTACATCTCGACCTACCCGACGATGATGAACCTCGTCAACGAGGTGGACAGTGGCAGACGCCGGTTCGGGCCGGGCTACTTCGACCTCATCGTGATCGACGAGGCTCACCGGTCCGTCTACGCCAAGTACGGCGCCATCTTCGACTACTTCGACGCACATCTCGTCGGCCTGACCGCGACGCCAAAGGACGAGGTCGACCACAACACGTACCGCCTTTTCCACCTCGAGGACGGCGTACCGACCGACAACTACTCGCTGGACGAGGCTGTCGATGCGGGATACCTCGTGCCCCCGAAAGGCTTCAGCGTCGGCACCCAGTTCCTGCGCTCGGGCATCAAGTACGACGACCTCACCGAGGACGAGAAGGACGAGTGGGACGCCCTGGACTGGGGTGAGGACGGTCCGCCTGAGGAGGTCGGGGCCGAGGAGCTCAACCGGTTCCTGTTCAACGAGGACACCGTCGACAAGGTCCTGGAGACGCTGATGACGCAGGGCCACAAGGTGGCCAGTGGTGACCGGCTAGGCAAGACGATCATCTTCGCCAAGGGCCAGAAGCACGCCGAGTTCATCGAGAAGCGCTTCAACCTCGCCTATCCCGAGCTCGCGGGGCACTTCGCACGCGTGATCACGTACGGCACGCCCTACGCGCAGTCGTTGATCGACGACTTCTCGGTCAAGGACAAAGCGCCGCACATCGCGATAAGCGTGGACATGCTCGACACCGGCATCGACGTGCCCGAGGTCGTCAACCTGGTCTTCTTCAAGATGGTGCGCTCGAAGTCGAAGTTTTGGCAGATGATCGGCCGTGGCACCCGGCTCAGCCCCGACCTGTTCGGGCCCGGTGACGACAAGGAAGACTTCCTCGTCTTCGACTTCTGCGGCAACCTCGAGTACTTCAGCCAGGACCTTCCCGGCTCCCCGGGCCAGAGCCAGAAGTCGCTGTCTCAGCGGCTGTTCGAGGCACGCCTCGGGCTATTGATCGGGCTGGGTGACACCGAGCCAGCCCTGCGTACCTCGACCGCGTCGACCTTGCACGAGGTCGTCGCCGGGATGAACCTCGACAACTTCGTCGTGCGCCCTCACCGTCGGACCGTCGAAAAGTACGCCGCCGCCGACGCCTGGAAGAAGATCACAGCGGAGGACTCCGAGGCGCTGCTCGCGGTCGCCGGATTGCCGTCCTCGGTTCGTGACGAGGACGAGGATGCCAAGCGCTTCGACCTTCTCGTCCTGCGCCGCCAGCTCGCCCAGCTCGACGGCGACGCCGTCCTCGCCGAACGACTGCGCGAGACCGTACAGCAGATCGCCGCTGCGCTTCTAGGGAAGACGACCATCCCGAGTGTCGCCGAGCAGGCGGTGCTGTTGGAGTTGGTCGCTGGTGACGAGTGGTGGATCGACGTCACCCTCCCCATGCTCGAGGAGGCCCGCCGCAAGCTACGCGGCCTGGTGCGCTTCATCGAGAAGACGTCGCGCAACCCGGTCTACACCCATTTCGAGGACATTCTTGGCGAAGGCATTGAGGTCGTCCTGCCCAGAGTCACGCCCGGCACCAACTTCGAGCGCTTCCGCGCCAAGGCCGAGGCGTATCTGCGCGAGCACCTTGACAACCTCACCCTTCAGCGACTTCGCCGCAACAAGCAGCTCACCCCCGATGACCTGACAGCGCTGGAGCAGATGCTCGTCGCGTCCGGTGGCCAGCACGTCGACATCGCCTGGGCCACCGAACAGGGCGGCGGCCTCGGCATCTTCGTGCGCAACCTGGTCGGACTTGACCGCTCCGCCGCCATCGAGGCCTTCGAGAAGTACCTCGACAACACCAAGTTCTCCGCCGCCCAGGTTCGTTTCGTGAACCTCATCGTCGACGAACTCACCAAGAACGGCGTGATGGACCCGGCCCGACTGTTCGAGTCGCCCTACACCGACCACGCCCCCACCGGCCCCGACTACTTCTTTCCCGACGCCGAGGTCGAGGTCATCGTGGAGACGTTGCACCACATCAAGCAGACCGCGGTCCCTGGCGAGGTCGCCTGACCTCCGCGCCCGTGCCTGCGCGGTCCGCGCTACGAGAGCCTAGGTACTGAGCCAGCCGCCTCCCAATCGGATGTCACCAGGTCGTCACGCGTGGAGTTTCAGCGCACCTCTATGGCAGGCGTGGTCCTCACTCGAGTACTCTCGGCCGCTGTCTTAGCTTAGGGCCTGTTCCGTCCCGTTGGCAGGGCCTTGGTGTTCGCTCCTCGTCGTGATGGCGCTGCCGGTGCGGGATGCCTATCAGGCGGCCGTCAACCGACGGCGACGCAGTGTCACGATCAGGCTCGGCGCTCGGGAATCTGCTCATCTGTCACGGCGCAGCCAGATCCGGCGCCCGTACAGGTGGCGCGAATCACGGTCCATCGAACAGGCTCAGCGATCTGGTCGACCATGATTGGGTGATCGACAACGGTGAGGGTTCCGCCGCAGTCTGGGCAATTGATCTTTCGGAGCTCGTCTCGCATGCAGTCACTCTCTCACGCATTGCTCCGTACCGAAGTCTCACGGCTCAAGCATGTCCCTGTCACCCGCGATCGAGACGATTCGCACTTGCACGCCCCGCGACTCTAGAGACGACGCCTGCCGGACGAGGTTGACTTTCGTGAAGGTGAAGAGCTCACCCGCGGTCAGTGCTGGACGATCGCTGCGGTGCATCGCCAAGATGACACGCGTGGGTTTGATTCCCAGCCTGCTAGGGTCGCCGTCCCTCGCGATGATCCTCTCGCGTAGTTTCTGGCGCGCCTGCTCGTCGTTGCAGAGGGCGTCCGCAGACACCAATGCTTGGGCGAGGAGATGGCTGGCCGCTGTTGACCGGTCAGTTCTCTTGACGTGGATGAGGGTCCCATCATGCAGGTACACGTCACATGCCTCGATGCCTCGACGGTGTAGATCCGTTGTGATGAGCTCGCGATCGAGGCACACTCCACCTACGGCAACTGCCAATTTCATGTTGTACGCCGCTTCGTGGTCGTCAGGGCCCCATGTCGGGAACTCGACGTCGTCGACGGCCTTAGCAAAAATCGCCTCGGTGCGCCTGTTCACGTTGTCAGCGTAGTCGTGGTGGATCTGGTACCAAGCTCCGTCGTACAGGGCGTAAGTACTTCCGTCGAGTTCGCACTGGAACCCCACCCAGCGGCGGAGCGGAATTGCTTGGCTGATGGGTTCCTGACCCTCGGCGTCACGAAAAAGTTGAATGCTGGCTCGATCGAGCCTATCTAGACGCTGACCCGGCGGATAGGTTCCTAGAGCCTCCGTTATTTCGTTCCACTCGGGCTGCCCCTCTCGGACTGTATTCGGTCTACGGGGCCCCAGGTTGCGTGGCAGCCACGAATCAGGAGTGCCATTCTCGTTGACTCGCTCGTGAGGCCAGGCCAACCCAATCGTCCCTTCACCCTCATCGAGGGCGGTCGAGAGGCGAGCATCGAGCGTCTTTCTGACCTCCGGGTTCTTTATCGCCGTCAATTGCTCGAGGATCTTCAGCGATTCGGGCGGTGGCACGGCAAGATTGTTCTCCAGCATGTCGATGTCTGCGGTGACCTCGTCGGGGGTGAGGCCGATGGGCACGTTGAGCGCGTCAGCCCCTCGGAGCTGAATGGGCATTCCGTCGGCTCGTGAAAGGTCGGGAAGGTTCGCTATTGCGACGATTCGGCTCACAGCCTCACCGATGTCTCCGATGCCGAAACCGAGCAACCCTTCACCTTGGGGAATGCTGGCTCGGGAGACGCGGGACCTCTCGTCCATGGTCGTAACGGTTAGTGAACGGAGGTTGTCGGGTTCGGCGGTCCGGATGGCCATCCGCTGGCCGAAGAGGTTGTCCAGTCTGCTTGGTTCGAGGAGCTGAAAGCCCATGCCATACGTCAGGGCGTATGCGACCGTTGGGTCGTCCGTAGCCTCCGGGCTTGGGCGTAGCACGAGTACACCTGCAGGAGTGGCGCCCGCGATGGCGACGGCGCGTCCGGTTAAGGCCGTCACGGTCGCGCACCAATCGGCGGTGTCCTTGGTCATTGCGCCGGTCAGGAGCAGTGCAGACCGCTCGCCGACCGCGACGTCGGCCACCTCGAAGCCGTTGCGGTCTAGGTACTTTGAGCGCAGGGCGTTCCTTAGGTGCTCGACTCCCGTCAAGCGGTAGATCGTCGTTCGGCGACCCTTCTTTTTGTCATTGACCTTACCCGCCACCACTCGTCACCTACTCGCTGTGCCGGCGAGACCAGTCTTTTTTCCCCGTCTTTGGGAAATCGAGGCAACTCCCACGGGGAGATCGGTCGTCGGGGTGCCGGCGAGGTCCCAAGCTTGCCAGTCCTGCAGGTAGCGAGGGGTGAGACCGATGGCGGCTGCGGCGGTGATGCTGTCATGACCAGCGTGGGTCATGGCCTTGGTGAGCCAGATTGCGTACTCGTGACCGACGGGGACCGGTTCGGTCTTGTTCCACTTGCGAGCACTGATCTGCTTGTAAAGGCTGCGGGCGTGCTGATCGTCGATGCGACCGAGTTGTCTGAGGCGGACCACGAGCATCTTGATGGCGACCCCCCACGTCTTCTTCAGTTCGGCCAGCGTGCTCAGGGTGACGCGGCCGCTGAGCCGGTCCAAGTCATCCACAAGAGCGTCAGCCGGTGTCAAAAAGGCTCCGGCGAAGCGGTGGGCCTGTTGCTCAACGAGGCGGGCCTGCTCGGCGGTGGCCGGAGGTGGCGTGGTGGCGTGGAGTGTGAGGTGACCAAGCTCATGGGCGACAGTGAACCGCTGCCGGTCCCCTGAAGGGCTGATGGTGCCGTCGTCGGCCACGTGAGGTCTACTAACCCTGATGACCGGGGTGGCATTTACGCGCTGCGAGAGGCCCATGTGACGACCGAGCTCGTCGTGCATAGGGAGCACCATCACGCCGAGACGCTCGATGCGGCGGATGCAGTTTCCGACCACGCTGCCGTCCTCGAGGCCGGCCGCGTGGCGTACCTCGCGGGCGAAGTCCTCGATGGCATCCTCATCGTTGGCGTCGTCGTCGAAGTGTGGCAAGGTCTCCGGGATCGGCTTAAGGCGCAGGGTGTCGAAGGCCTCTATGGCGATTTCGGTGTCGGCGACGTACCGGTCGACGGCCTTCTTCGAGGCGTCGGCATACGCGCGCAGCCAGGGCCGGGTAGCGGTCGATTGCGGCTGCGAGCGGGTCAGGTAGTCAGCGCTGCATCCGAGCGCGTCGGCGATGCGTGCCAGAGCCTCAGGGTCGAGGCCTTGGCGACCATGTTCTGCCATTGAGACGGCCCCAGTAGGAATGGCTGCGGTCGCGGCGAGCTGGGCCTGACTGAGGCTGTTGGCGATGCGTAGGCGCTGAATGCGGTGGCCAGTGTCGGCTGGGGTGGTGACCACGGTGTGCCTCTCGTGAGGGTGGGTGCGGACAACGGGCTGGGTCAGCCGGCCCCTACGGCACCTTCCTCGCCTTCCTCCTCGAAGTCATCCATCGGGAGGTCCTCGTCCGTGGGCTGGAACCCGCCGTCGCCTGTGGGCGGGCGGCCTACCAGCATGTACTCAGGGCCGAGGACCAGTGCGCCCGGGGTGCCATCGAGCCGGTCCAGGACCTGTGCGACGAACAGGTCTTCGACCTGGTTGTCCTGGTTCAGGGTGTACGCCAGCACCCATGGCTCCTCGAAGAACAACGAGTCACTGTCGGTCTGCAGGATGTTGTCGCTGCTGGAGAGAATCCGGAAGTCGTCCTCGTGCTTGCTCGCCGCTAGGACCCGGTAGCGGCGCAGGTAGCGGCGGTCAATGCTGCGCACGAGCCGGACGCCGCCGTCACCGGTCTCCAGGTCAAGCTCGACCCCGCCGACCGCAGCTGCGACGGCGGACTGCATCATGGAACGCGCCAGACCCGACCGGCCGCGCTCTCCCTCACGGAAGCATGGGTCTTGGTCCAGGGCGGTACCGATGTTGTGGCCCCGCTCGCTGAAGAACTCCCGGATGCCGAACGCGAGCCGCTCGAGACGGTCGAGCTCCTCCGGCGAAAGATGTGACATGAGCGTGAGGATATTCTATCGGATGTCACAACGCAAGCGGCTATCAGCACGTTGAGGTGACACGCCCCATCCAGAGCCCCAGAGCAGCCGACTGCTGGTTGAGCAACCACTCCGCTCATCGGCCCTCGGGCGGCTCGGAAGGGTCGTCGCACCCGAGCTGTATTCGGCTACTAGGAGACTTGGCGTCATGACCGGGTCGGGCCAGACTCGGTCTAGGTGCCCGGCGGGACGCTCTCAATTTCGGCTGCCCAGCCCTTGTGGTTGTGGTTCTCATCTGGACTGCGCCTCGTCGGGCGCCGCTGACGAGGCGTGGCTCAAGAGGGGACTGCCCTGCTCGTAGTAGCACTGCCCACCTCGCCGTTTCCCATACCGGTTCGAGGCGCCCATCGGAGGCGAGGAGCATGGCAGAGGTCATCATCGGGGTAGACCCCCACAAACTGTCCGCGACGATCGAGGTCGTGGACCGTCAGGAGCGGCTGGTCGCCACCGGCCGGTTCGGCACCGACCAGCGCGGCTACACCGCGATGCGGTCCTACGCCCGAACCTTTCCGCACCGGCTCTGGGCGGTCGAGGGCGCTAACGGCACCGGCCGCCCGCTGGCGCAGCGCCTGGTCGAGGACGGAGAACGTGTCGTGGACGTCCCGGCCAAGCTGGCCGCGCGGGTGCGGTTGTTCGACACCGGGCACAACCGTAAGACCGACGCCCTGGACGCCCACTCGATCGCCGTCGTCGCCGTCCGCACCTCGGGGTTGCGGGTGGTGCACCGCGACGGGGAGCTGGAGGCGTTGCGGATGCTGGCCGACCGCCGTGACGAGCTATCCCGGTTGCGGGTACAGACGGTCAACCGGCTCCAACGCCTGCTCGGGGAGCTGGTCCCCGGCACGAGGAAGAAGGACCTGTCAGCGTTGCAGGCCAAGAGGATGCTGGCCGGCGTCCGCCCTCGTGACGTCGCCGGGCGGACCCGTCGGCGGATGGCCGTGGAGGAGCTGGCTGACCTGGTCGCCGTCGACGCCAAGCTGAGGGCCATGAAGGCTGAGCTGAAGGCTGCGGTACTGGCCCGCGGGTCGCACCTGATGGACATCCACGGGGTCGGCCCGGCCGGTGCGGCCCGGATCCTGGCGGATGTCGGCGACGTCGCCCGCTTCCCGACCAGGGCGAGGTTCGCCTCGTGGACCGGGACCGCGCCCCTGGACGCGTCTTCGGGCCAGCAGATCCGCCACCGCCTCTCCCGGGCGGGGAACCGTCGGATGAACCACGTGCTGCACATCGCCGCGGTCGTCCAGCTGCGCAACGCCACCGAGGGGCGGGCCTACTTCGACCGCAAGGTTGCCGCCGGCAAGACCCCCAAGGAAGCCCTACGGGCACTAAAACGGCGCCTGTCCGACGTCGTGTACCGCCAGCTCGTCGCCGACGCCACCGTCACCCAGGACGCTCTCGAGGGCACCGAGCACGAGGCGGGTCCGGGAGGGCACTGCGGGGCGACTGACGTATCCAGCGCGGCCGACCTGCCCCCGCACATCGGCACTTCGGATCAGCCACTTCCCGGACCCGCACACCCGACGCTACCCCGGCCCGATCCCGGCGACCACCCCCTCCCGGTCCCGGCAGCGGCCCCCCAGCGCCGGCGCGCCGGAGCTGTCAAGGTGCAGCGCCCCACGGACGAACGACCTTGACGGCGACCAGCGGGGGCGCACCCTGAAAGCGACGGAACCGGGGGGCCCTTGACACAGAGGGGAACCAGAGTCGTCATGTCTCGTACGCGTGGTGAACAACCCTGTACTGCGGTCGGGATGGCCTCGAGCCCGGCAACGAGGACAAAGATCCCGCGGTTGACTCGTTGCTCTTGCGGTGCTTGTCGGCCTTCGAGCTTGCGGTAGCACCTCGAGAAGCCTTGGCGGCCCGAAGCCGAAGCGCTGCTCGTTCGGTCGGCGCGACCGCATCGCCTTCTCCAGACGACCGTCTCACCAGCAGCATGGTACGAGACACAGGGCTGCCGCCGGACGCGACGACCCTAGAAGCCGCGAGGTTGGCACCCGGCCGAGCTTATCGCCGACTCAGCCAGTCGACCGCGTCCGTACTTAGGCTTCAGCACGCTACCCAAGACCGCCACGCCACGCCACGCGCACGTCGAAGTCGTCCGGCCTCCACGGACCTGACTGCCACCGCGCAGCTTCAGTCCACTTGAGCAGCCCAGACGCCGTGACGCCCTCAACGGCGACGTCCCCCACCACTTCTCGCTCCGCTCATGTCCCCACACACCTTTTTCATCCTGGCCCGCTCCGTGGCCACTCGCCGTCCGGTTGCGGCCTTGGGGGGCGTGACGATGACGCTGCACAAGCTGTCGGCGGGGTCGGGGTATGAGTACCTCACCCGTCAGGTTGCGGCGGGGGACGACTCCGGGATCGGTCGCCGCGGGCTGGAGGACTACTACGCGGCCAAGGGCGAGTCGCCCGGCCGCTGGACCGGCTCGGGCCTGGTCGGGATCGACGGGCTCGAACCCGGTGACCGGGTCACCTCGGAGCAGATGCGCCACTTGTTCGGTGCCGGCCGTCATCCGTTGACGGGTGTGGCGTTGGGTGCGGCCTACCGGGTTTACGACAGCGACGGGGGAGGTTTCAATGCGGAGGTCGCCCGCCGGCTGGAAGGACGTGCTGACGGCTCGACGGAGCCCGCGGAGCGACTGGCTGAAGCCGCTGCGGCGCGCAACGAGGTGGCACGGGAGTACTTCGCCCGCGAGCAGGGGAGGGAGCCACGTGATGCCCGGGAGCTGGCCTCCGCGCTAACTCGGTACTCAAGGCCGCAGCGGACGGCCGTGGCCGGGTATGACCTGACGTTCAGCCCGGTGAAGTCGGTGTCGACACTGTGGGCCATCGCCCCGCCAGAGATCTCCCAGGTGGTCGCGGAGGCGCACGAGGCCGCGGTGCAGGACGCGCTGACCTTCCTCGAGCGCCAGGTGCTGTACACGCGAGAGGGCAAGAACGGGGCACGCCAGGTCGAGACCAGAGGGCTCATCGCGGCGGCCTTCACCCACCGGGACTCTCGGGACGGCGACCCCGATCTGCATACCCACGTCGCGGTCGCCAACAAGGTGCAGACCGTCGAGGGCAAGTGGCTGTCGATCTACGGACGGGTGCTGCACCAGCATGTCGTCGCCGCGTCGGAGGTCTACAACACTGCCGTTGAGGCTCACCTGCGTGCTTCCCTTGGGATCCGTTTCGTTGAGCGGCCAGGCGGGAGCGCGGACAGGCGGCCGGTCCGTGAGGTCGAGGGTGTCGACCGCACGTTGTGCGAGCTGTGGTCCCGGCGCCGGGGTGACATCACCGCCCGGCAAGAAGTGCTGTCCCGGCAGTTCCTGGAGGCGCACGGGCGGCCGCCGACACCGGTGGAGCAGATCGCCCTGGCCCAGCAGGCCAACCTGGAGACCCGGGCGGCCAAGCACGAGCCGCGATCCCTGGCGGCCCAGCGCGACACGTGGTGGGCCGAGGCGGCCGGGGTGCTTGGGGCGGAGGGGGTCCAGCAGATGGTGGCGACCGTGCTGGGCCAGACAGGGCGCCCGGTGGAGGGGGTGTCCGAGGACTGGGTCCACGAGGCGGCGCAGCGGGTGGTCGCCGAGGTCGAGGCGCGGCGCGCCACCTGGCAGGTCTGGCACCTGCAGGCCGAGGCCCAGCGCCAGGTCCGCGGCCTGGACCTGCACCCGAGCATGGTCGTTGACGTCGTCGGGCGGGTCGTCGACGCGGCGACGGTCGCGCGCTCGGTCAACCTCACCCCAGACCTGGACCCCATCCCCGAGCCGGGAGCCCTGCGGCGAAGCGACGGCACCAGCGTGTACCGCCATACCGGCAGCGACCACTACACCAGCCTGCGGGTCCTGGAGGCCGAGCAGCGGATCACCTCGGCCGCCGCCCGGGGCGATGGTGCTGCGTTCGCCCGTGAGGACGCTCAGCTCGCGGTGCTCGAGGCCTCCGTGCAGGGGAGGGACCTCAACCGCGGGCAGGCGGACCTGGTCCTGGCGCTGGCCTCCAGCGGTCGCCGGGTGCAGCTCGTCCTGGCCCCGGCAGGCTCGGGCAAGACCACAGCCATGCGGGTCCTCGCCGACGCATGGCGTGCCCACGTTGGTCCCGTGATCGGGCTCGCGCCCTCCGCGGCCGCGGCGAGCGTGCTCGCCGAGGCGACCGGCATACCGTCCGAGACGCTGGACAAGCTCGTCCACGACCTCGAGCACGGGCGCCGGTCCTGGCTGGACGACGCGATCGGGCCGGACACCCTCGTCGTGGTCGACGAGGCGGGTATGGCGGACACGCTCACCCTTGACCGGGTGATCACGCACGCGCTGGGCCGGGGCGCCTCGGTCCGGCTCATCGGCGACGACCAGCAGCTTGCCGCCGTCGGCGCCGGCGGAGTGCTGCGCGACATCGCCAACGCCCACGGAGCCGTACGCCTGGATGAGGTGGTCCGGTTCTCCGACTCCGCCGAGGCCGAGGCGACCCTGGCGTTGCGGGCCGGCGACGCCACCGCGCTAGGGTTCTACCTCGACCGGGACCGCGTGCACGTCGGGGACGTCGCCACCACCGTCGAGGCGGTCTTCACCGCCTGGTCCCGGGACCGCGCGAGCGGGCGGGACTGCCTCATGCTCGCACCCACCCGCGAGCTCGTCACCAGCCTCAACACCCGCGCGCGCGCTGCGCGCCTGGGTGGCGGCACTCCTGACCGCGAGGTGCTCCTCGCCGACGGCACCCGCGCCTCCGCCGGGGACGTCGTCATCACCCGGCGCAACGACCGACGGCTGGGCGTCGGCAGCACCGACTGGGTCAAGAACGGTGACCGGTGGACCGTCACCGCGGTCGACGGACCCGCCCTGAGCGTCCGTCACCTCAGCTCCGGGCTGCGGACGAGGCTGCCGGCCGGTTACGTCGCTGAGCACGTCGAGCTCGGGTATGCCGCGACCGTGCACACGGCCCAGGGTGTCACCACCGACACCATGCACGGCATCATCACCGGGCAGGAGTCCCGGCAGCTGCTCTACACCATGCTCACCCGGGGGCGGCACGAGAACCACGTGCATGTCGTGTCGGCCACCGACACAGACGGGCACACCCTGCCGCTGATCGAGACGACCAGCCCGGCCACCGCGACCGAGACCCTGCAGGGCGTGCTTGCACGTGACGGTGCCGCGGTCTCGGCGACCACCGAGAGGGCACGAGCGGCCGACCCGGCGGCACTGCTGCACCAGGCAGCCGAACGGTACGAGGACGGCCTCCTTGCCGGCGCCGAGAGGCTCCTCGGCCCTGGCTGGGGCGATGACATCGAGTCTGCCGCCGCCGCCTTGGTCCCAGGCCTCACCCACGCCCCGGCGTGGCCCAGCCTGCGTGCCCACCTGATGCTCACCCAGGCCGACGGGCGCGACGCCCTCCAGACACTCACGAACGCGTCCACCTACCGGGGGCTCGGCGACGCCGACGACCCTGCCGCCGTCCTGCTCTCGCGTCTTGACCGCAGGCCGGCAGGCGGTCCCCTCCCATGGCTGCCCGCCATCCCGAAGCGGCTTGCCACCGATCCCGTCTGGGGCGGCTACCTCACCGCCCGTGCCGAACGAGTGAGGAGCCTGGCCGCCCAGGTGCGTCAGGGAACCACCCCCGAGCAGCAATGGGCCGCGCCCCTCGCGCACCACATCAGCCCCGAGCTCGTCGCCGACCTCACCGTGTGGCGGGCCGCCCGAGCCGTCGACCACAGTGACCTGCGCCCGGTGGGGCCGCCGGACGCCGGGGGAGCGGCCGGCCGGTACGCACGCGGCCTCCTCTGCCGGGTCACCGGCCAGCTGCCCGACGCGCTCCGGCACTGGGAGCGTCTCATCGTCGAGCACGTCGGACACCGGGACTGGTTCACCCCGCAGCTGGCCGAGCGTCTCGACCGTCTGCACCGTGCCGGCGTCGACGTACCCGACCGGCTGGAGCAGGCGGCGGACCAGGGCCCTCTTCCAGACGACGAGGCGACCTCGGCCCTGTGGTTCCGCGTTATCGACCCGCAGCACAAGAGTGCATGGGCCTCTGCGCACCGGACCGCGCCGCAGGGGGTGCGTCCAGAGGACTACTGCCCTGCCCCGTCCGGTCCTGCTCTTCACGGTCCCAGCCGTTGATGCCGACCGGGGTCACTGCCTCGACCGGCGGAACGCTTCGAGACCGGCGACGGCCTTGGCTGCGCGGCGACGGATCGTGCGTGCCGATGCTGCGTAGTCCTCGGCGACAAGCTCAGCCACCGACGGGGTCATGAGTCCGCCCCGGCCTCGTCGCGCGGGTACGTTCAGCCGCGCCGCCTCCCGGGCGACGTCCATGAGCAGGGCTCGGTCTTCGCGGGCCAGAGCACCCGTCGCGGCAGCCTGCTCGAGAAGCTCGGCCAACTCACGCACGGGTTCCGGCCCGGCATCCAGGAGTGGCACCTCGGGGACCGATCCCATGGGAACTGTCGACGCCCAGACGCGGTCACGACGCACGGCTGCCTCGCCAACACCCAGGTCGGCCATCACTTCACGCCGCGTCCGGGCCAGCAGCGTGGCGGCGACGCGCCGCGGCGGGTCTCCACGGTAGGCCCGAACGGTCAACCACAGCTGTCCGGCGACGAGAGCGTCGATGTCGGGGGAGAGGTCCGCGAGCTGCCGCGCCAGGTTCACTGCTCCGGGGACCAGGAGCCACGTGATCACGGAGACCGCCTCGACGTCGTGTGCGGCGGCCCGCGCGAGAGCCGCCAGCACCTCATCCCGCCCTTCCGGTGTCGCCTGACCCAGCCAGGGTGGCAGGTCGAGCAGATCGGAGACCACCACGAGGGCTGGGTGGGCACGGGCCCAGTCCTGCCAGTGGGTCCGGGCCCACCGCAGCGGGGGACGTTCGTGGGTGTCCACCCCAAGACAGGTCGCTACGCTCATCGTCGTCTCCTTCCACACCGTGTCGATGTGGCCCAGACGATGACGTGAGGGCATACCCGGATACGTCCCCGGAAGCGTCCCCCCCCGGGCGCCCGCCCGCGCCCGGAACGGCGTGATTCCATGCCTTGCTGGCACGCCCTCGTGACTCTCGTGCAGACATTTCCGCAGGTCACGGACCGCCCCCAGCGCGCCCAGGAGCGTCCCCACCTTGTGCGGGCCAGCGTCCCTGGTCCTCGGTGGGGCCGCCGGCGTCTGAGGCCTCATGTCAGGTATCGCCGCAGGTCAGGGCCACGTCCCCAAAGAAGTCAGGTACGTCCCCAGGAAAGTTGGCGACGGCAGGGCGGTGCGGGCCTCGGGTGGTCGATTTGCTGGCGGCCCAGCCCTCCCCATGCGTAGCATCTATGTTACGCTGTCTGTCATCAGGAAGGTGAGGGAATGAGCAAGCACACCGCGTTCTGGGACGACCTGAACCGTGACCTGCAGGACCCAGAGTTCCTCCGCGAGTACGTCGTGGAGTCCATGCGGATCTCCACCATCGACTCGGTCGTCAACGCCATTGACGACGCACGCGAGGCTGCGGGGCTGTCCAAGGCCGAGCTGGCACGGGCCATCGATAAAGAGCCAGCGACCATCCGTCGCCTGCTGTCCTCCGAGAGCTCCAACCCGACGCTGGGCACGCTGGCCGAGGTGGCGGCCGCCCTCGGGTTGCGCATCACCGTCGAACCCATCCCTCTGGCCGAGCGCGGCCTGATCACCGAGCCCTTGCTCGAGGGTCGGACGGCCGACCCGATGAAGCTTGCCGAGCACCTGGACACGTTGCGTACGCCCAGAGCGAGGCTTCCGGCCTGACTGGCCTCAGATGACGGACCGGGGGTTTCGTCTGCGGTACTCCGTCCCCAGCTTGCGGACCGCGACGTAGTCGGCCTCCGGCATCGTCGTCCGGAACGGCTTGTCCCGCCCGTCCACGACAACCAGCAGCGGTTTGTCCTGGCCCTCGGCCTCGTAGTGGAGGAGGCAGAAGAGTCGGTAGTGGTGACGTCGCGGCCCGTCCATCCGCACCTCGAACCAGCCGCTCATGTCACCCTTCATCGCCTCTCAGTAGCCGCCCCCTGCGAACCGCTTCGGTGGGGCGATCGCGACGGCGACCAGGGCGGCCCGCATCTTGGCGCGAACTCCGGCCGGGTAGGAGTTCAGCGCCTCGCGACCGGGAGCACGCTGCTCCGGGGCGTCGTCCGCGTGCCGCCTGAAGAAGACGATCGCGTGCGCATCGTCCGAGGACGGAGCCGTGCGTACCGGGGGTGCTTTCGACCGCGGCGTGGTCGCCTTGCGGCGATCACGCCGATCAGGACTCATCCCAGAGCCGTCGTGCCGTGCAGCTCCGAGAGCCGCCGCGCGATCTCGGCGTCGCGGTCGGCGGCGGCGTGCTGGTAGCGCATCGCCGCGCCGGGGGTGGAGTGGCCGAGCCGCCCCATGAGCTCGGCGAGGGTCGCGCCGGTCTGGGCCGCGAGGACGGCGCCGGTGTGGCGCAGATCGTGCCAGCGCAGGTCTGGGCGGCCGGCGGCCCTCCTCGCTGGGTAGAAGACCTTGTAGAGCGTCGATGGCGCCATGTGCCGGTCGCTGTCTGCCGCGGCGGGGAAGAGCAGCGCGTCCTTGCCGGACGCGGTGTGCCTCGACAGATGATCCTTGACCGTAGCGAGCAGATGGGGCGGGATCGCAACGTCGCGTGCGCCTGCATCACTCTTGGGTGGGCCGACGATGAACCGGCCGCCGACCCGCACCACGCCACGACGGACCTTGACCCGCCCGGTCCGGAGGTCGACGTCACCACGGCGCAGCTCGGCCAGCTCGCCGAAGCGCAGCGCGCACCAGGCGGCGAGCAGCGCCATCAGCCGGTAACGCTCGGGCAGCTCCGCGACGATCGTCTCCAGCTCCGACAGCGTCGCCGGCTCGACGTGATGGACCCGCCTGGCGCTTCCGGCGCCACGGATGTGAGCCGGGTTGTAGGGGATGAGGGGAGTAGGCCGCACCGACGCGGCCCCGGCGAAGATCGTGCGCAGCAGGCTGTACGCCTGTGCCCTGACGGTGTCCCGGCCCGGAGCCACCTGGTCGTACCAGGCGTTGACGTCCTCGTGCGAGATGCGGTCGATCCGCTCCTCGCCGAACGTCGGATAGATGAACCGCTCCAGCAGCATCCGATACTGCTGAGCGGTCGTCGGGCGCAGCTCGCGCCCCCGCGTCCGGCGGGTCTCCAGCCACAGCTCGGCGTACGCGCGGAACGTCGGGGCCTCCCGTCGCCGTGCCCCTTGAGCAGCGGCGTGTGGCGCCCAGATCTCCATCCCGATCTCGGCACGGCGCGCGGACAGCCAGGCGATGGCGTCGTCCTTGGCGTCGAAGGTCATCGGGGCCCGGTAGAGACGACCGTCTGGCCCGGTGTAGGCAGCCCGGTAGCGCCCCGACTTGAGCCGCTCCACGCGCCCGAAACCACGTCGGGACCGATGGTTGGTGCGAGACAACTTGTGTCCTCCCAGTATCGCCTTTCGAGGAATAGACGAGGAACAACGACGTCAAAACCTGTCCAGACCCGTCCTTCTTTGTCCCTTGCCGATATGCCCTCTGACCTGGGAGTTTATCATCAAAGTGGACGGTCGGGAGGCATCTGTGGTAGGCCCCTTTCTGAAAGTTTCAAACCCAGTATCGCCCACCATCACGAAGCAGCCCCTGACAGGCAGGTATGCCGGTCAGGGGCCTTCGCGTCCGGAGCAGCGGGTCCGTCCCGGGTCCCCAGGGTGTCCTACCCGGAGCAGGTGGACGCGCTCTGCACGCCGTCGAAGCGGTCCTGGGTCCACTGGAGCAGGTCTCCGACCAGGGCGGAGTCGTCCGCCACGACGCTGAGATGGTCCTCGCCGGGGTAGGTGCGGTAGTCGACCGCATGTCCGTCGGCGCACCGCTGCTGCACGTAGGCGTCCTGCGCGGCAGGCAGGACCAGGGGGTCGGCGGCACCCTGTGCGAGCAGCAGAGGGGCGTCGATAGCGCCGGACGGCACGTTCTCGGCGAGCCGGGCGCCGAAGCTGCCCGACGTCGCGTCCTCGGCAAAGACGGAGCCACCGAAGAGGAAGGTCTCGACCAGGGAGACCAGCACGCCCGGCTCGGCCAGGCAGCGCCCGGCGATCTCCTGGGCCTGCACCCTCGCCGCGGGGCGGATGACGTCGTCGAACGCCACGTCGTCGTACACGTCGCTGTAGGCCTGTGCGATGTAGGAGGCGAACAAGGAGCCCCCAGGGACGACGTCCAGGTTGTCGACCAGCCCGGGCAGGTTGCTCGCCGGCGCCATCGCGGCCACCCCCACCACGTCGGCCTCCGGTGCGTAGTCAGATGCCAGGACACCTGCCCAGAGCGCAGCATGGCCCCCCTGCGAGTGTCCCCAGACGACCGTGCGCTCCGCCAGGTCCACGTCCTCCAGCTGCCGTGCGGCGCGCACCGCGTCGAGCACCGACCGTCCCTCACCCTGGCCGATGAGGTAGGGGTGGGGGCCCTCGGTGCCCAGGCCCACGTAGTCGGTGGCCACCATGACCCAGCCCTTGTCGACCACCTCGGGCAGCGCCGGTGTGGCTCCGGCCTCGAAAGGGTCCTCCAGCACCGAAGGTGCACACCCGGGCACGACCCCGGTCGTGCCGTGCGCCCAGGCCACGACGTCGTGCGGCTCGTCAGCAGGCTGAGCGGGGGCAACGACGATGGCGCTGGCGACCGCGGGGTGTCCCTCGTCGCGCGTGGTCGTGTACAGGATGCGCCAGGCCCGTGCGCCCTCGGGCACGTCCCGCTCGAAGGCCTCGGCCGCAAGCAGCGAGCCGGCGTCCGCCGGCACCTGGTCAGGCGGGTCGTAGAAGGCGTCGGCCTCCGGCGCACCGCCGCGCAGGACGACACTCAACAAGAGCAGGGCCAGCGCCCCCAGCAACGCGACCACAGCGCCCAGGGTTCGGCCCCACCTGCGAAGCACCCCAGGCCGTTGCGCCGGACCCTCTGAGCGATGCCGTCCTGCCCGCACCGTTGACCATGCCAGTGATATCCCGAAGACCACGGTCCGGACACCGAAGGCGACCGCCACCACGAAGACGGTGACATCGGGCCAGGCCAGGGCCAGAAGACCCAGCACGACCCCGGCAGCGCCGAGCAGCATTGAGGCGAGCCGCGCATCGCTGGTCCCGCGCACGCCGGTCACCATGCGCAGCACCCCGGAGGCGACCATCGCGAGGCCGACCGTCACCGCGAGCACCCGGATGGACGGACCCGGCCAGAGCACCACCACGAGGGCGGCCGCCAGCCAGGCCACCCCCATCACTCTGGAGACCATGGGCGCCTCGGAGCGGCTCGCCGTGGCCAGCTCACCCGCCCCGGTGACCGACAGAGCCAGCACCACCAGGACGACCAGCACGGCGATCGAGACGAACGGTGTGACGGTGAGGATGCCGCCGACGACGACGAGGAGCAGACCGAGGATCACGAGCCCCCACCTCACTCGCGGTGCTTGTGCAGCCTCGGTCGTGGCCGTGCCCATGAGCGTCCTCGCGTTCCGGAGAGGTGACAGAAGGGATGTGACGGCGTTCAGGATAGGGGCTCCACATGTTGTCTGAACAGCACCGATGTGCTCGTCGCAGGGGACATGGGGCCTTCAGGGCCTGTATGCCGCGCACAGCCCTGAGTGCGGGAGTAGCCGTCCTGGGGTCGTACCTGTGTGGACGGCGCGGGGGTGTGTGGGTGGTGGGTGCCATGGTGAACACATGTCCGAAGACGAGCCGGGCTTCAGGGGTGGTGCGCGGAGGCTCGGCGGCACGGCGGACCTGCCGCGGGACCCTGTAGATGCCGTAGTGTGGATGGTGCGGGGTGAGGAGGACGGAATGACCGTGGACAGCGGTGCACGAGACCTGCTGGAGCATGCCGCCGAGGTGGCCCGACTGTTGCACGCCGAGCGCGATGTGGCCATGACGGCAGAGGTCGCCGTCGAGCTCGCGGTCACCCTGGTCAGTGGCTGCTCCGCAGCGGGCATCAGCCTCTGTCGCCGCGGACAGGTCTCGACGGTCGCGAGCTCGCACAGCACCGTCGACCAGGCGGACCGCTGGCAGTACGAGCTCGGCGAAGGTCCCTGCCTCGACGCGTTGAGCCCGGGGCAGGACGATGTCGCCAGCGCCGACCTCACGGTGGAGACGCGGTGGTCCCGGTGGGCCCCGCGCGTCGTGGAGGAGCTGGGCCTCCGGTCGATGGTGTCCTACCGGTTGTTCACCGGCACGGGCGTGATCGGCGCGCTGAACCTGTACGGGTTCGACGTCGGGGCCTTCACGGAGGAGGACATCCTGGAGGGCCAGGTGCTGGCCGGCCAGGCCGCGGTTGCCCTGGCAGCGCGGGAGCAGGCCGACCACCTCAAGATCGCCGTGGCCACGCGCACGACGATCGGTCAGGCCGAGGGCATCCTCATGGAGCGCTTCGGGCTCGATGCCGACCAGGCTTTTGCCCTGCTGACCCGGCTCTCGCGCAACCGCAACCAGAAGCTCCACGACATCGCCGAGGACCTCGTCACCACGCGGAAGGTCCCCGCTGACCCGACGGGGACCGTGGAGGTGCCGGTCCACGGCATCGCGTCGTCCGGCTGAGGGCCGTCCGCCGAGAGGAGCTCGGTCACTGGCCGAAGGCGTGTCGTCTCGGCTTGCGACCCGCCGCCGTCTCCCTAGCGTGGAGCCACGGCCAAGGTCCCGCGGACCCGGCCGAGGGCATCGGGGCCCTCGGTGCGCCGCACCCACGCGGTTGGCGGTGAGAGAAGGGAGCATGCGCATGGCAACCGGCGAAACCGGGTTCGACGACGTCACCTTCGACCTCATCTCGGTGCAGTACCACGCACTCAAGGCCGGGCACGACTACGGGCAGTACGTCCGGGACGCCCGCAACGCCGGCCAGGACGAGATCGCCTCGTTCTTCGAGCAGGTCATGGACGAGGACTCCCGGCGCGCCCAGCAGTGCCACGAGTTCCTGCGCCGGCTGGGGGGCACCGACAACACCCAGCCGCAGGGCTGACCCCGCAAACACAGGACACAGCGACGGCACGGCGGTCGCCGTGCCGTCGCTGTGTGGGGCCTCGCGTGCGTCAGTGCGAGGGCGGGAGCGGGTTGTTGTCGGGGGTGTCCGGGACGCTGTCCGCACCTCCCATGGCGGCCTCGCTGTCCGGAGCGCCGGAGCCTGCCTCGGAGACCTGTCCCTCCTGCTCGTCCGTGTCCGTGCCGTCCTTGTCGTCCCGGTCGTCCGGGTGTGCCTGCGTCATCGTCCGACTGTAGGCCGCCTGGGTTGCGGTTGCCGACCCGACGCCGCCGCCGGGTCATGAAGGTGCGTCCTAGGGACTGGCAGCAGTGGGGCAGGTGGTGGCGCATGGACGTCGTCGGCATGTCGGTGCGCGAGCTCATCCAGGAGCTGGCCCGCATCGAGGACTGCGGCCGGGTGGAGGAGAGGCACTGGTGCGCCGAGGCCGGCTGCGCCGGCCCGCAGTCTCGGCTCTTCCACCAGCAGAGCGCCATCACCGAGCTGCGACGGCGTCACGAGGTTGTGCTCCGGGCGGGCGAGGAGGACGAGGACGAGCTGGTGCCTCACTGACGCAAGGCCTGCGAGGGAGCGGGTGCGACCGAGATCACCTCGCGCACCGCTGACGGGTGAAAGCGCTTTCGGTAGAATGGGTCCGAGGGCGTGAGACCGCCCTCGGGAGCAGCGGCACCGCGCCGGCCAGCGCCGTCCGACACAGGACCGCTCCCGCACCATACGGTCACCGAGACCGTGTCCTGGGAGGAACCATGGTCAGCACCCACGTCGAGAGCGTCAGCGCCACCCAGCACGCCTGGAGAGGCTTCGCGCCCGGTCCGTGGCAGGACCACATCGACGTCCGCGACTTCATCCAGCGCTGCTACACGCCGTATGCCGGGGATGCGGACTTCCTCTCCGGGCCCACCCCTCGCACCACCAGGCTGTGGGGGACCCTGACGGCCATGCTCCCCGAGGAGCGTGCCAAGGGCGTCTACGACGTCGACCCGTCGACGCCGGCGGGCATCACCGCCCACGCCCCGGGGTACATCGACCGCGAGGACGAGATCGTGGTGGGCCTCCAGACGGACGCTCCGCTGAAGCGGGCGATCATGCCCTACGGGGGCTGGCGCATGGTGGAGACCGCGCTGGAGACCTACGGCTACCCGGTCGACCCGGTGCTGCGGACCATCTTCACGACCTACCGCAAGACCCACAACGCCGGCGTCTTCGACGTCTACCCGCCTGATGTGCGGGCGGCGCGCAAGGCAGGCCTGGTGACCGGTCTCCCCGACGCCTACGGGCGCGGCCGCATCATCGGCGACTACCGCCGGGTGGCGCTCTACGGTGTGGACGCCCTGGTCACCGCCAAGCAGGCCGAGCGGGCCGAGCTGGACGCGCTGCGCTCCACCGAGCACGTCATCCGCGACCGGGAGGAGCTGGCCGAGCAGGTGCGTGCCCTCGGCGAGCTGGTGGACATGGCTGCAGGCTACGGGTGTGACGTCTCCCGGCCGGCAGCCAGCGCCTACGAGGCCGTGCAGTGGCTGTACCTGGGCTACCTGGCTGCGGTGAAGGAGCAGAACGGTGCCGCGATGTCGCTGGGGCGCACCTCGACCTTCCTCGACATCTTCATCGAGCGAGACCTGCAGGCGGGGGTCCTGACCGAGGAGCAGGCGCAGGAGCTCGTCGACGACCTCGTGGTCAAGCTGCGCATCGTGCGCTTCCTGCGCACGCCGGAGTACGACCAGCTCTTCTCCGGGGACCCCACGTGGGTGACCGAGTCGATCGGTGGGCTGGGGGAGGACGGCCGGCCGCTGGTGACGCGGACCTCCTTCCGGGTCCTGCAGACGCTGTACAACCTCGGGCCGGCACCCGAGCCCAACCTCACGGTCCTGTGGCACGAGCAGCTGCCCGAGGGCTTCAAGCGGTTCTGCGCCCAGGCCTCCATCGACACCTCGGCGATCCAGTACGAGTCCGACGCCCACATCCGCGGTGCCTGGGGTGACGACGCCGCCATCGCGTGCTGTGTCTCCCCGATGGCCGTGGGCAGGCAGATGCAGTTCTTCGGGGCGCGGGTCAACCTGGCCAAGGCGCTGCTCTACGCGGTCAACGGCGGGCGCGACGAGGTCACCGGCGAGCAGGTGGCGCCGGTCGGTGAGCCGGTGCGGGGCGAGGTGCTCGACTACGACGACGTCCTCGGTCGCTACGACCGCCTGCTGGACTGGCTGGCCGCGACCTACGTGGACGCGCTCAACTGCATCCACTACATGCACGACAAGTACGCCTACGAGCGGCTCGAGATGGCGCTGCACGACCGCGAGGTGCTCCGCACGCTGGCCTGCGGGATCGCCGGGCTGAGCGTGGCTGCGGACTCGCTGTCCGCGATCCGGTACGCCACGGTGCGCCCCGTCCGGGACCACACCGGGCTGGTGGTGGACTACCTGGTCGAGGGTGACTTCCCGGCATACGGCAACGACGACGACCGGGTCGACGCCATCGCCGTCATGCTGGTGGAGCGGTTCATGGCCAAGATCCGGAGGCTGCCGACCTACCGCGGCGCCGTGCACACCCAGTCGGTGCTGACGATCACGTCCAACGTCGTCTACGGCAAGGCCACGGGCAACACCCCGGACGGCCGGCGGGCCGGTGAGCCGTTCGCCCCGGGCGCCAACCCGATGAACGGGCGGGACACCCACGGCATGCTGGCCTCGGCCCTGTCCGTGGCGAAGCTGCCGTACGAGCAGGCCCAGGACGGGATCTCGCTCACCAGCACCGTGGTGCCCTCCGCGCTGGGGCGGACGGTCGAGGAGCAGGTCACCCACCTGGTCGGGCTGCTCGACGCCTACATGGACGCCTCCGGCTTCCACATGAACATCAACGTGCTCAACCGGGACACGCTGGAGGACGCCATGGCGCACCCCGAGCGCTACCCGCAGCTGACCATCCGGGTGTCCGGGTATGCCGTCAACTTCGTGCGCCTCACCCGCGAGCAGCAGCTCGACGTGCTCTCCCGGACGTTCCACGGCGCGTCGTGAACGGTATGCCGTGAACGCCGGACCGGCGGCCCCGCTCGCCGTCGGCACGCTCATGCACAGGGAGCTGCTCAGCGGCGTCCGCACGGGCGCGGTCGGCTCCGTGCACTCGTGGGAGCTCGTCACCGCGGTGGACGGGCCTGGGACGCGGCTGACCGTCTTCCTCGCCGGGTGCCCCCTGCGGTGTCTCTACTGCCACAACCCCGACACGATGCGGATGCGGGACGGGCAGCGGGTCGAGGTCACCGAGGTGCTGCGGAGGCTCCACCGCTACCTGCCGGTGTTCCGGGCTGCCGGGGGAGGCCTGACCGTCTCCGGAGGTGAGCCCCTGATGCAGCCGGCCTTCCTGGCACGGCTGCTGCGCGGTGCCCGCGAGCTGGGGGTGCACACCGCGGTGGACACCTCGGGCTTCCTGGGGGCGAACGCGTCCGACGCGCTGCTCGACGACGTCGACCTGGTGCTGCTGGACGTCAAGTCCGGGGACGACGCGACCTCCCGTCACGTGACCGGCCGGGACCTGCAGCCGACGCTCGACTTCGGGCGGCGCCTGTCCGAGCGGGGCACCGAGATCTGGGTGCGGTTCGTCCTCGTGCCGGGACTGACCGACGCGGTCGACGACGTGGCGCGGGTGGCCGACCACGTCGCAGCGATGACGAGCGTGTCCCGCGTCGAGGTGCTGCCCTTCCACCAGATGGGGCGTGAGAAGTGGGAGCGCCTGGGCATGGACTACGCACTGACGGGGACCTCGCCTCCGGACGCGGCCCTGCTTGCGCGTGCCCGTGCCCAGTTCGCAGCACGTGGCCTCACGGTCTACTGAGCAACCGGCCTACTGAGCATCCCGCTGGGGGGTGTAGACGAGCACCGTGTAGGGCCCCACGTCGACCGAGGCGTACGCGGGGTGGTCGTGCTCATCGCTGAGCTCGTGCGCCTGGAGGTCGTGCGCGGCGTGCCCGCCGAACAGCGCGCTGTAGGTGGAGGCGTCGGAGTTGCAGCGCAGCCGCCACTGTCCTGCGTGCGGCATACCGACCTGCTGGGCCTCCAGTGGCCGGCCGCTGAGGTTGGCGACGACGACGGCGTGCTCGTCGTGGTCGGTGGCGCGCTGGAAGACGAGCAGCTTGGCGTGGTCGTCGACATGGAGCAGTCGCGTGTGCCGGCCGGTCAGGCCGGCGCTGTCCCCTTGCAGGTTGCGGCGCAGCGAGACGAGGTCACGGAACAGGCGGACGACGCCCTCGAACTGCTCACCGCGGGGCCAGTCCAGCGGGACGTCGTCGCGGAACCACTCGTCCTCGAGGAACTCCTGACCCTGGAAGAGCATCGGGATGCCGGGAGCGGTGAGCACCAGCGCGGCCCCCAGCGTGGCCCGCTTCTGCGCCGCCCAGCCCGAGGAGTCGGTCGCAGCGATCTCGTGGGGCACCCGGGCGGAGCCGTTGGCGACCTCGTCGTGCGACTCCGTGTAGACCACCCGGGCGAAGGTGTCGCCGTAGGTGAACATGATCGCGTGGGCCACCTCGTCCATCGAGCGGTCACCGTCGTGCTCCGCGATGACCGCTCGGCGGACGGGGTGCACGAAGTGGGTGTCCCACTGTGCGTGGAAGCAGGCCCCCTCGTCACCGGTAGAGGTGACGGCCGGGTCACCGTGCAGGTCCTCGGCGATCATGATCCGGCCCGGGAACTGCTCGCGCGCGTCCCGCGCGATCCAGCGCATGAGCTCCCAGCCCTCGGGGATGTCCTTGCCCGTGCCGTCGACGCTGCGCATGTACGGCGTCATGTCGAACCGGAGGCCGTCGAGGTGGAAGTCGCGCAGCCACATCATCGCGTTGTCGTGGATGTAGCGCCGCACCGCCTCGCGGCCGTAGTCCGGTCGTGTCTCACCCCACGGCGTGGCGGCCCGGTGGTCGTTGTAGAAGTAGATGCCGCCCTTGTCGCCCTCGCTCCACCCGTCGAACTGCCACAGGTCGAGGTCGCTGGGGCCGAAGTGGTTGTAGACGACGTCCAGGACCACGGCGATGCCGTGGCGGTGCGCCTCACGGACGAAGGCCTTGAGCGCGTCCGGGCCTCCGTAGCCGGACTCCACGGCGAAGATGTGCGCCGGGTTGTAGCCCCAGGAGTAGTCGCCGGCGAACTCCATGAGCGGCATGAGCTCGATCGCGTTGACGCCGAGGTCGCGCAGGTAGCCCAGCTTGCCGGCGACCAGCTCGAGGTTGCCGGACCCACCGGGACCGCCGACGAAGGAGCCCACGTGGGTCTCGTAGATGACCAGCTCGTGGTGCGGCGGACAGGCGAAGTCGTCGCCCTGCCAGTCGAAGGCGGCGGGGTCGTAGACGATGCCGTTGCCCACCGAGTTGGTGACCTGTCGCGCGTACGGGTCGACCCGGTCGAAGGTCCGGCCCTCGTGGGTGATGCGGAACTTGTACTCCTGGCCGGCGTGGGCACCGGGCACGTCGGCGTACCAGTAGCCGTCCCCCTCGTCGGCCAGCGGATGGTCCGACCCCGACCAGCCGTCGAAGTCGCCGGTGACCACCACCGCGCCCGCGTGGGGAGCCCAGACCCGGAACGCCGTCCCGGCCTCGTGGGGGATGGCCCCCATGCCTGTGTGCACCGTGCTCTGCGCCATCCTTGCTCCTTCGCCGACCGGGGGATGGCCCGAGACTACGACGTCGGAGGGCAGGTCGTGGCCCCGTGTCCGGCTGACATGCGCAGCGCGACGCCGGTGCATAGCGTGGTCGAGACCGCAGTGACCACGACGACCGAGACGAAGGGGTGCCGGGATGCCGACCTCGCAGACCGCCCAGGGTGTGGACCGCACACTGCTCAGGACCTACCTCAGCGACCATCTGACCGGGGCCACCGGGATGCTCCACCGGCTGGAGCACATGCGGGACTCCTACCAGGACCTCCCGATCCACGACGAGGTCGCCCAGCTCACCCAGGACGTCCGTGAGGAGCGGAGCCGGCTCGCCGAGGTCATCGAGACCCTGGGCCTGACCCGGAGCAGGCCGAAGGAGGCGCTGGCACGCGCCGGAGAGGTCGCTGGGCGGCTGAAGCTGAACGGACGGCTCTTCTCCCGCTCACCCCTGAGCCCGGTGCTCGAGCTGGAGCTGCTGCAGTCGGGGGTCAGCGGCAAGTCCGGCCTGTGGCGCACCCTCGGCACGCACGCCGGTCACCTGGGCCTGGACGCCACGGAGTTCGAGCACCTGGAGCGCCAGGCGCTGGAGCAGGTCGAGACCATCGTCCGGTGCCACCGGGCCCTGGTCGGGCCCGCCTTCCGGCAGGGCTGAGCTCGGGCAGGTCAGTGGCGCCGGTGCAGCTTCATCCGTGGTGGTCGTCCGTCGGGGTCGAACACCGCACGGTAGGCGGGGGAGGCCAGCCACTGCTGCCAGCGGGGCGGGACCTGCACCTCGTGCGGGCGTAGCCGACCGGGCGGTCGAGGGCCGACCCGGCCGCCGGCGTGCCAGTCCTGAAGGCCCGCGGCACTCTCGCGCACGGCCTGCGCGGCGGCGTGGGGGTCCAGCAGCCCGGTGTCGTCGTCGCGGTCGAGGTGCTCGCGCCACAGCTCCAGGCGCAGGTTGCGGGCGAAGACGCGCGCACCGTCGCCCAGCCCTGCCGGGTCGGCGGGCTCGCGGGTGTCCCGCGCCGCGTCGACCACCGCGGCGGTGAGCTCCGAGTCGTGCGTCCAGGAGCGCCGGTTGAAGTTGTCGCTGCCCACGCTGGCCCACACGTCGTCCACGACACAGACCTTGGCGTGCACGTAGACGGGCTCGCCGTCCTTGTTCTCCACGTCCAGCACCTGCACCCGTTCGCCACCGGCCTCACGCACCAGCTCCAGGGCCCGGGCGTGTCCCAGGAGAGCCGCGGGCGTGCTGAGGCGGCCGTCCTGGTCGGGGTAGCGGGGGACCACCGCGACGAGGTGCAGGTCGGGCTCCCTGCGCAGGGCCTCCGCGAAGACCCGCGCCACGTCGGTGGACCAGAGGTACTGGTCCTCGACGTAGACCAGCCGTCGCGCCCGGCTCAGCGCCTTGGCGTAGCCGCGGGCGGCGCTGCGCTCACCGTCGGGAGCGAACGGGTAGCCCGGCCAGCGGTTGGGGTAGGTGGCGAGCAGCTGGACGGCACAGGTGCCGGCCTGCGGCGGGTCCGGCAGCGGGTCGCGCAGCGCGTCGGGGTCGCGGCGGGTGCCGTGCCGCAGGTCGGACAGCACGTGCCAGGGCAGCCGCGAGAGGGCGGCCGGGTCCTGCCAGCGCTCGCGGAAGACGGCCTCCACGTCGTTGACCGCCGGTCCCCGGAGCTGCACCTGCACGTCGTGCCAGGCGGGGCTGCCGCCGTACGGCGAGGCGAAGGGCTGGGTCTGCGGGTCGCCTCCGTGGGTGGCGTCGTCGCGCCTGCTGTGGGCCAGGTCGATGCCACCCAGGAAGGCCACGTCGGCGTCCGGGCGCCGGGGATGGCGGACGACGAAGAACTTCTGGTGGTGGCTCCCCAGGGGGCGCACCCGCTGGTCGAGGAGCACCTCACCCCCCTCGTCGTTCACGTCCTCGGCCAGCGTCCGGTTCTGGTCGACGGAGAAACGCAGACGGTCCAGGTGGCTGCGCCACAGCAGCCCCTTGACCAGCACCCCCCGGCGGGCGGCTGCCGAGAGCAGACCCGCGGCGGTCGGCCCGTCGTCGGCGAGCAGCTGGTCCGGGTCGCCCCGCCAGTCCGCGAAGTAGAGACGGTCGCCGGGGCCGGTGGGTTCCACGGCGCGCAGCAGCGCTGCGAAGTATGCGGCGCCGTGCACCAGGGGGGTCGCCTCGTTGCCCTCGGTCCACGGACGCACCCGGGTGGCGTCGTTGCCGCGCTGGGAGGCCGTCAGGAACCAGTCATGGTCGGCCTCGTCGGGCCGGGGCCGGGGCAGCTCCTCGGCCGCCCAGGACGCGAGCCGGACGCCGTCGCGACGCAGGGGCGGAGTGAGGCGGAGCACGCACCCAACCTTGCACACCGGGCCGAGGGCTCGCGAACCGGGCTCGGGCAGGTGGCGTCTCGACCTGCGCGCCCCACAGGACGCGGCTAGCGTCGCGGACACCGACAACACGAAGGAGAAGCCATGGGTCTCATCTCAGGTCTGCTCAGTCGCGTGACGGGCACCACCCGCCGCGGTTCCGGCCGGGGCACCACGCCCACCAGGACCACGGGTGGAGCAGGAGGGGCGGGAGGTCTGCTCAGCAGGCTGACCGGTGGTGGCAGACGTCGTCTGTGACGTCTGCGCCAGGCCCCCCGCCCACCCTGTGGTCGGGGGGCCTGCTCGTGCGCCGGGTGCCCCTCCCACCTGCACCAACGGGACCAACGACCCTGGTGCGGGGAGGGCGGGAGCCCTACCGTGGGTCCATGGTCAGACTCCTGCTCAGCGCCGCGCTGTTCCTCGCCTCGGCCGCGATCGGACTGGGCGCTGCCCTGCTCCTGGTGGACGAGATGTCGGTCGACCTCACGTCCTTCATCTTCGTGGTTGTCATCTTCGCCGTCCTGCAGTCCGTGCTCGCACCGTTCATGGCGAGGGTGGCCGCCCGCAACGCCCCGGCCCTGCTGGGGGGCGTGGGGCTCATCACGACCGTCGTCTCCCTGCTCATCACCACGCAGGTGAGTGACGGTCTCACCATCGACGGTGGGATCGGGCCGTGGCTGCTGGCCTCGCTCGTCGTCTGGCTGGTCACGATGCTCGCGACCCTGCTGCTGCCGTTCCTGCTGGCCGCCTTCGGGGTCAAGGCCCTGCGGGAGAACCGCGGCGGCGCCCCGGTGGTCTGAGCGCGCAGCGCCCAGGGGCGGAGCCTCACGGACGGTGCACGAGCTGGGGCATCAGGCTCGACCCGTCTCCCATGGACTCGGCCGTGATGACGCCCAGCGACCCGTCCTGGTGGAGCACCACGGCCTGGGCAGAGGCCAGCGAGCCGGCGCCTCCCTGGATGACGGCGTTGTGCACGTCGTCTTCGGTGAGACGGTGACGCCGCAGCGCGGTCGTCTGCATCTGCCCGTCGTAGTAGAGCAACGAGGGCGGTGAGTCCAGGAGCTTCTGCACCGCGCGCCACCGGGCCCGAGACGCGGCCAGGAGCCACTGGAGCGCGACCAGCAGCACCAGCGCGACGACCGCCTGGGCCAACGGCACGTCCTCAGCGGTCACCGTCCGGCCGAAGGCCGAGCCCAGGGTGACGGCGACGACGAAGTCCAGGGGCGTCATCTTGGCCATCGTGCGGGGGCCGGTGCCGCGCAGCAGCAGGACGAGGGTGAGGTATCCAGCCGTGCCGAGGAGAAGGGTGTGGGCGATGGGTGACCATCCGGTCCAGAGCAGGTCCATCACCCGACGCTAGCCCGTGGCCGGCGGCGCTTCGGAACCCCAGGGGGCGACAGACACGGCCGACTCGGTGACGATGGGCGGGTAGCAAGCCGGCCGGCACCGCGCGGGCCGGCGTGACACAGGCAGGAGAGCACACATGAGCAAGGCACTGAGCACCACCGTGCAGCGACCGTTCACCGACACCCTGAGCGCCACCCGGGAGGCGCTGGCCGACCAGGGGTTCGGGGTGCTGACCGAGATCGACCTGCAGGCGACCCTGAAGGAGAAGCTCGATGCCTCCATCGACCCGCAGGTCATCCTGGGGGCGTGCCGGCCGCCCCTGGCGTATGCGGCACTGCAGGCCGAGCCCTCCATCGGCACCCTGCTCCCGTGCAACGTCGTCGTGCGCTGGCTGGAGGCAGGGCAGACCCGGGTCGAGGCGATGGACCCGGACCTCATGGTGAAGGTGACCGACAACGACGCGCTGACCGAGGTGGCCGAGGACGCGCGGGCACGCCTGGAGGCGGCCCTGGCCTCACTGTCCGACTGACCCCGTCTCGGCCTCCACCGGCCAGCCTCGGCGAGCCGCGGCATACGCGGGCTCCCGCAGGGCTCGCTCGGTCGGGTAGTGGTCGAGCCCGGGGACGGGATGCAGGACCGTGTCGAAGCGCAGGGGTGGGTCCGCCTCGCCGGTCACCGTCGCGCCCAGCGACAGCCGCCCCCTGGACTGCCACGGACCGCCCGGGCGTGAGATGCGCACCGTGAAGGCACCGGGCTCGGCGTCCTCACCCGGGTCGGGGAAGAGCCCGAGCAGGAGCGGGCCGTGCGCGCTGCGCAGCGGGATGAGGGTCGTGAGCGCCCCCCGTCCCACAGCACGGCGCGGCACGAGCACGTGTCGGGTCAGGCGACCCTGCCCGGTGCCGGCGAACAGCAGGTCGACCGGGTCGCCCTGGGCGTCCAGCCGGATCGCCGCCCCGTGGATGTCCGGCAACGGCACAGGCAGGCCGGTCGCCCGCGAGAGCCGGACCAGGCACTCGTGCTCACCCGGCTCGTCCAGGAGCGGCACGCCGGTGGAGGCCGCACCCGGGCGGATGCTGAGGGTGCCGTGCCGCAGGACTCCCACGGGGTGCAGCGGCTTGGAGCCACGCAGGACGGCCACGGCGCCGAACGTTGCGCCCAGCACGGCACCGCCCGCCAGGGCCAGGGCTGACATGGTCTTCACCCGACGGGACGCTACCGACCCGCCCGGGCACCGGCGAGCGCAGCGGACGAGACGCGCCGGGTGGAACGGGCTGTGCCCGGCTTCCAGAGGGGGCTGTCGGGCGGGTGTCGCACTGCGCAACTATGGTCGGGAGCACGTGTCGACCAAGGAGGATGCATGGACCTGCTGACCCGGAACGAGATCGAAGGCCTGGCGCGGGACACCGGCGGGACGCATGTGACCCTGTGCATGCCGACGCACCGCGCCGGACCCGAGACCGAGGGCGACCCGATCCGCTGGCGCAACCTGCTGTCCGGCGTCGAGGCCCAGCTGGTGGAGACCGGGCTGAGCCGCGCCGAGGCCCAGGAGCTGCTGGCCGAGGCGTGGGAGCTGCAGCGGGACGGCCTGGCCTGGCAGCACATGAGCGACGGGCTTGCGGTCTTCCTGAGCGCGAGCGGGATGCGGCTGTACAGGCTGCCGGTGTCGCTGCCGGAGCTGGCGGCCGTGGGGGAGCGCTTCGTCCTCGGGCCGGTGCTGCCCCTGCTGGGCGACGAGCACTTCCTTGTCCTGGCCCTGAGCCAGCGTCAGGTGCGGGTCCTGGACGGCAGCCGTCAGCGCGTCGAGGAGCTGCACCTGCCGCAGGTCCCCGAGAGCTTCGACGAGGTCTTCGCACCGGACGAGCCACGCTCGGACAGCATGGCGCGACCGGTGTCGCCGGGGCGTAGCGGGCCCTCGGTCTACTACGGCACCGCCGGCCCCGACGGCACGGAGCGCAAGGTGGAGGTCACCTCGTTCTTCCGGGAGGTCGCCGACGGGGTGCACGACCACCTTGCGGGGCGCTCCCTGACCATGGTGCTGGCCGGCCTTCCCGAGTCGGTCGCTGCCTACCGTTCGGTGAACCGGTACGCGCACGTGGCCGACCATGCGGTGGAGTTCAACCCCGACGACCTCAGCGCGGAGGAGCTGCACGACCGGGCGTGGCCGATCATCCAGGCCCGGCTCGCCGAGGCCGACCTGCGGGCGACCGACCAGCTGCAGCAGCGGCTGGGCACGGGCAAGGCAACGACCGACCGGCACGAGGCGCTCCGGGCAGCACGGGAGGGCCGGGTGGACACCCTGCTGCTGACGATGCGGGACTGCTGGGCGACGCTGGAGCCGGACGGGCACGTCCTCCGGCTGGCCGGCGAGGAGCCCACGGACCGCTGCGAGATGCTGGACGCCGCGGCCGCGGCGACGCTCACGACAGGCGGCACCGTGCGGGTGCTGGACGAGCTGCCCGAAGGCACCGACATCGGCGCCGTCCTGCGCTACTGACGGGGGCGCTGTCGGCCGTGCGCCGGAGCGCTCAGCTGCTGGTGCGCGCCAGGTAGACCGTGTTGGCCGAGGTGCCTCCGGTGAGCGGGTTGGCGAACCGGACGACCTCCGCGCGAGCCCGGTCGAAGACGCTGTCCAGGACACCGGTGAAGGTGTGGTCGGGTGGTCGGTCCGACCACAGGGCGAAGACCCCGCCCGGGGCGAGGAGGTCGAGCAGTCGGGTCAGGCCTGCGGGGGAGTAGAAGCCCTGGTGGCTCTCGTCGAGGACGAAGTCCGGGGCGTGGTCGATGTCGAGCAGCACGCAGTCGTAGGGCGGCCGGAGCCCCGGGGCCTCCTGCGTCCCTGCCGCCACGGCGAAGAAGTCGGCGAGCACCAGGGACGTCCTCGCGTCCTCGAGGAGCTCGTCGGAGCAGGGGAGCAGGCGCTCGCGGTGCCAGTCGACGACCGGCTCCAGCGTCTCGACCACATCGACGCGGGCGACACCCTCGTGACGCAGAGCCGCCACCGCGGTGTAGCCCAGGCCCAGCCCTCCGACCAGCACGGTGGCACCGGACCGGGACAGCCAGTCGAGGGCCAGGTCGGCCATGGCCTCCTCGGCGGCCGTGAAGAGGCTCGACATGAGGAACTCCTCGCCGAGCTTGACCTCGTAGACCTGCCGGCGGGTCACCGGTTCCAGCCGGCGACGCAGGCTCACCTCGCCCATGCGGGTGCCGGCCCACGCCAGCTCCTCGAACCGTCTGCTCATGGACCCACCCTCTCATCGGGACGGGTGCAGCGACACGCTGGCGGGCCTGCAGCACATCGCCTGCTGGAGTCGGTATGAAGGTCGTGGGTCCCTGCGCGGTATGAGCGTGCAGGGCCCTACATCGTGCACGGTCCTCCGTCGTGCAGGGTCCTGCACAGGGTGTGGGCCCCTCGCGCAGTATGAGTGTGCGAAGGGCCCACGGTTGACCGACGTGATGGCCGGTCGACCACAGGGTGTCGTTCGGCTCGCCCCACCCCATCACGGGTGGGTTGCACCGGGTCGAAGACCCGGATCGCGAATCCGCAACCGGCCTTGTGGTCGGCTCTCCGTTGCCGGAGTGCGTCCTCCTTGTCTAGTCCACTCGGCGCGAGCGCGCAAGAGCTTCTGGTCGTGATCCGGTGCCGTCTCGGCGTGTCGTGGCGACACGCCGAAGGCAGCGCTGGACCTGGCCGCTGCGGCTGCTTCGCCGTCGGGCGGGCGCTGCCGCATAATCACGGCTATGTCCGTCCAAGCTCCCTCTGCCGTCGTGCTCATCCGCCCCCAGCACTTCGCCCCGAACCCCGCGACCGCCACCGACAACGCCTTCCAGACCAAGGACCACGACGGGGATCCCGAGGACCTGGCACGCGCGGCCTACGAGGAGGCCACGGGCGTGGCCGACGCGCTGGCGGAGGCGGGGGTGACGGTCCACCTGTTCGAGAACGAGGACAGCACGAGGCCGGACAGCGTCTTCCCGAACAACTGGTTCTCCACGCACAAGGGTGGACGCGTCGCGCTGTACCCGATGTACTCCCCGAGCCGCCGCTCGGAGCGACGCGGCGACGTGGTCGAGATGCTCAAGCGCAACTACCGGGTGCACGACGTGGTCGACTACTCCGGGCTGGAGTACGACGCGATGTACCTCGAGGGCACCGGCGCGATGGTCATCGACCACCAGGACCGGGTGGCCTACGCGGCTCGTTCCAACCGCGCCAACCCGGTGGCCCTGGAGCGCTTCTGTGCCGACTTCGGCTACGAGCCGATGGTCTTCGACGCCAACGACAGCGCCGGGGTGCCGATCTACCACACCAACGTCATGATGTGTATCGCCTCGGACTTCGTCCTCATCGGCCTCGACATGATCACGGACCCGGTGCGCCGGGCCGAGGTCCGCGACTCCCTGGAGCTGTCCGACCGCGAGGTCATCGCGCTGGACCACGGCCAGATCCATGACTTCCTCGGCAACGCCATCGAGCTCAAGACGCCCGCCGGCCGGGTGCTGGCGCTGTCCAGCCGCGCCCACGCGAGCCTCACCGACGAGCAGCGGGAGCGCATCGGACGCTCGTGCACGCTCCTCCCGCTGGAGGTGCCCACGATCGAGCTGGCCGGCGGCTCCGTGCGGTGCATGATCGCCGGCATCCACCTCACACCGCGTCACCCGCTCGCGGCCACGACCCGCAACCGCAGGGACCGGGCCGGTGAGCTCTCGGGTCAGTGGTTCCGGGCCATGGAGGGGGAGGCGGTCACGCCCGCCGGTCAGGTCGAGCCGAGCCTGTGGGCGCCGACAGGGGCCTCCGGCGCATGAGCGTCCAGGTGCGGGGCCGCGGTCTGTGGGTCACCTGCCTGGGACCTTTCGCGCTCGAGGCGGCACTGCGTCCGGAGGTGGACTGGGTCGGGCTCGACCTGCAGCACGGGGCCCTGACGGTCGACGACGTGGCTCCCCTGCTGCGGGTGTCGCAGGCCGCGGGCACACCGACGCTGGTCCGTCTGCCTTCGGACGACCGGGCCGTGCTGGGGCGCGTCCTCGACGAGGGCCCTCACGGGGTGATCGTGCCGGCCGTCGAGTCGGGGGCCCAGGCCTCGGCGGTCGTGGCCGGCGCGCTCCCGCCCCCGCGAGGCTCGCGCAGCACGGGGCTGGGGCGCACCGCGCTGGGCCTGCCGGGGGTGCCGACCGGCCCGCTGGTGCTCGTCATGGTGGAGACGGCCGCCGGCCTGCGCGCCTGTGAGGAGATCGTCGCCACCGAGGGGCTGGACGGTGTCTTCGTGGGGCCCTACGACCTGGCGTTGTCCCTGGGTGCGGGCGGCACGACGGAGCCCGAGGTGCTGGCCGCGGTCCGTGAGGTGCTCACGGCGACCCGGGCCGCCGGTGGGCTGACGGGGTACTTCGCCGGCGACCCCGGCCTGGTGGCCCTCCTGCCGGAGGTCGACCTGCTCGCGGTGGACAGCGACGTCGCAGCGCTCCGTGCCGGCGTCGCGGCCCGCTGGGAGGTCACCCGCTGAGCGGTCAGACGGGGCGGACCTCGACACCTCGCCAGAAGGCGACGTGGCCCGCGATCGGTGCTGCGGCCGCCTTGGGCTGGTCGTACGTCCAGGCGGCGTCGGGGTGGGCGGCGCCGCCGACCTGCACGGTGAAGTAGGTCGCCGTGCCCTTCCACGGGCAGAGGGTCGTCTTCTCCGTGGGACGGAAGTGCTCCTGCACCAGCGACGCCCGCGGGAAGTAGTGGTTGCCCTCGACGAGCACGGTCTCGGCGGACTCCGCGATCACGGTGCCGTGCCAGACGGCCTGCATGGTGGGCTGCGATGCGCTCATGGTGGACGAACCCGCTGGTGACCCGTCTCATTCCCGAGGCAGAGGTGTCGCGCCGGGCCCACGGCATACGTCATGCTCGACGCATGCCGACCACCTCACCGCACAGCACCGCCCGGGTGACCTTCCCCGGAGCGCTGGGGGAGGACCTGGCGGGGGTGCTCCATCTGCCCGCAGGCCCGGCCCGCGCCTTCGCCCTCTTCGCCCACTGCTTCACCTGCAGCAAGGACTCGCACGCCGCCGCGCGCATCTCGGCCGCCCTGGCGGAGCGCGGCTTCGGGGTGCTCCGCTTCGACTTCACCGGGCTGGGCGACTCCGGCGGGGACTTCGCCGACTCCACCTTCGGGAGCAACGTCGACGACATCGCAGCCGCGGCCGCGTGGATGCGCGCCCGCTACGAGAGCCCGCGGCTGCTCGTCGGTCACTCGTTGGGCGGGGCTGCCGTGCTGGCTGCTGCTGCTCGCGTCGAGGGAGTCGTGGCGGTCGCGACGCTCGGCGCCCCCGCGTCCCCGGACCACGTGGAGCACCTCATCACCGGCATCGGCACCGACACCGACGAGGGCGACGTGCTCGAGGTCTCGATCGGGGGACGTCCCTTCCGGCTGCGGCGTCAGTTCCTGGACGACCTGCGGGAGCGGGCCGGTGCTGCACAGCAGACGGCGCAGGGGACGGCACTGCTGGTCATGCACTGCCCACAGGACCAGGTGGTCGCCGTCGACAACGCCCGCCAGATCTTCGACGGGGCACGTCACCCCAAGTCGTTCGTGTCGCTCGACGGGGCCGACCACCTGCTCTCCCGGCGGGCCGACTCGGCGTACGCCGCAGCGGTCATCGCCGCGTGGGCCGACCGGTATGTCGCATCGCCCGACCCGGACGTCGTCGCGGACGAGCCGGCCGTCCTGACGGTGCACGAGTGCGACCCCTCCGGGTTCGTGCACCACGCCCAGGTCCGGCACCACCGGTGGACCGTCGACGAGCCCGAGAGCGTCGGGGGAGCGGACTCCGGCCCCACCCCCTACGAGCTGCTGCTGGCCGGCCTGGGGGCGTGCACCTCGATGACCATGCGGATGTATGCCCGGCGCAAGGGCTGGGAGTTCGGCTCGACCACGGTGCGGCTCGAGCACGGCAGGGTGCATGCCCGGGACTGCGCGGACTGCGAGGGTGGCGCGAGCATGGAGCAGATCACGCGGGAGATCGCGTTCGACCCGGCGGTGACGGCGGAGCAGCGCGAGCGGCTCCTGGTGATTGCCGAGAAGTGCCCGGTGCACCGCACGCTGGAGCGAGAGGTGGCCGTCCGCACCGTGATGCGTCCCGGCTGACGCCCGCTGCGCCCGGGTGTCCCGTCCCTGCAGCTTCCCGCTCCGGGTGGCTGCGGGTGTGCCGCACGGCATACAGTCAGCCGGTTGTCGTGCGGCCCGTCCGACAGCCCCTGGACGACGAGGAGGCCGGCGCGTGCTCACCCGGCTGCTCCCCGACGCCCTCGGCCGCGACTTCCGTTGGCTGTTCGGCGCTGCCACCTCGACCAACCTGGGTGACGGCATCCTGCTGGCAGCCGGCCCGCTGCTGGTCGCCTCGCTGACCCGCGACCCGTTCGCGGTCTCGATGGCCGTGTTCGCCCAACGGGTGCCGTGGCTCTTCTTCGGCCTGCTCGCCGGGGCCGTGGTGGACCGCGTCGACCGGCGTCTGCTGGTGATGACCGCCGACGTCCTGCGGGCAGCGGTCGTCGGCGCGCTGGCGCTGGCCGTCGGCACCGGGATGGTGGGGCTGCCGTGGCTGTACGTGACGTTCTTCCTCCTCGGCACCGCCGAGGCGTTCGCCGACAACGCCGCCTCGACCCTCACGGTGGCCGTCGTGCCGCGGAAGCACCTGGGCAAGGCCAACGCGCGCATCTTCGGCTCGGCGATGATCACCAACCAGCTGGCAGGCCCGCCCCTGGGAGCGGCCTTGTTCGCCCTGGCTGGGTGGCTCGCGTTCGGGGCCAACGCCGTGCTGGCCCTGCTCGGCGTCGCACTCCTGAGCCGGATGAGGCTCGCCCGACGGGTCGTCCCGCAGCACCGTGCGCCGCTGCGCCGGCAGACCCGGGAGGGCGCGGTGTGGCTGTGGCGCCACCCGCCCGTGCGCACCCTGGCGCTCATGATCACCTTCTTCAACGTGACCTTCGGAGCGGCCTATGGCGTCTACGTCCTCTACGCCCAGGAGCGGCTGGGCCTGGGCGACGTGGGCTTCGGTGTGCTGCTCTCCGCCGTCGCCGTAGGTGCCGTGCTGGGCTCGGTGCTCTACTCCCGGCTCGAGGCCCGCTTCGGCTACGCCGTGCTGCTCCGCACGGGTCTGGTGGTGGAGACCTTCAGCCATGCCGCCCTGGCACTCACCAGCGCGGTGTGGGTCGCAGTCGCGGTCCTCTTCGTCTTCGGCGTCCACGCCGCCGTGTGGGGGACCACGTCCACGACGGTGCGGCAGCGCGCCGTGCCGGACGCGGTCCTGGGCCGTGTGACCAGCGTCTACCTGCTCGGCTCGGTAGGAGGCATCGCGCTCGGCACGCTCATCGGTGGCCTGGTGGCCGCGCGCTGGGGTGTCCTGGCGGCCTTCTGGTTCGCGTTCGCCGGCTCCCTCGTGGTGCTCGTGTGGCTCTGGGGGCCCATGCGCAACGTCGCGCTGGCCGCCGAGCATGGGCCGGCGACCCAGGACGTCCCGCCGGTCTGAGGGAAGGCCCCGCGGCGCAGAGGCCGAGGGGCCCTCAGCGCAGCAGCTCGGCGCTCTGTCGCGCGATCTCGCCCTCCTCGTTGGTGGGCACCACCCACAGCGAGGTGTCGCTGTCCGGGGTGCTGATGCACGTCTCGCCGTGGGCCCCGTCGTTGGCCTCCCGGTCCAGGTCGACGCCGAGCAGCCCCAGCCGGTCCGCCACCGCGGCGCGCACCACGGGGTCGTGCTCACCCACCCCGGCGGTGAAGGCCACCGCGTCCACCCGGCCCAGCACAGCAGCGAGCGCACCGACGTGGCGCACGATGCGGTGGATGACGACGTCGAAGGCGAGGACCGCAGCCTTGTCACCGGCCGCCCGCATCTCCATGACCTCACGGAAGTCGCTCGACCCGGTGAGCCCCTTGAGCCCGCTGCCCCTGCTGAGAGCCTCGTCGTAGTCCTGGGCCGACAGACCCGCGACCCGGCCGAGGTGCGCGGGCAGCGACGGGTCGAGGTCGCCCGGCCGGGTCCCCATGACGAGCCCGTCCAGGGGGGACAGGCCCATCGAGGTGTCGACGCTGCGGCCTCCGTCCACCGCGCAGGCGGAGGCGCCGTTGCCCAGGTGCAGGACGATGGTGCGCACCTCCTCCAACGGACGTCCCAGGAGGCCGGCCACGCGTCTCGACACGTAGGCGTGCGAGGTCCCGTGGAAGCCGTACTTGCGCACGCCGTACCTCTCCCGCCACGCGCTCGGCACGGCATACGTGCTGGCGGCCGGTGGGATCGTGGCATGGAAGGCCGTGTCGAAGACGGCCACCTGGGGCAGGTCCGGGAAGGCCTCGCGGGCCACCTCGATGCCGGCCAGGTTGGCGGGGTTGTGCAGTGGCGCCAGGGGGACGAGCTCGCGCACGGCCTCGACCACGTCGTCGTCCACCACGACCGGGGCGCTGAAGCGCTCGCCGCCGTGGACGACCCGGTGTCCCACGGCGACCAGGTGGAGGTCGCGCAGGTAAGGGCCGTGCTCCAGGAAGGCGTCCTGCAGGACGTGGATGGCGGCGCCGTGGTCGGCGGAGGTGACCTCGCGCCGGAACGTCTCACCACCGACGGTGTGCCGGGACGTCCCCGTCTCCAGGCCGATCCGCTCGACCATCCCCGCGGCCACCGACTCCCCCGTGTCGGGGTCGATGAGCTGGTACTTCAGCGAGGAGGACCCCGCGTTGACCACGAGGACGTGGGAGGTGGCGGACATCAGCGGTCAGCTCCTTGCCTGGATGGCGGTGATGGCGATCGTGTTCACGATGTCCCGGACGGTCGCTCCCCGGGACAGGTCGTTGACGGGCTTGCGCAGCCCCTGCAGCACGGGGCCGATGGCCACTGCCGACGCGCTGCGCTGCACTGCCTTGTAGGTGTTGTTGCCGGTGTTGAGGTCGGGGAAGATCAGCACCGTGGCCCGGCCCGCCACGGTCGAGTCCTTGAGCTTGGTGGCGGCGACCGCAGGGTCGACCGCGGCGTCGTACTGGATCGGGCCCTCGACGTGCAGGTGCGGGGCCCGCTCCTGCACGATCCGCGTCGCGGCACGCACCTTGTCCACGTCGGCTCCGGTGCCCGATCCGCCGGTGGAGTAGGACAGCATCGCCACGAGGGGGTCCACCCCGAACTGCTCGGCCGTGGCGGCCGAGGAGATGGCGATGTCGGCCAGCTGCTGGGGGTCGGGGTCGGGGTTGATGGCGCAGTCGCCGTAGACCAGCACCCGGTCGGCCAGACACATGAAGAAGACGCTGGAGACCACCGAGACCCCGTCCGCGGTGCGGATGACCTCCAGCGCCGGCCTGATCGTGTGCGCTGTCGTGGTGATGGAGCCGCTCACCATGCCGTCCGCCTGGTCGTTGAGGACCATGAGGGTGCCGAAGTAGGCAGGGTCCACCACGACGTCGTGCGCCTGCTCCAACGTCATGCCCTTGTGGGCGCGGAGCTCGGTGTACTGCTCCGCGAACCGCTCACGCCGGGGGTCGGTCACCGGGTCCACGACCTCCACGGCGTCGATGCCGAGGCCGAGCTCGGCCGCGCGGGTGCGGATCGTCTCCTCCTGTCCGAGCAGGACCAGGTCGCAGACCCCACGGGCCAGGATGGTGTCGGCGGCCCGGAGGATGCGGTCCTCCTGACCCTCAGGCAGCACGATCCGGGCACCGGTGCGGCGGGCGCGTGCCGTGAGCTGGTGCTCGAACATGAGGGGGGTCACGGCGTCCCCGGCCGTGGAGCGCGACGAGGGCAGCACCCGGGACAGGTCCAGGTGCTCGTGCACGAGCGAGCGGGCACGCTCGATCTTGCGCGGTGTCTGCCCGGTGATGCGGCCGGTCGCGCGTGCCGCGGCGGTGGCGGTCTCCATCGTGCCGCCGTCCGTCGTGATCACCGGCAGCTCGACCCGCAGGCCCTCGACGAGCCGCTGGGTCTGCGGGCTCAGCGGGAAGCCGCCGTTGAGCACCATGGCGGCCAGCGACGGGAAGGTGCTCGAGCTGTGGGCGAGCATCGCGGCCAGCATCACCGCCTCGCGGTCGCTGGGGCAGATCATCACGCAGCCTTCGATGATGCGGTCCAGCACGTGGGGCAGGGTCATCGCCGCGACGATCACCTCCATCGCCTCGCGAGAGAGCAGGTCCTCGTCGCCGAGCATCAAGGTGCCGTCGACGGCGTCCATGACGTCACGGACCGTGGGCGCCTGCAGCACCGGGTCGGCAGGGAGGGTGTAGGCGGGGAAGGCTCCCAGGTGCTCGGTGAGGCGGGTGTGCGTGGCGGCGCGGACGTCCGGGTCGACGCGGTTCACGACGATGCCGCTGACCCGGGCGTGCCGGGCGTGGGCCTCCTGCAGGAGCAGGTCCACGGCCACGATCACCTCCTCGGTGCTCCGCTCGACCGCCGGCACCACGAGCAGCATGGGCGAGCCGATGTTGGCGGCCACCGTGGCGTTGACACTGAACTCCGTCGGTGTCGGCACGTCGGTGAAGTCGGAGCCGACGACCAGCACGGCGTCGTGCTGCGCCGCGTAGGCGTGGAAGCGCTCGACGATGGTGCCGACGGCGCGCTCGGTGTCGTCGTGGACGGCGTCATAGGTGACACCGATGGACTCCGCCACCGGCGTGTCCGTCGTGGACAGCGGGAGGAGCAGGTCCAGCAGGGGGTCGGTGGCCCGGTCCTGGACGATGGGACGGAAGACTCCCACCCGGCCACCCGCACTCGACATCTCGGCGAGCAGGCCCACCGCCAGGGCGGACTTGCCGGACTGGGACTCCGCGGACGCGACATACAGAGATGGATTCACCCCACCGAGCCTAGTGAGGTCCGCTGCCCTCTGGCAGAGTGACACCCATGAGTGGAGCACATGACGACGGCACGGCCGTGCGGGTCTGGGTCAACGGACGCCGGATCGACGAGGGTCCGGCGCTGGCCGCACTCGACCACGGGATCACCGTGGGGGACGGTGTCTTCGAGACCGCGAAGGTCCTCGGCAGCGACGTGTTCGCGCTGACCCGCCACCACGACCGGATGGACCGGTCGCTGCGCGGCCTGGGTCTGCCGGCCATGGACCGCAGCCTCGTGCAGGAGGGCATCGCCGCAGTGCTGGCCGACGGGCCCTTGGACTTCGGGCGTCTGCGCTACACCATCACGGCCGGACCCGGCCCCTTGGGCTCGGACCGCAGCGGTGGGCCGATGACCTACATCGTGACGGCGGGGCCCGCGCCACGCCCCGAGCCGTCCACGACGGTCGCCGTGGTCCCCTGGACCCGGAACGAGCGGGCCGCCACCGCGGGCCTGAAGACCACCTCGTATGCCGACAACGTGATCGCACTCGCGGCGGCGAAGGACCTCGGTGCCTCGGAGGCCGTCTTCGCCAACACCAGAGGGCACCTGTGTGAGGGCACGGGGTCCAACGTCTTCGTGGTCCTCGACGGCGTCGTCCTGACGCCCTCGCTGCGCTCCGGTCCGCTCGCCGGCATCACCCGTGCGGTCACCATCGAGTGGCTGACCGACGAGGGCATCGAGGTGCACGAGGACGAGCTGCCGCTGTCGATCCTCAGCGAGGCCGACGAGGCCTGGCTGACCTCCAGCACGCGGGACGTGCAGGGCATCGGTGCCGTGCGCGTGGCCGGCGCCGTCTCCACCCTGGCCGGGCAGCTCCCAGCGGCGGACCTGCCCGAGCGCGTCTTCAGCACCTCACCCGGGCCGTTCACCCAGCGTGCCCAGGAGATCTTTGATCGCCGTAGCGCGGAGCAGCCCGACCCATGAGCCCCCAGCAGGACGACCGCCGGCCGGACCCGGGCAAGGCCCGGCCGGACCACCACGACCCCACCGGCGGCATCGGCGGGGCGGCGCCGGCGCACAGCGCGCTGACCCTGCGACTGGTGCTGGCGAGCTTCGGGCTCGTCGCCCTCACGGTCTTCGCGGTATGGAACGTCGCGGTGGGCGGGGAGGGCTGGATCACGGTCATGCTGGTGGTGCTCCTGGTCGTGACCCTGGTCGACCTCGGGGTGGTCCTGCGCCGCAAGCGTCGGGGCGAGCCCGGCTGAGCACCACCTCGTCCGCCCGGTCCGCGGTTGAGGGATCGGCCCCGACGCGGGACGATCACAGTATGAGTACCAACGACCCGCGCAACCCGCACCCGCCGGCCGACGACTCAGACCCGGGCATCGGCAAGGGGGAGAAGCTGACCGAGGACCCGCCCCAGCTCGCCCTCACCCTGGGCCTCGGGCTGCTGGCACTGGTGTGCGCGGTGTGGTCGGTGTACAACGCCGCGACGAGTGGCGCGATGTGGCTCACCGTCCTGCTGGTGGTGGTCGGCCTGCTCGCCATTGCCGGGCTCGGCACGCTGGTGCGCCTGCGCAAGGACGATTAGGCCGCCGCCGTCAGGACAGGCTAATGTGCGTGCTCGCACGGACGTGTAGCTCAGCTGGTTAGAGCGTTCGCTTCACACGCGAGAGGTCAGGGGTTCGAGTCCCTTCACGTCCACCATCAGCAATCGGGGCCTGACCAGCGGAAACACCTTGGCAGGCCGCTGTTTGTTTCTGCGGCGTGTCGGATACGTGTCGGATCGTTCCGGCGCGTGATGGCCTCGTCGAGCTGCAGCGTTGCCGTATCCGTCGACTCGACGTACAGTTGTCTGTACAGGAGGTCGCCATGAAGACGATGAGCTACACCGAGTCGCGCGCCCGCTACGCAGAGGTCCTTGACAGCGTTACCGACGACCGCGAAGAGGTCGTGATCACCCGCGCGGGTCATGACCCGGTGGTCATCGTCTCCTTGGCGGACTACGAGTCGTTGCGCGAGACCGCTTACCTCATGCGCTCACCCGCCAACGCGCGACGGCTCCTTGACGCCATGGAGCGACTCGAGGCAGGCGAGGGCCAGACACGCGAGCTGGTCGAGACGGACTAACCGAGTGCTGCTGGTCTGGGACGAGAACGCTTGGGAGGACTATCTCTGGTGGCAGTCGCAAGACCGCAAGGTCCTCAAGCGCATCAACCTGCTCCTCAAGGACATTCAGCGGAACGGCAACCAGGGGATCGGCAAGCCGGAGGCACTCAAGCACGACTTCGCCGGCTACTGGTCGCGCCGCATCACGGACGAACACAGGCTCGTCTACAAGGTCGCAGGGGGCGAAGTCCGAATCGCCGCCTGCCGGTATCACTACGGATAGCCGCCCAGCGGCACATGGTCGGGTCTTCGTAGCCGTGCTTGCAGCGGCAAGAGCGGACATCAGAGCGCGGCGCGAATGTGCGCCGCTGTGGCGTCTAACTGCACGCGGGCCGGATGGGAGAACTCGGCGCTGATCTGAAACC
>NZ_JAJSDQ010000005.1 GCF_021272345.1 Ornithinimicrobium sediminis | reverse complement strand
TCCATGTCCCAGGGTGCCCCCAGCACGCCCCTGGTTTCGCGGGCATTCCTACATGAGGCACGGCCCGCGTTTCGCGGGCACTTTTCGTGAGTCTCGTCGGTGCCTTGACGCGGGGCTGCGAGTGATGCTCCACTTGAGGTGGAGGGGAGTAACCCCCACGCCTCGCCGTCACCACGGCCCGTCATCGGGTCCGGCGCTGCGGGTCGCTTGCGACCGGTGAGACCTCCGACGCTCTGAGGAACGTTGGAAGGAACCATGCACGACCCAGCTGCCACCGCGAGCCCGCAGGCCGGCGCCGTCGCCACCTCGGACGAGGCGGGCCTGAAGCGACCGTATGGCGTCGCGGCGGACGAGGTGGCCCGGGCGTACGGGACGCACGCGACGCGCGGCCTGAGCACCGACGACGTCGAGACACGCCTCGAGCGCCACGGCCCCAACCGCCTCGCGGAGCCTGCCAGGCGGCACGCGCTCCTGCGGTTCCTCGACCAGTTCCGCTCCCTGCTGATCGTCATCCTGATGGGCGCAGCGGTGCTGGCGGGCCTGGTCGGTGAGCTCAAGGACGCGGTGGTCATCGGCGTCGTCCTGCTCATCAACGCGACGATCGGCTTCGTCATGGAGAACCGTGCCGAGCGCAGCCTCGAGGCGCTCCGCACGATGCTGAGCGCGACCGCGCGGGTCCGCCGGGAGGGGGCCGTGCAGGTCGTCGACGCCGAGGACGTGGTGCCGGGGGACGTGGTGCTGCTCGACGCCGGCGACCGCCTGCCGGCTGACGGCCGTCTCCTGGTGGCGGAGTCCGTCGAGGCGGACGAGTCCGCGCTGACCGGGGAGTCGCGACCGGTCGTGAAGACGGCGCAGCCGACACCCCCTGACGCCGTGCTCGCCGAGCGACGGTCCATGGCCTACATGAACACCACCGTGACCCGGGGGCGGGCGGAGCTGCTCGTCACGGCGACCGGCATGAGCACCGAGGTCGGCGCGATCGCCGGGATGCTCGCGACGAGCGTCGAGCCGAAGAACCCCCTCCAGATCCAGCTCGACTCGGTCGGTCGGCGCATCACCCTCATCGGCGGCATCGCCGTCGCCGTCTACGCGGCGCTCGCCCTGCTGCAGGGTGCGGAGCTCGGAGACGTCGCGCTCAGTGCGGTCGCCCTCGCCGTCGCCACGGTCCCGGAGGGGCTGCCGGCCGTCCTCGCCCTCACCCTCGCCCTGGGTGTCAACCGCATGGCCAAGCACGGCGCCGTCGTCAAGCGGCTCGCCTCGGTGGAGACGCTGGGCGCAGCGACCGTCGTCTGCAGCGACAAGACCGGCACGCTCACGCTCAACCGGATGACGGTCCGGTCCTTCGTCAGCGAGGGTCGCGAGGTCGACGTGGCGGCGGTCCCGCACGACGCCGTGACGTCGTTCGTGCTGTGCAACGACGCGAGCCTCGACGCCCAGGGGCAGGTGGTCGGCGACCCGACCGAAGGTGCGTTGGTGATGCTGGGTCGGGACTGCGGTGTCGACGTCGAGCAGCTGCGGGCGGCGCACCCCCGGACGAGCACGGTCCCGTTCGACGCCGAGCGCAAGTGGATGGCCACGCTGCACCGGGAGGACGACGCCGTCCGGGTCCACGTCAAGGGCGCGCCGGACGTCCTGCTCGCTCGCTGCACGGCGATGCGCACGTCCGAGGGGGTGCAGCCGCTCGACGACGCCGGTCGCGCGAGGGTGCTGGACCAGGTGCAGGACCTCGGCAGCCAGGGCCTGCGCACCCTGGCGTCCGCCACTGCCGTGCTGCCGTCCACCGCAGCGGGGCTCGAGCCGGAGGCCGTCGTCGACCTGCTGACCGAGCTGACCCTCGTGGCCGTCGTCGGCATCACCGACCCGCCCCGCCCCGAAGCCCGTGACGCCGTTGCCGAGTGCCACCGGGCCGGCATCGACGTCAAGATGATCACCGGTGACCACCGGGACACCGCGGCGGCCATCGCCCAGGAGCTGGGCATCCGCGGCGAGGTGGTGACGGGCGCCGAGCTCGACGCGATGGGCCCGGACGGGCTGGCTGGGCGGATCGAGGAGGTCGGCGTCTTCGCCCGGGTCTCGCCCGAGCACAAGGTCGCGATCGTGCAGGCGCTCACCGCACGGGGGCACGTCGCCGCGATGACCGGCGACGGGGTCAACGACGCGGCAGCACTGCGCTCCGCCCACATCGGCGTCGCCATGGGCATCACCGGGACGGAGGTCACCCGGGAGGCCGGCGCGATGATCCTGACGGACGACAACTTCGCGACCATCGTGCGTGCCGTGCGTGAGGGACGGGGCATCTACGACAACGTCGTGAAGTTCGTCCGCTTCCAGCTGTCCACGAACATCGGCGCGATCCTGTCGTTCCTCGGCGCCGCGGTCGTCGGTCTGCCGGCACCCCTGGCCGCCATCCAGGTGCTGTGGGCCAACATCATCATGGACGGCCCGCCCGCCATCGCCCTCGGGGTCGACCCGCCCCGACGTGGCCTCATGGACGACCCGCCACGGCTGTCTACGGATCGGGTGCTCAACACCCGGCGCCTGGGTCGGATGCTGCGCAGCGGTGTGGTGATGGCCGCCGGGACACTGGGTGTGCTCGCGTGGGCAGGCGACGCCCACACGGAGGCGGTGGCGCTCACAATGGCGTTCACGACCTTCGTGCTGTTCCAGTTCTTCAACGCGCTCAACGCCCGCGCCGAGCGGGAGACGGTCTTCACCCGCCACCTGTTCTCCAACCGCTGGCTCTGGATCTCGTTCGGCGCGGTCGTGGCGCTCCAGGTGGCGATCGTCCAGCTGCCGGTGCTGCACGACATCTTCCGCACGACGACGCTGACGGCCGGCCAGTGGGCGACCTGCGCCGCGGTCGCCGTCTCGGTGCTCCTGGTGGAGGAGGCCGTGAAGCTCGGTGCGCGCCTTGCAGGTCGCGGAGGAGCCGGCACCCGCACCCGAGGCCCGGGGGTGGGTGACCGTCAGCCGCCGCGTGGCGGCACCGGCACGTCGGAGCCGCCCTCGACGGTCAGCCGCTGAGCCACCCGGGTGATCACCGGAGCGGCGACGAACCCGCCGGCCAGGAGCATCTCGCCCTGACGGAAGGAGGTCGCGGCGGACAGCATCTGCGGGGGCGCGGTCCCGAAGACGTCACCGAGGTGGGCCAGGTCGGCCGTGGAGTTCATCCTCATCAGGACGAGGTTGTCGCACTGGGAGAGCACGTTGGGGTGGATCTTGTGCGGCTGCTGGGTCGAGAGCACCAGCCAGATGCCGTACTTGCGGCCCTCGGCGGCGATCTGCACGAGACGGTCGGTCACCGCCGCCTGCACGGCGTCGGCAGGCTCGGCGGTGCAGAAGTTGTGGGCCTCGTCGATGACGAGCAGGACGGGGCGACGCTGCTCACGTCGGGCCCACAGGTGGTCCACGAGAGCCAGGGCCGCGATCGAACGCTCCTGCGGCACCTCGCAGCGGGAGACGTCCAGGACCACCCCTCGCGGTCGCTGGTCGACCACGTCGAGCAGCGACCCGTGTCCACGTGACCAGATATCCCACTCGAGGAGGCCCAGGTTGCGGATCCGCAGGGACAGGTCCGGGTCGACGCCCGCACCGCCGGTGCGCAACCGGTGCACCATCTCCTCGGCTGCCTCCGAGGTCGGCGAGACGTCGAACTCCTGCATGAGGCTCTGGTACTCCCGCCGGTCCTGAACAGGGTCCAGCCGCAGCGTGGCCGCCTTCGCGGCAGGGCTCAGCTCGACGAACCGCACCGCGGCGTGCGCCGCGGGGTCGACCTCGGAGACGGGCCCTGCACGCAGCACCTGGATGTCGGGGCTGCCGAGGCGTGCCACGCGCTCGGGGTCGGCGCCCTCCCGCACCGTGCCGAGGTGCACGTAGTCGCCGTTGGGGTCCAGGACCACCAGCGGCAGGCCGGTCTCGGCGAGCACCTGCTCGAGGACGACGCCCAGGGCGTAGGTCTTGCCGGACCCGCTCTGCCCGCAGACGAACGTATGACGTGCGAAGCCCTTGTGCCGCAGCCGCACCGGGCTGACCTCGCGGGAGCCGGAGGTGGCGTGCCCCACCAGCATGTCCGCACCGGCGGACTCCTGGAAGGCGGCGAGGACCTCCGGCGGGGCCGGGCGGCTCTGCGCATCGGCGAACGGGACGGGGGAGAGCGGGCCCACGCTCCCGTCGGGGTCCAGGGCTCCGCGCACCACCCCCGTCGTGTGGGCGGCGCCGTCGCGCACCTGTTTGCCGAGGACCTGACCCACCAGCTGTCCGATGCCGGGGCTCTCCAGGACGAGGAAGTCACCGACGAGGAGGGGCGTGCCCAAGGACACGTCTCCCGCGAAGCCCCGCCCGTCGACGGAGTAGAAGGTGCTGTGCTGTGCTGTCGCTGTCATCAGGGCCCGCCTTTCGCGAGGTGTGGTCAGAGGGCCTTCGCCTCGTCCCCATGGACGATGATGGCCCACAGCACCACGGTGTCGACAGCCAGGATGATGACGGCCCACCACGGGTAGGCGGGCAGGAGCAGGAGCTGGGTGACCATGTTGAGCATGACCAGGCCCACCGCGACCACGCGAGCCCACATCTGACCGGACATCAAGGCCAGACCCGTGCCGGCGACGGCCAGGCCCAGGAAGATGTGGACCCATCCCCAGGCGGTCAGGTCGAGCAGCACGATCGTTTCGGGACCGGCGACGAAGACCTCGTCGTTGAAGACGGCCGCCAGGCCGCTGATGACGTTGAACGTCCCGGTCATCAGCATCATGATGGCGGCGAAGGCGATCCAGCCGACCCATCCCGTCATGCGGGAGGTGTTCGGTCCGGCCGTGCCCATCTGTTGAGTGCTCATCGTGTCCTCCGTCCAAGGCCGGCCGTGCAGCCGGCTACGGGTCGATGCTGCACCCAGGCGGGGACACCCCGCCTCACCCGTCACGGGTGATCGCCCGCCGCGCCCCTGCCGCATGGAGCGATAGCATCGGCCGGTAGCCGACCCGCACCACCACACGAGGAGCCAGCGTGCCTGCCCAGATCAGCGTGACCGTCGACGGGACCGAGCAGACGGTCGACCGGGGCACGACGGCGGGCGAGCTCTTCGCCGGCGACCGCGCCGTGGTCGTCGCCCGGGTGGACGGTGAGCTGCGCGACCTGTCGCACGAGGTGGCCGACGGGGCGTCGGTGGAGCCGGTGACCGTCGACTCTCCGGACGGGCTCGACGTGCTCCGCCACTCCTGCGCGCACGTGCTCGCCCAGGCAGTCCAGCAGGCCTTCCCCGAGGCCAGGCTCGGCATCGGACCGCCGGTGCGTGATGGCTTCTACTACGACTTCGACGTCGCCGAGCCGTTCACCCCCGAGGACCTCAAGCGCCTCGAGAAGGCGATGCAGCGGATCATCAACACGGGCCAGACGTTCCGCCGGCGGCCGGTCTCCGATGACGAGGCCCGTGCCGAGCTCGCCCAGGAGCCGTACAAGCTCGAGCTCATCGGGCTCAAGGGCGGCGGGGCGGAGGACGCGGCCGAAGGTGCCTCGGTGGAGGTCGGCGGCGCCGAGCTGACCGTCTACGACAACCTCGACCGCACCGGCGCCGCCGTGTGGGGCGACCTGTGCCGCGGGCCGCACCTGCCCGACACCAGGATCATCGGCAACGCCTTCAAGCTCATGCGCAGCGCCGCCGCCTACTGGCGGGGGAGCGAGGCCAACCCGCAGCTGCAGCGCATCTACGGCACCGCCTGGCCCAGCAAGGCCGAGCTCACGGCATACCTGGAGCGCCTGGCGGAGGCCGAGCGCCGTGACCACCGCAGGCTCGGCGTGGAGCTCGACCTCTACTCGTTCCCGGACGAGCTCGGCTCCGGGCTGCCGGTCTTCCACCCCAAGGGCGGGGTGCTGAAGCGGGAGATGGAGGACTACGTCCGTCGCCGCCACATCGAGGAGGGCTTCGAGTACGTCGGCACCCCCCACATCTCCAAGGAGGGCCTGTTCCACACCTCGGGACACCTGCCCTACTACAAGGACACGATGTTCCCGCCGATGGAGCAGGACGGCAGCGCCTACTACCTCAAGGCCATGAACTGCCCCATGCACAACCTCATCTACCGGTCCCGGGGACGCTCCTACCGCGAGCTCCCGCTGCGGCTGTTCGAGTTCGGGTCGGTCTACCGCAACGAGAAGTCCGGGGTGGTCCACGGCCTTACCCGGGTGCGCGGCATGACCATGGACGACTCGCACTCCTACGTGACCACCGAGCAGGCGCCCGACGAGATCCGCCACCTGCTCACCTTCGTGCTCGGGCTGCTGAAGGACTTCGGGCTGGACGACTACTACCTCGAGCTGTCCACCCGCGGGGACTCGGAGAAGTTCATCGGCTCCGACGAGCAGTGGGAGGAGGCCACCGAGGTGCTGCGCCAGGTCGCCGTCGAGAGCGGTCTCGAGCTGGTGCCGGACCCCGGTGGCGCCGCGTTCTACGGGCCGAAGATCTCGGTGCAGGCGCGCGACGCGATCGGGCGCACCTGGCAGATGTCGACGGTGCAGCTCGACTTCAACCAGCCGGAGCGGTTCGGCCTGGAGTACCAGGCGGCGGACGGGTCCCGGCAGCAGCCGGTGATGATCCACTCGGCCAAGTTCGGCTCCATCGAGCGCTTCGTCGGGGTCCTCGTGGAGCACTACGCCGGGGCCTTCCCGCCCTGGCTGGCGCCGGTCCAGGTGACCTGCATCCCCGTCGCCGAGCCGTTCGAGGGGCACCTGCAGGAGGTCGCCCGGCAGCTGCGGATGCAGGGCATCAGGGTCGAGGTCGACACCTCCGACGACCGGTTCCCCAAGAAGATCCGCACCGCGCAGAGGTCGAAGGTGCCCTTCATGCTCATCGCCGGGGGCGAGGACACCGAGGCGGGGGCGGTCTCCTTCCGCTACCGCGACGGGTCGCAGCGCAACGGCGTGCCGGTCAACGACGCCGTCACCGAGATCGTGGCCGCCGTGCGCGACCGGGTGCAGGTCTAGGAGCGGGCGTGGACGTGCGGGTGCGGCGGCTGGCGGAGGACGAGGCTCTGCTGGCAGGGGCCCTGCACGTCCAGGCGATCCGCGCGGCCGGGGGCACACCGGAGCCGGGCCACCTCGACCGCTTCGCCGTCGCCTGGCTCGCCGCCGGCCCCGCGCTGCCGCAGTGGGTCGCCGAGGTGGACGGCACGCACTGCGGCACGGTGATGCTCAGGCTCCCGGTGCCGCTGCCGCCCGGCGTCGGTGCCCCACGACCGCCGGCCGACGTGGTCCTGCTGTATGCCGGGCCGCCCGGCGAGGAGCATGTGCGCCGCCGCGAGCTGGTCGCCCGCGACCTGCTGGACGCCGCCCTCGGCTGGGCCACCGCCCAGGGGTGGTCGGGTCTGGAGGTCGCCGCCGGGGTCAGCGTGCCCGCGACCGTGCTGGACGAGCTCGGGGCGAGGGTCCATCCCGAGCAGCGCCGGGTCCTCCCGGCGAGCTGCTAGCGCGTCGCCTCGAGGACGAAGACCGGGATCTGCCGGTCGGTGCTGCGCTGGTAGTCCGCGTAGGGCGGGAAGGCGGCCACCGACCGCTCCCACCAGGCCGCGCGCTCGGCGCCCTCGACGACCCGGGCGCGCATCGGGACCTGCGCGGTGCCGTCGTGCAGCACGACCTCGGGGTCGGCGAGGAGGTTGTGGTGCCACTCGGGGTGCTCGGGGGCACCACCCTTGCTGGCGACCGCGGCATACGCGCCCTCGTGCTCCACCCGCATGAGAGGGACGCGGCGCAGCCCACCGGTGCGGCGGCCGCGCATGACGACCACCACCACGGGCCGGTCCTGGATGGACACCGCCCGGGTGTCACCCCCCGCTGCGTCGATCTCGTCCAGCTGGCGGCGCACCCACTCACTGGCGGGCGGCAGGTAGTCCTCGGTGGTCTCGCGGCTCATGCGTGGGGCAACGCACACCACGGTCGAAGGCTTCCCGTGGGTGTCGGCACATAGGATCGGCCCCATGTCTGGAGACGGAGGGGCGGCCCGCACCGAGGCCGCCGAGGACCTCGTGGGGGTGCCCGACGGCTTCGAGCGGCTCTGGACGCCGCACCGGATGGCCTACGTGCAGGGGGAGCGACCCTCGCCGGACGCCGGCCGGGGGTGCCCGTTCTGCGACGCACCGGGCAAGGACGACGCCGACGGGCTGATCGTCCACCGGGGTGAGCACTGCTACGTGGTGCTCAACCTCTTCCCCTACAACCCGGGGCACCTGCTCGTCTGCCCCTACCGGCACGTGCCCCTCTACGTCGACCTCACGCCCGAGGAGACGGCCGAGTTCACCGCGCTGACCAAGGCGGCGCTCCGGGCCCTGGAGACCTCCAGCGGCCCCGGCGGGTTCAACATCGGCATGAACCAGGGGGACGTCGCCGGTGCCGGCGTGGCCGCGCACCTGCACCAGCACATCGTCCCCCGCTGGGGCGGGGACATGAACTTCCTGCCCGTCGTCGGACAGACCAAGGCACTGCCGATGCTGCTCGAGGACGTGCGGCGGCAGGTCGTGCAGGCCTGGCCGGAGGACCCATGCTGAACCGCTACGCCCGGGTGTTCTGGACCCGTGTCTTCACCCCGTTCGCGGCGCTGCTGCTGCGGCTGCGGGTCACCCCCGACGCGGTCACCGTCGTCGGCACGCTGGGCGTGGTCGTGGGAGCCCTGACCTTCTACCCGGCCGGACAGCTGTGGTGGGGCAGCGTCGTCATCGCCGCGTTCAGCCTCACCGACCTGCTGGACGGCACCATGGCACGCCTGTCCGGACAGTCCTCCGCCTGGGGTGCGTGGCTCGACTCCACCATGGACCGGCTCGGTGACGCCGCGATCTTCTCCGGGCTGCTCTTCTACTTCACCGGGGTCGGCGACAGCCCGCTCGGCGCTGCCCTCGCCCTGCTGTGCCTCGTGCTGGGCTTCGTGACCAGCTACAGCAAGGCACGTGCGGAGGGGCTGGGCCTGCGCTGCGAGGGCGGCATCGCCGAGCGAGCCGACCGCCTCCTCGTGGTCCTCACCGCGACCGGCTTCACCGGGCTCTTCCTGCCCCTGTGGGTGCTCCTGGCGGTGCTCGCCGCGCTCGCGGCTGCCGGCCTGGTCACGATCGGGCAGCGCACCGCGATGGTGCGGGCCCAGACTCGGGAGGCCGTGTGAGCGCCGTGGCGGACCAGGCCAGGCTGACCGCCTACCGGACGGGCTGGCGCGTCGTGCGGCTGATGCCCGAGGGAGCGGCCTACCGGCTCTTCGACGTGCTCGCTGCCCGGGTGCACCGGCGCGGAGGTCGCCAGGTCGACCGGCTCCGGTCGAACTACGCCGTGGTGCGTCCCGAGCTCCGGGACGCCGACCTGGACGACCTGGTGCGCGCGGGTCTGCGCTCCTACCTGCGCTACTGGTGCGACGCCTTCCGGCTCGCGGACCGCAGCCCCGACGAGCTGGCGCTCAGGGTGCGCTGCGTGGGGGACGCACCGGTGCGCGCCGCCGTCGCCGCCGGGCAGGGCCAGGTGTTCTTCCTGGGCCACCTGGGCAACTGGGACACCGCCGGCGCCTGGGCCACCTGTCACCTCTCACCGGTGACCACGGTGGCCGAGCGGCTGCGCCCCGAGGAGCTGTATGCCGAGTTCCTCGCCTTCCGCCGACGCCTCGGGATGACGATCCTGCCGTTGACCGGCGAGCGTGGGGTGTTCGAGCGGCTGCAGGACGCGGTCCGCGGGGGAGCCATCGTGCCGCTGCTCGCCGACCGTGACCTGTCCTCCAGCGGCGTGGAGGTCGACCTCTGCGGTCGCCGCGCGGCTGTCGCCGCGGGCCCGGCCGCGCTCGCCCTGAGCACCGGCGCACCGCTGCGGCCGGTCACGGTGCACTACGAGCTGCGCCCCGACCGTCCCGCCGGGCCTGCCGCATACCGGATCGTGGTGACCTTCGGTGAGGAGGCGCTCGACCCGGGGACGGGCACGAGGGCCGAGCGCATCCGTGCCATGACCCAGCAGTGCGTGGACGCCCTGGCGGTCACGATGACCGAGCACACGGCCGACTGGCACATGATGCAGCGGGTCTTCGTCGGGGCACCGGAGCCGGTCACATGAGGGTCGGCCTGGTCAGCCCCTACTCCTTCGACGTGCACGGTGGTGTGCAGATCCACGTGCGCGAGCTCGCCGAGCACCTCATCGGCGTCGGTCACCAGGTGAGCGTGCTCGCCCCGGCGGAGAGCACGACCAGGCTGCCGGAGTATGTCGTGAGTGCCGGGGGGGCGGTGCCGGTGCGCTACAACGGGTCGGTCGCGCGCCTGGCCTTCGGACCCAACGTGGCCGCGCGCGTGCGGGACTGGGTCGAGCACGGCAGCTTCGACGTCGTCCACATCCACGAGCCCGCCAGCCCGAGCGTCTCCCTGCTCGCCCTGTGGGCGATGGCGGGCCCGGTCGTGGCCACCTTCCACAGCTCCCAGATCAAGTCACGCACGCTGCGCCTGGCGGGTCCGATGCTGCAGCCGGGGCTGGACAAGATCTCGGCGCGCATCGCGGTCTCCGAGGAGGCACGGCGCACCGTGCTGGAACAGCTGGGGGGCGACTGCGTCGTCATCCCCAACGGGGTCGACACCAGCCGCTTCGCCGGAGCCGCGGTCATGCGGGCCGGGCGGGGCGTGCGGACCGGCTCCGGGCCGACGATGCTCTTCCTCGGCAGGGTGGAGGAGCCGCGCAAGGGGCTGTCGGTGCTGCTGCGGGCGATGCCGCGGATCCTGGCCGACTGCCCCGGTGCCCGGCTCGTCGTGGCCGGTCCCGGCGACGCGGCCGAGGTGCTGGAGGACCAGCCTGCCGAGGTGCGTGCGGCCTGTGTGCTGGTGGGTGCCGTCGACGAGCGGGACAAGGTCGGGCTCATGGCCGACTGCGACCTCTACATCGCCCCGAACACCGGCGGCGAGAGCTTCGGCATCATCCTCGTGGAGGCCCTCAGCGCGGGAGCCCCCGTGGTCGCCAGCGACCTGGTGGCCTTCGAGGCGGTGCTCAAGGGCGAGGAGCACGGCGCGCTCTTCCCGGTGGGCGACGTCGACGCGCTGGGCGCCCGGGTGGTCTCGCTGTGGCACGACCCGGAGCGCCGCCGGCTGCTGCAGGAGTGCGGTCCGGTGCGGGCGGCCGACTTCGACTGGGGCCGGGTGGTGCCGCACATCGAGGCGGTCTACGACTCCGTGCGGGCCCACGGCAGCAGCGTGGGCCGCCACGTGCCCGTGCTGCGACGCATCCCTCGACGACCCCGGCGCAGGAGGCCTCATGGGTGACGTGCTCGCAGTCGTCGGCCCCGTGCTCGCGGTCCTCCTCGCCGTGGGGTGGTACCTGTCGTACACCGCGGTGCGGCTGGACCGGCTGCACACCCAGAACAACGCGACGACCGCAGCCCTGGACGCCCAGGTCGTGCGGCGTGCGGACGCGACCGTCGACGCCGCCTACGGAGGCGACCTCGACCCGGCCAGCGCCGCCCTGCTGCTGGACGCCGCCGGAGCGGCCCTGGCGCTGACGGGGGAGTGGAGCCCGCAGCGGTGTGCCGCCGAGACCGAGCTGACCGAGGTGCTGCGGGTGGTCGTCCCCGAGCCCGGTCCCGCGCTGCGCGGTGCCGCCGAACGGGTGCAGCTGGCCCGGCACTTCCACAACGAGGTCGTCGACCGCACGCTGCAGGTGCGCCGACGGCGGGTCGTCCGGGTGCTGCACCTGGCCGGGCGCCGGCCTCTGCCCGGCAAGGTGGTCTTTGACGACGCCTGGCCGCAGGCCCCGTAGACTGGGATGTCGGACACCACCACACCCCTGTCGAAAGGCCCCTTGATGAGCACGATCGAGTCCACCCCCCAGCAGCAGAGCGGCACCACGCGGGTCAAGCGTGGCATGGCCGACATGCTCAAGGGTGGCGTGATCATGGACGTCGTCACCCCGGAGCAGGCCACGATCGCCGAGGAGGCCGGCGCGGTCGCGGTCATGGCCCTGGAGCGCGTCCCGGCCGACATCCGTGCCCAGGGGGGCGTGGCCCGGATGAGCGACCCCGACATGGTCGCCGGCATCGTCGACGCCGTCTCCATCCCGGTGATGGCCAAGGCGCGCATCGGGCACTTCGTCGAGGCGCAGATCCTGCAGAGCCTCGGTGTCGACTACATCGACGAGTCCGAGGTGCTCACCCCGGCCGACTACGCCCACCACATCGACAAGTGGAACTTCACCGTCCCCTTCGTCTGTGGCGCCACCAACCTGGGCGAGGCGCTGCGACGCATCACCGAGGGCGCGGCCATGATCCGGTCCAAGGGCGAGGCGGGCACCGGCGACGTCTCCAACGCCACCACGCACATGCGCACCATCCGGGCCGAGATCCGCCGGCTGCAGAGCATGGCCGAGGACGAGCTCTACGTCGCCGCCAAGGAGCTCCAGGCACCGTTCGAGCTCGTCCGCGAGGTCGCCCGCGCCGGCAAGCTGCCCGTGGTCGTCTTCACCGCCGGCGGCATCGCCACCCCGGCGGACGCGGCGATGATGATGCAGCTCGGTGCCGAGGGAGTCTTCGTGGGCTCGGGCATCTTCAAGTCGGGCAACCCGCAGGCGCGTGCCGAGGCGATCGTCAAGGCCACCACCTTCTACGACGACCCGGAGACCCTCGCCCAGGTGTCGCGCGGGCTGGGGGAGGCCATGGTCGGCATCAACGTCGACGACATCCCGCAGCCCCACCGCCTGGCCGACCGCGGGTGGTGACGCCCCGCGTCGGCGTCCTCGCCGTCCAGGGGGACGTGCGTGAGCACCTGCGGGCCCTGACCCTGGCCGGGGCCGAGGCGCTGCCGGTGCGCCGGGCCGAGGAGGTCGAGCGCGTCGACGCCCTCGTCCTGCCGGGGGGCGAGTCGACGACCATCGACCGTCTCACCCGGGTGTTCGGCCTCCGTGAGCCGCTGCGGCGCCGGATCGCCCAGGGGATGCCGGTCTACGGCTCCTGCGCCGGCATGATCATGCTGGCCGACCGGGTCCTCGACGGTCACCCGGACCAGCAGACCCTGGGCGGCCTGGACATCACCGTGCGCCGCAACGCCTTCGGCCGGCAGGTCGACTCCTTCGAGTGCGACCTCGACGTCACCGGCCTCCCCCAGGAGGGCGGGCCCTACCGCGCGGTCTTCATCCGTGCCCCCTGGGTCGAGCAGGTCGGACCGGGGGTCGAGGTGCTGGCCACGGTCGCCTTCCACGGCGCCGACCACGTGGTCGCCGTGCGCCAGGGCAACCTGGTGGCGACCTCGTTCCACCCGGAGGTCACCGACGACCACCGTGTCCACGCCTTCTTCGTGGACCTGGTCCGCCAGGCGGGTAGCATCGGCAGCCGACCCGAGGAGACTCCCCAGGCCGTCCCGGTGCCTGGCCGACACGACGACGGAGAGGGACAGCGATGAGTGGTCACTCCAAGTGGGCGACGACGAAGCACAAGAAGGCGGCGATCGACGCCAAGCGGGGCAAGCTGTTCGCCAAGCTCATCAAGAACATCGAGGTGGCGGCGCGCACCGGTGGCGGGGACCCGGCCGGCAACCCCACCCTCTACGACGCCATCCAGAAGGCGAAGAAGTCGTCGGTGCCCAACGACAACATCGACCGCGCGGTGAAGCGTGGTTCGGGTGCCGAGGCCGGGGGTGCGAGCTACGAGGCGCTGACCTACGAGGGGTACGCGCCCGGCGGCGTGGGGCTGCTGATCGAGTGCCTGACGGACAACAAGAACCGGGCGGTTATGGAGGTGCGCACCGCGCTCTCCCGCAACGGCGGCTCCATGGCCGACTCCGGCTCGGTGGCCTACCTGTTCAACCGCAAGGGCGTGGTGACGGTGCCCAAGCAGCAGGAGTCCGGGGAGACCACCGAGGACGACCTGCTCGAGGTCGTCCTCGACGCCGGCGCCGAGGAGGTCAACGACCTGGGGGACCTGTTCGAGATCATCTCCGAGCCCGGCGACTTCGTGCAGGTGCGGACCGCGCTGCAGCAGGCGGGCCTGGACTACGACTCCGCCGAGTCGTCCATGGTGCCCAGCATGCAGGTGCCGCTGGACGCCGACGGCGCCCGCCGGATGATCCGGGTCGTCGACGCGCTCGAGGACTGCGACGACGTGCAGAACGTCTACTCCAACGCCGACGTGTCCGACGAGGTCATGGCCGAGCTCGAGGACGACTGAGAAGCCCCCGCACGTCGATCCGGGGGAGAGGACACCAGCTCGGTCCGCCTCGGCGCGTCCGCACAGCTCAGCGGCACACCGTGTCGTAGCGTGAGCTGCGAACACCTGTACGCACCCGTCGCGGCCCTCGGCCGTCGGCGCCTGACCAGGAGGGCCGTCCATGCGCGTGCTCGGCGTCGACCCCGGCCTCACCCGATGCGGGCTGGGTGTCGTCGAGGGCGACCGCGGCCGGCCACTGCGGATGGTGGCGGTGGGCGTGGTGCGGACCCCGACGGGGGACGAGCCCCAGGAGCGCCTGCTCACCCTCCAGGTCGAGATCGACCAGTGGCTGGCCGACCACGCTCCGGACGCCGTCGCGGTGGAGCGTGTGTTCGCCAAGGCGAACATCAAGGGGATCATGGGCACGGCCCAGGCCTCCGCGGTGCCCATGCTGGCCGCGGCCCGCCTGGGGCTGCCGCTCGTGCTGCACACGCCCACGGAGGTCAAGGCAGCGGTCACCGGCAACGGGCGGGCCGACAAGGCCCAGGTCACCTCGATGATCACCCGCATCCTGCAGCTGCCGGTCGCCCCCCGGCCGGCCGACGCGGCCGACGCGCTGGCGCTGGCCATCTGCCACATCTGGCGCACCGGGGGTCAGGGCAGGCTCGACCAGGCAGCCGTGAACGAGCGCCTGCGCCGGGCCGAGGACCTGGCCGCGGCCGCCGCCCCCAACCGGCTCATGCAGCTGCACGCCGCTGCAGGCAGGAGCCCGACGAGCCAGTGGTCCACCGCGGTGGGCCGGACCAGGAGGACCCGATGATCGCCTCCGTGCGCGGCACCGTGCTGCACGTCGGCCTGGACCACGTGGTCGTGGAGACCGGTGGGGTCGGCCTGCTCGTGCACACCACGCCGGCGACGGCCTCGGAGTGGCGCACGGGCAGCGAGGCGCGGCTGCACACCACCCTCGTGGTGCGTGAGGAGTCCCTGACCCTCTACGGCTTCACCCACGCCGACGCCAAGGCGCTCTTCGAGCAGGTGCAGACCGTCTCGGGTGTGGGGCCCCGGCTGGCCCTGGCCATGCTGTCGGTGCACAGCCCCGACGCGGTGCGCCAGGCCGTCTCCAGCGGCGACGTGGTGGCCCTCACCAAGGTGCCGGGCATCGGTCGCAAGGGCGCGGAGCGCATCGTCCTCGAGCTGCGCGACAAGGTCCTGGTCGGGGGCGCCGAACCGCAGGCACCGGCCCCGCCCGGCACGATGGGCGACGCCGTCGCCGACCAGGTGGAGGAGGCGCTGGTCGGTCTGGGCTGGAGCGCGAAGCAGGCGGCCGACGCCGTGCGCACGGTGGGCACCTCGCAGGACCCGCCGACCGAGGTGGCAGCCGTGCTGCGGGCGGCGCTGCGGGAGCTGGGCCGATGACCCCCGAGGACGAGAGGGTGGTCGACCCGGGGTCGACCGACGAGGAGCGACGCATCGAGGCGGCCCTGCGGCCGCGGCGCCTGGCGGACTTCCCCGGCCAGGGACGCGTGCGTGACCAGCTCGGCCTGGTCATCGAGGCTGCCCGCCGGCGGGGTGCGCCCCCGGACCATGTGCTCCTGTCGGGCCCCCCGGGCCTGGGCAAGACCACCCTGGCCATGATCATCGCCGGCGAGCTGGAGCAGCCGATCCGGATCACCAGCGGCCCGGCGATCCAGCACGCCGGGGACCTGGCTGCCGTCCTGTCCTCGCTCGCCGAGGGCGAGGTGCTCTTCCTGGACGAGATCCACCGCATGTCCCGGCCGGCCGAGGAGATGCTCTACCTGGCGATGGAGGACTTCCGGGTCGACGTCATCGTCGGCAAGGGCCCCGGGGCGACCGCCATCCCGCTGGAGCTGCCGCCCTTCACCGTCGTGGGGGCCACCACCCGGGCCGGGCTGCTGCCCGCCCCGCTGCGCGACCGGTTCGGCTTCACCGGGCATCTCGACTTCTACAGCACCGCCGAGCTGGTCACGATCCTCACCCGCAACGCCGAGCTGCTGGAGATCGAGGCGGACGCCGAGGGCGTCCAGCAGATCGCCTCCCGGTCACGCGGCACCCCCCGCATCGCCAACCGGCTGCTGCGGCGCGTGCGTGACTGGGCCCAGGTGCACGGCCGCCATGTCGTGGACCTCGCGGCAGCCGAGGCTGCGCTGGAGCTGTTCGACGTCGACCGGCAGGGTCTCGACCGGCTGGACCGGGCGGTGCTGGAGGCGCTGTGCCGCCGGTTCGCAGGAGGTCCCGTCGGGCTGAGCACACTCGCCGTCGCCGTGGGCGAGGAGCCGGACACCGTGGAGACGGTCGCCGAGCCCTTCCTCGTCCGCGAGGGCTTCATGGTGCGCACCCCCCGGGGGCGGGCCGCCTCGGCCCTCGCCTGGACGCACCTGGGGCTGACGCCGCCGCAGGTGCCGGGAGGGGTGGCGCATCAGGCGCAGGGCGTGCTGCCGATCCCCACGGACACCAGCAGACTCGGCTGAGGTGCCACGGGGCTGCGGCGCCGGACTCGCCGACGGCGGCCTTTGGTGGGTGACCTGCCCTCACCTAGACTGCCCCGGGTGCCTGCAGACGGCACCACGCACCGCTGCGGCGAGGGTCGCTCGGGGCACCGCTCACGGATCATCGTCGAAGGACCACCATGTCACCCTTGGCCTCCGCTGCCACCGGACCCGGGAACAGCTCCGGCATCCTGCTGCTGCTGCTGCCGCTCCTCCTGCTGGCCTTCCTGTTCTTCACCCAGCGGCGTCGGCAGCGGCGTATCGCGCAGATCCAGGACGAGCTGCAGGTGGGCGACGACGTGATGACCTCCGCCGGGCTGTTCGGCCGGATCAGCGCCCTCGACGAGCGCATCGTGCACCTGGAGATCGCGCCGGGAGTGGTGGTCCGCCTCGACCGGCGCGCCGTGCTCGCCACGGAGCCACCCGAGGTCGCCACCCCGCCGAACGACGAGCAGTGACCCGGTGATGGCGATGAACCCCCGCAACCGTGGGCCCCTGAAGGTGCTCGCGGCGCTGGCAGCACTCACGCTCGTCCTGTTCGGTGCCATCGGTGCCGCCCGCATCTGGGGTGAGGAGCCTGCCTCCTGGACCCCCCAGCTCGGCCTCGACCTGGCCGGCGGTCGCCAGATCATCATCGAGCCGGTCGTGGAGGGCGCCTCGGGGGTCGGCGAGGAGCAGGTCGACCAGGCCATCGACATCATCCGCCGCCGCATCGACGGCGGAGGGGTCGCCGAGGCGGAGGTCTCCCGTCTGGGCGACACCAACATCTCGGTGGCCATCCCCGGCAACCCCAGCGCCGAGCAGCTCGAGGCGCTCAGCCGCTCCTCCCAGCTGAGCTTCCGGCCCGTGCTCGTCGCCGCCCCGGTCCAGACCCTGCCGACCGACCCGGGCCAGGCTCCGGTGCTGCCCCTGCCGGACGACGTGCGCGAGCAGCAGCTCGAGGACCTGCTCGAACAGGCGCCGCAGGACCCCGGTGCCGTCGAGGAGGGGTCCACCGACGACGCCGAGACGACCGACGGTGCCTATCCCGCCGGGCTGAGCACGGCCACGAGCCCGGACGACGCCTCGGAGACGACCGAGGCGCCCATCCCTGAGGCGCCCGCGGAGCAGGTGAGCGACCCCAGCTCGCTGGAACAGATCACCCCCGAGCTGCAGCAGGAGTTCATCGACCTCGACTGCGCCGACGACACGGCCGCACAGGCCACCGCGGCGGCACCCTCCGACCAGGCCATCACCGCCTGCTCGGAGGACGGGTTCGAGAAGTACATCCTCGGCCCCGTCGAGCTCACCGGGGCGCAGGTCAGCGACGCTGCGGCCGGCCTTGAGCAGGGCCAGGGCGGCCCCACCGGCCGGGTCGAGGTGCAGCTCACCTTCGACGACGAGGGCCGTCAGGCCTTCGCCGAGACGACCTCACGGCTCTTCGCGTTCGGACCGGGTGCCGCCCAGAACCGTTTCGCCATCCTGCTGGACGGGGTGGTGATCACGGCCCCGAGCGTCAACAACGTCATCAGCAACGGCTCGGCGAGCATCACCGGCGACTTCACCACCGAGTCGGCCGAGACGCTGGCCAACCAGCTGAAGTTCGGCGCGCTGCCGATCTCGTTCGAGGTGCAGACCAGCGAGCAGATCAGCCCGACCCTGGGTGGTGAGCAGCTCCGGCTGGGCGTCATCGCCGGCATCATCGGCCTGCTGCTCGTCTTCGGCTACTCGTTGTTGCAGTACCGTGCGCTCGGCCTGGTGACCATCGGCTCCCTGTCCATCGCGGCCCTGCTCGCCTACGGGGCGGTGACCTTCCTGGGCTGGTCCAACAACTTCCGCCTCACGATGGCCGGGGTCACCGGTCTGATCGTGGCGATCGGCATCACGGCGGACAGCTTCATCGTGTACTTCGAGCGGATCAGGGACGAGGTCCGTGCCGGCCGCCCGCTGCGCTACGCGGTGGACACCGGCTGGGCCCGCGCCCGCCAGACCATCCTGATCTCCGACGCGGTCAACCTGATCGCCGCCGGCGTGCTGTACTTCCTCTCCGAGTCCAGCGTCCGGGCGTTCGCCTTCGCCCTCGGCCTGACGACGGTCATCGACCTCATCGTCGTCTTCATGTTCACGCATCCGACGGTGAGCATCCTGGCCAACACCACGTTCTTCGGGGAGGGCCACAAGTGGTCGGGCATGGACCCCGAGCGGCTCGGTGCCAAGCGTTCGACCTACCTGGGCCGCGGGCAGTTCGCCGCTCCTGAGCCGCCACGCAGGACCAGGCCCTCGCGGGCCGAGATCGAGGGAGGCGTCGTCTGATGGCGAGCTTCGCACAGCTGGGCAACGACCTCTACACGGGCAAGCGCTCGTTCGACATCGTCGGGCGCCGCAAGCTCTGGTACACCGTCTCGGCCGTCCTCATCGTGGTGTCCCTCATCGGCCTCTTCGGGCGGGGCATCAACTTCGGCATCGAGTTCCGTGGTGGCTCAGAGCTGCGGGTCAGCAGCGTGAGCGACCTGTCGGACTACGAGGCACGCGCCTCGGAGGCCGTCGCCGTGGAGGCGCCCGAGGCGGTGGCCACCGTCACCCTGGTCGGCAGCGACACCATCCGGGTGCAGACCGGCGAGCTGCCCAACCAGACCGCCGAGGCGGTGCGCACCGACCTCGCCGAGGCCTTCGGGGTGCCCGACTCGGAGGTGACGAGCTCCTTCGTCGGTCCCTCCTGGGGGGAGACGGTCACCACGAAGGCCGTCCAGGCCCTCATCGTCTTCCTGCTCCTCGTGTCCCTCGTGCTCGCGATCTACTTCCGCACCTGGAAGATGGCGGCGGCGGCGCTGGTCGCCCTGCTGCACGACCTGGCCTTCACCGTCGGGATCTACGCACTGCTCGGCATCGAGGTGTCGCCGGCGTCCATGATCGGCTTCCTCACGATCCTGGGGTACTCGATCTACGACACCATCGTCGTCTTCGACAAGGTGCGGGAGAACACCGAGCAGGCGATGGACACGCGTCGCATGACCTATGCCGAGGCGGCGAACCGGGCCGTCAACCAGACGATCATCCGATCGATCAACACCTCGGTGGTCGCGCTGCTGCCTGTCGGCACGATCCTGGTCGTGGGGATCGTGTTCATCGGGCCCGGGACCCTGCTGGACCTGGCGGCGGCGCTGTTCATCGGCATCGCGGTCGGCACGTACTCGTCCATCTTCGTCGCCACCCCCTTGCTCGTGCACCTGCGTGAGGGCGAGGACGACATCCAGGCGCTGGACAAGGCCGCCACCAAGCGGGCCACGCGACGGCGTGAGCACGAGGCGCAGGGGGAGGAGGGCTCGCCTACGGGCGAGGACGTCGACGCCACCACGGTGGGCGGGGGGGCCACCTCGACCTCCGCCGCCCCGGGGCAGGGCACCGCACGACAGGTTCATCCCTACGCCCAGCGCGGGCCGCGCAACCAGCCGAAGCGTCCCCCCAAGTCACGCCGATGAGCGCGGCGCCGCCGCGGTCGGCGGAGCAACGGGCCGCGCTGGAGCACGACGTGCGCGCGGCCCTGCGCGACGTCCACGACTTCCCGCAGCCGGGAGTGGTGTTCAAGGACGTGACGCCGGTGCTGCTTGACGCGGACCTGAGCGCGCGGGTGGTCGCCGAGGTGGTGGACCGGCACCACGGCGAGGTCGACCTCGTGGTGGGCATCGAGGCCAGGGGCTTCATCCTGGGGTCCGTGGCGGCCCACGAGCTGGGGGTCGGGTTCGTCCCGGTGCGCAAGGCAGGCAAGCTGCCGGCCGACCGGCACACCGTGGACTACGACCTCGAGTACGGTTCGGCGACGGTCGAGATGCACATCGACGCGGTCCGCGCCGGGCAACGAGTGCTGGTCTACGACGACGTGCTCGCCAGTGGTGGGACGGCCGCGGCCGCCGCCGACCTGGTCCGGCGGTGCGGGGGGCAGGTCGCCGGTGTCGACGTGCTCATCGAGATCACAGCGCTGGGTGGCCGCCACCGCCTCGACGGCATCCCGGTGCGCTCGCTCGTGGCCGGGTGAGGGCACGTGGCTGCAGGCACGCCCACCCCGGACGACTACACTCTGGTCATGAGTGAGGACGTCGCCGCCCCGGCCTCCTCCACCGCCACCAGCGGGGGCGTCCGTGCCCGCTGGGCCCGGTTGGGAGGACCTCGCTCCGGTGCCAACCCGGTGCTGGAGCCGCTGCTGCGTGCCGTCCGCGCGACCCACCCCAAGGGCGACCTGACACTCATCGAGCGGGCCTACGTCGTCGCCGAGCGCGCCCACCGCGGCCAGACCCGCAAGAGCGGCGACGCCTACATCACCCACCCGCTCGCGGTGGCCACGATCCTGGCCGAGCTGGGCATGACGCCGTCCACGATCGCCGCAGCCCTGCTGCACGACACGGTGGAGGACACCACCTACTCGCTGGAGGAGCTGCGTCACGACTTCGGCGACGAGATCGCCATGCTCGTCGACGGGGTCACCAAGCTGGACAAGGTCACCTACGGCGAGGCTGCCCAGGCCGAGACCGTCCGCAAGATGGTCATCGCGATGGCGCGTGACATCCGGGTGCTGGTCATCAAGCTGGCCGACCGGCTGCACAACGCGCGCACCTGGCGCTACGTGTCCCGCGAGTCGGCTGAGCGCAAGGCTGCCGAGACGCTCGAGATCTACGCACCCCTGGCCCACCGGCTGGGGATGAACACGATCAAGTGGGAGCTGGAGGACCTCGCCTTCGCCCAGCTCTACCCCAAGGTCTACGAGGAGATCGTGCGCATGGTGGCCGAGCGGGCACCGGCGCGGGAGGAGTACCTCGCCCGCGTCCGCACCCAGATCAGCGCCGACCTCAAGTCCGCCAAGGTCAAGGCCACCGTCACCGGTCGGCCCAAGCACTACTACTCCGTCTATCAGAAGATGATCGTCCGCGGCCACGACTTCGAGCAGATCTACGACCTGGTCGCGGTGCGGGTGCTGGTCGAGTCGATCCAGGACTGCTACGCCGTGCTCGGGGCGCTGCACGCTCGCTGGAACCCTGTCCCCGGACGCTTCAAGGACTACATCGCCGTCCCGAAGTTCAACATGTACCAGTCGCTGCACACCACGGTGATGGGCCCGGACAACAAGCCCGTCGAGGTGCAGATCCGCACCCACCAGATGCACCGCCGTGCGGAGTACGGCGTCGCGGCGCACTGGAAGTACAAGGAGGTCGCCGGCAGCGACGCCAAGACCGGGTCGGACGGTGCGATCGCACCCTCCAACGACATGGCGTGGCTGCGCCAGCTGCTCGACTGGCAGCGCGAGGCCAGCGACCCGGGGGAGTTCCTGGAGTCCCTGCGCTTCGAGATCAACGCCGCCGAGGTCTACGTCTACACGCCCAGCGGCGATGTCATCGCCCTGCCCGCCGGCGCCACCCCGGTCGACTTCGCCTATGCCGTGCACACCGAGGTCGGCCACCGCTGCGTCGGGGGACGGGTCAACGGCAAGCTGGTGCCGCTCGAGAGCGAGCTGGTCAGCGGTGACGTCGTGGAGATCATCACCTCCAAGGCCGAGGACGCCGCTCCCAGCCGCGACTGGCTGAAGTTCGTCAAGAGCGGCCGCGCCCGGGCCAAGATCCGGCAGTGGTTCTCCAAGGAGCGCCGCGAGGAGGCGATCGACTCCGGCAAGGAGCAGATCGCCAAGGTGCTGCGCAAGCAGAACCAGCCGTTGCAGCGCCTCATGTCGCACGACTCGCTCACGGCCGTCGCGGGAGCCCTGCGCTACACGAACATCGACGGGCTCTTCGCCGCGGTCGGCGAGGGACATGTCTCGGCCGACCACGTGGTCAAGCAGCTGGTGACCACCCTCGGTGGTGAGGACGGTGCGACGGAGGACCTCGCCGAGGCCACCCTGCCGCGCCGGGGCCGTCCGCGCGCCACCGACCCCGGGGTGACGGTCGTCGGCACCGGCGACGTCTGGGTCAAGATCGCTCGCTGCTGCACTCCTGTGCCCGGTGACGAGATCCTCGGCTTCGTCACCCACGGCAAGGGCGTGTCGGTGCACCGCACCGACTGCACCAACGTCGAGACCCTCAAGCGGCACCCGGAGCGTCTGATCGAGGTGGCCTGGTCCCCGACCGAGTCCAGTGTCTTCATGGTCAACATGCAGGTGGAGGCCCTCGACCGCCCCGCCCTGCTCTCGGACATCACGCGGGCACTGTCGGAGCAGCGGGTGAACATCCTCTCCGCGACGGTGCAGACCTCACGCGACCGGGTCGCCCTGTCGAAGTTCACCTTCGAGATGGCCGACCCGAGCCACCTGGAGAGCGTGCTGCGCGCCGTCAAGCGCGTGCCTGCCGTGCTCGACGCCTACCGCATCACCGGCACCTCCGGGACCGACCCCCACCGCCGGGAGCGTCCGGCCTGAGCGTGCCGGCACCCGTCACGACCGCCCGAGCACGCCTCAGGCGGGTGCGAGGAAGGCGGCCAGTGTGGCTGCGTACATGGCCTGGTCGGCCACCCCGCACACCTCGCGGGTGGAGTGCATCGACAGGGTCGGCGCACCGAAGTCCACCGTGGTCGCACCCGTCAGCGCGGAGGTCATCGGCCCGACGGTCGAGCCGCAGGGCAGGTCTGTGCGGTTGACGTAGGTCTGCAGCGGCACGCCCGCCTGCTCGCAGGCGAGGCGGAAGTGCGCCGCGCCCACGGCATCGGTGGCATACCGCAGGTTGGCGTTGACCTTGAGCACGGGACCGCCGTTCATGCGGATGCGGTGGTCCGGCTCATGACGGTCCGCGTAGTGCGGGTGCGTCGCGTGCGCCATGTCACCGGAGGCGACCACACTGCCGGCGAGGGCCCGCAGGTAGTCCTCGCGGGTGCCGTCGGCCGCCAGCACGATGCGCTCCAGCCAGGCAGGCAGGAAGGTCGACTGGGCGCCCCGCTCGGAGGTGCTGCCGACCTCCTCGTGGTCGAAGAGGGCCAGCACCGGCACCCAGGGTGAGCCACCGGGGCAGTCGACCGCGTGTGCGACCGCCCGCACGCCCGCATACGCGGTGGCCAGGTTGTCCAGCCGGGCGGACGCGAGCAGGTCGGCGTCACGGCCGATGCGCCGGGCCGGGGTGAGGTCGTGCGTCATCGCGTCCCAGCCGAGCACGTCGCCGACGTCGGCACCGACGTGGTCGGCCAGCCAGGCCGCGAAGTCGAGCCCGTCCGAGAGCGCCCAGTGCGGCGCGAGGTGCTGCTGTGGGTTGAGCCGCACCCCCTCGGTGACCTGCGACCGGTCGAGGTGGATGGCCAGCTGGGAGACACGCAGGAGCGGCTCGTCGGTGTGGAACAGCCTCGTGTCCACGCCCTCGGGGGTGCGCACGGCGACCCGCCCGGACAGCCCCAGGTCACGGTCCAGCCAGGAGGTCAGCAGCGGGCCCCCGTAGACCTCCACGCCCAGGGTGTGCCAGCCGGCCCGGACCCCGTCCGGATGCGGCTTGACCCGCAGGTTCGGGGAGTCGGTGTGGGCCCCCACGACGCGGAAAGGTGTGGCAGCACCCTCCGCCCGCTCCGTCGACCAGGCCAGCAGCGAGCCGCCCCGCCGCACCAGGTAGCGGCCCGGCTGCCGCGGGGTGGGGGCGGTCTCGGCCACCTCCGTGAAGCCCTGCTCTCCCAGGAGGGCGGCAGCCCGCTCCACGGCGTGGAAGGGGGAGGGGGAGGCGTCGAGGTAGCGGGCCAGGCCCTCTGTCACCTCGTCCGTGCGAGGTCGCGGGTCCGCAGGGTCCCAGGTCACGGGGGTCAGCCGCCGAACTCGGCCAGCCCGGAGCGGGCGGAGTCGAGCCAGGCCCGGCGCGCCTCCAGCGCCTGCCGTGCCTCGGCGACCGCACGGTCGTCCCCGCCGGCCTCCGCGGCCGCGAGGTCCTGCTCCAGCCCCTGGACCGCACGCTCGAGCTGCTCGACCATCGACTGGGCGCGCGCGCTCACCTCGGGGTTGCTCTGCTTCCAGCGCTGGTCCTCCTGGTCGCGCACGGCCTGCTCGACCTTGCGCAGCCGCTGCTCGATGCGCTGCATGTCCGCGCGCGGCACCTTGCCGGCGATGTCCCAGCGCTCCTGGACCGAGCGCAGCTCGCGCTTGGCCACCTGCAGGTCGGTGATGGGCAGCAGGGCCTCCGCCTCGGCCAGCAGCGCCTCCTTGACCTCCAGGTTGGCGACGAACTCGGCGTTCTCCGCCGCAGCGACCTCGTCCTTGGCGGCGAAGAAGGTGTCCTGGGCGTGCTTGAAGCGTGACCACAGGGCGTCGTCCTGGGAGCGCTGTGCCCGGCCGGCCTGGCGCCACTGCTGCATGAGCCGCTTGAACTCACCGGCGGTGGCACCCCAGTCACGGCTGCCGGCCAGGGCCTCGGCCTGGGCGACGAGGGACTCCTTGACCCGGCGGGCTTCCGCCTGCTGCTCGTCCAGGTGGGAGAACCAGGTCTTGCGCTGCCGGTCGAACCCGGTGCGGGCGGCGCTGAAGCGCTGCCACAAGGCGTGCTCGGTCTCCTTGTCCAGGCGTGGCCCGCTGCGCTGCATCCCCTTCCAGGTGTCGAAGAGGTCGCGCATCCGGGCGCTGGCGGCCTTCCACTGGGTCTGGGCGGGGTCCGTGGCCGCGATGCCCTCCGCCTCCGCCACGAGCGCCTCGCGCTCCTGAGCGGCGCGCACCTTGGCCTCGGCCCGAGCGGCGCTCTCCTGCTCCTGCCGTGCGGCGACGGTCGCCTCGACCTGGTCGACCAGCGCGGACAGGGCGGCCAGGTCACCCACGACGTTGGCCTCGCCGATGTGCTCGCGCAGGTGTGCCAGCGACTCACGGGCCTCGTGCGCCCCGAGGTCGGTCTGTGCCAGCCGCTGCTGGAGCAGCTGGGCGGCGGCCGCCAGCTCGTCGTACTTGCGGGCGAAGTAGGCCAGCGCCTCCTCGGGGGTGGAGCCGGGGTAGGAACCCACGGCACGCTCGCCCTCCTGGGTGCGCACGTAGACCGTGCCGTCCTCGTCGACACGCCCGAACGCGAGGGACTCGCTGGAAGGTCCGTCGGGGACGGGCGGCGCCACGGGATGCACGGCTGCCTTGCGGCCGGCCAGCTGGGCAGGTGAGGGGGGACCGGGCACGGGCCGCCCTGCTGGGGACTCTTCACTCACGACGTTGACGCCTCTTCCTCGACCTCGACCTCGGTGATGCTGATGGGCTGCGCCGGTATGCCGTCCGCGCCCCCGCCATCCACGCCCGCACGGGCGACATGGTCGATGATGTCCATTCCGTCCGTGACACTACCGAAGATCGTGTAGCCACCACCCTCGACCGGGAGCGCGGTGTCCTGGTGGACGATGAAGAACTGCCCACCGTTGGAGTCGGGGGAGGCGGCTCTGGCCATGGCCACCGTGCCGCGCGGGTAGAGCCCGTCGTCCGGGGCGTTCTCGATGCCGAAGGTGTAGCCGGGCGTGCCCCGTCCCGTGCCGGTGGGGTCGCCGCACTGGAGCACGAAGATCCCCCCGGTCGTCACCCGGTGGCAGGGGCTGTTCTCCCAGTAGCCCTCGGTGGCGAGGAAGCGGAAGGAGGCGACCGTCTGCGGTGCGGCATCCCCGTCCAGCTCCAGGGTGATGGTGCCGCAGGTCGTCTCCAGCCGGGCGCTGAGCGGCCCACCGGGGTCGACGCCCAGCGGTGCCTCGCCGGAGCTGAACGTCGGCACGCCGGAGGACAGGGGAGGTGCCTCGCTGCACACGACGGGGCCGGGCGAGGCGGCGGACCCGGCAGCGACGTCCGGGCCGGGGGCCCCGTCGCCGACGGCCTCGCCCTCCGAGCCGCAGGCAGCCAGCGCCACGAGTGCTGCGGCGTACCAGGGCGCCAGCGCGCGGCGTCGGGGCAGCATGGAAGGGACTCCTCGGAAGAGCGCGTGCGGACAGGTCGGCGATGCGAGTGTAGGCAGCGCTCCGGTGCGCAGGGGTCACGAGGCGGTGACGGTTTGGACACGATCTGACTAGGCTCACCGTCGTGTTCCTTCAGAGCGTGACCGCTGCCGCCTTCGGCACCAACTGCTACGTGCTGGCTCCCGCCGCGCACGAGGACTGCCTCATCGTCGACCCCGGCATCGGCGTGGAGGGCGCGGTGGCCGAGATCCTGCGTGAGCACCGGCTCCGGCCGGCCGGGGTGCTGCTCACCCACGGTCACCTGGACCACGTGTATGCGGTGACGCCCCTGTGTGCACCGGGCGTGGCCGCCTGGATCCACCCGGCCGACCGGTACCGGCTGGAGGACCCGGTCGCCCAGCTGGACCCCGGCCTGGTGGCGATGGTGGAGCAGCAGTTCGGTGCCCGGTCGACCTGGCGGGAGCCGGAGGACGTGCAGGAGCTCGACACCACGACCGCGCTCGAGCTGGCCGGCCTGCGGCTGCGGGTCACGCACGCGCCCGGGCACACCGAAGGGTCGGTGCTGTTCGAGGTGGCGGACGTGCCGGTGGGCGTGCCCGAGGGTCTGGACCGCACGGTCCTCAGCGGGGACGTGCTCTTCGCCGGGTCGATCGGCCGCACCGACCTGCCGGGCGGGGACCACGCCCAGATGCTGCGCAGCCTGCGTGAGGTCGTGCTCCCGCTGGCGGACTCGAGCCTGGTCCTGCCGGGGCACGGACCGGCGACGACGATGGGTCGCGAGCGGGTCGGGAACCCGTTCCTGGCCGGTCTGGGGCCCGACGGCGACGCCCCGCTGCGTGGATAGACTCCCCGGGTGATCACGCCGCGCACCCCCTCAGGAGTCCTGGAGCTGCTGCCTCCGGAGCAGATCGCCTTCCAACGGATGCTCGACGTGATCCGTGCGGGCTACGAGCGGTTCGGCTTCCTGCCGGTCGAGACCCCGGTGTTCGAGGTCAGCGACGTGCTCCTGACCAAGACCGGAGGAGAGACCGAGCGGCAGGTCTACTTCGTGCAGTCGACCGGAGCCCTTGAGAAGGCCGCCGGGCAGGACGAGCCGGGCACGCCGGAGCTGGCCCTGCGCTTCGACCTCACCGTGCCGCTGGCGCGCTATGTCGCCGAGCACGAGCACCGGCTGACCTTCCCGTTCCGGCGCTACCAGATGCAGCGCGTCTACCGGGGCGAGCGCCCCCAGCGGGGGCGGTTCCGCGAGTTCTACCAGTGCGACGTCGACATCGTCGGCAAGGACGAGCTCAGCGTGCGGCACGACGCGGAGTGCCCGGCGGTCATCCACGCGATCTTCAGCGACCTGGCGATCGGCGACTTCACCATCCAGATCAACAACCGCAGGCTCATGCGAGGCTTCTTCGAGGACCTCGGCGTGGCCGACCCGGAGCAGCAGGCGCTGGTGCTCCGGGAGGTCGACAAGCTCGACAAGCGCGGCGTGGAGCACGTGCGGCAGTCCCTCACCGGCCGTCTCGGACTGTCGCAGGAGGCGGCCGCCCAGGTGCTCGGCTTCGTCGCGCTGCGATCCACGGGCCACGACGACGCGATGACCTTGCTCGACCGGGTCACGGCGCAGAGCGCGGGCAGCGCGTCGCTGGCCACGGGCGTCGACGAGCTACGCGAGGTGCTGGCCCTGGTGCGGGCCATGGGGGTGCCGGAGAGCGACTACCGGCTCAACTTCTCGATCGCGCGCGGGCTGGACTACTACACCGGCACCGTCTACGAGACGACTCTGGACGACCACCCGGGCATCGGCTCCATCTGCTCCGGTGGCCGCTACGACGACCTCGCCGGGCACTACACGAAGTCACGCCTGCCGGGGGTCGGCATCTCGATCGGCCTGTCCCGGCTGTTCTGGCAGCTGCGTGAGGCAGGGCTGGTCGACGTCGCCGAGAGCACCGTGCAGGTCCTCGTGCCGCAGGTCGACACCGAGCTGCTGCCCCAGGCCATGGCCCTGGCCACGACCCTGCGCGCCGGTGGCATCAACACCGAGGCGGTCCTCGACGGGGGCCGGCTGGGCCGACAGCTGCGGTATGCCGACCGGGCCGGCATCCGTTTCGTGGCGCTGCTGGGACCCCAGGAGGTGGACTCCGACACCGTGACCGTCAAGGACCTGCGGCGCCAGGACCAGTTCTCGGTGCCCCGCTCGGACATCGTGCGCGCGCTGCGCGTGGAGCTGGCCCAGCCGCAGGTGCCGACGGGGGACTGACGGGGGACCGACCGGCGCGATTCGGTCCACCCACCCCCGCGTGTTAGCGTGCTAGCGCATTGGCACAGTCGCAGACGGCGGAGACGAGGACGGATGAAGCGCAGGGACACGACCCAGGTCGGCACGGTCGCGGCTCTGGCCGAGGTGCTCTCGCGCCTGGACGACGCCGCGGACATCGAGGCGTTCCTGGTCGACCTGTGCACGCCCGCCGAGCTGGAGGCCCTGGCCGACCGCTGGGCCGTCGTGCCGCTGCTGGCCGAGGGCGTCTCCTACCGGGCCATCCACGAGCGCACGGGGGTGAGTGTCACGACGACCGGCCGGGTCGCCCGCTGCCTCGAGCACGGCACCGGTGGCTACCGGGCCGCCCTGGAGCGGCATACGGCACCGGCCTGACCCTGCCGGACGCCAGCCCCTGTCACCACGCACCCACGGAAGGTCGCCATGACCCCGCCTGCCCTGCCCCGCGAGCGCCTGCGCGTGGCCATCCAGAAGTCCGGACGGCTCTCCGACCCCGCCCGCGACCTGCTCGCCTCCTGCGGCCTGACCTGGCGGGAGAGCCGGGACAAGCTGTTCTGCTACGGCGAGTCGCTGCCGGTCGACCTGCTCCTGGTCCGCGACGACGACATCCCCGGGCTGATCGCCGACGGGGTGTGCGACCTGGGCATCGTGGGACGCAACGTCATGGTCGAGCACGAGCTCGAGCGGCAGGGCAACGGACATGCACCGGCCCTCACCGAGATCCGGGAGCTGGGCTGGGGCAGCTGCCGGCTCGACATCGCGATCGGCGAGGACCAGCCGTGGACCGGGCCCGAGCAGCTCGCGGGCCTGCGCATCGCCACCTCCTACCCCCGCACCCTGGGCCGGTGGCTGGGCGAGCAGGGGGTCGACGCCAGCGTCGTGACCCTGTCGGGGTCCGTGGAGATCGCTCCCCGCCTCGGCCAGGCCGACGTGGTCTGCGACCTGGTGTCCTCCGGCGGCACACTGGCGGCCAACCAGCTGAGGCCCGTGGAGACCCTGCTGCACTCGGAGGCCGTCGTGGCCGGTCCGGCGCAGCCACTGGAGGACGCCCGCGGTGAGCTGGCCGACCTGCTGCTGCGTCGCATGGACGGGGCGCTGCGGCTCAAGGAGACCCGGCTGCTCATGCTGCGGGCACCGCGCGCCGAGCTGCCCCAGGTGCTGACGAAGCTGCCCGAGGGACACGAGCCGACGATCCTGCAGGTCGAGGGGCACGACGAGGTGAGCGTGCAGATGCTGTGCCACGCCGCCGTCACCTGGCAGCGGCTGGAAGACCTCAAACGCGCAGGGGCACGCCAGCTCATGGTGCTGCCCGTGGAAGGAATGCTGGCATGAACATCCTGACCTGGGACGAGCTCGACGACGTCGACCGGGCCGAGGCCGTGCGCCGCGGCACCGCGGCCGCCGGACCCGAGGTAACCGTGTCCGTGGCCACGATCCTCGAGCAGGTGCGCACCGGGGGTGACACCGCCGTCCGCGCGCTGACCGAGCGCTTCGACGGGGTGGCGGTCGCCGACCTCACCGTGTCGCCGGCCGAGGTGGCAGCCGCCGTGGCGCGGCTGGACCCACCGCTGCGCGCCGCCATCAGCGAGGCCGCCGGGCGCATCCGTGCCTTCCACGAGGCCGGGATGACCCAGGAGTATGCCGTGCAGACGGCTCCAGGGGTCGTCTGCGAGCGGGTGGTGCGTCCGATCCGCACGGTGGGGCTCTACGTGCCGGCCGGCTCCGCCCCGCTGCCCTCGACCGCGCTGATGCTCGGCGTGCCCGCACGCCTGGCCGGCTGCCCCGAGGTCGTGCTCATCACCCCGCCCGGCCCGGACGGTCGGGCCGACGACGCGGTGCTGGCCGCTGCTGCCGAGTGCGGCATCACCCGCATCCACCTCGCCGGGGGCGCCCAGGCCGTGGCCGCGTTGGCCTACGGCACCGAGAGCGTGCCGCGCTGCGACAAGATCTTCGGCCCCGGCAACGCCTGGGTGACGGAGGCCAAGCGCCAGGTCAGCGGTGCCGAGGGCGGTCCGGGGATCGACCTGCCGGCCGGCCCCTCGGAGGTGGTGGTGATCGCGGACACCGGTGCCGACCCCGAGTTCGTCGCGGCCGACCTGCTCTCGCAGGCCGAGCACGGCCCGGACTCCCAGGTGCTGCTCCTCACCGACGACGCCGACCTGGCGGCCGCCGTCGTGGAGCAGGTGGCGGCACAGGTGGAGGAGCTCCCTCGCGCCGACATCGCCCGCAAGGCGCTGGCCGGCAGCCGGGTGGTCCTGACCTCCGACCTGGAGCAGGCCTTCGAGATCAGCAACGACTACGGCCCTGAGCACCTCATCCTGGCGCTGCGCGAGCCCCGGGAGTGGCTGGACCGGGTGCAGACCGCCGGCTCGGTGTTCCTGGGGGACTGGGCGCCGGAGACCCTCGGCGACTACTGCAGCGGCACCAACCACGTCCTGCCCACCGCCGGCGCAGCCCGCTGGACCGGGGGGGTCAGCGTGGCCAGCTTCCAGATCGCGATGACCGTGCAGCACGTCACCGAGGAGGGTCTGGCCGAGGTGGGGCCGTGCGCGGTCGAGCTCTCCGAGGCCGAGCGGCTGCACGCGCACCAGCGGGCCGTCACGCGCCGGCTGGCACGGCTGGCCGCACCGTGACCTCGCCCTCCTTCCCGCTCGGACTGGTCCGCGAGGACCTGCGTGACTTCGCGGGCTACTCCTCGGCGCGCACCAGCCACTCCGGGGCACCGGCGCGCATCTGGCTGAACGCCAACGAGGCCGCGGCGCCCAACCGTGCCGACCCGCAGGGCCGCAACCGTCGCTACCCCAGCCCGCAGCCGGCGGCACTGGTGCGCGCCCTGGCCGCGCTCTACGGTGCCGACCCGGCCGGGCTCGTCGTCGGGCGCGGCAGCGACGAGGCCATCGACCTGCTCGTGCGCACCCTGTGCCGGCCCGGCGGGGACGGGGTCGTCGTCACCTCGCCGACCTTCGGGATGTATGCCGTGAGCGCACGGCTGCACGGGGTGCCTGTGCACGACGTGCCCCAGTCGGACCTGGGGCGGACCTGGCGCCTCGACCCCGAGCGCATCGTCGAGGAGGTGCGGCGGACCGGCTCGCGCATCGTCTTCCTGGCCTCGCCGGGCAACCCCACCGGGGCGACGGTGGAGCCGGCCACGCTCCTGGCCCTGACCGACACGCTCGCCGACCAGGCTGTCGTCGTCGTCGACGAGGCCTACCAGGAGTTCGGGGTCGGGGGATCGCTGGTCGGCCGTGTCGCGGCCCACCCCACCCTCGCCGTGCTCCGGACGCTGTCCAAGGCGCACGGCCTGGCCGGTGCCAGGGTCGGCACCGTGCTCACCCACCCCGAGCTCGCCGCAGTGCTGCGGAGGGTCCAGGCTCCGTACCCGATGCCGGAGCCGGTGGTCTCGCTCGCGCTGGCCGCCCTCGAGCCCGTGGCGCAGGAGGAGACGCGGCACCGGGTCGCGACGACCGTGCGCGAGCGTGCACGGCTCGCCGGGCTGCTCGCCGAGCACCCCGGCGTGCGTGCGGTCTACGACAGCCGGGCCAACTTCGTCCTGGCACGGTGCCAGGACGCCGGCACTGTGGACGACGTGCTCACCGACCTGTCCGGTCGTGGCATCGTGGTGCGCGACATGCGGCACCTGCCCGGCCTGGAGGACGCCCTCCGCGTCACGGTCGGCACGCCCTCCGAGCTCGACGAGGTGGCCGGCGCGCTGGCCGCCGGTCCCGCCTTCACCACCACCGAACGATGAGGAAACGATGAGTGCTGTCCCTCTGCCCGTGCTGTTCGTCGACCGTGACGGCACCCTGATCGAGGAGCCGGAGGACTTCCAGGTCGACAGCTACGACAAGCTGCGCCTGGTGCCCGGCGTCATCCCGGCCATGCTGCGGCTGCGTGCGGCCGGATGGCAGTTCGTGATGGTGACCAACCAGGACGGGCTGGGCAGCGAGTCCTTCCCCCGGGAGTCCTTCGAGGGGCCGCACCGCCTGCTGCTGCAGATCCTGGCCAGCCAGGGCATCACCTTCCGGGACGTCGTCATCGACACGACGCTGCCGGCGGAGAAGGCGGCGACCCGCAAGCCGGGGACGGCCCTGATGACCGCGCTGCTGAAGGACCGCACCATCGACTGGCAGCGCAGCGCGATGGTGGGTGACCGGGAGACCGACCGCCAGTTCGCCGAGAACCTGGGCATCCCGGCATACCTGCTCTCGAGCAGGACCGACGAGGCGGGGCCGGACGGCGTGGACTGGGCGCAGATCGCCCACGAGCTGGCCGACCGCCCGCGCACGGCCCGTGTCGAGCGGGCCACCTCCGAGACCGCGATCCGCGTGTGGGTGGACCTGGACGAGGCCGGACGCAGCCGCATGGCCACCGGTGTCGGCTTCCTCGACCACATGCTCGACCAGCTGGCCAAGCACGGGGGGTTCTCGCTGGTCGTCGAGTGCGACGGCGACCTGCACATCGACGAGCACCACAGCGTGGAGGACGTCGCGATCGCCGTGGGCGAGGCGATCCGGGAGGCACTGGGGGACAAGCGCGGGATCGCCCGCTACGGCTTCACCGCACCCATGGACGAGGCCGAGGCCTCCGCCGTCATCGACCTGTCCGGCAGGCCCTACTTCGCGTTCGAGGCGGACTTCGGCCGCGAGCGGGTCGGAGACCTGCCCACCGAGATGGTGGAGCACTTCTGGCGCTCCTTCGCCGACGCGATGCGCTGCACCCTGCACCTGCGGATCAGCGAGGGCAACGCCCACCACCAGATCGAGGTGGGCTTCAAGGCCGTCGCCCGCGCCCTGCGCCAGGCCCTGCCGCGTGAGGGCACCGAGCTGCCCAGCACGAAGGGGATGCTGTGAGCGCCAGGACCGTCGCGCTGGTCGACTCCGGGGGCACCAACATCGGCTCGGTGAGCTACGCCCTCGAGCGACTCGGGGCACGGGCCGCGCTGACCAGCGACCCGGCCACGATCCGGGCCGCCGACCGGGTGGTCCTGCCCGGTGTCGGAGCCGCAGCGGCCGGCATGGAGCGTCTGCGGGCCGGCGGCCTGGTCGAGGTGCTGCACGAGCTCGAGCAGCCGCTGCTGGGGGTGTGCCTGGGCATGCAGCTGCTCTTCGAGTCCAGCGCCGAGGACGGGGGTGTCGCGTGTCTGGGCCTGATCCCGGGCGCCGTGGTGCGCATCCCGGTCGGTCCCGGGGTCCGGGTGCCCCACATGGGCTGGAACGCCCTGGAGGTGCTGCGCCCCGACCCCCTGCTGCACGGTGTCGCCTCGGGTGAACGGGCCTACTTCGTGCACAGCTACGCGGCCCCGGTCGGCTCCACGACCCTGGCCTCGACCCGCCACGGAGGCGACTGGAGCGCCGTGGTCCGCAGCGGCAACCGGTGGGGCGCACAGTTCCACCCGGAGCGCTCCGCGGACGTCGGTGCCCGGCTGCTGCGAAACTTCATGACGGAGGTGTCCGATGACTGACTTCACCGTCTACCCGGCGATCGACGTGCTCGACGGCCGTGTGGTGCGACTGCACAAGGGGAACTACGAGAAGGAGACCCGCTACGCCGACAACCCGGTCGCCGTGGCCCAGAGCTACGCGCGGGCCGGCACGCGGTGGCTGCACCTGGTCGACCTCGACGCCGCGCGGGCCGGCGGGTACACCCTGGGTCCGGTGCTGAAGGAGGTCGCCGACTCGACCGGGCTGATGATCCAGACCGGGGGAGGGGTGCGCACGGCCGACGACGTGCAGCGGCTGCTCGACTGGGGAGCCACCCGCGTCGTCGTCGGCTCGGTCGCGGTGCAGGAGCCGCGGACCGTGCAGGGCTGGCTGGAACGTTTCGGGCCGGAGCGGATCACGGTGGCGCTGGACACCCGCACCGACGACGACGGGGTCTGGGTGCTGCCGGTGTCGGGGTGGACCTCCGTGGCCGAGCACGACCTGCCGACGACGCTGCACGACTACGCCGACTCCGGGCTGCAGCATGTGCTGTGCACCGACATCGGGCGCGACGGCACGCTGGGCGGGCCCAACCTCAACCTCTACACCTTCCTCACCCGGTCCACCCCCGGTCTCCGGTTCCAGGCCTCCGGCGGGGCGCGGGACGTCGCCGACGTCCGCAGCGCGCGCAAGGTGGGCTGTGCCGGGATCGTGCTGGGCAAGGCCCTCCTGGAGGGGCGCCTGACCGTGGGCGAGGCCGTGCAGGAGGAGTGGGTATGACGCTGGCGCGCCGCATCATCCCCTGCCTCGACGTGCGGGAGGGCCGGGTCGTCAAGGGCACCCGCTTCCGTGACCACGTGGACATGGGCGACATCGTCGAGCTGGCCGGTCGCTACCGCGACGAAGGTGCCGACGAGCTCGTCTTCTACGACATCACCGCCAGCCCCGAGGGCCGGCGCGTGGACGTCGGCTGGGTCACCCGGGTGGCCCGCGAGATCGACATCCCCTTCTGCGTGGCCGGCGGCATCCGCTCGGTGGAGGACGCCCGAGCCGTCCTGCACGCGGGGGCAGACAAGATCTCGGTGAACACCCCCGCCACCCAGCGGCCCGCACTGGTCTCCGAGCTGGCCTCCGCGTTCGGGGTGCAGTGCGTCGTCGTCGGTGTGGACAGCCTGCGCGACGACGACGGGCAGTGGCGCATCCGCCAGCTCACCGGCAGCCCCGAGGCCACCCGTGCCCTCAGCACCACCACCCTGGAGTGGGTGCGCCGTGTGCAGGAGCTGGGCGCGGGGGAGATCGTGCTCAACTGCATGGGCAGCGACGGGGTGCGCGCCGGCTACGACATCGAGCAGCTGTCCGCGGTGCGGCAGGTGTGCCACGTGCCGCTCATCGCCTCCGGGGGTGCGGGGGCGGCCGAGCACTTCGCGGCGGTCTTCGCCACGGCCGACGTCGACGGCGCGCTCGCCGCCAGTGTCTTCCACTCGGGAGCGGTGCCGATCCCGGCGCTCAAGGAGCAGCTGCACGACGCCGGGCTCGTGGTCCGCCGCACGGCAGGGGTCCGGCGGTGAGCCCTCACGGGCCGGTGCTGCCCGACGGCCTGACGGTCGAGGACCTCGCGTTCGACAAGCAGGGCGGCCTGGTGCCGGGGGTCGTCCAGGACCTGCGGACGGGCCAGGTGCTGATGGTGGGCTACCTCGACCGTGCTGCCCTCCGGGCCACCCTGGAGACGGGCCTGGCGACGTTCCACAGCCGCTCCCGCGGGACGACCTGGACCAAGGGCGAGACCAGCGGCAACACGCTGACGGTGGAGCGCATCGAGGTCGACTGCGACCGGGACACGCTCCTGCTGCACTGCACCCCGGCCGGACCGACCTGCCACACCGGTGCCGTGAGCTGCTTCTCGCAGCAGCAGCCACCGGCGGCGTCCTTCGTCACCACGCTCGACGAGGTCGTGGCGCAGCGGCGGGCCGAGCTGCCCACCGGCTCCTACACCACCTCGCTGTTCGAGGCCGGTGTCCGCCGGGTCGCCCAGAAGGTGGGGGAGGAGGGTGTCGAGACGGCCCTGGCCGCCGTGGTCGAGGACGACGCCGCGCTGCTCGGCGAGGCGGCCGACCTCGTCTACCACCTGCTCGTGCTGCTGCGCAGCCGTGACCTCGGCCTGGCCGACGTGGAGACCGTGCTGCGCGAGCGCCACTCCTGACCGGGGGAGCCTCCGCTCAGTCGGTGGCCAGCGCCGGTCCAGGGCGCAGGCCCATGCCGCGCAGCTCGAGAGCGACCAGCCGCCCGACGACCTCCGGGTCGCCGGAGCGCCAGGCTCCCAGGGGGTCCGGCGCGAGGGCGCTCACCCTGGCGGTGGGCTGCCCGACCAGCGCCCGGAGGGCCAGCAGCTCCTGGAGCTCCGGGCGCCCCCGCTCCCGGGCCAGCAGGCCCGCCCGGCGTGCGTACCGGACCCGCAGGAGGAGGTACGCGAGGACGAGCAGGATCGGCAGGCCGACGGTGCCGACGCCCATCAGCATGGCCAGCCGGTCCACGGACGACTCGAGGCTGTCGCCCGCGGCGACGAGGTCGACCCCGACCCCTGCTGCGCCCGAGAAGGGCGCGCTCAGCCGTTCCCCCACGACCGGCACGTCGACCACCGTGCCGGCGACCGCGTCCATGCGTTGCTCCAGCCCGCTCCCCGCGTCCCGGAGGGGACCGGCCGGGGCCGACAGCGCGCTGACCGCGCCGTGCACCGCACGGGCCAGGAGCACCCACAGCACCACCCAGACCAGCGCCAGCAGGTCGCCCACGACCTGGCGGGTCCGGCGACGGCGCGTTTCGGCATACCAGAGCATGGGCCCATCATGACCGACAATGCAGGGGTGCCCGAGACCTCCGCGCCGTCCGGTCGCCACCCCCTGCGCAGGTCGACCGACGAGTGGCTGGACCACCTACGGGTGGAGCGCGGCGTGTCGGCGCACACCCTCGCCGCCTACCGCCGGGACACCGGTCGCTACCTGGCCTTCCTCGCCGAGCGGGGCGTCCGGCGTCCCGAGCAGGTGCAGGAGGCGCACGTCACCGACTTCCTGGCGGCTCTGCGTGCCGGCGGCCCGGATGCTCCGCCGCTGGCGGCGACCTCGGCAGCACGCGCGGTGGTCGCGGTGCGCGGGCTGCACCGGTTCCTGGCGCTGGAGGGTGAGACCCCCTCCGACCCGGCCCGTGCGGTCACCCCGCCGGCCCCACCACGGCGGCTGCCGAAGGCCTTGCGCGTCGACGAGGTCGAGCGGCTGCTCTCCGCGGCCTCCGTGGGGGACACGCCGGCAGCGCTGCGTGACCGTGCCCTGCTGGAGCTGCTCTACGGCAGCGGGGCCCGGGTCAGCGAGGCGACCGCGCTCGACCTGGACGACCTGCCCTCAACCGGGGAGGACCCCGTGGTCCGACTCCTCGGCAAGGGCGGCAAGGAGCGCATCGTCCCGCTGGGCAGCTACGCCGCGGACGCGCTCGGGGCGTGGCTGGTGAGAGGCCGTCCCGTGCTGGCCGGCGCGGGCCGCGGCACCGCGGCGGTGTTCGTCAACCGTCGTGGTGGCCGGCTCAGCCGGCAGAGCGCGTGGAACGCGATCAAGGCCGCCGCGCGCCGGGCCGACCTGGCCGACTCCGTCAGCCCGCACACGCTGCGGCACTCGTTCGCGACCCACCTGCTCGACGGGGGCGCGGACATCCGGGTGGTGCAGGAGCTGCTCGGGCACTCGTCGGTGACCACCACCCAGATCTACACGCACGTCTCGACCGAGCGGATGCGTGAGGTCTACGCGCAGGCCCACCCGCGGGCGAGGTAGCCCGTGCCAGACTGTGCGGCTAGGGTCGGACCGATCGGCGGGAGGCCGACACCACGCAGAGCGAGGGCTGAGACAGACGTGACATCCGAGGCAACGACCCAGCAGGCGGGCAGCACGCGGGCAGGGCACGACCGCCTGCCCGGCACCGAGACCGTCGGGCCCGGCCAGGTCGGCCCGACCGGTCGCCCGCTGCCGGACTTCGGCGTCCCCGCCCCGCTCGACGCACACGGGCCCGCCCGGGTCATCGCGATGTGCAACCAGAAGGGCGGCGTCGGCAAGACGACGACCACGATCAACCTGGGCGCGGCGCTGGCGGAGTACGGCCGCCGGGTGCTCCTCGTCGACTTCGACCCGCAGGGCGCCCTGTCGGTGGGCCTGGGCATCCGCACGCACGAGCTCGACGTGACGATCTACAACCTCCTCGTGGAGCGCGGCCACGACATCCGGGACATCATCCAGCCCACCCGGGTGGAGGACCTGGACCTCATCCCCGCCAACATCGACCTGTCCGCCGCGGAGGTGCAGCTGGTCGGTGAGGTGGCCCGCGAGCAGGTGCTCGCGCGGGTCCTGCGACCGGTCCTGGACGACTACGACGTGGTCCTCATCGACTGTCAGCCGTCCTTGGGCCTGCTCACCGTCAACGCGCTCACCGCCGCCCACGGTGTGGTCATCCCGCTGGAGTGCGAGTTCTTCGCCATGCGCGGCGTGGCCCTGCTGGTCGAGACGATCGACAAGATCACCGACCGGCTCAACCCCCGGCTGCAGATGGACGGCATCCTCCCCACGATGTACGACGGCCGCACGCTGCACTCGCGCGAGGTCGTGCGCAGCGTCGTCGACCACTTCCAGGACAACGTCTTCCACACCGTGATCAGCCGCACCGTGAAGTTCCCCGACGCGACCCTGGCCGCCGAGCCGATCACGTCGTACGCCAGCACGCACAGCGGGGCGGAGGCCTACCGGCAGCTGGCCCGTGAGCTCATCGCCCGTGGCGGCGCGCCCTGACCACGTCGGAGGAGCCCACGTCCGCCCCGGACGTGCCCGGCGGGGTGCTCACCCGCCGCACGTCGGCACCGTTCGAGGTGCACCTCGACGTCTTCTCCGGGCCGTTCGAGCTCCTGCTGGGCCTCATCGCCAAGCACCGGCTGGACGTCACCGAGATCGCGCTGGCCACCGTCACCGACGAGTTCGTCGCCTACCTCCGACAGGCCCACGAGACACCGGAGGGCTGGGACCTGTCCCAGGCCTCGGAGTTCGTGCTCGTCGCCGCGACCCTGCTCGACCTCAAGGCGTCCCGGCTCCTGCCGCACGCCCGGGAGGACGACGAGGAGGACCTGGCCCTCATCGAGGCCCGCGACCTGCTCTTCGCCCGGCTGCTGCAGTACCGCGCCTTCAAGGAGGTCGCGGCCGCCTTCGAGGCGCGGATGGAGACGACCGGACGCGTCTGGGCGCGCGAGGTCGGGGTCGAGGACCGCTTCGCGCGTCTCCTGCCCGAGCTCGTCCTGACCATCACGCCCGAGCAGCTCGCGATGGTCGCCGCCGGCGCGATGACCCCCAAGCCGCCGCCGACCGTGGGTGTCACGCACCTGCACGCCCCCACGGTGTCGGTCCGTGAGCAGGCACAGGTCGTGGTGGGCCGGCTGCGCAGGGCCGGGGGGTGCACCTTCCGGGAGCTGGTGGCCGACGCGGACACCACGATGGTCATCGTGGCGCGCTTCCTGGCGGTGCTCGAGCTCTTCCGGGAGGCGCTGGTCTCGGTCGACCAGGACGAGGCGCTGTCCGAGCTCACCGTGCGGTGGGTCGGTCCCGACGAGGAGACGCCGTCGGGTGAGCTGGGCCAGGAGTTCGACGAGGAGGACGAGGTATGACGGACGCCCCGCACGAGGAGCAGGTGGCCTTCGACATCAACGACTTCCCGGGAGGGGCGCGCTCGGCGGTCGAGTCGGTCCTGATGGTGGTCGACGAGCCGGTCACCGAGGCCACCCTCGCCTCCGCCCTGGAGCTGCCGGTCGAGGACGTGCAGACCGTCCTGGTCGAGCTCTCGGCCGACTACGACGCCGCCGAGCGGGGCTTCATGCTCCGGCGCTTCGCCGGCGGCTGGCGCGTCTACACCCGACCGGAGTACGCCCCGGTCATCGAGCGGTTCCTGCTCGCCGGCCAGCAGTCCCGGCTGACCCAGGCCTCGCTGGAGACCCTGGCCGTCATCGCCTACCGGCAGCCCGTGTCCCGGGCCCGCATCAGCGCGGTGCGGGGTGTGAACGTGGACGGGGTGGTGCGCACCCTCGTCGCCCGTGGTCTCGTGCAGGAGGTGGGACGCGAGGGCGGCGGCGACAGCGGAGCGGTGCTCTACGCCACCACCGACTACTTCCTGCAGCGGATGGGCCTGGAGAGCCTGGACGACCTGCCCGCCCTGGCGCCCTACCTGCCCTCGGCGGAGATGCTCGACGAACTTGCAGCGGAAGGACTGGCATGACCCAGCGAGGAGACCGGCGCCCCGGCCAGGGCCGTGGGCCCGCCCGGGGAGGCAGCAGGCGCACCGCAGCGGGCGGACCCACCCGCTCCGGCGGCAGACGCAAGGACGGGGGAGGGCAGGCGCCCAAGCCCCCCGTCGACGTGCACGACCCTCAGGGTGTCCGGCTGCAGAAGCTGCTGGCCGGTGCCGGCTACGGGAGCCGCCGGGCCTGCGAGCGCCTCATCGAGGCCGGGCGCGTGGCGGTCGACGGCACCGTCGTCACCGAGCTCGGGGTGCGGGTCGACCCCGTCCGTCAGGTCATCCACGTCGACGGCACCCGGGTGGTGCTGGACGACACCAAGGTGTACCTCGCGTTCAACAAGCCGATGGGCGTGGTGTCCACGATGAGCGACGACCTCGGCCGACCCTCGCTCGCCGACTACGTCGGGCAGCGCAACGAGCGGCTCTTCCACGTGGGCCGGCTGGACGCCGACACCGAGGGCCTGCTGCTGCTCACCAACGACGGCGACCTGGCCCACCGGCTGCAGCACCCCGCGTACGGCGTGGCGAAGACCTATGTCGCCCAGGTCGAGGCGCACGGGTCGGTCGCGCACGACGTGGGGCGCCGCCTGCGTGAGGGCGTCCAGCTGGAGGACGGGGTGGTGAAGGCCGACAGCTTCCGGCTGGTCGACTCGCTGCCCGGGAAGGCGATCGTGGAGATCGTCCTGCACGAGGGCCGCAAGCACGTGGTGCGGCGCATGCTCGAGGCCGTGGGCCACCCCGTCGTGGCGCTGGCCCGGACGCAGGTCGGCCCGGTGCGCCTGGGGGAGCTGCGGCCCGGCCGCACCCGGGCCCTCACCCGCGAGGAGGTCGGCGGCCTGCACCGCGCCGCCGGGCTCTGAGGGTGCCGCTGCCCCGTTAGGCTGGGGCGGTGCGCAGCTCTCCGGTGACCATCGCGATCGACGGCCCCAGCGGCTCGGGCAAGTCCAGTGTCTCGCGGGCCGTGGCCCGGGAGCTGGGGCTCGAGTACCTCGACACCGGGGCGATGTACCGCGCCCTCACCTGGTGGTGCCTCGACCGAGGGTTCGACCTGACCGACCCGCAGACTGTCGCCTCGGCGAGCACCAGGCTGCCGCTGGAGATCGGCACCGACCCCGACCATCCCCGCATCGCGGTGGACGGCACCGACATCGTGCAGGCCGTCCGGGAGCCGCACATCAGTGCCCACGTCTCCACGATCGCCACCAACCTCGCGGTCCGGGCCGACATGCGCGACCGGCAGCGCCGGATCATCGCCGCAGCACGCGGGCACAGCGGTGGCATCGTCGTCGAGGGCAGGGACATCACCACGGTCGTCGCCCCGGACGCCGAGCACCGGGTGCTGCTCAGCGCCTCGGAGGAGGCTCGCCTGTCCCGGCGCGCCAAGGAGCTGCAGGACAACGCCGTGCGCCAGTCCGCCGACGACACCCGCGACCAGGTGCTGCGCCGGGACCGTGACGACGCGACCGTGTCGGCCTTCTTCGAGCCGGCCGAGGGCGTCGTCGGAATCGACACCTCCCACCTGACGTTCGACCAGTCGGTGGCAGCGGTGCTGTCCCTCGTGCGAGGAGCACCGCTCACCCAGGACCATCCGGAACCGATCACCGAAGGACTGTCATGAGCCTGCCCCAGGACACCGCAGAGAAGTTCGCCGCCTACGCCCACCCGGAGCGCCTCGTCTCGACCGCATGGCTGGCCGAGCACCTCGGGTCGGAGGGCCTGGTCGTGCTGGAGTCCGACGAGGACGTGCTGCTGTACGACACGGGCCACATCCCCGGCTCCCTCAAGCTCGACTGGCACACCGACCTCAACGACCCCGTGGCCCGGGACTACGTCGACGGCGCCAGGTTCGCCGAGGTCATGGGAGAGCGAGGCATCTCCCGGGACACGACGGTCGTCATCTACGGCGACAAGAACAACTGGTGGGCCGCCTACGCACTGTGGGTGATGACGCTCTTCGGCCACCCCGACGTGCGCCTGCTCGACGGTGGCCGGGCGGCGTGGGTCGCGCAGGGCCGCGAGATGACGCTGGAGGTGCCGGAGGTGACGTCGACGACCTACCCGGTGGTCGAGCGGGACGACACCGGGGTGCGGGCGTTCAAGGAGGACGTGCTGGCCCACCTGGGCAAGCCGCTGGTCGACGTGCGCTCTCCCGGTGAGTTCTCCGGCGAGCTGCTGCACATGCCGGACTACCCGCAGGAGGGCGCGATGCGCGGCGGGCACATCCCGGGCGCGAAGTCGGTCCCGTGGGCTCGGGCGGCCAACGACGACGGCACCTTCCGCACCCGGGAGGAGCTCGAGGCCATCTACCAGCAGGAGCAGGGCCTGTCGCCCGAGGACGAGGTGGTCGCCTACTGCCGCATCGGGGAGCGCAGCTCGCACACCTGGTTCGTCCTGACCCACCTCCTGGGCTTCGACGCGGTGCGCAACTACGACGGCTCGTGGACCGAGTGGGGCAACGCGGTCCGCGTGCCCGTGGAGCGCTGATGACCGACACACCCACCGCGCTGCCCACGGCGATGTCCGAGCTGGCTCAGGACTTCCACGCCGTGAGCCAGCGTGAGCGGCTCCAGCTGCTCCTGGAGCTCAGCCAGGAGCTCCCTGCGCTGCCACCGAGGTATGCCGGGCAGCTGGACAAGCTGGAGCGGGTCGACGAGTGCCAGTCGCCGGTCTTCCTGGTCGTCGAGGTCGACGACGACGCGGACCGGACCGTGCACCTGTTCTTCGACGCCCCGGCCGAGGCACCGACCACCAAGGGCTTCGCCGGCATCCTCCACGTGTCCCTGGACGGCCTGCCCGCCGCCGCGGTGCTGGGCGTGCCCGACGACGCGCCCTACCGGTTCGGGCTGGCCGAGGCCGTGTCGCCGCTGCGGATGCGGGGCATGATCGGCATGCTCAGCCGGATCAAGCGCCAGGTGCGCCTGCGCACCGACACCCCCGCTGCGGGAGCAGCCGGACAGGAGCACCGATGACCGACCAGAGCAGCACCCCGGACGGCGACCCCGGTGAGGAGCACATCGAGACCGCCCTGCGCGCGGGGCTGACCGACTTCGAGCTGACCGAGGAGGACCTGGCGCTCGTCGAGGGTGACGCGGAGGCCCTGCAGCGTGCCGGGGAGGAGGTCGCGCGACCCGTGGTCGCCGTGGTCGGCCGTCCCAACGTCGGCAAGTCCACCCTGGTCAACCGGATGCTCGGTCGTCGCGAGGCGGTCGTGGAGGACGTGCCCGGCGTCACCCGTGACCGGGTCTCCTACGACGCCGAGTGGTCGGGGCGTGAGTTCACCGTCGTCGACACCGGCGGGTGGGAGGTCGACGCCAAGGGGATCCACCTGCGGGTCGCCGAGCAGGCGGAGGTCGCTGTCGAGCTGGCCGACGCCGTCATGTTCGTGGTGGACGCCACGGTGGGAGCCACCGACACCGACGAGGCCGTCGTGCGGCTGCTGCGCCGCTCCGGCAAGCCGGTCGTGCTGGTGGCCAACAAGGTCGACGACCAGCGTGTCGAGGCTGACGCGGCGATGCTGTGGTCGCTGGGTCTGGGTCAGCCCTACCCGGTGTCGGCACTGCACGGACGGGGCAGCGGTGACGTGCTCGACGCCCTGCTCGAGGTGCTCCCCAGCGAGTCGGCGGTGGCCGAGGCCTACCCCCGCGGCGGCCCTCGGCGGGTGGCCCTCGTGGGACGCCCCAACGTCGGCAAGTCGAGCCTGCTCAACCGGCTCGCCGGCACCGAGCGGGTGGTCGTCGACCCCGTGGCCGGCACGACCCGCGACCCCGTCGACGAGATGATCGAGCTCGGTGGCAAGGTCTGGCGGTTCGTCGACACGGCGGGCATCCGCCGTCGCGTGCACCTGACCCGGGGGGCGGACTTCTACGCCTCGCTGCGGACGCAGACGGCCCTGGAGAAGGCGGAGGTGGCCGTCGTGCTGGTCGACGTGTCGGAGCCGATCGCCGAGCAGGACATCCGGGTCATCCAGCAGGTCGTCGACTCCGGACGCGCCCTGGTCGTGGCCTACAACAAGTGGGACACCATGGACGAGGAGCGTCACCACTACCTCGAGCGGGAGATCGAGCGGGAGCTGGTGCAGATCACCTGGGCGCCGCGGGTCAACATCTCCGCCACGACGGGCCGGCACGTCGCCAAGCTGGTGCCGGCTCTCGAGCAGGCCCTGGAGTCCTGGGACTCGCGGATCCCGACCGCGAAGCTCAACGCCTTCCTCGGGGAGGTCGTGGCCGGCCACCCGCACCCGGTGCGCTCGGGCAAGCAGCCGCGCATCCTGTTCGCCACCCAGGCGGACACCCGGCCTCCCAAGTTCGTGATCTTCGCCAGTGGCTTCATCGAGGCTGGCTACCGGCGCTTCCTGGAGCGCCGCCTGCGCGAGGAGTTCGGGTTCGTCGGGACCCCCATCGAGATCTCCGTGCGCGTGCGCGAGAAGCGTCGACGCTGACCCCGTCCGGGCCCTCCGACCGGATTCGGTCGGCAGTTGACGATGGGATATGGTTCTCATCGCTCCTCAGGGAGCCTCGGGCTGTGGCGCAGCTTGGTAGCGCACTTGACTGGGGGTCAAGGGGTCGCAGGTTCAAATCCTGTCAGCCCGACCGAGTGACAGAGGCGGTTCCGGAGGCATCCGGGGCCGCCTCTGGCCTGTCCCGAGGGCGTGCTCCACGTCGAGGTGGCGATGGAGGACACTCGGCTCCTCGCGACGACGTGACACGGGTCGCGAGTCGTGCTGGAGTATGCGGACCGGACCGGGCCGGCCGGACTCGCATCACCACGGGGCCGAGAGGAGCGTCATGTACACAGGTGTGGTCGTGACGGGGGTCGTGACCGTGGTCCTCATCCTGGCGTTGTACGCGCTGCACCGGACCACGTCGGTCTCTGCGCAACCGCTGGGGGTGCTGCCGTTCGACTCGGGCTGGATGCCTGAGCAGCACGCACTGTCCCGCTACCACGTGCGGTGGTACCTGGCGACGCTGCTCTTCCTCGCGTTCGACGTCGAGATGCTGTTCATGTACCCCTGGGCGGTCGTCGTCGCAGAGATCGGCACCGCCGCGGTCGTCGAGATGTTCCTCTTCCTCGCCGCGCTGTTCGTCGCCGTGCTCTGGGCCTGGCGTGAGGGGGCACTGCGGTGGGTCTGAGCGGCGTGCTCGCGCGAGCCGCCGCCCGGCACGCGCACGCCCTCGTGGTCGAGGTGCCGGGGTGGTGGCGGACCCGGGTGGAGGTCGAGCATGCAGTGCTGGCACGGGGCTGGCAGCTGGCCCCGTCGCCCGCGGACGCCGACGTGCTCGTCGTGTGCGGCGTGCCGGGGCGGGGTCTCCGCGATGCCGTCGAGCTCGTATGGCACCAGATGCCGGGCCCACGGGTACGCGTCGAGGTGCAAGGACCTGAAGAGGCGGCCGTCCGGCTCGACGAGGCGCACGCACGCCTGCTCGACACCGCCCGGCACCGCGACGATGCCCTCCGACGGCCTGACGCGGAGGAGCTGCTTGCCCGGGTCGACGGCGACGGCGAGGAGCACGAGGATCACGACGACCATGGTCATGGTGACCACGAGGATCACGAAGATTATGGTCACGCTGACCACGAGGATCACGAAGACCATGGTCACGCTGACCATGGAGGTCACGGTGACCACGGCGACATGGAGATGGCTCCGGGTGGGATCCCTCTCGCGGAGGGTGGGCCCGACCGCGACGGGCTGGAGATGGACGTCCTGACGGTCCGCCTCGGTCCGGTGCTCCCACACTGGCCGGCGGGTCTCGTGCTGCACTGCTCGCTCCAGGGTGACGTCGTCGGCTCGGCCCGGGCCGAGCTGCTGGACGCGACCGGTGACCTTCAGAACGCGGCCGACGGACCTGCCCGGCGGCTCGACCGGGTCGCCTCGGTGCTGGCACTGGCCGGATGGGACGACGCTGCAGGCGAGGCACGCAGGGTCCGTGACGCCATCCTGGACGGCGGCCCGGAGCCCACGGACGCGATGCTCGCGCGGCTTCGCCGCAAGGTGTGTCGCTCGTGGGTGCTGCGCCGGTCGCTGCGAGGCCTCCGTCCGCTGGACGAGGACGACATCGACCACCACGGGCTCCCTGTCTCGGCGGTCGGTGACAGCTACGACCGCCTGACCCGCATGCTGGACCGTGCGGTCGTCGCCGGGGACCCGCCCGGACACGAGAGCGGCCCCGCCATCTCGACCGACCACCTGGCGCATCTGGTCACGGGGCTCGACCTCGCGACGGCGCGTCTGGTCGTCGCGGGCCTCGACGTCCACGACCTGAGGGCCGGTCAGGTCGAGCACGAGGTCGCACATGGCTGACCCCATGGCCATGCCCGGACCGGGGTCGCCGACCATGGAGGTCGCCCCCGCCTGGGCGGTCGCCGCGGTGGCACTCCTCGGTGCGCTCGTCGTGGTCGCAGCCCTGCTGGACGGCATCCTCGCCTCGCGTGCGAGCGGCGGGCCGGGCAGGACCATGAGTGGGCTGGCCAGGCCGTTCGGCGAGGCCGCTCGTCTGATGCGGCAGCGCCGACGCACGACGGTCCAGGCCGACACCGTGCTCTGGCGCATCGGCGGCGCGGGTCTGCTGGTCACGGCCGCGCTGATGGTCACGGTCGTGCCACTGGGGGACTGGACGGTCTTCGACCTGGACGTGGGCGTGATGTGGTTCAACGCCATGGACGTCATGGTCTGGGCGCTGGTCTGGCTGGCAGGGTGGGGCGCGAACTCGGCGCACGCGCTGGTCGGGGGCTACCGCTTCCTGGCACACGGGCTGGGCTACGAGCTGCCGCTCATGTTCGCTCTGGTCGCTCCGGCCATCGCTGCGGAGAGCCTGAACGTCGGCAGGGTCGCGGCGGCGCAGGAGGGGCTCTGGTTCGTGGTGTGGATGCCGGTGGCCTTCCTCGTCTACCTGCTCGGGGTCGCGGCCTTCTCGGTGTGGGGGCCGTTCGCGCCGGCGCTGGGCAGCGACGTCGCGGGTGGCGTGCGCGCGGAGCTCTCGGGGGTGGACCGGCTGCTGTTCGAGACGGGGCGCTACGCGCTGCTGGCGGCCGGGGCGGCGTTCGCCGTCCCGATGTTCCTGGGCGGAGGCGCCGGTCCGCTGCTGCCCGGCTGGGCGTGGGTGCTGGTCAAGACGCTGGCCGTGCTGACCGTCCTGGTCTGGCTGCGACGGAGGTTGCCGGCCTTCCGGCCGGACACGTTCATGGAGGTGGGGTGGATGGTGCTGCTCCCGGCTGTGCTGGTGCAGGACCTGCTCGTCGCCGTCATCGCCGTCTGGAGGTCCTGACCGTGGTCATCGACATCGCCTTCTGGGCGCTGGGGCTCGTCGCGGTGCTCAGCGGCGCTGCGGTCTTCTACGTCGACTCGATGGCCCGGGCGACATACGCGCTGGCGCTGTCGTTCGTCGCGGTGGGCCTGCAGGTGCTCTTCCTGCAGCAGAACTACGTCGGGGTGGTCACGATCCTGATGATGGTGATGGAGATGGCGGTCATGGCCGTGTACATGGTCATGTTCATGGGGATGAACCCCGCCCTGATGCCGATGAGCATGGTGCACGGCAACAGGACCGCCGTCGTCGTCGCCGTCACGACCTTCCTGGTGCTGGCCGCGGGCATCCTGATGGTCGACTGGCCCGCCCGCCGCGGCAGCCCCCCAGCGGACGTGACGATGGCCCTCGGCGAGTCGTTGATGGGCCCGAAGATGCTCGTGATGGCTGTGGTCAGCCCGGTCATGGTCGCCACCATCGTCGCCGGCGTCGTGCTCGCCGCGCGCCGCACCCGCTACGACCGCTTCGGCGACGACCTCAGCCGGCGTCCGGCGGACGACCCCCAGCCGGGAGGTGTGGGCCGATGACGCTGGAGGCGACCTTGCTCATCGCTGCCGCGATCTTCAGCGTCGGCCTCTACGGCGCGATCTCCCAGCAGGTCGTGGTCATGGTCATGATGGGCCTGGAGCTGATGATCAACGCCGTCATCCTCGCCGCTGCGGGGTTCTGGTGGTTCCTCGCTCCCGACCCCTCAGGACAGGTGCTGCTCATGGTGGTCATCGCCGCGATGACCCTGGAGATGGCGATGGGCTTCGCGGTCGCCACGCTGCTGCACCGGGAGCGCGAGACGGACATGACCGACTCGGCCGCGGACCTGGCGGGATGACGGTCATGGCCCAGACCGCACTCTGGCTGCTCGTGCTGCTGCCCGCCGTCGTGGGTGGCGCACTTGCTCTCTCACGGTCCGACCGCGCGGCTGCGGCCGTGTCGCTGGCCACGGCGGCCCTCACCGCAGCTCTCGCCGTGGTGGTGGCCCTGGCACGGCCCCAGGTGGCGATGCCCTTCATGGCCGGCAGTGACCTGGCCCTGGGTGTGGACGCATTGTCCGCGCTGGTGGTGCCGACGGTGGCCTTCGTGACCCTGCTGGCGCTCGTCTTCTCCACCGGGGAGATCGGGGAGTCCCAGGCACGCTTCCACGGGCTCATGCTGCTGTTCGCCTCCGGTGCGCTCATGACGGCGACGGCTCAGACGCTGCCCCCGCTGCTGTTCGCCTGGGAGGTCATGGGCGCGACCTCGTTCGCGTTGGTCGGCTTCTGGTGGCGTGAGGAACACCGGGTCTCCGCCGGCGTGACCGCGTTCGTGACGACCCGTGCCGCTGACGTCGGCATCTATCTCGCTGCCGGGGCGGCGCTGGCCGGTGGAGCGGGCCTGGCCCTGGCCGACCTGCCCGACGGCAGCGAGGGATGGCGGCATGTCGCGGCTGCGGGTGTGCTCGTCGCGGCCCTCGGCAAGGCGGCCCAGCTGCCGTTCTCGTTCTGGCTGTCGCGAGCGATGGAGGGTCCGAGCTCGGTCAGCGCGCTGCTGCACTCGGCGGCGATGGTCGCCATGGGCGGCTACCTGCTGCTGCGCGCGGAGCCGCTGCTGGCCTCGACGGGCTGGGCAGCGCCTGCCACGGCGTGGGTCGGCGCGCTGACCGCCCTGCTGCTCGGCGCCGTCGCCCTGGCGCAGAGGGACCTCAAGCAGCTGCTGGCCGCCTCCACCTCTGCCCAGCTCGGCTTCGTGGTGATGGGAGCCGGGCTGGCGTCGGTGAGCGGGGGAGCGGCACACCTGGTGGCACACGCCTCCACCAAGGCGCTGCTCTTCCTCGCCGCCGGGGCCTGGCTCACCGCGCTCGGCACCAGACGCCTGACCGGCCTCCTCGGCGTGGCCCGCCGGTGGCCGCTGGTCGGCTGGACCAGCACGCTGGGACTGCTCTCACTGGCCGGTGTCGCCCCGCTCGCGCTGTGGGCGACCAAGGACGCGGTCCTCGCCGCGGCGCTCGAGACGTCACCGTGGCTCTACGCGGTGGGGGTCGCCGCGGCCGCGTTGGCAGCGGCCTATGCCGGCAAGGTCCTGGTCCTCCTGTGGCGGCGTGCCCCCGAGCCGGAACGCGCGGTGGCCGAGGGACACCACGACGAGGAGGAGCAGGGCACCCGCCGGGTCGGCCTGCCGGAGCAGGCCCCGCTGGTCGTGCTGGCCTTCGGTGCGGCCCTGCTGGGTCTGCTCGCGCTGCCGCCCGTCGGCGACACGGTCGCGCGCGCCCTCGGCGAGGAGCCCGTTCACCCCGCCCCGCTGGAGATGGCGCTGTCGGCGGTGGTCGCGCTGGTGGTCCTCGCCCTGGTGTGGTGGCGCCCCGCACCGGAGCCGGCGTGGCTCCGAGGCTGGCTCGGCCTCGAGGTCGCGGCACACACCCTGGTGGTGCGTCCGACCGTCGCCCTGGCGGAGTCGCTGGCGCGCTTCGACGACCGTGTCCTGGACCGCGTCGTCACCGGGTCCGCCGAAGCCGTGCTCGGTATGGCGCGTCGAGCGGCGACCTTCGACGACCGGGTGCTCGACGGTGTGGTCGAGACGACCGCCGGGATGTCCGTGCGTGCTGCGGAACGCGCAGGCCGGGTCGACGGTCGATGGCTCGACGGCGCGGTCGAGGGGGTCGCGACAGCGACGCGCAGGCTCGGGCGGCTGGCACGTCGCCCCCAGACCGGCCAGCTGCACCAGTACTACGTCCAGGCGATCGCGGTGCTCGCGGTCGGCGTCCTGCTTCTCGTCATGGTGAGGTGACCGTGCTCAGCCTGATCGTCTTCCTCCCTCTGGCCGCGGCCCTGGCCCTCGTCGCCGTGCCACGGCTCGGCGACGCGGTCTCCCGATGGGTCTGGGTCGTCGTGGCGGCCGTCGACCTCGCCCTCGTCGCCGCCGTGTGGCTGCGCTACGAGGACCCGGGGACGGGTCGGCTGGCGTTCGAGGAGCGGGCCCCATGGATCCCCGGTGTGAACAGCAGCTACCACATCGGCGTGGACGGACTGTCCCTCCCCCTGGTCGCGATGACGGCGGTCATCTTCCTCGCCTGCGCGGTGTTCGCGCTCCGCGAGACCGACCGGCCTCGACCCCAGGCCGCGCTGTTCCTCTTCCTGCAGAGCGTGAGCCTGGGTCTCTTCGTGGCGGCCGACCTGATCCTCTTCTTCCTCTTCTTCGACCTGTCCATCGTGGGCATGTACTTCGTGATCGCCGGATGGGGCCACAACGACGCCGGCCGGTCGGCGATGAAGTTCTTCCTCTACACGTTCCTGGGCTCCCTGGCCCTGCTCGCCGGTTTCATCGGGCTCTACATCGCGGCCGAACCGCACACGTTCGACATGGTCGAGCTCGCCGAGCAGACCCCGCTGGCCGGCTCCTCCCTCGGCGGTGGCCTGGTGCTGGCCGCGATCCTGGTCGGGCTGGCGGTCAAGACGCCGACGGTGCCCTTCCACACCTGGCTCCCGCCCGCCCACACCGACGCACCTGCGATCGGCTCGGCCGTCCTGGCCGGGGTCCTGCTGAAGATGGGCACCTACGGTCTCGTCCGCATCGCGATGCCGATGCTCCCCGAGGCCTGGCGAGCCTGGGCCTGGGTGATCGTCGTCGTGGGCATCGTCTCGGTCGTCTACGGCGCACTGGTGGCCCTGGCCCAGACGGACCTCAAGCGCATGGTCGCCTACACCTCGGTCAACCACATGGGTTACGTCGTCCTGGCCGTCGGCGCCGCCGGGATGGTCGCCGACGACACGGCGCAGGCGCGCGCCATCGCGGTCACCGGTGCCGTCACCCAGATGGTGAGCCACGGCCTGGTCACCGGTGCCCTGTTCCTCCTCGCAGGGGTCCTGTGGGAACGTGCGGGCACCTACGACATGGGGTCGTACGGGGGGCTGGCAGGTCCTGCCCCCCGTCTCGCGACGCTCTTCGCCGTCGGCGCGTTCGCCTCCCTCGGCCTGCCCGGGCTCTCAGGGTTCATCGCGGAGTTCCAGATCTTCACCGGCAGCATCGCCGCCGCACCCGTCACCGCGCTCGCGCTGGTGGGCATCCTCATCACCGCGGCGCTGTTCCTGCGGGCCCTGCAGCGCATCTTCACCGGCCCCACGAGAGGCGCCTCCGTCGGCTTCGCAGACCTGCGTCCCGCCGAGCTGTGGTCGGTCGGCACGCTGCTCGTGCTGTCGCTGCTCATCGGGGTCCTGCCCCGGCCACTGCTCGACGTGATCGAGCCCGCGGCCGAGGTCGTCGTCGAGCTCGTCGGGAGGTAGCCCGCGGTGGAGTCCATGGCCATGCGTCCTGCCCTGCTCCTGCCGGAGATCGTGCTCTTCCTCGGCGGGCTCGTGGTGCTCATGAGCGGGTCCTTCCTGCCGCGCACCCGCCAGTGGGCCACCCGCGTCGTGGCAGCGACCGCACTGGTGACGGCGACCGTCCTGGCCGCGCTCGCCCTGCCGGGTCCGGCAGAGATGGCGATGGAGGGCACCTTCACCGTCGACACCACGACGGGAGTGGCACGGATCGTCGTCGCGCTCGGCACCCTCGTCGTGCTGGCGATGGCCTCGGACGAGATCAGCGGCACCCCGCGGGAGAGCGAGACCTACGCGCTGCTGCTCTTCTCGAGCACCGGGACGCTCGTTCTTGCCGGCGCCGACGACCTGCTCGTCGTGACGGTCGGGTTCCTGCTCGCGAGCATCCCGCTCTACGGCCTCATCGGGATCGCGCGGACACCCCTCAGCGCCGAGGCGACGATGAAGACCTACCTGCTGGGTGCCCTCTTCGGCATCCTCCTGCTGGCCGGGGTCACCCTGCTCTACGGCGTGTCCGCGACCACGTCGTACGTCGAGCTCACCGACCGGCTCGCCGACGCCCCGGCGGCCGTGGTGGGCACGGGCGTCATGGCGGTGCTGGGCGGGTTGATGTTCAAGGCCGGTGGCGCTCCGGGGCACTTCTGGGTCCCCGACGCGGCACAGGCCTCGGGAGGGGCCGTCGCGGCCTTCCTCACCACCGTGCCCAAGATCGGGGCAGTGATCGCTGCCTACCGGCTCGTCTCGATGCTTCCGGACACCGTGGCCTGGCCGTTGCTGGTCGCGCTGCTGGCCGTGGTGAGCATGACCCTGGGCAACCTCGCTGCCTACTGGCAGACCGACCCCCGCCGGCTGCTCGGCTGGTCCACCGTGAGCCAGGTCGGCTACCTGCTCGTGCCGGTCGCGGTTGCCGGGCAGAGCGACCTGGCGCTTCCCTCGCTGCTGGTCTACCTCGCGGGCTACACGGTCACCAACCTCGCGGCGTTCGCGGTGACCACCGCCTTCCCCGACAGACGAGACCTGCACTCCTACCGTGGGATGGGTCGCGCCCACCCGTGGCTGGGCGCAGCGTTGGTGGTGGCACTGCTCGGCCTCGTCGGCACCCCGCCGACCGTGGTCTTCGTCGGCAAGCTCACCACCACCGCCGCCGCCTGGGACGCCGGCTATGTCTGGCTGGCCGTGCTGGTCCTCGTCAACACCGTCGCCAGCCTCTTCTACTACCTGCGCTGGATCGCGCCCGTCTACGCAGGAGGCGAGCCGCCGGGTGTGCTCACGACACCCCGTGCCGTCACGCCGGCCGCCTGGTCAGCGTCGACGGCAGTCGTGACCGCCGCTCTCAGCGTCGTGCTCGGCGTCGGGGCGGGGGTGCTGTGGAGCCTCGTCTCGGTGTGAACCTGGCCGGTCGCGGCAGAAGGTCGGGACAGCGCGCCACGTGACAGTGTCAGGTTGCCGCTCCCGGAGGGTGAGGTCAGACTGGCCGGAACCCACACTGGAGGAGACCCGTGGAAACCTGGCAGATCGTCCTGATCGTCGTCGTCGTGCTGGTCCTGCTCGCCCTCGCGCTGGCGGTGCCACGGATGCGCAGCGCCGGCGCGGAGCGCAACCGGGCGCAGGCCCGTGACCACGTCCAGGAGTCGCAGCGACATGCCACCCAGGCCGAGCAGGAGACCGCGGTCGCCGACGAGCAGGAGGCTCGCGCCCGTCGTGAGCGTGCCGAGGTCGAGGATCGGGCTGCCCACGAGGAGGCCGAGGCGCACCAGCGAGCCGAGCACGCCCAGCAGGAACGCGAGGAGGCCGATCGCCTGGAGCAGCGAGCCCACGAGCTCGACCCCGACCTGCAGCACGATCGGGACCGTGGGACGGCTCCGGGCCACGACGACGGGACAGGACGGCCCCGCGACGACTGAGGGGACGCGGCTGCCGGACCTCAGACCGGTCGCTCGCCCGTCTCGTCCCACTCCCGGGGGGTGAGGTCGGGGCGGCGGTTCTCGTAGCCGCCGAGGAGCAGCCGCGAGGCGATCATCATGTCCGCCGAGGCGACGTTGCAGGCCATCGGCACGTTCCAGACCGTCCCGATGCGCAGCAGTGCCTTCACGTCAGGGTCGTGGGGTTGCGCCTCCAGCGGGTCCCAGAAGAACACGAGCACCGTGATGCCGCCCTCGGCGATCCGTGCCCCGATCTGCTGGTCACCGCCGACCGGTCCGGACATGAACCGGTGGACCGGGAGGCCGAGCTCGTACTCCAGCATGGTGCCTGTGGTGCCGGTGGCGTACAGGACGTGCTGCGACAGCGTCTCGCGGTTGTGGGCCGCCCATCGCAGCAGCTCCACCTTCATGGTGTCGTGGGCGACCAGGGCGATGTGCCTGGGCGCCGGCGGGATGGTCCTCGTCATGGTGCTCCGTCGGGGACGGCAAAGGGTGTGCGCGTATGCCGCACTGCAGACGCATGGCTCCTCCAGCATGAGGCCTCGTGGCCGGCCCGGCACACAGCCGTGTCCGAGATCACCACGGAGGGAGCAGGTGCCGCATAGGCTGTGAGCGTGGACGACCAGCAGGGGACCGGGGGCACCGGTGAGGGCGCTGCGCGCACCCCCCAGGTCATGCCCCGCAGGCACGAGTGGCTGACCGTTCCCAACCTGCTCTCCGGTCTCCGCCTGGTGGGCGTGCCCCTGTTCCTCTGGCTGCTCCTCACCGAGCAGGACGGCTGGGCGATCCTCGTCCTGGCGCTCTCGGGGGTCAGCGACTACCTCGACGGCAAGATCGCCCGGCACTACGGGCTGGTCTCCAAGGTGGGGCAGTACCTCGACCCGATCGCCGACCGTCTCTACATCGCCACCACGCTGCTCGGCCTGGCCTGGCGCGACATCATCCCCTGGTGGCTGGTCCTCCTGCTGGTCGCCCGGGACGCCTTCATCGCGGGAATGTACCCCGTGGCTCGGGCGTACCGTCTTCCGGTGCCGCCCGTGCACTTCGTCGGCAAAGCGGCCACCTTCAACCTGCTCTACGCCTTCCCTCTCGTCCTGCTGGGGGCCCAGGACTCCCTGGTCGGGCAGGTCGCGCAGCCGGTCGGCTGGGCCTTCGTCTGGTGGGGCACCGCGCTGTACCTCCTGGGGGCGGTGCTCTACGCGATGCAGGTGAGCGACATGGTGCGCCAGCGCCGCCGACAGTGGCGTGCGGTGACGCCGTGAGGTGGCCGTCGGCCGTCACCCGTGAGCGGGACGCCGACCCGGCTGCGTCGATGCGCCTGCTGCAGGAGGTGCTCGACCGGCCCCTCGACCCGGGCTACCAGTCGGCGGCGACGCGGCGGCGTGCGGAGGGTCTGCCCTCCTCGACCGGTCAGCGCAGCCTGCTCATGCTCGCCACGGCTCTGGTGGTGGGCTTCGTCCTGAGTGTCGCGGCAGTCACCCTGCGGACCCCCGACCCGCAGAACGCAGAGGCCCGCGCCGAGCTCGTCGAGCGCATCGAGGCGACCAACGCGCTCGGCGACAGCTACGCCGAGCGCGTCGAGGTGCTGCGCGCCGAGATCGCCGACCTCGAGGAGCTGGCCCTGCAGGGGACACCCGACGACCGCTCCGAGGAGATCCGGGACGCCGGCACGCTCGTCGGCGCCACCGCGGTCACCGGTCCGGGAGTGGTCGTCGTGCTCGACGACGCCCCGAGCGAGACGGGACAGAGCGGAGCAGGTGAGCGGGTCCTGGCTCGTGACCTGCAGGCCGTCGTCAACGGCCTGTGGTCCGCCGGCGCCGAGGCGGTGGACGTCAACGACCGGCGCCTGACGTCCACGTCCTCGATCCGGTTCGCCGGGGAGGCGATCATCGTCGACTTCCGCGGCCTGACCCGCCCCTACACGGTGCGGGCGATCGGGGAGCCGGAGAGCCTGGGACGCGAGGTCTCGGAGGGGGTCACCGGCGAGTACCTCGCCGAGCTGAGCCGGGAGTACGGCATCATCGTGGACACGACCGTGACCGACGAGATCACGGTGCCGGCGGCCGAACGGCTCACGACCAGGGTGGCCGTCCCGGCGCCGGAGGACAGCAGCACCGAGGAGAACCCGTGATACCCGTCCTGGGCCTGGTGGTGGGGGTGGTGCTCGGGCTGATGTTGCAGCCCGAGGTGCCCGGCTGGCTCGAGCCCTACCTGCCCATCGCCGTCATCGCCGCGCTCGACGCCGTCTTCGGCGGGGTGCGCGCGTCGCTGGAGGGCATCTTCAACGACCGGGTCTTCGTGATCTCGATCCTGTCCAACGTGCTGGTCGCCGGGCTGATCGTCTTCCTCGGCAACCAGCTGGGCGTCGGCGCCCAGCTCTCGACGGGCGTCGTCGTGGTCCTGGGGCTGCGCATCTTCTCCAACGTCGCAGCCATCCGCCGCCACCTGCTGGGGGCCTAGTCGGTGTCCCCCGCGCAGCACGAGCCGGACGAGGACCCGGGTGCCCCGGCCTCCAGCCACGCGGTGTCCGCACCCGGGGCCCCCTCCGCCGCCCGCCCGAAGGTGCCCCGACGCGTGGCATGGCGCCGCCTGAGCACCATCAGCAGGGCGCGCCTGAGCCGGGGCACGCTGCTCGCCGCACTGCTCACCCTGGTGCTGGGCCTGGCCCTGGTGGCGCAGGTCCGCAGCACCCAGACGGCCGATCTGGAGAACCTGCGGGAGACCGACCTCATCGCGCTGCTGGACGACGTCACCGACCGGGCCGACCGTCTCGAGGACGAGGTGCGCTCCCTCGAGCAGGACAGGAGCCGCCTGGAGAGCGGCGGTGGGGACGCCGCGGCGGCCCAGGCCGCACAGAGCCGTCTGGAGAGCTACCAGATCCTGGCCGGCACGGTGCCCGTGTCCGGGCCGGGGGTCTCCGTGCGGGTCTCGGACCCCGAGGGTGAGGTGACGACGACCATGATGATCGACCTCGTGCAGGAGCTGCGCGACGCCGGGGCCGAGGCCATCCAGATCGGTCCGGCACGGGTGGTGGCGACGACGTGGATCGGGGTCGACGAGGGTCGCCTGACCGTCGACGGACAACCGGTGGCAGCCCCTTACAGCGTCGTCGCCATCGGCGACGGACACACCCTGGCCGGTGCCCTGGCCATCCCTGGAGGGTTCAACGACAGTGTCCGGCGGGTCGGCGGAGAGGTCCAGGTGACCGAGGGGGAGGAGCTGGTGATCGACGCGGTCCACGAGCCCCCGACGCTGGAGCACGCCCGACCGGTGCCGCCGAGCGAGGGGCGCTAGTCTCGACCTACCTACACCGTTGTGGGCCGCCCAGGCGACCCACCTTTCCTGGAGGAGCACGATGAGCGAGCTGGAGTACCCCGCGGACCTGCGCTACACGAGTGACCACGAGTGGGTGCGCGTGCAGGGCGACGGGGTCGTGCGCGTCGGCATCACGTCCTACGCCCAGGACGCGCTGGGCGACGTGGTCTACGTCAGCCTCCCGGCTGTCGGGGACACCGTGAGCTCGGGTGACGCCTGCGGCGAGGTGGAGTCCACCAAGTCCGTGAGCGACCTGTACGCACCGCTCGAGGGAGAGGTGACGGCCGTCAACGACCAGCTCGACTCCACGCCGGAGCTGGTGAACAGCGACAGCTACGGTGAAGGGTGGATGTTCGAGATGCGGGTGGCGGACGAGTCCGCCCTGGACGACCTCCTCGACGTGGAGGGCTACCGGGAGCACGTGTCCTGACCCACAGCCGTCCCGCTGCACTACAGTGGGGCGGACCCCGAAGGACGAAGCCTCCGCGGCGTCGACGACGACGCCGTCCGACGTAGGAAGAAGGTGTGTCAGTGAGCGAGCGGGAACGCGAGCACCACGGGTACGGCACCGACCCGACGACGGCCCGGATCCCTCACGGCGTCGACGTCCCCGCGACCGAGTACTCCTTCGACGAGGAGGCGCCTCGGCTCTCACCGGACGACCAGCGCACGGTCGACGCGCTGCGTCCCGGGACGGCTCTGCTCATCGTGCTCCGTGGCCCCAACACCGGTGCCCGCTTCCTGCTGGACAGTGACGAGGTGAGCTCGGGCCGGCACCCGCAGAGCGACATCTTCCTCGACGACGTGACGGTCTCGCGACGGCACGCGGTGTTCGTCAAGCGGGACGACACGTTCGCCGTGCGTGACGTGGGCTCGCTCAACGGGACCTACGTCAACCGCAAGCGGATCGACGAGGTCGCCCTGGAGGCGGGCGACGAGGTCCAGATCGGCAAGTTCCGGCTCGTCTTCTACCGCGGGCGGCAGTGAGCCAGCCCGCAGCAGCCGCCGCGGTCTCCCCCGGAGGTGCGTCCATCGGCCGTGTCCTGCAGATGCTGCAGCCCGACTTCCCCGACCTGACCGTCTCCAAGATCCGCTTCCTGGAGTCCGAGGGGCTGCTGCGGCCGCGCCGTCGGGAGAGCGGCTACCGCACCTTCACCGAGGAGGACGTCGACCGGCTCCGGTTCGTCCTCACCGCCCAGCGGGACCGGTTCTGGCCTCTGAAGGTCATCAAGGACGTCCTGGACAGGCTGGACCGGGGCCTGCCCGTGCCCGAGCTGGAGGAAGGGGCCGTCGCTCCGGAGCAGACCACCGCGCCGAGCGCTGCCACGGTGCCCGCCGCAGAGGCGCCTGCAGCCGCGGTCACGCCCGGCTCGCTGCGGCGACGGCGCATCGTGCGCATGAAGCCGGCCGAGCTGCGCGAGACCACCGGCCTGGACATGCCCACCTACGGTGCCCTGCTGCAGTTCGGGCTCCTGCGTCTGGACTCGACGGGCCGGCACAGCGCGGAGGACATCGACGTGGCCCGCGAGGCGGCCGCGCTCGCGGCATACGGCATCGAGGCCCGGCACCTCAGGCTCTTCCGCGTCGCGGCCGACCGTGAGATCGGGCTGGCCGAGCAGGTGCTGGAGCCGCTGCGGCGACGGCGGGCACGCGGGGCCGCGGGGCCGGACCCGGAGGAGGTCCAGGCCGAGATCCTCTCCCGGAGCCTGGGCCTGCACATCGCCCTCGTGCGCGCGGGTCTGGCGCAGCCCCAGTAGCCCGCCCCTGCCCCAGCGTCCCGGCGCATGCGGGGGTACGGTGAGAACGTGAAGGAACTCGACGTCCTCGGTGTCCGGGTCGAGATGCCGACCAACAGCCCCATCGTGCTGCTCCGCGAGCGGCACGGCCAGCGCTACCTGCCGATCTGGATCGGTGCCCCGGAGGCGACGGCCATCGCCTACGCACAGCAGGGGGTCGAGCCACCCCGGCCGCTCACGCACGACCTGATGGTCAACGTCATCGGCCAGCTGGGCCACCAGCTGGAGCAGGTGCGGATCACCGGCATGGAGGACGGCATCTTCTACGCGAGCCTGGTCTTCGACGGGGGCAGGCGGGTCGTCGAGTCCCGACCCTCCGACGCCATCGCCCTGGCGCTGCGCTCGGCCACACCGATCCTGGCCGACGAGGCCCTGCTGGACCTCGCCGGCATCACCATGGCCATCGAGGACGAGGACGAGGTGGAGCGGTTCCGTGAGTTCCTCGACCAGGTCTCGGCGGAGGACTTCGAGGGCGGACCGGAGGGCGAGGAGCCGTCGGGGGACACCCCACCGCCGGAGTCCTGAGGGTCATCGCGGCGCGTCGGTCATTGACCCCCGGCATCCGGCGCCTTACCGTCAACTGAGACGGTGTGCCCCGGCGGCGCCCGTGAACGGCGAGGTCGACAGCATCGTCGACATGACAACGACCAGGAGGGTGCCGTGGGTGCGGGAGCGCAGTTGCCCGGTCAGTCCGAGCCCCAACGCACCCCTTCCCAGGGGATGCTCTTCACCCAGGACGTGCCGGCCCTGGAGGACGGCGTCGGCTACCGCGGCCCCACGGCCTGCGGCGCAGCCGGTGTGACCTACCGTCAGCTCGACTACTGGGCGCGCACCGGTCTGGTGGAGCCGAGCGTGCGCAACCCCAGTGGCTCCGGCACCCAGCGGCTCTACAGCTTCCGCGACATCCTGGTCCTCAAGATCATCAAGCGGCTCCTCGACACCGGGGTCTCCCTGCAGCAGATCCGGGTGGCGGTCACCCAGCTGCGGGAGAGCGGTGTGGAGGACCTCGCGAACATCACGCTGATGAGCGACGGGGCCAGCGTCTACGCCTGCACCTCCGACGACGAGGTCATCGACCTGGTGCGTGGCGGCCAGGGAGTGTTCGGGATCGCCGTGGGCAGCGTCTGGCGTGAGGTGGAGGGCCAGCTCGCCCAGCTCCCCAGCGAGCGTGCCGAGGAGGCCGTCTCGGGCATCGACGACGAGCTGTCGGCCCGGCGACGCGCGCGCAAGACCAGCTGAGACGGGCCCACAGGAGGCACACCCTGCGGGCCGGCTGCTAGATTGGTGACGCCAGCGACGCCGTGTGGGAGAGTCCTCCACCCGCCAGGGTCGAGGCGCCGAAGGGGCAAACTCCCCGACAAGCTCTCAGGCGCCAGGACCGCACGGACGAGGCAGCTCTGGAACGTCGCACCGCCGGACCAACCGACGGTGGGACGGACAGAGGGGGAGGCAGTCGCCTGGACCGCGAAGGAGCCTCATGACCACCACGGAGTCCCGCCCCGCCGACCGCGTCGTCACCGACGACGAGGTCGACCTCCCGCTGACCGAGCTCGCCGACTTCGTCGGCCGGCACATCGGTCCGCGCGACGAGGAGCTGGAGGTCATGCTCGCCGCGGTGGGACAGGACTCCCTCGAGTCCCTCGTCGCCGCGGCGCTGCCGGCCGGCATCCGCACCGAGAGCCCGCTGTCGCTGGCGGCAGCGCCCTCGGAGCAGTCGGTGATCGACGAGCTGCAGGCGCTGGCCTCCCGCAACCAGGTGCTGACCTCCATGATCGGACTGGGCTACTACGGCACCCACATCCCCCCGGTCGTGCGTCGCAACGTGCTGGAGAACCCGGCCTGGTACACCGCCTACACGCCCTACCAGCCCGAGATCTCCCAGGGCCGGCTCGAGGCCCTGCTCAACTTCCAGACGATGTGCTCCGACCTGACGGCGCTGGACACCTCAGGGGCCTCCCTCCTCGACGAGGCCACCGCGGCCGCCGAGGCCATGACCGTGATGCGGCGCTCCAGCAAGGTGGCCCAGGACGCCGTGCTGGTGGTGGACCGGCACGTCCTCCCGCAGACGCATGCCGTGCTGGCCACCCGCTCGACGCCGCTGGGCATCGACGTCGTCACGGCAGACCTGTCGGACGTGCGGGACACCGAGACCCTGTCCGACGCGGCCGGCGGGCGCCCCGTCTTCGGCGTGATCGTGCAGTACCCCGGCGCCGACGGCCTGGTCCGCGACTTCCGGGCCCTGACCGAGGCGGCGCACGGCGCCGGCGCCCTCGTGACGGCCGCGTGCGACCTGCTGGCGCTCACGCTGCTCACCCCGCCGGGGGAGTGGGGGGCAGACATCGCCGTGGGCTCCACCCAGCGGTTCGGCGTGCCGATGGGCTTCGGCGGCCCGCATGCCGCGTTCATGAGCGTGCGCGGGGGCCTGGAGCGCACGCTGCCCGGCCGCCTGGTCGGGGTCAGCAAGGACTCCGCCGGTGCCCCGGCATACCGCCTCGCGCTGCAGACCCGCGAGCAGCACATCCGCCGCGAGAAGGCCACCTCCAACATCTGCACCGCCCAGGTGCTGCTGGCGGTGATCGCCGCGATGTACGCCGTCTGGCACGGGCCTGACGGGCTGCGCAGGATCGCCCTGGGCGCCCACGCCAAGGCCGCTGCCCTGGCCTCGGTCCTGCGTGAGGGTGGCGTCCAGGTCGCCGACGGCGACTGGTTCGACACCCTCCAGGTCACCGTCCCGGGCCGGGCCGACGACGTCGTCGCAGCCGCCCGGGAGCTGGGGGTCAACCTCTGGCGGGCCGATGCGGACACGGTGCTGCTGAGCACCGACGAGACCACCACGACCGACCACCTCGCCGCCGTGGCCGAGGCCTTCGGGGTGGCGGCACCGGCCGCTCCCGGGCCCCTCAGCGCGCCCGACTGGGCGCGGGTGCACCTGCGCACCAGCGACTACCTCCAGCACCCGGTCTTCCACCGGCACCGCAGCGAGACGTCGATGCTGCGCTACCTCCGCTCGCTGGCGGACAAGGACTTCGCGCTCGACCGCGGCATGATCCCGCTGGGCTCGTGCACCATGAAGCTCAACGCCACCACCGAGATGGAGGCCATCACCTGGCCGGAGTTCGCCTCCCTGCACCCGTTCTGCCCACCCGAGCAGAGCGCGGGATACCGCGAGCTCATCGGGCAGCTCAGCGAGTGGCTCTGCGACATCACCGGCTACGACAGCGTCAGCCTGCAGCCCAACGCCGGCTCCCAGGGCGAGCTCTCCGGCCTGCTGGCCATCCGCGGCTACCACCGTGCACGCGGCGAGGAGCAGCGCCGCGTCTGCCTCATCCCGGCCAGCGCCCACGGCACCAACGCGGCCAGCGCCGTCATGGCCGGCATGAGGGTGGTCGTCGTCGGGACCGGCGACCACGGCAACGTCGACCTGGACGACCTGCGCGCCAAGATCGAGACGCACCGCGACGAGCTCGCCGCGATCATGGTCACCTACCCCTCCACCCACGGGGTCTTCGAGGACACCATCTCCGAGCTGTGCGACCTCGTGCACGAGGCCGGAGGCCAGGTGTACGTCGACGGTGCCAACCTGAACGCCATGATGGGCCTGGCCAAGCCGGGTGCCTTCGGCGGCGACGTCTCCCACCTCAACCTGCACAAGACGTTCTGCATCCCGCACGGCGGCGGCGGGCCGGGGGTGGGCCCGGTCGCCGTGCGCGAGCACCTCGCCCCCTACCTGCCCAACCACCCGCTGGACGACCAGGCAGGCCCCGGCTCCGGTGTCGGCGCCGTCTCGGCGGCTCCGTTCGGGTCGGCCGGGATCCTGCCGATCTCCTGGGCCTACGTCCGGCTCGTGGGAGGCGCAGGCCTGACCCGCTCGGCCCAGGTCGCCGTGCTCTCCGCCAACTACGTGGCCGCTCGGCTGCGCGAGCACTTCCCGGTGCTCTACGCCGGTGAGAACGGCCTGGTCGCGCACGAGTGCATCCTCGACCTGCGGCGGCTGACCAAGGAGACCGGTGCGACCGTCGACGACGTCGCCAAGCGGCTGATCGACTACGGCTTCCATGCGCCGACCATGTCCTTCCCCGTCGCAGGCACCCTCATGGTGGAGCCGACCGAGAGCGAGGACCTCGCCGAGCTCGACCGGTTCTGCGACGCCATGATCGCGATCCGCGGCGAGATGGACTCCGCGGCCGAGCACGGCGTCGAGGGCAGCGTCCTGCGCGGCGCACCCCATACCGCGCTGTCCCTGGCGGGGGAGTGGGAGCGCGGCTACGACCGGATGAGCGCGGCCTACCCCGGCTCGGTGGACCCCTCGCGCAAGTACTGGCCGCCGGTCGGACGGCTGGACGGGGCCTACGGGGACCGGCACCTGGTCTGCAGCTGCCCGCCGATCGAGGACCTCGCCGAGTAGGACCGCCTCCCCGGCGCGTCCCACCTACTGGCCCAAACCCGGTGCGTGTGGTTGGGTTTGGCCATGGGTGCAGAGGTCAGTTCCGCCGATTTCACTCGGGAGCAGCGACTGGCGTTCCGGGAGAAGGTGCTGCTCGACCTCGACGTCTTCGAGCGGATGCTCGAGGAGAGCCGCTTCGACTTCACCCGCCCGCAGATGGGCCTGGAGATCGAGCTGAACCTGGTCGACGAGGAGACGCTGGACCCGACCCTGATCAACGCACCGGTGCTGGAGGACATCAGCGACGGCGACTTCCAGACCGAGGTGGGTCGCTACAACATCGAGATGAACGTGCCGCCGCGGCCGATGGCCGGGGACCAGGCGGTGCGGCTCGAGCGCTGGCTGTCCAAGTCGCTGCGTGCCGCCGGTGACGCCTCCCGCACGCACGGCGGCCGGCTGGCGGCGATCGGCATCCTGCCCACCCTGCAGCCGGAGATCTTCGACGGCGAGTGGCTCAGCCTCGGGGTGCGCTACACCGCTCTCAACGACTCGATCCTGCGCGAGCGCGGCGAGGGGCTGGAGCTGGACATCGAGGGATCCACCGGCGAGCGGGTCCTCAACTACTTCGAGAACATCGGCCCACTGTCCGGGTGCACCTCGATCCAGCTGCACCAGCAGGTCACGCCCCAGGACTTCCCGACCTACTGGAACGCGGCCTCCGCGATCACCGGTGTGCAGATCGCCATGGGCGCCAACTCGCCCTACCTCTTCGGCCGGCGCCTGTGGGCCGAGACCCGCATCCCGCTGTTCAGCCAGATGACCGACACCCGGTCGGTGGAGCAGAAGTACCAGGGGGTCCGCCCGCGCTCCTACTTCGGCCGCAGCTGGATCACCTCGATCTTCGACCTGTTCGAGGAGAACGTGCGCTGCTTCCCCGCCCTGCTGCCCGAGGCCTCGGACGAGGACCCGATGCGGGTCCTGCAGGACGGCGGCGTGCCCGAGCTGGCCGAGCTGCGGCTGCACAACGGCACGGTCTGGCGCTGGAACCGGCCCATCTACGACGCCCCCAAGGGTGTGCCGCACCTGCGCGTGGAGAACCGCGTGCTGCCGGCCGGCCCCAGCGTCATCGACATGGTGGCCAACGCGTGCTTCTACTACGGGCTCGTCGAGAGCCTCACCAGCAGTGGCCGCCCGATCTGGACCAAGATGCCCTTCGCCCACGCCGAGGCCAACTTCGAGGAGGCGTCCCGGCACGGCATCGACGCCCAGCTGTACTGGCCGGGCCAGGGCAAGATCGACGCCACCGAGCTCGTCTCGGAGCATCTGCTCAAGGTCGCGGACGAGGGCCTCGCCTCGCTGGGTCTGCGCCGTGAGGTGCGCAACTACTACCTCAACGTCATCGAGGGCCGCTGCCAGAGCCGCACCAACGGGGCGAGCTGGCAGGTCGCGGTCACGGAGGCCTACGAGGAGGCCGGCCACGACCGTCAGGCGGCGCTGCACGAGATGTTCGCGCACTACGTCGAGCACATGGAGCTCAACCAGCCGGTGCACACGTGGCCGGTGCCGGAGGTCGAGGCGATCACCGAGACCCGGTCCGCCACCTGAGCGAGGCCGTTGCGGGACAGGACGACCACCGTCTCCCGCGGCCTGGCACACTGTCGGCCATGTCGTCCGACAGCCTGCGCTCCGTGTCCCTGCTTCGCACCGCCCCGTCACGCTACCTGGCCACGAACCCCCGCGGGGGTGAGCTGCCGATGGGGGACGGCAGCACGGCGGAGTTCACCCCGGTGGAGCTGCTCCTGGCGGCCGTGGCCGGGTGCTCCGCCGTGGACGTCGACCTGCTCACCTCACGGCTGGCCGAGCCGGACGCCTTCGAGCTGAGCGCCTCCGGTCGCAAGGTCCGCGACGAGGGGGGCAACCACCTGGAGTCGGTGGAGGTGCACTTCACGGTGCGCTTCCCGGCCGGTGAGGACGGTGACCGCGCGGGGGAGCGGCTGCCCAGTGCCGTCGCCATGTCCAGGGACCGGCTCTGCACCGTGTCGCGCACCGTGGCGCTGCCGGTGCCCGTGGTCTTCCACCTGGACTGAGGGGGTGGCCCTGCGGCGCACTCTCGGTCTGCGCGACGCCGTCGCGATCGGGCTGGGGTCGATGATCGGTGCGGGCCTCTTCGCGGTCTGGGCGCCGGCGACCGCCGCCGCGGGACGGTGGGTGCTGCTGAGCCTGCTCCTGGCCGGTGTCGTGGCGCTGTGCAACGCACTGTCGTCCGCGGCGCTGGCGGCGCGGTACCCGTCGGCCGGGGGCACCTACGTGTACGGCCGCGAGCGGCTCGGTGAGCTCCCCGGCTTCCTGGCGGGATGGTGCTTCGTCGTCGGCAAGACGGCCTCGTGCGCCGCGATGGCGCTCACTGTCGGGGCGTATGCCGTCCCTGGGCACGAGCGGGTCGCTGCCGTGACGGCCGTGGTCCTGGTGACCACGCTGAACCTGGCGGGGGTGCAGCGCTCCGCGCGTGCCTCCGAGGTCGTCGTGACGATCGTGCTCGCGGTCCTCGCCGGCCTGGTCGTGGCCCGGCTGGTCGCCGGCGCCTCCGACGGTGGGGGGACCGGGATGGTGGAGGTCGGGCCGACCGGGGTGCTGCAGGCGGCCGGGCTGCTGTTCTTCGCCTTCGCCGGCTACGCGCGCATCGCGACCCTCGGGGAGGAGGTGCGCGACCCGGCCCGGACCATACCCCGCGCGGTGGTGCTCGCCCTGTCCTGCGTGGCGCTGGTCTACGCGGCGGTCGGCCTGCTGGTGCTCGACGTCCTCGGGGTGGCCGGCACCGCGACCTCGACCGCTCCGTTGGCCGAGGTCGCGGAGCGCGTGTGGGGCGGCCAGGCGGGCTGGGTGCTGCGGGCGGCGGCGACGGCGGCAGCCCTGGGAGCGCTGCTGAACCTGCTCCTCGGGATCTCCCGGACCAGCCTGGCGATGGCCCGCGGTGGCCACCTGCCGCGTGCGCTGCGCCGGGTGGACCAGCGCCGTGGGGTCCCCTGGGTGGCCGAGGTGGTCGTCGGCGCCGTCGTGCTCGCGGTGGTGCTGGTGGCCGACCTGCGCGGCGCCATCGGCTTCTCCAGCTTCGGGGTGCTGCTCTACTACGCGGTCGCCAACGCGGCGGCCTGGACGCTGCGGGGCGACTGGCGGCTCGCGCGGACGGTGCCGGTCGTGGGGCTGCTGGGGTGTCTCGTGCTCGTGGTGACCCTCCCTGCGGCCTCCGTGGCCGGCGGTCTGGCCGTGGTCGGTGCGGGCCTGGGGTGGTACGCCCTCACCCGGACCGGGCGCCGGTCGCGAGCCTGAAAAGCTCTCGACCTCCTCGGCCGGTCACGGCAGGATGCCCTCATGAGCACCGCAGCAGCCGACACCGCATACCGCTGGCATCACCTGCGCCACGAGGACGTCGCGGCCTGGTGTGCGCTGACCACGACCCTGGCGACGGCGGACGGCACCGACGAGCTCTACCAGCCCGAGGACCTCGCCGAGGAGCTCGACGAGCACGGGGTGGACCCCGCCCGTGACTCCTGGGCGGTGTGGCACGGGGACCAGCTGGTCGCCGCCGGCCAGGTGCGCGTCGCGTTCCACCCGGACCAGGACGGCCGCACCCGGGTCTGGCTCGGCGGTGGTGTGCACCCCGAGCACCGCGGCCGGGGCATCGGTCGACGGCTGCTCGCGGAGCAGGAGCGCCGCGGGCTGGAGATCGCCCGCGCCCGTCAGCCCGGGCGGCCGGTGTTCTGGCGCGCCGACGGCGGCCTCCAAGGGGCGTCGGTGCGTCGCCTGCTCGAGCACCGGGGCTACGCCGTCGCACGCTACTTCAACCAGATGACGCGAGCCCTGCCCGGCCCCGCGTTGCCGGCGCCGACGGCACACCGGCTGGTCTCGCCCGGCGACGACCTCGAGGAGGCGCTCCGGCTGGCCCACAACCTCGCCTTCCGTGACCACTGGGGCTCCACGGAGCAGACGGCGCAGACGTGGCACGACCACTGGGCCGCACGCAGCTCACGGCCCGCTGTCTCCAGCGTCGCCCTGGACGAGCACGGGACCCCGCTGGCCTACGTGCTGTGCGGCGAGTGGGTCCCGCGGGAGCTCTACGTGAACCTCGTCGGCACGGTCCCGTCCGCCCGTGGCGGGGGCCTGGCCCGGGCCTGCCTGGCCCGCACGATCAGCCTGGCTGCGACGTCCGGTGCCTACGACAAGGTGGACCTGCACGTCGACTCGGCCAGCCCGACGGGGGCGACGCGGCTCTACGAGACCGTGGGCTTCCATGTGGACAAGACCTTCGCCTCCTACCAGCGCGACGCGTGAGCGGTCTGCGGTTGCGTCCCGGCGGCTCGGATCGCAGGGTGGAGCCATGACCACCACATCGAAGTCCGTTGCCTTCCTGGTCGCCGCCGAGGGGATCGAGCGTGTCGAGCTGACCGACCCCCGTGACGCCGTCACCGACGCGGGGTTCACCGCGCACGTCGTCAGCCCGGAGGGCGGCACGGTCCAGACCTTCGACCACCTGGACAAGGCCGAGCAGGTCGCCGTCGACCGCACCGTGGGCGAGGTCAGCGTCGACGACTACGACGCCCTCGTGCTTCCGGGCGGCGTGGCCAACCCCGACGCGCTGCGCATGGACGAAGCCGCTGTGCGCCTCATCGGCGAGTTCCTGGCCTCCGGCAAGCCGGTCGCAGCGATCTGCCACGCGCCCTGGACCCTGGTCGAGGCGGGCGTGCTCAGCGGACGTCGCCTCACGTCCTGGCCCAGCCTGCAGACCGACATCCGCAACGCCGGCGGGGAGTGGGTCGACGAGCAGGTCGTCGTCGACGGCAACCTCATCACGAGCCGGAACCCCGGTGACATCCCGGCGTTCACCTCCGCCCTGCTCGAGGCCCTGCAGCACGGGGCGGACTCTGCACGCTCGGTCACCGGCTGAGGCAGCACCCGCCGGCTGTGGCCGTGGCGCCGGATTCCTTGGCGCGGATAGTGTGAGGCATGGCCAGGTTCTACGACATCCATCCCGTCGACCCCCAGCCGCGCCTCGTCTCGCAGGTCGTGGACGTGCTGCGCTCGGGAGGCCTCATCGCCACGCCGACCGATGCCTGCTACGCGCTCGGTGCCCAGCTCGGCAACGCCGAGGCCAAGCAACGCATCATCGACATCCGGGGTCTGGACGACAAACACCACTTCACCCTGCTGTGCCACGACTTCGCCCAGCTCGGGCAGCTGGTACAGCTGGACAACGCTGTCTTCCGAGCCGTCAAGGCCGCCACCCCGGGGCCGTACACGTTCATCCTGGCGGCCACCCCGGAGGTGCCCCGCAAGCTGCTGCACCCCAAGAAGAAGACCGTGGGTGTGCGCATCCCCGACCACCGCATCACGCAGGCGCTGCTCACGGAGCTGGGGGAGCCCATGCTCTCCAGCACGCTGCTGCTGCCCGACGACGACGAGCCGCTGGTCCAGGGGTGGGAGATCAAGGAGCGCCTGGACCATCTCGTCGAGGGGGTGCTGGACGGGGACATGACCGGCTGCGACCCCACCACCGTCGTCGACTTCTCCCAGGGCTACCCCGAGGTCGTGCGGGTCGGGTCGGGCGACCCGGCTCCCTTCCGGTGAGGGAGGAGGACGCCCGATGCCTCAGGCCAGGGACAGGAAGAGCTTCTCCATCTTCTCGGTGTCCAGCTCGTTCGCGCCGCCCTCGGCCGTGAGGCACTGCTTGAGGCCGGTGGCGATGATGGTGTACCCGGCGCGGTCGAGCGCCTTGCTGACGGCGGCGAGCTGCGTCACGACGTCCTCGCAGTCGCGCCCTTCCTCGAGCATCCGGATGACCGCGGCCAGCTGGCCGTGCGCGCGCTTGAGACGGGTGATGGAGGGACGGACCTCTTCTGCGGAAAGTTCCACGCGACATCCTCGATGTGTGGGGGCACCGACGCGAGTCGGTCCTGGTGGGGCGGGCTCGGACCTCAGGATACGCCGGGCCCTCCGGGGGATTCGCCTAGCATACCCTAGGGGGTATGTAGTACGGTTAGGGGAGAAGCGGGCGGCCGACCCGGCCTGCACCGCAACCCCCCGTTCTGAGAAGGAGCATCCGCATGGCCACCGTGCTGACCATCGAGACCACCTCGTTGGGCGACCGCAGCTATCTCGTGCACGACGGCAGCGTCGCGTTCGTGGTCGACCCGCAGCGGGACACCGACCGTGTGCTCGCCATGGCTGCCGACGCCGGCGTGCAGATCACCCACGTCTTCGAGACCCACATCCACAACGACTACGTCACCGGGGGCCTCGCGCTGGCCCGCCAGACCGGTGCCGCATACCACGTGAACGCCGACGACCCCGTGTCCTTCGAGCGCACCCCCATTCGTGACGGGGAGGTGGTGGAGGTCTCGCCCACCCTGCGCGTGCGCGCCGTGCACACGCCCGGCCACACCTTCACCCACCTCTCCTACGCCCTCGAGGGGGACGACCCGGTCGTCTTCACCGGCGGCAGCCTGCTGTTCGGGTCCACCGGTCGCCCCGACCTGCTCGGCCAGGACCACGCGGAGGAGCTGGCGCGCCTGCAGCACGCCTCCGCCCGCCGGCTCGTCACCGAGCTGCCCGAGGAGAGCAAGGTCATGCCGACCCACGGCTTCGGCTCGTTCTGCTCGGCGACCCAGTCCGACGCCGACGCCTCCACGCTGGGCCGGGAGCGGACCGCCAACCCTGTCCTGACCCAGGACGAGGAGGAGTACGTGACCTCCATCCTGGACGGTCTGGACCTCTTCCCGGCCTACTACGCCCACATGGGCCCCGCCAACGCCGCCGGACCGGACGCACCCGACCTGACACTGCCCGAGCGTGCCGACGCCGACGAGCTGCGTCGCCGCATCGAGGCGGGGGAGTGGGTCGTCGACCTGCGCACCCGCACCGCCTTCGCGGCCGGGCACGTCCCGGGCACCTTCAACATCGGCATCGACGGCCAGTTCTCCACCTGGTTGGGCTGGATGATCCCGTGGGGCACCCCGGTGACCCTGCTCGGTGAGACCGAGGAGCAGGTCGCCGAGGCGCAGCGGGAGCTGGTCCGCATCGGGGTCGACCAGACCCAGGCGCAGGCGACCGGCGGCCCGGAGCAGTGGAGCGACCGCCCCCTGGAGCACTTCGAGCAGGCCACCTTCGCCGACCTCGCCCAGGTGCGGCACCACCGCCGCGTCCAGGTCCTCGACGTGCGCAACCCGAAGGAGTTCTCCGCAGCCCACGTGGAGGGCGCGAGCCACATCCCGCTCGGCCAGCTGGTGCAGCGCATCGACGAGGCACCCGAGGGTGAGGTCTGGGTGCACTGTGCGGCCGGCTACCGTGCCTCCGTCGCGGCCTCGGTGCTCGCGGCTCACGGGCGCACGGTCGTGGCCATCGACGACTCGTTCGACGAGAGCGCCGGCAAGGTCGGCCTTCCGCTGGTCAGCCCGGCCTGAGCGAGCCGCACGCTCCCTGGAGCGGCACCGGCCGGGCCGGCCCCCGTTGCCGGCCCGGCCGGTGCTGTGATGTGCCAGGCTGGGCCGGTGAACGCTGAAGCCGCTGACGACGTCCAGGAGGTCCTGGCCGCCGTCGCCGGTGACCGCTCCGGTGAGCCCTCCGCCTACCTGGCGAGGCTGGAAGGGGTCGATGTCGACAGTTCTGCACTGGCAGCCTGCAGCGCCGCCGGCGAGACGGAGGCAGCGGGGGAGAGCACCACCGAGTTCGCGCTGCAGTCCATCTCCAAGGCCTTCGTCTACGCCTTCGCGCTGCAGGAGCTGGGTCTGGAGGCCGTGCTGGCGCGGGTCGGCGTCGAGCCTTCCGGCGAGGCGTTCAACGAGATGTCCCTGCAGGCGGGTGGGCGGCCGTTCAACCCGCTCATCAACGCCGGGGCCATCATGGTGCACGGCCTGATCCCGGGTGAGGACGAGGACGACCGCATCACCGTGATCCGTGACGGCCTCTCGGCCCTGGCGGGTCGTGAGCTGTCGGTCGACATGCCGGTCTACGAGGCGGAGATGGAGCTCTCCGACCGCAACCTGTCGATCGCGCACCTGCTCGCGTCCAACGACATCCTGCCGGACACCCCGCACGAGATCGTGCGCGGCTACAGCCTGCAGTGCTCCGTGGCCGTGACCACCGAGGACCTGGCGATGATGGGCGCCACGCTGGCCAACGGCGGGGTGCACCCGCTCACCGGTCAGGAGGTGCTGCGCAAGGACGTGGTCCGTCAGACGCTGAGCGTGATGTTCACCTGCGGCATGTACGACGCGTCGGGGGAGTGGGTGGCCGAGGTGGGGCTGCCCGCCAAGAGCGGTGTCTCCGGGGGGCTGCTCGCCGTGGTGCCGGGCGTGATGGCCCTGGCGGCGTACTCCCCGCGGCTGGACGAGCACGGGCACTCGGTGCGTGGGGTGAAGGCCTGCACCCGGCTGTCTCAGGGGTGGGACCTGCACCTGCTGGGTCATGCCGCGCCGAGGCCGCACGGCCGACGGGTCCGGCGGTAGCCGCCGGACCCGTCCGCCAAGACGCCGGCATGCAGGCCGTGCCGGCTCGGAGGCGGGTGGGAGCGCTCAGTTGGCGATGCCGCCGCACAGGGCCGGGATGGTGGCCTCGAGCGGCACCGCCGGCGTGAGCGACGACGGCCCTGCCCCGAAGTCGTAGCTGCCGCTGCCGTTGATGTCGATGCCGTGCACGACGACCTGCACGCTGTCGGCGTTGGCCCATGCCAGGTCGTTGGTGAACGTCCTGGTGTAGCTCAGGCGGCCACCGGCGTCGGCCACCGGGTAGCGGTCGAGGTCGAGGGCGCTGGCCGCCGTGGTGTCACCGGTCGTGGTGAGGGAGGCGAGGATGCCGCCGTAGAAGGGGGCGCCCTCCAGGACGGTCACGATGCCGTCGCCACCGCCGGCAGCAGGCCCGGGGCACCCCTGGTCCCTCGCACCGTCGACGCCGTGCAGGTGCATCGCGTGGGGAAGGTGCGGCGCCAGACCCGAGGCGCGCACCTGCACCTGGACCTTGCCGTTGGGCAGCGCCGTGACCCGCGTCGACCCCTGACCCTGGCTGTTGTCGACGGTGCCCGCCTGCACCGGGGCGAGGGGGTAGGCATAGGTGCCGACCGCGGCCGAAGGGTTCTCGTCGTGGCCCGCCGTCGCGGTGCCCGCCACGCCCAGCGAGGCGATGGCGGCGACTGCGGCGGTGGCGATGGTGGTCCTGGTCCTCATGATGGCTCCTCTGTCTGTCCGACGGCCTGGTGGGCGTCTGGTGCGAGGTGTTCGGAGCCGAGGGCCCACCCGGATGGCGGACGGGCGGACCTACATCTCCTCGTGGGTGTCGGGGTCACCTCCGAAGAGGCGCCCGTCCGCGCGGCCGAGACCGGTGATGGCCGACATCTCCTGGTCGGTGAGGGCGAAGCCGAAGACGTCCAGGTTGGTCCGCTGCCGCTCGGGCGTGGCCGACTTGGGCAGCGGGAGGGAGCCGAGCTGGACGTGCCAGCGCAGCACGACCTGGGCCGGTGTGACCCCGTGCGCAGCGGCCGCGCGCGCGACCGGCTCCTCGTCGTACGGAGCCTGGGCCTTGCCGAGGGGGCTCCACGCCTCGGTGCGGATGCCGAGCTCGTCGTGCACGGCCCGCAGGTGCTCCTGCGGGAACCGCGGGTGCAGCTCGACCTGGTTGACCGCGGGGGTGACGCCGGTGTCGTCCACGATCTCGCGCAGGTGCTGCTCGGTGAAGTTGCTGACCCCGATGCTCCGCACGAGTCCCTCGCGCCGAGCCGCGACCAGCGCACGCCACGCCTCGCGGTAGAGCCCGCGGGAGGGGTTGGGCCAGTGGATGAGCACCAGGTCGACCTGCTCCACGCCGAGTCGGCCCGCGGAGTCGCGGACGGACTGCAGGGCCAGGTCGTGGGCGTGGAAGCGCCCCGGGACCTTCGTGGTCAGGACGACGTCCTCGGGGGGCACGCCGGACCGGCGCAGCGCCTCACCGACCTCGGTCTCGTTGTCGTAGTTGACGGCCGAGTCGAGCAGCCGGTAGCCGGCCGTCAGGGCGCCGACGATGGCCGTCACCCCGTCCTCGCCCTTCAGCGGATAGGTGCCGAAACCGATGGCGGGCAGGCTCGTGCCGTCGCAGAGCTGGTACGTCGGAAGCTGGGTCATGCCCCCACCGTAGGCACGAGGGCCGACAGACGTCCCGCGACGGGGCCCCCGGGGTGGCCCGGCGCCGGACTGGCGCCCGCGGCCGGTGACGCGACGCCGCGTAGGCTGACCGCTGTGACAGCGGAACAAGCCCAGGGTCTCCACACGACGCCCGTGGGGGAGTCCGGCACCCGCGTGGTCTTCCTGCACGGTCTGTTCGGGCAGGGCCGGAACTTCACCCAGGTCGCCAAGGCTCTCCAGCCGCAGTTCGCCTCGCTCCTGGTGGACCTGCCCAACCACGGCCGCTCGGCCTGGACCGAGGAGTTCGACTACGCGGACACGGCGGACATGGTCGCCGAGGAGCTGCGGGGCGGTTTCGCCGCCGACGGACCGGTGGACGTCGTGGGGCACTCGATGGGCGGCAAGGTCGCGATGGCCCTGGCACTGCGGCACCCGGACCTGGTGGACCGGCTGGTCGTGGTGGACATCTCGCCGGTCGACAGCGGCGACATGAGCGAGTTCGAACACCTGTTGGGTGCCCTGGCCACGCTCGACCTGGACGACCTGACCCGACGGGGGGAGGCCGACGAGCGTCTCGCCGAGCTCGTCCGGAGCCGCCAGGTCAGGGGCTTCCTCCTGCAGAACCTGCGCGAGCACCCCGAGGAGGGGTGGCACTGGCAGGCGAACCTGGACCTGCTGCGGCAGGAGCTGCCGGCCCTCGGCGGGTTCCTGGAGCACACCGGGGACCCGTTCGACGGTCGCGTGCTGTGGGTGGCCGGCGCAGACTCGCCCTACGTCCAGCCCGAGCACGCAGAGCGGATGCGCGCGTTGTTCCCGCGCACCACGCAGGTCACCATCAAGGACGCCGGCCACTGGGTGCACTCGGAGCAGCCCGAGGCCTTCGTCTCGGCACTGAGGATCTTCCTCGGGGCCTGAGGGGCAAGCAGCAAGGGGGGAGAGCTCCTCGGACGGTCAGGGGGGCCGTGTCTGCGCTCCTGAGAATACTTTACATAATGTTGCTTATCGGCGTTCCGTCCTCAGGTGCGGACCGCCGCTCCTCTCGTCCACAGCCTGTCGTCCGGCCACCGTGCACGCCCTCGCCGGCGGGCGATGCTGCCGGGCATGGCTGCTGACACCCCCCATGTCAACGAGGTCCGGCTGGTCGGTCGGGTCACCGGCGCCCCGGTGGCTCGGGTCCTGCCCAGCGGTGACGTCGTGGTCACGCTGCGGCTGACCGTCGACCGGCCGCCCCCACGGCGCGGCGACGACCCCTCACGCCGGCGGGTCGACGCCATCGAGCTCGCGTGCTGGACGCCGCGCACCCGTGCTGCGGCCGAACGGGTGTCCGAAGGTGATGTCGTCGAGGTGACCGGGGCGCTGCGCCGCCGGTTCCAGCGCGGCCCGCGGTCGCTCGTCGCTGCGGACGCACACCGACCCGGTGGCCTAGAGTCGCACCATGGCTGACTTCACGCCTCGCGCGCTCACCATCGGCCCCAGCGAGCTCACGGCATACGACCACGGTGCACACCTGGCTCAGTGGTCCCGGCACGGGGTGCCGGTCGTGTGGGTGAGCCGGCGGGCCCGGTACGAGACGGGCGAGACCATCCGTGGCGGCATCCCGGTCTGCTGGCCCTGGTTCGCCGCCGGTCGCGACGGTCGCACGCAGCCTTCGCACGGCTTCGCACGGACCGCCGGGTGGCACCTGGCCGAGGAGACGGACACGGGTCTGCGGTGGCGGCTGACCGACGGCGACACGCACGGGCTGCCGGGCACCAAGCGCTTCCCGCACCGTTTCGAGCTGGTGCACGAGGTCGAGGTCCTGCGCGAGGGGGGCTCGGAGGTCCTGGAGGTGTCCTGCACGACGCTGAACCCCGGGGACTCCCCCTTCACCTTCGAGGTCGCGCTGCACACGTACCTGCACGTCGGGGACGTCCAGGCGGTCCGCCTGAGCGGCCTGGGCGGCGTGGGGTACTACGACAAGGTGGTCGCGGCCGAGCAGACACAGCAGGGCGACCTCCGGCTCACCGGCGAGACCGACCGCATCTACCACTCCCCCGGGCCGGTGGTGCTGCACGACCCGGTCCTGGAGCGCGACCTGGACCTCCGCTCCGAGGGCGCCGACAGCACCGTCGTCTGGAACCCGTGGGCCGCCCAGGCCGCGAAGCTACCCGACCTCGGCGACGACGAGTGGAGCCGGATGGTCTGCGTCGAGGCCGCTGCCCTCGGTGACGCCGGCATCGAGCTCGCACCGGGAGCCAGCCACACGGTCACCCAGCGCATCGCCCTGGACACGCGCTCGTGAACGGGCGTGAGGAGTCGGGCGTGACCGACGAGTCCGCGGACGGCACCGCCGACGGCGCCACGGCGGTCAACCCGGACACCGGCCGACCCGTCGGCTCCGGCCGGCACCAGGGGCATGTCACGGAGCACAACCAGGCCAGCCAGCCCGACCGCGGTCAGGTGATCGCGCTGACGGTCCGGGTCTGCGCGGACTGGTCGCTGCGTTTCATCATCATCGTCGCCGCCCTGGCGATCCTGCTCTGGCTGCTCGGTCAGGTCTGGGTCGGGGTGCTGCCGATCCTGCTGGCGCTCATCGTCGCGACGGTCCTGTGGCCCGTCGTCAACGCGATGTCCCGGCGGGGTGTCCCGGTCGCCCTCGCCGCAGCCGTGACCCTCCTGGGCTCGGTGACGCTGGTCGTGGGCGTCCTGGCCTCCATCGCCCCGTCCATCGTCAACCAGACCCGCGAGATCGGCACAGCAGCCGCCGAAGGGCTGGACGAGGTCGTGGGCTGGCTGTCGGGGCCGCCGTTCAACATCGACAACGACCAGCTGGACGAGGGTCTGGACACGGCGACGTCGTGGCTGACCGAGCGCAGCGGGGACATCGCCTCCACCGTCTTCGCCGGGGTCGGTGTGCTGGGGTCCGGCCTGATCACCCTGGGCCTGGTGCTGGTGCTGACCTTCTTCTTCATCAAGGACGGCCCGCGGTTCCTGCCCTGGCTGCGTGCGGTGTCCGGACGCCGGGCGGGCCGACACCTCACGGAGCTCCTCACCCGGATGTGGCGCACCCTGGGCGGGTTCATCCGCGCGCAGGCGATGGTCAGCGCCTTCGACGCCGTCTTCATCGGGCTCGGCCTGCTGCTCCTCGGGGTCCCGCTGGCGGTGGCCCTGGCCGTGCTGACGTTCTTCGCCGGCTTCATCCCGATCGTGGGCGCATTCACCGCCGGTGCGCTGGCCGTGCTGGTGGCGCTGGTCTCCAACGGGTGGCAGACCGCCCTGGCCGTGCTGGGTCTGGTGCTCCTGGTCCAGCAGATCGAGGGCAACGTGCTCCAGCCGGTGCTCCAAGGAAAGACGATGAAGCTGCATGCAGGGATCGTCCTGCTGTCCGTCGCCGCCGGCGGCACGATCTTCGGGATCATCGGCGCGTTCCTGGCGGTACCTGTCGCTGCCACCCTGGCAGTGCTCCTGCGCTACGTCGACGAGCAGTTCGACCTGCGCACCGGTGACCTCAGCGCCACCGACCACACCTACGCCACCCCGGAGGGCGCGCTCGCCGCACGGCGGCAGCAGGCGATCGGCCGATGGACCCGGCTCACCGCGCACCGCCGCGCGGAGCGGGCCACCCACGAGGACCCTTCCCCCGACGGGGTCGCAGACCGCCCGGGCCACGCGTCCGCGCCGCCCGAGGCGGACGGGTCCGACTCCGGCCCGGCCGAGGGTTCGGCGCCCGGAGCCGACCGCAGCACGGTCGGCCGCGCGGCTGCCGACGGGCACCAGGACGCGCCGGACACCGACGAGGCGCCCCGCACCCGGTGAGGGCGGAGCGCCTCGAGCGCGCAGGGCCGGCTCAGCCAGGAGGCCGGACCTGCGCAGGCCCAGACCTCAGCGCGTGATGTCGCGGACGCCGTCCTTGACGTTCTCCCCGGCCTTGCGGCCCTTCGCCTCGACCTGCTCGCCCTTGCCCTCGGCCTGCATCTGCTCGTTGTCGGTGGCGTCGCCGGCGGCCTCCTTGGCCTTGCCCTTGGCGTCCTGCGCCGCGTTGCCCATCTTGTCGCCGATACCCATGCGAGTCGCTCCTGTCGTTGTGCGGGCACGCCGTCCCGGCCGGAGCCGGAGCTGCGTACGTCTGTCCACTCCACCGTAGGCGACGCAGCGCAGCGCGTCCTGCCAGGAGTGCGGCTGGTCCGCGACGCGGTGTGAGTCCCGCCACCGTGCCCGTGTGCAGAGGCCGTCCCGAGTGGCCCTCCGCCCAGGACCCCGCTATCGTGATGCGTCTGCCCCGCGGAGTCCCTGCAGTGACATGTCGCTCCGGTCGCACCCGCGGGAACACACCACTCGTTGCGTGCGTTGACCCAACGAGTTCCGCCCGTCTACACCGTGTCACGGACACGAGGGGAGTTACATATGGCTGAGAGGTCTCTGCGCGGCACCAACCTCAGTTGGCTGTCCTTCGAGAGCGATGAGGGCGTCACCTTCAGTGAGCGCCGGATCACCCGCTACACCTGCCCCGAGGGGCACGTCAGCGAGCTTCCCTTCTCCGTCGAGGCGGAGGTCCCGCCGCTGTGGGAGTGCCGCTGCGGTCTGGACGCCAAGCTCAACGACGGCCCCGAGCCCGAGGTGAAGGCGGGCAAGCACCAGCGCACCCACTGGGACATGCTGCTGGAGCGCCGCTCCATCCCTGAGCTCGAGGAGCTGCTCGAGGAGCGTCTGGCGCTGCTGCGCGCCAAGCGTGGCGAGAAGCCGACGCGCCGGCGCAGCGCCTGACGCACGACGACAGCGAGACCCCACCGGACCTGGTCCGGTGGGGTCTCGCTCGCTGTGGCCCGGTCCCGGCGCGGCACCTGCTCAGGGCGTGGTGCCGGCGCGCGGCGGGTCCTCCCGGTCGTCGTGCACGACCTCGCCCTCGATGACGTCCGCTCCACCAGGGGGCCGGCCCCCGCGGACCGACCAGGACTCGTAGGAGCCCACCACCATCAGCCGTGAGGCCAGCAGCCGCTCCACCCAGACCCGGGTCAGCGGACGGGTGAAGGGCAGCAGCAGGAACAGCCCGACCGCCCCGGTGACGAAGCCCGGCGTCACGAGCAGCACACCCCCGACCAGCACGAGCCCGGCGTCGGTGAGCTCGCGGCGGGGCTCCTGGCCCTGGCGCACCGCGGTCTGCAGCCTGCGCCAGGTGCGGACCCCCTGATGGCGCACCAGGACCGCACCGAGGAACGAGAGCAGGACCAGCGCCCCGAAGGTCCACCACGGGCCGATCTGCTGACCGACCGCGATCATCACGGTGATCTCCACCAGCGGCACCAGGAGCAGTGCTGCCAGGAACCACCTCAGACGTCGGGGCGCCCGCCGCGACCGCGTGCTCCCGGACGTCCCGGGGTGGGCCCGTCGTCGGCGCCGCCCCCCGCCAGGCCCGGACGAGGCGTGGCCCGATGCGCCTCCCCCGCGGCCTGCGTCGTCCTGGCCCCTGTCGGGCGGACCCTCTAGCCGGCCGGCCGGTGCCATGTGTCCTCCTTCGACCATGCGGTGCGGAGCTGTCGTGCCCGCCGCTGCACCCCCCAGAGTGTCACGCGTGCCAGCGCCTCACGCACGATCTCCCCACCCATCTTGGACGCGCCCACCTCACGCTCGACGAACTCGATCGGGACCTCCACCACGCTCAGCCCGCGGTCCAGGGCGCGCAGCGTGAGGTCGACCTGGAAGCAGTAGCCCTGGGAGGCCACCTGGTGCAGGTCCATCGTGTCCAGGGCGTCGCTGCGGTAGACCCGGAAGCCTGCGGTCGCGTCGCGCACCGGGATGCCCAGCGCGACCCGGGCGTAGAGGTTGCCGCCCCGGCTCAGGGCCCGGCGGTGGCGGGGCCAGTTGCGCACCGCTCCCCCGGTGACCCAGCGCGAGCCGATCACGACGTCCGCCCGGGCAGCGGCCTCCAGCAGGGCCGGGAGCTGCTCGGGCTGGTGGGAGCCGTCGGCGTCGATCTCCACGACCGCGTCGTAGCCGCGCTCCCGCGCCCACGCGAACCCGGCCAGGTAGGCCGGCCCCAGCCCCTCCTTGGACGGGCGGTGCAGCACGTGCACCGCCGGGTCGGCCGCTGCCAGCGTGTCCGCCAGCACGCCCGTGCCGTCCGGGGAGCTGTCGTCCAGCACCAGCACGTCGACGTCCGGGACGCTGACGCGCAGCCGGCTCACGACCAGCGGCAGGCTCTCCCGCTCGTTGTAGGTCGGCAGGAGCGCACAGACCCGCCCCAGCGCCGGCCTGTCCAGGTGGCTCATCGGTGCGCCTCCCGTCGTCGGTGCACGCCGGTGAGGGCCACGAGGAGGCCCAGCGCAGCGGCGGCCGCGAATTCGGGCCAGGCGCCGAGCCGCACCGCAGGGGTGATCTCGGTGCGCCGGCTGACCTCGCCGCTGATGATGGCCTGGGTGAACAGCTCGGTCTGCTGGCTCACCGAGCCGTCCGGTGCCACCAGCCCGCTGACCCCGACCGTGCTGATGTGCACGACCGGCCTGCCCAGCTCCACGGCCTTGACCCGCGAGGCTGCCAGCTGCTGCACGGACTCGTCGGTGAAGCCGAAGGTGGCGTTGTTGGTCGGCACGGCGACCACCTCGGCCCCGGCCAGCACCGTGTCGCGCATGACGTCGTCGATGACCACCTCGAAGCAGATCGCCACCCCCAGGGGCAGGTCACCGGAGTCGGTGGGCACCTGCAGCACCCCGACCTCGGTCCCCGCGACGAAGTCACGGGGGACCAGGTCCACGGTCTCGGTGATCGACCGGAAGAAGCTGCGGTAGGGGATGTACTCACCGAAGGGCACGGGACGCAGCTTGGTGTAGCGCTGCACCGGCCCCTCCCCCGGCAGGTAGAGCATGCTCACGTTCGACAGGCTGTCCCCGGGCTCGCGCAGGACGGCACCGACCACCACGGGCGCGTCGACCCGGGCCACCGTGTCGTCGATGATCGTCGCGGCGTCGGCGTTGCGCAGCGGGTCGATGTCGGAGGCGTTCTCGGGCCACACCACCAGGTCCGGTGCCGGCAGCTCCCCCGCCTCGATGCGCTCGACGGCCTCCAGCGTCGTGCCGGCATGGTTGTCCAGCACCGCCCGGCGCTGGGCGTTGAAGTCCAGCCGGACCTCGGGCACGTTGCCCTGGATGCCGAGGACCTGCACGGGCTCTCCGTCCACGGGCCGCGGGACCAGGAGCGGGGAGAGCACGAGGACCACGCCGAGCACGGCATACAGCGCGGCGCGCAGCAGGTCGCGGTCGCGGACGAGCACCTGCCCGGCCAGGGCCAGCAGCGCCCCGGTCAGGACGACGGTGAAGCCCACGCCGGGGACGCCGAGCCACCGGGCCAGGCCCAGCACCGGCGAGTCGGCCTGGCTGAAGCCCAGGCGCCCCCAGGGGAAGCCGCCGAACGGGGTGGTGGCCCGGGCGAGCTCGGCCACCGTCCAGGCCACCGCGACGGCCACCGGTCTCACCCGCGCGTCGGGGCCACCCTGCAGGTATGCCGTCACGGCGCCGAAGGCGGCGACGTACAGCGCCGACAGCGTCGCCAGGGAGAGCCACGGCAGGGCTCCGACGTAGATGCCGGACCAGGAGAGCAGCGGCACGAAGAAGGCGAGTCCGCCGACCAGCCCGATGAGCAGGCCCCGGCGCGCGCTGACACCGCACAGCGCGAGCGCCAGGCCGCCGGCGCCCGCGATCGCGAGGGGCCACAGGTCGTAGCCGGGGAACGCCAGCCACAACGACAGCCCGGACAGGGCGGAGGTCAGGAGGCGGGCCAGCACGCCGACACTGTAGGTGACGCGTGTGGGAGGCACCGCACGCAGGCGCAGCCCGAGCGCCGTTGGGGCCGGTCCGGGTCGGCAGGAGGCCGACACGATCCCGTTGTCTACTGAGCGCTCGGGCCGCGACGTGTCCGTGTGCACCACCCTCAGTGTGCTCCCCTGCGGGGGCTGCCCGACAGGGGACGCCGGCACCGGACCTACCGGTAATTTAGTGCCCGGGAGAGAGATGTCAATAGGAGCGTGACCTGCTGAGATAGCGATTTCCCAGGTCAGTGGGCACAACGTGGCGGGTTCCCGTCAGGTTGTGTCGCAGTCGGCGTCCGGCGTGTCGCGGGCGACGCGCCGGCCCCCTTCTGGTGAGTAGTGTCATACCGCCCGCGCCCATCGGAAGGACCGACGTTGACGACACCCCGCGTGCACCCGGCGCCCGCACCGACACCACCACCACCGCGTCACGGCAGCGCCCTCGTCCGGATCCTGAGGCGGGCCTTCTCGCCGTTCTGGGTCGTCCCTGCCCTGTGGTGTGTAGGCGCCTTCGTCGCGGGTGTGCTGCTGCCGGAGGTCGACGAGCAGCTGGCCGAGCAGATCCCCTTCCTCTTCCAGGCGGGTCCGGACGGGGCACGCACGTTCCTGTCCTCGATCGCCGGCGCGATGATCTCGGTGACGGGGCTCGTCTTCTCCATCACGATCGTGGTGCTGCAGCTGGCCAGCAGCCAGTTCTCACCCCGTGTGCTGCGCACCTTCCTCGACCAGCGCACCCCGCAGATGACCCTGGGGGTGTTCACGGCCTCCTTCGTCTACGCCCTGACGGTGATGAGGTCGGTCGAGGGCACGGAGGCGACGGGCAGCGGCGGGGTCCCTCAGCTCGCCGTCACCGTGGCGTTCCTCATGGTGCTGGCGTCGGTGGGCATGTTCCTGGCCTTCATCCACCACATCACACAGGCGATCTCCGTGGACACGATCATCGACGAGGTCGGCGACGACACCCGCAGCCTGCTGGAGCGCAGCACCCACGGCCGGACCACGGTGACCGAGACCGGCTCAGCGTCGCTACCGGACCTGGGGTCGGCGGTCGTGGTCACCACCGAGCAGGCGGGCTACCTCAACCTCGTCGACGCCGCCGGCCTGTGCCGGCTCGCACACCGGCACGACGTGCGGGTCTCCGTGCTGCACCCCCTGGGGACCTACCTCGTGCAGGACAGCCCGCTGGCTGTCGTCCACGGTGGGTCGGGGCACGCCGAGGTCGACTGGACGACCCAGGTGCGGCGCCACGTGGTCGTGGGGTGGCGCCGCACCATGGAGCAGGACGTCAGCTTCGGTCTGCGTCAGCTGGTCGACATCGGGGAGCGGGCCCTCTCACCGGGGGTCAACGACCCGACGACGGCCGGGCAGGTGGTCGACGAGCTGCACTCCCTGCTGGTCCGCATTGCCGCCGTCGACGACCTGTCCCCGGTGCTGCACGACGACGACGGAGCGCCCCGGGTCGTCACGACGGAGTGGACCTTCGGTGAGTACCTCGACCTCTGCGTCGACGAGATCGCCCACTGGGGCGCCTCCAGCATCCAGGTGCCCCGGCGGTTGGACGACATGCTGACCCAGCTCGCCACTGTCGCCACCGACGCGCACCGTCCCGTCATCGAGCGCAAGCGCACGTGGGTCGGGCGGATCGCCACGGCACCGGGCGAGACCTGAGCCTCAGGTCAGCCAGGCACCACCACGACGCCGCGCGCTGTGGTCGCCACGAGAGCCGGCTCGACCGGGTCGGCGGCCGACTCCCCCCGGCCGACGGCACCACGTGCCGTGACCCGCACGGCGAAGTCCATCTCCCGGCTGCGTCGGCCCACCCGCACGAGCGTGGCACTGACCTCCACACAGTCCCCGGCCCGGACGGGCGCGCGGAACTGCACGTCGCTGTAGGAGGCGAACAGGCCCTCGTCGCCGTCGGTGCGGATGCACAGCTCCGTGGCGACGTCCCCGAACAGGGCCAGGCTGTAGGCGCCGTCGACGAGGTTGCCGGCATAGTGCGCGTGCGCGTACGGCACGTAGCGCCGGTGGACCAGGGCCATGCCGACGGAGGCGGGTCGCTGCGGTTCGGTCATGTCGTCCTCTTCTTGGGTTCTCGCGGGTGGCGGACGCCCAGCGCGTGCACCAGGTAGGAGGCCACCTCCGAGGGGGTCGTGCCCCGGCCGAAGACCCGGTCGACGCCGAGCTCGGCGGCAGCGCCCTCGTCGAAGCGGGGACCGCCCACCACGAGCAGGGGCACCTCGCCTGCTGGGTAGGCCTCACGGAAGGCCGCCGACATCTGCATGGTGTTGTGGATGTGCGCGTCACGCTGCGTCACGACCTGGCTCACCAGGACGGCGTCGGCACGGGCCTCCCGGGCCCGCTCGACGAGGTCGGGCACCAGCACCTGGGCCCCGAGGTTCACGACCTGGATCTCGGAGTAGTACTCCAGCCCCTTCTCGCCCGCGAACCCCTTGATGTTGAGGATCGCGTCGATCCCGACGGTGTGGGCGTCGGTGCCGATGCAGGCGCCGACGACCACGAGCGGGCGGCGCAGCGACCTCTTGACGGCGGCGTTGACGTCCTTGGGCGACAGCAGGGGGTAGTCGCGCTCGACCACCTCCACGGCCGACATGTCCACCAGGTGGGTCGCGCTGCCGTAGACCACGAAGAAGGTGTGCCCCTCCCCCATGGCCGCAGCGTGGACGAGCATCGCGGGTGCAAGCCCCATCTTGGCTGCCAGCTGCAGGGCGGCGCCCTCGGCCCGCTTGTCGTGCGGCACCGGCAGGGTGAACGACATCTGCACCATGCCGTCGCCGGTCGTGTCCCCGTAGGGCCGGACGACCTGGCTCATGCGCTGCCTCCCCAGCCGTCGGCCTCCATCAGCGTGATGGCGGGGTTGTCGTAGGCCTCGGCCTTCACGGCGACGCCCTCCAGGCCCTTGCCCTGGTCGGCGGGGCGCTTCATGTGCCCGAACGTGCCGTCGGCGATGGCCTCGAGCAGCGGGGCGGAGCCCGCCCGCTCCGGCTCGGAGGTGATCTGCTCGAGCAGGTCGACCGACTCGGCGAGCACCTGGCGTGCCCGCCGCTGGACGAACCCGTCCGGTGGTGGGCGGAAGTCCTCGGTCAGGCCCCCGGCGGCGTTGAGCACGTAGCGCACGTTCTGCAACGCCAGGCCACGGTCGGACAGGAAGGGCGTGACCACGGCCTCGGTCATCATGCCGACCAGCAGGATCGACTGCCCCGTCATGGCACCGGCCAGGTTGAAGAAGCCGTCGAGCAGGTAGCCCTGGAAGATGTCGCCGGTCATGTGCTTGGTGGGGGGCATCCACTTCAGCGGCGCGTCGGGGAAGAGCTGGCGGGCCAGCAGCGCGTGGGCGAGCTCCATGCGGAACGAGTCCGGGACCGCGGGGTTGATCTCGAACGCGTGGCCCAGGCCCAGCTGCCAGTCCTCCAGGCCCGCCTCCTTGGCGAAGTACTCGTTCATCAGCTGGGAGACGGTGACGGTGTGCGCCGCCTCCACCGCGTCGGCGGTGGTGAGGTAGTTGTCCTCGCCGGTGTTGATGACGATGCCCGCGCGTGCGTGCACCTGGCGGGAGAACCGCTGGTCGACGAAGGTGCGGATGGGGTTGATGTCGCGGAAGAGGATGCCGTACATCGAGTCGTTGAGCATCATGTCGAGCCGTTCGAGCCCCGCCAGGGCGGCGATCTCGGGCATGCACAATCCGGAGGCGTAGTTGGTCAGCCGGATGTAGCGCCCGAGCTCCTTGGAGACCTCGTCCAGGGCGGCCCGCATCAGCCGGAAGTTCTCCTGCGTCGCGTAGGTGCCGGCGAAGCCCTCCCGGGTGGCGCCCTCGGGCACGTAGTCGAGCAGCGACTGGCCGGTGCTGCGGATCACCGCGATGACGTCCGCGCCGTCGCGCGCCGCCGCCTGGGCCTGAGGGATGTCCTCGTAGATGTCACCGGTGGCGACGATGAGGTAGATCCACGGTCGCTGCTCGGGGTCGCCGTGGCGGGCGACGAGACGCTCGCGTGCAGCGCGCTGCCGGTCGATGCGGCGCAGACCGGGCCGCACGGCCGCGGAGGCCGCCCGACGGGCCCGGGTGCGGTCCCCGCCTTCGGGGAGGCGGAAGCTCACCGCGGCCGCCGACGCCTTCTGGGCCAGCGTCAGCAGGTCGGGCGCCTCGCCGCGGCGCAGGGCGTCCCAGACCGGCGTGGTGACCCCGTGCTCGAGCCCCACCTGGGCGCGCACCTCGTCGACGAGGTGGTTGACCCACGGCACCCGCTCGTGGTCACCGCCGCTGAGCCCCGCGAGGCGCAGGGTGGCCCGTTCCACGGAGACCGTGGTGTGCGTGCGCGCGATGTCGACGACGGGACGGCCGAGCCGTTCGGCGAGGGCGCGTGCCGTGCGGACCGTGCGCGGGTCCAGGTCGAGCTGCGGGGGTGGTGCGGGGGCGGTCACGCTGCTCCTTCTCGGTCGAATGCGGGGTGGCCGTCCACGACCGTGCGGCGGGCGGTCGGCAGCGGCTGCTCGGGGTCTCCACTCAGGGCCGGCAGCCGGTCGGCCGTCAGGGGTGTCTCCTCCGGCACGTCCCAGATGACGTAGGTCGCGGGACCACCGGTCACGAGCACCCCCCCGGCCCGGCCTCCCAGCGCGTAGCCACCGGCGGTATGGGCGCTGAAGGCCTCCTGCACCGACAGTCTCTGCTCGACGTTGTGGTGCCCGACCGCCGCACGGACCCCGCCCCAGGGGTCCAGGGGGGTGACCGGGGAGTCCGAGCCCAGCGCGATCTGCACCCCAGCGGTGAGCATGCTGCGCAGGGGCACGGCGGCCAGCGCACGCCGCTCGCCCAGCCGTGCGGCATACATCCCGTCGGTGCCTCCCCACGCGGCGTCGAAGGACGGCTGCATGCTGGCCCAGATGCCCAGCTCCGCCATGGTGTCCAGCACCTCCGCGTCAGGCAGCTCGACGTGCTCCCAACGGTGCCGAGCCGCGCGGACGGCCTCCACCCCGACGACGTCCGCGGCGGCACGGAAGCCGGCAGCCATGGTGTCCAGGGCAGCGTCGCCGATGACGTGTCCGCCCGCCTGCAGCCCGGCGCGAGTGCAGGCCACGACGTGGTCGCGGATCTCGGGCACGGTGAGGTAGCCGTAGCCGCGCTCCTCGGTCGGGGAACCCGTGTCGTCCAGGTAGGGCTCGCGCACGTGCGCCGTCCGCGAGCCGAACGAGCCGTCGGCACACAGGTCCCCGGCCAGACCGAGCACCCCCAGCTGGGTGGCCAGCGCAGCGGCCTGCTCCGGGTCGTCCATCCGCAGGCCCCAGTAGGCGATGGTCGCGGTGCGCCCCGGCCGGCGACCGGCGTCCAGCACGTGCCGGACGTCCTCGAACGAGGTCATGTGGTCGGCACCCGTCTCGTGCACCAGTCCCAGGCCGCTCTCCGCCGCGGCCCGCAGAGCGAGGTCGAGGTAGTGCTCGCGGTCCTGGGTCGTCATCCCCGCGGTGAAGGCGTTGGTCACCGCGGCGAAGGCGGCACGGGTCACGACCCCCGACCCGTCCCAGCCGTCCAGTCCGTGGACCCGGGCGACAGCGGCCATCGCGGAGGACACGCTGGCCGAGTGGGCGTCGATGCGCGGCACGTAGACCACGCCGCCGTACGAGGCGCGGTCGAGCTCCGCGGCCGTCAGCGGCCGCCGCTCCGCCCACTGGGTCTCGTCCCAGGAGTGGGCGTAGATCGGCCGTCCCCGGGTGTGCCGGGAGGCCGACTCCACCAGCCGCAGCGCCTCCCCCACGGACCGGGTGCCCGACAGGTCGATGCCGTCCAGGCCCTGCCCGGTCATCGTCAGGTGCACGTGGGCGTCACAGAACGCCGGGGTCACCAGGGCACCGTCGGCGTCCACGACGTCGTCGACGTCCTCCAGGTGCCGGGCGGCGTCCCGGTCGGCACCGATCCAGACGACGCGTCCCGCCTCGGTGAGTATGGCCGTCGGTCCGGCCGCGTCGAGGTCGGTGCCCGTGTGCAGGACCGCCCGGTGGACCAGGGTGCGGTGAGGTGCGCTCATGGGGCCCCAGTCTGCTCGCCCGCCAGCCGCGACTCGAACAGGCCCCGCACCTCGGGGTCGCGCCGCAGCAGCGACAGGGCGTAGTCGGCGTGCCCGGGGACGTAGCCGTTGCCGATGAGCATGGTGACGTCGGCTGCCAGCCCCTCGGCCCCGAGCGCAGCGGCGGCGAAGTGGGTGGCCATGGAGAAGTAGACGACCGTGCCGCCCTGGGCGGTGGCCATGATGGCCGGCTGCTCACAGCCCGGGACGTCCACGCACACGACCGTGACGTCGGCCGGGCCCCCGGCCGCGAGCACCGCCTCGTGCAACGCGAGCGGGGAGCGGGCGTCGGCGACGACCACCTCGTCGGCCAGGGCCGTGGCCCTCAGTGTCTGTGCCTCCCACCGGTGTGGCACCACGGCCAGGCGTCGTGCTGCCCCGGCGTCGGCGGCCGCTGCGAGGGACAGGGACCCGGACTTGCCCGCCCCGCCGAGCACCAGCACCAGGGGGTCCTGTCCGGTGCGCCGACGATGGTCCCGCACGACCCGCGCCACCAGGGCCGGCGCACCGCAGACGTCCATCACCATGAGGGCCAGCTCGGGGTCCAGGTCCTCGGGGAGCGTCGCGGCGACCGAGCGGCCGAAGAGGATCGCGTGCCCGGCCGCCGGCACCCGCTCGCCGAGCCCGTCCCAGCGGACCAGCCGGTCGGTGAGCCGCAGCGGGGTGAGCGAGAGCGAGACCAGGGTGGCGACCCGGTCCCCAAGCCGCAGCCCGAGGGCACTCTCCGGACCCACCTCGGCCACGGTGCCGATCAGCATGCCCCCGGACCCGGTGACCGGGTTCTGCATCTTGCCGCGGGCCCGGACGATGTCCAGCACCTCGGCCCGGACGGCGGCCCCGTCGACCCGCCGGTCTGCGCCCCGGTGCTTGTCGGCCAGCTGACGGTAGGACGCTGCGTCGAGGTTGAGCACCTCGACGTCGATGCGCACCTCGTCGGCACCGATGCGCGGGTCGTCGTCGAGGCGCAGCGCCGCCTGCGGCAAGGTGACAGCCTCCCCGGTGGGCTCCAGCACGCGGTGCACCCCGAAGGGCGACGTCACCGTCATTCGTCCTCCCATATCGACACGCCTCAAGAAATCTTCCTGCCAGACTTTCCTTTCGCGGGAAGGTGTCCGTAGCATGCCACTTATGACCGCAAAGATCGAGCAGCCGTACCGGTACCAGCAGCGCGCGCTGGTCGAGCCCGACTGGACCCGTTTCCCCGGGTGGCGCGACGTCACCGCGGCGGAGTGGGCGGACGTGCAGTGGCAGCGTGCGCACTGCGTCAAGAACCTCCGCCAGCTGCGCGAGCTGATGGGGGGGCTCCTGACCGACGAGCTCTACGCGGACCTGGAGAGTGACCAGGCCGAGCGGGCCACCATGTCCATGCTGGTCACCCCACAGATGATGAACACGATGGTCAGCGAGATGACGTGGGGCCGGTTCGGTGACGCGCAGCGGATGCCCGCGGCCGGCGAGGAGTTCACCCGCGCCTTCCGTGCCGACCCGGTGCGGCAGTACATGCTGCCGGTCTTCTCCGACCGGCGCACCGACTGGCCCTCGCACCCCTATGCCACCCGGGACTCGCTGCACGAGCACGACATGTGGGTGGCGGAGGGCCTGACCCACCGCTACCCCACGAAGGTGCTGGCCGAGCTGCTCCCGACCTGTCCGCAGTACTGCGGGCACTGCACGCGGATGGACCTGGTGGGCAACTCCACCGCGCAGGTCGTCAAGCTCAAGCTGGCGGGCAAGCCGGTCGACCGGCACCAAGCGATGATCGACTACCTGCGCGCGACCCCGAGCGTGCGCGACGTCGTCGTGTCCGGGGGTGACGTCGCCAACATGCCGTGGAAGAACCTGGAGGCCTTCCTCGACCGGCTCCTCGAGATCGACACCATCAAGGACATCCGGCTCGCCAGCAAGGCGCTGATGGGTCTGCCCCAGCACTGGCTGGCTCCCGACGTGGTGGAGGGCGTGGCCCGTGTCTCGGCGACGGCCCGGGCGCGCGGGGTCGGCCTGGCGATCCACACGCACGTCAACAACGCCCAGTCCGTCACCCCGCTGGTCGCGGACGCCGCCCGGGCCATGCTCGAGGCCGGCGTGCGGGACGTGCGCAACCAGGGTGTCCTGATGCGGGGGGTCAACGCCACCAGCGAGGACCTGCTCGACCTGTGCTTCGCGCTGTCCGACGGAGCCTCGGTCACGCCGTACTACTTCTACATGTGCGACATGATCCCCTTCGCCGAGCACTGGCGGCTCTCCCTGTCCGAGGCGCAGCACCTGCAGCACGCCATCATGGGCTACCTGCCCGGCTTCGCGACCCCCCGCATCGTGTGCGACGTGCCGTTCGTCGGCAAGCGCTGGGTGCACCAGGTCGACACCTACGACCACGAGCGGGGCATCTCCTACTGGCGCAAGAACTACCGCACCTCGATCGAGAGCGAGGACGTCGACGTCACGAGCGCCGAGTACGTCTACTACGACCCCATCTACACGCTGTCGGACAGCGGGCAGCAGTGGTGGCGCGAGCACGGTGCCGGCAGCTCGGACGCGGCGGGTCTGCACCAGGAGGCCGTGGACCGTGCAGCGGCCAGCCGCCAGGCCTCGGTCGACCAGCTGGTGCACTGACCCCGGCTCGCGGTCGGCCGCTCAGGCGCGGTCCCGCCAGTCGTGCCGCTCGGAGAAGCCGAGCACCTCGCGCACCTTGCGGTTGGACATCAGGCCCTCGAACTCGCCGTGGTCGGCGGCCAGCGGCACCCCCGGGAAGTGCTCCTGGGCCAGCTCAGCGGCCGGTGCCCAGGCCACGTTGGTGTCGTTGCAGGCGTTGAAGACCTGGAAGCCCAGGCCGTCGTGCTGCAGGCACAGCTCGACGATCTGGCCGAGGTCCCGGGCGTCGACGTAGTTGAAGGCGTTGCGTCGCCGCAGCCCCGGCTCGGCGAGGTAGGTCGGCAGCTGCGCGTAGTCGCTGTCGTCCCAGACGTTGCCGATGCGCAGGGCGTAGATGTCGGCACCGGTGCGCTGGTGGAACGTGCGCGCGGTCACCTCGTTGACGACCTTCGACAGGGCGTAGCTGTCCATGGGCGGCACGGTGGGTGCGTCCTCGCGCAGCGGCAGCTCGGGCGGGTCCACGACGCCGTCGGCGAAGCAGATGCCGTAGGTCGTCTCGGAGGAGGCCAGGACGACCTTGGTGACGCCGAGCCGGGTGGCTGCCTCCAGGACGTTGTAGGTGCCCATCGTGTTGACCCGGAAGCACTCGTTGTCCGGGGTCAGCATGATCGCCGGCACCGCCGCGAAGTGCACGACCGCGTCGATCCGGGGCACACCCTGGCCGGCGTCCAGCTCGTGCGGGCCGGTGTAGCTGAAGAAGGCGTTCCAGACCTGGCCGGCGTCGGTGAGGTCGGCGCGGATGTCATGGACGTCGTCGTGGCCCAACGGGACCAGGTCGACGTTGATGACCTCGTGACCGCGTGCTGCGAGGTAGGGCGCGACGACCCGGCCCGCCTTGCCGGACCCTCCGGTGAACAGGATGCGCATGGGCACTCCACTCCTGGGATGTTGCGACGGCTCGGTGCCCTCGCATGTGGTCGTCACAGTAGGCGGTGCGCCGTATCCTAGCGCCGTGGCACGCAGAAGGCACGGCGCTGGCACGCCGGCGACCGTCGCCCTCGACGCCGCCGGTGTCACCTACACGCTCAGGGCCTACGAGCACGACCCCGGCGCGGCGTCCTTCGGGCTCGAGGCGGCCGAGTCGTTGGGCGTCGACCCGGCGCGGGTCCTGAAGACGCTGCTGGCCGAGACCGACCGAGGCCTGGTCGTGGGCATCGTCCCGGTCGACGGGATGCTCGACCTGAAGGCTCTGGCAGCGGCGGTGGGGGTGAAGCGGGCTGTGATGGCCGAGCCCGCGGTCGCGGAGCGGGTGACGGGGTATGTCGTGGGCGGGATCAGCCCGATCGGGCAGCGCAGGCGGCTGGTCACCGTCCTCGACTCCTCCGCCGACCAGTTCGCGACGGTGCTGGTCTCCGGGGGCAGGCGTGGCCTCGACCTGGAGCTCTCCCCGGCTGACCTGGTCACCGTGACCGGGGCCTCGAGCGCCCCGATCGCCCGCAGCTGAGCGAGTGCGCCCTCAGCCGGCCGGTGTGACGACCGGGTCCTCGGGCAGCAGCGCAGCGCGTCCCTCCCAGGGGGTGGACAGCACCACGGTCGTGTTCGTGCTGCACTGTCCCTGGGCCCGGATCGTGGCCAGCAGCTCCTCGAGCTCCTGGGGCCGGGGCACGCGCACCAGCAGCACGTAGTTCTCGTCACCGGCGACCGACCAGCAGGAGACGATCTGCTCCACGTTGCGCAGCCGGTCGGGGATGTCGTCCGGCGCGGCGGCGTCGAAGGGCACCACGGAGATGAGCGCGGTCAGCGGCAGGCCCACCGAGGCGTGGTCGACCTCGGCCCGGTAGCCGGCGATGATGCCGCGCTCCTCGAGCCGCTTGACACGCTGGTGCACCGCCGACGTCGACAGCCCGACCTGCCTGCCGAGGTCGGCGAAGCTCATCCTGCCGTCCTGTGCGAGGAGGGAGACGATGTGCCGGTCCAGGGACTCCATGGGGTCAGCCTAGTGACGGCGCGCGACGGAGGAGGTCGGCGAGCGGGCGGGCAACCGCCGACCCCACGAGCAGACCGAGCGCGATCGCCGCGATGACCACGACCACCCCCAGCCCGAAGTCCAGGGCCTGCGCCGGGTCTGCGACGAGCTGGGAGACGCCGACCAGGCCCAGGCTCCCGGGGACCAGCAGCCAGAACGACGGCAGGAAGACGACGAGCCGGGCCAGCTCGGGGCGGCGCGCCTCCACGAGCGCGGCGCCCAGGGTGGCGGTGATCGCGCCCAGGAAGCCGCCCAGGCCCGCATGGCTGAGCTGGCCGGCGGTCTGCGCGAGGAAGGTCACCAGGAGCACCAGCAGGATCCAGGGCATGAGCCGCCACTGCACGCTCTCCATGAGGCTGATGCCGACGCCGATGGCCAGGATGCCCAGCGGCGCCGCCCACCATCCGACGGTGTCCACGCGCAGGTTGGCCAGCATCTCCGGCGGGACGCGCAGGACGGCCACCGCGGCCACCAGGCCCAGCGCGAACAGGCCGAGCTGCACCGTGCCGTAGGTGAGGCGCGCCGACCCGGCCTGCATGTGTCCGGCGGCCAGCTCCGACATACCGGTCACCATCAGCGCACCCGGCAGCAGCACGGCCAGGGGCGGGAGCACCGTGCGCAGCGGCCCTTGCACCAGCCCGGCGTGGGCGGCGGCGAACACCATGCAGGAGACGACGAAGGCGGCCACGGTCGGCAGGAGCACCATGAGGACCGGCATCCGCCGGGCCAGCGACAGCAGGCCGACGACGACCAGGGCACAGGCGGCCGCTGCGGTCACGTTGGCCCACCCCGGCTGCAGGATGAGCGCGATGCCGGCCGCGACCGCCACCCAGGCCAGCGGCACGGTCCACCGGGGGTAGAGCGGGGGGCGGTGCCGCAGGGCGGCCAGCTCGGCGAAGGCGTCGTCCGGGGGCAGCTCCCCCGTGAGCAGCTGGTGCCGGATCCGCCGCACGTCGGAGGCCTGGTCCAGCCGCAGGGACGACTGGGCAGCGGCAAACGTCGCGGGGGCACCTGCGGACAGGGCCAGGGTGAGGCTGGTGGGACCGGCGCCCAGCTGGATGCCGGGATGGCCCAGACGCGCGCCGACGGCGACCAGCTCCTGCTCGATCTCGTGCACCGGCTGTCCGGTGGCGATCATCGCCGTGCCCAGGTGCGCCAGGAGCCTGAGGGTCAGCTCGTCGTCGCTGGGGGCATCTGCGGGCGCACTCATGCGGCACAGTCTCTCAGCGCCCATGTCACGACGCCCCCACGGTGACCGGCACGTAGCCTGGGCCCGTGAGCGCTCCCGAGCCCCGGCTCCTCCTCGTCGACACCGCCTCGCTCTACTTCCGGGCCTTCTTCGGCGTCAAGGACCTGCAGCCCGGTCCGGACGGCACGCCCACCAACGCGGTGCGTGGGCTGTGCGACATGGTCGCCACGCTGGTCACCCGCTTCTCCCCCACCCACCTCGTCTGCTGCTGGGACAACGACTGGCGTCCGCAGTTCCGCGTCGAGGCGATCCCCTCCTACAAGGCGCACCGGCTCGTCGAGGGCACCCAGGACCGGGAGGAGGCGCCGGCCGACCTCGAGGTCCAGGTCCCGGTCCTGCGACGGGTCGTGGAGGCGGTCGGCATCCCGGTCATCGGGGTCGACGGCTACGAGGCCGACGACGTCATCGGCACCCTCACCGACCGGCACCGCGGCAGGATGCCGGTGGACGTCGTGACGGGCGACCGTGACCTGTTCCAGCTCGTCGACGACGAGGCCGGGGTCCGGGTGGTCTACACCGCCCGTGGTGGTGTGCGCGACGCCGACCTCGTCACCCAGGACACGCTCGTGCAGAGGTATGCCGTGCCCACCGGGCAGGCGTACGCCGACATGGCGGCGCTGCGCGGAGACACGAGTGACGGGCTCCCCGGGGTCAAGGGCATCGGCGACAAGACCGCGGCGCAGCTGGTCGAGACCTACGGCTCCCTCGCCGGGGTCCGTGCGGCCGTCGCTGCCGGCGACCCGCGGATCAAGGGTGCGCGCAGAGCCAACCTGCAGGCGGCGTCCGACTATCTGGACGTGGCTCCGCTCGTAGTGAAGGTGGCCCGTGACGTGCCGGTGCCGGACGTGCCGCTGACGCTCCCCCGCGAGATCGCCGACCCCGAGACCCTGCAGCAGCACGTCGAGGCCTACGGCATCGGCAACGCCGTGGCCCGCCTGCTCAAGGCCCTCGCCCTGGCTCCGTGACCTCGTGACCGCATACCCCGTGCCCGTTGTGCGCGCCCGTGTCGGCTTCGGCGGGAGCACGGGAGCGCACAACGGGCACGGGGGCCGGCCGAGGGCGTCAGTCCAGCCGGTCGGCGGCGACCACGCCACGCAGCACCGCGTCCGTGGCGCGTCGTGCGGTCGCGGCGACCGGCCCGTCGGCTGCCTGCGCCACCTGGCCCAGCAGGTCGACGACCTGCTTGCAACGGCGCACGAAGTCCCCGGCGGACAGGTCGCTGTCCCGCAGCACCTCCTCCAGGCCTCGCCCGGAGGCCCACCGGTGCACCATCCACGCGATGCCGGCGTCCAGCTCACCGGCCGAGGGCAGCCGATGGGCGTCCTCGCGGTCCTGCAGCTGTGACCAGATCGCCACCATCTCGTGGTAGGCCTCGGTGACCTCCATGGTCGGCATCCGCGGCTGCAGGCTCTCCTCCCCACGCGGCTCGTGGATGAGGATGGACAGCGTCGCCGCCAGGCCGGGGGCGTCCAGGCGCTGCCAGGTGCCTCGCCGCAGGCTCTCGGCGGCCACCAGGTCGTGCTGGGTGTAGAGACGGCGCAGCCGCTGGCCCTCCGGGGTCACCTCGTGGCCCCCGTCGGTGAGGTAGCCGAGCTCGCCCAGCAGGTCGCAGATGCGCTCGAAGGTGCGTGCCACGGTGTTCGTGCGGGTGCCGATGCGGCGCTGCAGGTCGTCGGTCTCGCGCCGCAGCCTCCACCAGCGCTCCGACCAGCGCGCGTGGTCCTCGCGGTCCGGGCACTGGTGGCAGGGGTGCTGTCGCAGCTGCCCGCGCAGCTGGTCCAGCTGTGCGTGGGCCCCGGTGTCCTGCCCGTCCACGTCGCCAGCACCACGGTCACGACGGCGCAGATGTGCGTCGTCGGGCACCTTCGCCCGCAGGGTCGCCGCGAGGTCCTTGCGTGACCTGGCGTTGCGTGGGTTGAACTGCTTCGGGACGGTCAGCCGGTCGAGCGGCTCCAGGGGTCCCTCCAGCTCGGCGGCACCGATGCGGCGCACCTGGCCGTCCGCGGTGAGGACCGCGGGCTGTGCCCCGTGGCCACCCGGGCGGGCCGGCGCGACGACCACGGCCATGCCACGCCGCCGCCCGGCCGCAAGGTGCACGACGTGCCCCGGCCGCAACGCCTCCAGGCTGACCTCGATAGCGGCGCGTCTGCCGGCAGCCCGCTGCCGTGCGACGGCCTTCTCCACCTCGCTGATGCGGTGCCGGACACGGGCATACTCCGCGAAGTCGCCGAGGTGGCACTGCATCGACTCGGCATACCCCTGCAGTGCCTCCTCGTTGCGCCGCACCTGCGTCGTGAGGCCGACCACCCCGCGGTCGGCCTGGAACTGGGCGAAGGAGGCCTGCAGCAGCTCGTGCGCACGCTCGCGACCGAACTGCGCCACGAGGTTCACGGCCATGTTGTAGCTGGGCCGGAAGCTGGAGCGCAGCGGGTAGGTGCGGGTCGAGGCGAGACCGGCGACGTCGTAGGGGTCCACACCGCGCCGGTGCAGCACGACGGCGTGCCCCTCCACGTCGATGCCGCGACGTCCCGCACGTCCGGTGAGCTGGGTGTACTCCGCAGGGGTGATGGGCGCGTGCTGCTCACCGTTGAACTTGTCGAGCTTCTCCAGCACCACGGTGCGTGCCGGCATGTTGATGCCCAGCGCCAAGGTCTCGGTCGCGAAGACCGCCCGGACGCGGCCTGCGGTGAACAGCTCCTCGACGATCTCGCGGAAGAGCGGCAGCATGCCTGCGTGGTGAGCGGCGAACCCGCGGCTGAGACCCTCGACGAACTCGTGGTAGCCGAGCACGCCCAGGTCGGCCTCGGCGACCTCGGCGACCCGCTCCTGCACGGTCCGCCGGATGGCTGCCCCTTCCTGGTCGGGCACCAGCCGTATGCCGCGCACGAGCAGCTGGGTCACGGCGGCGTCGCAGCCTGCGCGGCTGAAGATGAAGGTGATCGCCGGGAGCAGCCCGGCACGGTCGAGCTGCTCGATGACCTCGGCCCGGCCGGCCGAGCCACCTGGTGCCCCGCCACGCCGCACGCCCGCCGGCGGTCCTGCGGAGCCTCCGCCGCGGCCCCCGCCGGCCCGGCCCCGCCGGCCACGCGGCCCACCGGCGTCCTCACGTCGCCAGGCCATGGCCCGCTCGGCCGTGGAGATGCGCTGGACCAGGTCGGGGTTCACCCGGGTCGTGCCCGTCTGCTCGCCGGCCACCGTGCCCGGCTCCTGGACGAAGACGTCGAAGAGGTCCTTGCCCACCATCATGTGCTGCCACAGCGGCACCGGCCGGTGCTCGGTGACGATGACCTCGGTGTTGCCGCGCACCGTGCGCAGCCAGTCGCCGAACTCCTCGGCGTTGCTCACGGTGGCCGACAGCGAGATGACCTGGACCGACTCCGGCAGGTGGATGATGACCTCCTCCCAGACCGCTCCGCGGAAGCGGTCGGCCAGGTAGTGCACCTCGTCCATGACCACGAACCCCAGACCGGCGAGGGTGTGCGAGCCGGCGTACATCATGTTGCGCAGCACCTCGGTGGTCATCACGACCACGGGTGCCTCCCCGTTGATGGAGGAGTCACCGGTGAGCAGGCCGACCCGCTCGGCACCGTGACGCGCGACGAGGTCGTGGTACTTCTGGTTGGACAGGGCCTTGATCGGGGTGGTGTAGAAGGCCTTGCGTCCGGTCTCGAGGGCCAGGGCGACGGCGAACTCCCCCACCACCGTCTTGCCGGCCCCGGTGGGGGCGGCGACCAGGACGCCGGAGCCTGCGGCGACGGCGTCGAGGGCCTGGACCTGGAAGTCGTCGAGGTCGAACCCGAGGGTGCCTGCGAACCTGCCCACCGGGGAGGACTCACGCCGGGCCCGGGTGCGCGCGGCGGCGTACCGCTCCGCAGGAGAGGACATGCCGCCAGGCTACGTCAGCCCTGCGGCACCACCACATCGAGTGCAGCCGGCCGCGCCGTGAGGCTCAGCGGGAGCGGGGCCAGCGGCTCCCCGTCGCCGTATGCGGTGAGCTCGGGGCCCTCGACCCGCACCGTGCGCCCGCGGAGCATGTGCACCGTCGGGTGCGTGGCGTGGCGACCGGTGAAGACCCCGACGAGCAGGCCGAGGGCCTGGACGGCCGGGACGGGCGTGATCACCACCACGTCGAGCAGTCCGTCGGTGGGGTCGGCGTCAGGGGCGATGCGCATGCCCCCGCCGAAGACGGGCATGTTGCACACGGCCACGACCATGGCGGAGGTCTCCCACACGGCCCCGTCGACCTCCAGACGGTAGGGACGCGCCCGCAGCTGCGGCAGCTCGGCCAGGGCGGCGACGGCGTAGCGTGCCGCCCCGAGCCGGCTCGGCACCCGGGTCGAGCGGTCGGCGATGCGGGCGTCCAGGGCTGCCGGCACGGAGCCCACGACGAGCCGCCCCAGGGGCTGCACCTCGATGAGGTCGATGGCCTGCCGCCGTCCGGTCAGCAGGGTCTGGATCGCGGGCCCGGTGCCCAGCGGGATGCCCAGAGAGCGCGCGTTGTCGTTGCCGCTGCCCGCAGCGACGATCGCCACGGCGGTGGTGCTGCCCGCGCAGGCGTCCGCGGCGATCGAGACCAGGCCGTCACCACCGACGACCACCAGGACGTCGATGCCGTCGGCAGCAGCGGCACGGCAGACCACACGCGCGTCCTCGGCGTCGCGTGCCGTGAGGTCCCGCACCTCGTGCCCCGCCCCGCGCAGCCCGGCGAGCACTGTGTCGCTGCGGCCGGCGGCTCTCCCGCGGCCCGAGCGCGGGCCGTGCAGCACGGCATACCTGCTGCTCACAGCTCGCTGGCCTCGTCGTCGGCGGTGGCGAGCCACTCGGGGTCGCGCCTGCGGCGGCGCTTCTCGTTGACACTGGCCACGAGCACCGCTCCCCAGTAGAGCGCGTACATCGGGATGGCCAGCGCGAAGAGGGTCCAGGCGCTCGGGTCCGGGGTCGCCATCGCCGCGAAGATGAGGATCAGCAACAGCGAGATGCGCCACCCCGACCGCATCGTGCGCACCGGGAAGAGCCCGATGCTGTTGAGCCCGACCATGAAGACCGGCAGCAGGAAGGCGATGCCGAAGGCCAGGACGAAGTAGAGGACGAAGTTGAGGTAGACCGTGGCGTCCTGCAGGTTCTGCGAGTCCGGCGGGGCGAAGGACAGCAGCACCGCGATCGTGCGGGGCAGCGCCCAGGCGGCGAGCAGGGCGCCGGCGAAGAACAGGGGCACCGAGGCCACACCGAACAGGAAGGCCAGACGCTTCTCACGCCGGGTGAGACCAGGCAGCAGGAAGGCCCAGATCTGCCACAGCCAGACCGGTGCCGCCAGGGCGATGCCGACGAAGATCGAGACCCGCAGGCGCAGCGAGAAGGGTGCGGTGAGCGTGGTCGCGAAGTTGAGCGGCACCAGGGGGTCGCCGTCGGCGTTGCGCAACGAGGTCACCGGCTCGGAGATGAACCCGATCAGGGGGACGTAGTAGACCCAGCCGACGATGCCACAGAGCAGGACCGCAAGGGCGGCGACGACCAGGCGGTTGCGGAACTCCCGGAAGTGCTCACCGAGCGACATCCGCCCCTCGGGGTCGCGGGGCGCTCGGCGCAGGCGCGCCACGGCGCTCACGGGTCGGTGGCCGGCAGGTCAGGGGCGATGGTCGCCGACGTCGCCGTCGCGCCGGTCGTGGGCGGGGTCCCCCGGCGGCGGAGGGGCCTGCACGCTCGACGTCGGCCGGGTGGTCGGCTCCTCCTGGTGGGGCTCACCGTCGACGGTGTCGCTGCTGGCGGGGCTGGGCTTGTCGTCGTCGCCCTTGTCGCTCATCTGCTCGACCTCGGACTTGAAGATGCGCATGGACCGGCCCATGCTGCGAGCGGCGTCGGGCAGACGCTTCCAGCCCACCAGCACGATGATGGCCAGGATGATGATGAAGAGCTGCCAGCCCTGGATGTTGCGCCACACGGTGGTGCCTTCCTCGACGGATCGTATGACGGGTGGTGGCCCGTCAGGGTGTGGCCGAGTCTACGCCGGGTCACCGAGCGCACGCCGTGCGCCGTCCCGCACGAGCTCCACGAGCCGTGGCGGTGAGACCACGCGGGCCTGGCCACCGAGCCGCCACACCAGCCTCACCAGCCACGACGGGTCGGCGGTGCGCAGGTCCACCAGCAGACTGCCGTCGGGCTGACGCTCCACACCGTCGACCGGGAACTGCTCGGCGACCCAGGCCGCCTGAGGCTGCACGTGCAGCCGCACGGTCTCGTCGTCCGGGCTGGGCCGGAACACCCCCGGCCCGACCGCACGCGGCCGCGCCTGCTGCGGCGGGGTGCCGTCCTCGTCGAGCACGCTCACCTCCTCCACCCGGTCGAGGCGGAACATCCGCTGGTCCTCGGCGCGGTGACACCACGCCTCGAGGTACCAGCGACCGTCGACGTTGAGCACCCGCATGGGGTCCACGTCCCGCTCGGTCGACTCGTCGCGCGAGGCCACCAGGTAGCGCAGGTGCAGCCGCCGGTGCGTGCGCAGGCCAGCCCGGACCGTCGTGAGCACCTCCTGCTCGTGACCGTCGGCGTCCACGGCCACGGAGACCGCGGCTGCGTCGCGGGCCGCGTCACCCGCTGCCGACTCGAGCTTGGCCAGCGCGCGGTCGATGGCGTCGTGCTCCTCGATGCCCGGCACCGCGGCCAGCGCCCGCAGGGCCACCACGAGCGCCAGCGCCTCGTCCCTGCCCAGGCGCAGCGGGTGGGCGATGGTGTCGGCGTTGCCGACGTAGACCTTGCCGTCCTCCCACGACGCCTCGATGAGGTCGTCGGGCATGTGACCGGGTGTCCCGCAGACGAAGAGCAGCTGCAGGTCGTCCACGACCTGGGCCTCGTCGACCCCGAAGGTCGCGGCCGCCTCGGCCAGGTCGATGCCCTGGTGGCGCATCAGCCAGGGCACCATCGTGAGCAGCCTGCCCAGCCGGTCGGTCGCGGACTCGTAGGTCGTCACGGTGCCTCCTGCTCGTCGTGGGCGGCGAGCACGGCTCGCAGCCGGTCCCGCACCGCCGCGGTGAGCTCGGCCGGCTCCAGCACCCTGGCTGCGGGACCCAGACCGGTCACGTCGGCGACCAGGGCGCTCCTGGAGACCTCGTCGAGCAGCACCACGTCCCAGCCGTCCTCGCCCGGGGTGACCTCGGAGGCCCGGCGCCGCAGCGTGTGCCCCGACCCCGGTCGGAGGGCCACCCGGGCACGCACGGTCTCCTCCGTGCCCTGGCTGGTGGTGATCATGGCCCGGGCGTCGTGCCCGGCGGGCACGGTGTAGGTCCCCGATGCGCGGGCCAGGGTCACCGTGCCCTCCACCCGGTCGAGACGGAAGACGCGCGGCGCGTCGCGGTCGACGTCGTGGGCGGTCAGGTACCACCGTCCGTGCCAGCTGGTGAGGGCCCACGGGTGCACGTGGCGCTGCGTCACGACCCCCGCTCCCCCGCCGCGGTAGGTGAAGCGGAGCGGGGTGCGCGTCAGCACGGCCCGGCGCACCTGCTCGAAGGCGGGCTCGGTGGTGTGCAGCAGCGGCTCGATGCCGGAGACACCGGCCTCGTCACGCTCCAGACCCGCGGCCTGGAGCTTGCGCAGCGCCTGGGCCGCCGGGCCCGCCAGGCTGGCCTGCGACCAGGCGCGGCTGGCCAGGCCCACGACGGCCAGCTCGTCGGGGGTGAAGTCGATCTCGGGCAGCCGGTACTCCCGCTGGTCGACGCGGTAGCCGACCTCGTCGTCGAAGAAGGCGTCGATCACCTCGGTGCGCAGCGGGACCCCCAGCTCGCGCAGCTCGTCCTTGTCGCGCTCGAACATGCGGTCGAACGCCTCGTCGCTGCTGTCGGCGTAGTGCGGCACCAGCGTGCGGATCCGGCTCTTGCTCAGCGGCTGACGGGTGTAGAGCAGACAGATGGTGAGGTTGAGCAGTCGCTCCGTCTTGGCGGCGGCGGGACTGGGACGGACCATGCCACGAAACTACCCGACACCGTAGGGTGCGGCGTGTGATCCGGTGGTCCGAGGCAGTGGTGTCCGCGGTGGTGCGGCGGCGACCCGGGGCGGTCGAGCTGGTCGTGCGCGACGCCGACGGCACCGACGTGCCCGCGCTCGCCTACGTCGGCCTCGTGGGCGAGCCGGAGGTGGGTGACCGGTGCCTGCTCAACAGCAACGCGCTGGACCGGTCCCTGGGCACCGGCGGGCTCGCGATGGTGGTGGCCCTCCCGGACCGGCTGCCCCTGTCCCAGAAGGAGCCCGGCCACCTCGTCAAGGCGCGGTACACCCCCCTGCAGGCCATGGTCATGGGGGTCGACGACCAGGAGAGCCCGCACCACGCGCTGCTGCGTGAGGCCGACGACCTGGGCGGTATGCCGGTCGTGGCGGCCGACCTGCACTCCAGCCTGCCGGCAGTGCTCGCCGGGGTCCGAGCGGAGTCACCGGACCTGCGGGTCGCCTACGTCATGACCGACGGAGGTGCGCTGCCGGCAGCCTTCTCCCGCACGTCCTCAGCCCTGCGGGAGGCGGGCTGGCTGGTCTCGGTCGTCACCACGGGCCAGAGCTACGGCGGTGACCTCGAGGCGGTCACCGTGCACACCGGTCTGCTCGCGGCACGGCTGGTGGCCGTGGCGGACCTCGTCGTCGTCACCCAGGGGCCCGGCAACCTCGGCACCGGCACGAGATGGGGCTTCTCGGGGGTGGCCGCCGGTGAGGCGCTCAACGCCGCGGCCGTCCTCGGGGGGCGCGGGGTCGCCGCTCTCCGGGTCTCCGGAGCCGACCCACGGGCACGGCACCGCGGCGTGTCGCACCACAGCGCCACGGCATACGGCCGGGTGCTGGCACGACCGGCCGACCTGGTGGTCCCGGACCTGTCGCGCTGCGCCGGCGTGTCCGAGGAGCTGGCCGCGGACGTGGTCGCAGGCGCGCGTCAGCTGTGCGCGACGGCGGCCCATCTGCGCGAGGTGCACGTGTCCTGCGGAGGCCTTCCGGATGCCCTGGCCACCGTGCCGGTGGGCCTGTCGACCATGGGGCGTGGCTACCGACAGGACCCGGCGGCCTTCCTCGCCGCAGCGGCAGCCGGACGGCACGCTGCACGGCTGGCCACGGGCACGCAGCAGCCCCCGGCCGCGCGCGGGGCCGGGGGCTGCTGAGAGGACCTCAGGCGGGCCGGCGGCCGGTCAGGCCACGTCCTCCAGGTCGACGACGAAGATCAGCGTCTCGCCGCCCTTGATGACGTTGCCGGCACCGCGGTCGCCGTAGCCCAGGTGCGGAGGGATGGTGATCTTGCGCCGGCCACCGACCTTCATGCCGAGGAGCCCCTGGTCCCACCCCTGGATGACCTGGCCGACCCCGACCTGGAAGCGCAGCGGCGCTCCACGGTCCCAGGAGGCGTCGAACTGCTCTCCCGTGGACCAGGCGACTCCCACGTAGTGGGCACTGATGGTCCGTCCGGGAGTGGCCTCCGCGCCGTCGCCGGTGAGGATGTCCTCCACGACCAGGTCACCGGGCGGGGTGTCACCGGGGAAGTCGATCTCGGGCTTGGTCTTCTCGCTCATCGATGCTCCTTGGCGGTCGTTGCAGCGGATGCGGACGGCGTCAGCCGGCCGCGAGGATGTCGACGACGAAGACCAGGGTCTCCTCCGCCAGCTCGCTCTCGGGGTTGTTGCCGTAGGCCATGTCCGGCGGGACCACCAGCAGCACGCGGGACCCGACCGGTTGGCCGACCAGGCCCTCGTCCCAGCCGGGGATGACCTGGCCGGCACCGATGACGGTGCTGAACGGCTGCCCGGCCTCGAGCGAGGAGTCGAACTGCTCTCCGTCGGACCACTTCACGCCCGTGTAGTGCACGGTCACCGACTGCCCGGCCTCGACCTCGTCGCGCTCGCCCTCGATGAGGGGCTGCACGACCAGCTCGCTGGGCGGGTCCTCCCCCTCGGGGATGGTGATCGACGCCGGGCTGCTCCCGTCCGCCTCGACGGTGGGCAGGCCCTCGACGGGGTCGACCTCGGTGCCCTCGGCCTCGCTGAGCGGGTCGACCGCCTCCACGACCTCGACGTAGAAGATGACGGTGTCGGTGGGGCCGATGCCCAGGTTGGCGTTGCCCGTCTCGCCGAAGCCCTCACCCGGGGGCATCGCCATGATGAGCTCGGCGCCCGGCCTCTGGCCCGGCAGCGACTCCAGGAAGGCGGGCAGGAGCTGCGGGTTCGACAGGTCCATGACGACGCTGTCGTCACTGGGGAAGGTGGACAGCAGCTCCTCGCCGTTCGTGCCGTTGACCGCCAGGTAGCGCACCGTGACCTGCTGGCCCTCGGCGACCTCCTCGCCGTCGCCCTCGGCGACCTGCTCCACCGTGGTCTCGGCGACCCCGAACGGCAGGTCCCCCTCGGGGAACGGCTCCCCCGCGTAGGTCAGCGTCGGCACCTCGGTGCCCTCGCCGTCGTCGGACCGCTCGACACCCACCTGGGACAGGTCACCGTCCACCGACGCGGTGGTCGCCGCGTCGTCGGGACCGGCCGAGGTCGTGGTGCTGTCGTCCGTGCTGTCGGCGGAGTCGCCGGCGTCGTCGGCACACGCGGTGAGCAGGATGATCGGGGCGGCGACTGCTGCCAGCAGCCGGACACGAGGTGAGCGCACGCGCGGGGTCCTTGATCTTTCGAGAGGGTAGGTGAACCGAGGCAACCCTACAGCGCCGACGCTGGGCGCTCGCTGTGAGCAGGACCCCGCACCAGCTCCATGAGATCGTCGACGCGGGAGTCGTGGGCCGCGAACGGGTCCTTGCACAGCACGGTGCGCTGGGCCGCGTCGTTGAGCTTGAGGTGCACCCAGTCGACACTGAAGTCCCGGCCGTGAGCCTGCGCCTCCCGCACGAAGTCGCCCCGCAGCTTGGCGCGGGTCGTCTGCGGCGGCCGCACCGTCGCCTCCGCCACCTGCTCCGGGGTGCAGACCCGAGCGGCACCGCCCCGCCGCTGCACGATGTTGAACAGCCCCCGGTCGGGGTGGATGTCGTGCCAGGCCAGGTCCAGCTGCTGCAGCCGGTCGTCGTGCAGCTCGAGCCGGTGACGCTCGGCGTACTGCCGGAGCATGCGCCACTTCATCACCCAGTCGATCTCGGTCTCCACCAGCTGGAGCTGTTCCGCGGAGACCGCGTGCACGGTGCGCTCCCAGAGCTCCAGCGCCCAGCGGTAGGGCTCCTCGCCGGCCAGCCCGACCCGCTCGGCATGGGCCCGCACGAGCTCGAGCAGCTGGACCTGCACGTCGACCGCGCTCACCCGGCGCCCGTTGGACAGCGTCACCAGGTGGGCGCCGGTCATGTCACGGCTGATGTCCCGGATGGCCCGGATGGGGTTCTCGATGGTGAGGTCGGGCATGATCGTGCCCGCCTCGATCGTGCGCAGCACCAGGTCGGTGATGGCCACCTTGAGCTTGGTGGTGGTCTCGCTCATGGTCGAGTCACCGACGATGACGTGCAGCCGGCGGTAGCGTTCGGCGTCGGCGTGCGGCTCGTCACGGGTGTTGATGATGGGGCGCGAGCGTGTCGTGGCCGAGCTCAGCCCGTCCCAGATGTGGTCGGCGCGCTGGCTGACCAGGTAGGTCGCCCGCTCACCGGTCACGTGCAGGCGCCCCGCACCGGTCACGATCTGCCGGGTGATCAGAAAGGGGATCAGCGTGTCCGTGATGCGGCTGAGCTGTCCCTTGCGCTCGATGAGGTAGTTCTCGTGGCATCCGTAGGAGTTGCCCCGTGAGTCCACGTTGTTCTTCAGGACGTAGACCCTGGCTTCGATGCCCTCGGCGGCCATCCGCTGCTCGGCGTCCAGGGCGAGGTCGTGCAGCACGAGCTCGCCGGCCTTGTCGTGCGCGACGAGGTCGTCCAGGGAGTCGCACTCCGCCGTCGCGTACTCCGGGTGCGAGCCCACGTCGAGGTAGAGCCGGGAGCCGTTGCCGAGGAAGACGTTGCTGGAGCGACCCCAGCTGACGACCTTGCGGAAGAGGTAGCGCGCCACCTCGTCCGAGGACAGCCGGCGCTCGCCCGGGAAGGCACAGGTGACCCCGAACTCGGTCTCGATCCCGAAGATGCGCCGCTCCACCCCGCCAGCCTAGGCGTCCGGCGCGCCGGTCAGCAGGTCGTGCGGACCGGGCCGCCGGTCGTCCTGGGTCGGGATGTCGCTCGTGGGGTCGTCGGGGGACAGCAGGGCGTCTAGCAACGGCCCCCCCAGACGGCGGAAGGCGCGCCGTGGCCGGCGTCGGTCGAGCACGGCGACCTCCAGCTCCTCGGCGGACAGCGGACCGGAGGCGGGCTCGGCTCCGGGCCGCAGCAGCCCGGCCGCCAGCCTCAGCGCGGATGCCAGGCTCATGCCGGGCTCCCACCGCTCGCGCAGACCCGTGGTCAGCGGCTCGGTCGCCCCTCCCATGGCCACGTAGCCCGGCTCGTCGGTCACCGAGCCGTCGTAGGTGAGCCGGAAGATCTGGTCCGAGGCGGCTGTCGGCCCGACCTGGGCGACGCAGATCTCCACCTCGTAGGGCTTGGACTCCTGCGTGAACACGGTCCCCAGGGTCTGGGCGTAGGCGTTGGCCAGGCCCCGGGCCGTGACGTCGCTGCGGTCGTAGGAGTAGCCGCGCAGGTCCGCGTAGCGGATCCCCGCCACCCTGAGGTTCTCGAACTCGTTGTACTTGCCCACCGCGGCGAAGCCGATGCGGTCGTAGATCTCGGAGACCTTGTGCAGCGTGCGGGACGGGTTGTGGGCAACGAAGGCCATGCCGTTGTCGTAGCCGGCCACGACCACCGAGCGACCTCGGGCGATCCCCTTGCGGGCGTAGTCGGCCCGGTCCTTCATCAGCTGCTCGGGCGAGACGTACATCGGGAAGGTCATCGCGCACCCCCCGGGTTGTCGCGCCGGGCCTCGACGAGCGCCTGGACGGTGGGCTCCAGGTCGGTCTCGGGCAGGAGCTCCACCCCGAGCTCGGTCACCACGGCGCAGGTCGGCCAGATGCGTCGTCCCAGGTCCGGCCCCCCGGTCGCGGAGTCGTCGTCGGCGGCGTCGTAGAGCGCCTCGACCGCGACGGCGACCGCCTGCTCCCTGAGCAGGCCCGGGTGCCAGAGCTTCTTGAGCGCCCCGCGGGCGAAGTGCGCCCCCGAACCGATGCTGTGGTGCCGCTGTTCCTCGTAGCAGCCGCCGGTGACGTCGTAGGAGAAGATCCGCCCCGTGCCGGGGCCCGGGTCGTATCCCGCGAACAGCGGCAGGACGGCCAGGCCGCGGAAGGCGTTGCCCAGGTTGCCCCGGATCATCGTCGCGAGCCGGTTGGCCTTGCCCTCCAGGGACAGCAGCGTGCCCTCGATCTTCTCGTAGTGCTCCAGCTCGACCTGGAGCAGCCGGACCATCTCCACGGCCACCCCGGCGGTGCCTGCGATGCCCACGACGGAGTAGTCGTCCGCAGCGAACACCTTGTCCATGTCGCGGTGGGCGATGAGGTTGCCCATGGTGGCGCGCCGGTCCCCCGCGACCACGACGCCGTCGCGGAAGGTCAGCGCGACGATCGTGGTGCCGTGTGGTGCCTCCACCACCGTGCCGGCACCGAGGTGCTCACGTCGCTCGCCACCGGGGAGCAGGTGGGGAGCCTGTGCACCGAGGAACTCCACGAACGAGGTGCCCCCCACGGCCCGGTATGCGGTGGGCAGTCGCCCGTCGGTCCGGTCGCCCGAGCTGCTCACTGGCCGCCCTTCTGCACGAAGGTGTGCACGAACTCCTGCGCGTTGGGCTCCAGGACGCCGTCGATCTCGTCGAGCAGGGCGTCCAGGTCGGCGTCGCGCTGAGCGTCCTGGGCCTGGCCGGCCGCGGGGGCCGCCCCGGGCTCCGGCTGCTCGTCGTCCCGCTGGTGATCCTTGCGTTGCTGCTCCTGACCGGCCATGCACCCATCTTGGCAGACGGCCCTGACAGTCACGCGCCGGTGCTGGCGAGCTCCCCCAGCAGCGACGCCGCGTCGCTGTGCCGGTCCAGCAGGTCCCCGACCTGGGCCCGGGTGCCCTGCTCAGGTTCGGGCAGGGCCACCCGGCGCAGGCCCCTGCCGGACTCGGCGAAGACCACCGAGTCCCAGGACGCCGCCCGCACGTGGGCGGCGTACCGGCGCACGCACTCGCCGCGGAACCAGGCCCGGGTGTCCTCCGGCGGGCTCGCCACCGCGTGGTGGACCTCGTCGGTGGAGACCAGCGACTCGATCCGCCCGGCGGCCCTCATCCGGGCGGCCAGCCCACGGGTCGGGTCGACGTCGCTGTACTGGATGTCCACCAGGCGCAGCCGGGGGTCGTCCCAGGCGAGGCCGTCGCGGTCGCGGTAGCCGCGCAGCAGGGCGAGCTTGGCGACCCAGTCGACCTGCCCGCAGGCCCGCATCGGGTCCTCCCGCATGGTGTCCAGCAGGCCTCCCCACCGCTCCAGCACCTCGGCGGTGTCCGGGTCGGCCGTCCAGCCGGGCACCTCCTCCGCCAGCGCGTCGCGGCAGGCCTGCAGGTAGGCCTCCAGGATGTCCAGCCCGGACATCGACCCTCCGCCCTCCAGCGGGACGGTCGTGCGCAGGGTGGTGTCCCGCGAGATGACGCGGAGGGCTCCGACCGGGTCCTGGAGGGCGAGCTCCGGGGCGCGCCCGGTCTCGACCAGCCGCAGGACCAGGCTGGTCGTGCCCACCTTGAGCAGACCGCCCACGTCGGCGCTCGTGGCGTCGCCGCCGATGAGGTGCAGCCGCCGGTGCACCGCTGCCGAGGCATGCGGCTCGTCGCGGGTGTTGACCAGCGGGCGCTTGAGGGTCGTCTCCAGCCCGACCTCCGTCTCCATGTAGTCCGCACGGGCACCGATCTGGTAGCCCGGCAGCTGGGACGCCGGGCCGACCCCCACCCGGCCGGCGCCACAGATCACCTGGCGGGCGACCAGGAAGGGCAGCAGTCCACGCACGAGGTCGGCGAACGGGACCGAACGGGGCACCAGGTAGTTGTCGTGCGTGCCGTAGGAGGCACCCTTGCCGTCGACGTTGTTCTTGTACAGCCGCACCGGCACCTCCTGACCCTGCAGCGCGCGCGCAGCCGAGACCATGACCTCCTCGCCGGCGCGGTCCCAGAGCACCGCGGCACGCGGGCTGGTCACCTCCGGGGACGAGTACTCCGGGTGCGCGTGGTCCACGTAGAGGCGGGCGCCGTTGGAGAGCACAGAGTTGGCGACCGCCGGGTCGTCCTCGTCCGTGAGCTGGCTGAGGTCAGCCAGCGCGCGGGCCATCTCGTAGCCCCGGGCGTCCCGCAGCGGGGTCTCGTCGGCGTAGTCCCACCCGGCGCCCGTCGGCAGCGCCCGGGTCGGACCGGCGGACGCGGCATACGCCCGCACGACCAGCCCGGACAGGTGGATCGGGTCCGCGGCCGGGTCGTCGGCCCGCGTGATGCCGTACTCCGTCTCGATCCCCATCACCCTGCGCACGGTCATGGGGCCAGACTAGGTGGGCTCCTGGTGGATCCCGTCGAGCAGCCCCTGGACGACGGCGCCGTACTCCCGGACGACGGCGTCGAGGTCGGTCGTGGCAGGGTCGAGCAGGCGGAACGAGCGGGCACCGGCCGCCAGGCCGAGCAGAGTGCAGGCGAGCAGGTCGGCACGGCGCCTGCTGTCCGGGTCGTCCCCGGCGAAGCGGCCCAGGAAGCGCTCGCGGAACTCACGTCGGGCCGCCAGCGGGTCGGGCGCGTCGTGCAGCAGGTAGATCGCCCTCAGCCAGGGCTCGGCGACGTCGGCGGCCCGGCGGTCCAGGAGGCGCCGCACCAGGAGCTCACCGAGCCCCTCGGTCGAGGTGTGCGGGTCCAGCGGCGCGGGCTCGCTGGGCGTCGCGTCGGCATACAGCTGCTCCTTGGACCCACCGACCTTCATCACCAGGGCGGGTGAGACCCCGGCGTCCGAGGCGATCTGACGGATCGTCACCCCGGCGTAGCCGCGCTCGCCGAAGAGCCGTCGTGCCACCTGGAGGACCGTGTCACGGGTCGACGGATGCGGCGCGCCCGTGCTCATCGCCCCACCTCCGCGCCGACGCCGGACGCCGTCGAGGTGTCCCGTGGCGGGACGCCGGTCTGCAGGTCGATGTCGAGGGTGGTGGACGTGGAGGCCACCTGCACCGCACGGGACCGGGTGCGATCGTGGCCCAGGTCGACCGCCGTGAGCACGTAGCGGCCCGGCGGCGGCAGGCCGATCTCGTAGCCACCGTCGCGGTCGCTGTGCGTGGAGGCGACGTACTCCCCCGAGTGCCGGATGAGCGAGAGCATCACCCCATCCAGGGGCTGGCCGTCGTCGGTGACCCTGCCGGTGAGGGTCAGCCGGCGGTGCATCCGGATGGTGTCGATGCCGGACGCGTCGAGGTCCACCAGCCCGGACTGCGGGGCCCAGCCGTCCGCGGAGGCGACGACCAGGTAGCGACCGGCCCCGGGCAGGGCCAGTGCGTAGCGGCCCTCGTTGTCGGTCCGGCCCCAGTCGACGTGCCGTCCGTCGGTGTGCAGGACGCTCACGACGCCCTGCCGGACGGGCCGGTCCGCGGTGTCGGTCACGCTCCCCCGCACGATGAGCTCGCGCCCCGTCCCCTGCGACTTCACCTCGTGCCGCTCGGGTGCCGTCTCGCCCGCAGGCACCTCGGCCGCCGCGGCGGCGGGCCGCACGATGAACGCCGCGATCCCCGCCCCTCCCAGCGCGGCGACCGTCCCGAGCCAGAACATGAGCTGGTAGGCACCGAAGCTCGGGACGGACTGCCCGCCGATGGTGACGGCAAGACCGGAGAAGACCGCTGCCACGGTGGCGCTGGCGGTGGAGGTGCCGATGGCGCGCAGGAGCGTGTTGAGCCCGTTGGCGGAGGCGGTCTCCGTGATCGGCACCGAGCGCATGATGAGCGTCGGCATCGCGGCGAAGGCCACTGCGGTCCCGATGGAGGCGACGCCCGAGGCGATCATGACCTGGAGCACGGAGTGGTGCAGGAAGGTGCGCAGCACGAAGCCGGCAGCGATGGTGACCGCTCCGGCGATGAGCATCAGGCGCGGGCCGTACACCCGGATGAGCCGGGCGGCGACCGGGGACATCGCCACCATCAGCAGGCCGGCCGGCAGCAGCACCAGGCCGGTGTCGACGACGCTGAGGCCGAACCCGTAGCCGGACTCCACGGGCATCTGCACCTGCTGGGCGGAGGTGAGGAAGTTGGTGAACATCGCGAAGCCGACCAGCACCGACGCGCTGTTGGTGAGCAGCACGGTGCGCCGGGTGGAGGTGCGGATGTCGACCAGCGGCTGACCGGAGCGCAGCTCCCACGGCACCCACAGCGCGAAGACCGCGGCCGAGACCACGAGCAGGGTGAGCGTCAGCTCGTCGGTCCAGCCCCACGCCCCGGCCTTGGAGACCGCCAGCAGGAAGCACGTCAGGGCCACCGAGAGCAGCAGTGCGCCGGCGTAGTCGAACGACCCGCGGGTCCGCACCGTCGACTCGGGCACCACGCGCAGCACCAGGGCGAGCATCACCACCGCGAAGCCGCCGGACACCCAGAACAGCGCGTGCCAGTCGAGGTTGTCGTAGATGACACCGGCCAGGGGCATCCCCACCGCTCCCCCGATGCCGAGCGTGGCGCTCATCAGGGCGACGCCGGAGCCGACCCGGTCGGCCGGCAGATGGTCGCGCATGATGCTGATGCCCACGGGCACCAGGCAGGTGCCGAGGCCGGCCAGGCCGCGTCCGGTGATGACCAGCGGCAGCGCCGTGCTGAGGGCGGCGATGCCGGATCCGACGATCACCGCGACGAGGCAGAGCACCATCATCAGCCGCTTGCCGTACATGTCGGCCAGCCGGGACACGATCGGCGTGCCGACGGCGGCCGTCAGGAGGGTGACGGTCACCAGCCAGGAGGCGTTCTCCGGCGTCGTGTCGAGGATCTGCGGGAACTCGGGCAGCAGCGGCAGCACGAGCGTCTGCTGCAGGGACACCAGGGTCCCGCACAGGGCCAGCACGGCGATGATCGAACGGGTGGACAGCTGTCGTGAGCCGGTGGCGGCGGTGTCGGGCTCGACGGCAGCACGGGACACGACGGGTCCTTCCGGGGCAGGGAGGTGAACATCTGTTCACGCACCCGCCATTCAACCACGCCGGGCTACGGCGAAGACGCGCCGGAACGGCAGCACCGTCCCGTGGGCCCGACGGGGGTAGGCCTCCCGCAGGGCTCGGCGGTAGTCGCGGGTGAAGTCCTCGCGCAGGTGGTCCGGCAGGGCCTGCAGCACCGGCCGCGCACCCGTGCCGCTGACCCACTCGAAGACCGGGTCCTCGCCGGGCAGCACATGGAGGTAGGTCGTCTCCCACGCGTCGACCCGGCAGCCCAGTGCGCTCAGCCGCTCCAGGTAGTCCTGCGCCCCGGGCAGGTCGGGCCGCACGGCCACGCCCTCGGTGTGCTCGGCGTACGGCGTGCGTGTGGCGAGGTCCCGCAGCACCGTGTGGCTCGGCGCGTCGTGGTTGCCGGGGATCTGGACCGCCAGCCACCCGCCGGCCGTGAGGAGGCCCACCAGCGCCGGCAGCAGGTCGAGATGCTCGGGCACCCACTGCAGCGTCGCGTTGCTGACGACCACGTCGTATGACGTGCTCCCGGCCGAGGCCACCCAGCCACGCAGGTCCGCCTCGACGAAGGTCAGTCCCGGCTCCTCCAGGGGGAGCGCGCGGGCGACCATCTCCGGCGACGAGTCGACGCCGACGACCTCGGCGCCGGGCCAGCGACGGCGCAGCGAGGCCGTCAGGGTGCCCGGACCGCACCCGAGGTCGACCACCCGTCCCGGGTCGGTGACCTGCACCCGGGCCATCAGGTCGACGAAGGGCCGCGCCCGGTCGTCCTCGAACCGCGCGTACTGCTGAGGGTCCCACACAGGCATCCCGGCCTCCTCGAGGTATCTTGATGTCAAGATACCTCAGGTGGCCGTCAGGACACCTGGACCCAGACCCCGCCCAGCTCCTCGTGCAGCGAGCACTCGTGGGTGCCGAGCGTCACCTCGAGCGACGGCGCCGGCAGGGGTGGGACGGTCCCGCCTGTCCCGCGGAGCACCACGTCGCCGAGGACGGCGGTCGACCCGGCGGGGCATCCCGGCGAGTCCTCGGTGCTGACCAGGAGCAGCCGCCCCGCGGAGTCCACCGCCGCCTCCCCCACGTCGGCCGGGCTGCTGAACAGCTCGCCGGCGTCGTCGAGCCGGTAGCGCGCAGGCGCCTGGCCGTCACCCAGCGTGATCGCCAGCAGCCGCCCGTCCCCTGCTGCAGCCAGGTGCGGCTGAGCACCCCCACCGACTCGACGTCCGTCGGAGCGGCATGCAGGCGCAGGGCCTGGGTCTCCTCGTCCTCCCCCGTCGACCCCGTCCAGACGAAGCTCGCCCCGTGGTCCGACCGGGGTGACAGCCGGCACCACCGCACCTGGTCCGCCCCCGCGTCCTCCCCGGCGCAGGGGCTGTCCGGGGGGTCGGGGACACGGACGACCTGGCCCACCATGGTGGCGTCGCTGTTGACCTGGAGCTCCCAGTCGCAGAGGTCGTCCGGCAGCTCGATGCCGGAGTCGGTCACGGTGTAGGCCACCGGCTCGTAGGCCTGGAGGCCACGTGCGGTCGGGTTGGCGAAGGTGAGGGTGCCGTTGCGGTGGAACGCCCACAGCCATCCGGTGGAGTCGTGGGTCAGCCAGATGCCCGCCAGGGTGTCCACGCTCAGCGGCAGCTCCTCCGGCAGGGGCTCCTCCTGCTCGGTCCCGGCGGGCTGGGGCGCGTTCGTCGCGTCCCCCAGCTCACGGCATACGGCACCGCCCCCGAGCACGAGCGCGGCAGCGGCGGCAGCGGCCACCAGCCCGTGGGTCCGGCGCCGGCGCCGGGCGAGCAGCTCGCGGCGGTGGATGAACCGGTGGTGCGCGTGGGCGTGCTCCTCCTCGGTGACCCGGACCTCCTCGGCGACGGCGGTGAGCGCGGCGTGCAGCCGCTGGTCGGTGGTCATCGGTCCCCCTCCATCCTGCTCGCGAGGGCCGCGCGGGCGCGGTGTCCGTGCCGCTTGACCGAGCCGGCGCTCATCCCGAGCAGCGCGGCGGTCTCCGCCTCGCTCAGCTCCGGATAGTAACGGCACACCACGACCTCGCGCTGCCGGTGCGGGAGGCCGCGCACCGCCTCCGCGAGCCGGTGTGCCTCCTCGTGGGCGATGACCGACGCACTGCTGGAGTCGGTGGGGGCGGGTCGGCCCACCCGGGCCGGTTGCGCTCCCGCACCAGCGACCGGATCCTGGACCGCGACCCGTTCAGCACGGCAGACCTCAGGTAGGCCAGCGGCTGGCTCCGGTCGCGCAGGCCCCCGTAGCGCAGGTGCAAGGAGCAGAAGGCGTCCATGACGACGTCCTCGGCACTGCACCGGTCGCCCAGTATGCAGTAGGCGAGGCGAAGCAGGCCCTCGTAGTGCTCACGGAACAGGCTCTCGACGACGTCCTCGCGCGAGGGGCTGTCGGCCTGGGGCCGCAGACGCTGCTGGGCGCGACCGAGCGGGGCCCACCGTGGCTCGGTCCGTGGAGGACATGCCGGTCACCGCCTTCCCGGACAGCGCGCGCTTCATGACCCTGAGTCGCCCGAGACCCTCCCAGGTTGACACGGGACGGGAACGACGTGAACCTCACCGGTCGGCGAGGCCACGACCCGGCATGCCCGCCCGGCTCCGTGCCCGGCGCACCAGCCGTGACGTTGCCGCTCAGAGGTACTGCCCGGGGGTGCCGCTCAGAGGTACTGCCCGGGGGTGCCGCTCTCCAGCGTCCTTCCGGGCTCCACACCGTCCTTGCCCGAGACCAGCGTGCGGATGTAGACGATCCGCTCGCCCTTCTTGCCCGAGATCCGCGCCCAGTCGTCGGGGTTGGTGGTGTTGGGCAGGTCCTCGTTCTCCTTGAACTCGGCGACACAGGCACGCAGCAGGTGCTCGACGCGGACACCGTGCGACTGGTCGGTGAGCAGGGCCTTGATGGCGAGCTTCTTGGCACGGTCGACGATGTTGTGGATCATCGCCCCGGAGCTGAAGTCCTTGAAGTAGAGGATCTCCTTGTCGCCGCCGGCGTAGGTGACCTCGAGGAACTTGTTGTCGTCGATGAGGGCGTACATCCGCTCCACCACGGCGGCGATCATGCCGTCGACCGTGGCCTGGCGGTCACCCCCGTGGGCAGCGAGGTCGTCGGCGTGCAGCGGCACCGCGGTGGTGAGGTACTTGCTGAAGATGTCGTGGGCGCTCTCGGCGTCCGGCCTCTCGATCTTGATCTTCACGTCGAGCCGGCCGGGGCGCAGGATCGCCGGGTCGATCATGTCCTCGCGGTTGGACGCCCCGATGACGATCACGTTGTCGAGCCGCTCGACACCGTCGATCTCGGCCAGCAGCTGGGGGACGATCGTCGTCTCGACGTCGGAGGAGACGCCGGACCCTCGCGTGCGGAAGAGGGACTCCATCTCGTCGAAGAAGACCACCACCGGCGTGCCGTCGTCGGACTTCTCCCGGGCGCGCTGGAAGATCAGCCGGATGTGCCGCTCGGTCTCGCCGACATACTTGTTGAGCAGCTCCGGGCCCTTGATGTTGAGGAAGTAGCTCTGCGGGGTCTCCCGCCCGGCCCGCTGCGCGGCCTGCCGGGCGAGGGAGGCGGCGACCGCCTTGGCGATGAGCGTCTTGCCGCACCCGGGAGGGCCGTACAGCAACACGCCCTTGGGCGGGCTCAGCTGGTGCTGGGCGTAGAGGTCACGGTGCAGGAAGGGCAGCTCCACGGCGTCCTGGATCTGCTCGATCTGGCGGCTCAGCCCGCCGATGTCCTCGTAGGAGATGTCCGGCACCTCCTCGAGCACGAGCTCGGACACCTCGGGCTGGGCGATCCGCTCGTAGGCGAACCCGCTGCGCGGGTCCATCATCACGCTGTCGCCGACGCGGAAGGCGACGTCGCTGAGAGAGCCGGCGACCCTGGCTACACGCTCCTCCTCCCCGCGGACCAGCACCAGCACGCGGCCGTCGTCCATCCGCTCCTTGACGGTCACCACCTCGCCGACCTGCTCGTAGGAGGCGACCCCGACGATGGCCTGCGCGTCGTTGAGCAGCACCTCCCGGCCCGGGTGCAGGTCGTCGACGGGCACCTCCGAGAGGGCACGCACCCTGACCTTGCGGCCGCCGAAGGAGATGTCGACGGTCTCGTCGTCGTGCCTCCCCAGCACGAGCGCGAAGCTGAGCGGTGGAGACCCGGCCGCGTCGAGGTCCTCACGCAGCGAGACGATGCGCTCGCGGGCCTCTTTGAGGGTGCTGGTCAGGCGGTCGTTGTGGGTGCTGGCCTCACGCAGCCGGGTCTGCAGCTGCAGCACCTGCTGCTCCAGGTGTCGGACGCGTGCGTCGTTCATGCATTCACGCTACCCGGGCCTTCTGGGAGCCGCTCGGAGGCTCCCTGGACGTCACGCCGGATGCGCCGCAGCCGCTTGTCGGACACAGTCCGCTCCCCCACGTCCTCGGCCGTCCACTCCTCGGTGCCGGCGGGGGTGTAGTCCTCGCCGTAGGCTCCCTTGGCGGGTCGCCTCCGCCGGGTGGGCACGGTCGTGTCCGGCGCCAGCCGTCGCACGGTGACCAGGAAGCCTGTGTGCCCGTGCATGCGATGTTCGGGGCGGACCGCGAGACCCTCCAGATGCCAGCCCCGCACCATGGACTCCCACGCCTGCGGCTCGGTGAAGCCGCCGTGCTCGCGTGCCGCCTCGGCCACCCGGGACAGCTGGGTGGCTGTGGCGACGTAGCAGACCAGCACTCCCCCCGGCACGAGTGCCTCACCGACGACGTCGAGGCACTCCCAGGGCGCCAGCATGTCGAGGACGACCCGGTCCACGCTGCCGGGGGCGACGGCCTCGGGAAGAGCCTCGACGAGGTCACCGACGGTCACGGTCCAGGCAGGGTGGTCCTCGCCGAAGAAGACCCGTGCGTTGGCGCGGGCGATGTCGGCGAAGTCCGCGCGTCGCTCGAAGGAGTGCAGCGCACCGCCGTCACCGACGGCCCGGAGCAGGGACAGGCTGAGGGCTCCGCTGCCGACGCCCGCCTCGACGACCCGGGCCCCGGGGAAGATGTCGCCCATCGTCACGATCTGCCCGGCGTCCTTGGGGTAGACGACCTGGGCGCCGCGCGGCATCGACAGCACGTAGTCGGACAGCAGCGGGCGCAGCGCGAGGTAGTCGGCACCCGAGCTGTGCCTCACCACCGTCCCGTCCGGGGCCCCGATGAGGTCGTCGTGCCGGATGTGGCCACGGTGGGTGTGGAAGTCCTTGCCTGCCTCGAGGGTGATCGTGTGCAGCCGGCCCTTCGGGTCGGTCAGCTGCACGCGGTCGCCGACCCGGAAGGGTCCTCGGCGCTTGTCTGCTCCGGTCGCGGGGTGGGTCACCCGGGAAGTGTAGGTGCTGCCCGCCCTACAGGTCCTCGGCGAGGACGACACCGACGACACGGCCGTCCGGCACGCGCACGGCGACGACCGGCGTGGTGTGGGTCTGCATGGCGACCACGACGTCGGTCACCGCGTCCTCGAGCCGGGTGTCGACCACCCATCCGGCCGGCTGGCGCCGGGCGACAGCCGAGACAGGGGTGCGTGCCGCAGCCGCGCCGGGCACCTGCTGGAGTGCGGCCGGGTCCACCAGGCCGGTCGGGGTGCCGTCGGGGCCGGTCACCAGCCAGACCGGGCTGTCGCCCCAGCGCACGGCGTCGACGCCGACGCCCTCGGGGACGAGGGCGGCCGGACGCAGCACCGAGCCGACCGTGACCTGTTCGAACACCCTACGGGCCCGGCCCGAGCGGATGGCCGAGCTGGCGCCCCACCACAGGAAGGCGCCGATGAGGCCGGCCCACAGCAGCCTGGAGACGGTCAGGGTGCCGCCGGTCATCACCGGCACCCCCACCACCCACCAGGCGAGGACGACGACGAGCAGACGACCGCACCACCCGGCGACCAGTGTGCCCAGGCCCCGGCTCCCGGTGACCTTCCAGACCAGCGAGTCCACCAGGAAGCCACCGTCCAGCGGCAGTCCCGGCAGCATGTTGAAGGCGGCCACGAAGGCGTTGGCCGTGGTGAACGCGGTCAGGAGCAGCCAGGGCAGACCGTCCGGGACGGCCTGGACGAACGCCCAGCCGACAGCGGCGAGGGCAGCGTTGGCCAGCGGCCCGGAGATCGCGACGGCCGCCGCCCGTCCCGGGGTGCTGTCGGCACCGTCGTAGGCGGTGTGGCCGCCCCAGAAGTCGGCGACGATCCGGCGCACCCGGTAGCCGTGGTAGCGGGCGACCAGGGCGTGGGCGGCCTCGTGCACCAGCACGGAGAGGAGGAGCAGCACGGCGAAGCCGAAGGCCACGGCATACGCGGCAGCGCCCGAGCCGGGCACGATGTCACCGACGACCGGGCCGAACAGGAGGGTGATGACCGCCGCGATGAGCACCCAGGACCGTCCCAGGTAGACCGGCACGCCGGCGAGGGACCCGATCTGCCAGCCTCGCGGGGAGGCCGTGGCGGTCGACATGGGGCTCACCCTACGTGCCGGGTATGTCGGTCCGGCTTCGTAGAGTGCGGGACATGAGTCGAGCACTGTCACCGAGCCGCGCCGCGGACTTCATGCAGTGCCCGCTGCTGTACCGCTTCCGCGTCGTCGACCGGCTGCCGGAGCCTCCCAGCCCAGCGGCCGCCCGTGGCACCTTGGTCCACGCCGCGCTCGAGCGGGTCTTCGACCTGCCGGCCGACCAGCGCACGCCTGCTGCCACCGTCGACCTCCTGCCCACCGAGTGGGGCCGGCTCGTCGAGGCGGAGCCCGAGCTGGCGGCGCTGTGCGAGGACGACCGCCGGGACGGCTGGTTCGCCGACGCGGCACGGCTCGTCGAGCGCTGGTTCACGGTGGAGGACCCTCGCTTCCTCGAGCCGGCGGAGCGCGAGCTCTATGTGGAGGTCGAGATCGACGGCCTGACCCTGCGGGGCTACGTGGACCGTCTCGACGTCGCACCCGACGGCAGGCTGCGGGTCGTCGACTACAAGACGGGCCGCGCGCCCTCCGAGCTGTACGAGGGCAAGGCGCTGTTCCAGATGAGGTTCTACGCCTTGGTGCTGTGGCGCACCCGCGGTGTCGTGCCGACGGTCCTGCAGCTGGTCTACCTCAAGGACGGCCAGGTGCTGCGCTATGCACCCTCCGAGCGCGACCTGCTCGCCACCGAACGCAAGGTGCAGGCGCTGTGGAGCGCCATCGAACGTGCCGCGGACACCGGCGACTGGCGGCCGCGACCGTCCCGGCTGTGCGACTGGTGCCACCACAAGGCGCTGTGTCCCGCCTGGGGCGGCACCACCCCACCCCTGCCCGACGACGCCGCGACCCGCGCTGTCGACCCGGCCCGCACGGGCGTCGCCCTGACGGTGCAGGACGCCGACTGAGCGGGCCGCTCAGCGCGTGAGCCGGAGCAGGTCGCCCGCCCGCACCGCGGCCAGCGTCGAGACCTGACGCGCCCCCGGCTGTGCGGGCACGTCCACGATGTGGGGCACGGCCAGTGTCGGCACCCCGGCCGACGTGGCCGACCTCACCCCGGTGGGTGAGTCCTCGATGGCGACACAGCGGGCGGGCTCCACCCCCAGCCGCTGGGCGGCGACCCGGTACGGCTCCGGGTCCGGCTTCCCGCGGGTGACCACGTCACCGGTGACCACGGTGCGGAAGGTCCCGGGCGGCAGGGCCTCGACCAGCACCGTGGCCAGCGAGTCCCAGGACATCGTGACCAGGGCGTTGGGCACGCCCAGCGCCACGAGCTCGGCCAGCAGCTCCTGGGCACCCGGCCGCCAGGGGATGCGCTCCTGCGTGCGGCGGACGACGCCGGCCAGCAGCCGGTGCACCACCTCCTCGGGGGTGCCGGTGACCGGCGTCCGGGCCAGGATGACCTCGGCGGAGCGGGTCAGGTCGTTGCCGACGAGGTCCAGCGCGTCCCGGTCGGTCCACCTGCCGCCCGCCGCCCGCACCAGTGCGTGCTCCTCGGCCATCCAGAACGGCTCGGTGTCGATGATCGTGCCGTCCATGTCCCAGAGGACGGCTGCCGGCAACTCGCGATCCCTGACCACCCTGCGATCCTAGGTCCACTGCGTAGTGTGGGTCCGACCAGTGCTGAGCGAGGGAGGTGGGCGCATGATCGAGCTCGAGGACGTGCCGGAGCTGCGGGACCCCGTCGTCATCGCCGCGTTCGAGGGGTGGAACGACGCCGGCGAGTGCGCCACAGCCGTGGTCGAGCACCTCGCGAAGGTGTGGGACGCCGACCTCGTCGCGGCCATGGACCCGGAGGAGTACTACGACTTCCAGGTCAACAGGCCCAAGGTGACCCGTGTCGACGGCGAGCGGACCCTGCAGTGGCCCACCACCCGCGTGATGCTCGCCCGCAGCACCCCCTTGGGCCGGGACGTCCTGCTGGTCCTGGGCATCGAGCCCTCGGTGAGATGGCGCTCCTACAGCTCGGAGCTGCTGGCCTTTGCCATGCACCACGGTGCGACGTTGCTCGTGACGCTCGGCGGGCTGCTGGCCGACGTGCCGCACACCCGCCCGATCCCGGTCGGGGTCAGCAGCGAGGACGAGGACCTCCTCGACCAGCTGGAGGGCGTCGAGCCGGGCTCCTACGAGGGCCCCACCGGGATCATCGGCGTCGTCAACGACCAGGCCCGTCAGATCTCCCTGCCCAGCCTGTCGTGCTGGGCAGCGGTCCCTCACTACGCCGGGGGCCCACCCTCCCCCAAGGCTGCCCTGGCCCTGCTCGGTCGCGTCGAGGAGCTCCTGGACGTCGTGATCGACGACACCGAGCTGGTCGAGTCGGCGCGGGCGTGGGAGCGCGGGGTCGACGACCTCGCTGCGTCCGACGACGAGGTGGCCGACTACGTGCACTCCCTCGAGCAGGCGCAGGACACCGCGGACCTTCCCGAGGCCAGCGGCGACGCCATCGCCCGGGAGTTCGAGCGCTACCTGCGCCGGCGCGACGACGACCCTCCTGGTCGCTGACCCCGGCGTCGTCCCGTCGCGTCCTGCTCAGACCCCCCGCGGAGCCGGCAGCGGCACGCCCAGGAGGGCGTCCACCGCCAGCGGGACGAGGTCGGAGCAGGACACGTCACCCTCGGTGACGCTCCTCGCCCAGGCGTCCACGGCGCGCACCGCACCGGGCGCGTCCAGGTCGTCGGCCAGTCGCTGCCGCATCTGCTCCACCGTGGAGCGGTCCAGGTCGCTCACAGGGACGTCCGCGACCTGGTCCGCCGCCGCGCCCCAGGCAGCCAGGCGCCCACCGGCCTCGTCCAGCAGCTCCTGGGTCCAGTCCCACTCGGTGCGGTAGTGGTGCCTGAGCAGCACCAGGCGGACCGCCGCAGGGTCCACCCCGGCCCGGCGCAGCCCCGAGACGAGCACCAGGTTGCCCTGCGACTTGCTCATCTTCGACCCACCGAGGCCGACCATCGATTGGTGCACGTAGGCCTGCGCGAACGGCTGCCGGCCGGTCAGGGACGTGGCCTGCACCGCGCTCATCTCGTGGTGCGGGAAGATCAGGTCGGTGCCGCCGCCTTGGATCTGGAAACCCATGCCCAGGTAGCGCAGGGCGATGGTGGAGCACTCGATGTGCCAGCCAGGGCGCCCGTCGCCCAGGGCACCACCGGACCACCAGGGCTCGCCCTTGCGCGCAGCCCGCCACAGCAGCGGGTCGAGGACGTCACGCTTGCCCGGACGGTCAGGGTCACCCCCGCGCTCGGCAAAGACGGCCAGCATCTCGGGCCGGCTCCAGCCGGAGACGGCACCGAACGCCGGCTGGCGGCTGATGTCCAGGTAGACGTCGCCCGGCCCGTCCGGGTCGAGCGCCTCGGGAGCAGGGAGCCGGTAGGCGGCCCCCGTCCCGAGGAGCTGCTCCACGGCCGACACGTCGTCAGGGATGCCTTCTATAGCGCCGATGTAGTGCTGCGGCGGGATCACCCGCAGGGCCTCCATGTCGCTGCGGAACAGGTCGATCTCGCGGTGGGCCAGGTCCTGCCACGGTATGCCGTCGCGCTCCGCCCGCTCCAGCAGCGGCTCGTCGACATCGGTCACGTTCTGCACGTAGGTGACCGACAACCCGGCGTCCCGCCAGGTGCGCACGACGAGGTCGAAGGCCAGGTAGGTGGCCGCGTGGCCCATGTGGGTGGCGTCGTAGGGGGTGATGCCGCACACGTAGAGTCCGGCCCGTCCGTCCTCGGGGTGGACGACCACCGGTCGGCCGGTCGCCGTGTCGTGCACGCGGAGGGGACGCCCGCTGCCGGGCAGGCGGGGCACGGGAGGGGCGGACCAGGATTTCACGGGACCGAGCGTAACCGCCGCCGAAGCCCTGCCCTCACCACAAGGGCCACGGCAAGGGGTACCGCTCGTAGGGCGGGAGCGGGAAGACGCCGTCCTCCAGCAGTGCCTCGGCGCGGGCGAGGAGGGTGCTGACCTCGAGGTCGGAGAGCAGGTCAGACAGCCGTGCGACGTCCAGCCGCTCCAGCAGGAGGCGCAGACGGGCCGTCTCCCGCGCAGGCAGGGGCTCGCCGGCCCATCCCCACAGCACAGTGCGCAGCTTGGGCGTCTGGTGCCCGCACAGCCCGTGGTCGAAGCCCCAGACCGCACGGTTCTCGTCGCGGGCGATGTGAGCGGCCTTGCGGTCGGCGTTGTTGAGCACGACGTCCAGGACAGCCAGAGCCGCCAGGTCGGGGTCGTCGGCATGGGCCACCACCAGAGGCTCCCCCGCACGCCCCTCCGCCTGCACGACCGGCAGCCACCCGGAGTGGACGTCCTGGGGCTCCATGATGCGCACCAGGTCGCCGGTGTGCGGGTCGTCGTGCTCGCTCGCCTCGACCCATACCTGGACCGAACCCGGGCCCAGTGGTCCGTCGCGCAGGATCGTGGGGGGCACGTTGTCCCAGCCTCCCCACGCGCTGACCAGGTATGCGGTGACCTCCCGCTGGGCGAGGGTGCCGCTGGGGAAGTCACGCAGTGGCCGCTCTCCACGCACCGGCTTGTACACCCCGCGGTGTGCACCGAGGCTGCCGTCGGCTTCCTCGAACTGCACCCGGAGGGTGAGGTTGGACGCCTCGGTCAGCGCCCCCTCCACGTGCATCGGCGCTTGGGCCAGCCAGACCGGGACCGGCGGGTCCGTCACCGGCGGTAGCCGTTGGCGCGGGGACAGATGTGGCCCGAGGGGTCCAGCGGACCCCCACAGAAGGGGCAGTTGGGTCGGCCGCCGGCCACGGCCCGCGCACACCGGACCGAGAAGGCTCGTGCCTGGGCGGGGCTCAGCACCACCCGCAGACCGTGCAGGGCCGCCGTGCTCTCCGCGTCCGGGAGCGACTCGTCGTCCCCGTCCTCGTCCGGGTCGGTGTCGTGGGCCTCCACGACGACGACGTGTCGGCCGGCGTCCCAGGCCATGCTGAGCCGCCGCACCCGGAAGTCCTCCTCGATGGGGGTGTCCAGCGGGGCGTTGTCGGCCACGGCCTCCCCCGCCGCCTCCGAGCCTTCCTCGGGTGCGACCTGGTCGAGCATCTCCGCGATGCTCCGGCCCAGCAGCCGCACCTGGTCCTTCTCCAGGGACACCGTCATGACGCGCGACCCCTGGGTCGCCTGCAGGAAGAAGACACGCTGTCCCGGGGGCCCCACCGTGTCGGTGACGAACCGCTCCGGTGGGTCGAAGTCGATCACGGGCATGTGGTCAGCCTAGACGCTGCCGGCCCCACCCCCGACGGCGGCGTCGTCGTCGGGGGTGGCTGCCTTGCTGAGTGCGGTGAGGTCGACCGGGTCGCTCCCGGAGTCGTTGAGGCGCAGCACATAGGGCCGCTCACGGGTGTAGCGCACGATGCTGACCGACGCGGGGTCGACCACGATGCGCTGGAAGTCGTCGAGGGGGGTGGCCAGGGCATCGGCGAGCAGCGACTTGATGACATCCCCGTGGCTCACGGCGAGCCAGACCGCTCCGGGCCCGTGCTGTTGCTCGACCTCGGAGTCGATGCGTCGCGCTGCTGCCACGGCCCGGGCCTGCATCTGAGCCATCCCTTCGGAGGCGAACTCGTCATGCGGCGGGAAATGCACGGTGCTGGGGCTGCGCTGGACCTCCTTCCACAGCGGCTCGCGTGCCAGCTCCTTCAGCGGGCGACCGGTCCACGCGCCGTACCTGGCCTCACCCAGGTCCTCCTCGGTGCGCAGCTGCGGAGCCTGGTCGCGAGGCGCGAGCACGGCGCACGCCGTCTCCTGGCACCGCTGCAGAGGACTGGCGACGACCGCAACCAGCGGTGTCGGCATCAGCCGCCGGCCGACGGCGGCCGCCTGCTCCCTCCCGCGCTCGTCGAGACCGATGCCCGGTGTCCAGCCCGCGAGAGTCCCCTCGGCGTTGGCCCGGGTGCGGCCGTGGCGCAGCAGGACGAGGATCGCCATCAGCGGAGGTGGGTGAGCGCGTCGGCCGCAGCCTCCAGCGAGTGCACGCGCGCGGCGAGGTCCTCACCCCACGGGGCGACGGTCAGGGTGGTCACCCCTGCGTCGGCGTACCGCTGCATCCTCTCGACCAGGCGCCCGGGGGGTCCGAGCAGGCTGGTGTCGTCGACGAACTGCACCGGCACCGCGGCCGCGGCGTCCCGCCACTGCCGCGCCAGGTAGAGGTCCTGGACGCGTCGGGCCTGCTCCGCATACCCCATACGGACGGCGAGGGCGTTGTAGAAGTTCTGCGTGCGCGAGCCCATGCCGCCGACATAGAGCGCGGCGTACGGCGCGACCAGGGCCGCGCACCGCTCGATGTCGTCACCGACCGCGAGCGGGACGGTGGCATCGACCTCGAACGCACCCTGGCGGCCCCCGGTCTGCCGGCCGCGCTCGATCGCCTCGAGCTGTTCCCCGAGGTAGTCGGGCGAGACGAAGACCCCGAGCCATCCGTCACCGATCTCCCCGGCGAGCTCGAGGTTCCTGGGACCGACCGCTGCCAGGTAGACGGGCACCTCGTGCCCGGTCGGCAGCACGTTGAGCCGCAGTGCCTTGCCCTGTCCACCGGGCAGGGGCAGGGTGAAGTGCTCCCCGGCGTGCTCGACGGGCTTGCGGGCCAGCGCGGTCCGCACGATGGCGGTGTACTCACGGGTGCGACCGAGCGGCTTGCCGAAGGGCACGCCGTGCCAGCCCTCGGACACCTGCGGTCCGCTCACCCCCAGGCCCAGGCGGAACCGACCCCCGGAGAGGTTGTCCAGGCTGGCGGCGGTCATCGCCGTCATCGCCGGGGTGCGGCCAGGGATCTGCAGCACCCCGGCACCGAGGTGGATGCGCTCGGTGCGCGCACCGACCCAGGCCAGCACGGTCGCCGCGTCGGGCCCGTAGGCCTCCGAGGCCCAGACGACGGAGACCCCCAGCTGCTCGGCCCGGTCCACCAGCGCCAGGTTGTCCTCGTCGCGGCCCATCCCCCAGAAGCCGCAGCTCAGCCCGAGCCTCACCGGCGCTCGTCCTGGTCGTCGTCGTCCTGGTCGTCGTCGTCCTCGTCGTCGAGGTCCACGAGGTCGTCCTCGTCGTCGTCCTCGTCGTCGTCCTCGTCGTCGTAGTCGTCCTCGCTGTAGATGTCCAGCGGGGTGACCTCGCCGTACGTCTCCAGCAGGGCGTCGTCGTAGGCGACGAACGCGTCGGCGATGCGCTGGTAGGCGGCGACGACATGGGGGTCGTCGTCCCCCCTGCGGTCCGCCGCCATCTCCAGGTGGGTCTCGAGGGCAGCGACGAAGGCAGCCAGGGCGGCGCGCGGGTCCAAGCTCATACGGTGACGGTATCTCGGATGTGCCGCGAGTGGCAGGGGCGTCGGTCACCACCGTGCGTCCGCTGGACATCAGCGGGCTCGCGGGCGCACGATGCGTCTCGATGATCGAGTACGAGTACCAGACCCTGACGTTCGGGCGCGACGACACGCGTGCCGACGTGCGGCGTGCCCTGGCGGAGCAGGCGGAGTACGGCGACTGGGAGCTGCACCGGGTGCGCCTCTACTGGGGCGGGGTGCGCAAGGCCTGGCTGCGGCGCAAGATCATCCGCGTCCGCCGCACGGCCTGAGAGCAGGGACCCTCAACAGTCCTCGATGAGCCCCTTCAGGACTCGCGTGCCGAACTCGAGGGCGTCCAGCGGGACCCGCTCGTCGATTCCGTGGAACATGCCGACGAAGTCGAGGTCGTCGGGCAGGCGCAGCGGGGCGAAGCCGTAGCCGGTGACCCCCAGGCGCGAGAGGTGCTTGTTGTCGGTGCCACCGGACAGGCAGTAGGGCAGGACGCGAGCGCCCGGGTCCTCCTTGAGCAGCGCTCGCCTCATCGACTCCACGAGCTCTCCGGAGAAGGGTGCCTCGAGGGCCACGTCCTTGTGCACGACCTCGACCTCCACGTGCTCCCCCGCGAGCTCGGCGATGGTCTCGAGCAGCTCCTGCTCGTGACCGGGCAGGAAGCGGCAGTCCAGTGACGCGCTGGCTGTCTGCGGGATGACGTTGTGCTTGTAGCCACTGGTCAGCATCGTGAAGTTGGCTGTGTCGCGCAGGGTGCCCTCGACGAAGGCCCGGGCACCGCCCAGGCGTGCCAGGAAGGCCTCGGGCTGCTCGGGGTCGAAGGTCGCGCCCGTGATGGTGCCGACGCTGTCGAGGAGCTCACGCACCGACGCGATGTAGGTCCTGGGCCAGTGGTGTGCGTTGATCCGGGCGATGGCCTCCGCCAGCCGCACGACGGCGTTCTGGTCGTTGGGCACCGACCCGTGGCCCGCCCTGCCGTGGGCGTGCAGGCGCAGCCAGGCGATGCCCTTCTCGGCCGTCTGCAGCAGGTAGGCGCGGGTGGAGCCAACCGTCGCCGCGTCCGGCAGGGTGACGGAGAACCCCCCGACCTCGCTGACCGCCTCGGTGCAGCCCTCGAACCACTCGGGGTGCTGGGCCACGACGTGCCCGGCACCCTTCACGCCGCCGGCCTCCTCGTCGGCGAAGAACGCCCACACGATGTCCCGGGGCGGCTTCTCGCCGGTCCGCGCCAGGTGGCGCAGGTTGGCCAGCAGCATCGCGTCCATGTCCTTCATGTCCACCGCGCCGCGACCCCAGATGCACCCGTCGCGTTCCTCCGCGGCGAACGGGTCCACCTGCCAGTCGGCAGCCTGGGCGGGCACCACGTCCAGATGACCGTGCAGCACAAGGCCGGGGCGGCTCGGGTCACGGCCCTCGGTGCGCACGACGACACTGGCACGGCCGGGGTCGGACTCCGTCAGGTGTGGGTCGAGGCCGACCTCGGTCAGCAGGCCCATGACGTACTCCGCCGCAGCACGCTCCCCCGGCCCGGTGCCATCGCCGTAGTTGCTCGTGTCGATCCGGATGAGGTCACGGCAGATCTGCGCCACCTCGTCCTCGGGGCGGGGCGTGGCGGAGGGGGACGTATGCGGGCTCGTCATGCGCTCGAGGCTACCCAACCGCCTCCTTGGGTAACGTCGGTGCCGTGTCGACGCTGGCGTGGGTGGTCCTGGCCGGAGTGCTCATGAGCGCCGTCGCGCTCGTGGGAAGCGTGACGCTGCTGCTGCCCCGGGCAGTCTTCGTGCGGCTGGTGCTGCCGCTGGTCGCCCTCGCGGCAGGGTCGCTCCTGGGCGGAGCCCTCTTCCACATGCTGCCTCAGGCCGTCGAGACGCTCGACAACGACCTGTCCGTCTACGTGTGGCTCGCCCTCGGCATCGTCTCCTTCCTCGTCCTGGAGCAGGGTCTCCACTGGCACCACTGCCACCGACCCATGGGCGCCCACCGCCCGGTCGGCTACCTCGTGCTCGCGGCCGACGGGCTGCACAACCTCCTGGGTGGCCTGGCGGTCGGCAGCGCCTTCGTGCTGGACGTGCGCCTCGGGGTCGTGACCTGGCTCGTTGCTGCGGCCCATGAGGTGCCCCAGGAGCTGGGAGACTTCGGGCTGCTCGTGCACAGTGGCTGGAGCCCGCGCAGGGCGCTCGCCTACAACGTCGCCTCGGCGAGCACCTTCCTGCTCGGGTGCCTCGTGGCCTACGTCGTCTCGGGGGCGGTCGACGTCACCCTGCTCATCCCCTTCGCCGCGGGAAACTTCGTCTATATCGCCACGGCCGACCTGATCCCCCAGTTCACGACGGAGCCCAGCCCGCGCGCCAAGGTGCTGCACACCCTCAGCTTCACGGTGGGGCTGGGCTCGCTCCTGGCCCTGGCTGTCGTCGTCGGCTGAGGACCGACCCGGCCGGGACCAAAGCCTCTGGCGGTCGGTCCCCGTCCCGCGCTACGAAGGAGGGAAAGAGAGGAGTCACAGATGAACGAGGTTGCACCACGTCCCTTCATCGTCGTGGGCGTCGACGGGTCAGAGCTCAGCGAGGCCGCCCTGCGCTGGGCGGTGGGTCAGGCGCGCCTGACCGGGGCGGAGGTCCACGCGGTCATGGCGTGGAACGTGCCCGTGTCGATCTACCTGTCGCCGGTCGCCGGGGAGGAGCGGTACGAGCGGGAGGCCGAGGAGGTGATGGACACGGTCCTTCGGACTGTCGCCGACGAGGCCCAGAACGTCCCCGTCACGAAGAGGATGGTGGGCAAGCACCCGTCGCAGGCCCTGGTGAGGGCTGCCGACGGTGCAGAGCTGCTCGTGGTGGGCAGCCACGGTCACGGTGGGTTCCCTGGCATGCACCTGGGGTCGGTCGCGACATACTGCGTCCATCACGCACCCTGCCCCGTGCTGGTCTACCGAGGCGAGCACACCGGTCGCTGACGCAACATGCCCGTCTCCGTCCCGAGGAGAGCCCGTGCGCATGCGGTGCTGGGTCTCGAGCGCGCTGAGGCGCGCCTACCAGGTCGGCGAGATCGGCGCGGACCTGGCTACGACGGGGCACTCCGACCTGCCCGTCGACCTGTTCTCCCTGGAGCGCCCAGCTTCTCCCTGGAGCGCCCAGCCTTGTCCGCCTGAGACGGGCATCCCCTGCGTGATGGTCCCCCCGCGACGTCGTTGCCCCGGCGATGCGGCGAGGGGCATCATGGAAGCGAGAGGCGGTGGCGGTGGCCGAGGAGACGGAGACCAGCCCGCCGTGCGTGGAAGCGGCGGGGCTCCCGCGTGCCACCCCCGTGCCGGACGTCCCTGAGCGGGCTCTGCGCGACGCTCGCGAGCAGTCCCTGGCCAGCCGCGAGATCCTGCTCGCGCTGGGGCGCGAACGGGGCGCTTCCGGAGAGATCCTCGACACCATCGTCGACCGCGCCGCGCGCCTGTGCCGTGCCGACGCGGCCCAGCTCTACCTCCTCGAGGACGACGTGTTCCGGCTGTCGCGCCTGTCCGGCAAGGTCCCCGATGAGTTCCGCCGCTACCTGCTCGGTCATCCCGTCCAGCGCAGCCGTGCCACGTTGTTCGGGAGGGTGGCGCTGGACCGGCGCACGCAGCGGATGGACGACGTCCTCCCGACCCGGACTACGGCCGTCGGGACCTCCAGCGCCCGGCAGGCTTCCGGAGCCTGCTCAGCGCACCGATGCTGCTGGGTGACGGCGTGGTGGGCGTCCTGTCGATGTGGCGGACCGAGGTGGACCCGTTCAGCGAGCGCGAGATGGGGCTGCTGGAGGAGCTCGCGGCGCAGACGGCCATCGCGCTGCAGCAGGTCGACCTGACGCAGTCGCTCGAGGCCCGCAGCACCGAGCCGGCGAGCAAGGTCGACCAGCTCGAGGCACTGCGCGAGGTGGGCGAGGCGGTGAGCTCGAGCTCGACCCTGACGCAGTGCTGGCCAGCATCGTCAGCAACGCGGTGCGGCTCACCGATGCCGACGGCGGCTCGATCCTGGAGTACGAGGAGCGCACGGACTCCTTCCTCGTCCGTGCGGCATACGGCAGCGGGCCGATGCTCCTGGACCGGTTGCGGACGGCCACCATCCGGCGGGACGCCACCCTCGTCGGCCGCGCGGCAACCGAGCAGCGTCTACGAGTCACTGGTCCGTCTGGGCGACCTCGACGACCATCCGATGTTCTGCCTGTCCGGACCCGGCTCCCGGGGTCACTCCTCCCCAGGTGGCTCGGAGAGCACCCTGCGCACCGTGGCCCGCGAGAGCAGCAGGGCAAGGACCAACAGCGTGACCGGGATGAAGCCGCCCAGGCTGACAGCGTCACCGAAGACGAGGTCGACCAGGGCCAGCACGAGGACCTTGCTCCCGGCCGCAACGACCCACAGCAGGACACCTGCCGCTGCCTTCGCCCGCCGTGTCGTGGCCGCACGGAGCCTGGCGAGGACCACCCCCTTGAGCAGGACGACCAGCTCGAGAGCGACCTTCAGCAGCACGGCGGTGAGCAGCGACAGCGTGAAGGTCTCGCTGATGACGGCCGGGAGGTACTCGATGGCGAGGTTGAGGACGACGACGTAGACGAAGACGTCGATGAGGTCGAGGGGTCGCCGCCGCAGCCATCGCAGGGGCCCCCTGACCGGTCCGCTGCGCGCGGTCGTGCTTGTCACAGCAACCATCATGCCTTCACGCGTCCTGGGAGTAGACCAGGGCGGCGTACGGGCCGATGGTGACCCGGGCGTGCTGCGCGTAGCCGTCGTGCCCGTGCGGCTCGGTGTCGAGGTCGGTGACGTGCACCGAGCCCAGGCCGGGCCCGAACAGCGGCGCGTCGGTGTTGCAGCGCACGCGCCAGCGCCCGGGGCGGGGCAGCCCGAGCGGGTAGTCCCGCACCGGAGTGGTGCGCAGGTTGAGCACCACCACCGTGTCGTCGTGCGGGCCGCCGCCGGACCAGCGGTGGTAGGCCAGGACCTTGCGGTCGTTGTCGACCCGGATCACGCGGGTATGCCGTCCGGTGAGCCCGCGAGTGGCCCCGGAGAGGTTGCGGCGCAGCGCGACCAGTTGCCGCGTCAGGTGCAGGAACCCGGCGTGCCGGTGCGCCTTGCCCCAGTCGACGGGGGTCTGGTCGTCGAACCAACGGTCCTCCAGGACATCCTGACCCTGGAAGAGCATGGGGATGCCGGACGAGGTCAGGGTGAGCACCAGCCCCAGCGCAGCGCGGGTGCGCGCGTGCCAGGAGTCGGCCGCCCCGGGGAAGACCGACTCGGGCACCCGGCTCCTGCCGTTGGCTACCTCGTCGTGGGACTCGGTGTAGATGACTCGCTCATGCGGTGCGCCCACGCCATGCCCCGTGACCGCGTGCGCCACGGCATACATGTCGCGGTCCTCGTCACGCGGGGTCTCCAGGGCGGCGCGGACGGGGTGCACGAAGCCGGCGTCCCACTGGGAGTGGAAGCCGAGCCCGCCTTCGTCACTGGGGCGCGTGACCGTGGGGTCGCGCTGCATGTCCTCGGCGACCAGGATCTTCCACGGCTGGCGCGAGCGGATGTCAGCGGTCGTGGCCGCGAGGAACCGGTGCCCGGCGGCGATCCGCCCGCCGGGATCGTGGACGTCACCCCACCGGGAGCGGATGTACTGGGTCGCGTCGAAGCGCAGGCCGTCGACGCGGAAGTCCTCGAGCCACATCACCGCCGAGTCGCGCAGGTAGTTGCGCACGTGTCGGCGGTCGTAGTTGGGCCGGGTCGCACCCCACGGGGTCAGCGCCCGACGGTCGTTGTAGAAGTAGCTGCCGCCGTAGTGCCGCCTGCGACCTCCGTCGAGGCGCCACAGGTGCAGGTCGCCCGGACCCAGGTGGTTGTAGACCACGTCCAGGATCACCGCGATCCCCCGGGCGTGAGCCGCCCGGACGAAGCGGCCGAAGGCGTGCGGGCCACCGTAGGAGGGCTCGATCGCGAAGAGGTGGGAGGGGTTGTAGCCCCAGCTGACATGGCCTCCGAAGGCGAAGGGCGGCATCACCTCGACGGCGTTGACCCCGAGCCAGGCCAGGTGGTCGAGCCGGTCGACCGCCCGGTCGAAGGTGCCGGCCCCGCCGCCGTCGGCCGCGAACGTGGGGATGTGCACCTCGTACAGCACCAGGTCGTCCCACCCCGGCATCCCGAAGTGGTCCCCGCCCCAGTCCAGCGTCCGGGGGTCGAAGACCACGGCATCGCCGGCGGAGTGGGTGACCTGCCGCGCCACCGGGTCGATGCGCGAGCGGTAGGGTCCGCCGCTCCGGATCAGGAACCGGTAGCGGCTGCCCGGCCCCGGGCCGGGAACGAAGGTCGACCAGGTGCCCGAACGGACGTTGTCACGCGCCAGCCGCACCTTGTGTGCCGGGTCCCACCCGGAGAAGTCGCCGGTGACCGCGACCTGCCGCGCGTTCGGCGCCCACAGCCGAAAGGTCACCCCTCCGTCGTGTGGGACGGCCCCCATGCCGTGATGAGGTGAGGGAGAGCCAGGCACGGCTGACGATCCTAGGTGGGCCGGCGCCCGGGGACGTCCACCATCGGGACGTGTGTCGGCAAGGTCACACCGAGGGCCGGCTACCCGGAAGGAGGACGCGCCTCCGCGAGCGTGTCGGGGTCACGCACGGCGTGCCTGTGGCCCTCCCACTCCTACGGCTTCCACCCTCACGGACCGCGGCGCAGGCCGCTCACCAGCACCAGCGCCAGCGGCAGCACCGACAGGCTCATCAGGAGGCGGCCCAGCCCGGTGTCGGACGCAGTGAGCACGGCGCCGGCCACGAGCAGGGCGGCGAAGATGAGCACCGCGTTCATGCGGGAGACGGACCGCTCCAGCCGCCGCACCTGCCCGGACAAGGCAGGGGTCGCGACCCTGAGCTCCCCCCGCTCCGCGAGTGTCAGGACACGGTCGGCACGGCGAGGCAGGACGAGCGCGAGGCGTCCCAGTGCGAGGGCCTCCGTCACGACAGTCCGCGGCAGGCTCTGCTGCTCGTCCTCGAGGAGCTGGGTCGCGTAGGGGGTGATGGTGGTCCAGATGTCGAACTCCGGGTCCAACCCCGTGCAGATGCCCGACAGGATGCCCATCGACCTCCCGAGCAGCAACAGGTCCTCCGGCACCTGGAACGGCAGCTCCAGCAGGAGCTCGCGGAACTGCAGGCCGAAGCGGACGACCTCCTCGGGTGGGATCTGCTGCAGCTCGTCCATGCGTAGGCCGGCGAAGCGGTCGAAGACCTGCTCGGTCGCGGCCTCGATCCGCGCAAGGTCGGCGCTGGGCAGGAGCAGGTCCAGCCTCTTGAGCCCGGCCACCAAGCGAGCACTGTCGCGCAGGCCGGCCGCGATGAGCAGGTCGCGCAGGCCGGCGCGAAGGTCTTCCGGCACGTGGCCGACCATCCCGAAGTCGATGAACATCAGGGTCCAGGCGGGTTCGCCGGGGGAAGCCTGCGGTCGAGGAGTGACGAAGATGTTGCCCGGGTGCGGGTCCGCGTGGAAGAAGCCGTCCGTGAAGATCTGCTGGAGGAAGGTGTCGGCCAGCACCTGGGCCACCTCCGCGCGGTCGATGCCTGCAGCCGTCACCGCGTCGCCGTCCCCGAGCTTGATGGCCGAGACATCCTGCAAGGTGAGCACCCGGCGGCCGCTCAGCTCCCACACGACCGAGGGCACGCCTACACGCGGGTCGTCGGCGAAGTTGGCCGCGAACGTCTCGGCACTGGCGGCCTCAGCGAGGTAGTCGACCTCCTGGAGCGTGGTGGTCGCGAACTCCTCGATCAGGGCCCGCACGTCTGCCCGCTCGCGGATGGGGCGGTAGCGCTCCATCCACCCGCCGACCTTGCGCAGCGCCGCAAGGTCGACCTCGATGACCTGCTGGATGTGCGGACGCTGCACCTTGACGACGATCTCGGCGAAACCCTGCTCGGCGGCGTCCACGGGACGCAGCCGAGCACGGTGCACCTGCCCCAGCGACGCCGCAGCCAGCGGTGTCTCGTCGAACCAGGCGAAGTGCTCGTCCAGTGGCAGGGCCAGCTCGGACGCCGCAACGGCCCGCACGGCGGTGAAGTCCTCCGGAGGGACCTCGTCCTGCAGCCCGGAGAGCTCAGCCGTGATCTCCTGGGGCAGCACGTCCAGCCGGGCGGACAGGAACTGGCCCACCTTGATCATCAGCCCGCCCATCGACACCGCGAGCCTGCGGAACCGGACAGCTGTGCGTCGTCCGCGCTCCGCGCGCGTGCGCGCCGCGAGCCAGCCGAGACCGAGGCGCCGCAGCACGATCTCCCACCAGATGAACGCCGCCGTCACCCGCGCGAAGAAGAACACGATGCGCCAGTAGCGGGCGCGCAGGTCTGAGGCTCTCATTCGTCCTCCGGACGCTGTGGGTGACGGCAGTGGGCGCGGGCCGTCAGTCCTCAGCGAGGAGGCCGTACAGGCGCTTGCGGGTGTCGTTCAGGATGTCCACCGCTGCGGACATCTGCCCCACCGAGCCCGTACTGCCCACCTGGAACACCGCCTGGAACAGGCGACCCGCAGCCTGGTGGTAGCCGGTGCCGCCCACCGGGGTGTCCGCCGCTTCGTCCCAGGGTGCACGGCGTCCGGCGAAGTGGTCCGCCGCGGCGACACCGGCCTCCGTGAGCCGGTAGACCTTCTTGCCGCCGACGGGCTCGGCGGTCACGAGGCCCTCGTCGGCCAGTAGCTGCAGGGTCGGGTACACCGATCCAGCGGAGGGGCTCCAGGTGCCTGCGCTGCGCTCGGCGAGCTCGCCGATGATCTGGTAGCCGTGCATCGGCTCCTCCGCGAGCAGCCTCAGGATGGCCTCTCGGACGTCGCCGCGTCGGGCGCGCTGACCGGACTGACCCATCAGCCCCTGGAACTGCTGGGCCATGCCAAGGAAGGGCTTGAAGCCGTGCCGACCCCAGCCCGTCTCGTCGTGCGTGCTCTGGTGCGCGTGCATCAGGTTGTCCTTCCACAGGCTGAGCGACATATCGCTATCTATCGTAAAGAGTGACCGCCGCGGCTTGAGGGCCACCCTCATGCAGGGCACCACCGCAGACTCCGCCAGCAGGACGGCCTTCATCGGTGCGACCGCGCCGGGACGGACGGGGAGCCTGCCGGCCCCTGCTCACGGTGCCGTGCCGAGGATCTCCTCCCGGGTCAGCGAAGGGGCGACGCCGGGCACGCCGGTCTCGTCGTAGAGCGGGGGCATCACCCTGCCGTCCTCCAGCTCGACCGGGTCGAGCATCGAGACGCTGGTGGACGCGTCGCGGACTGTGTCGCGGTTGTAGACCAGGTCACCAGCCTGCAGGTCGGTGACGAGCTCGGACACCGTGACGACCGTGTACCCCATCGCGTGCAGGTCGTCGACGATGCCGGGCACGGCCGCGACCGAGGCGGCGACGGTGTCGTGCTGGATGACGATCGACCCAGGGCGGACGTTGTCCCGAACGAAGGTCCGGATCTGCTCGGTCGAGGGCCCGTTCCAGTCCTTGGGGTTGGTATCGGTCATGATGACCGCCTTGCCCAGGCGGCGGGTGTTGTCGTTGAAGGCGAGGAACGGCGGGCGCATCGTGCGGGTGACCGGGATGCCGAGGCCGCGCAGGGCGGCGTCCGTGCGGTCGATCTGGTCCTGCTGACCCGCCAGCGTCAGATCCGGAAGACGCGGGTGGTCGTAGGTGTGGTTGCCGATCTCGTGACCCTCCACCCAGGTCCGCCGCGTGACGTGGCCGTCGACGGCCATCTTGCGACCGACGACGAAGAAGGTGGCCGGCACCCCCTTCTGCGCGAAGGTCCCCAGCAGCGTCGGCGTGGGCGCGCCCGGTCCGTCGTCGAAGGTCAGCGCCACGCAGGCGGTGGCCGAGCAGTCGACCGGCCCTCGGGCAGCCATCGACGCGCCCACCAACGTCGAGTCGCACAACGCCACCGGCCCGCCGAGTGCCACCACCCGCTCCGGGGTCCGCTCACCCAGCTCGGCCGCCGTCGCCACCCGCACCCGGTCGCACGGACCCGAGGTCAGCAACACCGGACCGTCCGCCAGCATCCCCGCCGACAGCGCATCGACCACATTCTCCCCGTCGCCGCGGGCCACATACACCCGCGGCGTGCGCTCCGGGAACGCCCGGTCCGCCACGAGCCGAGCCGTCTCATACCGGTCAGCCCCACCAACCCGCGACGCCGCCCGACCTTGCGCCGCCGCGGCCAGCGCGGCGTCCGAGACCACGACGGTCCCCCCCAGGGCGACCACCCGGTCCGGATCCAGCGCCTCGACCGCGGCCGCCGATGCCGACGGCACGCTCGCCCCGTCCCGCGACACCAGCAGCACGGGCCCGTCCTGCAAGCTCCCTGCCACCACCGAGTCGGGGGTGATCGAACCGTTGGCCAGATACACCGTCGCCGGACCTGCCGGGAAGGCATGGGCCGCGATCGCCGCCGCCGTCTCGAACCGGTCCGCCCCGCCCAGCCTGTCCGTCGCCCGCCCCCCGGCCGCCTGGACCAGCTGCTCGGTGCACACCGCCTCCTCCCCGCCCAGGGCCACCACGCGGTCCGGCTCCACCCGCGCGATCTCCGACATCACCACCGACGGCACCGAGGCGCAGCCACCTCGCACCAGCAGCACCGGACCGTCGCGCAACGACCCCGCCGTCAAGGCGTCGGCAAACACGTCGCCCCGCGCCAGGTAGACCGATCGCACCTCAGCCGAATCTTCGAACCGGTACTGAGAGATTGCCACCGACGACCCGTAACGATCCGAACCGGCAAGCCGCGAAGTCGCTGAGCCGACCGTCGCCGCGGTCCCGTCGACCGCCGTCTGTCCGACCATCGTGCCGACTGCCGTCACCGGGAGCACCCCGGCAAGCATGAGCCCCATCACGAGCAGCGCTGCCAACAGTGCGCCCGGCCTCGGGGCTCTCATGGGCGGAGCCTACTCTTACCGGACCTGGACCTGCGAGGGGCACCGCTGAGGAAACTCTCACCGTCTCCATACCTTGCCTTGACCCGCCGGCTGCGCGAACACGTCCGGTAGACCCCGAGGGTGTCTACCGGCAGGGCACACGGGGCGGTTGTCGAGCCCCTCGATGAGCGACCCACCTCGTTACCACCTACGGCCAGCCAACGGCCCGCCCGGCTGGACGCCGGACGGACCGCTGGCTCGACGGTCAGCGAGCCATGAGGCCAGGTGGCCTACTCGTCGACCTCGCTGGCACCTCCCTCGCCCGGGCCCTGACCGAACAGCCAGGCGTCGACCGGGAAGAAGTCGTCCACCCACCAGACCCTGCGCGCCATGGCATCGGACTCGGTGACCTCACCCTCGACGAGCTGCGCCTGGGTCCACGTCCCGTAGAGGAACTGGCCGCCGGGGTTCGCCGTGAGGCTAGCCTCGCTGGCCTCCAGGCCCGGGGTCCCGGACTCCATCTTGTCGAACTCGTTGCAGAAGCCCGAGCCCTCCGGGACCGTGCCCACGATGTCGTCGTCCTCGTGCGCGTTGCTCGGGTAGCACTCGCTCACGTCACGGTCACCGTCACGGGTGGACTCGGCCAGCTCGTCCCAGACCACGTAGTCGTCGCCGAAGTTCACGGCACGGCTGTAGAACAGGTCGAGAGGTTCGGGTTCGCCGTAGATGGTGGTGGTGTTGTCACCGGTCTCGTAGACGACGAAGAACCGCGAGGGGTCCCTCACGTCCTCGATGTCCCCGAACGCCGTCTCCGCACCGAGCAGCCCGTGGCCGAACAGGTCGGAGGTGACACTGACTCCCTGCGGCGCACCGGTGGTGGCATACCGCGGGTCGAGAGTGGTGATCCGCATCGACTTGTGCTGCGTCACGTTGCGGGCCTGTTCGCCCGCCCCGCCCTTCGTCGCGTCGTAGGAGTAGCACACCTGCGGCTCCACGAGGTCTCCGCCGGCCTGCGTCTCGTCGCTGCGATACGTCTCGCAGACCACGTTGCCTTGCCCGGGGTACTTCGTGCCGTCCCAGTGGGTGTAGTCGCTGGGCATGTTCGTCCACGACGCGCCTCCGTCGAAGGAGCGGCGGATGTACAGCTCGTAGCGGTCGCTGCCCTGGACGTTGAGCCGCCAGTTGGGCGACCACGCATAGAGCATCATCACGAAGTCACCGTCGAGGAAGCCGCGGTGCCCCTTGGCCACTTCGAGGGGGTTGTACCACGACTGGTCACGCAGGGTCGAGGCATCGGTCCGGAGATCGGTGTCACACGTCACCGCCTCCGTGCCGTCGGTCTGGGCCGCGACCGTGTAGCTGGCAGGACACTGATGCCAGGTGAGCACCTTCGTGGTGTTCGAGTCCTTCGTGGTCTCGTCGCCGTCGTCCAGCTCCTTGCCCTGCAGGATCGGGTTGGTGTCCCCGACCCCGAACGTGGTGCCTTGGGCGAGGTCGACCGCGGGACATGCGATCGCCTCTCCGGTCTCAGAGTCGTAGCAGGTGTCCGGGATGGACCCCGACAGGTTGACCGCCGGCTCGAGGCAGACACCCTCGGGGTACTGCGGGTTGGAGCCGTCCTCGAACGCCCACGTCTCGCACGCCATGTTGCGGAACGCGTACGGGTTGCCTCCGTTGGGGCCTCCGGACCTGACGGTCCAGCCCTTCGGGATGATGATCTGGCGTGACATGACGTCCGCCGGACCACCCTGGTTCATCGTCCCCTGTTTCCAGGTGGGCAGCGCCAGCAGACCGTTCTTGGCCTTCGACGTCGTGACGTGGACCTTGTCGATGTCCTGACCGAGCAGGCTGCCCCGGCGGGCGATCTCGGTGTTGTAGATCTCGTAGTTGTCCAGCCCTGTCGCGGCGCCCTCGTAGTCCGTCGTGAAGTCCCACATGTACACCGTGTCGGCGGCGCCGTAGAACTCGCCGGTCTGCCAGTTGACCTCGGGCTGGTTGAGCATGTTGCCGTGGCTGGTGAGGTTGTCGAGGAGCCCGTCGCGCGGGCGCGTGGCCATGTCATCGGTGAGCGACATGCTGAAGGAGTGGTACCAGATGTTCTTGCCCTCGTCGAAAGGCACGCACCCCTCGATCGCGGGATCGGCCTCGGGGTCGCACGGCATCGTGTAGTCAACGGTGCCGTCTGCGGTCTCCATGAAACCCCATTTGCCCAGGCCCTTGCCCTCCTCGAGGATGAGGGTGACGAAGGCGTTGTCGATGACGGCGCCCTTCACCTTCCCCGTCGAGTCGTAGCCGAAGGTGTTCAGCCGAGGACGGGTTGCGGCCGTGTTGCCGAGGTTCGGAAGCCCGTCCGCCGAGATGCAGATGTCCGATGTGCCACCATGCCTGCCGACCTCGACCGTGATGACGGACTCGCACCTGTCCTTGAGGCCGTAGTCCAGCGCGTTCAGCGGAATACCGTCCGTGGTGGCCGGCACCGCCACGCCGGATGCCGCGAGGGCCGAGCCGTAGCAGTACGGCTTGGGCTTCTCGACGTTGCACTTCTCGTTGTCCGTGACGCGCATCGGCATCGCGAACGGAACGAACGGCTTGGGCTTCTGGGTGACGTCAGCAGCGGCCGCGAGGGCCTCGTAGCTGCCGTCGACGGCGGTGAAGTCCGCGCCGGTCAGTGGAAGGTATGCGGTGCCGTCTGCCACAGCTGGGTCCTGGACGAAGCTGAAGTCCTCCCAGTCGATGTAGGAGTACCAGACGTCCGTCCCGCTGTTGGCGATGGCACCGCTCCAGCCCTCACCGGGGCCCTCGCCCTGGCCTGGGCGAAGACCGTCCGGGTCCTCCTGCCAGCTGATCGCGAACCCTGCTCCTTGGACGCCCATGACCTCGATACGGTTGACGTCGCGAGTGCCCGACGTGAGCCGCTCGGTGTTGTACCAGCGCATGAACGAGGCCTCGACGGTCTCGGTGCGTGGGTCGTCGCCGTTGACCATCTCGCCCCGCACGGTCCACAGGCAGGCGAAAGGCACCTCGCCGACGGGCTGGTTCTCTGCCCACCTGTCCTCGGCGTAGTCCACCGACCCCTGGGTGCCGGCCACGCCATACATGTCGAGGAGGTAGATGTCCTCCGGTGACGGGTCGGTGAGGTCGATCCCGAGGTACTCGGCAACGGCCGTGCGCCGCGCGACACCGGTCGCGCTGGAGTCCAGGGAGTAGCTGGGCTGCCCCTGCCCGCAGTATCGACTGGGCCACGCGACGACGACCTTGTTGCCGGCGATGGCGTGGAACATGTTGACGACGTCACCGGGATAGGTCTCGAGAGCATCAGCCTGGAAGAGGGGGACGTCCTCCCGTGCCACCGTGCTCGAGGACAGGTCGGCCGACTCGGACAGGTTCGTCTGCTTCCACGTCACGCCGTCGTCGAGGCTCACCGCGGCGTAGGCGTCGCGGAGACCGTGACCGACGAAACCGGTGCCGTCGATGCCCTCAACGGGTCCGTCCATGAAGACGTTGACCAGGGGCTTGGCAAGCGGACGGAACTCGTCGGCCACCTCGTCGCCGTCGTCGTAGAGGTAGGGCAGGCCGACCGGGTCGGTGTCGGTGTAGGCCGTCCCGTTGGCGCCCTGCGCCGGGACGTAGAACTTCATCATGCCGGTGAAGGCGTGCTCCGCCTCGTCGACGTGCCCCTCGACGACCGCGGTCCTGTCGGAGATGGTCTTCATGACCTTGAAGCCGTCGTCTGCCACAGCCATCGTGGCCATTGATGCAGTCAGCGCAGCGACCCCCAGGGCTGCGACTGCTCGGTGCTGTTTCACGGCAGTTCCTCTCAAGCAGCCTCACACCGAGAGTTAAGGAGGGGCGCTCCTCGCTGGAGAGCCGGACCGCTCTCGTGACGGTCGGCGTTGACCGCACGGAGGACGATACTTCGGAGACTACGCACTGTAGTAGTACTGAGAGAAGACTCTGTCTACTTCCTCACAGTACTGTCGGTGCAGATGCGCGACCGGCTGAGCTAGTGCATACTTCGCACCCACAGTCGCAGCTGCGACGTGTGTGGCCGAGCGTCGGCACCAGGACCTGCCAACCCCTGAACCCACAAAAAACCCCCGAGCGGGGGCTCGGGGGTGTCCTATGTCCTGAGACAGGACAAGCGTGTCCGGAGGGGGACTTGAACCCCCACGCCCGTTAAGGGCACTAGCACCTCAAGCTAGCGCGTCTGCCATTCCGCCACCCGGACGAGGGTGTGTGCCGCACTCGCGAGGAGCCGCGGCAACGACTGGGAAGACTACCACGCGTGGGTGGTGGCCCCACGCCAGTCCGGCGGCTCCGCCGGGTGGAGGTCCGCGTCGTCCACGGTGAAGGTCCGGACCGGCCCGGGAGGGGTCAGGGGGCCCTCGAAGCGAACGGTCACCACCCGGCGGCCGCTGCCCCAGACCCACCCCGCTCCGTGCCGGTCGTGCCGCACGTCCTGACCGGTGCTCCATGGCTGGCGGACGGCCGGCGTGCGCGTCGGCAGGTGGTGGGCTCCCTCCTCCACGGACATGCCCTCGGCGCATGCGGTCTCCGCTCCCAGGTCGAGCTCCTCCTGGGCGTGGGTGGTGAGGCCGCTGACCCCCACACCGAGCAGTCGCAGCCCCGCCGCGGTGTCGATCGTCTCCAGCAGCCGACGGGCCTCCCGGGCGATGACCGCCGGCTCGCCGGTGGCGTAGGGCAGCGACCCCGAGCGGGTCACGGTGGTGAAGTCGTGCCACCTGGCCTTGAGAGTGATGGTCCGCGCGAAGGTCGCCGAGGTGCCCAGGCGCGCCGACACCTTGCGCGTGAGGGCGTCGACCTCGGCGGTCAGCACCGCAGGGTCGGTGAGGTCGGTCTCGAAGGTCTCCTCCGCCGAGATGCTCTTGGCCGCCCGCTCGGTCACGACGGGGCGGGAGTCGTCCGCACGTGCCAGGGCGTGCAGCGCCTGTCCGTGGGCGGTGCCGAAGATCGAGACGAGGTCCGGCAGCGAGATCCGCGCCAGGTCGGCCACGGTCTCCACGCCGAACCCGCGCAGCCGGCCCGCGGTGGCCGGCCCCACGCCGGCGACGGCGCGCACCGGCATCGGGTGCAGCACGTCGAGCTCCTCGCCCGGAGCGATCACGGTCAGCCCTGCCGGCTTGCGCATCTCGCTGCCGATCTTGGCCATCATCTTGCTCGTGGAGACGCCCACGGATGCCGTCAGCCCCCCGGTGGCGAGGCGGATGGCCTGCATGACCTCCTCCCCCAGGCGTCGTAACCCGCCCGGTGTCAGGTCCGCTCCCCCGGCCGCCAGGTCGACGTAGGCCTCGTCCACGGAGACCTGCTCGACCACCGGCGACACCTCCGTGAGCAGCTGCATGACCACCTGTGAGGTGGCCCGGTAGGCCTCGTAGCGCCCGCCGAGGAAGGCCGTGCCCGGCGGGCAGCGGCGCCGCGCCTCCGCGGTCGGCATCGCCGACCGGGCGCCGTACTGCCGCGCCTCGTAGGACGCCGTGGAGACCACTCCCCTGCCGCCCAGACCGCCGACCACGACGGGCCTGCCCCGCAGCGAGGGCTTGTCGCGCTGCTCGACTGCGGCGAAGAACGCATCCAGATCGAGGTGCAGGATGCTGGCTTCCTGCCCCCAAGTGCGCATATAGTCACAATGACATAGGGGGGTCGCTCGGATGGCCAGCGACCTGCACGTGGTCCAGCAGTGCGCCACTTCACGGGACTCTCATGCCCAGGAGGTGACCGGTGTGACCGCAACTCACACCCACGGACCGACGATGGTCCAGCACGCGGTGATGACCGAGGCGTGCGCGGAGTTCATCGCGCAGCACCTCTCCCTGGCGGACAGCCTCGCCGGCCGCTTCCGGGACCGTGGCGAGTCGATGGACGACCTGCGACAGGTGGCCCGTGTCGGCCTGGTGCTGGCCGCCCAGCGCTACGACCCCACGTCGCCGGTGCCCTTCGTCGGCTTCGCGGTGCCGACGGTGCTCGGTGAGCTGCGCCGGCACTTCCGCGACCACGTGTGGGTGGTCCGCCCACCCCGACGTCTGCAGGAGCTGCGGCCCCGGGTCGTCGAGGCGCAGGACGTGCTGGCGCAGCGGCTGGGTCGTCTCCCCACGGCCGCCGAGGTGGCCGAGGAGGTCGGCGAGCCCCTCGCAGACGTGCGCGAGGCTCTGTCGCTGGCCACGGCCTACAGCCCTCAGCGGCTCGACGACAGCCGCACCGGGCTGGCCGAGACGCTCGTCGCCCACGACGTCCGCGTCGAGGAGGTCGACAACCGGCTGTCGCTGCGTCCGGCCATCGCCACGCTGCCCCCGCGCAGCAAGGCCGTGCTGCGGCTGCACTACTTCGAGGGCCACACCCAGCAGCAGATCGCGGACCGCATCGGCGTCTCCCAGATGCAGGTCAGCCGCATCCTGCGCCAGTCACTGGCCCAGATGCGTCCTTCTGTCGCTGCACGCAACTGACCCCGGGGTAGGGTGCGGGCGTGCTCGAGCACGTGACAGCCACCCGCTACGTCGTCCCTCTCCGCGAGGGCGGTTCGCTGCCCGGGGTCGTGGAGGCCGACGACCTGGGGACGTATGTCGTGAAGTTCAGCGGCGCGGGCCAGGGCCTGAAGGTGCTGGTCGCCGAGGTCGTCGTCGGCGAGCTCGCCCGGGCGCTCGGCCTGGCCGTGCCGCGCCTGGTCACCATCGAGCTGCCCGCAGCGATCGCCCGCTACGAGGCGGACGAGGAGGTCCAGGACCTGCTCAACGCCTCCCCCGGCACCAACCTCGGCGTCGACCTGCTCCCTGGCGCCCTGGGCTACGACGGCTCCCGGTCGCCGACGACCGAGGAGGCCTCTCGCATCCTGTGGCTGGACGCCTTCACGGCCAACGTCGACCGCACCTGGTCCAACCCCAACCTGCTCCTGTGGCACCGGCAGGTCTGGGCGATCGACCACGGGGCGGCGCTCTACTTCCACCATGGATGGCCCTCCCGCAGCCCGGATGCCGACCGCTTCGCCCGGCAGCCGTTCCGGGCCGACCAGCACGTGCTCCTGGAGGTGGCGGGCGACCTGCGGGCGACGCACGACGAGCTCGCCGCCCATGTCGACACGGCCCTGCTCGACAGCGTGCTGGCGGCCGTGCCCGATGCCTGGCTGGAGCCCACCCACCAGCTGCCCTCACCCGCTGCGGCCCGCACCGCATACCGCGAGCACCTGCTGCGGCGCCTGGAGGGTGTCGGACACTGGCTCCCAGGAGGCGCGGCATGACCCCGGTCCCCTACCAGTACGTCGTGCTGCGTCTGGTCCCCCGCGTGGACCGGGAGGAGTTCGTCAACGTCGGTGTCGTGCTCTACAGCCAGCAGGCCGACTTCCTCGACGGCTCGTTCCACCTCGACCACGACCGCATCTCGGCCCTCGCGCCTGGCCTTGACCTCGAGGACGTGGAGGCAGCCCTGTCGACCGTATGCCGGCTGGCCCGCGGCGAGGGACCGCACGGCACAGCACGGATGGACCGGCTGGGGCCACGCTTCGGGTGGATCAGCGCCCCCCGCAGCACCATCCTTCAGCCCAGCGGCGTGCACGGCGGCCAGACCGAGGACCCTGCCCGCACCCTGGAGCACCTTCTCGAGCGTCTGGTCATGCCGGTCTGAGCGCCCGGCGCGCTGCCCCGTAGGCTCGAGCCATGCAGCGCCTCGACTGGGTCCCGGCTACCAGCGCCCCGCACCTCCTGGCCCCACCGGTGGCCCAGGCCCTGGCCGTCCACGCGAGCCTGGCCGCCCAGGTCATGGTCGCCCCGATCGACCCCGGCCTGGCGGACACCCAGGCCTTCGTCGACGCCTACGACGTGAGCCTGGAGGAGTCCGCCAACTGCCTCGTCGTCCTGGGCCGTCGTGGCGAACGCGAGACCGTCGCAGCCACGGTCGTGCTCGCGACCACCCGTGCCGACGTCAACACGACCGTGCGCAAGCGGCTCGAGGCCCGACGGGCCAGCTTCATGCCGATGGACCGGGTGGTGGACGAGACCGGCATGGAGCACGGCGGCATCACCCCCGTCGGGCTCCCGGAGCCGTGGCTGCTGCTCGTCGACCGCCGGGTCGTGGACCAGCCCTCGGTGGTCGTCGGTGCCGGCGTGCGGGGGGCCAAGCTGCAGCTGCCCGGAGCCCTGCTGTGCGAGCTGCCCGGTGTCGAGGTCGTGGACGGCCTGGCCGTCCCGCTCGCCTGAGACCTACCGCAGGGCGTAGAACACCACGGCGCTGGCCGCAGCCACGTTCAGCGAGTCGACCCCCGCCGCCATAGGGATGCGCACCACGGTGTCGGCCCCTGCCACCGTGAGCGGGGCCAGGCCGTCACCCTCGGTGCCGAGCACGACGGCGAGGCGCTGCGGCGGGTCGGCCGCGAGCTCGTCGAGGCTCACTGCGTCGTCCGAGAGCGCACAGGCGGCCACGACGAAGCCGAGCTCCTTGAGCGTCGCGATGCCCGCTGGCCACGGGTCGATCCTGGTCCAGGGCACCTGGAAGACGGTGCCCATCGAGACGCGGACGGAGCGCCGGTAGAGCGGGTCCGCGCAGCGCGGGGTCACGAGCACGGCGTCGACCCCCAGACCCGCCGCGGACCGGAACACCGCCCCGACGTTGGTGTGGTCGACGATGTCCTCCAGGACGGCGACCCTGCGCGCCCCGGCCAGCAGCTCGGTCACCGCGGCCGGCTCTGGCCGGTGCATGGCTGCCAGGGCACCCCGGTGCAGGTGGAAGCCGGTCATCGCCTCGATCACCGGCGGCGACGCAACATACACCGGTGTGCCCTCGGCCACTGCGCCGGCGACCAGGTCGGAGAGGTCACCCAGCCACCGCGGAGCCATCAGGAGCGAGCGCATCCGGTGGCCGGCGCCGAGCGCACGACGGATGACCTTCTCGGACTCGGCGAGGTAGAGCCCCTCGCGAGGCTCGAGGACCCGCCGCAGCGCCACGTCGGTCAGGCTGAAGTAGTCACGCACCCGCTCGTCGCGCGCGTCGTCGACCCAGATGACCCCCTCGGGCAGCACCGGAGCGCTCACGTCACGAGCACCACGATCGCGACGAGCCCGATGACGACGATGACCGTGCGCAGCAGCCAGGGCGGCATGGCCCGGCCGACCTTGGCTCCGATCACTCCGCCGACCACCGCGCCGCCTGCGATGAGCCCCACGACAGGCCAGATGACCTGCTCGGGCTGCACGAGGAGGAAGACGACGGCTGCGACGACGTTGACCATGAGCCCGAGCACGTTCTTGATGCCGTTGATCTGCTGGACGTGGAGCGGCAGCAGGGCGCTCATCACCCCGATGAGCAGCACGCCCTGTGCTGCGCCGAAGTAGCCGCCGTAGACCCCGGCCAGCAGCACCCCCACGAGGAGGGCGACGGCGTGGCCGGTGGTCATCCTGTCGGTGTGCCGCCTGGCCGCCCAGCGGTTGATCCGGGGGCCGAGGACCACGAGCAGCAGCGCGATCGCGATGAGCACCGGCACGATGGTCTCGAAGGCCGCCTCGGGCAGCACCAGCAGCAGCAGGGCACCGGTGACCGACCCGACCAGGGAGGCCGGCAGCAGCATCAGCAGCGTGCGCTTCAGACCGACCAGCTCGTGCCGGTAGCCCCAGGCACCGCTCACCCCTCCGGCGACCAGGCCGATGTTGTTGGACACGTTGGCGGCGACCGGGGGGTAGCCGAAGAACAGCAGCGTGGGGAAGGTGATCAGCGTGCCGGAGCCGACGATCGTGTTGATGGTGCCGGCGAGCAGCCCGGCGAGCGCGATCGCGAGCGCTTCGAGCAGCGTCACCGAGCGGCCCGAGCGGCCCAGCGGTCGCCGTGCCGGTCGACCACCAGGGGCAGGCCGAAGGTCGCCGAGAGGTTGTCGGCGTTCAGCGTGGTCTCCAGCGGGCCGGCCGCGACGACCGTGCCCCCGCGCAGCATGAGGATGTCGGTGAACCCGGGCGGGATCTCCTCGACATGGTGGGTGACCAGCACCAGGGCGGGGGCGGTGACGTCCTCGGCGAGGCGCTGGAGGCGTTCCACGAGGTCCTCGCGCCCGCGCAGGTCCAGACCTGCGGCGGGCTCGTCGAGCAGCATCAGCTCCGGGTCGGTCATGAGCGCCCGTGCGATCTGGACGCGCTTGCGCTCCCCCTCGCTCAGGGTGCCGTAGCGGCGGTGCGACAGGTGGCGCACACCGAGCGCGTCCAGAAGCCCGGTGGCCCGCTCCTCGTCCATCCGGTCGTAGTCCTCCCGCCAGCGGCCCACGACGGACCAGGACGCGGTGAGCACGACGTCGCAGACCCTCTCGGCGTCGGGGATGCGCTCGGCGATCGCGATGCTCGAGATGCCGATGCGCGGGCGCAGCTCGAAGACGTCGACGGTGCCCAGCACCTCCCCCAGCACACCGGCGACCCCGGTGCTGGGGTGCATGCGTGCGGCGGCGACCTGCAGCAGGGTCGTCTTGCCGGCTCCGTTGGGCCCGATGACGACCCAGCGCTCGCCCTCCTCCACCGACCAGGTCACGTCGCTCAGCAGATCGGTCCTGCCACGCCTGACCCCGACACCGGCGAACTCCAGGACATCGCTCATGGCTCGCAAGCGTAGTTGCCTGCCGGTGTCTACGATCACCGCATGTCCGTCCTGCCTGCCAGCGTGCGTGTCGCGCTCTGGGCGACCGCGGCGTTCGCCGGTCACCTGCCCGTGGAGAAGGTCGCCGCGCGCGCCCTGCCGGACATCGACCACGTCGACGGCCTGACCGACACCCTGGGCACCTGGCGCGACCTGGGTGAGCAGGTCGTGCTCGTCGCACTGCCCCGACCTGGCGACATCTCCGCGATGCCACGCGGCGGCCCGGACCTCGTGGCGGCGGCGGTCACCGCGGAGGAGCTGGTCTACGTGCCCGGCATCGGCGCCGCACTCGTGCCCGAGATCACCGCCTACGGTCCGGAGGGCGACCAGGGCTGGCAGGCCGTGTGGCGCGGCCACGTCACCGAGCCGGTGCCCGTGCACCGGGTGCAGGCCGTCAGCCTGCCGGAGGTCGAGCTCGGCCTGCGCCGCGACCTGGCTGCGCTGACCCAGGAGCTGGCAGCGGTGCCCGACCAGCCGTGGGCCGGAGCCGAGCTCGAGTCGCTGGTCCGACGTGACCTGGGCAGCAGCGACTGGGGGCTGCCGCATGGTGTGCCGCAACGCGCCGAGCGCGTGGTCCGCCTCGCCGGCTCGATGCTCGCCCTGGCGGACGTGGGTCGCGACAGCAGGCTGCAGACCGTGGCCTCCAGCACCACCGTGCACCGCGAGCGCATCCTGGCCAGGGTCGCCGACCGCGGGGCGTCCGCCCTCGCCGAGGCCGCCAACGTCACCGCGATGCACCTGGCCGGATGGCGGTGACGGCGGCACGCCGCCTCGGGCGTGGTGTCGCCCGGCTCAGAGCACCGAGCGGTAGACCTCCAGGGTGCGCTCGGCGATGGTGTCCCAGGAGAAGTCCCGGATGGCGCGCTCACGGCCCGCCTGGCCCATCCGCTGGGCGCGGGCCGGGTCCGACAGGGCGTCGTTCATGGCTGCGGCGAAGTCGGCGACGTAGCGGTCCTCGTCGACCGGCGTCCCGGTGCCGTCGGTGACCTGCTCGATGGGCACCAGCCACCCGGTCTCGCCGTGCACGACGACCTCCGGGATGCCTCCCGTGGCGGTCGCCACGACGGCCGCCCCACAGGCCATGGCCTCCAGGTTGACGATGCCCAGCGGCTCGTAGACCGAGGGACAGACGAAGACGGTGGCGTGCGAGAGCACAGCGACGACCTGGTCGCGGGGCAGCATCTCGGCGATCCACACCACCGGTCCGCCACGCTCGGCGCGCAGCTGGTCCACGAGGGCGACGACCTCGTCCTTGATCTCCGGGGTGTCCGGGGCCCCGGCCAGGAGCACGATCTGGGTGTCGTCGGGGATCCTGCGCAGGGAGCGCAGCAGGTAGGGCAGCCCCTTCTGCCGGGTGATCCGGCCGAGGAAGACGACGCTCGGGCGGTCGGGGTCGATGCCGTGGCCGGTGACGACCGTGCGCGCAGCCTCGCTGGTGTCCCGCTGCCACTGCTCGGAGTCGATGCCGTTGTGGACGACCTTGACCTTGTCGGGGTCGATGTCCGGGTAGCTCGCGAGCACGTCGCGGCGCATCCCCTCCGAGACCGCGATGACCGCGGCCGCGCCCTCGTATGCCGTGCGCTCCACGTAGCTGGACAGGCGGTAGCCACCGCCCAGCTGCTCGGCCTTCCACGGCCGCATGGGCTCGAGGGAGTGCGCGGAGATGACGTGCGGCATCCCGCCGACCAGCGAGGCCAGGTGGCCCGCGAAGTTGGCGTACCAGGTGTGGCTGTGCACCAGGTCCGGCGCGGCCGCGACGACGTCCGCGGCGATGGTGAGGTCGACGCCGAGGGTCCGCAGAGCCGGGTTGGCCTCGGCCAGCTGCGGCAGCGCGGCATACCCTGTCGTGCCCTCCTCCTCGACCGGGTCGTCGAAGGCGCGCACCTGCACCTGGACGTCCCCTCTGGAGCGCAGGGCGCGGGTCAGCTCGTTCACGTGCACCCCCGCCCCTCCGTAGATGTTGGGCGGGTACTCGCGGGTCAGGATGTCGATCTGCACCCCGCTCACGCTATCGGCGCCGCCGTCCCCCGGCTACCTCTCGCCCGGTCCGCCTGCTGTCCCCTAGGTTGGTGCCATGGCAAAGACGTCGCGCAGCAGGCTGAACGTTCTGGCGATCGTGCTGGCCGGAGGTGAGGGCAAGCGGCTGATGCCGCTGACGGCGGACCGGGCCAAACCGGCTGTGCCGTTCGGCGGTCCCTACCGTCTGATCGACTTCGCCCTGTCCAACATCGTCAACTCCGGCTACCGCAAGGTGGTCGTGCTGACGCAGTACAAGTCGCACAGCCTCGACACCCACGTGACCAAGACCTGGCGGCTGACCAACCTCCTGGGCAACTACGTCGCCCCGGTGCCTGCCCAGCAGCGGATGGGCAAGCACTGGTTCGCCGGCAGCGCCGACGCCATCTACCAGAGCCTGAACCTCATCCACGACGAGCGGCCCGACATCGTCGTGGTGGTGGGCGCAGACCACGTCTACCGGATGGACTTCTCGCAGATGGTCGACCAGCACATCGAGACCGGTGCCGGTGTCACGGTGGCGGGCATCCGCCAGCCGCGGTCGCTGTCCGACCAGTTCGGCGTCATCGACGTCGACCCCGAGGACCCCCAGCGGATCGCGCGCTTCCTGGAGAAGCCGACCGACGCGCCGGGCCTGCCGGACTCCCCCGACGAGGTCTTCGCCTCCATGGGCAACTACGTCTTCGACGCCGACGTCCTCGAACGCGCGGTGACCGAGGACGCGCACAAGGACGGCTCGAAGCACGACATGGGCGGTGACATCGTCCCCGCCTTCGTCGACCGTGGCGAGGGCTACGTCTACGACTTCAGTGCCAACGACGTGCCGGGCGCCACCGACCGCGACCGCGGCTACTGGCGCGACGTCGGCACCATGGACTCCTACTTCGAGGCGCACATGGACCTGGTCTCGGTCCACCCGGTGTTCAACCTCTACAACGACGAGTGGCCGATCCTGACCAACTACGGCTGCCCACCCCCGGCCAAGTTCGTGCACGGCTCGAACGACCGGATCGGCCAGGCCCTGGACTCGGCGGTCTCGCCCGGCGTGGTCATCAGCGGAGCGTCGGTCACCCGCTCGGTGCTCTCGCCCCGCGTCAGGGTGCACAGCTTCAGCACCGTCACCGACTCCGTGCTGCTGGACAACGTCGAGGTGCACCGGGGGTGCACGATCCGGCGCGCCATCATCGACAAGAACGTCGTGGTGCCCCCCGGCACCTCGGTCGGGGTGGACCACGACCACGACCGGGCACGCGGCTTCACGGTGACCGACTCGGGTCTGGTCGTGATCGGCAAGGGGACCGTGATCGAGGGTGCCCACAGCGCCTAGAGTGCTCCCATGCCACACGCCGACCCCTCCGATGCCGACGTGACCGAGGCCCCACCACGCAGGCTGTTCGTCATCGGCGGTGCCGAGGACAAGCGCCGTCGGGTGCTCGTCCTCAAGCGCTTCGTCGCCCTCGCGGGAGGGCGCGCGGCGCGCATCGTGGTGATCCCCTCGGCGTCATCCCTGGCCGAGGAGGCCGTCGCGGTCTACCGGTCGGTGTTCGAGCGTCTGCACGCCACGGACGTGACCGCCGTGGACCCGCAGACCCGACACCAGTCCGGTGACCCCGAGCTCGTCGCGGCAGTCGACGACGCCACCGGGGTGTTCGTGACCGGGGGCAACCAGCTCAAGCTCGGCCAGCTCATCGTCGGCACCCCCCTGCACGAGGCGATCCGGCGAGCCTACGAGCGAGGCGCGGTCGTCGCCGGCACCTCGGCGGGTGCCTCGGTCCTCAGCCAGTTCATGATCTCCCTGGGCGACGAGGGCGTGACCCCCCGCCAGCGTGCCGGGCAGCTCACGGCCGGGTTCGGACTGCTGCCCGGGGTGATCCTCGACCAGCACTTCGCCCAGCGCACCCGCTACGCCCGGCTGCTCTCCCTGGTCGCCGGGTCACCGAGCCTGCTGGGGGTCGGCGTCGACGAGGACACGGCGGCCGAGATCGTGGACGAGCGTGTGCTGACCGTGGTGGGCACCGGGTCGGTCTACGTGGTGGACGGCCGGGCGGCGGTGAGTGACGCCCACGAGGCACGCCGGGACGCGCCCCTGCTCGTGTCCGGTGCCGTCGTCCACTCGCTGCCCTACGGCGCCACCTTCGACCTCGGCCAGGTCACGCTGACCGACTTCCGGGAGCAGTACCCCGAGGTCGCTGTCGTCACCTCGCCCACCGACGTGCACGAGACCGCCAACGCCGCTGCCGCCCTGCGGCGCTGAGAGGAGCCCGACGTGACCTCCACCCCCTCCGCCCCTGCTGCCCCGGAGCTGCAGATCGTCGAGTCGCGCGTCTACCGCGGCCCCAACATCTGGAACTACGAGCAGGCCGTCCATCTCGTCGTCGACCTCGGCATCCTCGAGGAGTACCCCTCCCACACCCTGCCCGGGTTCACCGAGCAGGTCCTGGAGTGGCTGCCCGGTCTGGGACAGCACACCTGCTCACGGGGGCGCGTCGGCGGCTTCGTCGAGCGGCTCCAGGAGGGCACCTGGATGGGCCACGTCGCGGAGCACCTCGCCCTGCAGCTGCAGGCGGAGGCCGGCCACGACATGCGTCGCGGCAAGACCCGCATGGTGCGTGGCGTCCCGGGACGGTACAACGTCATCTTCGGCTTCCTCGACGAGCGGGTCGGCCTGGCGGCCGGTCGCCTGGCGGTGCGGATGGTCAACTCCGCCGTCGCGCACGACCCGGACTTCGACTTCGCCACCGAGCTCGACGACTTCCTGCGACTGGCGGAGCGCACCGCCTTCGGGCCCTCGACCGCGGCCATCATCGAGGAGGCCCAGGCGCGGGACATCCCGTGGCTGCGCCTCAACACCGCCTCCCTCGTGCAGCTCGGCCAGGGCGTGCACGCGCAGCGCATCCGGGCCACCATGACCTCCCGCACCGGCGCCCTGGCCGTCGACATCGCCGGTGACAAAGCCCTCACCAACACCCTGCTCTCCTCGGCCGGCCTGCCGGTGCCGGCCAGCGACACGGTGCGCACCGAGGACGGAGCGGTCGCGGTCGCCGAGCGCATCGGCTACCCGGTGGTCGTCAAGCCCCTGGACGGCAACCACGGGCGCGGTGTGGGCATCGACCTCAGGGACGAGGTGGCGGTGCGGGCCCACTGGCCGACCGCCCACGCGCAGTCCCGGCGCGGGATCATGGTCGTGGAGTCGTTCATCACCGGCAACGACTACCGCTGCCTGATCGTCGGTGGGCGCATGCAGGCGATCGCCGAGCGGGTCCCCGCCCACGTCATCGGCGACGGCACGCACACCGTCTCCGAGCTGGTGGAGACCACCAACGCCGACCCGCGCCGCGGTGTCGGCCACGAGAAGGTCCTCACCCGGATCACCGTGACCGACGGCGCCGTGGAGCTGGTCCGCCAGCAGGGCTACGAGATGGACGACGTCCCGCCCGAGGGCGAGATGGTCAGGCTGGCGCTCACCGGCAACATGTCGACCGGTGGCATCTCCGTCGACCGCACCTTCGACGCGCACCCCGAGAACGTCGAGATCGCCGAGGAGGCCGCGCGGCTGATCGGCCTGGACGTCGCCGGCATCGACTTCATCTGCCCCGACATCTCGGCACCGGTGCGCGAGACCGGCGGCGCCATCTGCGAGGTCAACGCGGCCCCCGGCTTCCGGATGCACACCCACCCGACCGTGGGCGAGCCGCAGTACATCGCCAAGCCGGTCGTCGACCTGCTCTTCCCCCCGGGGTCACCCTCCCGCGTGCCGATCGTGGCGGTGACCGGCACCAACGGCAAGACCACGACCTCGCGGATGATCGCGCACATCATGAAGGGCCTGGGTCGTCAGGTCGGCATGACCTCGACCGACGGCATCGTCATCGACGAGCGGCTGGTGAAGCGGTCCGACGCCTCGGGTCCCAAGTCGGCCCGCATGGTGCTGCAGAACCCCCGGGTCGACTTCGCCGTCATGGAGGTGGCCCGTGGCGGCATCCTGCGCGAGGGCCTGGGCTACGACCGCAACGACGTCGCCGTGGTGACCAACGTGGCCGCCGACCACCTCGGGCTGCGGGGCATCGACACCGTCGAGCAGCTGGCGGCGGTCAAGCGGGTGGTGGTCGAGGCGGTGCCCCGTGACGGGTTCGCAGTGCTGAACGCCGACGACCCCAACGTGCGCGAGATGCGCCGGCACTGCAGCGGCGGGGTCGTCTGGTTCTCGATGCAGCCCCCCGGCTCGCCGGAGCGCGCCTTCATCGACGCCCGGCTGCGCCGCGGCGGCCGTGCCGTCGTGCTGGAGCCGAGCGACCGTGGCGAGATGATCGTCATCCGGCACGGTCGTCGCAGCATGCAGCTGGCCTGGACACACCTGCTGCCGAGCACCTTCGGCGGCGCTGCACGGTTCAACGTCGCCAACGCCATGGCCGCGGCCGGCGCCGCCTTCGCGGTCGACGCCCCGCTGCACGACATACGGCAGGGCCTGCGCACCTTCACCACGTCGTACTACCTGTCACCCGGGCGCCTGAACATGCTCGACGTCAAGGGGGTCAGCGTGGTGGTGGACTACTGCCACAACCCGGCCGGGATGCGGGCCCTGGGTGAGTTCGTCGACAACCTGTCCGAGCAGCGGGCCCACCAGAGCGGTGCGGTCCGCGCCGCGCGCATCGGCATCATCGGCGCCGCCGGTGACCGGCGCGACGCCGACATCCGCGAGCTGGGTGAGGTCGCGGCCCAGTTCTTCGACGTGCTGGTCGTCCGGGAGGACGACAACCGCCGAGGACGGCCGCACGGTGCCGCCGCCGAGCTCGTCGCCGAGGGCGTGCGTGCCCGCATCCAGTCCGGCGAGGTCCGTGCCAAGTCGGTGCGGGTCGTGCCGGAGGAGGTCGACGCGGTGCGCGAGTCGATGGTGCTGGCGAACCCGGGGGACCTCGTGGTGATGTGCGTCGACAAGCACGCACGGGTGCTCACCGAGCTCGAGTCCCTGGGCAACTCGGCGTATGCCGGGGCACGTGCGGACGAGGAGCGTGCCGGCGACCCGGACCTGGACCCGGTGGAGCTGCACGACGCCGCGGAGGCGTCCGGCCAGGAGGCGCGCACCGACTACGTCGACGCCGAGGCTCCCGCCCTCTGAGGCACGCCCGGGCGGTGGGCGGGGCTCGTCCGCTCGTCCGCCGTCCGCCGTCCGGCGCGGAGCCGCAGGCCCCGTCGCGCTGAGGCAGCCGCCCGGAGACCGGCCTCAGCCGCGCAGGGCCTGGGCGTAGGCCAGCATCGCCGGGCGGTAGCCCACGTCGTCGGCCCCCGTCGCATGCGTCATGACGAAGTCGACGAGTCCCGCCACCCCGTCCTCGGCGTGCCCCTCGTCTGCGGCCAGCAGGGCGCGGAGCACCGCCACGGCGGCGCTGTCAGGACGGCTCGCGGCCACCTCGGCGAGCAGCTCGGCCGCCTCGGCGCGCTGGCCCAGGGTGCGCATGCTCGAGGCGAGCTGCACCTGCGCCCGGAAGCGGTGCGGTTCCCGCAGGCCCTGGGCCAGCGCCGCCCGGTAGTGCACGACGGCGGACTCCTCGTCACCGTCGGCGTCGAGCGCGGAGGCGAGCTCGTAGACGAGGCGGGGGTCACCGGGGTGGGCCTCGACCAGGTCTCGGGCGGCGCTGACCCTGTCCGCGCCGCGCTGGTCGGCCACGGCTGCGAGCACCGACTCCAGCTCGTGCTCCCCGCGTGCAGCGATGACCTTGCGGCGGATCTGCCGGGGGGTGTCGGCCGTGGCGCCGTGCTCCTCGAGCCACTGCACCACGGCCGGGCGCTCGGCGTGGCACATGAGCGCGCCGACGTCGCCCTCGGCCATGTGCTCCACGAGCGCGGCCAGGCCCTCGACCTCCGTCGCCGACACACCAGCGGCCACGGCACCGACGTTGGCCAGCCCCTGCACGAACTGTGCCTCGAGGCCCTCGAGGGTGCGCCCCCGCAGGTAGTGGCCCTTGTGGGTGATCTCGACCCGGTCGGCGCGGCGCCCGGCCATCTCGCCCAGCCCAACCAGGATGTCGTCGGTGCGGTCACCGACACCGCCGAGACCGAGGTGCACGCGGGAGCCGGGCGGGCGCAGACCCTCGGCGACCGTCAGCAGCGCGTCCAGGCCGGCCTCGTTGTGCGCGAGGTCGACGATGACCGTGCCCTTGCCCCCTGCCGGGAGCGGCACGGTCCAGACGTTCATGCGGCCCGGGTTGTGCTGCAGGTCGGGGGCGAAGGTCCGCAGCCCCTCGACGACATGCTCACGGGGCAGACCGAGGCCCAGGGCGGCAGCCGTGGCGGCCAGGGCGTTGGCGATGTTGTGCTCACTGAGACCGGAGAGCGTCATCGGGACGTCGACGACGCGGACCAGCCGCTCAGGGTCGGCGTCCCGTCGCAGGATGACGATGTCGCCGTCCAGGACGGTGATGCCGCGGCCTCCCGAGTCCAGGGCCTCGCGCAGCGCCGGTGAGTCGGGGTGCAGGCTGAACATCCAGATCCGCCCGCTGGCCTGGGTGGCCATCGCGCGGACCCGTGGGTCGTCCCCGTTGAGGACGACCCAGCCCTCCTTGCGGGTCACCCGGGTAATGATGCTCTTGACCTCGGCGAGCTGGTCCACGGTGTCGACCCCGTGCAGTCCGAGGTGGTCGGCCGTCACGTTGGTGACCACGCTGACGTCGTTGTGCACGACGCCCATCCCCTTGAGCAGCAGGCCGCCGCGGGCCGTCTCCAGGATGCCGAGCTGCACCCCTGGTGCTGTCAGCACGTGCCGACCGCCGGAGGGTCCGGAGTAGTCGCCGGAGACGACCCGCTCCCCCTGGACGAAGACCCCTTCCGTGGAGCTCCAGCCCGTGCGCAGGCCCGCCGTCATGCCCATGTGCGCCAGCAGCCGTGTGGTGGACGTCTTGCCGTTGGTGCCGGTGATGGAGGCCACCGGGATCCGCGGCCTCAGCTGCGCCGGTGGGGCGCCCCGCTCGGCGGCGGCCACCCGGTCAGCGGCGCCGGCCAGCGCCTCCTCGCCTCCCTGGCCGGTGAGCATGGCGCGCAGCACCTCGCCGAGCGCCTCCCCCAGTGCCTGCCCGCGGCCGCGGCTCCGCCAGGGGAAGGCCACCACGACGTCGTCGAGGTCGGCCACCGTGCGCCCGCGCACCGCCAGACGGCTGCCCGCCCTGGCGCCGACCCGGCGCAGCACGACGCTGACGAGCCTGACGAGGAAACGGTGGCGCTGCTCGGTGTGCGGCTTGCCCGGTGCGGCTCGGCGCAGCCCGAGCTCCTCCGCCAGCTGACGCATCTGGGCCTGTGCTGCTGCCTGGTACCCCGGCAGGGACAGGCTGACCTTGACCGCCGGACGCGGGAAGTAGAGGTTGGGACCCTCCAGGATGCGCACCTCGCGCACGACCACAGGGTCGCCGGCACCGTCGCGGTCGACGGACTCGGCGGAGCTCATCGATCAGAACCCTGTCGCGTGGAAGCCGCCGTCGACGTGGACGATCTCACCGGTGGTGGCCGGGAACCAGTCGGACAGCAGCGCGGCACAGGCCTTCGCAGCAGGCACCGGGTCCTTGACGTCCCAGCCCAGCGGTGCGTGCTCGCCCCAGGTCGCGAACTGGTCGAACTGCGGGATCGACTTGGCGGCGGTGGTAGAGATGGGTCCGGCCGAGACGAGGTTGCTGCGGATGCCCATGGCGCCCAGGTCACGTGCCAGGTAGCGGTTGGTCGACTCGAAGGCAGCCTTGGCGACACCCATCCAGTCGTAGACCGGCCAGGCGTACTGCGCGTCCAGCGTGAGACCGACGACGCTGCCTCCCGTGCCCATCAGCGGCAGTGACGCCTTGGCCAGGGCCTTGAGCGAGTAGGCGGACACGTGCACGGCTGTCGCGACGTCCTCCCACTCCGCCTCCATGAAGTTGAAGGCGCCCCGCGGTGCGAACCCGATGGAGTGCAGCACCCCGTCGAGCCGGTCGACGTGCTCGCTCACCCGATCGGCGAGGGTGGCCAGGTGCTCGTCGTTGCTGACGTCAAGCTCGACGACGGGCGCCGGCTGCGGCAGCCGCCGGGCGATCGCCTGGGTGATGCGCGTGGTGCGCCCGAACGAGGTGAGCACCACCTCAGCGCCCTGCTCCTGGGCCAGGCGGGCCACGTGGAAGGCGATGGAGGAGTCGGTCAGGACCCCGGTGATCAGCAGTTTCTTGTCCTGCAGCAGCATCTGTCGTCCCTCGTCGGCTCGTGGTGGGCTGTCAGTGTCCCATTCCGAGGCCGCCATCCACGGGGATGACGGCGCCGGAGATGTAGGCCGCCGAAGGTCCTGCGAGGAAGCGCACCACCTCGGCGACCTCCTCGGGGGCGGCGAACCGGCCGGCCGGGATCGTGGAGAGGTAGGTGTCGCGACGGTCCTGGGGCAGCTCGGCCGTCATCTCGGTCTCGATGAAGCCCGGCGCCACCACGTTGGCAGTGATGCCGCGTGCCCCCAGCTCGCGGGTGATGGACCGGGCCAGCCCCACGAGGCCCGCCTTGGAGGCGGCGTAGTTGGTCTGGCCCGGCGAGCCGTACAGCCCCACCACCGAGCTGACCAGCACGATGCGGCCACGCCGCGCCCGGATCATCCCCTTCACCGCACGGCGGGTGCAGCGGAAGGCACCGGTGAGGTTGGTGTCCACGACGTCCTCGAAGTCCTCGTCGCTCATCCGCATGAGCAGCGTGTCCCGGGTGATGCCGGCGTTGGCGACCAGCACCTCCACCGACCTGCCGAGGATCTCCTCGGCCTCCGTGAAGGCCGCGTCGACGCTCGCGGAGTCGGTGACCTCACAGCGCACCCCGCGCAGGCCCTCCGGAGGCTGCCCGCTGCGGTGGGTCACCACGACGTCGTCACCGGCCGCAGCGAACGCGCGGGCGATGGCGAGACCGATCCCGCGGTTGCCTCCGGTCACGAGGACGGCCTGCGGGGCGGGCGATGTCTCCTGGCTATGCGGCTGAGTCACCCGGATACCGTAGCCGTACCATGGAGGTATGCCTACCACCCGACGACCGCAAGCCGTGACGTCGGCACGGCGGTCGCGGCAGGAGGACCGTGGCAGCCGGATGCGGACCTACCTGATCGCCATGACGATCCGCATCGTCTCCTTCCCGCTCGCGGTGCTGGCCCTGCTCGACGGCCGTATCGTGGTCGGCTCGCTGCTGGCCACGGCCGCGATCTTCATCCCGTCGTTCGCGGTGATGCTGGCCAACAACGTCGACCACCGGCGCGACCAGCCCGCCCCCGTCTCCCCCGTCCGGCGGCTCGACGTCGGTCCGCACCAGACGTGAGCGCAGCACCTGACCTGGTCTGCAGCGCGAAAAGGTGTCGGGCCACGGCCACGTATGCCGTGGTGTGGCGCAACCCGCGGCTGCACGCGGCGGGGCGGCGCAAGGTGTGGCCCGCCTGCGAGGAGCACCGCGAGCACCTGAGCACCTTCGTCGACCTGCGGGGATTCCTCCTCGAGGTGGTCCCGGTCGACGCTCTCGGCCCCGACGACGGCTGACCGCCGGTGATCCGCACACTCACCACCCCGGGCCGCCTGCTGGCCCTGCTGCTGGCGACCGTCTTCGCCGTCGTGGCGGTGCTCCTCGGCAACTGGCAGTGGTCGCGGCACCAGGACCGGGTGGACAACCGGGAGGTGGTCGAGAGCAACTACGGCGCCCCCGCGGTGCCGGTGGGCGCGGTGCTGCCCACGCCCGACGCGCCCCTGGCCGAGCAGGACCGGTGGACCACGGTGGAGGCCACGGGACGGTATGCCGTGCAGGACCAGCTCCTCGTGCGCAACCGGCCCTACCGGGGTGTCTACGGCTACGAGGTGCTCGTGCCCCTGGTGCTCGACAGCGGGCCGGGTGCGCTCCTGGTCAACCGTGGCTGGGTGCCGAACGCGCGGGACGCGGCGACCCTGCCGGAGGTGCCCCCGGCGCCGACGGGTGAGGTCAGCGTCAGCGGGTGGCTGCGCACCGGCGAGGCCGACCTGGACCGGGACCCGATCCCCGGCCAGCTGTCCTCGATCAACCTGGACGAGGCAGGCGCGCGCAGCGGCCTGGAGCTGTACGACGCCTACCTCGTGCTGGAGTCGGAGACCGTGCCGAGCGGCGCCACGCCCGACCGGCCCGCCCCCGCCGACCCGCCCGACACGGGGCTGGGCTCCCACCTGGCCTACGCCCTGCAGTGGTGGCTCACGGCCCCGCTGGGACTCGTCCTGGTGCTGGTCATGGCCCGCCGGGAGCACCGGGAGGCCATGGGCCTGGAGACCGTGCGTCCCGGCCGCACGAAGCGGACGCGCATCTGGGACGAGGAGGACGAGTAGGCACCCCGCGGCTGCCTCTCCTCAGCGGTGCAGCGGGTCGTGGGTCGTGGTGTCGGTGGCGAACTGCGTCTCGTAGAGCACGCGGTACAGCCCGCCCTCGGCGAGCAGCTCCTCGTGGCTGCCCTGCTGCACCACCCTGCCGCCGGCCAGCACCAGGATGAGGTCCGCGTCACGCACCGTCGAGAGCCGATGCGCGATCACCAGAGAGGTCCGTCCGGCCAGGGCCTCGTCGAGGGCTCGCTGGACGGCCACCTCCGACTCGCTGTCCAGGTGCGCAGTGGCCTCGTCCAGCACCACGACGGACGGTGACTTCAGGAGCAGGCGGGCGATGGCCAGGCGCTGCTTCTCACCTCCGGAGAGCCGGTGTCCTCGGTCACCGACCACGGTGTCCAGCCCGTCCGGCAGGTTCGCGACCAGGTCCCAGATGCGGGCCCCGCGCAGGGCCTCCCGCATCTGGTCCTCGTCGGCCCCGGGCGCGGCATACGCGAGGTTGGCCCGGATCGTGTCGTTGAACATGTGCGCCTCCTGGGTCACCACGCCGACCGTGCGGCGCAGTGACGAGAAGGAGGTCTCGCGCAGGTCGACACCGCCGATGCGCACCGTGCCCGCGGACGGGTCGTAGAGGCGCGAGACCAGGCTGGTCAGGGTGGACTTGCCGGCCCCGCTGGGCCCGACCAGGGCGACCATCCGGCCGGCGGGGATGTCGATGTCCAGGCCGCTGAGCACGGGCCTGCCGTCGACCCGCTCCACGCCGGGGCGCAGCTCCAGCGAGGCGATGGACACCTCGTCGGCGGCGGGGTAGGCGAAGTCCACGCCCTCGAAGGTGACGCCCACGGGTCCCTCGGGCAGGTCCACGGGCTCCTCGGCCTCGGTGACCAGCGGGCGCAGGTCGAGGATCTCGAAGATGCGCTCGAAGGAGACCAGCGCCGTCATGACGTCCACCCGCACGTTGGACAGCGCCGTGAGCGGGCCGTAGATGCGCGCCAGCAGCGCCGCCATGGCCACCAGGGTGCCCACGCTCAGGCTGCCCTCGACGGCCATGAGTCCACCCACGCCGTAGACGATCGCGGTGGCCAGGGCCGCGACCAGGCCCAGGCCGGCGGTGAACACGACCCGGTTCACCGAGATCGCCACGCCCGTGTCACGAACCCCCCGGGCGCGGTGGTCGTACTCGCGCGACTCCGTGCGGGGGTCGCCGAAGAGCCGCACCAGCAGGGCTCCGGCGACGTTGAACCGCTCGGTCATGCGGCTGGCGAGCTCGGAGTTGAGGTTCATCTGGGTGCGGGTCAAGGTCGACAGCCTGCGGCCCATGAAGCTCGCGGGCACCAGGAAGACGGGCAGCAGCACGAGCGCCAGCACGGTGATCTGCCACGACATCGACAGCAGCGCGATGAGCAGGATCACCAGTGAGACCACGTTGCTCACCACGCCGGACAGGATCGAGGTGAACGCCTGCTGCGCCCCGATGACGTCGGTGTTCAGCCGGTTGACCAGGGCTCCGGTCTGGGCCCGGGTGAAGAACGCGATGGGCTGACGCAGGACGTGGCCGAAGACCTGGGAGCGCAGGTCCAGGATGAGCCCCTCGCCGATGCGGGAGGAGAACCAGCGCGTCACCACCATCAGGAGCGCCTCGACGACCGCGACCAGGGCGACGACGACCCCCAGCGAGACCACCACGTCACGGTCGCCCGGGATCACGCCGCGGTCGATGATGCGGCCCAGCAGCAGCGGGGTGGCGGCGACCAGTCCCGCACCCAGGACGGTGAGCGCCAGGAAGATCCCGATGTCACGCCGGAACGGCCGCCCGTAGCCCCAGACCCGTCGGGCGGTGTCCTCGCGCAGGGTGTGCTCGGTGACCGAGCGGTCCTTGCTGAACTGCCGGTACGCCGGTCCCCCGCCGTGCCCCATACCCCGCATCGTCATGCGATCACCTCGTATCTCTCGGCCGGACAACGCTGCCGCCGGGTCCGGGATTCCGCACCGGGCACCGGACGGACACGGTGGGACCGGACGACATGGTCGGGGTGCCCCGGTCAGGCCAGGGTGATGAGGTCCTGGTAGCCGGCGTTCCAGAGGTCCTCGTCCCCGTCGGGCAGCAGCAGGACCCGCTCGGGCTCCAGCGCCTCGACCGCACCCTCGTCGTGCGAGACCAGCACGACGGCCCCCTCGTAGGAGTGCAGGGCACCCAGGATCTCCTCACGCGAAGCCGGGTCGAGGTTGTTGGTGGGCTCGTCGAGCAGCAGCACGTTGGCGGCCGAGACGACCAGCATGGCCAGCGCCAGCCGGGTCTTCTCCCCCCCGGAGAGCACCCCGGCCGGCTTGTCGACCGCGTCACCGGAGAAGAGGAAGGAGCCGAGCACCTTGCGCGTCTCGGTCTCGTCCAGCTCCGGAGCCGCGGTCTTCATGTTCTCCAGGACCGAGCGGTCGACGTCCAGGGTCTCGTGCTCCTGTGCGTAGTAGCCCAGCTTGAGCCCGTGACCAGGTCGGACCTCCCCGGTGTCGGGACGGTCGATGCCCGCCAGCAGCCGGAGCAGCGTGGTCTTGCCCGCACCGTTGAGCCCCAGCACGACGACCTTGGAGCCGCGGTCCACGGCGAGGTCGACGTCGGTGAAGATCTCCAGGGAGCCGTAGGACCGGGACAGCCCCTCCGCCGTCAGCGGAGTCCGGCCGCAGGGCGCTGGCCGGGGGAACCGCAGCTTGGCCACCTTGTCGTGGGCCCGCTCGGCCTCCAGCCCCGAGAGCATGCGCTCGGCGCGGCGCGCCATGTTCTGGGCAGCGACGGCCTTGGTCGCCTTGGCGCGCATCTTGTCGGCCTGGGCGAGCAGTGTCTGCGCCTTCTTCTCCGCGTTGGCCCGCTCCCGGTGGCGGCGCCGCTCGTCGTTCTCCCGCTGCAGCAGGTACTGCCGCCAGCCCATGTTGTAGACGTCGAGCGTGCGGCGGTTGGCGTCCAGGTAGAACACCCGGTTGACCACGGTCTCCACCAGCGCCACGTCGTGGGAGATGACGAGCAGCCCACCGTGGTAGGCCTTGAGGTAGTCGCGCAGCCACACCACGGAGTCGGCGTCCAGGTGGTTGGTGGGCTCGTCGAGCAGCAGGGTGTCGGCCCCGGAGAAGAGGATGCGGGCCAGCTCGATGCGGCGGCGCTGGCCGCCGGACAGCGTCAGCAGCGGCTGCTCCAGCACGCGGTCCGGCAGCCCCAGGCTGCTCGCGATGGACGCCGCCTCGGACTCCGCGGCATACCCCCCGCCGGAGACGAACTCGCCCTCGAGGCGTGTGTAGCGCCGCATCGCCTTGTCTCGCACCGCGTCGTCGGTGCTGCTCATCTGCTCCTCGGCCGTGCGCATGTCGCGCACGACGGTGTCCAGACCGCGGGCGGACAGGATGCGGTCGCGCCCGAGCATCTCGAGGTCCCCGGTGCGAGGGTCCTGGGGCAGGTAGCCGATCTGCCCGCTGCGGCTGATGGCGCCGGCGGCGCTCTGGTTGTCGCCCGCGAGCGCCTTGGTCAGCGTCGTCTTGCCCGCCCCGTTGCGACCGACCAGCCCGACGCGGTCACCGGGTGCCACCCGGAAGGACACGTCCTCCAGCAGCAGCTGGGACCCCGCGCGCAGCTCGACGCCGGAGGCAACGATCACGGGGGTTTCACTCCTGGGGCGGGGACGGGGACTCCGGGGGGCCGGACGGCGACGTCCCAGTCTACGCGGGCGTATCGTGTGCTGGATGACATCCCTGCTCCCCGCGCCGTGGAGGACCCGATGACGTTCCGCGAGAACGCCAGCCTGAAGACCGACCAGGTCCGCCGGGGTGGCGGCGGGCGGCGTCCCGGCGGTGGCACCGTCGCCGCCGGCGGGGGGATCGGCGGCCTGCTGCTGCTCGTCCTGTTCATGATCTTCGGTGGGGGTGGCGGTCTCACCGGGGGCTCGGCCCCGGGTGAGGTCCTCGGCAGCAGCCCGATGCAGTACTCCTCGCAGTACGTGGGCGCCGCCGACGGCGAGGGCAGCGCGTCCCAGGACGACTTCCCGCACTGCCAGACCGGGGCGGACGCCAACGAGCACATCGACTGCCGCATCGTCGGGACCGTGATCTCGGTCCAGGACTACTGGGAGAGCGTCTACTCCGCCTACCAGCCCGCCCAGACCATCATCTTCTCGGGCTCCGTCGACACCGGCTGTGGCGCGGCCGACAGCAGCGTCGGCCCCTTCTACTGCCCCGTCGACTCGACGATCTACCTCGACACCGGCTTCTTCGACCAGCTGGAGCAGCTGGGCGGCGACGGTGGCTCGCTGTCACAGATGTATGTCGTGGCGCACGAGTACGGCCACCACGTGCAGAACCTCACGGGGGCGCTGTCCGCCTCGCAGCAGGACAGGCAGGGCCCGGAGTCCGGCGCCGTGCGCGTGGAGCTGCAGGCCGACTGCTTCGCCGGCGTCTGGGTGCACCATGCCTCCCAGACCGAGGACGCCGAGGGACGGACGCTGCTCGAGCCCGTCACCCAGGAGCAGGTGGAGTCGGCCCTGAGTGCCGCCGAGGCGGTCGGTGACGACCGCATCCAGGCGCAGACCTCGGGTCGCATCAACCCCGACGTGTGGACGCACGGCTCCGCGGAGCAGCGCCAGCGCTGGTTCCTGACCGGCTACGAGAGCGGCGACCCCAACCGGTGCGACACCTTCGAGGCGAGCGACCTGGGCTGACCTCGGCTGCCGCGCAGCGCATGCGGCCTCCCCGGCGGGCATGACGGAGGCCGGGGCCGGCGCGCATCCGGTCCCGGCCTCCGGCTCGGGTGACGACGGGTCGTCAGCGCGCGGTCAGGGGTCGACCACGATCGTGCAGACCAACGTGGCGGCCGGTGCGGTCGGCTCGAGGTCCTCGATGGCCAGCTCCACGTCGCCAGGGGCGTTGGTCAGGTCCTCCTCCACGAGAGCGCCCTCCCCGTCCACGCACGAGATCGTGGAAGCCGTGCCACCGTCGACCTGGCTGTCGACCGTGACGGTGACGTCCGTCAAGGGCGTGTTGACGAAGGAGACGTCCGCGGCGGCGGCGATGTCTTCGCCGCAGCCGGCTTCGGCGACCACGGCCACGTCCTGTTCGGCGTCCTCGCTGACGTAGCCGTTCGGCACCGTCTCGGTCACGGTGTAGTCGCCGAACAGCAGGTCGGGCACACAGGCCGTCCCGTCGGCCCCCGTGGTCACCGTGAGGTCCACCTCCGGGTAGTCGTCACTGGTGACGGCGAAGTCCACCCCGGCATGGGCATCCTCACCGCCCTCGGCAGCGGCGTGCTTGCGGGTCTTGGTGATCTCGATGGCACCTCGCTCCCTGGCGTTGACGAACGTGCAGGTGACCGCGTCCCCGGCACCCACGGTGACGGCGTCGGGCTCGTCACCGTTGTCACAGGTGGCGCTGGTGAGGTTCCAGCCGGCCGGCACTGTCTCGTCCACGTCGTAGGTGCCCGTGGCGATACCGGAGAACTCGCGGCTGTCCTCACCTGCCTCTCCTGTCGCCGTCGGGGTCAGGTCGAAGGCGGCCGGTGCCAGCGAGGTGCTGGTGAAGCCGAACGTCTGCCCACCCGGGTCGTCGGTGACCTGTTTGACGATCGTCAGGTCGGCCAGCGCCTCGTTGTAGAACGTGCAGTCCAGCACGTCGTCCTCGTCGAGGATGTCGAAGGTCACCGTCCTGTCCGCGATCGCATAGCTCACGCCCGCGCTGCTGGCGTCGCAGTCGATGCGGTCGAAGGACCATCCTGCGGGCAGCTCGTTCTCGGTGACGGTGTACCCGGTGCCGAAGAGCACCCCCAAGAACGTCTCCGTCTCACCGTCACCGAGCGAGAAGTCGTCCCGGTTCGTGCTCGACGGGTCGGTGTCGAAGGTCTTGGAGAACGAGAAGTCCGGCCCGTCGCCTGCGGGGGCGGTCTCCTTGGTGATCTTCACCTGGCCGCAGTTCGTCAGGGTGATGCCGACAGGCGCGACGAAGTCCTTGAGCTGGGACGTGAAGGAGTCCGATGCCCGGCTCTTGAGCATGGCGGAGCCGAAGGACGAGCAGCTGCCCTCGTCGAAGATGACGTCCAGGTCGATGGAGGCCTCACCGAAGGTGCGTGGTGACATCTCGCCCAGGCCGTCGCTCTCACCCTCCGGGATGGTGGACTGGTTGATGGTGCCGGTGGCGTAGACCTCACCGGTCACGGGGTCGGGGTCCGCGATGTTGCGGGCCGGGCCCCAGTCGCTTCCGGTCCACTCGCGCAGGTAGATCTCCGCGCGGGCGCCGCCCTGGTCGATCGCGTACTCCAGGAGCAGGTCGCCCTCGGTCCGCGTCTTGTTGGGCCCCTGCGCACAGTCCTCCTCGGACTGGTTGAACTCGAAGTCCATCAGGGTCGTCCCTGACGGCTCGTTGACCCTGCTCCAGTAGAGGTGGAGGAAGCCGGGGTCGCCTGCCTCCTCGTAGACGCCGAACGACAGCAGGTCACTCTTGTTGTTGGGGATGCTGCCGGTCGTCTGACCGGGACAGACGGTGTCCTCCTTGGTGCCGCCGCTGTAGGAGTCGTCGTCACGCCCGGTCGGCGCGTCGTCCTTGTTGATCTGGGTCACGTTGGCCCAGTCGAGCGTTGCCTCCTCGCTGGGGTCGACCCTGAGGTTGGCGTCGTCGTCGATCTGGAAGATGCTGCCTTCCAGGGTGGCCTCGTAGTGGGTGGCGAAAGCCATCGGGGTCCAGCCGAGCGCCGCCATCAGAGCGACGATCGCCGCTCCGACGAGTCCGCGGCGGACAGTCGTCGAGCGTGGCGTGGTGGGATGTGGGGTCGTGGAACGCGGCGTGGTGGCACGCCGATGAGAGACTCGCATGGTCTTCCTCCGGAACGGAAGGTGTCGCCTCCCCGTGCTGCTCACGAGGCAGCGACGTCACGGGTGACCTCCCCCTCACGGAGGGGCGAGGTCGCGTTCGGGCGCGATGCGCGCGCGTCCGGATCTGGCGCCGAAGCGCCGAGCGGGTCGGTCGGGACCCCCGCCGTCCGACCTTGTTGACGTAGCGGGAACCAGTTTCCTCCTTCTCCCCGCGTGCGGCAAGGACGGCGCCGGATCTGTCGCGGAAGGTCCGCCTTGCGCAGGACCTTCGCCTCTGGCACCGCCCCCCTCCCGACGGGAGGCTCGGAGTGGGTCGTGGCGGGGCCCGTCACCCCGAGTCGTGACAGCCCTCGCCCGTCACGCCGAGCCGGAGGAAGGCGACGGACATGCTCCAGGAGACCAGCACCCGCACCACGAGCGAGTCCCCGGCTGCGCCGGGACGGTGGCGGGCGACCGGTCCGGCGCTGGCCGCCGCCGTCGTGGTCCCCACCGCTCTGGTCGTGGGCTGGCTGATGCCCCGGGGCCCGGTGACCACGACCCAGGCCCTCGCGACCGTCGCCCTCGGCCTCCTCGTGGGGGCAGTGGCCGGCTGGTCGACACGGTCCCGGTGGGCACTGCTCCTCACCCCTGCGGTCTTCATGGTCGTCTTCGAGGTCGCCCGTGCCCCGGTGGACGGCCCGACGGTGGACGCCCCCCGCGTGGGTGACCTCTACGGCGTGCTCACGCTCCTGGCCGGGCGCGGTGTGGACGCCGTCCTGATGCTGCTGCCCCTGGTGGTGGGGGTAGGGCTGGGCCTGGCGTACGCACGCCGGTCGGGTCGTCTGCCCGCCCGGGCAGGGGGTGGCTGGCCCGGTCGCGTCCTGCTCGCGGTCGGTGTCGTGGCGGTCCTGGCGCTGGTCGGAGGGCTCCTCCGGCCGGCCTCGACCGAGGCGGTCACGGACGCTGCCGGTGAGGAGGTGCCCGGCAGCATCGCCGAGCTCGTCCCCGTCGAGATCGGCGGCCATGAGCAGTGGCTGATGCTGCGTGGGGTCAGCACCGACGCCCCCGTGCTGCTCTATCTCGAGGGAGGACCGGGCGGCACGGGCATCGGCCGCATGCGCCAGTCCGGTGAGGACCTCGAGCAGGACTTCGTCGTGGCCACGTGGGACCAGCGCGGCACCGGCAAGTCCGTGTCCGCACTGGAGCCCCGGGACACCCTCACGGTCGACCGGATGGTGCAGGACACCCTGGAGGTGACGGCATACCTGCAGGAGCGCTTCGACGAGGAGCGGGTCTACCTGGTCGGCAGCTCGTGGGGCACCGTCCTGGCCGTGCTGGCGGCACAGCGCTCACCGGAGTCCTTCCACGCCGTGGTCGGCACCGGTCAGATGGTCGACCCGTTCGAGACGGACGAGCTGATGTATGCCCAGAGCGTCGCCGACGCCGAGGCGCGGGGTGATGCGGGGCACGCGGCGACCCTGCGCGAGATGGGGCCGCCGCCGTACGAGGACACGCTGGACTACCCCGGCGCGATCGCGTCCAACCCCGCCTGGTCCGCGTTCCCCGGGGGTGAGGACTACAACGCCGCCTCGGAGTACCCGGCGAGCCTCTTCGTCGCGGAGTACACCCTGGTGGAGCAGCTGCGCGGGATGGCCGCGATCGCGGAGACCTACGACGTGCTCTACCCCCAGCTCGCGGGGGTCGACTTCCGCCGCGACGTCCCCCGGCTCGACGTCCCCGTCTACGTGGTGGCGGGTGCCTACGAGGCGCCCGGGCGGGACGTGCTGGCGCAGGAGTGGGTCGACGGGCTCGACGCCCCGGTGGCCGAGTACGTCGTCTTCGAGCAGTCCGGCCACAACCCGAACTTCCACGAGCCGGGACGCTTCGCCGACCTCATGGCTCGCGTCCACCAGGAGGTCCTCTCGCAGTGAGCACCGTCGCGACCTGGCGCGGACCGAGCACCACGGCTTTCGGCTACGTGCTCTTCGTCGGCCTGGTGGCGGGCGGCTACTTCTACAACCTCACCTTCGTCCAGCTCGGCCTGGTCGACCTCGGCACCCGGGTGGTGGGCCTGTCACCGGACCGGGTGGCTGCTCACCTGGCGGTGCTGGCCGGGGGCACCCTGGTCGTCGCCCTCGTCGCCGGGGTGGTGCTGCACCGGACCGGGGGCAGCGCACGATTCCTCACCAAGCTCCGGCTGCTGTCCCTGGTGGTGGTGCTGCAGACCGTGCTGACCGCCGCTGCCCCGGCGGTCGGCAGCGAGCGGGCCTTCGCCCTCTGGGTCCTGACCGCGTCCCTGGCCCTCGGGGTGGGCGTGCCGGCGATGTTCGGGCTCACCTGCGACCTCGTCGCCACCCGTGACCGAGGCTGGGTCGCCGCCGTCATCACCTCGGCGGCGTTTCTTCCTGCTGCCGTGCTCACCACCGACTGGCAGATCGAGCGCTTCACCGAGCAGCTGCTCTGGCCGATGGCCGCGGGCGCGACCGCCCTGGCAGCGCTGGCCTTCGCGCCCTCGGCGCTCACCCAGGCGCTGGCGCGACAGCACGAGTCCCCCCGCTTCGGTCGGGGACGTTTCACTGTCGCGCACGACACGGCCCGGTGGCCGGGTCGTGGGTTCGTGGTGGCCCTGCTGCTGATGTTCGGCATCTACTTCATCGACAGCCTCGGCTTCCTCCGCCTTGTCGACACCCCGACCTACATGGTCACCGCGTGGCACTCCTCCGACCCCGCGCCGACCTGGCTGATCGGCGGGGCGCACGTGCTGGCCGCGGCGCTGGCGGGGATCCTCTACCCAGCCCTGCGGCAGCGTGCGCTGTTCGGCTGGGTGTTCGTGCTCTTCGCGCTCGCCCAGCTCCAGTACGTGCTGCACGCCATGGTCGCTCCGGAGGTGCCCGCCTCGCTGGCCGCCCCCCTGCTCTACGCCATGGCGGTGAGCATCTACACGGTGCTCTCGTTCACCCTGTGGGCCGACTTCTCGACACCGCGCACCATCGCCCTCGTCACCGCGGTGGGCGTGGGGGTGTCGGGGTGGCTGGCCTCGTTCCTGTCCACGTCGCTGTCCCTGGCATGGCGCAGCGGCGGCATGCCGTTCACCGACCACATGCGTGCCGTCGCCGCGATCAGCCTGACCCTCTTCCTGGTCAGCGCGGTGCTGCTGGTGGCCTCCCGGCAGGACACCGCATGAGGACGCTCAGGGTGCTCCTGGTGATGGTGCTGCTGGTGGTCACCGCCGGATGCGCCGCCACCGGGACGCCCGCCGACACCGGGCGCTACTCGCTCACCCTGGTCACCCAGCACGCCCACGTCGTCGAGGACGGCCAGACCACGGTGGGTCCGCTGGTCCTCGCCGGTGGCTCGCTGACCGTGAGCGAGGGCGCGGAGCACCGCGGGGACGTGCTGACCCTGGCGGGGCGGATGGTCGTGCAGGGACAGGTGTCCGGGGACGTCGTCGCCCTGGGTGGCGAGGTGTCCCTGGCGGCGGGGGCCGTCGTGACCGGGGACGTGCTGCAGGTCGACGGCTCGCTCGACGTCGACCCGCTCGCCCGGGTGCAGGGTCGCGTGGTCACCGCCGCCGACGCGGCGCAGGTCTGGGGCGAGCCGGCGTCCGGTCCCACCCTCACCCAGCAGCTGGTGGCGGCACTCGTCGGGGCGCTGGTCGCGGGGGCCTTCGCCTGGGGCCTGACCCGGGTGGCCACCCGGCCGGTGCGTCGGGTGGCTCGGGCGGCGGAGGGCTACCCGGTCGTGAGCGGGGCGCTGGGGACCCTCGTGCTGCTCACCGCACCCGCGCTGCTGGTCTCGATGGCGTTCACCCTCGTGCTGCTGCCCCTGGCGGTCGTGCTCCTGCTGCCGCTCGCCGGGCTCACGGCCTACGGGCTGGTGTGCGTCGGCCAGGCCGTCGGGCAGCGGCTGCTGCACCGTCGAGCGCCCCGGCTGCGTGCCTCGGAGCAGGCGGCTGTCGGCACCGCGGGGCTGGTCCTCGTGCTCGCGCTCCTGGGGATGCTGCCCCTGGTCGGTCTGCTGTCCCTCTTCACGGCAGGTGCCGTGGGCACGGGTGCCGCCCTGCTGACCGGGCTGGGCACGCACGGGTACGCTCCGCCGGCAGGCCTCGAGGATGACGAGGTGCTCAGGCAGGGTCGGTCAGGCTGACCCGGACGGCTCGACCGCGACCGACCGCCTTCTCCAGCACCACCAGGCGTGGGTCCGTGATGTCGGGCAGGTCCCGCCGGGGCAGGACGGTGAGCGGGTGCAGCCGCGGGTCCTGCAGCACCTGGGCCACCAGCATGCGGTCGCCCCCCACCACGAGGCCGTCGAGGTCCCTGCCGAGCAGGAGGGTGCGGACACGCTCGGTCACCGACCCGACCAGCGCGTCGGCCTGGTTGCCCCGCCGGCGGGCGAAGCGGTGCTGCGACCACCCACCGGCCGCGGTGCGCGACTGCACGTAGCGGGTGCCGCAGTGGTGCGCGACGAGCCGCTCCCCTGCGGCCCGCCCCACGGCATACCCTCCCCTGCGGACCAGCACCAGCCCCAGGGACGACGGCGCCGCCGCCCACCCCGGGAGGTCGGGTGGCGGCGTCGTCGTGGGGGGGTGCCAGCCGCTCAGCCGCGCGGTGCTGCCGTCGTCGGCCGTGAGGACGTATGCCGTCTCGTCCCGGGCCCAGGTCAGCGCGCCGTGTCGCTCCGCGAAGCCGTCGACCCAGCCGGGCAGACGCTCCGGGGCGACCTCGACCCGGCGGGGGCCGGACACCTCAGACGTTGAAGCCGAGGGCGCGCAGCTGCTCGCGGCCCTCCGGGGTGATCTTGTCCGGACCCCACGGAGGCATCCACACCCAGTTGATGCGGTGCGAGGTGACCAGGCCCTCGAGAGCCTGGGCCGTCTGGTCCTCGATGACGTCGGTCAGCGGGCAGGCCGCGCTGGTGAGGGTCATGTCGATGACGGCGTGTGCCTGGGCGTCCACGGTCACGCCGTAGATGAGGCCCAGGTCGACGACGTTGATGCCGAGCTCGGGGTCGACGACGTCGCGGAGGGCCTCCTCCACGTCGGCGACGTTGGGGACTGCGGTGGTCTCACTCATGGGGCAACCTTCCTGCGGGTGCAGAGTGTCGGTGTACTTACGGTCTCATGCCGGAGATGTCGACCCCGGCACGGGCGAGGGCGTCGAGGTAGGCGCTCCAGCCCAGCAGCGCGCACTTGACCCGGGCGGGGTAGCGCGCGACGCCGGCCAGGGCGACGGCGTCGCCGATGACCTCGGGGTCGCCGGGGTCGGCGCCCTTGGACATCAGCATGGCGTGGATGCCGCGGTAGGTCGCCAGGGTCTCGCGCACCGGTCGGCCGACCGACTCCTCGGCCAGCATCGAGGTGGCGGCCGTCGAGATGCTGCATCCCAGCGCGTCGTAGGACAGGTCCTGCAGCACGGGCTCATCCCCGGCCCGGTCGAGGTGCACCCGCAGGGTCACCTCGTCACCGCAGGTGGGGTTGACGTGGTGCACCTCGGCGTCGAAGCCGTCACGCAGCCCGGCGTGCACCGGCCGCTTGGAGTGCTCCAGGATGAGCTCGCCGTAGAGGTCCATCAGGCGCTCACCCCGAAGATCTGCGGCACGCGGTCCAGGGCGACCAGGAAGGCGTCGACCTCGGCCGTCGTCGTGTAGACACCGAAGCTCGCCCGGGTGCTGGCCGGCACCCGCAGCCGGCGGTGCAGCGGCCACGCGCAGTGGTGACCGGTGCGCACCGCGATGCCCTGGTCGTCCAGCACCTGGCCGACGTCGTGCGGGTGGACACCCTCCACGGTGAACGCGACAGCCCCGACGCGGTGCGCCGGGTCGCTCGGGCCGAGCACCCGCACCCACGGCCGCTGCGCGAGCTGCTCGAGGGTGTAGCCCATCAGGGCATGGTCGTGCGCGGCGACGCGCTCCATCCCGACCGTGTCGAGGTAGTCACAGGCTGCTGCCAGGCCCACCGCCTGGGCCGCGACCGGCACTCCGGCCTCGAACCGCTGCGGAGGCGGCGCGAAGGTCGAGCGCTCCATGTGCACGATCTCGATCATCGACCCGCCGGTGAGGAACGGCGGCATGGCCGCGAGCAGCTCCGGGCGAGCCCAGAGCACGCCGACCCCGGACGGACCGAGGACCTTGTGGCCGGTGAAGACGAGGAAGTCCACGTCCAGCGCCGTGACGTCCACGGGCTGGTGCGGCACCGACTGGCAGGCGTCGAGCAGGGTGAGCACCCCCACCTCCCGGGCCGCGCTCACCAGGTCGGCCACGTCCACCACCGTGCCGAGCACGTTGGACACGTGGGTGAACGCGACGAGCTTCGTCGCGGGCCCGATGACCGAGCGAGGGTCCTCCAGGTAGCCGTCGTCGGTCACCCCCACCCAGCGCAGGGTGGCGCCCGTGCGCCGGCACAGCTCCTGCCACGGCACGAGGTTGGCGTGGTGCTCCATCTCGGTCACCACGATCTCGTCCCCGGGACCGACCTGCAGCCTCCGCGCCACCTCGGGGTCGGCACCGTCGAGGGCGCCGGGGGCGCCGGCGTTGCTCATGGCGTAGGCCACGAGGTTGATCGCCTCGGTGCCGTTCTTGGTGAACACGACCTCGTCGGGCTGCGCGCCGACGAAGCGGGCGATGCGCCCACGCGCGCCCTCGAAGGCCTCGGTGGCCTCCTCGGCGAGCTGGTGCGCGCCGCGGTGCACCGCAGCGTTGTGTCTCAGGTAGAAGTCACGCTCGGCGTCGAGGACGGCCAGCGGCTTCTGGGAGGTGGCGCCGCTGTCGAGGTAGACCAGCGGGGCCCCCCCGCGCACCGTGCGGGACAGGATGGGGAAGTCGGCCCTGATCCGGGCCGACTCCCCCGCTGTCAGTGCTGGCACCGAGGTCAGACCTGTGCGGTCAGGTAACGGTCGTAGCCCTCGTTCTCGAGGCGCTCGGCCAGCTCGGGACCACCGGACTCGGCCACCTTGCCGTCGATGAAGACGTGCACGTGGTCGGGGGTGATGTAGCGCAGGATGCGCGTGTAGTGGGTGATCAGCATGACGCCGATGTCGCTGGACGCCTTGACCCGGTTGACGCCTTCGGAGACGACCTTGAGGGCGTCGACGTCGAGCCCGGAGTCGGTCTCGTCGAGGATGGCGATCTTCGGCGACAGCAGCTCCATCTGGAGGATCTCGTGACGCTTCTTCTCGCCACCGGAGAAGCCCTCGTTGACGTTGCGCTCCGCGAAGGAGGAGTCCATGCGCAGGGAGGTCATGGCCTCCTTGACGTCCTTGACCCAGTGGCGGAGCTTGGGGGCCTCGCCGTCGATCGCGGTCTTGGCGGTGCGCAGGAAGTTGGACACCGTGACGCCGGGGACCTCGACGGGGTACTGCATCGCCAGGAAGAGCCCGGCCTGGGCGCGCTCGTCGACGCCCATCTCCAGCACGTCCTCACCGTCCAGGGTGACCGATCCGCTGGTGATGGTGTACTTCGGGTGCCCGGCCACCGAGTAGGCCAGGGTCGACTTGCCGGAGCCGTTCGGACCCATGATCGCGTGCGTCTCGCCGGAACGGACGGTGAGGTCGACGCCCCGCAGGATCTCCTTCACCCCCGTCTCCGTCTCGACGGTGACGTGCAGGTCCTTGATCTCCAAAGTGGTCATGTCAGTGTGCTCCTTGCTCAAGATGCGTCGTCGGAGAGGGCCACGTAGACGACGTCGCCCTCGATCTGCACGGTGTGCACCGCGATGGGTGTGGTGGCAGGCAGGCTGGTGGGCTGCCCGGTGGTCAGGTCGAAGGCAGAGCCGTGCAGCCAGCACTCGATCGTGCCGTCCTCCACCTCGCCCTCGGAGAGCGAGACGTTGGCGTGGCTGCAGGTGTCGTCGATGGCGTGCACGTCGCCCGCGCTGTCCCGCGCGATCGCGATGCGCCGGCCGTCGACCACGGCGAGGACCGCGCCCACCTCGGGCAGGTCGTCCAGGGTGCAGACCCGGACCAGCCCGTCACGCTGCGCTGCTGCGCTCACGCCGGCGTCCCCATGTCGGTCGCCAGCTCCTCCTCGATGGCCTCCATGAGGGTGTCCACGATCTCCGGGACACCGATCTTGACGATGATGTCCGCGAAGAAGCCCCGGACCACCAGCCGGCGCGCCTCGTACTCACCGATGCCGCGCGACATCAGGTAGAAGAGCTGCTCGTCGTCGAACCGACCGGTCGAGCTGGCGTGACCGGCGCCGGCGATGTCACCGGTCTCGATCTCCAGGTTGGGGATCGAGTCGGCGCGCGCGCCGTCGCTCAGGACCAGGTTGCGGTTGAGCTCGTAGGTGTCGATGCCTTCGGCCTCGGCACGGATGAGCACGTCGCCCACCCAGACGGTGCGGGCGGTCTCGCCCTGCAGCGCACCCTTGTAGGTCACCAAGGAGGTGCCCTTGGGCTCGTTGTGGTCGACGAAGGAGCGGTGCTCCAGGTGCTGGCCGGCGTCGGCGAAGTAGACGCCGAGCAGCGTCGCGTCGCCACCGGGGCCGGCATACGTCACGTTGCTGTTCAGCCGCACGACGGCGCCACCGAGGGTGACGACGATGTGGCGGTAGGAGGCGTCGCGCCCGACCAGGGCCTGGTGCTGCCCCAGGTGCACCGAGTCGTCGTTCCAGCGCTGGAGCGTGACCACGGTGAGGTCCGCGCCGTCCTGCGCCTCGACGCTGAAGAACTCGGAGTACTCCGCGGTGCCGTCGTGCTCGACGATGACGGTGGCCTTGCTGTGCCGGCCGGCGGTGAGCACGACGTGACCGAACACGGGCTCACCGCCGGTGCCGGTGAGCCGGATACGTGCGGCGTCCTCGAGCTGCGCCTCGGCCGGGATATCCAGCCGGACCGCCCCACCGCTGCGGGCGAAGGCCTGCGCAGCGGCCCGGTCGTTCGGCGGCCGGGAGGCCAGGCTGCGGGCCTGCTCACCGCTGATGTCGGTGAGGGTCACGCCCTCGGGCAGCTGGACGCTGCGCTCCAGGTGGCCGGATGCCGGACCGTCGGCGAAGAGCGCGCCCAGCCGGTCGACCGGGGTGAACCGCCACTCCTCCTCGCGTCCGGAGGGCACCGGGAAGTCCGCAGGGTCGAACGAGGCGGTGCGCGAGGCGCGGGAGCTGTCCGGCACCGTCGCCAGCCGGCTCTGCGGGTCGACGTGGGCGGGGGTGTCGTTGGTGACGATCGTCATCAGCCGACGGCTCCTTCCATCTGCAGCTCGATGAGCCGGTTCAGCTCGAGGGCGTACTCCATGGGCAGCTCACGGGCGATCGGCTCGACGAAGCCGCGCACGATCATCGCCATGGCGTCGGTCTCGGACAGGCCTCTCGACATGAGGTAGAACATCTGGTCCTCGGACACCTTGGAGACGGTCGCCTCGTGCCCCATCTGCACGTCGTCCTCGCGGACGTCGACGTAGGGGTAGGTGTCGGAGCGGGAGATCTGGTCCACCAGCAGCGCGTCACAGACCACGCTCGAGCGCGAGTGGTGGGCACCGTCCAGCACCTGCACCAGGCCGCGGTAGGAGGTGCGGCCACCGCCCCGGGCGACCGACTTGGAGACGATCGTGGAGGAGGTGTGCGGGGCGGCGTGCACCATCTTGGCGCCGGCGTCCTGGTGCTGGCCCTCGCCGGCGAAGGCGACGGACAGGGTCTCACCCTTGGAGTGCTCGCCGAGCAGGAAGACGGCGGGGTACTTCATGGTGACCTTGGAGCCGATGTTGCCGTCGATCCACTCCATGGTGGCGCCCTCGGCGCAGGTCGCCCGCTTGGTGACCAGGTTGTAGACGTTGTTGGACCAGTTCTGGATGGTCGTGTAGCGCACCCGGGCGTTCTTCTTCACGATGATCTCGACGACTGCCGAGTGCAGCGAGTCGGTCTTGTAGATCGGAGCCGTGCAGCCCTCGACGTAGTGCACCGAGGAGCCCTCGTCGGCGATGATCAGGGTGCGCTCGAACTGCCCCATGTTCTCGGTGTTGATCCGGAAGTAGGCCTGCAGCGGGATGTCGACGTGCACGCCCGGCGGCACGTAGATGAACGAGCCACCACTCCACACCGACGTGTTCAGCGCCGCGAACTTGTTGTCGCCGGCGGGGATGACCGAGCCGAAGTACTCGCGGAACAGGTCCTCGTGCTCGCGCAGGGCGGTGTCGGTGTCCAGGAAGAGGACACCCTTCTCCTCCAGGTCCTCACGGATCTGGTGGTAGACGACCTCGGACTCGTACTGCGCGGCGACGCCGGAGACCAGCCGCTGCTTCTCGGCCTCCGGGATGCCCAGGCGGTCGTAGGTGTTCTTGATGTCCTCGGGCAGCTCGTCCCAGGTGGTCGCCTGCTTCTCCGTGGACTTCACGAAGTACTTGATGTTCTCGAAGTCGATGCCGGTGAGGTCGCTGCCCCAGGTCGGCATGGGCTTCTTGTAGAACAGCTTGAGCGCCTTGAGCCGCTGGGCGGTCATCCACTCAGGCTCGCTCTTGCGCTGCGAGATGTCGAGGACGACCTCCTCGCTGAGACCGCGCCGGGCAGAGGCTCCGGCGACGTCGGTGTCAGCCCAGCCGTACTCGTAACGGCCCAGGTCCTTGAGTCCTGGGTTGAGCTCTTCGATGTTCGTCGTCATCGTCAGGGCCTTTCTCGGTGGGTCTTCTCGGGGGCGGGAGGGGGAATGCGGCGAGGTGGGGCTGCAGCTCCCCCACCGGGGTCGGGGCCCGGGACCGTGGCCATCGGCCCGGTCGGCACGAACGTCGTGCAGACGTGCTCACCACCGGCGAGGGTGGCCAGCCGCTGCACGTGGACGCCGAGCACCCGGGAGATGACGTCGGTCTCGGCGTCGCAGAACTGGCGGAACTCGGTGGCCACGGTGCGCACCGGACAGTGACCCTGGCACAGCTGGATGCCGGCAAGGCCTGTCCCCTGGCCCACCGGGCGCGTCGTGGCCGCGAAGCCCTCGTCGGAGAGCGCGGAGGCGACCGCGTCGGTGCGGCTGGTGAGGCTGTCTCCTGCCTGCGCGACGGCTGCCCGGAGCCTGACCTCCAGCCCGGCCATCTGCTGGGCGGCGAAGTCCTCGACGGCGCGTGCGCCGGCATGGTCCTCGAGGTAGTGCAGAGCGGCCGTCGCGACGTCGTCGTAGGAGGTCTGCAGCTGCTCCTGACCGCGCTCGGTCAGCACGTAGGCCCGCGCGGGCCTGCCCCGCCCCCGGCGGCCGTGCAGGGCCACCTCGCGCTCGGTGATCGACCCTTCGTCGGCGAGGGCGTCCAGGTGGCGACGGACGGCAGCAGGCGTGAGGTCGAGCTCGGCGGCGAGCTCGCGAGCGGTGACCGGGCCATGGACCCCGACGGCGCGGCGGACACGGTCCCGGGTCCGGGACTCCGCGCTGCCGTCTGCCATAAACACCATGCCAGTGTCACCTATATCCACGCACGGTCCAACCAAGGTCTACCTCACTGTGTTCCCGACGGCCGGAGCACCGGGAGCGGCGACTATCGTGGAGCGGTGCCGTGCCCTCCCCCCGTCCCCGCCGCCGCAGGCGGACCGGCCCTCCAGATGACGGACGTCGTCCGGCGCTTCGGGTCCACCACCGCTCTCGACGGACTGACCTGGACGGCTGCCCACGGGCACGTGACCTGTGTGCTGGGGCCCAACGGCGCCGGGAAGTCGACCGCCGTAGAGCTCGCCGTCGGTCTTCAGCGGCCGGACGGCGGTGACGTCCGCGTGCTCGGCCGTGACCCGTGGCGGGCCGGGCCAGGGCACCGGGGACGCGTCGGGGTGATGCTGCAGGACGGCGGCCTGCCCCAGTCCGCCCGGCCCGTCGCCCTGCTCTCCCACCTGGCCCGCCTGTATGCCGCGCCGCGTCCGGTCACGGACCTGGTCGCCCTCCTGGGCATCGAGGCGTTCGCGACGACGCCGGTGCGCCGGCTCTCCGGTGGCCAGCGGCAGCGGCTCGCCCTGGCGGCTGCCCTGGTGGGTGACCCGGAGATCGTGTTCCTCGACGAGCCCACCGCGGGGCTCGACCCGCACGCCCGCCGGGAGGTGCATGCCCTCGTCGGTGACCTCGCCGCCCGGGGCACGGCGGTCGTGCTCACCACCCACTCCTTCGACGAGGCCGAGCGCCTCGCCGACCATGTCGTCATCGTGGCCGCGGGACGGGTCGCTGCACGCGGGAGCATCACGCAGGTGTGCGCCGGGATGCCGCTGGAGGAGCGCTACTTCGCACTCACGGGCGGGGCCGCATGAGCGCACCCGCCGCCCCGACCCGCCGTGTCCTGGCCCAGGCCGCCTTCGAGACCCGCACGCTGCTCGGCAACGGCGAGCAGCTGCTCGTCTCCGTCGTGCTGCCGCTCCTCGCACTCGTCGGCCTCGCCCTGACCTCGGTGCCCGACCTGTCCGTGGGCCCCTGGTCCGGGGTGGACCGCCTCGCCGTCCTCACACCCGGTGTGCTGGCCCTGGCCGTCATCTCCACCGCGTTCACCGGCCAGGCGATCCTGCTCGCGTACGAGCGCCGCTACGGCGTGCTCAGGCTGCTGGGGACGACGCCCCTGGGCCGGGACGGCCTGCTGCTGGGCAAGGCCCTGGCGGTCCTCGTGGTCCTGGCTGTCCAGGTGGTGGTGATCGCTGCGGCTGCTGCCCTGCTCGGGTGGCGTCCTGCCCTCACCGGCCTGCCGCCGGCCGTGCTGCTGCTCGTCGCCGGCGCCGCGGCGTTCGTCGGGCTCGCCGTGCTGCTGGGCGGGTCGCTGCGGGCCGAGGGTGTCCTGGCCCTGGCCAACCTCGGGTGGGTGCTGCTGCTCGTCCTGGGGGGCGTGGTCGTCCCCGCCGCCGCCCTGCCGGGCAGCCTGGAGCCGGTGGTCACCTGGCTGCCGTCAGCGCTGCTGGCCGACGGCCTGCGCACGGTGCTGACCGGCGTGAGCGACGGCATACCGTGGTCGTTGCGCTCGGCTGCGCTGCTCGGCTGGGCCGCCCTGCTGGGCTGGTCGGCGTCCCGGGTGCTGCGCTGGTCGGACTAGGGACGTCGCTCCCAGACCTCCCACCTACCATGGAGGCGTGCTCGTCCATCCCTGGCTGCGTCGGATCCTGCTCCTCAACCTGGTCGTCCAGGTGCTCATCGTCGTCACCGGCGGCCTGGTCCGCCTGACCGGGAGCGGCCTGGGCTGCCCCACCTGGCCGCAGTGCGAGCCGGGCTCCTACACCCCGAGCTTCCAGCCGGCGGACGGCATCCACCCCTACATCGAGTTCGGCAACCGCATGCTGGGCATCCTGGTAGGAGTGGTCGCGCTGCTGACCGTGCTGGCGGTCTGGCGCTGGGCACGGCAGCGCCCGCTCACGCTCCTGGCCGGTCTCGTGCTGGGGGGAACGCTCGCCCAGGCCGTCCTGGGTGGCATCACCGTGCTCACCGCCCTGCACCCGCTGACGGTGATGGCCCACTTCCTCATCTCCATGGCTCTCATCGCCGTGAGCACCCTGCTCGTCTGGCACACCACCGGCGGCCGGACCGAGGAGGCGGCGCCGTCCAGGCTGCGCCCCCTCGGGTGGGCCACCGTCGCGGTCGGGGTCGTGGTGATGGTGCTCGGCACGGTGGTCACCGGTGCCGGGCCCCACTCCGGCGACGCCGACGCCCCCGCGCGGCTCGCCCTGGACCCGGAGGCCATGGCCAGGCTGCACGCCGTGTCCGTGTGGCTGTTCACCGGGCTCGTCGTCGCCCTCGTCGTCCTCTCGCGACGCCTCGGAGCCGGCGCACAGCTGCGTCGCGGGTGGGACGCGGTGCTGGTCGTGACGCTGCTGCAGGGCGTCATCGGCTACGTGCAGTACTTCACCGGCCTGCCGGTCACCCTGGTCTCGCTGCACATGCTGGGTGCCGCCCTGCTCACCCTGGCCCTCACCTGGGCGCAGCGCTCCACCCTCGAGGAGCACCGGGGCGCTCTCGTGGCCCGGCAGGAGGGGACGAGCGCCGAGGCTCAGCCGAGCGGGAGCGGCAGGTAGAGCAGCGGGTCGACCGCGACAGACAGGAACAGCAGGGTCAGGTAGCTGATCGAGAAGTGGAAGAGCCGCATGGCTCCCAGCGCCGGACCCGCGACCCCTCGCCTGGCGCGTCCGAGCAGGCGGTGGGACTCGACGACGAACACCCCGCCGGCGACCAGGGCCGTCACGGTGTAGACCCAGCCCATGGGGGCGACCGGCACCAGCACCAGCGAGGTCAGGACCGTGACCCACGTGTAGGCCACGATCTGGCGGCCCACCGCGACGTCCTCGGCCACGACGGGGAGCATCGGCACCCCGGCGTTGGCGTAGTCCTCCTTGAACCGCATGGACAGCGGCCAGTAGTGCGGCGGGGTCCAGAAGAAGACGACGAGGAAGAGCACGAGCGCGGGCCAGTCCAGCGACTCGGTGACCGCAGACCAGCCGATCAGCACCGGCATGCAGCCGGCGACACCGCCCCAGACGATGTTCTGGCTGGTCCTGCGCTTGAGCAGCATGGTGTAGAAGCCCACGTACAGCACGATCGCGCCGAGTGCGAGCAGTGCGCTCAGGGTGTTGACCAGCAGACCCAGCCAGAGGACCGAGGCCACCCCGAGCACCACGCCGAACACCACCGCCGCCCGGGGACGGATCGCCCCCGTGACCAGGGGGCGGTTCTCGGTGCGGTGCATCCGTGCGTCGATGTCCCGGTCCAGCACGCAGTTGAGGGTGTTGGCCGAGCCGGCGGCGAGGACCCCGCCGACCAGCGTGGCGAGCACGAGGCCCAGCGGCGGGATGCCGCGCTCCGCCAGGAACATGACGGGGAAGGTGGTGACCAGCAGGAGCTCGATGATGCGCGGCTTGGTGAGCGCGACGTAGTCACGCACCACCTGGCGCCACCGGGGCTGTGCAGGGGTGCCGGCCGAACGGCGGTCGAGCGTGGTCACGAGATCCTTCGAGACGGAGGGGTGGTTTTCCGGACGGGCACCCCGTGGCCGGGGCCCGCCCCGATCCTACCTGCGCACGTGGACCTGCGAGTCAGGGGCGTCCGGGACTAAGGTCGACCGTGACCTGGTTCGCACAGTGTGCGTCCCGGACGTGTGCCCACTCACCGGAGCACCGACCGGCCGAAACATCCGACTGCAGCAAGGAGTCCCCGTGACCGACCAGACCGAGACCCTCCTCGCCGAGCGCGACCCGCAGCTGGCGCTCCCCGTCGCCGACCAGGCCGGGTGGACCGAGCTGGACGTGCGGGCCGTGGACACCGTGCGCATCCTGGCCGCCGACGCGGTGGAGCACTGCGGCAGCGGCCACCCCGGCACCGCCATGAGCCTGGCGCCCCTGGCGTACGTGCTCTACCAGCAGGTCATGCGGCACGACCCGAGCGACCCGCACTGGCTCGGGCGCGACCGCTTCGTCCTCTCCTGCGGCCACTCCAGCCTCACGCAGTACATCCAGCTCTACCAGTGCGGCTACGGCCTGGAGATGGACGACCTCAAGGCACTGCGGACCTGGGGCTCGAGGACGCCCGGTCACCCGGAGGTCCACCACACCCCCGGCGTGGAGATCACCACCGGTCCCCTGGGGTCCGGCCTGGCCTCCGCCGTCGGGATGGCGATGGCACAGCGGCGCCAGCGAGGCCTGCTGGACCCGGACGCAGCACCGGGCGAGTCGCCCTTCGACCACCACATCTGGGTCGTCGCCTCGGACGGTGACCTGATGGAAGGTGTCTCGAGCGAGGCCTCGTCGCTCGCCGGCCACCAGGAGCTGTCCAACCTGACCGTCGTCTACGACCAGAACTACATCAGCATCGAGGACGACACCGACATCTCCTTCAGCGAGGACGTCGCCCAGCGCTACGAGGCGTACGGGTGGCACGTCGACGTCGTGGACTGGCGCACCCGCGACACCTACACCGAGGACGTCGACGCGCTCCACGCCGCGTTGACCGCCAGCCGCGAGCGGACCGACCGGCCCACCCTGGTGCTCCTGCGCACCATCATCGCCTGGCCTGCTCCCGACGCCCGCGACACCGGTGCCGCCCACGGGTCGGCCCTCGGCGCCGAGGAGGTCGCTGCCACGAAGCGGCTCCTGGGGTTCGACCCCGAGGTCCACTTCCCCGAGGAGGCGGAGGTGCTCGCGCACACGCGCTCGGTCGTGCAGCGAGGACAGGAGGCGCACGCACAGTGGCAGCAGCGCTACGACGCGTGGCGGGACGCGCACCCCGAGCAGGCCGCCCTCCTGGACCGGCTGCTCGACAAGCGGCTCCCCGACGGTCTGGACGAGGCCGTCCCCAGCTTCGAGGCCAGCGACGACGGCATGGCTACGCGCAAGGCCTCCGGCGAGGTGCTGACGGCACTCGCCGACGTCATGCCGGACCTGTGGGGCGGCTCGGCCGACCTGGCCGGCTCCAACAACACGACGATGAAGGACGTCCCCAGCTTCGTCCCCGAGAGCAAGGCGACGGAGATGTTCCCCGGGAACGCCTACGGCCGCACCCTGCACTTCGGCGTCCGGGAGCACGCCATGGGCATGATCCTCAACGGGATCGCCCTGGAGGGCCTGACCCGGCCCTACGGCGGGACCTTCCTGATCTTCTCCGACTACATGCGACCTGCCGTGCGGCTGGCCGCCATCCAGCAGGTGCCGGTCATCTACGTGTGGACCCACGACAGCATCGGACTCGGTGAGGACGGCCCGACCCACCAGCCGGTGGAGCACCTGGCGGCGCTGCGCGCCATCCCCGGCCTCGACGTGGTCCGGCCGGCCGACGCCAACGAGACTGCCGTGGCGTGGCGGACCATCCTGGAGACCGTCGACCACCCCAGCGCGCTGGCCCTGACCCGCCAGAACGTGCCCACCTTCGACCGTGCGACCTTCGCCTCCGCCGACGGCGTGGCCCGAGGAGGCTACGTCCTGGCCGACGCCGACGGTGGGGCCCCCGAGGTCATCCTCGTGGCCACCGGCTCGGAGGTGCAGCTGGCGGTCGCCGCCCGCGAGACCCTGCAGGCGGCCGGCACCCCCACACGGGTCGTGTCACTGCCCTGCCTCGAGTGGTTCACCCGCCAGGACAAGGCCTACCGCGACGAGGTGCTGCCCCCGTCCGTGCGGGCGCGGGTCAGCGTGGAGGCCGGCGTGGCGCAGGGCTGGCGCGACCTCGTCGGGGACACCGGCCGGATGGTCAGCCTCGACCACTTCGGCGCCTCGGCCGACTACGAGCGGCTGTACCAGGAGTTCGGCCTGACCGCAGAGTCCGTCGTCGAGGCGGCGCAGGACTCCCTGCGTGCGGTCGCGGCGGACGCCGGCCCCGCTCAGGACCTTCCGCAGGAGCCCGACACCGTCAGCGAGGCCGTGGGAGACGGCGACCAGGGCGGCAACCGATCCACCGACGCAACCCAGAAGTGAGGGACACCATGACCGCGAGCGAGCACACCCCGAGCACCGAGACCACCCCCAACCCCAACGCCGGCGCGGCGGAGCACGCCCGTCAGGCACCGGCGGACACCCCCCTGGCGGCGCTGTCCGCCGCCGGGGTGTCGGTCTGGCTGGACGACCTCAACCGGCCGATGATCACCGAGGGCGACCTGCAGGCCCTCATCGACGAGCGGCATGTCGTCGGGGTCACGACGAACCCCACGATCTTCGCTGCGGCCCTCGCCGAGGGCGATGCCTACTCCCAGCAGGTCCGCGAGCTGGCCGCGCAGGGGGCGGACGTGGAGCACGCGGTGTTCGCCCTGACCACGCGCGACGTGAGGGACGCGTGCGACATCCTGCGTCCGGTCCACGACGCGACCGACGGCGTCGACGGCAGGGTGTCGATCGAGGTGGACCCGCGCCTCGCCGCAGACACCGCGGGCACGGTCGAGATGGCACAGCGGCTGTGGGCCGAGATCGACCGTCCCAACCTGTTCATCAAGATCCCGGCCACGGTGGAGGGTCTCCCGGCGATCACCCAGACCCTGGCGCACGGCATCAGCGTCAACGTGACCCTGGTCTTCTCCCTCGACCGCTACCGCGGCGTGATGAACGCCTTCCTGACCGGCCTCGAGCAGGCCCGCCAGCACGGGCACGACCTGTCGACGATCCACTCCGTGGCCTCGTTCTTCGTCTCGCGCGTCGACTCCGAGGTCGACAGGCGTCTCGACGAGATCGGCACCGACGAGGCGCTCTCGCTCAAGGGCACGGTGGCCCTGGCCAACGCACGGCTGGCCTACCAGGCGTTCGAGGAGGTCTTCTCCACGCCCCGCTGGCAGAACCTCGCCGACGACGGTGCGCACGTGCAGCGTCCGCTGTGGGCCTCCACGGGCGTCAAGAACGAGGACTACCCCGACACCATGTACGTCACCGAGCTGGTGGCGCCGCAGACCGTCAACACCATGCCGGCAGCGACGCTGGACGCCACCGCCGACCACGCCCGGATCAGTGGGGACACGGTCACCGGCGGGTATGCCGCGGCACAGGAGACCCTGGACGCCCTCGAGCGGGCGGGTGTCTCCTACACGGAGGTCGTCGGGCTGCTCGAGCGGGAGGGGGTCGAGAAGTTCGCGACGTCGTGGGACGAGCTGCTCGACACCGTGCGGGGTGAGCTGGACAAGGCCGCCGGAGAGGCCACGTGAACGCACTGCTCATCGAGGCGCTGGGTGACGCTGCCACGGCGGTGGAGCGCCACCTGCCCGCTCTGGTCGAGGAGAGGTTCGCCTCCCGTCTCTTTGCCCGGGACACGTCCCTGTGGGGCAGCGACGCCCAGGAGGAGGCGTCCCGGCGGCTCGCCTGGGTCGACCTGCCGCGCAGCTCACGGCCCCTGTTGGGACAGATCGCTGCGTTGCGGGACCAGCTCACCGGGCGAGGGGTGCAGCGCATCGTGCTGTGCGGGATGGGTGGCTCCTCGCTCGCCCCCGAGGTGATCTGTGCCACCGCCGGGGTCGACCTGGTCGTCCTGGACTCCTCGGACCCTGACGCGGTCCGGGGCGCAGTCCGGGAGAGGGTCGAGCAGACCGCGGTCGTCGTGTCCTCCAAGTCGGGAGGCACCGTCGAGACCGACTCCCAGCGCCGGGTCTTCGTCGAGGCCTTCGAGCGGGCCGGCATCGACCCCACCGAGCGGATCGTGGTGGTCACCGACCCCGGCAGCCCCCTTGACCACAGCGCCGGTGTCGGCGGGTACACCGTCGTCCATGCGGAGCCTGACCTCGGGGGACGGTACTCGGCGCTGAGCGCCTTCGGTCTCGTCCCCAGCGGCCTGGCCGGGGTCGACGTCGAACGGCTGCTCGACGAGGCCGAGGAGGTCGCCGACCTGCTCGCGGAGGACGACGTGGCCAACCCGGCCCTGCGGCTGGGCGCTGCTCTCGGGGGCACGCAGCCGCTGCGCGACAAGCTGCTGCTCACCGACCAGGGCTCAGGCATCGTGGGCTTCGCCGACTGGGCCGAGCAGCTGCTGGCCGAGAGCACCGGCAAGGACGGCACCGGGCTGCTGCCCGTCGTCGTCGGCACCGACAACGACCCCACCGCAGCCATCACCGATGTCTCCGACCTCGCCGTCGTGGCGTTCACCGCCGACCCCTCGGACAGTGAGGACGACGTCGACCCGACACCGACGGCAGAGGTCACCGGATCAGTGGTCAACGTCGCCGGTCCGCTCGGTGCACAGTTCCTCCTCTGGGAGGCGGCCACCGCCGTCGCGGGGCACCTGCTGGGCGTCGACCCCTTCGACCAGCCCGACGTCGAGTCCGCCAAGCACGCGGCTCGCGAGCGGATGCAGGCCGGGACGGGTGCTGTCGGGGAGCCCGAGGCGACGGACGGCCCCGTGCAGATCCGCACCACGGGGGGGAGGTGGTGGTCCCCGGCCGCGGAGGACGCGCTGTCCTCGGCGCTCGAGGCACTGCTGGCCCGCGTCGACCCGCAGACCGGGTACGTCGCGGTCATGGCCTACCTGGACCGTGCCGTGCACCCCGACGTCGCCGACGTCCGTGAGGTGCTCACCGAGCGCGTCGGTCGACCGGTCACCTTCGGCTGGGGCCCACGGTTCCTGCACTCCACCGGTCAGCTGCACAAGGGCGGACCTCCCACGGGGGTCTACCTGCAGATCACCGCCGACCCGATCGAGGACCTCCCGGTCCCCGAGCAGGACTTCACCTTCGGCCAGCTCATCGCAGCCCAGGCAGCGGGAGACGCCGCGGTGCTCGGCGACCTCGGCCGGCCGGTCCTGTGCCTGCACCTCACCGACCACACGGACGGGCTCAACCTGGTCCGTCGCACCCTGGAGGGCTGATGGTCGAGCCTGGCCTGCCCGTCGTCACTGCCGAGCACAACCCGCTGCGCCAGCCCGACGACAAGCGGCTGCCCCGGATCGCCGGCCCGTGCAGCATGGTCATGTTCGGTGTCACCGGCGACCTTGCCCGCAAGAAGCTCATGCCCGCGATCTACGACCTGGCGAACCGCGGCCTGCTGCCGCCAGGGTTCTCCCTGGTCGGCTTTGCGCGGCGGGACTGGGACGACCAGGACTTCGCCGAGGTCGTGCACGACTCCGTGCGCAAGCACGCCCGCACCCCCTTCAGGGAGGACGTCTGGCGCAGCCTGGCCGAGGGTTTCCGGTTCGTCCAGGGGGCCTTCGACGACACCGAGGCCTTCACCCAGCTCGCGCGCACGGTCACGGCCCTGGACGAGGAGCGGGGCACCGGCGGCAACCATGCCTTCTACCTGTCCATCCCCCCGGGCTGGTTCGCCCCGGTCTGCGAGCAGCTCCAGGCCTCGGGTCTCAGCGACCCGCGTCCCGGCACCTGGCGAAGGGTGGTCATCGAGAAGCCTTTCGGCCACGACCTGTCCAGCGCCCAGGAGCTCAACGACATCGTGGAGTCCGTGTTCCCGCCGGACTCCGTCTTCCGCATCGACCACTACCTGGGCAAGGAGACGGTGCAGAACCTCCTGGCGCTGCGCTTCGCCAACCAGCTCTTCGAGCCGGTCTGGAACGCCAACTACGTCGACCACGTGCAGATCACCATGGCCGAGGACATCGGGATCGGCGGCCGGGCGGGGTACTACGACGAGGTGGGCGCGGCGAAGGACGTCATCCAGAACCACCTGCTGCAGCTGCTGGCCCTCACCGCCATGGAGGAGCCGGTGGGCTTCACCGCCGATGCCGTGCGTGCCGAGAAGGAGAAGGTGCTGACCTCTGTCCGGCTGCCCGAGGACCTGTCCGCGGCCACCTGCCGGGGCCGCTACACCGCCGGCCGTCAGGGAGGTGAGCTGGTGGGCGGCTACCTCGAGGAGGACGGTGTGGCCGAGGACTCGACCACCGAGACGTATGCAGCGGTCACCGTGGACGTGCACACGCGCCGCTGGGCCGGCGTGCCGTTCTACCTGCGGACGGGCAAGCGGCTCGGCAAGCGGGTGACGGAGATCGCCGTCGTCTTCAAGCGGGCACCCCACCTGCCGTTCACCAGCACGGCGACCGAACAGCTGGGGCACAACGCGATCGTCATCCGCGTGCAGCCCGACGAGGGTGTGACGATGCGCTTCGGCTCCAAGGTCCCGGGCACGCAGATGGAGGTGCGCGACGTGACCATGGACTTCGGCTACGGCGCGTCGTTCACCGAGTCCAGCCCCGAGGCCTACGAACGGCTCATCCTCGACGTGCTGCTGGGCGACCCACCGCTCTTCCCCCGTCACGAGGAGGTCGAGCTCTCCTGGAAGATCCTGGACCCCATCGTCGCGCACTGGGAGGCCGACGACCGGGCACCGCACGACTACCCCGCAGGGACGTGGGGACCGCCGCAGGCGGACGAGCTGATGCGCCGGGACGGGCGCGAGTGGAGGCTGCCGTGATCGTCGACCTGCCCGAGACCACGACCAAGGACGTGGGCAAGAAGCTGATCGAGCTGCGCAACAGCGTGGGCGCGATGGCGATGGGCCGCGTCCTCACCCTGCTCGTGGTCGTCGGGGAGCGCGGCGCAGACGAGGCCGTCTCGGTCGCCAACGACGCCACCCGGCAGCACCCGGCGAGGATCATCGTGCTCGTCAGTAGCAACGGGGACGGCCAGGACCGGCTGGACGCCCAGATCCGGGTCGGGGGTGACGCCGGCGCCAGCGAGATCATCGTGCTGCGCCTGGGTGGGGGTCTGGCCGGCCACGGCGACTCCGTCGTCACCCCCCTCCTGCTCCCGGACTCCCCCATCGTCGGGTGGTGGCCCGGCGACCCTCCCGAGGACGTCGCCGGGTCGCCCCTGGGACGGATCGCCCTGCGCCGCATCACCGACGCGCAGCACTGCCGTCACCCCGGCGAGCAGCTGCAGCGCCGGTCCCACCACTACCGCAGCGGTGACACCGACCTGACCTGGACCCGGATCACCCGCTGGCGCGCTCTGCTCGCCGCCGCCCTGGACCACCCGCCCTACGAGTCCGTGACCTCCGCGACGGTGACTGCGGAGCCCGGATGTCCCAGCGCAGACCTCCTGGCCGGGTGGCTCGGCGTGTCCCTGCGGACGCCGGTGCACCGGGAGGAGGCCGAGCCCGGCACGGGTCTGGTGGGGGTCCGGCTGGAGCGCTCCTCCGGTGCGGTCGAGCTGGTCCGCCTGGAAGGACAGCTGGCGGCCCTGTCCCAGCCGGGGCAGCCGACCCGCGAGGTCGCCCTGCTGGAGCCCGGGCTGCCGGAGGCGCTCGCTGCCGAGCTGCGCCGTCTGGACGCCGACGAGGTGTACGCCCGCTCGCTGTGCCAGGGGCTGTCCTACGTCGACGCCGACTCACGCGTCTCCTCCCAGGTGCGGGTGGGCCCGGACGCCCCCGCCGTGGCGGCGGCCGTGGCCTCCGCGGCCGTGGCCCGCCTCGAGGCAGCCGTGGAGAGCCGAGGCATCGGCCATCTGGTGCTGACCGGCGGGTCGATGGGCGCGGCGACAGTGCGGGCCCTGGCGGACATCTCCGAAGGTGCGGGGGTCTGGCGGGACGTGCACATCTGGTGGGGCGACGAGCGGTTCGTCCCCGAGGGCGACCCCGATCGCAACGACCAGCAGGCCGTCGACGCCGGGCTGGACCGGCTCGGCGTGCCGTCGGGCCAGGTCCATCGCGTCCCTGCGGGAGAGGACCCCGACGAGCTGGCAGCGGCCGCAGCCGACTATGCCGAACAGCTGGCGGCGTTCGCCGGCGACGAGGGGGAGGCTGCCGTGCCGCGGTTCGACGTGCTCCTGCTGGGCATGGGGCTCGACTCCCACGTCGCCAGTCTCTTTCCTGGTCGCGACGAGCTCGAGGTCGACGACAGCAGCACGGTGCCGGTGACCGGCTCCCCCAAGCCACCGCCGCTGCGGGTCTCCCTGACCGTGCCGGCCCTGAGGGCGGCGCGGGCGGCCTGGCTGGTCGTCACCGGTGAGGACAAGGCCGAAGCCGTCTCGACGGTGCGGAGCATGACGGACGACCACCGGCATCCCGCCACCTGGGTGCGTGGCAGCGAGGAGACGGTGTGGTGGCTCGACGAGGCCGCCGCCGAGGAGCTGGCGCCCGGCTCCTGACCGCGCCCCAGGCTGCCTGACCTCAGGCCCCGCCGGTCCTGCCCCGGAGCGCCTTGAGTGCCTCGTCGAGGAGCTCCTCGCCGTCGGCGGCCGAACGTCGCTCCTTCACGTAGGCCAGGTGGGTCTTGTAGGGCTCGGTCCGCGGTGCCGACGGCGGGTTGTCCTTGTCCTGCCCTGCCGGCAGACCGCAGCGCGGACAGTCCCAGGTCTGCGGGATCTCCAGACCCTCCTCGCGGGAGAAGCTCGGCCTGGACTCATGACCGTTGCTGCACCAGTAGGAGACATGGACCCGAGGAGCGCTCTCGCCACGCTCGGCTTCCCCCATGGGGCCGCTTCCGACCCGGCTCCCCCGGATGGCGTTGGTCCCGACCACGTGATGCTCCTCGCTGTGCGCCGACGGTGCGTGTGCCACCGGACACCTGACGATGTCTGTGACGCAGGTTACCCCAGCGGCAGGACAGGGCGGCGCCGGGTCGTCTCAGCGGACGCTCAGCCGAAGCGGATGAGGATGCCGATGCCCACGACGGAGGTCACCCAGACCAGTGCCATGGCGACGGTGATGCGGTTGAGGTTGCGCTCTGCCACCGACGAGCCACCGAGGCTGCTCGACATGCCACCGCCGAACATGTCGGACAGACCGCCACCACGTCCCTTGTGCATGAGGATCAGCAGCACCAGGAAGATGCCGCTCGCGACGAGCAGCACATCGAGGAAGATCCGGACAGCGGTCACGGGGTCACACCTTACGGTCGGAGCTCCCACCGCTGACTGCGGTGGACGTGGTCAGTCGCCCGCCCTCGGACCGAGGAACGGGCGACTGACAGGGTAACGCAGTTGTCAGGGCGACCCGGCCCCGTGGTGCTGCCGGTAGCGACAGATCGCGGAGAAGTCGTCCACGCTGATCGAGGCTCCGCCGACCAGCGCCCCGTCGACATCCTCCTGGGTCATCATCGCAGCCACGTTGCCGGGCTTGACCGAGCCGCCGTAGAGCACCCGGATGCCTGCGGCGACCTCCGGGCCGGCGAGCTCGCCCACGGCGCTGCGGACCGCTGCGCACACCTCCTGGGCGTCCTCGGGCGTGGCGACCTCGCCGGTCCCGATCGCCCAGACGGGCTCGTAGGCGATCACCGTGGCGGCCACCTGCTCCGCCTCCAGCCCCTCGAGGGCGGCCCGCAGCTGTCCCACGACATGGTCGACGTGGGTGCCCGCCTGGCGGACGTCCAGCTGCTCCCCCACACACAGGATCGGCGTGAGACCGTGCCGCAGCGCGGCACGCACCTTGGCCGCGACGACGTCGTCGCTCTCGGCGTGGTGCGCACGGCGCTCGCTGTGCCCGACGACGACGTACTCGCATCCCAGCTTCGACAGGAAGGCACCGGAGATCTCGCCGGTGTAGGCCCCGGAGTCGTGCTGGGACAGGTCCTGCCCGCCGTACCGGAGCTCCAGCCGGTCCCCTTGGACCAGCGTCTGCACGGAGCGCAGGTCGGTGAACGGGGGGAGCACGGCCACCTCCACGGCGGCGAAGTCGTGCTTGCCGTCCTTCAGGCTCCAGTCCAGCTTCTGGACCAGGTGGGTGGCCTGGAGGTGGTCGAGGTTCATCTTCCAGTTGCCCGCCATCAGCGGGGTGCGGCTGCTCATGCGTCCTCCAGAACGGTCAGGCCGGGGAGCTTCTTGCCCTCGAGGTACTCGAGGCTGGCCCCTCCCCCGGTGGAGATGTGGCCGAACTGGTCGTCGGCGAAGCCCAGCTGGCGGACCGCAGCGGCGCTGTCACCGCCGCCGACCACCGTCAGCGCACCGTCCTTGGTGCGCTCGGCCATGGACTTGGCCACGGCCTCCGTGCCGTCGGCGAAGGGCTCCATCTCGAAGGCACCCATGGGCCCGTTCCAGAAGATGGTGCGCGCATCGGCCAGCGCGTGAGCGAACGCCTCCGCCGAGGCGGGGCCGATGTCCAGCCCCATCCGGTCGGCCGGGATGGCGTCAGCCGGCACGACGTCGAAGTCCGCGTCCGCCGAGAAGGCCGAGGCGGCCACGATGTCGGTGGGCAGGACGATCTCGACGCCCCGCTCCTCCGCCAGTGCCAGGTAGCCCCGGACCGTGTCGACCTGGTCCGGCTCGAGCAGGCTGGTGCCGACCTCGTGGCCCTGCGCCTTGAGGAAGGTGAACACCATCCCGCCCCCGACCAGCAGCCGGTCGGCGACCCCGATGAGCGACTCGATCACGCCGAGCTTGTCGCTCACCTTCGCGCCACCCAGGACCACGGCATACGGCCGCTCCGGGTCCTGACGCAGACGCCGCATGACCTCGACCTCGTCCACCACCAGCCCACCGGCCGCACTCGGGAGCAGGTGGGCGATGTCGTAGACACTCGCCTGTGCACGGTGCACGACACCGAAGCCGTCACTGACGTAGGCGTCGGCCAGACCGGCCAGCTGCTCGGCGAAGGCACGGCGCCGGGAGTCGTCCTTGGCCGTCTCTCCGGCGTTGAAGCGCAGGTTCTCCAGGACCAGCACCTCCCCGTCGCCGAGCGCGCCCACGGCCTGCTCGGCGACCGGCCCGACGGTCTCCTCGGCGAACGCCACGGGGTGGCCCAGCAGCTCGCCGAGCCGCTGCACGACCGGGCGCAGGGAGTACTTCTCCTCCGGAGCACCCTTGGGCCGGCCCAGGTGCGCGCAGACGACCACCCGGGCACCGGCGTCGGCAAGACGCCGGATGGTGGGCACCGAGGCACGGACGCGTCCGTCGTCGGTGATGCGGCTTCCGTCGAGAGGGACGTTCAGGTCACTGCGCACCAGGACACGCCTGCCGCGCAGATCCCCGAGGGAGTCGATGGTGCGCATGAGCTCAGAGGCTCTTGCCGACGAGGGTGACCAGGTCGACGAGGCGGCTCGAGTAGCCCCACTCGTTGTCGTACCAGCCGACGACCTTCACCTGGTTGCCGAGGACCTTGGTGAGCCCGGCGTCGAAGATGCACGAGGCCGGGTCGGTCTCGATGTCCTTGGACACGATCGGGTCCTCGGTGTAGCGCAGGAAGCCCTTGAGCGGCCCCTCCGCCGCGGCCTTGACGATCGCGTTGACCTCCTCGACCGAGGTCTCGCGACCCGCCTCGAAGGTCAGGTCGGTGGCTGACCCGGTGGCGACGGGGACGCGCAGCGCGTAGCCGTCCAGCTTGCCCTTGAGGTCCGGCAGGACCAGCGCGACCGCCTTCGCGGCACCGGTCGTGGTCGGCACGATGTTGAGTGCTGCCGCCCGGGCGCGCCGCAGGTCCTTGTGCGGGGCGTCCTGCAGGTTCTGGTCCTGGGTGTAGGCGTGGATGGTCGTCATGAGGCCCTTGACGATCCCGAGGTCGTCGTTGAGGGCCTTGGCCATCGGGGCCAGGCAGTTGGTGGTGCAGGAGGCGTTGGAGATGATGTGGTGCTGCTCCGGGTCGTAGAGGTCGTGGTTGACCCCCATCACGACGGTGATGTCCTCGTTCTTGGCGGGCGCCGAGATGATCACCTTGCGGGCGCCGCCGTCGATGTGCGCCTGCGCCTTGGATGCCTCGGTGAAGAAGCCGGTCGACTCGAGCACGACGTCGGCCCCCAGGTCGGCCCAGGGCAGGTTGGCAGGGTCGCGCTCGGCGAAGGTCTTGATCTCGGTGCCGTCGACGACCAGCGCGTCCTCGGTGGCCGTCACCTCGGCGTCCAGCCGCCCCAGGATCGAGTCGTAGCGCAGCAGGTGCGCCAGCGTGGCGTTGTCGGTGAGGTCGTTGACACCCACGATCTCGATGTCGGCGCCGGAGGCGTGCACGGCGCGGAAGAAGTTGCGGCCGATCCGGCCGAATCCGTTGATCCCTACCCGAACAGTCATCGGGTCCACCTTTCCTAGACGGTCTGCCGGTGCAGCCCTCTGCACCGGTCGGTGTCGCTCCCAACCTATGGGATACCGGCCCCGTGTCGGCAGCCGGACCCCCCTCGTCAGCCACCGGCACGCACACGGGCAGCCGGCGTGGTCACTCCTCGAACATCTCCGGGGTCAGGCTGGACTCCGTGCCGTCGATCCCGAGCTCCTCGGCGCGCTTGTCCGCCATGGCGAGCAGACGGCGGATCCGCCCCGCCACGGCGTCCTTGGTCATCGGTGGGTCGGCGAGCCCGCCGAGCTCCTCCAGGCTCGCCTGCTTGTGCTCCAGACGCAGCTGTCCGGCGACCCTCAGGTGCTCGGGGACCTCCTCCCCGAGGATCTCCAGCGCCCGCTCGACGCGTGCGCCGGCGGCCACGGCCGCCCGGGCGGAGCGTCGCAGGTTGGCGTCGTCGAAGTTGGCCAGCCGGTTGGCCGTCGCCCGCACCTCGCGCCGCATCCGTCGCTCCTCCCAGGCCAGCACGGCGTCGTGGGCCCCCAGCCGCGTGAGCATGGCGCCGATGGCGTCGCCGTCCCGCAGCACCACACGGTCGACGCCCCGCACCTCCCGCGCCTTCGCCGTGATGCCGAGGCGGCGCGCAGCGCCGACGAGTGCCAGCGCGGCCTCCGGCCCGGGGCAGGTGATCTCCAGCGCGGAGGAGCGTCCGGGCTCGGTGATCGAGCCGTGCGCCAGGAAGGCACCCCGCCACGCGGCCTCGGCGTCGCACACCGACGACCCCACGATCCGGGGCGGCAGGCCCCGCACGGGACGGCCGCGATGGTCGATCAGCCCCGTCTGCCGGGCGAGCGCCTCGCCGTCCTGGGCTGCGCGGACGACATACCGCGTGGACTTGCGCAGGCCCCCGGCGCTCATCACCACCATCTCCGTGGACGTACCGTAGACCTCGTGCACGAACGAGCGCAGGCGTCGCGCCGACTGCGCGGTGTCGAGCTCGGCCTCGATGACGATGCGGCCACCGACGATGTGGAGCCCCCCGGCGAAGCGCAGCATGGTGGAGACCTCCGCCTTGCGGCAGCACGTCTTCGTGACCGGTAACCTGCTGAGCTCGTCCTTGACCTTGGCGGTCATCGCCATGCGTCACCCTCCCCGTCGTGTGCTGCTGTGGTCGAACGACATGACGTCACGGTAGGCCGCCGCCAGTCGCAGTGTGTCGTGCTGGCCGTTGGCCCGCAGCTTGCCCACCGAGGAGACGAAGAGCTCGGCTCCGAGGTCCGAGCACACCCCACGGAGCACGTCCTCGTCGGAGCGCACCACGCGAGGGTCGGCGATCACGTAGTCGAAGTGCAGGTCCGGTGCGTGGGCGCTGAGCACCTCCACGTGCTCGGCGGCCGAGAAGCCCTGGGTCTCGTCGTCGTTGAGGCCCACGTTGAGGGTCAGGATGCGCCGTGCTGGCGTCTGCTCCAGCGCACGGCGCAGGTCGGGCACGAGCAGGTGGGGCATCACAGAGGTGAACCAGGAGCCCGGACCCAGCACGACCCAGTCCGCCAGCATGATCGCCTCCACCGCCTCCGGACTGGCCGGTGGGTCCTCGGGCAGCAGCCGCACGCCGAGCACGCGCCCCGGGCACGCCGCCACGTCCGACTGTCCTCTGACCGTCCCCTGGGTCGAGCGGTCGTCGGGGTCGACACCCACCACGGTGGCCTCGATGTCGAGCGGGATCGAGGCCATGGGCAGCACCCGACCGCGGATGTTGAGCAGGCGCCCCGCCACGTCCAGGGCCTGGACCGGGGTGTCGGTGAGCTCCCACAGGCTCATCAGCAGCAGGTTGCCCAGGGCGTGCCCGGCCAGCTCCCCCGTGCCCCCGAGACGGTGCTGCAGGACCGCCGCCCACTGGTGGCCCCATCCGGTGTCCTCCACGAGGGCCGCCAGCGCCATCCGAAGGTCACCGGGAGGCAGGATGTCGAACTCCTGGCGCAGCCGGCCGCTCGAGCCCCCGTCGTCGGCGACGGTCACCACGGCCGTGATCTGCTCGCTGAGGTGGCGCAGGGCCTGCAGCGATGCGGAGAGCCCGTGCCCCCCGCCCATCGCCACGACCCGGGGGCCGGTCACTCGCGCCCCAGGTCGCGGTGGAAGCTGGTGATCTGGACCCCGCCCATGTCACCGAGCCGGCGGACCAGCTCCTCGACCGTGGCCACCGAGCGGTGCTTGCCGCCCGTGCATCCCACCGCCACGGTCACGTGCCGCCGGCCCTCGGCCAGGTAGCCGGTCACGGAGGTGCGCACCAGCGCCTCGGCATGCCCGATGTACTCCTGGGCCCCGGGCCGGCCCAGGACGTAGTCGCGCACCGGCGCGTCACGCCCGGTGAAGCTGCGCAGCTCGGGGTCCCAGTAGGGGTTGGGCAGGAAGCGCAGGTCCAGGACGATATCCGCGTCGAGCGGTATGCCGTACTTGAAGCCGAACGACAGCACGGCAAGACGGAGCCGGGTCTCGACCTCGTTGCTGAACAGCTCGTCGACCTTGGCGCTCAGCTGGTGGACGTTGTAGTTCGTCGTGTCGATGACCACGTCGGCCCCCGACCTGAAGTCCGCGAGCAGACGGCGCTCCTGGCGGATCCCGTCCAGCAGCAGCCCGTCCCCCTGGAGAGGGTGGGGCCGGCGCACCGCCTCGAAACGGCGCACCAGGGACTCGTCGGTCGCGTCGATGAAGACGATGAGGGGGTTCCACCCGTGGGCCTTCAGGTTGCTCACGGCCTGGGCGAAGTCCGCCGCGAAGTTGCGGCTGCGCACGTCGACGACCGCCGCCACGCGCTGGCTGGTGTCGGTGTCCTCCTCGGTGAGCGCCACGAGCTCGACGAGCATCCGGGCCGGGATGTTGTCCACGACGTACCAGCCACGGTCCTCCAGGACGTCCGCCGCGGTGGTGCGACCTGCCCCGCTCATCCCGGTCAGGATCATGAACTCCCGGTGCCGGGGGTCAGGCCCGGTCTCGGCTGCTGCCGTCATCTGCTCGCCTCTCACTCCAGGACCTCTCCGGTGCTCAGGTTAACGGCGGGCGCCTGGTCCTGGGACCGCAGCCGTCGGCTGACGGCCTCGGCGAGAGCCGGACCGATCCCCGGCACCTCCTGCAGCTGCTCGGGCTCGGCCTCCCGCAGCCGCTTCACGGAGCCGAACTTCGCGAGCAGCGCCTGCTGGCGGGCCGGGCCCAGCCCTGGTATGCCGTCCAGTCGGCTGACCGTCATCGACCGCGAGCGGCGCTGGCGATGGAAGGCGTTGGCGAAGCGGTGGGCCTCGTCGCGCACGCGCTGCAGCAGGTAGAGCGCCTCGCTGGTGCGTGGGAGGACCACCGGGAACTCCGAGCCCGGCAGCCACACCTCCTCCAGACGCTTGGCCAGCCCGATCACGGCGACATCGGTGACCCCTACCTCGCTGAGCGCGGCCTGGGCCGCGTTGACCTGGGGCAGTCCGCCGTCGACGACGACCAGCTGCGGCGGGTAGGCGAACCTGCCCGGGCGACCGTCCGGCTCCGGCTCCGGCGACGGGGCCTGTGTGAGGTGTCGGAAACGGCGGGTGAGGACCTCGTTCATCGCAGCCGTGTCGTCGCCGGTGCCCTGGCGCACGATGAAGCGGCGGTACTCCGACTTGCGGGGCAGCCCGTCCTCGAAGACCACCATGGAGCCGACCACGTCCGTGCCCTGGACGTGGCTGATGTCGAAGGACTCGATTCGCAGCGGCGCGTCGTCCAGCTCGAGCGTCTGCTGCAGGTCCTGCAGCGCCTGGCTGCGCAGGGTGAGGTCACCCGAACGGGTCACCTTGTGGCGTGCCAGCGACTGCTGGGCGTTGCGTTCGACCGTCTCCATGAGCGCCCGCTTGTCGCCACGCTGCGGGACCCGCACGTCGACCTTGCTGCCGCGCAGCCCCCCCAGCCACAAGGCCATCTCGGGGGCGTTGGCCGGCAGCAACGGGACGAGGACCTCCCGCGGCACGGCCTCTCCGCCCTCTCCGCCGTAGACCTGCTGCAGCAGGTGCTCGACGATGTCGCCCATCCCTTCGGCACCCTTCTCGCTCACCCAGCCGCGCTGCCCACGCACCCGTCCGCCCCGGACGTGGAACACCTGCACGGCCACCTCGAGCTCGTCGTCGGCGAGGGCGAAGACGTCGGCGTCGGTCGCGTCGCTCAGCACCACCGCCGAGCGCTCGAGCGCGCGCTGCAGCGCGCCGATGTCGTCGCGCAGACGTGCGGCGGTCTCGAAGTCGAGCTCCTTGCTCGCCGCCTTCATCCTGTCCTCGAGCCGGCGCACGAAACGGCCCGTGTTGCCGGCCATGAAGTCGCAGAAGTCCTCGGCGATGGCCCGGTGCTCCGCGGGGTCGACCCGGCCCACGCAGGGAGCCGAGCACTTGTCGATGTAGCCCAGCAGACAGGGCCTGCCCACCTGGGAGGCACGCTTGAAGACCCCCTTGCTGCAGGTGCGCAACGGGAACACCCGGAGCAGCTGGTCCAGGGTCTCCCTGATCGCCCAGGCATGGGTGTACGGCCCGAAGTAGCGGGTGCCGGGCCGCTTGGCTCCGCGCAGGACCTGGGCCCGCGGGAACTCCTCCCCCATGGTGACCGCCAGGTAGGGGTAGGACTTGTCGTCCCGGTACTTGACGTTGAACCTCGGGTCGTACTCCTTGATCCAGGAGTACTCCAGCTGCAGCGCCTCCACCTCGTTGCGGACCACCGTCCACTCCACGCTGGCGCCGGTCAGCACCATGGAGCGGGTCCGCGGGTGCAGGGCGGCCAGGTCCTGGAAGTAGGAGCTCAGCCGTGACCGCAGCGACTTGGCCTTGCCGACGTAGATCACCCTCCCGTGCTGGTCACGGAAGCGGTAGACACCGGGGTCCGTGGGGATCTCGCCCGGTCGGGGGCGGTAGGTGGTGGGGTCAGCCATGCATCCACCCACCAGGTCTCAGGAGTGCACCGATGTCAGCGGCCCTCCTCGAGGACCACCGCGTCGTCCCGCACCCGCACCGGTCTGGGCCTCAGCCCTCGCTCGGCAGGACCCTGCAGGACCTCCCCGGTGTCGAGGTCGAACCGGCTTCCGTGGCAGGGGCAGACGAGCTGCCCCTCCTCCGACCCGGACACCGCACACCCCTGGTGCGGGCAGCGGGACTCGAAAGCCCGGAGCTCACCGACCGCGGGCTGGGTCACGATGACCTCGGCGTCCCGCAGGAAGACCGACCCGCCGACCGGGACGTCCGAGACCTGGGCGAGCACGGTGCTGTCACCGGAGGCAGCGGTGCCGGTCGAGGCGTCCTCGACGTCGGTCGCCGCGTCCTCACCGGCACCGCAGCCGGCGAGGACCAGCGGTGAGGCGGCCGCGGCGCGCAGCACCCCGCGCCGCGCCGGGTCGGGTCGACGGCCGGTGCCGGTCTCGGTCCCGGCGAGGGGCTCGGTGCTCATGTGTCCTCCAGTGTGGACGGGTGTGGCCGGCACGACGCTCATGCAGGCGTCTGCTGCACCCGGTTGTGCGCCAGCAGGGGTGCGAGGAACCGCCCGGTGTGGCTCCCGCTGCGGTGGGCGACGTCCTCCGGCGTGCCCTCGGCGACGATCCTCCCGCCGCCGGTGCCGCCCTCGGGGCCCATGTCGACGACCCAGTCCGCAGACTTGACGACGTCCAGGTTGTGCTCGATGACGATCACCGTGTTGCCCTTCTCGACCAGGCCCTGCAGCACGGCCAGGAGCTTGCGGATGTCCTCGAAGTGCAGGCCCGTGGTCGGCTCGTCCAGCACGTAGATGGTGCGCCCGGTCGACCGCTTCTGCAGCTCCGAGGCGAGCTTGACGCGTTGGGCCTCCCCACCGGAGAGCGTCGGCGCAGGCTGCCCGAGCCGCACGTAGCCCAGCCCCACGTCGACCAGGGTGCGCAGGTGCCGGCTGATCGCGGGCACCGCGGCGAAGAACTCCGCCGCCTCCTCGATCGGCATGTCGAGCACGTCGGCGACGGTGCGGCCCTTGAAGTGCACCTCCAAGGTCTCCCGGTTGTACCGGGCGCCGTGGCACACCTCGCACGGCACGTAGACATCGGGCAGGAAGTTCATCTCGATCTTGAGGGTGCCGTCCCCGCTGCAGGCCTCGCAGCGCCCGCCCTTGACGTTGAAGGAGAAGCGCCCGGGCTGGTAGCCGCGGATCTTCGCCTCGGTCGTCTCGGCGAACAGGCGCCTGACGTGGTCGAACACCCCGGTGTACGTGGCGGGGTTGCTCCGCGGGGTGCGGCCGATGGGGCTCTGGTCGACGTGCACCACCTTGTCGAGCTGGTCCAGGCCCTCGATCCGGCGGTGCCGACCGGGGACGTGCCTGGCACCGTTGAGCTGGTTGGCGAGGACCTTGTAGAGGATCTCGTTGACGAGCGTCGACTTGCCCGAGCCCGAGACGCCCGTCACGGCGACGAGGTTGCCGAGGGGGAAGCCCACGGACACCCCGTCGAGGTTGTGCTCACGGGCACCCACGACCTTGACCACCCGTCCGTCCTGGGGACGCCGCTGCGGGGGCACCGGGATGGAGCGTCGTCCGGAGAGGAACTCGCCGGTGATGGATGTCGGGTGCTCCAGCAGCTCGCGCACGGTGCCGGAGTGCACGACATGGCCGCCGTGCTCACCGGCCCCCGGGCCGATGTCCACCACCCAGTCGGATGCCGCGATCGTGTCCTCGTCGTGCTCGACGACGATCAGGGTGTTGCCGAGGTCCCGCAGGCGCGTGAGGGTCTCGATCAGGCGGTGGTTGTCGCGCTGGTGCAGACCGATCGACGGCTCGTCCAGGACGTAGAGCACGCCCACCAGGCCGGACCCGATCTGGGTCGCGAGCCTGATGCGCTGAGCCTCACCGCCGGACAGGGTGCCGGCCGGCCGGTCCAGGGACAGGTAGTCGAGCCCCACGTCGAGCAGGAAGCCCATGCGTGCGTCGATCTCCTTGATGACGCGCTCGGCGATCTGCAGCTCCCTGCTGGTGAACTCCAGGGAGGTCAGGAACGCTGCGGACTCCTCGATCGGCAGGGCGCACACCTCGGAGATCGTGCGCCCGCCGACCAGGACCGCCAGCGACTCCGGCTTGAGGCGTGCCCCCTTGCAGGTCGGACAGGGCACCTCCCGCATGTAGCCCTCGTAGCGCTCCCGGCTGCTGTCGGAGTCGGTCTCGCCGTGCTTGCGCTTGATGTAGGGGATGACCCCCTCGAAGCCGGTCGAGTACGACCTCTCGCGGCCGAACCGGTTGCGGTAGCGCACGTGCACCCTGTGCCGGTAGCCCTGCAGGATGGCGTCACGGGCCCGTCCCGGCAGGGACCGCCACGGGGAGTCCAGCGAGAACTTCAGGTCGTCGGACAGCCCACCGAGGACCCGCAGGTAGTAGTCGGTGAGCCCCTGCGCGTTGGACCAGGGCGTGATCGCCCCGTCACGGATGCTCTGGTCCGGGTCGTGGATGACGAGCTCGGGGTCGACCTCCAGCTCCACCCCGATGCCCGTGCAGGCCGGGCAGGCGCCGAACGGGCTGTTGAACGAGAACGACCTGGGCTCGATCTCGTCCATCGCCAGCGGGTGGTCGTTGGGGCAGGCCATGCGCTCGGAGAAGCGGCGCTCCGGGGGGAGCCCGTGCGGGTTGCGCGCGGGGTCGGCAGCGTCCACGAACTCGACCACGAGGATCCCCCCCGCCAGCCCGAGCGCGGTCTCCACGGAGTCGGTCAGGCGACGCTTGGCCTTGGTGTCGTCCCCCTTGGCCACCAGCCGGTCGACCACGACGTCGACCGTGTGCTTCTTCTGCTTCTCCAGCGCAGGAGGTGCCGCGAGCTGCACCACCTCACCGTCGACACGTGCCCGGGCGAAGCCCTTGGTCTGCAGCTCCGAGAAGAGGTCGACGAACTCCCCCTTGCGGGCCCGGACCACCGGCGCGAGCACCTGGAAGCGGGTGCCCTCGGGGAGCTCGACGAGACGGTCCACGATCTGCTGAGGTGTCTGCCTTCCCACGGGCTCCCCGCAGACCGGGCAGTGCGGGTGGCCGACCCGGGCGTAGAGCAGGCGCAGGTAGTCGTAGACCTCGGTGATGGTGCCGACGGTCGAACGCGGGTTGCGGTTGGTCGACTTCTGGTCGATGGAGACCGCCGGCGACAGCCCCTCGATGAAGTCGACGTCCGGCTTGTCCATCTGTCCGAGGAACTGTCGGGCGTAGGCCGACAGGGACTCCACATAGCGCCGCTGGCCCTCCGCGAAGATCGTGTCGAACGCCAGCGAGGACTTGCCCGAGCCCGACAGGCCGGTGAACACCACCAGCGCGTCACGCGGGATGTCGACAGAGACGTCCTTGAGGTTGTGCTCGCGGGCACCGCGGACGACGAGTCGGTCGTGGCGGGGTCGGACGGCAGGGCTCGAGGTGGACACGGACAGCATGGTAGGTCGCCCCACTGACAGGCGCCGCCGCTATCATTGCGCAACCTGTCGGGCCAGCGTCGTCCCGACCGTCTCGACACGACGGCTCCTGTCGTCCTGCCTACGAACGGTGATCATGAGCGCAGCGACTCCTCCCCCCGGCCTCGGCCACCCGCCACAGGGTCTCTACGACGGCGCGCACGAGCACGACGCCTGCGGTGTCGCGTTCGTCGCCACCCTGCGCGGCACGCCCGGGCACGACATCGTGCAGCACGCCCTCACCGCCCTGCACAACCTCGACCACCGCGGCGCGGTGGGCGCCGAGCCCGGCTCCGGTGACGGTGCCGGCATCCTCACCCAGATCCCGGACGCGTTCTTCCGCGCGGTCCTGGACACCGAGCTGCCGCCTGAAGGGCAGTATGCCGCCGGCATCCTCTTCCTGCCTGCCGACCTGTCACGCCAGGCCACCGAGGATGAGGTCACCTCGACCCTGGCTGCCGCCGGGCTCACCGTGCTCGCCTGGCGGGACGTGCCCGTGGACGCAGGCCTGGTCGGCCCCATGGCCCAGTCCGTCATGCCCGTCATGCGTCAGGTCTTCGTCCGTGGTCCTGGCGGCGAGGAGGGCCTGGCCCTGGAGCGCCGGTGCTACCTGGCGCGGAAGGCCGTCGAGCGGCGGACCACGGCATACCCCGTCTCGCTCTCCGCGCGGACCATCACGTACAAGGGCATGCTGACCACCGACCAGCTGCCCGCCTTCTTCCCGGACCTGCGGGACGAGCGCTACGCCTCCACCCTGGCGGTCGTGCACTCGCGCTTCTCCACCAACACCTTCCCCTCGTGGCCCCTGGCCCACCCCTACCGGATGATCGCGCACAACGGTGAGATCAACACTGTCCGCGGCAACCGCAACTGGATGAACGCCCGCGAGAGCAACCTGCACAGCGAGGTCTTCCCCGGGGAGCTCTCGGACGTGCTGCCCATCTGCACGCCCGGCGCGAGCGACTCAGCCACCTTCGACGAGGTGCTGGAGCTGCTGCACCTCGGTGGCCGGTCCCTGCCGCACGCGGTGCTGATGATGGTGCCCGAGCCGTGGGAGAACAACACCGAGATGGACCCCGAGCTGCGGGCCTTCTACGAGTTCCACTCCATGTTCATGGAGGCCTGGGACGGCCCGATGAACCTGGTCTTCACCGACGGCAGCCTCGTCGGCGGGGTCCTCGACCGCAACGGACTGCGCCCGTCCCGCTACTGGGTGACCGACGAGGGCCTCGTCGTGCTCGGCAGCGAGTCCGGCGTCCTGCCCATCCCGGAGAGCGCCGTCGTGCGCAAGGGGCGGGTGGAGCCGGGCCGCATGCTGCTCGTCGACACGTCCGCCGGCGAGATCGTCGACGACCACGCCCTCAAGGCCGACCTGGCGTCGGCAGCACCTTACGGCCAGTGGCTGGAGGACAACCTCGTCCGCCTGGCCGACCTTCCCGAGCGCGCACACGTGCGCCATACCCACGCCTCGGTCACCCGCCGCCAGCAGATCTTCGGCTACACCGAGGAGGAGCTGCGGGTGATCGTGGCACCGATGGCCCAGGCCGGCATCGAGCCTCTCGGCGCCATGGGGTCGGACACCCCGATCGCTGCGCTCTCGGACCGCCCGCGGCTGCTCTTCGACTACTTCACCGAGGCCTTCGCCCAGGTGACCAACCCACCGCTGGACGCCATCCGGGAGGAGATCGTCACCTCGCTGGGAGGCTCGACAGGCCCTGAGCAGAACCTGCTGGAGGAGTCGCCGGCACATTGCCGGCAGGTCGTCCTGGACTTCCCGGTCATCGACAACGACGAGCTCGCCCAGCTGCGCCACATCAACTTCGAGGGACAGCACCCCGACTTCGCACCCGTGGTGGTGCGGGGGCTCTACCGTGTCGACGGTGGGGCCGAGGCCCTGGAGGAGCGGCTGGACGAGATCTGCGCGCAGGTCTCCGAGGCCGTCGACCGCGGCGCGTTCTTCGTCGTGCTCTCCGACCGGCACGCCGACCGCGAGCACGCACCCATCCCGTCGCTGCTGCTGACCAGCGCCGTGCACCACCACCTGGTGCGCGAGCGGACCCGCACCCGGGTCGGCCTGCTGGTCGAGGCGGGCGACGTGCGCGAGGTGCACCACGTCGCGCTGCTCGTCGCCTACGGGGCGGCTGCCGTCAACCCGTACCTGGCGATGGAGTCGGTGGAGGACCTGTGCCGGTCCGGCCGGCAGCTGGACGGGCTGGACCCGGAGGTGGCGATCCGCAACCTCATCAAGGCGCTCGGCAAGGGTGTCCTCAAGGTGATGTCCAAGATGGGCATCTCCACCGTGTCGTCCTACCGGGGCGCCCAGACGTTCGAGGCCGTCGGGCTGGCACGCGACGTCGTCGACCGCTGGTTCACCGGCACCACGAGCCAGATCGACGGGGTGGACCTCGACGTGATCGCCGAGGAGGTGCGTCAGCGCCACTCGGTCGCCTACCCGCTCTCCGGCATCACCCCCTACCACCGCGACCTCGAGACCGGCGGGGAGTACCAGTGGCGACGTGAGGGCCCACCCCACCTGTTCAACCCCGAGACCGTCTTCCGCCTGCAGCACGCCACGCGCACGAAGCGGTACGACATCTTCCGGCAGTACACGGACCTGGTCGACCAGCAGTCCGAGCAGCTGATGACGCTCCGGGGCCTGTTCCGGACACGTCCGGACCGCGAGCCGGTCCCGCTGGAGGAGGTCGAGCCGGTCAGCGCGGTCGTGGCGCGCTTCTCCACCGGCGCGATGAGCTACGGGTCCATCTCCCAGGAGGCCCACGAGACCCTGGCCATCGCGATGAACCAGCTGGGCGGCCGCTCCAACACCGGTGAGGGCGGGGAGGACGTCGAGCGTCTGCTCGACCCGACCAGGCGCTCGGCGATCAAGCAGGTCGCCTCCGGCCGGTTCGGCGTCACCAGCGCCTACCTGGTCCACGCCGACGACATCCAGATCAAGGTCGCCCAGGGCGCCAAGCCCGGCGAGGGCGGCCAGCTGCCCCCTGGCAAGGTCTATCCGTGGGTCGCGCGCACCCGTCACTCGACCCCGGGCGTCGGGCTCATCTCGCCGCCGCCGCACCACGACATCTACTCCATCGAGGACCTCGCCCAGCTGATCCACGACCTGAAGAACGCGAACCCGCAGGCTCGCGTCCACGTCAAGCTGGTCAGCCAGGTGGGCGTCGGCACGGTGGCGGCGGGCGTCTCCAAGGCACACGCCGACGTCGTCCTGATCTCGGGGCACGACGGCGGCACCGGAGCCAGCCCGCTCACCTCGCTCAAGCACGCCGGCACGCCGTGGGAGCTGGGCCTGTCCGAGACGCAGCAGACCCTGCTCGTCAACGGTCTGCGCGACCGCATCACGGTGCAGGTGGACGGTCAGCTGAAGACCGGGCGGGACGTCCTCGTCGCAGCGCTCCTGGGCGCCGAGGAGTTCGGCTTCGCCACGGCTCCTCTGGTGGTGTCCGGGTGCGTGATGATGCGGGTCTGCCACCTCGACACCTGTCCGGTGGGCGTCGCCACGCAGAACCCCGAGCTACGGGCGCGCTACCAGGGCAAGGCCGAGTTCGTCGTCACCTTCTTCGAGTTCATCGCCGAGCAGGTCCGCGAGCTCATGGCCGAGCTCGGCTACCGCTCCCTGGACGAGATCATCGGACGCGCCGACCTGCTGGACGTTGACCGCGCGGTCGACCACTGGAAGGCCTCCGGCCTGGACCTGGCTCCGGTGCTGCACCGACCCGAGCTCCCGGAGGGCACGCCGCTGCGTCGCACCACCGTGCAGGACCACGGGCTCGACCGTGCCCTGGACCACCAGCTCATCGCTGCGGCCCGTCCCTCGCTCACGGACGGCACCCCCACCACGGGTGAGTTCGCCGTGCGCAACGTGAACCGGACCGTCGGCACCATGCTCGGACACCAGGTCACCACCCACGGTGGACCGGACGGGCTGCCCGAGGGCACGATCGACTTCACCCTGCGCGGCTCGGCCGGCCAGTCCTTCGGCGCCTTCCTGCCACGGGGCGTCACCCTGCGGCTGGTCGGCGACGCGAACGACTACGTCGGCAAGGGCCTGTCCGGTGGGCACATCGTCGTCCGCCCCACCGAGGACGCGCGCTTCGACCCTGCCGAGCAGGTGGTCGCGGGCAATGTCATCGGCTACGGGGCCACGTCCGGCCGCATCCACCTCCGGGGCCGCGTCGGTGAGCGCTTCTGCGTCCGCAACTCCGGGGCCACCGCGGTCGTCGAGGGGGTCGGTGACCACGGGCTGGAGTACATGACCGGGGGCACCGCCGTGATCCTCGGCCGGACCGGGCGCAACCTGGGTGCCGGCATGTCCGGCGGCACGGCCTACGTCCTGGACCTGGTGCCCGACCGCGTCAACATCCAGGCGCGGACCTCGGGTGACCTCACGCTCGACCCGGTGGTCGAGGGGTCTGCCGACGCCGACACGCTGCACCGGCTGGTGCAGGACCACCTCGAGGACACCGGCTCGACGGTGGCCACCGCTCTTCTGCACACCTGGCCCGAGTCGCTGCGGCGGTTCACGAAGGTCACCCCACGGCAGTACGCCAACGTCCTGCGCATCCGTGCCGACGCCGAGCACCGGGGCGAGGACCCCGACGGCCCGCACGCCTGGCAGCTCATCCTGGAGGAGTCCCATGGCTGACCCCAAAGGCTTTCTGAAGCACCCCGAGCGCGAGCCCCAGCCCAGTCGCCCGGTCCCGGTCCGCATCATGGACTGGCACGAGGTGCACACCCCGCAGGACGACGCGGTGCTGCGCCGACAGGCGAGCCGGTGCATGGACTGCGGCATCCCGTTCTGCCACCAGGGCTGTCCCCTGGGCAACCTCATCCCCGAGTGGAACGACCTGGCCCGACGGGGCAACTACCGCGAGGCGATCGAACGGCTGCACGCCACCAACAACTTCCCGGAGTTCACCGGTCGGCTGTGTCCTGCCCCGTGCGAGACGTCCTGTGTGCTCGGCATCACCCAGCCCCCCGTGACCATCAAGCAGGTCGAGGTCTCCATCATCGACCGTGCGTTCGACAACGGGCTGGTGACACCGCACGAGCCGGAGTGGCTCAGCGGCAGGACCGTCGCCGTCGTCGGGTCAGGCCCCGCCGGCCTTGCCGCTGCCCAGCAGCTGAGCAGAGCCGGCCACACGGCCATCGTGTTCGAGCGCGACGACGCCGTCGGAGGTCTGCTGCGCTACGGCATCCCGGAGTTCAAGATGGAGAAGGCGGTGCTGGACCGACGTCTCGTCCAGCTCAGGGGCGAGGGCATCCGCTTCCACACCGGCGTCACGATCGGCGGCGACGGCCCACGGGACCTGAGCCTGGACGAGCTGCGGGAGCGCTTCGACGCCGTCGTCATCGCGACCGGCTCGACCGTGCCGCGGCCCCTCGGGGTGCCGGGGGGCGAGCTGCCCGGCGTCCATGCGGCGATGGACTACCTCGTGCCCGCCAACCGGGAGGCCCTCGGTGCCGAGAGCGGCATCTCCGCAGAGGGCAAGGACGTCGTCATCATCGGCGGAGGTGACACCGGGGCCGACTGCTACGGGACGGCGATCCGGCAGAAGGCACGCAGTGTCACCCAGCTGGACATCAGGCCGCAGGCCCCTGACGAGCGGACCGAGCACCACCCGTGGCCCATGTACCCCCTCGTGCACCGCGTCGGGGAGTCGCACGAGGAAGGCGGGGATCGGGTCTTCGGCGTCAACACCCTCGAGGTGCTGCCCGGCGCCGACGGAGCAGCGGTCGCCGTGCGGATCGTCGACGGAGAGCGGATCGACGGCCGCTTCGACGCCTACGCCGGCACGGAGCGCGAGGTGCCGGCTCAGCTGGTCCTGGTCGCCTTGGGCTTCACCGGCCCGGACGGGCTCGTCGACGACGCGGACGGGCTGCCCCGGACGAGCCGCGGCGCCCTCGTGCGGGACGACCGGTACGCCGCACCCGACCGCCCGGGCGTCTTCGTGGCCGGCGACGCCGGTCGGGGCCAGTCGCTCATCGTGTGGGCCATCGCCGAGGGCCGCGCCTGCGCGTCGGCCGTCGACGAGTACCTCACCGGAGGTGCGAGCACACTGCCCTTCCCGGTGCGTGCCAGCGACGTGCCGATCTCTGTGTGACCCCCGGCTGTGCCGGACGGACGACCTCCCTAGACTGCCCGGCATGGAGAGCTTCGACGTGCTGGTGCAGACCGGGACCTACCACCTGCGTGCCTGCAGCGTCTCCGAGATGGACAACAACGTCTATCTCCTCACCTGCCGCAGCAGCGGTGCGCAGGCCGTCGTCGACGCAGCGGACGACGTGGACACCATCGAACGGCTCGTCGCCGCCGGGACCGGGTCCCTGGACCTGGTGGTCACCACCCACCAGCACTGGGACCACCACCGGGCTCTCGCCGACCTGTGCGAGCGGTATGCCGTGCGCACCGCCGCGGGGGCCGAGGACGCAGCAGCCCTGCCGGTGCACCCCGACGTGCTGGTGCATGACGGAGACGTGCTCACCGTGGGTGAGCTGCGTCTCGAGGTCATCGGCCTGCGCGGACACACGCCCGGCTCCGTGGCGCTCGCGCTGCGTGCCCCGGACTCCCCCACCGTGCTGCTGACCGGAGACAGCCTCTTCCCGGGCGGGCCCGGACGCACCACGTCCCCGCAGGACTTCACCAGCCTGATGGACGACCTGGAGGCACGTGTCTTCGCGGTGTTTCCGGACGACACGGTCGTCCTTCCCGGCCACGGAGCCGGCACCACGCTGGGTGCGGAGCGACCCCACCTCGCCCAGTGGCGTGAGCGCGGCTGGTGAGCGGCTCCCCCACCACCAGCGCAGCCCGTCCCCCGGTCCCCCCGGTCGTCCTCGTTCTCGCGGCGGTCGTCTCGGTCCAGTTCGGTGGCGCTCTGGCGGCCACGTTGCTCCCGATCGTCGGTGTCGTGGGCTCGGTCACCCTCCGACTGGGCCTGGCCACGCTCATGCTGTGGGTGCTGGTCCGGCCCCGGCTGAAGGGACGCACCGGACGGGACTGGCTGGTCGTCACGGCCTTCGCCGCGGCGCTCACCTGCATGAACCTGACCTTCTACGCCTCCTTGGTCCGGCTGCCCATCGGGGTCGCCGTCACGATCGAGTTCCTCGGCCCCTTGACCCTGGCCGCGGTCCTCTCCCGCCGCGCGCGGGACGTCGCCGCCGTCGGTGCCGCGCTCATCGGGGTGGTGCTCATCTCGGAGGTCGTCTCCACGCCGTGGCAGGAGGTCGACCTCGTCGGCATCGGGCTGGCCGCCGCGGCCGGAGCCTGCTGGGCCGGCTACATCCTGCTGAGCCGGAGCACCGGCGCACGGTTCGAGGGTCTGGACGGCATCGCCATCTGCATGGCGATCGGCACCCTGGCCCTGCTCCCTTTCGGTGTGCTGGGTCCCGGTGCCGACCTGCTGTCCGGCGAAGCCCTTCTGCGCGGCCTCGGGATCGCGCTCCTGTCCTCTGCCATCCCGTACTCGCTGGAGCTGCTCGCGCTGCGGCACCTCGCTGCCGGCGTCTTCGGCGTGCTCCTCAGCCTGGAGCCCGCGGCAGCCGCGCTGGCCGGGCTCCTCGTCCTGGGGCAGACACTGGCCCCGGTCCAGCTCCTCGGCATGGCCATGGTGGTGGTGGCCAGCATCCTCGTCCTCGGCCAGACACCGGGCAAGAAGGCCTCGGCCGGCATACCGGACCGCGAACCACCCCGTCCCTGAGCTCCCGGCGCACAGGTCCCCGGCTGTGCAGCCCCCGTCGGGTCTGCTCAGCCGGTGGCCTCCCGCATCTGCCGGAGCTCCTTCTTCAGGTCGTGGATCTCGTCACGCAGCCGCGCAGCCAGCTCGAAGTGCAGGTCGGTCGCCGCCTGGTGCATCTGGTCCGTGAGCTCCTGGATGAGGTCGGCCAGCTCCCGGGCCGGCATGCTGTCCCGCCGCTTGCCTGATGCGGTGACGGCGTCGGCCACCACGGTGCCGGCAGAGGCTCGTCGTCCTCGCGACTGGCTGCGCCCGCTCCCCATCAGCGCCTGGGTGTCCGCGTCCTCGCGCTCGAGCATGTCGGTGATGTCCGCGATGCGCTTGCGCAGCGGCGTCGGGTCGATGCCGTGCTCGGCGTTGTAGGCGAGCTGCTTCTCCCGGCGGCGGTTCGTCTCGTCGATCGCCTGCTCCATGGACGGCGTGATGCGGTCCGCGTACATGTGGACCTCACCGGAGACGTTGCGTGCGGCGCGGCCGATGGTCTGGATCAACGAGCGCGCGGAGCGGAGGAAGCCCTCCTTGTCCGCGTCGAGGATGCTCACCAGGGACACCTCCGGCAGGTCCAGCCCCTCACGCAGCAGGTTGATGCCGACCAGGACGTCGTACTCCCCCATGCGGAGCTCGCGCAGCAGCTCGACCCGCCGCAGGGTGTCGACCTCGGAGTGGAGGTAGCGCACCCGCACCCCCTTGTCCAGGAGGTAGTCCGTCAGGTCCTCCGCCATCTTCTTCGTCAGCGTGGTGACCAGGACCCGCTCGTTGCGCGCCGTGCGCAGACCGATCTCGTGCAACAGGTCGTCGATCTGCCCCTTGGTGGGCCTCAGGACCACCTGCGGGTCCACGAGCCCCGTGGGCCGGATGATCTGCTCGACGACCCCGTCGGACTTCGCGAGCTCGTAGTCGCCCGGGGTGGCGGACAGGTAGACGGTCTGGCCGATGCGCTCCAGGAACTCCTCCCACTTCAGGGGCCGGTTGTCCATGGCGCTGGGAAGCCGGAAACCGTGCTCCACCAGGGTCCGCTTGCGGGACATGTCGCCTTCGTACATCGCGCCGATCTGCGGCACGGTGACGTGCGACTCGTCGATCACCAGCAGGAAGTCCTCCGGGAAGTAGTCGAGCAGGCAGTTGGGGGCCGTGCCCGGGCCTCGCCCGTCGATGTGGCGCGAGTAGTTCTCGATGCCGGAGCAGGAGCCCACCTGGCGCATCATCTCGATGTCGTAGGTCGTGCGCATGCGCAGTCGCTGTGCCTCCAGCAGCTTGCCCTCGCGCTCGAACTGCTCCAGCTGGGCCGCCAGCTCCTGTTCGATCCCGGAGATGGCTCGCTCCATCCGCTCCGGGCCGGCGACGTAGTGGGAGGCCGGGAAGACGTACATCTCCTGCTCCTCACGGACCACCTCTCCGGTGAGCGGATGCAGCGTGTAGAGACGCTCCACCTCGTCGCCGAAGAACTCGACGCGGATCGCGAGCTCCTCGTACTGCGGGATGATCTCGACCGTGTCACCTCTGACCCGGAAGGTGCCCCGGGTGAAGGCCATGTCGTTGCGGGCGTACTGCATCTGCACGAACCGTCGGAGCAGCTCGTCCCGCTCGATCTCGTCACCCACCCGCAGGCGCACCATCCGGTCGACGTACTCCTGCGGGGTGCCCAGACCGTAGATGCAGGACACCGACGCCACCACGACGACGTCCCGCCGGGTCAGCAGCGAGTTGGTGGCCGAGTGCCGCAGCCGCTCCACCTCGTCGTTGATCGAGGAGTCCTTCTCGATGTAGGTGTCCGTCTGCGGGACGTAGGCCTCCGGCTGGTAGTAGTCGTAGTACGAGACGAAGTACTCCACCGCGTTGTGCGGCAGCAGCTCCTTGAACTCGTTGGCCAGCTGCGCGGCCAGTGTCTTGTTCGGCGCCATGACCAGCGTCGGACGCTGCACCTGCTCGACCAGCCAGGCCGTCGTCGCCGACTTGCCGGTGCCGGTGGCGCCCAGGAGCACCACGTCCTGCTCACCGGCGTCGATCCGGCGGGCGAGGTCCGCGATCGCCGTCGGCTGGTCGCCGCTCGGCGAGAAGTCGGCCTCGACGCGGATGGGCGCGACGGTGCGCTGAAGGTCAGTGGTAGGGCGCATGGCAGCACGGTAGCCGCCTGGTCCGACAGACCGCATTCGTGCTGCGTCATCGCTGCTCAGGACTTCACGCAGCTTGTAGAGCCACGACTGTCTGTGCAACGGTGAAGAGAATGTGACCTCCGCCGGGCCACGCCCTATCGACACGTTCAGAGGAGAAACTGTGACTGACACTGTCTCGACACGCGAGCGTCAGCGCGGGCTGCAGCCGCCAGGCAGCTCGCTGGCACCGCGCGTCTTCTACCCTGCAGGCGCGATCGTCATCACGTTCGTGCTGGTCGCCGCCATCTTCCCGGAGACCCTCAACACCATCGTGAGCACCGCCGGTTCGTCGGTGATCGACGGCCTGGGCTGGTACTACGTGCTGCTCACCTTCGGCTTCGTCGTGTTCAGCATCTGGATCGCCGTCTCCCGGTTCGGTGACATCACGCTCGGCAAGGACGACGAGGCCCCTGAGTTCGGTCTCAAGTCGTGGTTCGCCATGCTGTTCAGCGCCGGCATGGGCATCGGCCTCATGTTCTGGGGTGTTGCGGAGCCGCTGTTCCACTACGCCAGCCCCCCTCCCGGTGTCGAAGGCTCGTCGGCAGATGTCGCCAACGCCGCCATGGGGCGCACGTTCCTGCACTGGGGCGTCCACGCCTGGGCGATCTACGTCGTCGTCGGTCTCGCGGTGGCGTATGCGGTGCACCGGCGCGGCCTCCCCGTCTCCATCCGCTGGGCGCTCGAACCCCTCCTGGGCGACCGGGTCAAGGGATGGGTGGGAGACCTCATCGACATCGTCGCCGTGGTCGGCACGCTCTTCGGTGTCGCCACCTCGCTGGGCTTCGGCGTCAGCCAGGTCGGCGCCGGGATGGAGTTCACGGGTCTGGTCAGCGAGAACACCGCCGGCCTCCAGGTGCTGCTCATCGCGGCCATCACGGTGATCGCGACCCTGTCGGTCGCCTCGGGCATCGGGCACGGCATCCGCTGGCTGTCCAACATCAACCTCGGCCTGGCCGGGATCCTGCTGCTGACCGTGGTCGTGGTGGGGCCCACCCTGTTCCTCTTCCGCGAGTTCGTCCAGTCGATCGGCTACTACCTCCAGAACTTCCTGTCGATGAGCTTCTCCACGCTGCCCTACCAGGGCGAGCCCGGAGAGAGCTGGCTCGGTGGGTGGACCACCTACTACTGGGGCTGGTGGATGAGCTGGTCCCCGTTCGTCGGCATCTTCATCGCCCGTATCTCCCGGGGACGCACGATCCGCGAGTTCATCGCCGGGGTGCTCCTGGTGCCCACCATGCTGACGATGGCGTGGTTCGTCGGCCTGGGTGGCACGGCGCTCTACCAGGAGGTGGTCGGCGAGGGCGGCATCATCGCCGCCGACGGGTCCGTCTCGGCCGACACCGCGCTCTTCCAGATGCTCGACGGCCTGCCCGGTGGGGCGTTCCTGTCGGGGATGGCGCTCGTCATGATCGTCATCTTCTTCGTCACGAGCTCGGACTCGGGCTCGTTCGTGGTGGACATGATCGCCAACGGCGGCAATCCCGACCCGCCCATGTGGAGCCGCGTCTTCTGGGCCGTTCTGGAGGGCTCCATCGCGGCTGTGCTCATCTGGTCGGCGGCTCTCACCGGGAGCGAGACGGGTGGTCTGGCTGCCCTGCAGACCATGGCCATCCTCGTCGCCGCGCCGTTCACGTTGGTGATGGTCCTGGCCTGCTTCGCCACGGTGCGGGCGCTCCGCGCCGAGCACAAGGAGATCACCCGGCTCGAGCATGCGCTCCTGCGTCGTGAGATCGCGTTGGAGGCGGCCGGCGCCGTCGCCAGCGGCGACCTCGACACTAGCCCCGCTCCGGTCGGTGCTCCCGACCGACGTGAGGACGACCGCCACCCCGGCTGACCGTCGCGCCTCGACGACGCGCGCGGGCCGCCCACCATCAGGTGGGCGGCCCGTCCCCGTCCCACACTGTCCACCGCCGATGGCACGGGACGGCGGGCCACGACAGGGACAAGAAGCCTCCCTGAGGGTGAGGTCGACGCACCGTGCGGCTGGTCGACGCCCTTGCTGCGGGAGCCCGGTGGTGCTGCCCTGGCGTAGAAGGCGGTACCCCGGTGCCGCCGCGTAGGCCAGGCACGCCGGCGTGCAGGGTGTGGCCCGCCAGCTCGGGGTGCTCCGGGGGACGGGTCAGGGTCTGGTTCCCCGCGCTGGTCCAGGGGAGGACCAGGGCCCGCCTACGCCTGCGGCTCGGACGGGCGGCGCGGCGTGCTTCAAGGCCGGCGTGCAGGTGGCCACGCGGGCACCCGGGGCCGCCCGGCTCGGGCGCAAACCCATGACCAGCCCTCATGGACGTAGAGTCGGGCAAGGGCCCCGCCCACCGCGAGGTGGACGGGGCCCTGAGGTGCGCCCGCGCGGGTCTGCGTGGTCCCCCGGAAAGGACCAGGCCCGCCGTGGGTGTCAGTTGCCGGTGAGCTTCTCCCGCAGCGCCGCGAGTGCCTCGTCGGACGCCAGCGTGCCGCCGGCGTCGTCGGCCGGGGCCGTGTCGACCGAGGAGTAGGACGCGGACGAGGAGGACGACGAGGACGAGGACGAGGACGAGGACGCCGCCGGAGCCGCGGTCTCGGACTCCGCCTCGGCTGCTGCTGCCGCCTCGACCTGGGCGCGGTGCGCCTCCCAGCGGGCGTGCGCGTCGGCGTACTCCCGCTCCCACTTCTCACGCTGCGTCTCGTAGCCCTCGAGCCACTCGTTGGTCTCCGGGTCGAAGCCCTCCGGGTACTTGTAGTTGCCCTGGTCGTCGTACTCGGCGGCCATGCCGTAGAGGGTGGGGTCGAACTCCGCGGCCACCGCGTCGTTGGACTGCTTCAGCGACAGCGAGATGCGGCGACGCTCGAGGTCGATGTCGATGACCTTGACGAAGATGTCGGCACCGACCTGGACGACCTGCTCCGGCAGCTCCACGTGACGCTCGGCCAGCTCGGAGATGTGCACCAGGCCCTCGATGCCGTCCTCGACGCGCACGAAGGCGCCGAACGGGACGAGCTTGGTGACCTTGCCGGGCACGACCTGGCCGATGGCGTGCGTGCGCGCGAAGTGCTGCCAGGGGTCCTCCTGGGTGGCCTTCAGCGACAGGGACACCCGCTCGCGGTCCATGTCGACGTCGAGCACCTCGACGGTGACCTCGTCGCCGACCTCCACGACCTCACCCGGGTGGTCGATGTGCTTCCACGACAGCTCGCTGACGTGCACGAGTCCGTCGACGCCGCCGCCCAGGTCGACGAACGCACCGAAGTTGACGATGCTGCTGACGACACCCGAGCGCACCTGCCCCTTCTGCAGCTCCTTGAGGAAGGTCGTGCGCACCTCCGACTGCGTCTGCTCGAGCCAGGCGCGGCGGGACAGGACCACGTTGTTGCGGTTCTTGTCCAGCTCGATGATCTTCGCCTCGATCTGCTTGCCGACGTAGGGCTGCAGGTCGCGCACCCGTCGCATCTCCACGAGGGAGGCCGGCAGGAAGCCGCGCAGACCGATGTCGAGGATGAGGCCGCCCTTGACGACCTCGATGACGGTGCCGGTGACGACGCCGTCCTCCTCCTTGATCTGCTCGATCGAGCCCCAGGCGCGCTCGTACTGGGCGCGCTTCTTGGACAGGATCAGGCGACCCTCCTTGTCCTCCTTCTGCAGGACGAGGGCTTCGACGTCGTCGCCGACGCTGACGACCTCGGAGGGGTCGACATCGTGCTTGATGGCCAGCTCGCGAGAGGGGATGACACCCTCGGTCTTGTAGCCGATGTCGAGCAGGACCTCGTCCCGGTCGACCTTGACGATGACACCTTGGACGATGTCTCCGTCGTTGAAGTTCTTGATCGTGGCGTCGATCGCCGCGAGCAGCTCCTCCGTGGACCCGATGTCGTTGACAGCGATCTGGGAGGGGGCCGTGGTGGCCGTGGTGGCAGTCATGTAGTAGGGGCTCCGATTGTGGACAGTCGTTGGCGGGCGGAGGCGCACGACCACACGGCGCATCGAGATGCGGGCACGTGCTCGAACCCCGCCCGGATGGACAAGTGGTGCGAGCGCAGGCATGAGGGCACGCCTGACGCGGGTCCACCTTAACCGCGCGGGAAGTAGCGGGTCAATCCGTCGGTGCCGTCGAGCGGCTGCCGGGATCGTGTGCTCGTCACCGGCCCACACTTGGTCACAGTTTGGTGACGACCATGTAACACAAGCCCTCGCGTGCGTAGTGTGAGGCCTCGTGCGGGGCCGCCGGCCCCAGGAGCTCGATGAGAGGGACGATATGCGTAGGACCACGCACCTGAAGGCGGTGGCGGCACTGTCCGCGGTCGCACTGCTCGCGGCCTGTGGAGGCGACGAGGACGGCACCGCCGACGACACCACGACGGCAGCGGAGCAGACCGACGACGCAGCCGGGACCGACGACATGGCCGGCGAGACCGGGGACGACATGGCCGGGGAGACCGAGGGCGCCGGCGCAGGTGGGGACGGCAACACCGGCGACACGTTCACCCTGGGCTACATCCTTCCCGAGACCGGACAGCTCGCCTTCCTGGGACCGCCCCAGATCACGGCTCTCGGCCTGGCCATCTCCGACATCAACGATGCCGGTGGAGTCCTGGGCAACGAGGTCCCCGACGCCATCGCGGGCGACGAGGCCGGGCAGGACACCGTGGCGCAGGCCTCGGCCGACCGCATCCTCTCCCAGGACGTGAGCGCCATCGTCGGTGCTGCTGCGTCGGGCATGTCCCTCGCCGTGATCGACCGGATCACGGGAGCCGGTGTCATGCAGTGCTCCGGCTCCAACACGGCGCCTACCTTCACGGACTACGAGGACGACGGTCTGTACATCCGCACCGCCCCGAGCGACGCGCTGCAGGGACCCGTGCTGGCCAACACCATCGTCAACGACGGGTGGTCGAACGTGGCCATCGTCGCCCGTGCCGACGACTACGGTCGCGGGCTGGCTGACGCGACGGCCGAGGCGCTCGAGAACGCCGGTGCGACCGTCGCGCTCAACGAGACCTACGACCCCAACGCCACCGAGTTCAACGCGGCGGTGGAGTCGGTCGTGTCCGCCGAGCCGGACGCTGTGGTCGTCGTCGCCTTCGAGGAGGGCGCGCAGATCCTGCAGGGCCTCTTCGAAGCGGGCCTGACCCCGGAGTCGACGGGCATCTACGGCGCGGACGGACTGCGCTCGGGTGACCTCGGCAGCATCGTCAACGAGTCCGACCCCACGATCATCGCGGGGATGAAGGGCACCGCCCCGGCCTCAGCCGACAACCCCGAGTTCCTGGACAAGCTCGCGGAGTTCGACCCGGAGCTGGAGGACACCACCTTCGCCCCGCAGGTGTACGACTGCGTGGTGACCATGGCGCTGGCCGCCGAGGCCGCGGGCTCGGTCAACGCGATGGACTTCAAGGAGTCCGTGAACGACGTGACCCAGGGCGGGACGGAGTGCACCTCGTTCGAGGAGTGCCGCGACCTGCTGGCCGACGGTGAGGACATCGACTACAACGGTGCCTCCGGCCCGCTGGACTTCACCGAGGCCGGCGAGCCGGGCCGTGCGACCATCGAGGTCTACGAGTTCGACGCCGACGGTGAGCTGCAGAGCGTGGAGACGGTGGAGTCCAACCCCACCGAGTGACAGCTGCCTGACTGACGAGTGCGGCCCGGTCCCCCTCGGGGGCCGGGCCGCACTCGTGACGGCCGCTCAGTGCGGTCGGGCGGAACTGCCACAGCGCCGGGGTCCTCGTCAGGTGTCGGTGCGTGCCAGGGTGCCGAGATAGAGCTCGATCACCTTGGGGTCGCGGGCCAGCTCGCTGCCGGTGCCGGTGTAGGCCTCCTTGCCCTGGTCGAGCACGTAGGCGCGGTCGGAGATGTCCAGGCACTGCCGGGCGTTCTGCTCGACCATGAGGATGGACACTCCTGCCTTGTTGATCCGGGCGACGGCCTCGAAGACGGTGTCCTGCATCATCGGTGACAACCCCGCCGACGGCTCGTCGAGGAACAGCACGTCGGGGTCCGTCATGAGCGCACGACCCATGGCCACCACCTGACGCTCGCCGCCGGAGAGCGAGCCCGCTCGCTGCGTCCTGCGGTCGGCCAGCAGCGGGAAGAGGTCGCCCACCTCGGCGAAGCGGACGTCGTACTCCTTGGGACGGAGGTACATCCCCATCTGCAGGTTCTCCTGAACCGTCAGCGAGGGGAAGATGTTGTTGTTCTGCGGGACATAGCCCAGCCCTGCGGCCACCAGCTTGTTGGCCGGACGGGAGGTGATGTCCTCACCGCGCAGCCTGACGTGGCCGGAGCGCACCGGGACCAGCCCGAACATCGCCTTGACCAGGGTGGACTTGCCCGCACCGTTGGGTCCGATGATGCCGACGAGCTCACGTGGCAGCACATGCACGTTGCAGCCGTTGAGGATGTCGACCTCCGGGCTGTAGCCGGCCACCAGATCCTCGGTCCACAGGACCGCCTGGTCCTCGCTCATGTCTCGTCCTCCGTCACGGGCTTCGGTGTGTCGGCCCTGTCGGGCAGTGCCCGTCGGGCGCCCAGGTAGGCGTCGATCACGGCACGGTTGGTGCGGATGTCCGACGGACGTCCTTCGGCGATCACCTTGCCTTCGGCGAAGCAGACGATCCAGTCGCTGATCGACATGATCACGTCCATGTCGTGCTCGACCAGCACGATCGTCATGCCCTCGTCCCGCAGCGCCTGGATGTGACCCAGCAGCGACTGGGTGAGTGCCGGGTTCACCCCGGCCATCGGCTCGTCGAGCATGACCATGGACGGGTTCACCATGAGTGCTCGCGCCATCTCCAGCAGCTTGCGCTGGCCCCCCGACATGGTGCCGGCGTACTCGTCACGCATGTGCGACAGGCGGAAGCGCTCCAGGAGCTCGTCGGAGCGCTGCTCGATGTCCCGCTCCTGCCGCTTCCAGACCATGCGCAGGGGCGCCACCAGCATGCGCTCACCACGCTGCGCCGTGGCACCCAGCATGACGTTCTCGAGCGTCGTGAGGCGCATCAGCGCTTTGGTCAGCTGGAACGTGCGCACCATGCCGAGCCGGGCGATGCGGTAGGCGGAGGTGCCGGTGATGTCGGTGCCGTCGAACGACCAGCTGCCGGAGTCGGGCTGGTCGAACCCGGTGACAAGGTTGAAGAAGGTCGACTTGCCGGCACCGTTCGGGCCGATCAGGGCCGTGATGGTGCCGCGCTGCACCTCCAGGTGATCGACCTCGACGGCCCGCACCCCGCCGAAGTGCCGGCTGACGTTGTCGGCGACCAGGATGGGGTCGAGCTTGGCCACCCCGGGCACCGGCTCCACGTCCGCCAGCGCCTCGGCGGCTCGCACCGCACCGACCGACGGGCTCGACTCGGCGATGGCGTGCTCGGCCTGCGCCAGCTCCTCCCGCTCGTGCAGGACCTCCTCCCCGGAGGTCTCGTGCTCACCGGACATCGAGACGCAGCTCCTTCTGGTTGCCGATCAGGCCTGCAGGTCTGAAGATCATGAGCAGCATGAGCCCGAGCCCGACCGCAGCGAACCGCACAGCACCGATGTCGCTCGGTGCCAGCACGCTCGAGGGGATGAGCCCCGCACCGATCGCCTGCCGCAGGAACGAGTCGAGGAAGGTGAGCAGGAACCAGAAGACCACGGACCCCAGGATCGGACCCATGACCCGGCTCGCCCCGCCGAGGATCATGATCGTCCAGAGGTAGAACGTGATGATGGGCATGAAGCTGTCCGGGTTGAGCGACTGGCTGTTGACCGCCAGCAGGGACCCGGCGATCGCGCCGAAGACGCCGCCCAGGACGAGCGACTGCATCTTGTAGGCGAAGACGTTCTTGCCGAGGCTGCGCGCAGCCAGCTCGTCCTCGCGGACCGAGCGCAGCACCCGGCCCCACGGGCTGTGGACGAGCAGCCCCACGAAGCCGGCCGCGAGCAACGCGGCGCTCCAAGCGACGACCATCAGCCACAGGGCCCTGGCACTGAAGTCGAACGGACCGAGGTCCAGCGCACCGGTGAACGGGTTGAGCTCGAAGAAGCCGTCCGCGAACTGCTTCAGGCCGAAGACCCCACCCGTGAGGGGCTCGGCCCACTCGGACCGGTAGAGGTACCGGAGCACCTCCGCCGCCGCGATCGTCGCGATCGCGAGATAGTCGCCGCGCAGGCGCAGCGTGGGGATGCCGAGGATCAGGGCGAGGACGACGGCACAGGCTATGCCCACCAGCACCCCCACGCCGAGCGGCAGCTCGAAGGAGAGCACCGATATCGCGGTGCCGTACGCCCCGACCAGCATGAAGCCCACCTGGCCGAAGTTGAGCAGGCCGGTGTAGCCGAAGTGGACGTTGAGCCCCACGGCGGCCAGGGCGTAGATGGCGGCCTCAGGCCCCAGGGCGCCACGCAGCGCGTTGGTCAGGATTGCCAGGAAGTCCATCTGCAGTCTCCTCAGCCGACCCGCTCACGGCGGCCCAGGATGCCCTGTGGCCGGACGAGCAGCACGATGATCATGGCCAACAACGCCCACATGTACTGCAAGGAGGCCGGGAACCACAACGTCGACATCTGCGACACGACCCCGATCACCAGAGCCCCGATCATGGCCCCGTAGGCGCTGCCCAGACCCCCGAGGATGACGGCCGCGAACATGAGGAGCAGGAGCGCGAAGCCCATCTCCGGGTAGACCGCCTGGGTGAGGCCGAAGAACACTCCCCCGAGACCGGCGAGCGCCCCTCCGAGGATCCAGACGACCAGGATGACGCGCTCGACGTCGATGCCCGATGCCCTGGCGAGGTCGCTGTTGTCGTTGACCGCTCGCATGGCCTTGCCGATCTGGGTGCGCTGCAGCATGAGCGCCACCGCCAGCATGATCGCGAAGGAGAGCAAGGTGATGGTCAGGTCGCGGGGCGTGATGCGGAACAGACCCAGGTCCCAGGCCTGCTGCAGCGTGTACTCGTCGTACTGGCGCCGGCGGGACCCGAACACGATGAGCACGACGTGTCGCAGCAGCAGCGCCAGCCCGATGGCGACGATGAACATCTGGATGAGCCCGGTGCCCCGGTTGCGCAGCGGACGCCACATGGCGACCTCGAAGCCGCCGGAGACGACAGCGGCCACGACCATCGCGAGCACCGCTGCCAGGACAAGAGGAAGGTTGCCCGGGCTCGTGGACAGGAAGAACGCGGCGACCGCGCCGATCGTGACGAACTCCCCGTGGGCGAAGTTGATGAGCTTGGTGGTGCCGAAGACCAGAGACAGGCCCACCGCAGTGATGGCGATGATGGCGCCGAACTTGATGCCCTCGACGAGCAGCTGCGCGGCACGCCCCCAGTCGAAGGACCCTCCGCCCCCGGTGCCGTCGTCGGGCTCGCCCTCGCCGAGCTGGAAGATCACGCCCTGGCTCGCTCCCGGTCGGACCACGACCTCGTCGAGGACGTCCCCCCCGACCGTCCGGGGGGCCACACCCTCCGGCAGGCCCGAGGTGTCGAGCGTGACCGTGTAGGCGCCGGGGCCAGGGACCGGGACCGTCCATCTGCCGTCGTCGCCGGTGGTCGTGGACCCGACCTCCGCACCGTCCTGGGTGACGGTGACCGTCACGCCGGAGACGGCCTCCCGGTCAGGGCCGCGCAGCGTCCCCTGCAGGGACTCCTCACTGTCCTGCGCGACGCTGCTGAGCGTGGGGCCGCCATGCATCCCAGCCGGGTGCCCTGAGGCCACGGCCGCCGCGGCCGGGCCGAGGAACACGCCGAGGAACAGGGCAGTGAGCACTGCCAGTAGGCGCGGGGTCACGGGATCTCCTTCGATATCGCTGCGGGGAGTTAACCACAGCCCTACACCCCTGCCTAGCACCGGTCCGAGGGGCCGCGGCGCTCAGTGCGCTGCGTCGTGCCAGGTGGGTCCCACACCCACGCTGACGTCGAGCGGGACCGACAGGTCCGCCGCCGATCCCATCTCGGTCCGCACGAGCTCCTCGACACTGTCCCGCTCGCCCTCCGCGACCTCCACGACCAGCTCGTCGTGCACCTGCAGCAGCATCCGCGAGCGCGCCCCGGCCCGCCGCAGGCCCTCGTCGACACGCAGCATCGCCACCTTGATGATGTCGGCCGCCGAGCCCTGGATCGGTGCGTTCAGGGCCATCCGTTCGGCCATCTCCCGACGCTGGCGGTTGTCCGAGGTGAGGTCGGGCAGGTACCGTCGCCGGCCCATCAGCGTCTCCGTGAAGCCCGTGCTCCGCGCCTCCGCGACGACGTCACGGAGGTAGTCGCGCACCCCTCCGAACCGTTGGAAGTACATCTCCATCAGCGACCGCGCATCCTCGGTGGAGACGCCCAGCTGCTTGGAGAGCCCGAAGGCGGACAGTCCGTAGGCCAGCCCGTAGCTCATGGCCTTGACCTTCGACCTCATCTCTGCCGTCACGACCTCGGGCTCCACTCCGAACACCCGGGAGCCGACGAAGCGATGCAGGTCCTCACCACTGCGGAAGGCGTCGATGAGCGCCTCGTCGCCGGACAGGTGAGCCATGATCCGCATCTCGATCTGGCTGTAGTCGGCCGAGAGCAGCGACTCGTAGCCTCGGCCCACGACGAAGACCCTGCGGATGCGCCGGCCCTCCTCGGTGCGGATGGGGATGTTCTGCAGGTTGGGGTCGGTGGAGCTGAGCCGTCCGGTGGCAGCGATCGTCTGCTGGTACGTCGTATGGATGCGGCCGTCGTCGGCGACCGACTTCAGCAGCCCCTCCGCAGTGACCCGCAGCCGGGTGGCGTCCCGGTGCCGGAGCAGAGCCTCGAGGAAAGGGTGCTCGGTCTGGGCGTAGAGCATGGCAAGGGCGTCGGCGTCGGTGGTGTAGCCGGTCTTGGTGCGGCGGGTCTTCGGCAGCCCGAGCCGCTCGAAGAGCACGACCTGCAGCTGCTTCGGCGAGCCGAGGTTCACCGTCCCGTCCTCGATGGCGGCCCACGCGTCCTCCTGGGCGGCGCTGACCGCGTCGGCGAAGGAGGACTCCAGCTCCTCCAACGCAGGCAGGTCGACGGCGATGCCTGCCTGCTCCATCGACGCCAGCACGCCCACCAGGGGAAGCTCGAGGTCGGTGAGCAGCGAGGCGCCCTCCACCTCCGCCAGCGCCTGGTCCAGCGCGACCGACAGGTCATGCGCGGCCCGGGCCTGGACCATCGCCGACCGGGCAGCGCCGTCGCCCTGCTCACCCAGGTCCAGTGTCAGCTGGCCGGCGTCCGCGTCCTCGTCCAGACGGAGCTCCCGGTGCAGGTAGCGCAGCACGAGGTCCGCGAGGTCGTAGGAGCGCTGGTCGGGTCGCACGAGATAGGCGGACAGCGCCGTGTCGTGGACCGCGCCGTGCACGGGCAGCCCCCGAGCGTGCAGGGCCTGGAGCATCGGCTTGCCGTCGTGCCACACCTTGGGCATGGCGGGGTCGGAGAGCCACGCCGCGAGCGCCTGCTCGTCCTCGGGCGGCAGCGCGGTGAGGTCGAGGTAGGCAGCGTCCTCGGCCGTCGCCAGCGCCAGGCCGCTCACGTCACCCCGGCCCTGCGCCCACGCGCCGGTCATGGCCAGCCCGATCCGGGTGCCGACCGGAGCGTGCTGCTCCAGCCAGGGCGCCAGCTCGTCCTCCCCCAGGACCGCGCCTTCGACCTCGATGCCCTCCTCCGCCTCGCTCTCCGCGCCGACGGCCTCGAGCGTCGCGAACAACCGGTCCCGCAGCACCCGGAACTCCAGACCGTCGAAGACCCGGTGGACCTCCTCGCGGTCCCACGTGTGCCGCTCCAGGTCGGCGAGTGCGACCGGCAGCTCGAGGTCGCCGACGAGCTGGTTGAGCTTGCGGTTGCGCAGGACGTCCGACAGGTGGTCCCGCAGCGCCTGACCGGCTTTGCCGGGGAGCTGGTCGGCGTGGTCGACGATGCCGGCCAGGTCATCGTGCTGGGCCAGCCACTTCGCTGCGGTCTTGGGTCCGACTCCGGGCACCCCCGGAAGGTTGTCGGAGGACTCCCCCACCATCGCTGCCAGGTCGCTGTACCGCTCGGGGCGCACGCCGTACTTCTCCTGCACCGCCTGCGGCGTCAGCCGCGCCAGGTCGGACACACCCTTGCGCGGGTAGAGCAGGGTGGTGCCCTCGTCGACCAGCTGGATGGCGTCGCGGTCGCCCGAACAGATGAGCACCTCCATCCCGTCGGCACGCGCCTGCGTCGCGAGCGTGGCGATGATGTCGTCGGCCTCGTAGCCGTCCATCTCCAGGTGCGCGACGCGCAGCGCGTCCAGCACCTCCCTGATCAACGGGACCTGACCGGCGAACTCCGACGGCGTGCTCGCCCGGCCCGCCTTGTAGTCGGCGTACTCCGCGGTGCGGAACGTCGTGCGCGACTTGTCGAAGGCCACCGCCAGGTGGGTCGGTGCCTCGTCCCGCAGCACGTTGATGAGCATCGAGGTGAAGCCGTAGACCGCGTTGGTCGTCTGCCCCGTGGTCGTGGAGAAGTTCTCCGCAGGCAGCGCGAAGAAGGCACGGTAGGCCAACGAGTGTCCGTCCAGCAGCAGCAGTCGAGTCACGCATGGCAGCCTATGCGCCATGACCGACAGCACCCCAGCCGCATACTCGCCCGAGCAGCTCTCCCGGATGGCAGCGGGCACCCTCACCGAGCGGATGGGGATCGCGGTCGACACCGCCACGGCCGAGCGCACGACGGGGTCCATGCCCGTAGCGGGCAACACCCAGCCCTACGGGCTGCTGCACGGCGGGGCCAGCGTCGTGCTGGCGGAGACCCTCGGCTCCATCGCCGCCGCCCTGCACGCCGGGCCGCAGCGGATCGCGGTCGGCGTCGACATCAGCGCCACACACCACCGCGCCGCCCGCGACGGCCACGTCCACGCCGTGGCCACCCCGCTCAGCCTGGGTGGCTCCCTGGCCTGCTACGACATCGTGATCACCGACGACGACGGGCGACGCGTCTGCACAGCGCGCCTCACGTGTCTCCTGCGCGACCGACCCCCCGGCCGCTGACGACCGCACGGACCGCCTACGCTCCACCTCGTGGAAGCCGCCTTCCCCGGGCTGGGGACCGTCATCAACGTGGTCGCCGTCATCCTCGGCGCCCTGGCCGGGCTGGCCCTGGGCAACCGGCTGAGCGACCACGTGCGCTCGGTGGTCACCGACGCTCTCGGCCTGGTGACCCTGCTCGTCGCCGCGCTGTCCGCCTACGAGGTGACCTCACCGGCTCTCGTGGAGGCGGTGGGCACCGGTGTGCCCGTGCTCGTCGTGCTGGGCAGCCTCCTCATCGGTGGTATCGCGGGGTCGCTGCTGCGCATCGAGCACCGGCTGGCGTCCGTGGCGGGCGTGATCCAGGCGTATGCCGCCCGCTCAAGGCCCTCGGACCAGGTGGGTGCCCCCGGCGCCGGGGCCCGGCCCGAGCACGACTCTGCACGTGAGCGGTTCATCGAGGGCTGGCTCACGACCTCGCTGCTGTTCTGTGTGGGACCGCTGACCATCCTGGGCTCCCTCAACGACGGGCTCGGGCGGGGCATCGACCAGCTCGTCCTCAAGTCGACCCTCGACCTCTTCGCCGCGATGGCCTTCGCCGCCTCGTTCGGCATCGGTGTGCTCTTCTCCGCCGTCTCGGTGGCCGTGGTCCAGGGCAGCCTCACCGTGGTCGGCGTCGCCCTCGGCTCGGTCGTCCCCGAGGCGCACATCGCGGCCCTGACCTCGGTGGGCGGCCTCCTGCTGGTCGGCATCGGGCTGCGTCTGCTGCGCGTGCGGGAGATCCCGGTCGGAGACCTGCTGCCCGCACTGGTCGTCGCGCCGCTCCTGGTCAGCCTGGTGTCCTGGCTGACCTGACCCGGGCCGGGGCGCCCCGGCCGGCGTGCCGGCCTCGCGGGGGCTACTTCTTGTCCGGCATGCCCGCGATGACCGCGTCAGCCACCTCGCGCATCGACAGCCGACGGTCCATCGCCGCCTTCTGGATCCAGCGGAACGCGTCGGCCTCACTCAGCCTGAGCTGCTGCATCAGGAGCCCCTTGGCCCTGTCGAGCCGCTTGCGTGTCTCGAAACGCTCGCCGAGGTCGGCCACCTCGTCCTCGAGCGCCTTGCGCTCCTGCCACCTGGCCCGGGCGATGTCCAGCGCGGGGAGCACGTCATGCGCCGAGAACGGCTTGACCACGTAGGACATCACGCCGGCGTCGCGGGCGCGCTCGACCAGGGTGCGGTCGCTGAAGGCGGTCAGCATGACCACCGGGGCGATGCCCTCGCGTCCGAGCACCTCGGCAGCACTGATGCCGTCCACGCCCGGCATCTTGATGTCCATCACGACCACGTCCGGGCTGTGCTCACGGGCCATGGCGACCGCCTGCTCCCCGTCCGAGGCCTGTCCCACCACCTCGTGGCCGGCCTCGGTGAGCATCTCGGCCAGGTCCAGGCGGATGAGCGCCTCGTCCTCCGCCACGACGATGCGCAGCCCCGGGGCCGGCTGGTCGGAGGTGTCCGCCGGCTGCTCCGCCATGCCGGGGCCCGGCCTCGCAGTGTCCGCACCGTCGGGGGTGTCGGGGGTGTCGGGGGTGTCGCTCACGTGTCACACCTACCTGTCGGCCGATCCTGTCCTGCACCTGTGCCGGGAGCGGGACTCGAACCCGCACGCCCTTTCGGGCAGAGCATTTTGAGTGCTCCGTGTCTGCCGTTCCACCACCCCGGCCGGGGACCGGCACAGCATATCCGCTCGCCTACTGGCCTGCCCGCATGTGCGCGTAGGCATCCGCCCGCCCGTGGACGGCGTCCCCGACGCGGTGCAGGCGCAGCGCGTTGGTGGACCCGGGCACCCCGGGCGGGGAGCCTGCCACGATCACGATGAGGTCGCCCTCCTGGCACCGTCCCTCGCGCAGCACGGCCTCGTCGACCTGCATGACCATCTCGTCGGTGTGCTCGACATACGGGGTGAGGAAGGTCTCCACGCCCCAGGTCATCGCCAGCTGAGAGCGCGTGGCCGCCTCGGGGCTGAAGGCCAGCATGGGCACCTTGGTGCGCAGCCGGGCCATCCGCCGCGCCGAGTCACCGGTCTTGGTGAAGGTCACCAGGTACTTCACGTCCAGCAGGGCTGCGATGTCGGCGGCCGCTCGGGTCACCGCTCCACCAGGGGTGCGGGGCTTGGTGCCGAGCGGGTCGATCCGCTCCAGAGCCTCGGTCTCGGTCGCCTCGATGATGATGGACATCGTCTCGACGGCCTTGATGGGCCAGGCGCCCACGCTCGTCTCACCGCTGAGCATGATCGCGTCAGCACCGTCGAGCACCGCGTTGGCGCAGTCGCTCGCCTCGGCGCGGGTGGGGCGGGGGCTGGTGATCATCGACTCCAGCACCTGGGTCGCCACGATGACCGGCTTGGCGTTGCGCCGCGCGATCTCGACGGCACGCTTCTGCACCAGCGGCACCTGCTCCAGGGGGAGCTCGACGCCGAGGTCTCCGCGCGCCACCATGATGCCGTCGAAGGCCGCGACGATCCCCGCCAGGTTCTCGACCGCCTGCGGCTTCTCGATCTTGGCGATCACGGGCAGCCGCACGCCCTCCTCGTCCATGATCCGGTGGACGTCCTCGATGTCCTTGCCCGAGCGCACGAACGACAGGGCGATGACGTCGACGCGCGTCCGTAGCGCCCACCGCAGGTCGTCCGCGTCCTTCTCGCTCAGCGCAGGCACGCTGACCGCGGTCCCCGGGAGGTTGATCCCCTTGTTGTTGGACACCTCGCCCCCGATGAGGACCTCGGCCCGGACATCGGTGGCCGTCACCTCGGTGGCCCGCAGGTGCACCTTGCCGTCGTCGATCAGCAGGTCGTCTCCCACGGCCACGTCACCGGGCAGCCCCGCGTAGGTCGTGCCGACCTCGTGACGGTCCCCCGGGACGTCCCGCGTGGTGATGACGAAGGTGTCCCCCTCCTCCAGCACGACCGGGCCCTCGGCGAAGGTGCCGGTGCGGATCTTGGGACCCTGCAGGTCCGCGAGGACCGCGACGGCACGCCGGCCTTCGTCGCCGGCGCGCCGGACCAGGTGGTACCGACGTTCGTGGTCCGCGTGGTCGCCGTGGGAGAGGTTGAGCCGGGCGACATCCATCCCGGCGTGGACGAGGTCCCGCACCTGCTCGAAGGTGTCGACGGCGGGGCCCAGGGTGCAGACGATCTTGGCGCGACGCATGGGGACCACCCTATGCCTCTTCAGGCCTCGGGTGTTAGCGCTTTCTCAGGGTCGTTCCGGTCCTGTCCAGCCTCTGTCCTCGCAGGTCCCCGCACCGGGTAGTCGGCCTTCGACCCGCGCCAGAAGTACAGCGCGACGCCGACCAGGAACACCAGGACGGACACCCACACGTTGACCCGCTGCCCGAAGACGATCTCCGCCGGGTCGGTGCGCATCAGCTCGATCACCAGACGTCCTGCGGTGTAGCCCATCAGGTAGAGGGCCACGACCTGGCCACGGGCGAACCGCACGCGTCGGTCGAGCACGAGGATGAGAACGGCCACGAACAGACACCACAGCGACTCGTAGAGGAAGGTGGGCTGGAAGGTGCCCAGGACGACCGCCTCGCCGGAGGCGTCGCGCACGGCTTCCCCGGCACCCGCGTCCCACTGGTGGATCGTCAGGGCCCATGGTGCGTCCGAGGGCCCGCCGTAGAGCTCGTTGTTGAACCAGTTGCCCCAGCGGCCGAGCGCCTGGGCGACCAGCAGACCCGGCATGAGGGAGTCGGCCAGGTCGAGGAAGGAGTGCCCGTGCCGCCGGCAGCCGATCCAGACACCGACCGCACCCAGCGCGACCGCACCCCAGATGCCGAGCCCGCCCTCCCAGATCCGCAGGGCGTCCCAGGGCTCCCCACCCTCACCGAAGTAGGGTCGCGGGCTGGAGACCACATGGTAGATGCGCCCCCCCACGATGCCGAAGCCGATCGCCCAGGGCGCGACGTCGTAGATCTCCTCCCCTGTGCCGCCCCGGCCCTTGAGCCGGTGCTGGGTGATCCAGATCGCCGCCACGATACCGACGAGGATGCACACGGCATACGCCCGCACCGGGAGCGGCCCGAGCCACCACACCGCCTGCTCGGGGCTGGGCAGCCCGGCCGCGAAAGCCTGCATGGGGGTCACTCGTGCGCCGCCAGCACCGAGTCCAGGGCACCCGGGTCGCTCTGGAGCAGCGACAGCTCCTCACGGCTGAGGGTCTCGCCGTTCACGACCAGGGTCGGTGTGCTGGCCACGCCTTCGCGGTTCGCTGCCTCCTGCATGTCGGTGACGTAGTCGAGGTAGGTGCCCTCGGCGACGCAGGTCTCGAAGCCCGAGAGGTCCTCGCCCTCGAGTCCGACCTGCTCGGCGAAGCCCACCAGGTCGGCGTCGGTCCAGCCCGCGCCCTCGGTGGGCTGGCTCTCGTAGGCCGTGGCGTGCCACTCGGAGAAGACCCCCGCGTCGCCGGCGCAGAGGGCCGCGTTGGCCGCCCGGGACGAGGTGTCGTTGCCCAGGTTGCCGTCCAGGAAGGACATGATCGTGTGGGTCAGCCGGATCTCCCCTGCCTCTGCCTTCTCGGTGAGTCCCTCACCGATCGACCGCGCCAGCACCCCGCAGAACGGACACTGGAAGTCCTCGTAGACGTGGACGGTCGTGGCGTCCTCGGGCGCGTCCGGGTTGACCACGATGCCCCCGCCGGCGGGCAGGGTGTTCGCCGCGCCCTCGGCCTCGAGGCCGTCGCCGCGCACCGCGAGGTACACGAGGACGGCCACCAGCGCGACCAGCACCGCGGTCACGGCCCCGATGAGGCCCAGAGGCGGTCCGGAGGGCTTGGCGGGGGTGGCCTTGGGGGCCGGGGGTCGGGGCATCAGGTCCGTCCTCGTCTGAGCAGGGTGTCGACAGCAGCCAGGGTATGCGGTCGCGCCACCAGCCAGAGGCCCGCCACGGCCAGGCCGATGTCGCGCAGGATCTCCTCGAGGTACCGCGTGTCCTCGGGGTCGACGGGGCCCCCGTCCCCGAAGCACCCACAGTCGATCGCCAGCCCACGCGTCCAGGCCGAGGCGATGCCCGCCACGAAGACCAGCATGAGGAGGGTGCCCACCAGCGCGGAGGCGCGGGTGAACAGACCCAGCACAAGCAGTGCGCCGACGGCGATCTCGACGACCGGCAGGGTCACCCCGATGAACCTGGCCAGCTCGTAGCCGACCAGCTCGTAGGCCACCACGGCCTGGACCGAACCGGTGAGGTCTCCCACCTTGAGCCATCCTGCGACGAGCAGCACGACTCCGAGCACGAGCCGCGCCACCAGCCCGACGGCGTCGAGGACCCGGGGGCTCATCGCCGTCGGACGCCCTGCGCGAGCTCCTCCGTGAGGGCTCGCAGACCCTCCCGGGTCGAGTCGTCCCGCAGCGCGGCGACGAGCGCCGACCCGACGATGACGCCGTCCGCGAACGCGGCCACCTCGGCGGCCTGGTCCCCGGTCGAGACTCCGAGCCCCACGCAGACCGGCAGGTCGCTGACAGCCCGCGTGCGGTCCACCAGCACACGCGCGCCTCCTCCGACCGCGGTCCGCGCGCCGGTCACGCCCATGGTGGAGGCGGCATACACGAACCCCCCGCACGCGGCGGTGGTCATGGCCAGTCGCTCGTCGGTGGAGGACGGGGCGACAAGGAAGATCGGGTCCACCCCGTGCGTGCGCGCCGCCGAGGTCCACACGGCGGCCTCGTCGGGGATGAGGTCGGGGGTGATGAGCCCGGAGCCGCCGGCGGCCGACAGGTGGGCCGCGAAACGGTCGGGGCCGTAGCGCAGCACCGGGTTCCAGTAGCTCATCACGACGGGCACCGCGCCGGCGGCACGTGCCGCCTCGACACAGCGGAAGAGGCCGGCGAAGCGGAAGCCCGCCCGCAGCGCCGTGTCGGCCGCGTCCTGGATGACGGGTCCGTCCATGAGCGGGTCGGTGTACGGCACGCCCACCTCGATGATGTCGGCACCGGACTCGGCCAGGGTGGTGACGGCGAGCTCGGAGTCGTGCTGGGTGGGGTAGCCGGCAGGCAGGTACGCCACGAGCGCCGCTCGGTCCTCGTCCCTGCAGCGGGCGAAGACGGCACCCAGCTCACTCACGCGGGGCGCCCTGGGCGTCGAGCAGGCCGAACCAGTGGGCCGCGGTGTCCATGTCCTTGTCCCCGCGACCGGAGAGGTTCACCAGGATGTGCGTCCCGGGCCCCGCCTCCCGGCCGAGACGCAACGCGCCGGCCAGCGCGTGTGCGCTCTCGATCGCCGGGATGATGCCCTCGGTCCGACAGAGCAGGGCGAAGGCGTCCATGGCCTCGGCGTCCGTCACCGGGTGGTACTCGGCACGACCGGAGGCGTTGAGGTAGGCGTGCTCCGGTCCCACCGAGGGGTAGTCGAGGCCGGCGGAGACCGAGTGCGACTCCAGCGTCTGGCCGTCCTCGTCCTGGAGGACGAACGTGGCAGCGCCGTGCAGCACACCGGGGACCCCGGTCGCGAACCGTGCGGCGTGGCGACCGGTGTCCACACCCTCGCCCCCGGCTTCCAGGCCGACGAGCCTGACGGACGGCTCGTCGACGAAGCGGTGGAAGATACCGATCGCGTTGGACCCACCGCCGACGCAGGCACAGACGATGTCGGGCAGCCGCCCGGTCAGCGCCAGCAGCTGGTCGTGCGCCTCGGCCCCGATCACCGAGTGGAAGTCGCGCACCATGGAGGGGAACGGGTGCGGTCCGGTCACGGTCCCGAGGAGGTAGTGGGTGTGCTCGACGTTGGTCACCCAGTCGCGCATCGCCTCGTTGATCGCGTCCTTCAGCGTGGCGCTGCCGTGGTCGACGGCCACCACCTCGGCCCCCAGCAGCCTCATCCGTGCCACGTTGAGGGCCTGCCGCTCGGTGTCGACCTTGCCCATGTAGACGACACACTCCAGGCCGAGGAGAGCCGCCACGGTGGCGGTCGCGACGCCGTGCTGGCCGGCACCGGTCTCCGCGATGACCCGGGTCTTGCCCATCCTGCGGGTGAGAAGGCCCTGTCCGAGCGCGTTGTTGATCTTGTGCGAGCCCGTGTGGTTGAGGTCCTCGCGCTTCAGGAAGATGCGGGCGCCGCCGGCGTGGGCTGCGAAGCGTGGCGCCTCGGTCAGCGGGTTGGGCCTGCCGGTGTAGGTGCGCTGGAGCTCCTGCAGCTCGGCCTGGAACGCCGGGTCGGTCAGCGCGTCCAGACGCGCGCGGTCGAGCTCGTCGAGGGCAGCCACCAGAGCCTCCGGCACGTACCGTCCACCGAAGTCACCGAAGCGCCCGGCGACCATGGCCGCGGCCGTCTCGGCATGGGTGCTCATGCGCGGGCCGTCCCGTGCAGCGCGGGGTGTGCCCCTGCGGCGACCAGCTCCGCCACGGCCTCCCGCGGAGAGTCACCGGTGACCAGTGCCTCCCCGACGAGCACGGCCCGGGCACCGGCGCGCGCGTACTCCAGGACGTCCAAAGGACCGCGCACACCCGACTCCGCCACGCCCACGACGTCGTCCGGCAGCTGCGGGGCCAGCCGGGCGAACGTGCCCCGGTCCACCTCGAGCGTCTTCAGGTCGCGGGCGTTGACACCGACGATCCTGGCGCCCGCGGTGAGGGCCCGGGCGAGCTCCTCCTCGTCGTGCACCTCGACCAGCGCCTGCATGCCCAGGGACTCGATCCGCTCGAGCAGTCCGGTCAGCTCCTCCTGCTCGAGCGCGGCGACGATGAGCAGCACCAGGTCGGCACCGTAGGCCCGCGCCTCCCAGACCTGGTACGGGTCGACGACGAAGTCCTTGCGCAGCACGGGGATGTCCACCTCCGCACGGACCGCCGACAGGTCGGCCAGGCTGCCACCGAACCTGCGCTCCTCCGTCAGCACGCTGACAGCAGCGGCTCCACCGGCTGCGTAGTCCGCGGCCAGGGTGGCGGGGTCGGCGATGGCGGCCAGCGCACCCTTCGACGGGCTGGACCTCTTCACCTCGGCGATGACGTGCACCCCGTCGCCCCTGCTGAGGGCCGACCATGCGTCCAGGGGGCTGGGCGCCCGCTCGGCCAGGTCGCGGACCTGGTCCATGGGGCGCACGCGCCGCCGGGCGTGCAGGTCCTCGCGGACCCCCTCGATGATCTGCTCCAGGACGGTTGACACGCTCCCCAGCCTAACCGCGTGCCGAGGTGCCGCTGACCACGACCCTCGTGAGCAGCACCGTGCCGTGCGGTGCCGTCAGTGCTTGCTCTCGTGCTTCTCGGCGCCGTAGCCGGCGGCCTCCAGGGCGACCCAGGCGCCCACCCCCAGGACCACCGCAGCGACACCGGTCCAGGTCAGCCAGCTCAGACCGAAGTAGATGCCGACCGACAGCAGCACGCTGGCCAGCAGCAGGATGCCCACGCCCGTCCAGGAGGCGATGCTGTGTCCGTGACCGTACTCGTCTTCCATGGGTCTCCTCGCTCGGCGTCGTCAGGGGCACCCTGCCCGCCGCCATTGTGCCAGCACCGGCGGGCACCGTGCGTCAACCCGCGGAGTCGTCCTCGGTGGGGTCACGACCTGCGCTGAGGTCGTCCCACGCGGCCGATGCATCGCGCCGGGCCTGCTCCTCGGGACGGACCGACCCGGCGAGCGGGGCCGGGGTGTCCGCAGACGTCCTGCCACCGCGAGCCCGTGGACGGTCGACGAGGCCCAGCACGGCGCCGGCCAGCAGCGCGACACCCGCGACGACCACGACCCACGGCCAGGGCGTCGCCACTGCTCCTTGCACGGCCTGAGCGCTGGAGCCCGCCGTGCTGAGCACTGCCTCCTGGACGCCGGATGCGGGGTCGACCACAGCCCGGACCCCGGACCACACCAGCCACAGGCCCGAGACACCGGCAAGTGTCAGCGCCACCGCTCGCACCGCACCGCGGGTGAGCAGACCGGCCACGACGGCGGCCAGGGCGAGCAGGGCCGCGGCACCCGCCGTGGGCGACACCTCCGAGCCGGTCACCGGCACGGTCAGCACCCCGAGGACGGGGTCGAGCACCCGCGCGTCGGCCCAGGTCCGCCCGGTCCCCACCAGCGCCGTGACGGCGCCCACGAGGAGCAGCAAGGCACTGGCTGCGCGCATCAGGAACCCTCCTGCTGCTGAGACGCCCACGAGGCATACATCGCCGTGTACACCCCGCCACGACCCACGAGGTCACGGTGCGGCCCTTCCTCGACCACGCGGCCCTGGTCCACGACGATCACCGTGTCGGCCGCCTCGGCGGTGGACAGCCGGTGCGCGATCGCCACCGACGTCCGGCCGCGGGTCAGACCCTCCAGGGCGCGTTGGATGCGCACCTCCGTCGAGGGGTCCACCGCGCTCGTCGCCTCGTCCAGGACCAGCAGGTCGGGGTCGGCGAGGTAGGCACGGGCGATCGCCACGAGCTGGCGCTCCCCCGCGGACAAGGACTCTCCTCGCTGCCCGACCTGGGTCTGCAGCCCGTGCGGCAGCCCCTCGACCCAGGAGTCGAGCCCGAGCTCGGTCAGCGCGAGAGCCACGTCCTCGTCGTTGGCTGTCGGCTTCCCGAAGCGGATGTTGTCCACGAGGGTCTGGTCGAAGAGGAAGCCTTCCTGGGGCACCATCACGACGCGGCGCCGCAGCGAGTCGAAGCGCAGGGCCCGCAGGTCGACACCGTCGAGCAGGACACGTCCGGAGGTCGGGTCCATGAGGCGCGTGAGGAGCTTGGCCATCGTCGTCTTGCCCGATCCGGTCTCACCCACGATCGCCACTCTCGTCCGCGGCGCGATGGTGACGTCGACGTCGCGCAGGACCGTCTCGCCCCCCGGGTAGGCGTAGGCCACGTCCTCGAACTCGACGGTGATGGGACCACGCTCCTGGTCCACCCCCTCCTCGCCGGGGTCGGCCACGTCCGCCGGTGTGTCGATGACACCGATGACACGCCGCCAGCCGGCCACCGCGTTCTGCATCTCGTTGAGGATCTCGGTGGCCATCAGCACCGGCTGCGTGAAGAGGTTGACCAGGAAGAGGAAGGCCAGCAGCTCGCCGAGCGAGATCCGCCCGTCGACCGCGAGCACCGTGCCGACGACCAGGACGACCGCCGTGGTGAGCCCCGCGAAGCTCTGACCGGACACGAAGGCGAGCACCGACCTGACCTGTGCGCGGATGGCTGAGCGACGATGGTCCTCGATCGCGGCGTCCATGCGGGCGGCAGTGCGCTCCTCCACGCCGTACGCGCGGATGGTGACCGCTCCGACCACGGACTCGGAGATCGCGCCGAGCATGTCCCCGACCCGTGCACGCACCTCGCCGTAGGCACGTCCGAGCATCGGCTGGAACCAGCGGATCAGCACCACGAGCGGCAGGAAGCAGAGGTAGACCACACCGGCGAGCAACGGGCTGTAGACCACCATCAGGGTGGTCGCGACGACGATCTGCGCCGTCGAGATCAGCAGCATCAGCCCGCCGAACTGCACGAACATCGAGATCGTGTCCACGTCACTGGTCACCCGTGACACGAGGGCTCCCCGGCGCTCGGTGCTCTGGGTGAGGACGGACAGGTCGTGGATGTGGCGGAACGCCGTCATGCGGAGCGTGGCCAGGCCCGACTCGGCCGCCTTGAACAGCCGCAGGTTGACCAGGTACTGCGCGAAGCTGGTGAGCAGGACGACGCCGGCAGCCAGGAGGATCGCCGTCAGGACGAAGCCGACGTCCGGCCCGCCCGTCGCCATGATGCCGTTGTCCGTCGTCTGCTGGACCACGAAGGGGATGAGGACGCGTCCCACGGTCGCCACCAGCGCCAGCACCACGGTGACGCCGAGGCCACGTCGCAGCTCCGGGGACAGCTCGAAGCCCCGCCGCAGCGTGTCCAGCGTGCCCATCTCCTGGCTGCCGCCGATGCGGCTGCCTTCCGTGCCCTCGGGCTCCCGCCGAGCTGTCGGAGCCGTCACGAGCCCTCCTCCTCCGCCGCCAGAGCAGCCCGTTCGGCCGCCTCCCGGCTGTAGGCGTTCACCAGGTCGGCGTAGCCGCTGCACCGCTCGAGGACCTCGGCATGGCTGCCCTGGTCCACAACCTCACCCCGCTCGAGGTAGACGACGTGGTCGGCGAGCGTGATGGTCGCCATGCGGTAGGCGACCACCAGGACCGTCATGCCGTCCCGGGCCTCGCGCAGACCCTTCAGGATCGCCTGCTCCACCGAGGGGTCCACCGCGCTGGTCGCGTCGTCCAGGACCAGCATCCGCGGACGACGCACGATGGCACGGGCCAGGGCGATGCGCTGCCGCTGGCCACCCGACAGGGTGCCGCCCCGCTCCCCGATCTCGGTGTCCATGCCGTGTGGCAGGTGGTCCACGAAGCCGTCGGCGCGAGCGATCCGCAGCGACTCCTCGACCTGCTCACGCGTCACGTCCGTGCCGAGCGCGACGTTGCCCAGCACGGTGTCGTCGAACATGAACGTCTGCTGCGAGACCAGGGCCGCCACGTCCGGCACGCCGCCACGGCGGACCTCCCTGAGGTCGATGCCGTCGAGCTGCACCGTCCCCGAGTCGGGGTCCACCAGACGCAGGACGATGTTGGTCAGGGTCGACTTGCCCGATCCCGTCGGGCCCACCAGAGCCGTGGTGGAGCCCGCAGGCACGTCGAGGGTGACCCCCCGGATCGCGGGGACCCGCTCCGTCGGCCCCTGCGCGGCCACCGACCCGTGGTCGACGTCCGCCCCGAGCTGCTCACGGCCGACCTGGCTGACGTAGGCGAACTCCACCGTGTCAGAGCGTGAGTGCGCCGGCCCTGCCCCGGTGACCTCGTGACGGCCGTACTCCATCGACCCTCCGGCTCGGAGCACGGCGTCCACGCGCCGGTGCCCGACCACCGAGCGCGGTATCTCCGCCAGCACCCACCCGAGCGCCCGCACCGGGAAGGCCAGGATCGAGAAGAGGTAGGCCACCTGCACGACCTCTGCAGCGGTGAGGTCGCCGGAGGCCACCCGCGCCGTGCCGGCGCCGATCACGGCCAAGGTGCCGAGGGTCGGGATGGCCTCGATCACCGGTTCGAAGACACCTCGGGTGCGACCGACCGCGATGAGCGAGTCGCGCAGGTCGTGGGTGACGACGCGGAAGCGGTCGGTCTCCTCCCGCTCGCGGCCCATGGCCTTGACGACCAGGCCGGCCTCGAAGGACTCGTGCGCCACCTCGCTGACCTCGGCCCGCAGCTGCTGGGCCCGCGTGATGAGCGGGGACATGAACCGCTGGAAGACGAGGTTGGCGGCGAACAGCCCCGGGAAGACCAGGAGCCCGATGAAGGCCAGCAACGGGTCGACGACGAACATCTGCACACCGGCGATGACCAGCATCACGACCACCCCGATGGCCATCGGCAGGGGGTTGAAGACCTGCCAGGTGGCCTCGATGTCGGAGTGGGCGTTGGACAGCAGCTGCCCCGAGGGGTGCGCATGGTGCCACGTCAGCGGTAGCCGCAGGTACTGCCGGGTGACCTTGCGGCGGTCACCGGCCTGGAGGTTGAAACCGGCCATCGTGGCCATGACCCGGCGCAGGATCACCCCGACGACGTTGACGAGCAGGACGGCGGCGAGGAGCAGGAAGATCGTCCACAGCTCGGCCGAGGTGACGGAGCCGGCCGTGACCGCGGGCGTGATGATCGTGCCGGTGACGTGACCGATCGCCCACGCGGTGGCCACGGTGGCAGAGGCCCACAGCACCGCTCCGACGACGGCGACGGTGCTCAACAGCCGCTGGCGCCTCATCCCGGACCAGATGACGGCCAGCCCCTGGCGCAGCACGGCCCTGCTCGGGCGTGGCGGCGTCAGGGGTCGCGATGCAGAGGCCGCGGTCATGGGTGGGGGATCCTCCGGTGGGGGGCGGACAGCACGAGACCTCCACCGGCATCGTCGCGGCACGGTGTCGTGCTGTGCCGCGGAGAGCGTGCTGGGGAGGAGCTCCTATCCTCGCACGCGGTGCCGACACACCCAGCCTGTGGTGTTTGGATGAGCCCATGCACCTCGCGCGTCGACTTCGCCACACCCTGAGCGACACCGCTCGTGACCTGGGGCCGGACGCTCCCACTCTCTGCGACCCGTGGTCGGTGCGCGAGCTCCTCGCGCACCTCGTCGTGCGGGAGCGGCGACCGGACGTCCTGCCGGGCATCCTGCTGGGGTCCACGGTGTTCGGGCGTCACACGGAGCGTGTGCAGGCCGCGGTCGCCGAGCAGGACTTCGCGCAGCTCGTGGACCGTGTCAGGTCCGGCCCCCCGGCCTGGTCACCGACGTCCGTGCCCGTGCTCGACGAGCGGGTCAACACCACCGAGCTCCTGGTCCACCTGGAGGACGTGCGACGGGCCCAGCCGGGGTGGGCCCCGGCACCCGCTGACGACGACGTCGACGCGGCGGCCTGGACGGCCGTCACCGCTGCCGGCCGGCTGCACTACCGCTCGGCCCCTGTGGGCGTGGTGCTCGTCGCTCCCGGGCGCGGGCGAGCCCTGGTGCGACGTCCTCCCACCGGCCGGTCCTCGGTCGTGGTGACAGGGGCTCCCCTGGAGCTGCTCCTGCATGCGGTCGGCCGCACGGCAGCGGCCCACGTCCAGCTGGACGGCGAGCCGCAGGCCGTGAGCGCGCTGACCGCCCAGGAGCGCTCCGTGTGACCGCCCACCCGCTTCGGCTGGTCGGGTGCGGCTCCGGGACTGCCGGTGCCCTGGCCGATGCGCTGCTGTCCCGACCCCACGCGGGACGCCCCGCCCTGGCCGGCGTCGACGGCCGCAGCGGAGCAGGCAAGACGCTGCTCACCCGGGCGCTGGACCGCGAGCTCCGCCGGCGCGGCGCCACCACCACCGTCGTCCACATGGACGACCTGTATGCCGGATGGAGCGGCCTGGTCCCCTCGCTGCCGGTCCTGCGCGACCAGGTGCTGAAGCCGCTGCGTGCGGGACGGGCAGGATGCTTCCGGCAGTGGGACTGGCACCGTGGAGCGCCCGGTGCCGTGACCGAGGTGCCGGCGTCGTCGGTCGTGCTGGTCGAAGGTGTCGGTGCGCTCGCTGCCTGGCCGGGCGCCTACGACCTGCGGGTCTGGGTGCAGGCACCTGCGGAGGTGCGGCACCGGCACGCCGTGGCCCGGGACGGCACGGACACCCGACGACACTGGGACGACTGGGCCGCCCAGGAGGACGTCGTGCTCGGCGGGGACCGGTCCGCGGGTCCCCCCTGGAGCGTCGACGCCGTGGTCTGCGTCGTCGGCACGGCAGCGTCACGGAGCCGCTCAGGCCCCGCGCCCACGCCGGCACCGGACGGCGACCGTGGCTGACACCACCGGGACGCCCCTGACAGGACGCGTGCGGCAGCGGGCCGGTCTCCTGGTGACCGCCCGTTCCCTACGGCTGCGTCTGGGCCGGCTGCGCGACCGGTCGTGGATGATCGCGCAGGCGGCGGTCGGCGCGGCCCTGGCCTGGTGGGTGGCGAGCACCGTGCTCGGCCACCCCCTGCCCTTCTTCGCCCCGGTCACCGCCATGGTCTGCCTCGGCCTGACCTACGACAACAGGGTCCGCCGGGTGATCGAGCTGACCATCGGCGTGGCCATCGGCGTCTTCGTCGGTGACCTCTTCGTGCAGCTGTTCGGCAGCGGTGTGTGGCAGATCGCGGCCGTCTCGTTCATCGCGATGTCCCTGGCGGTCCTCGCCGGCGCCGGGCAGCTGCTCATGCTGCAGGCCGGCATCCAGGGCGTCATCGTCGCGACGCTGGTCGCCGGCGACGGGGAGGCGCTGAGCCGGTGGGTCGACGCACTGGTCGGCGGTGGCGTGGCCCTGGTGATCGCTGTGGTCGCTCCCGGCACGTCGACGGTCCGCAGACCCCGGGAGCGTGCCATCGCGGTGGTCGCGCACCTCGCGTCGGCCCTGGGCAACACGGCCGAGGCGCTGCGCGAGCGTGACGTCCACCGTGCGAGGGAGGCGCTCAGCGCCGCCCGCGGCCTGCACTCCGAAATGGAGGAGCTCACCGAGGCGGCCACCGAGGGCCTCGCGGTGGCCCGGCTGGCCCCGCTGCGCCGCCAGCACCGCTCGGGTCTGCTCGCCATCGGTGCGGTGCTGGAGCCGCTGGACCTGGCGATCCGCAACGTCCGGGTCCTGGTGCGCCGTGCCGAGGTGGCCCTGAGCGACGGGGAACGCGTGCCCGACTCCTACGTCGACATGGTCGACGAGCTCGCCATGGCCACCCAGCACATCGCTGACGAGCTCGCTGCCGGCCGCAGCGCGGAGGAGGCCCGCGAGGACCTGGTGCACCTCGCCCGCGCCTCGACCTGGAGCCGCAGTGGGGCGGGGCTGTCCTCCGAGGTGATGCGCGCCCAGGTGCGGTCCACGGTCGTCGACCTGCTCGTGCTCACCGGCATGACGCGGAGTGAGGCCCGGCAACGGGTCCCGCAGACCCGCGACGACCTCGACCCCGGCCCCGGTGCCGACGGCACCTGAGCGGCCTCCGGTGCGCCTCACCGGCGGCGACGGGCGCAGCACCCGGGAGGGCGGGGTCCGGCTCAGCTCCGAGCCGAGCCGTGGTGGGCCACCAGGGCGGCCAGCCGTGCCGCCTCCTTGTCGGCGAAGGCACCGTCGGCGCGCTGGATCGCCATGACCGAGACCTCCTCGGTGTCCGCGAGCTCCAGGACGACCCAGGGGGCCCCACCGGAGAAGCCGACGCTGAGGATCTCCGCCCACTCCAGGTCGTGGCTGCGCACCAGGTTGACGACCCTCAGACCGGTGCGGCTGGGCACCGCGCGCAGTCTGGCGTACCGCCACAGGAAGGCTGCGACCGCGACGCCGAAGGCGAAGGTCAGCAGACGGTCGGGGAGCCCGAACCCGGCGGCTCCGCCCTCCGGCACCACGAAGGCCAGGACGGCGAAGGCCACGAGGCTGCCCAGTGCTGCGACCCTCGCCACCAGCGCACCGCGCCGGGGACGGAAGGTCGCGTAGGCCGCGGTGGCGTCAGGAGTCACGTGCCCAGGCTACGTGCTGTGCCGGTCAGTGCCGGTGACCGGCAGCCAGGTCGCGCAGGGCTCGCACCTGGGCCCCGGCGTCCTCCGCGCCGTAGACGGCCGAACCGGCCACGAAGACGTCGGCACCGGCCTCGACACAGCGGCCGATGGTGTCCGCGGACACCCCGCCGTCGACCTGCACCCAGATCTGGCCACCCCGCCGCTCGACGGCCTGCCGGACCTCACGGACCTTGGCCATCTGGTCATCCATGAACGACTGTCCGCCGAAGCCGGGCTCGACCGTCATCACCAGCACCATGTCCACCTCGGCCAGCAGGTCGGCATACGGGGCGAACGGGGTGCCCGGTTTCAGCGCGAAGGCGGCCCGGGCGCCGGCGGCCCGGACCGACCGGGCTGTCGCCACGGCGTCTCGGACCGCCTCGACGTGGAAGGTCACCGAGGCGGCACCGGCCTCGGCGTAGCCCGCGGCCCACCGGTCCGGGTCGTCGATCATGAGGTGGCAGTCCAACGGGACCGGGCTGACCCGGGCGAGGGCCTCGACGACCGGCAGGCCGAGCGTGAGGTTCGGCACGAAGTGGCCGTCCATCACGTCGACGTGCGCCCAGTCGGCCTCGGCGATCCGGTGCAGCTCACGTTCGAGGTTGGCGAAGTCGGCGGACAGGATGCTCGGACAGATCTGCAGGCTCACCCGGCCACCCTAACCGTGGGGGTCCGCCTCAGTCGCGGCGCAGGAGAGCGACGAACATCCCGTCGGTGCCGTGCAGGTGCGACCACAGCTGTGCGCCCGGGCCGGTGCCTGTGCGGGGCAGCGGCAGCCCGGCCCGGTCACGGAGCAGCGGACGGGCGTCCTCGACCGTGACCCCGCCGAGCCGTTTGACGACGTCGGCCACGACCAGCCGTGTCTCGGCCAGGTGCGGGGAACAGGTGGCGTACGCCACGACACCTCCGGGACGCACGGCGCGCAGGGCCGAGGTCAGCAGGTCCCGCTGCAGCGGCCCGAGGGTGGTGAGGTCGTGCGGTGTGCGTCGCCAGCGCGCCTCGGGCCTGCGACGCAGCGCACCCAGACCGGTGCACGGCGCGTCGACGAGCACCCGGTCGAAGGCCTCCGGGCTCTCCTCCCCCACGATCCGTCCGTCCGACACGGTGACCTCGACGCGCGCGCCCGCGGCGACGGCGGCCCGCAGCGTGTGCCGGACGAGCTCGGCGCGGTGCTCGCTGATCTCGTTGGCCTGCAGGTGCGCCCCCCGTGCGAGCGCGGCGGCGGCGAGCAGACCTGCCTTTCCACCGGGCCCTGCGCACAGGTCGAGCCAGCGCTCGTCCCTTCCCTGCAGGGAGGCGTCGAGCAGGGCAGCCGTCACCAGCTGCGATCCGGCGTCCTGGACCGCGGCCCGGCCGTCGCGCACGGCCGGCAGCCCGCCCGGGTCACCGGCCGCCAGGGTCCAGGCTGTGGCACAGGTCTCGGAGGGCTGGGCACCTGCGGCCCGGAGGGCCTCCTCGGCTCCCAGGCCGGGACGGGCCGCCAGGGTCAGGGCCCCGGGCGTGTTGTGGGCGTGCAGCAGCGCGGCAAGGTCCTCGTCGACGGAGCCGACGTCGGCGGCCCCGTGCCCGAGCAGCGCTGCGCGCAGAGCTCGCACCACCCAGACCGGGTGCGAGTGCTGGAGGGCAAGCCGATCGACAGGGTCCGCGAGCTCGGCGGTGACGATCTCCACCCAGTCCTCGGCGCTGCGCTCGCTGACCCGGCGCAGGACGGCGTTGACGAACCCGCCGGAGCCCTGGCTGACGTGCTGCCTGGCCACGGCGACGGTGGCGCTCACGGCCGCATGGTCGGGCACCCGCATGGCCAGCAGCTGGTGCGCACCGAGGCGCAGCACGTCGAGGACCGGACCGTCGATGCGGTCGACGGGTCGTTGGGCTGCACGGGCGACGACGGCGTCGTAGAGGCCCTGCATGCGCAAGGTCCCGTAGGTCAGCTCGGTGGTGAAGGCGGCGTCCCGTCCGTGCAGCCCGGCGCGGCGGATCTGCTGGGGCAGCTCGAGGTTGGCGTAGGCACCGTCCGCGACGGCGCGCAGGGTGCGGTATGCCGTGTCACGGGGCGGGTCTGCACGGCGCTGGCGCTGGGCAGGCGTCTGCGCAGACCGGCGCCGCGGGCCGCCGCGAGGTCGCTCACCCACCGGAGCCCTCGCCGAGACGCTCGTCCTGGCCCGGTCTGGCGCCCCGGGCCCAGGCCGCCGCCGGCATTGCCGCCCTGCCCTGCGGCTGGACCGTGCCCAGCCGGACCGGTCCCGCACCCGTGCCGACGAGCACCTCGTGTCGGCCCACCCGCAGCCCACCGGCGGGAAGAGGGGCCGCGGTGTCGTCGACGAGCTCCACCGGATGCACCTTGAGGCGCTCGCCACGGAAGGTGGTCCAGGCACCGGGCGCCGGGGTGCAGCCCCGGATCTGCCGGTCCACGGCATACGCGGGTCGTCCCCACCGGACAAGGGCGTCGTCCACGGTGATCCTGGGCGCGTGGCTGACCCCCTCCGACGGCTGCGGCACCGGCACGACCTCCCCTCGCTCCAGCGCGTCCAGCGTGCTGACCAGGAGGCCGGCACCGGCGTGCGCCAGCCGGTCGAGCAGGTCACCGGCGGTGTCGGTGGGTCGGACCGGCTCGGTCAGGGTGCCGAGGACCGGTCCGGTGTCCAGCCCTTCCTCGAGGAGGAAGGTCGTCGCCCCGGTCATGGTGTCACCGGCCATGATCGCGCGCTGCACCGGAGCAGCACCCCGCCAGGCCGGCAGCACCGAGAAGTGCAGGTTGACCCAGCCCAGGCGGGGGACTGCCAGCAGGTCGGGGGGCACCAGCACGCCGTAGGCGACCACCGGACACACGTCCGGTGCCAGGTCCCTCAGCACCCGGCCCGCCTGGGGGTCACGGAGCGTCGAGGGCGCCAGCACCGGCACACCGGCCTGCTCGGCGACCACCCGCACGGGCGAGGGAGCACGTCGGCGCCCGCGGCCGCTGGGTGCGTCCGGGCGGGTGAGCACCCCGACGACCTCGTGCTCCGACGCCAGCAGAGCACGCAGCGAGGGCACCGCCGCCTCAGGAGTCCCGGCGAAGAGGACACGCATCGTGCTCAGCGCCCGGACCCGTCCTCGTGACCGACCAGCTTGAGCTCGGAGATCTCGTCGCCGAGCGCGAGCAGCAGGTCGTGCCGCTCCTCGCGTCGCTGCCGCTGCTCCACCGGGTTGGGCACGGGGGCGGCGGCCAGGAGCCGCTGGGTGTACTCCTCCTGGGGGTTGTGCAGGATCTCCTCGCGCGGCCCGGCCTCGACCACCCGGCCGTTCTGCAGGACCACCACCTTGTGGGCGAGCAGGTCGATGACCGACAGGTCGTGGCTGATGAACAGGCAGGCGAACTTGTAGTGCTCCTGCAGCTCGCTGAAGATCCGCAGCACCTTGGCCTGGACCGACACGTCCAGGGCAGAGGTCGGTTCGTCGGCCACCAGCAGCTCGGGGTCGAGCGTGAGTGCGCGTGCCACGCTGATCCGCTGACGCTGCCCACCGGAGACCTCGTGGGGGTAGCGGTTGTAGACCTCGCGGGGCAGCTGCACCGCCTCGAGCAGCTCGTAGACCTTGTCCTGGCGCGACTGCCGGTCACCGACCTTGTGCACCACCATGGGCTCGGCGATGCACTCGCCGATCGGCATCCGCGGGTTCAGCGAGGCGGCCGGGTCCTGGAAGATGACGCCGATGCGCCGGCGGACCGCCTTGAGCTGCGACCTGTTCAGCTGGGTGATGTCCTGCCCGAGGAGCTGGAACTCGCCGCCTGCGGCCGGGATGAGCCCGAGGGCGCACCGCCCGATGGTCGACTTGCCCGACCCGGACTCCCCGACCAGCCCGACGATCTCCCCCTGGCGCACCTGGAAGCTGACGTCGTCGACCGCCCGGAACGGAGGCTTGCCCAGACGCTGGTACTCGATGACCAGGTTGCGCAGGTCGATCGCGAGGTCACCCGTCTCGTCCAGGTCGTCCTTGACGTGGATGCCCATCTGGCCGCGCCCGGCGCCGAGACGAGGCACCGAGGCCAGCAGCATCTTGGTGTAGTCGTGCTGCGGGTTGAGCAGCACCTCCTGTGCCGTCCCCTGCTCGACCAGCTCACCCTTGAACATCACGGCGACCCGGTCGGACATGTCGGCCACCACACCCATGTTGTGGGTGATGAGCAGGATCCCCGTGTTGAGCTTGTCCTTCAGGGACCGCAGCAGGTCCAGGATGTCGGCCTGCACGGTGACGTCGAGCGCCGTGGTGGGCTCGTCCGCGATGATCACTCGTGGGTCACAGCTGATCGCCATCGCGATGACGACCCGCTGCCGCTGGCCACCGGAGAGCTCGTGGGGGTACTGCTTCACGCGCCGCTCGGGCTCGGGGATGCCGACCATCTCCAGCAGCTCGATCGCACGCTTCTCCGCGTCCCTGCCCACGGCGAGGCCGTGCAGCTCCATGGACTCGGTCAGCTGCATGCCGATGGTCAGCACGGGGTTGAGCGCCGTCATCGGCTCCTGGAACACCATGGCGATGTCGTTGCCGCGCAGCTTGCGCATCGCACGCTCGGAGATCGACCCGACGTCCTTGCCGTTCACCACGACGTGCCCGTTGATGCGGGCGTTCTTGGGCAGCAGGCGCATGGCGGTCATCGCGGTGACCGACTTGCCGGAGCCCGACTCGCCGACCACGGCGACGACCTCCCCGGGCTTGACGTCCAGGCTCACACCCTTGACGGCGTGCACCGAGCCGAACTCGGTCTTGAACCGCACGTCCACGTCCTCGAAGGACAGGACCGCGCCGGTGTCACTGGTGACGGTGGGGATCTCTGGGACAGCGGTGGCCATCAGTCGGCGCTCCTGTTCTGACGGGGGTCGAAGGCGTCACGCAGGCCGTCGCCCAGGAAGTTGACGGACAGCGCGATGGCCAGGATGAACATGCCGGGCCACCAGAACAGCCAGGGACGGGACGTGAAGGCGGTCTGGTACTGCGAGATCAGCAGGCCCAGCGAGGTTTCGGGCGGCAGGATGCCGTAGCCGAGGAAGCTCAGCGCGCTCTCCAGCAGGATGGCCGCCGCGATCGTCAGCGTGGCGCTGACGATGATCGTGCCGATCGTGTTGGGCAGGATGTGCTTGAAGATGATGCGGCCCGACGAGCTGCCGATCGCCTCGGCGGCGGTGACGAACTCCCGCTCCCGCAGCGAGAGCACCTCCCCGCGCACGAGCCGGGCCAGACCGGTCCACACCAGGATGCTCAGGGCGAGCGCCAGAGCCCAGATGCCACCACCGGCGATCTTGGCCACCACCGCCGCCAGCACGAGCAGCGGGATGACGATGAACAGGTCGGTCATCCGCATCAGGACCGCCTCGACCCAGCCGCGGTAGTAGCCGGCCGCTGCCCCGACCAGGGTGCCGATGAGCGTGCTGAGGATGCCCACCGTGAACGCGATGGTCAGCGACTGCTGGGCTCCGCGCATCGTCAGGGCGAAGTAGTCCTTGCCGGTGTTGTCCTGGCCGAAGGGGTGCTCCCCCAGGCTCGGCGGCCAGAGGCTGAGCGTCGGGCGGCCGCCGTCGAGCACCGTCGCCCCCGTGAGGTAGGACTTGCCCCACCAGCCGGGAACGGGCCCCCAACCGATCGAGGTCACCGAGAGCACGAGGATGCCCACCAGGACACCGAGGGAGATCAGGGCTCCCTTGTGCCGGAAGAAGCGTCTCCGCACGAGCTGGCCCTGGCTGTAGGACTTCTCCGACAGGTCCAGCTGCTTCTCGACGGAGAACCTCTTCTCGAGCTCGTCGACCCGCTGCGGCGACCCGGGGTCGGCCGAGCCGGGGTAGGGCGAGGGCGAGAGCCGCTCCTCGCCGGACCCGGGTAGGTGCGGGCGGTCCTGGTCGGGACGGTCGTTGTCGTTCATCGCACACCTCCGAGGGGGCAGGTCCGGGCGGCACCGGTGGGCGTGGTCGGCAGCCTCATCGCACTCACCGCCTGATCCGTGGGTCGAGCGAGGCGTAGGCGATGTCCGCGAGCATGTTCATCAGCACCGCCGCTGTGCCTGTGACGAGGTAGAAGGCCATCACCGGGTTGGGGTCGACCGTGTCGAGCCCGGCCTGGAACATCGCGCCCATGCCGCTCCACCCGAACACCCGCTCGGTCACGACCGCACCGCCGATCAGGGACGCGAAGTCGAAGGCGACGATGGTGGTGATCGGGATCAGCGCGTTGCGCAGCGCGTGCCGGGTGTTGATCACCCGGTCGGACAGTCCCTTGGACCGAGCGGTGCGGATGTAGTCCTGCTGCGTCGTCTCCAGCATCGAGGAGCGCGTGTAGCGCGAGTAGCTCGCCAGCGAGATCACCGTCAGGACGATGGTCGGCAGGATGAGCTGGGTGCCCCAGTTCCAGATCTGCTCCCAGAAGTTGCCGGAGAATCCGGGGGTGCCCGACCCGATCGTGGAGATGGGCCTCCCGGTCTTGTCGACGAAGGTGCCCCAGTTGCGGAGGAGCTCGTCGAAGAACACGAAGCCTCCGAAGGCCAGGGCGGTGCCGACGCTGACCCAGACCGCCGTCCGGCGCTCGTAGCCGCCCAGCGCGAAGCCCACGCCCACCCCGACCACGACGGAGATGGCGGCCAGCGCGAAGACCAGGCCCCAGGAAGGGTCCTCCATCATCGGGCCGACGACGAAGTAGAGCACGGTCCCGATGGCGATGGTGACCAGCCCCGCGGTGATGACCTTGCGGTTGCGCAGGCCCGAGGTGAGCATCAGCAGCAGACCGAAGGCCGCCAGGCTCAGGAGCAGGATGAGCGGGAGCCCCAGGGCGGGACGGAGCCACCAGCCCACGGAGTCGAAGTAGGTCACGACTGCGAAGAGCACGACGGTCGTGGCGCCGAAGCTGATGAGCCGACGTTGCATGTCACCGCCGGCGACGGCCGACACGGTGAGCCCGAAGACCAGGGCGATGAGCAACGTCGTGACGGTGGAGACGGTGGGGTCGGCGATCCAGTCGTTGAAGCCGATCGCGCCGTACTGCTTGAGCAGCACAGCCGCCCAGAACACCGGGAGCGAGAAGAAGATGAAGGCGGCGAAGGTCACGGCGTAGTCGAAGCCGGAGTACTGGCGGATCGCCGAGAGCACACCCATCGTGACACCGAGGACGATGGCCAGCGCCGTGGCCAGCGTCACCAGCCGCAGGCTGCTGCCGGCGGCCTGCACGAGCATGCTGTTGATGTCGCCACCGCCTCGGCTGGTCCCCAGGTCGCACTGCAGGACGAGGCACTTGCTCGCGCCGGTGAACCACATCCAGTAGCGGACGTACCAGGGTTCGTCGAGGTTCATGGCCTCGACGCGGGAGGCGATCAGCTGGTCCCGGTTCTCCGCACGGCTCTCGCGCAGGTCCTCGAGCGGGTCACCGGAGTTGATCGTGAGGATGTACAGCAGCACCGATCCCGCCCACAGGACGAACAGCGAGATGCCGATGCGGCGGAGGATGAACTGGAGCACGTGACTTCTACCCCTCTTCGGGACGGGCGCCACGTGGCGCCCGCCGGTGGGCTGAGCCTAGCTGTTCTGCCCATGGAGGTTGGGTACGCGGTCGGCGGGTGAGGCGCCCTTGAGTGCGGTGTGGCCGCGGTGGTGATTGTAGTGATGTAGGAAGTC
>NZ_JAJSDQ010000004.1 GCF_021272345.1 Ornithinimicrobium sediminis | reverse complement strand
GCGACCGAGGGTGCACGATCCCGGGATGCACGGTGCCCGCGACCTGGTGCGATGCCCACCACGTGGTGCCGTGGGCGCAGGGAGGGTGTTCTGACCTGTTCAACTACGCCCTGCTGTGCCCGCGACACCACACCTGGGTCCACGACCGGGGCCGCGACGCGACGGTCACCGCCCTCGGCGTCACCTGGCACCTGCGATGACCTCGCCCCGCACCCGGCCCCACCGGCCGGGCCACAGGCAGGGCCCAGGGCCAGCAGACAGCGCGTGCCGGCTGCCCTCAGGGAAGAAACAGCCAGGGTCGCGGAGCAGTCAGAAGGCCGACTCCGGGACCTCCATGAGGGAGTTGTCGGTCTGGGTGACGATGACACGGTCGGAGGCCAGGCGGGGCAGCACGGTGCGGGCGAAGAACGAGGCCGCCGCGACCTTGCCGGTGTAGAAGTCTGCGTCGGCCCCGGTTGCACCGTTGTCCAGGGCCGCCTGGGCCACCTCGGCCTGGCGCAGCAGCAGCCAGCCGATGACGACGTCCCCCGCGGCGAGCAGCAGCCGGGTCGACTGCTGGCCCACGGCATACACCGCACTCGGGTCGGACTGCGCGGCCATCGTCCTGCCGACCATGAACTCGACCATGCCCTGGAAGTCCTGGAGGGCTGCACCCAGGAACGAGCGCTCGGTCGCCAGCCTGTCGTTGCTCTCGCCGCCCTTGACGAGCGTCATCATCTCCTGGGCGAGGTAGCCCAGCGCCTCGCCGCGGTCGCGGACGATCTTGCGGAAGAAGAAGTCGAGGCCCTGGATCGCGGTGGTGCCCTCGTAGAGGCTGTCGATCTTGGCGTCACGGACGTACTGCTCGACGGGGTAGTCCTCCAGGAAGCCCGACCCACCGAAGGTCTGCAGCGACTCGGTGCCCAGCAGCACCCAGGCACGCTCGGAGCCGCATCCCTTGACCAGCGGCAGCAGCAGGTCGTTGACCCGCTGCGCCAGGTAGGCCTCACTGCCCGGCTCCAGGCCCTCGGAGCCGGAGGCGGTCTGCGCCGCGTGCACCGTGTCCTGGAACGTCGCGGTGTAGAGCACCAGCGCCCGCAGCCCCTCGGCATACGCCTTCTGCAGCATGAGTGAGCGGCGCACGTCCGGGTGGTGGGTGATCGTGACCCGGGGCGCGGTCTTGTCGGCCATCCGGGTGAGGTCTGCGCCCTGGACGCGCTCCTTGGCATAGGCGAGGGCGTTGAGGTAGCCCGTGGAGAGGGTCGCGATGGCCTTGGTGCCGACGAGCATCCGGGCGTACTCGATGATCCGGAACATCTGCGCGATGCCGTCGTGCACGTCCCCGAGCAAGGTGCCCACCGCGGGCTCCTGCTCACCGAAGCGCACCTCACAGGTCGTGGAGATCTTCAGGCCCATCTTGTGCTCGAGGTTGGTGATCTCGACACCGTTGCGCTCCCCCAGCGTGCCGTCCTCGTCGACGTGGAACTTCGGGACGACGAACAGGGACAGCCCCTTGGTGCCGGGGCCGGCGCCCTCGGGGCGGGCCAGCACGAAGTGGATGACGTTGTCGTAGAAGGGCGCCACGCCCGAGGTGATGAAGCGCTTGACGCCGGAGATGTGCCAGCTGCCGTCCTCGGCCTGCACCGCCTTGGCCCGCCCTGCTCCCACGTCGGAGCCGGCATCGGGCTCGGTGAGCACCATGGTGGCGCCCCAGCCCTGCTCGACCATGTGCCTGGCGAGCTCCTGCTGCCCGCGCGTGCCCAGACGGTGCATGACCTCGGCGAAGGTGTAGCCGGAGGAGTACATCTTCACCGCGGGGTTGGCGCCCAGCACCATCTCGAAGGCCGCCCAGCTCAAGGAGGGCGGGGCCGCCGAGCCGCCGAGCTCGGGGGACAGCTCCAGACGCCACCACTCGGAGTCGACGTAGTCGCGGTAGGACCGCACGAACGACTCCGGCATCGTCACCTCGCCGGTGGCAGGGTCGAACACCGGCGGCGTGCGGTCCGACTCCAGCAGGCTGCTGCCGATGCGCTCCTCGGCCAGCTGCGCGACCTGGTGCAGGATCTCGCGCGCGGTCTCCTCGTCGATGTCCTCGAACGGCGGCTTGCCCAGCACCGCGTCCCGGCCCAGCACCTCGAACAGGTTGAACTCGAGGTCGCGCACGTTGGCTGTGTAGTGGCTCATCAAGACTCCGATGTGTCCGATACCTGCAGTACCTACTGTCGAGTAACAGTGTCCGCCACCAGTGCCATCTCTGGCAAGAGCGAGCCGCCTACCAGCGGCCCCTGTGCTCCTCAGGTGAGGCCGGCGTCGTGCACGAGCAGAGCCACCTGCGTGCGGTTGTCGAGCCCGAGCTTGGTCAGCACACGGGACACGTGCGTCTTGACCGTCGGCAGGCCCATGTAGAGGGAGCGGGCGATCTCGGCGTTGCTCGCGCCCCGGCCGATCGCCACCGCCACCTCACGCTCGCGGTCGGTCAGGGCCGCGAGCCGCGCCAGGGCCTTCTCCCGTGCGCGCTGCGCCGTGGACCCCGGCGTCTCTGAGGTGACCCGGGAGATCAGCTGCGCCGTCACGCTCGGGGAGAGCATGGGCTCCCCGGCCGCCACCGACCGGATGCCCTCGACGAGCCGCTCCGGCCGGGTCGACTTGAGCAGGAAGCCACTGGCCCCCGCACGCAGTGCGCCCAGCACCATCTCGTCGGTGTCGAAGGTGGTGAGCACGATGACGCGCGGGGCAGGGTCCAGCGCCCGCACCCGCCGGGTCGCCTCGATGCCGTCGAGCCGCGGCATACGGATGTCCATGAGCACCACGTCCGGGCGGTGCTCCGCCACGGCCGACACCGCCTCGACACCGTCGGACGCCTCGCCGACGACGTCGATGTCGGGGGACCCGCCCAGGATCAGCCGGAGCCCGGTGCGCACGAGCGCGTCGTCGTCGACGAGCACCACCCGGATCGTGCCCACACCTGCACCTCGCTCCTCCCGCGGTCGGCTGCCGTGCGCGACCTCGCTCACTCCTGCCACGGCAGGCTGCCGTGCACGACGAACCGACCGGCCCGGTCGGGGCCGTAGGCCAGCTGGCCGCCGGCGAGGGTCACCCGCTCGCGCAGCCCGATCAGGCCCACCCCGGACGACTCCGGGGCCGGCACCACCCCACCGTAGGGGGCCGGTTCGTTCATGACCAGGAACCGCAGGCCCTGCTCGGGGTCGCCGACCAGCTCCACGGTGACCGGCACGCCCGGCGCGTGCTTGCGTGCGTTGGTCAGCGCCTCCTGCACGACCCGGTAGGCGTGCCGTGACATCCGTGCCGGCACGCCGCCCAGGCCGGCAGGGTCCGGGAGGTCGATCGTGAGGTCGACCTCGGTGCCGTTGTCGCGGACCTCCTCGACCAGGGACGGGAGGGCGGCCAGGTCGGGCTGCGGGCCGCTCGGCTGCTCGGGCTCGCCCTCCCCGCGGAGCACACCAAGGATCTCCCGCAGCTCGGAGACAGCCAGGTCCGCGTTGTCGCGCAGCAGCTCGGCCGTCTGCCGCACCTGCTGACGGGGCAGGTCCTCACGGTAGGCGAGGGCCCCGGCGTGCATCGCGATCATCGAGATGCGATGCGCCAGCACGTCGTGCATCTCGCGGGCGATCCGGGCGCGCTCGGCGGACTGGGCCTGCGCGATGCGACCGGCCTGCTCCCGCTCCGCCGTCTCGGCACGCTGGCGGAGCGCGACCAGGGTGTCGCGCTGGGCGCCGATGGCCGCGCCGAGACCGGTGAGCCCCACGAAGGTCGCCACCTGGGTGGTCAACGCCGCGAGGAGGCTCGGCTCGGTGCCGTCCGGGATGAACCACTCGGACGGCACCGAGGCCACCAGCCACACGGGCAGCACCAGGGCGAGCTCCCGCCACCGCCGACGCGTGGCGAGCGAGATCAGCGCCAGCGCCGCTGCCGGCGCCGCGGACAGGGAGACCATCGTGCAGAGGGTGGCGGCAAGGACGACGGGCACCGGCCGGCGTCGCCGCCACAGCAGGAGCGTCACGGCCAGGACCCCGGCGAGGGGGTCGACCCAGGGCCACCAGGCCGGGAAGTCCCCCAGCTCGTCATAGCTCGCCAGGGCCAGCACGACGACGAAGGACACGGCGCCGAGCAGTGCCGCCAGCCCGAGCCGCCAGGTCTCTCCCCAGGCGGTGGTGGCGGGGACGGAACGGCTCACGACCCCGACTGTATGCCGGGGGTGCGCGGCCGGCGTCCGCCGAAAGTAGCGGTGAGGCGGGCGGGGTCGAGACGGAAGGATGACCCGGGTCGGGACCCGCGGCCGATGTGCGCGCGGGAGGTGTCGGCCAGGCTGGAGCCATGATCACCACGACCAACCTGGTGCGTCGCTACGGCGACTTCACCGCCGTCGACGACGTGACCTTCAGCGCCCGACCGGGCAGGGTCACCGGCTTCCTGGGCCCCAACGGCGCCGGCAAGTCGACCACCATGCGTGTCCTGACCGGTCTCACGCCGGCGACCTCCGGCACGGCGCACGTCCTCGACCGGCCCTTCGCGGAGCTGACCAACCCGGGGCGTCACGTCGGCGTCCTGCTCGACGCCTCCGCCCAGCACAGCGGCCGGACGGGCCGTGAGGTGCTGACCGTCAGCGCCCTCACCATGGGTCTGGACACCCGGCGCGTCGACCGCATGCTGGACGTCGTCGGGCTCTCGGCGAAGGAGGCCCGCCGTCGCGTGGGCAACTACTCCCTGGGGATGCGGCAGCGTCTGGGCATCGCCAACGCGCTGCTCGGGGAACCTCAGGTCCTCGTTCTCGACGAGCCCGCCAACGGCCTGGACCCGGCGGGCATCCGCTGGATGCGCGACCTGCTGGGGGGCTTCGCCGACGAGGGGGGCACCGTGCTGCTGTCCTCCCACCTGCTCAACGAGATCGAGCGGATCGCCGACGACATCGTCGTCATCGGTCACGGGCGCATCGTGGCGCAGGGCACGACCGAGGATCTGCTGCGGCCCTCGGGCACGCTGGTGCGCAGCGCCGACGACGCTGCACTGGCCTGGGCGCTGGGCGAGGAGGGGCTCGAGCACGCCGCTGCCGACGGGGGTGGTGTGCGGGTGCAGGCCGAGCCGGTGCAGGTCGGCGCGGTCGCCGCGAGCCGCGGGATCGCCCTCGTCGAGCTCCGGCCGGCGGACAACCGCGGCCTGGAAGAGATGTTCCTGACCCTGACGGCCGACACGGCACGAGAGGAGAGCGCAGCATGAGCACACAGACGGTCGACACCTCCCGTCCGGGGACGGACCCGGGCCGGACGGCCCGGGAGGACCTGGGCCCTGTCCGTGCGGTCCCCTTCACCCGGCTGCTGCGGGTGGAGCTGCGCAAGCAGGCCGACACCCGGGCGGGCAGGTGGTTCCTGGTCCTCATCGCCGTGGTCACCGTGGCGATCCTGGTGACGCTGCTGGCCACCGGGGACGGGAGCCGCACCTTCCAGGACTACTTCGAGGGCACGGTCACGCCGCTGCAGATCTTCCTGCCGGTGCTCGCCATCATGGCGGCCACCTCCGAGTGGTCGCAGCGCACGGCGATGAGCACCTTCACGCTCGAGCCACGTCGCGGCCGGGTAGTGGCGGCCAAGGTCCTGGCCAGCCTGGTGCTGGGCGCGACGCTGCTCGTCGTCGCCGCGGCGCTCGCGGCGCTGACCCAGCTCGCCGCCGTGCTCGTCCGGGGTGCGGAGGCCGACTGGACCGTGACGGGGTGGGTCGTCGGCGGGGCGGTCATCGCCCTGACGGTCTTCCTGCTCCAGGGGTCGGCGTTCGGCCTGGCGCTGCTCAACACCCCCGCCGCGATCGTCGCGTTCTTCGCGCTGCCGACCGCCTTGAGCGTCGTCAGCGCGCTGATCGAGTCGTGGCGTGACACGATGTCCTGGATCGACATCAACCAGACCACCGTGCCGTTCTTCACGGGGTCGGCGCCCACGGGTGAGCAGTGGGCGCAGTTTGCTGTCTCGATGGCCGTGTGGGTTGTGCTGCCCATGGCCATCGGGGTGTGGCGGGTGCTGCACCGCGAGGTGAAGTAGCCGCCCGTCCGGGTCTCCACCGCGCCGCCGACAGGGGTTTGCGGTGTGTGTGGAGGCCTCAGGGAGCGTCAGCGGGACCGTCGGTCGACGACTGGTCCCGCTGACGTGTCTGTCCCCCCTCCCCCCGGCGGGTGCGCCCGCAGGCGCGTGTCAGCCCGTCCCGAGCCGGGACAGGTGTGCGGTGACGGCGTGCTGCACGACCTCGGCCGTATGCCGCCAGGACGCGCCGGCGCCGTAGGCGCGGCTGAGGTCGACGACGGTGAGCCCTCTCACCCGGTCCGGCGGCACGTCGTCGCGCACGGTGCCGGCCAGCACCAGGACGGGCGTGCCGTGGCGGCGGGCCCGCTCGACGACACCACCGACGACCTTGCCGCGGAAGCTCTGGCCGTCCAGGGCGCCCTCGCCGGTCACGGCCAGCCGGGCCCCCACCAGCGCGCCGTCGACACCCGCCTGGTCGGCGACCAGGTCGAAGCCCGGCAGCAGCCGGCCACCGAGCACCACCAGCCCCCCGCCCAGACCACCCGCCGCCCCGGCGCCGGCGACACCGTCGAGGTCGACGCCCCAGCGCTCGCGGTAGTGGTCGCGCAGCAGCTCCAGCCGGGTGCTGAGCTCGGCGACCTGCTGCGGGTCGGCGCCCTTCTGCGGCGCGAAGACCCGGGCGGCGTCGGTGAACTGCGTCTCCACGTCACAGGCCCCCATGAGGTCGACCCCGAGCTCGGCCGGGCGGGTCCCCAGTGCCCCGAGCACCGCCTCGACGGCCCCGGCCCCGCCGTCGGACATCGCCGACCCGCCCAGACCCACCAGCACCCGCCGTGCACCGCCCTGGACGGCCTGCACCACGAGCTCGCCGGTGCCTGCGCTCGTGGCGGCCATGGGGTCGTTGCGCTCGGCGCCGCCGGCCAGTGCCAGGCCCGAGGCCGCGGCGCTCTCGATGACCGCCGTGCCGGTGTCGTCCAGCCGCCAGGCCGCCTCGACGGGGCGCCCGAGGGGTCCGGTCACGAGGGTGCTGCGGTTCGCGCCGCCGAAGGCGTCGAGCATGCCCTCCCCACCGTCCGCCAGGGGCACCGTCCGGCACCTCCAGCCGTGCCGCTCCGCTGCGACGCGCACCGCCTCCGCGACCTGTGGCGCCGACAGGCTCCCGCGGAACTTGTCCGGGCAGGCGACGACGAGCGGCCGGCTCATGCGTGCATGTCCATGTCCGTGTCCTTGTCCGGGGCCTTCCGCAAGGTCGAGAGGCCCAGCATGGCAGCCCGTCGTCACCACCGCGCGGCACGGGAAGGGCCGGGGCGCGTGTGGGGGCGTGCTCCGGCGTGGACGCACGGCATACGCTGTGGCGAGCACGACCGGACCACAACGGAGGCACACGACGATGGTGACCACACGCAGCACCCTGGCCCTGGCGCTGGGCGGCACGCTCGTGCTGACGGCCTGCAACGCCGGATCGGGGACCGACGACGGGGAGTCGACGGGCGAGGGCGGGGAGACCACCGAGGCGGTCACCATCGGCCTGGTGGCCGAGCCCTCGAGCCTCGACTTCACCACGGCCGACGGCGCCGCGATCCCGCAGGCCATGCTCTACAACGTCTACGAGACGCTGGTGAAGCTGGACCAGGACGGTGAGATCGTGCCGGCCCTGGCCTCGGAGTGGGAGGTCAGCGAGGACAACACGACCTACACCTTCACCCTGGTCGAGGACGCCACCTTCACCAACGGCGACCCGTTCACCGCCGACGACGTGGTCTTCTCCATCGAGCGGGTGCAGTCCGACGCGTGGACCACCTCGCTCGCCGCGCAGATGGACATCGTGGAGTCGGTCGAGGCCACCGGCGAGCACGAGGTCACGGTGACCCTGTCGCAGCCCAGCAACTCCTGGCTCTACTCCATGACCAGCCGCATCGGCGCGATGTTCGACGAGGACGGCGTCGACGACCTCGCCAACGACCCGGTCGGCACCGGTCCCTACGCGTTCGCCGACTGGCAGCGCGGCACCTCCCTCACGCTGGAGGCCAACCCGGACTACCACGGGGACGAGCCGTTCTTCGAGGAGGTGACCCTGCAGTACTTCACCGACCCCAACGCGCTCAACAACGCGCTGCTCACCGAGGCCATCGACGTCATCGGCACGGTGCAGGCCCCGGAGTCGCTGGGCGAGTTCGAGGACGGTGACTACGAGATCATCGAGGGCACCACCAACGGCGAGGTCGTGCTGTCGTTCAACAACGGCCGGCCGCCGTTCGACGACCTGCAGGTGCGCCAGGCCGCACGCCACGCGATCGACCACGAGACCCTCCTGGACACCTGCTGGGCGGGCCGCGGCACCCTCATCGGCTCCATGGTGCCGCCGACCGACCCGTGGTTCGAGGACCGCACCGGCGACTACGAGTTCGACGTCGAGCGCGCACAGGAGCTGCTCGCCGAGGCGGACGCGGAGGGCGTCGAGGTGGCGCTGCGCATCCCGACCCTGCCGTATGCCGTGGCCTGCGGGACGGTGGTGGAGTCGATGCTCGAGGACGCCGGCTTCGAGGTGACGGTCGACGAGCTGGAGTTCCCCGCGACCTGGCTGGAGGACGTGTTCACCGCCAAGGACTACGACATGTCCATCGTGGCGCACGTCGAGCCGCGCGACCTCGGCAACGTCTTCGGCAACCCCGACTACTACACGAGCTACGGCACCTCCGAGCTGATGGACCTGCTCGAGGCGGCCGACACGGGCAGCGCGGACGAGCAGGTCAGCAACATGCAGGCGGCGGCCGCCCTCGTCTCCGAGGACGCCGCGGCCGACTTCCTCTTCCTGCTGCCCAACCTCATCGTGGCCGAGGAGGGCATCACCGGCCTGCCGGAGAACGCCATCAGCGAGTCCTTCGAGCTGGCCCGGCTCGCGCGCGAGTGACCCGGCCCGGCTGAGCTCGAGGATCGGGAGGACGTCGTGCTGCTGCGCCTGGCGCACCGCTTCGGCGTCCTCGTGGCCAGTCTGGTCGCCAGCTCGCTGGTGGTCTTCGGCTTCATGCAGGTGCTCCCGGGCAACCCGGCCCGGGTCGCGCTCGGCGTCAACGCCTCCGAGGCGGCGGTCGCGCAGATGACGGCCGAGTACGGCCTGGACCGTCCCCTGGTGGTGCAGTACCTCGACTGGGTCGGCGGGATGCTGACCCTGGACCCCGGCATCGAGTACGTCTCCAAGGCGCCCATCGGCCCTCAGGTCGCCGACCGTCTCGGGGTGACGCTCTGGCTGGTGGTCGCCGCCATGCTGCTGGCCTTCGTGGTCGCGGTGCCGGTGGGTGTCTGGATGGCCGTGCGGCACCGGCACGCCGACGGCGTCGTGCTCTCCGGTGTCTCGCAGGTCGGGGTCGCGGTCCCGGCCTTCCTCGCCGGCATCCTGCTCATCTCCGTCTTCGCGGTGCGCCTCGGCTGGGTGCCCTCCGGCGGCTGGGTGCCCCCCGCGCAGGACCCCGTGGAGTTCCTGCGGCGCCTCGTGCTGCCCGCGGTCTCGCTTGCGCTCGTGCAGGGCTCGGTGCTGGCCCGCTACGTCCGCTCCGCAGTGCTCGACGTGCTGCGGGAGGACTACCTGCGCACGGCGCGGGCCAAGGGGCTGCGGCCGATGGAGGCGCTGTGGAAGCACGGGCTGCGCAACGCCGCCGTGCCCGTCGTCACGGTGCTCGGCCTGCAGCTGGCCACCCTGCTGGTGGGCGCCGTCGTGGTGGAGCGGGTCTTCGTCATCCCCGGCCTCGGGTCGCTGCTGATCGACTCGGTGGCCGGCCGTGAGCTGCTCACTGTGCAGACCGTCGTCATGGTGCTGGTGGTGGCCGTGCTCGTGATCAACTTCGTCGTCGACGCGCTCTACCTCGCGATCGACCCGCGGCTGCGGACCGCCCGATGAGCGAGGCAGGCAGCCCCGCCGGCATGATGCCGTCCACTCCGGTGGTCGGCACCGGGCGGCGGCACCTCAACCCCTCGCTGTTCGTCGGCGGCGGCCTCGTGCTGCTCGTCGTCGCGATGGCGCTGGTGTCCTACGTGTGGACGCCCTACCCGCCGATGCGCGTGCTCGGGACCGAGGCCTACCAGACGCCCAACGCCGACTTCTGGCTCGGCACCGACCGCTTCCGCCGGGACGTGCTCAGCCAGATCCTCGTCGGCGCACGCACCACCCTGTATGTCGGGGTCGTGGCGGTCGGGGTCGCTGCCCTCGTCGGCGTGCCACTGGGCATCCTCGCCGCGATGTCCGGGGGGTGGCTGGGACAGACGGTGATGCGCGCCAACGACATCCTGCTCGCCTTCCCCGCGCTGCTGCTGGCCATCATGTTCGCGGCGCTCTACGGCGGCTCCACCCAGGTGGCGATGATCGCCATCGGCATCGCCACCATCCCCTCCTTCGCGCGCATCACCAGGTCGGGCGCCCTCGGGGTGATGAGCACCGACTACGTCACCGCCGCGAGGGCGGCAGGGCACGGTCCCTTCGCGATCGCCCTGCGGCACGTGCTGCCCAACGTGGCCGGCCTGGTCATCGTGCAGGCCTCGGTGGCCTTCGCGATCGCGATCCTCGCCGAGGCGGCCCTGGCCTACCTCGGGCTGGGCACACCGACGGGCCAGGCGTCCTGGGGTCGGATGCTCTACGAGGCGCAGTCGACGCTGCGCAGCGCCCCGCATCTGGTGCTGGTCCCCGGCGCGGCGATCGCGCTGGCGGTGCTCGGCTTCAACCTCTTCGGGGACGGCCTGCGCGACTACCTCGACCCCAAGCTGGAGCGCCGGTGAGCACGGCCGCGACGGGCGCAGCCGGAGCCGGCCGGCGTGCCGGCGACGAGCCCGTGCTCGACGTGCGAGGGCTGCACGTGCGCACCCGGCACACCGAGCTGCTGTCGGACGTCGACCTGACCATCCGGCGCGGCGAGCGGGTCGGCCTGATCGGCGAGTCGGGCTCGGGCAAGTCGCTGACGGCCCTGGCGGTGCTCGGCCTGCTGGGAGAGGGGCTGACCGCCACCGGTGGGGTGCACCTGGCCGGGCACGAGGGCAACCTGCTGGAGCGCTCAGAGGGCGGGCTGGCGCGCATCCGTGGCGACGACATGGCCATGGTCTTCCAGGAGCCGATGACCGCCCTCAACCCGACCATGCGGGTCGGCGCCCAGGTGGCCGAGGCGATGACGGTGCACGGCAGCGCCTCGCGCTCGCAGGCCCGGCGACGGGCGGTCGACCTGCTGGACCAGGTGGGGCTGCCCGACCCCGAGCACGCCGCCCGGGCCTACCCGCACCAGCTCTCCGGCGGCCAGCGGCAACGGGTCGTCGCCGCCATCGCGCTGGCCAACGACCCGGTGCTGCTGGTGTGCGACGAGCCGACGACGGCGCTCGACGTCACGGTGCAGGCGCTCGTGCTCGACCTCATCGTCACCGGGGTGCAGTCGCGCGACGCCGCGCTGCTCTTCATCACCCACGACCTCGCCGTGGTGGCGACGGTGTGCGAGCGGGTGCTGGTCATGTACGGCGGCCGGATCGTGGAGGCCGGCCCGGTCGGGCAGGTGTTCACCGACCCCCGGCACCAGTACACCGCGGGGCTCCTCGCCGCCTCCGACCTGACCGCGGCGGGTGCTCGCCGGGAGCGCAGCGCGCTGCCCACGATCCCCGGCACGGTGCCTCCCGCCGGACGCTTCCCGGACGGCTGCGTCTTCCGCAACAGATGTCCCGCGGCCACCGGGCAGTGCGCCACGCGGCCGCCGTGGACGCCACGGGGCGACCACGGCGCCGGCGAGACCGCCTCCGGCTACGCGTGCTTCTACCCCGCCGGGGGTGAGCTGCGATGAGTGAGGTCGCATCGGGTGAGGTCGTGAGGAGTGAGGCCGTGAGCAGTGAGGTCCCGGCGATCCGGCTCCAGGATGTGGGCCGTGACTTCCGGCGGCCGCGTCGCTCCCTGACCCAGGCGCCCCCGGTGGTGCACGCGGTGCGCGGGGTGACCCTCGACATCGAGCGGGGCGAGCGCTTCGGCATCGTGGGGGAGTCGGGGTCCGGCAAGTCGACCCTGCTGCGGATGATCTGCGGGCTCGACCGGCCCACCAGCGGCAGCATCGAGGTCGAGGGCCGTCCGATCCACAACCAGCCGGCAGCGCGGCTGGGGTGGCTGCGGCACACCCTGCAGCTGGTGTTCCAGGACCCGATGAGCTCCTTGGACCCGCGCATGCGCGTGCGCGACATCGTGGCCGAGCCGTTGGTGGCCCAGGGGCAGGGGTCCGGTGCCGCCCGGCGAGCGCGGGTGGTCGAGCTGCTCGAGGCGGTCGGGCTGTCGGCGGATTCGGCCGACCGCTACCCGCACCAGTTCTCGGGCGGGCAGCGTCAGCGGATCTCCGTCGCGCGGGCCCTGGCGCCCGGACCGGACATCCTGGTCGCCGACGAGCCGGTCAGCGCGCTCGACGTGTCGGTGCGTGCCCAGGTGCTCAACCTCATCGACGACGTGGTCGACGGCTTCGACCTGACCCTGGTCTTCGTGAGCCACGACCTGTCGGTCGTGCGCCATGTCTGCGACCGCGTGGCGGTCATGCGACAGGGTGAGTTCGTCGAGGTCGCGCCGACCGAGCAGCTCTACGCCGACCCGCGGCATCCCTACACCCAGCAGCTCGTCTCGGCCATCCCCGACCTGCACGCAGCGCTGGACGGCCGGGCCGCCGCCGACCTGGCGCGGGCCGTGCGGGAGCGCTCACCGGACGCCTGACGGCATACCCCTCGGGCCGTGCCGGGCCCGTGGACGACGGGTCGCCGCCCGGTCCTGGGAGTGCGGCGTGCCCGGGGTCCGGTGACACTGGGCGCATGGCGACCGTCCCCCAGCGCGAGCCGACGCCTGCACCGCAGGGTGACGGCGCAGTCGGTCCACGCCAGATCCCGCTGCGGGGGTGGGTCCACATCCTGCGCCGCGTGGCCGGTCGGGTGATGGCCGACAGGTTCACGCTCTACAGCGCAGCCGTGGCCTTCTTCGCGGTGCTCTCCGTGGCGCCGGTGCTGCTCACCGCCCTGTCCGTGTACGGCGCGGTCAACACCCCGACGCAGGCGCTGGAGCACCTCTCCGGGGTCGTGACGGTCCTGCCGCCGGCGCTCGGGGACGTCCTGGCCGACCAGCTGGTCTCGATCACGGCAGCATCCACGCAGCTGCTGACCTTCAGAGGCCTGTTCTCCCTGGCCGTGGCCCTCGGCACCGCGATGGCGGCGATGACCTTCCTCATCGACGCGCTCACCGTCGCCTACCGCGAGGAGGAGACCCGGGGGATGCTGCGCCGCACCCTCCTGGCCCTCATGTTCGTGCTGGGCGGTGCGGTGGCGCTCGGTGCGGTGATCGCCGGCAGCGCCCTGGTCTCCCGCACCCTCGCCGAGGCGCCCGGGTGGGTCCGGCTCCCGGTGCTCACCGCGGTCTGGGTCGGCCTGGCCGCGCTGATGGCACTGGGCCTGGCCGTCCTCTACCGGTTCGCCCCCGACCGACGGGGCAAGGCGAGATGGCGCTGGATCAGTGGTGGGTCCGTCGCGTCGACCGTCCTGTGGCTGGCCGCCTCCGCGGGGCTCTTCGTCTACGTGCAGAACCTGGGCACGTACGAGCGCACCTACGGCTCCCTCGCCGGGGTGGCGATCAGCATGTTCTGGCTCTGGCTCACCGTCCTCCTCGTCATCCTCGGCGCGGCGGCCAACGCCGAGGCCGAGCGGCAGACGGTCCGGGACTCGACCGTCGGGGTGGAACGTCCCCCGGGCGGGCGCGGCGCCGTCGTCGCGGACGACATCCCGCCACACCCCGACGACCCGAGCTGACGCTCGACGGTGCGCAGCCGTCCGCAGAGCGCGTCACCGCCTGGAGCACCTCCTCGCGCAGGGTCCTCGAGGCCTTCTCCGGCTCCTCGAGGACGGCCTGTGCGCACGGCGGCTACTCGTCCGCGGAGAGCAGCCGTCGTCGCTGGTGTCCCGCGGCCAGCGCCAGGGCGACGAACGCAGCCCCCAGCGCCGCGGTGGTCCGGACCTGGGACCCGTCCTGCGGCCCGAAGAGCGCGGGGACCGTCAGGATCGTCGCGGCGCCCGTGACCGCCGCCATGACGACCAGGACGGCGACCACCCACGTGCGTCGGGGTCCTCGGTCTCCTCCACCCGGTGGCCGCAGACCACACCGGTGATGAGGGCGGCGTCCGGGTTCATCTCAGGAGCCTCGGCGAAGAAGGTCTCCAGGTCGACCTCGCTGGTGATGGCCTCCTCGAGGCCCGCGGTGTCGTAGCCCGTCAGCCAGCAGACCACCTGGTCCACCTCGTCCCTGCTGCGGCCCTTCCGCTCCGCCTTGCGCACGTAGTGGGGATAGATGCTGGCGAAGCTGGTGGTGAAGATCCGGTGGCCCGGCATGTGTCTCCTCCGTCGTCGTCCGGACAAGCACCGGCCGTCATGGCCGCGACGGTCAGCCCAGGCTTCGAGCGTAGGAGACGTCCGTGCCGTGGTCCACCGTCACCGGGACCCGGCGGGCCCCGCGCGGCCGCATCTGCGACGATCGGCCGGTGCACGGTCACAACCCCGAGACGAGTGAGCCGCAGGTCGACACCGCCGCCGCGGTGGCCTTCACCCAGGAGCTGGTGCGCATCCGGTCGGTGCACGAGCCCGGGACGGGCGGCACCGAGGCCGAGGCCGCGGCCCTCGTCGAGCAGCGGATGCGCGAGTTCGGCTGGGACCCGCGCGTCGAGGAGGTCGCACCCGGCCGGCCGAACGTCGTCGCCGTGGTCGACGGCGGTGGAGGACCGGGCCCCACCCTGATGCTGGAGGGCCACACCGACGTGGTCACCGAGGGGGACCTCGACGCGTGGTCGTTCGACCCCTACGCCGGGGACGTCGTCGACGGGTGGCTGCGCGGCCGGGGCAGTGCCGACATGAAGTCGGGCGTCGCCGCGATGCTGTATGCCGCCAAGGCCGTCGTCGACGACGGTCCGTTCCCGGGACGGCTGGTGGTGGCCGCCCTGGTCGACGAGGAGGGACTGATGCTGGGCGCCAAGCACTTCTCCGCCTCCGCGCTCGCCCGGGAGGTCGACGGCGCCATCTGCTGCGAGCCGGAGGCCGGCGAGGTCTGCGCGGTCTCCAAGGGTGCCGTCCGGCTCGCTGTCACGTTCACCGGCGCCATGGCCCACGGCGCCATGCCGCAGCATGCCCGCAACCCGCTGCCCGTGGCGGCGCGCTACCTGCTCGCCGTGGAGGCGGTGGAGGCCGACCTGCTGGCGCGGCACGGGGTGCACGCACATCTGGGCGAGCCCTACGTGACGCCGACCGTGGTCACCGGCGGCGACCCCGACCAGGTCAACGTCATCCCCGCCCGGGCCGTCGTGTGCCTCGACATCCGGACGGTGCCGGGCCTCGACCACGCTCTGCTGCTCCAGCGGCTCACCGACCTGGCTGTCACGACGGGAGCCGACGCGGGCGTCTCCGCAGCGGTCGAGGTGCTCGACGACCGGCCACCGGTCGACACCTCTGTCGACCATCCGATGGTCCGGGCCCTGGTCGCGGCGCACGAGGACGTCACCGGCGCGCGTCCCGCCTACGGCGGAGTCCCCGGCGCCACCGACGGCACGATCCTGACCGCGCGGGCCGGCATCCCGACCGTCGTGTACGGCCCCGGTGGCAAGTGGATCGCCCACCAGGCCGACGAGCGCGTCGAGGTCGCCGAGATCGCACGGGCTGCGCGGGTCTACGCGCGTGCCGCGTACCGCTACCTGCACGGGGAGTGCTGATGCCCACCGGACCGACCAACAGCATCGTCGACGTCCCCGGCCTGCGGGTCGGGCACCACCAGCGCGTGGGCGAGGGCTGGCTGACCGGCACGACGGTCGTGCAGGCACCCGACGAGGGGGCGGTTGGCGGCGTCGACGTCCGCGGCGGTGGGCCGGGCACCCGGGAGACCGACCTGCTCGACCCTCGCAACCTCGTCGAGCGTGTGCACGCGGTCACCCTGTCCGGGGGCAGCGCCTTCGGGCTCGCTGCGGCCGACGGTGTCCTGCGTGACCTCTACCGCCGGGGCGTCGGCTTCCCGATGGGGGCACCCGGTGAGGTGGTGCCGATCGTGCCCGGCGCGGTGGTCTTCGACCTCGGGCGGGGTGGTGACTTCTCGGCGACCCCCGACGCGAGCTTCGGTGCCCGTGCGCTCGCGGCCGCCACGTCCGACCCCCCGGCTCTGGGTGTCGTGGGGGCCGGGACCGGTGCCCAGGCGGGCGGGCTCAAGGGGGGCGTCGGGTCGGCCAGCACCGTGCTGCCGGACGGCAGCACGGTGGCGGCTCTCGTCGTCGTCAACGCCGTCGGGTCCACCGTGGACCCGGTGACCGGCGAGCTCTGGGCGGGGCCTCACCTCGTGGCGGAGGACCTGAGAGGGCTCGGCCTGCCCGCCGCCCTCGAGCTGCCGCTGCCGGCCCCGTCGAGGGCGGAGCTGCGCCGGGCGCAGGAGGAGGCGCAGCGCTCCGGGGCCACGGGCGGGATGCCGAGGACCCTGGCCACGACGGTCGGGGTGGTGGCCACCGACGCCGGGCTCACCAAGGCCGAGTGCGCCCGCGTCGCCGGCAGCGGTCACGACGGCATGGCCCGCGCGATCCACCCGATCCACACCATGTATGACGGGGACACGCTCTTCGCCCTGGCCACGGGCACCCGCGGGCGCCCCTCGCCCGAGACCTTCCACCTGACCCTGACGGCAGCCGCCGAGGTGGTGACCCGCGCGATCGGGCGTGCCATGCTCGCGGCGCGCACGGTCAGCACGCCGTCCGGCACCTGGCGGGGGTATGTCGACGCCTTCGGCTCGGTGCTGCAGCCGGACCGGTGAGGGGCGGGTCGACCGAGCCGGTGAGCGCCTCGTCAGTCCTCGAGCGAGCCCGGGTCGGCAGGGACGTCGACGGCGTGCTGCTGCAGCGCCTGCAGCGGCACGATGGCGAGCACGGACTCGTGGGTGGAGGCCAGCACCACCGGCGCCGCCGCCCCGTCGTTGTAGGCCCGCGCCCAGTTCGGTGCCGTCACGCACCAGCGGTCCCCAGGGACCAGGCCGGGGAAGTGGAACTGCGGCATCGGCGTCGACAGGTCGTTGCCGATGCTGCGCTGGTGCTCCAGGAACTCCGCCGTGACGACGGCACAGATCGTGTGGCTGCCGAGGTCCTCCGGGCCGGTGCTGCAGCAGCCGTCACGGAAGAAGCCGGTCATCGGGTCCGTGCCGCACAGCTCCAGCTCGCCGCCGAGGACGTTGCGCTCAGTCATGGCTCCAGCATGGCGCACGCGCGCCGGCGCCAGGGCGCGGCCACTCCGCATACCCTGAAGGGATGAGCGGTGAGACCGACCTGAGCGCCCTGGTCGCAGGCCTGGAGCCGCAGCTGAGGCCGGGCCGCTACGTCTACTGCACGACCCAGCACCTGCCCGACGGGATCCGTCCCGTGGTTCTGGTGCGTGAGGAGGAGGGCCTGACGCTCGTGCTCGAGCAGGCCGAGGCCGACCGCTGGGGCCTGGCATACGACTTCGTCGCCGCCATGGTCACCCTGCGGGTGCACTCCGCGCTCGAGGCCGTCGGGCTCACCGCGGCGGTCTCGACCGCGCTCACCCGTGCAGGCATCAGCTGCAACGTCGTGGCCGGCTACTTCCACGACCACCTCTTCGTGCCTGCCGGCGCGGGCGAGCACGCCGTGCGCGTGCTGCGGGACCTGGCGGGAGCCCAGGCGTGAGGAGGGTCCTGCTCACCGGGATGTCGGCAACCGGGAAGTCGACCGTGGTCCGCGAGCTCACCGCACGGGGGCACAAGGCGGTCGACACCGACGACGGCTGGTGCGAGCCCACCGCCGACGGACGGCAGAGGTGGCGGGAGGACGCGGTCGAGGAGCTGCTCGCCACCGAGGACGCCGACGTCCTCTTCGTGGCCGGGTGCGAGGAGAACCAGGTGCGCTTCCACCCGCGCTTCGACCGCATCGTCCTGCTCAGCGCACCGCGTGAGGTGCTGACCCGGCGCCTGGCGACCCGCAGCACCAACCGCTTCGGGAGGTCCCCCCAGGAGCTGGCCCGGGTCCTGGCCGACCTGGAGTCCGTCGAGCCTCTGCTGCGGCGGGTCGCCGACCACGAGGTCGACACCTCGGCGCCCCTGCCGGACGTGGTCGAGGAGGTCCTGCGCGTCGCGGCCCGGTGACCGGACGCACCGGCCCGCGCCCGGCAGGTGCCGGACGCGGGCCGGGGGCTGAAGCCGTGGTCAGTCGGCGGGCAGGAACACCCGGTTCGGGATCTCCTCGTAGGCCTCCGGGTCCAGGCCGTCGACCGTGCCGTCGGCGATCGCGGTGACGAGACCCTCCAGGCCGGTCTCGACCTGCTTGGTCAGCATGCCGTTGCGCTTCTGCCCGTCGGACTGGGTGTTGCTCGAGGTCTCGAAGAGCACGGTGGCGCTGCCGCGCAGGGCGAACGAGCCCAGGGCCGTGCCGGGCAGGTTGATGCTCTGCGGGTAGAGCGTGACGTCACCGAAGCCGGAGCTGCCCTGGCCCTGCAGCGCGTCGTACACCGCGACGTTGGCGCGCCGCGAGGCGTCGTAGTCGAACTTCGGCCAGTCGCCGAACTCCGTCGGGTCGGCGATGAAGCGCGCCGAGATCGACAGCGGCGACATGGCCTCCAGGTCCTCGTCGGCATAGCAGGGCCACTGGTTGTGCAGGTCGACGAAGTAGTCGACGGTGCCGAACTCGTCCTCGAGGCCGGCGTAGACGTTGCGCAGGGTCTGTGCCTCCGGCGTGAGGTACCACCCGGTGTCGGCGCTGTTGCCGGGGAAGTCCTCCGGCTGCGGCACGTAGCCGAGGTCGGGGTTGAAGTCCCGGTTGACGTCGTAGCCGCCGACCCGGGAGTTGTAGTTCCACGCGGGGTCGACGCCTGCCAGCTGCGGGAAGGCCTCGACGGTGTCATCCCAGGTCATGTCGTTCTGCCGGGTGTCGTTCTCCGCGCCGTCCACGTTGAGCCGGGGCACGGCGACGATCGTGATGTTGTCGCGGATCGCCTGCGCCTCCGGAGAGGTGCCGCCGAACTGGTGCAGGAGGTTGAGCAGTGCCTCGGTGCCGTGGTTCTCGTTGCCGTGGATCTGCGACTGGACCAGCATCACCGTGTCTCCGGTGCCCACCCGGGCCGTGTAGATCTCACGGCCCTGGTTGCTGTAGCCGGCGACCTCCACGTCGACCTCGCCCTTGCTCGTGCGCTCGATGCGCTGCAGCTGGCTGGTCAGCTGGTCGTGGCTGACGAAGGCGGACGTGGAGGTGCCACCCGTCTCCGTGCCGCAGTGGGAGTTGACCGGCACCGCCTGGGCGCTCACGGTCATCGCGGCTCCTGAGCCGATCACCAGAGCGGCTCCTGATGCCGCTGCCATCCATCGCTGTCGTGCCGTCATCGCGTCTCCTCGTGTCGTGGTGGTGTCGGCGACGTTACGAACCGAGCGCGGGCAGGGCCAGGGGCGAGACACAGAAATGGGCAACCCTTGACCGAGTCTTGACCGGTGCTGTGACAGGTCCCGACCTGTCGCGGGTCTGTGGGCGCGACCCGAGTGGCGACAGCGTCAGCGAGCCGTGAGGACGAGCGGCCCGTCCGCGGTCACCGCCACGGTGTGCTCGCTGTGGGCCGTCCGACGGCCGTTGGCACTGCGCAACGTCCACCCGTCGGGGTCGACGACCAGCCGCGCGGTGCCCGCCATCACCCACGGCTCGATCGCGATCACCAGACCGGGTCGCAGCGGCAGGCCACGGTGCGGACTGCCGTCGTTGGGCACGTGCGGCTCCTCGTGCATCGTGCGCCCTACCCCGTGTCCACCGAAGTCGGTGTTGGCCTCGAAGCCCGCCTCCCGGACCACCGCGCCGATGGTGGCGGAGACGTCACCGAGACGGTTGCCGACGACGGCCACCTCGATGGCGGCGTCCAGGGCACGTGTCGTGGTGGCGATGAGGTGCTGGTCCTCTTCGGTCCCGTCCCCGCCGACGACGAAGGTCACGGCCGAGTCGGCGACCCAGCCCTGGACACTCACGGCGAAGTCAAGCGTGAGGAGGTCGCCCGCGGCGAGCGGGTAGTCGTGCGGCAGCCCGTGCAGGACGGCGTCGTTCACGGAGGTGCAGATGACCCGGCCGAAGGGACCGCGCCCGAAGGCGGGCGCGTAGTCGACGTAGCAGCTGGTCGCCCCTGCGTCCCGGATCATCTGCCGGGCGCGGGCGTCGATGTCGAGCAGGTTGGTGCCGGGTGCCACCTCATCCTCAAGGGTGCGCAGCACGTCGGCCACGAACCGGCCCGCCGGCCGCATCTGCTCGATCTCGGCCGGGGTCCGCAGCTCGGTCATGCCGCCATGCTAGGCCCGCGAGCAGCGGCGACGCGCACACTGGAGACGTGGATCAACGGCAGCGCAGAGCCCAGTGGTTCCCGGGGCGCCACCTGACCTGGATCGCCAACGCCGTCCTGGGCGTGACCTGGGGCGTGGTGTCGGTCGGCGTCGCCCTGACGACGGGCACCTGGCTGTGGGGGCTCCTGGGTCTCGTGGTCGCCGGCCTCTTCCTGGTCGTGTTCGTCGTCACCGGGCGCCAGCGCTACATCGCTGGCCCCGAGGGTCTGGTCCTGCTGAGCACGCTGCCGGGGCGGCCGCGACGCGTGCCCTGGAGCCGCGTCGCGTGGATCGAGCCGGGCACGCCGGGGCGCTCGGCGCCTCGTCTGGTGGTGGCACTCACCGACGGCGAGCTGCTCGAGCTGGTGGCCTTCCGTGGCGCCGAGCAGGACCTGCGACGGTGGCACGAGCAGGCCGACGCGGGGCCCTGACCTGCGCAGAGGTCATTCGGCTTGCAGGCCGGTATGCCGCGTGGTGCCGTGGAGAAGAACGAGGGAGGCACGGCGGACACCCTGTCTGGAGGCCGTGCCGACCCATGCACCTACGACGTGAGGAGCACCATGATCACCAAGGAGAACATCGCGACCCTGATGGACGACGGCGTCGTCCTGGACGAGTCCGGCGACAAGATCGGCAAGGTGGGCCAGGTCTACCTCGACGACAACAGCGGTGAGCCCGAGTGGGTCACCGTGAACACCGGCTGGTTCGGCACGTCCGAGTCCTTCGTGCCGCTGCAGCAGGCGTCCGTGCAGGGCAGCGAGGTCCGCGTGCCGTTCAGCAAGGACAAGGTCAAGGATGCGCCCCGGCTGGACGCCGACGAGCACATCTCGCCGCAGCAGGAGCAGGAGCTCTACCGCTACTACGGCGTCTCCTACGGCGGCACCCGGGGTCATGGCAACGTGGACTCCGACCACGAGACGACGGCCGGTTCCCCGGTGCACGACGACGTGATCCACCCCTACCCGGAGACCGACGACGACGACCTCGGGCGCGACCGCTCCCGTGGCACCGTCGGGCACGACACCTCCGGCCCGGAGACCGACGACGCGATGACCCGCTCCGAGGAGCAGCTGCACGTCGGCACCGAGAAGGTCGACACCGGCAAGGCCCGTCTGCGCAAGCACGTGGTCACCGACCACGTCACCAAGACGGTGCCGGTGCAGCGCGAGGAGGTCCACGTCGAGCGCGAGCCGATCACGGACGCCAACCGTGACCAGGCCACGAGGGGTGGCGACCTCACCGACGAGGACCACGAGGTGACCCTCAGCGAGGAGCGCGTGGTCGTCGACAAGGAGACCGTGCCGGTCGAGCGTGTCCGCATGGACAAGGACACCGTGACCGAGCAGCAGGAGGTCAGCGAGGACGTCCGCAAGGAGGAGATCGAGGCGGACGTGCCGGACAGCGACCGCCGGCGATGAGCACCGGCGCCGGACGGGACGAGGGCGTGCGAGGCGGTAGCCCGCACGACGGCCCTGCGGACCGGCCGGTGCCACCGGCACGCCACGACGACCGGGACGAGCCTCGTCCCGGTCGTCGTGGCGTCGACGAGCCCGCGGACCGCCGGTACGAGACGGCGGTCGACCGAGATGCGGTGGTCGCTCGCGAGAAGGAGGCCTACGGCGGCATCAAGCTCGGCTCGGCCTTCTTCGGCTGGCTCACCGCGACCGGGATGGCAGTGCTGCTGACGGCAGTGCTGACCGCGGCAGGCACGGCCGTGAGCCTGGCCACCGACACCACCGTCGAGGAGGCCACGGCTGACCCGGAGACCGTGGGCCTGGTCGGTGGGGCCGTGCTGCTGGTGATCGTCTTCGTGGCCTACTTCAGCGGGGGCTATGTCGCCGGGCGGATGGCGCGGTTCAACGGGGCTCTGCAAGGCGTGGCGGTCTGGGTCTGGGCCGTCCTTGTCGCGGTGCTCGTCGTTGTGCTCGGCGCCGTGGCCGGAGACAGCTACAACGTGCTCGTCGACCTCAACGCCTTCCCGAGGATCCCCGTCAACGAGGGAGACCTGAGCACGGCGGGCATCGTCGTCGCAGTCGCGGTGGCGGTCGTGAGCCTGCTCGGTGCTGTCCTCGGCGGTGTGACCGGTATGCGGTACCACCGGAAGGTGGACGAGGCAGGCCTCGGGCGATGAGCTGACGACGGGGAGCACGGGTTCTGCGCCGGGCTATGCTGTCGCGGCTATGAGCGAGCACATGCCCAGCAACCGCCCTGCCGGTCGCGACTTCGTCCTCACGGTCTCGTGTCCCGACCGGGTCGGCATCGTGCACGCGGTGTCCGGGGCGATGCTGCAGCAGCACCTGACCATCCTGGACAGCCAGCAGTTCGGAGACCCCGTCTCCGGCGAGTTCCATCTGCGGATGCACCTGTTGCGCGAAGGGGACACGGCCCTGGACGTCGAGGCGCTGCGCGCGGCCTTTGCTCCCGTGGCCGAGGCGTTCTCGATGCAGTGGCAGGTGCACGACATGGCCCGGCCGCACCGCGTGCTGGTCATGGTCAGCCGGATGGGGCACTGCCTCAACGACCTGCTGTTCCGGGTGCGGACCGGACAGCTGCCGATCCAGATCCCGGTCATCGTGTCCAACCACGACGACTTCCGCGCCCTCGCGGAGTGGCACGGTGTGGAGTTCCACCACATCCCCGTCACTGCTGGGACCAAGCCCGAGGCCGAGGCACGCCTCAGCGCGCTCCTCGCCGAGTGTGCCATCGACACGGTGGTCCTGGCCCGCTACATGCAGGTGCTCTCCGAGCGGATGTGCGCGGAGATGCCGGGGCGCATCATCAACATCCACCACTCCCTGCTGCCGAGCTTCAAGGGCGCCAAGCCCTACACCCAGGCGCACGACCGGGGGGTCAAGGTCATCGGCGCGACCGCGCACTACGTGACGGCGGACCTGGACGAGGGGCCGATCATCGAGCAGGACTTCCGTCGTGTGAACCACCGGATGGCGCCGGGGGAGCTGGCCAGGGTGGGCCAGGAGCTCGAGGCGATGGCCCTGTCGCGTGCTGTGCGATGGCATGCCGAGCACCGCATCATCCTGCGCGGGTCGCGGACCGTCGTCTTCGACTAGCAGCGCGTGCGTGCCGGTGCTCAGCCGGACTGGGCGACCCCGGAGTAGGTGCCGCCCACCGCGACCTGGGCATCGGCTCTGAGCACCGCGCGGGCCGCGTCGGCGTCGAGGAGGACGGTGGCGTCGATGCCGCCACCGACCCGGGTGACGCCCGCGTAGCTCAGCTCGCCGGCGGCGGGGGTGCCGTCGACCGCACCGACGAAGGTGCCCTCGAAGCCGAAGACGTCGAAGAAGGCCCCTGGGGGAAGGCTCAGTGCCTCGGCGCAGGGGGCGAAGACCACCGCCGTGGTCGTGCCGGTGGCCGTGCCCTCGACCGTGCCGGTGAAGGTCAGGACGCCCGCGACCGTGAGCTCGCACTTGTTGCCCCGGACCTCCTGCGCCACGAGCGAGGTGAAGTCGACCGTGGCGTCGAAGGAGCCGGCGGCCCTCTGTGCGGGGCCGGGCGGGGCCGGGTCGGCGTGGGCGACCGCACCGCCGCCGCCGAGCACACCGGCCAGCACCAGCGCGGCCACGGCACCAGGACGGGCCAGGGAAACGGACATGGTGGGTCTCCTCTCGGGCCCGACAGCCCCCGGCGCCGTCCGCCGCCGGCCTCGGGTCGTCCACATCCGAGTGTGGCAGCCTCCGGCGGTCCACAACAGGGCCCGCAGTGACCGTGGAGGCACCGTCGGTGCGACAGTGGGTCCAGCAGGACCGGGGTCACGGCGCTGAGCCCGGCACGGTCGACGACGAGGAGGTCCCTATGGACTACGCGCAGCTGTTCCGTCTCGACGGCAGGCATGCCGTCGTCCTGGGGTGTGGGGGCATCGGCCACGAGATCGTCGCCGGGCTGGCCGCCCAGGGCGCCCGCGTGTCCTGCCTGGACAAGGACCCTGCGGTCGCCCGAGGCGCCGCCGACCACGCGCAGGCCGTGCGGCCCGGCGCGCACACGGCCCACGAGGCGGACGTGCTGGACGCCGTGGCCCTCGCGGACCGGGCGAAGGAGCTCGGCGACGTCGACGTCCTCGTGGTCACCGTCGGGCGCAACGTGCGCAAGAGGCTGCTCGACTACTCCCTGGAGGAGTTCGCGGCCGTGACCGGTCTCAACCTGGGCGGCACGTTCAACGCGATGCAGGCGTTCGCGCCGCGCATGGCAGAGCGTGGGCAGGGGTCGGTCATCGCGCTCGGCTCCATCCGGTCGGTCACGGTCGAGCCCGGCCAGGGTGTGTATGCCGCCACGAAGGCCGGGATGCTGCAGATGGTACGCACCCTGGCTGCCGAGCTGGGCCCTCAGGGCGTGCGGGTCAACACGGTGGCACCGGGAGTCGTCGAGACACCGCTCACCGCGCAGATCAAGCAGGACGCGGCCTGGGCCGAGGCCTACGCGAGCAAGAGCGCCCTGGGTCGGTGGGCGCAACCGTCGGAGATGGTCGGGGCGGTCCTCTACCTGGCCTCCGACGCCGCGAGCTTCGTCACCGGGTCCCAGGTCGTGGTCGACGGTGGCTGGACGGCCGTCGACGGGCGGTTCACCCCGCCGACTCCCACGTCGTGACGAGCGACGAGACCGGCATACGCTCTGCACCATGACCCATCGTTCCGCAGCCCCGGAGGACCGGGACGCCCGGATCCGTCGCCTCACGCGCGAGCACGTGTTCACCTCGTGGTCGGCCCAGCGAGGTCTCGACCCGCTCCCCCTGGCCGGGGGCGAGGGGGCCTGGTTCTGGGACCACCACGGCACCCGCTACCTCGACTTCTGCTCGCAGCTGGTCAACGTCAACATCGGCTACCAGCACCCGGAGCTGACCGCCGCCGTGGTCGAGGCGGCGCAGGGACTGGTGATGGTCGCGCCCTCCTTCGCCCACGAGGCACGGGCGGAGGCTGCCCAGCGCATCGCCGCGTTGGCACCGGAGGGCATGGACAAGGTCTTCTTCACCAACGGCGGCGCCGAGGGCATCGAGAACGCCGTCCGGCTGGCACGCGGGCACACCGGTCGGCACAAGGTCCTGGCCGCCTACCGCAGCTACCACGGCGGGACGGCCGGGGCGATCACCGTGACCGGTGAGCAGCGCCGATGGGGCAGCGAGCCCGGCATACCCGGCGTCGTGCACTTCTGGGGCCCCTACCTCTACCGCACCGAGTTCTGGGCCGAGACACCTGAGCAGGAGTGCGAGCGGGCTCTCGAGCACCTGCGGCACACCATCACCGCCGAGGGGCCGCAGCACGTGGCTGCCGTCGTCCTCGAGTCGGTCGTCGGGTCCAACGGGGTGCTGGTGCCGCCGGAGGGCTACCTCGCCGGGGTGCGCGAGATCTGTGACGAGCACGGCATCGTCATGGTCTGCGACGAGGTCATGGCCGGCTTCGGCCGCTGCGGGGAGTGGTTCGCCTTCCAGCGTTGGGGCGTCACCCCCGACCTGGTCGTCTTCGCCAAGGGGGTCAACTCCGGCTACCTGCCGCTGGGAGGCGTCGTCATGAGCAACGCGGTCGCCGCGAGCTTCGACGACACATCCTTCACCGGTGGGCTGACCTACTCCGGTCACCCACTGGCCTGCGCGTCGGCGGTCGCGGCCATCGACATCATGCAGTCCGAGGGCATCGTCGACCACGCGCGTGAGCTGGGGGAGACGGTGCTCGGCCCGGCGCTGCGGGAGGTCGGTGCACGGCATACCGACGTGGGTGAGGTGCGCGGGCTGGGCGTGATGTGGGCCGTGGAGATGGTGACCGACCCGCAGACACGGCAGCCGTGGCCGGCCGACCGGATCAGGGCCCTGCACGCCGCCTGCCGGACCGAGGGCATCTGGCCGCTGGCCATGGGCAACCGGATCCACATGGTGCCTCCGTGCGTCATCACCGCCGCCGAGGCACGGCAGGGTGCGGAGGCGCTGGACCGGGCGCTCACGGCGGTGGGGGCGTGATGGACACCCTGCTGGAGGTGCGGGTCAGCGTCCCCGACGAGGAGACCGGGCTGCGCCTGGCCAGGGCCGCGGTCGCAGCCCGGGCCGCTGCCTGTGTGCAGTGCCTGGGACCGATGACCTCGGTCTTCACCTGGGCCGGGGAGGTGCAGGCGGAGCAGGAGTGGCTGCTGCTGGCCAAGACCACGACAGACGCCCTGCCCCGGCTCCATGAGCTCGTGCTGCGCGAGCATCCCTACGACGTGCCGGAGCTGCTGGCCGTGCCGGTGGCGCAGGCACTCGACGCGTATGCGGAGTGGGTGCGGGACCAGGTCTCTGACCTGGGATGATGCGGGCCGCAGGGCCGGTGGAGCGGGCGACGAGAATCGAACTCGCGTATTCAGCTTGGGAAGCTGATGTTCTACCATTGAACTACGCCCGCGAAGCGTGCCACGGCAGTGTAACCGACGCGCTGCGCCGTCCTGAAGTCGACCGTTAGTCTGTCCCGGTGCTGCTCTCCGACCGTGACATCCGGGCCCAGATCACCAGCGGGCGCGTGCGCCTGGAGCCCTGGGACGCCGAGATGGTCCAGCCTTCCAGCGTCGACGTGCGGCTCGACCGCTACTTCCGCCTCTTCGACAACCACAAGTACCCGGTGATCGACCCGGCACAGGACCAGCCCGACCTGACCCGCCTCGTCGAGGTGGACCCGGCCGAGAGCTTCGTCCTGCACCCGGGTGAGTTCGTGCTGGGGTCGACCTACGAGCAGGTCACCCTGCCCGACGACGTGGCGGCGCGGGTGGAGGGCAAGTCCTCCCTCGGCCGGCTGGGTCTGCTCACCCATGCGACCGCCGGCTTCGTGGACCCCGGCTTCACCGGTCACGTCACGCTGGAGCTGAGCAACGTCGCCACCCTGCCGATCGTGCTGCACCCGGGGATGAAGATCGGCCAGCTGTGCTTCTTCCAGCTCTCCTCGGCCAGCGAGCACCCCTACGGCTCCCAGGCGAAGGGCTCGCACTACCAGGGCCAGCGCGGCCCGACGGCGAGCCGCTCCTGGTCCAACTTCCACCGCACCCGCATCTGAGGGCATCCGTGCTGGTCCGCCCGGTGTGCACCTGACCAGGCGCGTCGTCGGGGGTGCAGGCTAGGGTCTTGCTGCATGATCCGGTTCGACGGCGTGACCAAGCGCTTCGAGGACGGCACGGTCGCGGTCGACGACCTGTCCTTCGAGGCGCCCGCGGGCAAGATCACCGTGCTGGTGGGTCCGTCGGGCTGTGGCAAGACCACCTCCCTGCGGATGATCAACCGGATGATCGAGCCGTCGGAGGGGAGCATCCTCATCGACGGCACGGACACCGGGTCGCTGGCCCCGGCCGAGCTGCGCCGCGGCATCGGCTACGTCATCCAGCACGCCGGGCTCTTCCCGCACCGCACGGTCCTGTCCAACGTCATGACGGTGCCCTCCCTGCTGAAGTGGGACAAGAAGCGCGCCCGCGACCGCGCGCTGGAGGTGCTCGAGCTCGTCGGCCTCGGAGGTGACTACGCGAAGCGCTACCCCGGGCAGCTCTCCGGCGGCCAGCAGCAGCGGGTCGGGGTGGCCCGGGCGCTGGCCGGCGACCCCTCGGTGATGCTCATGGACGAGCCCTTCAGCGCGATCGACCCGGTGGTGCGCGAGGGCCTGCAGGACGAGTTCCTGAAGCTTCAGGAGGCCCTGGGCACGACCATCGTCATGGTGACGCACGACATCGACGAGGCCATCAAGCTGGGAGACCGCATCGCGGTTCTGCGCCAGGGTGGCCGGCTCGCGCAGTTCTCCTCGCCGGACGACCTCCTCGCGCATCCGGCGGACGACTTCGTGGCCTCGTTCGTGGGCCGTGACCGTGGCTACCGCGCGCTGAGCTTCAAGACGGCCGAGGTGCCGATCCACCACGAGGCGCCGGTGCGGCTCGGCGACCGCCTCGGCCCGGGGGAGGAGTGGCGGCTGGTCGTGGACGACGCCGGAGCACCCTTGGGCTGGGTGCACGCCGACGAGGTCACCGGCCCCCTGTCCGCGACGGACCTCCAGCTGGGCGGCACCCTCGCCACGCTGGGCGGGTCGCTGCGGGGCTACCTGGACGCGGCGCTGTCGTCCCCCAGCGGTCGCGGGGTCGTCGTCGAGGGCGCGGAGCTGGCCGGCACGGTGCGGCCCGACGAGGTGCTGCACGTCATACAGGCTGCTCCTCGGGCCACCGGCGAGACGATCCTGTCGCCCGAGGAGCCTGCATGAGTGTGTGGGGTGTGCCGTTGGGTGAGGTCTGGAGCCTGACGCTCGACCACATCTACCTGGCCGGGCTGCCCCTCCTGATCGGTCTCCTCCTGGCCATCCCGCTGGGCTGGGCGGCGCTGACGCGGCGCTGGCTCTACGGCCCGCTGATCGCCGGGACGGGTCTGCTCTACACGATCCCCTCGCTCGCCCTGTTCATCCTCCTGCCGGGCATCCTGGGCACCCAGATCCTCGACCCCGTCAACGTGCTGGTCGCGATGACCCTCTACACGGTCGCGCTGCTCACCCGCACGGTCGCCGACGGGCTGTCCTCGGTGCCCAACCACGTGCGCCAGGCCGCCACGGCCATGGGCTACTCCCCGCTGCGCAGGCTGGTCGCCGTGGAGCTGCCACTGGCGGTGCCGGTGATCTCGGCCGGGCTCCGCGTCGCGGCCGTGAGCAACGTGTCCATCGTCTCGGTCGCGGCCCTGGTGGGCGTGTCCCAGCTGGGCACGCTGTTCACCGACGGGTTCAACCGCAACGCGATGGGGCCGATCGTGCTGGGCGTCATCGCGAGCGTGACGCTGGCAGTCCTCTTCGACGTGCTCATCCTGGGCGTGACCAAGGTGCTCACCCCGTGGCAGACGGCAGGGAGGAGCGCATGATCTCCCTTGTCGGCGAGTGGCTCACCGACCCTGCCAACTGGTCGGGCGCCCGCGGCATCTGGGCGCAGCTGGTCACGCACCTGCAGCTGTCCTTCCTCGCGCTGTTCCTGGCAGCGCTGATCGCCGTGCCCCTCGGGCTCTACATCGGCCACACCGGCCGCGGCCGCGTGGTCGTGGTCAACCTGGCCGGTGGCTTCCGGGCGGTCCCCTCGCTGGGGGTGCTCTTCATCGCGGTGCTGCTCCTGCTGCCGCGGCTCTCCGGAGAGGCGGCGTTCGTCGTCCCCAGCGTCATCGTGCTCGTCGTCCTGGCGATCCCGCCCGTCCTGTCGGGGGTGTATGCCGGGGTGCAGCAGGTGGACCCCGCCGCACGGGACGCTGCGCGGGGGATGGGGATGACGGGCGGGCAGGTGCTGACCCAGGTGGAGATCCCGTGCGCGCTGCCGCTGATCTTCTCCGGCCTGCGCTCGGCGATGCTGCAGATCATCGCCACCGCCACCATTGCGGCCGTGGTCGGCCTGGGCGGGCTGGGTCGCTTCCTCATCGACGGGCAGGCGACCCGTGACTACGCCGAGATGGCCGGCGGTGCGCTGTTGGTCGCTGGGCTCGCACTGACTGTCGACTTCGTGTTTGGCTTGGCCCAGCGACTCGTCGTGTCGCCAGGCCTGGCACGTGCAGAATAGGACCTCATCCCATCTCCCTTCGGAGGACTCCCATGACCCGTTCGACCGTCCTGGCACTCGCCCTCGTCACCGGCCTCACACTGTCCGCCTGCGGCAGTGACGACCCGCTGGACACCACCGACGCAGGGTCCGAGGACACCGCTGCCACGGGTGGGGAGGCCGGCGCCGTCACCGTCGGCTCGGCCAACTTCCCGGGCAACGCGCTGCTTGCGGAGATGTACGCCGCCGTGCTCGACGACGCGGGCGTCGACGTCAGCACCCGGCTCAACATCGGCAACCGGGAGACCTACATCGCCGGCATCGAGGACGGCTCGATCGACCTCATCCCGGAGTACACCGGCGCTCTCACGCTGTACTTCAACCCCGAGGCCGAGTCCACCGACCCCGAGGGGGTCTACTCCGAGCTCCAGGAGGCGCTGCCGGAGGGCCTGACCGTCCTGGAGCCCTCCGACGCGGAGGACAAGGACGCCGTGGTCGTCACCCGGGAGACCGCGGACGAGTACGACCTGACCTCGATCGCCGACCTCGAGCCGGTCGCCGGCGACCTGGTCCTCGGCGGGCCCCCCGAGTGGGAGGAGCGCTACACCGGGGTCCCCGGGCTGCGTGAGGTCTACGGCCTGGAGTTCTCGGCGTTCCGGCCGCTGGCGGCAGGCTCCAACCTCACCGCGCAGTCGCTGGTCAACGGCCAGATCGACGCCGCCAACATCTTCACGACCGACCCGGCCATCCCGGAGAACGACTTCGTCGTCCTGGAGGACCCCGAGAGCCTCTTCGTGGCCCAGAACATCGTGCCTCTGGTCAACGAGGACGCTCTCAACGACACGATCGCCGAGGCGCTCAACGAGTTCTCCTCGCAGCTCACGACCGAGGAGATGACCGACGCGCTCTCGCGGGTCGTCGTCGACGGAGAGTCGCCGGCGGACGTGGCCCGGGAGTTCGTCGACAACCTCTGACCCGACCCGACCCGACCCGACCCCACCCGACCCCGCGGTGCGAGGGGTTTTGCACCCCCGCGACGCCGGTTGCTAGGGGGTTGTGCACCCCGGCGACCTGCGTGCCAGGGGTTCCACCCCGGCGCCCCCTGCCTGATCCAGAGGTAGGGGGCGCCGTTCGGTCCGTGCGGTCGGGTGTGGCCCGCACGGGCGCCAGGGATGCAGGACCCCTGGCAAGGTGACTGCGAGAGCGGAATATCCCTGGCAACGCGAGCGCGAGGACGGAACACCCCTAGCAACTGGCGTGGTGGGGCGGAATCTCCCTCGCAACGCGAGTGGGAGGGTGGGATCTCCCTGGCAACGGTCAGCGACGCACGGCGGCGAGCAGCATCTGAGCGACGTCGACCACCTCGACCTCCTCGCGGGCCCCGGCGCCGTCGGTGCCGTCACCCTCACCCTGCTTCTGCGCCAGACCGTCGGAGAGCATGACACGGCAGAACGGACAGCCGATGGCGATCCGGTCGGCGCCGGTGGCCAGGGCCTCCTCGGTGCGGTTCAGGTTGATCCGCGTGCCGAGCTTCTCCTCCATCCACATGCGTGCGCCACCGGCGCCGCAGCAGAACGACGTCTGCCCGTGCCGCGGCATCTCGCGCATCTCGACCCCCGGCAGTGCGCCGAGCAGCTCCCGCGGCGGGGCGTAGACGCCGTTGTGCCGGCCGAGGTAGCACGGGTCGTGGTAGGTCACCGACTCCGCCGTGGAGGCAGCGCCGGTGGTCTGCGCCTCGTCGGGACGGGCCACCGGGGTGAGCCGCTTCTCGCGCACCAGCCGGTTGAGCAGCTGGGTGTGGTGGACGACCTCGTAGCGGCCGCCGAGCTGGGGGTACTCGTTCTTGATGGTGTTGAAGCAGTGGGCGCAGGTGACCACGATCTTGGTGGCCTTCAGCTCGTTGAGCACCTCGACGTTCTGCTGAGCCAGCATCTGGAAGAGGAACTCGTTGCCGGCTCGCCGTGCCGGGTCGCCCGTGCAGGTCTCACCGTCACCGAGCACCGCGAACTTCACGTCGGCCATGTGCAGCAGCTCGGCCACCGCGCGGGTGGTCTTCTTCGCGCGGTCCTCGAAGGCCCCCGCACAGCCGACCCAGAAGAGGTAGTCCATCTCGTCCAGGTCCTCGACGTCGGCACCGGCCAGGGGCACCTCGAAGTCGAGGTCCTTGGCCCAGTCCATGCGCGCCCGGGCCGACATGCCCCACGGGTTCTGCTTGTTCTCCAGGTTCTTGAACAGCCCGCCCAGCTCGCTGGGGAAGGCCGACTCGATGAGCGTCTGGTAGCGCCTCATGTCCACGATCGCGTCGACGTGCTCGATGTCGACCGGGCACTGCTCGACACAGGCGCCGCAGGTCGTGCAGGACCACAGCACCTCGGGGTCGATGACGGCGCCGCCGGTGGGCACCGTGGGGTCGCCCTCGGTGGCGCCGACCAGGGCCCGCTGTGCCTCGGCCACCGCCTCTGCGGGTATGCCGTCGCCGGCCCGTGCGTCCTCGCTCGCCAGCAGCCACGGGGCCTTGGCGTGGTGGTGGTTGCGCAGGTTGACGACCAGCATCTTGGGCGACAGCGGCTTGTCGGTGTGCCAGGCGGGGCACTGCTCCTGGCAGCGCCCGCACTCGGTGCAGGTGGAGAAGTCGAGCAGGCCCTTCCAGGTGAAGTCCTCCACCTTGCCGACGCCCAGGGCGGCGTCCTCGTCGAGCTCCTCGATCTCCTCGAAGTCGATCGGCGCACCACCGACCATGATCGGCTGGGCCTCGCCCAGGGAGGTCCGACCGTCCGGGTGGCGCTTGAGCCAGATGTTGGGGAAGGCCAGGAAACGGTGCCAGGCGACGCCCATCGTCGGCGTGACCGCGATCGTCACCAGCCAGGCCATCGAGATGAGGATCTTCAGCAGGGCGACGAGGACGATCGCCGTCTCCAGGGCGCCGACCGAGAGCCCGTCGAGCATGCCGCCGAGCCAGGCGGTGAGCGGGAAGCTGCCCGGCGTCGCCCAGGACGCACCCTCGAGGACCCCCAGCGCGTACTCCAGCGCTCGCAGCGCCACGATGCACAGGCCGACGCCGAGGATGACCGCCTCCACGACATACGCCTGCCAGAAGGTGGACCCCCAGAAGCGGCTGCGCCGGCCCTGCCCGCGGGGGTGCTCCCGCTGGCGCACCACGATGAGCACGATGATGCCGATGACCGCGCCCCAGCCGAGGATCTCGAACGACCAGGCCAGGGGCGCGAAGTGCGCCAGACCCCAGAGGTCGAAGCGCGGGTCGAAGAGCTGGCCGTAGGCGTTGACGAGCGTCAGGAAGAGGACGGCGAAGGACACCATGACGACCCAGTGGGCGACGGCCACCCCGGGCTTGCGCGCCATCCGGTTGTGGCCCAGCACCTCACGCACCAGCGTCAGGGTGCGCGGCCCCGGGTCGCCGGTGCGCCCGGGAGCGGGCTGGCCGGCACGGAAGCGCGCGAGGAACGCGGCGACGGTCCGCACGAACAGGGCGACCGCCACGAGCGTGACGCCCAGGCCGACGACGATGGCGGCGACGTTCAGGGGTGACATGCTCGAATCCTACGGACCCCCTCCGCTCCCGTCATGAGAGGCGTATGCCGGGTGGTGGGCGGAGCGGCGTCGCGGTCGCGTGTGGAATAACCAGGCGTTGGGTGATGTATTAGTGCCTAGCGTCCCTGACCCCCAAACGAAGGAGCACCCGTGCCCGTCCTCGACGACATCACCCAGGTGATCGGCAAGACCCCGCTCGTCCGGCTCAACCGCCTCACGGAGGGCATCGACGCCGAGGTCATCGTCAAGCTGGAGTCGCAGAACCCGGCCGCCTCGGTGAAGGACCGCATCGGCAACGCGATCATCGACGCGGCCGTCGACTCCGGGGCGCTCCAGCCCGGCGGCACGATCGTCGAGGGCACCTCGGGCAACACCGGCATCGCGCTGGCCATGGTCGGGGCCGCCCGCGGCTTCAAGGTCGTGCTGGCCATGCCCGAGACGATGAGCCTCGAGCGTCGAGCCCTGCTGCGGGCCTACGGTGCGGAGCTGGTGCTCACACCCGGCCCCGAGGGCATGAAGGGCGCCGTGGCCAGGGCCGAGGAGATCGCCGAGCAGACCGGGGCCGTGCGGGCCCGCCAGTTCGCCAACCCGGCCAACGTCGCGGTGCACCGGGCCACCACGGGCCCCGAGATCTGGGAGGACACCGACGGCACGGTCGACATCTTCGTCGCCGGCGTGGGCACCGGCGGCACCATCACGGGGGCCGGCGGCTTCCTCAAGGAGCAGAACCCCGACATCCGCCTGGTCGTCGTGGAGCCCGCGGACAGCCCCATCCTCAGCGGTGGGCAGCCAGGCCCGCACAAGATCCAGGGCCTGGGCGCCAACTTCGTGCCCGACATCCTCGACACCGAGCTCTACGACGAGGTCGTCGACGTCGAGCTGGAGGACGCCCTGCGCACCGCGAAGGACCTGGCGACCCAGGAGGGCATCCTGTCGGGCATCTCCACCGGCGCCAACGTCTGGGCCGCTCTCCAGGTGGCCCGGCGCCCGGAGAACGCCGGCAAGAAGATCGTCGTCATCGTGTGCGACTTCGGCGAGCGCTACCTGTCGACGGTGCTGTTCCAGGGCCTGACCGACTGATGCTCGACTCCTTCCGCCGGGGCTGGGCCGGGGTCCGTGAGGACGTCGACGCAGCCCTGGACCGCGACCCCGCGACGACGAGCCGTCTGGAGATGGTGCTCGCCTCGCCCGGTCTGCACGCCGTGTGGGCGCACCGGGTCTCGCACGCCCTGTGGCGTCGTGGAGCCAGGCTGCCCGCGCGAGTGCTCTCGCAGGTGACCCGCTCGGTCACCGGCATCGAGATCCACCCTGGTGCGCGGATCGGACGCCGCTTCTTCATCGACCACGGCATGGGCGTGGTGATCGGTGAGACCGCCGAGGTCGGCGACGACGTCATGCTCTACCACGGCGTCACGCTCGGCGGCCGCTCGATGGCGCGGGTCAAGCGTCACCCCACAGTGGGTGACGGCGTGACGATGGGAGCCGGCGCCCGGGTGCTGGGCCCCGTGGTCGTCGGGAACGGCGCCCAGGTGGGTGCCAACGCGGTGGTGGTCAAGGACGTGCCTGCCCACGCTATCGCCACGGGGGTGCCCGCCCGCATCCGGCTGCCCCAGCGGCAGGAGGACCCCCTCGAGGCGCTCTACGCCGAGCCGGCGCTCTGGATCTGAGCCGTACGGCGGACGAGCAGCGGCCCGCACCTCCGTCACAGGAGGTGCGGGCCGCTCGTGGTGCAGCGGGTCAGGGCAGCTTCTCGCCGCCCGGGCCGAAGCCGGTCTCGTCGACCGTGACCTGGCCCTCAGGGTCGACCGAGCCCGTCGCGTTCTCGTAGCTGCCGTCCTGGTCCGTGATCTCGTGGCCCGAGACCTTCGAGCGGGCGGTGTCGGCGGCGTGGCTCGCCTGCTCCTTGGCCTTGCCGGCCAGGACGGGGGCCTGCTCCTTGACCTCCTCGACCTTGCTCTGCACCCGCGGGTCGGACCAGACCTTCCCGGCCTGGTCGGCGAGCTGCTCGTACCGCTCGCGGCCTGCCTTGGCGCCGAGGATGTAGCCGATGCCGACCCCGATCAGCAATGTCAGCTTGCGCATGGTGACTCCTTCCGTCGTCCATCGGTATTCACAGGCAGCCTAACCAGACCAGCGGGTATGGGCACACCGAGACGTCCGGCGGGTGGGCAGCCGGCGTGCAGCAGTCTGCTCCTCACGACCCTGCTGGCTAGTGTGGGTGGCATGTCCCAGTCCTTGCGGTGCCCTGTCGGTGCGCCACGGCTCCGGTGCGGTGCCCGCACAACAGGTGGGTGGCGATGATCGGCGCGGTCCTGCTGCTGCTGGCCGGGATCCTGGTGATCCTGGTGATCATCGCCGCGAACGGGTACTTCGTGGCGCAGGAGTTCGCCTACATGTCGGTGGACCGCAACCGGCTGGAGGCGCGGGCCTCTGCCGGTGACGCGGCTGCTGAGCGGGCACTGAAGGTGACCCGGCGCACCTCGTTCATGCTTTCGGGGGCCCAGCTCGGCATCACCGTCACCGGGCTGATGGTCGGCTATGTGGCCGAGCCCCTGGTGGGGGAGGCCCTGGGGACCCTGCTCGGCGGCGTGGGGGTGCCGACGGCGCTGAGCATCTCGGTGGGGACGGTGGCTGCACTGGCTGTCGCCACCGTGGTGCAGATGGTGTTCGGCGAGCTCTACCCGAAGAACCTGGCGATCGCCAACGCCGAGCCGATGGCGCGGTGGATGGCCCGGTCCACCCTGGTCTACCTGGCCGTCTTCGGCTGGCTGATCAGCATCTTCGACAAGGCGGCCAACCTCCTGCTGCGGCTGGTGGGGATCGAGCCGATCCACGACCTGGACACCACGGCGACCGCGCAGGACCTGGAGCGCATCGTGGCCGACTCCCGCGACAGCGGTGACCTGCCGCAGGAGCTGTCGATGCTGCTGGACCGCATCCTCGACTTCCCGGACCGGGACGTGGAGCACGCGATGATCCCCCGCGCCCGGGTCGACGCCGTGAGGCCGGACACGGAGATCGGTGAGGTGCGGGTCCTGATGGCCCAGGCCCACACGCGCTACCCCGTCGTGGACGAGATCGGGGAACCGGTCGGGGTCGTGCAGCTCGCCGACATCCTTCGGGAGCCTGTGGACGCGAAGGCCCCGGTCAGCTCGATGATGCAACCACCGGTGATCGTGCCCACCCTCATGTCCCTGCCGGCCGCCGCGGAGGAGCTCGCCCAGGCGGACCAGGAGCTGGCCTGTGTGATCGACGAGTACGGCGGGTTCGCCGGCATCCTCACGATGGAGGACCTCGCCGAGGAGCTCGTCGGGGAGATCACCGACGAGCACGACGAGGGCACGGCCGAGGGGATCGTGGCGCGTGCGGATCACGAGTGGCACATGGAGGGGGACGTCCACCTCGACGAGGTCGGCCGTGCCGTCGGACACCGCCTCCCGGAGGGCGACTACGAGACGGTGGCCGGCCTGGTGATCGCGGAGTTCGGTGAGCTGCCGGAGGTGGGCCGGGTGATCACGGTGGACCTGCCGCAGGACCCGGGCGAGCTCGTGTCGGACGCCCCGGTCGACCACGCGCTGGAGATCGAGGTGCTCGAGGTGGCCCGGCACGTGCCGAGCGAGCTGAGGGTGCGGCTCGTGGCTCACGACCGCGAGGAGACAGCGGACGACCGGTCCACACCGGACGCCGACAGTGCAGGCTCCGACGACGGTGACGGTCTCGGAGCAGAGGCCGAGCATGGAGGGGAGGACCGATGAGCAACCCCCTGGTCGTCGTCCTGGTGACGGTGCTCCTCATCGTCCTGAGTGGTTTCTTCGTCGTCATCGAGTTCGCTCTGCTGGGCGCCCGCCGCCACCGGCTGGAGGTCGACGCGGCCACGTCGCGGTCTGCGCGGGCGGCGCTGCGTGGGGTCAACGAGCTGACCCTCATGCTCGCCGGGGCGCAGCTGGGCATCACCGCCGCGACCTTCGCCCTGGGCGCAGTGACCAAGCCTGCTGTCGACCGCTGGCTGGGGCCTGTGCTGGAGACGGTCGGGGTGCCCGGATGGCTGGCCGGCGGGACGTCCTTCGCGCTGTCGCTCCTCTTCGTGACGTTCCTTCACCTCGTGGTGGGTGAGATGGCTCCGAAGTCGTGGGCCATCGCGCACCCGGAGACGGCCGCCAAGCTGGTGGGCATCCCCGCCCGCGGCTTCGTCACGGTGGTCCGTCCTCTGCTCGTGGGTGTCAACGGCGTGGCCAACAGGCTGGTCGCCGCCAGCGGTGTGACGCCGGTGGACCGGGCCGCCGTCGGCGGCCGGGACGCGGAGACCATCCGGCAGCTCGTCGAACAGTCCGCTGCCAAGGGTGCGCTCGACACCCATGCCCAGGCCCAGATCTCCGAGGTCATCGAGCTGGAGCGGCTGACGGTGGGCGACCTGATGCCTGAGGATCCCGACCCTGTCGCCGTCGACGTGGGCGCCACGGTCGGCGATGTCCATGACGCCGCCGCACGCAGCGGGCATCTGCGCATCCTGCTGTCCACCTCCACCGGAGGCCTGCCCGGGGTGGTGCACGTCCGGGACACCCTCACCGAGGACCGGGGCCGTCCGGTGCGTGAGCTGGCTCGGCGCGCGTTCGACCTGGCCTCGGACATGCCGGTGTACGAGGCGCTGGCCCGGATGCGGGAGGAGGGTGAACAGCTGGCCGTCGTCACCACCGGAGACCGCGTGGTGGGCGTGCTGAGCGTGACCGACATCCTGCGCCGCGTCCTGCCCACCACCGAGAGGCTCCAGGCCAGGAGCTGAGCGGGGTGCGCAGCCCCACCTGCGGTTTCGCCGAGGATGCTGCGGTAGCGTGGTGGCACGTTCAGGCAGTGAGGATGAGATGCGCCGCCCGCTGGTAGGACCAGTGCCAGGGCCGTGTCGTGCGTCCGGAGACCCGCGTCCTCGAAGGGCCTGCGTGTGAACCCCTCGCACAGCCGGTCCCTCCTGGTGCCCGACCCTCACGCCACCGTCGCTGACGACGTCCTGGCCGCACTGTCCGTCGATGCCCGCACAGGGCTGTCCTCACCCGAGGCGCAGCGGCGGCTGGAACGGCACGGCAGGAACGTGCTGCACAGACGTCAGTCGACCTCCTCCGTGAGCATCCTCGTCGACCAGTTCCGCAGCACGGTCGTCCTGCTGCTGGTCGCGGCGGTCGTGGCGGGGGTGTTGATCGGCGAGTATGTCGAGGCCGTCGCGGTTGCGCTGGTGCTGGTGGTCAACACCGTCGTGGGCTTCCTCACCGAGCTGCGCGCGGTCCGGTCCGTCGAGAGTCTGCGCAAGCTCGCATCCGCGGTCGCGGACGTCGAGCGGGACGACCGGCGCGACGAGCTCGACGCGCGGCACCTCGTGCCCGGCGACATCGTGAGCGTCGAGGCCGGCGACCGTGTGCCGGCAGACATCCGGCTCATCGAGGCCTTCGAGCTGACGACCGTGGAGGCCGCCCTCACCGGTGAGAGCGAGCCCGCCGAGAAGTCCGTGCGGACGGTCGGCGCGGATGTCTCCATCGGTGACCGGACGAACATGCTGTACCTGGGCACGACGGTCCTCTCGGGGCGGGGCCGCGGCGTGGTCGTGGCGACGGGGCTGGGCACCGAGGTCGGACGGGTGGCTCAGCTGGTGGACCAGGCACAGCTGGTGCAGGCGCCCCTCCAGCGTGGGCTGCAGCGTCTGGGCCGGTCCTTGTCCTTGGCGGTGGTGGGCCTGACCGTGGGGCTGCTCCTCATCGGGCTCGCACGTGGGCTGGACCTGCGCGAGGTGCTCGAGGTCTCGATCGCACTGGCGGTGGCGGTGGTGCCCGAGGGGCTGCCGGCTGTGGCCACGCTGACCCTGGCGGTGGGGATGCGCAGGATGGCCAAGCGCAACGCTCTGGTGCGTCGCCTCGCGACAGTGGAGACCCTGGGGTCGGCCACCGTCATCGCCTCGGACAAGACCGGCACCCTGACCACGAGCGTGATGGAGGTCGTCGACCTCGTCCTGGCCGACGGCGTGGACGAGGAGGAGCTGTGGCGCAGTGCGGTCCTGGCCAACGACGCGGACATCGGTGAGGACGGTGACGGCATCGGAGACCCGACCGAGGTCGCCCTGCTGAACGCCGCGCAGCGCCACGGCCTGGACTGGCGGGAGCTCCGGTCGGCCTCCCCCCGGCTGGCGGAGGACCCTTTCGACTCGGCCAGCATGCGCATGGCCGTCCTGACCGGTGGCCTGGTCCATGCCAAGGGAGCCCCGGAGGTCCTTCTCCCGGGCGCTGAGGACCCGTCGCTGGAGCACGCCGCCGAGGACATGGGCCACCGCGCACTGCGCACGCTCGCGATCGCCCGTCGGGCCGCCGAGGGCCTCGGGCCCACGCACGGCACCGAGCTCGGGGAGCAGGCCTACCGCGGCCTTCAGGTCCTCGGGGTCGTCGGAATCCAGGACCCGCCGCGGGAGTCCGCCGTGCGCGCGGTCACGGCGGTGCAGGACGCCGGCATCCGGGTGGTGATGGTCACCGGGGACCAGCCGCGCACCGCGCAGTCGGTCGCCGGCCAGGTCGGGCTGCGCAGTGACCGCGTCCTGTCCGGCGAGCAGCTGGCCAGGCTCGACGACCCGTCGTTCACGGCCGCGGTCGAGGACATCGACGTCTACGCCCGCGTCGCCCCCGAGCAGAAGCTGCGCCTGGTGCGCACCCTGCAGGCGCGCGGGGAGATCGTCGCTGTCACCGGCGACGGTGTGAACGACGCTCCAGCACTTCGTCAGGCCGACGTGGGCGTCGCGATGGGAAGGGCCGGCACCGATGTCGCGCGAGAGGCAGCCGACATCGTGCTGACCGACGACAACTTCGCCTCCATCGAGGCCGCGGTCGAGGAGGGCCGGCGCATCGTGGCCAACATCCGCCACTTCGCGCAGTTCCTGTTCAGCTGGCATCTGGGCATCGTGGTGATCGTCGCCACGGCCTTCGCCGCCGGGTTCACCGCTCCGCTGGGTGCCCTGATGATCCTGTGGAACAACCTCATCATCGACGTGCTGCCCTCGTTCGCCCTGGCGCTGGAGCCCGGGCGCGAGGATGCCATGCGACGGCCGCCGCGCGGCAAGGACGAGCCGATCCTGGGCCACGGCACCCTGCGCAGGATCATCACCCAGGGGCTGCTCATCGCGACAGTCGGGCTGGCCGCCTACTTCGTGGCACTGGGTCCTCTCGCCATGACCACCGCGCAGGCGCAGACCACCACCTTCGTGACGGTGACAGCCGCCCAGCTCCTCGCGGTCTTCAACGCCCGCTCGGAGACCGGCTCCGGCTTCGTCGGCGCCACCCGCAACCCCTACCTGTGGACCGCCCTGGCCATCACCGTCTCCCTTCAGACGCTCGCCCTGGGGTTCGCCCCCCTGCGTGAGGTGCTGCAGCTCACCGTGCTGCCCGCGCCCGCCTGGTGGACCGCTGCGCTCCTGGCGCCGCTGCCGCTCCTGCTGACCCAAGCCGTCCGTCTGTGGCGCCTACGCACCCGGCAGGCCGTTGCACCGGCTCAGGATCACCGGCACGGTGGTGTGGACCGGCCGCGGTCCCCCGGTCAGACCTGACCCCCGGGACGCCCCACAGCCGGACCCACACGACGTAGGTCCGGCCCATCCCGATGTCCTGCGACATCACACACGGCGGAGGGTGTGGGATTCGAACCCACGGACGTTTCCGTCGGGCGCTTTCAAGGCGCCTGCACTCGGCCACTATGCGAACCCTCCTGGCCCGGCCCCTGGGCGCTGGGACGTGGCCCATCATCGCACCCGGAACGCCCCTGGTGCGAAGGGACATTCCTGCTACGGTTGTCCTGGTTGTCGTTGCAGTTCCTCGCAAGTGAAGTACAGTCCCGGCTCCGGCCGGGCACGTCAGCACCAACCGGGCATGCCCCGGCGAGTGGGGGGTTTCACCTCAGCCCACCTCCCACGCCCTGTGGGGGGAAGCATTCGCACAGCAGAAAGAGATCTCCCATGGCACAGGGAACCGTGAAGTGGTTCAACGCGGAGAAGGGCTTCGGCTTCATCGCGCAGGATGGCGGAGGCCCGGACGTGTTCGTCCACTACTCGGCGATCGAGACCAACGGCTACAAGTCCCTCGACGAGGCGCAGCGCGTCGAGTTCGAGGTCACGCAGTCCCCCAAGGGGCCGCAGGCTGACGCCGTTCGTCCCCTCTGAGAGGCACTGCGGCTCCTCGAGTCCCAGTCACCAGGCCCCCGGGTTCCACGGAACCCGGGGGCCTGTGCGTGTCCAGGCGGTATGCCGTCAGCAGACGGCGCCGACCTCCTCCAGCTTGTCCTCGGTCGGCGTGGCGGGAGCGTCGTCCTCGGTCGGCTCGCCGGTGGTCTCCTCCACCGTCTCGCTCGGGGTCGTGGTGTCGGTCGGGGTCGCGGTCTGGGTCGGCTCGGGAGCCTGCTCCGGGTGCATGGCCAGGTAGACCTGGTCGCGGATGTCGGCGTAGTCGGGGTCGACGACGTCGACGTTCTTGATCGTGAAGGGCAGCGACGTGATCGTGCCGTCCTGGACGCGCAGCACCAGGTCGGCCCAGGCCGGCAGCTCGCCCTGGGACACGTCGGACTTGACGTTGTCACCGGCCACCCCCACGATCGCGGGGTAGCGCTGGGCCATCGTCAGCGGGTTGACCTGGTCGAGCACCGCAGCGACGACGCAGCGCTGTCGGCGCATGCGGCTGAAGTCGTCGGTGGTGATGCGGGAGCGGGCATACCACATGGCCTGGTAGCCGCTGAGGTGCTGCTCGCCGACCTCGAGCCAGCCCGACTCGCTGCCGGGCACCAGCATGGGGTTGCCGTTGGCGTCCGTCGTCGTGCGACCGCCCATCGGCAGCCGCTCCTGCACGTTGATGTCCACCCCGCCCATGGCGTCGATGAGGTCCTGGAAGCCTGCCAGGTTGACGATCACGTGGTAGTCCATCGGCTGCCCCAGGACCGCACCGATGACGGCCTGGGTGGCGGTGCGCCCCGGGTTCGGGTCGTCCAGGTAGAGCTCGGGGTTCTCCTCGGCATGCGCCTCGGCCTCGGTCCAGATGGCGTTCATCAGGCACTCCGAGCCGCAGTCGAAGCCGTTCGGCCACTTCGCCGACAGCGGGTGGGTGGCCGGGATCGGGACGTTCTGCAGGTTGCGCGGGATGCCGAAGAGCACCGTGTCACCGGTGTCGGTGTTGACGCTGGCCACCATCATCGAGTCGGTGCGCACACCCTCGCGCTCGTCGGCGGCGTCGGTGCCGAGCAGCAGGACGTTGACCCGCGGTGTGTCCTCCCACGGGTCGTCGGCGGACAGGTCGGGTGCGGCCAGTCCCTCGTTGCGCTCGGTGTCCTCCCGGCCCACGAAGATCTGGTCGACGGCGTCGGAGTGCGCGTCGATGTAGCGCAGGCCCATCGCGGCGGGTGCGGCCAGCAGGCCGCACATGAGCAGGGTGAACGTGGTCAGGCCCAGGCGCTGTCCGCCCGTCATCCGTCGGGGACGGCTGAGCAGGGCGGTCATGGCGACCGAGCCCATCCAGAGCAGGACCAGCCCGGCAGCGATGATGCCGACGGTCTGCAGCATCTCAGGGCGCGCGCCGAGCCCGAGGACGGTCTCCTCGACCCCGTTGGTCAGGGTCCACAGGGCGACGACGACCAGGACGACGAGCGCCACCGCCAGCATCACGACGCCCAGGCGACGCCGGGGCGTCATGGTCAGGCCCAGGCCCGGGATCACGGTCCCCAGGGCGGTCAACGTGTAGGCACGGCGCATCTGGGCTGCTCTCGTCGTGGGGCCGGTCGGCTGGACCGGGTGGTGCAGCTGCTCACGGTGCTCGCGACGGGTCTGGGGGAAGTCGTGACCGTCACCCCACTCCCACTGGTCGCCGACATCACCACGGCGCGGAGGTGTGGGCATGCAGCGCGACCTTTCAGGGCAGGAACAACAGCATTGTGCCCCATGGCAGAGGGACGACAGGTCAGGATACGCCCCTTGTTTGGAGAACCCTGGACGTCGCGGGTAGCCTGATCGCCGTCCCGAGGCCGCTCTGACGAGACCTCGGGGACGGCATGGAGGCGTCGCCTAGTCTGGTCTATGGCGCCCGCCTGCTAAGCGGGTTTGGGGCTACAACCCCATCGAGGGTTCAAATCCCTCCGCCTCCGCCGACCGACGAGCCCCCGGACCGTGCTGGTCCGGGGGCTTCGTCGTGCCGCCCAGTGGCGCGGCACGGAGGGGTCGTCAGGCCGAGGGCTCGATGTCCTCCGGGTCGCGGGCGGCGTCCTCGTCCTCGGGGGATCCGACCTCGGACGACTCCTCGTCCGGGGCCTCGTCGGCCGCCTCGTCGGCGCTTCTGACCGACTCCGACCCCTGCTGACGGATGCGCTGGTCGATGGCGTCGACGATCTCGGTGATGTCCTGGCCACCCGGCGGCAGGGGCTCCACGGCCGACAGCGTGGTGGGATCGCCCCCTTCGGGGCTGCTGTGCGGACCCTCGATGCTCATGGTCGTCTCTCCTTCACGGTGTCATGATGCGCCGGGCGTCACGGTCACTCACCCAGCCGTTGCTCCAGTGTCTCCAACTCCGTGGCCATCTGCGCGGGGAGAGCGTCCCCGAACTTCTCGAACCACTCCTGGATCATCGGCAGCTCCTCACGCCACTCCTCGGCGTCGAAGGCCAGGGCCGCCGCCACCTCGTCCTGGGTGATGTCCAGGCCGGTGGTGTCGATGTCCTCCGGGCGGGGCAGCAGGCCGATGGGCGACTCCTCGGCGCCGACGCGGTCCTCGAGGCGGTCGACGACCCACTTGAGGACGCGGGTGTTCTCCCCGAAGCCGGGCCACAGGAAGGAGCCGTCCTCGCCGCGACGGAACCAGTTGACGAGGAAGATCTTGGGCATCCGGGACTCGTCGTGCTGCTTGCCCATCGCCAGCCAGTGCTCGAGGTAGTGCCCCGCGTTGTAGCCGATGAACGGCAGCATGGCCATCGGGTCACGCCGCACGACGCCGACCGCGCCGGTCGCGGCCGCGGTGGTCTCCGACGAGAGGGTGGCACCCATGAAGGTGCCGTGCTGCCAGTCGCGCGACTGCGTCACGAGCGGCACGGTCGTCTTGCGCCGCCCCCCGAAGAGGATCGCGGAGATGGGCACGCCCCGAGGGTCGTGGTACTCCGGCGCCAGGGTGGGCAGCTGCTCGATCGGTGTGCAGAATCGGCTGTTGGGGTGCGAGCTCGGGGTGTCGGACCGTGGTGTCCAGTCGTTGCCGCGCCAGTCGACGAGGTGCTCGGGCACGTCCTCTGTCATGCCCTCCCACCACACGCCGCCCTCGTCGGTGCGTGCGACGTTGGTGAAGACGGAGTGACCCTTCTCGATGGTGCGCATGGCGTTCGGGTTGGTGTCCCACCCGGTGCCCGGTGCGACGCCGAAGAGGCCGAACTCCGGGTTCACGGCATACAGCCGGCCGTCCTCGCCGAAGCGCATCCAGGAGATGTCGTCCCCGATGGTCTCCGCCGTCCAGCCCTCCAGGCTGGGGGACAGCATGGCCAGGTTGGTCTTGCCGCACGCGGAGGGGAAGGCCCCCGCGACGTAGTGGACCTCGCCTGCCGGTGAGGTGAGCTTGAGGATGAGCATGTGCTCGGCCATCCAGCCCTCGTCACGACCGATGGCGGAGGCGATGCGCAGGGCGTAGCACTTCTTCCCGAGCAGGGCGTTGCCGCCGTAGCCGGAGCCGAACGACCAGATCGCCCGCTCCTCCGGGAAGTGCACGATGTACTTGGTCTCGTTGCAGGGCCACGGCACGTCCTGCTCGCCCGGCTGGAGAGGGGCACCCACCGAGTGCAGGCCCTTGACGTATGCGGCGTCGAGCTCCTCCATCTTCTCGCGCACCGCGTCTCCTACCCGGGCCATGATGCGCATGGAGGCGACGACATACGCGCTGTCGGTGATCTCGACGCCGAACTTCGGGTCCTCCGACTCCAGGTGTCCCATGACGAAGGGGATGACGTACATCGTCCGCCCACGCATGCACCCCTCGAAGAGCGGCTCCAGGATGCCCTTCATCTCGCCCGGGTCCATCCAGTTGTTGGTGTGACCCGCGTCGGCCTCCTCGACCGAGCAGATGTAGGTGCGGTCCTCGACCCGCGCGACGTCGTCGGGGTCGGAGGCGGCATGGAAGGAGTGCGGGAGCACGTCGGGGTCGAGCGGGTGGAAGGTGCCCGCCGTGACCAGCTCGGTCTCCAGCCAGGCCCCCTCCTCGGGCGAGCCGGTGACCCACACGACAGCGTCCGGACGGGTGTGCTCGGCGGTCCGGCGCACCCACGCGTCGAGCTCTCGGTGTGTCGTTCCCCCGGTGACTGTGATCTGGTCCAACACGGAAGTCTCCCCTCTCTGGCGCCATTGCCAGTGGTTGTCGTCCTTGCAACGTATTGCTGAAAGCGCTGCCGGGGACAGTCGAAACGACTGTGGTCCTGCTCACCTTAGGCGGGCGGAGCATAGGTTGGGGTGGTGGACCCCATGTTCGTCTACCTCCTCGTCGGCCTCGGGCTGCTCCTGGCGACCGTGCTGCCGTCGGTGCTGGAGGGCCGCTCCCTGTCCGCTCCCGTGGTGGTGCTGGCCGTCGGTGTGCTGGCGGGGGTCCTGCTGCCGGGCGACGCCGAGGTCGACGTCATCCTCAACGCCACCTTCACCTCCCACCTGGCCGAGGCCTGCGTGATCATCTCGCTGATGGGGGTCGGCCTCGCGCTCGAGCGCCCGCTCAGCCGCCGGACGTGGCGGCCCACGTGGCGGCTGCTCGCGATCGGGATGCCGTTGTGCATGGCTGCGGTCGCCGGGTTCGGCTGGGGGGTGATCGGGCTGACCCTGCCGGCCGCCGTGCTCCTGGCCGCGGTGCTGGCACCCACCGACCCGGTGCTGGCCTCGGACGTCCAGGTCGAGGGGCCGGTCGTGGCCGGGATGGAGGAGTCCGAGGACGACGAGGTGCGCTTCTCGCTCACCAGCGAGGCGGGGCTCAACGACGCACTCGCCTTCCCGTTCGTCTACCTCGGGCTGTTCCTGATGGGCCGCGGTGACATCTCGGAGTGGGCACTGGAGTGGGTCCTGTGGACGCTCGTGGGCAAGATCGTGCTCGGTGCGCTCCTCGGCTGGGGCTGCGGCTGGCTGCTGGGACAGATGGCCTTCCGCAGCAGGACCACCCACCTGCGTGTGGCCGACTACGGCAACCCGCTCTTCGCGCTCGCCGCGACGTTCGCGGTCTACGGGTTCACCGAGCTGGTCGGTGGCTACGGCTTCCTGGCCGTGTTCGCGGCCGCGCTCGCGATGCGGTCCGTCGAGCGCAAGCACGACTACCACCGTGACATGCACTGGTTCGTGCACCAGGTGGAGACGATCCTCACCCTGGTGCTGCTGCTCATGCTCGGGGCGGCGCTCACCGCAGGGCTGCTCGAACGGCTGTCCTGGCAGGGCGCGCTGCTCGGGGTCGCCCTGGTCTTCGTGATCCGCCCGCTGACCGCCTGGCTCTCCCTGCTCGGCTCCCCGGGGCTGCGACGCTCGGAGCGGTGGGCGATCGCCGGGTTCGGGGTGCGCGGCATCGGCTCGATCTACTACCTGGCCTACGCGCTGAGCAGCGACTACATCGCGGAGGGGCTGGAGCTGTGGTCGGTGGTCGCGTTCACCATCGTGCTGTCGGTCGTGGTGCACGGCGTCGCGGCGACCCCGGTCATGCGCCGGCTCGACCGACAGCGCAGCGAGGCGCCGGACGGCGTGCCAGGCTGAGACGGGCCGATTTCGTGGCCTCCCGACGATCCGGTAAAGTGACGCGTCGTTGCCCAGGCAACGTGCACCTGCGCCCGTAGCTCAACGGATAGAGCATCTGACTACGGATCAGAAGGTTAGGGGTTCGAATCCCTTCGGGCGCGCACTGTGTTGAGACAGTAGACGGAGGCCCCCGAGATGTCGGGGGCCTTCACTGTCTCCGCGGCCAGGAGAACTCGATCTCGATCTGCAGCTCGTCGCCGTCGACCTCCACCTCCATCTCGGCGTCGACCTCCTCCGGCAGCTCCACGTTGACGGTGCCGGGACCGATCGGCAGCGTGGCGTGGCCCCCCTTGGCGAAGGCGTCGGCCAGGGTCCTCAGCCACGCGGCGGCCTCGGCCCGGGTGAGGTGCTGCCTGCGCTCGAACTCGAGGTCGGACATGGCGGGTGGCTCCTTCGGTGCAGGTGCGCGGATGGCGGTCGGGCACGGCGTGCCGGACGCTCCCTATTCTCTCCCTGGCCCCAGCCTGCCGCCAGGGTCTGCGGGCACGCTTCACCCCGTTGAGGTGATGTGGCGCTGACGCCCGAGCGCGAGGCTGGAGGCCTCCGGGGTCGGGGACTTCCTGCGTCGGACCACTGGCAACAAGGAGCGACACATGACAGTCGGACCCATCGACGTGGTGATCATCGGGTTCCCGGGCAACAGGTTCAGCGGCCGCATCGCGCCGGCCATCCTCGACCTGGTCGGCAGCGGCACGATCCGGGTCGTCGACCTCCTCTTCGTGAGCAAGGACGGCGACGGCGTGGTCACGACCGTCGACGCCACCGACCTCGAGGGGGGTGACGCCCCCGGCTACCACGCCATCGAGGTCCTCAAGCCCGGTGCGCTCGGGGTGGAGGACGCCGAGGAGGTCAGCGACGACCTGTCTCCGGAGAGCTCCGCGCTCCTCGTCGCGTTCGAGAACACCTGGGCGGCGGCCTTCGTCGACGCCTGCCGCGCTGCCGACGCCGTGGTCATCGACCAGATCCGCATCCCCGCCGACGTCGGCCAGGCCGTGCTCGGTGACACCGGGTCGGCGACCCTCACCTCCTGAACCCACCGAAAGGCACTCCCATGGGACTTCTGCGTATGGCGGCACGCACCGCCGTCATCTCCGGCACCGCCACCGCCGTCTCGGGGCGGGTCGCGCACCGTCAGGCCGGGCGCTACCAGCAGGAGGCTGCACCTCAGGCTCCGGCTCCGCAGTACGCTCAGCCCCCACAGCAGGTACCCGTCCAGGCCCCCGCGGCCGCACCTGCCGAGGACGAGGCCGTCGTCCACCTGCAGAACCTCGGCAGGCTGCACGCGCAGGGCGTGCTGACCGACGAGGAGTTCGCGGCGGCCAAGGCCAAGATCCTCGGGATCTGAGCAGGCACGGGTGACCCGGCCCGAGCCCTACACCCGGTTGGCGGAGGTCTACGACGAGCTGGTCGTCGACCCCTGCTACCCGGCGTGGGTGGACCATCTCGACCGGTTGTGGCGCACCGACGCGGAGGGTGTCCGCACGGTGCTCGACGTGTGCTGCGGCACCGGTCGTCTCGCGGTCGAGCTGGTGGACCGGGGGTATGCCGTGACCGGCGTCGACGCCTCCGCGGCGATGCTCGAGCTGGCGGCGCGACGGCTGCCCGGCTCGGTCGTCCTCCAGCGGGCTCGGCTGCCCGACCTCCCGGTCGACGGGCCCTTCGACGCGGCCGTGTCGACCTTCGACAGCCTCAACTACCTGAGCCCCGAGGACCTCCGTCACACGCTCTCGGCACTCGGGGGCCGCCTGCGCCCGGGAGGCTGGCTGGTCTTCGACGCGCACACCGACGCGATGATGCGGTTCACGCTGGCCAACCCCGTGGTGTGCGGTCTCGACCACGGGCGTCGCTTCGTGGTCACCACCGCCGTCGACGTGCTCGCCCGCAGCTGCCGGACGAGGATCGAGCTGTCCGGAGGCGACGGCTTCACCGAGACCCACCAGCAGTTCTTCCACTCCGACGCCACCCTGCGCGAGGCGCTGGGCCTCGCCGGCCTCGAGGTGTCCGCGGTCACCGAGGAGTACACCGCCGAGCCGGCACGTGAGGACACCCTGCGGGCGACCTGGGTCGTCCGCAGGCCTCAGGAGCCGTCGACGCGGACGATCTCGTAGGGCACGTCCGGCCCCGTGCTGCCGAAGCGGGCGTTCACCGCATACAGCGAGGACCCGAACGACGCGACCGTCGTCGGCACCGCGAAGTCGGGGTCCGTGAGCGTCTCGACCAGCGTGGCCGAGGACAGGTCGGGTGACAGCCGCAGCACGGCGATCTCGTTGAGCTGGTTGCGCACCACGGACAGCTCGCGACCCTGGAGCAGGATGCCGTCACCGGCGGTGAGCTCGGTGTCGGTGGCGACCTCGGTGGCCTCGCCGGTCCGGGGGTCCACGCGGTAGAGCGTGCCGGTGCCGCTGTTGATGACGAGCAGCGCCGCGCCGTTCGGGGTCGCGGCGATGCCGTTGGCGTTGAACCCGTCGGCCTGCACCCACTCGCCGGTGAGCGGCACGGCCTCGGGCTCGCCGGCCGGCACGCCGTTGCGCAGCGGCACGCGGTAGAGGGTGGGCTGGAAGGAGTCGGTGAACCAGGCTGCCTCGCGGGTGAGCGTGACGTCGTTGACGAACGCCCCGGGGCCGGCGAGCTGGTAGGTCTCGACCTCCGCGCCCGTGGCGGCGTCGTAGACGTAGGCCTGCCCGGTCGGCCCGCCGGCGACGAACAGCAGCCCACGGGACTCCTTCAGGCCCACGGCGATGCGACCGTCGGTGGCGGGCACGAGCACCTCGCCCGCGCCGGTGCGCAGGTCTGCCTTGTAGACCGCTCCGGTGGCCAGTGACCCGGCGTACACGGAGGTCCCGGAGCCGACGGCGACACCCTCCGCCTGCCAGCCGTCCGGCAGGGGGACGAGGTCCGGGAACGCGCCGCTCGCGCCGGCCGCCGGAGCGGTGGCGAGAGCGGCCGAGACGGCCAGGGTCAGCAGCACCTTCGTCGGCTTCCTCATCGTCCTACGGTACGTGAGGCTGGTCGGAGTCCGCGAGAGGCGTGCTCAGGTCATGTCGAAGACCAGCCGGGCGGGCACCTTGCCGGAGAGGACCTCCTCGAAGCACTCGTTGACGTCCTCGAGTCGGCGGGTCTGCGCGATGACCCGCGTGCGACCCATCGCGTGCAGCTGGAAGGTCTCGGCGAGGTCGTTGCGGGTGCCGACCAGCGAGCCGTGCACGGAGATGCCGGACAGCACCGTCTCGAAGACCGGCAGGGTCAGGCTGTTGTCGGCGGGCAGCCCCACCAGCACCAGACGGCCCCGCGGGTTGAGGGCGGCGTGGGCCGAGGCCATGACGGCGGGGGAGGGCACGGTCACCAGGGCGATGTCGGCACCCCCGGCCTCGGCGACCTGAGCGGCGAGGTCGCCTCGCGCGTCGACGACGTGGTCGGCACCGAGCTCCTCGGCGAGGGCCAGCTTGTCGTCGTCGACGTCCACCGCGATGGTCCGGCAGCCGAACACGGAGCCGTACTGCAGGCCGAGGTGACCCAGGCCGCCGATGCCGACGACCATGACCGACTCGGTCGGCTGCGGAGCCACGGACTTGAGGGCGGCGTAGGTCGTGACCCCGGCGCAGGTCAGGGGTGCAGCGTCGAGCGAGCTGACCGCATCGGGCACGCGCACCACATGGCTGGCGTAGCCGACGGCATACTCCGCGTAGCCGCCGTTCATCGTGTAGCCCATGTACTGCGGGCTCTGGCAGTAGGTCTCGTGGCCGCCGACGCAGTAGCGGCAGTGGCCGCAGGCGTGAGCGAGCCAGGGCAGCGCGACCCGGTCGCCGGGCTCGAGGGTCGTGACTCCCTCTCCCAGCGTCTCGACGCGGCCCACGCCCTCGTGGCCGGGGATGAGGGGCAGGGTGGGCTTGACCGGCCAGTCACCGTGGGCGGCGTGGATGTCGGTGTGGCAGAGCCCGCTGGACTCGATGCGCACGAGCACCTGGCCGGGGCCCGGCTCGGGGCGGTCGACCTGACCGACGCGGAGCGCGCCTCCGAACGTGTCGACGACGGCAGCCTTCATGGTGATCTCCTGGTCCTTGGGGGTGGTTGTGCTCCTCACGCTACGGAGGCACAACACCCCTGACCAGGGACTTTGGGCCCTGTTCGGGTCCGGCGGGGCCAGCGGGTGGGTCAGGCCGGACGCTGGGCGGCCGCCACGTTCGCCGCCAGCCTGCGGATGGCCAGCGCGAGGGCGACCAGGGTGACGCCGGTCATGAGCACGTGCACGGCGAGGACGACCGCGAGGACGGCGACCGAGATGAGGGGGCTGCCGAAGAGGAAGACCAGGCCGGCGAGCACCGACAGCAGGCCCATGGCGAAGCTCCAGCCCCAGCCCTTCGCCTGGCCCCTGGCACGCCACGACATGAGGGCCTGCACGATGCCGCCGGTCAGCAGCGAGATGCCGACGGTGAGCACGAGCACGAAGAGCGTCACGCCGGGCCACGCGACGGCGACGACGGCGCCCGCGGCATACAGGAGCCCGGCCAGCCAGCCCACCCAGCGGCGCTCCCGCAGTGACGCGGTGGCGAAGGCCTCGACGGCGGCGAGCACCAGGGAGATGACGACGAGCCAGCGCAGCGTGCTGACGCTCGCGGCCAGGTTGAACACGAGCAGCAGCCCCAGGCCCAGCATGAGCAGGCCGAGCACGAGGACGCTGACCCAGCTGCGGCGGACCCAGGAGGGCAGGTCGTCGACGCCTCGAGGGTCGGCGGTGGTACCAGTGGTGTCGGTGGTGCTCATGGTCTCCCCTACAGCGCAGCAACGGCGCCGGGGAACCGGCGTCGAGTGTGAGAGTAGCGCCGCCGAAAAACGCAGGTCAAGGGTGTTGACCCGAGCAGGTGCGCGCTCAGGCCACCGGGTTCGGCGGCTGCCCGCCGCTCAGCACCGCGAGCACGTTGGTGGCGGCCCGCTCGGCCATGGCGCACCGTGTCTCCTCGGTGGCCGAGCCGAGGTGGGGCAGCAGCACCACGGTGTCGAGCTCCAGCAGGCCGGGGTGCACCCGCGGCTCGTCCTCGTAGACGTCCAGGCCGGCCCCGGCGATCGACCCCGCCCGGAGGGCGTCCACGAGGGCCTCCTCGTCGACGACCGGCCCACGGGCCGTGTTGACCAGGTATGCCGTGGAGCGCATGAGCGCCAGCTGCTCGGCCCCGACCAGGTGCCGGGTCTCGGGGGTGAGCGGACAGTGCAGCGACACCACGTCGGCCGTGGCGAGCAGCTCCTCCAGCGGCAGGCGCCGGGCCCCCAGATCCTCGACCACCCCGGGGTCCGCGGGGCTGCGGGAGCTGTAGGTGATGCGCATGCCGAACGCCCGTGCCCGGCGTGCGGTGGCCCGGCCGATCTCACCGAGGCCGACGACGCCCAGAGTCCTGCCCTGCAGGCCCCGGCCCAGGAGCAGCGACATGCTCCATCGCCAGGGCTGCCCGGAGCGCACCAGCCGCTCGCCTTCGCCCAGGCGCCGGGACGCCATGAGGACCAGGGCCATCGCCAGGTCGGCGGTGGCGTCGGTGAGCACGCCCGGGGTGTTGGTGACCATCACCCCGCGCTCCCGGCAGGCCGGCACGTCGACGTTGTCGTGGCCCACCGCCACGTTGGCCACCACGCGCAGCTGTGGACCGGCGGCGTCGAGCAGCGCGGTGTCCACCCGCTCGGTGACCAGGGTCACCAGGGCCCGCGCCCCGCGCACCCGGCGCAGCAGCTCCTCACGAGGGATGAGCTCCTCGGAGTCCCACGGGTCGACCTGGTGCGCCGCGCGCAGGGCCTCGAGGGCAGGCTGCGGCAGCCGTCCCGTCACGACCACCGTGCCGTTGTCCGGTGACTCCACGAGCGTCCTCCCGTCCGTCGTCGTCACCACTGTAGGTGTCGACCTGCCGGTCGGTGTGATCTGGGCCACACCGACCGCCGGGACGGGCAGCCGCCCGCCGCGTCCGACGGGGCGGCGACGACGCTCTTCCTGGCCAGCGCCCAGTTCGTCGGCATCAACGTGATCTTCTCCTACTCCTCCACGCTGTGGCAGTCCGTCGCATTCAGCGAGGAGGACGCACTGACCCAGACCGTGATCACCTCGGTGACCAACATCGGGCTCGGTTTCGCCTACGGCTTCTACGCGACCGCTGCCGTCCTCTCCCTCCTGTTCGTCCTCACGTTCGTGCCGGAGACGAAGGGGAAGGAGCTCGAGGACATGTGACTCCGGCGCATGTGACTCGGCGACGTCGGATGCGTACCATCGACGCCCGTGTCCGACCCCGCTGGCCTCGACCGACCCGGTCTCACCATGTGCGCCCTCTGCGCCGGGGACACCCTCGGACCCGCCGACCCCCGTCCCGGTGGCCAGGGCGGCAGGGTGCGTGAGCTGGCGGCGGCGCGCCGGACCGGTCTGACGGAGGTCGAGTGCCTCGACGTCTGCGAGTCCGACGTGGTGGTGGTGCGCCCCTCCCCGGTCTGCCGCCGCACGGGTGCCCGTCCGCTGTGGCTGTCCCGGCTGGCCGGTGACGAGGCCACCGAGGCGCTGGACGACTACGTCGCGGGCGGCGGCCCGGGTGCGGTCGCGGTCCCGCCGGGCCTCACGGCATACGTCGTCCCGTCACCCGCCGAGTCCTGACGGCGGGCGCGGTCGGGTCAGACGTCCTCGGCCTTGAGCGCTCCGGGCAGCCACTTGGTCGTGCCCTCCTCGGCCCAGCCGCGGTCCTTCACGGACTCGCGGGCGGCACGCTTCCAGGGGCCGGTGAGCCGGTCGACGTAGAGGTAGCCGTCGAGGTGGTCGGTCTCGTGCTGCAGGCACCGGGCCAGCAGCCCCTCACCCTCGACGACCACCTCGTTGCCCTCCAGGTCGGTGCCGGTCACCCGTGCCCGGGGGAAGCGGGCCAGCGGGAACCACTCGCCGGGCACGGACAGGCACCCCTCACCGTCCTCGTCCTCGTCGAGGGGCTGCGGGGTGCCCAGGCGCTCCAGCACCGGGTTGACGACCACACCCCTGACGTTGTCCCCGTCGGGCATCGGGCAGTCGTAGACGAAGATCCGCAGGCGCACACCGACCTGGTTGGCGGCCAGGCCGACCCCCTCGGCGGCCTCCATCGTGTCGAACATGTCGGCGACCAGGGTGCGGATCTCGTCGGTGACCTCACGGACCCGCTTGGTGGGCTGGTGCAGGGCCCGGTGGCCGATGACGGTGATCTCACGGACTGCCACGTCAACTCCTCGTCGTCTGAAGTGTGCCGGACGAGTCTAGGTGCGGGCGCGAGCGGGCACGGAATCCTGGCACGGCCGGTGACGGTGCACGGGCGACGGCCTGTGCGGCATACCCTGCCCCTCATGGAGCTGATCGAGATCATCGGGTGGACGGGCTCGGCCGTGCTGGTCGTCTCCCTGCTGCAGACCCGCGTGGTGCGCCTGCGCCTCATCAACCTCGTCGGCTGCCTGGTCCTGATCGGCTACAACTGGGTCGTCGGGGTCTGGCCGATGGTGGGGCTCAACGTCGTGCTCGCCCTCATCAACGTCGTCTACCTGTGGCGGATGCTGAGCACCCGGCACGACGAGCGGTCCTACAGCGTCATCGAGGTCGACCCGGACGACCGCTACCTGGCGCACGTCCTGGCGGTCCACCGGGAGGACATCGTCCGGCACAACCCCGGCTTCGTCCACGACCCCGCCGCCGGCCACGCGTCCTTCCTGGTCGTCCGGGGGGACGAGACGGTCGGAGTGGTGCTGGTGCGCGACGCCGGTGACGGGGTGGCCCAGGTCGTGCTCGACTACGTCACGCCCCGCTACCGGGACCTCTCGCCGGGGGAGTTCGTCTACCGCACCTCGGAGGTCTTCACCTCACGGGGCTACCGCAAGGTCCTCACCCCCGCCGGCATGGTCGCGCCCTACTACGCGCGCATCGGCTTCCGTCAGGAGGGCCCGCACTGGGCCCTCGACCTGGTGTGACCGGAGGTCCTACCAGCCCGGCAGGGGACCGGTGATGTCGTCGTCGTCCGCCACCGGCCGCACGCTGCGCCGGCGGGCCGGCACGGGGGTGTAGGCCGCGTCGCCGGCCTGGGAGACCTCCCACCCGGGCCCGTCGTCCGTGCCGGTGTCGGCACCGGTGTCGCGGTGCCGGTCAGGCTGCTTCCCCCCGTCGTGCGGTGGCTCGTCGCGGGCCAGGCTGTCGTCGCTGTCGTAGCGTCCCTTGCCGGGGCCGAAGATGATGTCGCAGATCGAGCGGTAGGTGGTGTCGGGCTCGGGCACCCAGGTGATCTCGCGCAGGGCCTGGTCCTGGCCGGCCGACTCCATGAGGAAGGTGCCGTAGCCCAGGAACCGGCCGAAGATCGACCGGCCGTAGTTCATGTCGGTGACCTTGCCCAGCGGCATCATCGCCACCTTGTGGGTGATCAGGCCGTAGGTCTTGAGCAGCCGCTTGTCGGTGGCGACGAACCACTCGTTGCGCCATTCCAGCAGCTTCCAGCCCATCCGTGCGACCAGGGCGAACCACAGCCACCACAGCCACAGCGCCGGCTCACCGAGGGAGCGCTCCAGGACCGGGCCCACCCAGGCGACGACCAGGAACCCCGCGACAGCCGTGGCCACGGGCTCGGCCAGCTTGGCCCAGTGGTGCCGGGTCGCGACCACGACCTCCTCGCCACGCAGCAGGTAGCGCTCCAGGATGCGGCTGCTGAGCTTGACCCCGGAGACGGTGCTGGTCGACCCGAGCACGGTCAGTCCATCAGCGCCTGGAAGAACTGCCCGATGCTGGAGAAGCCCTGCACGATGATGTCCCACACGGCCTCCACGATGTCGGCCGCCCGGTCCGGGCTGGTGACGACCGCGTAGATGAGGAAGGCGAACAGCAGCCACAGCAGGATCTGCTTGATCTTGGCGGGCATGCGGGGCTCCTGGGTGCGGGCGGGCGTCAGACGTCCCGCACATCATGGCAGCAGGGGTCGCGTCCTTACCGCAGGCACGCCGACGGCGCCAGTCGAGACGACGTCACGCAGGTCAGTGCAGCAGCGGCGAGCCGGCCATCCGGTCCAGCGCCTCGTCGACCTCGGCCGTCGAGCCCGCGAAGCTGAGGCGCATCATCCGCCCGCCGCGCACCGTGTCGAAGTCCACGCCCGGGGTCAGCGCCACCCCGGTCTGCTCCAGCAGCTCGCGGCACCAGGTCACCGAGTCGTCCGTCAGGTGCCCGATGTCGCACCAGGCGTAGAAGGCGCCGTCGGGGGGTGCGTAGGAGCGGATGCCCAGCGCGGGCAGCCGTCGCAGCAGCAGCTCCCGGTTGTCCGCATACCTGCGCACGTGCCCGGCGAGCTCCTCATGGGCGCTCGCCCCGAAGGCCGGCACCGCGGCATACTGCGCGATCGCGGGTGGGCAGATGGTGAGGTTCTGCGCGAGCACCTCGATGGGCCGGCGCAGCCCGTGCGGCACCAGCGCCCAGCCGAGGCGCCATCCGGTCATGGAGAAGTACTTGCTCACCGACCCGACGACGACCCCGGAGCGCGAGGTCTGCCAGGCGCTGGCGGCCTCGCGGCCGTAGGTGAGGCCGTGGTAGATCTCGTCGCTGATGAGCAGGCAGCCGCTCGCCTCGCACCACCGTGCGATGGCGGCAAGCTCGCCGGGGTCGATGACGGTGCCGGTGGGGTTGGCCGGGCTGGCGAGGATGAGACCGGCCGGCGGCTCGGGCAGCTCCTCGAGCATGGCGACGGTCGGCTGGTAGCGGGTCTGCGGTCCGCAGTCGAGCTCGAGCACGCGGCAGCCGAGTGCCGTGAGCGTGTTGCGGTATGCCGGGTAGCCGGGCCTGGTCATCGCCACCGTGTCGCCCACGTCGAAGGCAGCGAGGAAGAGGGTGGAGAAGGCACCGGAGGAGCCCGTGGTCACCACGACGTCGTCGGCGTGGACGTCGACGTCGTACCAGTCACGGTGGTGCGCGGCGACCGCCTCGCGCAGGGCCAGGATGCCGGTCGACTCCGTGTAGCCGAGCACCTCGTCCTCGAGGGCACGCGCCGCAGCGGCACGGACCACCGCCGGGGCGGGGGTCGAGGGCTGCCCGGCACAGAGCATGAGGACGTCACCGTGCGTGCGCTGACGCTCGGCGCCGGCCTTGAGCACCTCCATGACGTGGAAGGGCTCGATGTCCGACCGCTGGGAGGGGGGCACGGGCTGCCTCTCAGACGACGCCGTAGAGACGGTCCCCGGCGTCGCCCAGGCCCGGGACGATGTAGCCCTGCTCGTTGAGCCGCTCGTCGACGGCCCCGGTGACGAGGGTGATCGGCGGCACGATCTCCTGGACCGCCTGGCGGAGCCGCTCGATCCCCTCCGGGGCGGAGAGCAGCGTGATCGCGGTGATGTCGTCGGCGCCCAGGTCGACCAGGTAGTGGATGGCCGCGGCCAGCGTGCCGCCGGTGGCCAGCATCGGGTCGAGCACGTAGCACTGGCGCCGGTCCAGGTCATCGGGCAGCCGGTGGGCGTAGGTCGTCGCCTCGAGCGTCTGCTCGTTGCGCTCCATGCCGAGGAAGCCCACCTGGGCGGTCGGCAGCATGCGCATCATGCCGTCGAGCATCCCGAGGCCGGCGCGCAGGATCGGCACCACCAGCGGCTTGGGGTTGGCCAGGTGGATGCCCGTCGTCGGTGCCACGGGTGTGTCGATGTCGAAGGGAGCGACCCGCACCTCGCGGGTGGCCTCGTAGGCCAGCAGCGTGACCAGCTCGTCGGCCAGCCTGCGGAACGTCGGGGTGTCCGTGCGCCTGTCCCGCAGGTAGGTCAGCTTGTGGGCGATGAGCGGGTGGTCGGCAACGTGGACGCGCATACGGGAAACTTACACACGTGAGCCCTGACCGCACACCGTCGCCGCCCGGCCCCAGCCTGCCCGGCTGGGGGCAGGAACGGTATGCCGGCTGGATGCGTACGGCGCTCGACGTCGCCGCCGGCACCGCGACCGGCGGCGACGTGCCGGTCGGGGCCCTCGTGCTGGACGCCGAGGGCGTCGAGGTCGGCCGGGGGCACAACCTCCGTGAGGAGGACGGCGACCCGACGGGGCACGCCGAGGTGGTGGCCCTGCGGGCGGCGGGGCGGGCCCGGGGCAGCTGGCGGCTCGAGGGCTGCACCCTCGTGGCGACCCTGGAGCCGTGCGCCATGTGTGCCGGTGCCGCGGTGCTGGCACGCGTGGACCGCATCGTGTTCGGCGCCTTCGACCCCAAGGCCGGAGCCTGCGGCTCGGTGTGGGACCTGGCCCGTGACCGCCGCGTGCTGCACCGCCCTGAGGTGGTGGGGGGCGTGCTGGAGACCGAGTGCGCGGAGGCGCTCCTGCGATTTTTCGCGGCGCAGCGCCTCGGGTAGCCTGCTCTGCGGTGGCGTGTCCGAGCGGCCTAAGGAGCACGCCTCGAAAGCGTGTGAGGGCGCAAGTCCTCCGTGGGTTCAAATCCCACCGCCACCGCCATTGTCCTGTCTCAGGACATAGGAAACCCCCGAGCCCCCGGCTCGGGGGTTTCCTGTGGGTTCAGGGGTTGGTAGGTCCTGGTGGGGTCGATGGTGAGCTCGCGGAGGAGCTCGCCGGTGGTGGCGTGGATGACGCGGACGTGGTGGTCCTGGACGAGGAGGAGGACGGGGGTTCGGGCGTGGGCCTCCCCCGAGGTGGGAGTGGACAATGCATAAACGTAACCAGATCGTGATATCGCGCATCTTGAAATGTGCGCACCGCGTCCGAACTGGTTAGATGTCCAGGACCAGGGCCAGGTGGTCGGACAGCGCCAGCCGACGGGTGACCGCGTGCCGCACCTCCGGCGGGGAGCCGTGACCGAGGGCGTGGTCGAGCTGGATGCGGGGTCCGTGGGACGGGTGGGTGCGAGCGCGTGCCAGCACCTCGAAGCCCGAGACCCGGCCCACGACCGAGGGCGGCAGGTTGAGGTCGCCCAGCAGCACCCGCGGCCCGGGCAGCGTGCGCACCCAGCGGGACAGTCGGCGCAGCTGCAGCAGGTTGGGCCCCGGCACGAAGGAGAGGTGCGCCGTCACGACGGTCATCGTGCCGTGCGGGGTGTCCACCACGGCGGCCACGGCCGCCCGAGGCTCGTCGCCCATCCACCACAGCGGTCCGCTGCGGGGGAGCGAGGCCGGCACGCGCACGGGTGCGGGCGCCATACGCAGCGTGTGCCACTGACGCACCGGGTGCCGGGACAGCAGGGCGACGCCGTATGCCGGGTGGTGGTCGGCGGCGTCGTCCGCGCCGTGGGCATGGTGCGCGTCGCCGTGTGCGTGGCGCCAGCGCCACGGAGGTGTGCCGACGAGGGCGGGCGCGTAGCGCCAGTCATGGGCACCGGTGGCCGCCGCCAGGTCCGCGGCCTGGTGCGCATGGTCGGAGCGTGGCTGCCCCAGGTCGACCTCCTGCAGGGCCAGCACGTCGGCATCCAGCGCGGCGGCAGCCGAGGCCAGGGCGTGGTTGTCCACCGGACCGTCGTCGGTGACGAGGCCGTGGTGGGTGTTCCAGGTGGCCAGCCGCACCCTTCCGACGCTACCTGCCCGCAGCGCGGGTGACGTCCCGGCACGTGGCACAGGTCGGCCCCGGGGCTCCGCTACGATGCGCGGACAAGCCTTTCGTCGGGGGAAGACCGGTGCGAACCCGGCGCTGACCCGCAACCGTGAGGTGCCACCGAGAGCGTGCCGTGCAGCGGCGCGCACACCGCGGTGGCGCCGAGCCGGAATGCCCGGGGGAGGTCTTGGCTCGAACCATCCCGTCGTGGTCTGCGGGTCCGAGCCCTGGGTGCGCCGTGCCTCGCTGCCTGCCGTCCCCCGGTCACCGGAACCTTGGACCCTTTCTGCCGAAAGGTCCTTCATGTCTCGCTCCATCCGTCGCCCCGCTCTCGCGCTGGCGCTCCTGCTCACCCTCGGCACCGCGGCCTGTGCCGAGGAGTCCACCACCGACCCGGGCGCCGGCAACGCCACCGCCGAGACGGCGGCCGAGCCCGGCGGGGACACCGCCGACGACACCGGCGACGCCACCGCCGGGTCCGACGACGTCGGCACGACCTCCGCCGCCCCGGCCGGCGCCGAGGAGTCGGCGGCCGCGGCGGCAGGCTTCCTGGCTGGTCAGCTCGAGGAGGGCTCGCACTTCCCCGAGGACGAGGGCAGCCTGACCGTCGACGGCCTCATCGCCCTCGCTGCTGCCGGCGGCCACGACAGCGAGGTGGCGGCCATGGCCGACTGGCTCGCCGAGCAGGCCCCGGCCTACACCGAGGGCAACGGCCCGGCCGCCGGCAGCCTGGCGGTCGCTGTCGCCGCGGCGGGTCAGGACCCCACCGACTTCGGGGGCCTCGACCTCACCGAGATCGTCGTGGAGTCCATCGACGACACCGGGCAGTGCGGCGAGTTCGCCGGCGCCTACACCCAGTCGCTCTGCGTGCTGGGTCTGGTCCGGGCGGAGGCCGAGGTGCCGCAGGCGGCCGTCGACAACCTGGTCGCGCTCCAGGACGCCGAGACCGGCTCCTTCGGGTTCGACAACGAGGGGGAGTACACCCCCGACCTCGACTCCACGGCCCTGGCGGTCTCCGCACTGAGCGGGGTCCTCGACCAGGACGGTGCGGTCGACGCCGTCGTGACCGCTCGCGGCTACCTGCTGAGCGAGCAGGCCGAGGACGGCTCGTGGCAGGGCTTCTCGGCCGTCAACACCACCGGCCTGGCGGCGTCGGCCCTGGCGGCGCTGGGTGAGGACGTGCAGCCTGCGGTGGACTGGCTCACGGGTGTGCAGCTGCCCGACGGCGGCTTCGCGGCCGAGCAGGGCGGGGAGCTCGCCGACGTGCGCGCCACGACGCAGGGCATCCTGCCGCTGACCGGGGAGAGCCTGCTCTCCGTCGGCGTCGGAGGCCTCGACCGGGTCGAGGTGCCCGCCGGCCGCTGAGGCCCTCGGCCCAGCAGTCCCCGTGACCGATGTGCGCTCCGGTGTCGCCTTCGAAACCGACACCGGAGCGCGCATCGGGCACGCGGGGGCACGCGGGTGCCCTCGGGGGCGGGCGTCCCGGGGCTCACACAGGGGTGGCGGCTGCGGCCGCGATGTCATCGAGGTCACGCTCGATCGTCCGGCGGGTCAGCCGCAGACCCAGCGACCCCATCGCCTTGCCGAGGGCCTTGCGCACGCCGGTCGGCGCGTCACCGTTCTCGCCGGAGAACTGCATGGTCAGCTCGGTGGACCGCTCCCCGAGCGGCTTCAGGGTGAACACGGTGCGGTAGTCGGTGCCCCCGGATGAGGCCTCGATCACGGTGCTGCGCAGGGGGTCGTTCTCGGCGACCCACATCTCCTCGGTCGTCTCGACGCCGAGCATCTTGCGCGTCTCCCGCCACCGGGTGCCCACGGCGTACGGGCCGTCGGTGAGGACCCGCACCCCGGTCACGTTGGTCAGCCGCTCCTCGGCATGGTCGAGGTCGGTGAGGACGGCCCACACCTGCTCCACGGGGGCGTGGACAGTGCGGCGGACGGTCAGGCTGTGAGTGCTCACGGGTGCTCCTCGGGCTGGCCTACTGCCTTCGAGTGTAGGCAATGTCACCGGCAGTGCTCGGCCAGGCCCGCGTCGGGCGGCCCCCAGCGACCGGGGTCGACGATCGCGGCCAGGGCCTCGATGCCGTCGACGATGCGCGGCCCCGGGCGGGCGTAGGAGGCGTTGGCGTCGACCGCCCACACCTGCTGCACACCGGGCATCGCGGCCAACGGCCCGTCCAGCAGCTCACGGGTGAGGCGCGCCGAGGTCGCGAGGTCGAACCCGCAGGGCGCGACCACCACGACGTCGGGGGCACTGGCTGCGACGGCGTCCCAGGTCGTGGCGACCGACCTGGCACCGGCCGAGCCCAGCACGTTGAGCCCACCTGCCACCTCGACCATCTCCGGCACCCAGTGCCCGGGGGCGAAGGGCGGGTCGGTCCACTCCAGGACCGCGACCCGGCGCGCCCCCGGCCCCGGGGCGCCGGGCAGTGCCTCCAGGCGGCGGCGCAGGCCCGCCACCAGGTCGAGCGCCGCCGGCTCCCGGCCGCAGGCCCGGCCGATGTCGACGATGCTCTCGAGGACCTGGCCGATCGTGTGCGGGTCGGTGGTCAGCACCTGGGCGGAGCAGCCGAGGTGCTCCAGGGCGTCGCGCACCTCCGAGACGTCGACGGCGCACACGGCGCAGAGGTCCTGCGTGACGACCAGGTCCGCGTCCAGGTCGGCCAGCGCGCCACGGTCGAGGTGGTAGAGGTCCTCGCCGGCCTCGAGACGGGCCCGCACGGCGGCGTCGATCTCGGCGGGTGTGGGGACGTCCTGTCCGTGCGCCGTCGGCAGCGAGCTGGTGGAGACGACCCTGGCGTCGGTGCGGGCCCGGGCCGGCTCGTCGCACTCGAAGGTGACCCCCACCACGTCGGGTCCGGCGCCGACGGCATACAGGATCTCGGTGGCCGAGGGCAGCAGCGAGACGATGCGCACGTCGCTCAGTCCTCGGGCTCTGCGGTCGCCTCGCTGTCGTCGGACGGGAGCTCCGGCAGCTCCTCGAAGGCGTCGCCGAGCACGAGGTCGATCTCTGGGCCCTCGCGCTCGTCGGCCACCAGCTCGGCACCGGGCACCTCCTGCTGCAGCAGCAGCGCCGCCTCCTCGCCGGACTCACCGTGGCGGATGTCGGCGGAGTGCTCGATCGTCTCGTTCTCCGGGTCGTTGTCGACGGAGCCGACCTCGAAGCCGCGGGCGGTCACGGCCTCGGCCGTGCGGCCTGCCAGCCCCGGGACCCCGCTGGCGTTGTAGACGTTGACGACCACGTCCTCGGGCTGCAGGCCCGCGTCGGTCTCGGTCGGCGAGCTCGTCGTCTGCGCGGCCTCCTCGGAGCCCGGCAGCCAGCCCTGGTAGTACGCGCCGGCGTAGGCGAAGACCCCGGCCAGCACCAGGACCATCGCCGTGAGCACGAGAGCCGTGCGGCGGCGTCGCCTCCTCGCGGCGGTGGACATCCCGCCCGTGCGCACGTATCCCATGATGGAACACCGTAACCGGACGGGTCCTCAGTCCAGCGTCAGGACACGCCCGTGCACTGCCGGGCGGCCCTGCAGCGCAGCACGCAGCGCCCGGTGCAGACCGTCCTCCAGGTAGAGGTCGCCCTGCCACTGCACGACGTGGCAGAAGATGTCGCCGTAGAAGGTGGAGTCGGCCGACAGCAGGGCGCGAAGGTCGAGGGCGGAGCGGACGGTGATGAGCTCCTCCAGACGGATCATCCTGGGCGGCAGGTGGGCCCAGTCCTTGGGGTCCTCCAGCCCGTGGTCCGGGTAGGGGCGGCCCTCACCCACGGCCTTGAAGATCACCGCGGCAGTGTATGTCGTCTGGTCCGGGCACGCCCTCGCCCGGGGACCCGCGGCTACAGTCGGACGTGTGAGCGACGACGCCCGGATGTCTCAGATCGAGTCCATCACCACCGGCTACTCGTTCGCGGAGCCGAGCATCGTGCTGGGCGCGGCCGTCGACCCGGGCGCCCCGGTGCCCGAGGCCGTGGTGCGGCTGCCGCTGGGCTCGATGAACAAGCACGGCCTGGTGGCCGGCGCCACGGGCACGGGCAAGACCGTCACCCTCCAGCTCATCGCCGAGCAGCTCTCCGCCGCGGGTGTGCCGGTCTTCCTGGCCGACGTGAAGGGCGACCTCACCGGGCTGGCCACAGCCTCCCCGGGGCACCCCAAGGTCGACGAGCGGATGCAGGCCCTGGGCCAGGAGTGGGGCGCCACCTCCTACCCCGTGGAGCTCCTCACCCTCGGTGCGACCGGCACCGGGGTGCCGGTGCGGGCCACGGTCAGCTCGTTCGGGCCGCTTCTGCTCAGCAAGGTGCTCGACCTGAACGACACCCAGGAGTCGAGCCTGGGCCTGGTCTTCTACTACGCCGACCAGCAGGGCCTGCCGCTGCTCGACCTCAAGGACCTGCAGGCGGTCGTGCAGCACCTGATCTCCGACGAGGGCAGGGCCGAGCTCAAGGCCCTCGGCGGCCTGGCCACCTCCACCGCCCGCGTGATCCTGCGTCAGCTGGTCACGCTCATCGCCCAGGGTGCCGACGAGTTCTTCGGTGAGCCGGAGTTCGACACCGCCGACCTGCTCCGGGTCGACGAGGCCGGCCTCGGGGTCATCACCTGCCTGGAGCTGCCGGGGGTGCGCGACAGACCCGTCCTCTTCTCCACCTTCCTGATGTGGCTGCTCGCCGAGCTCTTCCAGGACCTGCCCGAGGTCGGCGACCCCGACAAGCCCGAGCTGGTCTTCTTCTTCGACGAGGCGCACCTGCTCTTCGACGACGCGTCCAAGGCCTTCCTCGACTCCGTGGAGCAGGCCGTGCGCCTCATCCGCTCCAAGGGCGTCGGTGTCTTCTTCGTGACGCAGACCCCCAGCGACGTGCCCGAGGGTGTGCTCGGGCAGCTCGGCAACCGGGTGCAGCACGCGCTGCGGGCCTTCACGCCCAAGGACGCCACGGCACTCAAGGCCACCGTCTCCACGTTCCCGACGAGCGACTACGAGCTCGGCGAGGTGCTGACCCAGCTCGGCACCGGCGAGGCGGTCGTCACCGTGCTGTCGGAGCGCGGCGCCCCCACCCCGGTGGCCTGGACCAGGCTGCGGGCACCTCAGTCCACCATGGGTCCCTCCGACGAGGCCGTGCTGGCGAGTGCCGTGGCCGCCTCGCCGCTGCACCCGAAGTATGCCGCGGCGCTCGACCGCGAGTCGGCCTACGAGAAGCTCGCCGCCCGGCTGGCCCGCGGCGCGGAGGCGGCCGACGCCCCCGCTTCCGGCGGGGTGGACGCCGAGCTCGAGCAGGCGGCCGAGCAGGGGCGCTGGGCCGGGGAGGAGCCCGCGGCACCCCGGCGCCGGCCCGAGCCGCAGGAGCCGTCGATGGTCGAGAAGGCGCTGGAGTCTCCCGCGGTGAGGTCGATGCTGCGTTCTGCGGGCACCGTCATCGGCCGCGAGATCACACGCAGCCTGTTCGGCACCGGCCGCCGCCGCTGACCCGGGGCGGAGCAGCCGACGACACCACGAAGCCCCCGAGCACTGCTCGGGGGCCTCGTCGTGGTGTGGCGGAGGATGCGGGATTTGAACCCGCGAGGGGTTTCATCCCCAACACGATTTCCAATCGTGCGCACTAGGCCACTATGCGAATCCTCCGCCGGAGAGGCTACCCGAGAGCCGCGTCGCCGCCGAAATCGAGCACCGCCGAGGGCCCGTGTGCCGCCTCCCGGGCCGGTTTCACCCTCACGCGGCCGGTGCGTAGACTGCTCACCGGCCCCCCGCGTGGTGGTACCTCACTGAACTCCCCCAGGGCAGGAATGCAGCAAGGGCAGGTGAGCTCTTCCAGGTACGCGGGGGGTCCTTCCTGCCCTGCGTGCCCACCGGGCCCGCGCCGGGCTCAGGGTCGGAGCATCACCTTGATCGCGCGGCGCTCGTCCATCGCGGCGTAGGCCTCGGCCACGTCGTCCAGCGGCAGGGTCAGGTCGAAGACCGCGCCGGGGTCGATCGCTCCGGCCAGCACGTCGTCGCGCAGCTGCTCCAGGTAGTGCCGCACCGGCGCGACCCCGCCGGCGAGGTTGAGGTTGCTGCCGAACATCTGGCGGATCGGCACCTCCACCCCGTGCGGCACCCCGACGTAGCCGACGGTGCCCCCGGGCCGGAGGCTGTCGAAGGCCTGCTGCATGGACTCCCCGGTGCCGACGCACTCCAGCACCGCGTCGGCGCCGACGCCGCCGGTGAGCTCCTTGACCGCGGCCACTCCCTCCTCGCCGCGCTCGGCGACGACCTCGGCGGCGCCGAACGCGCGGGCCACCGCCTGCCGCGGCGCGTGGCGCGACATCGCGACCACCCGCTCTGCGCCCATCCGGGTGGCGGCGAGCACGCCGCACAGCCCGACAGCTCCGTCGCCCACCACCACCACGGTGTCGCCCGGCTTCACCCGGGCCGACACCGCGGCGTGCCAGCCCGTGCCCATGACGTCGCTGAGCGCCAGCATCGCCGGAAGCAGTGCCTCGTCCGGCGCCTCCGGCGCCGCGACGAGCGTGCCGTCCGCCTGCGGCACCCGCACCCACTCGCCCTGGCCGCCGTCGACCAGGTGGCCGTGCTCGTCGGGGCTGCCCCACCCGCCGCCGTGGGCACAGGCGGTGTGCACGCCGGCCCGGCAGTGCGGGCAGGTGTTGTCGGAGTAGGTGAACGGCGCGACGACGAAGTCACCGGCCCGCAGGGTGCGGACCTCGGAGCCGACCTCCACGACGACGCCGACGAACTCGTGGCCGATCCGGCGTGGCCTGCCCACCGGGCTCACGCCCCGGTAGGGCCACAGGTCCGAGCCGCAGACACAGCTGGCGGTCACGCGCACCAGCGCGTCGGTCGGCAGCACGATCCCGGGGTCGGGCACCTGCTCGATGCGGATGTCGCCGGGCGCGTGCAGGAGGGTCGCCTTCATGGCTGCCATCCTGCCACCGGGCAGTGACAGGATGGGGTCCTCGCTCGGCAGACGAAGGGACAAGGCCAATGACACTGCACGTGGGCTCAGAGGTGGGCCGGCTGCGCCAGGTGATCGTGCACCGGCCCGGTCTGGAGATGGCCCGCCTGACGCCCGACAACAAGGAGCGCTACCTCTTCGACGAGATCCTGTGGGTCGAGCGCGCCCAGGAGGAGCACGACGGCTTCACCCGGGTGATGCAGGAGCGCGGCGTGACCGTGCACCACTTCGAGCAGCTGCTCACCGAGACCCTGGCCGTGCCGGAGGCCCGCCGGCGGGTGCTGGAGGTGTCCCTCGACGAGCGCCATGTCGGTCCGCTCGCGGCGGAGCAGCTGTGGCAGATGTTCGACGACATGAGCGACACGGAGCTGGCGACCTACCTCATCGCCGGCATCACCAAGGGCGAGATCCTCGACCGGATCTCGGGCACCCGCTCCATCAGCATCGCCCAGCTCGCCGAGCACGAGTCGCTGCTCGCGCCGCTGCCCAACCACCTGTTCACCCGCGACACCTCGGCCTGGGTGTACGACGGGGTGGCCGTCAACTCGATGCACAAGAAGGCCCGGCGCCGCGAGACCGTGCACTACGAGGCGATCTACACCTACCACCCGATGTTCGCCGGCTCCGAGGCCCGGTGGTGGTCCGAGGGCCTGGAAGGGGGCCCGGCCACGGCCGAGGGAGGCGACATCCTCGTCCTGGGCAACGGCAGCGTCCTGATCGGCCTCAGCGAGCGCACGACCGCACAGGGGGTCGAACGGCTCGCCCGGCGCATGCTGGGCCGGGGCGAGGTGGAGCGCATCATCGCCGTCGACATGCCCAAGTCGCGCTCGGCGATGCACCTCGACACGGTGATGACCATGCTCGACGAGGAGAGCTTCACCCGCTACAGCCAGCTGCCCGACCTCAAGTCGTGGACGCTCACCGCCGGCGACGAGCAGGACGGCGAGGTCGAGGTCGTCGTCGAGCCGCACGCGCCGGCTCAGATGGAGCAGGTCATCGCCGGCGCCCTCGGGCTCGACAAGCTCAGGGTGCTCGCGGCCGAGCAGGACCCGCGTGCCGCCGCGCGCGAGCAGTGGGACGACGGGTGCAACGTGCTCGCCCTGGAGCCCGGCGTCGTCGTGGCCTACCAGCGCAACACCGTGACGAACGACTACCTGCGGGGGCAGGGCATCGAGGTGCTCGAGATCTCCGGCGGCGAGCTGGGCCGGGGCCGCGGCGGGCCCCGGTGCATGTCCTGCCCGATCGAGCGCGACCCGCTCGGCTGAGCCGTGCCGCCGCGTCGCAGGGTGCCCGTGGCCGACGGTGAGCAGGCGCTGGCCGTATGGCGTGCCGCGCCGGACCGCTCCCAGGTGCCACGCGCGGTCCTGGCGACCGCCGTGCGCTACACCCTGGAGGAGCTGGCGGCCCGGGCGCCCGGCCGGTCCGTCGAGGTGCGCGTCCCGCCGCACGGGGCGGTGCAGTGCGTCGAGGGGCCCCGGCACACCCGCGGCACCCCGACCAACGTGGTCGAGACCGACGGCGCCGGCTGGCTCGGCCTGGCCACCGGGGAGCTGACCTGGGAGGAGGCGCGGGCCGGTGGCGCGGTCCGGGCCAGCGGCAGCCGGTCCGACCTCACGTCATACCTGCCCCTCCTGCCCTGATCAACGGGTGAGCGGGAACGAGTCGAAGTAGACCCGCATCCGGCGCGTCGTGGGGTCGTCGGGGTCGGGGTGCGCCTCGCGTGCGGCCTCGAGGTGCCGGACGAGCACGGCGAAGACCTCGTCGCGCATGGACGTGGCCTCCGCCAGCGTCATGGGAGCGGTGGCCGAGGAGTTGACGGTCGCCTCCACCCACTCCTGAGGCTCGTCGAGTGCCTGCTCCAGCCAGCGGCTCATCGTGGTCGCCCGGTGGTCGATGGTGGCCTGCAGCATCATCCGGACCGGCAGCTCGGCGGACGGGTCGTCGCGCACCTCGGTGCCGTGCAGGGTGTAGCTGACCGGCTTCCACCAGCGCTCCCGGCCGGACCCGCGCCCCGTGTCCTCCTCGACGAACCCGTGCCGCTCGAGCTGGCGCAGGTGGTAGCTCGTCTGGCCGGTGCTCTCGTCGAGGTGCTGGGCCAGCATCGTCGCCGTGGCCGACCCGTGGTCGGTCAGGTAGTTGTACATCGCCATCCGCAGCGGATGGGCGAAGGCCTTCATCGCGCTCGCGTCGAGCACTCGCTCCTGGGGCTTGTCATCCGTCATTTCCAGAGATACCTTTGCAGAGAAGTCTTTGCAGATGTTCCTTTGGACAAGCCTACGGGAGAGACCATGACCGCCGACACCAGAGCACGCGACACCGCCGCCGGCCAGCCCGTCGCGCCGCTGGGGCGCACCTTCCACGTCCACCTGACCGGGGTCGGCCTGGCCAACATCGCCGACGGCATCATGGCCGCGGCGGTGCCGCTCATCGCGGTCACCCTGACCCGCTCGCCGCTGCTGGTCTCCCTGATCTCGGTGGCCTTCTTCCTCCCGTGGCTGCTCTTCGGCATCCTCGCCGGTGTCGTGGTCGACCGGACCGACCGCAGGCGCACCCAGCTCGCCGGCATGGCTGTGCGCGTCACCCTGCTGGTGACGCTCACGACGTTGCTCGTGAGCGACCGGCTGACGATGCCGCTGCTCATCGCGGTCGCCTTCGGCTACGGCATCACCGACGTCGTGGTCGACCTCGCCGGCTCCTCGATCGTCCCCAGCATCGCCCCGCGCTCGCGGCTGTCGGCGGCCAACGGGCGGGTCCTGGCCGTGCAGCAGGTGTGCGCGACCTTCGTCGGCGCACCGATCGCCGCCGGGCTCCTCGTGCTCGGTGCGGGCTGGGCCGCCGGCGTGCCGGCCGCCCTCGCCGTCACCTTCCTGCTGGTCGTCGGGCTGGGGATGCGGGGCAGCTACCGCGTCGAGCGCACGGGGACCGCGACGGGGTGGGCGGAGGTCACCGAGGGCGCGCGCTTCCTGCTGCGCCACCCGGTGCTGCGTCCCCTGCTGGTCAGCGGCTCGGTGCTCAACATGGCCAACACCGGCTACTTCGCCGTCTTCGTGCTGTGGGTCGTCGGCGCGGGGTCCCAGGTGGGTCTGGCGGCGGAGCACTACCCGCTGCTCGTCATGCTCCTGGCCGTGGGTGCCGTGGTCGGCTCGCTGCTGGCCGAGCGGCTGGTGCGGCGCTGGGCCGAGATGCCGTTGATGTTCGCCTGTTGGGGGGTCAACTCAGTGGGCCTGCTGGTGCCGCTGCTCTGGCCGCGCCCGGTGCCCATCGCGGCGACCTTCCTGGTGCTGGGCGTCACCAACACGATCGGCAACGTCATCGGCCAGACCGTGCGCCAGCGACTCGTCCCCGGTGAGCTGCTGGGCCGGGTCGGTGGTGCGGCACGCACCATCGGCTACGGCCTGATGCCGCTGGGCGCGGTCCTGGGCGGCCAGGTGGCCGAGACGTGGGGCCTGCCGGCGGTCTTCGTCGGGGCGACGGTGACCTGTCTGCTGGCCGTGGCGTATGTCGCCTCGCAGGTCTCGCAGAGCATGGTCGACGCGCACGACACCCAGGCCGGGGTGCGCGGATGAGCAACGGACGTGCGCGGACGGGCGGAGGGTGCGCGAGCGGCGGCGAGGCGCGAGGATGAGGGACGTGCGCTACGGCATCTGCATCCTCCCCGAACACCCCTGGCGACAGGCCGAGCCGCTCTGGCGGCACGCCGAGGAGCGCGGCTTCGACCACGCCTGGACCTACGACCACCTCGTCTGGGGCGGGCTGCCGGACTCGCCCTGGCACTCGACCGTGGCGACCCTCACGGCTGCGGCGATGGTGACCGAGCGCATCCGGCTCGGCACCTTCGTCGCCTCCCCCAACTACCGCCACCCGGTGACCTTCACGCGGGACGTCGTGACCCTCGACGACATCAGCCACGGCCGGGTCGTGCTGGGTCTGGGCACCGGCGGTGAGCGCGACGCGCAGATCCTGGGCCAGCACCTGAGCCGGGGGGAGCGGACCCGGCGGTTCGCCGAGTTCGTCGACCTGCTCGACCGCACGCTGACCACCGACCACGTCGACCATCAGGGCGAGTTCTACGGGGCGGTGGACGCCCGCAACGTCCCCGGCTGCGTCCAGCAGCCCAGGGTGCCCTTCGTCGTCGCGGCCAACGGGCCCAAGGCGATGGCGCTGGCGGCGCGGCAGGGCCAAGGGTGGGTCACGACGGGTCCGGCCGGCCAGGCGCAGGACCTCACCGACACCGCCGCCGTCGACGCGTGGTGGGACGGGGTGGGGGAGCTGTCGGAGCGTTTCTGCGTCGCCGTCGAGCAGGCGGTGGCCGACGGCCACCGTCCCGGAGGGCACGACCCCGACCGCTACCTGTCCCTCGACTCCAGCGGCGTCCCGGCGCTGCGCAGCCCGGGCTTCTTCGCCGAGCAGGTCGGCCGGGCACGCGAGCTGGGCTTCACCGACGTCATCGTCCACTGGCCGCGCCCCGAGGACCCCTACCGCGCCGACCCCGCGGTGCTGGACCACATCGAGCTGGAGCCCTGAGATGCGTCTGCTCGTGCTGGGCGGCACCGGCTTCCTGGGTGCGACGGTCTGCCGGGAGGCGCGCGCGGCCGGCCACGAGGTGACCGCGGTGGCCCGCGGGGTGTCCGGCCGGGTGCCCGAGGGGGTGCGCTGGGTGCAGGCGGACAGGGACCGGGAGGACGCGCTGGCCGAGGTGCGGGCCGAGCGCTGGGACGCCGTCGTGGACGTGGCCCGGCAGCCGCACCACGTGCGTCGTGCCGTGCGTGACCTGGCCCCCGTCGCCGGTCACTACGTCTTCGTCTCCTCGGGCAGCGCCTACGCCGAGGCTGCCGGGGGGCGCGACGAGGACGACACGCCGCTGCTGCCGGCCCTCCCGGCCGACGAGATGCAGGGCCCCCAGGACTACGGGCCGGCCAAGGTGGCGGGCGAGCAGCTGGTCGTGGCGGCCTTCGGCGCCGAGCGCAGCCTGCTGGTGCGGGCGGGCCTCATCGGCGGGCCGGGGGACCGCAGCGGCCGCAGCGGCTACTGGCCCTGGCGCTTCGCCCACCCCGGCACTCCCGGCGACCGGGTGCTCGTGCCCGAGGCCGACGACCAGCCGGTGCAGCTGGTGGACGTCCGCGACCTCGCCACCTGGGTCGCCCACGCCGCGCGGCACCGGGTCGCAGGCGCGATGGACGCCGTGGGGCCGACGACGCCGCTCGGCGACGTCCTCGCCCTGGCCCGCGCCGTGGCAGGACACCGTGGGCCGCTGGTGCCGGCACCTGCGCCGTGGCTGCAGCAGCAGGGGGTCCAGCCCTGGGCGGGGCCACGCTCGCTCCCGCTGTGGCTCGGCGGCGAGCCCACGGCATACGTCCTGATGCAGCGCACGGGCGCACGTGCGCGCGCCCACGGGCTGGCCACCCGTCCCCTGGCGCAGACCTTGGCCGACGAGCTGGCGACGCTCGAGCGGCCGCCCTCGGGTGCAGGGCTGACCGACGAGGAGCACCGCTCGCTGCTGGACGCCCTCGCCCGCCGTCAGGACGTGCCGCGTACCCTGGAGGGGTGACCGACCCGTCCTCCGACCAGCCCTCCGGCTCGCCCGACGAGGCCGCGCCGCAGGTGGGCCGCACCACCTCCGACGGCCCGCGCACTCCCCGGCTGCTGCCGTTCCTGGGGACCGGTGCGGTCCTGGGCCTGGTCGTCGGCATCGTGCTGACGCTGCTGGGACCCAGCTCCCCGGTCGCCTCCGACGGGCAGGAGCTCGTGCTGCTCGGGATCACCGGGGCCCTGCTCGGGGGGCTGGCGGGCGCGGTGGTGTTCCTCGTCGTCGAGTGGACCACGCTGCGCTGAGCCGGACTGTGGGAGACTGGGCGTCGTGGCTCGACCCGACGGACGCCTCTCCCACGACCTCCTCCCCGAGGAGTCCCTCCCGCAGGACGCCTGTGGTGTCTTCGGTGTCTGGGCACCGGGGGACGAGGTCGCCAAGCTGACCTACTTCGGCCTCTACGCGCTGCAGCACCGCGGCCAGGAGGCGGCCGGCATCGCGACCAGCGACGGCCGGTCCCTGCTCGTCTACAAGGACGTCGGCCTGGTCTCCCAGGTGTTCGACGAGTCCAGCCTGGCCTCGCTGCGCGGACACATCGGCGTGGGTCACTGCCGCTACTCCACGACCGGGCGCAACTCGTGGGAGAACGCCCAGCCGACGCTCGGCGGCACCACCGGCGGCACCGTGGCCCTGGCGCACAACGGCAACCTCATCAACACCCACGAGCTGCGCGACATCCTCATCGACCTCCACGGGGGCGACAAGCGCGACGTGCCCGGCGAGATGGGGCGCGGCAACACCACCGACACGGCCGTCGTCACCGGGCTGCTCACCGCCGACCCGGACCGCTCGCTCGAGGCCTCGGCCATGCAGGTGCTGCCGATGCTGCGTGGAGCCTTCTCGCTGGTCTTCTGCGACGAGCAGACGCTGTATGCCGCACGCGACCCCCAGGGGGTGCGCCCGCTGGTCCTCGGCCGGCTGGAGCGCGGCTGGGTCGTCGCCTCGGAGACCGCCGCGCTGGACATCGTGGGTGCCAGCGTGGTCCGTGACGTGGAGCCCGGGGAGTTCATCGCCATCGACGAGAACGGCCTGCGCAGCCATCGCTTCGCCGAGCAGGCACGCAAGGGCTGTGTGTTCGAGTACGTCTACCTCGCCCGGCCGGACACCAAGCTCGCCGGTCGCTCGGTCTACGAGTCGCGCGTCGAGATGGGCCGCCGGCTCGCGCTGGAGCATCCCGTCGACGCCGACATGGTCATGCCGACCCCGGAGTCCGGCACCCCGGCGGCCATCGGCTACGCCGAGGCCAGCGGCATCCCCTACGGCCAGGGGCTGGTCAAGAACGCCTACGTCGGGCGCACCTTCATCGCCCCGAGCCAGACGATCCGCCAGCTCGGCATCCGGCTCAAGCTCAACCCGCTGCGCGAGGTGATCCGCGGCAAGCGCCTCGTCGTCGTCGACGACTCCATCGTGCGCGGCAACACGCAGCGTGCGCTGGTGCGCATGCTGCGCGAGGCGGGCGCCGCCGAGGTGCACGTGCGCATCTCCTCGCCTCCGGTGCGCTGGCCCTGCTTCTACGGCATCGACTTCGCCACCCGGGCCGAGCTCATCGCGACCGGCCTCAACTCCGACGAGATCCGGGCCTCGGTCGGCGCCGACTCGCTGGGCTACATCAGCGAGCAGGCCATGGTCGAGGCGACCGAGCAGCCGGCCGACCAGCTGTGCACCGCGTGCTTCTCCGGGGTCTACCCGATCGAGCTGCCGCGCGGCGACCGTCTGGGCAAGGACGTGCTCGAGCTGGAGTTCCCCGGCGGCGTCCCCGTGCCGGGCGCGCCGCGCCAGGTGCCTGTCCGCGGCTCCACCGTCGACGCCGACGGGGTGCCGGTGGGGGCCCCGACGGGCGCCGCCGACGCGCTGCGCCGTCCCTGACCCCGACACCCAGCGAGGACCCGATGAGCGACGAGCCGATCACGTATGCCGCAGCCGGCGTGGACGTCCAGGCGGGTGACCGCGCGGTCGAGCTCATGAAGGACGCGGTGCGCCGTGCCCAGCGCCCCGAGGTGATGGGCGGCCTGGGCGGTTTCGCGGGCATGTTCGACGCCTCCGCACTCAAGGGCATGAGCCGACCGGTCCTGGCGACCAGCACCGACGGGGTCGGCACGAAGGTCGCCGTCGCCCAGGCCATGGACGTGCACGACACGATCGGCATCGACCTGGTGGGGATGGTCGTCGACGACATCGTGGTGTGCGGCGCCGAGCCGCTCTTCATGACCGACTACATCGCCTGCGGCAGGGTCGTGCCCGAGCGGATCGCCGCGGTCGTGGGCGGCATCGCCCAGGGCTGCGAGCTGGCCGGGGTGGCCCTGGTCGGCGGTGAGACCGCCGAGCACCCCGGCCTGCTCGGCCCCGACGAGTACGACCTCGCCGGGGCGGCCACCGGGGTCGTGGAGCACGACGACGTGCTCGGCCCGCAGCGGGTGCGGGCCGGCGACGCGGTCGTCGCGCTGGCGGCCTCGGGTCTGCACTCCAACGGCTACTCCCTCGTGCGCCGCGTCGTGGCGGCCGCCGGTCTGGACTGGGGCACGCACGTCCAGGAGCTCGGGCGGCCCCTGGGGGAGGAGCTGCTCGAGCCCACCCGGATCTACACACGCCTGCTGCTCGACCTCGTCCGCAGCGACGGTGTCGACGTGCACGCGCTGTCCCACGTCACCGGCGGCGGGCTGGCGGCCAACCTGGCCCGGGTGCTGCCGGCGGGGGCCATCGCCACGGTGGACCGGTCCACCTGGGCCCTGCCGCCGGTCTTCGGCGCCGTCGCGCGCTGGGGGCGCGTGCCGCAGCACGACCTGGAGCGCACCCTCAACATGGGGGTGGGCTTCGTGGTGGTGCTGCCCGCGGAGCAGGCCGACGCAGCGGTCCGGCACGCCCGGGAGCGGGGGGTGGCCGCCTGGGCGCTGGGGGAGGTCGGGGTGGTCAGCGACCTCGACGAGGCCGACGTCGTGCAGGCAGACGTCGTGCAGGGAGCCAAGGGCGTCGACGGCGGCGCGGTCCGCATGGTCGGCGCTCACCGCTGACCCGACTGCTCAGGCGGTCCGGGAGCAGGCCGGTCTCAGCTGGTGCCGGGACGCGGGCCGACGAGGAGGATGAAGTCCTCGCTCTCGGCGACGTCGAAGGGGGAGCTCCAGCGCGTGCCCGCGACGTCCCCGTTCATCTCGCGACCGGGCCGCGGCGGGTCGGCGGCGGCGTCCACCAGCACGATGGCCGTGGCCGGGTTCTCCAGCACCACCTTGAGCGAGAGGTTGACGGCGTCGCCGTCGACGGACGGCACGACGACGGGGTCGGTGCCGGTCTGCCCGGACACCGGGGCGACACCGTGCAGGAGCTCGATCTCGAGGTCGAGGTCGGCCTGCCGGCAGCCGGCGCGCTCCAGGGCGGCCCACGACCGGTCGGCGGAGGGAGTGCTCGTGCACGACCACGCGTCGATGGTGATCTCGCGCTCGTCGAACCGGGTCCACTGGCTGGTCACCAGGAGGGCGAAGCCCACGACGATGAGGACCAGCCAGACCCACCCGGGCACGGTGGGCCGGGTGTCGGAGCGGCGAGTCCGCGCGGGGCGTCCGGCGAGGGCAGCATCGCGACGCGACGTCTCCCCCCGGTCCGCATCCATCCGGTGAGTCTAGGGCGACACGGTCCGGGCGCGAGAAATCCCGGGGCGGTGGCGCCCCGGGATGTCACACGTCGTGCGAACGGTCAACGACCGTCCGCGGCCCAGGGGCCTGATGTGTCGTCGACGTCGTCACCGTCCGCCTCGTCGTCCTCGGCGTCGTCAGGGACGACGTAGGTCGACTCGGCACTCTCGCGAGCTCGTAGCTCACGCTCCAGTGCGGTGAGGTCGGTGTCCGGGGAGTAGTACTTCAGTCTCCGGGCAACCTTCGTCTGCTTGGCTTTGGCTCGGCCGCGCCCCATGGCGTGACCCCCTCGTGCGTCTGCCGGGGCGGCATCACCTGACGGTCGATGCGTGGTGCACCGACCGGCGAGCGGAGCCGGCCCGGGAATGTGTATTTCTCGTAGGCGTAACGGTACATGAGCCGGAGAGGTGCCCGTGCACCCGGCGCGGACTCAGCGTCGTCGCACCGCGATCGCGCCCACCCCGCCGAGCACGAGCAGCGCTGCTCCGAGCACGACCCAGACCCAGACCGGCGTGCCGCCGCCGGCGCTGCCGGGGGTCTCCGGCACGACGGCGTCCGTGGCCGCGGCGCGCTCGGTGGCGGGCGCGTCGTCGGCGCCCGGGGTGCCGGCCGGGGCGCTGGTGGTCGCCGCGTCGTCGTCCGAGGCTGCGCCCTCGTTCTCCGGGGCGGTCGTCGCCGCGGGATCCGCCGTCTCCGGGTCACCGGTCACCTCGTAGGTGAAGTCCCCGGAGATGGGGTGCCCGTCCTCGGAGGTGACGCGCCAGACGACGGAGTAGTCGCCGGCGGGAGCGTCGGGTGAGACGGGCTGGGTGACGGTGACGCCCTCGACCTCGGGGTCGCCGTCGGCCACTGTCCCGTCGGGGCCCTCCACCACGACCTGTGCACCGATCGTGGCGATCTCGCCGGAGAAGGTGAGCACGATCTCCTCCGGGGCGCTCTCCTCCACGGACCCGTCCTCCGGCGAGGAGCCCAGCAGGACGTCGTGGGCACGAGCAGGCCCCGCCGCGGCGACGAGGGTCACCAGGAGCGCCAGGAGGACGGTGAGGACGGCAGCGGTGCGCGTGCCGGCGCGGTGCGGCCCGGCGGCGCAGGTGGGGGACGACATACCGCCAGTCTAGGAACGCGCCGTAGGCTCCTGCGATGGCCCCCGAGAGCTACCGGACGCCGGCCCGGCCGGTGGAGGTGCGCACCGAGGAGCGACGCTCGGTGTTCGTGTGCCGTCTCGAGCCCGTGCGCACCGAGGCGTCCGCCTGGGGCGTCGTCGAGGCGGCGCGCGCCCGGCACGGGGACGCCGGACACCACTGCTCGGCGTTCCTGCTGGGCCCCGGTGGCACGGTGCGACGCTCCAGTGACGACGGTGAGCCGGGCGGCACGGCCGGTATGCCGATGCTCGAGGTGCTGGACGGAGCAGGCCTGAGCGACGTCGTCGCCGTCGTGAGCCGCTGGTTCGGCGGTGTGCTCCTGGGCACCGGAGGCCTGGTGCGGGCCTACGGGGGAGCCGTGAGGGCGGCCGTCGCGGAGGCCCGCGTCGTGCGGCGTACCCCGGTCGTGCTGCTCGAGGTGGTCGTGGGCCACGAGGCCGCGGGCCGGCTGGAGCACGACCTGCGGGCGCGGGGCACCACGGTGCACGGTGTCGACTACGCAGCCGAGGTCACCCTCCGCCTGGCTGCTGCGCAGACCGAGGTGGCCGCGCTGGAGGCCTCCGTGGCGGCCCTCACCTCCGGACAGGCGCGCTGCTCCGTCACCGGGACCGACTGGGTGGACCTGCCGGACTGATCAGAAGCCCGAGTCCGTGGGCCGCGGGTAGTACGTCGCGTACTTCTTCACGTAGTTGGCCTTGGCCGCAGCGACATAGGCCTTGCGCTTGAGGGAGTCGTGGGTGACCAGCGGGTGGAAGACCCCCTTGCGGGTGACCTTCTTGACCAGGGTCTTCAGCTCGGGGCTGAGGTAGCGGCGCAGGAGGAACATCGGCAGCACCGAGTAGAGGATCTCGTTGCGCACGACGACCTGGTCCAGCTCCCGGCCCTGGATGAGGTCACCGGTGATGAACTCGGCCACGTTGGCCCCGGCCGCGGTCACGTAGTAGTTGTTGCGGCCGATGCGGGGGTTGACCTCGAAGAACTTGGCGACGCCGTCACGCGGGTCGACCTTGACGTCGAAGTTGGCGAAGCCCCGGTAGCCGACGTGCTGGAGCAGGCGCGCCGCCTGCTCCATGAGGTCGGGGTAGGGGGTGGTCACCATCGCGGCGGGGTTGCCGATCGCCAGGGGCTGGTGCTCCTGGAGCAGCACCTGGGCGGTGGCCAGGAGGGTGACCTCGCCTCGCTGGTCGACGTAGGCCGTGATGCTGCGCATCGCGGTGTCGTCGCCGGGGATGAGCTCCTGCACCACGAAGCGGTCGCGGAAGCCGGCGCGGCGCACCCGCGCGAAGATGTCCAGCAGCTCCTCGGGGGTGTCCACCTTGTAGATCTTGTTCTTGCCCTCGAAGCGCAGGCCCTCGTAGGCCGCGCCGACCGCGGGCTTGGCCACCACGGGGAACGTGAGGTCGACGGTGTCGGGGGTCCAGCCGGGGTCGTCGGCCGTGCCGAAGTCCTGCACGAGGGTGCGCGGGACGGGGATGCCGAGCTCCTCGCAGACCCGGCCGAACTCGATCTTGTCCGCGATCATGTCCAGCACCGGACCGTCGACGGCGGGCACGACGTACCACTGCGAGAGCCACTCGGCCTGCTCGCTGAGCATGCGGCTGAACGAGTCGGCGTTGGACAGCAGCAGGGTGGTGCGGCCGGCGGCCTTGCGCTCGGCGCCGACGCGCTCCAGCGCGGCCAGCGTGTCCGCCCGCTGCGCGTCCTCGCCCAGCTCGACCGTCTCGATGAACGAGGACCAGTTGATCGGCCCGGCCACCACCCGGGAGATCACGGTGCTGGTGAGGCCGTAGCGCTCGTGGAAGGCACGTGCGAGGGCGTAGATGCCGATGTCGGTGCCGAGCAGGACGACGTCGAAGTCGGGCTCGGAGGTCGAGGCGGTCATGGCTCTCCTGGGAGGGTGTCAGGCGATCTGGGGAGCGAGACTACGGCAGCGGGGTGCGGCACCGTACGTTCCTGCAGTGAACAGCGTAGGGGGCGTGCGTGGCCGGCCGCGGAGCCGCGTCGTCGCAGGTCTCGTTCCGATGGCGGAGATGGGGGTGGTGGAGGCGGGCACGCCCGCCGACCGGTCTCGGACTGCAGGACCTGCCCCGCGCCACTACGTTGGCAACAGTCGGGGGCTCGCCCAGGGGCTCTCAGGGACAGGGAGGGCCCATGGAAGCCATCGACCCGGCATACGGTGCCGGAACACTGCTCACCATCGCTGCGGCAGCCGTGGCGCTGCTGCTGGTGCTCATCATCGTCGTGCGGATGCACGCGTTCGTCGCGCTCATCCTGATCAGCTTCGTCACCGCCGTCGTCGCGGGCATCCCGCTCGCGGACGTGCCGGGTGTCGCGATCGGGGCCTTCGGGTCGACGCTGGGCCAGGTGGCCCTGCTCGTGGGGCTCGGGGCCATGATCGGCCGGCTGCTCGAGGTGACCGGCGGTGCGCAGGTGCTCGCCGACACCCTCATCGCCCGGTTCGGCGAGAAGCGTGCGCCCTTCGCGCTCGGCGTCGCGGCGCTGCTCTTCGGCTTCCCGATCTTCTTCGACGCCGGTCTGGTCGTCTTCCTGCCCATCATCTTCTCGGTGGCGCGACGCTTCGGCGGGTCGCTGCTGCTCTACGCGCTGCCCGCGGCGGGTGCCTTCGCCGCCATGCACGCGATCGTGCCGCCGCACCCCGGGCCGGTCACCGCCGCCACCGAGCTGGGCGGCTCGGTCGGTCTCACGCTGCTCGTCGGCGTGCCGGTGGCCTTCGTCAGCTGGTATGTCGGGGTCTACCTGTTCGTCAAGGCCTACGCAGGCAAGATCGACGTGCCGATCCGCGAGAGCATGCTCGCCGGCATGTCCGGCGGTGACCCGGTCGAGCTCGACGACGGGCCGGACGGCCGGCCGCGGGAGGCCACCCCGCCGAGCTTCGGCTCCGTGCTGGCGATCCTGCTGCTGCCCCTGGTCCTTATCGCTCTCAACACCACCCTGACGACCCTGCGCACCGTCGGCACGGTCGCGGAGGACGCGGGCTGGGCCGACGTGCTGATCCTGGTCGGGCAGACCCCGGTCGCGCTGCTCATCACCGTGCTGGTGGCGAGCTACACCCTCGGCAGGCGAGGCCGCTCACTGGCCACCGTCGAGGGCATCCTCAACGACGCGCTGGCACCCATCGCGGCGGTCGTGCTCATCACCGGCGCCGGAGGGATGTTCGGCGGGGTGCTGCGGCAGAGCGGCATCGGTGCCGCCCTGGAGGAGAGCCTGGCCGACCTGGGCCTCCCGCTCATCGTCTCGGCCTTCCTCATCGCCACGATCCTCAGGGTGGCGCAGGGGTCGGCCACGGTCGCCCTGGTCACCGCCTCGGGCCTGCTGTCGACCGCCGTGGTCGCCGCCGACCTGTCCGACCTCAAGGTCGTGTGCCTGGTGCTCGCGATCGCTGCCGGCTCCACGGTGCTCTCGCACGTCAACGACTCCGGCTTCTGGCTGGTCAGCCGGTTCTTCGGGATGGACGTCAAGACCACCCTCAAGACCTGGACCGTCATGGAGACCACCCTGGGTCTGGCCATCTTCGCCCTTGCCGTGCTGCTCTGGTTCGTGGTGCCATGACCGGGATGACCCCCACCGTTCCCTTCCCCGACCCGCCCGTGCACCTGGTGGTGATGGGGGTGTCCGGCTGCGGCAAGAGCACCGTGGCCCGCGAGCTGGCGGACCGCCTGGGCTGGCCGTTCGCCGAGGGCGACGACTACCACCCCCAGGCCAACCTGGACAAGATGGCCAGCGGGCGCCCGCTGATGGACGAGGACCGGTGGCCGTGGCTGCACATCCTGGCGGACTGGACGGCCGAGCACCATGCGCGCGGTGAGTCGACGGTGCTCACCTGCTCGGCGCTGCGGCGGGTCTACCGCGACATCCTCCGCAAGGGCGGTGACGGCACCTTCTTCGTGCACCTGCACGGTGACAAGAACCTGCTCATGGAGCGGATGCAGGGGCGCGAGCACTTCATGCCGCCGTCGCTGCTGGAGTCGCAGCTGGACACCCTGGAGCCACTCGGCGCGGACGAGGCCGGGATGGTGCAGGACGTGGTGAACCCGCCGGCCCGGATCGCCCGCGTGGTGCTCGCCCAGCTCGACCTCGCCTGAGCGGCCGTCAGACCAGCTCGAGGCCCTCGGCCACGACCCGGCCGGCGTGGATGACCGTCCGGTCCTGCGGCCGGTCCATCACCGCCGAGGTCACCGTGTCCCCGGGAAGCAGCGTGAGGTGCGCGTCGGCGCCCACCTCCAGGCCGGGCCGGTCGTCGACCGAGGCGGGCCGCGGCCGCGCGCGGTCCATGACGGCGGCGCCGCCGGCAGTCGCGACCGCGACGCAGTGCTCGACGAGCACGTCGGCCCGGAAGCCGCTGGTGAAGGCGAGCTGCCAGGTGCGGTCCAGCATGTCGGCGTTGCCGTAGGGCGACCAGTAGTCACGCTGGCCGTCCTCGCCCAGCCCCACCCGCACCCCGGCCTCGGTGAGCTGCACGAGCGGTATGCCGCGCCCTCCACCGGGTGCGACCGTGGCCGTTGCCACGTCGGCCTCGGCGAGGTCCTCGACCAGGGCGCGCGTCTGCGACTCGGTGCCGTCCCAGAGCCCGTAGCCGTGTGAGAGGAGCACGTTGCCCTGCATGCCGAGGGCCCGGGTGCGCTCGAGGACGAGCGAGGCGCTGAAGCGGCCGAGCTCGCCGGGCTCGTGCAGGTGGATGTCCACCGGCCGCTGGTACCGCTCGGCCAGGCCGAAGACGATGTCGAGGTGGCGCACCGGGTCGCGGTCGAGGGCGCACGGGTCGATGCCACCCACGACGTCGGCCCCGGCGCGCAGCGCGTCCTCCAGCACCTGCGCGGAGCCCTCCTCGCGCAGCAGCCCGGCCTGGGGGAAGGCGATCACCTGGACCTCCGCCCGGCGCCGGTGCGTCTCGCGCGCAGCCAGCACGGCCTCCAGCCGCTCCAGCCCGCAGTCCACGTCCACCTGGGCGAAGCTGCGCACCCGGGTCGTGCCCCGGGCGACCATCGCCCCGAGTGTGTGGGCCACCCGCTCGACGATCCCGACCTCGGCCTCGCGCCAGTGCGCACGGTCGTTGAGCATCATCTCCCACACCCCGGAGCCGCCGGTGTGCGGCCGGAAGGGCAGCCCCAGCCGGGTGGAGTCGAGATGCACGTGCACGTCGGCGAACGTCGGCAGGATCAGCCGGCCGCGGCCGTCGAGCTCGTCCTCCTGTGCCGGCGCGGCCGGGTCGTGCGCTGTCACCTCGGTGATGACACCGTCGCTCACCTGCACGTCGGACAGCGCCGCCCCCCAGGGGCGGCAGCCACGGATGAGCACCTGCGGCTCAGCCCTCCCGCGGGGGACGGGCACCGCGGGTGGTCGCGGTCGTCCGCTCGGCCTCGGCCGTGGCGTCAGCAGCCTCCTGCCGGGCGCGGCGCAGCGCCTCGTTGGGGTCCTCGAGCTGCGGCTCGTCCACCTTGATGTCCAGGTCGGACCCCTCGCCGTGCGCGTCCGGGCTCACGCTGCCGGCCGGGCCGTCGAGGGAGGACCCGCCCGAGGTGTCGCCCCCGAGGGCGTTGCCGATGCCGCTGAGGGCCTTGGTCAGCTCCGTCGGCACGATCCACATCTTGTTGGACTCGCCCTGGGCGATCTGCGGCAGCATCTGGAGGTACTGGTAGGCCAGCAGCTTGCTGTCGGGGTTGCCCTTGTGGATGGCGTCGAAGACCTGCAGGATCGCGCGGGCCTCACCCTGTGCCTCGAGGATCGCGGCCTGGGCGGTGCCCTCGGCGCGCAGGATCTGGGCCTGCTTCTCACCCTCTGCGGTGAGGATCTGCGACTGCTTGACGCCCTCGGCGTTGAGGATGGTGGCGCGGCGGTCACGCTCGGCGCGCATCTGCTTCTCCATCGAGTCCTGCACGCTGGCGGGCGGGTCGATGGCCTTGAGCTCGACCCGGTTCACGCGGATGCCCCAGCGGCCGGTGGCGTCGTCGAGGACGCCGCGCAGCTGGCCGTTGATCTGGTCACGGCTGGTCAGGGTCTGCTCCAGGTCCAGCGAGCCGATGACGTTGCGCAGCGTGGTGACGGTGAGCTGCTCGATGCCCTGGATGTAGTTGGCGATCTCGTAGGTCGCCGCCTTGGGGTCGGTGGGCTGGAAGTAGATGACGGTGTCGATCGAGACGACCAGGTTGTCGCTGGTGATCACCGGCTGCGGCGGGAAGGAGACGACCTGCTCGCGCAGGTCGACGGTGGCCCGTGCCTTGTCGACGAAGGGGATGAGGATGTGCAGCCCCGCGTCCAGGGTGCGGCTGTAGCGACCGAGCCGCTCCACGATGACAGCGGTCGCCTGCGGCACGATGCGCACCGCGCGGGCGATGGCTGTGGCCACGAACAGGACCAGGAGGAAAAGGACGAGGTAGAGAGCGATGGTCTGTGGGTCCGGCATGTCGTGCCTTTCGTCGGTGCAGCGGATCTGGGGTGGCGGTCGCCGGGTCGGGGTCTCAGGTGGCGGTGACGATGGCGGTGGCGCCGTCGATGCGGACCACCCGGACGATCTGGCCGACCTCGAGCTCCACGTCCGGTGTCTCGGTGCGTGCGGTCCACTGCTCACCGCGCAGCTTCACCATGCCGCTGCGGTCGGTCACCGGGACGAGCACCTCGGCGCTCTGACCGACGTTGGCGTCGGTGTTGGTCGGGACGACCGGGCCGCTGAGCTTCAGCTTGCGCAGCAGCAGGGGCCGCAGCAGGGCCAGCGACAGCAGGGCGGCAAGGACGAAGAGGATGACCTGCAGGGGGAAGCTCAGACCGAGGGCGGCACCGACGGCGGCGACCACGGCGGCCAGGGCGAGCATGGTGAACACCAGGTCGAGCGAGGCGATCTCGATGAGGCCCAGCACCAGTGCGGCGCCCACCCACCAGAGCCACTGGGTCTCCTGCAGCCAGTCCATCCCCACTCCCTTCACCGGTGTCTCCCACCATCGTAGGTGGCAGGACCCTCACGGGCTCAGACGCAGCGAAGGACACCGTGGTTGCCCCCGGGTTCGCATCGACCCAGGTGCGCGCAGGTCACCGCGAGCAGGTCACCAGAGACCGGAGGGTCGCAGGCTGCGGGGAGTGGCGGCGCGCACCGCCGGGGGAGTGGCCTGCAGCGCCCGGCTGATGACGTCGAAGACCTGCTCGGTCTCGATGAGGAAGGCGTCGTGGCCGTAGGGGGAGTGGATCGTCGCCAGCTCACGGCAGGCCGGCGCCTGGGCGATGACGGCACCGTCGGCGGGCGTGAAGAGCCGGTCGCTGTCCACGACGGCCACCGTGAGCTCTGCGGTGATGCGGCGAAGGGCCGCCTCGACGCCGCCGCGGCCCCGGCCGATGTCGTGGCTGTTCATCGCCTCGGTCAGCACCAGGTAGGAGTTGGCGTCGAAGCGGCGGACCAGCTTGCGGCCGTGGTGCTGCAGGTAGGACTGCACGGCATACCGTCCGCCCCGCAGGGGCTCCTCGCCCAGCTGGGGTGCGGGTCCGAAGCGGTCCTGGAGCTCCTCGGCCGCACGGTAGGTCGTGTGCGCGATCATGCGGGCGACCTCCAGGCCCGCCCGCGGCCCCGGCCCCGGGTAGTAGTCGCCACCGGCGAACCCTGCGTCGCCGCGGATGGCGTGCAGCTGGGGGGTGGCCCACGCGATCTGGTCGGCCGTCGCGACCGCACACGTGGCCAGGGCCAGGCAGCGGCGGACCCGCCCTGGGTAGGACACCGCCCACTCGAGCGCGCGCATGCCGCCCATCGAGCCGCCGACCACCGCGGCGAAGGAGCGGATGCCGAGCGCGTCGGCCAGCGCGGCCTCCGCGCGCACCTGGTCGCGGATGGTGAGGACGGGGAAGCTGGACCCGTAGGGCCGCCCGTCGGCGGCCGGCGTGCTCGGCCCGGTGCTGCCGCGGCACCCACCGAGCACGTTGGGGGCCACGACGAACAGCTCCTCGGTGTCCAGCGGGCAGCCCGGCCCGATGAGCCCCGGCCACCACCCGGGGGTCGGTTGTCCCGGTCCCGCCTCACCGACGACATGGGGGTCGCCGGTGAGGGCGTGCAGCACCAGCACCGCGTTGTCGCCCGCCTCGTTGAGCCGGCCCCACGTCTGGACGGACATCCTGACCTCGGGCAGGTGCTCGCCACCGTCGGTGTCCAGGCTGCCCACCACCACTGAGCACAGACGCGAGGCGGGTCCCTCCAGGAGTCGGGCCGGCTCGGCCATCAGGCGCCCTTGGCGGCGATGAAGCCGGCCTCCAGGTCGGCGATGATGTCGTCGACGTGCTCCAGGCCCACCGACAGCCTGACCAGGCCCGGGGTCACGCCGGCCGCCCGCTGTGCGCTCTCGCTGAGCTGGGAGTGCGTGGTCGAGGCAGGGTGGATGACCAGCGACCGGACGTCGCCGATGTTGGCCACGTGGGAGTGCAGCTGCAGCGCGGAGACGAAACGGCGCCCCGCGTCGGCGCCGCCGTCGATCTCGAAGGCCAGCACCGCTCCGGCGCCCGCGGGCAGGTAGCGCTGGGCGCGGGCGTGGGACGGGTGACCCGGCAGCCCGGCATACGACACCGACTGCACCTGCGCGTGCTCGAGCAGCCAGCCGGCGACCGCCTCGGCGTTGGCGACGTGCCGCTCGATCCGCAGCGAGAGCGTCTCCAGGCCCTGGGCGATGAGGAAGGCGTTGAACGGCGCGGCGGCCGGGCCGAGGTCGCGCAGCAGCTGGACGCGCGCCTTGAGGACGTAGGCGAGGTTGGCGCCCAGCGCGCCGCCCACCCCGAGGTCACGGGCGTAGACCAGCCCGTGGTAGCTCGCGTCCGGGGTGTTGAAGCCCGGGAACCGCTCCGGGTGCTGGGCGAAGTCGAAGTTGCCGCTGTCCACGATGACGCCGCCGATGGCCGTGCCGTGACCACCGAGGAACTTGGTCGCGGAGTGCACCACGATGTCGGCGCCGTGCTCGATCGGGCGGCACAGGTAGGGCGTGGGCACGGTGTTGTCCACGATCAGCGGCACGCCGACCTCGTGCGCGACCTCGGCGACGGCGGTGATGTCGAGGACGTCGCTGCTGGGGTTGGCCAGCGTCTCGCCGAAGAAGGCCTTGGTGCGCTCGGTCGTCGCGGCACGCCACGACCGGGGGTCGGCGGGGTCGTCGACGAAGGTCACCTGGATGCCGAGCTTGGGCAGGGTGTGCTCGAAGAGGTTCTGCGTGCCGCCGTAGAGGCTGGGGGAGGCGACGATGTGGTCCCCTGCCTCGGCCACGTTGAGCAGGGAGAGCGTGACGGCCGACTGCCCGGAGGCGACCAGCAGCCCGCCGACGCCACCCTCGAGGTCGGCGATGCGGGCCTCGACCACCTCGTTGGTGGGGTTGCCGATGCGGGTGTAGATCGGGCCGAGCTCGGCCAGGGCGAAGCGGTTGGCCGCCTGGTCGGCGTCCTCGAAGACGAACGACGTGCTCTGGTAGATCGGCAGTGCGCGTGCGCCGGTGGCGCTGTCGGGGCTCTGGCCGGCGTGGATCTGACGGGTGGCGAAGGACCAGCTCATGGGTTGTGCTCCAGGTGTCTGCGGGGGAGGTGGAAGGGGGAGGGTGCCTGCCGGGTCCGCAGCCGGGACGTCAAGGCGTCGCGCGCGGGGGTGCCCCGGGGCGGCTGCAGGCGTCGTCGGCGCGACGGGTGGCTGCGAGTGGGCTCAGCAGCGACACATTCGACGGGTCACAGCGGCGCTCCTGATGGTCGGCGTCGGCTGGGCCCCTCGGCTGAGAAGCCCGCGCTTGTGCCCGGCCGCGAGGACGGGCACCTGGTCATCACCCGGGGCACCCCACCGCGAGTGGAGGGTTGCCGCCCAGCCGGCCGGGGCCTTCGGCTGGGACTCATGACCTCATGCTGGGAAATGTGTAACACCCCGAGCTGGCCGAAGTCAATGCGACGCCATCGCCTGCGAGCCGCGCCGTTCCGAGGGATCTGCGGCTTGAGCGCCGTGGAGACGATGTGTCTTCGGCGCTGTGTGTCGTGGTCCTCGGGTATGACGTGGCCGAGGCCGCACGGTCGGTGACCGTGCGGCCTCGGAGGAGCCGGTGGCCGGGTGCCGCCCCGGAGGGCACCCGGCCACCAGGTGCCTAGCGGGTCCCGTCCTCGGAGCGGCCTCCGAGCAGGCCGACCAGGCCGAGGAGCACGAGCAGGGCGCCCGCGCCGACGACCGCGACCGGGGTCGCGATCGACCAGTCGACGGTGATGTCGATCAGCTGGTAGGTCAGGGCCATGCCGGCGACGACGATGCACACGATGCCGAGGGCGACCGTCGGCCAGGACGGCCCGGAGGGTCGCACCGGCTCCGCTGCGCCGGGGGGTGCGCTGCCGCCGGTGGGCCTCGTGGAGTCGCGAGGTGTGGAGTGGCGAGGTCCCTCCTGCGGGGCGGTGTCGGCGCGTCCGGTGCTCTGAGGCTCCGTGGGGTCGCTGTGCGGTGCGGTCATGGCGTTCACTCCTGGACGATGGTGATCGTGCCGAGGCCGACGTTGGCCTCGATCTCGAGCTGGCTGGGGAGGTCTCCGAGGACGGTCTGCTCACTGACTCCGAGACCACCCTCGACCGAGCTGCCGCGGCCGTCGCCCTCGAGGGTGACCTCGCCGGCTCCGACGTCGGAGTTGACGGTCACGTCGAGCCCCTCCGGGACGACGATGCGCAGCTCCCCGGCACCCAGGTCCACGTCGATGCGCTGGCCGTTCAGGTCGGCCGGGTCGAGGCTCTCCAGGGTGAGCTCGGCCGTGCCGGCGCCCAGGGAGTAGTCGCGCAGCTCGGAGACCTGGGTGGGGCTCCAGGTGACGTCGCCGCCGCGGTCCCCCCAGGTGAAGCTCGAGGGGAAGGGCGCCGTCAGCGCCGCAGCGACCAGGGTGACCCAGGCGAGGAAGCCCACGAAGCCTGCCCTCCGGCCGACGAGCCCGAGGCCCACCAGGACGAGACCGACCAGGAGCAGACCGGCCGCGAGCGCCACCGAGAGGGTGTTGCCCGACAGGGTGACGCTGTCGGCCGCCCAGATGAGCCCGCCGACGACCATCAGCAGCAGACCGCTGACGATCAGACCGCCGACGGCACCGGGGCTACGGCGTCGCAGGTGAGACGGTGCCGGGGGAGCAGGTGGGGGACCTCCCTGCTGTGGGGGCCCACCGGGCCCGCCGCCCTGGCCGTAGCCGCCGTAGCCGGACCCGCCGAACCCTGTGCCACCGGTGGGGACAGGTCGGCTGGGGTCGTACCCGCCGGTGGCACCCGGCGGTGGCGGCGGTGCGGCATACGTGGAGGCCGTCCCGGCCGCGGGGGAGCGGGTCTGCGGCCCACCGCCGGCACCCGCCGACGGGGCCATGGCGACCACGGGCATGCTGCCGGTCCGGCCGACCTCGCCGGGGGCCGAGCGCCGTTGCCACACCGACCACAGCGCCCAGGCCAGGCCGGCGACGACCAGCAGCGAGACCAGGCCCGAGCCGGGCGCGTCGAAGGTCATGAAACCCCACCACGGCAGGGAGCCCACGAGCACGACCGCGGTCGCGACCAGCAGGACGATCGAGCCTGCCTCGCCGCCGCGCAGGCCGCGCTCGAGGTGCGTCTGCTCCCGGGTGTCGGGCACGAGCAGCCACGCGAGCAGGTAGAGCGCCAGGCCCAGGCCGAGCACGATCCCGAGCACCACCGCTCCGGCGCGCACGACGATCGGGTCGAGCCCGAGCCGGTGGGCCAGCCCCGCGCAGACGCCACCGATCCACCCGTCGTCGGTGCGGCGCACGTCGATGCCGCGCAGGCCGGCGAAGAGGCGGTCCGTGCCGGACCCGCCCGGGGGTGGCGTGCCGTAGCCGGCGCCGTGGTCACCATCACCACCGGAGCTCTGGCCACCACCCGGGGTGCCATCGGGAGGCGACGGGGTGCCACCGGGAGGCGACGGGGTGCCACCGGGAGGCGGCGGGGTGCCACCGGGAGGAAGTGGGGCGGTGGGCTGCTGTGCGGCCGGGGGCAGCTCGCTGCGCGGCCGGCCGTCGGAGGGGTGCTCGGTCATACTCCCAGCCTGTCCCTGCGCGCCCTCGCGCACCATGAGGGTCGACCCTGAGCGGACCCTGGTCGTGCCCTGAGTCCCGTATGCCGGGGTGTCCGCCGGGGCTGTGGTGGGTCAGGATGGAGGGGTGTCGACCGACCACGCGGCCCCGTCCCCGCACCACCACCGACCCCCACTGGTGCGCCCGGTGCGAGGCAGGGTGCTGGCCGGGGTGGCCCAGGGCCTGGCCGACCACCTCGGGATCGAGGCGACCGTGGTGCGGGTGGGCCTGCTGGTGCTGGCTGTCGCCGGCGGTGCGGGCGTCGTCGCGTACGGGTTCATGTGGATCTTCGTGCCCCAGGACGAGTCGGACGGGGCGACGGAGCCGGTCACGGCCCCGGAGCAGCGCTCCACCCGGGCCGCCTGGGTCGTGGTGCTGGGCATGGGGCTGCTGCTGCTCGGCATCGCGTCGCTGTCGGGCTTCCGGCTCGACGTCTCGGGATGGATCCCGCTGTTGCTGGTCACCGTCGGTGCCGTCTTCGCGTGGTCCCAGCTCGACCGTGGGACGGGGCGTCGGTGGATGCCCGAGGACCCCTGGTCGCGCCAGGGGGTCGCCCTCCGTGTCGGGGCGGGGGTGCTGCTCGCCGTCGTCGGCCTGGTGCTGCTCACCACGCGCGGGCTGGGCCTGGCCGAGCTGTGGGACGTCGTGGTCGCGGTGCTGGTCGTGCTCGTCGGTGCTGCCGTCATCGTGGCGCCCTACGGCAACCGGCTCTGGGGTGAGCTCCGGTCCGAGCAGGCCGCCCGCATCCGCGCCACCGAGCGCGCCGACATCGCCGCCCACCTGCACGACTCCGTGCTGCAGACCCTGGCCCTCATCCAGCGCAGCTCGCAGGACCCGCAGGTCATCCGGCTGGCCCGGGCCCAGGAGCGGGAGCTGCGCCAGTGGCTGTACGCCGGCCCGCCCGGTGGCCCGCAGACCCTCGCCTCCGCGGTGACCGAGGTGGGCCACGAGGTCGAGGACCGGCACGGCATACCGGTCGAGGTCGTCGTGACCGGCGACCACGTGGTGGACGAGCGTGGCGCTGCACTGGTGGCCGCGCTGCGGGAGGCGCTGACCAACGCGGCTCTGCACGGCGCGCCCCCCATCACGGCCTACGTGGAGGTCGGCCAGGGACGCGTCGAGGCCTTCGTGCGCGACCACGGGCCGGGCTTCGACCCCGACGCGGTGCCCGCCGACCGGCTGGGGGTGCGGGAGTCGGTCATCGGCCGGATGCGCCGGCACGGCGGGTCCGCCCGGGTCCGGGTGCTGGACGGCGGCACGGAGATCAGCCTCGAGCTGCCGCTGGAGACCGACGAGGAGAGCACTCCCGCCGGAGCCCCCCGAGAAGGAGCGACCTCATGACCTCCCCCCGCCCCGTGCGTCTGGTGCTCGTCGACGACCACCGCATCTTCCGCGCCGGGGTGCGGGCCGAGCTCGCCGAGGTCGCACCCCAGCTCGACGTCGTCGCCGAGGCCGGCACCGTCGATGCCGCGGTCGAGCAGATCCGGCAGGAGCGGCCCGAGGTCGTGCTGCTCGACGTGCACCTGCCGGGAGGCAACGGCCGCGGAGGCGGCGACGTGATCCGTGGATGTGCCGGGCTGACCACGGAGTCGGGTGCGCCGGTGCGCTTCCTGGCTCTGTCGGTCTCCGACGCCGCCGACGACGTCATCGCGGTGATCCGGGCCGGGGCCCGGGGGTATGTCACCAAGACGATCAGCGGCCGTGACCTGGCCTCGGCGATCAGCAGGGTGGCCGACGGCGACGCGGTCTTCAGCCCCCGGCTGGCCGGCTTCGTGCTGGACGCCTTCGGTGCGGCCGCCGGGGAGATCGCCGAGGTCGACGAGGAACTGGACCGGCTCAGCGCCCGTGAGCGCGAGGTGATGCGCCTGATCGCCCGCGGCTACCAGTACAAGGAGGTGGCCAAGGAGCTCTTCATCTCGGTCAAGACCGTCGAGACGCACGTCTCGTCGGTGCTGCGCAAGCTGCAGCTGTCGTCGCGGCACGAGCTCACCGCCTGGGCGATGGACCGGCGCCTGCTCTGAGGGCCCGCACGTCCAGACCCCCTGTCGGGTCTGCACGCGCAGCACCCCTGTCGGGTCTGCAGACGTGGCTGTATGGAGCCACATCTGCACACCCGACGGGCGGGCAACACCCCAAAGGGGCGGGCAACGACGCAGGGGAGAGCCGTGCCTCAGAGGTTGATCATGTGCCCGGCGATGCCCTCGATGGCCTCCTTGACCGACTCGCCGAGCGTGGGGTGCGCGAAGACGTTGCGGGCGACCTCGTCCGCGGTGAGGTCCCATCGCTGCGCCAGCGTCAGCACGGGCAGCAGCTCGGTGACGTCCGGGCCGATCATGTGCGCGCCGATGATCTCGTTGTGCTCGGCGTCGGCCACGACCTTGACGAACCCGACGGTGTCGCCGAGGCCGGCGGCCTTGCCGTTGGCGCTGAACGGGAACTTCGAGGTCTTGACGTCGAAGCCCTTCTCCTTGGCCTGCTCCTCGGTGTAGCCGAACGAGGCGATCTGCGGCTGGCAGTAGGTCGCCCGCGGGATGAAGTCGTAGTCGAGCTCCATCGTCTCGGCCCCGGCGATGGTCTCGGCCGCCACGACCCCCATGGCCTCAGCGGTGTGCGCCAGCATGAGCTTGGCCGTGACGTCGCCGATGGCGTAGACGTGCTCGACGTTGGTGCGGCCGCGCCCGTCGATCTTGATGGCCCCACGATCGGTGAGCTCGACGTCGAGCTTCTCCAGCCCGTAGCCCTCGAGCCGCGGCGCGAACCCGATCGCCTGCATGACCTTGTCGGTCTCGATGACCTGCGCGTCGCCGCCGGAGGCCGGGCTGACGGTGACCTTGACCTTGTCGCCGCTGTCGTCGATCGACTCGACCTTGGTCGAGGTCATCACCTTCACGCCCAGCTTCTTGTAGTGCTTGGCGAGCTCCTTGGAGATCTCGGGGTCCTCGGTCGGCACCATGCGGTCGAGGAACTCCACGATCGTGACGTCCACCCCGAAGTTGGCCAGGACGTAGGCGAACTCGACGCCGATCGCGCCCGAGCCGGCGATGACGATGCTGCCCGGCAGCTCGTCGGTGAGGATCTGCTCCTCGTAGGTCACGACGCGCTCGGACAGCTCGGTGCCGGGGATGAGGCGGGTCTCCGCGCCGGTGGCGATGATCAGGTCGTCGCACGTCAGCCGGCTCGTGCTGCCGTCGTTGAGCTCGACGTCGACCGAGGTCGGCGAGGTGAGGGTGCCCCAGCCGTCGACCTCGGTGATCTTGTTCTTCTTCATCAGGTAGTGGACGCCCTTGACGATGCCGTCGGACACCTGGCGGCTGCGCTTGTAGGTCGGCCCGAAGGCCATGGACGCCTCGCCCTCGATGCCGAACTTGGCCTTCTCGTGCTGCAGGATGTGCGCCAGCTCGGCGTTGCGCAGCAGGGCCTTCGAGGGGATGCAGCCGACGTTGAGGCACACACCGCCCCAGTACTTCTTCTCGACGACGGCCACCTTCTTGCCCAGCTGCGACGCGCGGATCGCCGCGACATACCCACCGGGGCCAGCGCCCAGGACAACAACGTCATAGTGATCGGCCATGCGCTCAGTATGCCGAAGCGCCGGTGGGCGTGCAGGTCCCGGCCCGACAGCCGTGGGCACCGAGGTTCGGCATACCTGGTCGTGGGTGGGCGCGAGGGCTACCGTGAGGAGGGACGGGGGAGAAGGAGGGACCATGGTCCGCACCATCCGGCCCGCGGTGGCGCTCGCCGCCGCAGCCCTGCTGCTCGTCGCCCCACTGCCGTCGAGCGCCACCCTGTCCGCCGGCCCTGCGAGCTCCGGTCCGTCGAGCGCCGGTGTGTCGGGCACGCCCCCTTCGGCCGCTGTGGTGGCTGTCGCCGCCCTGCAGATGTCGGCCGACATCGGCCACGGGGAGAAGGTGTCCCGAGCGGCCTCGGCGCCGGGTGGCCCGACCGTCCCCGAGGGGTGCCGCAACTTCGGCCACTGGGTCTCCTCGGAGGCGCGCGGCACGACCTGCGAGGACTCCCCGCGACCCGGTGGTCCCCAGGACGCACGGCCGAAGGACAGGAAGGACGCGCGCCCCGGTGGCTCACAGGACTGAGCCGCGTGCCCCGCACGACGGAGAGGGACGATGACCGACCGGGTCCGGCAGGTGATGCGCGAGGTCCCGCGACGGAGGTTCCTGCCGAAGGCGGAGCGGGCCTGGGCAGGCCTGGACCGGGCTCTGGACATCGGCTACGGCGCGACCTGCTCCCAGCCCAGCACCGTGGTGCGCCTGCTGGAGCTCCTCGACGCCCGGCCCGGTCACCGGGTGCTCGACGTCGGCTCGGGCTCGGGGTGGACCACCGCGATGCTCGCCCGCCTGGTGTCCCCGGACGGATGGGTCGTCGGGGTCGAGATCGTGCCGGAGCTGGTCGAACGCAGCCGGGCAGCGCTGGAGGCGCACGACGTGCAGGGCGCGAGGGTCGAGCAGGCGGTGAAGGGGGTGCTCGGCCGCCCCGCCGACGGACCCTACGACCGCATCCTGGTCAGCGCCGAGGCCCACGACGTGCCGCAGCCGCTGCTGGACCAGCTCGCGGACGGGGGCCGGATGGTCGTCCCGGTGCGGGGGCGCCTGGTGACGGCGGAGCTCCACGACGGCAAGGTCAGCACCGAGAGCGAGGGCTGGTACAGCTTCGTCCCGCTGCAGGGCTCCTGAGCAGGAGCCTGCGCCGAGGGGCTTGACGCGACGGCAATCATGGTTCATGGTTGAGCCCATGCACACCGCTCTCGTACTTATTGCCCCAGGACGCGTATCGCGCTGACCGCAGCCGATCGCGTCCTCCCCTCGTTCGTCCTCCCGGACCGAGGGGTTTTTTGTTGCCCGACCTTCACGCACCGCCAGACACCAGCCGACAGGACACCGCTTCCATGAGCACGGTCACCCGCACCGCCGCAGCCACGGACACCGACCGCCCCGCGCCGCGCACCGGCGCGGAGAGCCTCGTCGAGACCCTCCAGCGCGTAGGCGTCGAGCACATCTTCGGCCTTCCCGGCGGCGCGGTCCTCCCGCTTTACGACGCGCTCTACGGCGCCCGGGGCCTGCGGCACATCCTGGTGCGGCACGAGCAGGGCGCGGGCCACGCGGCGCAGGGGTATGCCGCGGCGACCGGCCGGGTGGGCGTGTGCATGGCGACGAGCGGTCCGGGAGCGACCAACCTGGTCACCCCGCTGGCCGACGCCAACATGGACTCGGTGCCGATGGTCGCGATCACCGGCAACGTCCCCAGCGCGGCGATGGGCTCGGACGCCTTCCAGGAGGCCGACATCCGCAGCATCACGATGCCGGTCACCAAGCACTCCTTCCTGGTCACCGACCCCAACCTGATCGCCGACACCGTCGCCAGCGCCTTCCACCTGGCGCAGACGGGCCGTCCGGGGCCGGTGCTCGTCGACGTGTCCAAGGACGCGCTGGCGGCACTGGTCACCCAGCCGGGCCGCGGTGAGCTGGTGCTGCCCGGCTACCGCCCGCAGACCGAGCCCACGCCCGAGTCGGTCCGCGACGCGGTCGAGCTCATGCTGCGCTCGCGTCGGCCGGTGCTCTACGTCGGCGGCGGCACCGTCCGCGCGGGGGCGCACGCCCAGGTGCGTGCGCTGGCCGAGCTGACCGGCATCCCGGTGGTCACGACGCTGATGGCCCGGGGCGCGTTCCCCGACAGCCACCCCCAGCACATGGGCATGCCGGGCATGCACGGCACCGTCTCCGCGGTGGCCGCGCTCCAGAAGTCGGACCTGATCATCAGCCTGGGCGCCCGCTTCGACGACCGGGTGACGGGCGCCCGGGACTCCTTCGCCCCGCACGCCAAGGTCATCCACGCCGACATCGACCCCGCCGAGATCGGCAAGAACCGGCCGGTCGACGTGGGCCTGCTCGGCGACGCCCGGGTCGTCGTCGACCAGCTCGTCACGGAGTTCACGATGCGCACCGCGCAGGGCGCCGAGCCCGACTACGCCGCCTGGGTCACCCGGTGCCTGATGTGGAAGAGCCGCTACCCGCTGGGCTACGACGAGCCGGCCGACGGCTCCCTGGCGCCGCAGCACGTCATCCAGCGGATCGGCGCCATCGCCGGCCCCGACGCGATCTACACCTCCGGCGTGGGCCAGCACCAGATGTGGGCCAGCCAGTTCATCGGCTACGAGCGCCCCCACGCCTGGCTCAACTCCGGTGGCCTGGGCACCATGGGGTATGCCGTGCCGGCGGCGATGGGCGCCAAGATCGGCTGCCCGGACTCCACGGTCTGGGCGATCGACGGCGACGGCTGCTTCCAGATGACCAACCAGGAGCTCGCCACCTGTGCGGTCGAGGGCATCCCGATCAAGGTGGCCGTCATCAACAACGCGGCCCTGGGCATGGTCCGGCAGTGGCAGACGCTCTTCTACTCCGAGCGTTACAGCAACTCCGGCGCCCCGTCGGCGCAGGTGCCCGACTTCGTCATGCTGGCGCAGGCCTACGGCTGCGCCGGTCTGCGCTGCGACAGCCCGGCCGACGTCGACGCGACCATCGAGGCGGCCATGGCCGTCGACGACCGTCCGGTCGTCGTGGACTTCCGGGTCCACAAGGACGCCATGGTCTGGCCGATGGTCCCGGCCGGCACCAGCAACGACGCGATCCAGTACGCCCGTGACCTGGCTCCCGACTTCGACGAGGACGAGTGAGCCGATGACCGCACCGACGACCGACCTCCCCGCACCCGACACCGCATACCCGAGCACCACCCCCACCCGAAAGGTGAGCACCATGAGCCGCCACGCACTGTCCGTCCTGGTCGAGAACAACCCCGGAGTCCTGGCCCGCGTGTCGGTGCTCTTCGCCCGTCGCAGCTTCAACATCGACCACCTCGTGGTCGGCCCGACCGAGGACCCGAAGGTCTCCCGGATGACCATCCTGGTCAACGTCTCCAGCGAGCAGCTGCACAAGGTCACCAGCCAGCTGGACAAGCTCATCGAGGTCATCCACATCGAGGAGCTGGACGACGCGGCCGCGATCCGCGAGCAGCTGTGGGCGATCAACGACAACGGCCCGCGCCCGGTCGGCGCCATGGCCGCTGCCTGGGGCTGACCCACCCCCCTAGGCTGTCCGCCGGGGACGTCCTGGCGGGCAGCCTGACCGCGTCACCCGCACCACCAGCACGTCCCCCCAGCCGCGCCACCCACTCGAGGAGCACACCTGACCATGGCCACCATGTACTACGACGCCGACGCCGACCTGAGCCTCATCCAGGACAGGGCGGTCGCCGTCCTCGGATACGGCAGCCAGGGCCACGCCCACGCACTGTCCCTGCGCGACTCGGGCGTCGACGTCCGCGTCGGCCTGAAGGAGGGCAGCGCCTCGCGCGCCAAGGCCGAGGCCGAGGGCCTGCGGGTCGTCACGCCGGAGGTTGCCTGTCAGGAGGCCGACCTGATCATGGTGCTGGTGCCCGACCACCTGCAGCGCGGTCTCTACGCGGATGCCGTCGAGCCCAACCTCGAGGACGGTGACGCGCTCTTCTTCAGCCACGGCTTCAACATCCGGTTCGGCTACATCACGCCGCCCGCAGGTGTCGACGTCTGCATGGTCGCACCGAAGGGGCCGGGTCACCTGGTGCGCCGGGAGTACGTCGACGGCCGCGGTGTGCCCGTGCTCGTCGCCGTGGAGCAGGACGCGTCGGGCCACGGCTGGGACCTCGCGCTGTCCTACGCCTCCGCCATCGGCGGCCTGCGTGCAGGTGGCATCAGGACGACCTTCACCGAGGAGACCGAGACCGACCTGTTCGGCGAGCAGGCGGTGCTCTGCGGTGGTGTCTCCGAGCTCATCATGAAGGGCTTCGAGACCCTGACCGAGGCGGGCTACCAGCCCGAGGTCGCCTACTTCGAGTGCCTGCACGAGCTCAAGCTCATCGTCGACCTGATGTACGAGGGTGGCATCGCCAAGCAGCGCTGGTCGGTGTCCGACACCGCGGAGTACGGCGACTACGTCTCCGGCCCGCGGGTCATCGACGACCGGGTCAAGGCGAACATGAAGGCGGTCCTCACCGACGTGCAGAACGGCACCTTCGCCCAGCGCTTCATCGACGACCAGGACGCCGGTGCCCCCGAGTTCACGGCGCTGCGTGAGAAGGGCGCCGCCCACCCGATCGAGGCCGTCGGCCGCGAGCTGCGCGGCATGATGGCCTGGGTGCGCTCCGGCGACGACGACTACACCGAGGGCTCCGCCGCCCGATGACCGACATCAAGCCGCGCAGCCGCGACGTCACCGACGGTCTGGAGCGGACCGCTGCCCGGGGCATGCTCCGGGCCGTCGGGATGGGCGACGAGGACTGGGAGAAGCCGCAGATCGGCGTCGGCAGCTCCTGGAACGAGATCACCCCCTGCAACCTGCCGCTGGACCGGCTGGCCCAGGCGGTGAAGGACGGCGTGCACGCCGCGGGCGGCTACCCCCTGGAGTTCGGCACGATCTCGGTCTCCGACGGCATCTCCATGGGGCACGAGGGCATGCACTTCTCCCTGGTCTCCCGCGAGGTCATCGCCGACTCCGTGGAGACCGTCATGTCGGCCGAGCGGCTCGACGGCTCCGTCCTGCTGGCCGGCTGCGACAAGTCGCTGCCGGGCATGCTCATGGCCGCGGCGCGCCTCGACCTGGCCTCGGTGTTCGTGTATGCCGGGTCGATCCTGCCCGGTCAGGCGCGCCTGTCCGACGGGTCGAGCCGCGAGGTGACGATCATCGACGCGTTCGAGGCCGTCGGGGCGTGCGCCCGGGGGCTGATGTCCCGGGAGGACGTCGACGCGATCGAGCGGGCCATCTGCCCCGGCGAGGGCGCGTGCGGCGGCATGTACACCGCCAACACCATGGCAGCGGCCGCCGAGGCCCTCGGCATGGCGCTGCCCGGCTCGGCCGCCCCACCCGCGACCGACCGGCGGCGCGACCGCATCGCCCGGCACTCCGGGCAGGCCGTCGTCGGCATGCTGCGCAGCGGCCTGACCGCACGGCAGATCCTCACCAAGGAGGCGTTCGAGAACGCCATCGCCGTGGTCATGGCTCTCGGCGGGTCGACCAACGCCGTGCTGCACCTGCTCGCGATCGCCAACGAGGCCGAGGTCGAGCTGACCCTGGCGGACTTCGCCCGGGTCGGAGCGACGGTGCCGCACCTGGCCGACGTCAAGCCGTTCGGAGCGCACGTGATGACCGACATCGACCGCATCGGCGGCATCCCGGTCGTCATGCAGGCCCTGCTGGACGCCGGCCTGCTGCACGGTGAGGTGATGACGGTGACGGGCCGCACGCTGGCCGAGAACCTCGCCGAGCTCGACCCGCCACAGCTGGACGGCACTGTGCTGCGCCAGATGAGCAACCCGATCCACGCCACGGGCGGGCTGACCATCCTGCACGGCTCCTTGGCGCCCGAGGGCGCTGTGGTGAAGTCGGCCGGGTTCGACTCCGACGTCTTCCGTGGCACAGCGCGTGTCTTCGAGGGGGAGCGGGCGGCGATGGACGCCCTCGAGGACGGCACGATCGCTGCCGGCGACGTGGTCGTCATCCGCCAGGAGGGTCCGCGAGGCGGCCCAGGCATGCGCGAGATGCTCGCCATCACCGGCGCGATCAAGGGTGCCGGGCTGGGCAAGGACGTGCTGCTCGTCACCGACGGCCGCTTCTCCGGCGGCACGACCGGGCTGTGCGTGGGCCACATCGCGCCGGAGTCCGTCGACGGTGGCCCCGTTGGCCTCGTCCAGGACGGCGACCAGATCGAGCTCGACGTCGCTGCCGGCACCCTCGACCTGCTGGTCGACGAGACCGAGGTGGCCGCCCGGCGCGCCGCGTGGACGGCCCCTGAGCCACCGGAGCGTGCCCGCCGCGGTGTGCTGGCGAAGTACGCCCGGCTGGTGGGCTCGGCCGCCCAGGGGGCCGTCACCCACTGAGGGAGCAGCGCGGGCGCGACCCCTCCGGAGGGTCGGACAGGAGGGGTACAGTCCGTGATCCACGCGTCGTCGTGACGCGCTGGGTCGGCTCGGACCCCCGGCTCGGACAGCCGCGGGTCATCACCACGGAAGGCGCAGGACGCGAGGACGATGACGGTGGTGGAGACGACGTACCGGGTGGACGGGCCGGTCGACGACGAGGAGCTGACGACGCTGCACGAACGCGCCTTCCGGGCGAGCGGACACGGCTTCGTGCCGTGGTCGAAGCGGCTCAAGCGGCACAGCATCTGCTGGGTGACGGCACACCGCGGTGACCAGCTGGTCGGCTTCGTCAACGTCATCGGTGACGGCGGCGCACATGCCGTGCTGCTCGACACCGTGGTGCTGCCGAGTGTGCAGCGGCAGGGCATCGGCACGGCGCTGGTCACCCGTGCGGTCGACGAGGCGCGCAGCCTGGGCTGCCAGTACCTGCACGTCGACTACGAGCCCGAGGCCGCCGACTTCTACGAGCGGGTCTGTGGCTTCCAGCCGACTGCTGCAGGTCTCATCCGCCTGGGCTGATCCGCGCCCTCGCCCGGCCTCGCCGGACCGATCGTCTGCCGCAGGGTCCGCCCCGGGCACGTGCTTCGGGCAGCCCCTAGCCATGCCTGTGGCCCGGCCGTTGGGGCCGGGTGCGGGGCGGGTGAGCTAGAGGTGCCAGGTGACGCTGGTGGTGGTGACGGTGGCGGTGAGGTCGTGGTCGTGGACCAACGTGTGGTGTCGCCCGCAGAGCAGGGCGTAGTTGTCGATGTCGGATCGTCCGCCGCGGGACCAGTGCACGACGTGGTGGGCTTCGCACCAGGCCTGCGGGACGGTGCACCCGGGGAAGGTGCAGCCTTGGTCGCGGTGGGCCAGCACCACCCGTTGGCCCGGGGTCACCAACCGGCGCGCCCGGCCCTGGTCCAGCACCTCCCGGTCGGTGCCCAGGACCTGCGGGATGAGCTGGGCGTCGCACGCGACCCTGCGGACGGTGCCCGGGGAGAGCACGTCCCCGGTCGCCGTCGTCCCCGTCCCGGTCAACGCCTCTTGGAGGGGGTCCCAGGCGATGGTGACCACCACCGTCGCCTTCGGTGACGTCGGGGTCGAGTCCCCGCCGGCCAGCCCGCGGCGCAGCACGGTCAGCACCGCGTCGTACCGGCGCTGCGACGCCGTCCGCGGGTCCGGCCCGCCGGTCTCGTCCGGCACGGGGGCCGCCAACGGTGAGGCGAGCACACTGCGGAGCAGGGCGGCGCCGTCGGCGTCACAGGTCAGCACGAACCGGGTCAGCGACCCGTCGGCCAGCGACGACTCGTGCACCCCCCGCAGGGCCGCAGCGGCCCGTGCTCGGGTGTCGTGGTCCCGGTCCGGGACCACCACCGACACCAGGTGGTCCGCGACCCGGCGCAGGTCCGGGTCGCTGTGCCGAGGCTCGACCGCGACCCCCAGCAGGGTGCCCACCGCGTCGACATACTGGTCGGTGTCCAGGAACGGTCTGACCCTGGCCGCGGCCCGCAGCACCGCCGCGGCCCGGCGCACCGGCAGCAACGAGTCCCACACCGCGTCCGCGACCTGCCCGTGCACCGGGTCACCGACCCCGCGGGCCACGGCCACCACATCCGCGACCTGGGGACCGGACAGCCACGGGCACCGCTGCGCCACCCAGTCCTGAGCGCTCAGCCCCTGATCGGTGTGCACCCCGCGCCCCAACGCCTCGGCCACCAGGCGCACCGTGACCGTCTCCGTGCGCGCCCGCAGCACGTCGACCTGCGCCAACGCCGACACCAGCTCCTCCCCTCCCATCCGGGGCGCGTCCCGGCCCACCCCGGCCGCGGCCACCACCCCACGGGTCCCGTCCGCCAGGCACCCCGCCAGCACCTCCCCCGGCCCCCGCCACCCCCACTCAGGAGGGCCGTCGGTCAGGTCGTCCACCCCCACGCGCACCACCCCCGACCGCACCTCCACCACCGGCTCGTCGTCGGGCTCGTCGTCGAACATGTGTCCACCATGTCGCCCGCCACCGACACACCCCCACCCCCGTCCACAAGCACGACCCGTCAGCCCCCGGTCCGCCAGAGCGCCACCCAGAGCTGCGGCCCGGATCATGACGCCGGCCCGGGATGACAGACTGCTGCCTATGCCCGAGGCCTATCCCGTGCTCGACCGCGTCCTCGCCGACCCCGGCGGCCAGGCCTGGGCCGTGCTGGTGCGCGAGGGCCAGGGCGCCGCCGAGGTCATCGTCGGGGAGGTGCGGGACCTCGACCTGCTCGCGCAGATCCCCTCGGCCGAGGCGGGCCTGCCGGTGCTCACCCTCGTGCCCTTCCGCCAGATCGCCGAGCGCGGCTTCGACGCGCATGACGACGGCACGCCGCTGCGCGCGCTGTGTGCGACCGCATACGAGCGGGTGCCGGTCGCGGTGCTCACCGAGCGGCTCCCGCACGCTGCGGTGGAGGTGACCGACGAGCGGTTCAGCGTGTCCGACGAGGACTACGCGGCCATCGTCGAGCGCGTCGTCGAGGACGAGATCGGCAACGGTGAGGGCGCCAACTTCGTGATCCGTCGCGACATCGTGGCGCACACCGCCACCCTGCCCGCGACGGCAGCGCTGACCTGGCTGCGCACGCTGGTGCAGGACGAGCGCGGGGCCTACTGGACCTTCGCCGTGAGCACCCCCGGGCACACGCTCGTGGGCGCCACACCGGAGCGCCATGTGAGCGTGCAGGACGGGCGGGTGCGGATGAACCCCATCTCCGGCACCTTCCGCCATCCCCGCGACGAGGCCGAGGACGTCGTGCCCGCCTTCGAGGCCTTCATCAAGGACACCAAGGAGACCGAGGAGCTCTTCATGGTGGTCGACGAGGAGATGAAGATGATGGCCCAGATCTGCACGCACGGCGGGCGGATCACGGGCCCCTACCTGAAGCAGATGGCTCACCTCACGCACACGGAGTACCTCCTCGACGGACAGTCCGAGGACGACCCCCGCGACGTGCTGCGCCTGACCATGTTCGCCCCGACGGTGACCGGCTCGCCGATGGAGAACGCCTGCACCGTGATCAGACGGCACGAGCCGGAGGGGCGTGGCTACTACTCCGGCGTGCTCGCCCTGGTCGAACGGGACGACGACGGCGCCGAGCACCTCGACGCCCCGATCCTCATCCGCACCGCGCACCTCAGCGGCGACGGCACGGTGCGCGTCAGTGCCGGTGCCACCCTGGTGCGGCACAGCGACCCCCGCTCGGAGGTCGCCGAGACGACGGCGAAGGCGAGCGGCATGCTCGCCGCGCTGGGCCTGCGCCCCCGGCGCGAGACGCGGTATGCCGTGCAGCTGGCGGACCTGCCGGGCGTCGCCGACGCGCTGGAGGCCCGCAACGAGTCGCTGTCGCCGTTCTGGCTCTCTCCCCAGGAGCCCCGCCCCGACCCCGACCTGCTCAGCCGGCGGGTGCTCGTGGTCGACGCCGAGGACATGTGGACCCAGATGCTGGCGCACCAGGTGCGCCACTTCGGCATGACCGCGGAGGTGCGTCGCTGGGACACGGTCTCACCGCAGGACCTCGCCGACGTCGACCTGGTGCTCTTCGGCCCGGGGCCGGGCGACCCCGAGGACGTCGAGGATGAGCGGATGGTGCACCTGCGTGACCTGGTGCGAGCGCGCCTGGAGGCCCGGGCACCGTTGCTCACCGTGTGCCTGAGCCACCAGGTGCTGGCCGGGCTGGCCGGCCTGACCATCAGCAAGCTGGACCGGCCGCTGCAGGGTGTGCAGGTGCCGGTCGAGCTGTGGGGGCGCCACGCACGGATCGGGTTCTACAACACCTTCGTCGCCCGCCCCGGTGCGGCATGCCTGCCCGACGGTCGCCCCCTCGAGGTGGCGGTCGACCCCCTCCACGACGCGGTCGTCGGCCTGCGCGGCGACGGGGTCGCGAGCATCCAGGGACATGCGGAGTCGGTGCTCTCCCGGGACGGTCTCTCCACCCTCCACGCGCTGATCAGGCACGCGCTCGGCCACCCCTCGGCCTGAGCCTGGTCGGTTCAGCGGCCGAGGAAGTCGATCAGGTCGGCGTTGAACGCCTGGGCGTGCGTGGTGTTCAGGCCGTGGGGTGCCCCGTTCACGATGGCCGTCATCGCCCCGGGGATCGCCGCCGCGGTCCGCCGGCCGGAGGCCTCGAAGGGCACGATCCCGTCGGAGTCGCCGTGGATGACCAGCGTGGGCACGGTGACGGCGGTGAGGTCCTCGCGGAAGTCGGTCGTGCCGAAGGCCTCCATGCAGCCGAGCGCCGCCTCCTGGTCGGACTGCAGGCAGAGCTCGATGCCCTTGCTGACCTGCTCGGGGGTGGCCTTCAGCTCCTCGCCCGCGGTGTAGAAGCCCTGGACGAAACCGGGGAAGAACTCGTCCCGGGAGGCACGCAGGGATGCCTCCATCTCGGCCGCGGCCTCGGGGTTGAGCGGCCCCTCGGGGTTGCCCTCGGTGTGCAGCATGTAGGGCGGCACGGCGGCGGCGAAGACGACGCTGTGCAGGCGGTCCTGCCCGTGGCGTGCGACATACCTCGCCACCTCGCCCCCGCCCATCGAGAAGCCGACCAGCGTCACGTCGCTGAGGTCGAGCGCCTCGAGCAGCGCGTGCAGGTCGTCGGCGAGCGTGTCGTAGTCGTAGCCGCCCGCTGGCTTCGCCGAGGCGCCGAACCCGCGGCGGTCGTAGGCGACCACACGGTAGCCGGCCTCCTGCAGGGCGGGCACCTGTTCGCTCCACGACTCGTGGGTCATCGGCCAGCCGTGGATGAGGACCACGGGACGTCCGGTGCCTCCGGTGTCCTGGACCTCGAGGTCGATCGAGTCGCTGCCGCTGGTGACGGTCAGGGTGCTCATGGGCGTGCTGCCTCCTCAGGTGTCGGGGCCGGCGCCACAGGCTGCGCGACGCCGGGCAGGATCCGTCTCCGAGTCTCGCACCACCCCCTGGGCGCGGCACGTCGTGGGTCAGGCGGTGCACCGTCTGGCCGACCGCTCGCCGGTCAGGACGGTGCTTCCTCCTGCGCCTCCTGCCGTCCCGTGCCCTCGTGACCGACCCGGGCTGCGTAGAGCCGTCGCCCCGGTGAGGCGGTGAGCCCGAAGACCACGGCGCTGACAGTGACGACGAGCGTGACGGCGGCGAACACGGCCGGGTCGTCCACACCCTCGTGACGGGCATGGGCCAGGTAGAACAGCGCGCTGACCCCCATCGGGCCGTACCACCCCATGAAGACGGCCTGCGGACGGGTCGTCCCCAGTGAGCCGGCCAGGGCCAGGACGACGGGAAGCCGTCGCAGCAGCAGCACGGCCACGACGAAGAGGACTGCGCCCCAGCCGAGGTCGCGCCACCCGGCCCAGGGCAGGACGACTCCCAGGAGCGCGAAGAGCGGCAGCACGGCATACCGGTTGATGCCCTCGTCCACCGCCTCCTGGTGCCTGCGGGGGGTGCTCGGCACCATGTGGTTGTAGGCGAGCCCGGCGACGAACACCGCCAGCACCCCGCCGGCGTCGACGAGCCGGGCTGCGCCGAGCACCCCCGCGGCCAGCAGCAGCGTGTAGACCAGCTCCGGCCCCTCACCGAGGTCGTGGTGGTCGAGGGCGCGGCGCAGCGCCCACCCGGCGGCCCATCCGAGCAGACCGCCGATCACGGTGCCGGCCCCGACCTGCCACAGCACCTTCCCGAGCGCCTCGGTGACCGCCGCGGCTGGAAGGGCCGCCGCCACCAGCACCCCGACCAGGACGATGCCCAGCCCGTCGTTGGCGCCGCTCTCCGTGGTCAGCAGGGCACGCACCCGCTCGGCGAGGGTGCGCTCCGCGGGGGCGCCGGTGACGACGGCTGCCGCCAGCACGGGGTCGGTGGGAGCCAGGCAGGCGCCGACCAGCAGGGCCAGGACGAGCGGTAGGCCCACCGCCAGCGCGGCGACCCCGCTGACCAGCGCCGCCACCGGCAGCACGACCGCAAGGAGCAGCAGGAGCGGTCGCACCAGCCCGGTGAGACGGTCCGCCGGGTAGCGGAGCGCCGCCGCCATGACGGAGGCGGCCAGCAGCACCCGGCCCCCCTCGAGCAGCAGCAGGTCGCGCACGTGCTCCTCCACCCGCACCAGGTCGAGGACCATCGGGCCTGCGAGCACTCCCAGCACGAGCGCGACCAGCGCCTCGGTGAACGGGAGCCGGCGCTGCATGGGCTCGCTGATGAGCGCCAGCAGCACGCCGGTGAGGCCGAGGACCGCCAGGGTCAGGGGGAGCCAGGTCATCTGATCGTCACAGGTAGGGGCGCACGAACTCCTGGGCCTCGGGGATGTCCGTGCGGAACTGGAAGTCCGTGCCCGCGCACTGCCCGGTGATGCCGAAGGAGGTCACCGCCACGACGGTGGTGGTCTCCAGCCCGGTCGCCGGGTCCACCCAGAACGCCGGGCCACCGGAGTCGCCGAAGCAGGTGCCGCCGGACCCGTTGCCCTTGCCCGGGGTGTTGCTCATCTGCACCGTGTGGGTGCCCTGGTTGGTGGAGCGCCCGAGACCCATGATGGTGGAGGTGCCCCGGTAGCGGACGTAGTCGTCCTGGTAGAACGCCGGCACAGTGCCCTGCAGGCCGTAGCCCACGACGACGACCTGACGCGTGGAGGTGGCACCCTTGCGGGTCATCAGGGCGTCGAGGAAGCCCTCCTCCGGCAGGGTGCCGTAGACGCCCCCGGTGTCGATCGCGCCCGCGAGCTCGACCAGCCCGATGTCGTAGGTGTCGGGAAAGGCCGCGTAGTCGTCGTAGTCGGGGTGGGGAACCGCCTGCCCCTGCACCCAGTGGTCGCTGGACTCCAGGAACGCCACGATGCCGTCGCCCTCGTAGTCGGCGAGCGGGTCGGGGTGGTTGCTCACCCACGTGGCGTCGTTGACCTGTCCGCCGCCCTCGGTGCAGTGCCCCGCGGTCAGGACCGTGTCCTCGTCCAGCAGCGTGCCGGAGCAGGAGTAGTAACCCTCGCCCTGCTGGGAGAAGAGCAGCGTGACGACGTGCGGATGGTCCTCGCCGTCGGGCTCGCCCCAGGTGACGGCCTGGGCGGCGGTGGCGCCGATCACGAGCGCGGCGGCGGTGGACGCGATGACAGGGGTGGTGCGCATGGTGGGCTCCTCGTCGGACGGGTGTCACCCCGAACGTACGACAGGTCACGGTGGTGCGCGAGAGCCTGGCCGGGACGCAAAGCGAGAGCCGTAGGTGCGTCAGGGGGCAGACCTACGGCTCTCGTGCGCTCCGAATGCTACGACATGCTCAGGCGCGGTGTGAACACGACGTGGTGGGAGGCACTCAGCCGCCGAAGGTGCCCTCGATCTCGTAGTCCACCTCGACCTCGGGCGCGCCGTCGTGCAGGTCGGCGTCGAGCTCCCAGGTCTCGAAGAACCCGTCCCCGTCGCGGCGGAGGTCGAGCTCGACCGCGTCACCGTCGACCGAGCGACCGGTCTCCTCCTGGTCGGTCACGTCCCAGCCCTCGGCCGGCCGCACGTCGACGAGCTCGAGCGTGCCGTCCGGGGTGACCGTGAGCTCCACCTCACCGGCGAGCCCGACGCCCCAGACGCCGTCCCGCAGCTCGCCGTACGGGCCGCCCTCGTCCGGGGCGGTGCCGAAGAGCCCCGCGTCGCCCTCGGCGGCGCCGGGGGCCTGCGTCGTCGTGGTGTCGGCGGTGTCCGTCACGGGCTCCTGCCCGGAGCCGTCGCTCACGTCGATGCCGGCGAGGTCGTCGACCGCGGACTCGCCGCAGGCACTCAGGGCCAAGGCGGCCAGGGACACGCTGGCCAGGGCGGTGAGGCGGTGCATGGTCTCCTCTCTGGGCGGGCCGGCTGGTCCGTCCCCGCGATGAGACAAGCCCACCCGACAGGGATGAGTGAGCGATGAGAGGACGAGGACACAGCTCTCATCGACGCCGCCGGGAGCCCAGGTGGCCGGGACGAGAACGGCACGACCCTCGACGGGTCGTGCCGGCTGAAGCTGATGGTGGCCAGGGGCGGGGTCGAACCGCCGACCTTCCGATTTTCAGTCGGACGCTCGTACCAACTGAGCTACCTGGCCGGGTAGTGGTCGCACCGCTGCTCCGCACCTGATGGTGCGAAGCAGCGGCGTGCACTGCGACCCCGACGGGACTCGAACCCGCGACCTCCGCCGTGACAGGGCGGCGCGCTAACCAACTGCGCCACGGGGCCTTGGTAGGCCAAACGTGTACTACATACCGGACATGCATCGCTGCACACCAGCATCCCCAACGGGATTCGAACCCGTGTTGCCGCCGTGAAAGGGCGGAGTCCTAGGCCGCTAGACGATGGGGACCTGTCCAACGGGCCCCCCGCCGCCAAGCGCAGCTCGGATCCGTCGAGGACGTGGGAGAGCATACGTGAGCCCTCGCCGAATCGCCAAAGTGGCCTCAGGTGCGCCTGACTTCCTGGATGTTGAGCACGAGCATGGCCAGCCCGGCGGCGGCCAGCAGTGCCGCCAGGATGATGCGCCACGACCCGATGACCCCGGTGAACAGCGCCACCAGGACCAGCCCGGCGCCGACCAGGATGACCAGGCTGAGCGCGAGGGTGATCAGCCGCTTCTGCGCGACCGCCTCGACGACCAGCACCACCAGCAGCCCCAGGACCGCCCAGAGCGGGTCGGAGGCCCGGGTGGGCGAGACCACTGCGGCGAGCAGCAGGAGGATGAGCGGCGTGCTGATGCGGGACCAGATGTTGAGCAGCCACTGGCGCCCCGTGCTGTCGTCCGGCAGCGGCTCCTGCCGGTGCCGTAGGTGGGCGTGCGGGTGCACCGGGGGCGGCGGCGTGTCGCGGACGGCCAGGAGCCGTTGCCGCTCGTCCCGCCGTTGCGTCAGCCGCGTGCCGAGCTCGGCCAGCGCGAGCTCCTCCAGCGCCGTGTCCTCGCGTCCGCCGAGGACCGAGGCGCGCAGCTGCCGACGTCGCCGCCGTCGCTCCTCTCTGATCGAGGCCACCTCCTGCTCGAGCTCCTCGACGCGCTCGCTGATGAGGGACTGGCGCTCGGTCTCGTCGGGCACCACGACGTCGAGCGCCGTCCAGCCGACCGGGTCGCTCCAGGACTGCCGCACGGTCCCGTCGCGGTTGTAGCGCGGGCCGGCGGGGCCGCGCTCCCCGCCGAACGGGTCGTCGGTGTCGTCGCCCCACAGCCCCGTGTAGTCGCGCACCCAGGGCGTGTCGTCCTCGATGAGGACCGGTCGCCACCTCCGCTCCTGGCCAGGGCCGATCGCGACGCCGTCGCCCCGCTGGTACTCCACGTAGGGGATGCCGACGCCGTCCTCCTGTTCGCGACGGCTGAGCGGGAAGAGCACCCGGGTGACCCGCCGAAAGGCACGCACCATGGTCGCGAAGCGGGTGTCCCGCACCGAGATCAGGTACTCCCCGGCGAGGTAGGCGCCGGCGTGCGAGCCGAGGCCGGCGTGGACCACCGGGTGCCCGTCGACGACGGTGAGGTCGGGGTCGTCCCAGCGGCGGCGCAGGTCTGCGCCCACCTCGTCGTGTGCCGAGAAGGCGACCCAGGCCGGGACGGGCCAGGGCGCACCCTGCTCGTCCACCAGCATCACCGTGACCTGCTCCCAGTCACCCTCGTGGTCGTTGACGCCGTGGGCGCGGGAGCGCCAGTCGTTGAAGTAGGAGAAGAACCAGTACTGCAGCACGGTGTAGCCCCCGCTGCGCACCACCCGCCCGTAGTAGGGGTGGTCACCGTGGTCCGGCCGATCCCGGTCGAGCAGCGCGGCCGCGGCCTGCGCTCCGGTGGGCACGCTGCCGCGCAGGATGAGGGAGACGCGGCTGCCCGCGTCGATGAAGCGCGCGAGCACACCCACCCGGCCCAGCCGGCTGTGGGCCCGGAAGCGGGGGCGGTCGCGGCGCAGCCGCCACGCCACGAGCTCGGCCTGGGTGAGGGGCGTCGCCACCAGCCGTAGGTGGTGGCGGGCCGTCTGCCCTCTCGTCTCCCGGACGAGCCGGTCGAGGTCGAGCTCGCCGCAGCCCGCGATCCGGGCCCGCTCGGAGGGGCCGGTGCGCTCCCACAGCTCGGCCTGCTCGACGAAGGACTCGACCGAGGCGGGCAGGAAGTACTCGCCCTCGTTGAAGCGCACGATGGGTGCGTGCCGTTCGAGCAGCTCCAGGGGGTCCCGGTCCACGGCACGACCATACCCACCGGCCGGGGCCGTGCAGGAGGCGGTCAGGTCGGTCTGGGCTGCTCAGCAAGGTGCGGCCCACGCCAGCAGGCGCGGCAGCGGCCAGGTGTTGACGATCCGGTCGAGGGGCACGCCGAGACGCTCGGCGCGCTCGCAGCCGTAGGCCAGGAAGTCCAGCTGGCCGGGCGCGTGCGCGTCGGTGTCCAGCGCGAAGAGACAGCCGACCTCCACCGCCAGGCTCAGCAGGTCGTCGGGCGGGTCGGTGCGCTCGGGCCGTGAGTTGATCTCCACGGCCGTGCCGGACTCCCGGCAGGCCTCGAACACGGCCGCCGCGTCGAAGGTGCTCGGCGGCCGCGTGCCGCGCCCTCCCGTGACCAGGCGCCCGGTGCAGTGCCCCAGGACGTTGGTCTGCGGCAGGCGCACCGCCGCGACCATGCGCCGGGTCATGGCGGGGGAGTCCATCCGCAGCTTGGAGTGCACGGAGGCCACCCGGACGTCGAGCCGGTCGAGCAGCTCCGGGCTCTGGTCGAGCGAACCGTCGTCGAGGATGTCGACCTCGATGGCCTTGAGCAGCGTGAAGCTGTCGCCCAGCGCGGCGTTGATGCCGTCGACGACGGTCAGCTGCCGCGCGAGCCGTGCCGCGGACAGCCCGTTGGCCACCCGCAGCCGCGGGGAGTGGTCGGTCAGCGCCAGGTAGTCGTGCCCGAGCTCCACGGCCGTGGCCACCATCTCCTCGATCGGTGAGCCGCCGTCGGACCAGTCGGAGTGGCTGTGCAGGTCGCCGCGCAGGGCCTGCCGCACCGTGTCGCCTCCCTCGACCAGAGGACCACCGGCGGTCCTCTCGAGCTCTGCGAGCTTGGCCGGCACGCGGCCGGCCGCCGCCTCCTCGACGACCGTCGCGGTCGAGGGGCCGATGCCCGCCAGCTCGCGCAACGTGCCGGCCCGGACCCGCGCCCGCACCTCCGCCTCCGGCAGCCCGAGGAGGGTCGAGGCGGCCTCGCGGTAGGCCTTCACCCGGTAGGTCGAGGCGCGGCAGCGCTCCAGCAGGAAGGCGATCCGGCGCAGGGCGTCGACGGGTTCGATGGCCATACGAGGCAAACTACGCGAGGGCTGCGCCACCGCATACGGTGTGCGTCATGGACGAGCCCGTGGTGCACGCGAGCCGCTTCGAGGACCTGACCCCGCGCCAGCTCTACGACCTGCTGCGGCTGCGGGTCGACGTCTTCGTCGTCGAGCAGGACTGTCCCTACCCGGAGCTGGACGGCCGCGACACCGAGCCCGACGCCGAGCAGCTGTGGGTCGACGTCGACGGGGAGGTGGCGGCCACCGTGCGGGTCCTCAGCGGCGAGGGGTGCCGGCAGATCGGCCGCGTGGCCACCGCCCGGGCCCACCGGGGCAAGGGGTATGCCGCCCGCCTGATGCGGGAGGCGATCGACCGGATCGGGGAGCAGCCCGTCGAGATCGGGGCGCAGGCCTACCTGGAGGAGTGGTACGGCCGCTTCGGCTTCGTGCGCAGCGGCGAGGACTACCTGGAGGACGGCATCCTGCACCTGCCCATGCGCCGGGAGCCGTCAGGCGCACCGTGACGCCGACGGCCTGGGCCGTAGCAGGGCCCCGGCGAGGTCACCGGGGCCCTGCTCAGCGGTCGCTAGACCGCGGGAGTGTGGGTCAGCGCCTCACGACTCCGTCGGGGAGAGGCCGAAGGTGGCCAGCCAGTCGAGGTCGTCGGCGGTGTCGACGCGGTAGCCGCCGCCGGTGCCGGCGCAGCGCGCGTTGAGACCGTAAGAGGTCACCGCCGCGATGGTCGTGCTGCCCTCGACGAAGATCGGCCCACCGGAGTCACCGCTGCAGGTGCCCCCGCTGGAGGCGTTGTTGGTGAACAGCACCGAGTTGCCGGCCTTCTTCTCTCCGAACGCCGCGTCCTGGTTGATGATCCGCAGCGTCGCTTGCCGGCGCTCTACCACAGCCTCGGTGAGGCCGGTCTGCGCCGGCATCGAGCGCTGCAGACCGTAGCCGACCGCGGTGAACTCCTGCTTGTTCTGGCCGCGCTTGACGAAGAAGTCGTCGAAGTACCCCTCCTCCGGCAGTTCACCGTACTCGGCCAGTTCGAACGGCTCGTCGAGCACAACCATGCCCAGGTCGTTGAGGTAGAACGCCGCGTCGTCGTAGTCGGGGTGCGTGTGCGGGGTGCCGGTGATCGAGTCCTCGCCGGGCCAGGGGTAGCTGGTTCCGGCGACGTCCTCGCTGAACCAGATCTCCACGGAGTCGGCACCGTAGGTGCAGTGACCTGCGGTGAGGAAGTGGGTCGAGTCCACCAGTGCGCCCGAGCAGCGCCAGGCTGGTACGAGCGCACCCTCGGGGTTCTCGACGAGGGCGACCATCACGCCGACGAACGGGTGCTCGTTGTTGTCGGGCTCACCGAAGGTGATGGCGGAGGCGGGGGCAGAGACGGACAGGGCCAGAGCGGCAGCGGCCAGACCGGCCAGGGGCTTTGCGAGGTGCACGGGACGGGTCTCCTTCGACACGGGGGGTGTGAACCCGGTCACTGTAGGCCGGAGGCCCGGAGGCGGCCACCCGAAGGGCTCCTCACGACCGGTCGTCTGCCGCCGCGCCGCCGGTGTCACCGCCGAGGCGCGGAAGCAGCTGGGCCATGAGCAGGGTGGACAGGGCCGAGGTGTCGCCGGACCCGGGGTCGGTGTGCACGACGACGGCCCGGGGGGCCTCCTTGGCCAGCTGGGCACCCACGTCGAGGCGTCGGCGGGCGAGCTCGTAGCCCAGCACGGCGCGGTTGTCGCGGTATGCCGTGGCGAGCTGGGCCTGTGCCTTGGCCTCGCCCTGGGCGGCGACGAGGTCGGTGCGTGCCCGGGTCTCGATCTGGTACTTCACCCGCTGGGCCTCCGTCTCGCGCTCCTCCAGCATCTGGGCGACGTCCTTGCGGGCCTTGTTCACCGCCGCCTTGACCTCGATGATCTTGGCGTCGCGCACCTTCTTGGAGCGCTCGATCTCCATGAGCAGGGTGTCGATGCGGCGCTTGCGGGTGAGCTCCCACTCCTTCTCGTAGGCCGCGAGCTCCTTGGAGACCCGCTCCCGGGTGGACAGGTGCTCGCGGTACTGGTCGGGCAGCTGCACGTCGGGGATGTTGCACCCCATGATCTGCACGCCGTAGCGCGTCAGCTGGCGGTTGAGCAGGTCCTGCATGTCCTTGACGTCCGACCCGCGCAGGTCGTAGGCGCGCTCGGTGCGCACCTGGCGGCTGCGCTGCCGGATGGCGTCCTGCACCGAGTTGGACAGCACGAGGTCGAAGTTGCCGGCCCCGATGGTCTGCACGAAGCGGATGGCGTCGACGATGCGGAAGCGCAGGAAGAACTCGATCGACTTCAACGGGACGTTCTCGTGCGTCGGGCTGGACAGCACGGGCGCGGCATACGGGATCTCGGTGGTGACGTCGACGACGTAGGCCACCCTCGCCCAGGGGTGCCACAGGTAGTGCCGGCCCGGCGGCAGCCCCGGCCCGCTGATGGCGCCGAACTTCGTGAGGACCCCGGTCGTGCCCTCCTCGATCTCCACGATCGAGGAGCGCCACCACCACAGGGCCGCCAGCAGCAGCCAGAGCACGGCCACGGCGACAGCGGGCCAGCCCAGCACCTCACGGTCCTCGGCCAGCAGCAGCGCCGCGGTCACCCCGGCCCACACCGCCAGGAAGACCAGCGAGAGCCAGCGCAGGCCCCGACTGTCCTTGGGGATGACGACGGGCACGATCGAGCCCTGGTCGCCACCGCGCAGCAGGGTGGCGACGTCGCCCCAGCCGGCCAGGGCCTCCTTGATGGAGGAGGTGCCCTGGCGGCGCAGGGCCTGCTGTGCCTGGGCCTGCTCACTCATCGTCCTGCCCCTTCCAGGTGGTGCTGCCCGGCGTCGTGTCCGGTGTCGTGTCCGGGCCTGCCGGCGACGGGTCCGTCCCGCTCACCGAGCGCCGGATCTGCTCGATGCGTTCCTGCCCCGCCGGGTCGGCCGTGTGCTCGGACTCCGGGACGAGCTCGACCTGCGTGGCCTCGGGGGGCTCCAGCAGGTGCTCGATCTCGCCCTCGCGCTCGGCGATCCGCTCGGCGATCTGGTCCTTGCGGGACCGGATGGCATCCATGTCCTCACCGGTGAACAGCGGCGCGTCCGAGTCACCCACGAGCTGCCGGGCGACCTTGAGGAAGTCCACCCCCTCCTCGTCCGCGCCCACACGCACGATCTGCGGCAGCGACGCGGCGAGGGACTCCAGCTGGTCGAGCATGTCGCGCTGGTAGCGGTAGTCGAGGATCTCCGGTGCGAGTGCCGCGCTCATCGCGCGGATGTCCAGCGCCTGGGCCTCCAGGAGCGCCGCGTTGGCGTTGGCGGTCGACTCCGACTCGACGAAGCGCTGGCGGGCCAGGGCCTCGGCCCGGTTGGTCTCCCGCTCCAGCGCGGTGTCCATCTGCGCCTGGTAGCGGGCGATGTCGGCGGCGATCGACGACAGGGTCTCGTTGAGCGAGGCGAGGTCCTTGTTGAGGTCGCCCTCGTTCTGCTCCTTGCGCAGCTGGAGCTCGTACTCGTAGGTGTAGGCCTCCTTGGCGACCCGCACCATCTCGGGCGCCGCGAGGTCCATGCGGTACTCCTGGTTGGCCGGCTCCGCGTGCGTGATGTTGGCGGTGGTGAGCTCCACGGCGGGGGCGAACTGGGCGTTGAGCTGCTCCAGCAGGCGACCGGTGCTCTCACCGACGAGGTCGTAGATGCCGGAGGCCTCCTGCTCGTAGATCAGCGAGCGCGTGGTCTCCGAGATGGCGTTGTTGAGCTTGTCCTGGAAGCCCTGCACGGCACCGAGGACGAAGACGAACTCGCGCGCGTTGACGATGCGGAACTGCAGGAAGAGGTCGACCGAGGCCTGGACCCCGGACGTGGTGGGCGCCTGCCGGATGGGTGCGTTGAACGGGTACTCCCTGGTCACGTTGACGATGTAGGACACCCGCTTCCAGGGGTTGAGCAGGGTCACCAGGCCCGGGCCCACCTCGGCCTCGACCTTGCCGAACCGGGAGATCAGCGCCACGCAGCCCTCGGGCACCATGACCATGCCCTGGCGCCACCAGGCGAACACCGCGGCGAGCACCACGAGCACCCAGTAGTGCGGGCCGAAGACGGGTCCGGCCAGGTCGAAGGGCCACAGCGCCAGCGTGCCCCCCACCCCGAGGGCGACGAGGAGCAGGACCGGCAGCAAGGTGCGCAGCGTGCGTCCCCGCGGCATCACCATGGGGGTGATGACGTGGACCGGCCCGTGCTGCCCCTGCTCGTAGTAGCTGCGGCTCAGCTTCTCGGCCGCGTCGGTCAGGGAGCAGGTCTCGGACTGGATGCGGGTGCCGGCGGACTGGCCCTGGTCGCGCGCCGCGGGGAAGTCCCGAGGGCTGAGCGCGAAGGCGTCGCCCTGCTGACGGCTGCTGTCGCCGCGGTGCTCTTGGAGCTCGCCGACCACCTGCCGGGCGGTGCTCATGAACTCGTCTGCTCTGCTGCTCACGTCGTCCCCTCGTCCTCAGCGGACCGGGACCTCCCGGCCGGCGTGCGTGCAGTGTGGCACAGCGCTGTGACGTCGCTGACGTGCAGGTCGTTCCGGGTGGACCGTGCACACCAGCGGTCGACGGGGCACACTGTGCAGATGTCCGATCCGCTGGTCCTGGGCCCCTTGCTGCGTCACGTCGACACCTCCAGCGCGGCGGTCTGGGTGCAGACGGCGGCCGCGGCGACGGTCTCGGTGCACCTGGAGGGGGACGAGCGGGTATGGAGCGCGCCGACCTTCCGCGTGCACGGTCACCACTACGCCCTGGTGGAGGTGACCGGGCTCGAGCCGGGCCTGCACACGGCATACCGGGTGGAGGTCGACGGCAGCACGGTCTGGCCGCTGGAGGACGGGCAGCGCCCCCCCAGCACGCTGCGCGTGCCTCGCCCCGACCGGGTGCCCCGGCTGGCGTTCGGCTCCTGCCGCACCAGCGTCCCGCACGACGCGATGGGCCACCTCACCCACGGCGTCGACGCCCTGCGCAGCTACGGCGTCGCGGTCGCCCGGGGCGGCGAGGCCCCGGAGTGGCCGGACGCCATGCTGCTGCTGGGCGACCAGGTGTATGCCGACGAGCTCAGCCAGGAGATGAAGGACTTCATCTCCTCGCGCCGCTCGCTCGACGAGCCGCCCGGGGCCGAGCTGAAGGACTACGACGAGTACGCCCACCTGTATGCGGTGGCGTGGGGCGACCCGTGGCTGCGGTGGGTGCTGTCGTGCCTGCCGACGATGATGATCTTCGACGACCACGACGTGCGCGACGACTGGAACACCTCGTGGCAGTGGCGCCGGCAGATGGAGGCCACGACCTGGTGGCACGGGCGCATCGTGGCCGCGCTCGCCTCCTACTGGGTCTACCAGCACCTGGGCAACCTCTCGGTGCAGGAGCGCGCCGAGGACGAGATCTGGGCCGAGCTGGTGCGCCGCCGTGAGGAGGGCGAGGGTGAGGTCGACCTGTCGGAGGTGCTGGACGCGTTCGCCGAGCGGGTGGACCAGGAGCCCACGACCTACCGCTGGTCCTACGCCCGCGACTTCGGGGACGCCCGCCTGGTGGTGGCCGACTCACGCGCCGGCCGGGTCCTGGAGGAGGGCCGTCGCTCGATGCTCGACCCCGACGAGATGGAGTGGCTGGGCGGCCAGCTGCGGGGCGACTGCTCCCACCTGCTGGTCGGCACCTCGCTGCCCTTCCTGCTGCCGACGGGGCTGCACCACCTCGAGTCCTGGAACGAGGCCGTCGTCGACGGGGCGTGGGGACGCCGGGCGGCGGGGGTGGCCGAGCGGATCCGTCAGGGCATCGACCTCGAGCACTGGGCGGCCTTCCAGGACGGCTTCCGCGAGGTCTGCGCCATGGTCGACCAGGTCGCCGCGGGCCGCCGGGGCGCTGCGCCGGCATCCGTCGTCTTCCTCTCCGGCGACGTGCACCACTCCTACATCTCCGAGGTGCGCCGGGCCGGCGGCACCCGGGTGCTGCAGTTCGTGTGCTCGCCGATCCGCAACCCGCTGCCGCGGCCGCTGCGTGCGGCCAACGTGGTGGCCTCCCACCGGGTGGCGGGGCTCCTGGGCGGGCCGATGGCCCGCTGGGCCAGGGTGGCCCGGCCGGCCTGGGAGTGGGACACCCTGGCCGGTCCCTGGTACGACAACAACATCGCGATCCTGGAGCTGCACGACGGGCGGATGAGGGTCACCTGGTGGACCGGCGAGGTCGAGGACGGTGACCACGAGCGGCCCCGGCTGGCGCGGGTGGCGCAGGTGGACCTCGACGTGCCGCCGCCCGACCAGCCCCACCGACCGGCGGAGGCCGTGGTGCGGGACCGCTCCCGCCGCCGGGTCCCTCGGCGCCGCGGCGGGCGCAGCCGCAGCGGCGACCGACCAGATCGCACAGGCAGGATGGGCACATGAGCAACGTCGAGGCCCGTCCGGTGGAGGTGACCTGCGGTGAGGAGGACGCCGGCGACCGTGGGGTGGAGGTCATCACGGCCCGTGACGTGCCGCTGGGCGGGCCCCGGGCGATGACGGTGCGGCGCACCCTGCCCTCCCGGCGGCGGACCATGGTGGGTGCGTGGTGCTTCGTCGACCACTACGGCCCCGACGACGTCTCCGAGACCGGCGGCATGGTGGTGCCACCGCACCCGCACGCCGGTCTGCAGACCGTGTCGTGGCTGTTCAGCGGGGAGGTCGAGCACCGCGACTCGCTCGGCACCCACGCGATGGTGCGGCCCGGTGAGCTCAACCTCATGACGGCGGGGCACGGCATCAGCCACTCGGAGGTCTCCACGCCGGAGACCACCACCCTGCACGGGGTGCAGCTGTGGGTCGCGCTGCCGGCGTCCGCGGCCGAGGCCGAGCCGGACTTCGAGCGCTACCGCGCCGAGCCCGTGGCGGTCGACGGCGCGGTGGTGTCGGTCTTCGTCGGTGCGCTCGGTGTGCCCGGTCACGACGTGCCGGCGTCCCCGGTCGTGACCCGGTCGCCGCTGCTGGGCGCCGAGCTCACCCTGCTGCCGGGTGCCCGGCTGGCGCTGAGCGTCGACCCGGCGCACGAGCACGGCGTGCTGGTCGACTCCGGCACGGTGCGGGTCCAGGGCCGGCAGGTCGAGCGGGCCGAGCTGGCCTTCGTGCCCGCCGGGAGCCCGAGCCTGGAGGTCGTGGCGGTCGGGGAGGACGCCGCGCGCGTCGTGCTGCTGGGCGGGGAGCCGTTCGGCGAGCAGATCGTCATGTGGTGGAACTTCATCGGCCGGTCGCACGAGGACGTCGTCGCGGCCCGTGCCCAGTGGCAGGCCGAGCTGGCCGGCGCCGAGGCCGAGCGGTTCGGCCGGTTCGACTACCCCGGTGACAGCCTGCCGGCCCCCGAGCTGCCGGGAGTGCGTCTGCGCCCGCGAGGCTAGGCCGGCTCAGCCCTGGCGGATGTCCTGCTCCCGCCGCTCGAGCTCGCGTCGCAGCTCGCGCCGGCGCTGTGCAGCGGTGTGCCGCCTGCGCTGGACCTCGGTCCTGGGCACCCAGGTCGGCACCACGACCGGCCTGCGGTCCGGGCCCAGCGCGACCATCGTGAAGTAGGAGCTGTTGGTGTGCCGCACGGTGCGGTCGAGCAGGTCCTCGGTGGTGACCCGGATGCCGATCTCCATCGAGGTGCGTCCGGTGTAGTTGACGCTGGCCAGGAAGGTCACGAGCTCGCCCACATGCACCGGCTCACGGAAGACCACCCGGTCGACGGAGAGCGTGACGGCATACGCCCCGGCGTAGCGGCTGGCGCACGTATAGGCGACCTGGTCCAGCAGCTTGAGGAGCGTGCCGCCGTGCACGTTGCCCTGGAAGTTGGCCATGTCCGGCGTCATCAGCACGGTCATGGACAGCCGTTGCACCCCGGCCTCGTCCGCTGTGTCCACAGCGACAGGATCGCAGAGCCGTGCCAGGCGGTGGCGGCAGCAGCTCCGCTGCGGCCGGACGGTCTGCGGCTGCGACAGCGCTTCCGGGGCTGCGACAGATGCCTCGAAACCCTCGGGAGCCGTTGTGGCGCCCGGGCCGTCGTCGCTACCGTCGAAAGACTCTTCGGCTCCCCGTGGGCGCGTCGAGCGACCTGGCCGAGGAGTGGGAGAGAGGTAGCACCATGCGCAGGACTGCAGCACTCGTCGGGGCAGTGGCACTGATGGCGGTCGGGCTCGCCGGCCCGGCTCAGGCCGACGGTCATCCGCCGGGCCCACCGCCGCAGCACGGGCACATGCTCGTCCTCGGCGTCGTGTGGGACGGCGACGAGCCGGTCGGCTTCCGCAAGTGTGTCGACCTGGCCGGTGGCAACAAGCTCGGCAACAACGCACACCACCAGCACGCGCACACCGGCAAGGCGGGCGAGGCGCTCTACAGGGCAGGACACCTCGTCGTGCCGACGGCTCCGCTCACGCCGTTCGGCGGATGTGCGGACCTGGAGGCCATGTTCGGTCACTGACCCGCTTCCGACCGGCGGCTCGGGGGCCGGTCGGGCCGGGCCGCGCCTGAGACGGGGATCAGGCGCCGAGCTCAGCAGACGGGCTGCACCGCGCCACCGGTGAGCAGCTCGAGCTCCCGCACCGTCGTGGCCACCATGGAGTGCTTGTCGCCCGCACCGGCCCACAGCCGGTCGTATGCCGTGAGGTCGGCGTCGATCACGGTGCGCAGGGGGTGGGGGTGGCCTGTGGGCCCGACCCCACCGACGACCTGGCCGGTGTGCTCCAGCACGAAGTCAGGGCTCGCCCGCCGCAGCCGGGCCAGCCCCAGGTCGGCGGCCACCTTCCCGGTGTCGACGCGGTGGGCGCCGCTGGCCAGCACCAGCACCGGCACACCGTCGGCGTCGAAGACGAGGGAGTTGGCGATGGCCCCCACCTCGCACCCCAGCCGCTCCGCGGCCACCGCGGCCGTCGGCACCGGCTCGTCGAAGCGCACGATCTCGGGCTCGAGCCCGGCAGCGCGCCAGGCCTCGCGGAACACCTGTGCAGGGTCGGTCGGTGTGCTCACGCAGCGAGCCTAGAGGAGGCCCTCACCCCGCTGTCGACGGGCACGGGTCGTGCGCCGCCCTGCACCACGAGACGCGTGAGGTCGGACACGACGGCAGCAGCGTTGCGGCGGGACGGCATGAACCGCAGGAAGAACGCCAGACGCACCAGCCAGGCCGGCACCCCGGTGAGCTCCACGCCGTAGATCTCGCCCACCGAGCGGCCCAGCCCGAAGGACGCCACCTGGCCCAGCCCGCGGTAACGGAAGGGCCGGGGCGGCCGGTCGTCCAGCACACGGGCGATGTTGGCGCCGACGTGCGCACCACCCTTGATGGCCCACAGCGCGTTGGCCGGCACCGGGTGGCCGGTGGCCGCATGCAGCACGCGCGCCGCGTCCCCGGCAGCCCAGACCCCGGGTGCGACCGAGAGGTCCGGTGCGGTGACCAGGCGCCCACGCTCGTCACGCAGACCCCGGCACAGGCCGGGGATCTGCACCGGCCGCTGCCCGACCGTGCCGAGCACGGTCCGGGCCGCGAGCCAGGAGCCGTCGGAGAGCCGGGCCCCGCCGGGGGTGACGCCGGCCAGGCCTGTGCCCAGCCGCACACGCACCCCCAGACGCTCCAGCTCCGCGTCGGCGCGCTCGGCCAGCCGAGGGTGCTCGGCGCGCAACGCCGGCAGCAGGGTGGGGCCGCGATGGACCAGGGTGACGCTCAGCCGGTCGCGCCCGAGGTCGGCCAGCGCCGCCGCGAGCTCGACGCCGGCCATGCCACCTCCGGCCACCACGACGGAGCGTGAGCCGAGCCCGTCGTCCGGGGCGGCCAGTGCGGCGCGCACCCGCTGCACGAGGGCCTTGATGTCACCGGTGCCACGCAGCGTGCACCCGTGCTCGGCGAGGCCGGGCACCTGGGCGGTGGGCTCGGCGCCACCGGTGCCGAGGACCAGGTGGGTGTAGGACAGCGTCCGCTCGGCACCGCCGGGCAGGCGGTAGGTCACGGTGCGCCCGGTGGTGTCCACGCCGGTCACCCGCGCGTGGACCACCCAGGCCCGAGGGCAGACCTCGGTGAGGGGGGTGCGGGTGCGCTCGAAGGGCAGCTGACCGGAGGCCACCTCCCCGGTGAACCCGTGGAAGCTGTGCGCGGCGTCGGCGCTGACCACGACGACCTCGAGCCGTCCCCGGCGCAGGTCGCCGCGCATCCGCCGGGCCAGCGCGGCATACGCGTGCAGGGTCACGTAGCCTCCGCCCAGCAGCACGACCCGGGCGCTCACGCCGCCACCCCCGGCGGGAGGGCGACCGGCGCCGGGACCGGTCGGCCGAAGGAGGTCGACGCGCACGGGGTGAAACCGAGGTGGGACAGGTCGGCAGCCAGCGCCCGGGTGTGGTCCACCTGCTCCAGGGTGGGGGCGCCGACGGCGAAGTGGCCCTCGTGCCCGGAGAGCGCCAGCAGCGCCGTCTCGGCGAAGCAGGCATAGGCCTTGCCGTCCGGCAGCCCGATGTCGCCGCCCAGCAGCCGCAGGGAGGGGATGTCGACCACGCCGCCGTCGACCACCAGGACGTCGGGTCGCTCCGCGGCCAGCGCGGGGGAGGTGTTGCGGGGCTGCGTCGCGTCGAGCACCACGGCGCCCGGGCGCAGGTGCTCGGGTCTCAGCAGGGAGTCGGCCGACGCGGTGAGCAGCACGACGAGGTCGGCGTCGGCGACGTCGCGCATCGAGACCGAGACCGTGGTCGGCACGTGGCCGCCGGTCCGCGCGGCCAGGGCCCCCAGGCGCGGCGCCGAGCGGGCGACCAGGGTGAGCCGGTCGACGGCCCGGTCCCGTGCCAGCAGGGCGGTCACCGCGCTGCCGACGCTCCCGGTGGCCCCGACGACGGCGACGTGCCGTCCCCGGTCCGTGCCGAGGGTGTCCAGCAGGCGGCGCGCCTGGGTGTCCACCGTCGCGGCCGTGAAGGCGTTGCCGTTGGTCACGCCGATGTCCGTGCGGGAGCGCAGGGCCACCCCGCCCGCGGTGACGGTGGCGGTGAGGGCTCCCAGCCCGACGAGGCCCGCGCCGAGGCGCACCGCCCGGTCGGTGGCCCGGTCGACCAGCCGGCGCCCGCGACCCGGCTGCTCGAGGAGCCGGCGCGCGCCGCACGGCACCATGACGACGTGGCCGGCCTGCCGACCACCGATGACGACGGAGGCCATCGTGATCGGCGGCACGGGCAGACGTCGCAGTGCGGTGTCGTACACCCGCTCGGGGACGGCGCCGAGGGGTGACCACACGCGGGCCATGTCCGCACTCACCCGGACGCGCGGATGGACGAGGAAGGCGAAGCTGCCGTTGCTCATGATGGTCCTCTCACTGCTGCCGGGTCTGTGCCGGCGGACGGGGCCGCCGCCGCGTTGCGCTGGAGGAGGCGGGCTCCCGTGCAGGTGATACGTCGACCCGCGGCTGAGCCGGGCAGCCGGAGGATGCGGCGGGTAGAGTCGCGAGTCGTGGTGCATCGGCGCGTGCTGCTCATCGACAACGTCGACAGCTTCACCTTCAACGTCGCCGACCTGCTGCACCGGGTGCTCGGCGAGGCACCCACGGTGTGGCGCAACACGCACGCCGCGACCGCCGCGGACCTGCAGGGCTTCGCTGCGATCGTCGTGGGCCCCGGCCCGGGTCGTCCCCAGGTGCCCGGGGACATGGGGCTCTCGGACCTCGCGCTGCGGCAGCGACAGGTGCCTGTGCTCGGCGTCTGTCTGGGTCACCAGGGCATGGCCCACCTCGCCGGTGACGCCGTGGTGCAGATGGAGGTGCCCCGGCACGGCATCGTCTCCCCGGTCCAGCACGACGGCACCGGCATCTTCGCCGGGGTGCCCTCCCCGTTCGAGGTCGTCCGCTACCACTCGCTGGACGTGCGGCTCGACGACCGCTCACCGCTCGCGCCGGCCGCATGGGCGCTCGACGACGGCTGCCTGATGGCCCTGGCCGACCCGGCACAGCGACGCTGGGGGGTGCAGTTCCACCCCGAGTCGGTGCTGTCTCAGCACGGTGACCTCATCGTCGCCAACTTCCTGCGGCTCGCCGGTGTCGAGTGCGCGACCGAACCCACCCCCGGCCCGGTCGCGGTCGGCGACGCCCCACGGCCCCACCCGGTCGCGGGAGGTCGTGCCCGCGAGGTGACCCTCGAGGTCTGCCGTGCTGCCGGCCCGGTGGATCCCTGGCTGCTGCACGAGCAGCTCACCGCCGACAGCGAGGTGTCGTGCTGGCTGGACGCCTCCGACGGCCGGGGGGTCTCGGTGGTCGCGCTCGCCGACGGGCCTCTGGCGGTCACCGTCACCCATCGGGTGGGCACGGGCTCCCAGGTCACGAGCGCCGACCCGGAGGTCGGCTCGGCGGCACGCCCACTGCTGCTCGACACCATCGACGCCCTCCTGGGGCGCTTCCGCCTGGTGGACGGCGACCTGCCCTTCGACGTCCGGCCGGGCCTCGTGGGCTACCTCGGCTACGAGCTGAAGGCGGAGACCTCCGGCGTGGCCGCCCACGCCTCGGCGCTGCCGGACGCCTGGCTGGTGCTGAGCGACCGGATGGTCGTGCTCGACCACGCCACCGGCGAGGTCCACGCGATGGCCCTGGTCGACGCCGAGGTCGCGGAGGAGCAGCGCGCCTGGCTGCGGCACGTGGAGGCACTCGTGGCGCAGCTCCGGGGACGCACCGACACGCCGGCCGACACACCGGACCCCGCGGCCGCGAGCCCCGACGTGCGCGGCCTGGCGCGGCACTCCGAAGCGGCCTACCTCGCGCTGGTCGCCGCGTGCCGGCGGCAGATCGCGGCGGGGGAGTCCTACGAGATCTGCCTGACCAACGAGGTCTCCTGGCCGCACCCCGTCGACCCCGCGGCACTGCACCGCACCCTGCGCCGGCTCAGCCCGGTGCCGTGCGGCACCTTCCTGCGCCTGCCCGGGCTGGCCGTGGTCGGGGCCTCGCCGGAGCGCTTCGTGTCGGTCTCGGCCGCGGGGGTCGTCGAGGCGCGGCCCATCAAGGGCACCCGGCCCCGCGACCCCGACCCCGCTCGGGACGCCGCGCTCGTCGACGACCTGTCCGCCCAGGTCAAGGACCGTGCCGAGAACCTCATGATCGTCGACCTGCTGCGGCACGACCTGCACCGGGTGTGCCGCTCGGGCAGCGTGCACGTGCCCAGCCTGTTCCAGGTCGAGAGCTACGCCACCGTCCACCAGCTGGTCTCGACGGTGCGCGGCGAGCTGGCCGAGGGGATGGTCGCGACCGACGTGCTGCGCTCGTGCTTCCCGGGCGGCTCCATGACCGGGGCACCCAAGGTGCGCACCATGGAGATCCTGGACGCCCTCGAGGGGGCGCCCCGAGGGGTCTACTCCGGCGCGGTCGGCTGGCTCGGGCTCAACGGCGCCATGGACACCTCCATCGTCATCCGCACCGCGACGGTCGTCGAGGGCCACGCCACCTTCGGGGTGGGCGGTGCCGTCACGGCCCTGTCGGACCCGCAGGAGGAGTATGCCGAGACGCTCACCAAGGCACGCGCGATGGCGACCGCCCTCGCCGTGTCGCAGCTCAGTCCGCCTGGTCGAGACCGACCGCGATGACCTCCAGGGTGCCGCCCCCGCGCCAGGTGAAGCGCAGGGCCGGGCCCTGGTCGCCGGGTGAGAGCTCGGCGAGGGTGACCGACGTCCGCAGCATCGCGGTCGCCATGTGCAGGAAGTCGCCGGGGCGGCGGCTGGTCGCCAGCACGACGTCGCCGTTGGAGAAGCAGATCCGGGCCACGCTGCGCGCCGGCGCCTGCCGGATGGCGCGCACGGGCACCTGACGCCGGATGACGTCGCCCATCCGCACCTCCAGCAGGCGCCTTAGGTGGGCGGCCTCCTCACGGTCGACCTCGGCGAACATCCGCTCGAGGTCCTGCTCGTCGTCGGCGCTCAGCGGCAGGTCGGGGTCGGGTGCGCGAGGTCGTGGCCGGGCCACGCCGGTGTGTGGCTCCTCCGGCTGCTGCCGGGCAGCCCGTGACCAGCCCAGCCCCACGACCAGGACCAGGGCGACGAGAGCGAGCGCCCACTCCATACGCCCAGTGTGCGGGACGATCCGTGCCACGGCGCCCAGAACCCCCGGGGGGTGCCCTGTCCGGGGGTGTGGGGAATAGCGTGGCGGGTGCGCCACGCTGCCTGTGGCATGACTGTTCCGCAGATCGCACTCAACAACGGCGTCCACATCCCGCAGGTCGGCTACGGGGTCTTCCAGATCCCCGACGGCCAGACGCAGGTGGCGGTCGAGCAGGCGCTGGAGGCCGGCTACCGGCACATCGACACCGCGGCCGCCTACGGCAACGAGGCCGGGGTCGGGGCCGCCATCCGGGCGAGCGGGCTGCCGCGCGACGAGGTCTTCGTCACCACCAAGCTGCGCAACGGCGAGCAGGGCACCGAGGCCACCCTGAAGGCCTACGACGACAGCCGCCGACGGCTCGGTCTCGACACCGTCGACCTCTACCTCATCCACTGGCCGGTGCCGTCGTGGGGCAGGTACGTCGAGACCTGGAAGGCGATGGAGAAGCTGTATGCCGAGGGCGCCGTCCGTGCGATCGGCATCTCCAACTTCCTGCCGCCGCACGTGCGCACGCTCATGGAGCAGGCCGAGGTCACGCCGGCGGTCAACCAGGTCGAGCTGCACCCGAGCTTCCAGCAGGTGGCCACCCAGCAGGCGGGCACCGCACACGGCATCGCGACCGAGGCCTACGCGCCCCTCGGGCAGGCCAAGGACCTCGACCAGGCCGCGGTCACCGAGGCCGCCGAGGCGCACGGCGTGACCCCGGCCCAGGTGGTGCTGCGCTGGCACGTGCAGAACGGCACGGTCGTCATCCCCAAGTCGGTGACCCCGGAGCGCATCGCCTCCAACATCGACCTCTTCGGCTTCGAGCTGAGCGAGGCCGAGATGGCCGCGGTGACCGCGCTCGACACCGACGAGCGGATGTTCCCGGACCCGGAGACGGCCGACTTCACGATGCTCTGAGGCCCGCCCTCCCCGCGGTCAGCGGGGGGAGAGGCCCGCGCGCAGCCGCAGGCGGACCACGACGAACTCGCTGGGCTTGCTGGGGGCGACACCCACCACCAGGTTCACCACGCCGTCGGAGATGTCGCCGGGGGTGGTCGTCGTGCGGTCACAGGTCACGAAGAAGGCCTCTCTCGGCGTGGCGCCGACGAAGGCCCCCTCCCGGAACAGGTCGTGCAGGAAGACCTCCACGTCGCCGCGGATGCGCGACCACAGGGTCTCGTCGTTGGGCTCGAACACGGCCCAGCGCAGACCCTGCATGAGGCTCTCCTCGACCATCAGGGCGAGCCTGCGCACGGAGACGTAGCGCCACTCGCTGACCCGCCCGTCGAGCCCCACGGAGGTGCGGGCTCCCCAGACGGCCGTCCCGACGCGTGGGAAGGTCCGGATGACGTTGACCGCGATCGGGTTGAGCAGGTCCTGGTCGGCGTCGAGGAGCTCGGTGACGGGGGTGGCACCGCGGACCCTGGCCTCGATGCCCGCCGGTGCCTTCCAGACACCTTCCTCGCCGTCGAGGCGCGAGCACACCCCGGCCACGACGCCACTGGGCGCGACGACCCGTGGCCGGCCGGCGGCGAGCGGGTCCTCGACCTGCAGCGGGGGAAAGTAGAACGCGGCGTTGGGGTCCCGTAGGGCACCGTGACGGCCTACCCAGGCCGCCATGTCCGCACTGTTCGTGACCGTGAGCGGGGGGTCGACGAGCAGGAACGCGCGCCGCTGCCGGCAGTAGGCCAGGGCGGCGCCGACGACCGACCCGTAGCCGTGGTCGAGGTTCGCCATGGCAGGAATGCAGACGATTCCGATCGTCTCGTCGGCGTGGTCGAGCAGGGGCATGCCGCGGGCCAGGTCCAGCGCGGAGGGCCGTCCCCCGTCGCTCCCGCCGGTGAGCGCGCGGAAGCCGGGGCAGCCGGGGTCGCGCAGCGTGGCCGGGTCGGACACCGTCGCGGCGGTGAGCTCGGGCAGCGGGCGGTCGGCACCGCCGTCCTCCAGCAGGTGGTCGACCAGGTGCACCAGCGCGGAGCTGTTGGTCACGGTCGTCGGCGCGTACCGGGGGTCGTCCTGGTCCATGCTCAGGTCGTCGTGGACCTCGGACTCGACCACCCGCAGCTCTCCGCGCAGACGGGCGACCTGGCGCACCACCAGGACGAACCGGCCCTGGCTGTCCCCGACCTCCACCCCCACCTGCAGCTCGTTGCCCCAGTGGCCGGGCGTGTGCGCCTCGACGGTGAGCAGCGGCTCGTGTCCGTCGGTCAGGGTCAGCATGGCAGCGCGGGCCCGGTCGGCCTCGGCCGGCGCAACCCGGAGCACCACGGCACGCCGGCCGCCGTGCTGGAAGAACTGCCGGATGCCGTAGCTCGCCTCGCTGCGCGCGTCGAGACCCCCGTAGGCCGTCACGAACTCCTGGTAGCTGTCGACCACGAGGGGGTGGTCCAGCGGGCCGCGGGCGAAGAAGTCGACGAACGCCGTCGTCGAGCTGTCGACCGGCCGGATCCAGTGATGGTCGTCCGGGGACTCCTCGAGGTAGACCCCGGACGACGACGGCGGCTGGACAGGCATGGTGCTCCTCGCGACGGGGACTCGACAGCACCACCTTGCTCCCTGGGCAGGGCCGATGGCAACGGCTCGGCGCCGGCTCAGCGCGTGAGGTGGGCTCGGGACTCCCAGGGGGCCAGGGTGAGGCGGGTCCCCTCGCGCTGCACGTCGCGGTGCGTGCTCACGAGCACCGGGCCGTCCAGGTGCGCGGCGTGCTCGGCGAGGTCGACGGTCGCGGGCGCGCCGGACATGTTGGCGACCACGAGCAGGCTCTGACCCTCCAGGGTGCGCAGGTAGGCGAACACCTGCTCGTCGGAGGGCAGCAGCAGGTGGTAGCCGCCGTGGACCACGACGTCCTGTGTGTGCCGCAGCTCGACCAGCAGCCGCAGGTGGTGCAGCACGGAGTCGGGGTCCTCGAGCGCTGCGGCGGCGTTGATCTCGGTGTGGTTGGGGTTGACCGCGATCCAGGGCGTCCCGGCGGTGAAGCCCGCGTGCTCGCTGCCGTCCCACTGCATCGGGGTGCGGGCGTGGTCGCGGCTCTTGGCCGTGAGCGAGGCGAGCACGTCGTCGGTGCTGTGGCCCTGTGCCAGGGCGCTGCGGGCATAGTTGAGCGACTCGATGTCGCGGTAGTCCTCGATCGTGGCGAACGGGGCGTTGGTCATGCCGAGCTCCTCGCCCTGGTAGACGTAGGGCGTGCCGCGCAGCAGGTGCAGCACGGTCAGCAGCGTCTTGGCGGAGGTCACCCGGTGCTCGGGGCTGTCGTCACCGAAGCGGGACACCGCGCGTGGCTGGTCGTGGTTGTTCCAGTAGAGCGAGTTCCACCCCGTCGCGGCCAGGCCCTCCTGCCAGAGGGTCAGGTTGGCCTTGAGGTCGGTGAGACGCAGGGGGGCGACGTCCCACTTGATGCCGCTGCGGCCGATGTCGAGGTTCATGTGCTCGAAGGTGAAGACCATGTCGACCTCTCCGCGGGCGGGGTCGGTGTAGAGCACGGCCTGGTCGATCGTGGAGCCGGGCATCTCACCGACCGTGATGAGGTCCCGGCCGGCGAGCACCTCACGGTGCATCTCCTGCAGGAACTCGTGGATGCGGGGACCGTTCATGAAGTAGGGCGTGCCGTCGCCGAGGGCGGTGCCGGGGATGCTGGGGCCGTCGGGCAGCGTGCCGTCGTCGTGGGTCGCCTTGGAGATCAGGTTGATGACGTCCATGCGGAAGCCGTCGACGCCCCGGTCGAGCCACCACCGCATCATCGCGTAGACGGCCTCGCGCACCTCGGGGTTCTCCCAGTTGAGGTCGGGCTGCTTGCGGGAGAACAGGTGCAGGTAGTACTCGCCCGTGGTGGGGTCGAGCTCCCAGGTCGGGCCGGAGAAGAACGACTCCCAGTTGGTGGGCTCGGCGCCGCGGCTGCCGGGCTCGTGGCCGGGCCGGGCCGGCCGCCACCAGTACCAGTCGCGCTTGGGGTTGTCCGTGCCGGAGCGCGACTCGACGAACCACGGGTGCTCGTCGGAGGTGTGGTTGACGACCAGGTCCATCACGATCCGCATCCCCCGCTCGTGGAGGCCGCTGATGAGCTCGTCGAGGTCGGCCAGGGTGCCGAACGTCGGGTCGATGCCCTGGTAGTCGCTGATGTCGTAGCCGTTGTCGTCCTGCGGGGACGCGTAGACCGGGGACAGCCACACGACGTCGACGCCCAGGGTCTGCAGGTAGTCCAGCCGTCCGATGACCCCGCGCAGGTCACCGACGCCGTCGCCGTCGGAGTCGGCGAACGAGCGGGGGTAGATCTGGTAGACGACGGCGGACTTCCACCACTCGGCGTCGCGCGCAGGGGCAGGGGTCGCAGGGCTCATCCGGGGTCCTTCGGGCGTCGGGGCGGTCAGTGCGGGTATGCCGTCCAGCAACCCTAGGTCGTCGCGCCGCCGGGACCACAGGGTGAGCACGGCGAGTCCGACCAGCACCAGGGCGACGGCCAGGGCCACGTCGACGAGCCGGGCGGTGCCGGCCGCCAGCCCACCGGACGGCGCGTCCAGCAGCAGCACGAGCAGCGCGGTGGTCAGGGCGGCGTTGGGCAGCAGCGACCGCGCCGTCACGACCACCAGCAGCAGCAGGAGCACCGCGAGGGCGAGGCGGAGCTGCTCGGGCAGGTCGAGCGCGACCGTGGGGAGGGCGAGCGGGAGGCCGAGCGCCGTCCCGAGCAGCCGCTGCCGGGCGCCGTGCTCGACCCGGACCCCCGGCGTCGGAACCGCCAGGACGAACACGCTGACCGGCACCCAGGCGGCGTGCGGCTGGTCCGACAGCAGCGCGATGGTGGCGGCCACGGCCACGACCGCCCCGAGCGTCACCCCGACGGCGACCGCGGTGCCCTGCGGGGTGCGGACGGCAGGGACCTCGTGCGGCAGGCCCAGCCGTCGTGCCGCCACCACCGCGTAGAGGCCGGCCGCTCCGGCTGCGGTCAGCCGGACGGCCAGGTCCTCCCCGGCGCCAAGGGCAGGGGTCGACCCGGCCAGCATCCCGGCGAGTGCCAACGGCACGAGCAGGCCCCGTGTGGACCCCAGGCCCGCCAGCAGGCCGAGCGCGGCCAGCAGGGCCACCCACCACCACGTCCCGACGCTCAGCGCAGCGGCGGCGATGACGACGAGGAGCACGGGCAGCGCCCTCAGGGCCAGGGCGGTCCCGGTGCGCAGGGTCAGCAGCAGGGTGAAGGCGGCGCCCAGGGCTGCCGCGCTCGCCACGGTGGACCCGCCCAGGGCGGTCCCTGCGGTCAGGGGCACCCCCAGCATCACCGTCACCATGACGGCGGCCAGCAGCAGACGCCGACCCAGCGAGAGCTGCTCCTGTGCCCTCATGCTCTCAGCGCAGGCCGACCAGGCCGGAGACCACCCAGAGCAGGGCCCCGGCCCCCAGCAGCCTGCGGAAGGGGTTGACGCCCCGCACCAGCTCGTCCACGGCCCACCAGGTCAGCGCTCCCGTGGCGACGACGCGGGCGGCCGTGAAGGCCGTCGACGGCTCCGGCAGCACCCAGCTCGCGACGGTGGCGGCCAGGAAGACCCAGATGGGCAGGTTGGGGAGCTGCCCGATGACGATGCGGTCGTCCTCACGGCTGCGGAACATCCAGTCCATGACGCCCCTGCGCTCGGTCATGGCCCTGATCCCACCACACGCACCTGACCGGGCCGCACCCGTCACCTCCGTGACCACGGTCTCACCCCTGCGGGTGTGGCGCGCTGGGAGTTTATGTGACCGAGGCAGGGGTCGGCCAGAGTGAGAAGGTGAACCCCCCTGTGACCACCTCTCCCTCCGCCTGGCAGCGGCTGACGGAGACCCTGAACCGTCCCACCACGCAGGCCGACCTGCTGCAGATCCTCAAGTCCGTGCTGGCCGCGATGATCGCCTGGCTGCTGGCGGTCAACGTCTTCGAGCTGGCGCAGCCGTTCCTCGCGCCCTGGACCGCCCTGATGACGGTGCACGCCACGATCCACCGCAGCCTGTCGCGCGGGATGCAGATCGTCCTGGCCACGCTGCTCGGCGTGGGCCTGGCCTACGGCTTCCCGTTCTTCTTCGGCATGGGTGTGGGCACCCTCGGCATGGTGCTCCTCATCGGGCTGCTGCTGTCGCGCATCGGCTACATCCGTGACGAGGGCATCGTCGTGGCGACGACCGCGCTGTTCGTCCTCACGACGAACTGGCGGGTCGATGAGACGATGCTGCTGGACAGGGTGCTGGACACGCTGGCCGGCGTGGTCATCGGGGTGCTGGTCAACGTGCTGGTCGTGCCTCCCCTCAACACCCAGATGGCAGAGCAGTACGTCGAGGGCATCGACCGCGGCCTGGGCCGGCTGCTGATGGACCTGGCCGAGGACGCCCGCCGGCCCTGGACCGACGAGGACTCCTCGGTCTGGGTCGACCGCACCCGCAAGCTGGACGACGACCTCGACAACGCGTGGGAGCTCGTGCGCGAGGCCCAGGAGAGCGTGCGCTGGAACCCCCGGCGACGCTGGTCGCAGGAGGCGATCGGCGACCCGGCCGAGTACGAGCTGACGCTCGTCCGGCTCGAGGAGGGCATCGCGCAGACCCGCAGCATGGTGCGCCTCATCCACGAGTCGACGGTCGACGCCGTGGAGTGGGACGACTACTTCGCGGAGCGCTGGTGCGACCTGCTGGAGGAGGTGGGCCGGCGCATCTCCGAGCCGGAGGGGGACCTGGCGGCGCTGACCGACGAGGTGCGTGCGCTCGCCAAGGAGCTCGCCGAGCGCCGGATGTCCGACGTGCTGTGGCCGATCTACGGCACGCTCGTGTCGGCGCTGCTCAACATCATCCGCATCGTCGGCAACGAGGCGGGCTCGCGCGCGGCCCGCGCCTGAGACCCGACGTGGCACGCGGCCTTGCCGCGCGGGACCGGTGCGGCCAGGGTGGGGTGATGAGCACCGTCCTCGACTCCGTCAGGTCCGCTCCGTCCCGCGCCGTCCGCGCCGCCCGACAGCCGTCGCTGCAGACCGACCTGCTGCAGATCACCAAGTCCGTGGCGGCCGCGCTCATCGCCTGGGTGCTGGCAGTCAACGTCTTCGACCTGACCTCGGCCTTCCTGGCGCCGTGGACCGCGCTCCTGGCGGTCCACATCACGGTCCACCGCAGCGTGTCACACGGCACCCAGACCGTCGCTGCGACCGTCCTCGGCATCGTGCTGTCCTACCTGGCGGTGGAGCTGTTCGGGATGGGCCTGGTGGCGCTGGGCGTGACCCTCTTCGTCGGGCTGCTGGTGGCCCGGGTGTCCCTGCTCCGGGACGAGGGGGTGACCGCGGCGACCACGGCACTCTTCGTGCTGACGACGAGCTGGACGCTGCAGGAGTCGATGCTCATGGACCGCATCTTCGACGTGCTCATCGGGGTGAGCGTCGGGGTGCTGGTCAACCTCGTGGTCGTCCCACCCCTGGTCGACAGGAGCGCCGAGCAGCAGCTCGACCGGATCGACCGCGACCTCGGCGACCTGCTGGAGGACATGGCCCGCGAGATGCGTGAGCAGTGGAGCGACGACGACTCCCAGAGGTGGATCGACCGCACGCGCCGGCTCGACGACGACCTGGACGACGTCTGGAGAGTCGTCAGGGAGTCACGGGAGAGCGGCCGGTGGAACCCCCGCAGGAAGCTGTCGCGCAAGGCGGGCGACCCGGCGGGCTACGAGGAGGTGCTCAGGCGGGTCGAGGAGGGCATCGCCCAGGCCCGGGGGATGGCCAGGATGATCCACGAGTCCACGGTGTCCTCGGAGCAGTGGGACGACCACTTCCGCGAGCGCTGGCTCGACCTGCTGGAGGAGACGGGCCGGCGCGTCGGCGACCCGCAGGGGGACGTCGCACCCCTGCGCCGGGACGTCGACGAGCTGACGAGCGAGATGTCGACCAGGGACCTGCCGCACATGCTCTGGCCGGTCTACGGGTCGCTGCTGGCGAACCTCAGGAACATCATCACCATCGTGGACGACGTCGCGAGCTCCCGACCCGTCCGCGGCTGACCCGCGAGCGACCCGCGACGAGGCTCAGGGACGGCGGACCAGCACCACGCCCTGGCTGTCGGCCAGGTGGAGGGGGGCGTCGGCGCCCGTCCACTCCACGCCCGGGGCCAGCAGCTCCGGCTGCCACCCGGCGGCCTCGAGCGGTGCGTCCGGCACCTTGGCGCAGAGGACGTCGACGGGGTCGCCCGCCAGGTTGACCACCAGCAGCACCTGCTCCCCGTCCGGCCCGTGGCGCAGGCTGTGCGCCAGGAACGCGCCGTCCTCGGTGCTGTGGCCGTAGCGGTCCTGCGGCCCGGCGTCCTCGCGCAGCCAGGGCCGGGAGTGCCGGAACTCCCTGACCGAGCGGTTGAAGGCGGTGCGGGCAGGGTCCAGCGAGGGCAGCCACCGGGGCACCGAGCAGAAGTCGTGCGCGTCGTCCATGAACGCCCGGGCCACCTGCTTGAGGCTGGAGGTCGTGGGCTCCGGCCCGGGCAGGCGCGGGGTCACGCCCGCCATGAGCTCGGCAGCAGTGGTCAGGTCGTCACCGGCTGCCTCGACACACCGGGCCAGGGCGGCGAAGAAGGCACGGGCGTCCTCCAGCGTCCCGAGACCCAGGTCGCGCAGACGGGCGAAAGCGCCGGGCTGCGACCAGCGCTCCTCGTCGACCTGCCACCAGAGGAAGAGCGACTCCTCGGCCACGATCTTCACGCCGTAGCGGTCGTCGGCGTTGCGGATGAAGCCCCACGGGGCCCGCGCGGTGGCGTTGAGGAAGTCCATCGGCACACCGGGGAACGCGGCATACGTCAGCATCTGTGCGCCGGCGTTGTCGTAGGCGTTGCCCAGGATCTGCGGCAGCGTGTCGCCGAGGGCGGGGTTGACCGGCTCGTCCAGCGGGATCTGGGTGCCGCGTCGCACGGTGTCGTGGTTGGCGCTGCCGGAGATCCAGTGGCTGCCGGTGGTGAAGATCTGCTCCACGCGCCACCAGCGCTCGTCCCAGAACCCGTGCAGGGCCGGGGTGTTGTGGGCGAAGGTGATCGGCCCCCACTGGAAGGCGTCGGGCTGCTGGTCGATGACGGCACGGTAGGTCGAGGCGACCGGCCAGTCCTCACGGGGCCACGGCCGGCCGTCCTCGAAGACGAACCACGGCAGGTAGCGCACTCCGTGCACCGACTGCTCGACCTGCGACATACGGGCCAGGAAGTCGTCGTCGTGGGCGACCACCTGCTTGGCGGCGTCCCACGTCTTGAAGTCCTGGGCACCGTCGACCCGCACCCCGTCGGCGCCGAGGTCGACCTTGCGGCGCTGCATCTCCAGCATGAGGGCCCGCACGACCGGGTGCTGCTGGTTGACGTCCTGGCCGTACATGTTGGGGCCACGGAACCAGGGGGAGGGCAGCAGGGAGAGCGCCTGGTTGTCGGTGTGGCCGTAGACGACGTCGAGGACGAGCATCATCGGTTCGGGCAGGCTGTGCAGCGCGGCGGCGAGGTCGACGACCTCGTCGGGGCGCCCGTCGGCGAGCAGGGCCGGGTTGGTGGCCGAGGAGCCGGCCAGCACGATGTCGTAGCCCCAGTTGGTCATGTCGGGGCGCCGCAGCCGCAGCGTCACCTCGGGGGCGTCGGCAGGACCCTCGTCGACGCGCTGCACCGCGCGGGGGCCGAGCTCGTACTCGATCGTGGGCTCCAGCGGCAACGGCTGGAGCGCCTCGTAGCCCGCCAGCACCTCCTCCTCGGCCGTGAGCCGGCGGCCGGTGTGCAGCGCCTCGCCCAGCGAGCGGAACTGCTCGGCCAGGGCACCGACGGTCCCCTGGGTCGTGGCCGTCGGCACATGGAGCTGCAGGATGTTGGTGGGCGGGTCGAAGTGCACCACGCCCTGCGCGTCGGCGCGGTCCGCCAGCGCGGCGTAGTAGTCGCCGTCACCGCGCGCCGCCTGCATCCCGGCCACGTCGTAGACCTCGGCCGGGCCGAACGCGCCGAAGGGTAGCGAGTGCGCGACGACGTCGAGGATGACGTGCCGGTGGCCCCGGTCGTCCTGCCAGACGAGCTGGTAGAGCGCGCCGACCCGGTCGCGGGTCCCCGGCTGCACCCCCTCCAGGACGGCCCAGCGGTACTCCCCGTCCGCCACGACCGGCAGCTGGGCCCGCCGGAAGACCACCTCCTGGTCCGGCACCGACAGGTCGAGGCCCTCCGGCGGCAGCAGCACCTCGAGGGCCACGTGCTCGTCGGGGGTGCCGGTCTCGACGAGCTGCGGCGCCCAGAAGCCGATCTCGACCCGGTCACCCGTCCAGGTGGCCCCGAGCCGTCGCGCGATCCGTCGGGCCGCGACGAAGTCGTCGGGCTCGTGCTTGCGGATCGACCGAGCCCAGGCGGCAAGCTGTTCGCCTGCCTCCGGGACCGTGCGGGCTGGGGACGTCGTCGGCATCCTCGTGCTCCTTCCGGGGGTCTCCCGAGTCGGCGTGCCGACCAACCTAGCAAGGAGCAGGTATGCCGGTCAGCCCGCTGCAGCCGTGCCCGTCGCGGACCGGGACGGGGCCAGGAAGGGCTCGTCGGTGCCGGCGTGCTCCCCGGAGATCCGCTCGCGGACCAGCTGGAGGGTGGGGCAGGGGTCGGCACGGTCCCAGACACTGTGCTGGGCGCCGAGGCCCCAGCGGAGGCTGTCCAGCACATCGGCGACGAGGCCCCCGCGGCGCTCCGTGCGGGCTCGACGCAGGTCTCCGGCGAGCCATGAGTACCGGTGGCCCCCCGGTGCGTCCGGCAGCGTCGGCACCGGGTGGCCCAGGGCCGCCCGGCACCACGCGTCGACCAGCCCCGGTCGGGCGGCGTTGGTGAGCGCCAGCGAGCCGAAGAAGCGGCCGTTGAGGTCGATCAGCCGGGGCACCCCGGTGGCGTCGGTGAGGAACTGCAGCTCGACCAGGCCCCACCAGCCGATGCGGGAGAGGAGCCGCTCGACCCGTGTCACCAGGTCCTGGTCGACCGCGACGGTCCGGGCCCGCGACGACATCCCGGAGGGGGTCGGCCAGAGTCCGGACGTGGTCTGCTGGACCCGCCCGTGCAGCCGGCCGTCGTCGAACAGCCCGATCACGGCACCCAGACGACCCTCGACCGGCTCCTGGAGCACGGGCTCGGCCCCCGAGGCGCGGATGTGCTCCACCTGGGCCCGGGCGGCGTGCGGGTCGGGGAACAGCCGGGCGTCGATGCGGTGGCGACGTCGCTGCCCCGGCGACCAGTGGGTGCGGCACTTGACCACGACGGGGCCGGACCACTCCCGGAGTGCGTCGTCGGTGGCGGCCACGGTGTGCGGCGCCCCCAGCCCCACGGCGTGCGCGGCGTCAGCCAGGTCGACCTTGTCGAGCGCGCTGCGCACGGCCTCGAACGGCGGGTGCGCCACCGCCGTCGGGATCTCGTCCCGGTAGGCCGACAGCCCGGCCATCCAGTCGTCACCGCCACCGAGCACCACGTCATAGGCGCCGTCGGCGACGGCTGCCCGCACCCCCCTCACGAAAGCGCGTCCGTCACCGCGGGGACGCGGCACCAGGTGGCTGGCGGACACGGCACGGGAGGCGGTGACCATGCCGGACCCGGTCGGGGTGCCCGCCCCCACGGACCACCCCGCGTCGTGCAGCGCACGGGCGCCGGCCAGGGCCCCACGGTCCCGGCCCGTGCAGACGATGAGGGCTCGGGGCGACATAGCCATGCGGCCACCCTAGCGTCGGACTGTCGACGATCCCGGGACCCGGGTGCGCGATTCCCCGTGGAGCAACGGCGTGCACCACGCGGGCCGACACGCCAGGACGGGGGTCTCACGCGGCCGGGACGCACGACGCACCTACCGTGGTGGCCATGCCCGGAGACGACACCCGCTTCCCCTGGCCCTGGGTCGTGGCCGCCGTGGTGGTCGGTCTGGCCCTGTCGGCACCCGCCCCGCTGGCCGGTGTGCTGACCGGCGGGAGCCTGGACCCGATGGACCTCATGAGCGACGCGGTGGAGGTCACCGGCATCGCCTGGCACGCCGGTGCCGTCGCCTCGCTCAACCTCTTCGTCTGGGCGGCCGGGGCGGGGGTCTTCCTCGTGGCGGCGATCGGCCTGCGCCGCCGCGACGGGTCCCTGGCCGCCATGCTGCTCGCCCTCGGGCTGCTGAGCCTCGTGCTCACCCTGGACGACCGGTTCCTGCTGCACGAGGTGGTGCTGCCGCACTACCTCGGGGTGCCGGAGCTCGTGACCTACGGGCTGTATGCCGTCGCTGCGGTCGCCGTGCTGGTGGCCTTCCGGGACGTCTTCCGGCGGCTGCCGGAGACCGGCATCCTGCTGTTCGCGATCGCGGCCCTCGCGGTCTCCGTGGGGCTGGACCTCACCGGATGGGACTCCCTCACCCGCCGGGTGGCCGAGGAGACCTTCAAGATGGTCGGGGCCGTGGCCTGGGCGGCCTTCCCGGCCGCGGTCGTCGTCCGGCACCTGGAGGATGCGCCGGCCACTGCGGGTGCTGGTGTGCCGAGCACCCGGGTGGGCCTGGGACAATCGGGGCGTGAGCACGACACCGATCCCCGCTGAGACCGATGTGCTGGTCGTGGGTGCCGGGCCCGCGGGGTCGGCAGCGGCGACCTGGGCGGCGCGCCTGGGCCACGACGTGGTGCTGGCCGACGCCGCCGTCTTCCCGCGCGACAAGAGCTGCGGGGACGGCCTGACCCCACGCGCCGTCGCCGAGCTCGACCGGCTGGGCCTGGGCGACTGGGTGCGTGCCCACGTCGTCAACCAGGGTCTGCGCGCCCACGGCTTCGGCCAGGTGCTGGAGCTGCCCTGGCCCGGCGGGTCGCTGCCCGACCACGGCTCGGCCGTGCCGCGCACCGAGCTCGACGACCACATCCGCACCGGCGCCGTCAAGGCCGGTGCCCTCGGGCTGGAGGGCGCCCGCGCGGTGGACGTGGAGTGGTCCGGTGAGCGCGTGGCGGGTGTGGTGCTCGACGTGGAGGGGGAGCGGCACACCGTGCGCTGCCGCCACCTGGTGGTCGCTGACGGGGTGCGCTCGCAGCTGGGCCGCATGCTCGGCCGGGAGTGGCACCGCGACACCGTGTTCGGGGTGGCCGCCCGGGCCTACGTCGACTCCACCCGCTCCGCCGACCCCTGGATCAGCTCGCACCTGGAGCTGCGCGGCATGCAGGGCGAGATCCTGTCCGGCTACGGGTGGATCTTCCCGCTGGGCGGAGGGCAGGTCAACGTCGGGGTCGGCACGCTGGCGACGGCCAGACGCCCGGCGAACATCCAGCTCAGGCCGCTCATGCAGTTCTACGTCGACGCCCGCCAGGAGGAGTTCGGCCTCTCCGGGCCGATGCAGGCCCCGCTGTCGGCGATGCTGCCCATGGGCGGAGCCGTCTCCGGGGTCGCGGGCGCCAACTGGGCACTCATCGGCGACGCGGCCGGGTGCGTGAACCCGCTCAACGGCGAGGGCATCGACTACGGGCTGGAGACGGGCCGTCTGGTCGCCGAGACCATCGACGCGGGCCTGCCGCTGGGCACCACCTGGCCCGGGGTGCTGACCGAGCACTACGGCGAGGCGTTCTCCATCGCGCGTCGGCTCGCCGGTGTCGTGACCGTGCCGCGGGTGCTGCCCACGCTGGGGCCGGTGGGCATGCGCTCGACCTGGATGATGACCCTTGCGCTGCGGTGGATGGGCAACCTGGTCACCGACGAGGACCGCGACGTCGCGGCCCGCATCTGGCGGTGGGCGGGCCGGCAGTCGGTGCGTCTGGACCACCGGGCCCCCTTCAGCTGAGTCCGGGACCTTGGCCCCTATGGCAGGCCGAATCGACGGGTCACCCTGGAGCCATGACCGACGTTCACCACGACGCTCCCGCCGCGACGGCAGCCTCTACCGCATACCGGGTGACCGCCCACTCCTCGCCGTCCTCCCGCGCCAGCGCCGAGGCCGCCGGGGCCGTCATCCCCTTCGACGGCACGTGGGGCAGGCCGTATGCCGGGTTGCCGGGGCCGGCCGAGCTGCTCGCCTCGGCCTTCGCGGCCTGCCTGCTGAAGAACCTGGCGCGGGCCCGGGTCCTGATGGGCTACGAGTACACCGAGGCGGACGTCGAGATCGTCGCCGAGCGTCAGGACAGCCCGCCGCGGTTCGTGTCGGTGCACTACACGCTGCGGGTGAGCACGACCGAGTCAGCACGCCGCACCGAGCTCATGCACCGCAACCTCACGAAGTTCGGCACCGTCTACAACACGCTGGCGGCCGTGTGCGACGTGCACGGTGAGGTCGTGCGGGTCGCGCCTCAGGCGGCGAGCGCGGCGAACCCCTCGTAGACCATGATCGCGGGCCAGACCAGGCCCTGCACGACGGCCAGCACGTACTCCCAGAACGCGTCCGCCTGCTGCCAGAAGTAGACGACTGTGCCGAGCACGCCGAGGCCGTAGATCGCGCTGCCGGCGCCTGCGCTGGCGTTCGCGTTGCTGCCTGCCATCCCTGCCCCTTTGTTTGGTGCCGATGTCCCAGCATACGAGCGCGGGGTCACGACCTGGCGGCCTGCGGGACCTGGGCCGTCAGCCGGCGAGCAGAGCGGTGGTGGCGGCCAGGAGCAGCACCGCCCGGTCGAGGCACAGGTCAGCGCACCGAGTGGGCCGTCCTCGCGCCCGCCACGAGCGAGCAGCACCGCCGTGACGACCGCGACGGCCGCAGCTGCGACGACGCTGACGGAGTGCTGTAGAGCCACGTGTCCGGCACGAAGTGCACTGCGGTGGCGGTCGCCGACGACCTTGACCCTCCACAGCATGCATGTGGCGCCCCGAGGTGCACCTACGGCACCTGGGCCACATCCCCGAAACGACCTAGGTCGGGGTCCAGGACCGCGACCTCTCAGCCACGTCGTGCCAGCTTGACGGCTGTGGCAGCACCGGCGACCGAGGTGCCGAGCACGACCGCCCGAGGTCCGTTGCGCCCAGCGTCGGGCAGCACGTCGTGTCGCCGGGAGGGTGTCGTTCATGTCGTGCCCGGGTCGATGTTCTGGTTGATCCGGAAGATGTTGTCGGGGTCGTAGCGGCGTTTGACCTGGACCAGCCGGTCGTAGGCTCGGGACCCGTAGGCGTCCCGGACCCGGTCGAGCCCCTCGTCGCCGAGGAAGTTGAGATAGGGCGCACCCGTCGTGTGCCGCTGCATGGCGTCCCAGGCTCCACGGACCCAGCCCACGTGCCTGGCGTGCTCGTCATCATCGCTCCACATGCCGATCAGGTTCAGCACGAACCGATGGTCACGGTGCCCGAACGCAGCGCCCCCCTGCGGCTCCTGGGTCAACGCACCTTCCATGTGGTGCAGATGCACCGCGGACAGCGGGAAGAGATCGCGGAGTGCGGCGGCCTGGGCGACGAGCTCGTCGATGCCGGCTTCGTCGAGGTCGTCGAGATAGGCAGTCTTCCAGTACGTGCGTATGCCGTACGGAGCGGAGTGGTCGAACAGCGACTGGAGGCTCACGTAGGGCATGGGGCCGATCACGTCGGCAACCGGCTCCCCGAACCCGCGAAGTGGGACGAGCGCCTCGAGGGCGTCGGAGGTGTCGCCGGTGTGACAGACGGCGACGGCGACCAGCGGGGCCCCCTGGTACTCGGCCGGGATGAACGGCTGTGGCGGAGCGGTGAGGAAGACCACCATGGTGGTGAGCTCGTCGGGAAGGGACCGGGTCCAGTCGGCGTAGAAGCGCAGCAGCTCTCCTGCGCTCTCCGCGGGGTGGAACACGGCCCCACCGACGACAAGTGGCCCCACCGGGTGCAGTGCGAACTCGAGCGATGTGACGACGCCGAAGTTGCCGCCTCCGCCCCTGAGCCCCCACAGCAGCTCAGGCTCGCTCTCGAGGCTCGTCGTGACGAGCGCCCCGTCGGCGGTGACGACGTCGGCCGAGCACAGGTTGTCCACGGCGAGACCGTGGCGACGCATCAGCCAGCCGATGCCGCCGCCGAGTGTGAAGCCGGCAACCCCGGTCGTGCTGACGAGGCCCCCGGTCGTCGCGCACCCGAAGGCCTGGGTCTCGCGGTCGAGCTCACCCCACAGCACGCCGCCCTGCGCTCGCACCGTGCCGGCAGAGGTGTCGACCCTGATCCCCTTCATCGGCGACAGGTCGAGCACAAGGCCGTCGTCACAGGTCCCGAAGCCGGCGACGTTGTGACCCCCACCGCGCACCGCGATCGGCAGACCTTCGCTGCGGGCGAACTCCAGCGTGCTCAGCACATCTGCTGTCCCCGTGCACCGGGCGACCACGGCCGGATGGCGGTCGATCGCGCCGTTCCACACCCGTCGGGCAAGCTGGTACTCCTCGTCATGTGGAGTGATGACGTCCCCTTTGAGGGACGCACGCAGGTCCGCGAGCGTCGCCTCACCGATCACCGTGGACTGTGTATTGCGCATGTGTCTCACCCTTCCCGCGAGTCCGGTCCGTTCGAGACAGAGGTCTACGCCTGACACCTGAGCACGGTCTTAGCGCGGGCTGAACAGGTGTGAGTCGTCCGCCTCGGTCAGGATGCGCCGGCAGCACGCTGCTGCGTGTTCGTAGCCGAGCGTCTCGAAGGTGGTGTGGGCCGCTCTCGCGAGCTCCAGGGCGTCCGTCGGTCTGCCCGCTCGCCGAAGGGCGTCGGCGAGGTCGAGGCTGACCAGTGCAGTCGTCAGGTGCTGACCCATCACCGTCGATATCTCGAGCGCCTCGCGCAGCGCCTTGAGACCCGCACCGAAGGCACCCACGGCTACCTCGAGCTCGCCACGAACCTCGAGCGCACCCAGCACCGCCGGGAGGTCTCCCTGCTCCCGCGCGGCACGCTGGACATCGTCCAGCAGCCTCCGGGCGGTGCGGGGAGTCCTCTCTTCAATCGCGACCCTACTGAGCCCGAGCATCACCATGTGACGCCCGCGCACGTCGCCGACATTCTCGTAGGCGACCAGGGACTCTTCCATCCGGAGTCTGGCTCGCTCGAGCTCGCCCTGGGCGAGTGCGAGCGAGCCGAGCCGTGCCAACACGAGTGCCTCACCGGACTCGTCGCCTTCGTCCTGGTAGGTGGCCTGCGCCCGTTCGAAGTGCCCCCGGGCCTCGCCTCCTTGCCCCACGGCCCGCTTCAGGCTTCCCAGGTTCGCCTCGACGTAGGCCTCGGCTGATGGCCCAGCCGTGGCGCGGTGTGGCATGAGTGTGTCCTCCCACACCAACCAGGGCACCCCGAGCCGCCGGGACGTCGTCACCGGGCAGACCGGCAGCATCAGCACAGCGCCGGCCTCTCGCGGCTGAGATCTCAGCAGCCGACGGGTTTCCAGGAGGAGCTCATGGGACAGCTCGACTCGGGAGCAGTGGGCCGCCAGCACCGCGCGAGCATGAAGAGCCGAAGCCTGGTCGGTGACCAGACCGCCCGAGGACGCGATCTCCTCGGCGCGGTGGAATTGCGCCCCGGCGGCGTCGAAGGGGTCGAGGTCGGTGAACAACCGGTGGATGCCGTCGAACACGAGCGCCCTGCTCTCGGCTGCCGCGCCCCGGACGGCACGTGCTTCGGCCACGGCGTTGTCGATGTAGCCGTGCATGCTCGGGCTGCGGATGCCCTTCCATCTGCTGTGCAGCGCGAAGACGCCCAGCCAGCACGCAGATCGCGCCTCGGAAGGTCCGTCCGCAACGGCCAGCGCGGCCTCGAGCTCCCTGATGCCGTCATCGAGGTACCCGAACAACAACCAGTATGTCCACATCGCGGAGGCGAGCCGAACCGCCTCGGAGGGGTCGATACGGCGTAGCCGCGCGAGGGCCGCCCTCAGGTCGGTGCGTGACTGGTCGAGTCGTGCGAGCCATCGGTGGTGCTCGGGTCCGGTCAGCTCGCCCACGGCGCGGTCGACGTACGAGGCGAACCACCTGGCATGTGCGTCGAGAGCTTCCTCGACGGCACCACGGTCGCGGAGCTCGGTCAGGGCGTACTCCCGGATCGTCTCGAGAAGGCGGAAACGTGGCTGGTCCATGACTGGTTCGGCGACGATCATCGACCGGTCCACCAGGTCGGCCAGCCGTGCCGCTACCGCAGCGGGACTCGTGTCGGTTGCGGTCCCCACCGCCACCGCTTCCGGCACGGCGAAGCTGTCCCGGAAGGTCGCCAGCCGACACAGCAGGGACCGTTGCTCGTCGGGGAGGAGGTCGAAGCTCCACCCGATGGCGGCCTCGAGCGTCTGATGCCGGGTCAGCCCGGTTCTCCGGCCGGCGGTGAGCAGGTGGAACCGGTCGTCCAGTCCCTCAGCGACGGCAGCCAGAGTCAGGGCAGGGACCAGCGCCGCCGCCAGTTCAAGTGCAAGGGGCAGGCCGTCGAGTCGCACGCAGATCTGGGCAGCCGTGGCGGCGTTGGACTCGTCGAGCTCGAAGTCCGGGTCGCCCACAGACACCCGGTCGACGAGGAGACGCACCGACTCGTACCGGGTCAGCGCGTTCGGCGCGGGCAGGTCGTCCACGTCCGGCAGTCGCAGTGACGGCACGCGACGGACCCACTCGCCGGGCACACGAAGCGGCTCGCGGCTCGTGGCGACCACGGTGAGTCGCGGGCACGCCGACAGCAACGTCTCGGCGACCGCGGCCGCGGCGTCGATCAGGTGCTCGCAGTTGTCGAGCAGGAGCAGCTGCCGTCCGGTGCCGATCCGGTCGGCGATCGCGTTCATCAGGCCCTGCTGGGGGGCGCCACGCACGCCGAGGGTGCGTGCGATCTCGAGGTCGACCCCGGACCTCGAGGTGAGCGGACCCAGCTCGACCAGAAAGACCCCGTCCAGGGACTCGTCCAGGCATCGGGCGGCGACCTCGGTGGCGAGTCTGGTCTTGCCGCACCCGCCAGGACCTGTGAGTGTCACCAGGCGACGACGGGAGATGGCCACCGTGAGCTCAGCCAGCTCGCGCTCGCGCCCGACGAAGCTGCTCAGCGCCGTCGGGAGGTTGTTCGGGATGTCACGGTGATCGCGCGAGTGTCCGGCCACCCGGGACGTGACGGGCTCGGGGGGCGCCAACCTCCCCCTACGGATCTGGTCGAGGATGCGACGACTCTCGACGGCAGGTTCGACGTCGAGGTCGTCACGCAACGCCAGCTCGAGCGCAGCGAACTGTTGTTGTGCTGCGGCTCGGTTGCCAGAGTGCGCATGGACGCGCATCAGGGCTTGGTGGGCGTTCTCGTCCACGGGGTTGTCGTTGAGCACCCTCTCCAACAGCCTGCGCGCCTCGACGAGGTCCCCCGCGTCCAGGCAATGCTGCGCCAGCCTTCGCAGCAGGTCGTTCCGCGCGCGGCCAAGGGCGGCGCGGCGCACCATCAGCCACTCGGCATACCGGTCGTCGGCCAGCAGCTCGCCGCCGTACAAGGACAACGCCGCGCGTAGGTCCCTGGGGTCCTTGCTGCAGCTCAGTGCCTCGAAGGCTTCGACATCGACCCAGACACCGGCCTCAGGGGCGAACGTGACCCACTCATCCTCCAGGCGCAGACAGTCATGCCCGTCACCACCGGCCGACGTGATGGCCCTCCGAGCGGCCGACAGCGCCTGGTACAGGTTGTTCGCCGCCGATCGAGGCTGGCGGTCGGGCCACAGCAGGTCGATCAGCTCGTCACGGTGCAGGCGATGGCGCGAGTCGAGTGCCAGAAGCTTCACGACGTGCTGTGCCTTCGCCAGTCTCCACGCGCGCGGGACCACCCGCTCGCCCGATACGGTCACGGAGAACGCGCCGAGAAGCCGGATCTCCACTCCGGGCCGGGCACTGGCGTCCAGACCCGTGAACACGCTCACCCCATCAGTATGGAGCGGCGACGCACGGGGCACGAGCACACCGGCCTGGCCTCCACCGCTCTGCGCACTCGAAAGGTGCCTCGCCGGGGTCGACGGAGGGTCTCACTCGACGGCGGATGAGCGTCGTGACACAGCACCACCGCACCCCGACGAGGTTCGGCATACAGGGATGGCCGCCTGCGACGGATTGCGGACGGCGATCCCCGGCTCGCGGAGCAGCCGCCTGGAGGCCATAACTGCCTCTGACCAGCAATGGCCTGAGAGGGCCCGTGGGGCTCGAACCCACACCCTACGGACCCAAAGGCTGTCCAGAGCCTGAACGGGGACCTGGTGTGCTAAGCCAGGCCCTCGGCGCCGAGGTCACCCGCAGCGGCCAGTGCTGCGTCGATGTCCTCGGTGTCCTCGACGGACACCGAGAAGTCCCGGTTGTTCACGTAGGTGACGAAGAACGCCGCCGCGGGCTGGGTCACGTCGTCGACCATGACGCCGCCGATGCGCTCCAGGCCGATGAACGCATAGGTCCGGGGCGTCGATCTCGCCGAGCACGACACCCTCGGGCTCGGGACCCTTGTCGTCGGAGCGGCCCTCGAAGCTCGTCTCCGAGTGGTTGGAGTTGAAGAAGTCCGGGACCGCCGCGGCGAGGATCTCCTCGAACTGCGAGCCCGAGTCGAAGACGAGGGTGCCGTCACCGTCGACGAGAGAGAAGCCGCGCGTCCCGTAGGTGAACAGCTCGGCGTAGCAGCTGTCCTGCTCGTCGAGGGCCTGGGCCAGGGTGACCTTGAGGCGACCGAGGTTCTCGTCCGCCTACAGCTCCTCCACGGTCATGCCCGCCTGGTAGGGCGTCTCCCTCGGAGGCACGGACGTCGGCGATGGCCACCGCGTCGCCTCGGGGAGTCAGGGCGACCATGTCGGGCAGGACCCGACGCGGTACGCGCCGAGGGGCACCGGCTCCTGCGGCCGCATGTCGACCACGGGCAGCCAGCCGTCGTCGGTCTTCTGCGGGGCCTCCAGGGCCACCACCGCGAGCCCGTCGGCACGGACGGCCACCGAGTTGGCAACGGTGCCCTGGGGCACCAGGGGCGGAGATGACCCGCGCTCGCGTGCTTGTCCTGAGCTCCGGACTCTCGTAGGTTGGATGCGTCTTGAGAAAGAGGTTGCGTGATGAGCAACAAGCGTCCGCCCTCCGCCCTGAGGTCGTTGCTGCTCGACGCCCGGCTGGAGGTGCTGCCGTCTGGGGGCATCGTCGACCGGGTGCACGAGCATGTGGCGCCAGGTCGCACCATCACGGTCACGGCGTCACCGACCAAGGGACTGGACGCCACGCTCGAGGTCACCGAGCGGCTGGCGCAGCGCTACCACGTGGTGCCGCACCTGGCAGCACGGATGGTGCCCCGGGCCGGGCTGCCCCGCCTGGTGTCACGGTTGCAGGAAGCCGGCGTGACCGAGGTCTTCGTGCCCGGGGGGGACGCGACCGGCACCGTCGAGACCTTCGAGGGCGCACTGGAGCTGTTGCTGGCCCTGGACGACCTGGGCAGGCCGTTCGAGCACGTCGGCATCACCGGCTACCCGGAGTCCCACCCTGGCATCGACGACCACGTCCTGGTGGAGTCCATGTGGGCCAAGCGCGAGCACGCCACCTCCATCGTGTCGAACATGACCTTCGACCACGCAATGGTGGGGAGGTGGCTGGAGTCGGTCCGCGACCGCGGCGTCGCCCTGCCCGTGCACGTGGGCGTCCCCGGGCCGGTCGACCCCGGCAAGCTGCTGCGGATGGCCACGACGATCGGGGCCGGTGACTCGATACGGTTCCTGCGCAAGCAGAAGAACGTGTTCACCCGGATCGTCCTGCCGGGCTTCTCCAGCACCACCTTCGTGCACAAGGTCGCCCAGCTGGCGGCAGACGAGCGCCTCGGGATCTGCGGACTGCACATCTATACCTTCAACCAGGTCGGCCGGACCGAGTCCTGGCGCCGAGAGCAGCTGGACATGCTGTCGGGCATCCACCCCGAGCGTGGCGCCCGTCCCTCCGGTCCCTAGGGTGGGCCGTATGGCGGACGAGGAGAGCGACGGGGGCGACCGGTCCCCGGTGCAGTCCGTTGAGCGGGCCCTGACCATCCTCGAGATCCTGGCACGCACCGGCGAGGCAGGTCTGGGCGAGATCGCCGACGAGCTCGGGGTCCACAAGAGCACCGTCAGCCGGACGGTCGCCGCCCTCTCTGCCCATGACCTGGTGGAGCAGCCGGAGGCTCGCGGTCCGGTGCGGCTGGGTCCAGGCATCCTTCGCCTGGCCGGGGCGACGACTGCCCGGCTCGACCTCGTCCAGGAGGGGCGGCCGGTATGCCGGGCACTGGCGGAGGAGACCGGCGAGACCGTCAACGTCGCGGTGATGGCCGGACACACGGCTCTCTACGTGGACCAGGCACTCGGCCCCTCGACGATCACCTCGTACAACTGGGTCGGGCAGCACATCCCGCTACACGCCACCTCGAACGGCCGCGTGCTGCTCGGTGGGCTCTCCCCCGCCGAGCGCAGAGAGGCCTGGGGCGAGCTCACCGCCTTCACCGAGCACACGGTGACGCAGCCGGCGGAGCTGGAGCGGCTCGTCGCGGTGGTCAGGAAGCAGGGTTATGCCGTAGTGCGGGACGAGCTGGACATCGGCCTCACCGCGATGGCTGCTCCGGTCTACAACGTCCACGGGGAGCTGGTGGCCTCGATCAGCCTGTCCGGTCCGTCCTTCCGGATGGGTGTCGAGCGGGAGGGGGAGCTGCTCGCCCCGCTGCGACGCGCCGCGACCGGCCTGTCCACCCGGCTCGGGTGGCACGGTTGAGGCCAGGCGGGGCGACCGGGCCCTGCCGCGTGTAGGTGCGGCTCAGAGAAACTGCTTGCCCTCGTCCGCCAGCACCTCGCGGGTGTTGGGGTTGACCGACGGGCGGAACGGCACCTGCACCACCACGGCGCCGACCGGCTCGCCGGGGGTCTCGGCATACTCGTCCGGCAGCCATGCCCGCAGCTGGGTGCCGACCTGGCTCTGCTCGACCGGCACGTAGCCCAGGGCGATGTTGGTCCCGAGCTCCGGCGAGTACCAGGGCGAGGTCAGGTAGCCGACAGGGTCGTCATGCTCGGCCGTGCTCACCAACCAGAAGTCCGGCGCGTAGTCGGTGATCGGCTTCCCGCCGAGCCTCATCCCGACCAGCATCTGGGTGAAGGGCGGGAAACCCGCCTCCAGCTGTGCCCGCTGGGCCTCCAGTGCCTCCTTGCCGACGTAGTCCTCCTCCTTCATCCGCGGCACCTGGTAGGCGAGGTTGGTCTGCAGCGGCGAGGTCTCGGCGTCCATGTCCTGGCCCCAGGAGAGAATGCCTGCCTGGACGCGTCGGGGGTGGGCGGGGGCGATCACCCGCAGGTTGTGCGCCTTGCCGGCCTCCAGCACTGCGTGCCACATCTCCTCGGCGTGAAGGGTGGCGTCGTAGAGGTAGATCTCGTAACCCTTCTCACCGGTGAACCCGGTCTGGGAGACGATCACCGGCAGCCCCGCGACCGAGGCCGCGGCGAGACCGTAGTTCGGGATGTCGGCGACCACCGGGCCGATCAGGTCATGCATCAGGGCCTCGGACCTCGGGCCCTGGATCTGGACCGGGCAGACGTCGATCTCCTGGATGCGCACGTCATACCCCTTGCCGACGTTCACCCCCTGCAGCCACAGCATGAGGTCGGAGTCGGACACGCTGAACCAGAACTCGTCCTGCGACAGGCGCAGCAGCACCGGGTCGTTGAGGATGCCGCCGGCCTCGTTGCAGAGGATGACGTAGCGCGCGTGCATCGGTGAGATCTTCTTGGCCTGCCGGGTGATGACGTAGTTGACGAAGTCCTCGGCCTCCGGGCCCGTGACCTGGATCTGGCGCTCCACCGCGACATTCCACATGGTGACGTCGTTCACCACAGACTGGTGCTCGTTGAGCGGGCCGCCCTCCTCCATGGAGAGATAGCCACGCGGGTGGTAGACGCGGTTGTACACCTCGGCGCGCCAGGCGCCGGCGGCGACCGACAGGTGCCAGTAGGGCGACTTGCGGATGCGGGTCGAGATCAGCAGCTCCACGGGGGTCGAGCCGGTCTGCCGAAGGTTCACCGGCAGGGTCCGGCCCTGGTTCACCGTCGGGTGGTTGTGGTGGCTGGTATGAGGTGAGGCTGCCTGCGGGGCGGCCTGCTCAGCGGCCTTGTCCGCGTAGGTCGCGGTGCTCAGGAACGGTGTCATCGTCCCCTCCTTGCGGTGCAGGGCCGGACCTGCATGGACCGACCAGAGCAGTGCGCTGTGACTCAGCGTGCCTACGCACGCTACCTCATGCGATGCGAATAGTGCAACGGTTTGCGCTATACGCAACAGCAGTCACACATCAAGGCCGGCCGGAAGGGGAGGCCTGGCACGGGAGAGTCCCCGAGAAGGGCCCTTGACAGGAGTTCGACCCGGGCGCACGATAGTTGCGTTATACGCGCAGAGTTGCGCAATACGCAGTTGGAAGGGTTCGTCGCGATGAGCAGATCAACCCTCCCGGACCGCTGTGACGTGCTGGTCATCGGGGCCGGCATCGTCGGGAACGCGTTGGTCCACCATCTGGCCCTGCTGGGGTGGCACGACATCGTGCAGATAGACAAGGGTCCGCTGCCGAACCCCGGCGGCTCCACCGGTCATGCCTCAAACTTCGTCTTCCCCGTCGACCACAGTCGCGAGATCACAGACCTGACGTTGGACTCGGTTCGGCAGTACCGCGAGATGGGCGTCTTCACCGAGTCCGGCGGCATCGAGGTCGCGCGGACGCAGGAGCGGATGGAGGAGCTGCGGCGTCGGATGTCGTCGGCCACGGCCTGGGGGGTCGAGTCGCGGTTGGTCACCCCGGAGGAGATCGTCGAGATGGTGCCTTTCGTCGACCCCGACGTCGTGGTCGGGGGCTTCTACACGCCGTCCGTCGGCGTGGTCGACTCGCTGCGCGCCGGCACCATCATGCGGGAGCGGGCCCAGGAGTCCGGTGCCCTGACCACCGTGCCGAACGTCGAGGTGACGGGGATGACCGTGACCGAGGGCCGAGTCCGTGCCGTGCAGACCGACAAAGGCTCGATCGAGGCCCCCGTGGTGGTCATCGCCTGCGGCGTCTGGAGCCCTCGGCTTGCGCGGATGGCGGGCGCGCACATCCCGCTGACCCCGGCGGTGCACCAGATGATCTCGGTGGGACCCTGCGCCCCGCTGGCCGGGACGGAGGGTGAGATCAGCTTCCCGATCATCCGCGACATGGACACGTTCTGCTACGAACGCCAGCACGGCTCGGACATGGAGGTCGGCTCCTATGCGCACCGGCCGATCCTGCACGAGCCCGAGGAGATCCCCTCGATCGCGCAGGCCAAGCTCTCGCCGACCGAGATGCCGTTCACGGAGGACGACTTCGACCCACAGCTGGAACAGGCCCTGGAGATCATGCCCGAGCTGCTCGGCGACGAGCGCGCCGAGATCCGGTACGCCATCAACGGCCTGCTCTCGCTCACCCCCGACGGCGCACCGGTGCTGGGGGAGACTCCCGAGGTCGGTGGGCTGTGGAGCTGCGCAGCGGTATGGATCAAGGAAGGTCCCGGCGTCGGGCGGGCCATGGCCGAGTGGATGACCCACGGTCGCTCCGAGATCGACCTGGGAGCCAGCGACATCGCCCGCTTCTATCCGCACCAGCGGACGCGCGCCCACATCCGCGCCCGCACCAGCGAAGGCTTCAACAAGACCTACGGCATCGTGCACCCCGCAGAGCAGTGGCAGAGCTCGCGCCCGCTGCGGCTCTCCCCGATGCACGCCGCGCAGCGTGAGCTCGGTGCCGTCTTCCACGAGGCCGTGGGCTGGGAGCGCCCACAGTGGTACGAGACCAACGCCGGCCTCCTGGAGGAGTTCGGTGAGGCAGTGATGCACCGGGAGAACGAGTGGGATGCCCGCTGGTGGAGCCCGATCATCAACGCGGAGCACCTGGCGATGCGGGCCCGCGGCGGGATCGTGGACCTGACCGCCTTCGCGATCTTCGACGTCGTCGGCCCGCAGGCCCTGGCCGCGATCCAGCGCATCGTCGTGGCACAGGCGGATGTCCGGGTGGGCCGGGTCATCTACACCCCGGTGCTGGACGAGGCTGGTGGCTTCCGCTCCGACCTGACCGTCATGCGCCTCGCGCACGACCACTTCCGCGTCGTCACCGGCGGAGCGCACGGCATGGTCGACAAGAAGTGGTTCGCCGACCACCTGCCCGATGGGGCCCGGCTCGTCGACCTCACCTCCGCCATCAGCACGGTCGGTCTCTGGGGACCGCGGGCGGGCGACGTGCTCGGCGCGCTGACCGACGACGACATCTCCCCGGAGAGCTTCGCGTTCGCGACGTGGAGGCTCATCGAGGTCGGGGAGCTGTCGGTGCTGGCCTCCAGGATCTCCTACGTGGGGGAGTTCGGGTGGGAGCTCTACGTGCCGATGGAGACCGGAGCGGCGCTGTGGGACCGGCTGATCGAGGCCGGGCGCGAGCACGGCGTCGGGCCTGTCGGGATCGGCGTCTACACCGCCACCGGTCGGATCGAGAAGGGGTACCGCGCCTACGGCGCAGAGCTGGACGCAGAGCGCAGCCTCTTCGAGACGGGGATGAGCAGGCCCAGGATCAAGGACGCCGACTTCATCGGCAGACAGGCGGTCCTCGAGCAACAAGGCGTGGCCCCCAGGGCGGTCCTGTGCGCCCTGACCGTCGACGACCACACCTGCGCCGACGGCTCGAGGCGCTACATGCTCGGTGGCGAACCCATCCTGACCCGTGAGGGCCAGCTCCTGACCGACGGGCACGGACACCATCCATACGTCACCTCGGCCGCCTCGGCACCGAGTCTGGGCACGCACGTGCTGATGGCATTCCTACCGCCCGCGCAGGCGGTGCCCGGCACCGAGCTGGCGGTCTCCTACATGGAGCAGCTCTTCCCCGTCACCGTGGCCCGCGCCGACGCCACCCCGCTGCTCGACCCGGACAACCTGCGGGTGAAGGGGCGGTATGCCGAGCTGGGTCCCGGGACGGGGGGCGCCTGAGATGACCGACGTGCTGGTGTGTGTGAAGAGGGTGCCCGACGCCAGCGGCGAAGTGGTGCTGAACGAGGCCGGGGACGCAGTGGACGGGCGCTACGCCGGCTACACCATGAGCGAGCACGAGGAGTGTGCCGTCGCCATCGCGGTGGAGATCGCCGGTGAGTCCGGTGGTGAGGTCACCGTGCTCAGCCTGGGGCAAGAGGACTGCGTGGAGCAGCTGCGGGCCGCGGTCGCAGTAGGTGCCCATGCGGCCGTCCGGATCGATGCGCAGGCAGATGGCTTCGGGCCGGGCGACGTCGCCGCCGCGATCGCCTCCGCCGTGCGCGAGAAGGAGGCCGGTGGCACCAGCTACGACCTGGTGCTGCTGGGCAACGACGCTGCTGACACCGGAGATCACCAGGTCGGTATCCGGCTGGCGCACCTGCTCGCGCGGCCGGTGGTGGCCGGGGCGCAGACGATCACCGTGGCCGAGGGCCGGGCCGAGGTCCGGGCCGGGACGGCGACGGGGACCGTGGTCTACGAGCTGCCGTTGCCCGCAGTCGCCACCGTGCTGGAGGGCGGCGTGCAGCCGCGCTACCCTGCGATCACCGGACGGATGCGGGCCAGGAAGACGCCGATCGAGGTCCTCGCACCGGGTGTCGAACCGCGGGGCAACGGCCGGCTCGGGTTGCGGGTGCTTCCACCGCCGGAGAGCCAGGTGGAGGTGCTGGGTCACGGTACTGGCGCCGCCGTGCGGCTTGCCCAGGTGCTGCGCGAGCTGGGAGTCGTGCGATGAGCGTGCTGGTGCTCGTGGAGATGGAGGACCCCGGCCAGGGCGAGGCGGGCCTGTCCGTGGTGGCTGAGGAGACGTTGACCTTCGCGCGTGGACTACCCGGGGAGGGGGTCCACGCGGTGCTCGTCGGGCAGGTCGGCCAGCCCGGTGAGAGGGTGCTGGCGCAGTGTCGCGAGCAGGGGGTGCGCACCCTGTTCGTCTCCACGGATGCGCAGCTGGAGCGGTACGCGGCGCTTGCCTGGGCCCGCGTCGTCGACGCCGGCCTCCAGGTGAGCGGTGCGGCATACCTGCTCGGCGGTGGCACCCCGTGCGGCAACGAGGTGCTGGCGCACGTGGCTGCCATCCACGACGTGCCGATGGCGGCGAACGTGGTGCACATCGTGCAGCTGGACCCGCTCGAGGTCGAGCGGCAGGTCGTCGGCGGCGCGGTGCTGGAGCGGATCGGGCTCGGCGGTCAGCTCGCGGTGGCGTCGGTGGCGGGACACGCGGTGGCACCCGCCCCGTCGGCAGAGCCGACGCAGCCCACGGTGGAGCAGGTCGCGGTCGAGCTGACTCCGGCCGACCTGGTCGCCCAGGTGCGGCGCAGCGAGGCGCGTGAGGGCGGCGACACCTCGGCTTTGGCCGGCGCCTCGGTGGTCGTGGGGGTCGGACGTGGGGTCGGTGGCGCCGACCGGTTCGCCGCTGCCGAGGCGCTCGCCGAGCGCCTCGGCGGCTCGGTCGGTGTCTCGCGGGTGGTGACCAGCCTCGGCTGGCGTCCGCACCACGAGCAGGTGGGCCAGACCGGCAGCCGCATCAGCCCGGATCTCTACCTGGCGTGCGGCATCAGCGGCGCGATCCAGCACTGGGCCGGATGCTCGTCCTCGCGGACCATCATCGCGGTCAACACCGACGAAGAGGCGCCGATGGTGACCAAGGCGCGGTATGCCGTCATCGGCGACATGCACGAAGTCCTTCCCGCGCTCCTGGATGAGCTGGGCTGAGTAGTCCAGCAGAGTCGTGGACGGCTGCTCCTCGTGGGGAGGACGCCGCTGTAGCACGGCGAGGCCACCACAGGTTGATGGCCGCGCCACAGCGTCCTTGAGCGAATGACTGTGTGCGGCCCGAGGGTTCGGAGGCTAAGCAGCCGCTCCAGGACGGACGACGGCCCCGGTCAGGCTGGAGAGACTCGGGGAGGGCCGTTGGATCTCTTCGTGAACGTCTGCCGCAAAGCCCCAGCACGAGCAATATCCGAGAGGATCGCTGCCCGCCGCCTGCCCGTGTGGCCACGTCAAGACCCGCGTGACAGCGTGAGCTCCTCGTCGCTCAGACCTCTCGTGACCCGGCTCCGTGCGATCGCCACGAGCTCGTCGAAGTCCAGGGTCCACACCCTCACCACGCCCGTCCAGTCGGCGACCGCCAGCCAGGGTCGGGTGGGGTGGAAAGCCAGGATGCTTGGAGGTCCGGTCAGGGACGCGATCATCGCGACCTCCGAGCCCGTGGCGAGGTCCCACACCCGGACCGTCCGGTCCCACGAGCTCGACGCGAGCATGCGCCCACTCGGGTGGTGCATCACGTCTTGGATCGGCAAGGCGTGACCTGCGAGCTCACGCAGCACGGCGCCCGTGTGCGCATCGACGATCCACACGATGGGGTCATCCGACGCGAAGGCCACCGTCTGCCCGTCGGGGTGGAAGCTGAGGCACTCGCCGAACCTCGAGCCGGGTGGGCCCAGCGTCCGCGGAGGCTCGTCCGATCCCCACCTCCAGAGGTGGGTCGTCCAGGTCGCCGAGACGGCGCGACCTTGTCGACCCCGGTTGGGGATGGCCAGCTGGGTGCCATCGGCGCTCAGCCGAGGGATGCCGAGGCCTCCCGTCGGCACGTCGAGGCTGGCCACGACCGTGCCGTCACGACGCGCGACGACCGCTCGGCCGGTGGCGACAGCGGCGATGTGCCGGCTGTCGGGGGTGATGCCGACGGTGCCCGGCCAGTTGCTTGCACCGCCGACCGCCACCGTCGTCGTCGTCCCACGGGCGAGGTCGCGCATCGCCAGCGTGCCGTCGTTGGCGGTGCTGGCCAGGAACGAGCCGTCCGGCGACCAGGCGATGGGCCCGTCCAGTCGGGGCCAGGCGTGGTCGTGGGTGTGGGCCGTGTAACGCGTCACCTCGGCCCAGGTCGAACTGTCGACGATGGCCAGTTCGCCGCCGCCCCGACCGAAGGCGAGGTGGCAGCCGTCCGGCGACCAGGCGACGCCTTGCCCGAGCATAGGTGCCAGGTTGGCAACCTCGGCTGGCCCGGCGACAGAGACATCGTGCAGGTCCAGGTCGCCGCTGCCCTCGGCTCCCAGCACGACGAGATCCGTGCCGGGGACCCTGCGCACCCGCAGCCGGTCCGGCGACGGGTGGGTGGGGCGGATCCTCACCGGCGGCGCCGGCGTGTCCAGCTCGGGGTCGGGGTCGCGACGGTCGAGGAACGACACCGATCGTCCCGCCGTGATGACGCGCCCTCCCTCGGGTGACCAGGCAACCGACGCGCGGGTGTCGGAGTGGGCTGAACGCAGCACCTGGAGCGTCTCGCCATCGAGGATCTGGGTAGTGGGGCCGAGCGACACCGCGACGTGGCTGCCATCGGGATGCCACTCCAGGGACGTCACTTCCCGGTAGAGGTTCAGGGTCGAGCCGCTGCTCGTGGGACGGTTGGTCGAGACCACCCTCTCCCACGTCGCCACGTCGATCAGGTCGAGACGCCGCGCCACGTCGCCGACCGCCGCCAGGAGGCGATCCCCTGCAGGGTTGAACGCGACCAGGCGACCTGGGCGGGGAAGGTCCTCCTCGAACGCCGCACGACCGTCCGCTGCCATCTCGTGCAGGTGGCGACCTTCGGGGTCGAAGACGACCAGCTGCCGGTCGTGACCGATCGCGGCCCAGGTGGCGATGTAGCCCGTGCCTGCGGCGACGTCCACGCCGCCCACTGGCCCGTCCGGTCCCGGCCACTCCGCCTCGAGACGCCCGGTGGTGGCACACCAAATGCGGATCCTTCCGTGGCCGTCTCCACTGACCAGCCGGGCCCCGTCGGGGCTGAAGGCGGCTCGTGGCAGGAGGTCGCCCACGTGACCCGGGAGGCGGGCCAGGCACTCCTCGTCCGCCATGCGGTGGATCCGGATCTCGACCGGGCCGTCAGGCCTGGCCGTGGCACCCGGGGGGTCTGCCAGCGCCATCAGCGTCCCATCTGCGCTGACGGCCAGCAGCGCACCGCGCCCCTCCATCCGGCGCACCAGACGCTGTCGGTGGATGCCACCACGAAGCAGCGCAGCCAGGTCTGCGGTGCGTTCTGGCGCCAGGTCCACGACGTCGCGCAGCATGCCGAGACCGAGCAGCAGGGCGAGCTCGGGGTCCTCGACGAGATGCAGCCGGGACGCGGCCAGCCCCCGCTCGACACGCCGTGCGGCGGCCTCCACCGCAGCCTCTGCCTCGGAGGCCGCCACGAGCTCGGCCTCGGCCTGGGAGAGCGCGAGGTCGAGATCGCCGGCGTCGACGGCAGCACGCATCGTCCGCGCCTCGGCCAGCGCCTGACCCGTCAGCAGCCAGCCGTGGTCTTGGCCGGAGTCCAGCCAGCGTTGCGCCGCTGTCTCGATGGCCCTGGCTGTCGCGAGATGCTGTCGCTTCTGGGACACCCAGCCGTTCAGACGCGGCCACTCCGTGATGAGGGCCTCGTGGGCAAGCTCGTAGACGACCTGCTCACCGCTGGTCCGAGCCTGGAGCAGCCGATGGGACACCAGGTGCTCGAGCACGGCGTCCAAGCTCGCGGGTCCGATAGCGCTGACGAGGTCGTGACGGTGGATCGGACGCCGGGTGTCCTCACGGTCGCGACCGCCGGGTGCCACTCCGCGCAGCAGCACACCTCGGGCCGCCGCCGGGTCGCTGACCGACAGCCAGGTGCGTTCGGCATGCTTGGCCAGCGCTCCCGCAAGGCCACCGATCTGCTCGTAACCCGCGACAGTCAGAACCGAGCCGTCACGATGGCTCCACAGCTCCCAGAGCGTGTGTTGCAGCAGGGGAAGCCGACCCGGCTCGCCAGTGGCGTCATCCACGATCCGGCCGACGACGCCGCGCTCGAGAGTAGCGCCGGCCAGCGCCGCGGGACCGACGACGGCCGCCTCCAGCTCAGCTCCGGACATCGGCGGCACCACGAGCTGTGAGCGACTCAGCAGCGCCGCCATGTCGGGGTTCCTCGCTGCGTGGGCGTAGAAGTCGGCGCGCAGGGTGGCAACCACCCTGAGCCACGGCGTACGACGACGAATCGCCGACCTCAGCGCCGCGAGCAGGCAGTCCGCCCGGGGCGCATCGGCGACCGTGAACAGCTCCTCCGCCTGGTCGAGCACCAAGAGCACCCGGGCCGTGGGGTCGGCGGATCGCGATGCCAGGAGCCGCTCTGCCTCCAGATGCAGACGACTCGGGTCAGCGGCCAGCGCGTCGGCCAAGCGTCGACGTTGCCGCCCCGGACCGGGCGTCGTCCCGCGAGCGTCGATGCCGGCCTCTGTCAAGGCTCCGGCCAACGAGTCCAACGGGTCACGACCCGGGACGAGCACCATGACCGGCCACGTGTCGGCGTTCGGGATCGCACCTGCCGCGAGTGCGGGCAGCAGCCCCGCGCGCACGAGCGAGGACTTGCCACTGCCCGAGGGACCCACCACCGCCACCGCACGGTGCTCGCCGAGCTTCTCCACGAGCTGCTGCACGAGGGCGTCCCGGCCGAAGAAGCGGTCTGCCTCGACCTGCTCGAACGGCCGTAGACCGACGTACGGCGCCCATACCCGCGTCGTGGTCGGTCCGTGCGACGCCGCCCGGCCCGGAGCAGATGGAGGTGAGGCACCGACCGGCAGACCCCGCAGGATCGACGTGTGCAGGTCTTGCGTCTCGGGTGAGGGGTCGGCGCCGAGCTCCTGGGCCAACTGACGTCGGCACTCCTCGTAGAGCCCCAGAGCCGTTGCGGCGTTGCCCGCCGCTGCCTCGACCATCATCAGCTCGCGCCACACCTCCTCCCGGAACGGGCTCCGCCGGAGAGCCTCGGTGAGGGCCAGACGGGCTGCCGACCACCGGCCCTGGCACCGCCGTGCCTGCCCGAGCAGGAGCTGGGAGTCGACCAGATGGGGACGCGTCGCCTGACGCAGCTCCTCGGCCCACGGCGCCTCCACGCCGGCGAGGACGGGCTGGGACAGCACGGCCCGAGCCCGCCCGGCCAGCTGGTCGGCCACGTCGTACCGCCCCTCAGCCAACGCCTGCGCGGCTCGCTCGACACGCCGACGGGCGATCTCGAGGTCGACTGCAAGGTCGGGCAGATCGACGTGGTAGCGGCCGGCTCGGCTGACGATGGCGTCACCAGGCACACCGATCTGGTGGAGCAGGGCGCGGACGCGACTCACGAGGGCCCGCACCGCCGGTCTCCATTGCTGTGGCGGTCCCGCGGGCCATAGCTGGTCCGCGAGCTCTTCCGCCGACCACAGACGCTCCCGGTCGACCAGCAACATCCCGGTCACCAGCCGAGCCTGCGGCCCGCCGAAGTCCACCTCGTCGATCCGAGTGCCATCGTGCACCAGCGTCAGCGCCCCTGCCAGGCTCAGGTGGACGTCCACGTCAGTCCCTTCGCCGGATGCCACCGCCCGGTCACCCGAGCACCGGGCGCTTGCCAGTTTACTCGCGATCCTTGCGCCGCTCTTGCGCCCTGACTCGATGCTGAGCCGTGTGAGTGACAGCTCGGGCCTCAGCCGGGGCCCCAGCGAACACGATGAGAGAGGCACGATCATGACCAAGACAATTCGACGCGCGACCATGCTGATCGCAGGCTCCGCGCTCCTGATGACCTCCGCATCGACCGTGGCGTCCGCGAAGGCCACCGTGGACCGGGTGGGTCCGTTCACGACGGTCGTCCCGGTCGCCTTCGACGACCCCACACCCGACAACCCCGACGGAGTCGAGCTCATGTTCGCCGAGTGCGACTTCGTCCAGCGGGTCGAGAAGCCGGACGGGTCTTCGGTAGAGACCCAGCACTGCCAGCTCACCGAGCCGTTCTTCGTGTTCCCCGGCACGCCGCCGGAGCGCGCCCTCGCCAGCACGTCCGGAGAGTGCACCTGGTTCTCCGACTACTTCCTCACCATCACGCCCGAGGCTGAGCCGCTCGCTGCCGAGCGGGCAAGACTCACCGTGACCCCTTCCGGTGAGGTCAACGTCACCACCTTCTACCCGCCCGAGCCGAAGACCGAAGCGCAGTGCGACGAGGGCCCCGGAAGCCTCGGTTAGCTCAACCGAGCGGGCGTGAGGCCTCCCGGGATGTCTGGAAACACGATCCGGTGGGAGCATGCAGATCACTGCACGTTCTGGGACATCACAAGAGGTCCCTGTGTCCCTGGGTAGCGCCGTTCGCGCGAAGACGACGAACTGGTCCATTCAGCGACCGGACGTGAGAGGCGATGAGCTCACCGATGGCTTGAGAGCCTTGGCGGTTGTCTTGCCGGCCGGAGTGCGCGCGTGTCGGACGAAGGTGGTGTGGTCCGCCGGGAGGTGACCGGCGCGGGCGCACAATCCGCAGGTTGCTGGTGGGTGCGCTGAGTTCGTGACCAGCCATGATGCGCCCCCTCTGGCGCTGGCTCCCCGACGGCCGGGCTGCGGCCCGGTGGCCGCATGGTGGTCAGGGACACCACATCAAGTGGGCTCTTGACCGAGCTGCAGCAGCGTAAGGGCCTCTGACTGGCAGAAGATCGATGGGCCGCGTGGTGTCCTGGATCAACACATCGGGATGGGGGTGTCTCAAGACATGGGTGTAGGTCTGTCTCGGGAGATCGGCATGGGCTGACCCGGGGACCGGCTGTGGGCACGAGGCTGGACGGTGTCGAACCGTCAGTTAGCCGTGCTGGCGGAGGAAGCCGCGCACGAGGTCGTTGAACGGCCCGGGTGCCTCGAGGTTGCTGACGTGTCCGCAACCTGGGATGACGGCCAGCCTCGCTCCCGGGATCCGGTGCTCGAACTCGCGTGCCACGGACAGTGGGGACCGTGCGTCGAGCGCACCCCAGATCAGCTGTGTCGGCACCTCAACGGTGGGCAGGACGTCGGTGAGATCAGCCTGTGCCATCGCGGTCAGGGCGGTCAACATGCTGCGCCGTCTGACGTCAGTCGCCATCGCCTGCATGAGTGGCACGAAGATGGCCGGTGGATCACCCGCGAAGAGCCCCGGCAAGGTCGGATCGAAGGCCTCGTCCGGCTCAGCCAGCGAAGCCCGTACGGCCGCCAACCTTGAGTCTGCCTCCTCGGCGCCCAGCGACCCCCGCCACCCGGCGTACCCATCGGCCAGCACCATGGCGCGAACCACCGCAGGATGGCGTCGATACAGCTCGAGGACCACGGTCGCACCCCACGAAAGCCCGACGACCGCTGTCGGCGGGGAGCCGGTCGCGCGAATCATCGCGGCCAGGCAGTCGGCGTAGTCGGACAGGCCGAACGCGGCCGGCACGTCTTCGGATCCGCCGGCCCCGGGCTCGTCCCAGGCAGACACCGTGAACTCGTCGCAGAGCGCCTCGAGCTGTGGGGTCCAGGCGCGGCTGTCCTCAGCACCACCGTGCACGAACATCACGGTGCGCCCGTGACCGGTGCGGCGGTAGGCGAGGCGGAGGCCGTACACCTCGACCGTCTCCATCAACCCACGGTACTCCCGAGGTGACCCCAACCCGCGGATCGGACGGCTTCCCGAGCAAGCACCTCCGGTGCGAACGGAGTTGCGTAGCAGGAACAGCAACCGCCCGTGTTCTCAAGGTCATCAGAGAGATTCGCCAACCGGCACGACGCACACACAGCGGTATGGGAGTGCGCACCTTGATGCCGCGGAATGCTGGCCGGTCTACAGATTCGGCACTAGATCGGGTCAAGGCTTGGTGAGCCCCTCAGCCACCGAGGTGTTTCCTCAGGGCCGTCGCGTCAACGAGCTCCCAGACCTCCACGACCTGTCCACCATCGAACCTGAAGAAGAACATATGGTCGACCTCGATTCGTCTGCCTGTCGGCTCCCGTCCGGCCCACGTCCCCTGATGAGTAGCCACAAGTGTGAGGTGGGCAGCCACTACCTCCGCTGAGGCGACCAGAGCGCGAATCTTGAACTCAAGGTCCGGGAAGCCCGACCGCCACCTTCTGACCACCGTCTCGAGGTCCTCCAAGCCCGTGACTCGGCTGGCCTCTCCGGAGTGGTGGACGACTCGCGCAGCGAGCACTCCACCGAGACCTGAGAAGTCTCCCTGGTTCCATCCTTGCTCGAATATCGCCCTGATCGCAGCTTCGGGCTCCATGTATGGCACCGTACTCGTCCCACGTCTACCCCGCTGGGACGCTCACCACGTCGTACACCACTCTGCTGGGCTCAACTTCGTGACATCTCGGCTCCGCCGAGTTGAGGCGCTTCCAAACGACTAGATTCACACCAGCCTGTGCCGGTAGGCGAACGCGGCGGCGGCGGTGCGGGAGCCGACGTCGAGCTTGGTGAAGATGTTGGACAGGTGCCGGGCTACGGTCTTCTCGGACAGCACCAGCGCCTCGGCGATCTCCGGGTTGCTCTTCCCCGCGGCCACCAGCCTGAGCACCTCAACCTCGCGCGGGCTGAGGCCTCCAGGGGCCTGACCCTCGCCGAGCAGGTGAGCCGCCTCTCGTTCGCTGATCGTCGCGCCGAGTTCGGCGAAGGTGGTGCGCGCAGCGGTGAGGTCGGCAATCGCGGAATCCTCATCGCCAAGCAGACGCAGGGCCCGGCCGACCAGCATCCGGCTGCGCGCCGCCTCGTACGGCGCGGAGAGCCGGTGCCAGCGTTCGAGTGCCTGACGCGCGCCAGCGAGGCCCGCTTCGGCGTCTCCCCGGCCCAACGCGACGTTCGCGTCCGCGTAGCAGCCAGCGGCCCGCAACGCCGTGCAGTCAAACGATGCGCCGATGTCACCCAGCTGCTCCACGAGAGGGGCCGCCTCCTCAGGCTCGCCGATCTCAACCAGCACGTCGACGGCGGCCGGGAGCACCTGTGAGCGGTGCACCGGGTCCTGCCGCTCGGTGAGCAGCCGGCGGACAGCGGCCACCGCGGCATCACGACGCCCTCGCTTGAGCCACAGCAGGGCCCGCCCGGGCTGGGCCGGGTGCCCGTGCTCTGCGGCCTCGTCGTAGGCGCCCTCGGCCGCCTCGTGCTCACCGCGCAGCCGATGCACCTCGGCTCGCTCGTAGTGCGCCAGCCCGACCGCCGGACCTCCACCGGACTCTGCGTACCGCGCCGCCGCATGGTGGAGCTCGGCGATGGCGTCTTCGAAGGCGCCGTGCAGCTTCATCAGCTGCCCTCGATGAACGGCGCACTGACCGGTGAACGCGACCAGGCCCGGTTGCGCGTCGCACCAGTTCGTGAGGGCGTGCGTCCACTGCCCCGCCCGGTCGAAGTCCGAGATCTCCTGGCAGGCTTCGATCGACGAGCAGTAGACGACCCCGGAGAAGATCGGCGACACCTGGCCGGCCACGACAGAGATCATTGCCTCGTCGAGCAGGCGCAGCCCATCGGCGACGTGCCCCGAGAAGATGGAGAGCCGGCCTTGTATGTGCAGGCCCATCGCCAGCAGATCCTGGTCTCCAAAGCGTCGGCCGTACTCGGTGATCATCGGGGCCGCCTGCATGGCATCAGGGAACTCGCCCTTCATGATGTGACCGAGCGTGACACGCTCCTGCAGGTAGCCCCGCTCCACGACGTCCTCTCCGAGGTCGTCGAGCAGGCGCTGGCCCTTGGAGAGCCAGCCGTTGCCGACCGCGACCTCGCCGGCGCCCCAGAGCGTGGTGGTCAGCCAGTATGCGACGCGCACCGTGCCGGGCACGTCGCCCACGTCGAGTTTGGCCTGGTAGGCCCGTTGCAGGGCCAGCACCACGTCGTTGGTGCGACCGAGCAGGAAAGCGGCGGTCGCCAGGGCCACGAAGTCGTCGGGCTCGAGCTCGGTGTCGGCTAGGCCCGACAACGCCTGGTACGCCGACACCCACTCCCGTCGCTCGTAGGCCTCGCGCGCGCGCTGTAGATCCTGGATCACGCCCACCCCATAAACGATACTCACGCCGGCCCGGGTCCGGTGAAGTCTCACGCTCCCGGGGTCTTCGTTCGCCGCCACATACCGACGGCCAGCGGCAGCAGGGCCAGCAGGGCAGCGGCGGGCTGCACGTAGAACTGGACCGCACCGATGGGCACCAGGCGAGCGAGGGCAAACATGACCAGCGCGCCGGCCACCACGCCGTCGAGCCATGCTCCCAGAGGTCGCATGCGCATCACGGCCACGGCGAAGGCGGTGCAGCCGAGGAGGAACATCAGCGAGCCGCCGAGGAGGAAGACCAGGAACCACTCCCTGAGGGCCGCCTGGGTGGCCTCCATGTCGGCACCGGTCTCGTGGGCCGCGATGTGCGCGAACTCCAGGCTGGGCAGTACGGCGTACAGGACGCTGCCGATCACCACCGCACCGAGCCCCAGGGCGCTCAGCCGACGGTCACCGTGTGCGCGGAGGTACTCACGGACCGCGACGAAGGCCACCGCGATCGCCGCCGAGGCGAGCACAGCCGCGACATGAGCCAGCCCCCAGCGGGTCAGGTCGGACGCCGCGGCATCGGCCACCGCCGCGTCGTCGGGAAGCCGACCGGGGATGGGCGGGTGCCACAGAAAGGCGACGAGCAGCAGCACCGGGCCGACACCCGTCAAGATGGCGGCCCACCTCCCGGGCGTGGGCGCAGCCGCTTCCTCGCCTGACTGGGCCCTGTTGTCGATGGTGACGGACATGACGAACCTCCTGGTTCCGGTAGCAGTCCTCAAGCAGTGATCGCTGCACGGGCCGCTGTGTGCTCAGTGATGTGCCGGGCGACGTAGGCCGCGTCGCGGCCGACGCCGGGTAGCACGGACGAGGCGACGGCGTACTGGAACAGCAGGCCGCAGAAGTACAGGCCAGACACGTCCTCGGCGACCCCGCGGTACTCGCGGGGCCAGCCGTCGTCCCCGACGACGGGCAGATCTATCCAGCCGAGGTCGGGCGCGCTGCCGGTGCACCACACCACGACCGCCACGTCAACGACGGTGCCGTCGGCGAGCATGGGCCGCCCGTCACGGACGCCGACGACGCGGGCCTCGCTCCGGGTGACCCCCCGGTCGGCCAGGTCCTTCGCCCGCACGCGCCCGACCGGGATGCCGTGCGTGCGGAAGCGGCGCATCATCCTGCGGCCCAGCGGAGTGCGCCGGGTGAGGACATGGCGGGCGAGGAAGACGAAGGCCGGCACGAACGCCCGGTCGGCCCGCGAGCCGGGGCGGAACGGCTCGTGGCCGGGGTCCCGGCCACTGAGCGTCACCGGACGATCTGCTGCCAGCTCGTGGGCGATCTCGCAGCCGGAGTTGGCTGCCCCGACCACCAGCGTGGGGCCGGCTGGTAGCTGGTCGGGGCGCCGGTACTGGCTTGAGTGCAGCTGTTCGACGTTGGGGTCGAGGTGGCCCGCGAACTCGGGCACGCGCGGCACGCAGCCGTTGCCCCCGGTGGCCACGACGACGTTCTCGCAGGTGATCGTCTCCGCGCCCAGGTGCGCGGTGAACCCTCCTTCGGTCTGGCGCTCCAACCGATCGACACGGGTGCGCAGCCGCACCGGCAGGTCATGCACCACGGCGTAGGTCTCGAGGTAGGCGGCGATCTCGTCCTTACCGGAGAACTGCCAGGACCCGCCCGGGAACGGGTGCCCGGGCAGGCTGTTGTACTTCCCGGGTGTGAAGAGTCGCAGCGAGTCCCAGTGACGGCGCCAGCTGTCGCCCACCCGCTCCACCCCGTCCACGATCAGCAGCTCCCGGCCGCGCCGCTGGAGCTCATACCCGGTAGCGAGCCCCGCCTGGCCCGCTCCGATGATGAGGGTCTCGATGTGCTGGGTGGCCATCTCGATCCCCGCCATCAGACCGCGGCCGGCGTCTTCGCCGTGCCGCGCGCACCAATCTTCTTGGCGACGTAGGCCGCGTCGCGGCCGACGCCGGGCAGAAGCATCGACCCGAAGGCGTACTGGAAGGACAGCCCGCAGAAGAACAGACCGGGTGTCGAGTCGACGACGCCGCGGTACTCCACCGGCCAGCCGTCGTCCATCAACAGTGAAGGGTCGATCCAGCTGAGGTCGCGGCGGAAGCCTGTGGCCCACACCACGTTGCTGACGTCGAGCACCCGGCCGTCTTCCAGCACGGGCTTTCCACTGGCGGAGGCGTCGGTGAGCTTCTCCGCGAACCGATCGACGCCACGCTCGGCGAGGTGGTGAGCCTTGACCCGGGTGGTCGGGCCGCCCTCGTGGCGCACCTTCCGCATCTCCTTGCGACCCATGGGGGTGCGTCGGGTCAGCACGTGCTTCCACATGAAGACCACGATCGGGAGAAACATCTTGAACTTGCGGGTGTCCCACTCCAGCGGGATGTTCCCGCGGTCGGGTCCGACCAGGACTGTGGGTCGGTCAGCCCCCGCCTCAAAGGCGATGTCGTAGCCGGAGTGCGAGGCGCCGACGACCAAAGTGGTCCCGGGTTGCAGCTGGGCCGGGTTCTTGTACGCCGAGGAGTGGAGCTGGCGGATTCGGGGATCGAGCCGCGACGCGACCTCCGGCACTCGCGGGGTGCGCCCAAACGTGCCGGTGGCGACCACCACGTTGTCACACTCGAGGACGTCGGCTCCGAGGTGGGCGGTAAACCCACCGCCCTCACCTGCCAGGAGACGATCGACCTCCGTCTGCAGCCGGACCGGCAGGTCGTGCTCCACCGCGTAGGCCTCGAGGAACCCGGCGACCTCCTCCTTGCCGGGGAAGTGCCACGGGTCTCCTGGGAAGTCCATGCCCGGAAGGCCGTCGTACTTCACGGGCGAGTACAGCCTGAGTGAGTCGTAGTGGCAGCGCCAGTTGTCGCCGATCCGCTCGTTGGCATCGACGACCAGGCACTGCCGGCCCGCCCGCTGCAGGTGGTAAGCCGTGGCGAGGCCGGCCTGGCCTGCGCCGATGATCAGGGTCTCGATGTGCTGGCTCATCTGGGTCTCCTCCGGTGAGGGTTGGGCGATCAGTGCGTGTCGAAGAACTCGTGGGTGAGCGCGGCGACTGTCCCTGCCCGATGCAGCCAGGGAGTACGGCCACCGGGCATGACCTGCAGGTCGGCATCCGGGATGCCGTGGCGGCCGAGCCCAGCTCAGGACCGCCCACGCGCGCCCTGTCTGTCAGGCCAACGCCGGGCAGTTCGACCGCGTAGAGCGTGTGACCTGACAGCTCCGTCATCAATGGCGCCCGGAAGACGGCCTTCGCGTCGTCCGTCGCGTTCTGCGTCGTCATACAGAAGACGCTAGGAAAGCAGGGCCGCAACTGCTTCGGACGCGATACCCATTCGTCGGCGCCGTTCAATGGGTATATCTGCGCACCGGCATGGATCCCCCAGCCGCAGTACTGCTGCGGCGCATAAGGGTTCGCCTGTTGCGGCGATGGAAAGCGTCGACACAACTGGATCCAGCGAACGGGATGACACGGGCAACGGCGACAGCCAGCTCGGTGCCGTGTTGACACACATGATCCGGCGCCGAGCAGCAGGTGCAGGGACGCCGACCACTGCGTGGTTGCGGTCGGGGAATCGGCTGACTTCGCCGACCTCGACCAGCAGCCGGGCGGCACCGGAGGGACCGATGCCGTGCAGCCCCATGAGCGAGAACTCGGTCGTCTCCACCAACGCCTTGAGCTCCGCGTCGGCCACCGAGATGACGGCCTCAGGCCGTCCCACGGGCCACGCTTCTTGTGTCCGCACGGAGTCGGGGAGTGTGATCGTACCCAACTTGACCTGCGAAAACGCAAGGTGGGCCCCGTGGGACTCGAACCCACAACCTACGGATTAAATGGAAGATGCGCTGCAGCACAAGGGACGTGGGCACAGTTGCAGTAGGCGGGAACCACGGTTCCTGACGCAACCAATGATGGTCGCGACGATGCTGTGGTGGCCAAACGGTGGCCACGCGCAACCCGCATGCGGCCCCGCGTCGTGGTCGGCGGGCGGTCCCTCACGGCTGGGACGTCGCTGCAGGATGGGCGAGGCCACCGGTGGCCGGCGGGCCACACCACCGCGACCCTCAAACAGATGAGCGTAACCAGGCTGGGTCCGTCGAGGCCCCAGCAGTTGCTCGAGCGCGTCCTTTGAGGGGCGCCGTTCCCGTACCTCGAGGGCTCTTGGGTCCCTGGACTCCGCTCCGGACCGGCGACCTGGCACAAACCCGGGATCATCCCGGATACGACCAACCCCCGCCGCTGCAACGCTCAGGAGACATCGACGAACAGAGGAGAAGACGATGGGATCGACATCAGACGTGACGGTCAGGGTCCGGCAGGGTGCCGTGGCGCCCCTTGGGACGAGCCTGGTCGGGACTTACGCAGGCGGGGAGGCCTGGACGGCCGGGGCGGGCTCGTTGGAGGTTCGCGACCCCGGCAGACTGGATGAAGTGGTGGGCGTGGTGTCGACGGCGACCGTGGACGACGTGGATGTCGTCGTAGAAATCGCTCGTCGGGCGCAAGCCGGTTGGCGTGCACGACCGGTGGAAGAACGCGCCGCGCTCCTGACCCGTGCCGCCGATGACCTCCAGCGTGAGCACGAGGACCTCGCGGTCGTGCTCACCCGGGAGAACGGCACGGTGCTGCCGAACACGCGCCGGGAGCTGTTGGGCGCATCGGGGGTGCTGCGTACCGCGGCCGGGTGGGGGCAGGATCTGCTCGGAGCCGGCTCCGTCTTCGAGGACTCGTGGGGGTGGGTCCGCGTCGAGCGTCGCCCCCTGGGGGTCGTCGCCTGCATCGTCCCGTGGAACGCACCGGTCGTGCTGGCCGCGCAGAAGATCGGACCGGCGCTGGTCGCGGGGAACGCGGTCATCGTCAAGCCCTCGCCATTCGCTCCGCTCGCCGTCTCTCTGGCGCTGAGACGGATCGCGAGCCTCCTCCCACCCGGAGTCCTCAACGTCGTCCACGGCGACCATGACGTCGGGGCGGCCCTGGTCGCGAACCGCGAGGTCCGCAAGGTCTCGTTCACCGGGGGCGGCCCCGCCGCAAAGGTGATCATGAAGTCTGCGGCCGACACGCTCACCAGGATCCACTTCGAGCTCGGCGGCAACGACCCGGCCATCGTGCTCGATGACGCCGACCTCGAGCGCACCGCGGACCAGATCTCGGCTCAGGCCTTCCAAAGGGCCGGTCAGGTCTGTTACGCCGTCAAGCGGGTCTATGTGCCGCGTGCCCTGGTGACCGACTTCAGCGAGGCGATGCTGGACCGGGTGGGCAGCATCTCGATCGGCCACGGACTGGACCCGGAGGCCACGATGGGGCCGGTGAACAACCGCCCGCAGCTCGACCGGATCCGAGCGATCCACTCCCGCCTGGCCGAGACCGGTGCAGACGTCCGCATGACCGGCCGGGTCCTGAACCCGGACCGCTGGGACGAGGGCTACTACCTGCGGCCCGCCGTCGTCGTGGATGCGGACCCGAGGGACCCGCTCGTCCAGGAGGAGCAGTTCGGTCCGATCCTTCCCATCGTCGGTTACGACACCGAGGAGCAGGCCATCGAGATGGCGAACGCCACCGAGTACGGCCTCGGGTCGTCCGTCTGGGGCTCCGACCACGAACGCGCCGAGGCGGTCGCCTCGCGGATCGAGGCTGGGCTGGCCTTCGTCAACCACCACACCGCACTCTCCCCGCTCGGTCAGAAGCACGTTCCGTTCGGTGGGATCAAGCAGAGCGGGATCGGCTGGGAGAACTCGCCGTCCGGCCTGGGTGAGTACCTCGAGTTCCACAGCACCCTCATCCCCTGGCCCGAGGCTGCGCGGTGATCACCGCGGGCGTCTGGCGTCATCGGCGCCAACCTGGGCGGGGAGCACCCCACCCGGATATGCGCCGGTGCGCCGGCGATGAGCGGGTGCCCCACGCCTGTAGGCGGACGATCACCGCGTGCAGGCGGCGCGGTCCCGACCGGCCCCAGGCTGGTGATCGTGGTAGTCGGACCGGGCCGCTCCGGTTTCCAGAAATGCGACCAAGCGGGTCTCGACGTCGGCCTGCCACGCGCCCCTCGGCGGGGTCATCCGTCAGCGTTAGGCAAGAAGTGGCTCTCCGCACGTCCCTGGCCAAGGGAGTCCTGGCGCGGTGTGCATCGGCAGCTTCACCGAGAAATGCCTAGGGCGGCGTAGGCGATTCCGGCTGCGGGGTCGCCTGCGAGCTGCAGGCTCCTGGCCTGCTGGTAGGGGCATCCGGGAACGTCGACGTACCGTGGCTCGCCTATGCGCAGTGTGTGCGCGCGTTGGGTGATCCGCTCGGCGACCGGGTTGGTCGCGCAGTGTTCCCGCGCGAGGGCGATGCGGGCTTCGGCGTCGGGGAGACCCGCGAGGACGGATGCTTCGGCAGCGAGTGCCTCACGCCAGGAGGTGAACAGCAGATGAAGCCAGCCTGGGTCGTCGTGGTCGAGGAGGGTGAGCGCCGCGAGCGGATCGTCGCGGTGCAGATGGAGCAGCGCGGTGAACACGCGCCCGTAGGCGACGTCGCTGGCCTGGGCGGTCGGGACGCCTCGGACGCCGGCAAGGACCTCGAGCCAGTCTTCACGCTCTGGCGAGCCCTGCAGGCCCAGGACGAGTGCGATCGCCGCCGGTGCCAGGCCTCGCCCGGGCGCAGCTGGCCGCCCGGACCGTTCCCAGCCGAGGCGGTAGGCCCGCGCCCGCTCCGGGAATTCGTCCCAGTCACCGGACAAGGCCGCGGAGACGAGGCCCTCCTCCACGGCGAGAGCCCGTTCCTCTCGCAGATAGGGCAGAGCGGCGTTACGGGCCCCCAGGTCACGGCTCAGCGCCAGTTCACCTGCCCCGACAGCGACGAGGGAGCCCGTGTGCAGGGCATCCTTGAGCTCCAGACCGGCGACCGGGTCGAGGCACAGCGGCTCCAAGGGATCGACCCGCAGCAGACAGGCCTTCGTCGCCTCCGGCAGATCGGCGCTCCAGACGCGGGCGACGACGATCGCGTCGAGCGCCGCGCTCCTCAGCACTGGGTCCTCGCGCGTCGCTTCGAGGATCTCCTCGAGGTCGATGCTGGCATCCAGATGGGCGCCGGCCACCATGACGACCGCGGACGCACCGTCGAACGCACGGGCGCGGTCGAGCAGGGCCCGAAGGTCGCCCTCGGGCACCGGGTCGGGGTACATGCCCGCGAAGCGCACCGCGTGGTCGACCGCCCGCGCGAGCATCCTGGCTGCGCCGACCGGGTCGTCGAGCCGGTCGTAGCCCTCGGCTGCAGCCAGGAAGAGGGGGTACGCCTCAGCGCCCGCGAGCCGACATTCTGCGACCGCCGCCGCGCGCTCCAGGGCCCACGGTGTCCCGGCCCGTCCGAACGCGTGCTGCGCCTCTCGCAGTCTTCCGCGCCGGAACAGCAGACCGCCTAGCAGCTCGCCCAGTGCGGCGTCGTCGTGGGTGTCGGCGGCGGCGCGCGCATCCGCCGCGATGGCGTCGAGCCGCTCGCACCATGCGAGGTCTTCCTCTTGCTGACCTGCGAGCGATTCCAGCAAGGAAGCGCACCAGGCGTGGTGGCGCGTGGACACGGCTGCGGCGTCGGTCGGGTCCTGGATCCGGGCAGCGGACTGGCGGACTGGTTCGAGGGCCCGGTAGCGGGTCGGGTCCCCTGGTATGGCGCCGAGCAGGCTGTGCTCGCACAGACCGGCGAGCGCGACGGCCGCAGACGCGTCGTCGACGTCGGCGACCACGGCCGCAGCGCCCGTGTCGAAGGGTCCGACGAAGACGGCCACCGCACGGAACAAGGTTTGCTCTGCTTCGGTGAGCAGCTGGTAGCTCCAATCCACCAGATCCTCCAGTGAGCGATGCCGTTGGGTCACCCGGGCACCCCCGACCAGCAACGATGCCTGGTCGGCCAGAGCGGTCTCCACACCGTCGAGCCCGAGGGCCGGTAGCCGGGATGCGGCCAGCTCGACCGCCAGAGGCAGCCCGCCCAGCGCCTCGCACACCGCCGAGACCCGGTCGCGGTCCAGGCCCGGGACATCGCAGCGGGCCAGGAACAAGTCGGCGGCATCGCTGGGGGGGTCGAGCCCCGGCACCTCGTAGACCCGTTCGTGCGGCAGCAGCAGACGCGACCGGCTGGTCAGCAGCACCCGCAACGCAGGACAGTTCGACAGCAGCTCCTCCACGAGCCGGGCGACCGGATCCACCAGGTGCTCGCAGTTGTCCAACAGAAGCAGCACGTGTCGCGCTCCGATGACGGCCACCAGTGTCTGAAGGGCGCTGCCGGTGTGCACCGGGGCGACCACCCGCGCGACCGAGGCCAGCAGGTCGTCGGAACCAGCGATCGGAACGAGATCGACGTAGAAGGTGCCATCACGGTGGCGTGCGACCAGATCCGCCGCCACCCTCTGCGCGAGCCGGGTCTTGCCTACGCCCCCTGGGCCGACCGCGGTGACCAACCGGGCCCCGGCCAGCGCATCGGCCAGCTCCGCCCGCTCGGACAACCGTCCGACGAACGAGGAGAGCGGCGCTGGCAGCGTTGCGCCGTTCGCGGCGGCGGCGAGCTGCACGAGCTCCCGGCGATCGCGAGCGCCGAACTGGCGGCGCAGCGACTCCACATGCGTTTCGACGGTGCGCGCGGAGATGAACAGACGCGCCCCGATCTCGACGTAGGTGAGCTGCTCGGCCAACAAGGCCAGCACCTCCCCCTCACGCGGGGTCATCACTTCAGTCTGGCACGTATCCGGGATGGTCCCGGATACGCACAACCCCACGCCGCTGCAACGCTGACGAGACATCGACAAACCAAGGAGAAGGCGATGGGATCAGCGACAGTTCAAGGCGAGCCATGGGGCCGGCATGCACAGACCTGGGCCGACGGGATGGAACGGCGTGTACAGCCGCTCTTCGAGGCCACCCGTCAGGCGCTCGGGCCCTGGTACGGCACTCGCTACTTCGACGCCGGTTGCGGCTCCGGTCTCGCGCTCGAACTGGCCGCCGCGAGAGGTGCCGTGGTCACCGGGCTGGATGCGTCCGCGCCGCTGCTAGACGTGGCCCGCGACCGCGTCCCGGACGCTGACCTGCACGTAGGTGACCTCGAGGCGCTGCCCTTCCAGGAGGCGAGCTTCGACGTGGTCACCGCGTTCAACTCCATCCAGTACGCGCAGGATCCGGCGTGCGCCGCGGCCGAGCTGGCGCGGGTCACCCGCCGTGGGGGCACTGTCACGATCGGAGTACGGGGCGACCCCGCGCGGTGTGAGACCGAAGCACTCTTCGCCCGGCTCCGCTCCCTCGCCCCGCCCCCGCCCGGCACTCCCGCGCCGCTCGGGGTCAGCGCCACGGGCGTCGTGGAAGCCCTGCTCGACCAGGCCGGGCTCACCCTCCGGGGCCGGGGCCGAGGTACCGATCCCCATCTGCTTCGTCGACCACGACGAAGCGTGGCGCGACCACACCGCCGGAGGGCCCCCGCAAAAGCTCATCGACACGGTGGGAGCGGAACCGGTCCGCCGACTGCTGCACGACGTTCTGGAGTCGGACCGCAAGCCCGACGGGCAGCTGCGCCAGGACAACGTGATGCGCTACGTCACCGCGACCAAGCCCTGACCGGGGGGCCACCGCGTCCCACGGTCACTTCGATCCGCAGGACCCCACCTACCCCAGCTGCCCAAGGAGAATCCGCTCATGGAACGTGTCGTCGCTACGCGAACGTCCGCAGTGCAAGGCGCCATGGTGCCGTTCATGTCCTTTCTCCGGGAGGTGGAGGCCGCCGAGGCCGAGCGAGGCCCTCGTCTGAGCAACCTTGCGTTCGGCAACCCGCAGGACCTGCCGATGCGCGGTTACGTGGATGCCCTGCAGCACGCCGCCGAGCCCGAGCACAAGGACTGGTTCGCCTACACCCTCAGCGACCCCGGTGCCCAGCGGGTCGTCGCGGAGTCGCTGCGGGCCGAGCTCGGCCTGCCGTTCGACCCCGAGGACATCGCCATGACGTCCGGCGCGTTCGGGGCACTCGCGGCAGCGCTGCTGGCGATCGTCGACCCGGGCGACGAAGTGGTCATGAACCTGCCGCCGTGGTTCTTCTATGAAGCGATGATCGTCAGCGTTGGCGGGGTGCCGGTGAAGGTGACGGTCGACCGGGAGACCCTCGACCTCGATCTCGGTGCAATCGAGGCGGCGATGACCCCGCGCACCCGGGCGATCATCGTCAACACGCCCAACAACCCGACCGGCCGCGTCTACCCGCCGGAGACGCTCGAACGCCTGGCGACGATCCTCGCCGCGGCGTCCGAACGCAACGGCCGCCCGATCTGGCTGATCTCCGACGAGCCCTACCGCAAGCTCCGCTTCTACGGCGCGCCGTTCACCTCACCGCTGTCCTTGTACCCGTACGCGATGATGATCTACTCCTACGGGAAGATCCTCCTGACGCCGGGGCAGCGGATGGGGTACCTCGCCCTGCCACCGACCCTGCCGGAGCGCCGGGTGGTACGAGACGCGATCATGACCGTGCAGGTGGCAGGCGGCTGGCTCTTCCCGAACGCCCTGCTGCAGCACGCCATCGCCGAGCTGGAGCCGATGACGATCGACCTCAGCGAGCTTGCCCGGAAGCGGGACCACCTGGTCACGGCGCTGCGCGAGATCGGGTACGAGGTGCACGCGCCCGAGGGGACGTTCTACCTGCTGCCGCGGTCACCATGGGCGGACGACCACGCCTTCACGCGGGTCCTCATCGAGCACGACATCCTCTCCATGCCGGGCGCGGTCATGGAGTTCCCCGGATTCTTCCGGCTCTCACTGACCGCAAGCGAAACAATGATCGACCGGAGCCTGCCGGGCTTCGCCGCGGCCTTCGCGCACGCCACAACTCACCCAGCGCCGGTCTCTGCGACGGCGACCGTGGGGGTCAGTCGATAACAGGCTCTGTGTCCGGGGCGGGCCGGAGTTTCAGCCCTCCAGCGATGCAAGCCCGGCTGCATCCCGGTGGCCGGATGGTGGCCAAGGCCACCACGTCAAGGGCGACCCATGACGGAGCTGCAGCCGCGTCAGGGGTCCTGACCAGGACAAACACGGTGGGCCCCGTGGGACTCGAACCCACAACCTACGGATTAAAGGGCAGATGCAAGGCTGAACTGGGGGTAAGAACCTGGCTGTGATCGGCGGAAACCACGGTTCTTGACACAACCAGCGCGGGTCGGGGCGATGCTGTGGTGTCCAAATGGTGGCCACACGCAAGGTCGTGTCGTGCTGCCACCCGGGGCGGTGCAAGCGTGGTCTGCTGAGGAGATCGTCCGGAAATGATCGGGGGTGCGGCCGTTGGGGTGCGCAGTTGCGGCGACCAGTCTGCACTTAGCCGGCGGAGCCTGGATCCGGGTGGGGCGGGTTCAGTGATGCCGGAGCGACGACATCGCTGTGAGGTGCCCACGGATGAAGACGTTGGCGTGGGCACCGAGCTCGGCGCCGTTCTCCCAGAGGTTGCGCCAGATGCCGAGGGCCCCGGTGAGTGTCGGGGAAACGACGGCCGAGGAGAAGGACTCGAAGACTACCGGGCCGTCGTAGTCGATGTGCCGCAGCGCCTTGAAGAAGCTGTCGAAGTCCACGCTGCCGGTGCCCAGGTAGCCGCGGTGGCTCTCGCCGATGTGGACGTAGCGCAACTGGTGAGCGGTCTCCAGGACCGGCGCGAACATGCCGGTCTCCTCGATGTTCATGTGGTAGGTGTCGAGGTGCACGCCGACAGCCGGGTCCATCCCGGTGACATACTCCCGGGCCTGCCGCGCCGTGTTGAGCACGTTGGACTCGTAGCGGTTGGTCACCTCGACGCTGACCTGGATACCAGCCTGGGCGGCCCGGGAGGCGACCCGCTCCACCACCGCGCGGCTGTTCGCCACGCCGCGCTCGGTGGCCGGTTGCTGGTACTTGCTCATCGCGCTGTAGACGATCCCGCACAGGTGCCTGGACCCCAGTTCGGCCAGCACGTCGACCGCCTGGTCGAGTAGCTCCTCACCGGCGCGGACGGCCGCGGGGTCCTCGCTGCTGATGTCGGTGGCCTCACTGAGCCCGAGGCTGCCGCTGGCGACGAGGCCGTGCTCGTCCAGGGCCGCACGGGCGGTCCCGGCGTCGAACGTCGTCGGGTCCATGAGCGGGAACTCGATGAGGTCGAACCCGGCGACGCGGGTCTGCTCGACGGCACGGCGGATCCCGGCCTCGTTGTACTGGCCGGTCCAGACCAGCCCGTGGCAGCCGATCAGCATGGTGGGTCTCCTGCGGGTCGGGGGGGTGGTGCGAGGTCAGGCAGGGGTCTCGTCCGGTAGCGGCGGCTGGGCCCCGTGGTGGAGCACGCAGGCGGCGGCGGCCTCGGAGGCGCGGCGCATCGCGGTCTCCCGGTCCTCACCCTGGGACAGCGCGGCGGCCAGGGTCCCGCAGAACGCGTCGCCGGCGCCGGTGGTGTCCACCGGGGTGATGGGGGTGGCCGGGACCTGCAGTTCGCCCCACCGGGAGCCGGCGGCCCCCAGTGTGGTCAGCAGCGAGTCGGGGGTCACGCCGGCCTCGGCCAGCAACCTGGCCTCGGACTCGTTGACCACCACCGGGTCGCACGCGGCCAGCACTTCGGCGGGCAGAGGGGCGAACGGCGCCAGGTTGAGCACCACCCGGGCGCCACGCTCGCTGCCCCGGTGGACGGCGGCCATGACGACGTCGTGCGGCAGCTCCAGCGGCATGAGGAGCACGTCCTCGGGCGTCAGCAGGTCGAGGCGCTCGATGTCATGCATGCCCATCCGGTGGTTGGCCCCGGGGGCCACGACGATCATGTTCTCGCCGCCCTTGTCGTTGTAGATGATCGCGGTGCCGGTTGGCATCCCTGGCACGATCTCCATCTGCGAGGTGTCGACTCCGAAGAGGCCGAGGCGGCGGACATACTCGTGTCCCTGGGGGTCGTCGCCGACCTTGCCGATGAACATCGCCCCGACCCCGGCCCGCGCGGCGGCCACGGCCTGGTTGGCGCCCTTGCCGCCGAACCGGTACTCGATGTCGCCGGACATCACGGTCTCCCCGGTAAGGGGGTGGCGTTCCATCGGCAGGTGCAGGTCCTGACTCAGCGAACCGAACACGACGACTCTGCCCACGACTGCTGCCTCCTCGGGTGCCGCGAATACACACAGTAACCCATGCGAAGCGCCAGGTTATCGGATGTCTGGGTCCCGCGCAGTCGGTGTCCCAGACGTACGGGCCGTTAGGATGGCCCAGACATCGGAGGTCTGTAGTTCGAGGAAGGAAACCATGAGCGCGTCGACCGCCTGGGGCGTCATCGGGGCGGCCCGCATCGCCCGTCAGCAGGTCATCCCCGCCATCCGCCGCGCCAGCGCCGGGGAGATCCTCGCGGTGAGCAGTGCCAGCGGCAAGGCCCATGCCTACGCCGCCGAGGAGGGCATCGAGCGCGCCTACGGCTCCCACGAGGAGCTGCTGGCCGATCCCGACGTCGAGTCGGTCTACATCGCCCTGCCCAACGGGGCGCACGCCGAGTGGATCGGCAAGGCCGTCGCCGCCGGCAAACACGTGCTGTGCGAGAAGCCGATCGTCACCGACCCCGCCGACCTGGCCGCTGTCGAGCGGGCCACGGCCAACGCCGGTGTGGTCGTCGCCGAGGCGTTCATGTACCGCCATCACCCTCAGGTCGCCGAGCTGCGGCGGCTGCTCACCGACGGCACGCTGGGCGACCTCGTGGCGGTCGAGGCCCGGCTGCATTTCGCCCTGGACCGGCGAGAGGGTGCCGACGACATCCGGCTGGACTTGGCTCAGGGCGGCGGCAGCCTGCTCGACGTCGGCTGCTACCCAGTCGACCTGTTCGGCCTCGTCACCCGGGCCGAGCCAGACGAGGTCCATGCTGTGGCCGTGCGCGAGCGCGAGGGCGACGTCGACACCCGGTTCGCCGGGGCGCTCCGCTACGGCACCGCGGTGGCCACCTTCGACTGCAGCTTCGACGCCCCGTTCCGCAACACGGCCACCGTCATCGGGACCAAGGGCGCGGTGACGCTCTCCGACGTGTTCCGCGCCGACCGCCACGGCGGCACCGCGAGCCTAGTGCTGGAGACCGAGACCGGCCGCCAAGAGCTCGCCGTCGAGGGTGACCAGTACGCCGCAGAGGTCAGCGCGTTCGCCGGTTGGGTCCGGCAGGGTCGCCGGGACGAGGCCGACTGGGCCCTGACCACGGCCACCACCGCCACCCTGGCCCGCCTGGCCCAGGCCGCGGCCTGAGGCCGCCCGCACCAACCAGCCACACCACAGGAGGACAGCGAAGCAATGGCGTTCTACATCGACTCGGCCGACCGCTCCCTCATCGAGGAGCTCTGGCCCACCACGGCCTTTCGGGGCGTCACCACCAACCCCACCATCCTGCACCGTTCCGGACTCTCCCAGGCTGACCTGCCCGAGCTGTACCAATGGCTGCACGGCCTGGGCGTCGAGCGGTTCTACGCCCAGGTGCTCGGCACCACGACCAAGGACATGCTGGCCTCGGCCCGGGCCCTGCTCGAGCTCGGCCCGATCACCGTCAAGGTGCCCGCCTCACCAGCCGGGCTCGCCGCCGCCTCGACGCTGGTGCGCGACGGGGTGCAGGTGCTGCTCACCGCCGTCTACCACCCGGTGCAGGCGCTCGTTGCCCAAGACCTGGGAATCCAAGGCATCGCCCCGTATGTCGGGCGCATGACCGACGCGGGCCGCGCCGGAATCGAGGCGGTCACCCTGATGCAGCAGGCCATCGGCTCCGAGCCGACCCGGATCCTGGCGGCGTCGCTCCGATCGGCGGACGACGTCGCGGCCCTGGCGGCCGCTGGCGTCCCGGACTTCACCGTCGGGGAGTCGGTTGCCCGGCGGATCGTCGCCGACGAGCTGACGATGACGGCGGTGGACGCCTTCGAAGCCGACGCTGCGAAGGGCGCTGCCGTTAGGAGCTGAGCTGCGGCCCGGTGATCTTCGGGTCGGAGCCGTCGGCGGCGGCTTCCGCATGGTCATACTCCGCGCGAGCGGCCTGCTCGGCCAGCTCCTCAGTCTCCAAAGTCACCCGCAGCCACTGCTCGACCCCGCCGATGTGAACGACGATGCTGGCCTCGGCAAGGTCGGGGTCGCGCTGTTCCAAAGCCCGCACGATCGCCCTGTGCTCGTTGATGGTGCGCGTCACCGCGTTCTCCTCGGCCAGCGCTCGCCAGATGCGGGCCCGGACCGTGTTGGCCGAGAGTCCGTCCAGCATCCCCTCGAGGTACTCGTTGCCCGAGGCCTGCGCGAGCAGGCGGTGGAAGGTCAGGTCGGCCTCGACGAGCTCCTCGGCGTCGACCGTGGTGTCCGGGATCGCCTGCCATAGCGCCTGCAGCTGCTCCTCAGTGACCCGGCCCGCGGCCCGGCGCACGGCGGCGGCCTCCAGGATCCGGCGCACTTCCATGAGCTCCAGGATGCTGCTGTCCTGGTGCAGGTCCACCACGAAGGACAGCGCCTCGGCCAGCAGGGAGGGGCGCAGGCTGGTGACGTAGGTGCCGTCACCGCGGCGTACGTTGAGCACCCGGAACATGGTCAGGGCCTTGATGGCCTCGCGCAGGGAGCTGCGGGACAGGCCCAGCCGCTCGCTGAGCCCCTGCTCCGGCGGCAGCCGGTCCCCCGGCCGCAGCTCGCCGGAAATGATCATGTCCTTGATCTTGATGATCGCCTGGTCGGTCAGTGACACGCTGCCAGCATAGAAGGCCGACGCCCGGAGGTCAGACCTCTCTGCTCAGACCAGCCGCACCAGCGGCACCGAGCTACTGGCCTTTGCCGAGCGGGTCAGGCTCACCTCGAAGCGCGAGCGGTCCCCGCGGTGGTAGGCGACGAAAGTCTCCATCGGCACGCCGTCGGCGGTGAAGCTGACGCTGCCCAGCTTCAGCACCGCGTCCCCTGCCTTGATCTGCAGGTCCTTGGCCAGCTGTGGGTCGGCCTGCTGGGCCTCGACGGTGCGGTCGCTGCGCTGGATCTGCAGCCCGAAGCGCTCCTGCAGCAGGTGGTAGAGGGACTGGTCGGTCAGGTCCTCCTTGAGCAGCCCGGGGGCCAGCGCGAAGGGGACGTGGCTGACGGTGTAGACCCACGGCTCGTCGTCGACGTAGCGCAGTCGGGCAATCCGGATGACCGGGGTGTTCGGCGGCACACGCAACCGCTGGCTGATGTCGGCGTCGGCCGGCTCGACGGTCAGCTGCCGCACCTCGCTGCGCAGCGTGCGCCCCATCGCCACGACGTCGTCGTAGAGGCCGTGGACGAACTGCACGAGCGTCTGGGAGGTACGTGGCTGGGACACAAAGGTGCCGCGGCCCCTGACCCGGTCCAGTACGTCCTCCCGGTGGAGGTCGGCCAGCGCCTGCCGGACCACCGGGCGGGACACCCCGTAGCGGCGGCACAGCTCGTGCTCGCCGTCCAGCTGGTCCCCCGGCTTGAGCACCCCGGTGGTGACCTGCTCGCGCAGGATCTCCTTGAGCTGGTGGTAGTACGGAGTCGGCGAGGACCGGTCGATGGTCCGTTCGGCCGGCACTGTTCTCCCCGCGTCGGTGTCCACGGCGGTCACCCCCGCAGGCCCACGGCGGCGGCGGCCAGTCGACTGACAGCATCCCAGTCGTCGGCCCGGACGGCGTCGCCCGGGGTGAGCCAGGACCCGCCGACGCAGCCCACGTTCGGCAGCGCCAGAAAGGCGGGGGCGTTCTCGTGGGTGATGCCGCCGGTCGGGCAGAACCTGACCTGGGGGAGAGGGCCGTGGACCGCCTCGAGATAGGCGGTGCCGCCGGCCGGGACGGCGGGGAAGAACTTCTGCGCGGTCAACCCTCGCTCCAGCAGCGTCATCATCTCGGTCAACGTGGTGGCGCCGGGCAGGACCGGCAAGCCGCTGTCGATGGCCGCGTCGAGGACCAGGGTTGGGCTGCCCGGGGTAACCAAGAACTGGGCGCCGGCCCGCTGGGCGGCCACGACAAGCTCGGTCGAGGTCACGGTCCCGGCGCCGACGCGGATCTCGGGGACGTCCTCGGCGATGCGGCGGATCGACTCCAGCGCGGTGTCGGTGCGCAGCGTCACCTCAATGACCCCGACGCCACCACGGGCCAGCGCCCGGGCCATCGGGACGGCCTTGTCCGGGTCGAGGAGCACCGCGACCGGGATCACCGGGGCGAGGCTGAGCAGGTGGGTCGTGTCGGTGTCGTCGGCGGTGACAGTCATCGGCGGTCACACCTTTCTTTGCCGGGTGCTGGCTCGATCATGGCGCAGAGCTGCGCGTGCGAGGTCACCGTCACCGTGGCCCACGGTGGGTCGAGCCGGTTCGTCCCCTTGACCGGCAGGTCTAGGGCGACCACGACGCAGCCCGCGGCGTGGGCCGCGGTTCCGCCGGTGGAGGAGTCCTCGACTGCCAGCGTCCGCCCGGGCGTGCCGCCCAGCCGACGGACCGCTTCAAGGTAGACGTCCGGGGCAGGCTTGGGTGCCGTCACGTCGGAGGCGGAGACGACCGCGGCGACGGTGTCGTCGAGCGCGAGGTCCACCACCAGCAGCTCCAGGAGCGGGCGCTCGCTGTTGGAGGCAATGGCGACCGGGACTCGGGAGGCGAGAATGCGCACCGACTCGACGGCTCCTTCGATGGCGGAGGCGTCCGCCGGGACGTGCTTGTAGGCCAGCTCGCGCATCAGCGCGCACGCCTCGTGATGGAGGACCGGCGGGTCCACGGCGGCGGTGAGGACCCGCACGGCGTCGTCGAGGCCGACTCCGTGGGTCTGCTCGGCCAGGTCGGCGGTGTACGTCACCCCGAAGCTGTCGCACAGGGCCGCTTCGGCCCGGGCCCAGCCGTGGGCGGTGTCGGCCAGCACGCCGTCGAAGTCGAAGACGGCGGCCTCGATGCGCCGCCCGCCCAGCATCAGGCTCATGGGTCGGCCCCCGTCGAGCTGTCGGCGATGGACGGGTCAACCGGCGGCGTCCACGTCAGCCAGCGGGCCGGGTTGTCGAGCAGGATCCGGCCGGTTGCAGCCTCACCGACGCGCTCGCGCACCCGGGGGACGAACCGGTCGAAGAGGTAGGCCAGCCCTGGCAGACCGCCGTAGGCCACGTAGCGAGACCGCCGGGCGACGTCGCCGCCGAGCAGGAGCCGGTCGCCGTGGCCGGCTGCGACCACGGTGGCCAGGCAGTCCACGAGGACCGAGTCCGGCCAGCGCTGGTGGCGGGCGGCGCCGTCATACCCCAGGTAGGACCCCCGGGCCGCGAGGTCGGCGTGCAACCCAGGGTCGGGGTTACGGTCGACATGCGCCAGGGCGACCCGCTCCGGGGGACACCCGGCGAGCCCGAGGAGATCGAGGACCTCATGGGCCGCGCTGCCGTGCTCCAGGTGCACCATGACCGGCACCCCGTGGTCCGCCGACAGTGCGCCGGCGGCGGCCAGCACCCGGTGCTCGAACGGCGAGACCGACCAGTAGCCGACCCCGGTCTTGATCAGCCCGGCGCGCACGGCGCTGCCCGCCATCCCTGTCAGCAGCTCGGCCGCGAAGAGCCCGGCGAGGTCCTCCTCGGAACGGCCCAGCAGCAGGTCGTCCTCGGCGTAGTGCCCGTGGTGGTGGGCACCCGTGGCGTGGACGACGTGCAGGCCGACGTCGGCGGCGATCCGGGCGACGGCGTCGGGGCGGCGGCCCAAGCCCAGGGGCGTGGGGTCGACCATGGCCCGGGCGCCGGACCGGCGCAGCAACGCCGCCTCGCGGGCGCTGGCAGCCTCGTCGTCGAGCTCGTCGCCGGCGAGCAACGGGGAGACCTGGAACAGGTGCTCGTGGTAGTCCGTCGGCCCAAGGTCCTCGGGGGCGATGTCTCCCAGCACGGTGCGAACCACCGGTCCCCCCGCTGGGCTCATGCCGACCTCGCGGCGTCGGACAGCTCGGCCACCCGGTCGGTCCCCATCGGCACCCCGAACACCTCGGCGATGACCTGCGTCCAGCCGTGGATGAAGTAGCGCCACCCATCGACGACAGTAAGGTCCCGGTCGGCCGCCTGGGCCTGGGCCTGGTGCAGGAACTCCAGGGACCCGCGGTAGTTCAGCTCCCACACCACCGACCCGCGGGGCAGGAGGACGCCGTCGGGCAGCGGGCTGCCGGGCCGGTCCTTTCCCAGCCCGGTGGCGTTAACGACGAGGCTGCCGGCCGGCAGGTCCGGCAGCGTCGCCGCGAGGTCGGCCTGCGCCACCGGCACGGTGCGCACCGGGACCTCGGGTGCGGCGGTGGTGAGCACCTCGCGCAGGTGCTCGAGCCGGGAGGGCGAGACGTCGACGAAGCTCATCGCCGCGGCCCGGTCGGCGCGGTGAGCCAGGTACCAGCCGATGGCGGTGCCGGCACCCCCCGCGCCCAGACACACGACCTCGCCGCCGTCGGAGAAGTGGTCTTCGCCCAGCACCTCCTCCAGCGCCAGGCCGGCGGTGAGCGGGTCCTTGGCCGAGCCGTGGGTCCGACCGTCGCGGAAAGCGATGGAGGAGACCTCACCGACGGTGGCGGCGAACGGGTCGAGATCGTCGAACAGATCCCGGGTGGCCTCCAGCAGCGAGATCTTGTGGGTGGTCACGAGCGCGCCGACGCAGTCGGGGTCCTCCCGCATCCCTGTCAGGGCGCGCCGGTAGTCCTCCGGGGCAGCCTCCAGCGGCAGGTCCAGGCCGACCAGCTCGGCGTCCAGGCCGAGCAAGTCGGCCCAGACCGGGAAGATCCGCATGATCGAGGAGGAGGCGGTGGAGACACCGACGAAACGCATCCGGGCGGTCAACGGTCAGCTCCTGTGAGGTGGGGGTCGGTGGTGGTGGCCGGTGGCAGGACCGGGTATGCCGGGGGCCGTCCGGCCAGGACGTCCAGCACGGCATCGACGGCCATGGAACCCATGAGGTCGACCGCCTCGGTGGTCTGCCCGCCCAGGTGAGGGGTGAGGACGACCCGGTCGGCAAGCCTGGGATCCAACAGTGCGGAGGTGCCGCCGGGGTGGGCGGCCGCCTCGGTGGTCAGGGTGTCTGCGGCGTAGCCAGCCAGCCGGCCGCTGCGCAGCGCCTCGGCGACGGCGTCCTCGTCGACGAGGTCGGCGCGGGCGGTGTTGACCACGACCTGGCCTGGTCGGCACGTCTTCACCCAGGCCCGGTCGAGCAAGGTCAGTCCTCCGGGGGCATGTAAGGAGACCGCGTCGGCGTCGCGGGCCAGCTGCTCGAGCGCCGAGGGGGTGTGCCCGGCGGCCCGGACATCCTCGTCACCCACGTAGGGGTCGTGCACCAGGACGGTGCAGCCGAGCCCGCGCACCCGGTCGGCCACGCCCCGGCCGATGCGGCCGAACCCGACGACGCCGACGGCGGAGCCGGCCAGCTGGCGGCCGCGGATGACGCCCCAGTCGCCGTCCCGAACCCGGCGGTCCCCGTCAGGTACCCCGCGCAGGACCGCGAGGAGGAGGGCGACGGCGTGTTCGGCCACAGCCTCGCTGTTGGCCCCGGGGGTGTTGGTCACCGTGACGCGACGGTCGGCGGCCGCCGCGAGGTCGACGGCGTCGACGCCGACCCCGTAGCGGGCCAGCACCCGCAGCCGCGGGGCGAGGTCGAGGTGGGCTGCCGTGACGGGTCCGGTGCCGGCAACCCACGCGACCGCGTCAGCCAGCACCTGGCGCAGGGCCTCGAGGTCGTGCTCCGGCCGGCCGCGCACGACCTGCAGCCCGGCCTCAGCGAGCCTGGCGACCAGGTCCACGTCGCCGGAGGAGAACGAGCGGGAGGTCACCAGCACGGTGCCGGCCCCGGCCGCCGGGGCGGTCATGCGCTCACCCGCCGGGTGTCGAACCACTGCTCGAGCCGGTCGTAGGCGGCGAGGAAGATCTCGTGCTGGGCGGCGGCCCGGTCGGCGCGGGAGGTGTCGGGGGTGAGCTCGGCGCTGATCGACGACAGGTTCTTGGCGACCTCGAAGTCCTGGACCAGGCCCAGCCCCACCGCCGCGGTGACGGCGGCGCCGAGGCTGTTGGCGTCGGCGACGATGGTGCGCTGGCGGACCGGGATCTGCCAGACATCGGCCAGGACCTGCAGCCAGGCCTCACTCTGCGCGCCGCCGCCGATCGCATCGATGTGCTCAAGCGGGATGCCGCTATCGGTGAAGGCACCCATGCAGGTGCGCAGGTTGAACGCCACACCCTCGAGGACGGCCCGGACCAGGTGGGCCGGTCCGTGGTGGCGCTGGAGCCCGGCAAACGTCCCCGCGGCATTGGCGTTCCAGTTCGGGGAGCGCTCGCCGAGCAGGTAGGGCAGGAAGAACAGGCCCTCGTCGGCTGCGGCCACAGCTGTGGCTTCGGCCAGGAGCCGGCCGTAGTCGTCCTCCCCGCCGCCGAACAGCTCCATCACCCAGCTGAGACTGGCGCCGCCGGCCTGCATGGTGGCGGTGGGGACGAAGTGGCCGGGCACGACGTGGTTGAAGGTCATCGACCGCAGCTGCGGGTCGTGCAGCGGGGCGATGGCAGCGCAAGAGATCCAAGAGGATGATCCTAAGCAGGCGTAGGCCGAGTCCTCGGCGGCGGTGACGCCGGCACCCACGGCGGCCATGGGGCCGTCGCCGCCGCCGAGCACCACCGGAGTGTCCACTGGCAGGCCGGTCGCGGCCGCCGCCTCCGGGGTCAGGCCGCCGACGACGCTGGTGGAGGGGACGATCGGCGGCAGGACGGCGGCGTCGATGCCGGCGGCCGCGAGCATCCGTTCCGACCAGTCACCGGTCCGCTGGTCGAAGGCGTTAGTCCCCGAGGCGTCGGAGGGGTCGGTGACCAGGATCCCGGTCATCCGGTAGGCCACGATGTCCTTGGCCACGCAGACATGACGCGTCCGGGCCCAGACCTGGGGCTCGTTCTCCCGGACCCACATCATCTTGGCCAGCGTGTAGGTCGGGTGGATGCGATGGCCCAGCTCGGCGTAGGCGGTCTCCTGCCCGACCGCGTCGAGCAGCCGGGCCGCCTGCTCCTGGCTGCGGCTGTCGGCCCAGATGATCGCGGGGCGTGTCGGACGGTGCTGCCCGTCGAGGAAGACCGCGCCCATCATCTGGCCGGACAAGCCGATGCCCCGCACCTCCGAGGCCGCGACGCCGACCTGCTCCAGTAGGCCGCGGGTCGCGGCGCCGACCGCCTGCCACCACTGCTCGGGGTCCTGCTCGGCGACGCCGTGGGCCCCGAATTGGGTGGGGTATTCCGCAGTGAAGGTGGCCAGCGTCCTGCCGTCGTCGGTGTGCAGGGAGGCCTTGTTCCCGGTGGTGCCGAGGTCGTGCGCGACGATCATCGTCACTCCTGGTCGCGAGAGGTGGGCAGGATGTCCCGAGCCTGACTGCTGTAATGACAACCTGTCAACCCCTTGTCACGACATCCAATGGGCTCTAGGGTTGCCGGGAACTTCAGCCGCGGTCTGTACCGCGGTGACCGATATCTCCTGGAGGAAACATCTGATGTCCGCTCTGCTCTCCGTTCCGGGTCGCCTCACCGTGGGAGCCGACGGCGCCCTGAGCGGTGCCTCGGGCCGCTACACGAAGCACCTCGGGGACATGGGCGGCGTCTACCGCGACCAGGGCGCCTACGAGCAGCTCGTGGCGCAGCGCGGCGCGGACGCCCTGGTCTACACCGTCCATGAGCACCGCAACGTCGAGACCGAGGGCGCGCTCATCATCGGCACCAGCACGCTGCTGCCGGGCCGGGTCGGCGAGGAGTTCGCCGTCACCCGGGGCCACCTGCACGCCCGGGCCGACCGGGCCGAGCTTTACCACTGCCTCAGCGGGTCCGGGGTGATGCTGCTGGAGACCGTCGACGGGCGCTCGGAGGCGGTGCCGCTGACCGCCGGGGAGGCGGTGCACGTGCCCGGCCACTGGGTGCACCGCAGCGTCAACACCGGCGAACAACCGTTCGTCACGCTGTTCTGTTATCCCGCCGACGCAGGCCAGGACTACGGCCTCATCGAGGAGGCCGGCGGCATGGCCACCCTCGTTGTCGACGACGGCGCGGGGGGCTGGACCACCCGACCCAACCCCGACCACACCGGCTACAGCGGCCGGGCCTGACCGCCGCGCACCGGCCGGTCAAGCGCACCGACATACTGCCCGCCACTCAGCGAAGGAGCTGACCGATGCTGAAGAATATCGACCCCCTGCTCACCGGGTCCCTGCTGCGCCTGCTCGACGAGATGGGCCACGGTGACGTGCTCGGTCTGGTCGACCGCAACTTCCCCGCCTACCGCTACCGGGTGCCGGTGGTGGACCTGCGCGGCGCGGACACCGCGGCCGCGGTTGCGGCCCTGCTCAGCGTGTTCCCGCTCGACCGGTTCGTCGCTGCACCGTTGCGCCGGATGGAGATCGACGGCGAGCCGGAGCGGGTGACCGAGTCCACGGCGGCGCTGGAACGGGCGGCGGCCGAGGCCGAGGGTGAGGAGATCACCATGGAGCCCGTCGAGAGGTTTGACTTCTACCGGCAGGCCGAAGGAGCGACGGCGTTCGTGCAGACCGGCGACACCGTCCCTTACTCCTGCTACCTGCTGCAGAAGGGTGTTGTGTGACGTTCATAAGGACGTAGGATCACGCCAGACGTAGGATGTTTGATGTTTGATCACGAGGGCTCGCGGACGAGCGGGCTCGCCACCCAGTCAAGGACCACAACTTCGATGAAGAAGACGGTGAAGCCATGAGCCCGCTCCTCGAGATCCGGGACGTGTCTAAGGGGTTTCCGGGGGTGCAGGCGCTGCAGGACGTCAACCTCGTGCTCGACCGCGGCGAGGTTCTGGCACTCGTGGGCGAGAACGGCGCGGGCAAGTCGACGCTGATGAAGATCCTGTCGGGCATCTACACCAAGGACAGCGGCAGCATCCACATCGACGGCGAGCCGGTCGACATCGCCGGCCCTCGGGAGGCGCAGGCGCTGGGGATCAGCATCATCCACCAGGAGATGAACCTGCTGCCGCACCTGACGGTGGCGCAGAACATGTACATCGGTCGGGAGCCGCGGCTGGGGCCGCTGCTCAAGGAGCGGGCGCTGCGGCGGCAGGCCGAGCAGCTGCTGGCCGACCTCGGGATTCAGCTGCCCGTGAGCGCCGTCGTCGGCGACCTCACGGTGGCCCAGCAGCAGATGGTCGAGATTGCCAAGGCGCTGTCGTTCGACAGCACCAAGATCCTGGTGATGGACGAGCCGACCTCGGCGATCAGCCTGTCCGAGACTCAGGTGCTGTTCCGGCTCATCACCTCGCTGCGCGAGCGCGGCGTGGGCATCGTCTACATCTCCCACCGGATGGAGGAGCTGCGCCAGATTGCCGACCGGGTCACCGTGCTCCGGGACGGGACGTATGTCGGCACCAAGGCCATCGACGACGTCACCGAAGAGGAGATCATTGCGATGATGGTCGGGCGCGAGCTGTCCGGCCACCACGACCAGCGCCAGGCGGTGCAGCGCCACCCCGACGACGTCGTGCTGTCGGTGCGGGGCCTGTCAACCAAGAGACTCCTCAAGGACGTCTCCTTCGACCTGCACCGCGGCGAGATCCTCGGGTTCGCGGGGCTCATGGGCGCCGGTCGCACCGAGACCGCCCGGGCCATCATCGGCGCCGACCCCAGCACGGCCGGCTCCATCACGCTGCACGGCAAGGACGTCAAGATCACCGGCCCGGACAAGGCGGTGGAGCTGGGCATCGGCTACCTGCCGGAGGACCGCAAGCGGCACGGGCTGATGCTCGACCAGGACGTCACGTTCAACATGGTGATGTCCTCGCTGCGCGCGGTGCGCGGGCCGCTTGGCTTCCTGCGCAAGGACAAGGCCCAGCAGGTGACCCGTTCCTTCATCGACTCGCTGCGCATCAAGACGCCGTCGACGCGGGCCACCGTGAAGAACCTGTCCGGCGGCAACCAGCAGAAGATCGTCATTGGCAAGTGGCTGGCCCGCGACTGCGACGTCCTCATCTTCGACGAGCCCACCCGCGGCATCGACGTCGGGGCCAAGGAGGAGATCTACAAGCTGCTCAACGAGCTGGCTCAGCGCGGCAAGGCCGTCATGCTCATCAGTTCCGAGCTGCCGGAGGTGCTCCGGCTGTCCCACCGCGTCGTGGTGATGTCGGCGGGACAGGTCACCGGGCAGCTCGACAACGACGAGGCGGACCAAGAGAAGGTCATGGCCCTCGCGACCAGAAACATCGACAGGGAGGCAGCATGACCCAGCAACGCACCGACGAGCAGCCCCCTGGGACCACCGTCGCCGCCGCAGGCGCCGGCGGGGGCGAGGCCGGCACCCCCGGGCCCAAGCCGGCCTGGCGGGCCAGCCTGGGCCAGAGGCTCCAGCAGGCGCTCGCGTTCGGCACGCTCGTCGCCCTTGTCCTGTTCTTCTCGATCGCCAGCCCGAACTTCTTCACCGTCAGCAACCTGACCTCGATCCTGCTGGCCACCGCGGTCATCGGGATCTTGGCGGTCGGCACCACCTTCGTCATCATCACCGGCGGCATCGACCTGTCGATCGGCACCGGGATGACGCTGTGTGCCGTTGTCACCGGCCTGCTGCTGACCGACCTGGGCCTCCCACTGGTCGTCGGGGTGCTGGGTGGCATCGCCTTCGGCGCGCTCATCGGCTTCATTAACGGCTTCAACGTTGCGGTGCTCGGCCTGCCGCCGTTCATCGCGACGCTCGCGATGATGATGATCGCCCAGGGCCTGGCCCTGGTGCTCTCCGGTGTCCGCCCGATCTACCTCAGCGGCGTCCCCGGGTTCCAGCAGATCGCGCTCGGCCAGCTCATCCCGGGGATCCCCAACGCGGTGCTGATCCTCTTCGGGCTGGCGCTGGTCCTCGGCGTCGTGCTCAGCAAGACCGTGCTGGGCCGGATGACCTACGCCATCGGCAGCAACGAGGAGGCCACCCGCCTCTCGGGTATCAACACCCGCCGCTGGCTGCTGTCGATCTACGCCCTGGCTGGCGCCTGCACCGGCCTGGCCGGCGTCGTCATCGCTTCCCGCCTGAGCTCGGCCCAGCCGCAGTTGGGGATGGGCTATGAGCTGCAGGCCATCGCCGCGGTCATCATCGGCGGCACCTCCTTGCTGGGCGGGCGCGGCACGATCCTCGGCACCCTGATCGGGGCGCTGATCATGAGCGTGCTGATCAACGGTCTGCGGATCATGGCCGTCCAGTCCGAGTGGCAGACTGTCGTGGTGGGCATCGTCGTCCTCATCGCGGTCTTCGCCGACAACCTGCGCAAGCGCCGTGCCGAAGGGGGTGGCAGAGCCTGACCCGTGCCATCACCACGCGAACCTGACCCGACGACCCCTGCAACCGACATACCCGAAGCCCCGGTGGGGCATCCCGAACCCGTAAGGGAGCACGAATGAAGCACAGCAGAATGAGCCTCCTGGCCGTCGCGGCCGCTGCCGCCCTGACCCTGTCCGCCTGCGGCGGCGACTCTGGCGAGCTCGTCGAGGACCCGGGCGCCGAGGCCGAGGGCGGTGAGGACGCCGGTGGCCAGGAAGGCGGCGCCGAGGACGGAGAGTACGACATCGCTCTGGTCTCCAAGGGCTTCCAGCATCAGTTCTGGCAGGCCGTGCAGTCCGGCGCGGAGGAGAAGGCCGAGGAGCTCGGCGTCACCGTCACCTTCGACGGTCCCGCCTCCGAGACCGAGATCGACGCCCAGCTGCAGATGCTACGCAGCGCCATCGAGCGCCAGCCGGACGCCATTGGTTTCGCTGCGCTGGATCCCGAGGCCTGCGTGCCGCTCTATGAGGAGGCCGAGGCTGAGGACATCCCGATCGTGGAGTTCGACGCCGGCTGCGACTCGGAGATCCCGCTGAACATCTCCAAGACCGACAGCATGGTCGCAGGCGCGCTGGCCGCCGAGCACATGGCCGAGCTCATCGGCGGCGAGGGCGCGGTCGGGATCGTGGCGCACAGCCAGATCAACAGCACCGGTGTCGAGCGTCGCGACGGCTTCGTCAACAAGATGGAGGAGGACTACCCCGACATCGAGATCGTCGACGTCCAGTACGGCGACGGTGACCACCTGAAGTCTGCCGACATCGCCAAGACGATGCTGGCCGGCCAGTCGGATATGGCCGGCCTGTACGGCACCAACGAGGGCTCGGCCATCGGCATCGTCAACGCGATCAACGAGCTCGGCATGGAGCCCGGTGAGGTGACCGTGGTCGGCTTCGACTCCGGCCAGGCCCAGATCGAAGCCATCCAGAGCGGCGTCATGGCCGGTCTCATCACCCAGGACCCGGCCGGCATCGGCCGCGCCACGGTCGAGTCCGCCGTCGCGGCCATCGAGGGTGAAGAGCTGGAGGAGGTCGACACCGGCTCGTACTGGGTCGATGAGAACAACATCGACGACGAGGAGATCCAGGCGATGCTCTACGAGTGAGTCACTGACGGACTGATGGCGGCGGTACAGGACGCCGCCACAGGGGGTCGTGGACTCACGGTGGACGGCCAGGAGCAGCCAACGCTCCTGGCCGTCCACGCGTGTCGGGTCGGTGCGGGCCGCGGACTCATGTTGCGGTCAGGTGACCATGGGCGCCTGGGGCGGCAGGCGTGGCAGCTTCGCTGCGCATGGCCGGTGGAGGAGCGCGCTGGGGCGACTATGGCGGGGCGCCGACGGCTACGCGTCGGCCCAGACCGGGCCGTTGGGGTAGGCGAAGGTGGCGCGGCTGTCGGCCAGCATCTCGGTGCCGGCGCCGGGGGTGAGTGGCGCCCGGTAGCGGCCGTCCAGGATGACGGTGGGGGTGACGAAGTGCTGGTGCAGGTGGTCGACGTACTCGATGGTGCGCCCTTCCATCGAGCCGGACACCGCGACGTAGTCGAGCATGCTGACGTGCTGGACCGCCTCGCACAGCCCGACCCCGCCGGCGTGTGGGCAGACCGGCACCCCGAACTTGGCGGCCAGCAGCAGGATCGCGATGTTCTCGTTGATGCCGGCGACCCGGGTGGCGTCCAGCTGCAGCACCTGCAGGCCGCCGGCCTGCAGGAGCTGCTTGAAGACGACCCGGTTGGCCACGTGCTCCCCGGTGGCCACCCGCACCGGGGCGATGGCCTCAGCGATCCGGGCGTGGCCGAGGACGTCGTCGGGACTGGTCGGCTCCTCCACCCAGGCCAGCCGGTCGTCCCCGAGCGCCCGCACCCACTCGATGGCCTCCGGCACGTCCCAGCGCTGGTTGGCGTCCACCGCGATGGCTATGTCCGGGCCGACGGTCTCCCGGGCGATCCGCAGCCGGCGGACGTCCTCGGCCAGGTCGGCGCCGACCTTGAGCTTGATCTGCGTGAATCCCTGGTCGACCGCCTCCCGGCAAAGCCGGGCCAGCTTCGCGTCGTCGTAGCCCAGCCACCCTGGTGTCGTGGTGTATGCCGGGTAGCCCTCTTCGAGCAGGCGCGCCTCCCGCTCCGCGCGTCCCGGCTCGGCCCGGCGCAGGATGTCCAGGGCCTCCTCGCGGGTCAGCGCGTCGCTGAGGTAGCGGAAGTCGACGAGGTCGACGAGGTCCTCGGGGCTCAGCGAGGCTAGATGCTGCCACAGCGGCTGCTTGGCGCGCTTGGCCCGCAGGTCCCACAGTGCTGTCACCACGGCACCGATCGCCATGTGCATGACGCCCTTCTCCGGGCCCAGCCAGCGCAGCGGCGAGTCGTGGACCAGCAGCCGCCAGGTGGCGCCCATGTCGGCCAGCAGCGGCTCGAGCTCCCGCCCCACCAGGTGGGGGCGCAGCGCCTCGAGTGCGGCGCGGACCACGTCGTTGCCGCGTCCGATGGTGAAGACGAAGCCGTGGCCGGTGTGCCCGTCCTCGGCGTCGGTCTCGACCAGCACGTAGGCCGCCGAGTAGTCCGGGTCTGGGTTCATCGCGTCCGAGCCGTCCATGGCTCGGGAGGTCGGGAAACGGATGTCGAGGGTCGACAGGGACATGACGGTGCTCAATGGCTTCTCCCGGGTGAAACGTGCTGCGTTCTTCGGTCCGACAAGAGATCGGATGTTTCGAGGTCCAACATACCCGAGTCCGGTGGACATCGGATGTTTCCGGGCGGCATACTGCAGGCGGCGGCTGCTGCCGCTGCACCATGGCCCTGACGAGTCGGAAGTGAGAGTTCTGTGCGGTTTCTGCAGGTGGGCGAACCGGGTGCGGAGCGCCCCGTCGTCCAGGTGGAGGACGGGTCCGATGCGACGGTCACGTATGACCTCTTGCCGCTGACATCTCGGATCGACGCGGAGTTCCTCGCCGCCGGCGGCCTGGATCGGGCAGCGCGCGCGGCCCGGGACGGTGACCTGCTGCGGACCGACATCACCGGGCAGCGGGTCGGCACGCCCGTCGCGCGCCCGGGGGCGGTGCTGTGCATCGGGATGAACTACGCCGCGCACGCCGCCGAGTCCGGTGCGCAGCTGCCGGAGCAGCCGGTGCTCTTCCTCAAGACGCCCAACACCGTCGGCGGGCCGAACGACTCGGTGCGGATCCCGGGCCGCAGCACCAAGACCGACTGGGAGGTCGAGCTGGCCGTGGTCATCGGCCGGCAGGCCACCGAGCTGTCCTCTCCGGAGGAGGCCGCCGCCTGCATCGCCGGCTACGCGGTGGCCAACGACCTGTCCGAGCGGACCTGGCAGATGGAGGAGTCCGGCGGCCAGTGGTCCAAGGGCAAGTGCACCGCCGGCTACACCCCGCTCGGGCCGTGGCTGGTGCCGGCGGGTGAGGTCGACGAGACGGCCCTGCGGCTGCGCTCCTGGGTGAACGGCGAGCCCCGCCAGGACTCCAGCACCGCGGACCTGATCTTCCCGGTGCGTGAGGTCATTGAGCACCTGAGCCAGTACCTCACCCTTGAGCCTGGCGACGTCGTGCTCACCGGCACCCCGGAGGGCGTCGCGCTCTCGGGCCGGTTCCCCTACCTGCAGCCCGGTGACGTGGTCGAGATGGAGATCGACGGGCTGGGCCGACAGCGCCAGGAGATGGTCGGCGCCCGCGTCGGGGGAGGCGCGCAATGACCGCCGTCGAGACTGAGTCTCAGGAGGGTGAGCTGCACGGCCTTGTCGCCCTCGTCACCGGCGGTGGCTCCGGGATCGGGGCTGCGACGGCGGACCTGCTGGCCGCCCGCGGAGCCACGGTGGCGGTCCTCGACCTGGCGACCCCGGCCGACGGCCCGCACCTGGGGCTGGTCTGCGACGTCGCCGACCGCACGTCGGTCGAGGGCGCGGTCGCCGAGGCCGTCGACCGGCTCGGCCGACTCGACATCGTCGTCAACAACGCCGGCGTCGGCGCCCAGGGCACCGTCGCGGACAACGACGACGCCGAGTGGGACCGGGTGCTGCAGGTCAACGTCGTCGGTATGGCCCGCGTGGTCGCCGCCGCGCTGGCGCACCTACGCCGCTCCCCGGCCGCGGCCGTGGTCAACGTCTGCTCGATCGCCGCGACCGCCGGCCTGCCCAGCCGGGTGCTCTACAGCGCGAGCAAGGGCGCGGTCCTGTCGATGACGCTGGCGATGGCCGCCGACCACCTGCGAGAGGGCATCCGGTTCAACTGCGTCAACCCCGGCACCGCCGACACGCCCTGGGTGGGCCGTCTGCTGGAGAAGGCCGAGGACCCCGGCGCCGAGCGCGCGGCCCTGGAGGCTCGGCAGCCGCACGGCCGGCTCGTCACCGCCGCGGAGGTCGCCGGCGCCATCGCCTACCTGGCCTCCCCGCTGTCGGGCTCGACGACCGGCACCGCGCTGGCCGTCGACGGGGGGATGCAGGGGCTGCGGATGCGCCCCGCGGAGAGGACGTCATGACGACACCGGCCACCGACCTGCCCCGTGCCTACCTCGGCGTCGACATCGGCACGTCCAGCACCAAAGGGGTGCTCGTGGTCGACGACGGGACGGTGGCCCGCTCGGCCAGCCGACCGCATACGGTCTCCCGCCCTGCGCCCGGGTTCGTCGAGTCCGACCCAGCCACCTGGTGGGAGGAGCTGGTCTCTCTCGCCGAGGAGCTCACCGGCGACGGCGCGTATGCCGTGGCTGCCGTCGGCGTCAGCGGCATGGGCCCGTGCGTGGTGCTGACCGAGGAGGACGGCACCCCGGTGCGCCCGGCGATCCTCTACGGCGTCGACAGCCGGGCGGGGAAGCAGATCGCGGCGCTGGAGGAGCGGCTGGGTCGGCAGGAGATCCGGGCGCGTACCGGCTCCGTGCTCTCCAGCCAGGCCGTCGGGCCGAAGGTCGCCTGGGTCGCCGAGCACGAGCCGGAGGCCTATGCCAAGGCGCGGCGGCTGTTCATGGTGTCCTCCTGGCTGGTGCACGGGCTGACCGGTGCCTACCGGATGGACCGGCACTCGGCCAGCCAGTGCACCCCGATGCTGGACCTGCACACCGGCGAGTGGCACCGGCCGTGGGCCGAGCAGATCACTCCGGGGCTGGAGCTGCCCGAGCTGGCCTGGCCCGGCGAGGTCGTCGGCCACACTGCGGCGCCGCTGGGCGGGGTCGCGGCCGGCACCCCAGTCGTCGCCGGCACCATCGACGCCTGGGCCGAGGCGGTCAGCGTGGCCGCGCAGAGCCCTGGTGACCTGATGCTGATGTACGGCACGACGATGTTCCTCATCGCCACCGCCGACCAACCCCGGACCAGCGAGGTGATGTGGGGGACCATCGGCGCCTACCCGGGCACCTACAACCTGGCCGGCGGGATGGCCTCCTCCGGGTCGGTCACCGCGTGGGTGCGCGACCTCACCGGAGGCGCACCCTACGAGGACCTGCTCACCGAGGCCGAGACCAGCGGTGTCGGGGCCCGCGGGCTGCTGCTGTTGCCCTACTTCGACGGCGAGCGCACCCCCATCTCCGACCCTAGGGCCCGTGGTGTCATCGCGGGCCTGACGCTGTCGCACACCCGTGGCGACGTCTACCGGGCGGCGCTGGAGGCCACCGCGTTCGGGGTCCGGCACAACGTCGAGGCGTTCCGCGACGAGGGCGTGCAGGTGCGTCGCGTCGTCGCCGTCGGCGGCGGGGTCCAGCACCCACTGTGGCCGCAGGTCGTCTCCGACGTCACCGGTCTGGAGCAGGTCATCCCCACCGTCACCGTCGGCGCCAGCTACGGCATGGCGCGACTGGCCGCCACCGCCCTGGGAGAGGCCCACGTCGACGACTGGAACCCTCCGCAGCGCACCACCGGCCCGGACCCGGCGCGGCAGCGCCGCTACGACGAGCTCTACCGGCACTACCGCGCGCTGTACCCGGCGACCGCCGAGACCATGCACGCGCTCGCCGACCTGACCGAGGACCCGACCGAGAACAAGGAGCCCGCATGACCTACCGCATGCCCGAGCTGTCCACCCCGCCGAGCGCGCCGGAGCGCACCGCCTACCTGGTGCCCAGCGGCGACTCGCGGGAGTCGGCCAACCTGGCCGGCTGGCCTGTGCAGGTCGAGCTGGAGCGGGTCGTCGCCGACGCCCTGGCCGAGCACGGCTGGACGGTCCGGCGCGCCCTCGACGTCGACCCCGGGACCGGCCACGGCTTCGTCACCAGCCAGCGGATGGGCCTGGAGGTCTTCCGCGGCATCCCTGCCGACGCCCCTCTCATCGTCGCCACCGCGATCTGGCAGTACAGCCACCACGTGCTCGCCGGCCTGCGCAGCCACCGCGGCCCGATCCTGACCGTGGCCAACTTCGCCGGTCAGTGGCCCGGCCTGGTCGGCCTGCTCGGCCTCAACGCCGGCATGACGAAGATGCGCCGGGACTACTCGACGCTGTGGACGGTGGACGGCACCGACGAGTGGTTCCACGCCGGCATACGGCAGTGGCTGGAGACCGGCAGCGTCACCCACGACCTGTCCCACGTACGGGGCCTGCCCGAGCTGGCGGCCTCCGCTGAGCGGGACCTGGGGAAGGCGCTGGCCGAGCAGCTGCTCACCGAGAAGGCGATCATCGGCGTCTTCGACGAGGGCTGCATGGGCATGTACAACGCGATCATCGACGACGAGCTGCTTAACCCGATCGGCATCTACAAGGAGCGGCTGTCCCAGAGCGCGCTGTGGGCCGAGATGCAGCAGGTCCCCGACGAGGAGGCCAAGGCGGTGCAGCAGTGGCTCACCGACGCTGGCATGACCTTCCGGCTGGGCACCGACGAGCACACCGAGCTGACCGAGCGGCAGCTGCTGTGGCAGTGCAAGATGTACGTCGCCGCGCTGCGGATGAGCGACGACTTCGGCCTGGACGCCGTCGGCATCCAGTACCAGCAGGGCCTGAAGGACCTCACGCCCGCCTCCGACCTGGTCGAGGGGCTGCTTAACAACGTCAGCCGGCCGCCGGTCCGCAGCCGCGACAACTCCCGCGAGCTGTACGCCGGGGCTCCGCTGCCGCACTTCAACGAGGTCGACGAGGGGGTGGCCGTCGACGCCCTGGTGACCAACCGGGTGTGGACCGCGATGGGGCTGGACCCGGCCACCACGCTGCATGACGTGCGGTGGGGCGAGGAGTATGACGGTCAGTTCGTCTGGGTGTACGAGATCTCCGGGTCGGTGCCGCCCTCGCACTTCGAGAACGGCTACGCCGACGCCGAGGGGTGGCGCCAGGGCAACGTGTTCTTCCCCGCCGGCGGCGCGACCATCAACGGCGTCTCCAAGCCGGGGGAGATCGTGTGGTCCCGGGTCTACATCGCCGAGGGCGGCCTGCACGTCGACCTCGGCCGCGCCTCGGTCGTGGAGCTGCCCGAGGAGGAGACCCGCCGGCGCAAGGAAGCCACCAACCCTGAGTGGCCGATCTCCCACGTCGTGCTGCACGGGGTGAGCCGGGACCAGTTCATGGCCCGGCACCAGGCCAACCACGTCCAGGTCGCCTACGGCGACGACGCCGCCAGCGCCGACGCGGCCCTGGTCGCCAAGGCCGCGCTGTTCCAGCGCCTGGGCCTGCAGGTGCACCTGTGCGGTGACGTCAGCGTCGACGCCGGCTGAGACTCGCTCACCTGTTCGGCACCGAGGCCCGGCGTAGCCGCCCTCAGAGGCGGTAGGTGCGAGTCGCGGTGCCGCACCAGACCTGCTCGGCCTCGTCCGGGCTGAGGGTGCCGACCAGCTCGGCCAGCACCTCGAAGGTGGCGACGTAGCCGTCGGTGAGCCGGGTCATTGGCCAGTCCCCGCCGTACATGATCCGCGCCGGCCCGAACGCCTCGAGCACCACGTCGACGGAGGGCCGCAGCGCCGGCGCGGTGTGGGGGATGCCATCAAGGTGCAGCCCGGACAGCTTGGTGACGGTGTTGGGCTGCGCGGCCGCCCGCCGCATCGCCTCCGCCCACTCCCGCCACGCGTCCGGATCGGCCGGCGGCTTGGCCAGGTGGTCGATGACGATGGTCAGGCCCGGGTGCCGGGCGGCCGTGGCGGCGATGTCCTGGGCGAACCACGGCCAGGCGTCGGGGAGGTCGAGCACCAGCCCGGCGTCGGCCAGGACGCTGAGCCCGGCGTGGACCGCGTCCAGGCGGAGGAACTCGCTGGCCCGCGGGTCGCGGTGGATGAGGTGGCGCACCCCCTTGAACAGCGGCTCCTCAGCGAGCGGCTCCAGGTGCGCCCGGGCGATGTCAGGGTCGTCCAGCGGCACCCATCCGACGACGCCGGTGATGCCCGTCGGGTGCCCCTCCGGCAGCCCTCCGTCGAGCCGGGCGTGCGCCGTGGCAAGCATGTAGTCGGTGTCGGTGAAGCTGTCCTCGGCCTGCACCAGCACCACCTGGTCGACGCCGCACGTGGCGAGCGCGTCGGCGACCCGGCTCGGGGTGTGCACCTCATTGAGGACGCCGAGGTCGGGCGTGATCCAGTCGTAGGCGCTGACCGACCGGTCCCAGACGTGCATATGGCTGTCGATGATCACGGGATGAGGCCCTCCTGCCGCAGTTCTGCCCACAGCGCGGCCGGCACCGGCTGGTGGATGCGCGCGATGTTCTCCCGGACCTGCTCGGCGGTGGCGGCGCCCATGACGACGGCGACCACTTGCGGGTTCTGCAGGCCGAACTGGAGCGCCGCGGTCGGCAGCTCCACCCCGTGACGCTCGCAGACCTCGGCGAGCCGGACCGCCCGCTCCAGCTTCTCGGCCGGCGCCGCCGAGTACTCGTAGTGCGCGTTCTCGCCGGGCCGGGGCGTGGCCAGCAGCCCGGAGTTGAACTGAGCGGTGTTGACGATGCCGACGCCCTGGTCACGGCACGCCTCCAGCAGCTCGGGGTGGGCCGGCTGCTCGAGCAGCGTGTAGCGACCGGCCAGCATGAGCACGTCGATCCCGCCGATGGCTACCGCGTGCCGGGCGGCCTCTACGGAGCCGGTCCCGACCCCGACGCAGGCGACCACACCCTCGTCGCGCAGCGCGCACACCGCAGGCATGGCCGACTCCAGGATCGGCACGGTGTTCTCCGGACCGTGCTGCTCGGGGTCGTGGACGTAGAGCGTGTCGACCCGGTCCAGGCCCATCCGGGCCAGTGACTCATCCAGGGACCGCCCGATCCCGCCTGCGGAGTAGTCCACCACCCGGCGGCGGGTCGCCGGCGCGTCGAACTGGTCGCACGGGTCCCGCTCCCCGGCAAAGTCCGGGTTGTCCTCCAGCCGGCGGCCGACCTTGGTCGAGACAACGAACTCCTCCCGGGGCACCGTCTGCAGGAAGGCGCCGAGCCGCTCCTCGGCCAGACCCAGCCCATAGTGCGGGGCTGTGTCGAAGTGGCGGATCCCGCCGGCCCAGGCAGCCGCGAAAAGGTCGTGCGCCTGCTCGTCGCTGATCGCGGAGTACAGGTTGCCGGCGTTGGCCGATCCCAGACCGAGTGGCCCATAGGCCGACACGGCTGCGGCGCGGGAGCACAGGTCCGTCATCTACACAATCCAACCACGCAGGCGTGCTGCGCCTGGGAGGACCCGCGCGCTCTGGCAAGACTCCCGGGCGGGGATGGACTCGATGGAGTTGGTGCATGACAGCATCCGGCGGATCCACACGTCGTGACCAGAAACGCCCATGCTCTCTTCCCACGCCGCTCGCCACCCTCTGGACACGCGAGTTGGGCTTTCCCCACTTCACCTCGAGCTCCTGGAACGCAGCCCACGCCGCGTCGACGGTCAGCGCGGTGTAGATGTCGCGCAGGTCCTGGGCCAGCTGGCCCAGGACCTGGGGCCGGGGGTGAGGAGCGCGGGTGCACAATCCGCAGGTCAGGGTGGCCCGTCGGGCTTGTGACCAGTCACGATGTCCGTGGCATCCTCCGGCCTCGCGCAGGCCTGGCCTGCGGGCCGGTGGCCGCATGGTGGCCAAGGGCACCCCGCAGAGGTAGGGCCGTGACCGAACTCCAGCCGCGTCAGGGTCCTGACCAGTGGAAACTCATAAGTGGGCCCCGTGGGACTCGAACCCACAACCTACGGATTAAAAGAACGCGGGGAGCGAGCCTGAGTTGTGTCGTCCTGTGCCGGTGAATGTGAGTCTGTACAGGTCAGGGGGTTTCGGAGTGCCCGTCTGTGACGCGCATTGTCGGAGAGTGACGCGGCATCCGTGACCAACCAGGTGACCACTCCGCCTCACACAGGCCCAACGTAGCCAAGGGGCCGCTGCGAGAAGCTCAACGATGGTCAGGCTCGGCGCTCGTGGCCAAGTCTGCACTGCTGGGCTGGGCGTCAGCCGTGGGTTGCCCGGGGCATAATGACGGCATGCCAGCACCAAGAGCCCGCGGTGTGTCCATCCGCATCTTCCTGGCGGACGGTACGCCGCAAGGACTGCGGATAGTCACTCGAGCTGGGTGGACGGGCGTCTGCTTCGCATTCGCACGACCGGACTACCAGAAGGTCAGGACGCGGGAGGAACTGCAACGCACTGGTGTCTACATCCTGACCGGTCCCGATGTAGAGGGGTCGAACGACGTGCGTGTGTATGTGGGAGAGGCAGACTCAGTCCGCACTCGGTTGGACGAGCACCATCGCTCCAAGGACTTCTGGACGGACGCCTACGTGCTTACCACGAACGACAGCTCACTGAACAAGGCAGAGGTTCGGCGTCTGGAAGCGCACCTGTTGATCCTCGCCCAGGAGGCGGGCGTTGCATCGATCGACAACCGTACTGCCCCGGAACTGCCGTTCTTGAGCGAGGCAGATGCCGCTCTCATGGATACCTACCTTGAGTACTGGCTGGATCTGCTGCCACTGCTTGGAGTCGACATTTTCGAGGCTGTCGAGGAGACGGTGGAGGTCGCGAATGAAGCTCCTCAGGCCCAAGCGCAGCCCGAGGAGCCTTCGGTGACGGACGAGAAGGATCGCCCCCTCCTGTTCCTCAAGACAACCGGGATCATGGCCAGCGCGCGTGATGAGTCCAAGGGGTTTGTCGTGTACAAGGGCGCAACGGCGCGCAAGCGGGCCGTCACCATGGCGTCGTCTTACCAACGGCTGAGGGATCAGTTGCTCTCAAATGGCGTGTTGGCTCCCGTTGCGGACGATGAATTCGTCCTGACGAGGACGTATGTCTTCGAGTCTCCCTCCGCTGCGGCAAGCGTTCTGACCGGAGCCTCACGGAACGGCCGCACTGAGTGGAGAACGAGCGACGGCACGACCCTGAAGGAACTCCAGGCCCAGTCGGTGGCCGCACCTCCCTCGTCTGCTGGCGCGCCGGATGACGCCGAAGTGGGAGAGGACGAGGCGTCGCATCAGCTGGTCGAGCCAGCGCCTGGAGAGTCCGTTGCGGGGCAGTTGTCCCCGGTAGAGACGCAGGAGGGCTGACTCGGATCGGCGCGACTGGAACGGTCCAAGGCCCGCTGACCAGGGCAAGTGCTGCTGCATCGAGTGTCCTGACGGGGGGCCAGGAATAGGGACACGGAGTGGAAGACGGCCGACGGAGCGACCCTCGGGGAGCTACAAGAGTGGTCCGTATCGGAGTCGTCGGTAGTTGCGACTGCGACTGGACCTCCTGCGGCACGATCGTGCGTCATGGCGCACGTTGACCCTCTGGAGCCTTAGGCTCTCACTATGCCCTCCTCAGCCAACCTTCCCATGCCTCAGCTTCAGCAGAACTTGGCCGAGTTCGCCTTGTGGCGCAAAGCGCGGCTGCGCGGAGATGAGAAGGGTGAGGCGCAACCGTTCTTAGACCGCCTGTTCCGTGCCCTCGGGCACGAGGGCGTCCAAGATGCTGGTGCAGAATTTGAATCGCGGTTAAGGCGGAGGGATGACCGGGGAACGGGCTTCGCTGATTTGCTTTGGAAGCCTCGTGTCCTCATTGAGATGAAAAAGGCAGGCACCCCACTACGTCAGCACTATCGGCAAGCCTTTGATTACTGGGTTAGGGCAGTTCCTAACCGCCCCAGGTACGTTGTGTTATGCAACTTTGACGATTTTTGGATATACGACTTCGAGAATCAACTAGACGAGCCTATAGACACCGTCGCGCTAGACGAATTAGAGAAGCGATGGGAGACGCTTAGTTTTCTGTTCCCTACTGCGGAAGAGCCGGTATTCGGCAACGACCTAGTCAAGGTGACGCGGGAGGCTGCATCCCAGGTTGCACAGGTATTCTCATCGCTCAAGACGCGAGGCGTGCCGACAGTCGTGGCGCAGCGGTTTGTCCTTCAAGGGGTCATGGCCATGTTCTCGGAGGATATTGGACTCCTTCCTCGTCACTCGTACTCGGAAGCCCTGAGCGATTCACGAAATGGCTCCGAAGCATATGATCTCATAGGCGGCCTGTTCCGTGAAATGAATACTCCAGGGGTGACTGCGGGGGGCCGGTTCGCCGGAACACCCTACTTCAACGGCGGCTTGTTCTCACACGTTTCGCCGCAAGAGCTCACGCGGGATGAGATTAATCTTCTGCGGGAGGCTGCAATCACGAACTGGGCGGACGTGCGTCCTGAGATTTTTGGGACGTTGTTCGAGGGTTCGATGGATAAGGGAGAAAGGCACGCGCAGGGTGCACACTTCACATCGCAAGCCGATATCGCGAAGATTGTGGGCCCGTGCGTCGTGGAACCTTGGCGCGAGCGGATCGACGCAGCCACGACGGTGCCCGAACTTGAGGCTCTTCTTCACAGTATGTTGTCATATCGGGTCCTCGATCCTGCCTGCGGATCAGGGAACTTCCTCTACGTCGCCTATCGAGAGATGCGCCGATTGGAGCATGCGGTTGTCGAGAAGCTCATGGCAAGGCGGCGGGGTGTCCTGACAGGACAAACCAGCCTCACGTATGTGGACCCCGAGAATTTCCTTGGCATTGATACGAACCCCTTCGCCGTCGAGATTGCGAAGGTGACGATGCAGTTGGGTAAGAAGCTCGCCGCTGACGAGCTAGACGAGGACCGCAACGTCCTGCCCCTCGACAACTTAGACGGGATCATCAGCTGCTCAGACGCACTTTTCACTCCTTGGCCCAGGGCAGACACCATCATCGGCAACCCCCCATATCTCGGTCGTCGGTCCATGGTTCGCGACCTTGGTGCTGCGTACGTGGCAAAACTCGATGCGAAGTACGGCCCGCAAGGCGTGGCCGACTTCGTGACCTATTGGTTTCCGCGGGCGCACGATCACCTCCGCCCTGGCGGTCGAGCCGGCTTCGTAGGTACAAAGTCGATCAAGCAAGGTGATGGTCGTAGGGCTTCGTTAGATTACATCGTGGATAACGACGGAGTGATCTTCGACGCCGTCTCACAAATGCCTTGGTCCGGTGAAGCCCAAGTCACGGTGTCCATTGTGAATTGGCAAAAGGGTGGGCAGCTCCCGGCGGTTCGTACGCTCTGGATGGATGACGGCGAACGTCCCGTAGAAGTCGCGGAGATCTCGGGTTCCCTCTCTCCCCTGAAAGACCTGCGGACCACGGTCACCCTCAGAGCCAGCGAAGACTCATTCTTCCAAGGACAGACCTTCGGTGTGGCGGATGCCTTCAAGGTCGACGGGGCACAGGCTAGGGAACTAGTCAGGGCGGAGCCATCAGCGGCGGAAGTACTCCACCCGGTCTTGGGCGGGCGAGAGATGCTCCATAAGTTGAACATCGATGACTGGGTCATTGACATTCCTGAATATGACTCCGACCAAGTGTGGGCAAAGTACCCAAAGCTGCTCACGTTCCTCGAGCCCACAGCGATGCAGGACAGGCAATTCAAGGCACAAAAGCAGGCGGCAGTCAACCGAGAGATCTTGCAGGCCAATCCAAGGGCACGTGTGAACGTTCACCACATCCGTTTTGCAGATCATTGGTGGATGTTGGGGTATCGGCGCGCGGATATGCTGGAGGCGCTGGACGGATTTCCTCGGTACATCGCCCTCACGCGCACGTCAAGTGAATTGCGCGGTCCGGTCTTCACGTTCGTGGACCCTGGATGGCACATCTCGGACTCGGCGGTAGCCTTCCCCTTTGCCGACGACTACTCGCTCGGTATCTTGCAGAGCAACTTGCACACAGAGTGGTTTCGCGAGAAGTGCACGACTCTGGAAACCCGCTTGACCTACACAGCGAAGAATGTCGGCGGACACTTCCCCTGGCCCCAGGACCCACATCCAGACGCAGCGGAGCGAGTGGCGCGCGCCGCTGCGGCCATCGTTGATCATCGCGCGGCAGCGTTCGGCGATGGACGAACGCTGGCGCAGCAGTACGACGTGTTGCGCCGTCCTGGCCGGAGCACTCTTCGTGATCTGCACACCGAGTTGGACAGCGCTGTGCTCGAGGCCTACGGCCTTGACCCGGCCATTGATGTGCTGACGCAGCTCCTTGCGCTTAACCACTTGGTGGCAGAGCGTGAGAGGGCGGGCGAGGCGGTGACGCGACCGGGAGCAGTGAACTGCAACTGCACGTTCTCCAACTGGGCATTCCCGGCGCCTGAACTGTAGGGGGTTCACGGACAGCGGTCGGCCGTGATGATCCCACTTGCCGCCCTGGGGAGCTGCATGACAGTCTCGCCGCTACGGATTCCATATCCGATGACTACCGTGTTTCTGCTGGTCAGAGGTGATGTGGTCACGGGTTGGTCACAAGGGTCGGTCTCAGTCTGGTTCCACTGCATCTGTCCCTTCCGGGACCAAGAGGCGGGACGACTTGCTCTTGACCCAGCGCCCTCCCTGCCCCAGAGCCAGGAGTCCAGTCGCCAGAGCAAAGATCTCGGGAGCAACGACCATGAGCGTGAGGCCCAGAGACACGATCACGACAGCGGCCGCGTGAGCGGCAAGTTGTACCGCCGCTGGGTCATCTCGCAAGTCGGGGCGCTGCAGGAGAAGTAGGAGCTTCAGTGCGCCCCACGCCTCCACCTGTTCTTCCTGTTCAGCGCTGAGGTCAGCCTCGGCCAGTCTCATCGCGTCGGCGGTGGTGAAGGCTCGGGCGAGGATCGAGCTGGTGTCTATCTCGCCCATGGCACGGGCCAGGCTGGTGGTGGCGTCGGCGGTGGTGAAGGCTCGGGCGAGGATCGAGCTGGTGTCTATCTCGCCCATGGCACGGGCCAGGCTGGTGGTGGCGTCGGCGGTGGTGAAGGCTCGGCCTCGGGCGAGGATCGAGCTGGTGTCTATCTCGCCCATGGCACGGGCCAGGCTGGTGATCGCTGGGGCGGTCGCTAACGGCTGGGACGAGTCGTCCGGCTTGTAGGCCATTGCGGGGTCCTCCGCGCGAGTCAGCACTCGGTTCACTCGCTCCACGGTGCGCTGCGACGCCCTATGTCCTGGGTCAACTTCAAGACGGCGAACTGTGGAGTAGGAAACGTCTGCCAGATCGGCCAGCTCCTGGCGTGTCAATTGGGCACGTTCACGGCGTCGCTTAACGTCCAGCAGGCCCGTGCGCGGCTCCACAACTTCTGCCCCCGGTCGATCGTGGCTGTCTCACGTCACGATACTTTGCTCGTCGACGGTGAGTTGCATGCCGAAGGTCGGCCATGCGACGCACGTGCGTGACCGAGGCCTCCGATCCACAGCTCCTCGTCATCTGGGGCGGATCGGGAACCCTGTGACCCGCGGACCGGTGGTGGGGTACCAGGAGTCCCACCTGGCTCGCGTGCGCACGCGTGGAGGGGTGCAGCAAACGCAGCAAAGCGGGTCATGCGGGCATCTCCAACCGCCAGTCTTGCGTGAGTCCCTTGCTTCGGCGGGCGTGACGAACGGCTTCGCGGGCGTCGGCCAGGGGCTCGCCAGTGGCCTCCCTCCAGAACTTGTGGCTGGTATGGACTAGCCGGCCGCCGTTAAGCGCGAGGTATCGATCGCGGGCGGGATCATCCTCGAGGCCACTCATGCAGGTCTTCATCCCGTACGCGAGCGTGGTCACCCCTACCGGCAGTGACAGCCGCCGAGTGAACACGAGGCCGAGCCCGTTCGAAGACGCCAGCTCGTTGAGTTCGGCTCGTGGTGGCACGTCACCGTGGGTCCACGCGTGAACGTGGGTGCCGGTTTGCCCAGGGTTCTGTTCGACGTGATAAGCCCACTCGAAGGAGGTGCGGTGTCTCACCAGGGTCTGGCGGAGGCGTCGGAGCGTGGCGTTGATGGTCCCCCACGTCCCGGGGGTGCCTGTCCACGTGATGAGGCTGCTTGGTCGCGCCAACCCAATGGCGGAACCGAAGTCCAAGGCGCGGGGGATGATGCAGGCCCAGCACCCGATGTTGCCGCACCGCGCTGGGATGCGCCGTCCTCGCTGATCGCTGAGGATCAGGTGGCCCTTCTTCGGACATCGCGGCCAGCGAACGGGTGAATCAGCACTGCCGTACTGAGCAAGCACGTGCAGGGGATCAAGCACCGGAGTCCGGCACCCCCCTCGAGAGGTCGCCGTTCAGACCGATGGCGGCAAGGAGGCCCGCAGTGGGCACTCTGTACTGGTGCCCAACGCGCAGGACGGGGCACGGGAAACTGCCCTCTTGGGCCAGTCGGTACCCCACTGTCCTGCCGATCCCGAGGATGGAGCATGCGGTGAGCAGGTCCAGGACAGCGGGCAGGTCGCGCGTTTCGGCGAGGGTCGGAGCGGTCACCGGTGCCCCCTTGCAAGGACACCGAGCAGCTGGACATACGCCACGAGGTGGAGCCCCCGAGGTGCGTAGCGACCTTCCTCCCAGGCACTCACTGCCGAGTGTGAGACGCCGCAGTACCGCCCAACGTCTCGCAGGGACAGTCCAGCCGCGCGACGCAGGTCCTTGGCGTCAGAGCCAAGCGCCTCACTGAGTGACAGCAGGAAGGGGGGTGGGGAGGATGGGCCTTGCCGTGATGTGAACATGACCCTATGAGCGCATACGGGCTGAAACAGCACAACGGCCTAGAAGGCGGGCGCGACATACCGACCTTCTGAACCGGGTGAGCGCACAGGGTTGACAACCTGTGGCCAGGGCGGGACGCTTCCGGTGTGGCTGTGCACTGGGAAGTTTCGTCGGTCGGCGCTGAGTCGATCTCACTGGTCGGGGAGGAAGCGCGCATCTTCGTGGCCCGAGACGCGGATCCGTCGGACAGCATCGATCCCGACGCGTCTTTCACTTTGTGGTTGCCGGAAGAGCCGGAGGGGGAGCACGCGTTCGAGATGCGGACCTACCCTGAGGAACGTCGTTGGACGGACGACTGGATCGGCTGGGTCATCACCGGCCGCTTGCTGTGGCGCGAGCCCTCGTGGATCATCACGGAGCTCAGCATCCGGGCCGACCGTGACTCTCTGCCTGGCTTGCCGCCGATGCCAGCCACCGCCATCACGGCGCACGTCCTTCGCGAGGTACGACTTGGGCTCATCTACTCCGCGATGTCGGCCATAGCGCGCGGCTTACCAGCGGACCCACGATTCACGTTCGAGGACGTGCTGGAGTTTGCTGGTCCGGTCGGCGCGGCACGTCTCGAGCGAATCTCGGAGTCGCGTCAGCCCCGACCGGGGCGCCCGCGTCGGAGTCCGCGCGAGTTCAGGAGGTTCGTTGAGACTGCGCTGCACCTGGGTGGCTCCCACGAACTGATATCGCAGGAGCTGGACTGGCCAGTTGAGACCGTCAGGACCTGGCTCAAGGCGGCCCGTCGAGAGGAATGGCTAGCCCCGGGTCAGCCGGGCCGACGCGGAGTCATCGCCCCGGGACCCCGCTACCTAACAGACAAAGGAAAGATGCCGTGAGAGGTCGTGTCTACAAGCGATGCGGGTGCCCCAAGGAAGGGCGGCAGGGGTCGTGTCGAAAGGATCATGGTTCCTGGGTCTACGTCATGGACCTCGGGCCTGGCCCTGGCAAGGGTGGGACCTGGCGGGCACGCCGCCAGGAGAGGCGAGGAGGGTTCCGATCCAAGAGGCGTGCGGAGGAGGCGCTGGCGGAGAGGTTGGCAGGACTGGAGGGTGGTGGCCACGCCTACGACGAGGGCCTCACCTTGGGGACGTACCTGGATGCGTGGTTGGCGCGAAAGGCGCTGGGAGGTCTGCGTCCGACCACGGTCCGGTCGTATGAGCAGCACATCCGTGGACACATCAAGCCATCTCTGGGCCACATCCGTCTGCGAGATCTGAGGCCCGATCAGGTCGAGCGCTTCCTCGTAGGCCTCCTCGACGCAGGCGGCCCTTCGGTGAGTCCCGCCACGGTACAGCGGGTCCGTGCAACGCTGCGATCCGCGCTCGCCGCGGCAAAGCGCAGCCGGCTTGTGGCGCTCAACGCTGCTGTGGACATCGAAGTCCCCGCAGCGCAGCGTCCCAAGGTCGTTCCCTGGGAGCCGTCCGAACTGGGACGCTTCTTGGACCATGCGGCGACAACAGAGTGGGGACACCTTTTCGAAGTGCTGGCCATGACTGGTTTGCGTAGAGGTGAAGCCCTTGGACTGCGCTGGTCCGATGTCGACCTGAGCAGGGGTGTGCTCGTCGTTCGTCAGCAGTTGGTGCAGGCACCGATGACCTCTGCCTGCACGGCGTGCGGGAGTTTGCACACGCGCGTCTCGTTTGGGGAACCGAAGACTCACAGCGGGACGGGACGAGTTCTCGAGCTGGACGATCGCTCAATCGATGCACTTCTCGGCCAGCAGGACCGACAGGCCAAGGACCGAGACGCCTTCGGGGGAGCCTACAGCGATCACGACCTGGTCTTCTGTCGCAGCGATGGGATGCCGCTTTCCCCCGATAGGCTCACCAAGGTGTTCGCACAACTGGGAGTTGAGTGCGGGCTGCGGCCAGTGCGCCTCCACGACCTCAGGCACGGTGCCGCTTCGCTCCTGCTGGCTGCGAACGTAGACCTCGCCGTCGTCAGCAAGCGTCTGGGGCACTCCAGCGTGTCCATCACAGCCGACACGTACTCGCATCTGTTCGAGGGTGTCGGTCGCGAAGCGGCAAGTAGGGCGGCCGCCCTGGTCCCTCGTGACCAAAGCGTGACCAACCTGCCCAAGGTCGCCCTACTGACCGAGCGTGTGGCTAGCGAAAGTGCTGGTCAGACGGTGGGCCCCGTGGGACTCGAACCCACAACCTACGGATTAAAAGTCCGCAGCTCTAACCATTGAGCTAGAGGCCCGCAGGGGGGCGACAGCTGTCACCCCGTGCGAGTGGTCAGACTACGACAGCGACGGGGTGGGGCGGGAGTCCGCTCAGGCCATGCGAGTCGTGGAGAGGTCGGGGGTGCCCTCCTGCAGGACCGCGTCGGCGCGCACCACCGCGGCGACGCGGTTGTTCACACCGAGACGGGAGTACACGTGCTCGAGGTGGGTGCGCACCGTCCCCTCTGAGATGCTGAGACGGCGGGCGATCTGGGCGTTGGTGTAGCCATGCTGCAACAGATGCAGGAGCTGGCGCTGTCGTGGGGTGAGCGTCACCGTCGGGTGGTGCTCCCGGGCGCGGTACATCCGCTCGATGTGCGGCATGAGCAAGGTCAGCAGGAACCGGTCGTCTTCGGTGAACTCGGCCCCGGACTCGCGGCTCACGAGGAGGCGCAGGGTCCGCCCCGGTCCGTCCGGCAGGACCAGCATCATCTCGTGGAACTGCTCGTCGGCCGGGAAGGACGACCGGCGCTGACGGTCGGTCATGAAGTCGGAGAGCATCATCACCTGGTGGTAGGTGCCGGTGCGCTCGGGGAAGCTGCACGGGCTGTCCCAGTAGCGCCCCCACCACTCCCTCCAGTCCTCGGGCTCGAGGAAGTCCGGGCCCCGGAACAGCCAGAACCCTTCGTCCGCCTCGTACCCCTGGGCGAAGTACTGCGTCTCTGCGGTGGAGTCGAGGTGGTTGAAGCCGATGCCGTCGCAGCCCAGGAGCAGGTTGAGCTCCTTCAGGAACGCGTCGGGGAGTGCGTGGCCCGGCCCGTCGATGCGCAGCAGGTCTCGGACGGCACGCAGCGTCGGCTCGCTGGAGAGAGTCCCTCGCACCGCGTCCACCTTCTTCCACGGGACGACACGGCTGTCTCTCCAGTGTGCCCCCGGGCGGTGCTCGAGGGCGAGGGGTTTTCTCCCGCCGTCGCATCGGGGGGCCGGCACCGGTCCCAGGGGCAGGGAGGGGCGAGGGCAAAGGATGCCCTCAGCGCCTGTCCGGACAACAGTGTCTTCGGTCCCCTCTTGTCGGGACCTTCGGCATGACTCCGGGCTACCCAAAGGCCCTGCCTGGCAGGGTCATCGCTCCTTACGTTGGAAGTGACGCGAGACCGCGCAACGGGGGCCCCGGATGAGCATCCCGCCGATCCCGCGCCGTTAAGAAGCGTCCGCGAGGACGCGGAAATGGAGTCGTCATGGAAACCCGTCGAGGTGCCAGAGTGGTCGCTGCGGTGGCGGCGGCCCTCTTGGTCGTGCCGTCGGCCGCACTCGCCCAAGGGGGCGGCGGAGGCGGCGGTGGAGGAGGGGGTGGCGGAGGTGGCGAGGGTGACATCTACGCCGACCTGGTCGTCAACCTGCGCGCCGAGGACGGCACGCCGATCCTCGCCAGCTTCGAGGTGCCCGGCGAGGAGGAGGGGACGTTCACGAACGAGTACTGCGTGCAGCCGATCTCCTACGCCGAGATCCCGGGCCTCGTGCCCACCACGAACCCCGTGGACGGACGTGAGGTCTGGCTGGTCCCGCTGGTCGGCGAGACCATGGGGACGGACGCGTACGCGCCGTCCGCCGAGGAGGTGGAGGAAGAGGGACCCTGCGACCCACAGCTGGAGTATGCGGCATACGTCGCGGAGGTGGAGCTGGAACGGCTCAACCTCGCCCGGACGTCTCCTGACGTCATCGCCAGCAAGCTCGACGTCGTCAACGCGCGGCTGGCTGCCGCAGGCACCATCACGCTCGACGGTGCCGGGCGCATCACCACGGACGGCACGCCGATCGACGCCTCGCCCGAGCACGCCGCGATCTACCAGACCCTGATGAGGGACGGCACGCTGGCCGGACTCAGCGGCAGGACTGACGTCGACCCCGGGCCTCCCGCCCAGATCAGCGTGTTCGACGCCTGGAAGCTGGCTGCCGCGTCCATGGGCACAGCCTCCGGCAAGGAGGTGCCGATCACGGTCGATGCGGTGCAGTACTACCACCGCATCATCCCCTTCCCCACCGACGACTACACGAGGCCCACTGGCTGGCCGATGTACTTCGTGCAGTCGGCAGACCCCGACGCCACCGACGCGGTCCCCGCGCCGGAGGAGCAGTTCGTCGACTTCAGCGACTTCAGCTACACGCGCGCCGACTTCTTCAAGGGCAGCGTGACCTGGCTGGACGTCCCGACGCTGACGTGGAAGGTCAGCCGGATCCTGGACGTGGTGGACTTCCAGAACCTCACGGCGACGGAGGACATCGACGACGTCGAGCTCACCGGGGTGCTGGGCTACGCCCAGCTCGCCGACGACGTCCGCTCCGCGATCCTCTACTACCACGAGAACGAGGTCATCGAGGGCTTCTACTTCGACGTCATCGGTGAGGACACGACCGAGGAGCAGATCGCCAAGCTCGGGACCAGTGACACGGTGGTCCGCACGGCGGGCCAGGACCGCATCGACACCTCGATCCTGCTCTCGCAGGAGCGGTTCGAGCCGGACACTGCGGGTGCTGCCGTCATCGTCCGCGCGGACGAGTTCCCCGACGGGCTGGCGGCCATCCCGCTGAGCAAGAAGCTGGACGCCCCGCTGCTGCTCACCAACACCATCCACAACAGTGGCAAGGTGCTGGACGAGGTCGAGCGGGTGCTGCCCGACGACGGCAAGGTCGTCCTGGTCGGCGGCGAGGCAGCGCTCCCCGCCTCCATCGAGACGACGTTCGAGGCCGCCGGCTTCGAGGTGGTGCGCCACGCGGGCACCGACCGGTACGACACGGCTGTCAAGGTCGCCGAAGCCATCGGCACACCTGCGTCCATCATGCTGGCGACCGGGGTCAACTACCCCGACGCCCTCTCCGGTGGACCGGCAGCCGCTCGCATGAACGGCGTCATCATCCTCACCAAGGACGGTGTCATGCCGGCCGTCTCGGCCGACTACCTGGCATCCAACGCCGTCCCGACCTACGCCCTGGGTGGCCCGGCAGCAGCCGCGTCCCCCGGCGCGCAGGCGATCGTCGGGACCAACCGCTACGACACAGCGGCGAAGGTGGCGACGGAGTTCTTCGAGTACCCGTTCGGGGTCGGTGTGGCCTCGGGCGAGAACTTCCCGGACGCCCTCTCCGGTGGTGCTGACGCGGCGGCGCAGGAGTGGCCGCTGCTGCTCACCTACCAGGACCGGCTGAGCGTCTACACCGGTCTGTGGATCAGCGACCACGAGTCGGTGGTCACGGTGGACGTCTACGGTGGCCTCACGGTCATCTCCGATGCCGTGGTCGACGCGTTGTACGCCGCGATGCGCTGAGGCAAGCAGCTGGACCGGAGCCCCCGGGGACCACGTCCCCGGGGGCTCCCGTGTGCACCCTGCTCGGGTAGTCAGTGAAGGCGAGTCCTGACAGCATCGGGTGCATGGAGATCCCCAAGGACCGTGTCATCGAGTTCCTCAAGGCGCGCGGCGACGAGGAGCGGGCCGACCAGGCCCGGGCCGAGCTGCCCGAGCGCCTCGACACCGACCAGGACGCCGGCCTGCTGGCGACCTACGGCGTGGACGTCGACGACGTGAAGGGCCCGGCGATCGGCGGGGTCGGGCCGGGCGGCATGGAGACCGACGACTGACCGCACCGCGGTCCCTCGGCCGGCACCTCCCTCACTCGGCCGGCACCTCCCTCACTCGGTCGCGACATCCACCACCAGGCGTACAGGGTCGGTCAGGGTGAAGACACGGAAGCCCCGCTCCTCGTCGTCGATCCCGATGAAGGCCAGCGCCACGCCCTCGAAGGTGCCCTCCAGGCGGACCTGCTCGACGACCTCCGACGCGCCCGGGTCGTAGACACCCGGTCCGCCGTCGTAGGTCTCACCCTGTTCGGGGTAGCGGACACCGTCCATCCGCACGCGCAGGATGGCGTCGCCGTCCACCTCGACGACCAGACCGCTGCCGTCCTGCACCGCCTCGTCGACGTACTCGGCCCGGTAGCCTGGCACCCCGCTGCCCTCGAAGTCGAAGACCACGCGGTCGTAGCCGTCGTGCTCCCCGAAGCGCACAGTGGTGGGCAGCGCGTCGGGGTCGCCGCTGCCCGTCTCCTCCACCGGCTCGGTGCCGTATGCCGGGAGGTCGCCGTCCTCACCGGTCTCGGTCGGCTCCGCGGTGCCCGGCTCCTGCGTCGTGGCGGTCACGGTCTCCGTGGCGTCGGTGGTCGACTCCTCGGTGGTCTCGTCCTCGGTCGGCGACTCCGACTCGGTGGGCTCCTCGGTCACCGTCTCGGTGACCGTCACCGTCGACCCCGTCGGCTCGGCCACCTCCGGCTCGTCGTCCGCTCCGCAGGCACCCAGCCCCAGCGCCAGCACCAGTGCCGCTGCGCCTGCGATCCCTCGTGAGGTCGTCATGGCCCCTCCTTCCACTGCCCTCGACGGTAAGCCCTCCGTGCCCGTGCCGTACAGGGCCTCAGCGCACGACCTCCCACCGCGCACAGGCGAAGTCGCCGTTGCGGGCCACCTCGAGCAGGTGCAGCTCCAGGTGCCGCGGCAGCAGCGGGGCGCCCGACCCGAGCGCCACCGGGGCATAGCTGACCCAGACCTCGTCCAGCAGCCCCGCGTCGGCGAACTGGCCGGCCACGTCACCACCGCCGACCACCCACAGGTCACCGCCGGCTGCAGCCTCGGTCATCTCGGCGTGCACCTGCGCCACGGGGCCGGCGCTGAACCGGACGTCGCCCTCGACCGTGGGCAGCTCGCGGTGCGTCAGCACCCAGGACGGGATGTCGTAGGGCCACCGGCCATCCTCGTGCTCGACGACCCACTCGTAGGTCGTGGAGCCCATGACCACGGCGCCGACGCCGGCGATGAGCTCGGTGTAGCCCATCGGCCCGTCGGTGTCGATCGCGCGCGAGGTGAGCCACGCCAGGGTGGCCTCCGGGTCGGCGATGAACCCGTCCAGGCTCGAGGCCGTGTAGTAGCGGGTGCTCATGGTTCAGTCTGTCCCTCGTGTCACACCCGTGTCACCCGAAGAAGGCGGGTCCGGCGGCACGACCGCGGCCGGGCGCCTGACCGGGGTCAGGAGGTGCGCAGCACGGCCAGGAGCGCCTCGGCATACGCGCACTCGGCGTCGACGTGGTCGAACTGCTGCCGGTGCCCGTCGAGGCTGACCACGACGACATACCGGCCGCTGGTGCGGGCCAGCCCGGCGAAGGTGTCGCCCAGGACCGCGCGCATCTGGTCCTCGCGGGGCAGCCACAGCGTCTCCTCGAGGTCCACCGAGTCCAGGGCCCACTCGGCCACGCCGTTGAAGCCGATGACCGAGCCGCCGACGAACTGGTGCACCTCGACGGTCATGTCGGCGAGGTAGAACACGTCCTCGACCGCGTGCCCGTGGGCGAGCACCACGAAACGGTCCCCCGGCATCGGCGACCAGTTCAGGCCGGCGGCGTGCAGGTCACGGGCGAGCTCGACGGTGATCATCACCCTATTGTCCCGCGCGGCAGGGCCGACGTCGCAGGTGGGGGCGGCAACGGCATACTCGGTCACATGCGCGAGCGGTGGGTGGGTGCCCGGTGAGAGCGGTCCGCTACGACGAGCACGGTGTGCTGCCGGCACTCGTCGAGATGCCGGAGCCGCACTGCCCGGCGGCAGGCGTGGTGGTCGCCGTGGGCGCCACCGGGGTGTGCCGTTCGGACTGGCACGCCTGGCGCGGGCACGACCCGGTGCCGCTGCCGATGGTGCCCGGGCACGAGCTCGCCGGCACCGTCGCACAGGTCGGGCCCGAGGTCACCCGCTGGCGGGTCGGCGACCGGGTCACCGTCCCCTTCGTCATCGGCTGCGGCACCTGCTCCTGGTGCCGCGCCGGTGAGGCGCAGGTGTGCCCCGACCAGCAGCAGCCGGGGTTCACCCTGCCGGGGTCGTTCGCCGAGCAGGTGGCGGTCCCGGCTGCCGACACCAACCTGGTCGCGCTGCCCGAGGAGGTCGACCTGGTCACCGCCGCGTCACTGGGCTGCCGGTTCGCCACGGCATACCGCGCCCTGGTCGTGCACGGCCGCGTCGGCCCGGGCCAGTGGCTGGCGGTGCACGGGTGCGGCGGGGTCGGGCTGTCGGCCGTGCACATCGGTGCCGCCCTCGGCGCCCGCGTGGTCGCCGTCGACGTGTCGCCGGCGGCACTGCAGCAGGCGCGTGCGCTCGGAGCCGAGGTCGCGCTGGACGCCGGTCAGGTGGACGTGGTCGGGTCCGTCCAGCAGCTCGGGGGTGCCCACGTGTCGCTGGACGCGCTCGGGTCGCCCGTCACCGCGGTCTCGTCGGTCCGGAGCCTGCGGCGGCGCGGCCGGCACGTCCAGGTCGGGCTGCTGCTGGGGGAGCGGTCCACCCCGCCGCTGCCGATGGACCGGGTGGTGGGGCACGAGCTCGAGCTCTACGGCTCGCACGGTATGCCGGCGCGGGACTACCCGCAGATGCTCGCCCGCATCGCCGACGGGACGCTGCGCCCCGAGCTGCTCGTGGGCGAGGTCGTCGGGCTGGCCGAGGCCGGCGCGGCCCTGGCGGCCATGGACGGCGTGCCGACGAGCGCGGGGATGACCGTCGTGCGGGTGGGAGCGCCCAGCAGCGGATGAGCGTGTCGGTGGCCGGTGCCATAGTGAAGGTCATGAGCCAGGACACCGCCGACGAGGCGGCACGCGAGGAGCTGCTGCACTACCTCCAGGTCGGCCGGGACGCGGTGGTGTGGAAGCTCGAGGGGCTGTCCGACTACGACGTGCGGCGGCCCATGACCCCCACCGGCACCAACCTGCTCGGGCTGGTCAAGCACCTGGCGGGGGTCGAGCTGGGCTACTTCGGTGACTGCCTCGACCGTCCGCACGGGCACGACCTGACCTGGTGGGCCGAGGACGCCGAGGACAACGCGGACATGTGGGCCACGCCGGAGGAGTCGCGGCAGCAGGTCCTCGACCTCTACCGCGCAGCCTGGCGGCACACCGACGAGTCGGTGCGCACGCTGGGGCTCGAGGCGACCGGCCACGTGCCGTGGTGGACCGAGCACGCGCGCCCGACGGTGCGGCTGCTGCTGGTGCACGTCGTCGCCGAGACCCACCGGCACGCCGGGCACGCGGACATCGTGCGCGAGCTCGTCGACGGGTCGGCGGGGATCAGTGCCCGCCACTCCAACCTGCCCGAGCAGGACGAGCACTGGTGGCAGTCCTACCGTCAGCGCCTCGAGGTGGCCGCCCGGTCGGCGCAGGCCACCGACCACCCGACCACGGCGCACTGAGCGAGCGCCGACGGGCCGGCTCACCGCATACGCGATGATGGGCGTGATGCCCACCCTCGACGCTCTCATCCCCGACGGCCCACCCGACCCCGACGCGCTCTACGAGGCCTTCACCACCTGGGCGCAGGAGCGCGGCACGACGCTCTACCCCCACCAGGACGAGGCAGTCATCGAGCTGCTGGGCGGCGCCAACGTGATCCTGTCCACGCCCACCGGCTCCGGCAAGAGCCTCGTGGCCACGGCTGCGCACTTCCAGGCGCTCGCCGAGGACCGCGTCTCCTTCTACACCGCGCCGATCAAGGCCCTGGTCAGCGAGAAGTTCTTCGCGCTCTGCCAGGTCTTCGGGGCCGACAACGTCGGCATGGTGACCGGGGACGCCTCGGTCAACGCCGACGCTCCCATCATCTGCTGCACCGCCGAGATCCTGGCCAACATCGCCCTGCGCGAGGGCGACGGGGCCGACGTCGGCATGGTCGTCATGGACGAGTTCCACTTCTACTCCGAGCCCGACCGCGGCTGGGCCTGGCAGGTCCCTCTGCTCGCGCTGCCGCAGGCGCAGTTCCTGCTGATGTCGGCCACCCTGGGTGACGTCTCCGGGTTCACGGAGGACCTCACCCGCCGCACCGGCCGGCCGACGGCCGTCGTCGCCGGCACCGAGCGCCCCGTGCCGCTGTCGTTCAGCTGGGCGATGACGCCCATCACCGAGACGATCACCGAGCTGCTGGAGACCCACCAGGCGCCGGTCTACATCGTGCACTTCACGCAGAAGGACGCGCTGGAGCGCGCCCAGTCGCTGATGTCGCTCAGGATCGCCACCCGCGAGGAGAAGGACCGCATCGCCGAGCGGATGGGGGCCTTCCGGTTCACCGCCGGCTTCGGCAGGACGCTGTCCAAGCTGGTGCGCAACGGCATCGGCGTGCACCACGCCGGCATGCTCCCGAAGTACCGCCGGCTCGTCGAGCAGCTCGCCCAGGACGGCCTGCTCAAGGTCATCTGCGGCACCGACACCCTCGGCGTGGGCATCAACGTGCCGATCCGCACGGTGCTGTTCACCGGGCTGACCAAGTTCGACGGCACCCGGCGGCGGGTGCTGCGGGCACGGGAGTTCCACCAGATCGCCGGCCGGGCGGGTCGGGCGGGCTACGACACGAGCGGGTATGTCGTGGTGCAGGCCCCGGAGCACACGGTCGAGAACGCGCGGGCCCTGGCCAAGGCCGGCGACGACCCCAAGAAGCTGCGCAAGGTGCAGCGCAAGAAGGCCCCCGACGGGTTCGTGAGCTGGACCGAGGAGACCTACGACAAGCTCGTCAACGCCGAGCCCGAGCAGCTGCTCTCCCGGATGCGGGTCGACCACTCGATGATCCTCAACGTGGTCGCCCGCCGCGGTGACCCCTTCGCCCACCTGCGCGACCTCGTGCGGGACAACCACGAGGACCCGCGTCAGCAGACCCGTCTGGCCCGCCGGGCGATCGAGCTCTCCCGCTCGCTGCTGGACTCGGGCGTGCTGCAGCGGCTGCCCGAGCCCGACGAGTCAGGACGCCGGGTCGTCATGGCGCCGCAGGTGCAGGACAACTTCGCGCTCAACCAGCCGCTGGCGCCCTTCGCGCTCGCGGCGATGGACCTGCTGGACCCTGACGAGCCGACCTACCACCTCGACGTCGTGTCGGTCGTCGAGGCCGTGCTGGACGACCCCCGGCAGGTGCTCTACGCCCAGCAGTCGAAGGCCAAGGGCGAGGCGGTCGCGCAGATGAAGGCCGACGGCATGGAGTACGACGAGCGCATGGCGGTGCTCGACGAGATCACCTGGCCGCGGCCGCTCGCCGAGCTGCTGGAGGCGGCGCTGGTCACCTACCGGCAGACCCACCCGTGGGTGCGTGAGGACGCGCTGAGCCCCAAGTCGGTGGTGCGCGACATGTACGAACGGGCGATGAGCTTCACTGAGTTCGTCGGCTTCTACCAGCTGGCGCGCTCCGAGGGCGTGGTGCTGCGCTACCTCACCGACTGCTACCGCACGCTGCGGCAGACGGTGCCGGCGTCGGCGCACTCCGAGGCCTTCGACGACCTCGTGCACTGGCTGGGGGAGACCATCCGGCAGACCGACTCCTCGCTGTTGGAGGAGTGGGAGGCCCTCACCGACCCCGAGTCCGTGGCGGCGGCCGTGGCCCGGGCCGCCGAGGGTGCGCCGGTCGCGCCGGCACGGCCGATCACCGGCAACGAGCGGGCGTTCCGGGTCATGGTGCGCAACGCGATGTTCCGCCGCGTCGAGCTGGCCGCCCGCGACGAGTGGCGCACGCTCGGTGAGCTGGAGGCCGCCGTGGCTGCCCTCCCGGACACCCCGCTGGAGGTGCGCATGACCACCGACGACTGGGACGCCGCGCTCGCCTCCTACTACGACGAGCACGACGAGATCGGCCTGGGCCCCGACGCCCGGGGGCCCCAGCTGCTCTCGGTGACGCCGGAGGGGCGGGTATGGCGGGTGCGCCAGACCCTGCTCGACCCTGCCGGTGACCGTGACTGGGTCATCGAGGCCGAGTGCGACCTCGACGCCTCGGACGAGGTCGGCGAGCCGGTGCTGCTCGCCACGGCCATGCGCCGGCTCTGAGGGCGCCGGTCTAGCTGCCGGCGGTGTCCGCGGGCAGGGCGGCCAGGCGGTCGAGCACCGACTCCCAGCCCTCCCGCGCACCCTCGCGGTCCCCGGCGACGCTGTCGACCGAGTGCGTGACGGTGACCTGCGAGCCGTCGCCGTGCTCCTCGATGCCGACCGTGACGATCTCGATGGGGCCGGCACCCTCACCGACCCACTCCCAGGTCATGAAGATCCGCTCCGGCGGCACCAGCTCGGTGAAGGTGCCGCGCACGCCCAGGCCGGCCTCGGAGGACACGAAGCGGTACTGCCCGCCCACCTGCGGGTCCACCTCGTACGTCGCGTCCGGCAGGTGAGGCCACCACCAGGTGGCCAGGCGCCCGGGGTCGGTCCAGGCCTGCCACACCTGGTCGGGCGAGAGCGCGGTGCTGCGGGTGGTGACGAGGTCGTCGGGCATGGGTGTGCTCCTTTCCACCTCCCGGCAGGCTAGACCCGCCGGGGCACCGGGGCACCTGCAGGGCGCCTCCGGCCACCGGTGACGTAGGTTGCTCCCACCTGTCCGCACCACCTGGGGGTCTCCCGTGTCACCTCGCCCGTCCCTGGCCGCCGGCCTGCTCCTGCTGCTGCCGCTCGCCGGCTGCGGCCTGCTGTCCGAGCCCGCCCCCGAGCTCGGCGACTGCCTGCAGCGCGAGTCGATCGAGATGGCCGAGGTGGAGTCGGTGCCGACGGTGTCCTGCGAGGAGGAGCACGACGCCCAGGTCGTCGCCGTCTTCGACGTGCGCGAGGGCGACTACCCCGACGACGCCGAGTGGGAGCAGCTCCTGGTCGAGGGGTGCCTCGAGGGTTTCGAGGCCTTCGTGGGCGTCCCCTACGAGGAGTCGTCCCTGGAGGTGCGGGACCTCACCCCGACCCCCGACGGGTGGGAGGCCGGGGACCGCGAGGTGCTCTGCGTCGCCTACCTGCCCGACGGGTCGACCACCCAGGAGAGCTTCGAGGGCTCGGGGGTCTGAGCCGGCCCGGACCCGACGACGCCGGGCCCTCCCGCGTGCTGCGGAAGGGCCCGGCGTGCGTCACTCGGAGCGTGCCTGCTCAGCGGCTGGGCACGGCGTCCGGGTACTCCTCCAGCCACGCGTCGATGGCCTCGGCCTCCTGGCCCTCGCCGTACTCGTTGACGACCATGTCCTCGAGCGCGCCGTACTCCTCGTCGGAGAGCTCGATGCCGCCGATCATCTCGGCCAGCTCGGGGAACTCGTCGGTGAAGCCGTCGGTGCCGAGGAAGTGCAGGCCCTCGGCCTCGCCCAGCGCACCCTCGGGGTCCTCCAGGTCCTTCACGGGGAAGGCGCTGTTGGCCCAGAAGGGACGCCACAGGGTCACCACGATCGGCTCCTCGGCGTCGGTGGCCGACTGGAGCTCGGCGAGCATCGCCGTCGTCGACGACGTGACGAGCTCGAACTCCTCGTCCAGACCGTAGGTCGGGAAGACGCTGTTCTGGGTGGCCTCGGTCAGCCCGGCGCCCGGCTCGATGCCGACGACCCGGCCGTCGAACATGTCGGCGTTGTCGGCGAGCTCCTCGATCGAGTCGATGTCGACATACTCCGGGACGGCCAGCGTCAGCTTGGCGTTGCCGTAGTAGGTGCCGAGGTCCTCGATGCGGTCGCCGTACTCCTCCATGTAGGAGGCGTGCGTGACCTCGGGCCACGCGGAGGGGTAGACGTGCACGTCGCCCTCGGCCAGGCCGGCGTAGAGCGGGGCGGGCTCGCTGAGGGTCTCCATCTCGACCTCGTAGCCCTCCTCCTCCATCAGGTGCTCCAGCAGGTATGCCGTGCTGAGACCGTCGGTCCACGAGGGGATGAACCCCAGGGTGACGGTGCCTCCGCCGCCGGCAGCGGCCTCGGTGTCGCCACCGGCGTCGGCGGTGTCCTCGCTCTCCCCGCCGCAGGCGGCGAGGGTCAGGCCGAGGGCCAGGACTCCGGCGAACGTCGTGGTGGTGCGGTTGCGGTGAAGCCTCATGTGGATGCGTTCCTTTCTTCCTTCTGGGAGCCGCCCGGCTCGGGGCGGCCTTGCTCGAACGGTGGTGCGGACGCGTAGGGGTGGTGGGTGCTCAGGCGTGGGTGTCCTCGACCTCACGCTCCGTCGCGGAACGGCCCCGGGCGGCTGCGGCCTGCGGCTCGGCGCCCGCGTCGTCGGCCGTGGCGGTCGCCTCGGCGCTGTCGGGCTTCTTCGCGGAGCGCGCCGGCAGCAGGTTGCGCAAGGCACCCGGGTGGCTGCCGGAGTCGCCGACGGCGGCGGTGAGCCGGTCGAGGTAGATGGCGAGGATGACGACCGAGAGGCCGGCCTCGGCGCCGAGCCCGATGTTGAGCGTGGCGATGGAGGAGACGACCTGCTTGCCCAGGCCGTCGGCCCCGACCAGCCCGGCGATGACCGCCATCGACAGCGACAGCATGATGACCTGGTTGACGCCGGCCATGATCGTGGGCGTGGCCAGGGGCAGCTGGATGCCGCGCAGGATCTGGCGGGGAGTGGCACCGAAGGCCTGCCCGGCCTCCACGGTCTCGGCGTCCACCTGGCGGATGCCCAGCTCGGTCAGCCGCACGCCGGGGGGCAGGGCGAAGATGATGGTGGAGATCAGCCCCGGCACCACGCCGATGCTGAAGAACACCACCGCAGGGATGAGGTAGACGAAGGCCGGCATGGTCTGCATGAAGTCCAGGACCGGCTTGACAACGTTGCTCACGGAGCGGTGGCGTGCCGCGAGGATGCCGACGGGGATCGCGACGGCGATGCCGACCAGGGTGGCGATGAGCACGAGCGCGAGGGTGTACATCGCCGGCACCCACATGCCCATCGAGGCGACCAGGGCGAGCGAGACGAGCGCGCCGACGCCGAACTGCCAGGAGCGCAGCCAGGCGCCCAGCAGGGCGAGCAGCACGATGAGCAGCAGGGCCGGCGGCGCGAGGAGCAGGTCGGACAGACCGGTCCAGGTCACGTCGAGGACGTCGCTGACGAGGTCGAAGACCGGGTCGAAGGTCGCCTTGAGCCAGTCGATGCCGCTCTCGACCCACTCGCCGACCGGGATGCGAGGGACGTAGGTCGTGGTGCTCATGCGAGTGCTCCTTCGGGCTCGGGCTCGACCTGCGGCGCGCCCACCGCAGCGAGGAGGGTGACCCGGGGGATGACGCCCAGGCAGCGCTGCCGCTCGTCGACGACCACGATCGGTGCCCGGTGCCGGGCCGAGTCGTGGAAGAGCTCGGACAACGGGGTGTCGGCGTCGGCGAAGGCGATCGGGCCGTCGTGCAGCGGCAGCCGGCCGCTGCCCTCGCTCACAGCCGCGGCGACGTCGTCCTGCCAGACCATGCCGTGCAGGGTCCGGTCGCGGTTGAGCACGAGCAGCCACGCCACCTGGTGCTCACGCATGAGCTTGTGGGCCGACTGCGGACCCATCTCCGCGCCGAGCACGGCGGGCGGCGGCTCCATCACCGAGGACGCAGTGAGCACGCGGGTGCGGTCGACGTCCTGCACGAACTGTGCGACGTAGTTGTTGGCCGGGTCGTTGAGGATCTGCTCGGCGGTGCCGATCTGCTCGATCCGCCCGTCGCGCATCATCGCGATCCGGTCGCCCAGGCGCATCGCCTCGTTGAGGTCGTGGGTGATGAACAGGATGGTCTTGTCCAGGCGCTGCTGCAGCTCCACCAGCTGGTCCTGCATCTCGCGCCGGATGAGCGGGTCGAGGGCGCTGAACGCCTCGTCCATGAGCATGATGTCGGTGCCGGCGGCGAGCGCGCGGGCCAGCCCGACCCGCTGCTTCATGCCTCCGGAGAGCTGGCCGGGCATGGAGTCGCCCCACCCGTCCAGACCGACCATGGCCAGCGCCTTCTCGGCCTCGCGCTCCCGGTCGGCCTTGTTCATGCCCTGCACCATGAGCCCGTACGCCGCGTTCTCACCGACGGTGCGGTGCGGCAGCAGGGCGAAGTGCTGGAAGACCATGCTGATCTTGCGCCGGCGCACCTGCCGGAGCTCGTCGGCGCTCAAGGTGCTGATGTTGTGGCCGTCGATCTCGATGGAGCCGGCCGTGGTGTCCAGCAGGCCGTTCACCATGCGGATGAGGGTGGACTTGCCGGAGCCGGACAGCCCCATCACGACGAAGATCTCGCCGGGGGCGACGTCGAAGCTCGCGTCGATGACGGCGGGGGTGAGCCCGTCCTTGAGGAGGTCGGCACGGGTCGCTCCATCCTGGAGGGCGCGGACACCGCGTTCGGGTCGTCTGCCGAAGATCTTGTACAGCCCGGAGGCCTCGATAGCGGGCACAGTTCTCCTGGGTCGACTACAGGTTGGCTCCTCGGCCCAGCACTTCCGGACGACCATCTGGGTCGTCCCGGTCATCAGTGGTAAAAGCACCGCAGCTCTCGGCACGGCCGAGGTCTCATTCACTGACTTTACCAACTGTTGACCCCGAACCACGACCTTCTTGTGCAGATCGTTATGGATCTGTGCTGTTCACGGGGTCGGACGCACCCGTCTGCTGGTGGCTGCCCGAGCGCCACCGCCGCCCGAGCAGGGCACCCGCGCCGGCGCCGAGGGTGTTGGCCACGACGTCGGACAGCTCCGGCGAGCGCTCCGGCAGGTAGCGCCACTGCACCAGCTCCACACCCACGCTGAGCACCCCCGCGAGCAGGGCCCAGTGCCACCATCGGGAGCGCGGCAGCAGGACCGTGGCCAGGGCGGCGGCCGGCACCGCCACCAGGGCGTTCAGCACGAACGAGAGCCGTCCGAAGGGCATCCAGGAGTAGGGCACCACCGTCCACATCCACTCGCCCAGCTGCAGCTGCAGCCGGAAGAGCAGGGACCCCTCCGGCCACAGGACCAGCACGAGCAGCCCCGCGAGGTAGGCCACCAGCACGGCATACGCCCACCACGGCCGCGGGGCGCGCCGCGGCATCAGACGATGCCCTCCAGGTAGGAGCGCACGTCGACCCGCACCGGCATGAGGTAGACGTTGTCCTCGCGGGCCCGGGCGAAGTCCACGGCCCGGCGGGCCAGGGCACGGTGCCACTCCAGCGTGGGCTCGAAGTCGGAGGGGAAGACGACCTGGTTGCGCTGGCGCCAGTAGGCGTGCGACCCGGGGGAGGTCACCGTGGTGACCCCCCACCACATGGGGATGTCGGGGGAGACCAGCGATGACCAGGTCTGCATCAGGGCGGTGTCGAAGAACGGCTGGGTGAAGAAGCCGACCGCTCCGGCGTCGAGCTTGCGACGGGCGTAGTCGAGCTCGGTGACCATGGCCTGCCGGTAGGGGTCGAGCCCGGCGTAGATCGTCAGGTCGGGCAGCTCCCTGCGCAGCCGCGTGATGGCGTCGACCGTGTGCACGTCGTAGGTGCGCACGGAGAAGCCGGTGGGGGCGTCGCCGGTGATGACGAGCACCTCGTCGATCTCGGCCTCGTCGAGGGCCCGCGCCATCGGCAGGGCGGCCTCGGGGTTGAGGTCCTGGGCGCGCAGGTGCGGGATCGCACGGTATGCCGGGCACCCGGGGGCGGCGCTGACCTGCCGGGCGAGCGCGCAGGCGTCCCAGCTGTGCAGCGAGAACTTCATCAGGTCGGGCACGTTGACGGTGTCGACGTGCGGGAGGTGCTCGCGGATGGTGGCCACCTCCGAGGCCACCGAGTGCACGCTGCGCGGCACGAGCTCGACGGAGATGCGGGTGGTCCGGGCCTTGCTCACGGGGCTCATTGTGCTGCTCACGGGGTGTAGGCCAGGTGGGGGGCGAGCCAGCGCTCGGCCTCCTCCACCGTCATCTGCTTGCGGGCGGCGTAGTCCTCGACCTGGTCGCGCCCGATCCGGCCCAGGGCGAAGTAGCGCGCCTGCGGGTGGGACAGGTAGAGCCCCGACACCGCCGACCCCGGGGTCATCGCGCACGACTCGGTCAGGCCCATGCCGATCTCGTCGGCGCCGAGCAGGTCGAGCAGCACCCGCTTCTCGGTGTGGTCGGGCTGGGCGGGGTAGCCCGGGGCCGGGCGGATGCCGTCGTAGCGCTCCTTGACCAGGTCGGCCACCGGCAGTTCCTCGCCCGCCGCGTAGCCCCACGCCGTGGTGCGCACGTGGCGATGCAGCCACTCCGCGAAGGCCTCGGCGAGCCGGTCACCCAGCACCTGCACCATGATCGCCGTGTAGTCGTCGTGCTCGGCCCGGTGCCGTGCGGCGAGCTCGTCGGCGCCGTGGATGCACACGGCGAAGCCGCCGACGTGGTCGTCTCGGGGTGCGACGAAGTCGGCGAGCGCGGCATACCCGCCCCCGGGCCGGGTCTTCTGCTGGCGCAGGGTGTGCAGCACCGGGCCGGGGTGCGCTCCGGGTGGGCCCGGCCCGCCGCGCGCGGAGGGCGCGTCGGTCGCGGGGAGGTCGAGCACGATGTCGTCACCGCACCGGTGCGCGGGCCACAGCGCGAACACGCCGCGTGCGCGCAGCAGTCCCTCGGCGACGATCTGGTCCAGCAGGGTCCGGCCCTCGGCGAACAGCTGGCGGGCGTGCTCGCCCTGGCCGGGGTCGTCGAGGATCCGCGGGTAGGAGCCGCGCATCTCCCACGCGGTGAAGAACGGGGTCCAGTCGATGACCTCGGCGATCTCGGCGAGGGACGGCTCGACCACCTGCCGTCCCAGCTGCCGGGGCACGACCTGCACGGGGTCGCTGACCGCCCGGGTGTCGGCACGCGCCTGCTCGAGAGGCACCAGGCTGACCGCCCGGTCGGCGTGCCGCGCACGCAGCTCGTCGTACTGCCCGGCGACCCGGGCCCGCAGGGCCTGCTCGCGGCCCAGCGCGTCGGCCACCACGCCGACGGCCCGGCTGGCGTCCACGACGTGCACGACGGTGCCGTCGTAGGCGGGGTCGATCTTCACCGCCGTGTGCGCCGTGCTCGTCGTCGCCCCGCCGATGAGCAGCGGGGTCGCCAGCTCGCGCCGGGTCATCTCGGCTGCCAGCGAGACCATCTCGTCCAGGCTGGGGGTGATCAGCCCGGACACCCCGATGACGTCGGCGCCCCACTCGCGGGCGGTGTCCAGGATGCGCTCGGACGGCACCATGACACCGAGGTCGCGCACGTCGTAGCCGTTGCAGGCCAGCACCACGCCCACGATGTTCTTGCCGATGTCGTGCACGTCGCCCTTGACGGTGGCCAGCAGCACCTTGCCCTTCGTGTGCCCGCCGGTCTCCACCGCCGCGGCCTCCAGGTAGGGCGTCAGGTGGGCCACGGCCTTCTTCATCACCCGCGCCGACTTCACCACCTGGGGCAGGAACATCCGTCCCGACCCGAAGAGGTCGCCGACGACGTCCATCCCCTCCATGAGCGGGCCCTCGATCACGGCCAGCGCCGAGCCGAGCTCCTGGTATGCCTCCTCGGCGTCCTCGACCACGTGGTCGCTGACGCCGTGCACCAGGGCGTGCCGCAGCCGCTCGCTGACCGGCTCCTCACGCCATACCGACGCCTGCCCGGGAGCGGTGTCACGGGTGAGGCCACGGTAGGACTCGGCCAGCTCGATGAGCCGGTCGGTCGCGTCGGGGCGGCGCATGAGGATGACGTCCTCGACGGCCTCGCGCAGGGCGGGGTCGATCTCCTCGTAGACGCCGAGCATGCCGGCGTTGACGATGCCCATGTCGAGCCCGGCGCGGATCGCGTGGAAGAGGAAGACGGTGTGCATCGCCTCGCGCACGACGTTGTTGCCGCGGAAGGAGAAGGACACGTTGGAGATGCCGCCGCTGACCAGCGCCCCCGGCAGGTGCGCCTTGACCCACGCCGTCGCCTCGATGAAGTCGAGCGCGTAGCGGTCGTGCTCGCTCATGCCGGTGGCGACGGTGAGCACGTTGGGGTCGAAGACGATGTCGTGGGCCGGGAAGCCGACGCGATCGGTGAGCAGGTCGTAGGCGCGGCGGCAGATCTCCTTGCGCCGCGTCAGGTCGTCGGCCTGTCCCTGCTCGTCGAAGGCCATGACGACCACGGCCGCCCCGTAGGCACGGACGGTCGCCGCCCGCTCGCAGAAGGCATCCTCGCCGTCCTTGAGCGAGAGGGAGTTGACGAAGCCCTTGCCCTGCAGGCACTGCAGCCCGGCCTCCAGCACCTCCCAGCGGGAGGAGTCGACCATCACGGGCACCCGGGCGATGTCGGGCTCGGCGGCCAGCAGGTTGAGCAGGTGGGTCATCGTCTCCGGGCCGTCGAGCATGCCCTCGTCGACGTTGACGTCGATGACCTGCGCCCCCGACTCGACCTGCTGCCGGGCGATCTGCACGGCGCCGTCCCAGTCGCCCTCGGTCACCGCGCGCCGGAACTTCGGCGACCCGGTCACGTTGGTGCGCTCGCCGACGTTGACGAAGTTGGTCTCCGGGGTGAGCGTGAAGGCCTCGAGCCCGCTGGCCCGCAGGTATGCCGGCCGCTCGCCCGGCACCCGCGGGGGCACCCCGTCGACGGCCCGGGCGATCGCGCCGATGTGCTCTGGGGTGGTGCCGCAGCATCCGCCGACCACGTTGACCAGCCCCTGCCGGGCGAAGTCTCCCAGGGTCACGGCCATCTGCTCGGGCGTCTCGTCGTAGCCGCCGAACGCGTTGGGCAGCCCGGCGTTGGGGTGCACCGAGACCAGCGCCCCGGTGGCGGCCGCGATGTCCCGCAGGTGCGGGCGCATGGCCTCCGGGCCGAGCGCACAGTTGAGGCCCACGCTGAAGAGGTCGACGTGTTCGGTGGAGATCGTGAAGGCCTCGGGCGTCTGGCCCGACAGGGTGCGGCCCGAGGCGTCGGTGACCGTGCCCGAGAGCATGACCGGCAGCGCCAGGTCGAGCTCGGCCAGCACGTCGGAGACCGCGTGCAGGGCGGCCTTGGCGTTCAGGGTGTCGAAGACGGTCTCCACGAGCAGGATGTCGGCCCCGCCCTCGACGAGACCGCGCACCTGCTCGGCGTACGCCGCCCGCAGCCCGGCGTAGGTGACGGCACGGAACTCGGGTCGCTCGACGTCCGGCGACATCGACGCGGTGCGGTTGGTCGGGCCGATGGCGCCGGCGACGAAGCGGGGCCGGCCGTCGGCGGCCTCGCACTCGTCGGCGACCTCGCGGGCGATGCGCGCCGCCTGCCGGTTGAGCTCGGGCACCAGCTCCTCGGTGCCGTAGTCGGTCTGCGCGACCGCCGTGGAGGAGAAGGTGTTGGTGCTGGTGATGTCCGCCCCGGCGGCGAAGTAGGCACGGTGCACGTCGGCGATGACGTCGGGGCGGGTCAGCTGCAGCAGGTCGAAGTTGCCGCGCAGCCGGCGCGCGTTGCCCTGCCACCCCGGCAGCCGGAAGTCGGCCTCGGTGAGCTCCACCTGCTGCAGCATCGACCCCCAGCCGCCGTCGAGCACGAGGATCCGCTCGGAGGCCAGCCGGCGCAGGGCTGCGGTCCGGTCACGGGTGGACGTCATCCGTCGAGGATAGTTCGGCCGGAGGCGCAGGCCGGACCGGTGTCACCGAAGGACCTGAGGTGGCGTGGTTGACACAATGGGCGACGTGACCCCAGCCACGAGCAACGCCCACCCGGTCAGCTCGACCTACCGTCTGCAGCTGCACTCCGGATTCACCTTCGACCACGCCGCCGCCGTGGTGCCCTACCTCGCCGAGCTCGGGGTGAGCCACGTCTACCTCTCCCCGGTGCTCACCGCCGTGCCGGGCTCGCTGCACGGCTACGACGTCGTGGACCACACCCAGGTCAACCCCGAGCTCGGGGGGCGGGAGGGGCTCCTGCGGCTCTCGGCGGTGTGCCGTGAGCACGGTCTGGGGCTCGTCGTCGACATCGTGCCCAACCACATGGCGCTCGTGGCGCCGCTGTGGCGCAACGCCCCCGTCTGGGAGGTGCTGCGCGACGGGCGCTCCGCGGCACGCGCCCACTGGTTCGACGTCGACTGGGACGCCCTCGACGGGTGCTTCGGCCTGCCCGTCCTCGGTGAGCCGTTCGAGGAGGCGCTCGCCGCCGGGGACCTGACCCTGGACACCGGGCGGGCCGACGAGGGCCCCGCCGCGGGCAGGCCCGTCGTCCGTTACCACGAGCACGTCTTCCCGGTCGCCCCCGGCAGCGCCGAGGGCGAGGACGTCTCGGCGGTGCTGGCGCGCCAGCACTACCGGCTCGCGTCGTGGCGCGAGGCCGACGACGTGCTCAACTACCGACGCTTCTTCGAGGTGGACGGGCTCATCGGGGTCCGCGTGGAGGAGACCGACGTCTTCGAGGCCACCCACCGCACGCTGCTCGAGCTGCACCACGGCGGGGTCCTCGACGGGCTGCGCATCGACCACCCCGACGGGCTGGCCGACCCGGTCGGCTACCTGGAGATGCTCGCCGACCGGCTGCGCCCGGGCACGCCCGTCTGGGTCGAGAAGATCCTCGAGCACGGCGAGCAGCTGCCGGCCGACTGGCGCTGCGCGGGCACCACCGGCTACGACGCCAACGCCGCGCTGATGACGGCCCTGCTCGACCCGGCCAGTGCCGAGGAGGTCACCGACGCCTGGGCCTGGGCGGGGGGGACCCCCGACCTCGCCGACGTCGTCGAGACCGCCAAGCGGGACGCCGTCGAGGAGCTGCTGACGCCGGAGGTCACCCGGCTGCACCGGGTCGCCTCCCGGGTGCTGCCGGGTGAGGACCCGGACGCCCTGCGGGTGGCCCTGCGGGAGCTGCTCGTCGCCGTCGACGTCTACCGCGCCTACCTCCGTCCGGCCCGGCGACCCGCACCGGAGGCGGCGCAGCGGCTGCGCGACGCCGTCGACCGGGCCTGCCGGACGGCGCCCGACGTCGCCGGCACCATCACCGCCCTGGGCGAGGTGCTGGGCGACCCCGACGCGGGCAACCACGACCCGGCGGCCGCCTACGACCTCGCGGTCCGCTTCCAGCAGACGACCGGGCCGGTGATGGCCAAGGGCATCGAGGACACGGCGTTCTACCGCTGGCACCGGCTGAGCGCGCTCAACGAGGTGGGCGCCGACCCCGCAGCCGGCCTGCAGCCCTCCGTGGAGCCGCTGCACGCGTGGGCCCGGCACCAGGCCGCCCACTGGCCCCGGGGCATGACGACGCTCAGCACCCACGACACCAAGCGCTCGGAGGACGTGCGGGCCCGGCTCATCGCGATCGCGGGGGACGGCAAAGCGTGGGAGCGGGTGAGCCGGCGGGCGGTCGAGGCCGCGGACTGGACCGACCCGCAGACCGCCGTGCTCGTGGCGCAGACCCTGCTGGGGGTCGGTGAGATCAGCGAGGAGCGCATCGAGGCCTACCTCACCAAGGCCCTGCGTGAGGCCAAGCTGCACACCACCTGGGTCGACCCGCACGCCGACTACGAGGCCAAGGTCATCGAGGTCGCCCACGCCGCGCGCACCTCGGGGCCGCTGCACGACGCCGTCGCCGCCGCCGAGTGGGGCAGCCGCCGGGCCATCCGCACCGTGGTGCTGGCCCAGAAGCTCCTGCAGCTCACCCTCCCCGGGGTGCCGGACACCTACCAGGGCACCGAGGTCGTGGACCTGTCCCTGGTCGACCCGGACAACCGTCGGCCGGTCGACTACACGCGACGGCAGGCGGCGCTGCGGCGGCTCGACGAGGGCCACGACCCGCAGACCCTCGACGAGGAGAAGCTCCTCGTCGTCGCCCGCACCCTGCGGCTGCGCGCCCGGATGCCGGAGGCCTTCGGTGCCGAAGGGTCCTACCGGCCCCTGCAGGGCGGGCCACACCTGCTCGGGCACCTGCGTGGCGACACGGTCGCCGCGCTCGCGGTCCGCGCCCCGCACAGCCTGGCCGTCGACGGCTTCGGCGAGCACCTCGTCGACCTCCCCGCCGGCAGCTGGCACGACGAGCTCACGGGGCGCACCGTCGAGGTGGACGAGGCGGGCCTGCCGGTGGCCGAGGCGTTCACCGAGGCACCGGTGGCCCTGCTGGTGCGGGAGGTGCAGGCGTGAGCACTCACACCTACGAGGTCTGGGCCCCCGAGGCCGACAGCCTGAGCGTGCTCGTCGGCGCGGGCGAGCCCACGGCACACGCCATGGAGCGCTCCGACGACGGCTGGTGGCGCGTCGCGGCCGAGCGGGGCGACGGGCGCTACGCCTTCTCCGTCGACGGTGGCGAGCCCCGCCCCGACCCGCGTTCGCCCAGCCAGCCCGACGGCGTGCACGCCGCGTCCGAGCTGGTCGACACGGCGGCCTTCGTCTGGACCGACGGCGGCTGGACGGGAGTGTCGATGCCCGAGGCCGTCGTCTACGAGATGCACGTCGGCACCTTCACCCCCGGGCGCACCTTCGACAGCGCCGTCCAGCGGCTCGACCACCTCGTCGACCTGGGGGTCACGGTGGTCGAGGTGATGCCGGTGGCGGCCTTCCCCGGCGACCACGGGTGGGGCTACGACGGGGTCAGCCTGTATGCCGTGCACGCGGCCTACGGAGGCCCGCAGGCCTTCGCCCGCTTCGTCGACGCCTGCCACGCGCGCGGCCTCGCGGTGTGGCTCGACGTCGTCTACAACCACTTCGGCCCCAGCGGCAACTACCTGGCGACCTTCGGGCCCTACTTCACCGCCAAGCACCACACACCGTGGGGCAAGGCGGTCAACCTGGACGACGCCGGCAGTGACGAGGTGCGGCGCTACGTGCTGGACAACGCCCGCATGTGGCTGGCCGACTTCCACCTCGACGGGCTGCGCCTGGACGCCGTGCACGAGCTGCACGACCACCGTGCGGTGCCGCTGCTCGAGGAGCTCGCGGCGATGGCGGACGGGGTCGCCGCGGAGACCGGGGTGCCCCGCCATCTCGTCGCCGAGTCCGACCGCAACGACCCGAGCACGGTGGCGCCGCGCGGGCCGGGCGGGACCGGCGGTCTGGGGCTGCACGGCCAGTGGGTCGACGACGTGCACCACGCGCTGCATGGGGCGCTCACCGGTGAGGCCCAGGGCTACTACGCCGACTTCGCCGTGCCTGAGGCCCTGCCCAAGGTGCTCGCGACCACCCCGTTCTTCCACGACGGCACCTACTCCTCCTTCCGCGGGCGCACGCACGGGGCGGTCGTGCACCCCGACATCACGCCGGGCTGGCGTTTCGTGGCCTCGCTGCAGACTCACGACCAGGTCGGCAACCGTGCTGTCGGTGAGCGGCTGTGCCACCTCACGACCCCCGGCCTGGCGGCCGTCGGGGGGGCCCTGCTGCTGACCTCGCCCTACACGCCGATGCTCTTCATGGGGGAGGAGTGGGCGGCCGGCACGCCGTGGCAGTTCTTCACCTCCCACGAGGAGGAGTGGCTGGCCGAGTCGGTCCGGGAGGGCCGCGCGCGCGAGTTCGCCAAGCACGGCTGGTCCGACGCGGTGCCGGACCCGCAGGCGCTGAGCACCGTGGAGGCCTCGACCCTCGACTGGTCCGAGCCGTCACGACCTGGCCACGCCCGGATGCTGCAGTGGTACCGCACGCTCCTGCGCCTGCGGCGTGAGCTGCCGGCGCTGCGCGACACCCCGCTCGGGCAGGGCTGGGCGGAGCGCGACGAGGAGTCCGGGGTCCTGCTCGTCGGCCGCGGCGGGGTCACCGTGGTCGCCAACCTGGCGGCGGAGCCCCGGACCGTGCGGCTGCCCGAGCGCGTCGCCGGCCGGCAGGTGCTGGCCGCATGGGGGCAGGCGCAGGTCTCGGCCGACGAGGTCGCTCTCGACGCACACGACGTGGCGGTCCTCGGCACCTGAGCGCCGGCCCCGACAGGCCCCGGGCCCCCGCCCCCTGCGCGGCGTCCCGGGGCCTCCCGCCCTTCGTCACGGCACAGGAGCGCGACCGGGCGGCGGTGATACACCGTGATGTTGTGACCTGGCTCACAGGGAAGTCCGGCACGACGGCTGCCGGGTTCCGAGCACCGCAGGGCACACAGCCCGGGGCCCCGTCGTGGCTCGACGGGGCCCCGGGGTGCGTGCGTCAGCTCAGTCCTCGGCGGGCAGGTTGCTGTCGGTCTGCGGCGCCTCCGTCGTGAACGAGGTCGTGTCGAAGATCGCCTCCAGCTGTGCGAAGACGTCGGCGCTCAGCGCGGTCTCACCACCGACCACCGTGATCTGCGGGGAGCTGGACCCCTGCACGAGCCGCTCGATCTCGGTCATGACCGAGGCCGGCACCATGGCGGGCCGCGACAGCGCGATGCCGGCGTCGGTGCGCCCGGCGACCGGGACGGCTGTCAGCGCGTCGGGGAACTGCTCACCGGTCGCGACGTAGACGTCACCCTCCGGCTCGAACTCCTGGAGCACCTCCGCCGCGGTCTCGTAGCGGTCGTCACCGGCGTAGCGCGTGGACGTGGCCCCGCCGATGGCCGCGGCTGCGGCCACCGTGCTGTCGGCGAGCACGTCGGTGCCCCCGGCGGCGTGGAGGTCGTCGTAGTCGAACGTCGCCAGGGCGGCGGCGGTCGGGCCGGACAGCGACGCCCCTCGGGTCAGCAGCAGCGGTGCGTTGTTGCGGGCCGCGAGCGCACTGAGCACCAGCGCGTCCGGGAAGTTCTCACCACTGGCGAGGAAGGCCTCCTCGCTGCTGTCCTGGACGATCATGCTCGCCAGCATCGCCGAGGTCTCGTAGCGGTTGTCCCCGCCGATGCGGGTGACCGTCGCTCCCGGGACCAGCGCCTCGATCTCGTCGACGACGTCGGTGGAGACCGCCGTGGTGCCACCGACCACGTAGACCTGGGTCGGGCTCAGCCGCGTCATCTCGGCGGCCGTGTCGGCCGGCAGAGCACCGGGCCGGGTGAGCAGGAGCGGACCGGCCACCTGGTCGGCCAGCGGGGTGGCCGACAGCGCGTCCGGGAACTCGGTGGACGTCGCGACGACCACCGAGTCCGCCGCGATGAAGCGCTGAGCCAGGAGTGCTGCCGTCTCGATGCGGTCGGCCCCGCCGATGCGCTCGACACCGACCTCGCAGAAGCCGTCGACGTCCTCCGGGAAGAAGGGGTCCTGGCTGAACAGGACGCTGACCGTGCTGCCCCCGGCGTCGATGTCCTCGATCACGATGCCGACGCCCGGGGCGCCGGTGCCGAAGAGGCCGGTGAAGGTGAGGAAGCTGGACACCTCCACGGTGCTGCCGACCGGCACCTCGAAGGTGCGGGAGTCCTTCAGGATGCCGTCGTCCCAGACGTTGACCTTGACGTCGTCGAACCCTCCGCCGTCGTCGGTGTCGCCGGTGTAGGTGCCGGTGACGATGTACTCGTTGCGGGCGCAGTCCTCGTTGATGAACTGCTGGCCCACGATCTCGACGTCCTCGACGTCGGCGGCCAGGGCCGGCGCGGCGACGAGCCCGGTGACCCCGAGTGCCGCGATGACGGCGACCCCTCGGCGACGGTGTCTCTGTGGCAGTGACATGGTGTGCTCCTCTGTTCCCTCGATGAACCGGGAGGAGGTCCCTCCCGGGCGGGGTGGCTCGTTCCGTGGTCTCTCACAGGACGATCCGGTGTGGCAGAGGCCGCGGGACGCGTGGTGATACGCAAAGTAGCGTGTGGGGGTGACCAAGCACCAGAGGCCCGTGCTCACCGACCCCGCACAGCTGCAGGGGGCGACGTCGGACTCGGACCCGATGGAGATCGTCGAGGCGGCGCACCGCACCGCTGCGGCCGTCGTCGGCCGTGGGCGGGCCGGTGACGACCCGCAGCTGACCGACCGTCTGGTCCGGCTCGTCGACGAGGTCGGGCTGTCGACGGTCGCCGAGATGTGGTCCGGGCGCCCGGCCCGCTCACTGCCGGGCGCGCTGTGGAGGCTCTACCTGCTGCACGAGTGGGCGCGGCGCAGCCCTCAGGAGGTGGGGAGGGCCTTCTCCGCCGGTGCCACGCACGCCGACGTCTACCGGGTCATCGCCGGGGTCGCCGAGCCGCCCAGCCCCGACGACCTGGTGGAGCTGACCCGCCGCATCCTGCAGGGGGTCTTCGACGGCGACCTGGCGGTCGCGCTGGAGCGCGCAGCGGCCTTCTGTCACGTGGTGGCGGTCGGGCTCGCGGACCCGGGGGCGGCCGGGGAGGTGCCGCGCGAGCAGGTGCAGCAGGGGGCACGGATGCAGTCCACCGCCGAGGACCTGCAGGCCTGCGCCCGCCTGTGGAGGAGTGGGGCCCTGGTGTGAGCCCGGGTTATCCTGGGTCGCACGTGCCGGGCCGCGGAAGCCCCGGGCTCCATATTTCGCCGCTACGAGCGGCCTCGCGCCGAGAGGCGCTCCCGGCCCGGCACGTGTTCATCCCCGCAGGCGGTAGCCGACGCCGCGGACGTTCTCGACGAGGTCCCGCCCACCGGCCGCCGGAGCGACGTGGTGCCGCAGCCGGGCCACCAGCCGCCTGGCCCGCTCGTCGCCGTGGTCACCGGCCAGCCCGAGCTGGGTGGCCAGCTGGTCGAGCCGGACGGGCTGCGGCCACGCTCGCGCGAGCAGGTAGAGACAGGTGAACTGCATCCCCGACAGCTGGACGCGGGTGCCGTCCTCACCGGTGACGGTGAGCCCCGCCAGGTCGATGACCACCCCGCCGACGAGGAGGCGGTCCCCGGGCCCGCCCCGCTCCAGGCGAGCCGCCCGCGACACCGCCGCGCACAGGTGCGACTCCTCCAGGGGGATGGGCACCAGGCCGGCGCAGCCCGCCTCGACCGCGCGGCCGGCGATGTCGGCCGCGCCCTCCTCGGGTGCCAGGGCCACCAGCACCGACAGGTCGTGCCGGGCCAGGATGCTCGCGGTGACCTGGGCCGGGTCGGCGCCGACGAGGTCGGTCGGCAGCACCACAGCCGCGGGGGTGTCGTCCCCGAGGGCGAGCAGCGCGGCATACACGTCCGGCACCGACCAGACCTCGAGGTCACGCGCGTGCACCCGCACCTGGACCGACCCCGCGGGCAGGCTCGGTGACTCCACCATGAGCACGCGCAACGGCCAGGCCGCCTCCGGCAGCGTCAGGCCTCCCACGGCGACCACTCAGCCGAACCGGCCCGAGATGTAGTCCTCGGTGCGCTGGTCCCTGGGGTTCTCGAAGATCTGCGAGGTCTTGTCGTACTCCACGAGCAGGCCGGTGCGGTTGCCCGTCGTCTCGTCCGGACGGGCGGTGAAGAACGCCGTGCGGTCCGAGACCCGGGCCGCCTGCTGCATGTTGTGGGTGACGATGATGATCGTGTAGTCCTCCCGCAGGTCGGTCATCAGGTCCTCGATCGCACTGGTGGCGATCGGGTCCAGGGCCGAGCACGGCTCGTCCATCAGGATGACGTCGGGCGCGGTCGCGATGGTCCGCGCGATGCACAGGCGCTGCTGCTGGCCGCCGGAGAGGCTGTAGCCCGACTCCTTGAGCTTGTCCTTCACCTCGTCCCACAGCGCCGCCTGGCGCAGGCACCGCTCGACGTGGTCGTCCATGTTGTCGACCTGCATGCCGATCACGCGCGGGCCGTAGGCGATGTTGTCGTAGATCGACTTCGGGAAGGGGTTGGGCTTCTGGAAGACCATGCCGATGCGCCGGCGCACCTCGATCGGGTCGACCTTGGGGCCGTAGATGTCGATGCCGTGGTAGTTGACCGAGCCTTCGACCCGGGCCGCGGGGATGAGGTCGTTCATCCGGTTGAGGCAGCGCAGCACCGTGCTCTTGCCGCACCCCGACGGGCCGATCAGCGCGGTGATCTCGTTCCTCCCGAAGGCCAGGTCGACGTCGTGGACGGCGTGGAAGCCGCCGTAGTAGACGTTCAGGCCCACGGTCTCCATGACCCCGGAGGGGGCGTCCGGCAGGCCCGAGCGCGGGTCGGCATGGGTGGTGGAGGGTGTGGACACGATGTCTCCCTGCGGGTCGGGGGTGGTCACGGCGCTCACCAGGTCCGGGTGAACTTGTTGCGGATCCAGATGGCGAGCGAGTTCATCACGATGAGCACGCCCATCAGGACGATGATCCCGGCGGCCGCCAGGATGCGGAACTCCTCCTGAGGGCGGGTCGCCCAGGCGAAGATCTGGGTGGGCAGGGAGGTGAAGGCGCCCTCGAAGAAGCCGTCGGGGTTGTAGGTGACGAAGACCGTGGCGCCCACCAGCAGCAGCGGCGCCGTCTCACCGATGGCGCGGGACAGGGCCAGGATGGTGCCGGTCATGATGCCGGGCACCGACGAGGGCAGCACCTGCTTCCAGATGGTCTTCCACTTCGTGGCACCCAGCGCCATCGAGGCCTCGCGGATGGAGCCGGGCACCGAGCGGATCGCCTCGCGGGTCGTCAGGATGATCGTGGGCAGCACCAGCAGCGACAGCGTGAGCGACCCGGCATACACGACGAAGCCGAGGTCGAGCGGTCCGCGGACGATGAAGGCCAGGCCCAGGATGCCGAAGACGATGGAGGGCACCGCGGCCAGGTTCTGGATGTTGAGCTCGATGAGCCGGACGTACCACTTGGTCCGGTCGGCGAACTCCTCGAGGTAGATCGCGGCGCTCACCCCCAGCGGCACCACGGTGACAGCCACTCCGACCATGAGGCGGACCGTGCCCCAGATGGCCGACTGCATCCCGGAGGTGCTGCGGTCGATCGAGGAGGGCATGTTGCGGATGAGGTTCATGTCCAGCCGGGGCAGGCCGGTGAAGAAGGCCTGGAGGACCACGGCGACGAGGGTCACGATGGCCACGGTGATGCAGAGGACGAGCACCGCCTTGAACACGGCGCCCTTCCACTGCCCACCACGGTTGCTGCCGTCGAGCTGGGCGAGCGTCACGTCACGAGCCGCCTGGGTCGCGATCTGGTTGCGGCGTGAGGTCATTCGTAGGCCTCCCGGTACCTGCGGACCAGCGCGATGCTGATCATGTTGAGCACGAGCGTGCTGACGAAGAGCAGCGAGCCGACCGCGAAGACCGTGTAGTAGGTGATGGTGCCGGTGGCGATGTCACCGGTGGAGGCCTGGGCGATGAAGGCCGTCATGGTGAGCACCGACTCGTTGGGCAGCAGGGTCAGGTTGGGGGTGGCACCGGCGGCGATGAGCACGATCATCGTCTCGCCGACCGCGCGCGAGATGCCGAGGATGAACGAGGCCACGATGCCGGAGAGCGCGGCGGGCACGACCACCTTGGTGGCGACCTGCATCCGGGTGCTGCCGATGCCGTAGGCCGCCTCCCGCAGCGAGGCCGGGACGGCGCTCATGGCGTCCTGGGAGACCGAGGCCACGGTGGGTATGATCATGATGCCCATCACCAGACCGGCGGACGCGGCCGAGAAGATCCCGGGTGGGTCTCCCAGCGCGCCGGGCAGGAAGGTCGGCCACAGCTCCCGGATGATCGGGGTGATGAAGGTGAGCGCGAAGAAGCCGTAGGCCACGGTCGGCACCCCCTCGAGGACCTCGAGGACCGGCTTGAGGATGCGCTTGGCACGCGGGCTCGCGTACTCGCTCAGGTAGATGGCTGCTCCCAGGCCGGCCGGGAGCGCGATGAGCAGCGCGTAGAAGGTGACGTTGAGCGTGCCCGCCACGATCCGGCCGACACCGAACGCGGGCGGCTGGAAGGTGGGTGCCCACTCGTCGAAGGAGAAGAACTCGCCGAGGGAGACCCGGCTGAAGAACTCCAGGGTGGGCTCGACGAGGGCGAAGACGATGCCCACCGTCACGAGGACCGAGAAGGCCGCGCAGAGGAAGAGCCAGCCGACGATGGCCTTCTCCCCCCACCGCGGGCTGCTCGCGGTCAGGTCGATCTGGTCCGGCCGGGTGCGGTCGGTCGGGGGCGCTGCGGTGCTCATGTGCCCTCCCGGTCCTCGTGCGGTGGATGGTGCATCGGTGTCGGTCAGTTGCCGGCCAGCTCGGCGACCGTGGCCAGCGACTCTTCCTTCTGCTCGTCCGTCAGCGGGATGAAGGTCGCGGCCTCGGCGATCGCGTCGCCGTTGTCGATGTAGAACTCGAGGAACGCCACGACCTCCTCGCGCTGCAGGGCGTCGGCCGAGGGGTAGATGTACAGCTGGCGACCCAGCGGGTTGTAGTCGCCGGCCTGCACGGTGTCGTTGTCCGGGGCGACGCACTCGCCGGCCTCGTTCTCGACCTGGATGGCCTTGACCTGGTCGCCGGCCTCGATCACGTAGGAGAGCGGGATGAAGGCCATGGCCCCCGCGTCGCCGGAGACGCCGGTGACGGCGGCGTTGTCGTCCTCGCCGATGTTGTTGTAGTCGGTGCGGATGACGCCCTCCTCACCGTTGATGGCCTCGGTGAAGTAGTCGAAGGTGCCGGAGTCGCTGCCCGGGCCGTAGAGGGTGAGCGCCTGGTCGGGGAAGTCGGGGTTGATCTCCGACCAGTTGGCCACCGAGGAGTCGCGCGTCCAGGCGGACGAGAGCTCGTCGACGGTGAGGCACTCGGCCCAGTCGTTCTCCGGGTTGACCACGACCGCGATGCCGTCGTTGGCGACGTTGACCTGCTCGTACTCGATGCCGGCCTCGCCGCACGCCTCGACCTCCTCCTCGGAGATCTCGCGCGAGGCGTTGGAGATGTCGGTCTCGCCGTTGCAGAACTTCTCGAAGCCGCCACCGGTGCCGGAGGTGCCGACCGAGACGCGCACGTCGGGGTTCTCCTCCATGAAGAGCTCGCCGGCCGGCTCGCTCAGCGGGGCGACGGTGGAGGAGCCGTCGATGGTGATGGTGCCGCTGAGGGCGCCGCCCTCCATGTCGTCACCGCCGGCGTCCTCCTCCGCGGCGGCCTCGCCGCCGTTGTCGGCGGCGCTGTCGTCGGTGTCGTCGCTGCCGCACGCAGCCAGCACGGCCATGAGGGCCACGGCGGAGGCGCCGGCAAGAGTCTTGTGTCGAAGGGACACGAGTCTTCCTTTCGTCAGGGGTGCGGGCACTGAGGCTCCGCTGCCGGCCGCTGCGACCAGCAGTCACAGACAAGCCCTCCCAGGTGACGCCGACGTGAACGGACCGTGGCGCCCTGTCATCGAAAGGTCGACCATCTGACGAGGTCACGGCGCTGCGGCGGGTCGACTGTGACCGTCTCCACAGCGCGGCACCGTGGTGTTACCGCGCAGTTCACCTGTCATTCACGTAGCACGACTATGAATGACGTGCTGCGGCTCCGGCGTGCCATCGGTGCCGGCCGCACGCGTCCGACAGGCCACCGTCCCCCCACCCCGAGAGGTCCCTGCCCGTGAAGGTGCTGCGTCCCGGAGCCGCCGGCATGCTGCTGGTGGCCGCGCTGGCCCTGGCCGCCTGCGGTGACGACAACCCCACGGGTGCCTTCGAGGGTGACGACTACGAGGTGACCGACGCGGGCCCGCTGGCCGACCCTCAGCTCTCCGGCACGCTGAGCGCCTCCGGCTCCAGCGCCCAGGAGTCGGCGCAGACCGCCTGGATCGCCGGCTACCGCGGCGTGCAGCCCGACGTGCGCCTCATCTACGACGCGATCGGCTCCGGCGGCGGCCGGGAGAACCTCATCTCCGGTGCCTCGCCGGTGGTGGGCTCCGACGCCTACCTGGACGAGGAGGAGCGCGAGCGGGTCACCGACGTGTGCGGGGACGGCGGGGCACTGCACGTGCCGGTCTACATCGCGCCCATCGCCATCCCCTACAACCTGCCCGGTGTGGAGCAGCTCAACCTCTCCCCGGAGGTCCTGGCCCGGGTCTTCTCCCGCGAGATCGAGACGTGGGACGACCCGGCCATCGCCGAGATCAACCCCGGTGCCGACCTGCCGTCGACCGAGATCACCGTCGTCAACCGGTCGGACGACTCCGGCACGACCGAGAACTTCCTGGAGTACCTGCACGTCGTCGGCGGTGACGCCTGGCCCTACGAGCCCGACGCCGCGTGGCCGGTGGCCGGCGGCGAGTCCGCCGCGCAGACCACCGGGGTCATGCAGGTCACCGGCAGCACCGTCGGCGCCATCACCTACACCGACGCCTCGGCCGTGGGCACGCTGCCGACGGCCGCGGTCGGCGTCGGCGGCGACTTCGTCGACTACACCCCGGAGGCCGCCGCGGCCGTCGTGGACGCCTCGACCCCGGTCGACACCGGCGTCGAGGGCGACCTGGCGCTGGAGCTGGCCCGGGACACCACGGAGGAGGGCACCTACCCCATCGTGCTCGTCTCCTACCTCATCGCGTGCTCGGCCTACGACGACGCGCAGACCGCCGACCTGGTGACCAACTACCTGCGCTACGTCATCAGCGAGCAGGGACAGCAGGCCGCCGCGGACGCCGCCGGCTCCGCCCCCATCTCGCAGACCCTGCGCGAGGCGGCGACCACGACCATCGACTCCATCCAGGGCGGGTGAGCCACATGAGCACGACTCCTCCCAGCGCCCGGACGCCGGCCGCGGTGCCGGCCCCGGCGCCGGACCGCAGCCCGCGCCGCGGCCAGGTCCGCCGACCCGGGGACCTCGTCTTCTCCGGGGCCTCGCTGGCCTCCGGGCTGCTCATCATGGCCATCCTGGCCGGGGTGGCCACCTTCCTCCTCGTGCAGTCGCTGCCGGTCCTGACCGCCGACCCCGGTGAGGTCACCGGCGAGGCCGGCTTCGCCGCATACGTGCTGCCGCTCATCGTCGGCACGGTGCTGGCCTCCGTGCTGGCGATGGCCATGGCCACCCCGGTCGCGGTGGGGATCGCGCTGTTCGTCTCGCACTACGCGCCGCGTCGCCTGGGAGCCTCGATCGGCTTCGTCATCGACCTGCTGGCCGCCGTGCCCAGCGTCGTCTTCGGCATGTGGGGCTGGCAGGTGCTCGCCCCCCGGCTCGTGCCGGCCTTCGCCTGGCTCGAGGCCAACCTGGGCTGGGTGCCCCTCTTCGCGGAGGGCTCCAACACCGGCCGCACCATCGCCACCGCCTCCCTCGTGCTGGCGGTGATGATCCTGCCGATCATCACCGCGGTCTCCCGCGAGGTGTTCCTGCAGACCCCCCGCCTGCACGAGGAGGCTGCCCTGGCGCTCGGCGCCACGAAGTGGGAGATGATCCGCACCGCTGTGCTGCCCTTCGGCAAGCCCGGGGTGATCGGCGGCACGATGCTCGGCCTGGGCAGGGCGCTCGGCGAGACGATGGCCGTCGCGATCATCCTGTCGACCGGCGGCTTCACCTGGAACATCATCGGACCCGGGAACTCCACCATCCCGGCCGAGATCGCGCTCAACTTCCCGGAGGCGGCCGGGCTGCGGCTGTCGGAGCTCATCGCCGCCGGGCTGGTGCTCTTCGTCATCACCCTCGTCGTCAACCTGGTCGCGCGCTACATCGTGGAGAAGCGCTCCGAGTTCTCGGGAGCCAACTGATGGCCATCCAGACCCAGCACACGGGCAGCGACGTCACGCCCCCGCCGCGCAAGCGCGGACCCATGGAGGGCATCGAGCTGTCCACGGTCCGTCCCGCCGGCGACCGCATCGGGTATGCCGTGCTGCTCGGCGCGCTCGCACTGGCCGCCACGCTGTGGCTGGCCGGAGGGCTCAACGTGGTCCTGGCCGCGGTGGTGGGCTTCCTGGTCTACCTCGCCGGGGTGTACACGGCATACCGCGTGGTGGGCGGCCGCCGGGTCGCGACCGACCACGTCATGCGCGGTCTCGTCTACGGCGCGTTCATCCTGGCGGTGCTCCCGCTCGTGTCGCTGCTGTGGACCGTCGTCGGCCAGGGGATCCCGCGCGCCTTCCACCCCGACTTCCTGCTGCAGACGATGAACGGTGTCACCGGCGTCCAGGACGAGGCCACCATGCAGGAGGGCGCGCCGATGGTCGGTGGTGCCTACCACGCCGTCGTCGGCACGCTCGTCATCACCGGGATCGCGACCGTGCTCTCCGTGCCCATCGGTCTGTTCACGGCGATCTACCTCGTGGAGTACAGCAACAAGAACGCGCTGTCCCACGTCATCCGGTTCCTCGTCGACGTCATGACCGGCATCCCCTCCATCGTCGCCGGCCTGTTCGCCTTCGCCCTGTGGGCGATGGTCTTCGGCATCGGCACCAAGGACGCCCTGGCCGGGGCCGTCGCCCTCAGCGTGCTGATGATCCCGACGGTCGTGCGCAGCAGCGAGGAGATGCTGCGCATCGTGCCCAACGACCTGCGCGAGGCCTCGCTGGCGCTCGGCGTGCCGAAGTGGCGCACGGTGGCCAAGGTGGTGCTGCCCACGGCCGCCTCGGGGCTGGCCTCGGGTGTCACGCTGGCCATCGCCCGCGTCATCGGCGAGACCGCCCCGCTGCTGGTCGCGGTCGGCTACGCCCGTGGTCTCAACCTCAACCCCGTCGAGGGGCCGATGAACTCCCTGGCGGTCTACGCCTACTACATGTTCACCCGGCCGCTGAACCCCGGATTCCGCGACCCGAGCCTGGAGCGGGCCTGGGCGGCCGCCCTGCTGCTCGTGCTGCTCGTCGTGGCCCTCAACCTCACCGCCCGGCTGATCGCGAAGCTCTTCGCCCCCAAGACCGGCCGCTGACCCCGCACCCCTGGAGCGACTGCAGACATGTCCAAGCGCATCGACGTCAACGACCTCAACATCTTCTACGGCAAGTTCCACGCCGTGCAGAACGTCTCGATGACCATCGAGCCGAAGTCGGTCACCGCCTTCATCGGCCCCTCCGGCTGCGGCAAGTCGACCTTCCTGCGCACCCTCAACCGCATGCACGAGGTCATCCCCGGGGGCCGCGTGGAGGGTGAGGTGCTCATGGACGGCCGCGACCTCTACAGCAAGGAGGTCGACCCGGTCGACGTCCGCCGCGAGGTCGGCATGGTCTTCCAGCGGCCCAACCCGTTCCCGACGATGTCGATCAAGGAGAACGTGCTGGCCGGTGTGCGGCTCAACAGCCGGCGCATGTCGCACTCTGCCGCCGACGAGCTGGCCGAGCGGGCCCTGCGCGACGCCAACCTGTGGAACGAGGTCAAGGACCGTCTCGACAAGCCGGGCTCGGGCCTGTCCGGAGGGCAGCAGCAGCGGCTGTGCATCGCCCGGGCCATCGCGGTGCAGCCCGAGGTGATCCTGATGGACGAGCCCTGCTCGGCGCTGGACCCGATCTCCACGCTGGCGATCGAGGACCTCATCGAGCAGCTCAAGGAGGACTACACCGTCGTCATCGTCACGCACAACATGCAACAGGCGGCGCGGGTCTCCGACCGGACCGGGTTCTTCAACCTCGAGGCCACCGGCAGACCGGGCCGGCTGGTCGAGATGGACGACACCCAGAAGATCTTCAACAACCCCGCGCAGCAGTCCACGGAAGACTACATCTCCGGCCGCTTCGGCTGACCCCGTGCCCGGGGTTGTGCATCCCGACCTGCGCGTTGCCAGGGATTTCCCGGCCACATCTGCGGGTTGCCAGGGATTTCCCGGCCACATCTGCGGGTTGCCAGGGAGATTCCGGACCGGTCGCCCCCCTGTCCCAGGTCCTGTGCGCGCCGACGCGAGCCTGGAGGTCGGGCATCGAGGCCCTCACGGTGTGGACCAGAACCCCTAGCAACGTAGGGGAAGGCACGGGATTTCCCTGGCAACGGGGAGGGAGGCACGGGATTTCCCTGGCAACGGGGTTGGGAGGGTCAGCGGGGGATGCGGTGGCGGTGCACGGCGACGATGCGGGCGGTCGGACCACGGCCCAGCACGGTGCAGGCCAGCACCTCGCCCTTGTCCATGTTGGTGGACGTCATCCGCTGCAGCGACCGCGCCAGCGCGGGGCCGTCGGCGCGGGCCTTGAGGTCGTCGAGCACCTCGGTGAGCACCGGGCCGTGCGTGCAGATCGCGATGGTGCGGCCACGCTCGAAGGCCAGCCGTAGGTGCTTGTGCACCTTGTCCGGCGCGGCCTCGTGGCCCTCCTCGGAGAGCCCGCGCTTGGTCCGCAGCGGCACGACGGCGTGCTGCGCGAAGGGCGCCACGGTGTCGTGACAGCGGGTGGACGTGGAGCTGAGCACCTGCTCCGGTGCGTATGCCGTGAGGATCGGGACGATCCTGTCGGCACGGCGCTTGCCCACCGTGGTGAGCGGGCGCAGCGGGTCCGGCTTGTGCCAGTCCTTGCGGGCCATCGCCTTGGCGTGCCGCACGACCAGCAGGGTCCAGGTGTCGAGACGTCCGGCGAGGTCGAGCCCCACGATCGTCTCCAGCTGCTCCAGGTCGCGGGGGTAGGTCAGCCGCTGGCGCGCCTTGGTCGGGGAGAGCCAGGCGACCTTGTCGATCTCGTGCTCGAGCCGGCCGTGGCCGCCGACGACCGTGGCGGCCCAGTACTCCACCCGCTTGATGACGTCGCGGTCGCCGGACTTCGGCAGCGGGTAGATGGAGGTGGGCAGCGGCACCCCGAGCCGCACGACCAGCCCGGTCTCCTCCAGCGCCTCCCGGGCCGCCGCCGCGGCGACGTCCTCCCCGCGGTCGAGCTTGCCCTTGGCCCACGCCCAGTCGTCGTAGCCCGGCCGGTGCACCATCGCGACCTGGAGCTTTCGCTTCTTGCGCCGCCAGATGACCACGCCGGAGGCGCGGACGACGAGTGCCCCCGGCCGGACGGCCCGGGCCACAGGGGCGGGGACCTCCAGGGGCTCGGCGCTCACCGGCGCCTCCCCGGGCGGCGGCGCGCGGCATACCTCTCGATCAGCTCCGTCTGCAGGTCCGGCAGCGGCATCCCGTCGTCGCCGAGGTGATGGCGGGTCCACTGCCCGTCAGAGCCGAGGTGCCAGCTGCCGATGTCGTCGCTCATCCCGCGGTCCATCAGCTTGACGATGTGCCGCACCTGGTCCTTGTCGGCGATCGAGGCGAGCGCCTCGACCCGGCGGTCGAGGTTGCGGTGCATCATGTCGGCCGAGCCGATGAAGACTCCGGACTCGCCCTGCGCCCCGAAGGCGAAGATCCTGGAGTGCTCCAGGAAGCGCCCCAGCACCGAGCGCACGGTGATCGTCTCGGACAGCCCGGGCACCCCGGGACGCAGCGCACAGATGCCACGCACCCAGATGTCCACCCGGGCCCCGGCGCGCGAGGCACGGTAGAGCGCGTCGATGACCTGCTCGTCGACGATGGAGTTGAGCTTGAGCCGGACGACGCCCTCGCTGCCCCGCGCGGCCTCGGCGTCGATGAGGGCGATGAGCTCGCTGCGCACCGACCTCGGGGCGACGAGCAGCCGCTTGAACTTGGCCTTCGGTGCCATGCCGGACAGCTGGTTGAACAGCCGGGTGAGGTCTTCGCCGATCGTCTCGTCGCAGGTCAGCAGCCCCAGGTCCTCGTAGAGCCGTGCGGTCTTGGGGTTGTAGTTGCCGGTGCCGATGTGGCAGTAGCGTCGCAGCCCGCCGGCCTCCTCCCGCACGACCAGCGCGAGCTTGGCGTGGGTCTTCAGCCCCACCATGCCGTAGACGACGTGGACCCCGGCCTCCTCGAGCTTGCGGGCCCAGGTGATGTTGTTCTCCTCGTCGAAGCGCGCCTTGATCTCGACGACGGCGAGCACCTGCTTGCCGACGGCTGCGGCCTCGATGAGGGCGTCGATGACGGGGGAGTCACCGCTGGTGCGGTAGAGCGTCTGCTTGATCGCCAGGACGTGCGGGTCGGCGGCGGCCTGCTCGATGAAGGCCTGCACCGAGGTGCTGAACGAGTCGTAGGGGTGGTGCAGCAGGATGTCGCGCTGGCGCATGGCGCCCAGCACGTCGCTGGGCTGCGAGCTCTCGACCGGCGCCAGGTCGGGGTGCGTCTTCGGCACGAAGTTGGGGTAGCGCAGCTCGGTGCGGTCGAGGTCGGCCAGCGTATGCAGCGAGGTCAGGTCGAGCGGGGCCGGCAGCCGGTAGACCTCGCCGGGGCTGACCCGCAGCTCGCGGGTCAGCAGGTCGAGCACGTGGTCGTCCATGTCCTCGACCACCTCCAGGCGCACCGGCGGACCGAAGCGCCGCCGGGTGAGCTCCCGCTCGAGGGCGGTCAGCAGGTTCTCCGCGTCGTCCTCCTCGACCTCCAGGTCCTCGTTGCGGGTGACCCGGAAGGTGAAGGTCTCCTGGACGTCCATGCCGGTGAAGAGCTGGTCGAGATGAGCCGCGATGATCTGCTCCAGGAGCACGAACCGGTCGGAGTAGAGCCCGTCAGAGGTCGACAGCCGCACGAAGCGCGGCAGCAGTGGTGGCACCTTGACCCGGGCGAAGTGCTCGCGGCCGGTGCGCGGGTTGGTGAGGATCACCGCGAGGTTGAGCGACAGGCCGGAGATGTAGGGGAAGGGGTGCGCGGGGTCGACCGCCAGGGGCGTCAGCACCGGGTAGACCGTGCTGCGGAACATCTCCCCGAGCTCCTCGCGCTCCTTGTCGCCCAGCTCGTCCCAGGAGAAGATCGTGATCCCCTCGTCGGCCAGCGCGGGGGCAACCGTGTCGGCGAGCAGCTGCGCGTGCCGGGACATGAGGTGGTGGGCTCCCAGCGAGATCTCCTCCAGCACCTCGCGAGGCTCCAGCCCGGCCGCCGAGCGGCCCGCGATGCCGGTGGCGATGCGGCGCTTGAGACCGGCGACCCGCACCATGAAGAACTCGTCGAGGTTGCCGGCGAAGATCGCCAGGAAGCGGGTGCGCTCCAGCAGCGGCAGGTCGGGGTCGGCGGCCAGCTGCAGCACCCGCTCGTTGAACTGCAGCCAGGAGACCTCACGGTCGAGGAAGCGACCCTCCGGCAGCTCGTCGGACGGGGCCTCCTCGCCCTCGGGCTCCAGGCGGATGAAGCGGCCGTTGGCGCCACGAGGGTGCTGGGCGCGGATCTGCGGCAGCGGGACGACGCTGTTGGTCTCCACGACCTCCGGCACCGTCGACTCCGGCAGTGGCGTCCCGTCGGCGGTCCCGGTGGACGTCTGTGGGCTGCTCATGCCGCCCATCCTGCCACCGCAGCGGCCCTGGGTGTCAGGCCCCGGCCCGCATCCGTGCCTCAGGACCGCGCGGCATACATGACGTCCACGGCCGAGCGCTCGAAGCCCAGGCGGTGGTAGGTCGCGATGGCGGGTGCGTTGTCGCCGTCGACGTAGAGCGTGGCGTTCTGCAGGCCGCAGGCCCGCAGGTGGCGCAGCCCCAGCACCGTGGCCACGCGACCCAGGCCCTGACCCTGGTAGTCGGGGTCGACCCCGACGACGTAGACCTCGCCGGCGGCCTGGTGGGTCGACCCGGGCTCGGCCGGCTCGATCTTGGTCCAGTGGAAGGCGGCCAGGCGTGCCGGGCCGTCCCGCAGGTCCTCGATCAGCAGGAAGCCGTGCGGGTCGAACCACGGCTCGCCCAGCCGGTCCTGCAGGTCCGACAGCGTCATCCGGCCCTGCTCGGCGTGCGCGGCGAAGGCGCGTGCGTTGACCGCGAGCCATGCCTGCTCGTCCCGCCCCACCTCGAACGAGCGCACGGCGAAGCCCTCGGGCACGTCGACCTCCGGCAGGTCCGACCACTCGCCCTGCAGGGGGCGCGACATCTGCCACAGCTCGCGGACGACCTGCATGCCGAGCTTGTCGGCGAGGGCCTGCGCGGCCGGCAGATGGCCGTGCGACCAGGCCCGGCACCCCGGCCACCGCTGCGCGATCTCCTGGACCAGCAGGGTGGCCACGCCCTCCCGCCGGTGGTCCGGGTGGACGACGAGCTCGATGGTGGCCGGCTCCGTGCCGTGGTCGGCATGCGCGTAGCCCAGCACCTTGGCGTTGATCTCCCCGGGCCGGTCCACGACGACCAGGTGGGTGGTGTCGGCGACCGGCTCCGGGCGCTCGGCCAGGCGGCGCACGTCGATGACGGTCTGCTCGGACAGTGGCTTGACGCCGTCGTGGGTGGAGGCCCGGACGGACAGGGCCAGCACGTCGGCCCCCTGTCGGGCCGGCAGGGTGTGCGTGATCGTGACGTCCATCGGGAGTCCTCTCAGTCGGTGGTGCGGGCGCCGGCGAAGCGGTACCCCACGTTGCGGATCGTGCCGATCAGCGACTCCCGCTCAGGGCCGAGCTTGGCCCGTAGCCGCCGCACGTGCACGTCCACCGTGCGGGTGCCACCGTAGTAGTCCATGCCCCAGACCTCCTGCAGAAGCTGTTCGCGGCTGACCACGCGCCCGGGGTGCTGCACGAGGTACTTGAGGAGCTCGAACTCCTTGAAGGTGAGGTCGAGCGGTCGACCACCGGCCCGCACCGTCCAGCTCGACTCGTCGACGACGACGTCGGCGACCCGGATGGGCCCGGTGCGCACCTCCGCCGCCGCGGCGGCCCCGGCGCGGCGCCGGACCAGCCGCAGCCGCGCCTCGATCTCCCCGGGCCCGGCGGTGGTGAGCAGCACGTCGTGCAGAGGCCACTGGTCGTCCACCACGGTGAGCCCGGCCTCGGCGAAGACGCCCAGCACCGCGCCCCAGCTGCCCATGGTGTCGATGGTGCGCAGCGTGGAGCGGGCGGCCATCAGGTCGGAGGTGGCGTCGACCAGCACGATTTCCGGCTCGGTGCCGCTGAGCAGGGCCCCGGCGTCCATGGGGAGGACCCGCACCCGGTGGGGCAGCAGGTCCAGCGCCGGGAGCACGCGCATGACGGCTCCGTCGGAGCCTCCCGGGGTGAGCAGCGCCATCTCGGCCACCTCGCCAGGATAGTGGCGCAGCGGCGCGCCGGGGCGGGTGACCACGGTGCCCCCGCCTGCCCTGCGTCGGGATAATGGGCGCGTGCCGTCCCGCCGATCCCTGACCACCGCCACCTCGCACGTGGTCGTCGGTGTGCTCGGCGCGGCCTGGGTGATCGGCCTCACCGGTCTGGTGGGGCCCGGCCTGCTGGCGGTGGCCCTGGCGTGCGCGATCGCGGTCGTGGCCTGGGGGTGGGCCGGCACGCTCGGCCTGCCGACCCCGCGCGGCACCCTGGCGGTGCTGCTCACCGGTGGCACGGCGGTGCTGCTCAGCGTGGCCCTGCGGCAGGAGTCGCCGTGGCTGACCTGGCTGCCCGCTGCGCTGGCGGTGTCGATGATCGCGGCCTTCCTGCACCAGCTGCTGCGCCGCGACGGGCGGCCCCGCGTCGCCGAGTCGGTGAGTTCGGTCGTGCTCGGTCTGGCGGTGCTGACCAGCGCGGTCTTCCTCATCCCGCTGTCCCGCACGGACGCCGGGTCGATGCTGATCGTCGCCGGGGTCGGCGCCGCCGCGGTGTCCGCGGTCACCGACCTGGTGGGCCGCTGGGAGTCGCTGCGTCCGTGGACCGCGCCGCTGGCACTGGCGGTCGGGGGTGCGGTGGGCACGCTGGTCGCGCTGGTGGCGGGCCAGCCGTGGAGCGCGCTGCTGCTCGTGGGGGTGGCCTCCGCAGGCGTGAGCCACGCGACCCGGCGGGTCTTCGAGGTGCTGCCGACCCTGGCGCACGCGCGGCCCCGTCTGGTGGCGGCGCTGGCCTCGGTGCTCGTGGTCGGTGTCGTGCCGTATGCCGTGGCGAGCACCCTGCTGTCGCGGGCCCTGCCTGCGTAGCGGTGCGGTCCCACGGCGCTCGCGGACCCCTCTGCGAGGCGCACGCACCGCATACGATGAGGCCGTGCCTATCGAGATCGACCCCACCATGCACCCCGACCTCGCACCACTGGCCTGGATGATCGGCCGCTGGGAGGGAGCCGGCGTCGTCGGCTACCCGACGATCGAGTCGGCCCACTTCGGCCAGGAGCTCGAGGTGACGCACGACGGCCGCCCCTTCCTGCAGTGGCGCTCCCGCACCTGGCTGCTGGACGAGGACGGCGGCCAGAGGGCGCCCTCGGCGGTCGAGCTGGGCTTCTGGAGGCCTCTGCCCGAGGGTGAGGTCGAGCTGCTGCTGACCCACCCCACCGGCATCGTCGAGCTCTACTACGGCTCCACCAGCCCGGCGAAGGTGGAGCTGCGCACCGACGGGGTGCTGCGCAGCCCGCACGCCAAGGAGTATGCCGCGGGGCACCGGCTCTACGGCTACGTCAACGGCGGTCTCATGTGGGCCATGGACATGGCGGCGATGGGCCAGTCGCTGCAGAGCCACGTCTCGGCCGAGCTCAAGCGCGTCGGCTGAGGGTCAGCCACCGAAGCCGGAGGTGGGCGACACCGGGTCGCTGTAGTCCTCCATCGTGTCCGTGCGCAGGTGCTCGGAGAGCGCCTCCACCTGCTCCCACGCGGGGTTGACGATGGACCCGGCCCACGAGTCGGTCCCGATCCCGCTCCAGGGGGCGGTGACGAAGTGGATGTCGTCGCCACGGACGTTGCGCATCGACAGGGCCAGGGAGCGCATCTCGCCCAGGTCGAGGTCGTCGTCCACGGTGAGGTTGGTGGTCGCCGCGTCGACGAACGAGGCCAGGCGGGCCGGGTTGGTCAGGGTCTCCCGCGAGAGGGCCTTCTCCATGATCCCCTTGATGAACGCCTGCTGCCGCTGGCCCCGGGAGATGTCGCCCTGGCTGAGCGAGTAGCGCTCCCGGACGAACTCCAGCCCGGTCTCGCCGTCCATCTGCATGACCCCCTCCGGGAAGCCGGGGCTGGCCTCGGCGACGTTGACCTCCACCCCGCCGATCGCGTCGGTCATCGCCTCGAAGCTGTCGAAGTCGACGATCGCGACCTCGTCGATCGGCACGCCCAGGATCGACTGCAGCGTCTCGACGGCCAGCGGGGCGCCGCCGAAGGCGTAGGCCGCGTTGATCTTGTTCTTGCGGCTCGAGCCCGGGATGTCGACGAAGTAGTCACGGGGGATGTGGACGAGGTCGACCCGGTCACGCTCGTCGGAGACGTGCACGAGCACCATGACGTCGGAGCGGCCGCGGTCCTCGGACAGGTCGCGGCTGTCGGTGCCGAGGATGAGGAAGTTGCGGGCGTCCCCGGCGGTCTCGGGCCGCTCGACCTGCACCGGGTCGACGGCCTCGTCCTCGCCCATGATCTGCTCGTCGGGAAGCAGCCGGCTGTAGGCGAGGTTGCTGCTGACCTGCCAGTTGACGAAGGCGAAGTAGCCGGCGACCGTGCCGACCGCGACCAGCGCCAGCACGACCACACCCACGATGAGCACACGCCCGAACGACCGGCGACGGCGCCGGGGCCGCAGCTCGGCATCACCGTCGTAGGGGTCGTCGTGCTCGGCGCCTGAGGTCATGGCGGCAGTGTAGGGCCGCTGCACTGGGGACACCCTGGGTGCGCGGCACGACTCGCTACCGTGCAGGGGTGGATGACGACACCCGGCTGCCGCCTGTCGCGGTCCCGCCCGGCGTGGAGGACGACCTCCGGCGCGCCGGGCTCCGGCTGACCGCACCTCGGCGACGGGTCCTGGCCGCGCTCGCCCGGCGGGGGCACGCCACGCCGGAGGAGGTGGCAGGGGAGGTGTCGGGGGACGGTGGCGGCCGGCTGCCGGCCTCCACGATCTACCGCAACCTCGAGTCCCTGGCCTCGGCTGGGGTGGTGCGGCACAGCCATCTCGACCACGGCGCCCCCAGCTACCACCTCGCCGAGCACGGCGACCACCTCCACCTCGTCTGCCGCGGGTGCGGCACCGTCCTCGAGGCCGACCCCGCGCTGGCCGCCGACCTGGCCGCCGGCCTGAGGGCGCTGCACGGCTTCGCCGCCGACGTGACCCACATGGCCATCCACGGCCACTGTGAGCGCTGCCTCCCTCGGCCCTGAGCGGGTGCGTGTGACCAGCGGTGGAGCATGCGCGGGCGGTGCCCGGGAATCTCCGGGGGCGCATCCGCTTTGTCCAGGGTGAGACCCCGCACCCAGCCGATGACCCGGAAGGCCACTCGTGACCCAGCAGCACCCCCCGCCCAGCCCCCTGCTCCAGCGCCCCGGGGCGGTCGCCGGGACGGGCCGGGACGCCGGGGTGGCGGCACACTACGGCGACCCGCACCGTGAGCAGCGCCTGCTCGAGGAGGGCCTGGCCTGCGTCGACCTCTCTCACCGTGGCGTCGTGAGCGTCACCGGACCCGACCGCCTCAGCTGGCTGCACTCCCTGACGACCCAAAACCTGGCCGACCTGTCCCCGCGGCACTCCGTCGAGAGCCTGGTCCTGTCGCCGAAGGGCCACATCGAGCACTCCCTCCACATCGTGGACGACGGTGGGACGACCTGGGTCACGGTCGAGCCGGGCACCGCCGAGGCGGTGCGGACGTGGCTGGACTCCATGCGGTTCATGCTGCGGGTCGAGGTGGCCGACCGCACCGCAGACATCGCGGTGCTGGGCGAGCCGGTCGCCGCCGAGTCGGCGCCGGGTGAGCCACCCGCCTGGGTGGACCCGTGGCCCCGGGTCGTCGGCGACAGCACGGCCTACGGCCCGCAGGACCACCCCGCCGCGGGGCGTGCCTGGCGGGAGCTGCTGGTGCCGCGTGACGAGCTGGTCGCTCACGTCGGCGAGCGTCCCCTGGCCGGCACGTGGGCGGCCGAGGCCCTGCGGGTCGAGGCCTGGCGGCCGCGCGTGGGAGCCGAGACCGACCACCGCACCATCCCGCACGAGCTCGACTGGCTCCGCACCGCCGTGCACCTGCACAAGGGCTGCTACCGGGGCCAGGAGACCGTGGCCCGGGTGCACAACCTCGGCCGACCTCCCCGCCGGCTCGTGTTCCTGCACCTGGACGGCTCCGGCCACACCCTTCCCGAGCCCGGTGAGGAGCTGACCCTCGGGGACAAGGTCGTCGGCCGGCTCACGAGCGTGGCCCGGCACCACACCGACGGGCCGATCGCCCTGGCGGTCGTCAAGCGCACGGCCGACCCGGAGGCGCTGCTCAGCGCAGGTCCCACGAGCGCGGCGCAGACGGTGGTCGTGCACCCCTGAGCCCGGGTGGCAGGATGCGGAGCATGCCCGCATCGACGTTGATCACGGTGGCGCCGACCGGCGCGGAGACGACCAAGGCCGACTTCCCACAGCTGCCCACGACCCTCGAGGAGCTCGTGGAGACGGCGGTGCGCTGCGAGGCAGCCGGTGCCGGCCTCGTCCACGTGCACATCCGCGACGCCGAGCACCGGCCCTCCCTGGACCCGGTCCGGCTGAGCGACACGGTGCAGGCGCTGCGCGAGGCGACCGACCTCGTGGTGCAGCTGTCGACCGGCGGGTCGGTGCACGACCCGCTCGAGCACCGGCTCCAGGTCCTGGACGCCGAGCCCGACTCGTGCAGCCTGACCTGCGGCTCCGTGAACTTCGGGGACGAGGTCTTCCTCAACCCCTACCCGTTCATGAGCGAGCTCTACGTGCAGGCCCAGGAGCGCGAGGTCGTGCCCGAGTTCGAGCTGTTCGACCTGGGACACGTCGCGGCGCTGCACCGGCTTCTCGACCAGCACGGCCTGCCCTACGGCGGCGCGGTGCACGTGGACTTCGTCACCGGTGTGCCGGGGGGTATGCCGGGCACGGTCCCTGCTCTCGTGGCGGGGGTGCAGGCCCTGCCGGCGGAGGTGACCAGCTGGTCGGCGACCGGCATCGGCCGGGCACACCTGCCGGTCGCCGCTGCTGCCCTGGCCATGGGCGGGCACCTGCGGGTCGGCATGGAGGACAACCTCATGATGGCCCGCGGGCGGCCGGTGCAGCACAACGCCGACCTGGTGTCCCGGGCCGCCGGGCTGGCCGAGACCCTGCAGCGACCCGTCATGGGCACCGTCGAGGCCAGGACGCTCCTGGGGGTCAAGGAGAGGCGCCCCACCGCCGGCCGACCCTCGTCCGCTCGCTGATCTACAGTGGCGGGCGTGCCAGAGACGAGCCCCGCCCCGCCCCTGACCGACCCCGGGCCCCCCGCGCCCCTGCTGACCCGGGCGCTCTGCGACGCCCCGGTGGTCGCCACGACGACGCGATCGGGCATGGTCGAGTCGGTCCACCACGGCATCGTGGTCGCCACCGACTCCGACGGTGACCCGGTGCTCCAGCGCGGAGACGTCACCGCGCCGATCTACCCCCGGTCGTCCAACAAGCCGATCCAGGCCGTTGCCATGCTCCGGGCCGGTCTCGACCTCGACGGCGAGCTGCTCGCCCTCGCCTGCGCGAGCCACAACGGCGAGCCCTTCCACCTCAACGGGGTACGGCGCATCCTGGCCTCGGCCGGCCTGACCGAGGCCGACCTGCAGAACACGCCCGACCTGCCTGTCCACGAGCCCGAGCGCGAGCGCTGGCTGGTCGAGGGCCGGGGCCCGCAGCCGGTCGCCCAGAACTGCTCGGGCAAGCACGCGGCGATGCTGGCCACGTGCGTGGCGGCCGGCTGGGACACCGGGACCTACCGTGACCCGAGCCATCCGCTGCAGCAGGCGGTCGCCGCGACGCTCGTCGAGCTCGCGGGGGAGCCGGTGGCGGCCACCGGTGTCGACGGGTGCGGGGCGCCGGTCATGGCAGTCAGCACGCTCGGCCTGGCCCGTGCCTTCGGGCGGCTGGCGTCGGCCGACCCGGACACCGCCGAGGGTCGCGTCGCCAACGCCCTGCGGATGCACCCGGAGTGGCTGGGCGGCACCGGTCGCGATGTCACGGCCCTCGTCGCCGGGGTGCCCGGCCTCATCGCCAAGGACGGCGCCGAGTCCGTCTACGCCATCGGCCTGGCCGACGGGCGCGGGCTGGCGCTCAAGATCACCGACGGGGCCCAGCGAGCGCGCCCGGTCGTGGCCGCGGCCGCCCTGCGGGCGATGGGTCTCGCCGGGGCCGAGGAGACTCTCGAGGTCATGGAGTGGGCCCCCGTGCTCGGGCACGGACGGCCGGTGGGCGGCGTCGAGGCCTTCGGGTTCTGAGACGGCCGTGCGCACGGTCCTGCAGCGGGTGACCCGCGCCCGGGTCACGGTCGACGGTGCGGCCGTCGGGTCGATCGACCGGCCGGGTCTGCTGGCGCTCGTGGCCTGTGCCGCCGACGACGGCGCCGAGGACGTGGCCACGACCGCCCGCAAGATCGCCGAGCTGCGCATCCTGGAGGGGGAGACCTCGGTGGCCGACACCGGGGCCGCGGTGCTCGTCGTCAGCCAGTTCACGCTGTACGGCGAGACCGTCAAGGGGCGGCGGCCCTCCTGGGGACGGGCGGCTCCCGGGCACGTCGCCGAGCCGTTGGTCGAGGCGGTCGTGGCCGACCTGCGTGCCCGGGGGCTCGAGGTCGCCACCGGTGCGTTCGGCGCGCAGATGCAGGTCGAGCTGGTCAACGACGGTCCGTTCACCGTCATCGTGGACACGTAGGCTGGCCTCATGAACTTCGGATCGCTGCAGGGCTTCGTGCTGTTCGGCCTGGGGCTGCTGGCCCTGGGCATCACGGTGTGGGCGCTCATCGACGCGGCGACCACCCGGGCCGACGCCTTCGTCGCCGCGGGCAAGCGCACCAAGGGCTTCTGGGTGGCCGTCACCGGGGTGGCCGCGGCCCTGGTCTTCGTGACCTTCCCCAACGTGCTGTCCATCTTCGGGCTGATCTCGCTGGTCGCCGCAGCGATCTACCTCACCGACGTGCGACCGGCGGTGCGATCGCTGCGCGGCGGCAGCAGCGGCGGCACCCACATGGGCCCTTACGGGCCGTGGTGACGGGAGCCCGCACCGAGCTCGTCCCCGGGCCTGCCGGCGGCCGCATCGAGACGCTCACCACGGGGCGGGCCGGTGCCGCGCCCTCCTCGATCTTCGCCCACGGCCTCGCCGGCTCGATCCCCACGACCCGGCCGTATGCCGCGCGTGTGGCCGGGACGCGCACCTTCCTGCACTTCCGCGGGCACGGCCGCAGCACCGCGCAGGCGCGGGACTGGTCATACGGTGCGCTCGCGGCCGATGTGTGGGCGGTGGCCGACCACGTGGGTGCGACCGGGGCGCTCGGGGTGAGCATGGGGGCGGGAGCCCTGTGTGCCGGGCTGGTGCAGGACCCGGACCGGTTCGACCGGGTCGTCCTGGTGCTCCCGGCGGTGCTCGACCGGCCGCGGGACGACGCGGCCATGCGTCGCTTCGGGGCCCTGGGGCGCCTGGTGGAGGCGGGCGACGTGGAGGCGGTCGGTGCACACCTGCTGAGCGAGCAGCCGGACGTCGTGCGCGCCGACCCAGGGGTGCGCACCTGGTGCCGGCAGCAGGCGCAGCGGCTCGTCACGAGCGACGTGGCGCAGGCCCTGGCGGCCGTGCCGCACGAGGTGCCGCTGGCCGACCGGTCGGCCCTGGCCGCCGTGAGTGCCGAGGTGCTGGTGCTCGCCCAGGAGGACGACCCGGCCCATCCGGTGGCCGCAGCCGAGGAGCTCGCCGAGGCGCTGACCAGCGCAGACCTACACGTGCTCCCTCCTGGTGGCATCATGTGGGCGCACCGGGACCGGGTCCGTGACCTGGTGGGGGACTTCCTGTCGGCCCGGCCCGCCCGCTGACGCCGTGACCGACCGGAGCCGTGAGATGACCGACCACCTCGCCAGAGACCGCACCGACGACGTCTTCGTCGTGGAACGCCCGTGGGGGCGGTTCCAGCAGTTCACGCTCAACGAGCCGGTGACCGTCAAGACCATCACGGTGGAGGCGGGCCGTCGGCTCTCCCTGCAGCGACATGCCTCCCGCTCGGAGCTCTGGCAGGTGCTCGACGGGCCCCTGGACATCACCGTCGGTGACCGCAGCTGGTCGGCCGCCGCCGGGGAGCTCGTGTGGGTCACCTGCGGTGCGGTGCACCGCATCGGCAACTCGGGCGCCGGGCCCGGCCGCATCCTGGAGATCGCCTTCGGCGACTTCCACGAGGACGACATCGAGCGGCTCGAGGACGACTACCACCGGAGCTGAGACGCATCGTGGCCGAGCTCCTGGCGGTGCCGGTGACGGTCGGCGTCGTCGTCGCCCTCCTGGTCGCGCTCACCCTCGTGCCCTTCGTGGCCCTGCACCCCAGGGCCGACGAGGGGGCCGGGCGCAGGGTGCTGCGCTGGTCGGTCGTCACCGGCTACGTCGCGGCGGTGGCGGCGGCGACCCTGGTGCCGCTGCCCGCTCCCGGGGCGCAGGAGTGTCCTTCCGGCGGCGGGTGGCTGCAGCTGGTGCCGCTGGCGTTCCTCTCCCGGGTGGGGGCGACGGGGGCTGCGGGGGAGGTGCTCCTCCAGGTGGGGCTCAACGTGGCGCTGTTCGTGCCGTTGGGCGTGCTGCTGCGGCACTGGTGGGGTCTGACCCCGGCCGCGGTCGCGGGCGTGGCAGCGCTGGCCTCCCTGGGCATCGAGCTCACCCAGCTCACCGGGGTGTGGTTCCTCTACGACTGCGCCCATCGGGTGGCGGACGTCGACGACGTGCTCGCCAACACGCTCGGCGGGGTGCTCGGTGCCCTGCTCAGCGGGACACGACCGCCGGCCGGCCGCACGTGAGCTCCTGCCGGGCCGGTGCGCGCCGTTCCGCTGGCCCGTCCGCGGCGAGCACGGATCGCACGCCGGCCGGCCGCGGAGCCGTGCGAAACTGACCGGGTGAGCACGGTGAGCAACGGACGGGTGGTGGGCTGTCCCCGCAGGGTGGCCATGCTGAGCGTGCACACCTCGCCGCTGGAGCGACCGGGCACCGGCGACGCCGGTGGGCTCAACGTGTATGTCGTGGAGACGGCCCGGCGGCTGGCCAGGCGGGGCACGGAGGTCGAGATCTTCACCCGCGCCACCGACGGCAGCCAGCCGGAGACCGTGCAGCTGGCCGAGGGGGTGCTGGTGCACCACGTGCCTGCCGGTCCCTTCGAGGGCCTGGCCAAGGAGGACCTGCCCGGCCAGCTGTGTGCGTTCGCCGCCGGCATGATGCGCACCGTGGCGGCCCGTCCGGAGGGGTGGTACGACATCGTCCACTCGCACTACTGGCTCTCCGGCCAGGTGGGCTGGCTCGCGGCCGACCGGTGGAACGTGCCCCTGGTGCACACCATGCACACGATGGCGCGGGTCAAGAACGCCCAGCTCGCCGAGGGCGACGCCCCCGAGCCGCGCGGGCGCGAGATCGGCGAGGCCCAGGTCGTGCAGGCGGCCGCGTCCCTGGTGGCGAACACCGAGGAGGAGGCGGCCCAGCTCGTGGACCTCTACGGTGCCGAGCCCGAGAAGGTGCACGTGGTCAACCCTGGCGTCGACCTCGACATCTTCCGCCCCGGTGACCGCTCGCGTGCCCGCGCCGAGCTGGGGCTCCCGGCCGACGCGACGGTGCTGCTCTTCGTGGGTCGCATCCAGCCGCTCAAGGCGCCGGACGTCCTGGTCAAGGCCGCGGCGCACATGGTGCACCGCGACCCCTCCCTGCGCTCACGGCTGGTCGTCGCCGTCCTGGGCGGGCCCTCCGGCAGCGGGCTCGCGGCGCCGGAGGCCCTGCAGGAGCTGGCACGCCGGGCGGGGGTCGAGGACCTGGTCAGGTTCGCCCCTCCGGTCTCCCGCGAGGACCTGGCCCGGTGGTACCGCGCGGCCGACCTGGTGACGGTGCCCTCGCACAGCGAGTCCTTCGGTCTCGTCGCCGTGGAGGCGCTGGCCAGCGGCACCCCGGTGGTGGCGGCCGACGTCGGGGGGCTGCCCGTCGCCGTGGGGGAGGCAGGGGTGCTGGTGCAGGGCCACGAGGCCTGGCGCTGGGCAGAGGTCCTCACCGCCCTGCTGGACGACCCCGAGGAGCTGGCCGAGCTCGCCCGTCGGGCCCCGGAGCATGCGGCCCGGTTCAGCTGGGACCACACCGTCGACGACCTGCTGTCGGTCTACGCCCTCGCCTGCGGCGAGCAGGACATCCGGGCGATCGACGACGCCAGGGCGCTCAGCGACCTCCCGACGGCCGTCGTCCCGTGAGCCCGGACCGGGAGGCGGTCCTGCGTCTGCTGCGCAGCCACCTGGACACCCTCGGGGTCGCGTGGGAGGACGGCGCGCGCCCCGGTGAGGTCGTCGCCACGCTGCCGGGCGAGCGCAAGCTGCGCACGGTCGTGTCGCTGCTGGTGCGCCAGCGCGCCCTGCGCGTGCGCGCCTTCGTCATCCGCAACCCCGACGAGAACCACGAGGCGGTGTACGCCTACCTGCTGCGCCGCAACCTGCGGCTGCCCGGGCTGGCCTATGCGATCGACACCGACGGCGACGTGTACGTTGCGGGCCAGCTCCCGCTGGCGGCGCTCGACACCCAGGCCCTGGACGACCTTCTGGGCGCGGTCCTCGGGGCCTGCGACGAGCCGTTCAACGAGCTGCTCGCCCTCGGCTTCCTCTCCGCGATGAGGACGGAGTGGGCCTGGCGCACGACCCGTGGCGAGTCGACCGCGAACCTCGAGGCGTTCGCGCACCTGCTGCGGGACCGCCCCGCTGACTAGACTCGCGGCCATGACGACGCACACCCTCATCCTGCTCCGTCACGGCGAGAGCCTGTGGAACGCCGAGAACCTCTTCACCGGCTGGGTCGACGTGGACCTGTCGGACAAGGGCCGCGAGGAGGCCAGACGGGGTGGCGAGCTGCTGCTCCAGGAGGGCCTGCTGCCCGACGTCCTGCACACCTCCCTGCTGCGCCGAGCCATCACGACCGCCAACATGGCCCTGGACGCCGCCGACCGGCACTGGGTCCCGGTGCGCCGGTCCTGGCGCCTCAACGAGCGGCACTACGGTGCGCTCCAGGGGCTGGACAAGGCGGCCACCCGCGACAAGTACGGCGAGGAGCAGTTCATGCTCTGGCGCCGCTCCTTCGACACCCCGCCGCCGCCGATCGAGGACGACGCGGAGTTCTCCCAGGCCGGTGACCCGCGGTATGCCGACCTCGGTGACGAGATGCCGGCCACCGAGTGCCTCAAGGACGTCATCGCCCGCATGCTGCCCTACTGGGAGTCCGGCATCACCGCTGACCTCGCCGACGGCCAGGTGGTGCTCGTCGCCGCCCACGGCAACAGCCTGCGAGCTCTCGTCAAGCACCTCGACGGCATCAGCGACGAGGACATCGTCGGCCTCAACATCCCCACCGGCATCCCCCTCGTCTACGAGCTCGACGAGGACTTCCGGCCGCTGCAGCGCGGCGGCCGCTACCTGGACGCCGACGCCGCCGCGGCCGCCATCGAGGCCGTCGCCAACCAGGGCAGGCACTGACCGCGTCCGCCGCTCCCGTGACCCGGACCGCCACCCCGTGAACGGGGGACCCGCCCCGGGTGCCGGGAGCGGCCGGCTGCGCGTGCTGAGCGTGCCCGCCGGTCACGTCTACGTGCGCCACCTCAGCGACCCGGCGGGCACCGACGCCGTCGACCGTCTGCCCGACCCGCAGCCTCCGGGTGCCCCGCCGGGGGCCCGGTGGTGGCCTCCGCCGGCGCTGGAGGCCGGCTGGGTGCGCGAGCACGCCGGCGAGTTCGACCTGTGTCATGTGCACTTCGGCTTCGACGCACGCTCCCCGGAGCAGCTGCAGGCCCTGGTGGGCGCGCTGCGTGACAGCGGTCGCCCGCTGGCCTACACGGTCCACGACCTCAGCAACCCGCACCACGACGACCCGACGCTGCACAGCGCCCAGCTGGACGTGCTGGTGCCGGCCGCCGACGCGCTGGTCACCCTGACCCCCGGCGCCGCGGCCGAGATCCGGCGCCGCTGGGGCCGGGAGGCGCGGGTCGTGCCGCACCCGCACGTCGCGGAGGACGCGGTGCTGCGACGCCCCCGGCCCCGGCGCGCGGAGTTCGTGGTCGGCCTGCACCTGAAGAGCCTGCGCGCCAACATGGACCCCGTCGGCGTGCTGGAGCCGCTGCTGGAGGTCGTGCCCTCCCTGCCCCGGGCCGTCCTGCGGGTGGACGCCCACACCGACGTGATGACACCCGGGTTCACCCGCCACGACCCGGCCCTGGCCGCGCTGCTGCGCTCGGCCGCCGAGGCGGGCCGGCTCGCGCTGCACGTGCACGACTTCTTCGACGACGAGGCGTTCTTCGCCTACCTGCAGGCGATCGACCTGTCGGTGCTGCCCTACCGCTTCGGCACCCACTCCGGGTGGCTGGAGGCGTGCTACGACGTGGGCACCCGCGTGCTGGCGCCGGACTGCGGCTTCTATGCCGAGCAGCAGGACTGTCTGGTCTTCCGGGCGGAGGGGCCGCAGCGGGGCGCGTCGATCGGGGCGGGGGTGCGCGCGGCCCACGCCGCCACGCTGCCCTGGCGGGCCGACCCCGAGGCGCGGGCCGAGGAGAGGCGCCGGGTCGCGGCGGAGCACCGCCGGACCTACGAGTCCGTGCTGGGCCTGTCCACCTCGAACTTGTAGCCCAGGCCCCGCACCGTGACGATGTGCCGCGGCACGGAGGGGTCCGGCTCGACCTTGGCGCGCAGCCGCTTCACGTGGACGTCCAGGGTCTTGGTGTCGCCGACGTAGTCCGACCCCCAGACCCGGTCGATGAGCTGACCGCGCGTCAGCACCCTGCCGGCGTTGCGCAGCAGCATCTCCAGCAGCTCGAACTCCTTCAGCGGCAGCGACACCGCGGAGCCCCCGACCGTGACGTGGTGGCGCTCCACGTCCATGCGGACGGGGCCGGCCTCGACGGTGGCGGGCACCAGGTCCTCCGGCTCCGCCTGGCGGCGCAGCACCGCCTTGATCCGGGCGAGCAGCTCTCGGGCGGAGTAGGGCTTGGTGACGTAGTCGTCGGCGCCGATCTCCAGCCCGACCACCTTGTCCACCTCGCTGTCCTTGGCGGTGAGCATGATGACCGGCACGGAGGAGCGCTGCCTTAGCTGGCGGCAGACGTCGATGCCGCTCATCCCCGGGAGCATGAGGTCGAGCAGCACCAGGTCGGCCCCCCCGCGGTCGAACTCCGCGAGCCCGTCGGGCCCGGTGGCTGCCACGGCCACCTCGTAGCCCTCCTTGTCCAGCAGGTAGGACAGCGGGTCGGACAGGGACTCCTCGTCCTCGACCAGCAGGATCCGCGTCATCGGGCCACCTCTCGTGTGTCGTCGGGTCGACCCGTCGCCGGTGCGGGTCGGTCAGGGTGCGGCGGGGGCGGGGACATGCTCTCGGCGCGGAGCGAGGCCGCACTCTCGGGGTCGGTCAGGGGCGCCGGTCTGCGGTGCGTCGGGGGCGCCGGGGAGCCGACCGGACGGTCGTCCTCCACCATGGCGGGCAGCCGGACCGTGAACGTGGACCCGTGGCCCTCGTGGCTCCAGACCGTCACCTCGCCGCCGTGGTTGACGCAGACGTGCTTGACGATGGACAGCCCGAGCCCGGTGCCGCCGGTGGCCCGTGAGCGGGCGGGGTCGACCCGGTAGAAGCGCTCGAAGATGCGCTCACGGTCCGCGGGCGGGATGCCCTGGCCCTGGTCGGTCACGGCGACCTCCACGACGTCGCCGGTGCGACGCGTCACCACCGAGACCGAGGTGCCGTCCTCGGAGTAGGCGATGGCGTTGGCGACCAGGTTGCGGATGGCCGTGGTGATGAGCTCGGGCTCGCCGTAGACCCGCAGGCCCTCGCGCGGGGTGGTCGTGGACGCCGTGACCCGGCGATGGCCGGCCACCAGCCTGGTGTGCTCCACCGCCTCCTGCGAGCAGGCGGCCACGTCCACCACGACGAGCTCGGTCATCAGGTCGGTCGCCTGGAGCCGGGACAGGTCGACGATCTCGCTCACCAGCCGCGAGAGCCGGTGCGTCTCGACCTGCATGCGCCGGGCGAAGCGGCGCACGGCGACCGGGTCGTCGGCCGCGTCCTCGACGGCCTCGGCCAGCAGCGACAGGCCACCCACCGGTGTCTTCAGCTCGTGGCTCACGTTGACCACGAAGTCGCGGCGCACCTCCTCGACCCGTCGGGCCTGGGTGCGGTCCTCGATGAGCATGAGCACCAGGTCGTCGCGGATCGCACCGACCCGCACCCCGAGCAGCATCCGTCCCGTGCCGAAGGGCCCGGTGGTGAGGTCGAGCTCGGTCTCCCGGATGACCCGGTCCTGCAGCACGCGGGCGGCGAGGCGGCGCAGCTCGGGGTCGACGAGCTCCGAGCCGCGGACCAGCCCGAAGGCCGGGGCGGCCGAGGTGGCGCGCACCACCCGGCCGGTGCGGTCCACGACGAGCCCGCCCGTGCGCAGGGCCCCCAGCACCTCGGCGACCCCGAGCGGCAGGTCGGGCCGTTCGGCGGGCTCGGCGGCGGCGCCGTCGGGGCGCCCCCACAGCAGCAGCATGAGGACACAGCCCACGACGAGACCGAGCGTCACCCCGAGGGCGAGGGCGGTCCATGGGCTCATGCGTCCACAGTAGAACGCCGTGGGGACCACCCCGTCCCATTCGGCCGAACTGGTGTTCCACGGTGGCCCAGTGTTCACTTGACGTCAGTATCGCGTTCACACACGGCTGACACGGTGCCTGCGACGACACCCGGAGGGAGCACCTATGCGCACCGCATTCCACGAGGAGCTGGCCCACGTCTCCGACCAGCTGGTCGAGATGACGAGGCTGACCGCCTCGGCGCTCAACCGCGCGACCCAGGCGCTGATGGACGCCGACCTGGAGCTCGCGGAGAGCGTCATCACCGCCGACGAGCACATCGACGCCATCCGGCGCGACCTCGACAACCGCGCGGTCGACATCCTGGCCCGCCAGCAGCCGGTCGCCACCGACCTGCGGATCCTGGTGACCTCGATGCGGATGAGCTCGGACCTGGAGCGCATGGGTGACCTCGCGCGCCACGTCGCCAAGGTCACCCGGCTGCGCTACCCGGAGACGGCGATCCCTGCCCGGCTGCGCGCGACCTTCTCCGAGATGGGGCGCATCGCGGAGCAGATGGTCATCAAGACCGGCTCCATCATCGCCAACAAGGACCTCCAGGGGGCGGCCCACCTCAAGGACGACGACGACCGGATGGACCAGCTCCACCGCGACGTCTTCAAGATCCTGCTCTCCGACGACTGGGACGGCGGCATCGAGGCAGCGGTGGACGCCACCCTGCTCAGCCGCTACTACGAGCGCTTCGGCGACCACGCCGTCTCGGTGGCCCACCGTGTCGTCTACCTGGTCACCGGGGAGTGGTACGACGAGGTCGACCTCGACGAGGCGCTCGAGCAGCGCACCGCCGACAGCGCCCGAGGCACCGCGCCTGTCCGCGACTGAGCCGCGCGGCCGGCCGCAGACGAGAGGCCCCCGCCCCACCTCGGTGGTTGGCGGGGGCCTGTCTCGTCGGGCCGGACAGCCCGGCTCACTCGCCGCCGAGCACCTCCGCGTACGGCGCGTAGCTGCCCTCGGGCAGCAGCACCGGCACACGCCGTGACTCGGTCTCGCCGGTCGACGTGCTGACGCGCACGGTGACCATCTGGCCGGCACGGACCTCGACCGCGTCGATGCGCACGGGCTCACCCGACCCGTTCTCCCCGTCGCCGTCGGCCCGGACCGAGGTCGTGGGCGGGACGGCGAGGGTCGGGCTGAGGTCGGTGCGCCCGTCGGCGGTCTGCACCGCCATCGTCACCTCGACCTCCTCCCGAGCGGTGTTGACGACCGAGCCGGAGACGACGCCGGGGGCGCCGGCGCCCTCGCTGACGACGAGCAGGTCGAGCACGCGCACGTCGCCCACCTGCACCGACACCCCGTCGGCGGGGTCGTACTGGTAGGTCGTCGTGGCCGGTGAGGCGACCTGGCACGCGCTCAGCCCGAGGGCGGCGACCAGGGCGGCGGCGGCGACGCCGAGACGGCGCCGAGGGGTCGGGGCAGCAGGTCGTGAGGTCACAGCGGTAGCCTAGCGGGTGAGAAGTCTCTCTGTAGGCAGGTCCCTGACCTGCGGGAATGTCAACGGTGTCATTGAGTGACCTACAACACTCGTGGTATCCTGGGGGTCCGCGAAAGGGGCTAACTGAAGATGACGTTCAAGGTCGGCGAGACTGTCGTGTACCCGCATCACGGGGCGGCACTCATCGAAGAAATGAAGACGCGCACCATCAAGGGCGAGGAGAAGATCTATCTCAAGCTGAAGGTGGCCCAGGGAGATCTGACCATCGAGGTCCCCGCCGACAACTGCGATCTTGTCGGTGTCCGTGACGTGGTCGGCAAGGAGGGTCTGGACAAGGTCTTCCAGGTCCTGCGGGCCGAGCACACGGAGGAGCCCACCAACTGGTCCCGCCGCTACAAGGCCAACCTCGAGAAGCTCGCCTCCGGCGACGTGGTCAAGGTGGCCGAGGTCGTCCGCGACCTGTGGCGTCGTGACAAGGACCGCGGGCTCTCCACCGGCGAGAAGCGCCTGCTCAACAAGGCTCGCCAGATCCTGGTCAGCGAGCTCGCCCTCGCCGAGAAGACCAACGAGGACAAGGCGGAGGCCACCCTCGACGAGGTGCTCGCCTCCTGAGCGTCGGTGTCATCCTGGTCGCAGCCGGCCAGGGCACCCGACTGGGAGCAGACCGACCCAAGGCTCTCGTGCCGCTGCACGGCGAGCCGATCGTGACCCACGCGCTGCGCGGGGTCCTGGCATGCCCGGGCCTCAGCAGTGTGGTGGTGGTGGCACCCCCGGGGTGCGTCGACGAGCTCGACGCACTCTCGGCGGGTGCCCTCGCTGCGTCCGGGGCCTCCTGCCCGGTGCAGGTGGTGCCCGGAGGGGCCGACCGCGCCGCGTCGGTGGCGCGAGGGCTGCGGTCCCTGCCCCAGGAGGCCGGCATCGTGCTCGTCCACGACGCCGCACGTGCACTGGTGCCCCCCGAGGTGTTCGAGCGTGTCGTCCACGCGGTGCGGTCGGGCCACATGGCGGTCGTGCCAGGGCTGCCCGTGACCGACACCGTCAAGACGGTCGCTGCCGACGACCGCGGCGAGCTGCTGGTGACCAGCACCCTGCCCCGGGCGTCCCTGCGCGCGGTGCAGACCCCGCAGGGCTTCCTGCGGGCCACCCTGGAGAGGGCGCACGCCGACGCCACCGACGCCGCGACCGACGACGCCGGCATGGTGGAGCAGGTGGGCGGGTGGGTGCACGTCGTCGACGGCGACCCACGCGCCATGAAGATCACGACGCCGCACGACCTCGAGGTGGCCTCGCTGTGGCTGGGCCCGCGAGGGGTGTCGCCGTGAGCGCACCGCGCGTCGGCATCGGCACCGACGTCCACCGGTATGCCGCGGACGACCGGCCGCTGCGCCTCGCCTGCCTGGAGTGGCCGGGGGAGCAGGGCATCGAGGGGCACTCCGACGGCGACGTCGCCGCGCACGCGGCGTGCGACGCGCTCCTGTCGGCGGCGTCGCTGGGCGACCTGGGCAGCGTGTTCGGCACCGACCGGCCCGAGATGGCCGGGGCCTCGGGTGCGGCGATGCTGGCCGAGGTGGCTCGGCTGCTCGCCGAGGGCGGCTGGGCGGTCGGCAACGTCTCGGTGCAGGTCGTCGGCAACCGCCCCAAGGTCGGTCCCCGGCGTGAGGAGGCTGCTGCGGCCATGTCGGCGGCCCTGGGCGGAGCCCCCGTGTCGGTGTCGGCGACGACGACCGACGGTCTGGGGCTCACCGGCCGGGGCGAGGGTGTCGCCGCGGTCGCCACCGCGCTGGTCCTCCCCACCTGAGCAGGCGGCCTCCCCTGTCCGGTGCGCACGGCATACCGTGTGCCCAGGAGCACTGACCATCCCGAGGAGGACCAGCATGCCGAGCACCGTCAAGGGCGTCATCGCCCGCAGCAAGGACGCCGAGGTCGAGATCGTCGAGGTGGTCGTCCCCGACCCGGGCCCCGGTGAGGCCGTGGTCACGGTCGAGGCCTGCGGGGTGTGCCACACCGACCTGCACTACCGCCAGGGCGGCATCACCGACGACTTCCCGTTCCTGCTCGGCCACGAGGCCGCGGGCACGGTCGAGGCCGTCGGCGAGGGGGTCACGGACGTCGCGCCGGGGGACTTCGTCGTCCTCAACTGGCGTGCGGTCTGCGGCACCTGCCGCGCCTGCGCCAAGGGCGAGCCGTGGTACTGCTTCGACACCCACAACGCCGCCCAGAAGATGACGCTCACCGACGGCACCGAGCTGACGCCCGCCCTGGGCATCGGCGCCTTCGCCCAGAAGACCCTGGTCCACGCCGGGCAGTGCACCAGGGTCGACCCCGAGGCCTCCGCCGCGGCCGTCGGCCTGCTCGGCTGCGGCGTGATGGCGGGGTTCGGCGCCGCCGTCAACACCGGTGGGGTCCGACGCGGCGACTCGGTCGCCGTCATCGGCTGCGGCGGCGTCGGCAGCGCCGCGGTCGCCGGCGCGGCCCTGGCGGGAGCGACGACGGTCATCGCCGTCGACCTCGACGAGCGCAAGCTCTCGGCAGCCCGGGGCCTGGGCGCGACCCACACGGTCGACGCCGGCAGGCAGGACGTGGTCGAGGCCGTGCGGGAGCTCACCGGTGGGCACGGCGCCGACGTCGTGGTCGACGCCGTCGGCCGCCCGGAGACCTACCGGCAGGCGTTCTACGCCCGTGACCTCGCAGGCACGGTGGTGCTGGTCGGGGTGCCGACGCCGGAGATGACGGTCGAGCTGCCGCTGCTGGACGTGTTCGGTCGGGGCGGTGCGCTGAAGTCGAGCTGGTACGGCGACTGCCTGCCCTCGCGTGACTTCCCGATGCTCGTCGACCTCTACCGCCAGGGCCGGTTCGACCTCGACGCCTTCGTGTCCGAGCGGATCGGGCTCGACGAGGTCGAGGCGGCGTTCGAGAAGATGCATCATGGAGACGTGCTGCGTTCCGTGGTGGTGATGGGCCGATGACCGCGATGATCGAGCGTGCGGTGACCTCCGGCACCTTCAGCCTGGACGGTGGCACCTGGGAGGTCGACAACAACGTCTGGGTGGTGGGCGACGACGCCGAGTGCGTGGTGGTCGACGCGGCGCACGACGCGGCAGCCATCCTGCGGGTCGTGGGGCACCGCACGGTGCGGGCGATCCTGCTCACGCACGCCCACGACGACCACATCGACGCCGCGGCCGAGCTGGCCCGGCAGACGGGCGCCCCGACCTACCTCCACCCCGAGGACCGGATGCTGTGGGACCGCGTGCACGACACGCCTCCGGCGCACTCCCTGGCCGACGGCATGACCTTCGACGTCGCCGGGGTCACCCTGGAGGTGCTGCACACCCCGGGGCACTCCCCGGGCTCCTGCTGCTTCCACGCCCCCGACCTGGAGACGGTCTTCACGGGAGACACGCTGTTCCACGGTGGCCCGGGCGCCACGGGACGGTCGTTCAGCGACTTCGACACGATCGTCGCCTCCATCACCGACCGGCTGCTCACCCTGCCGCCGGACACCGAGGTGCGCACGGGGCACGGCGACTCGACGACGATCGGGGACGAGGCGCCCCACCGTCAGGAGTGGGTCGACCAGCACCAGGCCTGAGGGCCCACGCAGGCTAGGTCGCGGTCAGCAGCTCGGTCAGCCGGCCGAGGACCGCGCCGCCGAGGTCCATCGCCTGCAGCTCGGACACGACGACCGGGGTCGGCGCCCCGGAGGTCACGACGTCCCAGACCGCGTCCTTGGTCGCGAACTCGATGTGCGCCGCGTCCAGGAAGCGGAACACGAGCTCGCGCACCGGGTTGTCGGCGAGGTCGTCGGCGGGCAGCTGCACGGTCACCGCGTCGGTCACCGCTCGGTCGGCCAGGACGACCGGCGTCGTGCCCGTCGACCCCACGACCTCCACGGTCCAGGTCCGCCGTGGCGGCACGACGTCGGCCGCGCCCTCGACCGGGCCGACCGTGAGCGTGCGGGCCGACCAGTCCAGGCGCAGCGGGGTCCGCGCGGCCCGCACGGAGGCCTGCGGCGCACCGTCGTCCTCGTAGAGCACCAGCTCGCCGTCGGCACCCGCGAACACCCGCAGGTGCAGGTGCTGCGGCGCCGGTGTGCCGTTGCCGACCTCGTCCTCGGCGACCAGGGGCAGGATCGCGCCTGCCCGGGCCAGGACCGGGGTGTGCTCCAGGTCGCGGTAGGCCGCGAGCGTCCGCCCGCCCGTGTAGCGCAGCCCGGTCTCGAGGTCGAACCACGTGCCGGAGGGCAGCCACAGGTCGGCCCGCGCCACCTGTGCACGCCGGTCCATGGGGCTGACCACTGGAGCGACGAGCAGCTCGCTGCCGAAGAAGAAGGTGGCCCGGTGGGCGTACGCCGCCTCCTCGTGCGGGTGCCGGTGGTAGACCGGCTCGACCAGCGGTATGCCGTGGGTCGCGCGCTCGGCCATCGTGTAGAGGTAGGGCACCAGCCGGTGTCGCAGGCGCAGCTGCTCGGTCATGACGCGGGCGGCTGTCCTGCCGTAGCGCCACGGCTCCTTGGTCTGGAAGGGGCTGGCGGCGGAGTGCAGGCGCAGGACCGGTGACCACACCCCCGCCTGCACCCACCGGACCGCCAGCTCGTCGTCGTTGACCCCGAGCATGTGACCGCCGATGTCGTGGCTCCACCAGCCGTAGCCGATGTTGGCCGCGCTCGCGGTGAACTCGGGCTGGAAGGCCAGCGACTCCCAGCTGATGATCGTGTCCCCCGAGAAGCCGACCGGGTAGCGGTGGCTGCCCGGACCGGCATACCGCGAGAACACCATGGGTCGGCGCCCGGTGCTCTCCAGCTCGGCGAAGTGCCGCTCGTTGAGCGCCCAGAGGGGGTCCAGGCCCGGCAGCCGGGAGTGCGGGCCCTGCTGCCAGTCGACCCACCAGAAGTCGACGCCGTCGTCCTCCATCGGGTGCGCCACGTGCGCGAAGAAGGCCTGCAGGTAGGCCTCGTCGGTCACGTCGAAGGTGAGCGGTGCCTCGGTGGCCGGGTCCACGCCGAGCGCCTCGGCCATCGCGGGGTAGGCGTCCTCGAAGGCCCGCACCCCGTCGGCCGGATGGTCGTTGAGCGTGACCCGCAGGCCGCGCTGGTGCAGGTCGGCCAGGAACGCCGGTGGGTCCGGGAAGAGGTCGCGGTTCCAGGTGTAGCCGGTCCACCCGCTGCCGTGGCGGGAATCGACGTCCACGAGGTGCCAGTCCATGTCGAGGACCGCCACCGAGAACGGCATCCCCTCGGCGGCGAACCGGTCGAGCAGCGCGGTGTACTCGTCGGCCGAGTAGGGGTGGTAGCGGCTCCACCAGTTGCCCAGGGCGAAGCGGGGCACCAGGGGCACGGGGCCGGTCAGCCGGTGGAAGTCCTGCAGGGCCGCCCGGTAGTCCCGGCCGTGCGTGAAGACGTAGACGTCCACGGTGCCCTCCGGCCGTTGGTGCAGGGTGCCGTCGTCGCCGCGCACCAGCCCGGCCGAGTCGTCGAGGTCGGCGAAGCCGTTGCGCGACACGATGCCGGGCTCCAGCGGGATAGCCCCGTCGGCCTCGTCCAGGGTGCGTGCGGTGCCGGGGAGGGGGTCGTGCTCCTCGCCGTAGCGCCACACCGAGCGGTAGTTGCTCACCCCGCCGCGCACCTGCAGGGACAGGCCGGAGGGGCTGAACGGGCGGTCGTCGTAGCTGAGGTGGAAGCCCTCGGTGACCACCTCGACGCCGTGCGCGTGCTCGCTGACCTGCACCTCGACCGGCCCCAGGTCGCGGTCCACGACCATCAGGGTGGGACGGTCCTCGAAGGACCCGCCGGGCGACCACTCCAGGCGCACCAGGTGCGGGGTCAGGACGGAGATGCGGGCATGCTCGCTGCGGTGCACGGTCTGCATCGGGCCAGGCTAGCCAAGCGCACCCGTCGGGTCCTCGCTCGCAGGTAGCCTGTGCGGGTGAGCCTGCGCCTGTACGACACCGCCACCCGCGAGGTCCGCCCGTTCGAGCCCCTCGAGCCGGGCCGGGTCGGCATCTACATCTGCGGGCTCACCACCCAGGGGCTGCCGCACATCGGGCATGTCCGCTTCGCGGTGTCCTTCGACGTGCTGCGACGCTGGCTCGTGCGCGGGCACGGCTACGAGGTCACCCTCGTGCGCAACGTGACCGACATCGACGACAAGATCCTGCGCAAGTCCGCCGAGCACGACGTGCCGTGGTGGGCGTGGAGCTACGAGCACGAACGGGCCACCGACGACGCCCTGGGCACCCTCGGGGTGCTGCCCGCGACCTACGAGCCACGCGCGACCGGGCACATCACCGAGATGGTCGAGATCATCGACCTGCTGGTCGAGCGCGGCCACGCCTACGCCGCCGAGGACGCGACCGGCGACGTGTACTTCGACGTGCGCTCCTGGCCGGCCTACGGCGAGCTGACGCGCCAGCGGCTCGAGGACATGGAGCCGGCCGCCGACGCCGACCCCCGCGGCAAGCGGGACCCTCGTGACTTCGCGCTGTGGAAGGGCCACAAGCAGGACGAGCCGCACACCGCCAGCTGGCCGACCACCTACGGCCGGGGCCGGCCCGGCTGGCACCTGGAGTGCTCGGCCATGGCCCGCAAGTACCTCGGCGACACCTTCGACATCCACGGTGGCGGTGTCGACCTGCGCTTCCCGCACCACGAGAACGAGCAGGCCCAGTCACGCGCGGCGGGCCTGGGCTTCGCGCGCTACTGGCTGCACAACGCCTGGGTCACCGTGTCCGGGGCCAAGATGGGCAAGTCGCTGGGCAACGCGCTCGCCGTCGCCGAGCTGACCAGGACGGTGCGGCCGCTCGTGCTGCGCTACTACCTGACGGCCGCGCACTACCGCTCGACCGTGGAGTTCGGCGACGACTCGCTGGCGGAGGCCGAGGCCGCCGTGGAGCGCATCGAGTCCTTCCTCACCCGTGCCCTGGAGGTATGCGGTGCGCCGGCCGAGGAGGTCCGCGCGGCCGCGGCGTCGGTCGACCTGCCGGAGGCCTTCGCCGCCGCGCTGGACGACGACGTCAACGTGCCCGAGGCGCTGGCGGTGGTGTTCGGCGCCGTCCGGGAGGGCAACCGGGCCCTCGACGCCGTGACCGGTCCCGACGCCCCCGGGCTACGCCGTACGCTGGAGCAGGTGCTGGGGATGACCGACGTGCTCGGGGTCGACCCGCTCGACCCGCGCTGGGACGGCGGCGGCACCGAGGGGCGCCTGCACGACGTGCTCGACCGGCTGGTGACCGAGCGCCTGGAGGCCCGCGCCGCCGCACGGGCGGCCCGCGACTTCGCCACCGCCGACGCCATCCGTGACCGGCTCACCGAGCTCGGCATCGTCATCGAAGACACCCCGACGGGTGCCCGCTGGGCACTCGCCCGCTGACAGGAAGACGAGGGACCGGCATGCCCGGCAACTCACAGCGCCGCGGCGCAGTGCGCAAGTCCAACAAGAAGGGTGCGACCGTCGGCAGCGGCGGCCAGCGCCGCAAGCAGCTCGTCGGCCGGGGGCCCACGCCCAAGGCGGAGGAGCGCACCGGTCACCCGGCCGCCCGGCGCGCGGCCCGCACCGACCGGCAGAACGCCCAGCGCGGAGCCGACCGACGGGCCGGCCGGGCCAGCAGCGAGATCGTCGCCGGACGCAACTCGGTGCTCGAGGCCCTGCGCACGTGGGTGCCGGCCAGCACCCTCTACGTCGCCTCGCGCATCGACTCCGACGACCGCGTCAAGGAGGCGGTCAGCCTGGCCACCGAGCGCGGCATCGCCGTGCTCGAGACCCCGCGTGGCGAGCTGGACCGGCTCACCGACGGTGCGGTCCACCAGGGCCTGGCCATGCAGGTGCCGCCCTACGAGTACGCCCACCCCGAGGACCTGATGGACGTCGAGCTGCCCGGGGCGCCGCTCATCGTGGCCCTCGACGGCATCACCGACCCGCGCAACCTCGGGGCGATCATCCGCTCGGCCGGGGCCTTCGGCGGGCACGGGGTCGTCGTCCCGGCCCGGCGCTCGGCCGGCATGACCGCGGCCGCCTGGAAGACCTCGGCGGGAGCCGCGGCCCGCATCCCGGTGGCCCAGGCCACCAACCTCACCCGGGCGCTCGAGGCCTACCGCAAGGCGGGCTTCTTCGTGATCGGCCTGGACAGCGACGGCGACGTGGCGCTGCCCGGGCTGGAGCTCGCGGACCAGCCGCTGGTGGTCGTCGTCGGCTCCGAGGGCAAGGGCCTGTCCCGCCTGGTCCGCGAGACCTGCGACCAGATCGTCTCGATCCCGATGACCGGCGTCACCGAGTCGCTCAACGCCGGCATCGCGGCGGCCGTGACGCTCTACGAGATCGCCCGCCGACGCTCGTGAGCACGCACGCTGCGGGTGGTGGCCGGCGGAGGGTGCTCGCCGCCGGGGCCGTCATGGTGGCCCTCGCCGGGTGTGCGGGCACCGGGGACGGACAGGAGGACGGCGCCTCGCCGGTCGGGCGGACCGGCGAGACCACCGAGGCGCCGCAGACGCTGCCGGTGCCGGACACCGCGCTGGAGGTGGTGGCCGTCCACCCCCGGGGGACAGGCGTCACCCAGGGGCTGGAGGTGGTGGCCGTCTACCCTCGGGGGGCAGGCTTCACCCAGGGGCTGGAGGTCCTCGACGACGGGCGGCTGCTGCACAGCCGCGGGCGCTTCGGAGAGTCCCGCATCGAGGTCGTCGGTCTCGGGCAGACCGAGGCCGAGGTCGCTGCGGACCTGCCGGAGGAGCACTTCGGCGAGGGTGTGACGGTGGTCGGCGACACGGCATACCAGCTCACCTGGCAGTCGGGGGTCGTGCACACCTGGACGCTGCCCGACCTGCAGGCCTCGGCCGAGCTCAGCATCCCCGGACAGGGCTGGGGCCTGTGCCACGACGAGGGCCGCGGGGTGCTGTGGCTCTCCGACGGGTCGTCCACGCTGCAGGCCCTGGCCCCGGCCGACCTGGCGGTCCAGGAGGTCGTCCAGGTGCAGGACGGCGGCTCCCCGGTCACCCGGCTCAACGAGCTGGAGTGCGTCGAGGGGGACGTCTGGGCCAACATCTGGCACAGCGACGAGGTGGTGCGTATCGACCCCGGCTCCGGCGACGTCGTGCAGCGGGTGGACCTGTCCGAGCTCGCTGCCGAGGTGGACGCCGACGACCCCGAGCACGTGCTCAACGGGCTGGCCCACGACCCTGCCGACGGCACCTTCCTGGTCACCGGCAAGGAGTGGGACCGGATCTTCCGGGTCGACCTGTCCGGCGGCTGACGCTCGGCCGGCCTCAGCGCGTCGTGTCGGCCTGGATCGGGATCTCGCCGGTGTCGACGCCGAGCACGGCGGCCTCGTCGGGCTTGCTGGGCAGCACCATGTCGACGTAGTCGCGGACCGCCTCCTCGATGGTCATGTCGTGCCCGGCCCGCTCGGAGAGGTACCACCGGTGCTCGAGCACCTCGTGGAACAGCTCGGCCGGCTCGACCTTGGCGCGCAGCTCCGGGGGCACCGTGCGGGTCACCGGCTCGTAGATGTTGGCCAGCCAGTCGTGCGCCACCTGGGCCTCGTCGTCGTTCTGCCGGTGCAGCGCCGCCCGGTAGGAGTCGAGGTCGTTGAGCAGCCGGCGGGCCTGGTTCTCCTCCACGTCGAGACCGGTCAGGTGCATCAGCCGGCGGGAGTGGTAGCCCGCGTCCACGATCTTGGGCCGGATCTGGATCTGGGTGCCGTCGATGTCGGTGCTGATCTCGAGCTCGTCGACGTCGAAGCCGAGGTTGTTCAGCCGGCGCACCCGCTCCTCCACCCGCCAGCGGTCGCCCCGCTCGAAGCGCTCGGTCTCGGTCAGCTCCTTCCACAGCAGGTTGTAGCGGTGCATGATGCGGTCGGCGATCTCGATCGGGTCGGCGGCCTCGTCGAGGAAGCCGCCGGCCTCGAGGTCCATGAGCTCGCCGGCGATGTTGCCGTGCGCGATGTACAGGTCGTGCTCGCGCTGGCCGTCGCTGAGCCGGGGGTAGACCGAGGCGGTCTCGGCGTCCACGAGGTAGGCGGCGAAGTCGCCGGCGTCGCGGCGGAACAGCGTGTTGGACAGCGACACGTCGCCCCAGAACACCCCGTTGAGGTGGAGCCGGACCAGCAGCACGGCGAGGGCGTCGAGCACGCGCCGGCCCGTGTCGGGGCGCAGGTGCTGGCTGAAGATGGCGCGGTAGGGCAGGGAGAAGCGCAGGTGCCGGGTGACCAGGCACGCGTCGAGCACCTCACCCTGCGCCGTCGTGCGCCCGGAGATGACGGCCAGCGGCTCGACGGCGGGCTGGTCGATGCGGTTGAGCAGGCGGAGCGTGTCGTACTCACGGCGTGCGAGGTGCTCGTGGATCTCCTTGACGGCGATGACGCCTCCGGAGAGCTTGACGAAGCGGACGACGTGCCGCGAGATGCCCCGGGGCAGCGCGGCCAGGTGGTCCTCGGGCCACTCCTCGAGCGGCACCTCCCACGGCAGGTCGAGCAGGACCGGGTCGAGCCGTGCGGCGCTGATGTCCAAGGCCATGGGGGCCACTCTATTCGGCTCGTCGGGACGCGTGGCAGCGTTTGCACGGCTGCTGGGCGTCGTCCCGACCCGGACAACGAGGTATGCCGTCCGCTCCGGGGGAGCGGACGGCATACCTCGTGCTGCGACCTTCGGTCAGCTGATGCGCTCACCGTCGTCCACCTTGAACAGGTGGATGTGGTCGGACTTGGGCAGGAAGTGCACCGTCTCACCCTTGCGCGGCGGCGTGCGGCCGTCGACCCGGGCGATGAACGGCTTGTCGGTCGTCCTGGACCCGGGCAGCTCGCCGTAGATGTAGGCGTCGGCGCCGAGCTCCTCGACCACGTCGATGAGCACCGGCAGGCCACGGCCGGAGTCGTCGAGGGTGACGTCCTCCGGACGGACCCCGACGATGACCTCCGAGCCCGCGCGGGAGAGGTACTCGCGCTCCACCGGGTGGACCGCGTCACCGAACTTGATGCCACCGTCGGTCACCGGCACCTTCATGAGGTTCATGGCGGGGGAACCGATGAAGCCGGCGACGAACACGTTGTTCGGGTGGTCGTACAGCTTGCGCGGCGAGTCGCACTGCATGAGCAGGCCGTCCTTGAGCACGGCGACCCGGTCACCCATCGTCATGGCCTCGACCTGGTCGTGCGTGACGTAGACGGTCGTGACGCCGAGACGACGCTGCAGCGACGCGATCTGGGTGCGGGTCTGCACGCGCAGCTTGGCGTCGAGGTTGGACAGCGGCTCGTCCATGAGGAAGACCTGCGGCTGGCGCACGATCGCGCGACCCATGGCCACGCGCTGCCGCTGGCCACCGGAGAGGGCCTTCGGCTTGCGGTCGAGGTAGTCCTCCAGGTCCAGGATCTTGGCGGCCTCCTCGACGCGGGTGCGGATCTCCTCCTTGGACTTGCCGGCGATCTTGAGCGCGAAGCCCATGTTGTCGGCGACCGTCATGTGGGGGTAGAGCGCGTAGTTCTGGAAGACCATCGCCACGTCGCGGTCCTTGGGGGGCAGCGAGGTGACGTCGCGGTCGCCGATCAGGATGCGGCCCTCGTTGACCTCCTCCAGGCCTGCCAGCATGCGCAGGCTGGTGGACTTGCCGCAGCCGGAGGGGCCGACGAAGACGAGGAACTCGCCGTCGGCGATCTCGATGTTGAGCTTGTCCACCGACGGGGTGTCCGCCCCGGGGTAGATGCGCGTCGCGTGGTCAAAGGTCACAGAGGCCATGGCCATCTCCTTCACCGGCAGGAACGTGCCGGACGATCCGTTGTAAAGGACCCGGTGGACGGGCGTCCTCCGGGGCGCTCCGGGACGACGCCTCCGGGGCGGTGTCGGCGAAGGCCTGACCGTCCGCGGCGACGCTGCCAGGAACTGTTCGTTACCGTACCGCAATCTGCAAAATCTTGCAGTAGGTGGCAATGAGTGCTCATACTGTGTCATCACTTCCCTCCGGAGTCCAGAGTCCTGACCTCCGGTCCAGCACCCCCTCGCGCCCCCGGGCGCACCATCTGTTCGAAGGAGAACGGCCCATGAAGCGCACCAGTGGTCTGGTAGCACTCACCGGAATCGCGGCCCTGCTGCTGACCGCCTGCGGCGGCGACGCGGAGGAGACCGACACCGGGTCAGGCGACACCGGCGAGGTCTCGGAGGAGACCGGCGACGCGGCGGAGGAGACCGGCGACGCAGCGGAGGAGACCGAGGAAGCGGCCGAGGGGGAGGAAGAGGAGGAAGCCGCCCCCGTGCGTGACCAGAACGCCGAGCTCGTGATCTGGGCCGACGACGTCCGGGCCCCCATCCTGACCGAGTACGCCGAGCAGTTCGGCGAGGAGTACGGCATCACCACGCAGGTGCAGGTGGCGACCGACGTGCGCGAGCAGTACAAGAACGCGACCAACGTGGACCAGGGGCCGGACATCGTCGTGGGTGCCCACGACTGGCTGGGCGAGTTCGTGCAGGACGGCAGCGTCGAGCCGGTCCAGATGTCCGCCGAGACCCAGGAGCAGTTCACCCCGGAGTCGATCGAGGCCACGCAGTACAACGGCCAGATCTACGGCGTGCCCTACGCCACCGAGAACCTCGGGCTCATCCGCAACGTGGACCTCGTGCCCGACGCGCCCGCCACGATGGAGGAGATGATCGAGGCCGGCAACGCCCTCGTCGACTCCGGTGACGCCGAGGCCCCGATGATGACCCCCGTCGGCCAGCAGGGCGACGCCTACCACGCGTTCCCCTACCTCTCGGCCTACGGCGGCGGCATCTTCGGCACCAACGACGACGGCGGATGGGACCCCGGCACCGTGATCGTGGACTCCGACGAGACCGTCCAGGGTGCCGAGAAGGTCGCCTGGCTCGGTGAGGAGGGCGCGCTCAGCAAGAGCGTCGACTCCACCACCATGGAGGCGCTGTTCACCGAGGGCCGCGTGCCCTTCATAGTGACCGGCCCCTGGACGGTCGCCAACGTCGAGGGGGCGGGCATCAACTACGAGATCACCCCGATCCCCGAGTTCGAGGACGGCGGCGACCCGCTGCCCTTCCTCGGCGTGCAGATGTTCTACGTGTCCTCGCAGGCACAGAACGCCGCCCTGGCCCAGGAGTTCGTCAACCAGTACGTCCCGACCATGGAGATGCAGATGGCCCTCTTCGAGGCCGGCCAGCGGCCGCCGGCCCTCGTCGAGGCGCTGGACCAGGTCTCCGCCGAGGACGAGGACATCGCGGCCTGGGCCGAGGCCGGCGAGGGTGCCGTGCCGATGCCGAACATCCCGGCGATGAACGCCGTCTGGGGCCCGCTGGGCCAGGCCACGGCCGACGTCGCCGACGGTGACGACCCGGCCGAGCGCATGAGCGCCGCGCAGGAGGAGATCACCGCCAACATCGGCTGACCGACTCGACGCAGCACCATCCGGGCCGGTCGCGACGCGTCGCGACCGGCCCGGGTGCGCACCACCAGCACCGCAGCCCCTGCCGCTCCTCGCACGATCCGGAGACAACGATGTCGCAGACCCGGTCCGACTCCGACGCCACCCTCGAGAGCTTCAACCCCGACGAGAAGCTGGAGTTCCGTCAGGGCACCCCGCTGTGGGTCCTCGTCGTCAAGTGGGCCCTGATCGCCCTGGTGATGGCCACGGCGCTCTACATCGCCACCCGGCTGGCCGCGGAGGGCTACTGGCTGATGGTGGTCCTGACCGCCTTCGTCGGCCTGGCCATCCTGGTCGTCTACGCCGGCAAGGGCCTGATCCCCCTGAAGTACCTGCTCCCCGGTGTGCTGCTCATGCTGGCGCTGCAGATCTGGCCGCTGGTCTACACCGTCTCGATCTCGTTCACCAACTACGGCAGCGGCCACCTGGGCACCAAGGAGCAGGCGATCGTCGCCGTCGAGGCCAACTCGGTGCGCCAGGTCGAGGGGTCGGCGCGCTACCAGCTCAACATCGCCGTCCCCGACGGGCAGGACCCGGCCACCGGTGACCTGACCTACCTGCTGACCGACCCCGAGGGCACCTTCCTGGCCGGCGACCTGGACGGCACGACCGAGCTCGACCCGGAGACGGTCGAGACCAACCCGGCCGGCCGCATCCTGTCGGCCGAGGGCTACCAGACCCTGTCCGCGACGGAGGTCAACGAGCGCTCCCAGGACCTGGCCGACTTCGCGGTGCCCACCGAGGAGGGCGGCATCAAGCAGATCGGTCTGTCCGAGGCCTTCATCGGGGAGCCGACGCTGGTCTACGACGAGGCCTCGGACACCATCACCGACACGGCCAGTGGCCGGGTGTTCGTCGCGGACGACGAGATCGGCAACTTCGTGCCGGAGGACGGTGTGGGCAGACCCCTGGCCCAGGGCTGGCGGGTCAACGTCGGGTTCGACAACTACGTCAGCGCCCTGACCGACCCCACCCTGCGCTCCGGTCTCTTCAACACCCTGGTGTGGAACTTCGTCTTCGCGGCGGTCTCGGTGGTCAGCACGTTCCTGCTGGGGATGTTCCTCGCCCTGCTCTTCAACGACCCACGGCTCAGGGGCAAGGGGCTCTACCGGTCGCTGCTGATCCTGCCCTACGCCCTGCCGATCTACGTGACGGCAATGGTGTGGGCCTCGATGTTCAACACCGACTTCGGTCTCATCAACGAGCTCACCGGGCTCTCGATCAACTGGCTCGGTGACCCGTTCTGGGCCAAGGTGGCCATCCTGGTGACCAACCTGTGGCTGGGCTTCCCCTACATGTTCATCGTCTGCACGGGTGCCCTCCAGGCCATCCCGACCGACGTCAAGGAGGCTGCCGCCATCGACGGCGCCGGTCCGCTGCGGACCATCTGGTCGGTGATCATGCCGCTGCTGCTGGTGGCCGTCGGCCCGCTGCTCATCGCGTCCTTCGCCTTCAACTTCAACAACTTCGGGCTGATCTTCCTGATGACCGAGGGCGGGCCGTTCGTGGGCGGGCAGAGCCAGATCGGGTCCACCGACCTGCTCATCACGCTCGCCTACCGGCTGGCCATCGGCGGCACGACGCCCAACTTCGGGTTCGCCTCGGCGGTCTCGGTCTTCATCTTCATCCTGGTCGCGCTCATCAGCTACCAGGGCTTCAAGCGCACCGCTGCTCTCGAGGACGTGAACTGACATGAGCTCGACACCCCAGGACCCCACGGACACCGCCCTGGCCGACGCGCCCCTCGAGGCCGGGTCGGGCGGCCGGACCCCCACCCCCGGCAAGCCGCGCGGCAGCGTGTGGTGGCGGCACGCGCTGGCACTGCTGGCGCTCGCGTTCGCGCTGTTCCCGATCGTCTTCATCGTGTCCTCGGCCTTCAACAACGCCGGCACCCTGTCCACGTCGAGCCTGCTGCCCAGCAACATCGGGGTGGAGAACTTCAACGACCTCTTCTCCGACTCCGCCCGGCCCTACTGGACGTGGTTCCGCAACTCGCTCATCATCTGCGGGGTCGCGACCGTGGCCACCCTGTTCCTCGGGGCCAGCGCCGCCTACGCGTTCTCGCGGCTGCGCTGGACAGGGCGGCGTGGTGGCCTGCTGTTCATCCTGCTGGTGCAGATGTTCCCGGCACTGCTCGCCTTCGTGGCACTCTTCATCACCTTCGCCAACGTGGGCAACGTCCTGCCGGCGATCGGCCTCAACACCCTGGCCGGCCTGCTGCTGGTCTACCTGGGCGGAGCCATGGGCTCCAACATCTGGCTGCTCAAGGGATACTTCGACACGGTGCCCCGCGAGCTGGACGAGGCAGCCAAGATCGACGGCTCCTCGCACGCGCGGATCTTCTTCACCATCACCCTGCGCCTGGTCACCCCGATCCTGGCCACCGTGGCGATCCTGGCGTTCGTCGGGCTGTGGGGCGAGTTCCTGCTGGCCAGCATCTTCCTCACCTCCGCGGACAACCAGACCCTCGCGGTCGGCCTCTACGCCACCCGCCAGGCCGACCAGAACCGCTACTTCGGCCAGTTCGTGGCAGGGGCGCTCATCGCCTCCATCCCTGTGGTGCTGGTCTACCTGGCCCTGCAGAAGCAGCTCGTCGGCGGACTCACCCAGGGGTCGGTGAAGTAGGCCAGATGGACCTGCTGACCCCCCATCACGACGGGTCCCCGCTCTACGTCTCCGCACAGCACCCCCGGCCGGGCCAGACGGTCCAGGTCCGGGTGCGTGTGCCGCACGCCGCCGGGGTGAGCGCCGTCCACGTGCGTGTCGTCCCGGACGGTGAGCAGGAGTTCGTCGCCGCACGGGAGGTCGCCCGTGACGAGCGGGAGGCGTGGTGGCAGGCGGAGGTGCGCTGCCACAACCCGGTGACCGGCTACCGCTTCCTGCTGAGCGGGGACGAGCAGGCCGGCGCCCCGGCATACCGCTGGCTCAACGGCACCGGGGTGCACCCGCGGGACGTGCCCGACGCCGCCGACTTCCGCATCGTCACCTTCCCGGCGCCGCCGGCGTGGGCACCCGGGTCCGTCGTCTACCAGGTCTTCCCCGACCGGTTCGCCCGGCACCCCGAGGTGGAGCCGGTGGGGGACCCCGGTGGTCCACGCACCGACCTCCCGGGCTGGGCCGTGCCTGCCGCATGGGACGACCCCGTCGACATCCACCGCGACACCGGGCCCCGGCAGGTCTTCGGCGGCACCCTCGAAGGCATCCGTGAGCACCTCGACCATCTGGTCGACCTGGGCGCCACCGTGCTCTACCTCACCCCCTTCTTCCCGGCACGGTCCAACCACCGCTACGACGCCTCCACCTTCGACGAGGTCGACCCGGTGCTGGGGGACGCCGCAGCGCTGGTGCGCCTGCAGGAGGAGGCGCACCAGCGCGGACTGCGGGTCATGGGTGACGTCACCACCAACCACACCGGCGACTCGCACGAGTGGTTCCGTGCCGCCGTCGCCGACCTCGAGGGCGAGCACGCCGGCTGGTACGTCCGCGACCCCGAGCAGGAGGCCGACGACGGCTGGGTCAGCTGGCTGGGGGTGGGGTCGCTGCCCAAGCTCGACTACACCAACCCGGCGGTCGGTGCGGCGGTCTACGGCACGCCGCAGTCGGTCATCCGGCGCTGGCTGGGGCCCGGCAAGGGGCTGGACGCGTGGCGGGTCGACGTGGCCAACATGACGGGCCGCTTCAAGGACGTCGACGTGGCGCACGACGTGGCGCGCGGGGTGCGGCGCGCGGTCGACGAGGTCGCCGCCGCGACCGGGGAGGAGCACCTGCTCATCGCCGAGCACACCCACGACCACAGCTCCGACGCGCTCGGCGACGGCTGGCACGGCGTCATGAACTACTCGGGCTTCACCCGGCCGGCCTGGACCTGGCTGCGGCACGCCGGCTTCTCCCCGAAGTTCCTGGGGTCGCCGCTGCGGGTGCCCCGCGCGGACGCGCGGCTGGTCGCCGAGACCATGCGGGAGTTCGCGGCCATCGTGCCGTGGCGCACCGTGGCCCACAGCCTCACGCTCCTCGGCTCTCACGACACCTCGCGGGTGCGCACCCTGGTCGGGGACGACCCCGTCCAGGGCGAGGTCGCGGCTGCGCTGCTGCTCACGATGCCGGGCATCCCGATGGTCACCTACGGCGACGAGGTCGGCATGCCCGGCGACTTCGGCGAGGCCGGGCGCCGGCCGATGCCGTGGTCGGCCCGCGACACGGACCCCAGCCGCTGGGACGAGGCGACGTATGCGGCGTACCGCGCCCTGGTGGGGGTCCGCCGCGAGCACCCGGCCCTGCACTCCGGGGGGATGCGCTGGGCCCACGCCGAGGGGGACTGCATGGTCTTCCTGCGCGAGGCCGAGGGTGAGACGGCCCTGGTGCACCTCGCCCGGCAGGCGCACGAGCCGGTGCGGCTACCGCTATCGTCACTCCCGGGCCTGGCCTCGGGCTCCGCGGTCATCGGCCCCGAGCCCCTCGTGGCCGGCGACGCCGTGGTCCTGGACGCCTCCCGTCCGCTGGTGCGCGTGTGGCTGTGGCAGCCCCCTGTGCCCGAGTGGGCCACGTGACGACAGCTGGAGGTGCACCATGAGTGGCAGGCTCTCGGAGCTGGCGGCCTACGCCGGTGTCAGCGAGGCGACGGTGAGCCGCGTGCTCAACGACAAGCCGGGCGTGGCGGCGGCGACCAGGCAGGCGGTGCTCACGGCGGTCGACGTGCTCGGCTACGAGCGGCCGAGCAAGCTGCGCCGCAGCTCGGCGGGCCTCGTCGGGCTGATCACGCCCGAGCTGACCAACCCCTTCTTCCCGCTCATGGCGCAGACGCTCGAGACCCACCTGGCCGCTGCGGGCTACACGCCGGTGCTGTGCACCCAGACCCCGGGAGGAGTGCACGAGGACGAGTACGTCCAGATGCTCCTGGACCGTGGGGTGGCCGGCATCATCTTCGTCTCCGGGCTGCACGCCGACACCAAGGCGGGCGTCGAGCGCTACGTGCGGCTGCGCGAGCAACGGCTGCCGATCGTGCTGGTCAACGGGTTCCGTGAGGGCGTCGAGGCGCACTTCATCTCACACGACGACTTCAGCTCCATGCAGATGGCGGTGCAGCACCTGCGCGACATGGGCCACACCCGCATCGGCTTCGCCACCGGCCCGGCCCGCTACGTGCCCGTGCAGCGCCGCATCGAGGGCTTCCGGGCCGCGATGTCGGACCTGGCGAGGGCGCAGGAGCTGGATCGGTGGGTGCAGACCACGCTCTTCTCGGTCGAAGGTGGTGTCACCGCCGCCCGCAACCTCCTGACCAAGGGTGTCACCGCTGTCGTCTGCGGGTCCGACCTCATGGCGCTCGGTGTCGTGCGGGCGGCCCGGCAGAGCGGCCTGAGCGTGCCTGAGGACCTCTCGGTGATCGGCTCCGACGACTTCCCCCTGGTGGGCTTCACCGACCCGCCGCTGACCACGATCCGGCAGGACGTGCCGGGCATGGCCGAGGCGGCGGTGACCGCCTTGCTGGAGGAGATCGCCGGGGAGCGCGTGGAGCATCGGGAGTACCGCTTCGCCCCCGAGCTGATCCTGCGACGCTCGACCGCACAGGTGCCGGCGGCGTCGCTGGTGCCCAGCTCGCCGGCCGGCCTCTCGAGCGCCACCTGACCGCTCGACCGTTGTCGCTCAGGTGGGCCGGCCGCCCACGTGGGTGCTGCGCCGGTCGCGCAGGTGCTCCAGCATCTCCACGACGGCAGGCTCGTCGGCGAGGCGATGGGCAGCCGCCGTCTCACCGTCGCCGACCTTGACGCTCACGTCACCCGCCCGCAGGTGGGCGAAGGCACGCTCGTCGGTGACGTCGTCGCCGGCATACAGGATGGTCTCGGCCCCGACGGCCGCAGCGAGGTCGAGCAGCGCCGGGCCCTTGCCCGCCTCACTGACGGCCAGCTCGAGGACGTCCTTGCCGGGTGTCACCGTGACCCCTGCGTGCCCGGAGGCCAGCTCGGCGCCCGCGTCGAGCGCCGCGCGGGCGGCGGGCTCGCCCACCCCGCGGGTGTGCAGCACCAGGGCGGAGGGCTTGCGCTCCACGCGCACCTCCGGGTGACGGTGCAGCAGGCCCTCCAGCGCCTCGTCCAGAGCGTCGTAGCGTGCCCGCTCCTCGTCGGTCAGCGCATGGCTGACGGTGCTCAGCGAGGACTCGGCCCCGTGGCTGCCGATGAGCACCAGCGGGTCGGTGGCACCGGTGAGCTGGCGCAACGGCGCCAGGGCGCGCCCGGACACCAGGGCGACGGTGACCCCGGCCAGGTCCGCCAGCTCACGCAGCACCGGCATCGCCCCCGGCACCGGGGCGACGTCCATCGGCTCGTCGCCGAGGGGTGCCAGGGTGCCGTCGAAGTCGACCCCGACGAGCAGGGTCTCGTGCCGGGCGAGGTCGTCGAGGGCAGCACGCAGTCGGTCGTCCACGGTCCGTATTGTGCACCTATCGGCGGGGCGGCTTGTCCGGGGCGAACTCGAGGGCCCGCAGGTAGCGCTGAGCCCAGGTCTGCACGTCGTTGGTGCGCACCCGACGGCGCAGGGCCCGCATCCGCCGGCGGCGCTCGGAGGGGGAGTCGCGGATGGCCCGCAGGATGGTCTGCTTGAGACCGATGATGTCGTGCGGGTTGCAGCTGTAGGCCTGCCTGAGCTCCTGGGCCGCACCGGTGAACTCGCTGAGCACCAGGGCCCCGCCGAGATCGTGGCGACAGGTGACGTACTCCTTGGCGACGAGGTTCATGCCGTCGCGCAGCGGGGTCACCAGCATGATGTCGGCGGCCTGGAACATCGCGGCCATCTCGTCGCGCGGGTAGGACTGGTGCAGGTAGTGCACCGCGGCGTCGCCGATGTGGGAGAAGTCCCCGTTGATCCGCCCGACCATGCCCTCGATCTGCGCACGCAGCTGGCGGTATGCCGCCACGCGCTCGCGGGAGGGCGTGGCCACCTGGACGAAGGTCGCCTCGGGCGGGCCGATGTCGCCGTCCTCGAGCAGCTCGCTGATGGCGCGCAGGCGGTGCCGGATGCCCTTGGTGTAGTCGAGCCGGTCGACGCCGAGCAGCACCACGTCGGGGTCGCCCAGGGAGGCGCGGATCTCCTTGGCCCGGGCTCGCACCTCCGGGGTCCGGGCCAGGGCCTCGAGGCCGGCGAAGTCGATGGAGATCGGCACGGCCGCCGCACGCACCAGGCGCGGCGATGCGCCGGGGTGGTCGTCGTCCGTGCCCTCCCAGGCCACGACGTCACCCTTGCTGGTGGCTCCGAGCAGCTGGCGGCAGGCCCGCACGAAGTTGCCCGCGTCGGTCGTGCGCTGGAAGCCCAGGAAGTCGGCACCGAGCAGGCCCCGCAGCACGTGCTTGCGCCAGGGGAGCTGGGCGAAGAGCTCGACGGGCGGGAAGGGGATGTGGTTGAACCAGCCGATCCGCAGGTCGGGTCGCAGGTCGCGCAGCAGGGCGGGCACGAGCTGCAGCTGGTAGTCGTGCACCCAGACCGTGGCGCCCTCGGCCGCCACGTCGGCGACCGCGTGGGCGAAGCGCTCGTTCACCGTGCGGTAGGTGGCCCACCAGCGCCGATGGAAGGTCGGCTCGACGATGACGTCGTGGTAGATCGGCCAGAGGGTGTCGTTGCTGAAGCCCTCGTAGTAGTCGCGGATCTCGTTGGCGTCGAGCGGCACGGGGTGCAGCTGCAGGCCGGTCTCGGTCTCGAACGGCTCGGGTGCCTCCCCGGGCTCGCCCGCCCAGCCCACCCATACGCCGTCACGGCCGGTCATGACCGACTCCATCGCGGTGACCAGACCCCCCGGGCTGGTGCGCCACTCGGTGCTGCCGTCGGGGTGGACGACCCGGTCGACGGGCAGCCTGTTGGCGGCGACGACGAAGTCGACGGTGCGTCCGCTGGGCGACATGAGACCTCCCTCGTTGCTCGAGCCGCCAGCCTAGGCCAGCCCCGCCGGCGCCGCGGCTGCTGGTGCCACGGCGCCGGCTCCCGGTCGTCCGCGACCCGTCAGGACCGGGGCGTGCAGGCGCGTCCCAGGGCTGACCGCATACCGTGGACTCCGTGACCACCGAGCTGCCCCGCACCGAGGAGGCCGAGGCGCCGCGCCGCCTTGGCCCCTACGAGCTCGGCCCCCGGATCGGCGAGGGGGGCATGGGCATCGTCTACCGGGCCTTCATGCCCGACGGCCGGGACTGTGCCATCAAGGTGCTGCGGCCGCACATCGCCCACGACGAGGGCGCCCGCGCCCGGCTGCGCCGCGAGGTCGCGACCCTGGAGCGGGTGCACCATCCCAACGTCGCCGCGGTGCTGGACGCCGACGTGGACGGGCCCTCGCCCTACCTGGTCACGGAGTACGTCCCCGGGGCGCCGCTGGACGTGGTCGTGGCCGAGCAGGGCCCGCTGCCTCCCGAGGCGCTCGCGCGGCTCGGGCAGGGGCTCTACGAGGCGCTGGAGGCCATCCATGCCGTCGGCATCGTGCACCGGGACCTCAAGCCGGGCAACGTGCTCATGGTGGGGGACGACCCGGTCGTCATCGACTTCGGCATCGCCCAGGTCAGCGAGGACGTCAGGCTCACCATGACCGGGATGGTGATGGGCACCCCGGGCTACCTGTCGCCGGAGGTCGTGGAGGGCGGCTCGGTGACCGAGGCCACCGACTGGTGGGGGTGGGCGGCCACGCTGTCGTTCGCCGCGAGCGGCCAGCCGCCGTTCGGGCGAGGGCCGATGAGCGTCGTGCTCGACCGGGTCATCCGTGGCCGCACCCAGCTGGTCGAGGTGGACCCCGACCTCAGGCCGCTGCTCCTGGCGGCCCTGCACCCGGACCCGGCGCACCGGCCGGGGGCGGACGTCGTGCTGGAGGCGCTGCAGGCGTATGCCGAGCGCCGGCCTGTCGAGGAGGTGCTCACGCGGCACGTGCCCTCGGCGGACCACACGACCTCGCGTCCCACGACGCCGGACCAGCCCTGGGCCTCCGACCGGACGGCACGGACGGGGGCCCAGGAGGTCGTCGACCCCACGGTGGTCCAGCCCGTCGCGCACACCCGCGTGCAACCCGTGCAGCGCCCGCCCCAGCCTCCCCCCCGTGGGCCGCAGCCCGGTCCCTACCCGCTTCCGCCGCCGAACGGGTCGCCCTACGGTCCACCGCACGACCCACGGCTCGGGCCTGCCCAGCCGGGCCCGACCGGTGGTGGGGCGTCGCCGGCCTATCCCGCCCGCCCGGGCGACCCCCGGATCGGCCGGCCGATGCGCACCGGCACCCTCGCGGCGCTGCTGCTCCTCTTCGTGGCGGTGTCCGCCGTCGTGCCGCTGCTCGCCTGGGGTGTGCTCGCGCTGTGGTCGGTGCTGGGCCGCTGGGTGGACCGCACCATGACCGGGCTGGTGCTGCGGCGCCACGAGGCCGGCCCTCGCGGCAGCGACCTGCCGATGATGATGCTGGCCGCACCCTGGCACCTGGTGGGTGCGGTGCTGGGGGCCGGGCTGAGCCTGCTGCTGCCGGTCGCCTTCGCTGTCGTCGCCGCAGCGCTCACGTCATACGGTCTCGCCATGGCGGGGGTGGTGGACATCGGGATCGAGCACCCCGTCGCGATCGGGGTCGGCTCGCTGCTCGGAGCGCTCACGACGTGGTGGGGTCCCGGCGGCATCTCGCTGCGCCGCGGGTCACGCACGATCGTGCGTGCGGTGCTGCCGGCAGGGGTGGTCACCCAGGTCGTCGTGAGCCTGCTGAGCGTCGGCGCGCTCGGCCTCGGGGTGTGGGCCGCGCTCGAGGGTCAGGACGTGTCGTGGTGGCCCAACCCCGGCGGAGAACCGCCGCTCGTCGAGTTCCTGGGGTGGACGAGACTGGAGTGACAATTGTGACAGGGGTTGACGCGTGTCAATTCACCCGTACCGTAGTCGAATCTGGTATCCGCCTACGGAGGTTCGGTTCATGGTTTCCGACGCATCGCCCCGCGCGTCCCACACGTCAGGCACGACGGCCCTGCGCCGGATGACCACGGTCACCGCGGCGGGCGCCACGGCGGTGGGCGCCTTCACGATGGCGGCCCCTGCCGCGCAGGCGCAGTACGACGAGACGGTGTGGGACGGGGTCGCCGACTGCGAGTCCAGCGGCCGGTGGGACATCAACACCGGCAACGGCTACTACGGCGGGCTGCAGTTCTACCAGCCGACGTGGAGGGGCTACGGCGGCCAGACCTTCGCGGCCTTCGCGCACCAGGCGACCAAGGCCCAGCAGATCGCCATCGCGCGACGGGTGCTCCACGGGCAAGGGCCGGGCGCCTGGCCGGTCTGCTCGGTGCGGGCGGGCCTGACGCGCACCAACGGCGGCGCTGACCCCAACGCACAGCCCGTCACCAACCCGGTGGCGCCGGGGACTGCGTCGGGCGTCACGGTCACCCGCTACGTGAGCGCGACCGACTCCGCCAACATCCGGTCCGGCCCGGGCACGGGCTACTCGGTCATCGGGCAGGCGGCCCGGGGCACCCAGGTGACCGGCACGCTGGTCGGCGGGGGATGGCTGCAGATCGGCACCGGGAAGTTCCTCGGCCCCGGAGTCCTGTCGACCACGCCGGTGACCGGTGGCAGCGCCCCCGCACCGGCTCCCGCGCCCGGCACGGTGACGCGCTACGTGAGTGCGAGCGACTCCGCCAACGTGCGGTCCGGCCCGGGCATGGGGTATGCGGTGGTCGGCCAGGCCGAGCGGGGCGCCGAGGTCACCGGCACGCTGGTCGCCGGCGGCTGGCTGCAGATGGCCTCCGGCCGCTTCCTGGGCCCGACCGTGATCTCCACGACGCCCGTCACCGGGGGCAGCTCGACACCTGCGCCCCCGGCCTCCGGGGAGGTGACCCGCTACGTGAGCGCGAGCACCGCCGCCTACGTGCGCTCCGGCCCCGGCTCCGGCTACGGGGTCGTGGGCACGGTCGCCCGCGGCACTACCGTGACCGGCACCTGGGTCAACGGGTGGCTCAAGATCGGCGACGGCCGCTACATCGGCCCCTCGGTGCTGTCCTCGACGCCGATCGGCGGCTCGACGGCCCCCTCGACCCCGCCTCCGTCCTCGGGTGAGGTCACCCGCTACGTCAGTGCCAGCAGCGCTGCCTACGTGCGCTCCGGCCCCGGCACCGGCTACCGCGTCGTCGGCACCGAGACCCGCGGCACGGCTGTGACCGGCACCTGGGTCAACGGGTGGCTCAAGATCGGCGACGGCCGCTACATCGGCTCCAGCGTGCTGTCCTCGACGCCGGTCTGAGGTCACCGAGGAGCCTGTAACATCGGCCCCTGGCCGGGTGCCCTCGGGCGGCCGGACCGGCTGGCGTGGCGCAATCGGTAGCGCACCTGTCTTGTAAACAGGTGGTTAGGGGTTCGAGTCCCCTCGCCAGCTCTCCTCCTGAACAGCAATTTCATCGCTCTGACCAGCGGAAATGACGTGATCATGCCCTGAGCTGGCGTGGTCACACGTTGTCAGGAGTAACGCACGAAGTGGCACTCTTGTTGCACGTATGTTGCACGAAATGGGGTGCGGTATGGCAACGAGACGGGGCTTCGGCGCACTGCGGCGGCTGCCGTCGAAGCGGTGGCAGGCGAGCTACACCGGTCCGGATCTGGGGAGGTACGCTGCTCCGTACACCTTCGCCTCCAAGGCTGACGCCGAGGCCTGGCTGGCCCACGAGCGTGCGCTGGCGAGTCGCGACGACTGGGTCGCTCCGAAGCGGCGGGCGGAGATCGCCGAGCGGCTGGCACCACCCACCTTCGATGAGTACGCCCACCAGTGGCTGACCGACCGGTCCCTCAAGCCCCGGACCCGCGAGGGCTACGACCACTTGCTACGGCGCTACCTCGAGCCGGAGTTCGGCGACCTGCTCGTCACCGACCTCACGCCGGCCCTCGTGCGCCGGTGGTGGGCCGGCCTGTCCCCGGAGCACCCGACAGTCAACGCCCGCGCCTACGCGTTGCTGCGGGCCATCCTGACCACCGCCGTCACAGACGAGCTTGTCGCCAGCAACCCGTGCCGCGTCCGAGCCGCCTCCAACCCTCCGACGAAGAAGGAGATCCACCCGGCCACCCTGGCCGAGCTCGACGTGCTCGTGGAGGAGATGCCGGACCACCTGGGGGCGGTCGTCCTGCTGTGCGCCTGGTGCGCCCTGCGGGTGGGGGGAGGTGCTCGAGCTGCGGCGGCGCGACCTCGACCTGGACCACGGTGTCGTCAAGGTGACCCGGGCGGTGTCCTGGGTCCGGGGCCAGCCGGTCGTCGGCACCCCGAAGTCGGCCGCCGGCACCCGCGAGGTCAGCGTGCCGCCGCACATCGTCCCCGCGCTGCAGCAGCACCTCGAGACGCACGTGCGGCCTGGAGCTGACGCACTGCTGTTCCCGTCGGTGCGCGACCGGCAGCGGCACCTGCAGCCGACGGTCCTGCACACCGCCTGGTGCAAGGCGCGAGCGGCCGCCCGGCGCGAGGACCTGAGGATCCACGACCTGCGGCACACCGGCGCCACCATGGTCGCGATGACCGGCGCGACCCTGGCCGAGCTGCAGGCCCGGCTCGGCCACTCGACGGTCGCTGCCGCGCTGCGCTACCAGCACGCTGCCCAGGGCCGTGACGCCGAGATCGCCGCCAAGCTCTCGGACCTGGCCCGTAGACCGCAGTCCTGAGCACCGCGGCGTCTACTCGCGGGAGGTGACCCGCTCGCCGGCCATCCAGACCTCCCGGACCCGCTCGCGCAGCCCGGTCAGGTCGTCGTAGGCACCGTCGACCACGACCACGTCGCCGACCTTGCCCGTCTCGAGGGTTCCGTGGTCGGCCTCGACACCGAGCAGCTCTGCGGCGACACCGGACGCGGCGGCCCAGACCCGGGCGGGCGCCATACCGAGGGCGGCGAGATGCCCGAGCTCGTCGAGGTTGGTGCCGTGCACGCCCACCCCGCAGTCGGTGCCCATCGCCACCTTCACGCCGGCCTCGATCGCCCGCCGCACCGACGCATCGTGCACGGCGGCGACCATGCGGGCCTTGGCGACCACGGCGTCGGACATCGCCGCACCCGCGTCGGCCTGGGCCAACACCGCCCGGGGCGCGCTGAGGGTGGGCACCAGCCAGGTGCCGTGCTCGAGCATGAGCTCGATCGCCTCGTCGTCGAGGTAGATCCCGTGCTCGATGGAGCGGACCCCGTTGCGGACCGCCGTCTTGATCCCGTCCGTGGCGATCGCGTGCGCCATGACGTTGAGCCCCGCGGCGGTCGCCTCGGCCACCAGCTCGGCGACCTCGTCGTCGCGCAGGTGGCCGTGCATCGGGTTGGACCGAGGCGAGAGCACGCCGCCGCTGGTCGCGACCTTGATCACGTCCGCACCGGCCCGGACCAGCTCGCGGACCTTGCGTCGCATCTCCACGGGTCCGTCCACCACCGCGGACGGTCTGCCGGGATGATCCGCGAGGAGACCGACCTGCGCGCCGCATACGTGCCAGTCGTCGCCGTGCCCGCCGGTCTGGCTGATCATCTGGAGCGCCACCTGCATACGCGGCCCGAGCACCAGCCCGCGCCGCACGGCCTCGGCCAGCCCCAGGTCCGCACCCCCGGCGTCCCGCACGTACGTGACGCCCGTCGCGACCGTGCGTCGCATCCGGTCGATGGCCTCGTAGAAGGGCAGGGAGAACGGCGCCTGGAGGATCTGCACCATCGTGGGCTGCTCGAACAGGAAGTGCACGTGGCAATCGAAGAGTCCGGGGGTCACGAACGCGCCCGCACAGTCCACCACCTGCGTGTCATCGTCCGAGGCGTCGCCGACCGACCCCGGGACGTCGGTCCCGACGGCCGCCACCCGGCCGTCCACCACCAGGACGTCACCGGGCACCGGCTCGGCGCCCGTACCGTCGACCAGCACACCACCACTGAAGAGGACCCGGTTCATGTCGGCCGACGCTACCCTCGGCCCTTGGCCGGCGCGCCCGAGACGCACGGGGGAGTGGCTGGGCGTGGCTTGCCCTCCTCATCCGGCGACGACTCCCCACCGACCTCCGCGTCACGGACCAGCCGGTGCACCTCGCGCGCCGTCAGCTCGACGCCGCACCACGCCAGCGCCTCCCGCGTGCTCAGCCCCTCCTCGACCAACGACCGCAGCGCTCGACCTGCCCGCCGTTCGCAGTCGACCACCGCCGCGTCCCGCTCCGTCACCGCGGCGACGACCTGTTCGCCCAACCCGGTCAACCGCTGCTCCCGCTTCGCCTGGTCCTCCCGCGCCTGGGCCCGCGCTTTCCGGGCACGTGCCCGCGCCTGCTGCCTCGCCACCTGCTTGCCCATCCCTCGCACCTCTCCACGCCCTAGGAAGTCTCCTGACGCCACCCAAAGCGGAAGCCCAGCCCCCAGGGACTCACCGAGCCCTGACTGTCACCCGACCTGACGAACCCAGCACCGACCGCGCGCTCGCCCACCCCTGAGCTGGCCACGACCCGTGCACGCTCACCGACGCTGAAGCCGTCGCTTTCCGCCCCGCTCATGTCCCACACAGACCCGTGAATAACCCGGCCGAAGGCGTGCGCGTGAGCGCGCCGGGCGGAGCCCGGCACGTCGTTCCGGACAGCACGGTCAGGCGACGGGGTCGATGACGACCTTGTGCCCGAGCCGTTCGAGCTGGGCGACGAGGCGACGGGTGTGGGCCTCCTCGGTGCGGCGCGACAGCCAGTCAGCTCCCAGGTCGCGGTAAGGCTCGTCGTTGCTGAGCATGTGGTAGGCGCACACCAGGATCGAGTGTGCGACGGCGACCTGGGCCCGCCCCCGGCCGCGGCGTTTGGCCAGGCGGGCGTGCTGCGCCGCGAGGTAGTTCTTGCCGTGCATCCGGGCCACCGACCCGGCGGCTTCGACGAGCATCGCGCACAGCCACTTGTTGCCGTGCCGGGTGCCGGCCGGGCGGGTCTTGCCCGCCGACTCGTACACCCCCGGAGCAAGCCCGGCCCAGGAGGCCAGGTGCGCGGCCGAGGGGAAGCGGGACATGTCCGCACCGGTCTCGGCCACGATGACCTGGGCCACGCGCTCCCCGACGCCGGGGATGGTCTGCAGCAGCTCGATCTCGTGCGCCCACGGGGCGCAGGCCTCCCGGATCGTCTCGTCCAGCTCGACCAGGTGCGCCTCGACCTGGTCCAGGCGGTCCAGGATCGAGCGGGCCAGCCGGGCGTGACGGGCCTCGAAGTGCCCCTCCAGCGCCTGGGCCAGGTCAGGGATCTTCGAGCGCATCCGGCCCTTGGCCATCTCCGCCAACACCATCGGGTCACGTTCCCCGGCGATCATCGCGGTCAGGATCACCCGCGCCGAGACCGTCGACAGGGAGGATGCGACGGTAGACAGCTTGATCGAGGCATCCTCCAGCATCAGCTCCAACCGGGTGATCTCCCGGGTCCGGTCGCCCATCAGCTGCACCCGGTAGCGGGTCAGCATCCGCAACGAGCGGATGACCGGCGGCGGCACGAACGAGGGCGCCAGCAGCCCGTGCTCGAGCAGCTGAGCGATCCACTCCGCGTCCCGCACGTCCGTCTTGCGACCGGGCACGGCCTTCATGTGCGCGGCGTTGAGCAGCCAGACCTCCATCACCTCCTCCAGGCAGTAGAACGGCGGCTTCCAGTACGTCGAGGTCGACTCCATCGCCGCGATGCTCACCCCGTTCTCGACCAGCCAGTCGCGCATCACCCGCAGTGACCCGGTCGTGGTCTTGAACGTGCGCGTCTCGGTGTGCCGGCCACGCCGCGCACCCGGGGTACGCACGCACACCGTGAGCGACTCCTTACCGACGTCCAACCCGGCCACCCGCTCGAACAGCACTTCCATCCTGACCACGCCCCTTCCAGGCGACAGCGGCCGCGGCCCTCGCAGCCGCTCACGCCGCCCGGAAGGCCCTCTGCCAGGACACAGACCCACGTGCTCGTAGCAACAATCCAGCGGCACCCGAGGACCCCGCGCCATACACCTCGGCCGGGCTCTCCCGCACCAGTGTGTGCCGACGTCGCCGGACGACACCCCCATTCTCAGCAGCCAGCGCAGGGACCGCCAGGTCCCAAACCGTTACACCTCGTGCACCGCCGGTCCGGGTATGTCGTTGGCACAATCGAAGTGAGCGCAGTGACGAGCCATCGGAGGCTCGCATGGAGGGCAGCTCGAGCAGCGTCCCTAGCGGCAGGGACGGGCCCATCGCCCGGCGGAGGGCGGGGCAGAAGGTGCGATGCGGATGGTGCGGGACCGAGGTCGCCGTCCCCACCCGCGGCCGGTGCCGAAGTGGTGCTCGAGCTCCTGCCGGCACCGCGCCTGGGAGCAGCGGCGCGCCGCCGATGCAGGGCTGGCGGCCGTGGACGTCGTCGACCGGCCGGTCGAGGTGGTCGTCGAGAAGAAGACGGTCGTCGAGCGCAGAGTCACGGTGCCCGTCCCGCAGTCTCCGCGCTCGACGCGCGAGTGGGTCGACGTGCTGGACCGCCTCACCTGGGCACTGAACACGAACCGCATGGACGAGGAGGACCTTGTGACGCTCGAGCCCGCACTCTCCCGCGTGCTGATGTCCTTCACCGACCAGAGCAACACGCTGCATCACAGACGACGCAGATAGGCGTTCGGCACTTTCAGCGTGCTGGTGAGTCCAGGAGTTCGTGGAATCGGGCGGTGAAGGCTTCCCGCTGCCCCGGCCCACCCGCCCAGCGCCCGTGGGGAGAGGGTCAGGTCCCAGAGTCTCGGGGCAGCCTCTACCACCGTGGCGTAGTCGTGTTGAGCGGCCCGCCCCGCAGTCCTGACAAGAAGTGCCGACCTGACAGGGTTGACTCGACGTCACCGGACGTGGGCCAGGCGCCACGGGACGCAGTGCCAGGCAGTCGGTGAGATCAAGGTCGAGGCCATCAGGCACCTGCTGCCCCCTATGTAACGCTCGGGTCGGTGTCGCTCCTGCGGGCTCACATACTCGCCGGGGACGGTCCCGGGGGCGGCTCAGCCACCCCGGTCGGACCTGCCGCCAAGCGCGATGAGCAGGTGCGCCTGGACCGGCTCGCTCTTACCCTTCAGCGACAGCGGGCCCAGCGGCACGGTCACCGCGTCCGGGAGGAGGTCCTTTGTGCCGGGCCCGATGGCCACCCCACCCGGTGGAGCCTGGCCTTCGATGCGCGACGCAGTGTTGACCGTGTCGCCGACGATCGTGTGGGTGCGACCGCCGGCGGTGCCCAACACGCTCAGGGAGACCGGCCCCGAGTTGACCCCGACCCGGAAGACGGGCCAGTCGGTGTGGGCTCGGGCCACGGGCTCAACGGCTTGTTGCAGGGACAGGGCCGCACACGCGGCGCGCGCCGCGTGGTCGGGCTGGTCGCCGCGGCGGTTGAAGGTGACCATGAGCGCATCGCCGATGATGCGGTCGACGTCCCCTCCGTGTGGCTCGACGACGGCGGGGACCGCCACAGCGAAGTAGGCGCTCAGCATCTGTGTCACCTCCTCGGGCCGGTGGGTGTCGGACCAGGACGTGAACCCCTGCAGGTCGGCGAAGAGCACACTCATCTCGCGCTCGCCCGCGCTCGTGTCGTCCAGGTAGAGGTCGGCGAACCGCTCCTCGTGCCAGGAGGAGCGGGCCCCCCAGGCGACCAGGGCGAAGGCCGCGAGCAGCAGCACGTGCCACTCCCACCAGGAGAGCTGCCAGTTGCGGGCGAAGGTGATGGCGACCATCGCCTCGGCGAGCAGCACGAACGCAGCGAGCACGACGAGCAGCATCACCGGCCGGTGGCGGCGCCACAGCTGCAGGTAGCGGGCGGCGCTGCCGAGGTAAAGGAGCACCGCAACCGCGCCCAGAGCAAAGGGGAGCCCCTCGGCATCGATCGGTGGTCTGTTGAGAGGGGGCAGCTCGGCCAGCGACACCGCCGCCCAGAGCACCATCGCAACCAGAAGGGCCAACCGCAGCTGCTTTGCGACGCGCACCTCACGCACGGCGCGGTCACCGGAGAGGTCGGCCGTGGAGCGCGCGGCGAAGAGGGCGCCGACGGCGATCCCGACCGGCGTGGCCACGGCGAAGCCGACGTTGCTCTGCTCGAGCAGCACCCCGGGAGTGGCCAGCGCGTGCAGACCGAGAAAGCCTGCAGAGGCCAGGAAGGCCAGCGACACGTGCAGCACCCTCGCGTCGCCCCGGCGCACCGCCGCCTCCCCGGTCGCGTAGGCCAGCGCGGCGGCCAGCGCGGCCGTGATGAGCACGAGCCAGAAGTGGGCGGGGTGGTTCTCCCAACGCACGTCGAGCTCGGGCCGGGCCAGGAGCAGGACGAGCCCAAGGAGGGGCAGGGCGAGCGCGGTGGCGGCTCCCGCTGCCCGCAGGGGAGAGTAGGCGGTCGTGCCCGGCTCACCCATGGGGGGTTGTCAGGAACTGGTGGACTTGGCTGACCACCACGGATCCCTCGCCGACCGCGGAGGCCACCCGCTTCACCGACCCCGAGCGGAGGTCCCCGGCGGCAAAGAGTCCAGGGATCGAGGTCTCGTACGGCAGCGGTGCCCGGGACGCGGTCCAAGCCTCGGAGTCAGCGACGTCGGCGCCCACGAGCAGGAAGCCGAACCGGTCCCGCTTCACCTGGGGAGGCAGCCAGTCCGTGCGGGGCTGCGCGCCGATCATCACGAACAGGCCGTCGACCTCGATGTCGCGGCCCTCGCCGGTGGTCCGGGTGCGCAGGGTGACGACCTCGAGACGTCCGTCGCCGCGGCCGTCTTCCACCTCGGTGTCGAGGTGGACGGTGATGACAGGCTCGGCGGCAATCGCGTCGACGAGGTAAGCCGACATGCCTTCGCGCAGGTCGGCGGTGCGCACGACCAGGTGCACCTCCTTGCAGTATCGGGCCAGGTGCAGGACGGCCTGCCCTGCCGAGTTGCCACCGCCGACCACTGCGGCGTTGAGGCCGCTGAGGGAGTGCGCTGCGGACACGCTCGCGCCGTAGTAGACGCCCTTGCCGGTGAGAGCCTCCAGCGTTGGCACGCCCAGCCTGCGGTAGGAGACGCCGGTGGTCAGGAGGACCGCCCGGGCGGTCACCTCGCCTGCGCCGGGGATATGGACGACGAACTGCTCGCCCAGGGTCTCGATGCGTCTGACCTCGCGCATCAGCAGGAACTGGGCTCCGAAGACCCAGGCCTGCTGGTAGCCGCGCTGGGCCAGCTCTGCGCCGCTCAACCCGCGGGAGAAGCCCATGTAGTTGCGGATGAGGGAGCTGGTGCCCGCCTGCCCGCCGATCGCCTCTCGCTCCACCACGAGCGTGCGAAGGCCCTCCGAGGCACCGTATACAGCAGCGGCGAGCCCCGCCGGCCCTGCCCCGATGACGAGGAGGTCGACCTCGCGTGAGTCGTCGTCGAGGTCGGTGTGGAAGCCCCATGCCTCCACGATCTCGACGTCCGTCGGGTCGACCAGGCAGGTCCCACCGAGGGCGGGCATCCAGACGATGACCTCGCCTTCGGGGTGACCGGTCTGGGCCAGCACGTCCGCCCCGAGCTCGGAGCCGCGCTCGCGGAAGGCGAAAGGGATCTGGTTGCGGTTGAGCAGGTCGCTGACGGAGAAGGCGCGCCCGGAGTGCTTGTCGGCTACGACGACGACCTCGCGCAGGTTGGCGGGGTCCTTGCGCGACCAGTCCTGGATGAACTCTGCGACGACCCTTCGGAAGAGCTCGTCGCGCGGCGTCCAGGGCCTGAGCACGTAGTAGTCGACGTCGCCGACCGCCATCGCGTGGAGCACCTTGGCCGCCGAGCTTTTATCCGCCCAGGCGCCCCAGGGCAGCAGCAGGGCACGGCGGGCAGCGGGGTGGAGCGAGCGGGCGGTCGAGAAGATCTCGGCCCGCTCCGCGTCGCTGAACGACTCGTCGAGCAACACGACGGCGACGGGCTCGCCCCGCTGGTGGGTGCTGCGCAGCGTGGTGAGCGCATCGGCGGGGCTGAGCTCGCAGCGCACCCGGAAGTCACTGCCGAAGGCGCGGGTGAGCTCGCTCTCGATCTGGCCCAAGATGCTCGCGTCCCCGTCGACCGCGAGCAGCAGCGGTCGCTCAGCCCAAGGCATGCCGGCCATAGTTCGAGACTAGGCCCCTCGACGGCCGATGTCAGTACCTTTTCCGGCGGTATCGCCACCTCCAGGTGGCGTGGGCGCTCGCGCTCACGGAACGGGGTCGAGCTCGGCCAGGATGTTAAGACGTGCGGAACGTCTTGGTGCTACGCAGAGATCCTTGGCGCTCTGGCTGTTGGTTGTGCGCAAAGTCCACCAGGCGGGGTGCCGGAGGTGACGGTGTCGCGCTCCGTGTCGCAGCGGCCGCACGCGAGGTACTGGCTGCCCTCGATCTGCCGTTTGCGCCACTGGTGTAGGCCCAGCATGCAACGTAGGTCCTCATGGCGAGGACCCCTTCCTGGGAAGGGATGGTCGGGCGATGGTGTCGTCACGAGCCCCCTCTTGCCACGGTGTTCCTGACGCACTCGGAGTGGAAGGGGGTCGCTCAGCGTGCACGCTGTTGCCGGGTCCGCCGTGGTCCCTGAGGTCTGTGCGTGCGGGCGTGCGAGGGCTACGCTGGAAGGTCTCGGGGTTGAGGAGGTCGTCGTGAGGGCGCGCGTCAAGTCTGTGTACCCGCTGATGGCGTTGGCCCTTGTCGGGTGGATCTTCGCCAGGCCGAGCGCACTGCCGCTGCTGCTTCTGCTTGGGCTCGCCGTGGTGGCGGGGATGTACGCGCTTGCAGGGATCGACGCCCGACGCGACCCGGGAGGGCGTGGGCCGACTGAGCAGCACATCGCCGGGGTGCAGTCACGCTACCCGTACGGCAGCGGGTTCTGAGCTTGCAGCGGGCTACAGGGCCCTGTGTTGTCGGGCCGTCCCAACCTGACACGCCGGGCCACTGGGCAGACACCAGGCGGGTGTGCTCGAAGGCCGCGCCGCACCTCCAGCGGTTCAAGGACCTGCTCACACACTGCGGACGTCATACATGGGCGGCACATTCGACAGGTTCCCTGCCGCGGTGCCCACGACGGGGATCATGAACTACCTGCAAGCCCAGCACACTGACCTCGAGCACGACGACGAGGTCCTCACCTCCACGGCATACCGGACGCCCCACCGGGACCACCACGAGCGCTGGCACGTGGCCCAGCGCGGCGGCGGCTGGTGCCAGCACCTTTCGCGACCGTGCTCGCTCAGAGGCTTGACCGGGTGTCGACCTCTCGGCCCGTCGGTGCTCCCGTGCGACCGGAGCTGAGACCGCGGGTTGTGGGCCTGGTCACCCGCTTGGCGGACCTCGGTGGGCGCCCGGGCGACTCCCGCGACGAGCGACTCCGCGCGGGCACCCTCATCGTCGCGTCCGTGCTGATCGCCCTGCTCTCGGTGGTCTGGGTGAGTACCTATCTGTCCTTCGGGTATGCCAGGTCGGCGGCGATCCCGGCGCTGTACCAGCTCGTCACTGTCATCGGGCTGGTCGTTCTGACGCGGACACGGCGGTTCGACGTGTTCCGCACATCCCAGCTACTCATGATGCTGATCCTGCCGGCGTTGCTTCAGGCCTCGCTCGGTGGCTTCGTCGCCTCCAGCGGCATGGTGTTGTGGGCCCTGTTCGTGCCGCTCGCGGCCCTCGCTCTTCTTGGTCTACGGCGGTCGATGGTGTGGCTGGTGGCGTTCCTCGGTGAGGTGGCGCTGCTGGCGGTGCTCGACCCGCTCCTCTCGCAGTCTGCGGCCAACCTGCCGCAAGGAGTCGTCGTCGGGTTCTTCGTCCTCAACGTCGCAGGTGTCACCGTGAGCGCGTACGTGATGCTCGGGTACTTCGTGGAGCAGCGGGCTCAGGTGCACCGCGCTCTCGAGATCGAGCGGGCACGGTCCGAGGAACTGCTGTTGAACGTGCTGCCTGAGCCGATCGCCGCCCGCCTCAAGGACGGAACGGAGGTCATTGCCGAACGTCACGACAGTGTCACCGTGCTCTTCGCCGACCTGGTCGGATTCACTGAGCAGGCACTCGTCATGGCGCCAGAGCACCTGGTGGCGCTCCTGGACCGCATCTTCACCGCCTTTGATCACCGCGCCGGTGTCGAGGGTGTGGAGAAGATCAAGACCATCGGGGATGCCTACATGGTGGCCGGCGGGGTTCCGGAGGCGGGGCCTCGACATGTCCAGTCGATCGCCAGGATGGCCTTGGGAATGAGGGAGGACATCGCCGTCATCGCCGCAGACACGGGGGAGACGTGGCTCGCTGTCCGGATAGGGATCGACACCGGCCCGGTCGTGGCAGGGGTGATCGGGCGCCGCAAGTTCATCTACGACCTGTGGGGTGACACCGTCAACACCGCCAGCCGCATGCAGTCCCACGCCCTGCCCGGAGAGATCCACATCACCACGCGTGTCGCGGCCGCCCTCGGCAAAGACTTCGACGTCGGGCCCCGGGGAACGACCAAGGTGAAGGGGAAAGGCCCCATGGAGACATACCATCTCAAAGCTTCGCGACCACACGCTCCTGAGAGCATGCGCAACAATGACCATCAAGAAGACGAAATGCCCAGATGACAGGCCGTGGTTGCACGAAGCGTGTCGGGTGGGCGAGGATGACCACCCAAAACCATGTGAGAACGCCGCGGCGGTGTGGGACTGTGAGGGTGCCACACCACCACGTTCAGTGCGCCGCGGTCGAAGGCCCGCCCGACCCGGTCGGGGATGGTGTGCGGAACCTGGTCGGCCAGCGTGGTCACCGGCCGCCGGGGCCGGGGGCTGATGCCCTGCAGACCGTCGGGGTGCATGAGCTTGGCGACCGTCTTGGTTGAGACGACCTCCCCGTCATCACGCAGGTCCGCGGTGATCCTGGGTGCCCCGTTCACCCCGAGACTGCCATCATGGAGCTCGGCCCGCTCGTCGAGATCCAGCGCACCGGCGGGTCATCCATCTGGGCCCGCTCGGTTGCGACCCACCGACCCAGCAACTGCGCCCCCGATCTCATGGGCGACCTCAGCGATGGTGCGACCGGTGTCGATCACCAGATGAGCAGCGTCACGACGCTACGCCGGGGTGTACCTCTTCTCTTGGCACCCATCAGGGCATCCTCTCCTGCCAGACGCACCTGGCCGGTCAGGATGTCCACCCAACGAGGTCAACCTCAGCTGCTCGGCCCACCGCGTGTCACGGGCGTCTGCTGGTGGTTCACTGGAAGCATGGCTGTGGGTAGGGCGAAGCGTGAGGCTGACCTGAGACGACGCGAGACTGCCGTGGCGGCGCGGGAGGCTGCGCTTGCCGACCGTATGCGGGCAGCCCAGGCGATCTTGGACGCCGCTGACGCGCGCGATGCCACGGCCGACGCCCGCGATGACGCGGCCGACAGTCGGGAGAGCGACCTGGATCGGACACAGTTCCTGGCCCCGCAGGACGACCGTGGCTATGGCGGCGACTGGCCCGAACGCCGAAACGCCGGTCTCGACCGGGAGCACGCTAAGCAGGATCGCGAGACGTCTCAGGACGACCGTGTTGCGCTGACGAAGGAGGCTGAAGCGGAACACGGCGTGCATGAAGGGTGAGGCCTAGGTGTGCCACGGCAAGCCGCCCGAAGCCGTTCGGGCGGCCGCCCGACAGCTGCGTGACAGGTCATGCGGCTTCGCCGGCCCCGGCGCGTCCACCGAGTAGTTCCGGCCTCCCGTGGCGGCAGGACAGGGTGTTTCGCCGCGGCCCCTCGGCGCGCCTGCGCGGGGTACGGTCACGCCTGACCACTGTGACACCTCGCGGGGCGGAGAGTTGCCGGCATGACTGACTACGACGGCTTTGCGAGGGCTTACTCCCACGCGAACGAGGCGAACTTGCTGAACGCCTGGTACGAGCGACCGGCAATGGTCCAGTTGGCGGGTGAGGTGCAGGGGCACCGCGTTCTGGATGCCGGCTGCGGCTCGGGTCCCTTGGCCGCTGCGCTGCGGGATCGGGGCGCGCTCGTGAGCGGTTTCGATGTGAGCTCTGGCATGGTCGCCCTGGCTCGCGACCGGCTGGGTGAGCAGACGGACCTGAGAGTTGCCGACCTGGGTGAGCGCCTGCCCTACGACGACGACACTTTCGACGTCGTCGTGTGCTCGCTGGCGCTGCACTACCTGCAGGACTGGACCGCCCCGCTGACCGAGCTGCGGCGCGTCCTGCGGCCCGGCGGGCGGCTCGTCGTCTCGGTGCCTCACCCGTTCGTGTACCTGTTCAACTACCAGGACCAGGACTACTTCTCCGTCACGCAGTACTCCGAGGAGTTTGAGTTCGGGGATGAGAGTGCCGTCCTGACCTACTGGCACCGTCCACTGCATGCCATGACCGACGCCTTCACCGAGGCCGGGTTCAGCATCGCGGCGGTGAGCGAACCCTCGTGGTCACCGGATACACCCACCGAGCTCCTGCCGGCCAACGCGCGCGAGCGGACCGCCTTCGTGTGCTTCCTCTTCTTCACTCTCCAGGCACCCTGACAAGGCCCGCGCCCGGGACCTCTCCTCGATCTCGCCCGGCGACAGCGGATGGCGGCCCGAAAGGTACACACGGAGCGCGGCTACTAGGAGACTGGGCGTCATGATCGGGTCGGGCCAGACTCGGTCTTAGGTGCCCGGCGGGACGCTCCCTATCGCGGCTGCCCACTCTCGGGTGTGGCTCTCAACTGGACTGTGCCTCGTCGGGCACCGCTGACGAGGCGTGGCTCAAGAGGGGACTGCCCTGCTCGTAGTAGCACTGCCCACCTCGCCGTTCCCAGATTGGTTCGAGGCGCCCTTTGGAGGCGAGGAGCATGGCAGAGGTGATCATCGGGGTCGATCCCCACAAGCTGTCCGCGACGATCGAGATCGTGGACCGGCAGGAGCGGCGGGTCGTGACCGGCCGGTTCGGCACCGACCAGCGCGGGTACACCGCGATGCGGTCCTACGCGAAGACGTTCCCGCACCGGTTGTGGGTGGTCGAGGGCGCCAACGGCACCGGCCGCCCGCTGGCGCAGCGCCTGGTCGAGGACGGTGAACGTGTCGTGGACGTCCCGGCCAAGCTGGCCGCGCGAGTGCGGTTGTTCGACACCGGGCACAACCGTAAGACCGACGCCCTGGACGCGCACTCGATCGCCGTCGTCGCGGTCCGCACCCCGGGCCTGCGGGTGGTGCACCGCGACGGGGAGCTGGAGGCGTTGCGGATGCTGGCGGACCGCCGTGATGAGCTGTCCCGGCTGCGGGTACAGACGGTCAACCGGCTGCAACGGCTGCTCAGCGAGCTTGTCCCCGGCAAGCGGAAGAAGGACCTGTCAGCGTTGCAGGCCAAGAAGATGCTGGCCAGCGTCCGCCCGCGCGATATCGCGGGCAAGACGAGGCGGCGGATGGCCGTAGAGGAGCTGGCCGACCTGGTCGCCGTCGACGCCAAGCTGAAGGCGCTGAAGGCCGAGCTGAAAGCCGCCGTGCTGGCGAGGGGTTCGCACCTGATGGACATCCACGGGATCGGCCCGGCCGGCGCGGCCCGGATCCTGGCCGACACCGGTGACGTCGCCCGCTTCCCGACCAGGGCGAGGTTTGCGTCCTGGACCGGCACGGCCCCGTTGGACGCCTCGTCCGGGGAGCAGGTCCGGCACCGGCTGTCCCGGGCCGGGAACCGCCGGATGAACCACGTGCTGCACATCGCCGCGGTGGTCCAGCTGCGCAACGACACCGAGGGCAGGGCCTACTACGACCGCAAGGTCGCGACCCACAAGACGCCGATGGAAGCGCTGCGCGCGCTGAAGCGCCGGCTGTCCGACGTGGTGTACCGCCAGCTCGTCGCCGACGCCGCAGCCCAGCAGGACAACATCGTCGACGGCGCGGGTCCGGGAGGGCACTGCGGGGCGTCTGACATATCCAGCGCGGCCGACCTGCCCCCGCACATCGGCACTTCGGATCAGCCACTTCCCGGACCCGCACACCCGACGCTACCGCCGTCCCCACCCAGGCCCAACCCCCTCCCGGTCCCCGCAGCGGCCAGTCCGCGCCGGCGCGCCGGAGCCGTCAAGGTGCAGCGCCCCACCGGACGAACGGCCTTGACGGCGACCAGCGGTGGCGCACCCCGAATAGCGACGGAACCGTGGCCCTTGACACAGAGGGGAACCAGTTTGGGATCTTCGTCAGGGACCTTGAGGTACCTGCCATCCTCACCCGACGTTTGGGCACTATGGTTCGGTCTGACGGGGGAAGAGCGAGCGCCCATCAGCGCACGGTCGGTCAGTTCCCGGTGACCGGATCCGCGTAGCACGCACACGCCGTGGCGGAGCGGCGCAATTGGTGCAGTGCAGTAGGAGTGATGTGGCAGTGCTGAAGTGGTTGCTGGGCACCGCGGCGTTCGGAGCCGTTGGAGTTGTCGGTGTCGGGGCGGTAGCTCAGTCAATGGGGCAGGAGGCCGTCGTGGTCCAGCGGATCGTCGACGGCGACACCATCGAGGTCCTTCGCGACGGCGAAGCGGTCACGGTGCGCCTGCTCAATGTCGACACACCTGAAACGAAGCACCCCCTCCGAGCAGTGGAGTGCCTTGGGCCGGAGGCAGCCGACTTCCTCGCTGGGCAACTGCCTGTCGGCTCTGAGGTGGTCCTGCGCTACGACGAGGACCCCGTGGACCGTTACGGCCGCGACCTGGCGGGGGTGGTGAAGGACGACGTCCTGGTGAACGCGGAGATCGCCCGGGCCGGGCTCGGCGTCCCCGTCCTGTTCGAGCCGAACGAGCGCTTCTACGACGAGGTCGCGGAGGCGTTTGAGGAAGCGCGCAGCCAGGGGCGGGGCGTGTTTGACCCTTCTCAGGAGTGCACCTTCGCCAGCCGATCCGAGGGCCTTGCCGACCGTGTTGCCGAGGTCCAACGAGTCGCAGACACGGATGTGCAGCAGTCGGAGGCCCCGGCCGAGGCAGCTGTGGAAGAGGCGACGGTGCTGCTGGCACTGATCAACGAGGTTGACCCGGGGACACTCGGGGCCGCCGGCATGTCTGCCCAGCAGCTCGCGGATCTGCGCAGCACCACAGAGGACATGCGCTCACGAGCCGAGGACCTGCACTACTCCGCAGTGAAGGCCCGGCAGGACGCCCAGGAGCAGGAGCGTCGCCAGGAAGCACGCGAGGCCGCTGAGAAGGCGGAGGCTGAACGGCAGGTGACTCGCCAACCAGCCCCCGCGCAGCCCGCTCCCCACCCCGCGCAACCAGCACCACGGCCGGGAGCCGGTTACACCGGCTGCCGTGCTTACGTCGGTGGAGCCTACGTCGACGACCAAGGCCGCCGATATACCCCGATCGACTGCCAAACCCGCCTACCGCTGGTGCCCTGAGCTGCTTCTGACCAAGCCTCACCCGACCTGTATGTCAGCGGCATGAGAGTGAAACGGCTTGCCCCGTCTTCGGGTCTCCTCGTTCCGGATGCGCACCCTGCGAGGGGGCCCACCGGGTTTCGGCGAACCGCGTCGCGTCCCCGCCGTACGGTCAGACCCGGACGTAGGTGGCCACCACTGATGCACGTATGTTGCACGAAACGGTCGTGACGGCACTGTTGCGTGCAGTAGGTCCAGGTCAGAGCGCTTTGCCCGGATGTCCTGCAAGCAGGTGATCAGGGGTTCGAGTCCGCTCGCCAGCTCTCCTCCTGAACAGCGCTCTCCCGCGTGCTGATGTCCCTGACTCGCCCAAGCGACACGCTCGCACCACGGACGACGCTGATGAGTGGTCCGGCGTGCTCAGCCCTCTGGTGAGTCCAGGACCTCCCGCAGGCGGGCAGCGAAGGCTTCCGGCTGTCCAGGCCACCCGAGCTCTGGCCCCAGGAACCCGCCGTGGTGGCTCGGGAACATCGTCAGCGGCAGACCCAGCCGCTTCGCCACGGCCACGGCCGACCGCCCTGTGACCTGCCGGGCCGACTCCGCCCCGGCTGCCACGACGAGCCTGACCCCCGACGCTGCGAGGGCGTCGAAGTCCGGCGTCCACGCGGTGACGCTGTCCGAGGCCCCCGACAGCAACGGGTCGTCGCGGGAGCCTTCGTCCTGGGTCGGGAGGCCGAAACCCGCGGGGTCCGGAGGGGGACGGTCGAAGAACTCCTGGGTGAGCTCGCCCTCCCAGGAGGTGTAGGCGATGAACCGGGCCATGCCGTGCCCGAAGCCGGTTTCTTCGTAGGCACAGCTGACGTCCTGCTCGGCACGGCGTACGGCGTCGGCGTCGGGCAGCAGGTGGGTCAGGGGCGGCTCGTGGGCGACGAGCACGCGGACGTCCTCGGGGTGCGTCGCGACGAGAGCGAGCCCGTCCACGGCACCACCGCTGCTGCCGAAGACTTCCACGGGACCGGCGCTCAGGGCCGCCACCAGGCGGTGCAGGTCGCCGGCGTGCTGCTGGGGGTCGTTGTCGGTACGGCCGTCGCTGCGGGCGCTGCGCCCCAGGCCGCGAGGGTCGTAGGTGACCACCGTCCGGTCCGGGAAGTGCGACGCGAGGGCCGTGAAGCCGGTCGCGTCCATCGGCTGGCCGATCATCAGCAGCGGGGGCCGGTCGTCAGGGGTGTGCTGCGCGCTGCGGACGTCGTAGACGATGGTGGCGCCGGGGGTCTCCAGAGAGCGGGTGCTGGCCTCGACAGTCATGGGCTCTTCCTCCCTGCCCAGGGTGTTGTCCCTACATCGTCACACCGTCTCGGCGGGTGGCACCACCGCTCGGGCTGCGTCTTCGCTGATGAAGCCTTGGTGCAGGAGCCCTCCCTCTACGAAGTCAGTCGTGTCCTGGTGCCAGGCAGAGGACGACCGTGGGTCGATCAGCCACTGGTGGTCGTCGTCTGGTCGGCCAGGCCGCGGACTGCTCCGCTCGTCTGCCCGATCACAGTTGGTCGAGAAGCCACCGCGGGCTCCTCGTGCTGGCGCCCACCGCCTCGACCCGGTCGCGCAGGTCCCGGTCGGCGGTCACCACGGTGACACCACGCCTGTCGCCGAACGCGACCTGGCTCCTCACCTCGTCAACGATCGCGTCGTCGCCTGACCTTGCGGCGTGCACGGTCTGCACATGCCCCTCCTGCCCGACGTGGCGACCACGCCTCGCGTCGCCCTCCAGGACCAGCACGATCTCGCCGACCACGTCGGTGGCCACGAGGTGGTCATGAAGCCTCCGGGCCGCGCCCGCACGGTCACGCCACCAACCGTCGGGGCGGCTGCCCACGACATTGGCCCCGTCAACGATCACAACCTGCATCCAGCCAGCCTAAGGATCCGAAAGGCTGAGCGGGGCCCGTCTGTAGGGACCACCGTGACGACCGTGGCCGGCCCACATCGCCGCTTCGCGTTCCCGCCACTGGATCAGTTCAGGAGCCTGCTCCTGCTGCCTCTCCGTGACCTGCTGTGGGTGTTGTGCATCCCGAGCGCCGTGGCACCGTTCATGCCGCCGTGGGAGCCGGAACCCCGAGGTGGCCCGGACCCACGCTCAGCCTCAAGGGCCGGCCAGCGGTAGGAGCCCGAGAGAGGTGTCGACTCCGGGGTCTTCACTGCGGCAGGACGGTTGGCGAACCGGGCGCGCAACCTCGTCAGGAACCACACGGTTCGAGAGCAGCGCGTGCCGCCGGCGCCGTGGCGTCCACAGCCGGGGACCTCACCGCAGACGAGCGAGATCCCGTCGTATGTAGCGCAGGTGCGCCCACTCCTCTTCGAGGATCACGCGGATGCAGTCACCGACGCTGGGATGCCAGTCATCGCCGCCCCACGGGTTCTCGCGTTCCTCCGCGAGCAGCTCCGGCGTGGCCGTGGCCAGGAAGTCGGTCACCATCTGCTGTCGTTCGGCACGCACCGCGAGGACCTCGTCGTAGGCCGGCGGGTCCGCGCGGAAGATCGACATGTCGAAGCCCATCTCGTCGGCGCCGGTGAAGATCTGGCCGACCTCGTGGAACGGCTGCGGCATGCGCAGGATCCCGCCGCGCAGCCAGGCGTCGGTGGCCAGGATGAGGTGGCGCAGGGTCTGGGCCAGGGACCACTCGTCCTCGACGTGGGCGTCCACCAGGTCCGGCGGTGTGTCCGCCACTGTCGTCTGCCACGCGGACTGCACAGCGGCCCAACCCTCGCGCAGGCCTTCGGGTGTCTGCGCCTTCTGTAGCTCGCGGCCCGGGAACCGCCGGTTGAGCTCGGCATCCACGAGCGGCACCACGTCGACCCCGTTGACGACAAGGCTGCCGAAGAACAGGTCGTGGCTGTCGATGTCGAGTCCGTCCACATCGACGCTGCGCATCATCACGCCGCTGACATCGGAGAACCGCAGAGTGGCGCCCTTGAAGCTCGCCTGGACAAAGGTCGCGCCTTCGAACTCCTTCGTGCCGGAATAGGTCGTCATCGCTCCATCATCACCGCAGTCTCCTGGTCGATCCACCAGATGGGTCGCCCGCCGCGACGCCGGCTGTGTACGGTGCAGGACGCCGATTGCCGCGATCCGACCGTTGTGCAAGCCGTGATGCGCGACCTCTGTGACGGGTTCGACGGCCTCCGGCAGACGCCACTGGCCCAGGATCTTCACCGCTCGCTGCTGGACCCGCATGTCGCCGGAGTCAAGCAGCTCGAACACCCCAATCTGCGTGGACAGTCGAGCTGAGCGCCATTGCCTGCAAGCTCGCGTCCCGACTGGCCAGGGTGCAGCGGCTGGAACAGCTGCGCGGCGACGTCGTCCGCGATCTCGTCGCCGGCCGTGGGTTCCCTGGGGTCGTCGGTCTTCATCTCCGACCAGTCGGCGCCGGTGGCGCGTGCCTCGAGGAGCTCCTCCCGCACAGGTCGAGGTGTCGTCCGTCCAGCAGATGCCCGACGCTCTCGCGGACGTGGGCGACGATGCGACGGCGCGGCGTCGGGTTGACCAGCGTGACGGGGGCGACACCGGGGGTGTGAATGCGGCAGCGCGGCGGGCCTGGGACACGACCTGTCCGGTGGGGCTTCGTCGACGTCGTTGTCGATGCACCGCTCGCCGGCAGGGAGGCGAGGGCGGCCTGGGGTTGGGTCGCCGCTGGGTGCGTATGCGGCACGACCACGCGGAACTCCTCCTCTCGTAGGAGGTAGCGGCGGAGCCCTTCCAGGACGGGTGGTGGCAGCTGGAGGCCGGCCGCGGTCGGGGTGACTCCCCGGCCGGATGCCTCGAAGAGCGTCAGGCCGGTCTCCCGTTGCAGGGTGCGGATGTGCTGGCTGATGGTTGAGGGGGTGCAGCCGAGGTTGGCGCTGGGTCATGCTCGGTCATGACCTCACCACTGCCTGTCGAGAGGACCTTCTGATGACGCAGCTCGAGCCCCGCTCCTGGGTGCCCGCTCACGTGGACGCGCGGGTCCGCCAGGTCGCCGGCGCGACCGCGCGGCGCACCCCGGTCCAGAACCTGGCCGAGCTGGATCGTCTCGTGGGGGAGAACCATCAGATTCACGACCATGACTGCATCAACCTCAACCCCGCCACGAACATCATGAACCCGCGTGCCGAGGCCATGCTGTCGGCCGGCCTGGGGTCGCGGCCCTCGTTGGGCTACCCGGGGGACAAGTACGAGATGGGGTTGGAGGCGATCGAGCAGGTCGAGGTCCTCGCGGCCGAGCTGGCAGCCGAGGTCTTCGCTGCCCGGCACGCCGAGATCCGGGTGCCGTCGGGTGCCATCGCCAACTTGTACGCGTTCATGGCCACCTGTGACCCGGGTGACACGATCATCGCGCCACCGCCGGCGATCGGCGGCCATGTCACTCACCACGGCGGCGGGTCTGCGGGGATGTACCGGCTGCGCACGGTCCCGGCACCGGTGGATGCCGGCGGTTACACGGTCGACGTCGATGCCCTGCGCGTCCTCGCCCACGAGCAGCGGCCACGGTTGATCACGGTCGGCTCCAGCCTCAACCTGTCGCCCCACCCCGTCGAGGCGATCCGGGAGATCGCCGACGAGGTCGGTGCGCTGGTTCTGTTCGACGCCGCACATGTGTGCGGGCTGATCGCCGGCGGCGCCTGGCCCAACCCGTTGACCCACGGTGCACACCTGATGACCATGAGCACCTACAAGAGCCTCGGCGGCCCCGCCGGGGGCCTTGTCGTGACCAACGACGACGCCATCGCGCAACGACTCGATGCCATCGCCTACCCAGGGCTGACAGCGAACTTCGATGCGGGCAAGGCCGCGGCGCTGGCCGTCACCCTGCTGGACTGGCAGGCCTGCGGACGCGGATACGCCGAGGCCATGGTCATCACCGCAGCCCACCTCGCGCACGCCCTGGCCGAGGAAGGCCTGCCCGTGTTCGAGGGCCGGCACGGCCCCACCCGCTCCCACCAGCTCGCGCTTCGCGCCCACGGCTACGGCGGCGGACAGGCCGCAGCCCGGCTGCTGCGCCGAGCCCACCTCCTGAGCTGCGGCATCGGCCTGCCCGACGAGCCGGTGACGGGCGACGTCAACGGCCTACGCCTGGGAACCCCCGAGATCGTGCGCCTCGGCATGGGACCCGAACACATGCCGGACCTCGCCCATCTGGTCGCCCGCGGACTACGCGGCGACCCCGGCACCGCGACTGACGTCACCGCTTGGCGGGCACAGTTCGCCGGGGTGCACCACGTGATCACCACGACCGAGCCGGGCAGCTGAGCCCGTCGTGCTGCGCAGCCCGACCTGCAACAAAGGGCGGACGTCCGATGCCTGGGGGGACGGACCTGACGATCGAGACTGTGCGCGGTCGGATGCCGGCCTACTGCGCAGTGCCGAACACGCAGCCACCCTGGCCGGGGGAGGAGCTTCGACGACATCGAGGAGGGCCTGGTTCGGGTCCCACGGTGACTGCCCCGGTCGGGTGGGGGTCATCGGTTTCTGCATGGGTGGCGGGTACGCCCTGGCGCTACCGGGTGTTGGCGGATGCCGGCGTCGCGCACGATGTGAAGATCTACCCCGGCGTCGGGCAGGGGTTCATGAACGACCACGACCCCGCCGACGCCACACTGCTGCTGCGCTTCCTGGCTCGCGTCTCGGGTACGAGCTACGACGACAACGCCACCCAGGATGTGCGTCGCAGGGTCAGCGCCTTCTTCGACACACACCTGCGCGACAGCCCCGGTGCAGACCAACGACCAGGTCACCCGTTGGGAGGCCCGCGCACCGCAGCGTCTGGCGCGCTGCGGTCGTGCTTGACCAGCATGTCCTCAGCAGGCCTACCGAGTCTGCCTCGTCAGGTCCGGACCGGTGCGCCGGCCATCAACCATTGGCTCAGCTCGGTCTGCCGCTGGTCGAGGTGGGCGCCGGCATACCGCTCTTGACGGCGGTCGCCGACGATGCGGCCGTCGACCATGTACAGCACTCGTTCGGTGCGGGCGGCCACTCGTGGGTCGTGGGTGACCAGCATGAGGGTCATGCCGTCGGCGTTGAGCTCGGCGAGGATGTCCATGATCTCGGCGGCAGCGGTGGAGTCGAGCGCCCCCGTGGGCTCGTCCCCGAACAGGATGGTCGGGGAGTTGATGAGCGCCCGGCAGATGCCGATGCGCTGGAGCTGGCCGCCGGAGGCCTCGGAGACGTCCCGGTCCGCAAGCGCGGCGACACCAGTGCGTTCCATCAGCTGCAGCGCCCGGTCGTTGAGGTCTGACCGAGGTGCCAGACCCGCCAGGTATGCCGGCAGGACGACGTTGTCGAGCAGGCACAGGTTCTTCAACAGGTGGACGTGCTGGAAGATGAATCCCATGCTGGTCAGCCGCAGGCGGGCCAGCTGCTTCTGGTTCAGCCCAGCCAGCTCCTGCCCATCGAACCTGACGGTGCCCGCGCTCATGGTGTCCATCCCACTGATGGTGTAGAGCAGGGTGGACTTGCCGGACCCCGACGGTCCCATCACCGACAGGAGCTCGCCGTGGTGGACCTGCAGGTCGACGCCGTGCAGCACGGTGTGACCGGAGAAGGACCTCGTCAGCCCGGTGGCCTCGAGAAGGGGTGTGTCTGTGGTCATGGCTGTCACCTATTCGGTGGTGAGGGTGGAGACACGGGCTTCGGAGATGGAGCGCGAGCTCGCGCTCGTCGTGAGAGCCACGGCCGCCAGGAGCGCTGCGGGCAGGGCCAGGTAGGTGAGGAGGGGGTCGACCGCGAAGTCGATGCGGCTGGTTCCTTGGCCGAGCGACTCGAAGCCGCCGAACATCCCCTCGAACATGAGGTTGAACAGCCCTTCGCCGAGGGTGTTGGCCGCGACGGTCCCGACGACGACGCCCAGCAGCAGCACGAGCAACACCCTCGTGAGGTACTGCCGTCGCAGGCCGGGGTCGTCGGCGCCGACCGCCCGCTGTACGGCGATAGGGCCCGCGTCGCGTGCGAGGAGCATCCGCGTGAACAGTGCCGTCATCAGGGCCGCCAGGGCCAGTGCCACGACGGCCGAGACGACAGCGGTGACCATGATCTGCTGCGCGATCGGACCGAGGGTCTGGATCCGCCACTGCTCGATGTCCGCGACCGCCGCCGGGGCGAACTCCTCGGCGTACACCGAGGCCGTGGCGCCGGCATCCGTTCCCGGCGTCAGCTCGACCCCGGCCATGTACCACATGACGTCGTCCTCGCCGGTCGGCAGGACCGACTTGGCCGTCTTGCCACCGTTGGTGATGTCCTGGTAGCTCCCGACGACCGACAGCTCCCTGACCTGGGCCCCGACCTGGACGGGAAGGGTGTCGCCGACCTGGCGGCCGGCCTGGTTCATCGCCAGCAGGGACAGCGCGATCTCGGTGGGGGCCGTGGGGGCCCGGCCCTCCGCATACGTCAGGGGGAGCAGGGTGTGGTCACCGTTCTCCACGTAGAGGCTGGCGGTGTTGCCGTCCTTGTCGACGCTGTCGTTGCGGGTGGTGACCATCGGGGCGACGGCGGTCACGTCGGGGTCGGACTCCAGCTGAGCCACCATCTGCTCGAACTCCGTCGCTGACGTGGAGTCCGCGTGCCGCAGGTCGATCCGCAGGTCGACCTGACCGGTGCCCATGTAGTTGACGAAGGCGGGTGCGCCGGCCGTGGCGGCCGAGCTGACCGGCACGATGATGATGAAGGTGCTCACAGCGAAGACGAGGAACAGCAGCAGGTAGGTCGGCCACCGGCCCACCACGTCCATCACACCGAGGCGGAGCTGCACCGGCATCCGTGAGCGGTGCAGGCGCATCACCGCCCGGGCCTGCCTGCCCGTGGTCCCCGCGCTGAGCGCGGTGACGGCGCTGATCTTGTCGAAGCGGTGCAGCAGCACGACCACGAAGAGCACCAGGACCGTGAGCACGGCGGTCCCCGCCAGGACCGGGGCCACCCAGTTCCAGACGCTGGGGACCGACCCCATGTAGCGCGTGATGTTCCGGGTGAGCAGGGGTGTCAGCGCCAGCCCGACGGGGAGCCCCAGCACGGTGGCGATCCCGGCCAGCAGCGCGTACTTGGTGAGGTAGATCTGCTTCACACCGTGTCCGGGGACGCCGATCGCCTTCAGGACACCGATCTCGCGGTAGTCCTGCTCGGCTGCGGTCAGGAAGGAGAACCGCAGGCACAGCATCCCGACGACCAGCAGGAGCGCGGCCACCAGGATCACGACGGCGGCCACCATCCCGTCGCCGATCATGGTGAACATGCGGAAGGCCGCGGCGTCCACCATCTGACCCGCTGCCGGCAGGTCGGAGTCCTGGTAGGCCTTCTGGAACGTCGCGCTCTCCGCGTCGGGGTCGTGCAGCCAGAACTCGATGAGCTGCTCGACCTCACCGGTATGGGCACGCACGTCCGCCAGGTCGGCAGGGGACACCGCGAGGCGCTTGGAGCTGGTGATCGCGGGGTTCATGATCGAGTCGCGCGCGAAGCCGGCGATGGTGAGCTCGGTGACGTAACCGTCAGAACCGGTGATCGTCACCGGGTCGCCGACCTCGAGGTCGGCCTCCACCTGGTAGATGACGGGCAGCACGACAGTGCCTACGTCCACCTCGGTGACCGGCTGGTTGTCGAGGTCGAGGAGCAGGTCCCGCTCAGTGTTGGGCACGACGAGCGAGTTCTGCTGGATGTTGTCGGTCTGTGCCGTGCCGTCGAAGAACAGGTTGGCTCCGCTGATGCCCAGCATGACCATGGTCTGGTGGTGGGCCACGTCGGGTCGACCGGCCGCCCAGGCGTCGACCTGCTCCTGGTCGTAGGGACCCACATGCAGCTGGGCTACGTGCGGCGCGTCAGCCTGGGTCATCAGATCGCTGGACGCGCCGACGGGCCGGACCAGGGTCCCCGCGCTGGCGGTGGCCAGGACCACCGAGAGCATCATCAGCAGGACCAGGATCAGGGTGACGCTGCGGTTGCGGCGGAAGTCGCGGGCGATCATGCGGGCGTACATGGCGCCTCACTCTCACGGTGAACACGCGGTGGTCTCGAAGGAGGCGCCGGGTTCATGTCGTCCCCGAGCGCCGGGCTGCAGTGACGACCACCAACGTCAGCCCCACGAGCAGGCCGCCCAGGAGCAGAGCGACGCTCGCGACGACCCGGGGCGCCCAGCCCCAGAGCAGGTCGTCACCGACCGCGACGGTGGTGCCTTCGTCGGCATCGGCCACAGTGACGCGGTAGGTGCCCGGCTCGTTGGCCCGGAGGTGAGCCGGCTCGCCTGGATGAGGTCCGGGCCGGGTCGCTGAAGGCGCTCTCTCGAAAGAGGTAGTCCTGGTCGCTGGGCTCCTGGACGACGTCGGTGTGCTTCGCAGTCCCTCGACCCTGGTCACGGCGTCTTTCTCGACCTCACCTGGCCAGGCCTCGTGGATCCCGCGGCACCACGTGCTCCCGCTCAGCAGGCCGGAGGTCGCCATGGTTCAACGAGGACTTGACCGGTGTCGGGGGAGCGTGTTCTACTCCGTCGCACAGGAGGGGAGTACCCCACTCACGCTTCGTCGTCACTACGGCCCATGAGGGTTCCGGCGAGCGGGCCCGTCACAGGGCTGGGAGAGACCTCCGATCATCGATCGGAGTGTTTCTACGTGGATGTCCCGTTCTGGGTCTGGGCCTCGGTGCTCGGCTTCATCGTGGTCATGCTGGCCATCGACCTCTTCGCCCACCGCCGTGCCCACGTGATCGGGGTGAGGGAAGCAGCCGCCTGGTCTGGGGTGTGGGTCGCCTTCGGGGTCGCGTTCGGCGCCATCGTCTGGTGGGTGTGGGGCGCTGAGCTCGGGCAGCAGTACTTCGCCGGCTACCTCATCGAGAAGTCCCTGGCGGTGGACAACGTGTTCGTCTGGGCCATCATCTTCAGCTACTTCGCTGTCCCTCGTGAGTTCCAGCACCGGGTGCTGTTCCTGGGAGTGCTGGGGGCGTTGGTGTTTCGTGGGATCTTCATCGCTGCGGGGGCCGTGTTGATCCAGCACTTCTCCTGGGTTCTCTACTTCTTCGCTGCGTTCCTGCTCTACACCGGGTTCCGGATGATCCGGCAACGCAACGAGCACCTCGACCCGGAGCGTTCAGCGGTCCTGCGTAGCTTCCGCCGGTTCGTGCCGATGAGCCAGACCTACCACGGGCAGAAGCTGCTCGTGCGTCGCAACGGCGTGCTTTTGGCCACCCCGCTGCTGGCCGTGCTGGTCCTGGTCGAGGTCACCGACGTGGTCTTCGCGGTGGACTCCATCCCGGCGATCTTCGCGGTGACCGACGAGGTGTTCCTGGTCTTCACCGCCAACGCCTTTGCGATCCTGGGTCTGCGTGCGATGTACTTCCTGCTCGCCGACCTGATCCACCGCTTCGTCTACCTCAAGGTCGGCCTGGCCCTGGTGCTGGTCTGGGTCGGGATGAAGATGCTGCTCAAGATCGACCTCTTCTACATCCCTACCACCGTGTCCCTGGCGGTTGTCGCCACGATCATCACCGTCTCGATCCTCGCCAGCCTGGGCGCCACCCGCGGACAGGGTCGGCAAGCACTGCCCGCACCGGCCGACCCCCCGTTCCGGGTCGCGACCGAGACCGAGGACGCGGCCCTGCAGCCCCTGTGGAGATCCCCCAGCTCCACCCACCACTCTTACCGATAACCCACCACCACACCACAAGAGAAAGAGGCACATCATGGCGCTGAAGGACATGCTCGCCAAGGCACGCGCAACGGCGACCCAGCACCGCGGCACGATCGACCAGGGCATCACCAAGCTGGGTGAGGTCGCCAACACCCGCACCGGCGGTCGCTACCAGGACCAGATCCGCAAGGGCAGTGACCACGCGCGGGCAGGGCTGGACAAGATCAAGTCCGACCGACCCGACACCGACCGACCCGACACCGACCGACCCGACACCGACCGACCCGACACCGACGGTCCTGCCTCGGGCACGCCGGGTTCCCGGTGACTCCCAAGCCCACTCTCGAGAAAGCGAAGACCTATGTCCCGCTCGACATTACGTCCCGGTCGTCTCCGCCGTGTCGCGACAGGTCTGGCCATCGCGCTCGTCCTGCCCCTGACCATGGCGGCATCCTGTGACACCGGTGAGGACCAGGACGACCAGGTAGAACAGCAGGAGCAAGACGAGGAACAGGAGGACGACGAGCAGGAGGAGGACGACTGACGGGTCCACGCCCCCGGTGACCCTACGACCGTGGTGGTGAGCAGCGACCGCTCACCACCACGGTCGTGCACGTCGGGCAGTCCGTCGCCGGCAACGCACTGCAAGGAGCAGGACCCGGGGGCATCGACGTGCTGCCGCGTGCACAGCGCCGGCCGGGCCTTGGAGACACACTACGGAGGTGACAGCAGGCATGGACGACAGCCCGTGGCGTTCGTCTGAACGCAACGGCGCAGGGGATGCGGCCTTCACCCTGGGAGTGCTGGCCATGGTGTTCGTCTTCGTCCCTATCGTGGGCGACCTCGTCGCCGTGCCATCGGCCCTGGCCGCCGTGGTGCTGGGGGCCGTCGGCATCGTCCGTGCCGAGCAAGGTCTGGCCACCAACCCCGGCAAGGCCCTGTCCGGCGCACTGCTCGGCGTGCTCTCCGCGTTCATCACCTTCGTGACCGTAGCGGCGATGGGGACATTCGGGTGACCGCTTGCTCAATCGCAGTTGGACTGTCCGCGAGCTTCGGTGCGCCGACGGCGACCAGACGGGGCACTGACGCGGCTGTGGTGCAGACGACCTGAGCGCTGGACGCAGTCTCCGTCTGCCGACGTTCTCGAGCTGGATGGCGTCAACCACTCGTTGGAGTTCGGGGAGTATGTCGAGTCGTCCGGGTCGGCTCTTCAGCAGGTCATCGCCTCAGTCGCAACCTTCGTCGATCGACGTGGTCATGAGCGCAGAGGGGGCGTCCGCTTCGGTGTCGCGCCCTCCGCATCGACATCCTCTGACACGGCTGGGAGGTGCGGTAGATGTCGCCCTGCAGCAGCGCCATAGTGGTGCTGCTGGAGGTGGAGGACAGATCGATGGGGCGGTAGGAGGGTGGGAGTCGCCATGGCCAAGCTCGTGTTCGGCATGAACCAGTCGTTGGACGGCTACGTCGACCACATGGCGTTCGGCCCAGGCCCGACGCTCTTCCGCCACTTCATCGAGGAGGCTCAGGCACAGGCGGGCTGTCTGTATGGTCGCCGAATGTATGAGGTGATGCGGTACTGGGACGAGGATCATCCTGAGCGGGACTCCGGCGAGCTCGAGTTCGCCACGGCGTGGCGGAACCAGCCGAAATGGGTCGTCTCGCGCTCGCTGAGGTCGGTCGGCCCCAAAGCCACCCTTGTTGATGATGATCTTGAGAGTGCGATCCGCGAGCTGAAGGCCGAGCGTGAGGAGGAGATCGAGGTCGCCGGCCCAGACCTGGCGAAAAGCCTTACTGAGCTTGGCCTCATCGACGAGTACCGCATCTACCTGCACCCCGTGGTGCTCGGTCACGGCAAGCCGTACTTCGCCGGACCCCGGCCGCCCCTTCGGCTCATGGACCATGAGCGGATCGGCGAGGATGTCATCAGGTTGACCTACGTCCCTGCCTGACCTCCCCACTCGTCGGATGGCCGAGACCACCAAGGGTGACGACGAGGATTGTCTCAAGCCTCTAGAGGGAAGCTGTGGACGGGCGCATAATGGCGCTCATGAGCCACTACCTGGGCCGATGAGTACGGACCGCGGCGCCGCGAAGCAGCCCGAGCTCGAGGTGGAGGTGGACGGAGAGTCGTGGCGGCAGGTGACGGACCTCGCCGGCTCTGCCGCCCAGGACCACCACTACCGCGTCAGGCGTCGCGACGACGGTGCCAGCGTCATCGAGTTCGGAGACGGTGTGCACGGTCAGCGACCGCCGTCCGGCAGCGCGATCGGCGTGCATCACACGTCCGCCGGAACGTACTCCTCGGTCCTTCTGCAACAGGGGCGCGTGGTGCTGGACACCGGTCAGAGCGAGGAGCCACCCCACGCCACATGCGGTCTGTACCGGGCGACCGTGCTCGACAACGCGGACCCACTCGTCCAGCAGCGCCTGCTCGTGCAGATGCCGGAGGTCACCGGAGACCAGTCGATGTGGGCCGCGGCGTGCCTACCCGCCTCGGGCACCCACGAGGTGCCTGCCATCGGTGCCGGGGTCTGGGTCGCTCTCGAGTCGGGCGACCCATCGCGCCCGATCTGGCTCGGCCGGCGCTTCACCGCGTAGGCGGCAGTTCCGGCTGTCCGGTGCAATGTCTGGTGGGCCGGTGTGCTTCACGCAGGGAGCGATGCCCTGGGTATGCGGCGTGACGGCTCAGTCTTCCCAACGCACCGCGATGGGGCGGTCGAGGGCTGGTAGGGGCAGATCGGCCGCTTCGGCTTCGAGGGCGTGACGTGCGTGCACGCGGAGGACTGTCCAGGGGGTGAGGGTGACCGTGTGAGCGGCTCGTCTCCAGGTGCCGACGATCTCGTCGTCCACCAGGACGGCGCCGGGCCATACGCGGGAGGTCCACAGCTGCGCCTGGTGGGCAGGGTCGGGCACCAGCAGCTGTCGGTCGGCGTCCCACAGGAGGGAGTAGGCGTCGCCGCTGGGAAGCAGTCGGGCGGCCGCTGGCTCGGCGGGGGGTCGCCGTAGGTCCTGCTCGTCCCGGGCGAGTATCCAGCCCTGCCCCAGCGGGGTCCGCACCGGGACCAGGGAGTCCCGCAGGGTGTCGAAGGTCGGTGTGGCGCGACCCGAGGCCAACCCTGCCCACTTCTCGAAGCCCTCGGGTGTGCCTGGCGCGAACATGTGGAGGTAGCGCCGTGCCAGCTCGAGGCGGGCCTGGTCGGGATCGGTGTCTGGCCGTGGCACCGTCCAGACCTGCGGTCGACCGGCCCCTTCCCACCGGAGCAGGACGCGCCCGGTGGGGGCGGCATACCGCAGCTGGTTGAGGTCGATGCCGAGGGCCTGACCGGCGTCGCGGTAGGACAGGCGTCGACCATCCAGGAGCGTCTCCAGCCGGTCGGCGAGGTCCTCGGCGAACCGGCGGCGCACCGGGTCCACCGGCAGCCTGCCCACCGTGAAGACCGCACGGTCCTTCTCGGGCACCACGTAGGCGCTGAACCTCGGACCCCACACCTGCACCAGCGACTCGTGGGCCCAGATCGTTGGCGAGGCCTCACGCACCCGGGCATGGATCGACAACAGCGCCGCGCGCGGCACACTGTCCTGTAATCCAGCCCACGCGACCCGACGCAATGATGACGCCCCTGCCGGGAGCCGCCGGTCCAGCACGCCCACGTGTCGGCGGAAAGCGAGGATCTGCTCGCGCGTGAGGTGCAGCCCTGTCATCGTGGCACGCTACCGGGCTCCGGATGCGCCGACGTCCGCGACGGTAGATCCAGTCATCCCTGTCGAGGCGAGTGCCGACGTTCTCGCGGCGGACTGTTGTGTTCTTTGTCGATCTTCACGTGGCTCTCGTGCTGAGCCTGGTGAGGTCAGCCGGGGCGGCATGCACCCGTCGCAGAGCGGCATCGACGGGCGTCAGGATGCCTGCCTGCCGACCCGCCCTGCCAACGCATCCTCCAGAAGGGTGACGAGCGCCTCGAGCTGCACGTCGGAGGAGTCGGAGATCTCCTGTTCTGCTGCTCCGTCGAGCGCCCGAGCGGCCAGCCCCGCCTTGCTGTCGATGAGCTGGGCGATCCTCGTGTCGAGGGTCTGCGCGGCGAGGATCCGCCACGCCGTGACCGGTTCCTCCTGCCCGATGCGGTGGACGCGGTCGATGGCCTGGGTCTGCTCGGCGTCGGTCCACGACAGTTCCGCGAGCACCAGGTTCGAGGCGACCTGCAGGTTGATGCCGACGCCGGCGGCCGTCAACGAGCACACGACGACGGCGACGTCCGGGTCGTTGGTGAACGCGTCGATGTGCTTCTGCCGGGCGGATGCCGTCTGGTCGCCGCGGATGGAGGCGTACCGGATGCCCCGCTTGGCGAAGGTCGCCTCGGCGGTGTCCATGACATCGATGTGCTTGGCGAAGAAGACGACCTTGCCGGCGCTGCGGGCGAGCTGCGCGGCGTAGTCGGCCGCGAGGCCGGCCTTCGCCTGGCCGATACGCCGCATCATCGTGAACACGTTCTCGTCCGACTTCTTCGTCGTCTTGCCTGCCCGCTCCCATGCGGCCACCTGGCGCACGAGGTCGTGGTCGATGCCCTCGACGACGGCGCCGGCGTGCCGCGCCTCCAGCGCACGCTCATAGCGCGCGACGAGGCGACGGGCGAGGCTCTGCTCGGCGGCCCGGATGGACCGCCCGGCCTCGTCGTCGATCTCGACGGGGACGTCGGCCACGCGGCGGGCGGGCAGGTCGGCGGCCACGTCCACCTTGCGTCGCCGGACGATGCCGCGGTCGATGACGGCCGCGCGAGCGGCGGCGGAGAAGCCGCGGTCGGCCGGTGTCAGACCAGTCTCCTCGAGCGCTCCCATCAGCTCACCGACCGGCTTGGTCTCGTCGACCCAGCCGAGGAACTGCCAGATCGCCGTGAAGTCCTCGATGTCGTTGATCAGCGGCGTGCCGGTGAGGGCCATGAGCAGCGGGTTGGCGATCCGCGTGCGGATGCGCTCGGAGAGCTGCAGGACGAGCTGGGACCGCTGCGACTTCCTGTTCTTGATGTAGTGCGCCTCGTCGACCACCATCCCGCGCAGACCCAGTTGCCCGAGCCAGCCCACGTGCCGGTCGAGCACCTCGTAGTTGACGATGATGATGTCCGCGAAGCCGTCGATCGTGTCGCCGTCGCCGTGGACCACCGTCGCAGGGTGGCTGGGCGTCCACAGCGTGGCCTCGCGCGCCCAGTTCATCTTCACGACGTTCGGCACGACGACGAGCAACGGGTAGGCGTCCGCCGCCTGCGCGGCGAGCAGTGCCTGTGCCGTCTTGCCCAGGCCGGGCTCGTCGGCGAGCAGGAACGTCCGGTGCCCCGCCTTCGCGGCGGCGACCAACCTCTCCTGGTGCGGCATGAGCTCCAACCCACCGGCCACCCGGGTGGCGGCCGGCTCCGGTAGGTCCATGCACGACAGCGCGCCGCCGTCCTCGAAGGACCTCAGCAGCGGCTCGATGAGCTCCCAGCCGACGAGGCGGCGGGGTCCGGCGGTGGCCTTGGCGACGGCGGAGTAGTCGGGTTCGAGGAAGGGGTTGGCGAGCTGGCGAGACACCACCGACTGGGGCACGACCCGGCGCTGCACAGCTGCCGTGGGCTCAGCCGGCTCGGGCTGTCCGGTGGGCTCGTCCGGCACCTCGATGCCGGCAGCCTCGAGGAGCTCGCGGCGCAGCGACCGTGCGCGGTCGGAGATGACGGCGTCGTCGGCGAGCAGCCCCAGCAGGGAGGTGTCGCGGGCAGCCGTCGTGGCGAGGATGGTGGCGATGCCGTCGAGGCGCTTCAGCTCCTCGGCGCGCCGGGCCCCGGACTTCGTCTCGTCCGCCTTGACCCGGGCACGTTCCTCTCGCATGAGAAGCGCCACCACCTGGAACTTGGTCCGGATCGACGGCAGCGCGCCGCCACGCTGGACCGCGGACTCGACCTCGCGGACGACCTTGGCGAGCACCTGGATGATGCCGTCGTTGTCGTGGCGGGGTCGCCGTTGGGTGCGCGTGCGTGCGCCGCTGCGACGCTGGGCTCCTCGAGCCACGGACTCCTCCTCGGAGCGATCGGTCATTCCCCGGCAGCGGGACCGAGCCCGGCACCGCACCTGCGGCGGGGCGAGGGACGTCCGAGCAGCCCCGGCTGGAGATGTCCCGGGGTGCAAGCTGGTCCAGCGGATCTGCACGAGATCGACGCGTCGGACGTGTCCAGCCGCGATGGCATCGCCAGCGTACCGCGTGCCGGGCGTTTGTCGGGCCTCGGGACAGCGTTCGCGACGTGACCGGCGCTCTGGACGTCGCGGAGGTCGGCGCCAGCGTCGAACATCGTCGTGACGTAGGTGCGGCTGGCGGCAGGAGGGTGTGGCCACGCTCAGCGCGGTGAGTCAGGGCGTTCGAGCGAGTGCGCCGGGCGTCCTCGTTGGTCTAACCTCCGTGGTGTCGCGACCTCGATGGGTGTGACCCGTGCGGGATGAAACGCCGACCTTCATCGAAAGGACGACGACATGTAGTTGAGTCCAGCAGAGTGGTGTACGACGTGGTGAGTGTCCCAGCGGGGTAGACGTGGGGCGGTCACCGCGTGATCCTTCGAGGAATCTCCTACAACCCACTCGAAGAGAGGCACTGCGATGACCGCCAGGTCCAGTATCGACCCCGAGCAGTTCTTGCACGAGCAGCTGGCCCAGGCCAGTCCCGATCTGATGCGTCAGATGCTCACGACGTTCATCAACGCGTTGCTGTCGGCGCAGGCCGACACGGTGTGCGGGGCCCAGTACGGAGCCCGCGACGAGGCCCGGACCAACCGTCGCAACGGGTACCGGCACCGGGAGCTGGACACCCGGGTCGGCACGGTGGATGTGGCGATCCCCAAGCTGCGCGAGGGGTCGTTCTTCCCGGACTGGTTGCTGCAACGGCGCCGGCGCGCGGAGGCAGCGCTGACCACGGTGGTGGCGACCTGTTACCTGCTGGGGGTGTCCACCCGGCGGATGGACAAGCTCGTGCAGACCTTGGGGATCACCGGCCTGTCCAAGTCCCAGGTCTCGGTGATGGCCCAGGACCTCGACGAGCATGTCAGAGAGTTCCGGAGCCGCCGGCTGACCGAGGGCCCGTACACGTTCATCGCCGCGGACGCCCTGGTGCTCAAGGTCCGTGAGGGAGGGCGGGTGGTCAAGGTCGCCGCCCTGGTCGCGACCGGCGTCAACGCCGAGGGATACCGCGAGGTCCTTGGCCTGCAGGTCGCTACCGGAGAGACGGGCGCGTCCTGGCTGGCGTTCTTCCGCGACCTCGTGGCCCGCGGCCTGGACGGTGTCGCCCTGGTGACCTCGGACGCCCACGCCGGTCTGGTCGAGGCGATCGGCGCGACGCTGCCCGGGGCCGGCTGGCAACGCTGCCGCACCCACTACGCGGCGAACCTGATGGCCACCACCCCCAAGTCGTCCTGGCCATGGGTCAAAGCGCTGTTGCACTCGGTCTACGACCAACCCGACGCCGACGCCGTGCACGCCCAGTTCGACCGTGTCCTGGACACCCTGGCCGACAAGCTGCCCGCCGTGGCCGAGCACCTGGACGCCGGCCGTGGCGACATCCTGGCCTTCACCACCTTCCCCAAGGAGGTGTGGCGCCAGATCTGGTCGAACAACCCCAACGAACGACTGAACCGGGAGATCCGGCGGCGCACCGACGTCGTAGGCATCTTCCCCAACCGGGAGGCGATCATCCGCCTCGTGGGCGCCGTGCTCGCCGAGCAGCACGACGAATGGGCCGAGCAACGCCGCTACCTCGGCCTGGAAGTCCTCACCCGCTGCCGCACCGCCCTACACACCACCACGGAGGCCGACCCCGCACCCATCAGCGCCTGATCACCAACAACGACGGATCACCGTCGTACACCACCACCGTGGACTTGACCCGACATGTCGCGATCTTCATCAACTGTTCCGTCTGCTGCGCGCTTCAGGGGTGCTCATCACGAGGGTTCGGTCTTGTACGTGTCCAACCTCTACCCCGCGCTGGGTGACCTGGTCGAGCTGCGGGTCCGGGTCGGGAGTGACCTCTGTGCCAAGGCTGTCTACGTGCGCAGCACGGTGGACGGTGCCCAGCGGTTCACCGAGTGCGTGCAGGAGGGGCCCTCGCAGTGGTGGGCCGCCACCACGCGGATGGTCAACGCCCGTATGGGGTACCGCTTCCTCATCGCCACCGGGGCAGGGGCGCTCACCGTGAACGCGGCGGGGCTGCACGAGTACGAGGTCACCGACGCTGAGGACTTCCGCCTCAGTATCGACCCAGCGCCAGCGGCACCGGGCTGGGCGGTCCCGGCCCGGTGGGAGGACCCCGTCGCCCACGGCACCGCACAGGGGGTGCGTCACCTCTGCGACGGTGACCTGGGCGGCATCAGGGAGCACCTGGACCAGCTGGTGGACCTCGGCGTGACGGCCATCTACCTCACCCCGGTGTTTCCCGCCACGAGCAACCACCGCTACGACGCCGCCACCTTCGAGCATGTCGACCCCCTGCTGGGTGGCGACCGGGCGTTGCAGCAGCTGACCGACGCGGCCCACGCACGCGGTCTGCGGATCATCGGCGACCTGACCCTGAACCACACCGGGAGCACCCACGAGTGGTTCACCGCCGCGATGGCCGACCCCCAGTCGGTCGAGGCCGGGTTCTACCTGTTCTCCGACCACCCGCACGCCTACGAGACCTTCGCCGGTGTCCGGACGATGCCCAAGCTGGACCACCGCGAGTCCCAGCTTCGCCAGCGCCTCTTCGAGGGGCCCGGCTCAGTCGTGCACCGCTACCTGGCCCGAGCAGGGCTCGACGGGTGGCGCATCGACGTCGCGCAGTCCGCCGGCCACGCCGCGTTCACCCGCCCGGTGTGGTCCTGGCTGGCCGAGCAGGACATCGACCGTTACTGGGGCGTGCCGGCCGGCCACGCGCCCTACACGGGCCAGACCATGGCGCACGTCATGGACGCCTGGCACGCCAGGATCCCGTGGCGCTCCCGCGTGCACAGCCTGAACCTGCTGGACTCCCACGACACCCCACGCCTGCCCGGCATCGTCGGACGGCAGCGGTACATCGTCGCCCTCGGGCTGATGTTGACGATGCCGGGGGTCCCGATGCTGTTCGCCGGTGACGAGATCGGCACCGAGGGGGTGGACCCCGAGGACGCACGGCGACCCTTCCGGTGGAACCCCGCGACGTGGGACCAGGACCTGCTCACCGTCCACCGCCGGCTCATCGAGCTGCGTCGTGCCCATGCCGCACTCGTCGACGGCGGCTTCCGGTGGGTGCACACCGACGACGACGTCGTCGCGTTCGAGCGTGTGACCCGGGAACAGACGATCCTCGTGCACGCGGCCCGGGGTGCCCACCCACCACTCGTATGCGCCGCTGCGGCGGTGGACCTGCTCGGTGACCACCACCTGAATGCTGGCGACAGCTTTCCGCATACCGGTGCCGGCATCGGCGTCTGGCAGCTGGTCACCGGCTCCGACCGGCTCGGAGGATGAACGGCATGCACCCCAACCTGACCCGGTTGGACCGCCTTGCCGCACACCTGGCCACCGACCTGCACGTCCAGGCGGTCCTCGGCCTGGGCTCGGCCGGGGTCGAGACGCACCGGTTCGACGACCACTCCGACATCGACTTCTTCCTCGTTGTCGACACCACTGACACCAAGCACCGGTACCTGCAGGACACCAGCTGGCTCCACGGCTTCGGTGGCCACGTCGCGTACAGCTTCGTCAACGACCCGAACGGGCGGAAGGCGCTCCTGGCCGACGGGTTGTTCCTGGAGTACGCGGTCTTCACCCCGGACGAGCTCGCGGCGCTGCCGCTCACCGGGGCCCGCGTGGTCTGGTCACGTGGACGCTACGACCCGCTCGCCCTCGGGGCGGCCACACCGGCAGTCACTGCGATCGACACGGTCGACTTCAATCTCAACGAGGCCCTGACCAACCTCTACGTTGGTCTGCACCGCGAGCTGCGGGGTGAGCACCTGGCCGCCATGCGCTTCATCCAGGTCTACGCCGTCGACCGCGTCCTGGCGCTGGTGCGGCTCGACCCCGCCACGGTGCTGGACCACCCGGACCACTTCGAGGCGACCCGCCGCATCGAGCGTGCATGTCTACCCGGTGGCCTACCGCTGCACCGGATGGTCCCCGGCTACACCCGCAACCTCGACGCTGCACGAGCAGTCCTGGCATGGCTCACCGCTCACCACGACACCGACCCCGTCATCGTCGCAGCAATCCGCGAGGTGACCACGACGCTCGACACCCAGAGCAAGAACGACCGCGCGTGAATGCCACCTGCGGCAGTGCCGTGCGGCCAGCTGCGTCTGCTTGCTCCGCCAGCACTGCGGGCACATCGGGATGGCTTCGTGCAGCCAGATGTCCATCGGGCACTCGGAGAGCAGGTCGATGGCGTCTTCGAGCGTCTCTGCCTCGATGATGGAGTAGCCCAGTGCCGGCGCCTGGGACTCGGCGATAGGGGTGGCCTGTCCTGCCCTGGTCACATTGTGCCCGTTGGACAGCGGGTTGCCTGAGTCCACGACGTGGCCTGCCATGGAGGACCACCATGCCTGGTGGGCCTGCTGGAACTGCGGGGACGGCTTCATGGCGCCGTGGGCGAGGATGAGGAACTTCTTCATGACGGGTCCTTCGGGGCGGTGGGTTGACGCTGTTTGCTGTCAAGGCGTTCAGGGACCGGCTCGAGGACCTGGCCGGCGAGCGTCGGTGGAGGAGCGCAAGGCGGGCGCCAGACCGCTCTCACCCAGCTGGACGACACACTGAGTCAGATCGCCACGGACACCGAGTGCGAGTAGCGGCCACGCTCCGGCGGACCTGAGGACGGTTGACCGGCAACCCACCGCCCGCCGGTCAACCGTCGAGCACCTGACACGGCCACACCCAACGGTTCCTCCGCACCAACGAATGCTGAGAGCCGCGGTCGACAAGCCGCACCACCTCCCGTCGATGTCCCCGAGGACCAAGGCCGGACCACCCGTCTGAGCCGAACGCCACGAAACGATCGATGAGACGGTGGGCAGGGTCATCCGCGCGCTCCGTCAGGACGCCATGGCCGGCGGCCTCGCGGCACAGCTCCGACCATGAGACGGCGTGGCTCGATGGGGACGCCAGGTGACGTTGTCGAACGTGACCTCGGATGGCCCTCCGGTAGCGAGGCCGGGCTTCGTCAGCCGGCCCCTCGTCGTGACAGCGGCCCGGGGCCTGAGGGGGGACCCAACGTCGTGCAGGTCGTTGCCGTTGACCCGGACGACTCGCACGAGCGGCACCGAGGTCCTGTATCGACCCCTGGGTTGGCTCCTCGCGGTCAGGCAGCTCCCTTCATCTGACGTGGTCCCGCCCGGCCTGCACCTGCGTCCGGCCTTGGCGCAGCCCCACCTCGTAGACCGCGAAAAGCAGCAGGGTGAGAGCGACGACCGGCAGGACGAACAAGCCCATGACAGAGGTGAAGCCCTCGAGGGCGTCGTGCTCGGTCGCCCACAGCACCAGATACGTCACATAGGACAGGTACAGCGCGATGAAGAGCCCACCCTCCCAACGCTTGATGACGAAGCCGGTGAAGGCGATAGGCAGCAGCGCGACAGCGACGGCGACCATGAGCGGGATGTCGAGCGCGATCGCAGCGCTGGGGACAGGGATACCGCCGGAGGCGATGATCGAGGGTAACCCGAGGATGAGGCCGATGTTGGCGATGTTGCTGCCCACGACGTTGCCGATCGCGAGGTCGCGCTCCCCCTTGCGTACCGCGATGAGGGAGGCCGCGAGCTCGGGAAGCGAGGTGCCGACGGCCACGACAGTGAGGCCGATGACGAGGTCGCTCAGGCCGACGGCGCTGGCGATCGAGCTCGCGCCGTCCACCAGCCACTGCGAGCCGAGGACGAGCAGGCCGACGCCGACGAGGATGAAGAGCAACGCCCGGCCCATTCCCAGCGGCGGGTCGCTGTTGGCTGTGCCGTCATCGTCGTCGACATCACCGCGGCCGGTCAGGACGGACCACCCCATGTGAGCCACGAACAGCACGAGGAGCACCACTCCGTCCCACCGCGAGATGCCGCCGTCGAGGGAGAGCATGAGGAGCAGCACCGACATCGCGACCATGACCGGCACGTCGATCCGCACCAGGCGCACCCGCGCGATAAGAGGCAGGACCAGCGCGGAGAGCCCGAGGATGAGCAAGACGTTGGCGATGTTGCTGCCGACGACGTTGCCGACAGCGAGCTCGGGCTGGCCGCCCAGCACAGCGCCGGTCGTCACCGCGAACTCCGGCGAGGACGTGGCGACCGCGACGATGGTCAGGCCCACGACGAGCGGGGACATGCCCAACCGCCGAGCGACCGCCGAGGCGCCGCGCACCAAGCCTTCTCCTCCGGCGACGAGGAGCACCAGTCCGATGACGACGAGACCCGCGTCGAGGAGGTTCACAACGGCCGAGTGTATGCGTCCGGCGATCCCGTCCGGATCCGCACACGATCTCCACGATGATGAGGTGCGCGCGACGGCGGGTGCATGCCACGGCCGACTTGCCCGGGTCCTCGCGGACCGCCGACCCTGAGCTGGCACCTCACCGGACGCGGTCACCCGTAACACCAACGACACGCCACCAGGTGCGTTGTCGCCGTCGGTGCCGGCGGAGGTCGCGATGACGGCCGACGTGAGCGACGTTGCCGTCGGTCAGGATGCTGGACCGTGAGTGTGGGGCAGGGCCGCTCGGTGACGGGCCGCTGGGAGCGGATGCCAGGTGTCAGTCAGTCGATGTTCCTCGCCAGGCGTTCGACCAGCGCGGGTGGGATGACGGTGTCGGGGTCTCGTCCGGTCAGGTCGTGCAGGCCATCGGTGGTGGCGACAATGGCGGCGTACAGCGGCGGGCAGGTCGGGCACTTCTCCAGATGCATCTCCACGCGACGCGCGACCTGAGGATCGAGCTCTCCGTCGATATAGTCGCTGACCTGCTTGCGGGCTTCCCAGCAGCGCAAGGGCACTCCCTTCAGAGCCTCGCGACGCTCATGGCCGCGGGCCAGCTCACTGACCAGCATCATCCGCCCACGGCGCAGCCGCTGCTTGGCAGCCGGCAGACTGACCCCCTGCACGGCGGCGATCTGCGCCATGGTCAGCGCTTCGGCATCGTGCAGCAACACCGCGCTGCGGTAGATCACGGGCAGGTGGGCCATGGCCTCGAGCAGGCTCGTACGGGTCTCGGCGCGCGCAGTGACCTCCACCGCATCGACGGTGTATGCATCCTGCCGCCACCGCCGCTCGACCTCCTCGGCGACGACGTCCTGGGCCGGCACCTCACGATCGCGTCGGGCCGCATCGACGGCAAGGTTGTGCAGGATCCGGTGCAACCACGTCGCCAGTGAGGCTTCGCCGCGGAACTGTTCAGCGCTGTGCAGCGCCCGGGTCAGCGTCTCCTGGACCAGGTCCTCGGCACGGCCGGAGTCGCTGGTCAGGGAGCGGGCGTATCGCAGCAACCCCGGCATCTCGGGGACCAGACGGTCCCCGAGGTCCGTGACATCCATGCTGGAGAGGGTAGCGATCGCGTCCTACCGGGCCACTGGCTTGGCCGACCGTCGGCGGTCGCTATCGGTGCTGATGCCCAGCACCCGGTACAGCGGGCAGAACCCGGCGGCGGCTGTCCCGAGCAGCACCAAGGCCACGACGATCAAGACCAGACCGAGTCCACTGGTCGCGCCGGTCACGAACGCCCACACCAGAGCAGCCACGGCCAAGACGGCTCGGGTGGCCCGGTCTACGGTTCCGACGTTGCGATTCATGATGTCCTCCAGGGGGAGATCTGTTGAGACGAACACCCCATAGACGGACCGGGCGCTCCGATGGATACATCAGCGGCATCGAGTCGCCCAGCGTGCGTCACTCCTCCAGGAGCCGACGGTCCACCGATGCTTGCTCCCGTTGACCTGGTCCGCGAGGTGCGTCGCCAGGTCCGCCCACGCACTGACGGCGAGCTACAGCTGTGCGGACATGAGCGTCAGCGCGGCCGCTGGCTGGCCATCGGGGAGATCCTGCGACGTCCTTGCCATTCCGGATGCACCGCCGAGGTATGACCTGCACGCGCGGGGGCACATGGTCGGCCACGTCCCCCGCACCCACGGTGGCGTACGGATGGGTGCACGCATCAGCAACCTGCCGGGAGAGGGCGCAGCACGGCCCGCTCCTCAAGGGTGGGGACGTTGGAGGCCATCTGGTGCTGGGAGAGGCTGAGCAGCTCGGGGTCGTAGTGCGCCGCCGCCTCGCCGGTCGGGGCACTGCCGTGGCGCTCGTCGCCGCTGCACTACTCGTGTCGCTCATCGTCTGGCAGGTCGGTCGCCCCACCCGTGGCTGAGACGGGCAGCGCGGACACGGCAGCAGCCCCGCCCTCCCCGATGGGCGGGGGTGGTTGGCTTCCGCACGTGCATCGATCTGGCCAGCGGCAACGCGCTTCCCCTCAAGGCTCACCACCAGACGGTGCACCAGGGCAGAGCAGGGGAAGCTCTCTTCAACGCCGGCCACATCGTCGCCCCCACCGCGCCGCTCTGGCCGGACGCAACTGTGCAGACCTGGAGGCGGGTCCGAGGTCCCTGCCGGTCACCCCCGGCGTCCTCAGCCTGTGACGGCCGCATCGGGTGACCGGCGGTGAATCGGCAGGGCACGTCGGGTTCTGTCCCCTGGGTCGGTGAGGTTGCTGAAGAGCGGTCAGTGCAGGGGGGCGTTGACAAGACGCAACCTGACGAGGACGTCGCGCCACCAGGAGCGGGGTGCGGGCTCGACAGGCACGCCGTTCGGCGTCCGGCGCCGCGCAGACTCGCGGTGGAGCAGGTCGGCCTGCGTCTGGCGCTCCCGTTCCCGGGCCATGCTCTGGGCGGCCATGAGGTCGAGGTGCTGCATGATGTGTCTCCTCTGGGTAGGTGGTTTCGTCATGGGTTCGTGGCGGGTGGTGGGATCACTCCACGTGACGGGAGAACCGGTCTACGGGCTCGGTAACGTCGTACTGCTGCCCGGTCCGTGAGGGCTGACCGGAGGACTGGTCTGCGATCCGAGCGCGGAGGGAGGCCGGAGGCACCTCCAGGCCGGCGGTGGGATGGATCCCCCGAAGGGCGCGGAGGGTCATCGCCGGGAGGTGACAGCTGTCCGCGTCGAGAGTGTGCGGGGCCTGCTGCGCCGGCTCTGCCGCGGCGGCCTGCGGCGGTGGTGGTGACCCGTCGGAGTCGTCGCCGCAACCGCCGAGTCCGACGGCGCCAGCGAGCAGGACGGTCACGAGAAGGGTGGTGCGTTCACGGGTGGTGTTCATGGGTCCGGTCCTTCCGGTGCTGTGACGGAGCCCCTACGGCCCCGATGGACCCACCGTGCGAGCCAGCGGTATCGGCGCGGCGTCACACCGGTATCAGCTCGGTAACAGCGCCGTTGACGCTGCGGTTGCAGCGGGAGGACCATCGATGGATGGACATACGGGTGCTGGGGGGCGTCAGGCTGGGGGACCAGCCCGCCGGGCTCGGTCCCCGCGACCGGGTCGTCCTTGCGGCGCTCGTGGTCCGGCTGGGTGAGGTCGTGACCTCCGACGCCCTGGCCGAGGCACTCTGGGACGGTGACCCGCCGCCGTCCTGGTCCAAGGTGGTCCAGGGGTGTGTGGTCCGCCTGCGCCGGGAGCTGGGCCGGGACGCGATCGAGACCCAAGGTCATGGCTACCGTCTCCAGGTGCCGTCCGAGGCGGTGGACGTGGCCCGGTTCGAACGGCTCGTGGGGCGGGCCCGCGAGCTCTTGTCGCTCGGGGAGCCGGATCGGGCCGCCTACAGCGTGGACGAGGCGTTGAGCCTGTGGGCCGGCGAACCCTGGCCCGAGCTCGAGACCTGGGAACCGGCGCGGGTGGAGGCCGAGCGGCTCTCCGAGGTCCGCCTGTCCGCGGAGGAGCTGAGGCTGGAAGCGGCGCTGGGAACCGGTCGGGGCGAGGAGGCGCTGGCGGAGGCCCAGGCAAGGGTCTCGCAGGCGCCGCTGCGGGAGCACCGGTGGACCCTGTGGGCCCTGGCCCTCTACCAGGCTGGCCGTCAGGGCGATGCGCTCGAGGCGTTGCGCCGGGCGCGGCGGGTCCTCGCGGACGAGCTGGGGGTGGACCCCGGCCCTGAGCTGGTAGCGACGGAGCAGGCGATCCTCCGGCAGGACGAGTCGCTCACCGTGCCCGAGACCCCCGTCTCGACGTCAGCATGTCCCTACCAGGGGCTGGTGCCCTACGACGTGGATGACGCCGAGAGCTTCTTCGGGCGCGCCCGCCAGATCGAGGAGGGACTGGACCGGCTTGCGGGCTCGGGAGTCCTGGCTGTGGTCGGACCCAGCGGGTCGGGCAAGTCCTCGCTGGTGCGGGCAGGGATCGCCGCGGCTGTGCAGCGGACGGGCAAGGGCGTGGTCGTCATCACCCCGGGCGCCCGGCCCCTCGACGTCTGGACGCAGGTCCCGACGGAGGGTGACGCGGTGCTCGTGGTGGACCAGGTGGAGGAGGTCGTCACGTTGTGCGACGACGAGCAGGAGCGCACGGCCTTCCTCCGTGCCGTCGCCGACTACGCCGACCGGGCACACGTGGTGCTCGCCCTGCGCGCCGACAAGCTGGGGGAGTTCGGCCCTCACCCGGAGTTCACCCGGATCCTGGAGCGGGGGTTCTACCTGCTGGCGGGTCTGGACGCCGACGGGCTGCGCGAGGCGATCGAGGCGCCCGCCCGCCAGGCCGGGTTGCTGTTCGAAGCCGGTCTGGTCGACCTCCTGGTGCGCGAGGTGGAGGGCGAACCGGGGTCGCTGCCACTCCTGTCGCACGCCCTGCGGCAGACGTGGACCCGTCGCGAGGGTTCGACCCTGACGGTCGCCGGCTACCAGTCCACCGGAGGGATCCGGGGAGCGGTGGCCCAGACGGCCGACGCGGTCTATGAGCAGATGCCCGCCGGGCAGCACCGCGTGCTGCGCGACCTGCTGCTGCGGCTGGTCACCCCCACTCCGGAGGGCGAAGCAGTCCGGTCCAGGGTGCCCCGCCGGTCGGTGGCCACCGACGCGGCGCACGAGGAGATGATCGAGACTCTCGTGCAGGCACGGCTGGTGACCAGCGACGACGGTGTCGTCGAGATCGCCCACGAGAGCCTGGCCCGGGCGTGGCCGCGGCTGAGGGAGTGGCTGGTCGACGACGTGGAGGGGCATCGGATCTGGCGGCATCTCACTGCCTCTGCCGAGGCGTGGGACGCCATGGGCCGGCCGTCCTCCGAGCTCTACCGTGGCGCGCGTCTGGCCCGGGCGTTGGAGTGGCGCGAGCAGTCCGCCACGGACCTGAACGCCACCGAGCGGGAGTTCCTGGAGGCGAGCGAGACCTCATACCGTTCCGCGGTGCAGAAGGAACGCGACGAGGCGCAGCGGCAGACGCAGGTGAACCGGCGGCTGCGCGCACTCGTCGCGGGAGTCGCCGCCTTGGCGTTGGTGGCCGTTGTCGTGGGCGCGTTCGCCTTCCGTCAGGCGGACAGGGCGGACGCGCAGGCCACGGTCGCCGAAGCGGAGGCGCTGCGGGCGCGGGCGCACGAGCTGGCTGCGTCGGCGGTCGGCGAGCTCGACCGGGACCCCGGCCTGGCCGCGCTGCTGGCCGTCTCGGCCGCCACGACCGCGCCGATGAGCGTGGAGACGACGCGGGTGCTGCACCAGGTGTGGGCGGCGGGCGACACCGTGGCCAGGCACACCCTGCCGTGGGACGGACCCAGCGGTCTGGCGCTCCACCCCGACGGGGACCTCCTGGCCATGTCGGGGGCGTGGTTCGACGACGGCGCGAAGTCGCTGGAGGTCATCGACCCCCTCACCGGCGAACGGGTCTGGTCCTACGAGGTCCCGACCGGACCCGGCCACGACGCCGCCTACCTCGTCCACCCTTCCTTCTCGCCGGACGGGGAGCTCGTCGCCGGGGGCGTCCTGTGGGAGCCCCACCAGGGGGATCGTGCGGGGTGGGACCGGGGGACGGATGAGGAGCCGCCCTCCGGCCTGCTCGGCGGCTACCTGTGGGACGCCGAGACCGGTGACGTCGTCGATCGGCTCGACCTCGGTCCCTGCGGCGGTGTGGTCGTCGCCGTCACCGACACGACGCTGCTGGCGCGGGCCCCGCACGACGGTGGCAACAACGGTTGCGCCTCCTACTGGAGCGAGACCAGAGGAGCCGACCCCATCCTCGTGGACCGGGAGTCTGGCGAGCAGACCGTCCTCGGGGAGCCGATGCACTGGGCGGAGGCAGCCGCGCTCAGCGAGGACGGCCGCACGGCCGCCTACGGCACATGGGACGCACCGGGGTTCGTTGTCGTCGACGTCGTGACGGGCGAGCAGCTCCTGCGAGGGGACACACCCTCGCCGCAGGTCTGGGCGATGGCCGCCGACGGGTCGTTCGTGGTCGTCGCCTCCGAACCGATGGAGGTGTGGGATGTCGAGTCCGGCGAACTGCTCGCCACCTATAACGGTCACAACGGCCCGGTCGGTGCCGCGCGTCTCGTTCCCGGGAGCGAGACGATGGTGACGAGCGGCTTCGACGGGACGATCCGGCAGTGGGACGTCCGCACCGGACGAGAGGTCCAGGTCGTCCAGGGCGCGGGGGGCGGGGCGGTGGCCACCTCCCGGGCGGGAGTGTTCGCCGTCGCACGGGAAGGCGGTGGGGTGCACGTCGTCGACACCACCCTGCGCGGGGAGCTCGGCGAGGTGGAGACGTGCCCCGGCTTCTTGCTGGCCGACACGCTGAAAGCCTCCACCGCGGCCGGCCTCCTGACCTTCACCCTCATCTGCGAGGGGGCAGACACCATGACGACGTTCGGTCACGCCGTCGCCACCGGCGAGCGGACCTTCGAGGTCGCCGGGCACATGGCCCAGGACGTCGCGCTCTCCCCCGACGGCAGCCGGTGGGTGCGTCAGGACGGCACAGGTGTGAACTATCCGGGAGGACCGGAGCCGTTCGGGGTAGGGCTCGTCGTCCGTGACACCCGGACCGGCGAGGTGGTGACCGAGCTCGAAGGAACGTGTCCTTACTGGCTCTTCCCGAGCTCCGGGGCGGCGCTAGGCTCAAATCTCGGGCTGTGCGTCACGTTCCCGGGCAGGCCGTTCGCCGCGTACGCGTGGCAGACCGACTGGTCTCCGGACGGTCGGTACATCGCTGTCGCCATCAACCAGTCGGGGGTGGCCGTGTGGGACGCAACGACGGGCGAGCTGGTCCACGCGGGCTATCCGGTGGAGCCGGACACGCGTGGGCAGACGGTGGACCTCGCGCAGACCTCGCATGATGTCCTCTTCACACCGGACTCCTCCGAGCTCGTCGTTTCGCTGAGAGACGGGCAGGTGCTGCTCCTGGACACCGCCACCTGGGAGAGCGATGCGTCCGTGCAGGTCGAGAACGACGAGGTCGGCCTCGCCGGGTGGTCCGCCGACGGGGAGCTGATCGCCATGGGACGCATGATGTCGAACAACGTGGGAGCCACCCTCCACTGGCTGGACCCCTTGACGCTCGAGGTGACCCGCACCGTGCGCAACGTGCACGACGGCTCGCTACGGTCGGGGTCCGTGGACCCCGGTGGCACGAGGTTGGCCACGGCAGGCTTGGACGGCAGGGTCCGCGTCTGGGACCTCACCTCCGGCGCCCTGGTCCACGAGGCCCCCTTCGGCGACGTCCACTTCCAGGCGTTGGCGTGGGTCGGTGAGGACGCGGTCGCGGTCGCCAGACGAGAGGGCGGCGTCATCATCCTCGAGGTCGACCCCGACCGGCTGCTGGACCGTGTGCGCACCTCGTTGACCCGCGGTTACACCCGGTCGGAGTGCACGACCTACGGCTTCGACAACACGTGCCCCGTCCTGGCCGAGCTGCGTGGGCCGCAGCCAGGCGACGACGACCCGGTCACGGTCGCAGGCACCTTCAGGCTCTCCTGGGCGGTCGAGGACCTGCACGGGGCGTACGTCGACGGTGTGGGTCAGGCGTTGGCCGTGGGGAAGGACGACTGGGCTGCGGAGGAGGTGCTGGCGCGGGCGGAGGAGATGGCCGGCGACTACACCCTGACCTTCACCGGTGTTCGCTACGAGCTCTCGCGCTCCGGAGCGGTGGAGCCGGACTGTGTCGGCAGCCTCTCGGTGCGGGACGACATCCTCCGGCTGACCGCCGAACGGGGGAGCGTGTGCAGTCCGTACACCCTGTTCGAGGCCTCCTACCGGCTGGACGGGGACCAGCTCCATCTGTCGCCCGACGGGTTCGTCGGGCCGTGGTGGGAGCGCCTGACATGGACGAGCCGGCCCTTGGAGCGGGTGGACGGGTGAGTGGTCAGTGCGTCACGGGGGTGAGAGTGGCCGTCGGCGCCGACAGCCGGCTCGCGGTGTAGCGGCCGGTCAGGGGGTGACGATGTCGAACGAGGGGTCGACGCCGTCCAGCGCGTCGAGCAGGGACAGCAGGACGGTGGGGTCCCCGGTGGTCTGGATGCCGGGGCTGTCGAGGTCGCCGGCGAGCAGCGCGAGCAGCCTTCCCTTGGTGAGGGTGACGTGCGTGGGTGTTGCACCGCCTGCGCTGCGGGGGACGTGGATGAGAACGCCGTGTCGCAGGGTGAGGTGGTGGGTGGTGCCGACGTCGGTGAGGGTGACGTCCAGCGCGAGGTCCAGGTCCCAGGCACGGGGACCGTCGACCGTGATGGCGATGGAGTCGAAGAGCTGTTCGGGAGTCAGCTGAGCCAAGAGGCTGGGTGGGCTGGTGGCTGCGGGGGTGCCGAAGCTGCCCTCACGCAGCTCGGTCGCCCCGGAGAGGAAGAAGTTTGCGCCAGATGCCGTTCTCGGAGCCGTAGCTGAGCTGCTCGAGCGTGTCAGCGTAGAGGGCGCGGGCCGCCGCGTGGTGCTCGTCGGTGAAGATGGCGTGGTCGAGCAGCGTCGCCGCCCACCGGTAGTCACCGGTGTCGTAGGCGGTCTGGGCGAGCTCGACGACCCGGTCGAGACCGCCGATGGCATCGACGTAGCGCTGGGCGATGGCGGCCGGGGGGTGCGGCCACAGGCGTGCCGGGTTGCCGTCGAACCAGCCCATGTAGCGCTGGTAGATCGCCTTCACGTTGTGGCTGACCGAGCCGTAGTAGCCCCGTGTGCGCCACGCACGGGTCAGCGTGGGCGGCAGCTCGATCATCTCGGCGATCTCGGTGCCGGTGTGGCCTTGGTTGAGCAGCCGCAGGGTCTGGTCGTGCAGGTAGGCGTAGAGGTCACGCTGGGTCGCCAGGTAGGCCACCACGCGGTCGCCTCCCCAGGTGGGCCAGTGGTGGGAGGCGAACGCGACGTCCGTGCGCGACCCGAACAGCTCGATGGCCTCGGTGAGGTAGGTCGACCACATGTGAGGGTCACGCACGAGCGCACCGCGCAGGGTCAGCAGGTTGTGCTGCGTGTGTGTGGCGTTCTCCGCCATGCACAAGGCACGGAAGCGCGGGAAGTAGAAGTGCATCTCGGCCGGGGCCTCGGTGCCGGGAGCCATCTGGAACTCGATCTCGACCCCGTCGACGGTGCGCGTCTGACCCGTCTCACGGATGTCGACCGTGGGCACGATCAGGCCCACCTCGCCCTTGGACGTGGTCTGCCCCAGACCTGCGCCGACCTGGCCGCGCGGGCCCTTGGCCAACGCCGCTCCGTACATGTACCCGGCCCGCCGGGCCATCGCGGTGCCGGCGTAGACGTTCTCGGCGACCGCGTGCTCGGTGAACCCCTCCGGGGCGATGACCTCCACGCGGCCGGCGTCCACGTCTGCCTGGCTGGCCACGCCGAACACGCCCCCGAAGTGGTCGACGTGGCTGTGCGTGTAGATCACAGCCACCACGGGTCGGTCGCCGCGGTGGCGCCGGTACAGGTCGAGGGCGGCCGATGCTGTCTCTGTGGAGATCAACGGGTCGATGACGATGACACCGGTGTCGCCTTCGACGACCGTCATGTTCGACAGGTCCAGCCCGCGCACCTGGTAGAGACCCTCGACCACCTCGTAGAGCCCCTGTTGTGCGGCGAGCTGGGACTGGCGCCACAGGCTGGGGTTGACCGAGGCCGGTGCCTCGCCGGTGATGAACGCGTAGGCATCGGCATCCCACACGGCCTGTCCCTCTGCGTTCTGGACGACACCGGGCTCCAGTCTGCCCAGCAGGCCCCGCGCAGCGTCATCGAAGTCAGTGGCGTCGGCGAACGGGAGTGAGTCGACGAGAGCGGCGTTGGCCGCCGCGATGAACGCCGAAGGCTCGTTCTGGTCCATGCAGTCCCCATCCCTCACCGTTGCTGCGACGGGACCGCCGGCGCAGGTCGGCTCCCCGTTCGGTGCCCGACATGCTAGCCACTCAAGGCCTCCAGGTGCCACGGGCAAGCACGCACAGGTCGAGTCGCCGTTCGTGGGCAGCTCTGCAGTGCCACCGTGGTCGTCGGCACTGTCGCTCGTCGTTGAACCCGAGCGCGCTGGAGCCTGCGCCCCACGACATACTGCGCTGGTCCCCGACCCGCCCCCCAAGACCCGCACTCCGGAGGCCCGTATGTCGTACACCGTCACGCCCCGGATGCCCACGACTGAGGAGCACCGGGAGCTGTCTGAGTCCGTCGGCTGGGGCGACGCCTTCTGGTGGCAGGCCGTGCCCGCGTCGCTGACCGGATCGACCTGCGGCGTCGTCGTCCACCACGGCGGCGGAGAGCTCGTCGGGATGGGCCGGGTCGTCGGGGACGGCGCGTTCTACTTCTACATCCAGGACGTCGTCGGGCATCCCGACCATCAAGGCCGCGGGCTGGGCCGCACCATCGTCGAGGGACTGGTCGACATGGTGAGGCAACAGGCGCCGGGACACTGCTTCCTCGGGCTCTTCGCGACCTCGGCCGCAGAAAGGCTCTACCGGAGCCTGGGCTGGGAGGCTCACGAGATGCTGGGGATGTGGCGGGTCATCAGGGACTAGCGCCTTGTCCGCGCCGGCGTCAGTCGGGCTGCATCCGTGACAGGTGCCTCAGAGCGCAGATCTCCGCGGGCGTCTTCGAAGGACGGCTGTTCCGCGCGCACCAACGTCAGCCAACGGTCTGCCCCCCGCGGTCAGCGTCCGCAGCGGTCGATGCGCTCCCAGGGCCAGTCCGTCGCCAGCCAGCGGGCGACGACGTCGGCGAGCGGTGCGTCGAGGTGCGCACTCGTGGCCCGCACCCACGACTGGGCCGTCACATCGAAGTGCTCCGACGAGGTGGGGTAGAGGTAGACGCAGCCGATGACGTGCTCGTCCGGATCCAGGACGGTGAAGGTGAAGCCTCTCCTGCCGGCGAAGTCGGAGGCGTGGCGCTGCAGGTCGTCGAGGTTCTCCTCAAGCGTCAGGCCGTCGACAGGAGGCCAGTCACCGTCCGGGTATCCCGGGGTTGCTCGGATGTGCTCGACGCTCGACATCCACGCGGCATGGTCGGCCTCGTTGTGCTGCGGGCCGAGGGGTTCGAGCCGGAAGTGCTCTTTCACCAGGGAGGTCGGCGGCACGAACCCGGAGGGCACGAAGTCCTCGGAGGTCATGGTCGAACGTTACCGAGGACGAGGACAGCGATCGAGGCATGGCTCTGCCGGAGCTGTCGGTACGGACGCGCAGCACTGCTTACGGACGCGCAGCACTGCTTGCGGGAAGGGCGTTGGTCGGCCTCTGGTACGGGTTGATCGCTATCGGCACCCGGTCGCTGGCCATGGTTGCGCCGGCCCGTGCGCTCCCGACTTCAGCGGGCTCGAGCGCTCGCCCGAGAGGAGGACTGTTCCTCCTTCGACGTTGCTTCGGCGAAGTACCGGTCGGCGTCCATACCGTGCACCTGGACGGGGACCCCGGCCGGCCACTGCTCGCCGAACTCGGAGACCGGCAGGCAGGCGTGGAACAGCAACGCGCCACGTGCGTCCGCTCGGGTCTGTGCGAGCTGCTGGGCCGGCATCGCGCCGAGGGAGAAGCCGGCATAGACCGTCCCGTTCGGTGCCAGGGACTCGGCTGCGGCCACGCCACGCTCGAGAAGGTCGCCGAAGCCGACCTCGCCGGCATGGGCCATGCCCTCCTCGATCGTCGCGAAGGCGCGCCCGTCGAAGAGGTCCGGCGTGTGCACGGTGTGACCTGCCCGACGGAGCTCCTCGGCGAAGGACACCACCCCTGCGGTCAGCCCCTGGACGTGGTGGAACAGGACTACCTCGGCCATCGTCGCTCACCCCTCTCGTCCGACTGGTCCCAGGATATGGACGGCAGGACCCCCGCGCGGGTGATGCTGCGCGCCGCCTGCGGCAGGACAGGATCGCCGGAGGTGACCAGGCCGGGTGCGCTCGGCGGAGGACCACCTGCCGCACGGCGAGGCGATGATACGTTCGAGAGGTGGTGCTCCGATTCGGAGATTGCGTGCTCGACCGGGACCAGTTCGAACTGCGTCGGGCGGGTCAAGTTGTGCCTATCGAGCCACAGGCCCTGAGAGTGCTGATGCACCTCGTGGCCCACCGTGGACGGCTCGTCGGCAAGGAAGAGCTGCTCGACGCCGTGTGGGGCAACCACTTCGTCAGCGAGTCGGCTGTCAGCAGCCAGATCAAGGCCATCCGCAGGGCGACCGGCGACACCGGTCAGACCCAGCAGGTGGTGCGCACCGTGCACGGGGAGGGATACCGGTTCGTGGCGCCGGTGCAGGAGGAGCCCGACGCGGGGCAACCACCGCGGGAGAGCTCCTCCGCTGACGAGGACGGCCTTGTCTCGCCGGCAGACCAGGACCGGCCCGTGGTGGCTGTCCTGCCGTTCGTCGACCTTTCCCCCGCGGCTCGACACGCCCACGTGGCACGGGGCCTCACCCAGGACGTGATCGCGGCGCTGTCGAAGCACCGTTGGCTCCGGGTGCTGACCGGGGCAGCGACGGCACGCCTGGCCGGGCACCCGGATGTGGTGGAGCACCTGAGGGAGAAGCTCGGTGTCCGGTACGCGGTGGAGGGGACGATACGGCTGGATGGAGAGCGGCTGCGTGTCTCCGCCAGTCTCACGGACACCGCCGCCGGGGTCTGCCTATGGGGCGACCACTTCGACCGCACGTTCCAGGATCTGTTCGACGTGCTGGACGAGCTGGCCGACATGCTGGTCGCCACGGTCGAGCCCGAAGTGGGGTACGCCGAACGCAACCGCAGCAGCAGGCTTCCGCGGACCGACCTGGGGACCTGGGACCTGTTCCACCTGGGTTCGTATCGCTTCTTCCAGTTCACCCGGGAGGGCAACGGTGAGGCCCAACGTCTCCTGAACCGTTGCCGCGAGCGAGAGCCGGACTTCGCCGACGCACACGCCTGGTGGGCGTATGCCGTCGTCCTGGGGATGGTCTACTGGGACACCGAGCCCACCACGGATCTGTTGGACGATGCGATCCAGGCGACCGAACGAGCGCTGCGCAGCGACGACCAGAACGCGGTCTTCCATGTGCTGCACGGGCGGGTCCAGCTCGCCCGCCGCGAGTACCAGGCAGCCCTGGCAACCAACGAGCGGGCCGTGGACCTCAACCCGACGTTCGCCACGGCCTACTGCGGCATGGGCGACTCGCTCTGTTACGAGGGCCGCTACTCCGAGGCCATCGCACAGTTCGAGCATGCCGTGGCCCTCGGATCCCACGACCCGCAGCTGTGGGCGTTCCGCACCTACGGGGCGTTGGCGTTCCTCTTCGCGCACCGGTTCGAGGAGGCCGTCGACTGGACGACGCGCGCAGCGTCCATCCCCAACTGTCAGTACTGGACGACGGCCCACCGGGTGGTGGCGCTGGCCCAGTCCGGGCACGTTGCGCAGGCCAGGACGGAGGTCCCGGACCTGCTCGAGCAGTGCCCCGGGTTCTCCGTCGACTACGCAGACCACAAGCTGTTCTATCTCAAGCGGACCGACCAACGAGAGCTGTACCTGGCCGGGCTGCGATCCGCTGGGGTGCCGGAGTGAAGCCGGGTCTCACCCAGGCGCCCCTGGCCGAGCTGTTCAGGGGGTCTGGCCGGGCTTCACCGCGAGCACGGACATCGACCGGACCCCGTAGGTAGCGGTGGCGCCCTGGGCCTGGTCGGACAGGAAGCCATAGTCGTTGGCCCGCATCTGTCGGACCTCGAGTCCTGCGCGCTCGATCATCGAGCGGTAGTCCTCGTGCTGAGCGGCTCCGCCGATGCAGGAGGCCCAGAGGTCGGTGTTGCTCACGATGGCTTCGGTGAGCTGCTGCTCGGTGACGATGTCGGCGATCGCCAAGCGTCCGCCCGGGCGCAGCAGGCGAGCGGCCTCGGAGAACACCGCCTGCTTGTCCACGATGAGGTTGATGACACCGTTGGAGATCACACAGTCAGCCGAGGCGTCGTCGAAGGGCGTCTGTTCGATACGCCCCTGCAGGAAGTGGACCTGGCTGGTGCCGGACTCCTGCGCAAGACGGGTGGCCTTCGCCCACTGGGCTTCGGTGTAGTCCACCCCGCGCACCCGGCCCGTGGGACCCACCAAGGATCCGGCCGCGAAGGTGTCGGTGCCTGACCCGCTGCCGAAGTCCACGACCCGCTCACCCGGCTGGAGCTCTGCGAGGTCGAAGAACCAGCCGACACCGGCGAACGAGTCCAGCGCGTCCTGCGGGACGGCGTCCAGGAGTCCCCTCGGGTAGCCGAGCCGCTCGGCCAGCTGTCGGCCTGTCTCGAAGTGAAACGTCTCGTCGGGGTGCTGGGCGACGTCGGTGTACATCTGCTGCACCTTCGCGTCGAGCTCGTGGACGTCTACCGCTGTGTCGTTCTGCGTGCTCATGGTCTCCTCCTGGTGGGTCGGGCACCCGTGTCCATGGCCCTCAGGTCCATGGTGACGGCGTTGTCATCGGTGCGGGTGCTCCATGGGTGGTGGTCTGCGGCGTCGCTGGGGCTGCGCGCTGTCACGGGGTCCCGGCGAACTGTGCGAGCCACCAGTGGTCAGGTGTTCCGATCGGCGTGCTGATCTGGTCGGGAAGAACATCTGGCTGCAGCTCGCCGTGCGGGGCGACAGCCAGGTGTACCTCGGCAGAACGCGGCCGGGTCACGGGCTCTCCTACAAAGGGCTGGTCGTGGACCGTGACCCTGCCGGCCAGCCTCAGCTCGCCACCTCCGACGACGTGTCCGCCGCCGTTGAAGGCACCGCCCTGCGCTGGGGTGTCGCCGAGGTCGTTGGCGTCGCACACCCCGTCACTACACAGCTCCGGGTGGTTGTAGACGAAGACCCACAGCGAGAACGCCTCGGGATGTCCGGGGCGGGCGCCTTCAGGCTGGAAGGCACTCTCCGACGGGTAGGTGTAGGTCCCCGGGGCCGGTGTGGCCATGGTGAGCTTCACCGAAAGGCCCGAGTCGTTGCGCTGCAGGCTGGCCCCTTCCGGGGACACGACCGGGCCTCCGGGCCCCTGCCCTGCGACGTCTGTCACGTGTGAGCCCACGGGCGATGCTGCCGCGGTCTGCCCGAGGGCGAGCGCGGCAACCGCAAGCGCCGAGGTCAGGAAGTGAGATCTCATCGCGCATCCAATCGTGTTCTGTGCCAGGGGTGGTGGTCAGGCTCGGGTGATGCTGACGTCGACGGGGTTCCGCAGGATGTCCAGGACCGGGGAGGTCCTCTGCACATGAGCGCACAGGTCGTCGATGACGTCTCTCGACGCGTCGCTGTCGATCCGGTAGCTCACCCGGACGTGCTGGTAGCCGGCTCGGGTATCGGCCGACAGCCCGAGGAAACCGTGCAGGTCGAGCTCACCCTCGAGGTCGAACTCGAGACTGCGGATCGTGATGCCTCGGGCGGCGGCGTTGTAGGCCATGCCCACGGCAAGGCACGACGCCAGCGCGTGCAGCACCGCCTCGACCGCGTTCGGGGCCTGGTCGGTGCCTAGCAGGACGTGCGGCTCATCGCCCTCGAGGACGAAGGGCTCGGCTCGCGAGGTGTCTTCCGCACCCGCTCCCCAGAAACGCTGGACCCGGGTGCGCGAGTGGCCACCGTCCACCCAGACGTTGTGAGCCCGGAACCGGAAGTTCGCCAGGTCAGAGTCATCCTGGATAGCCTCCACGGTCTGGGTCAGCTGCGTGACGTCTATCCCGTTCGAGGTCGCTGTGCTCGTCGTCCCGGTCATGATGTCCCTCTCTGTGTGTAGGCGTGCTTCCAGCGTGCGCGCTGGCACCCGTCGAGCCTTGGAGGGAGGGTGGAGGATGTCTGGAGATCTCTGGGTGGCGCACCGGTGTAGCCGCCTCATCGAGAGCAAGAAGGGCGCGACCCCAGCCGCGACGCGCTCGGTGGAATCGGCGATATGCCTTCGCGTCGCCGGGCCGGCGGACTGACTAGGACGGGTCGCGCAGCTTGCCGCTTCTGGCCAGCTCCGGGTCGGTGCACGATGCGAGGTCGAAGCAGCACGGTCGCCGCTTCCCGCTGTCCATCTTCGAGATGCTTGCCGCCACCCGTCTCTGCCGTGTGGCGGGGTTTCTCGTCGCCTGCACCCAGCGGACCCACTCCCACCGCGCCATCGGCGTGAGGTCCTCCCACACGTCGCGGATCCTCGAGGGTGCCTCGCTCAGGGCTGCGGTGAGGTCTGGGGGCACGTCCGGTTCGGGCCAGTCCGGCACGACCTCGACGGTCAGCTCGACGGTGTCCCCAGGGCCGACCCCAATCGCGCGCTGAAGCACCTGCTCGACGCGCATCCAGTGGCCCCGGCGTCCATCCGGCTCCACGACGGTCTCGAACCCGTGGCCGTCGACCGTCGCACGCACTGCCACCTGCCCGCGTGACGGCAGCTGCTCGCTCGCCGACGTCGGCAACCTCACCAGGGTGGTGTCGTCGATGGTGGACAACTCGGCCCTGAACCCGACAGGTGCCAGATCCGCGCCTCGAGTGGCTGGGGGCATGATGCCGACGACCTCCATCGGGTGGGAGCCCGCACCGGTGCCTGCGGGCCCAGGCTACCCAGTCGAGCGTACTGCCACGGTGTAGACGACGCCGGAAGGAGACCGTCTGCGGCGCCCCAAGGCTCCCGCGTACTGTGCGTAGCGTAAGCAGGGAGTAGGCCTCGTCTGACATGGGGTAGCCAGATCCACGTCGAAGGGGGAAGGGAGGCCGGGACGTCGATCATCACCGGCCTACGGCCGGCCAACGTCCTCTCCAACCAGAACCCCCACGGGATCGGCACCGGGTCGGGAGTCTGCTTCGGCGACTCCGGGTCACCACAGCTGGACGCCGGGACGCTCACCGTCATCTCGGTGACCAGCGGGGGCAACAGGCACTGCAACGCTCACAACGACAACTACCGTGTCGACACCCCCGCGGCACGGGAGTTCCTGGGGGAGTTCATCGCGCTACCTTGACGGAGTCGTCCTCCCGGGGGACAGCACCGGAGCCCACATGGCCGGACCCGCCCGACTCCCGGAGGGAAGTACGGCCGCGTTCGCCGTCGGCGTCTACCGGACCCAGAGATCGAGATGGCGGGGCCGCACGCGGACTCGCCGGGCACGCGAGGGGCGTTCGGCACTCTCAACCGGCACTGTAGGACCATGCGCACCGTCGACGTCGCCCCGACCAGCCTGGACCGCCTGGACCACCTCATCGGGCCTGAGCGCTGGGCAGGGGTCCAGCGGGGGGTGCAGGCGGCGCAGGCCCGACTGGACGGACGGGTCTTCTGGCACGTCAACGCGACCGCCACCGGCGGGGGCGTGGCCGAGATGCTGCAGACCCTGCTTGCCTACGTCCGAGGCGCCGGCATCGACACGCGCTGGCTCGTGCTCGACTGCCCCGAGCCCTTCTTCGCGGTCACCAAGCGGCTGCACAACGCCTTGCACGGCTCGCCGGGCGACGGCGGCGCCCTGGGGGCGAAGGAACGGTCCGTGTACGAGGCCGGCCTGGTGCCCAACGCCGAAGACCTGCTGAGCCGACTGGGACAGGGGGACGTGGTCCAGCTCCACGACCCGCAGACCGCCGGGCTGATACCGCACCTGACGGGTCGTGGGGTGTCGGTGCTGTGGCGCAGCCACATCGGCTGCGACACGACCAACGAGCACTCCGCTCGCGGCTGGGCGTTCCTGGAGCCCTACCTGCGGGAGGTGGAGGCAGTCGTGGTGAGCCGTCCGTCCTACGCGCCGCCCTCCGTGCCCAAGGAGCGCCTCGTGGTGATCGCGCCGTCCATCGACCCGTTCGCAGCGAAGAACGCGGCCATCCCCAACGGGGACGTGCAGCGGACGCTGGCGCGTGCTGGGCTCGTCGTGGGCGTGGACGACATGCTGGAGGTCCGGTTCCCCCGCCGCGACGGCACGATCGGCTCCGTGCGCCGCCACACCGGCGCGATGGTCGCCGGAGGCCCGGTGCCGGCGCACACGCCCTACGTGCTCCAGGTCAGCCGGTGGGACCGGCTCAAGGACATGGCCGGGGTGCTGCGTGCCTTCGTGGGCCACCCGGACGTGCCGGTGGCGGCACACCTTGTGCTCGTCGGGCCGGCGGTCGAGGGGGTCAGCGACGACCCCGAAGGGGCCGAGGTGCTGCAGGAGTGTCTGCAGCTGTGGGAGGAGCTCGATCCCGTCGACCGGGCTCGGGTCCACCTCGCGGCGCTGCCGATGGACGACGTCGACGAGAACGCGCACATCGTCAACGCGCTGCAGAGGCAAGCGGCGGTGGTCGTGCAGAAGAGCCTGCAGGAGGGTTTCGGGCTGACCGTCACCGAGGCCATGTGGAAGTCCCGACCGATGATCGCCAGCGCCGTCGGTGGCATCCAGGACCAGATCGAGGACGGGGTCTCGGGCCTGTTGCTGGCCGACCCCTGCGACCTGGCCGGTGCCGGGCAGCTGATGGGGCGGCTGCTCACCGACGACGCTCTCGCGGCCCGGCTGGGGGCGGGGGCACGAGAGCGGGTCTACCAGAAGTTCCTTCCCGACCGTCACCTGCTGCAGTACGAGCAGCTCCTGGCCGAGATGCCGCTCGCTCTGCGCCACCCGGGCGGCACGACGGCCTGATGCTGCGTCGCCAGGAGCAGGTGCAGGATCCCGGGATCCCGTCCCACGTCCCTGGGGATGCCCTTGATGTCCATCGCGACCGTCTCGACCTCGTCCGACCACCACGGCCCCTGCTTGTTCGGGTTGTGCGTCGTGGTGCGCACCTCGTGCCCCTTGTCCAGCAGTCGCGGCACGAGCCGCTTGCCGATGTCACCGGTGGCACCGGTGACCAGAACCTTCGTACGCTCCTCATCGCTGCCCGTGACCCGAGCGACCCCCGCCGTCAGTTTTCCGCCGCCCTGGGCTCAGCAACGAGGTGAGGCGCCTGGACCCGCTGTGGGCATGACCGGCGTCAGCAGATCATCTGGATGACAGCCTGCCCTGTCTGGGAAGCGTCGACGTAGAAGCTGCGCAGGCGCTCGTAGGCCGGGGCGAGGTATGCGTCGAAGACGTCGTCCTCGTCCCAGATGTCCGGATAGAGGCCTGCGCCGGCCATGGCGCTCGAGCTCATCCGCTGACGCAGTGCGTCGCGCCCCAAACCCTGCAGCGCCGAGGCGACGAGCTGGACCCGCTCCGGAGCGAGCAGGCGGGCAGGTCCGTGACCCAGGTCCTCGCCCACGGGGTCCCCACCGAGGATGACCTCGGAGGCGACGTCGTCGGTCGGATCCGCTGAACCGGTGAGCAACCAGTGGAGGCCGTGCCATGCCTTGTCCAGGTCGACCGACGTCCCGTCTTGGTCGGACTCCAGAAGCGACTCCACACCCTCGGGACTCGCGACCAGCGCGGCTGCCTCGTCGTAGGGGCGTCGGTGTGCAACCCAGACCATTCCCACGGTGAGATTCTAGGACCTGTCGACGGGGACCAGGCGGTCGGCTGGGCCGAGTACGGCAACCGTCGAGGAGCTGCCCACCATCCACCACCGCAAGGTGGCGGGTCTCCCGACGCTAGGGTCGGGCTCCGCATGCATCTGGCACTGGAGAGGGGAGTGACCTCGTGGTTCAGCATCGTCTGACGGGCGCCTGGCTGGTCACCGGTCTGCGCGGCACCGTCGCGCCGAAGGTCGCTGCGCGAGTGGTCGAGCTGGGTGGCGAGGTCGCCGCCTGGGACCGGGACGTCGTGCCGTGGACGACGTCCCTGCCGGCGCGGCCTTCCTGGCGTCGGTCCGGCCGGCGGGCATCTTCCACCTCGGGATGGGTGCGGAAGAGTGGGCGGGACGGCTGGCCTCGTACGCCCGTGACCACGGTGTGCCCTTCGTCTACACCAGCTCGGTGTCGGTGTTCGGCGACGCGCCCGGCGACCCGGACGGGCCGTTCAGGCCGCAGGACGAGCCGACCGCCTCGGACGACTACGGCCGGTACAAGGCGCGCTGCGAGCGAGCCGTGCGTGATGCCCACGGGGAGGCCGTCGTCGCCCGGATCGGCTGGCAGGCCGACCCCGACGGGCTGGGCAACAACATGGTGGCTCAGCTCGCCGCCCAGGCCCAGGCAGCAGGCGGCGCGATCCGTGCGAGCCGGCTGTGGCGTCCGGCGACGTCGTGGATGAGCGACACCGCGGCGGCACTGGTCGACCTGGCGACCTCGGGTCGTGCCGGCACCGTGCACCTCGACAGCAACGCCACGGACGCGTGGACCTACCCCGAGGTCGTCCGGTATGTCGCGCGCGTCACCGGCCACGCCTGGGCCGTGCAGGAGCACGAGGAGCTCGACCACGACTCCCGCCTGGTCGGCGACGAGAACCTGATGCCTCCGCTCTCGGCTCGCTCCCGCCGGTGACCGCGGCAGCATCACCAGTCCTGTCGCCATCCGTCGCCCCCTTGCCACGCCCGGCTCGCAGCGGCACGCTGGAGCCGAGGGGGTGTCCCATGAGCTTCTCCGACCGGGTCGATGCCGGCCGCCGCCTGGCGGCCCTGCTCGGCCACCTGGTGCAGGAGCAGGTGGTGGTGCTGGGGCTGCCCCGGGGCGGTGTGCCCGTCGCGTTCGAGGTCGCGCAGGCGCTCGGGGCGCCGCTGGACGTGATCGTCGTCCGCAAGCTGGGTGTGCCGTACCAGCCTGAGCTGGGCATGGGGGCCATCGGTGAGGGCGGCGCCCGGGTGGTCAACGAACGGATCGTGCGGCTCGCCCAGGTGTCCGAGTCGGCGCTCGCCGAGGTCGAGGCGCGGGAGCGGGCCGAGCTGGAGCGGCGTGCCCGGCGCTTCCGTGGGGAGCGGCCCCGGTTGTCGCTGCACGGCAGGACGGCGGTGATCGTCGACGACGGCATCGCCACCGGTTCGACCGCGCGTGCCGCGTGCCAGGTGGCGCGCGCCCAGGGCGCGCAGCGCGTGGTGCTGGCGGTCCCGGTGGCCCCGCTGGGGTGGACGTCGCGCTTCGCCGACGAGGCCGACGAGCTGGTCGCCGTCGAGACGCCGGATCCCTTCTCCGCGATCGGCGGGTCCTACGACGACTTCTCCCAGACCAGCGACGAGGCGGTGGTCGAGTGTCTGGGGCGGGCCCACCGCGGTCCTGTGGCCTCCTCGCGGGTCGACGCCCGCGACGAGGAGCTCACGGTGCCTGCAGGGCCCGTGGCCCTCGGCGGTCACCTCACGATCCCCGAGGACGCCACCGGCGTCGTGGTGTTCGCCCACGGCAGCGGCAGCAGCCGGCACAGCCCGCGGAACCGCTTCGTGGCCGAGCTGCTGAACCAGGCCCATCTCGGCACCGTGCTGTTCGACCTGCTCACCGACGACGAGGGACGCGACCGCGCCAACGTCTTCGACATCGAGCTGCTGGCCCGGCGCCTGGTCGACGTGACCCGCTGGCTGGCGACCCAGCCGGGCGTCGCCGGCCTGCCGCTCGGCTACTTCGGTGCCAGCACGGGAGCCGCGGCCGCCCTGTGGGCCGCCACCGATCCCGGTGTGCGCATCGACGCGGTGGTCTCCCGGGGCGGACGTCCTGATCTGGCCGCGCCCCGGCTGGGCCAGGTGACCGCGCCCACGCTGCTCGTGGTGGGCGGTGACGACGACGTGGTGCTCGACCTCAACCGGCAGGCGGCGGCGCTGCTGGCGCACTGCGCGCATGAGGTGACCGTGATCCCCGGCGCAACCCACCTCTTCGAGGAGCCAGGCACGCTGCAGGCTGCCGCCGACGCCGCCCGCCAGTGGTTCGCCCGCCACCTGGTCATCGTCCCGTAGCGCCGGACATCGTGCCGCCGTCCTCGGGCCGGCAGGTGCGGCGCCTCACCACGGTGGTGGGCCCTTGCGGATCGCCTCCAGGTTCTCTGCGGGTGAACAGCGGGGGGAGACCACGTCGGAGGCCAGCCAGGTCACGCCCAGCTCGCGGTAGCGGGCCACCCTCTGTGCCGTGGTGGCCGAGGCATCGACGTAGAGAAAGACCTCACCGGGCTCACCAGGCAGCCCTCCGTAGTAGGTCACGAGGTCGGTGAGGTCCTGGCCCTCGGGGTCGGGGTCGACGACCGGCATGAGCCCGTCCCAGCGGGCTGCACGCCGCACGGGCTTCTTGTTGGGCCAGAAGGCAGCGACGAGGATCGGGATCCGTGGCCGTTGGGTGGGGGTGGGCAACAAGGCCACGTCGTCGACGTCGTAGAACTCACCGTGGAAGGTCACTCGCTCGCCGCTCCAGAAGAGCGAGAGCAGCTCAAGGACCTCGTCGTACCGTCTCGCGACCCGCCGCGCGTCCCACTCCTCGCCGAACAGGTCGTACTCGGCCCGGCGGCCGAGCCCGACGCCGAGCAGCACCCGGCCGTGGGAGAGACGGTCCAGCGTCGCCAGGTCACGTGCCAGCTGCCAGGGCTGACGGCGGGCGGCGGGCACGATCCAGGTCCCCAACGTCACCCGCTCTGTGCGAGTGGCGATGCCGGCGAGGGTGATGATCGGGTCGACCTGTGGCTCGTACCGGTCGGGCCGGAAGTGCTCGGGGTCCCCGGCGGCGCCCAGGGCGTCCGAGGCTGACGGCCAGATGAGCACATCCCACAAGAACACCCCGTCCCATCCCGACTCCTCGGCTGCGACGGCATACTCCACCATCAGTGCGGCGTCCTCGCCGACGACGGGGTTCGGCAGGATGAGCCCGTGGCGCGGCACGGGTGAGGCGATCGGTGCGGCGTGCGTGGGTGCCATCTGCTGCTCCGTCCCGGGACCCCCGAGGTAGGGAGCACGCTAGTGGAGCCGGTCCTCGACCGCTACCGTTCGCCCGACCTGGAGGATGAACGGCCATGCACCCCAACCTTGCCCGGCTCGACCGTCTCGCGGCACACCTGGCCGCGGCATCGTCGCAGCGATACCGTGGAGGGAGCCTGCGCGAGGTGGGGACCCGCCGGCGCACGAACCGCTGACCGCGTCGGCCCCCGGTGAGAGCGGAGGTGGGACCGTGAGCGCCTTCCAGGTGATGCTGCTCCCGGGGATCGTCCTGCCCGCCGATGCCGCGTACGGCGGTCTCCTCGCCGCGCTGGGGGCGGACGTCGAGGCGGTGAGCAAGGACCTGGAGGTCTACCGCGAGGACTCCCCGCCGCCGGACTACTCCCTGGACACCGAGGTCGCGGGGGTGCTGCACGCAGCCGCTGCGCTCGGCTGGAGCACGTTTCACCTCGTCGGGTACTCAGGGGGAGGAGCAGCGGCCCTCGCCGTGGCCGCCCGTGAGCCGGCACGGCTGCTGAGTCTGGCTCTGCTCGAGCCGGCCTGGGGCGGCAGCTGGGGGTGGAGCAGCGAGCACGAGCGGTTGTGGGCCACGTACGAGGAGCTGGCGCAGCTGCCGCTCGAGCAGTTCATGCCGGCGTTCATGCGGCTGCAGGTCGTGCCGGGCGTGGAGCTGCCCGCCCCGCCACCGGGCCCGCCTCCCCCCTGGATGCATCTGCGACCCGCTGGGATCCGGGCCATCGCACGCGCGTTCACGACATACAACCTGAGTCGCGACGCCCTGGCCGCCTTCGACCGGCCTGTCTACGTCGCGCTGGGTGGCCTGAGCAACCCGGACCAGTTCGGCGACATCGCCACACGGCTCGCGAGCGTCTTTCCCGACTTCACCCTCGAGGTCTTCGCCGACCGGCACCACTTCGACCCGCCGCACCGGATGGAGCCCGAGCGGCTCGCCCGATCGCTGCTGAGGGTCTGGGCACGCGGCGGTCCGGGTGAACCCACCGACTGAGCTCTCGAGACCTGTCCTGCCTGCGGCAGGGGCGGAGGAGCCTGCCCTGCACCGAGGAGCACGAGACGCTCTACGCTCGGGTCATGACCCACCGCATCCGCGTCGCAGTGCAGATCCAGCCGCAGCACGCGGAGTATGCCCAGATCAGGGACGCCGTGCGACGCGCTGAGGACCTCGGCGTCGACGCCGCCTTCAACTGGGACCACTTCTACCCGTTGTCCGGTGACCCTGACGGCAAGCACTTCGAGTGCTGGACGATGCTCGGCGCCTGGGCCGAACAGACCAGTCGCATCGAGATCGGCGCCCTCGTGACCTGCAACTCCTACCGCAACCCCGACCTGCTCGCAGACATGGCACGGACCGTGGACCACATCAGCGGTGGGCGGCTGGTCCTCGGCATCGGGGCCGGCTGGTTCGAGAAGGACTACGACAGCTTCGGCTACGAGTTCGGCACCGCCGGCCGGCGCATCGCCGCCCTGGGTCAGGCCCTGCCGCGCGTCCGTCAGCGACTCGCGGCCGGCAACCCGGCCCCCACCAGGCCGATCCCGATCATGATCGGTGGTGGGGGCGAGAAGAAGACCCTGCGCGTCGTGGCTGAGCACGCCGACATCTGGCACGGCTTCGGCGACGCCGAGACCATCGCCCGCAAGAGCGCCATCCTCGACGACCACGGCACCGACGTCGGCCGGGACGCCAGGGGGATCGAGCGCTCGGCCGGGGTCTCCGAGGCCCCTGAGGAGGTCGCCGACGCGATGCTTGCCGCAGGCGTCACCCTGTTCACCGTGGGGGTGTCCGGGCCGGACTACGACCTGTCCCTGGTCAAGAGGTGGGTGCAGTGGCGCGACGCGCAAGGGTGACGCTGGACATGGCGAGGCGGGTGCACGTCCGTCGCTCGTGACTGACCCCGGCGGTCGCTGACGACGCGTCCAGAGACCCTTCGCCGGCCCTAGGGTCGCGCGCAACGCGCACCCCCACTATCCTGGCGGGCCTACCACTGAGGAGTCCCGTGCCGGACAATGTCGAGCTGATCGCGTACGCCGACCGACTGGGTGGGGACCTGCCGGCGCTGCAGCAGGTGCTGGAGGGCCCGTTCGAGGGTCTGTTCAACGGTGTGCACGTCCTGCCCTTCTTCCGCCCTTTCGACGGGGCCGACGCGGGCTTCGACCCCGCAGACCACACCGAGGTGGACGACCGGCTCGGCAGCTGGGACGACGTGGCGAGCCTCAGCGCCGACCACGACGTCATGGTCGACGTCATCGTCAACCACGTCTCCTCGGAGTCCGTGCAGTTCCAGGACTGGCTCGCTCACGGCGAGGGCTCGGCATACCACGGCATGTTCCTCACCTACGACGGTGCCTTTCCGGACGGCGCGACCGAGGAGCAGCTGATGTTGCTCTACCGCCCCCGTCCCGGTCTTCCGTTCACCCCGTACACCCTGGAGGACGGCACCAAGCGACTCATGTGGACGACGTTCACCGGCGACCAGGTGGACCTCGACGTGCGCGAGCAGGTCACGCGCGACTACCTGCTGCGGGTCATCGACCGGTTGGCCGAGTCGCACGTCAACCGGGTGCGACTCGACGCTGTCGGCTATGCCGTGAAGACGCCGGGACTGACCTCGTTCATGACCCCGGAGACGTTCGACTTCATCGACGAGGTCTCGGCGTGGTGTCACGAGCGTGATCTGACGGTGCTGGTCGAGGTGCACTCCTACTACCAGCGGCAGGTGGAGATCGCTGAGCAGGTCGACTACGTCTACGACTTCGCGCTGCCGCCGCTGATCCTGCACGCACTGCACGCCCAGGACGTCGACCCGTTGCTGGAGTGGCTCGACGTGCGCCCCAGCAACTCGATCACCGTCCTGGACACCCACGACGGGATCGGGGTGATCGACGTCGGCGCCGACGCCACCGACCGCTCCCGCGAGGGCCTGCTGGCGCCCGAGCAGATCGACGAGCTGGTGGAGGCGATCCACGACGCCAGCGGCGGGACCTCCAAGGACGCCACCGGAGCGGCCGCCTCCAACGTCGACCTCTACCAGGTCAACTGCACCTTCTACGACGCGGTCGGCGCCGACGACGACCGGTACCTGCTGGCGCGGGCCCTGCAGTTCTGGACTCCGGGCATCCCGCAGGTCTACTACGTCGGCCTGCTGGCAGGTCGCAACGACTCCGACCTGCTGGAGGAGACGGGAGTCGGACGAGATGTCAACCGCCACCGCTATACCGTGGAGGAGGTCGACGAAGCGGTGCAGCAGCCGGTGGTGGAGGCGCTGTTCGCGTTGATCCGACTGCGTGGAGCTCACGCGGCGTTCGACGGTGAGCTCAGCACCGACGGCGACGGCGACCGGTTGAGGATGACGTGGACCAACGGGGAGGACACGGCCGAGCTGATGGCCGACCTTGCGGCCGGGTCCGGGACGGTTCGGTGGAGCGACGGCGCCGGCAGGATGCAGGAGGCCCGCCTGGCCGACCTTCGCGGCCACCCGTGACGCGCTGACCCGCGTTGGTCCGTGTGAAGGACGGGGCATGATGGTCGTATGCCGTCCCGCCCGAGAGAGTTCCGGTCTGAGCTGCCCGCCCCGGCTGAACACGTGTGGGCCACCGTCACCACCCTCGCCGGCGTCAACGCCGAGCTGCGCCCGCTGCTGCGCATGACCCATCCCCCTGGCTGGGACCGCTTGGACCCCGAGCGCATCCCGCTCGGGCAGCCGCTGTTCAGGTCGCGTCTCCTGCTCCTGGGTGTTCTGCCGATCGACTACGACGACATCACGATCGTCGAGTTCGGTCCGGGGCATCGCTTCCGGGAGCGGTCACGGATGCTGAGCGCGAAGGTGTGGGAGCACGAGCGCCAGGTCCGTCCGATGAGCACGGACTCATGCCAGGTCATCGACCGGGTCGCGTATGTCCCGCGGTGGGGTCCCCTCGGGGTTGCGCTGGACTTCGTGGTTCCCCGCATCTTCGGTCACAGGCACCGCCAGCTCCGCCGCATGTTCGGCTCACGGAGCGCCGCTCGTGGCATGGCGGCTCCGGCGAGCGTCCCCTACCGCTGAGCGGTCACCGTGGTCACCGGCATCTCCGCCATGCGCGACACCCGGCTCGACAGGTCCATCTTCAACCATCCGGACAGGCCGGTCGGCAGGGTGGAGACGATGATCTCGTCGAAGGACTGTGTGTGCAGGACGTCCTTGACAGCCACCGCCGGGTCGGGGTCGCCCACCTCGCCGTCGGCCTTCCCGCCGGTGGACCGGATCTTGTCGAGCATGAGGCTCAGGCGATGCTCTGCCTTGCTGCGGGCCTTGTCCTGCTCCGAGGACGCCTCCTCGAAACCACCGGTCCAGCCTGCTGCTTCGTGCTCCGTGGCCGTCCTGGGGACGACGACGTAGAACTGGCTGTCTCCTCTCTTGATGCGGTCCTCGACGACGTGGTTCAGCTCGTCCCCGCCGAGTGTCTGGTTCGCGACGATCAGGTATCGACTCATGATGGTCCTCCCTTGCGATCATTCCAATGTCCCACCGTCGCCGATGCCGGGTCAATGCTCTCCACAGCCAGCCACAGGACCTCCCTGACGAGCGAGCACAGAGCGTCGACACCACCCCCGGGTCGCAGGGTGCGGGTATGGCGGGGCGCGCGGTCAGATGATGAGCGGCAGACGTCGACAACGCCGTGGGGCGACGGCGCAGGGGGTGGTACCGACCTTCTCCATGGCCTTGCCGATGTAGTCGGCGACACCCGTCATGTCGCCGGCCTGGCGTCAGGAGTCATCGAGGGCGAAGCGTCAGGACGAGCTGTCGGAAGTGCCGCCGCGCCTGCATCAGTCCGTCAGTTCTCGGCCTCTCACAGGCCGAGCGCAAGGCAGCGTAGGGGAGCGGCGTTCGCTCAGTGCGGAGCAGTCGTCGCTGCGATGGACGATGATCGCTGTTATGGATGACGGCCCGGCTCGCTTCACGCGGATCAGCGCCCTGGTCGAGGGTGAGGCACCCGCCCAGGGTGACCTCGGCGGGCGGGCGGGCGCCCTCGGCCGACTGTGCACGGTGCTGGTGCGCGAGGTCGGCGCCGTCGGTGCGGGTCTGACGGTGCTGGTCGACAACGCGCCGCCCCTGGTGGTGGCCACCTCCGGCCGGGACGCTGAAGAGCTGGAAGAGCTGCAGCTGGTGCTGGGGGAGGGTCCGTGCGTGGATGCGGTCACGGCACGCAGACCGGTGTTCGAGACTGATCTGGGAGTCCGAGGCTTCGTCCGGTGGCCCGCCTACGCGCCGGCCGCACGGGCGCTGGACGTCGGGGCTGTCTTCGCCTTCCCTCTCCAGGTGGGGGGTGCCTGTGCCGGGGTGCTGGACGTCCACCGGACCCGGCCCGGGTCGCTGTCGACCGGTGAGGTGCTGGAGGCCCTGACGTTTGCCGACCTGGCCTTGTCGATCCTGCTGGACGACCAGCAGGATGCCACCGAGCGCAGACCGTGGGAGGACCTGGACGGGTCGATGACCCCGGCCGAGCTCTACCAGGCCCAGGGGATGGTGATGGTGCAGCTGGGCATCTCGCTGGGCGAGGCCATGGTTCGGATCCGTGCCCATGCGTACGCTCAGGACCAGAGACTCGGTGACGTCGCGCGAGCTATCACCGGCGGTACCCTCTTTTTGGCCCGAGACGACAACGGCGACGGCACGTCACCGGTGAGTTGAGGAGTAGCAGATGGGCACAATCTCCCCCGGACCGCTGGCCGAGGCCTTCGTCGAGGTCGCCGACACCTTGGTCGACGACTTCGACCTGATCGACTTCCTGGGCTCGGTCACCGGGCACGTGGCCCGGCTGAGCGGCACCGCTGCAGTCGGGCTGCTGTTGGCCGACCACCGCGGCCACCTGCAGTTCATGGCGGCCTCGGAGGAGTCGGCCCGGCTCCTGGAGCTGTTCGCGATCCAGAACGACCAGGGTCCCTGCCGCGACTGCTTCGGCACGGGTGAGGCGGTGATCGTGGCCGACCTGAGCCAGGAGCACCAACGTTGGCCGGCGTTCACGCCGCGCGCGATGGTGGCGGGCTTCCGCTCCGTGTGTGCGCTGCCGCTGCGCCACAACGGCACCGTCATCGGCGCCCTCAACCTGTTCGGCACCGCCGCCGAGCATCTGTCCGACGAGGACGTGCGCATCGTCCAGAGCCTGGCCCACGTCGCCACCATCGGGATCCTGCAGCAGCAGGCCCTGCGCAGAGGCGAGATGCTCACCGAGCAGCTGCAGGGGGCGCTCAACAGCCGGATCGTGATCGAGCAAGCCAAAGGCGCCCTGGCCCAGCTGCACGGCACGGACGTCGACACGGCCTACAACGCCATGCGCGACTACAGCCGGAGGAAGGGGCTGCGGATGGGCACGGTCGCCCTCGAGGTCGTCTCCGACACCCACAGCCACCCGGAGCTGACGATGCGACCCGGCACAGGAGCCTGAGAGGCCGGGTGTCCTGACGCCGGCACCGTCGAGCAGCCACAGGGAGCCATGCGCGGGGCTGCCCCACTCACGTCGCAGCGTCGCTCAGGGCATGAGCCGGTAGCCGATGCCCGGTTCGGTGAGCAGGTAGACCGGGTCGCTCGGTGTGGGCTCGAGCTTTCTCCGGAGCTGGTTGACGTAGACCCGCAGGTAGTTGGACTCCCGTCCGTAGGCAGGGCCCCAGGCCGCGCGCAGCAGGCGGGGGTGCGAGACGACGTCTCCCCGGTGTCGTGCGAGCTCGGCGACGAGACGCCACTCGATCGGGGTGAGACGCAGCGGAGTGCCGTCGGGGCGTGTTGCGGTGTGCGCCCGGAAGTCGAGCCTGAAGTGTGGGGTGACGAGCGGCTCGTCCTGGTCGAGGTCCGGGACGCCGGGTCGTCGAAGGGCAGCCCGGATGCGAGCCAGGAGCTCGTCCATCCCGAAGGGTTTGGTGACGTAGTCGTCGGCTCCCAGGTCGAGAGCCTCCACCTTGTCCTGCGAGGCCTGGCGGGCGGTGAGGACGACGACCGGCGCGTCGCTGCGCTCCCGGAGACGCCTCAGCACATCGACGCCGTCGAGGTCGGGCAGGCCGAGGTCGAGGAGGACGAGGTCGGGCTGTGCCCTGGTGAGCTCGCGCAGCCCTGAGGCGCCGTCCTCGGCGGTGACGATCGTGTAGCCGCGTGCCCGGAGGTGGACGCGCAGGGTGCTGACGATCCCGGGGTCGTCCTCGACGAGAAGGATGGTCGTCATGTCGGTGCCGGTGTGGAGGCACGCAGGGAGCCGGCGGGCAGGTCGACCACCATGGTCAGTCCGCCGCCGGGGCTCTCGCCGGCGGTGATCGAACCGTCCATCGCCTCGACCAGCCCACGCGAGATGGCCAGCCCCAGTCCGACATGCCCGCTGTGGGCGTCTCCGCGACGTTGGAAGGGCAGGAACACCGAGTGACGTTCCGAGGTCGCGATGCCCGGGCCGTCGTCCTGGATGAGGAGGCGTGCACGGCTGTCGACCGCCTGCGCCGACAGGGTGACCGTGGAGGTGGGGCCGGCGTGGTCCAGGGCGTTGTCCACGACGTTGGCCACCACCCTCTCCAGGAGGCCCCGGTCGGCGAGGACGGTCACGCTGGACAGGCTCGGTGACACGGTGACCCGCTGGGGCCAGGGTGTCGACGGCAGTGCCTCGGTGAGCCTGAACGTGGTCGGATGGACGACGAGTGAGCCCTGGTGGAGCCGGGAGACGTCGAGCAGGTCGCGGATCAGCAGGTCCAGCTCGTCGCTGGACCGGTCGATCGTCTCCAGGAGCTCGCGGCGGTCCTCGTCCGAGAAGGTGACCGTCGTGTCCAGGAGCCCACTGGAGGCTGCCTTGATGCTGGCCAGGGGAGTGCGAAGGTCGTGGGACACGGCCGAGAGCAGCGCGGTGCGAGCCGTGTTGTCGCGCTCGAGGCTCCGCGCCGTGGAGTGGCTGGCCTGCAGCGCCAGGCGCGTCAGGATGGCCGATGCGGTTGCCGCGTAGGCCGTCAGCAGTCGCCGTTCCGAGGCGCCCAGCGGTCGCCCCTCGAGGACGAGGTCGTGTTCGGCGTCGATCGCCTTCCTCGTGGTCTGCAGGGCGCCCTCGGGTCGGAGCTCGAGGGAGTGCGCGGTCGCCAGGACGTGGGGTGCCCCCGTCGTGGAGCGCTGCTCGACGGTCGCGCGGCTGCTGGAGAAGGTGCCGAGGGCACGGTGGAGGAGGAGGTCGAGCTGGGCCTGGCTGCCGAGCAGCGAGGTGGCCAGGTCGGCGTAGTGGGCGGCCTCCTGCTGGGCGCTCACGGCCTGGCGGGTGCGTTGCACGTTGCGATGCACGACGGAGGCGACGGCGAGCGCGATCAGCAGGAAGACGGCGATGGCCGCCACGTCCTGCGGGTCGTGAATGATCCAGGTGCGTCGCGGTGGGGTGAAGAACCAGTTGAGGCCGGCCGAGCTGAGCGCGGCCGTGACCAGGGCAGGCCACACTCCTCCCAGGAGCGCCACCAGCACGACGAGGGCCAGGAAGAGCGGCACGATGAGCTGCAGGTCCAGGTGCACGGGTGGGGCCAGGAGCGCAGCCGTCAGCAGGGGCGGGCCGAGGACCGCGAGGACCCAGCCGGCAACCAGGCGCCACCCGGAGGGCTGGGAGGTGAGGTATCCCAGCCTGTGCGGTGCGACAGGTGTCGGCGCACCATCCGACGGGGTGTCGGCGGCGGGGTCCTCACGACGCTGGTCGGACCGCGGCCGGTCGCTGTCGAGGTGCTCTGCCAACCACAGCATGGCCACCTGACGCAGAGCCGTGGCCTGGTCGGACGCCACCTGAGCGGCAGGCAGTGGCCGGCCGTGGAGGTCAGCGGGGCGGTGACCGGTCTGCGCGGCCGTGGCGTCCACGAGGTGGACGGACGCGTCCTCCAGCGCGGCGTCGGGAAGCGTATGCGGTGGCGGCAGGTCGGTGATCGCCGCGACCGCGTCCGCGACCGAGGCGATCTCGGTGATGTCGACCGTGGTGACGACGTCGATGCCCGCCTGGAGCAGGTCCTCGACGAGCTGGTGCCTTCCGGGACGGGCCAGACCGTCGACCAGGGCCACCTGCGGTGCGCGGGCCACGACGGTCGCCGCTCCCGGCCTCCGGGGGTCCGGCCCGAGGCCGACCTCGAGCCGTTCCAGCCCGGCAGCGGGGTGGGCCGCGGTGGAAGGGCCCGCGCCGTCACAGTCCACGATGACCACGTCGAGGCTCGGGGCGAGCCGGTGCCCTTCCTGCACCATGGCGTAGGTCTTGCCGGACCCGGGCCCCACGCCGAGGAAGACCCTCAGCCGACCGCGACCCGTCGCAGGAGTGCTCACCTGCCCATTGTGGCCGCGGGTGGACGGGGTCGTCATCGCTCACTCCGGCGACGTGTCGTCCCTCGCGAGGCGAGGGCGGTGAATCGCTCCACCTGACGCACGCCGCCGGAGACGATCATGCGTGCGCCTTCGCCCGGCACGGTCCGGGGGGTGGCCTGCACGAAGCGACCCGAGACGTCGGTGACAGCCACGACCGCCACCTCGTGACGTGCGGGTGTGCTCGACTCCCCGAGCGGGACGTCGACCAGGCCGGCAGGGACCGGGACCATGACGATGGCGTAGTCGTCGGAGAACTGCACGTAGTCGAGCATCCCCCCACGCACGCGATGCGCGACACGGTGCCCCATGTCCCTCTCGGGGAAGACCACGTGCTTCACGCCCAGCTTGGTGAGGATGCGCGCGTGCGGCTCGCTGATGGCCTTGGCCCAGACGTCCAGCCCGTGTCCGAGCGCGATCGCCGATGCCAGGCAGCTGGCCACGATGTGACCACCGATGGCGACGACGACGCGGTCGAAGTCGGTCAGCCTGACCTCGGTCGCCGTCTCCTCCAGCGCGGCATCGGCCTCGACCACCTGCGTCAGGTCCCCCGACAGAGCGGACACCGCGGCGGCGTCGATGTCGATGCCCAGCACCTCCGTCCCGCTGCGCTCGAGCTCCAGGGCGAGAGCCGCGCCGAACCTGCCCAGCCCGATCACGACGACCGAGCGCGCGACACCAGGGTGCCTAGCCAATGATCGGCCTGCCTTCCGGGTATCCCATGGACCCTCTGCTCTCCCGCAGCGCCAGCCCCGCGACGAGGGTGACCGGCCCGACCCGGCCCACGAACATGAGCGCGACGACGACAAGCTGGGCAGCGTCAGGCAGGTCCCCCGTGATGCCGGTCGACAGCCCGACGGTCCCGAACGCCGAGACCACCTCGAAGAGCACCTGGTCGGTGGAGAAGTCCGTGAGCTCCAGGATGGACCAGGTGCCGGCGACGACACAGGTGATGCCGAGCAGCACCACGGTCAGCGCCTGGGCCTGCGCCCGGTGGCCGATGGTCCTGTCGAAGACATGCACGTGAGGGTTGCCACGCGCCTCGGACCACACCACGAAGACGAGCACCGCGAAGGTCGTCACCTTGATGCCGCCGGCTGTTCCGGCGGGGCCACCTCCGATGAACATCAACACGTCGAGACCGAGCCACGAGCTCTCCCGCATGGCTCCGATGTCGATGGTGTTGAACCCCGCGGTCCGCGGCATGACGGCCTGCGCTAAGCCGTTCATGAGCTTGCCGCGCAGGTCCAGCGACCCCAGGGTCGCGTCGTTGCCCCACTCGTTCGCCGTCACGAAGAGCGTGCCCGCTGCGAGCAGGAAGGCGGTCGAGGACAGGACCAGCTTGGTGTGCAGGCTCAGCCTGCGTGCCCCGCGGTACTCCCGTGCCAGCTCGTAGAGCACGGGGAAGCCAAGACCCCCGACCACCACAGCAGCGATGACGGGCAGGACCACCCAGGCGTCGGTGGCGAAGCCGACCAGGCTGTCGCTGTAGAGCGCGAAGCCTGCGTTGTTGAACGCTGACACGGCGTGGAACAGGCCGAGGTACAGGGCCCGTCCAGGAGACTCGTCGTAGCCGGACATGAGACGGACGGCCAGCACGAGCGCGACGGCGGACTCGACGGCGACGCTGATGCGTGCGACTCCGACCAGCACCGACCGCACGTCGCCGGAGCCGACGGTCTTCATGTGGATCTCCGGGTTCAGCCTCGAGCTCAGGCCCAGGCGGCGTGAGACGAGCAGTCCGAGGAGTGAGGCGAAGGTCATCAGGCCGAAGCCACCCAGCTGGATCAGCGCCAGGATGACTGCCTCGCCGAAGCCCGACCAGTAGCTGGGCGTGTCCACGACGACGAGCCCCGTGACGCAGACTGCGCTGGTGGCCGTGAACAGTGCCGTCAGGAACGGCGCGGAGCCCGCCTCGGCTCGCGCCACGGGGAGCCACAGCAGGAGCGTGCCGACGGCGACGGCAAGGGCGAAGCTTCCGACGACGAGCTGGGAGGGGTGGCGAAGCCGCCGCCGACGACGAGAGGCTGGGGAGCCCCACCGCAGCTCGGTCATGCCCAGGTCGCGTCGCACGTCATCCATGCTGGCAGCGCCGCCGGCCGGAAAGGTGCCGGAAGGCGTTAAGAAGACGTCAAGAATCCGCTGGTCACACTGGGTGCGTCACCGTCGGAACTTGACGAGGGTGAGGCCGAGGAGCCGTGCGATGACCAGGGCGATGTAGAAGACCTGGTTGAGCATCTGGATCATGATGACCGACCTTGCCGGGTTGGCACCGGCCGCCGGCCCGATGTCCGACAGCCCCGTGCCGGTGAGCGTGGTCGTGGAGAGGAACAGCAGCTCGTACCACACCAGCTGCTCGTGACCCCCCTCCACCGTGAAGGACCCCGGCCAGATGGTCTGGACCAGTCCGTAGGTGTGGGCGTAGGCCCAGACCAGGACGGTGAAGGTCGCGCCGGTGGCGAACAGCTCGTCACGGGAGACCCAGCGGTCGGCGAACATGTAGCGCAGCAGCGAGATCGCCGTGTAGAAGTAGAAGACGGCATGCGAGGCGTAGTGCAGCAGGCTCACCCAGTAGCGGTCCGGCCAGATCGCCTGGGCGACGGCGAGGACGAACACCGGTGCTCCGAGGCCCATCGCCACGATCCGGGTGGAGGGCGTCCGGTCGACTGCCGCGACGGCGAGGGCCAGCACCACCACTCCGAAGACCGAGACGACCGTCCGCCCTACGCCACTGCTGCTGGTGTAGGGAAAAACCAGCAACGCGAGCAGCTGGGCGCCCAGCAGCACAGCGGAGGGGTGCTCCCTCAGTGCAGCCCACCACCGTTGCGCGCGGTTGCGTCCGGCCGCCCCGGCATACGTGAACACGACGAAAGCCTATGCAGTCGTCCTGCCTCGTGCACGGGTCGCGACCCTGGGGAAGCGTGCTCCACACCAGCGTGAGTGGGCACCTGACCAGCGCTGCGTGCTCAGGGTCGAGTGCTGAGCTGGGCGCCGCTGCGGACGGCGGGTCCGATGGTGCCTCAGCCCAGCAGCTCGGTGAGCGGCCCCGCTCCGACAGGCTCCTGACGCAGCAGCGGGACGACCGCGTGACGACCGCTCCCGTCTGCGGCGACACGGTCGAGGGCCAGGGTCTCGGTGGCCGCGCGGGCGAGCAGGACCGGGTCCTCGGCGTGGGCTGCTGCCAGGGACTGGTTGACGACCCAGGCCCAGGGCTCGATGCCTGCCCGGCGCAGGTCGGCCTGGAGCTCCAGGGCCTCCAGGACCGGGGTGGTCTCGGGCAGGGTGGTGAGCACCACGTGCGTGTGGCCAGGGTCCTGCAGCCGCATCAGGGGTGTGGTGTAGCGGGTGCCCGCATCCATCTGTCGGACGATCTCCCGGTGGTAGGACCCGGCGGCGTCCATCAGCAGCAGGGTGTGCCCGGTGGGGGCGGTGTCCATGACCACGAACCGGCGGGCAGCCTCGTTCACCGCCTGGGAGAACATCTGGAAGACCGCGACCTCCTCGGTGCAGGGGCTGCGCAGGTCCTCCGCCAGGTGGGCGCGGCCCTCGGCGTCCAGGGCCGCGCCCTTGGTGCGCATGACCCGCTCCCGGTATGCAGCGGTGGCCTGGGCGGGGTCGATGCGCGACACGTCCAGGCCGTCGACCTCGGCCGCCAGGGTCTGCTCCAGGTGGGCGGCGGGATCTGTCGTGGTCAGGTGCACCGACCTGCCCCGCCGGGCCAGCTCGACCGCGACGGCCGCGGCCAGGGTGGTCTTGCCTACGCCGCCCTTGCCCATGACCATGACCAGCCCGTGGTCGCGCTCGGCGAGCTCGTCGACCAGCGCTCGCAGCGGGGCGTCGGGCCGTGCCGGTGCCGCCGGCACCATGGCGCTGTCGCTCATGACGGGGTCGGTGTCGAGCAGGCTCGCCACTGCGTCGACGCCGACCAGCGACACCGGACGCAGCGGGATCATGTCCCTAGGCAGAGCCGCCAGGCCGGCCGGCAGGTCCGACATCGCCGCCTGCTCCCGCTGCACCACCGCACGGGCCAGCGGGTCGCGTGAGCCGGTGTCCGGCATCGTCGCGTTGACGACCAGGCGCATGTCCGCGATCCCGATGGCCGCCAGCTCGCGCCGGGTCCGCTCCGCCTCGGCGATGGTGGCCTTCTGCGCCCGGCAGACCAGCCCCATCCGTGTCAGCCCGGGGTCGGCCAGCGCACCGACAGCCCCGGCATACGCGCTGCGCTGCTTCTCCAGCCCGGACAGGGGTCCGAGGCAGGAGGCGTCCCCCTTGCCCACCTCGAGGTAGCCCGTCCACGACCCGGGCAGCTGGAGCAGGCGGATCGTGTGCCCCGTGGGTGCGGTGTCGAAGACGACATGGTCGTAGCCGGCCGTGACCGAGGGGTCGGCCAGCAGGTCGGTGAACTCGTTGAACGAGGCGATCTCGGTCGTGCACGCCCCGGAGAGCTGCTCGGTGATCGAGGCGACCTCCGCCTCGGGCAGGACCCCGCGCACGGGAGCGATGATCCGCTCGCGGTAGGCGTGTGCCGCCGCCTCGGGGTCGATCTCCAGCGCCCACAGCCCCGGCACGCCCGGCACGGCGGTGACGGTGTGGCCGATCGTCGTCTCGAAGACGTGCCCGACGTTGGAGGCGGGGTCGGTGCTGACCAGCAGGACCCGCGCACCCGCGCGAGCCAGGCTCACCGCACTGGCGCAGGCGACCGCGGTCTTGCCCACGCCGCCCTTGCCGGTCAGGAACAGGTGCTTCGGCAGGTCCTGGAGCAGGGAGAGCGACGCTGCCCTGGTGCCCGTGGCCGTGGTGGTCATCGTCGGCTCCCGCCGGTCTCGACGGGGACCCCGGCCCAGGCGGCGAGCTGCTCCCGCGTGGGGTAGCGCCCCGTCATGACCGTGGTCCCGTCGACGAGCACCAGCGGCAGGCCGGCCGACCCGGCCAGCCGCAGGAACGAGGCCACGGCGTCGTGGCTCGCGAACTCCAGCGGCTCCGAGGCCAGGTTGTAGCGCCTGACGTCCCCACCGCGCCGCCTCGCGAGCGCGATGTCGGCCGAGACGCGCACCAGCTCCTGGTCCACGTCCTCGCCGCACACCCCCGTTGCGCAGCACAGGGCGGGTTCGAACATCCGGATCACACTCACGAGCACTCCTGGGCCTCGATGACACATCGACATCTGTCGATATGTCTACCATCGCAAGTTCATCGACGGTCGTCAATATGACGTGGGTCTCCTCGCCCGCACCAGGTCGCCTGCGCCCGCTGCAGCGCCGGGTCGCTGAGCTGTCGGCCAGTACGGGTCGTTGCCGATATATGTGTACGATGCATATATGTCCACAGGTGAGGTCGTGCTGGTCACGGGAGCGACCGGCACCATCGGGCGCCTCGTGGTGCCCGAGGTGCTGAAGGCCGGCAGGTCGGTGCGTGCCGCGTCCCGGGGCCGGTCACCCAGCCGGCCTGCCGAGGACGGCGTCGAGCGGGTGGAGCTCGACTTCACGCGTCCGCAGACGTGGGGGTCGGCCTTCGAGGGGGTGCGCGTGATGTTCGTGGTGCGGCCACCGCAGCTGAGCGCGGTCGGTCGCGACATGGTGCCGGCCCTGACGGCAGCTCGTGACGCGGGGGTCGAGCACATGGTCCTGCTGTCGCTGCAGGGAGCGGAGCGCAACCCGGTGGTCCCGCACGCTCGCCTGGAGACGTGGCTGCGGGCCAGTGGCGTGGGGTGGACCTTCGTGAGGCCCTCCTTCTTCATGGAGAACCTGAGCACCACCCACGTCGGCGACATCCGCGACCGGGACGCGCTCATGGTGCCGGCGGGCCGTGGACGCACCGCCTTCGTCGCGGCCCACGATGTGGCCGCGGTGGCGGCTGCCGCGCTGGTCGACCCGGCCTCCCACCGCTCACGGGCCTGGACGCCGACCGGCCCGGAGGCACTGAGCTACCACGCCGTCGCGGCGGTGCTGACTGACGTGCTGGGCCGCCCGGTCAGGTATGCCGCACCGGGTCTGGTGAGCTACGGACGGCACGCGCGGACCTCGCTGGCCATGCCCTGGCCGATGGTGGCGGTCACCGCGGCGATCTACACGTCCGCGCGTCTCGGGCTGGCCGCCGGGCTGACCGCAGACGTGCAGCGGGTCACCGGGTGCGCGCCGACCAGGCTGTCCGCCTGGGCCGAGCAGCACGCGGAGGTGTGGGATGCCGGACGCTGAGCGTGACCTGGCCGCGATCGACGCAGCGCTGCTGGGGCTGCGCAGGCTGTGGGCGCAGGACCGCGTCGTCGAGGACCCCGACCTCGGCCGCGTCGACCTGTCCACCGTCTGGGTGGTCGATGCGGTCGCCCGGCACGGACAGGACGGTCTGGCCGTGACCGACGTGGCGCACGTGCTGGACGTGGCCCACTCGACCGCCAGCCGGTTCGTCAGCCGGGCAGCACGAGCAGGGGCCGTGCGGCGGGACCGGTCACCGGAGGACGCCCGCCAGGTGCACGTCTGTCTGACCGACGCAGGGGCCTCCCTCGCGCAGCGGGCCATGCACGTCCGTCTGGGTGTGCTGCGGCACGCCACCGCCGGCTGGCCCCAGGCGGACCGCAGCGCGTTCGCGCGCCTGCTCACTGACTTCGCCGAGTCCGTCCCCCATGTCATGACAGGAGCGCAGCCATGAGGATCGCCCTTCTGGGTGCGACGGGTCGCACAGGGCGCCTGGTCCTGGCCGCCGCCGTGCACGGCGGTCACCAGGTGTCCGCCCTGGCCCGCACACCGGACACGCTGACAGACGTCGCCTCGGAGGTGCGGGTCGTGCCCGGGTCGAGCACCGACCGCGACGCCGTGCACCGGGTCCTCGACGGTGCTGATGTCGTCATCTCGGCCTTGGGCCCGACCTCGGGTCAGGCCGACCTGCACAGCCGCACCGCCGCGGTCCTGCTGGAGGCCATGCCCCTGCACGGAGTCCCCCGGTTCGTCGGCGTCAGCGGTGCCGGGGTCGATGTCCCCGGGGACCGCAAGGGCCCGCGCGACCGCCTCGTGTCCGCCCTGATCCAGCGGCTGGGCGGGGAGGCGGTCCGGGACAAGCCCCGGGAGCACCAGATGTTCGCAGCGTCCGACCTGGAGTGGACCCTGGTCCGACCACCACGGCTGACCGACACGCCGCCCACGGGCCTCGTCGAGCATCATGCTCACGTCCCGGGCGGTGCCACCTCGGTCAGCAGGCATGACCTGGCGACCTTCGTCCTCGACGTGGCCGAGCAGGGCCTGTACCCGCAGCTGGCCCCCTTTGTCAGCCGGGGACTGCCCTCCCGGCCTATCCTGGCGGGACGACCCTGGAGCCGATGGAGGCAGCCATGACAGCGCTGGAGAACCGTCCCCGGACCGCCGTGCTGGTGGTCGACATGCAGAACGGGGTCGTCGGCAACGCCTTCGACCGCGACCGCGTCATCGGCAACATCCGCCGGCTGGTGGACCGGGCCCGGGCCCAGGACGTGCCGGTCGTGTGGGTGCAGCACTCCGACGACGACATGCCCAGAGGCTCCGAGAGCTGGGAGTGCGTCCCCGAGCTCGAGCGGCTGGCGACCGAGCCGGTCGTGCACAAGACCTACGGCGACTCCTTCGAGGCCACGGACCTCGAGGAGCTGCTCGCCCAGGAGAGGGTCGGCCGTCTCGTGGTCACCGGCGCCCAGACGGAGGCCTGCATCCGGGCGACCTTGCACGGGGCGCTGGTGCGCGGCTACGACGCCACCCTCGTCGCCGACGCGCACACCACGGAGGACATGCGCGAGTGGGGCTTCCCGGTCACCCCGGAGGAGTCCATCGCCTACACGAACATGTACTGGAGCTGGACAGCCGCCCCGGGGCGCACGGGGGCGGTGGCTCCGACCGACGAGGTCGACCTGACCGCCGGCTGACCCACGGGCCGCGGGGGGGACGACGCCATGATCACCAGGCGAGCCCAGGCACGGACACTCAGGCGCGAGGCCGCGACATGGGCCTACCTGCGCCCACACCTCGACCAGGCCACCAACGGCGAGGAGGGCCGCTACCCCGCCGCGCCGCCGGGCAGCGGCCCCAGCTACATCGCGAGCTACTCCAAGAGACTCCCGCACAACGCCTTCGGGGAGGTGGACCCCACTGCATACCGCGCCATGGTGCGAGCACTGGTGGCCGGGTCCCCCGAGGGCTTCGAGCAGATCCCGCTGGCGCACCCGGCCCCCGGCGGGCGACCGCTGGTCAACCCGCAGGCCGGGCTGGCCTACGACCTCGAGGGGCTGGACGGCCCCGCCCTCGCCATGCCGCCGCCCCCGCGGATCGACAGCCTCGAGGTGGCCGCCGAGGTCGCCGAGCTCTACTGGATGGCGCTGCTGCGCGTCCACGGAGCCGTCCAGACCCGTCCAGCTCGACAACATGCCGGTGGTGCCCGAGGGGGAGACGGCAGGGCACGAGAGCCTCGCGACCGGTGCCGACACCGACCCTTGACCAAGGCCGGGCCATCCTCGGGCCTTTGGACCCTGTTGGGATCGGCTGCAGGGGAGGACCCTTGGTGTGGGAGGTCCTGACACGGCCGGGCGGTCCGGCCGGAGGCAACGGTGCCGCAGGGCCGAGCACGAGGAGGTCAGGTCATGAACGAGCGCAAGCCGGTGGTCGTCGGCTACGACGGGTCGTCCGGGTCGAAGTATGCCGTCGACTGGTCCGCGCGGGCCGCGGTCCGCGACCGGGCGCCCCTGGTCGTGGTCTTCGCCATGGAGCACGTGCACCTGGACAGCGAGGGCTCGGCCCGCGACAGCAGGCGTCAGGCCTTGGAGCGCGCCGCGAACGACGTGGTCGCCGAGGGCGCCCAGCGCGCCCGGGTGATCGCGCCGGCTGTGGAGGTGAGCACGCGCACCAGCCAGGACGGCGCGGCCACGGCCCTGCAGGAGCTGTCGGCCGACGCGTCCCTGGTCGTGCTCGGTGACCGTCACCGACGCCGGCTGCACGGCGAGATCCTCGGCTCCGTGGCCACGGCGGTGGCGGCCCACGCCCACTGCACCGTCGTGCTCGTGCCCGACGGCAGCGACGTCGAGGCCGGTCCGCGGCACCCGGTGGTCGTCGGCGTGGACGGCTCCGACGGCAGCGACCTCGCGGCATGGTGGGCGGCCGACCTCGCCGCCACCACGCACGCGAAGCTCGTCATCGCCTCCGCCTGGCAGACCCCGCCGGCCGACCACTGGAGCCGCCTCTACCTCGTCGACGACGAGTGGCGGCACGGCGAGATCGACCGCGCCCGGCACAGCGCCACCTGGTTCGTCGACCACGCCCGCAACCTGGTGCGCCGCGACCACCCGGGCCTGCAGATCGAGGGCTTCGTGGAGGAGAACCGGCCGGGCAAGATGCTCACCCGCTTCTCCGGCAAGGCCTCGGTCGTGGTGGTCGGCTCCCGCGGTGGCGGCGACCTCACGTCCCTGCTGCTGGGGTCGGTGAGCCGCAGCGTGATGCACCGGTCGCGCTGCCCGGTCGCGATCGTCCGCTGACCCGGGCCCGCGTCGTGCGGTCCCTGCTCACCCCAGGGGCGGTGCGGGGCCCGCGTGCTCCTGGGTGCGCCGGTCGCACTCACGCTCCATCCGTGTGTAGAGCCAGTCGCCCGTCCAGGCCCGCAGCCGCGGCTGCGCCTCGTCCTCGTCGGGGCGTGCCTGCGGCGTGGCCGCCTCCTCGGTGGGCAGGCTGACGAAGCAGCGGTATGCGGTGCCCCGAGCCACCATGTCGTCCACCACCGCGGCGCGGGGACGCAGGCCGGTGACCTCGGACGCACGCGTCACCTCCCGCCGGGCGACCTCCAGCAGGGCCCGCAGCGGCAGCAGCAGGGGCACGACGACCACGAGCCCGACCCCGAGGAGGACGGCGGTGCTGAGCAGTGCTCGCACCCAGACCTCCTCGAGCCAGCTCTCCCGGGTCAGCAGGAACGCGGCGAGCAGCAGGTATGCCGTGCCGTAGAGCACCGCCCAGCCGGCAGCGGAGCCCGCGGGGTGGGTGAGCGGCTGGTAGGTCCACGTGCCCGAGGCCTGGCGCCTCGACAGCACCTGCAGCTGTCGTCCCAGGACGTAGGAGACACCGGCGCCCACGAGGACGGCCAGCACGCCGAGAGGCACCAGCAGCCACAGGTGGTCCCGCGCCCAGACGACCGTCGTGTCCCATCGGTCGCCGGCCAGCCACAGGGCCAGGGCGAGGACACCCAGGGCCAGCACCACCCACCAGACCAGGCCGGCCAGGGACAGGGCCACCGCCGTGGAGCGGCGCACCAGCTGGGCCCGGCCGCGTGCCGTGCCGGTCAGGGAGCTGCCGACGGCAGGCACGCGGTGCCGCTCGGCAAGCCGGTCCAGTGAGGCCAGGACGCTGCCCGAGGTCGCCGGCAGGCTGCCGAGCACCATCAGGCCGGCCGCCAGGGCGAGCACCACGAGCAGCGTGGTGACCCCACGCTCGGAGGCCGTCGCTGCGCCGGCCAGCCCTCCGCCTCCGCCGCCGTCTCCGCTCCAGCCTCCCTCGACCGCGAAGGCCACCAGGGGCACGACGGGCGTCAGCAGCACCAGACCGTGCAGCATGGTGCCGCTGCGCAGGGCCCCGACGACGAAGGCGATGAGCAGCGCGCTGGCACCCACGGCGGCGCCCGGCCCGGCCAGGCTCTGCGGCAGCACCCCGAAGAGCGCGAGGGCGAGCAGCACCGCGCCGACGGCCAGGCCGAGGAGGGCGACGCTGCGCCCCACGACGCCTTTGCCGCTCAGACCGGTGACCACCCAGTAGGGCAGGAGCATGGCCCCCCGTAGCACCCGGGTGACCGGCTTGCCCGCCGGCAGCCCGGCCCGGTCGGAGTCGACGACGGTGGCCGCCACGGCTGCCGCCGTCGTGGCGGTGCGGATCATCTGGTCGCTGCTGCCCTCCTCGGTCAGCGGCTCACGACCCACGCCGGCGCGGTCGAAGGCCATGAGGGCGGCAGCCCGGTCCTCCTTCGCCAGCTGGGCGACCGGGGTGCTGCCGAGCCGGCTGAGCAGGTCGCCGTGCTCCGCGACGAACGCCTCGCCCCGGGACCGCGCGTTGGCCCCGTCGACACCGTCGGCGCGGACCGCACCGGCCAGGGCGGGCATCTCGGAGGGCACGATCTGCAGGTGCAGGGCCCAGGCGAAGAGGTCGGCCAGGGCAGGCAGTGCGGAGTCCAGGTTCTCCGAGGCGACCGCGGGGTCCATCACGGGCTCCAGCTCGGCGACGGCCTGCTCCTGCAGCTCCAGGATGCGGCTCGTGCGCACCTCGTCGCCGAAGAGCATGTCCACGATCTCGCCCACCGTCTCCTCCGCCCGCTCCCGTGGCGACAGCTCGGCCGAGCCGTCGCGAGCAGGCTGGAGGTAGCCGGTGAGCAGGGCCGTGCGGCGCAGGCGGCTGGGGTCCAGGACGACGCGGCACAGATGGCTCGCCGCGTCGACCCGGCCCCACGTCCAGTCGTTGACCCGCCAGGACCGCTTGAGGAAGCCGCCGAAGCGGCTGACCGACATTCCGCCCAGCTTGTCCTCACCGGTGTGCGTGTACTGCGCGAACGCGTTGGCCGTCTGCGCGCTCAGCTGCACGACCTCCACGGGCAGCGTGGCCCCGGTGGTGACCTCGTCGCCGAGGGTCGTGGCCGCGACCTCCAGCTGCAGCAGCCTGGGCAGCAGGAAGCGGTCCTCGAGCGCCTCGTCCGAGGGCATGAGCACTGCTCGCCAGCGCCTCAGCTCGGCCACGTGCTCCCGGGCCCCGCTGGTCCCCGACTGCTCCTTGCAGTATGCCGCCAGCTCGGGCAGGGCCGAGCGGAGCGCCTGGACGACCTCGGTCACCAGCGCCCGCACCCGGGAGCCCGCCGAGCCGGGTCCGTGCTCGTCCTCCCGCACGAGCAGGCCTCGCAGCTCGCGGGCCTCCGCGTCGCTGCCGGCGACCCTGGCGATCGCGTCCTCGATCACCTGCTGGTCCTTCTCACCGATCATCAGGCGCTCGTAGGAGGCCAGCCTCAGCAGCCAGTAGTCCCGGTCGGGCCGCAGCGCCAGCAGACGCGGGTGGGTGTCCCACATGTGGTCGGTGAGGTCGCGGGCCCGGCGGATCTCGCCGGTGAGCCGCGACACCCTCTCGCGTGCCTCACGGACGACCTCGTAGGGTCCGCTGACGCCGGAGAGCCTCTCGCGCGGAGCCCGCGGCAGCACCCAGACCAGACGTCGCAGCACGTCCATCGCGGCCTCCGCGACGCCGAGGGCGGAGGTGACGCCCCAGCGCCACCCGTCCGGCTCCACCGTGCCCGCGACGGGCATCCGGTTCGGGAGGTAGGGGGTGGGGTCCCAGGCCAGCTGAGCGCTCTCGGCCGCGCGGCGGACACGCTCGTAGTTCCAGCCCGGTGGCAGGGTCTGCAGCCCGTCGGCGCGCGGGGGACGGTTGACCGCCCACCGCGACAGGTCCCGCGCGGCCCGCCACTTCCGCAGCCGCCGGTAGTGCGGGTAGAGCTCGAGGGTCAGCTTCTCCAGCCGCTCGTGCGGGTCGGTGCGGGCGTCGTCCAGGGTGCCCGTCGCGCTGTCCGTGGAGCGTGGCTCGACCAGGGAGCGCAGGACGTCGCTGCGGGTGCCCCGCCGGCTCGCGGCATACGCGTTGTGGTCCTCCAGCTCGTCGACGAAGGTGCGGCTGCCCTGTGCCGTGAGCGCGCCGAGGATGCCTCCGACGGCGTGGCTCAGGGTGGGCGGCGTCGTCTGCTCGTCGGCGGGGTCCGGCCCGGGCGCCTGCGCGTGCGGGTAGACCAGGAGCATGACCCTGCGCACCGGTCCGTCGGCCGGCATCGACTCGACGGCACCCAGGGCGGCCCGGGTGGGCGTGTTGGCCAGCAGCCCGCCGTCCACCACGAAGCGTGAGCGGTCGCGAGGGGTCCGGTCGCCCCAGTCCTCCACGGTGAGGCCCATGTCGGGCCGCAGCCGCTGCTCCTCGCTGAGTGGTGTGCCCTGCTGCGGCTCACGGTGTGCCGCCGAGTTCACCGGCACGAACACCGGCTCGAAGGCCACCGGGAAGCTGGCCGTGCACCGGGCCGCGAGCGCCAGCCGGTCGGCGGTCCGCTCGATGCAGTCGCTGCCGAAGGGGTCGGCACACCGTCGCGGGTCGGGCTCGCCGGCGCGGTCGGGGGCCGCGTGCTCGAGCTCGCACCCGGGCAGGCGCTCCCAGTGGAACCGCGCGCCGTGGATCGACTGGGGCAGCGGCTGGCCCATCGAGTCGACCGTGACCCGCTGGTTGCCGTGGAGCACCGTCGTGGTGATGGACAGGTCCACCGGCGCCTCGGAGGTGGACCGCAGCCGCGTCCCGGGCTGGGCGAGCAGCCCGAGGGTCGTGTTGAGCTGCGGCAGGAAGAACTCGTCGCCCCGCAGCAGCGAGGTGGGGGAGCCCCGGAACGGCTGGCGCAGGAGCGACTCGATGCGCCCCTGGTCGACCCACACGTCGCGGAGCAGCGGGAGCCGTCCCTGCGGGTTGACCTGGCTCAGAGCCAGTGCCGCTCCGTTGATGCCGCCTGCGGACGTGCCGGCGATCACGTCCGCCCGGGCACGCCCTCCGGCCAGCGCGAGCAGCGCGGTGTAGATGTCGAGCCCGCGGTCCTCGCCCGCTGCAGGTGAGCCGTCACGGCGCACACTGGTGAGGCGGTCCAGCTCGAGCACGGTGCCGCCCATCCACACGGCGAGGGAGACCCCGCCGTTGAGGATCAGCCCGAAGCGGATCTCCTCGGGGGGGACGCGGTCGGCCCCGTCCTGGGCCAGACCGAGCAGTCCTGCCATGGCTCCTCCTCGCCGGCCACCCCGGCGACGGGCGGCCCGACTCTGGTCAATGTACTCCCGAACGTCTAACCGGGACAGGGGTTCTCAGGGCGACACGGTGAACTCGACCCAGAGCGGGTAGTGGTCGCTCAGCCGGTAGGAGAGCTGTGCCTTGGTGAGGTCGCGCAGGACGTGCGGCACGAAGTCGACGCTGCCGCCGCGTCCGGTGTAGGTCATGTCCTCCAGCAGCGAGGGGACGCGCGGGTCGCTGGGGTCGACGAACCAGGCGACCTGGTCGTAGAAGCTGCGCGTCCGGTCGTCGGAGAAGATGGTGCGAGGCACCTCGTTGAGCTCGGCGGGCGGCCAGAGCCCGGTGGAGACGAAGGCCTCGAAGAGCGGGTCGTCCAGCCGGTCGAGGTTGAAGTCGCCGAGCACGAGCAGGTTGCGGTTCCAGTCCACCGGGCGGTCGGCCCACGAGCGCATCCACTCCGCGAAGTGGCGCAGCTCGACGACCCTGTCCGACGGCGCCTTGCCCCAGAGCACGTGGACCGTGGTCAGGATGAAGTCGGTGCCGTGGCGGACGAACCCTGCGGCATACGGGGTGCGGGCGAACTGCCGGGCGGCGCCGGTGGCCGGGTCCGGCAGCACGATCTCGCCCACCAGCCCCGAGGGCTGCACCCGCTCGCCGTCGTAGACGAAGGCCAGGCGCTCGCCGTTGCCGGGGTCTCCCTCGGTGACGTCCGAGGCGATGACGTGGTAGCGCGGCCCGAGCAGCTCCAGCAGCGCGAAGAGCGCCGTCGTGTTGCGGCGGGTCTCCTGCACGGCGGTCACGTCGAAGCGCTCGACGACGGCAGCGATGCAGCTCAAGGCGTGCCAGTCGCGTTTGGGGCTGTCCTTGTCACCGGCCTGCCAGCGGGGTGTCAGGTTGCTGAAGGCGCGGATGTTCCAGGTGCTGAGGAGCAGGTTGTTCTCCGTCCGTACGGGCAGCTGGGCGTCCAGGGCTGCCCGGAGGCGCGTCAGGTCGTCCGTCACCGCTGCCGGGACGGGGCCGGGAGGAGGTGAGAGCCCCATGGCCCGACAGTCCCATCGGCGCATCGGGCCGGTCAAGGGGTCGTCGCCGCCCTCCGAGACCTCAGACCGGTCCGCCCTCCTCGGGTGGGGTCGTGGTGTGTGCCGGTGACGCGCGCCCACCGCCGTAGCCGAAGGGCTCCCGCGGCGGCCGTCTGACCAGGTCGGCCAGGAACATCCGGCGGGCCAGCAGCACGAGCACCGCGGCGGCGGCGAAGGCCACCGAGGCCGCCCACCACGCCGTGGGGTAGCCGCTCGTGCCCACCACCACACCGAAGAGCGCCGGCCCCGCAGCGCCCCCGACGAAGGCACCTGCCTGGACGATGGCCGAGGCCGAGGCAGGAGCGTCCCGGCCCAGCCGCACCACGGCATACAGCAGCAGCCCCGGCCAGGACCATCCCAGACCGAACGCCAGCAGCCCGGCGGGCACCACCACCCACGGAGAGGGGACGGACAGGAGCCCGAGGAACACCGCGCCGGCGAGCATCTGCCACGCCACCACGGGAAGGTTGCGGCCGTGCCGCCGGTCGGCGAGATGCCCTGAGGTGACCCGTAGCGCGATGTTGACGGCACTGCCGGCCGCCATGAGCACCCCGGCGCCACTGGGGGTGAGGCCCACGGCGAAGCCCCACGAGGCCAGGAAGGCCCCCAGGGAGTTGGCGGCGGCGCTCGCGAGGGTGATCGCGGCCATGGTGACCACGAGCGGACGCATCGGGGGCCGGTCCTCGTCGGGTGCGGCCCGGGGTGCAGCCGAGGTGCTCCGTGCGATGGTCAGACCGGCCAGGGCGATCGCGACACCCCCCAGGCCGGTAAGGACGTAGGTCCAGCGCCAGCCCCCGAGCACCGTGACGGTGGGCACGGCCAGACCCGCCACCATGATCGACACCGGGATGGCGGCCTGCTTGACCCCGAAGCCCAGCCCGCGGCGGTGCGGGGGCACGGCCCGTGCCAGTGCCAGGTTGGCCGTGACCTGGCAGGCGGCGTTGGCGACGCCGAGCACGACGAGCAGCCCGATGAGGACCTCCCAGGAGTGGGCGGCCACGGCCACACCGAGGCCGCCGGCGGCGGCGAGGGTCCCGGCGAGCACCGTGCTGCGGCGACGCCCCGCACGGTCGGCCAGACGTCCACCCAGCAGCGCGGCAACTGCGGCGGAGGCGAAGAAGGTGCCGACGGCGATGCCGAAGCGGGTCTCGTCGAACCCGAGCTCCTCGCGCACGAAGACCGACTGCGAGCTGAGCAGGAAGACCGGCAGGGTGCCGATGGTGGTCATGGCGATGGCACCGAGGACCGTCCACGCGGCCGGTGGGGTGCGTGGCCTCTTCACGGGTCGACTGTAGGCGCGTGGATGTGCGTTCGAGAGGCCGGGTGACGTATGGTCGGATATTCCAACGATCTTTGGAGGATTTGTGGACCCCACCCCGCTGAGCGAGGTGTTCGACGAGCTGGCTGTCGTCGGCAAGGCCTTCGGCAGTGCGCGGCGCCTGGAGCTGATCGACCTGCTGACCCAGGGCGAGCGCACCGTCGACGCGCTCAGCCGGCAGACCGGCATGGGCGTGAGCACCACCTCGGCCCACCTGCAGATCCTGAAGCTGTCCAACCTGGTGCGCACCCGGCGGGAGGGCACCCGGATCCACTACCGCCTCGCCGGCGAGGACGTCGCGGCGCTGTATGCCGCGATGCGCCAGGTCGCCCTGGCCAACTCCCCGGACGTCGAGAAGGCACTGGCCGCTCATCTCGGGATGGGCGAGGTCGAGGAGGTCAGCCACCCCGAGCTGCTCCGACGCCTCCAGGCAGGTGACGTCCTGCTGGTGGACGTGCGCCCCGCGGAGGAGTATGCCGCCGGCCACATCCCCGGAGCCGTCTCCATCCCCTTCGGCAGCCTCCAGGAGGCCCTGGGTGGCTGGCCACCGGGCGAGGAGATCATCACCTACTGTCGCGGAGCCTACTGCGTCATGGCCTCCGACGCCGTGCGGCTGCTGACCGACCGCGGCCGCACTGCGCGCCGTCTCAAGGACGGCCTGCTGGAGTGGCGGCTCGCCGGACACCCCGTCGAAAGGACTCCTGTATGACCCAGCCCACCGATGCCCGCCGGTCCCGCCGGCTCACGCTGCCCCTGGTGGTGGCGGTCGCCGCGGCCCTCGCTGCCGCTGTCCTCTTCTGGGCCGGCCGCGACGACGGGACCGACAGCGCGGGCGAGCCCGCCGAGCGGACGGCGAGCAGCACCGAGAGCGGCGCGGCCTCGTCAGCGTCGCCCAGCACCCCGCACCCGGCGGCGGAGCTCGAGCGCCGTGAGGAGGGTGACCCCCGGGCGGTCGGTGACGTCGACGCGCCCGTGGTGATGCTGGCCTACTCGGAGTTCCAGTGCCCGTTCTGTGGCCGGTTCGCCCGCGAGACGATGCCGGAGCTGCAGCAGTACGTCGACGACGGCACGCTGCGCATCGAGTGGCGCGACTTCCCCTACCTCGGCCCCGAGTCCACCCTGGCCGCCCTGGGCGGCAGGGCGGCCGCCGAGCAGGACATGTTCTGGGAGCTGCACGACGCCGTCTTCGATGACCAGCCCGACCCCAACTCGGGCACCATCACCGAGGAGTGGCTGGTCGACAAGGCCGAGGAGGCCGGGCTGGACCGGGAGGTCTTCGAGGCCGCCCTCAACTCCGACCCCGCCCACCTGGAGAGCATCAACGAGGAGCAGATGGAGGGCGTGACCCTGGGGGTGACGGGCACGCCGTCCTTCCTCGTCAACGGCACACCGGTGGTCGGTGCGCAGCCCACCGCCACCTTCGTCGAGGCCATCGACCGGGCCACTGCCGCGGCGGGCTGAGCCGTGGTCGAGATCGGAGTGGTCGCGGCGTTCGCGGCCGGGGTCCTCGCGCTCCTCTCCCCGTGCAGCGCCCTCCTGCTGCCCTCGTTCTTCGCCTACGCCTTCGGCAGCCGCACCGCGCTGCTCGCACGCACCGGAGTGTTCACGCTCGGCCTGATGCTGACGCTGGTGCCGCTGGGCTCCGGGGTGCGGCTGGTCTCCGGGCTCTTCTACGGGCACCGCGAGCTGCTCGTCACGGTCGCGGGATGGGTCATCATCGGCTTCGGGGTGCTGCAGGTCGTGCGCTCCGGCACGCAGGTGCCGTTCGGGGCCGTGGTGCAGAACACGGCAGGCGGCTGGGCGCGGCAGCGGCAGAGCAGCGGGAGCTGGCTCGGCACCCTGGCTCTCGGCGCGGTGTACGGGCTCGCAGGCTTCTGCTCGGGTCCGGCACTGGGGGCGATCCTCACCGTCGCCGCGACCAGCCGGACGCCTGCCCACGGCGGCGCGCTGCTGGCGGTGTATGCCGTGGGCATGGCCGCACCCCTCTTCCTGCTGGCGGCGCTGTGGGACCGCTACCAGCTGGGCAGCCGCTCGTGGCTGCGCGGCCGGATGCTGGAGGTCGGCCGGCTGCAGGTGCACAGCACCAGCCTGGTCTCCGGCCTGCTCTTCGTGGCCATCGGAGTGCTGTTCCTGTGGTTCGACGGCACCGCGGGCATCCTGGCCGGGACCGGCGTGGACACCACCGACCTCGAGTTCGCGGCCCAGGAGCACGTCGTGCAGGCGCTCTCGGGCATCCCGGCGTGGTCCGTGCTCTCAGCCGTCGCGGTGGTCGCCGGAGCACTCGCCTGGCGAGCCTCGCGGAGGGGCCCGGACCCGGAGCAGACGGACCCCCAGGGTGGCACCCGGCCTCGACGTGGCGCGGGTCATATGTAACAGTAAGGTCACAACGACAAGGGGCGGCCTCGTGTCTCGGCGAGGTTGCCCCGCATACCGCTCACCGCTGGATCGTGCGCGTCTCCAACGCCAAACCTCGTCATGAGGCGCCGAGCCGGAACGTCCGGGCACGAGACGAGGGCGGGGGACCCACGATGTGGCACACGTGGATCAGACGTGTGCCTTGGGGTGAAGCCGCGCCTGCGCGGCCGGGCCACTGACCGCCCGAACCCGACAGCTCACCCCGCCGGCGTGTGTCAGGAAGGAAACACCTCCCCATGCGCTACACGCCCAAGCACGCCACGCCCCGACGCACCCGCCGCGCCGCCGGAGTTGCCGCGATCGGAGCAGCAGGACTGGCTGCCGGACTCATGTCCGCCGCACCCGCCTCCGCCCAGACGGACGGTGTCTGGGACCGGGTCGCTGCCTGTGAGTCCAGCGGCAACTGGAGCATCAACACCGGCAACGGCTACTACGGTGGCCTGCAGTTCTACCAGCCCACCTGGGTCGGCTTCGGCGGCCAGCAGTACGCGCCGTACGCCCACCAGGCCACCAAGGCCCAGCAGATCGCCATCGCCCGCAAGGTCCTTGCCGTGCAGGGCCCGGGCGCCTGGCCCGTGTGCTCGGTGCGCGCCGGCCTGACCCGGGCCAACGGTGGAGCCTCGAGCACCGCCACGGCGCCCTCGTCGTCCTCCTCCTCGACCTCGACCTCGTCGTCGTCCTCCTCGTCCTCCTCGACCTCCCAGCCGCGGCAGGAGCCGGCCGCCTCCCGGTCGTCCTCCTCCAGCGGCAACTACACGGTCAGGTCCGGCGACACCGTCTACAAGCTGGCGCAGCGCTTCGGCACGACAGTCTCGTCGATCGTCTCGGCGAACCAGCTCGCCAACGGCGGCCGGCTGATCTATGTCGGAGACCGTCTGTCCATCCCCGGGGCCGGCCCGGCCAGCAGCTCCTCGTCGTCGTCCTCCAGCGGCTCCTACACCGTCAAGGCCGGGGACACCGTCTCCGCCCTGGCCAGCCGCTACGGCACGACGGTCTCGGCCATCGCCCAGGCCAGCAACCTGTCGAACCCCGACTTCATCGTCGTCGGCCAGAAGCTGAGCATCCCCGGCGCCTGACCGACGTCAGCAGGACCGTGAAGCGGCGCACCCCGGTGACCTTGTCCCGGGGTGCGCCGCTCGCTGTCGGTGAGGCCGTGCGGGTCGCTCGGCCTCAGGAGGTGACCACCCGGGCATACACGACGGTGTTGTCCCGGTAGTGCCCGGTCGAGCTGTCCCACGAGCCCCCGCAGGTGATGAGGCGGAGCTCGGGTCCGGCGGTGTCGCCGTAGACGGCCATCGTGGGGAAGTCGTCCTTCGCGTAGCGCTGGGTGCGGTACACCTCGAACGTCGAGGTGGACCCGTCATTGCCGGTGACGGTGACCCGGTCACCTTCGGCCAGCCGTGCGAGGTCGAAGAAGACGGACGGCGTGCCTCCGGTCCCGTCGACGTGGCCCAGCAGGACAGCCGGCCCGACCTCCCCGGGCACCGGGGAGCCGTGGAACCAGGCCGCCTCGTCGTAGCGGGGGCCTCGAGCGGGCACCTCGAGAGTGCCGTCGCTGTTCAGGCCCACAGGGTTGAGCACGGACGTGACACCGATCGCCGGTATCGACAGCGACGCCGGACCCTCCGCGGCAGCAGGTGTCACCGGCTGACCGGGTGTCGACGTGGGCGCCACCCGGTCAGCCGGACGATCTGACCGGGCCTGGTCAGGTGCGCGACCCGGAGCTGCCGCCAGCTCCGAGCGCACCTCGGCCAGGTCGGTGTCGGCAGTGCCGGGGCCCCCCAGCGGTCTCGGGGAGAGAGCTTCAGGCGCAGCAGTGCTGACGACGCTGCCGGCATCGGCGCTGTCGGCGTCGTCGCTCGACGTCGCCACCGCCGATGCCGGTGACTGGCCCAGGACCGACAGCGGGACCTGCGGGGTCCCCTGCCCACCCAGGGCGACGGCTATCGACGCCAGACCCGTGAGCAGGGCAAGCCACCACACCGCAGTCGTCCGAGGACGACTGCGGTGTGGTCGGTGTGATCCAGGCATCTCAGCTCTCGGTCGAGTCCTGGCGGCGACGGTTCAGGAGGAGTCCGCCTGCCCCCAGCGCTGCAACCAGTGCTCCGCCGGCCAGGAGGACGCCCTGCTCGCGGACTGACTGCGGGCTACCGCCGGTCTGGGCGCCGCCGACGGGCAGCGGGCTGACCTGTCCGTCCCGGGGGGCCGGCTCGGTCGGCTGCGGCTCGGTGGGCTGCGGCTCGGTGGGCTGCGGCTCGGTGGGCTGCGGCTCAGTCGGCTGCGGCTCAGTCGGCTGCGGCTCGGTCGGCTCGGGCTCCGTGGGCTGCGGCTCGGTCGGCTCGGGCTCCGTGGGCTGCGGCTCGGTCGGCTGCGGCTCGGTCGGCTCGGGCTCCGTGGGCTGCGGCTCGGTCGGCTCGGGCTCCGTGGGCTGCGGCTCGGTCGGCTGCGGCTCGGTGGGCTGCGGCTCGGTCGGCTGCGGCTCGGTGGGCTGCGGCTCGGTCGGCTGCGGCTCGGTGGGCTGCGGCTCGGTCGGCTCGGGCTCCGTGGGCTGCGGCTCGGTCGGCTCGGGCTCCGTGGGCTCGGGCTCCGTGGGCTGCGGCTCGGTCGGCTCGGGCTCCGTGGGCTGCGGCTCGGTCGGCTCGGGCTCCGTGGGCTGCGGCTCGGTCGGCTCGGGCTCCGTGGGCTGCGGCTCGGTCGGCTCGGGCTCCGTGGGCTCGGGCTCCGTGGGCTGCGGCTCGGTCGGCTCGGGCTCCGTGGGCTGCGGCTCGGTCGGCTCGGGCTCCGCCTGACCTGCCTCGAGCTCGGCCCGACCCTCCTCGAGCTCCTCCCGGCCGGCGTCGACCTCGGCCTGGCCGGCGTC
>NZ_JAJSDQ010000003.1 GCF_021272345.1 Ornithinimicrobium sediminis | reverse complement strand
CCACACACACCAACCAACCCCACCACAAACACAGGGCCAGCCAGCACACGCAGCCAGTCCACTCAAAAACCCCGACACCAACCACGAACCCACCACAAAGACAGGCCCACAGCCAACGCCAGGACAAACAAACTTGGCATCAATTTTTGGCACGCTGTTGAGTTCTCAAGAATCGGACACACACCAACCAAAGCCACACCACAACCGGTGCAACCCCGACCGGGGAAACCTCTTCAGTCTACGCACACCCTCGCTCGCCTTCCAAACTCGCGCTGTGCGCGGGGCTGGGAGACGGTTCGGGTGGCTTCGACGTTGCCGTGGAGGGGTGCTCCAGCGGCGAGGATCTACGTTACCAGGGGTGGCCGGAAGGTCCAAATCCCAGGTGCCCGCTCCGCGACCGGAGGCAGCCTCGGCGCGTGGACCCGCGCAGACGTCACTGCAGCCAGGAGCCGAGCACCGGCGACCACGGCCGGACCGAGACCCCCGTCACCAGTCCCTGCTGCTGGAAGGGGTCCTCGGCGAGCAGCTGGCGCACCGACTCGACGCCGTCACCCTCGAGGACGATGAGCGCGGCCGCCGGCTCGGCCTCCACCGGACCCGACACCTTCAGGGTGCCTTCGGCCGCCAGGCCCGCCAGGAACTCCCGGTGGGCGGGGCGGTGCTCGTCGCGGGCAGCGGTGTCGTCCGAGTAGGTGTACTCCACGGCATACAGGGGCATGGGGCCCAGCCTAGGCTCCGGCGCTGCCGCCGACCAGGGTGTCGAGCGCCCTGCTGAGGTCACGCCAGAGGTCCTCCGCATGCTCGATCCCCACGGACAGGCGCAGCAGGTTCTCCGGCACCGACGACACCTCGGCGGGGTGACGCCGCCGGCGCTCGATCTGCGACTCGACGCCGCCGAGGCTGGTGGCGTGGGTCCACAGGCTGGTGGCCGCGCACACCCGCTCGGCCTCGACCGCTCCACCTGCCACCTCGATCGCCACGACGGCACCGAAGCCCGGATAGCGCACGCGGCCCACGGCCGGGTGCGTCGAGAGCCGCTCGGCCAGCTCGGCGGCGGTGCGGCCCGAGCGCTCCATCCTGAGGGCGAGGGTCCGGATGCCGCGCAGCGCCAGCCAGGCCTCCATCGGCCCAGGGACCGCGCCGCGGCTGGAGCGGTGTGCGTGCAGGCGGGCGTGCAGCTCGGCGCCGCCGGCCGTGTCGGGGGTGACGACGGCACCCAGCACCACGTCGGAGTGGCCGGCGAGGAACTTGGTGACGGAGTGGACGACCACGTCCACGCCCCACCTCAGCGGCTGCTGGTGGATCGGCGTCGCGAACGTGTTGTCACACATCACCACGGCGCCGGCCTCGTGGGCCGCCTGGACCAGCGCAGGCAGGTCGGCGACCTCCAGCATGGGGTTGGTCGGCGACTCGGCGACGAGCAGGGAGGCCCCCTCCAGCGCGGCCACGACCTCTGCGGTGTCCGTGATGTCGACCTGACGCACCGTCACCGCGCCGCCGGCGGCGAGGTCGGCCAGCAGGGCGGTCGTCCCCGAGTAGGCGTGGTGCGGGCTGACGACCACGCCACCGTGGGGCACCTGGGCGACCACCGCCGAGATCGCGGCCAGGCCGGAGGCGAAGGCCAGGGCCCGCCCGCCCTCCAGCCCGCCGACGACCTCCTCGAGCGCCCCCCAGGTGGGGTTGTGCACGCGCGCGTAGCTCACCGGTCCGTCCGCCAGGTAGGTCGAGGTGAACGTCACCGGCTCGTTCACCGACGCGCCGGGCTCGTGGTCCGGCCGCCCCAGGGCCACCGCGCGGGTGTCCGGGTGCAGGCTCTTTGACGGGTGCGCTGCGCTCACGTCACGGCTCCTCGCTCTGCCGGGCGCGGTAGGCGGCCGCGGCCATACGGTTGCTGCAGGTCACGTCGCAGTAGCGACGCGACCGGTTGCGGGACAGGTCCACGAAGACCCTGTCACAGTCGTCGGCCTCGCAGAGGCGCAGCCGGTCGGTCTCACCCATGCGGATGGCGTCGGCCAGGCCCATTGCGGCCTCGACCGCCATGCGGGTGGCGAGCGGCTGGTCGTGAGTCGTCACGTGCAGGTGCCAGTCCAGCCCGTCGTGCCGCACGATCTGGGGCAGCGCGGCCCCCTCTCGCATCATGGCGTTGACCTCCTCCACGAGCTCCTCGACCTCGCTGGTCCACATCCGGCGCAGCCGCGGCCGCAGGGCACGCACCTCGGCGAGCTCCTGGGGCGTCCCCGAGCGCAGCCCCTTCCAGCCCTGCTCCAGGTAGAAGGTCTCGAGGTCCTGCACAGTGCTCAGCGTGTCGGGGTCGTCCGCCGTGTTGACCAAGGCGGCCGCTGACCGCAGCGCCTCCTCGGTGTCATGAGCGAAGGTCATGTTGACTCCTGACGGTGGTAGGCCGTACCGTCAGGACTGTACTCGCTGATGACACCTGACGCGAGGATCACCGCGGATCCTCCCACCCGGCTGCCAGCACCCGCACCCCCGAAGGGAGGACCATCCTCATGGACCGCACGCTCCGCATCGGCCTCACCCTGGCCCTGCTCGCCGGACTCTCGTTCGGCTCCTCGGGAGCGCTCGCCAAGCCTCTGCTCGAGGTCGGCTGGAGCCCGGCCGCCGCCGTCGCGGCCCGGGTGGCGCTGGGCGCGCTGCTGCTCGCCGTCCCGGCGGTCTTCGTGATGCGCGGTCGCTGGCACACGCTGCGCACCGGGTGGTCGACGATCCTCCTCTTCGGGCTGCTCGGCGTCGCCACCGCACAGCTCGCCTACTTCCAGGCCGTGCAGTACGTCCCGGTGAGCGTGGCCCTGCTGCTGGAGTACCTCGGCATCATCCTCGTCGTCGCCTGGCTGTGGCTCCGGCACGGGGAGCGCCCCCGCCCGCTGACCGTCCTGGGTGCCGGGCTGGCCGCCCTCGGTCTCGCCTTCGTGCTCGACGTGTTCGGCGCGCTCGACATCAACCTCGTCGGCGTCCTCTGGGGGCTGCTGGCCGCCACCGGTCTCGCCGGCTACTTCGTGATCTCCGGTGACGACACCGTGGAGGTGCCGCCCATCGCGATCGCCAGCGGCGGGCTCGCCGTCGGTGCCGCGACCCTCGGCGCGGCAGGCGCCACCGGCCTCATGGCCTGGGAGTGGGACCTCGGCGTCGAGGTGCAGCTCGCCGGGGTCAGCGTGCCGGCCTGGGCCGACGTCCTCGCGCTCGGGCTCGTGGCGGCGGCCGTCGCCTACGCCTGCGGTGTCGCGGCGACCCGGCGCCTGGGCTCCAAGCTCGCCTCCTTCGTCGGGCTGTCCGAGGTGCTCTTCGCCGTCCTCTTCGCCTGGCTGCTGCTCGGCGAGCTGCCGGCACCCGTCCAGCTGCTCGGCGGGCTGTTCATCCTGGCCGGTGTCGTCGCCGTGAAGCTGGACGAGCGTCCCGTCCCGGTCCTGCCGGAGCAGGAGCCGGTCACCGAGGCCGTCCCATCCTGAGGCGGGCCGCGAGGCGGCCAGGCCTCGCGCGTGAGAGAGGTCACGGAATAGCCCGCCGGGCTCCGCGGCTTGTGAATGACGTGTCACCTACCCAGACCTTGACCCCGGCCCCGCCTGTCAGCACCACCGACGGCGGGGTCGCGGGTGTGCGCCGCGAGCCGAGCATGCTCTCCCGCCTGCTCCTCTTCGGCGCCCTGGTCGGCATCGGCCCGCTGACGATCGACATGTACCTCGCGGCCTTCCCGACCGTGGTCGCCGACCTCGGCACCACCGAGGCCACGGTCCAGCTCACCCTGACCGCGACCCTGGTCGGTCTGGCGCTCGGCCAGCTCACCCTCGGCGCGGTCTCGGACACGGTCGGCCGACGGGTCCCGCTCATCGCCGCGCTCACGGCATACGTGCTCGCGTCGGTGGCGATCGCCCTCACCGACACCATCACGGCCGTGCTGCTGCTGCGCTTCGTGCAGGGCTTCACCGCCGCTGCCGGCATGGTGCTCAGCCAGGCGATGGTGCGCGACCTCTACAGCGGGTCCCAGATGGCCACCTTCATCTCCCGGCTCTTCCTCATCGTCGGCGTGGCACCGATCATCGCCCCGACGCTGGGTGCACAGTTCCTGATCTTCTGGGAGTGGCGCAGCATCTTCTGGGGGCTGGCGGCCTTCGGTCTCGCGCTGGTCGTCCTGTCCTCGCTCTTCGTCCGCGAGACCCTGCCCGCCGAGCGCCGCTCGGCGCGCGGGCCGGGGCCCGCCTTCCGCTCCTACGGCGTGCTGCTGCGCGACCGCAGGTATGTCGGGCTGGTGCTGACGGCCGCGACCGCGATGGGTGCGCTGTTCGCCTACATCTCGAGCGCGACCTTCATCTTCCAGGACCTCTACGGGATGACCACCCAGCAGTACGCCCTGGTCTTCGCCGGGGGCGCCGGTGCGCTCACGGTCGCCAGCCAGGTCAACGGCTCGCTGGTCAAGCGTATCCACCCGGCGCGGATCCTCATGGTCGCGCTGCCCACCGGTGTGGTGGTCTCCACCACCCTGCTCGCGGCGTCGCTGCTCGACCTCGGCGTCTGGGCGGTCACCGCAGGCGTGGTCGGCGTGATGGGGGTCGTGGGCTTCATCATGCCCAACAACCCGGTCATCGCCCTGAACGACCACGGCGCCCGGGCCGGCTCCGCGGCCGCCGTGCTGGGGGCCACCAACTTCCTCTTCGGCGCCCTCATCTCACCCGTCTCCGGCGCGTTCGGCACGGACAGCGCCGTGCCCATGGCGGCCATCATGGTCGCCTGCACCTCGGCCTCGCTGGTCTTCTTCTGGACCCTGGCCCGGCCCCGCGAGATCCTGCGCGACATGCCCTGGGACTCGCGGCCCTGAACCGCCGCCTCAGAGCACCAGGCCGAGGGCGAACGGCCCGACCAGCACGGTGAAGATCGTCACCAGCAGCACGCCGACGACGTTGAGCACTGCTCCCCCGCGTGCCATCTCGGTGATCTTGACCGCGCCGGTGCCGAACACGATGGCGTTGGGCGGCGTGCCCACCGGCAGCATGAAGGCGCAGGTCGCTGCCAGAGCCGCCGGGATGAGCAGGGTCATCGGGTCGACCCCGATGCCGAGCGCCACCCCACCGAGGACGGGGATGAAAGTCGCCGCGGTCGCGGTGTTGCTCGTGATCTCGGTGAGGAAGAGCACGATGGTGACCACAGCCGCGATGAGCAGCACGATCGGCAGCGTGCCGAGACCGCTGACCTGCTGGCCGAACCACTCGTCCAGCCCGGTGCCGGCGACGGCCGCGGCCAGGCTGAGCCCACCACCGAAGAGGAGCAGCACACCCCACGGCAGCCCCTCCTCGGCGTCCTCCCACTCCAGGACCATCCGCCCGTGCTTGTCGCCGGGCAGCAGGAAGAGCAGCACGCCGGCACCGATGGCGATGACCGTGTCGTCGAAGAGCTCCAGCCAGGGCAGCTGCTCGGCGAGGTCGCCGACGCCGGAGAGCAGGCCGGGCACGATCCAGCAGAAGGCCGCGAGGACGAAGACCCCGAGCACGGTCCTCTCGCCCTGGCTCATCGGCCCGAGGCCGGCGATCTCGTCGTCGATCATCTCCTTGCCGCCGGGGATCTCGGAGAGGTGGAAGCGGAACATCAGGCGGGTGATGAGCAGCCAGGCCAGCCCGATGAAGACGACGACGATCGGCAGACCGAGCATCATCCATTGGGCGAAGCCCACCGTCTCGCCCAGCTCGTCACTGATGTAGCCGGCGACGATGGCGTTGGGCGGCGAGCCGAGGAGGGTGCCGAGCCCCCCGATGGAGGCCGACCAGGCGATCGCCAGCACGAGGGCCACGCCGAAGATGCGCACGTCCCGGTCGTCGACCACGTCGCTCACCGCACGACCGGCCTTGAGCTGCTCGTCGACCGACCCGGCGGCGACCTCACCGGCTGCAGCCGAGCCGCGGTGGCTGCTCTCGACCACGAGCACGAGCACGCTCAGCGCGATGGGCAGCATCATCAGCGTGGTGGCGGTGTTGGAGACCCACATGGACAGGAAGGCCGTCGAGATCATCATCCCGAGGATGATCCGGCGCGGGTGGGTGCCGACGCGGCGCAGCGTGAGCAGCGCGATGCGACGGTGCAGGTCCCACTTCTGCATGGCGATGGCGATGAGGAAGCCACCGAGGAAGAGGAAGACGATGGTGTTGGCGTAGGGCGCCGTGGTGTCGGCCACGCTGCGCTCGGTGAGGACGGGGAAGAGCACGATGGGCAGCAGGGAGGTGACCGAGAGGGGCACGGCCTCGCTCATCCACCAGACGGCCATCAGCGCGCCGACCGCGGCGACGACCCGCGCGTCGGCCGACATGTCCGCGTCGCCCAGCAGGAGCCACACGACCAGGGCCAGCCCGACCCCCGCGGCCCGGAAGAGCCAGGTGCGGGCCGGGGAGCGCGGAGGCTCCCGGTCTGCAGGCTCGTGGTCGAACTCCCCCTGCTCGTGCACGATCCCACTGGCTCCTGCGCTCATGCCTCTCGCCCTCCCACGCCGTCGTGTGTGCGCCGACGCTAGCAGCGGACACGCCCTCGCGCCGGTCGGCGTTCGCGAGGTCAGCGGGTGTCCTGCGCACCCGTCGCCTCGGCCTCGACCTCCTCCGCCGCACGCAGGAGCAGGTCGAAGAGCCGCGCGAGCTCGGCCAGGTCGGCGGGGTCGAGACGCTCCAGGAGCCGGTCACGCCCGGCGCTGCTCGCGGCGTCGAGGCCCTGCAGCACCTGCTGTCCCTCGGGGGTGACCGAGAGCAGGACCTTGCGGCGGTCGTCCGGGTCCGGCGAGCGCCGCACCAGGTGCTTGCCGACCATCCGCTCGACCAGCCCGCTGACCGTCGCGGTCGACACCCCCAGCGTCTCGGCCAGCTCATGTCCCGTGACGCCGTCGTGGCCGTGCAGCAGCCCCAGCACCTGCAGCTGGCGCAGCGTGAGGTCACTGGGCACCTGGAGGGGCCCGGCCCAGCGCAGCATCAGGTGACGCACCCGGGTGTCGGTGTCGGCGATGCGCGCCACGAGCGCAGCCCGTTCAGGTGTGACCATCTGCATACTCCTCAGATAATCGTGCAATGAGTCTGATGCTAACTGTTTGAGGCACACTAGGGGATGGCCCACCCGTGACCGCACGAGCCTCGAGGACGTCCCGATGACGAAGCTGACCCTCTTCAGTGTGCGCAACCGCGCACTGGTCGCGCTGACCACGCTGTTCGCCGTGTTCGCCGGCCTCTGGTCGGCCACCGCACTGCCGCGCGAGCTCTTCCCGTCGCTGGAGTTCCCGGTGCTCGCCATCGTGACCCCGGTGCCGGGCGCCAGCGCCGCGGTGGTGGAGGAGCGCGTCAGTGCGCCGATGGAGTTCGCGGCCCAGCGCCTCAGCGGCGTGGTCGAGGTGACCTCCACCTCGAGCGACGGCTTCTCCGCCGTCACCATCGAGCTCGACTACGGCACCGACGTCGGCAACGCCCAGACCGACCTGCAGCGCTCCGTGCTGTCCGTGCAGGGCCTGCCCGAGGGCGCGGAACCGGAGGTGTTCGCCGGCAGCATCGACGACTTCCCGATCGTGCAGCTCTCCGCGACCGGCGGCGAGGACGCCGGTGACCTGGTGCGCCGGCTCGAGGAGCTGGTCGTGCCCGACATCGAGGACATCGACGGCGTGCGGGGCGTGCAGCTCACCGGTGTCGCCGACCGCATCGTGCGGATCGACCTCGACGAGGAGACCGCGCTGGCGGCCGGGGTCGACGCCGGCACCGTGGCCCAGCTGCTCCAGGCCAACGGTGTCGTCCTCGACGCCGGCACGGTGCTCGACGGCTCGACGGAGCTGCCCGTGCAGGTCGGCTCCCGGCTCACCAGCGCGGAGGACATCGCGGCCCTGCCCCTGGCGCCCACAGCGCCGCCCGGCCGGGCGGGTGCCACGGGCGACCCCGCGCTACCGGAGGGCGCCGACCCCGCTACCGCGCCCGAGGACACCGACGCCGCCGCCGAGCCGGACACCGCTGCCACCCTCGGGGACGTCGCGGAGGTGGAGCTCGCCGAGCGCGAGCCCACGGCATACACCCGCACCAACGGTGAGCCCAGCGTCGGCATGCAGGTCACCAAGACCCCGGACGGCAACGCCGTCGAGGTCTCACGCGCCCTGGAGCAGCTGACCCCCGAGCTGGAGGAGTCGCTGGTCGGCGGGGAGCTGGTCGTCGTGTTCGACCAGGCGCCCTTCATCGAGCAGTCCATCGAGGACCTCACCACCGAGGGCATCCTCGGCCTGGGCTTCGCGATCCTCGTCGTGCTGGTCTTCCTGCTGTCGGTGCGGCTGACCCTGGTGACCGCGGTGTCGATCCCGCTGTCGCTGCTGGTGGCGCTGCTCGGGCTGCAGGTCTTCGGCTACAGCCTCAACATCTTCACCCTCGGTGCGCTCACCATCTCGGTCGGACGCGTAGTGGACGACTCCATCGTGGTCATCGAGAACATCAAGCGTCACCTCGCCCTGGGTGAGGACCGGATGACCTCGATCGTCAACGCCGTGCGCGAGGTGGCCGGGGCGATCACGTCCGCCACGGCGGCCACCGTGGCGGTCTTCCTGCCGCTGGGGCTGGTCGGCGGGCAGGTCGGGGAGCTGTTCCGCCCGTTCGCCTTCACGGTGGCCATCGCCATGCTGGGCTCGCTGCTCGTGGCCCTGACGATCGTGCCGGTGCTGGGCTACTGGTTCGTCGGTCGCTCGGGGGGAGCATCCGCGCACGACGTGGAGCGTGCCGACGAGCCCGACCGGCTGCAGCGGGCCTACCTGCCGGTGCTCCGGGGGTCCCTGGCGCACCCGGTCGTCACCCTGGTGCTGGCCGGCCTGGTCCTGGTGGCCACCGGGGCCGGTGCGACCCAGCTCAAGACCGACTTCATCGGCAGCGCCGGCGAGGACACGCTCACCGCCACCCTCGAGATGCCGGCCGGCACGCGCCTGGACGACACCGACGCGGCTGCGCAGGACGTCGAGGCCTGGCTGGCCGACCGCGACGACGTGGAGTCCTACCAGGTCGTGGTCGGCAGCACGGGGGGCATCGAGGCGGTCTTCCTGGGCGGCGGCAGCAGCACCGCGACGTTCGCGGTCACGCTCGCCGAGGACACCGACGGCGACGCCTTCGGCGAGCAGATGCAGGAGTCCGTCGAGCTGCCGGAGGACGGACGGCTCACCCTGGCGGCCTCCACACAGCAGCCGGGCGCGTCCAACCTCGAGGTCGTCGTGTCGGCCGCCGACCCCGAGGACCTCGCCGCTGCCGCGGAGCAGGTGGTCGAGGCCGTCCGGGAGGTGGGCGGGGCCGACGTCACCAACAACCTGTCCGAGACGGTCCCCTCGCTCAGCGTGACCGTCGACCGGGAGGCGGCCGCCGACGCGGGCCTCACCGAGACCCAGGTGGGTCAGCTCGTCTCCGCGGTCTCGACCGGCAGCACCGTGGGGCAGGCCGACCTCGGGACCGAGATCCTCCCGGTCGTCGTGGAGCAGGGGGAGGCGCCGGAGACCCTGGAGGAGCTGGCGGCCCTCGTCGTGGGCGCAGGCCCAGAGGGGCCCGTCGAGCTCGGTGACATCGCGGCCCTGGAGGCCGTGGAGTCGCAGGTGCAGGTCACCCGCATCGACGGCCAGCGCAGCGCCGTGGTGACGGCCAGCCCGACCGGCGACAACCTCGGCGCGCTCACCGACGACCTCACGGAGGCCCTCGAGGACCTGGACCTGGCCGAGGGCGTGCGGGCCGAGATCGGCGGGGTCAGCGCCGACCAGCAGGCGGCCTTCGCCAGCCTGGGCCTGGCCCTGCTGGCGGCGATCGCCATCGTCTACCTCGTCATGGTCGCCACCTTCAACAGCCTGCTCCAGCCCGTGCTCCTGATGGTGTCGGTGCCGTTCGCCGCGACCGGCTCGGTGGCGATGCTGCTGCTGACCGACACCCCGCTGGACGTCGCGGCGTTGTTCGGCCTGCTGCTGCTCGTCGGCATCGTGGTGACCAACGCCATCGTGCTCATCGACCTGGTCAACCAGTGGCGCTCCCGCGGCGTCTCGGTGCACGACGCCGTGGTGGAGGGCTCCCGTCGCCGCTTCCGGCCGATCGTCATGACGGCGCTGGCCACGATCGGTGCGCTGTCACCGTTGGCCCTGTCCGTCACCGGCGGCGGTGCCTTCATCTCCCAGCCGCTCGCGCTGGTGGTGATCGGCGGTCTCATCAGCTCCACGGCACTGACCCTCATCCTGGTGCCGGTGCTCTACCAGCTCACCGAGCGCGGCAAGGAGCGGCTGCACGAGCGCCGGGTCGCCCGGCGCGGCAGGCACGAGGCCGTGCCCGAGGACGAGGTGGTCCCCGAGACGGTCTGAGGGGCGCGGCTCGGCGGGCGGGGCGAGCGCCATACCGCGCGGGCGGGCGTGCAGCCGGACGGGCACACCGCGGCACCCTCTCGGGGAACGCGCCGAGCACCGGCCGTGGTGCCCGTCCGGGTGCACGGACACCGGCACGCGCCGACGGTATGCGGTGGGGGCGGGTCAGTCCTCGGGGCTCGGACCCCAGCCGTCGGGGCCCAGGGACCCGGCCGGGTAGTCCTCCAGCGGCACCTTGCCCTCGGCCCACGCATGCAGGGCCGGCTCGACGATGCGCCAGCACTCCTCGGCCACGTCGCCGCGGATGGACAGCAGCGGGTCACCGTCGAAGATGCCGCCGAGGACCTCGCCGTAGGGCAGCATGCGGGCCTTGCCCAGCTCGGCCCGCAGCGTCTTCTGCTCGAGGGCGAACGGGTCACCCTCGGCGTTGACCGAGAGGTCGAGCGTGACGGCGCCGGGCTTGAGCTCCAGGACCAGCCGGTCCGGCTGCGGGCAGTCGGTCATGCCGGTGGGGATGTGCGCGGGCTGCCGGAAGGTCACGACGATGCGCTTCTCCTGGTCGCCCATGGCCTTGCCGCTGCGCAGCACGAAGGGCACGCCGCTCCACCGTGCGTTGCGGACCTCCACCACCAGCTGGGCGAGCGTCTCGGTGCCGCGGTCGGGGTCGACGCCCTCCTCGGCCACGTAGTCCTGGATCTCGCGCTCACCGAGGCGCCCGGCGGTGTAGCGCCCCCTGCGTGAGGCCCGCACCGGGTCGTCGTCCCACAGCTCGGTCGCCCGCAGCGCCTGGGCCTTGAGGGCCTGCACCTCCACGGAGTCGAGCGTGGCCGGCGTCTCCATCGCGAACAGCGCGAGGATCTGCAGCAGATGCGACTGGATCATGTCCCGCAGCGCGCCGGCATGGTCGTAGTAGCCGGCCCTGCCCTCCAGCGCGAGGTCCTCGTCGTAGACGATCTCGACCTGCTCGATGTGGTCGGCGGACCACACCGGCAGCAGGATGCGGTTGGCGAACCGCACGCCGATCAGGTTGAGCACCGTGTGGACCGCGAGGAAGTGGTCGACCCGGTGGATGCGCTCCTCGGGGACCACCCGCACGAGCTGCTCGTTGAGCTCGGCGGCCGACGCGCTGTCGTGGCCGAACGGCTTCTCCAGCGCCAGCCGGGTGCCCTCCGGCAGGTCCATCGTCTCCAGCAGGGCGCACACCTTGACCGTGATCTGCGGGGGCAGCGCGAAGTAGACGACGAGCGGTGCCTCCACCTGCACCACGAGCTCGGCCAGCTGGGCCGGCTCCAGCAGGTCGGCCCGGACGTACTGTGCGGTGGTGAGCAGCCGGTCGACCCGGTCGTCGGGCACCCCGGCGCCCGCCATCGCGGTGCGGATCTTGTCGTGCCAGGTGTCGGTGGACAGCTCGCTGCGGTCGGCGCCCACGACGCGCACCCGCCGCTCCGGCTCCACCGCCAGCAGGGTGCCGAGCCCCGGCAGCAGCAGCCGGCTGGTGAGGTCGCCGGAGGCGCCCAGGATGAGCAGGGTGGTCGTGGGCTGGTCGCTCATGCGCCGGCCCCTCCTCTCGTCGCGGAACGTGCGTATGCCGTGCGCGGCCCAGTGTGTCAGCAGGTCACCGTCCCGTCCGGACGACATGGGACCATGGGTGCATGCCGCAGTGGTGGGAAGGCCAGGGCTTCTGGATCACGTTCGCGGCACTCTTCGTGGTGGCGATGGGCCGCGGCCAGGGCACCTACTGGCTCGCCCGCACGGTCACCGAGCAGACGCTGCGCCGCACGCACCCGACGCAGGGCTGGCGGGCTTCCGTGCACCACTGGCTGCAGGGCGAGGGCCTGGCCCGGGGCCGCCGGGCGATCGAGCGCTGGGGGCTGGCGATGGTGCCGTTCTGCTACCTCACCGTGGGCTTCCAGACCATGGTGCTGGCGGCCGCCGGGGTGATGCGCATCGCCTGGCCCTGGTTCACCGCCGCGCAGGTGCCGGGTGCCGCGGCGTGGGCCACGATCTACGCGACCATCGGCTTCGCGGTCTGGCAGGCCGGCCTGGCCGCTGCCGCCGGCTCGCCGTGGGCGCTGGCCGGCATCGTGGCGACGGCCGTGGTGCTCGTCGCGACGTCGATGTCCCGGCGCATCCGGGCACGCCGCCGCTCTGCGGTCGGCGCAGCCCCCCTCAGCTGAGGATGTCCTTGCGGTTGAAGTGGCGGTAGGCCAAGGCCAGGAAGACGACGGTGTAGAGCAGGGCCCAGAGCACACCCGGCAGCAGACCGGCCCAGTCGGCGTCCTGGGAGAACAGGCCGACCCACTGGCGCGAGTAGTGGTTGGGCAGGCCGCGGCGCCACTCCCCCAGGGCCGGGAGCGCGTCGAGGATCGAGGAGACGATCGCGGCGATGACGGCGGCGCCGACCGCGCCCAGCGGAGCGTCGGTGCGCACCCCCACCCAGAAGGCGAGCGCCGCGAAGGGCAGCTGCGCCAGCAGGATGTAGGCGCCGGCCACGCCGAGGCGCGCCAGGGTCGTCGGCCAGTCGAGCTCGCCACCGGCACGGAGGTTGAGCGGGTCCCACCCGTAGAACAGACCGCCCACGAGCAGCACCCACACCAGCAGCACGGTCACCGCGAGGGCCGCCGACCCCAGGCCCACGAGCAGCTTGCTCGTGAGCAGCCGGCTGCGCGGCACCGGTGCCGTGAGGAGGTAGCGCAGCGAGGACCACGACGCCTCCGCCGGGATGGAGTCACCGACGAAGAGCGCCGCGACGATGAGGATCAGCAGGTCGGCGCTCACCAGCAGCATGAACACCGCGAAGTTGCCCGACCCCTCGGTCGCCAGGTCGGAGAAGCTCTGCCCGCCCTCGTCGTCCCCGCCGACGGCGAAGGCAGCCACCACCAGCAGCGGCAGCACGAGCAGGATCAGGAAGGTCCAGCGGGTGCGCGGCCGGCGCACCTGGCGAGCGGCCTCGACGGGCAGGGTCAGCGGTCGGCTCATCGGGGCCTCACCTGGTTGAGGTGCTCGGGGTCACCGGCACCGGCGATCGTGGTCAGGAAGACCGACTCGAGGGTGCGCCCCTCGGCCACCCCGACCTCGGCCACCGACCCGGCGGCCAGCACCCGCCCGGCGTGCATGACAACGACATGCGAGCACGTCATCTCGACCTCGGCCAGCAGGTGGCTGGAGACGACGACGGTCCGCCCGCCCTCGGCATACCTGCGCAGCATCGGGCGCATCGCGGCGATCTGGGGCGGGTCCAGACCGTTGGTCGGCTCGTCGAGGATGAGCACCTCCGGCATGCCGAGCATCGCCTGGGCGATGCCGAGGCGCTGCCGCATGCCGTGGCTGTAGGAGCGGACCGGCCGGTCGACGGCGTCGCCGAGGGCGGCGATCTCCAGCGCCTCCTCGAACATCGCCTCCTCCGGACGCCGCCCCGTCGCCGCCCAGTAGGCGTGCAGGTTCTGCAGCCCGGTCAGGTGCGGCAGGAAGCCCGGCCCCTCGACGAGCGCACCGACCCGGCCCAGGACCGGCGCCCCGGCATACACCGGCTGCCCGAGCACGTGCACCGTGCCCTCGTCGGCACGGATGAGACCCATGACCATGCGCAGCGTGGTCGTCTTGCCGGCACCGTTGGGGCCGAGCAGACCGACCACCTGGCCCTTCTCGGCCCGCCAGGTGACGTCGTCGACGGCGCGGTGCCCGTCGGGGTAGGACTTGGTGAGGCCGGAGACGACCAGCGGCACGTCGACCAGCTCCTCCCGCACCGGGTGCGGGCGGGTGCTGCGCCGCAGCGCGAGGAGGCCGAGCAGCACCAGCAGCGCGCCGAGCACCCCGGCGACGGTCAGCGTCTCCGTGTCCCAGATGCTCACCGTCACGGCCTCGGCGCCGGCACCGGTGGGCACGCGGAGGGCCGGCTCGGCCAGGCTCACCCGGTCGGCGCGCGTCTGCGTCGGGCCCCGGTATGCCGAGTCGGTGGCGGTGACCAGCACCCGCCACGTCGAGCCGGCCGCCATCTCCCAGGTGCCTCCCGGCAGCGCGACCTCGACCGGCGTGGGCTCCCCGGGAGTGACGTCGACCTGCACGGGCGCGACGAGGCGACGCGGCAGGTCGGGGGCACCCCCCCGCACCTCCCACAGGGAGACGAACAGCGTCGTGGTCTGCCCGGTGGAGGTCACCTCCAGACGGACCCTCGGCTCGCCGACCACCGTGACGTCGCGCTCCAGCGGCTCGCTGTCGAAGGCGACCGACTGCCCCGGGAGGGCGGACAGGGCGTAGGTCGGCAGACCGGCGAGCAGCCCCCCGAAGCCGGGGACCGCCGTCGTGGCCTGGGGCACCCCGCCGGGCGGGTTGAGCAGCGCCGGCAGCCCGGACGCCTGCAGCGGCAGGTCCACGGTGCCGGTGTCGGCACCGCTCGGGGGGTAGGTGTCCGAGGTGACGACCCGCTCACCGTCGGCACCCCGCGCCGGCGGCAGGGCGTAGCTGAAGGCCGGCAGGGGGACTGTCTCCTGGGTCACCTCCGTGCCGGCCCGCAGGGTGCCGTCGAGCCAGGTCAGCAGGTCGGCGGTCTGCTGCTCGGCGAGCTGGTCGGCGTCCGAGCCCACGGCCTCCTCGGCGTCACCGGGCGGCCCCTCCTGCGGCTGCGCGACGCTGACCTGCGTGGCGCCGTCATGGCCCCCGTTGAACCAGGTGACGGCGACCGGCGCCCCGGCCTCGAGCAGCGCCCGCGCACTGGCGTCGGCGTCCTCGGTGCCGAAGAGCGAGTCGGACATGCCCTGCACCAGGTGCACGGGGGCCTGCACGTCGGCCAGCACCGGCGCGGGGCTGTGCCGGCGCAGGAGCTCCAGGAGCTCGGGGTCCGGCTCGCCGGTCTCGGCTGCGGTGAGGAAGAGGTCGCACACCTCCGGGGCGAAGCGCCCGCACAGCGGGTCCGCACCCCCCTCGGCGTCCGGGGCGGCCCCGGTGTCCGGAGGTGCCTCGCCGGCCCCCGCGAGGGGCCCCATGGCAGGGTCGCCCCCGGCCAGCCCGCCGGAGGCGACGCCGGAGTAGAAGGTCGAGGCCCACCAGGAGGAGAAGGGCCCCGGCCGGTCCACCCGTTCCGCCGAGCCGTCGGCCGAGGTGAGCGCGTGCTGGGGGAAGAACGCCTCGGAGAGGTCGTGCCAGGTGATGAGGGCCACCACGGAGTCGACCCGGTCGTCGGCGCCGGCGGTCATGAGGGAGAGGGCACCGCCGTAGCTGCCACCGGCCAGGGCCACCCTCGGGTCCCCCGGCGCGTCCTGACGGACGTCGGGCTCCTCGGCCAGCAGGTCGACCAGTGCCCGGGCGTCGGCCACCTCGTAGTCCGGGTCGTTGAGATGGATCGCGCCTCCGGAGGCACCGAACCCGCGGGCGGAGTAGGCCAGCGTCAGGTAGCCCTCACCGGCCAGCGTCTGCGCCTGGTCGGCCAGGTCGTCCTTGCTCCCCCCGAACCCGTGGGCCAGCACGACCGCGGGCCACGGACCCTCGCCGTCGGGACGGTGGACGTCCACGTCGAGGGTGACCTCGGTGCCGTCGCCCTCGGGCCCGACGGGCACCTCGAGGGTCTCGACGGTGCCCGGCCGCTGGGCCTGGGTGGACGCGGCCCCGGACGACACCGGGCCGAGCGGGGACCAGGAGGCGGCCACGACGGCGAGCACGGCGCCGGCTGCGGACAGCAGGCGGGTGACACGCGGCATACCGGTCCTCTCGCAGTGGTCGCCGGGCACCGGGCATGGCGCCGACGTGGTCGGTGACCGGGTCAACGCCGCGGACTCCGCTGACGTTCCCGGTGCCGGCACTCAGCCCAGCTGCACGCCGACCAGCGCACCGATGCCGTAGGTGACGACCATGGCCAGGGCGCCGCCGGCGACGTTGCGGCCGACGGCCCGAGGCACCGGCGAGGCGCCCAGCCGGGCGCTCACCGCACCGGTGAGCGCCAGCGCCACCAGCACCGAGACCGCCGTGACCGCGATGCGCCAGGACGCCTCCGCGAGCAGGATCGCGACCAGGGGCAGGAGGGCACCCACCGTGAACGCGACCATCGACGCCCAGGCCGCGTGCCACGGGTTGGTCAGATCGTCGGGGTCGATGTGCAGCTCGGCCTCGGCGTGGGCCGCGAGCGGGTCACGCTCGGTGAGCTGCTGGGCGACGGCCGAGGCCAGGTCGGGGTCGAGCCCCTTGGCCTGGTAGATGAGCGTGAGCTCGGCCAGCTCCTCCTCCGGCATCTCCACGAGCTCGCGCCGCTCCTTGGCCAGCATGGTGCGCTCGCTGTCGCGCTGGGTGGAGACGGAGACGTACTCCCCCACCGCCATGCTCATCGCCCCGGCCACCAGCCCGGCGATGCCTGCGGTCGCGATGGCCTGGGTGGACGTGGTCGCCGCTGCGACACCGATGACCAGGCCTGCGGTGGAGACGATGCCGTCGTTGGCCCCGAGCACGCCGGCCCTGAGCCAGTTGAGCCGGGACGACATGACGCGCTGGGGCTCGTGGTGGATGTGGACTTCGTCCATGTGCTCACTGTCCCGCGCCCCGGGAGCCTCGTCCAGACAGGTGTGGCTGGGCTCACCCCGGCGTCAGCCGCTGACCCAGGTCGGCGCAGGCCAGGACAGGTCGGTGCCCACGTGCCGCAGGCGCCCGTCGGCGTCCGGCCGCCAGCGCGCGACATGGTCTGCGCGCTCCGCGGCCACCACCAGGTCACCGGTCGAGAGCAGCCCCAGGAAGCGCGGCCAGTGACCGACCTGGTGCACCTCGAGGAGCTCCAGGTCGTCGCCGGGCCCCACCAGGAAGTGGTGCAGGGTGTCGGCACCCCGGGTGGTCACGTAGAGGTGCCGGCCCGAGGGGTCGAGCACGATGCCGGCTCCCAGGCTGCCCTCCCGCTCCTCGTCGGTCGGCAGCAGCGAGGCCGGCGTGCCCGGCCGCCAGCCGTCGTCGGTGCGCAGGACGGGGTGCACCGTGCAGTCGAGCTCACCGACGACCCAGAAGCGGGTGCGGTCCGGGGCCATGACCAGGTGCCGGGGGCCGGTCGCCGGCGGCAGCCGGACCTCGCCGACCTCGCGGAGCACGTCCTGGCCGTGGTCGACCAGGACCACCCGGTCACTGCCGAGGTCGCAGACGAGCACCTGGTGCAGGGAGACGAACGTCGCCTGGTGCGCGTGCGCGGCGTCCTGGCGCTCGTGCGGGCCGTCACCCACCAGCTGCAGGGTGTCGAGCAGCTCCAGCCGCGGGCCGTCGACCCCGACCAGGGCGACGCCACCGCCGGAGTAGGCGCTGACGACGAGCCGGCTGCCGTCCTCCGAGAGCGCGACGTGGCACGGGTCGGCGCCGACCCCCTCGACGAACCCGGCCACGTCCCCGTCGGCCGCGTCGACCGCAGCGACCCGCCCCTGCGGCCCTTCGCTCACCGCATACAGCCAGCGGCCCTCACCGGAGACCACCGCGAAGGACGGCTCGGCGAGCTCACCCAGCGTGCGCACCGGCCCGAAGCCCGAGTCGTCGAGCGTCGTGACCCCCAGGCCGCACGGCGGGGTCTGGTCGGTGGTGTAGCCACCGAGGTGCAGGGTGGTCATGAGAGCAGCTCCTTGGAGATCTCGCCGGGGAAACGCACGGTGTACCTCACCTCACCCAACCACTGCTCCACCTCGGCCGCACGGCGCTCGACCTCCGTGCGCCGGGACGTCGGGACGTCGCTGAACCAGTGCAGCCGCACCCGCCCGTCGGGGGCCTGGGCCCAGGCCCCCACGACCCGGCCGTCCACCCACACCGTGTTGCCGGCGTTGCCGTTCCGGTCCCAGGCCGGGGCCGCCTCGGCCGGCAGGTAGTGCCCGCGCTCCTTCCACCCCATGACCGTGGGGTCCAGGCTCGGCAGCAGCGCGACCCACGGCGCCGGAGCGGGCTGGCGTGCGGTGTCCCCCGCCGCGACCCATGCCGCGCGACCGTCCAGCTCCACCGGTTCGGCCCCGCTGTCGGCCAGCGCGCGCGAGGTCAGGCTCTTGGTCCAGCCGGCCCACCACTGCAGGTCGGTGCTCGTGGCCGGCCCGAACCGTCGCAGCCAGTGGTCCGCCAGCGCCGCCGCCGCCTCCCCCTCCCCGAGCACGTCGACCCCTCCGGGCACCCACTCCTCCATGAGCGCCCACGTGTACTGCCCGTTGACCCAGGTGCCGGCGGGTCGGGTGCGCACCAGCACGCCCTCGAAGCCGAGCAGGGTGACCACCCGGGTGTGCGCCGCCTGGGTCGCGGTCCAGTTGCCGCTGCCGACGACCAACGGGTGCGCGAGCTCGGGCACCAGCAGGCCCAGCTGCCGAGCGGTGAGCGGCCCGTGCTCCCGCAGGGCCCCGACGACGTGGTCGCGCGCACGGTCGAGCCAGCCGCCGGGGTCGTCGATGCCCGCGGCGCGCAGGTAGCCCTCCGTCCTGCGCCGCTCGGCAGCGGCGACCTTGCGGGTCGCGGCGGCGTGCATCCGGCGCACGGTCGCGGGGGTGGCCACCCACAGCGTGCGGCGCATCGCGTGGTGGCGGACCAGGGAGCGCTGCGCGTAGAGCGCCTCCTCCACCCGGGTGAGGCTGGGCGTGCGCATCCGGGCGAGCACGCTCAGGTAGACGGTCACCGGGTCGCTGGAGTGCAGGGCGACCAGCGCGTCGGCGACCGCCACGACGTCGTCGGTGCGCTCCTCGGACGTGAGCAGGTGGCGCCGGGCCAGCCGGGCGCGGCGGTCCTCCTCGGTCCAGACGGTCACGGGGCCAGCCTGGCACCCACCGCCGACAGACGGGCGGCGCGGACGCTCAGGCGGCGACGGTGCGGGGCCGGGTCTGCCGGACGTGCACCAGCAGCGAGACGCCGAGCACCAGCACCCCACCGGCGGCGAGCGCCGCCCCGACGATGCTGGGAGCGGTGTAGCCGTAGCCCGCCGCGATGACCAGCCCGCCGAGCCAGGCGCCGAGCGCGTTGGCGGCGTTGAGCGAGGAGTGGTTCATCGCGGCGCCGAGGGTCCTGGCCGGACCGGCCACCGACATGAGCCGCAGCTGCAGCCCGATGACGAAGGTGCCGGTCACCGCGGACACCGCGAAGAGGGTGAGCAGCGCCGGGACCGTCCACTGAGAGGTGACGCTGAAGGTGAGCAGCAGCAGGGCCATCACCGACCCGCTCAGCACCAGCGAGCGCAGCACCGACCAGTCGGCCATCCGCCCGCCGATGACGGTGCCGGCGATGGACCCCACCCCGAAGGCGAAGAGGAAGACCGGCACCCAGCCCTGGGACAGGCCGGTCACCTCGGTGACGGTGGGGGCGATGTAGGAGTACATCGCGAACATGCCGCCGAAGCCGATCGCGCCGACCGCCATGGTCAGCCACACCTGCAGGCTCGCGAAGGCCTTCAGCTCACGCCGCCACGACTGCTCGCGGTCACCGGGGGTCTCGGGCACCCACAGCCGGACCAGCACGGCCGTCAGCACGCCGACCACAGCCACCCCGACGTAGGCCGTGCGCCAGCCGAGCGCCTGGCCGACCCAGGTCGCCGTGGGCACCCCGACGACGGTGGCGATCGGGATGCCCAGCATCACGGTGCCCACGGCCCGGCCGGAGCGCCCGGGAGGGGCGAGGCTGATGGCGACCAGGGCCGCCAGCCCGAGGAACGCCCCGTGCGGCAGGCCGGAGAGGAACCGGGCCGCCAGCAGGGTGGTGTAGCCCGGCGCAAGAGCAGCCAGCAGGTTGCCGAGGGCGAAGACCGCCATCAGCCCGACCAGCACCGTGCGCCGCGGGAAGCGCGCGCCCCAGGCGGCGATCACCGGAGCGCCGACCACCACGCCCACGGCATACGCGGAGATCGTGTGACCGGCGGTGGGGATGTCGACACCGGTGCCCTCGGCGATCTGCGGCAGCAGTCCCATGGTCACGAACTCGGCGACGCCGATGCCGAAGCCGCCCAGGATGAGGGCGAAGCCGGCGAACATCGCGACCCGCGGGTCGGCACCGGCGGGCACAGGGGTGCCCGGGGAAAGGTGTGTGGGAGTCGTCATGACGGCTCCATCGTCCCACGCCCCTGTTGCCTCCGGTGTCCGCGTGGGACGATGCGTCGCCATGAGCGAGCCGACCGGCGCCCTGGACGACCCGACCCCCTACGCGCACCGGCGCCGGGTCATGTCCGGCCGTGACCCCGACGAGCAGGGCCGCAGCGCCACCCCCCTCGAGCTGCTCTACGACCTGGTGTTCGTCGTCGCCTTCGGTGTGGCGGCGGGCGAGCTTGCTCACTCCCTGGCCGCCGGGCACCCTGCTGCCGGTCTCACGGCGTTCGTGCTGTGCATGTTCGCGGTGATCTGGGCCTGGGTGAACTTCACCTGGTTCGCCTCGGCGTTCGACACCAACGACTGGCTCTACCGCGTGGTGTCGATGGTGCAGATGCTCGGGGTGGCCCTGCTGGCGCTGGGCATCTCCGACGTCTTCGCCTCGATCGAGGAGGGCGACCGCCTGGACAGCGACATCCTGGTCATCGGCTATGTCGTGATGCGCTCGGGCCTCATCGCGCAGTGGGTGCGCGCCTACCGAGCGACGGCCGACCACCGCACGGGCATCCGCACCAACATCACCGTCCTGCTCCTGGCGCAGGTCGGATGGGTCGCCGCCATCCTGATCGCCCCGCCGCTCCCGGTCGCCCTGGCGCTGGCGGCCGCGCTCTTCACCGTCGAGCTGGTGGGCCCGGTGGCGGTCTCGCGCCGCGGCGGGGTGCCGTGGCACGCGCACCACCTGGCGGAGCGCTACGGTCTCCTGGCGATCATCGCCCTGGGTGAGAGCATCGTCGGCACGATCGGCGCCATCAGCGTGCTCATCGACTCGGCCGGCTGGAGCCCCGACGCCACCCTCCTGCTGGTCTGCGGCGTCGGCGTGACCTTCGGCATGTGGTGGATCTACTTCGTGCTGCCCTCGGGCGAGGTGCTGCGGGTGCACCGGGGCCGCGTGAAGGTCTGGGCCTACAGCCACATCGTCCTGTTCACCGCGATCGCCGCGGTGGGGGCGGGCCTGCACGTCTTCGCCTACTACCTGGACGCCGAGGACGCCGAGTTCACGGTGGAGATCAGCGGCCTGGGTGCGGCGCTGAGCGTCGCGCTCCCCCTGGCGGTCTACAACGTCGGGCTGTTCGGGCTGTACGCCTACCTCGTCAGGTCGGTGGGCCCCCTCTACGTGCAGCTGGTGCTCGGCACCGCGGCCGTGCTGGTCGCCGGGGTGCTGCTCGCCGCCGCGGGGGCACCTCCCACCTGGGCGCTGGGCGTCATGTGCCTGGCTCCGGTCGTGATGATCGTGGGCTACGAGACCCGGGAGCATGCGCACAAGACCTCCGCGATGCGCCGCATCCACCTGCGTCGCTGAGCGACAGGGAAGGATGGGCCCATGACCACGAGCCTCGACCTTGCCCGGCAGCTGGCCGGAGACCTCGTCGCCCTGCGCCGCGACCTCCACCGCATCCCCGAGATCGGCCTGCACCTGCCGCTGACCCAGCAGCGCGTCCTGGCCGAGCTCGAGGGCCTGGACCTGGAGGTCACGACCGGCCGGGGCCTGTCCTCGGTGGTGGCGGTGCTGCGCGGCGGGGCCGGCACGCCGGGCGAACGGCCCGTGGTGCTGCTGCGCGGAGACATGGACGGCCTCCCGGTGACCGAGGAGGTCGACGTCGACTACGCCTCCGAGCACGTCGGGGCCATGCACGCCTGCGGTCACGACCTCCACGTGGCGGCCCTGGTGGGGGCGGCGCGCATCCTGCACGCCCAGCGCGAGCAGCTGGCCGGCGACGTCGTGCTCATGTTCCAGCCCGCCGAGGAGGGGCCCGGAGGGGCGGAGCCGATGCTGGCCGAGGGCCTGCTGGACGTGGCCGGGCGGCGCGTCGACGCGGCATACGCGCTGCACGTCTTCTCCTCAGAGATTCCGCGCGGACGCTGGGAGTCGCGGCCCCGGGAGCTCATGGCCGGAGCGGACACGGTCGACATCACCGTCACCGGCGCGGGAGGCCACGGGTCGGCGCCGCACCGGGCCCTGGACCCCGTGCCAGTGCTGTGCGAGGTCGTGCTCGCGCTGCAGACGATGGTGACGCGCACGTTCGACGTCTTCGACCCCGTCGTGCTCACCGTCGGCAGGGTCAGCGCCGGCACGAAGGACAACATCATCGGCGACACCGCCGAGCTGTCCGCGACCCTGCGCACCTTCTCCACCGCCCACCGCGAGCTGGCCCACCGCAGCATCGAGCGCGTCGCGGCCGGGGTGAGCGCCGCGCACGGCATGACCTGCACCGTGGGCTTCAGCGAGGGCTACCCGGCCACGGTCAACGACGTCGCCGAGCTGGAGCACGGCCGGCAGGTGGTCCTGGACCTCTTCGGGCCGGAGAGCTACCGCGAGCGCGAGCGGCCGGAGATGGGCTCGGAGGACATGTCCTTCGTGATGGCCGAGGTGCCCGGTGCCTACCTCTTCCTCGGTGCCTGCCCCGAGGGCGTCGACCCCCAGGACGCCCCCGACAACCACTCCCCCCGGGCGGCCTTCGACGACGCCGTCGTGCCGGACGGCGCCGCCTGGCTGGCGGAGGTCGCGCTGCAGCGGTGCCGTTCGCTCTGACCGCGGTGTGCTGCGCTGCCCGACGGGTGCTGCGCTGTCTGACAGGTGCTGCGCTGCAGGACGACACCTGCCGGACACGGCAGCACCGAAGGGGTGGCTGTCCCGGTCGTCCGGCGAGCGGGCTACGCGCGGGCCTGCTCGTAGCGCCGCAGCGCCTCCTCCCGGGCCTCCTTGTGCTCCACCACCGGCTCAGGGTAGCCCTCGGTGTAGCCGTCGAGCGCGGCCCAGGGCTCGTGCACTGTCTTGCCGGCCAGGTGGCGCAGCTCGGGGACGTAGCGCCGGACGTAGTCGCCGTCGGGGTCGAAGCGCTGCCCCTGGGTGACCGGGTTGAACACCCGGAAGTAGGGTGCCGCGTCGGTGCCGGTGCCGGCCACCCACTGCCAGCCGTGGTTGTTGGAGGCCACGTCGCCGTCGGCCAGGTGCTGCAGGAAGTGCCGGGCGCCGACCGGCCACCACACGTGCAGGTGCTTGACGAGGAAGCTCGCCGTGACCATGCGCACCCGGTTGTGCATCCACCCCTCGGACAGCAGCTGGCGCATGCCGGCGTCGACGAAGGGGTAGCCGGTGCGTCCCTCGCGCCAGGCCTGCACGGCCGCGGCCACCGTCTCGTCATCCTCCGGGTCGTCGTAGGCCAGCCCCGCGAGCGCCGGGCGCAGGTCCGCCCACGCCGAGCGGGGGTGGTGCCACAGCACGTCGGCGTAGAACTCGCGCCAGGCCAGCTCGGTGACGAAGGTGTGCACGCCCTGCTCCCGCCGGCCGGCCAGGTCGGCCAGCAGGGTGCGGGGGTGGACGGTGCCGTACTTCAGCTGGACCGACAGCCGGCTGGTGCCGTCGTGGTCGGGTCGGTCACGCTCCTCGCCGTATGCCGTGACGCCGGCGTCGAGGAACTCCTCCCACCGGTGCAGCGCGGCCTCCTCGCCGACCTGGGGCAGGTGCACGCCGGGGTCGACCTCGGGACGCCCCGGCAGGTCCTCGGACTCGGTCTGCCGGTGCCAGCGCAGGCCGTCCGGCACCGGCGCCGGGTCGGGCCACCCATGGGCCCGCCAGGCCTTCGAGAACGGGGTGAACACCTTGTAGGGGTCCCCGCTGCCGTTGCGGACCGTCCCCGGGCCCACGGCATACGCACACCCGGTCGCGACCAGCGGGACCCCCTCGGGCAGCGCCTCGAGCACCCGTGCGTCCCGGCGCCGGCCGTACGGGGTGGACTCGGCGGAGACGTGCACGCTCGTGGCGCCGACCTCGCGGGCCACCGCCGGCACGACCTCCTCGGGGCGGCCGGTGCGCAGCACCAGGGCCCCGTCGTAGGCCTCCTGCAGCGCCTCCAGCGCGGACAGCAGGCAGTGCGTGCGCACCGGCGAGGCGTCCAGCAGCGCCGGGTCGAGCACGAAGAGCGGCAGCACCCTCCCGCCGTCCGCGGCCTCGTGGGCGGCGCCGAGGGCAGGCAGGTCGTGGAGCCGCAGGTCACGGCGAAGCCACAGCACGGTGGTCGGCATCGTCCCAGGCTAGACGCGGTGGCCCGGACCCGCGTCTTTGGCCGACCGGGGAGTAGGCGGCAGGATGCGTGGGGACACGCCTGCACCCAGACGAGGGAGTCCCCATGACCAGCAGCACCGCCAAGGCCCAGGTCGGCGTCATCGGCCTGGCCGTGATGGGCAGCAACCTGGCCCGCAACTTCGCCTCGCACGGGCACACGGTCGCGCTCTACAACCGCACGACCGCGCGCACCGACGAGATGATGGTCGCCTACGGGGCCGAGGGGGCCTTCCTCGCGGCGCCCACGCTCGAGGAGTTCGTGGACAGCCTCGAGCGGCCCCGCCGCGTCATCATCATGGTGAAGGCCGGGATGGGCACCGATGCGGTGATCGAGCAGGTCAAGGAGCACCTGGAGCCGGGCGACATCATCGTCGACGGGGGCAACGCGCACTTCGAGGACACCCGCCGCCGGGAGAAGGCGCTGCGCGCCGAGGGGCTGCACTTCGTCGGCACCGGCATCTCCGGCGGCGAGGAGGGAGCGCTCAAGGGCCCCTCGATCATGCCCGGCGGCAGCCGTGAGTCCTACGAGGCGCTCGGCCCGCTGCTGGAGGACATCTCCGCCAAGGTCGACGGCGAGCCGTGCTGCGCCTACATGGGTCCCGACGGCGCCGGGCACTTCGTCAAGATGGTGCACAACGGCATCGAGTACGCCGACATGCAGTTCATCGCCGAGGCCTACGACGTGCTCAGCGCGGCCGGACTCTCCGCCGCGGAGGTCTCCGACGTCTTCCGCGAGTGGAACACCGGCGACCTGGACTCGTACCTCATCGAGATCACCTCCGAGGTGCTCGACCAGGTCGACGCCGCCACCGGCCGGCCGCTCGTCGAGGTCATCACCGACGCGGCCGAGCAGAAGGGCACGGGGCGGTGGACGGTGCAGTCCGCGCTGGAGCTGGGCGTGCCGGTCAACACGATCGCCGAGTCGGTCTTCGCCCGGTCCACCTCCGGCCATCCGGCGCTGCGCTCCGCGGGGCAGGCGGCCCTCAGCGGCCCGGACCGGGCGCTGGAGGTGACGGACCGCCAGAGCCTGGTCGACGACGTGCGCGCCGCCCTGTGGTCGGCCAAGGTCGTCGCCTACGCGCAGGGTCTGGACCAGATCCGCACCGCCAGCGAGACCTACGACTGGGGTGTGGACATCGCCGAGGTGGCCAGGATCTGGCGTGCGGGCTGCATCATCCGCGCCCGGTTGCTGGAGCGGATCCGCGGCGAGTACGCCGCCGGCGACCTGACCACCCTGCTCGAGGCGGAGAGCATCGCCGCCGAGCTGGGCCAGGCGCAGGACGCGTGGCGCCGCGTGGTCGCGCTGGCGACGACGGCCGGGGTGCCGGTGCCCGGGTTCAGCGCAGCGCTGGCCTACTACGACACGGTGCGCGCGCCGCGCCTGCCGGCTGCCCTGGTGCAGGGGCTGCGTGACTTCTTCGGTGCGCACACCTACGGCCGCACCGACCGCCCCGGCGCCTTCCACACCCTCTGGTCGGGCGACCGCAGCGAGGTCGAGGCGTGAGCGGGCGAGGCACCCCCACCGGGTGAGGGCACGGCATACTCCGGCGGCACGAGGTGTTGACCCGTGCGACCGTCGAGGTGGGGGCACACGGCCCGCCATCGCCACCGACCAGCACAGGAGAGCTCGCCCATGGTGCACGTCACCCGTCAGTTCACCGTCCGCGCCGACCAGGCGTCCGTCGTCGACTATCTCAAGGACTTCTCGCACGCGACCGAGTGGGACCCGGGCACCGTGTCGTGCACCCGGCTCGACTCGGGCCCGGTCCAGGTCGGCTCGCGCTGGCACAACGTCAGCAAGCTCGTCGTCGTGAAGGCCGAGCTGGAGTACGAGCTGGTCGAGCTGCGGGACAACGGGGTCGTCTTCGTCGGCACCAACGAGGGCTCGCGGTCCGTCGACACCATCGACGTGCTGCCGGCCGAGGACGGGGTGCGCGTGACGTATGACGCCCACGTCACCCTCAAGGGCACGGCGAAGTATGCCGAGCCGCTGCTGTTCCTGGTCTTCCAGAAGCTGGCGCGCGACACCGTGCGCGACCTCACCCGGGCCCTGGAGCGGCTGCCCCGCGCCTGAGCCCGGGCACGTCGTCCGCCGGCCGGCACCTCGGTGCCGGCCGGCGGTCCGCTACCGCTGCTCGCGCCAGCGCAGGCGCTCCCAGAGCAGCCACCAGAGGGTGAGCGGCACCGCGGCCGCCGCGAGGAGCGAGCCGGTGTAGAAGGCGAGGAAGGCAGCGATGCTGCCGACGGCGACGGCCACGTTCGTGACCCGCGTGCGGCGAGCCGCCAGCTCCGCCGCGGGCAGCGGAGTGCGGCGCCGTCCGAGGTCCCACGCCCCGCCCGACCGCACGCCGCCGTGCCGCTCGACATGGGCCCGCAGCGCGGCGCCCACGAGCGGCGCGGTGCCCACGAAGCCCATCACGAGCAGCACCTGCTCGACCTCGCCGAACCTCCCGGCCAGGCCCATGAGCAGCACCAGGACCGCACCCTGCAGGTAGACCACCCACACCGCGACCAGGGCGAAGGAGACCAGCTCCCGGCCCAGGCCGAAGGGCGACCCCGGTCGGGGGAGCCCTGCGTCGTCCGGCCGGTCGTCCACCCCTCCAGGGTCCATCACGCCTCCACCGTGGGTCACGCGGGAGGCGCCGAGCGCCGCAGCCGGGCGAAGACGGCGGTCCACAGCGCGGGAGGGGCCAGCAGCGCGCCGGCCATCGACCCCAGGAGCAGCGCCCCCGCCAGCGCCGTGACCCCGACGGCCAGGCCCACCCCGTAGGCGCGCTGCCAGCGCACCCACGCCCGCTCACCCAGGGGCTCGTGGCGCAGCCGTCGCGGCCACTGGGTGAGCCGCCACCACCAGCGGTGCTCCTGCTGCCCGGCGACGCGGCCGATGTGCACCCCGATGGCCCAGGCCACCACGGGCGCGAGCAGACCCGCCCCGAGCACGGCCGTGGGCGCCGCGACCCGCCCCTCCCCGACGTGCACCATCACGACGGGCACCGCCAGCAGCGAGCTGACCCAGAAGACGTAGAGCGCGAAGGTGCTGAAGTGGTGCCACAGCCACGCAGCACCTCCCGCCGGCGGGTCGCCCGACCCGCTCATCGCAACCACGGTGCCGCCCGCTCCCGGTGCGCCGCCCGCGTAGCGTCGTCGAAGCCGTCCCACATCCGGGTCATCATCCGCGAGCGGGGGTTCGCCTCGAAGACCTCACGGTGGTCGTCCACGAAGGCCCAGTAGAGCCCGTCCCAGTCGGCGGCCCAGTCGCCCTTCGGAAGGTCGGACATCTTCCGAAGGTAGTTGCTCCCGGAGACGTAGGGCTTGGTGGTGATCGCCGCACCCGCGGCGAACTGGCTCATGGCGTGCACGTTGGGCACCATCACCCAGTCGTAGGCGTCGACGAACATCTCCATGAACCACGCGTAGACCTCGACAGGGTCGGTGCGCAGCAGGCACATCGCGTTGCCGAGCACCATGAGCCGCTCGATGTGGTGGGCGTAGCCGTGCTCGAGCACCCGCTCGAGGACCAGGTCGACCGGATCCAGACCGGTCTGCGCGGTCCACCAGCCCGGGTCCAGCGACCGGGTGTGCCGCAGGTGGTTGGCGGTGCGCATCTGTCGTCCCCACAGCACGTAGGTGGCCCGCATGTACTCGCGCCAGCCGATGACCTGCCGCACGAAGCCCTCGACCGAGGCCAGCCCCACGCCGGTCTCCTCGCCGACCTCCAGAGCCCGGCGCACGACATACGCCGGGTCGACCAGGCCGATGTTGAGCCCGGGCGTCAGCAGGGAGTGGAAGAGGTAGGGATGCTCCGTGCTGAGTGCGTCCTCGTAGGGGCCGAACTCGGCGAAGCGCTCGGCGAGGAAGGTCTCGTAGGCCTCGGCGGCCTCCTCGTGCGAGGTGGGCCAGCAGAAGGTGTGCGCCCGGCCCGGAGCGTCCGGGAACTCCTCGCCGACCCAGGCGAGGGCGGCCTCCACCTCCGTATGCCGGGGCGGCGGCGCGACCGGCGGCACCGGGTGCCCGCGGGGCAGCTTCCTACGGTTGTCCGTGTCGAAGGACCACCGGCCCCCCAGGGGGCCGTCACCGTCCAGGAGGATGCCGAGCCGTCGGCGCTGCCAGGTGTAGAAGTGCTGCATCCGGGCCGAGCCGGTGCGCGACCACTGCGCGACCTGGGCACGCGTGGTGAGGAAGCCGGGCGACTCGAGCACGTCCTCCTCGTCCAGCGGGCACCCGACGTCGTCGAGCAGGCGGCGGGTGCGCTGCTCGAGCCAGTCGTCGACCAGGTCGTAGACCGTGACGCGCTCGGGGGCCAGCTCGTGCAGGAGGGTGGTGAGCCGGGCGCCGCTGGAGGCGCGGGCGTCGGTCTCGACGACGTCGACGGCGAAGCCGGCCGCACGCAGCCGGGCGGCGAAGCGCCGCATCGAGGCACGGTGGAGCACCAGCTTGTGGGCGTGGAAGGCGTAGTGGCGGAAGAAGAGGTCGTCCTCGACGAGCACGAAGCGGGTGTCCGGGGGCGCCTCGAGGTGCCGGAGGAAGAGCTGGTGCGGGAAGACGAGCCGCACACCTGTTCGGCCCCCGTCCGGGAGCTGTCCGCCGGACGGGGGCCGAGTCATGGGAAGGTCAGCGCGCGCTGGGCGCCTGCCTCAGCACCAGGGGTAGACGAAGAGGCTGTCGTCGCCGGCGCGGTGATCGGCCAGCAGCAGCGAGAACGGGATCGGGTCCGGGACGCCACTGAGGTCGGCACCGGGACGCACGTCCACGCCGAGCGCCACGGCGTCGCCGATGCTCACCCCGTTCTTGGCGACGGTCGGGAGCAGTCCGGCGTCCTTCAGCGTGGCGATCCCGGCCTGCATGCACTCGGTGTCCGGCTTGCTGTGGCCGCCGGCGGTGGCGGCGGGAGCTGCGGCGAGCGTGAGCCCGGCGGCAGCGACAACGGCGAGCATCTTCTTCATGGAGTCCTCCTGGTCGTCCCCGGCGCCGCTGGTCACGACGCCACGTGTGTGGGTCCCCGAGCACCTCCCAGAGTAGTTCAATTTTCAAATATTGCTAGTGCTCGAACGCTGTGAGTTCGCTGGGAACCTCTGGAGAGACAACGGTGACCGGCTCCTGCCGCCCGGCCCTCCTGCGTGCCTCTCCCCGGTCCTCCCAGGTCACCAGCCCAACGTGCCGGGACCGCCCTTGAAGGGGCCGGCGACCTTGGAGGTGACCCAGCCACCGTAGAAGGACCCCTCCTGGGGGACCACCCGCTCGCCGTCGACGTAGCAGGCGTCCATCATCCCGGGCATGAGGGCGACGTGGCCGACCAGCGCCTCGTAGCCGGCGACCGGCTCGGGGTAGTGCCAGGCGGCGCGCCGGGCCACGCGGTCCCCGGCACGCATGTCGAAGTAGTCAGCGCGGCCCTTGAACTCACAGACGGTGCTGCCCGGCACCGCGTGGAGCACCCCGTCGGCGAAGCACGCCCGCGGAAGGTAGTAGGTGGGTGGGTGGCTCGTCTCGAGCACCTGCAGCGCCTCGGTCGTGCGCGCCACCAGCCGTCCGCCCAGGTGCACCTCCACGGTCTCGCCGGTGGGCCGGACGGCCGGCGGGCGCGGGTAGTCCCACACCGACTCCGGCCGGTCGGGAGCCTGCTCGGTCTGTGGTGCCATCGGGTCCTCCTGTGGGGTGGGGGCGCGTGTGTCGGAACCTGCGAGTAGCGTCGGACCTGCAACGATACGCCGACACGAAGGAGCGCACGATGGTGTCCTACACGGTCCCAGGCCTGTCCGACGAGCAGAGCACACAGGTCATCGGCACGCTGCAGGAGCGTCTCTCGGCCTACAACGACCTGCACCTGACCCTCAAGCACGTCCACTGGAACGTCGTGGGTCCGAGCTTCATCAGCGTGCACGAGATGATCGACCCACAGGTCGAGGTGGTGCGCGGCTACGCCGACGAGGTGGCCGAGCGCATCGCCACCATGGGCGGCTCTCCCAAGGGCACCGTCGGCGCCATCGCCGCCGACCGCACCTGGGACGACTACTCGATCGGCCGCGACACCGCGCTGGCCCACCTCGGTGCCCTCGACCTCGTCTACGTCGGGGTCGTCGAGGACAACCGCAAGGCCATCGAGATGGCCGGCGAGATCGACCCGGTCACCGAGGACATGCTCATCGGACAGACCGCGGAGCTGGAGAAGTTCCAGTGGTTCGTCCGCGCCCACCTGGAGGACATGGGCGGCAGCCTGGCCAACGCCGGCGCCACGACCGAGGAGGACGCTGCTGAAGCCTCCCGCTGAGATCCTGCGCTTCCTGCAGGCATCTCTGGTCACGCCGGTCCCCCGGGACCACCAGCAGACCGACCGCGAGTTCCTCCGGCGTCGCGTCGCCGCGGGCATCACGCTGCTCGTCGGCTCGGTGGTCCTGGGGGTCGGCCTGACCCGCGAGCCCGGCTCCACCGACTTCTACGTCCTGACGGTGCTGCTCGCGGGTGTGTGGGCGGTCGGGGCCTTCCTCTCCGGGCCGCTGCACCTGGGATGGGCGCACACCCGCGCCGGGGAGCGGCACGCCCGGCCGGTGCTCCAGCCGTTCCTGCTCGGCGTGCTGGCCGTGGCCGTCTTCTCCGCGGGCGCGCTGCTGGTCGGGCAGGTGCCCTTCCTGCGTGACCTGGTCAACGAGGTCCTGGACTACGCCCGGTTCGCCTCCCTGCCGGTCGTGGCCGTCATCACCCTCATCAACGGGGTGGCGGAGGAGCTGTTCTTCCGTGGTGCGCTGTTCGCGGCCATCGGCCGCACGCACGCCGTGCTGGTCTCCACGCTCCTCTACGCCTTGGCCACGGCCGCGACGCTCAACATCATGCTCGTCTTCGCCGCGCTCGTGCTCGGCACCATCGTCGGGCTGCAGCGGCGCGTGACCGGTGGTGTGCTGGGACCGATCATCACCCATCTGACGTGGTCCCTGTCGATGCTCTTCATCCTTCCTCCGCTCATCGCCGCGTTCACGCCCGCCGGCTGACGCCCACCTCCCCAGGAGATCCCATGACCGCACGACGCGCACTGGTCACCGGCGCCACCGGGTACATCGGCTCCCGTCTGGTGCCCGCCCTGCTCCGTGAGGGCTGGACCGTCCGGGTCCTCACCCGCGACGGCTCCAAGCTCGCAGACCGTGACTGGGCCGACCGGGTCGAGGTCTCCGAGGGCAACGCCGACGACGCCGACGACCTGGCTGCCGCGATGGCCGACGTCGACGTGGCCTACTACTTCATCCACTCGATGGACGGCAAGCCCGGCTGGGTCGAGCGGGACCGCAACCTCGCGCAGCACTTCGCCCGCATCGCCGCGGAGCAGCACGTGGGACGCATCGTCTACCTCAGCGGGCTCTACCCGCCGGACGAGGAGCTCTCGACCCACCTGGGCTCGCGCAAGGAGGTCGAGGACATCTTCCTGTCCTCACCGGTGCCGACCGTGGTGCTCCGGGCGGCGGTCATCCTCGGCGCCGGCTCGGCCTCCTTCGAGATGCTGCGCCACCTCACCGAGCGGCTGCCGGTGATGATCGCGCCGCGGTGGCTGGACACCCGGATCCAGCCCATCGCGATCGCCGACGTCGTGCGCTACCTCGTCGGGGTCGCCGACCTCCCGCCGGAGGTGAACCGGGGCTTCGACATCGGTGGCGAGGAGGTGCTCACCTACCGCCAGATGATCGGCCGGTATGCCGCGCAGAGCCACCTGGTCAAGCGTCGCGTGCGCACGGTGCCGGTGATGACACCCGGACTGGCCAGCCACTGGGTGGGTCTGGTGACCCCGGTGCCCGCGGGCATCGCGAAGCCCCTGGTCGGCTCGCTCATCCACGAGGTCGTCTGCAAGGAGCACGACATCGCCGACTACGTGCCCGACCCCGAGGGCGGGTTCGTGAGCTTCGACGCGGCCGTCCTCGAGGCGCAGGAGGGCCCGCAGGCCCGGCCCCTGCGACGGGAGGTCGACATCGACCACCCGGGCCACATCAGCGCAGCCGACCCGGAGTGGGCCGGCGCCACCGTCTTCCACGACCGGCACCGGTCCACGGTGGACGCGCCACCCGAGGCCGTCTGGTCGCACGTCGAGCAGGTCGGCGGCGAGCACGGCTGGCACGTGCCCGACATCGTGTGGCGGGCACGGGGGGTGCTCGACCGGGCCGTCGGGGGACAGGGCCACGTCCGGCACCGCGACCCCGGCCCGCTCGAGGTGGGCATGCAGGTGGACTCCTGGGTCGTGGCCTACGTGCGTCGCGACGAGGACGGCGGTGAGGTGGCCCTGCGCTCACAGATGCGGGTGCCCGGCGAGGCGCTGCTCATCCTGCGCGTGGAGCCGGGCCCCCGGCCGGGCACGGCCACCCTGACGCAGACCGCCCGTTTCACCCCGTCCGGCCTGGCCGGGCTGGCGTACTGGGGCGGCCTGTGGCCGGCCCACACGGCGGCCTTCCTGGCGATGCACCGGGGCCTGGCCCACGCCGCCGAGTCCGGGGCCGGCGCCCGGGCCTGAGGTCAGGGGGACGGTGCGGCCACCGCATACGGCGTGAGCAGCTGGTCGACCGGGGCGAAGTCGTCGGTGAGCACCTCGGCGTCACCGACCCACGCCCGCAGCTCGTCACCACCGAGCACCACCCAGCCGAGGCCGCGCTCGTCCATGGCAGCCTGTGCCGCGACGAGGTCGACCGGCCGGTCGGACGCCACGGCCACGAGGTTGCCCCCCGCCTGCGGACCCCCGGTGAAGGTGTCGCTCTCGGCGGCGACGGCGACATGGCCGAAGACGCTGCCGAGGGTGGCGAGCTCGGCCCGGGCGAAGGCCAGCGGGCCGTTGTCGATGAGGTTGGCGACGTAGACCCCGTCGTCGACGAGGACCCGGCGCACGTGGCCGACGGCCTCCCGGGTGGTGAGATGCCACGGCACGCTGACCCCGCCGAAGGCGTCACCGACCACCAGGTCGCGGCTGTCGTCCGTGAGCGCCCGCAGACCCAGGCGACCGTCCTCCACCCGCACCTGCAGCTCCGGTCCGGTGTCCAGCCCCAGACGCTCGACGTCGACCCGCACCACCCCGGGGTCGATCTCGGAGACCAGGCTCTGCGTGCCCGGGCGCACCTGCGCGAGGTAGCGGGGGAAGGTCAGGCCCCCACCGCCGAGGTGGTAGGCCGACAGCGGGGTGTCCTCGGGCCAGGCGGTGTCGACGACGGAGGCGATCGCCTGCATGTAGGCGAACTCCAGGTGGGTCGGGTCGGCGAGGTCCACGTAGGAGTGACGCAGCGTGTCGAGGACGAGCACCCGGCCGCTCTCGCGCTCCGGGTCCTGCTGCACGACGGCGCAGTGGTAGGTCGTCTCCACGTCGCAGCCCCCGGGGGCGACGGTGGCCCCGAGCGCGGCCAGGGCGACGACGACGGCCGGCGCGACCGCTGCTCGCCGGCCCCGCACCCGCAGGTCGACGACCACGGCGCTGAGCAGCAGCACGACGCCGAGACCGACGAGGATGGCGCTCACCGGCACCGTGGAGATGAGCACGAACCCGGTGAGCACGGTGCCGGCGATCGAGCCTGCGGTGGCGATGCCGGAGAGCTTGCCGACGACCGTGCCCGTCTCGTGCAGGTCGGTGAGCTGCAGCTTGGTCACCATCGGCGTGACCGCCGAGAGGAGCGCCCCGGGCACGATGATCGACAGGGCCGCCACCGGCAGCAGGAGGGACCCGGTGCCGACCTCGGCGGCGGTGCGCACGCTCATCGGCGTCAGGGCGACGGCCACACCGGAGACGGCGAGCAGGGGACCCAGCGCCCGGCGCGGCGGCACGCGGTCGGCGGCCCGCCCGCCCAGCCAGGAGCCGGCCGCGATGGCGGTGAGTGCCAGCCCGATGACCAGCGTGCTGGTCTCCAGGGTCAGCCCCAGGTAGGGCGCGAGGAGACGCAGGGCCACGAGCTCCACCACGAGGACGGCGGCGGAGGAGCCGAAGACGAGCACCGCACCGGCGCGCGGGCCCAGGGTCGCCGGTGGTGCCGAGGCTGCCGGGGCTTCGCGGTCGGTCGTCACGGGGAGAGCCTGGCAGACGGACCGGGATGCTCCGGCCCACGGTCCCGGGGTGGCCGCGGCCCGGGCACGAGGCCGGTCAGCAGCAGGGTCGTGGCGGTCACCGTGAGCACGGAGCCGAGGAGGTCGCTCGGGTAGTGCACCCCGAGGTAGACCCGGGAGAGGCCCACCACCGCGACGAGCAGCACCCCGGCCAGCGCGCCACCCACCCGGACGGCGGTGGTGGCGTGGCGCAGCGCCCAGACGAGCGCCAGCGCCACCCCGGTGGCCAGCGCGGTGTGGCCGCTGGGATAGCTGGCTCCCACCGGCTCGGCGACCAACGGCTCGACGGACAGCACGTCACCCATCGCGGCCGCGGGTCGCCCACGGTCGAAGACGGGCTTCAGCGCCATCACCGCCGACCAGCCCACGCCGACCACGAGGACGAGCCGCACACTGTCCGCCAGCCACCCCGACCTCAGCCACAGCACCAGCCCGGCCGCGACCACGGCGGGCAGCACGACCGGCGCCGACGACCCGAAGGTGACGGCCTTCATCCACGGGGTGAGGCTGTCGGTGCGCAGCCGTCCGACAGCCTCCACGCCGGCACGGTCCCAGCCGGCGACCGTCGCGGCGGTCAGGGCGGCCACCCCCAGCGCGACGACGAGCAGCAGCAGCGCGACGGCACCCAGCCAGGTGCCGGTGCTCAGGCCGCGCCAGGACACCCCGGTGTCCCAGCGCCCCGGTGCCTCGGGGCCAGGGGCCGCGTCGGGGTAGTCCGTCCCGGCCCGGTCACCGCGTGCTGTCACCGGCCGGTCCGGGACGCCGTCCGGGACAGCCACCCCTGCGCGGCACGCTCACCGCTGACGAGGGCCCCCTGGATGGAGGCGGTGTCCATGTGGTCACCGGCGACGACGACCGACTCGCTGACCTGCATCGGCCGCCGCAGACGCAGTGGCGGAGGCTGCACCGGCAGCGCCTGAGGCACCTCGTGCCGGTGGACGAGCTCCCACTGCCCGGTGCCCACGGCATACAGCTCCCCGACGTGTCGCAGCACGTCGGAGACCGGCGGCACCCGCCCGTCGCGGACCAGGGACGACGCCTGCACCATGTGCTGCCCCGGCGGGGCGTAGGACGGGGCGGTGTCGGTGATGACAGCGGCGTTCCTGACCGGTCCGCCGCTGGGCGTGCGGCCGTCCAGCACCAGCATCCGTGGTGCCGCGGGGGGCTCGGGCATCGTGAACCAGTCGGTGACCACACCCTTGGTCGCCGGCGCCGTGAGGCCCACCAGCTCCTCGGCGGCACCCGCACCGGTGGCCACGACGACGAGGCGCGCGGTGGCGCTGAGCCCGTCGGCGTGGACCGTCGCCCGGCCCGTGCCCTGGTCGACGCTGCGGACCCGCGTGCCCAGCCGCACCGGGGCGTGCAGGCGGTCGGCGATCTGCTGCGGCAGCGCCTGCATGCCCGAGGCGGGCAGTCCCGGCGACCCGAACGCGAACATGCGCACCAGCAGCCGGGTGAACGCGGTCGAGGTGCTGCCGTCGTCCTCGAGCAGCACCCCGGCCAGGAACTCCTCCACGACCCGGCGCAGGTCACCGTGCAGGCCGGCCGCGTCCAGCGACACGGAGCGCGGGGTGTCCGGCCCGGCCTTCATCGCCGAGCTCGGGCCCACGGCGGGGCCGGCCCAGCGCGCCAGGGCCAGGAGGTCCTGCGGCACCAGGTAGCCGCTGCGGAGCACGTCGGGCAGGTGGGCCGGCTCGCGCAGCGGGTCGGCGAGCACGGCCAGCCGGTCCTCGCGGCGCACGAGGGCACCGGAGCCGAACGTCTGCAGCTGCAGCGCCTCGACGTCGATGTGCCGCTGGACGGCGGGGTAGGCCGGGTTGAGCACCTGGAAGCCGCGGTCCATGAGGAAGCCGTCGACCCGGTCGGTGCGGATCCGTCCACCGACCGCGTCGCCGGCCTCCCAGACCTGGGTGTGCACCCCGGCACGCTGGAGGGTGCGGGCACACTGGAGCCCGGCCAGGCCCGCACCGATGACGAGGACGTCGCAGTCGAGGGTGTCGCTCATGCGACCCAGTCTGCTACGCCGACCGGCGGGGTGCCCCCGCCCGGGGGGCCATGGGTGCGCTGCGGCGGTCCTCCAGCCCCGCCATCGCCCAGCGCACGGTGGAGGCGCCGAGCTGGCCGAGCGGCTGGGCCACCCACCGGGCCACCACGTCCGGCATCGGCAGCCCCAGCAGGTCCCGTGCCCAGTCGGGCAGGAGCGCCACGCCGCCCGCGGCCAGCGCGCCGTAGCCGGGGCGAGCCGGCCACGGCAGCGGCGGGCTGAGCAGCAGGAAGCGGGCCGCCTCCCGGGCCGCGGGGGTCGTCTCCAGCTCGGGGCGGTAGGACGCGAGCTCGGCCTCCAGCCCGGCGACGCTGGTCGGGGGGTCGACGACGCCGAGCAGCCGGGCGGAGACCGCCGCCTGCGCGACATACGTGTCCGCCTCCTCGGGGGTCAGCGGCGTGGTGGCGTAGGTCTGGAAGGCGCGGAGGAAGGAGTCGACCTCGGCGATGTGCACCCACATGAGCAGGTGCGGGTCGCTCGCCCGGTAGGGGCGGCCCAGCTCGTCCTTGCCGCGCACCCGGTCGTGGATGCCGCGCACCATCGCGATGGTCTCCTCGGCGTGCTCGACCGTGCCGAAGGTGGTGGTCGCCAGGTAGGTGCTGGTCCGTTGGAGCCGGCCCCACGGGTCGCCCTTGTAGCCGCTGTGGCCGGCCACCCCGGCCATCGCCATCGGGTGCAGCATCTGCAGCAGGAGCGCGGTGACCCCGCCAGGGAACATCGCGGCGTCGGCGTGCACGCGCCACACCGGGTCGCTGGGCGTGAACCAGCGCGCACCCTCGGCCCCCCAGATGCGCTGCGCACGCTGCTGGGCGTCGTCGCCGGCGACCTTGGCGCGCAGCGCCTGGCCGATGCGCAGCTGCACGCCCTCACCGGCCCGCCGGACCTGGTCGCGCAGCGTCTCGCTGACGGCGGCCACGGGGCGTGTCAGGTCGGTCATGGGGCGTCCTCTCGGCTCACGGGCACAGCGCAGTGTTGAGACACTGTCTCGACACAGACTGAGAAACTGCTGATGACAACGTTGTGGAGGGACAGTTCATGCCCCAGGTGCAGCGGGCCGACCGGGTCCGGCAGGTCACGGTGACGGTGGCCCAGGTGTTCTGCGTGCTCGGCACGCTCGTGGGCACGGGGGTGATCGGCGAGCGCGTGCAGGAGTCGTCCGGCGGTGCGCTGGCCGACAACGCGACCCGGCTCGCGCCGGCGGGCCCGGCGTTCTCGATCTGGTCGGTCATCTATGCCGGCCTCGCGGTCTACACGATCTGGCAGTGGCTCCCGGGGCAGACCACCCGCACCCGGCAGCGGCAGGTGGGATGGCTCGCCGCGGCGTCGATGGTGCTGAACGCCACCTGGCTGCTGGTGACCCAGCAGGACTGGATCTGGGCCAGCGTGGGCGTCATCGTGGTGCTCGCCCTCACCCTGGGGGTGCTGGTGCGGCGGCTGACGGTGACCCCCGCGGAGAGCCTGCTCGAGCGGGCCGTCCTGGACGGCACGTTCGGCCTCTACCTCGGCTGGGTCGCCGTGGCGACCTGCGCCAACGTGACGGCAGCCCTCGTCGACTCCGGCGTCGACCCCGCACCGTTCGTGGCGGACCTGGCGGCCGTGGGCGTCCTGGCGGTCGTGGCCGGTCTGGGGGTGCTCTTCGCGCACCGCCTGGGCGGACGGTATGCCGTGGCGGCCGCGATGGCCTGGGGCCTGGGCTGGATCACCGTGGGGCGCCTGACCGACGAGCCGGCCTCGGTGGTGACGGGCGTGGCAGCGGCGGTGACGGCGTTCGTGGTCGTCGCCGCCGCCGCCTGGGTGCGAGCCCGGGCGGGCTCCTCCCCTGGTGCGCCTGCCCGGGCCTGACGCCTGACGGCGCACGACCGTGCTCAGCCGCCGACCGTGACCGGGTCGGGGCGCTCGGCCCGCTCCGGCTCCGTCGGCTGCGTCGCGCGCGGCCAGTAGAAGCGCTCACCCATGGTGAGCGCGATCGCGGGCACCAGGACGGTCCGCACGACCAGCGTGTCGATCAGCACCCCGACGAAGATGATGATGCCCAGCTGGGCCAGCACCACCAGCGGCAGCACACCCAGGGCGGCGAAGACCGCGGCGAGCAGGATGCCGGCGCTGGTGATGACGCCACCGGTCGCCGCCAGGGCTCGCAGGATCCCCCGTCGGGGACCGACGCTGCGCGCCTCCTCGAGCGCCCGGGTGACGAGGAAGATGTTGTAGTCGACACCCAGCGCCACGAGGAAGAGGAAGGCCAGCAGCGGCACTCCCGAGTCCATGGCGGCGAAGCCGAAGACACCGGTGAAGAGCCACCAGGAGATGCCCATGGCGGTCACGTAGGTGAGCAGCACCGTCGAGACGAGGATGACCGGGGCGACGAACGAGCGCAGCAGCCCGAACAGCGCCACGAGCACCAGGCCGAGGATCAGCGGGAGGATCACCGTGCGGTCGCGGGACGAGCCCTCCGCCTCGTCGAGGGCCTCGGCCTCGGTGCCGGTCACGTGGGTCTCGTCCTGGCCCTCGAGCGCGGCGCGGACGGCGATGACCGTGTCGCGGGCCTCGCTGCTGCCGGGGTCGGCACCGAGCACCGCCTCGAAGGTCGTGACGCCCTCCGCCTGGTCGGCCTGGCGCACCGTGTCGACGCCGCCGACACCGGCCACGGCATCCTCGATCTCGGCGAGACGGGTCTCGTCCGTGGTGCGGGTGACCACGACGGTCGGGTCCGCGCTGCCGGCGGGGAAGGACTCGGCCAGGCGGTTGGCCGCGGTGATCGCCTCCGGCTCCTCCAGGAACTGGTCGGAGGTCGACAGGCCGAGGTCGATGCGGAAGACGTTGAGGGCGAGCAGCACCAGCACGGCGAGGGTGCCGGCGATGTAGGCGGGGGGACGCTTGGCGACGGCGTCGCCGATGCGCTTCCAGACCGAGCGGGAGTCGGCCAGGGCGGGCTGCCCCACCCGGGGCACCAGCGGCCAGAAGACCCAGCGGCCGAAGAGCACCAGCACCGCCGGCAGGACGACCAGGGCGAAGCCGGCTGCCATGAGGATGCCGACGGCACAGGCCAGCCCCAGGCCGCGGGTGCTCGGGAAGACCGAGAGCAGGAGGGTGAGCAGACCCAGGAAGACGGTCGAGGAGCTGGCGAAGACGGCCTCCGCGGTGCGGCGCAGCGCCAGGATCATGGCCTCGTTGCGGCTCTCGTGCCGTTTGAGCTCGTCGCGGTAGCGCGAGATGAGCAGCAGCGCGTAGTTGGTGCCGGCACCGAAGACCAGGACCGACAGGATGCCGATGGTCGACTCGTCCCACGGGATGCCGACACGCTCGAGCACGTTGGTGGCCATGATGCCCGCGAAACGGTCGCCGATGCCGACCACGGTGAGCGGGATGACCCACAGGAACGGGCTGCGGTAGGTCACGAGCAGCAGGACGGCCACCACCGAGGCGGTGACGATGAGCAGGTTGACGTCCGCGCCTTCGAAGACCGCGGCCAGGTCGGCCTCGATGGCAGCAGGACCGGTGACCTGGGCGGTGACACCGTCGGGCACCTCTGCCGTGAGGTCGGCCCGGAGCGCGCGCACCTCCTCCGCCGTCTGGGTGGCGGTGGCCGACGGCACGGTGAGCACGCCGAAGGCAGCGGTGCCGTCCTCGCTGGGGACGAGCTCCAGCGGAGGCCCTGGCGGGGCGTCCTCGGGGACCAGCCCCTCGGTCAGCTCCTGCAGGGCGGGCAGCTGCTCCTCGATCCCCTCGTCGCTGGTGAACAGGACGATCGCGGAGGAGCTGTCGTCCTCGGGGAGCTCGTCGAGCAGTGCCACCCCCTCGGTGGAGTCGTAGCCCGCCGGCAGCGAGTCCAGCGGCGAGGGGCTGCGCTCGCCCTCGGGGAAGCCGGTGACGGCGGCGATGCCGATGAGCATGGTCACGAGCGCGACGATCCAGGCAGTGCGCCGCCCGGCGATGAGGTGAGGAATCCTGGTCACGACGCTGATATTACGACGGTCGAACTATCAGACGCATCCGTGCAGGTCAGACGTCTCTCGTCTCCACGATGCCGGCGTTCTCGAGCTCGGACACCCACGTCCGCGCGACCTCCCGTGGGTCGCCGTCGGGAGGTGGGCCCAGCTCGGCCACGAGCGCCGCGGTGACCTCCTCCAGGGACGTCCAGGCGGTGCACCACGAGCGCACCAGCGTGGCCGGGACCGACAGCCGCGAGACCGTGCCGGCGACCAGCACCAGACTCTCGCCGTCACGCTCCAGGACGTCGTGCACGGGCAGCGCGCGGACGCTCGTCACGGGTCGCCCATGATGTCGGCCGCGAGCGGCGCGAGGTCGCGCACCTCGGCATACGTCACCTGCCGCGCACCCCCGGTCGACTCCAGCACGTCGGCCAGCCAGGTGAGCGGCCGGTCGGTGCTCATGAAGCCGGAGGACTCGGGGGTGACCGCCTGCACCGCGTCCAGCGTGGGCAGCAACGTGACCACCGGCGGGCCCTCGTGACCGGCGACGCGGGCCAGCAGCACGAGCCCGGCCACCCGCGCCGGCACCGCCGGCAGGCGCAGCCCGCACGCCCTCGGCGCACGCTCGTCCTTGACCGCGCGACCGGGCACCCGCACCGACACCGGCTTCGCGTAGGCCGCGACGGTGCCGTCGCGGCGGATCCCCACGGTCTCGTCGGACAGGTAGGCGTAGCGCGGCCCGAGCGTGCGGCACAGGGTCGACTTGCCGGTGTTGCCCGGGGCCACCCAGACCGAGGCCGCACCGCTGCGGGCATGGGCCAGCCCCGCAGCGTGCAGCATGAGCAGGGTGCCGCTCTGGGCCGAGATCGCGGCAGCCGTCACCGCGTGGGTCAGCCTCATCATGAGGCGGTCCAGGTCGCTGTCCCGCACCTCGAGGCTCGCCCGCTGGTAGCCGCCCTGCTCGGGTGGGCCCGCACGGAGCTCGACCTCGATCACGACGGCCTCCGGCTCGGGGACCTCACCCGCCCGCAGGGCCAGGTGCCAGGCGGAGTGCACCCGCGCCTGCAGGGTGTCCCGGAGTCCGGGCGACCCGACCAGGACCAGGTCCACGGGCGTGTCCAGGACCCGCAGGGGCACCCGGGTCTCGGAGGGCATGGGCGCCAGTCTAGGCGCGCCTATGCTGGGCGCCATGCTGCCTGAGGCCACCCTCGCCGCCACCCTGGTCACGGCCGTGGTGCTGCTGGTCAGCGGGGTCGCCAAGGTGCTCGACCGTGAGCCGCTGGCCTCCTGGGAGGCCATGGGAGTGCCGGAGGGGCTGCGCCGCCCGGAGCTGGCCCGCGCCCACGCCGGGGCCGAGGTCGCACTCGGGGTGCTGCTGCTCGCCCTGCCGGCTCCGTGGGCCACCGGGGTGGCCGTGCTCGTGGTCCTGCTGTTCGCCGCCTACCTCGTCCTCGTGGCGCGCCTGGTGCGCAGGGGCGAGCAGGTGTCCTGTCACTGCTTCGGTGCCCTGGGGTCCGGCACGGTCGACCGGGGGACGGTCGCGCGCAACGTCGTGCTCCTGCTCGTGGCCGGGCTGGCCGTGCTGGACCTCGCCGTGCAGGGCTGGGTCGCGCCCCGGCTCGGCGAGCAGGCCGGCTGGGTGCTGGCACTCGCCGCGACAGCGGTGGTCACCGTGCTGGTGGTGCGCGGCTCCTCCTCGTCCGTCGAGGAGGTCGACCAGGAGGAGCTCGACGACTACCTGCGTCTGCCCATCCCGGACGTGCCGGTGGTCGACGAGCCCGGCGGCGAGCAGCGCTCCCTGCGCGAGGTGGCCGCCGGGCAGGCGATGCTGCTCCTCCTGCTCTCCAGCGGCTGCGGCTCGTGCAGGCAGGTCACGGCCCGTCTGCCGGAGTGGGTGGAGGCCCTGCCCGGGCTGTCCGTGCGGGTCGTCAGCGGCATCCCGCACGCGCAGACCGTGCAGTTCGAGCCGCAGTGGGAGGGGCTGGTGCTCTACGAGCCGCAGGCCTCGGTGGGCAGGGTGTTCGGGCTCATGGGGCGCCCGGCGGCCGTGCTGCTGGGCGCCGACGGCCTCCTCGCAGGCGGCCCGGTCAAGGGCTACCGCGCCATCGCGCAGTTCGTCGACGACATCCGGGACGAGCTCGACGACGCGGCGCGCTGACGCGCTGCGCCTGCCTACAGTGAGCCATGGGCGACCCCGACCTGCTGGCCCGCGCGGTGGACGAGCTGTATGCCGTCGTGCCGGCCGGCTTCGTCGCCCGGCGCCGGGCCCTCGTCGCGCAGGCACGGGAGGTCGGTGACCGCGACGCGGCCCGGGAGATCGGCGCCCTGCGCAAGCCGACCGCCCCGGCCGACGCCGTCAACCAGGTCGTGCGCGCCGACCATCCGGTCGTCACCGAGCTGCGGGACGTCGCAGGGCGTCTACGGCGCGCGCAGGCCGCTCTCGACGCCGCGGGCCTGGCCGCACTGCGGGGCCCTCGCGACGCGGTGGTGTCCGGTTTCGTGCGAGCGGCCGAGGAGGTCGCGGGGCTGAGTTCGGCCGGCGGCCTGGCCGAGGTGCGCGACACCGTCATCGCGGCCCTCGCCGACGCCGCGGCCGAGGAGGTCGTGTGCTCGGGAGCCCTGACCCGGTCGCTCGGCTACAGCGGGTTCGGGGAGGTCGACGTCTCCGACGCGGTGGCTCGCACCAGCACGGGGGTGCTGCTCACCCGCATCGAGGGCGGACGCGACGACGAGGAGGACGCCGGGCACGGTGGCGAGCCCGACGACGAGGCACCGCGGGACGAGCCCCACGACGCACCTCATGAGAAGGCCTCCGAGGAGGCGCCGGACGACGAGCCCCGGCAGGAGGAGCAGGACGAGGAGGAGCACGACGACGCAGAGCGCGGCGAGGAGCACGGCCCGCCCGGGCCCGACCCTGAGGTGCTGGCCCTGGTCCGCAGTGCAGTGGCCGCTGCCGAGCAGGAGGTGGCGCGCACCCGGGCCGCGGTGGACCAGGCCACCCGGCTGCTCGACCAGGCGCAGCGCCGCGCGCAGTCCGCGGAGGCGGCCTACGAGACGGCGCTGGCCGACCTCGCCGAGCTGGAGCCCGAGGGCGGGTAGTGCTCAGTCCTGCGTGCGCTCGTCGAGCGCGCGGACACCCTTCCAGGCGAGCGGGAAGACCGCGGCAGCGATGGCCCACTTCACCAGGCCACCGATGATGAAGGGGTAGAAGCCGTAGGTCAGCACGGTCTGCAGGTCGCTGATCCCGAGCACGGCGGCGAGGTAGGGCAGGCCGAACAGGAAGGGCACCAGGCTGGCCAGCGCGAACCCGGCGAACGACAGCACCGGACGGCGGTCCCAGTGCCGCTCGGCCAGCCAGCCGATGAGCGCTGCAGCGAAGACGAAGCCGATGATGTAGCCGAACGAGGGCTTCAGCAGCATCGCGGGCCCACCGGTGAGCTCGGAGAACCACGGCACGCCTGCCACGCCGAGCCCGAGGTAGGTCGCCATCGAGGCAGCCCCTCGGCGCATGCCGAGGCTGCCGCCGACGAGCAGCACCCCGAGGGTCTGGCCGGTGACCGACACCGGCCACATCGGGATGCTGACCTGGGCCAGGATGCCCACCGTGAGCGCGCCCACCAGCACCAGGGTGATGTCCGTGGTCAGGCTCCGGCTGAAGAAGCGGTCGGCCAGCACGGGCTGGCGGGCGATGACGGCAGTGCTCACGAGGCAGTCTCCTGGGGCGTCGGGTGGGGTCGTCGGGCGAGGTCTGCGCGTCAGCCTAGCCCTCCGGACACCCCGCGGACACGTGACTGACGGGTAGGTGTCCGGCCGGCGCGGTCCCTAGAGTGACGCAGGTGAGCGAGCACGTGTCCTGCACCGTCACCGACGGCGTCGCCGTGGTGCGCCTGGAGCGTGCGGAGCGGCTCAACGCCCTCACGCTGCCGATGCTGCACGCCCTGGCCGACACGTCGCGGCAGCTGCGCCGCCGACCCGGGCTGCGGGCCGTCGTGCTGCACGGCGCGGGACCGTCCTTCAGCAGCGGGCTGGACATCGCGGCGGTGCTGCCCGACCGCGTGGGCATCGCCCGTTCGTTCGTGCCGTCCCCGTGGCGGGGCACCAACGTCTTCCAGGAGGCGTGCTGGGGCTGGCGTCGCGTGCCGGTGCCGGTGGTGGCGGCCGTGCAGGGGCACTGCTACGGCGGCGGCCTGCAGATCGCCCTCGGAGCCGACCTGCGCCTCACCACGCCCGACGCGCGGTGGTCGGTGATGGAGGGCCGCTGGGGCCTGGTGCCGGACATGGCCGGGGTGCACGCGCTGTCCCAGCTCGTCGGCATCGAGCGGGCCAAGCGGCTGACGTTCGAGGCAGGGGTCGTCAGCGGCGAGGAGGCCGTGCGGATCGGCCTCGCCGGGGAGTGCGTCGAGGACCCGTATGCCGCCGCTCTGGCCTGGACGGAACGGGTGCGGTCCCGCTCCCCGCGGGCACTCGCCGAGGCCAAACGGCTGTTCGAGCGGTCCTGGCACCGTGGCCCGCGCCGCACCTTCGCCCTCGAGCGTGCCGCCCAGCTGCGCCTGCTCGCCCGGGGCGCGGGCAGGCGACGCAGCTGAGCGCTCGGCTCAGCCCCGGAGGTCGACGAGCGTGCTGGCCCGCAGCAGCCGGGGCAGGGTGACCAGGACCAGGCCGCCCACCACGTTGAACAGGGCGACGTGCCAGAACCACTGCAGCCAGCCGGCATACGTCACCCCGTCGGCGCCGACGTGCAGGGCCCCGAAGACGATGAAGGAGTCGAGGACGGAGTGGAACAGGCCCACCCCCACCAGCAGCACCGCCCCGGCCACCGAGGCGACCAGCGTGCCGACCTCGGTGGTGCTTCCGGCCTGCATCCGGGTCATCAGGGTGATGGCCCCGCCGCCCAGCAGGGCCAGGGCGACCGACTCCCAGCCGAAGGACGCCTCCACGTAGTGCAGCGCCTCCTCGGTGAGCGTGCCGTGCAGGTCAGGGAGTGCAGTGACGACGACCCACATCAGGGCCCACCCGGCCACCAGGTTGGTCACCAGGGTGATCGCCCACAGCCTGACCAGCTGCGCCAACGAGCCCTCGCCGGCGAAGATCGCGACGATCGGGTAGAAGAAGCCCTCGGTGAACAGCTCGGAGTGCGCGAGGTAGAGCGCGACGAAGCCGATCGAGAAGCCGAGCGCACCCAGCAGGTGGCTGCCGGTCGCCTGCAGGACGGTGAGGTAGACCATCACCGCGAACGCGATCTCGACGCCGCCCAGCAGCCCCGTGGTGACCATGACCCGGGTGGAGCGGTGCAGACGCTCGCGCCCCTCCAGCACCCCCTCGCCGAAGGACTCCTCGACCTCGGGCTCGACCTCGTCGTCACCGAGGTCGTTGATGGCCGACATCACCGCACGTCCTGCATGGGCAGCGATGCTATGCGACCCCGCCCCGGCCGGACGTCTCGCGCGGCCAGCGCGGCATCGATCGGGTCGATGTCGCCGCCTGCCCACCACCTCCTCGGACACTGCGTCAATGCGTGCCTGCTCACGACCTACCCTGTGACCGGACGTGGCCGCCCGGGCCGCGACGGACTGGAGGACCCATGAGCCTGACCTGGATCGGTCACTACGCCGTCGCTGCGGTGGTGTTCGGCATCCTCGACTTCGTCTGGCTGGGCTACGTCGGCAGGCCGCTCTACGACGAGCGGCTCGGCCACCTCCTCGCGGAGCGTCCCAACGTGGCCGCCGCGGTGATCTTCTACGCCATCTACATCGGCGGCCTCACGTACTTCGTGACGCACCCCGCGATCACGCAGGGCTCCTGGAGCAGGGCGCTCATCGCCGGGGCGGTCTTCGGCTTCGTGGCCTACGCCACCTGGGACCTGACCAACCTGGCCGTGCTCGCCGACTTCCCGTCCTCGATCGTGCCGATCGACATGGCCTGGGGCACGTTCCTCACCGCGACCACGGCGGTCACGACGTATGCCGTGAGCCGGGCGGTCCCCTTCCTGCACTGACCGGTCGTGCAAGGCCGGTCGGAGGGGCGGGTTGGCACCGAGGCACTGCCTACCGCCAGACTGTCCTTGTGAAGATCGGCATCCTGACCAGTGGTGGAGACTGCCCGGGCCTCAACGCGGTGATCCGCGGGGCCGTCATGAAGGGCGACCGGATCTACGGACACACCTTCCTCGGCATCCGGGACGGGTGGCGCGGGCTCGTGATGGACGACATCCGGCCGCTGCCCCGCCAGGACGTGCGCGGCCTGTCCAAGCAGGGCGGCACCATCCTCGGCACCTCGCGCACGAGCCCCTTCGAGCACGGCGGCAGCGAGCGGGTCAAGGAGGTGATGTCCAAGCACGGCATGGACGCGATCATCGCCATCGGCGGCGAGGGCACCCTGACGGTGGCGGGCATGCTGCACCAGGACGGCATCAACATCATCGGAGTGCCCAAGACGATCGACAACGACCTGTCGGCGACCGACTACACCTTCGGCTTCGACACCTCCGTGGCCATCGCGACCGAGTCCATCGACCGTCTGCGCACGACCGGTGAGTCGCACCACCGCTGCATGGTCGTCGAGGTGATGGGTCGCCACGTCGGCTGGATCGCACTGCACGCCGGCCTGGCCGCGGGTGCCCACGCCATCCTCATCCCCGAGGTGCCGGTGAGCATGGAGCGCATCACCGAGTGGGTCAACCAGGCCCGTGACCGCGGCCGTGCGCCGGTCGTCGTCGTGGCCGAGGGCTTCAAGCCCGAAGGCACCGACGAGGCCGTGTCGATCAAGGGGCTGGACGCCTTCGGCCGTCCGCGCCTCGGGGGCATCGGCGACCAGATCACCGCGGAGATCCAGGAGCGCACCGGCATCGAGGCACGGTGCACCGTGCTGGGACACCTGCAGCGCGGCGGCGTGCCCACGGCCTACGACCGTGTGCTGGCGACCCGCTTCGGCACCCACGCCGTGGACACCGTCAGCAACCGCACCTGGGGCACGATGGTCGCCCTCGACGGCATCGACATCCGCACGGTGCCCCTGCGCCAGGCCACCAGCCAGCTCAAGGTCGTGCCGCGACACGCCTACGACGAAGCCGCGATCCTCTTCGGCTGACGCACCGACGCGCCAGAGGGAGGGGTGGCAACGATCGACCAGGACACGTGGTGGAACATCGCCCTCGTGGTGGCCTTCGTCCTGGTCGGCGGGGTCTTCGCCGGCACGGAGATCGCGCTGGTCTCGCTGCGGGAGAGCCAGATCAACCGTCTCGAGCAGCGCAGCAGGCGCGGCGCCCGGGTGGCCTCGCTCGCCCGGGACCCCAACCGGTTCCTGGCCGCAGTCCAGATCGGCGTCACCGTCGCGGGCTTCTTCTCCGCCGCCTACGGCGCCTCCACGCTCGCCCCCGACTTCGTGCCGACCCTCGTGGGGCTCGGGCTGTCCGAGGAGCTGGCCGCGACCCTGTCCCTGGTCGGCCTCACCCTGTGCATCGCCTACCTCTCGCTGGTGCTGGGCGAGCTGGTGCCCAAGCGGTTCGCGCTGCAGCGCAGCGCCGGGGTCGCGCTGCTCGTCGCTCCGGCACTCGACCGTTTCGCCACCCTCATGCGGCCCGTGGTGTGGCTGCTGTCCGTCTCGACCAACACCGTGGTGCGGCTCCTGGGCGGTGACCCGGGCGCGAAGTCGGAGCAGATGAGCGACGAGGAGCTGCGGGACCTCGTCATCGCGCACGAGGGCCTGGCCGAGGACGAGCGCCGCATCCTCACCGACGTCTTCCAGGCCGCCGACCGGTCGCTGCGCGAGGTGATGCGTCCCAGGGGTGAGGTCACGTTCATGCCGGCCCAGCTGACCGTGCGTCACGCCCGTGAGGTCATCCGCGACCGCCCGTACTCCCGCTACCCGGTGACGGGGCGCGACGTGGACGACGTCGTGGGCTTCCTGCACGTGCGCGACCTGCTCGACGCCGACGACACCGCCCGAGTGCGCCAGGTCGCCCGCGACATGCTCCACCTGCCCTCGACCGCCGCCCTGCTGCCGTCCCTGTCCCGGATGCGGCGGGACGGCGCGCACATCGCCGTGGTCGTGGACGAGTACGGCGGCACCGACGGGATCGTGACCCTGGAGGACCTGGTGGAGGAGCTCGTCGGCGACATCCGCGACGAGTACGACCTGCCGGAGCCGGCCGGCGTGCTGCGCGGTGACGGTGCCCTGAGCGTGGACGCCGGCATGACCATCGAGGAGTTCGCCGAGCACACCGGCGTCGAGCTCGACGACGGGCCCTACGAGACGGCGGCGGGGTATGTCGTCAACCACCTCGGTCAGCTGGCGGAGGTCGGGGACCGGGTCGTCGTCGGCGACCACGAGCTCGTCGTGGCCGAGGTCGAGGACCGGCGGATCGCACGCCTCATGGTGCGACCCCTGGGCTACGGTCCGCCCGACGGGCTCACCGGGGCGGAGCCGCGCACTTGACGTCGCGTCAGGTGTGACACGCTGGTCCGTATGACCTCCCTGCGCTCGCCGGTCACGGCGGATGATGTCGACGCGGCGGCCCAGCGGCTGCACGGACGCGTCACGCGCACCCCGCTGACCCGCAGCGAGCGACTCTCGGTCGCCACCGGCGCGCACGTGTGGCTCAAGCGCGAGGACCTGCAGGAGGTGCGGTCCTACAAGAGCCGGGGTGCGACCAACTTCATCGCCCAGCTGTCACCGGCGGAGCAGGACGCCGGCGTCGTCTGCGCGAGCGCCGGCAACCACGCTCAGGGGGTGGCCTTCGCGTGCGCCCAGCTCGGGGTGCGCGCCCGCATCCACCTGCCTCGGACCACCCCGCGGCAGAAGCGCGAGCGCGTGGCGCGCATCGGTGGCGAGTTCGTCGACATCGTCGTCGGCGGGGACACGTATGACGCGGCGGCGTCGGCGGCGTCGGACTATGCGCAGACGACGGGGTGCACGCTGGTGCCCGCCTTCGACCACCCGACCACCATCGCCGGCCAGGGCACCGTGGTGCGCGAGGTCATGGAGGACCTCGCGGAGGCACCCGACGTGGTCGTCGTGCCGGTGGGTGGCGGCGGCCTGCTCGCCGGCGCCTCCACCTACCTGGCCGAGCGCCACCCGCACGTCCGGATCGTGGGGGTCGAACCTGCCGGTGCAGCCAGCATGCAGGCCGCGCTCGCCGCCGGCGGGCCGGTGATGCTGCCGGCGGTCGACCCGTTCGTCGACGGGGCGGCCGTGCGCCGGGTGGGCGACTCGACCTACCCGCTGGTCCGCGCCTCGGGAGCGGAGGTGGTCAGTGTCGACGAGGGCCGGGTGTGTGTCGAGATGCTCGCCCTCTACCAGACCGAGGGCATCGTGGCCGAGCCCGCCGGCGCCCTGTCGACGTCGGTGCTCGACGTGATCGGCATCGAGCCGGGCCAGCGTGTGGTGGCGATCCTGTCGGGGGGCAACAACGACGTGCTGCGCTACCCGGAGGTGATGGAGCGGGCGCTCGTGCACGAGGGCCGCAAGCACTACTTCCTGGTCAACTTCCCGCAGGAGCCGGGAGCCCTGCGACGCTTCCTCTCCGAGGTGCTGGGCCCGGACGACGACATCGCGCTGTTCGAGTACGTCAAGCGCAACAACCGCGAGACCGGGCCGGCACTGGTGGGCATCGAGCTGGGGTCGCGCGAGGACCTCGAGCCCCTGCTCGACCGGATGGCCGCGTCGTCGATGCAGGCCGAGCAGATCCCGCCGGACAGCCCGCTGTTCGGCTTCATCCTCTGAGCGAGGTATGCCGCAGGGACGGTCCGTGCTCTGCGGCGCCAGGCCGCCTCAGCCCCTGGTCCGGTGGGGCTGCAACACTGCCCCCGGCCCCGGGGCAGCTGCCCCGGGGCCGGGGGCAGTCGCCTAGCGTCGCGCGAGCGTCTCGGGCTACCTCCTCGCCACGCTGGGCATCCGGCGCGACGAGGAGGGGCGCTGAAGGCCGGCCCCAGCAGAGGCAGAACGGGTGGCCGGCGGGGTCGGCATACACCTGCAGGCCTCGACGGCGTCGAGGTCGTCCGCAGGCCGAGCAGCAGCCACCCGGGGGGTGACCCACGCCACAGCGTGCCGGGAAGGTGTCGGGACCTTGGTCCCGTGCAGGATCGGCGCGCAGCACGCAGGATGGGACGGCGGCCCCGCGGCCGCACCTGCACACCCTCGCGCCTGCTGGAGCTGATCTCATGCCTCGTCCACGCCTGCTCGTCCTCACCGCCGCCCTGGGGCTGGCCCTCGCCACCGGGGCCTGCAGCACGCAGGAGGACCCGACGGCCTCGGTCGAGGTCTCGTCCTCGGCGGAGGAGCAGCTGCTCGCCGAGCACGGGCTGGAGGGGCTGAGCGCACAGGAGATCGTCGAGGAGCTCGACCGCTCCCCGCAGCCCCGGCCGCTGTCCCTGGGTGCCTCTGTGCAGGCCGACCAGCTGCTGCTGATGGACGAGGACACCGAGATGACGCTGGCCCTACCGGACGACGTCTTCTACCTGTCCGTCGCGCCCTACGTCTCCTCGACGCACGACTGCTACAACCACAGCCTCGCCACCTGCCAGGGCGAGCTGGCCGAGGAGCAGATCCAGGTCACCATCACCGACGACTCGGGTGAGGTGCTGGTCGACGAGGAGGTCACCACCTACACCAACGGCTTCGCCGGGTTCTGGCTGCCCCGGGGGACCTCGGGGACGGTCGAGGTGGACCACGAGGGACGGTCCGGCACCGCCGGCTTCTCGACCGACGTGGGCGACCCGACCTGCATGACCACCCTGCAGCTGTCCGCCTAGGTCCGGTCAGGCCAGACGCACGGTCAGCACCAGCTCGTCGCCCACGTCGAGCCGCAGCTCCTGCACCCGGACGCCGGGAGGCAGGGCTGCGCCGAGGTCGACCCGCCGCCCCTCCACCGCCTCCAGCCGGCTGCGGAAGGCCACGAGCAGGGCGGCGACCAGAGGGTTGCGGCTGGTCGCCTCGACGTCCCGCACGGTGAGCACCAGGTCGTCGCTCACCTCCACCGTCGCGGCCACCCGGGCCACCGCCGTGAGCATGCCCTTGCGCACCTTGGCGTCGGCCCGCACCCCGACGGAGGTCGGGCCGTGCGAGGTCAGGTCCACCTCGAGGGAGGAGAGCGCGAAGCCCTGGGCCGCCAGGGTCTCGGCCAGCCTCTCGCGGGTGGCCTCGACCAGGCGGTCACGGTCCACCGCCAGCCGGGCCTGACCGCTCACGGGCGTCTCCTCACCGGGCTCCACCAGCGCGACCGCGAGGGCGCCGTCGGTCCCCTCCAGCCAGGTGAAGGTCAGGCCGTCCAGCACAGCGTCGAGGTGCGCAGGCACACCGGCGACCGTCACAGGGTGCGCGGTCACGCTGGCCGTCCGCAGGGCACCCTGCTCCCGGTGCGCAACCTGGCCGACGCCGGGGGTGCGGCTCGCTGGTGCGCGTGTCCGCACGGTCACGCCGGTCAGGTCGACCAGCAGGACGGGCACGTCCGGCCCGTCGACCGTGGCCTCCAGGCGGGCGCGGTCGAGACCCTCGACCGCTCCTGCCGTGACCTGCTGCAGGCCGGCGCGCAGCCGGTCGGCCAGGTCGGGACCCGTGGTGGGCCGGGGCACGCGGCCCAGCGGGATCGCGTCCGGAAGGGCTGTGAGGTGGTGGGTCACCCGGTCGAGCCTAGCCAGTCGGTCAGCCCTGGGAGACCTCGCGGACGACGCGCGCGGGGCTGCCCACCGCGACCACCCCGGCAGGGAGGTCCCTGGTGACGACCGCGCCTGCACCGACCACCGTGTCACCGCCGACCGTGACGCCCGGGCAGACGACGACGCCACCTCCGAGCCAGACGTTGTCCTCGATGACGATGGGTTCGGCGGCCTCCCACTTGTCGCGCCGGGGGCCGGGCTCGACGGGGTGGGTGGCGGTGAGCAGCTGCACGCCGGGCCCGATCTGCACGTCGTCCCCGATGGTCACCGTGGCGACGTCGAGCGAGACCAGACCCCAGTTGGCGAACGTCCGGGCGCCGACGCGCGTCTGGTAGCCGTAGTCGCAGTGGAAGGGCGGCCGGATCTCGCTGTCCTCGCCGAGCTCGGCGAGCAGCTCGTCCAGCACCGCACGCACCGCTGCCCCGTCGCTGGGGTCGGTGAGGACGTTGAGCCGATGGCACAGCGACTGTGCCCGGGCCGACTCCACGGCCAGGTCGGGGTCGTCGGCGATGTACAGCTCGCCGGCCAGCATGCGGTCGCGCATCGAGCGGGTGTCGTCCATGCCGCCACCGTATGCCGTCTGCACACCGGCACCTGGACAATGGCCGTATGCAGCACGACGACCTCCGTGGGCAGGCGGGCAGCGCCCTGACCGGCGGCTGAGCATGGCGACGGCATACCTCGGCCTCGACCTGGGCACCAGTGGGCTCAAGGCGGCGCTGTGCGCCGACGACGGCACGGTGCTCGCCGAGGCCGAGCAGGGGTATGCGGTGGAGCGTCCGGCTCCGGGGTGGGCGCAGACCCCGGTGCCTGTGTGGCTGGACGCCGTGGCGGCCTGCATGGAGCGGATGGCTACGGTGACGGCCCAGCACACAGTGGCGGCGCTGGGTCTGGCCGGCCAGATGCACGGCCTGGTCCTGGCCGACGAGTCGGGGACCGCGCTGACCCCCGGTCTGCTGTGGCCGGACGGCCGCGCCTCGGCGCAGGTGGGGCGCTGGCGCTCGCTGCCCCCGGCCGAGCAGGAGCGGCTGGCCAACCCCCCGGTGCCGGGGATGACGGGACCGATGCTGGCCTGGTTGGTCGAGCACGACCCCGGTGCGGTCTCGGCTGCGCGGGTGGCCCTGCTGCCCAAGGACGCCGTGCGGGCGGCGCTCGTGCCGGGGCTGGTGACCGAACGCAGCGACGCCTCGGCGACCCTGCTGTGGGACGTCGCCGGCGACGACTGGTCGCGTGCGGTGCTCGACCACGTGGGCGTGCCCGAGCGCCTCCTGCCCGAGGTGGTGCCCTCCGACCGGGTCGTCGGGCACACCCGGTGGCTCGCCGACCGCCCTGGTGGCGGGCCCCGCGACGTCGCCGTCGTGGCCGGGGGCGCCGACACGCCGACAGCACGGCTCCCTCTGGCGGGGACGACGCCGCTGCAGGTCAACCTGGGCACCGGGGCTCAGGTGATCCGCCCTCTGGACCGTCCCCGCCCCACCGGGGTGAGCGGCTCGCACGTCTACGCCGACACCGGCACGGGGTGGTACGCGATGGTTGCCCTGCAGAACGCGGGACTCGCCCTCGCATGGGCCGCCGGCGTGCTGGACCTGTCCTGGGATGACCTCTTCGCCGCGGCGGCGCAGGCACCACCGGCGGTGGGCGGCGTCGCCTTCCGGCCCTACCTCACCCCGGAGCGCGGCGAGGTGCCGCGACCGCACCTGGGCGCCGGATGGGTCGGCGCGGACGCCGACACCACCCGGCAGGACCTCGCCGTCGCCGCCGTCGACGGGGTGCTCTTCACGGTGGCGCAGGCGGCCCACCGCCTGTCCCCTGTCGGACCGGCGGACGGGAGCGGGCCCGTCCTGCTCACCGGCGGTGGTGGTCGCCCGGCCGTGGTGCGCCGCCGGCTCGCGGACCTGCTGGGGCGACCCGTGCACGCCCACCGGGTGCGCTCCGCCTCGGCCCTGGGGGCAGCCGTGCTCGCCGCGCGGGGTGTCGGTCACGCCCTGGCCCCGCAGACCCCGCCCGTCGACGAGGTCGAGCCCGGGGCGGGACAGACCCGGGCCCGCACTGCCTTCGAGCACTGGCGGGAGACGGTGGGCGCCTGACCCGCCCGGCAGAGGGATGGGCCGGACAGGCCCAGAGCCGTGCGGGTCAGCCGGAGGACGACCCGAGGAGTGCCTCCGCCCGGTCCCAGTCCCCGCTGTCCCCGGAAGGGTCGAAACGTCGCAGCCGGTGTGTCCGGCCCACCAGGTCGCGCATCGCGGCCAGGTCAGGCAGGTCCGCGCCCAGAGACCGGGCCTGGACGAGGACGTTGCCGAGCGCCGCCGCCTCCGCCGGTCCGGCCAGGACCGGCAGGCCGCACGCGTCCGCAGTGAGCTGACACAGGAGCGCGTTGCGCGCCCCTCCCCCGACGACGTGCACCACCTCGACCTGCCGCCCACTGACCTCGGCGCACTCCCGCACCGCGCGCCGGTAGGCGACGGCAAGGCTCTCCAGGACTGTCCGGACCAGCTCCGGCAGGTGTGAGGGCGGGTCCTGGCCGGTGCGTCGGCACTGCTCGGCGATGCGCGGGCCCATGTCGCCCGGCGCGAGGAACTCCGGTGCCTCGATGTCGGCGACGGCTCTGAGCGCCGGTGCCCGCGCGGCCTCCGCCAGGAGGATCGCGAGGTCGTCCTGGCGTCCATGGGCTCGCAGGAGCTCGTTGAGCACCCACAGGCCGGAGACGTTGCGCAGGAACCGGATGGTGCCGTCGACCCCGCGCTCGTTGGTGAAGTTGGCGTGCCGCGCCTCCTCCGTGAGCACCGGCTCCGCCAGCTCCACGCCCACCAGCGACCACGTCCCGGAGGAGATGTATGCCGCATGACCGGGGCTGCGCATCGGGACCCCGACGACCGCAGAGGCCGTGTCATGGGAGCCGACGGCCAGCACCGGAGTGCTCTCGGGCTGACCGACGGCGTCCGCCACGTCCGGGCGCAACGTCCCGACACGTGCTCCGGGCCGGTGGATGGGGGGCAGCACCTCTCGGGGCAGGCCTACACGGCGGAGGATCTCGTCGGACCAGTCCCGGGCCCGTACGTCGTACAGCTGGGTGGTGGAGGCGTTGGTCTCCTCCGCCCCTATCGCGCCGGTGAGCCGGTAGGTGAGCAGGTCCGGCACCAGCAGGACCGTGGCCGCCCTGTCGAGCCTGCCTTCACGCCGGTCGACCACGAGCTGGTAGACCGTGTTGAACGGCAGGAACTGCAGACCGGTGACCGCATACAGGTCCTGAGCCGGCACCTGCCCCAGGACCTCCTGCATGACGCCCTCGGTGCGCGGGTCGCGGTGGCTCACCGGAGGCCCGAGAAGGTGCCCGTGCTGGTCGAGCAGCCCGTAGTCGACGGCCCAGGAGTCGATGGCGACGGAGTCCACCGGGCCCCCGGCGCCGGCGTGTCTCAGACCGGTGAGCACCTGCCGGTAGATGTCCTCGATGTCCCAGGTCAGCAGCCCCCCCTGCGGGCGTGGCCCGGTCGGGAAGCGGTGGACCTCCTCCAACCGGAGCGCGTCGGGGCGGCCCACGGAGGAGCCGACCGTCCCGACCATCACACGGCCGCTCGTGGCACCCAGGTCCACCGCCGCCACCCGCACGTGACGCGTCATCTCTCAGCGCAGGAAGGCTGCTGCGACGCCCGCGTCCACGGGGATGTGCAGGCCCGTCGTCTGGCTGAGGTCACCGCTGGTCAGGGCGAAGACCGCGGCGGCGACATGCTCGGGCAGCACCTCGCGCTTGAGCAGGGTCCGCTGCGCGTAGAACTCGCCGAGGTTCTCCTCGTCGACCCCGTAGACCGCCGCTCGCTGGGCACCCCAGCCACCGGCGAAGATGCCGGAGCCGCGGACGACCCCGTCCGGGTTCACGCCGTTGACCCGGATGCCGTGGCCTCCGAGCTCGGCCGCGAGCAGCCGCACCTGGTGCGCCTGGTCAGCCTTCGTGGCGCCGTAGGCCACGTTGTTGGGGCCTGCGAAGACGCCGTTCTTGGAGGAGATGTAGACGATGTCACCGCCCATCCCCTGGTCCACCATGACCTTCGTCGCAGCCCGGGCCACCAGGAACGAGCCTTTGGCCATGACGTCGTGCTGGAGGTCCCAGTCGTGCTCGGTGGTCTCCAGCAGCGGCTTGGAGATGGACAGCCCCGCGTTGTTGACCACGAGGTCGACTCCGCCGAAGGCGAGAGCCGCTGCGTCGACCGCGGCCTGGACCGCCGCGGCGTCGGTGACGTCTACGGCGACGCCGACAGCACGGTCGGTGCTGCCGATGGAGGCCGCCACCTCCTGCGCCGCAGTCTCGTCGAGGTCAGCGATGACGACACAGGCGCCCTCGGCGGCCAGACGCTCGGCCGTGGCCCGCCCGATGCCGGAGGCTGCCCCGGTGACCAGCGCGACCCGCCCCTGCAGCGGCTTCGGCTTCGGCATGCGCTGCAGCTTCGCCTCCTCGAGCGCCCAGTACTCGATGCGGAACTTCTCGCTCTCGTCGATCGGCGCGTAGGAGGACACGGCCTCGGCACCGTGCATGACGTTGATGGCGTTGACGTAGAACTCGCCGGCCACTCGTGCGGTCTGCTTGTCCCTGCCGTAGGAGAACATGCCGACCCCCGGCACCAGCACGACGGCGGGGTCCGCGCCTCTCATGGGGGGACTGTCCGCTGTCGCGTGGCGGTGGTAGTAGGCGGCATAGTCCTCCCGGTATGTCGCGTGCAGCTCGCGGAGGCGCTCCACGACCTGCTCGAGGGGCGCGTCGGCGGGCAGGTCGAGCACCAGTGGTCTGACCTTGGTGCGCAGGAAGTGGTCGGGGCAGGAGGTGCCGAGCGCGGCCAGCGGCTGCAGCCTCTCCCGGGCACAGAACTGCAGGACCGGCTCGCTGTCGTCGTAGTGCCCCAGCTGCGGTGCGTCGGTGGAGGCCAGCCCGCGGATGACGGGTGCGAGCGCGGCGGCACGAGCGTGCCGTTCAGGCTCCGGCAGGGGCTCGAAGCCGGGCACGACCGGGCCGAAGGGCTGGTCCGAGCCACGCTCGGCGAGGAAGGCCTCGGCGGTGCGGATGATCTCCAGGGAGCTCGCCTCGCACTCCTCGGAGGTGTGACCCCAGGCCGTCACACCGTGGCCACCGAGGATGACCCCGATCGCCTCCGGGTGGGCGTCCTTGACGGCGGCGATGTCGAGGCCCAGCTGGAAGCCGGGACGACGCCATGGCACCCACAGGACCCGGTCGCCGAAGCACTCGCGGGTGAGCGCCTCCCCGTCGGCGGCGGTCGCCAGGGCGATGCCGGAGTCGGGGTGCAGGTGGTCCACGTGCGCGGAGCTCACGAGCCCGTGCATCGCCGTGTCGATGGAGGGGGCGGCTCCGCCCTTGCCGTGCAGGCAGTAGTCGAACGCCGCCACCATCTCGTCCTCGCGGTCCACGCCGGGGTAGGTGTCGACGAGCGCGCGGAGCCGGTCGACCCGCAGCACCGCCAGCCCGCTCTCGGTCAGGGTCCCGAGGTCGCCACCGGAGCCCTTGACCCAGAGCACCTCGGTGCTGGTCGCTGTGACGGGGTCGACGACCGCGCCCTTGGCCGAGGTGTTGCCGCCGGCGTAGTTGGTGTTCCGTGGGTCTGCGCCCAGGCGGTTGGACCGCGCGATGAGCTGCTGGGGAAGGGTCTGCTCGGTCATGGGGTCAGCTCCATCCTGCCTGCGCACCGCCGACGCGGTCCGCCTCGATCTGTTGTTGGTATCCGCTGTCCCGGTAGGCCTTCATCGGGTCGGCCGGCAGGCCGCGCTCCTCGCGCCACCGGGCCAGGCGGCCGCGCACGTCGGTGTAGAAGGCGTCCATGTAGACCGCGTTGGCGGCCAGCACGTCACCTTCGCGGCGGGCGGTCTCCAGGGCCTCGGTGTCCAGCAGGAGCGCCCGGGCGGTCATCTCCTGGACGTTGAGCACGGAGCGGATCTGCCCGGGGACCTTGTCCTCGATGTTGTGGCACTGGTCGAGCATGAACGCGACCCCGCTGTCCGGGTCGAGTCCGCCACCGCGGATGACCTCGACCATGATGCGGAAGAGCTGGAACGGGTCGGCCGCCCCGACGATGAGGTCGTCGTCGGCGTAGAACCGGCTGTTGAAGTCGAACGACCCGAGGCGGCCCAGCCGCAGCAGCTGAGCCACGATGAACTCGATGTTGGTCCCGGGCGCGTGGTGACCTGTGTCGAGACACACCATCGCCCGCTCACCCAGGGCACTGACCTGGACGTAGGACGTGCCCCAGTCCGGCACGTCGGTGTGGTAGAACGCCGGCTCGAAGAACTTGTACTCCAGCACCAGGCGCTGTTCGTCCCCCAGCCGCTCGTAGATCGCCGCCAGCCCTTCGGCGAGCCAGTCCTGGCGCGCACGGATGTCGCCTTGGCCCGGGTAGTTCGTGCCGTCGGCGAGCCAGACCTTCAGGTCCCGTGACCCGGTCTCGTCCATGATGTCGACGCAGCGCAGGTTGTGCTCCACCGCCTTGCGACGGATGGCCGGGTCGGCATGGGTGAGACTCCCGAGGCGGTAGTCGTCGTCCTGGAAGGTGTTGCTGTTGACCGTGCCGAGCGCCAACCCCCGAGCCTGCGCATACGCGCGCAGCTCGCTGAAGTCGTCGACCATGTCCCACGGGATGTGGAGGGCGACCGTCGGCGCCAGGCCCGTGAACCGGTGGACCGCCGCTGCGTCGTCGACCTTCTCCTGCACGGTGCGCGGTGTCCCGGGCGAGCCGAACACCTTGAACCGCGTGCCGGAGTTGCCGTAGGCCCAGGACGGCACCTCGATGGCCAGCTCTGCAAGCCGTCCGCTGACGGACTCGAATGTGCTCATGTGGTCGGTGCTCCTCGTGATGTGTCGGACGTCTGCTCGTCACCGAGGTGGAAGACCTCGTGCAGACGGGTGAACCCGCTGTCAGGACGCGCCCCACCGAGGTCCTCGAAGAGCTCGGCCATCTCGGCCTGCCAACGCCGGTTGACGTCCCGCTCCGCCATGCCGCTGAGGGCCTCGTCGAGGGACGGCGTCTCGAAGTAGCCGATGAGCAGCCCGTCGTCGCGCAGGAAGAGGGAGTAGTTGTGCCACCCCGTCTCCCGGAGGGCACGCAGCATCTCGGGCCAGACTGCTGCGTGCCGCTCCCGGTACTCCTCGATCCGCTCCGGGATCACCTGGAGCTGGAAGCAGACTCGCTCCATCGGACGGGCCTCGGTCGGATCGGACATGGCTCAGAAGTCGAAGTCGTCGATGTTGTCGGCGTCGAAGACGAACGGGTCGCCGAGCAGGACGACGCCGTCTGCCCCGACGGTGTACTCACCGAGCCGTCCGGCCTCGAAGGTGTCCCCCTCCTCACCTGTGATGTCGCCGTTGACCAGCGCGTGCGCGGTGAAGGCCGCGAGGTAGCCGAGGTCCTCGGGGTTCCACAGGGCGAACGCCTCCACCGTCCCGTCCTGCACGTACTCCCGCATCTGGTTGGGGGTGCCGAGGCCGGTGAGGGCCACCTCGCCCTGGAAGTCGGAGTCCGAGAGATACCGCGCTGCGGCCGCGATGCCGACGGTGGTCGGCGAGACGATGCCCTCGAGGTCGGGGTAGGTCTGCAGGAGGGCAGCCGTCCGGTCGAAGGACATCTGGTCGTCGTCGTCGCCGTAGACGGTCTCGACGAGCTCGATGTCAGGGTGGTTGGCGGCCAGCTCCTCCTCCATCAGCTCGATCCAGGCGTTCTGGTTGGTGGCGTTGGCGCTCGCCGAGAGGATGGCGATCTGGCCGTCCCCGTCGATCTGCTCTGCGATCAGGTCCACCTGCGCACGGGCGATGCCCTCGGCGTCGGCCTGGTTGACGAACACGTCACGGAACTGCGGCTCGGTGTCGGAGTCGAAGGTGACGACCTTCGTGCCGGCGTCACGAGCCTGGTCGAGCGCTGCCCCGATGGCGGTGGGGTCGTTGGCCGAGACGACGAGGGCCGAGACTCCCTGCTGAGCCGCGGTGTTGATGTACTGCACCTGGCCGTCGGGAGTGGCCTCCTGCGGACCGACCTCCTCGAAGGTGCCGCCGAACTCCTCCGCCGCGGCCTCTCCACCGGTGCTGCTGGTGTCGAAGTAGGGGTTGCCGAGGTTCTTGGGCAGGAACGTCACGGTCATGTCATCCGAGGAGCCGCCGTCGCCGGTGCCCTCCGAGCTCGTGTCGTCGTCGCTGCCGCCGCAGGCGCTGAGCACCAGCGCCGCGGTGGCGGCCACCAGGGTGGCGCGGGATGCGCGGGAGAGAGTGTTCATGGTTCACCTTCCTTGTGGGTGCACGGCGCCGGTCGGCTCGTGCGTGGGAGCCGCATGGGCCCGTCGATGCCGCCTGGATGCCTGCTGCGAGGCCCATGCCAGGACGTTGGGGGAGACCACCGAGGCGACGAGGAGCAGCCCGATGATGATGTTGATGATGTTGACGGTGACGCCCTCCAGACGGAGAGCGCTGGAGATGACGCCGATCAGCAGCACCCCGGCCACCACCCCGTGCAGCCGCCCGCGCCCTCCGAAGATCGAGACACCTCCGAGCAGGACAGCAGCGACCACCTGCAGCTCGAGCCCTGTCGCGTTGTCGCCCCGGGCACTGCCGAACCTGAGGGTGAAGTAGATCCCGGCGAAGGCGGACACCACTCCCGAGAGCACGAACAGGATGAGCTTCGTCCGGGCGACGTCCACCCCGCTGAAGCGTGCGGCCTCCTTGTTGAGCCCGATGTCGAAGATGCCCCGTCCGAACGCGGAGAAGTGCAGCAGGTACGTGAACACCGCCAGCAGCACCAGGAAGGGCAGCACGACCAGGGGGATCCGGCTGTCGCCGATGGTGCCTGTGGCCACCGACGTCCATCCGGTCGGGAAGCTGGTCACAGCGGTGGTGCCCAGGAGCCCGACGGCCAGACCCCGGAAGAGTGCCAACGAGCCGATCGTCACGGCGAGCGAGGGCAGGCCCACGTAGGCGACGAGGTAGCCGTTGAACGCCCCTGCGGCCCCGCCGGCCGCGAGCGCCAGCACGGCCGCCACGGCCATCGGCAGACCGGCCTGGTAGAGCACCCCGACCAGGACGCTGCTCAGCCCGACGACGCTGGCGACCGAGAGGTCGATCTCGCCGGTCACGATGATGAGGGCCATGGGCAGGGCGATGAGCAGGATCGGTGCCACGTCCAGCAGCAGGAAGGTCACTGTGAGCGGCCCGGCGAAGTTCGCCACGGCCACCGAGGCGTAGGCGAAGACAGCCGCCAGGAGGGCGATGATCCCGACCTCCCGCGTGACCAGGGCCCGGCGCCACCAGGGATGGGAGTGCGACACGTAGGTGCGGGTCATGACTCGTCCCTTGCTTCGGCGAGGGTGCGGCGTCGCCGGTCGGCGAGGACCCGGTCGAGGACGATCGCACCGATGATCAGGGCACCGACCACGGCCCGCTGCCAGAAGTCCGGGATGCCGAGGATGGGCAGGGCCCGGTTGATGGTGACGAGCAGCACTGCTCCGATCGCCGCTCCCCACACGGTCCCGCTGCCCCCGAAGATGGCCACCCCGCCGATCACCACCGCGGCGACCGCTTCCAGCTCCATCCCCACGCCGGCGCCGGCGCTCACCGTCCCGTAGCGTGCCGCATACATCACACCCGCCAGACCGGCCAGGGCACCACTCAGCACGAACGCGGTGAGCACGCGCCGCCGGACGTCGAGCCCGTACAGCACCGCAGCATCCGGGTCGGAGCCGATCGCGTACATCTCCCGCCCGCCTCGGGCCGTCTGCAGGTAGTAGCCGACGCTCAGCAGCACCACCAGGGCCACCAGCGTGAGGACCGGGATGCTGAGGACCTGCCGGGTGCCCAGCGACAGGAAGGACCGGGGCAGGTCTGAGGCGTTGATGCGGTCGCTGCCTGCCCAGGTGAGGACGATGCCGCGGTAGATGTAGAGCGTGCCGAGCGTGATGACGAGTGCGGGCACCTTGCCCACCGCGACCAGGACGCCGTTGACCAGTCCGAGAAGGCCGCCCACCAGGAGCCCGGCCACGACCACGGCCACGATCGGGATGCCCGGCAGGTCGATGAACAGCCGCCCGGTGAGGTAGGCGGTCAGGGCGAGCGTGGACCCGACGGAGAGGTCCACGTTGCGCGTGATGATCACCACCGCCTGGCCCACGGCGAGCACCACGAGCATGGACGGCGTGAGCAGGAGGTCCCGCCAGCTGTTGCCGCTGAACAGGAAGGTGGGGTTGCGCACCGTCGCCACCGCGATGACGAGGGCGAGGACCAGGAGGATGGCGAGCTCCCGGGAGTGCAGCACGGTGGCGAGGGCCCGGCGGGCCGGTGACAGCTGTGAAGGCTGGACCAGACGGTCCTGGTCCGCATGGTGAGGATGGCTCGCGGCGCGCTCGTGGGTCGGTGTGCTCACGCGTGTGCCCCCGTGCTCTGTGTGGCCGCACGCATGACACGCTCCGCGGTGGCGTCGGCTCGCGAGATCTCGTCCGTGATGCGCCCTTCGCTCACGACCAGGACGCGGTCGGCCATCCCGAGCACCTCAGGCAGCTCGGAGGAGATCATGAGGATCGCCAGTCCCTGACCGGCGAGCTCCGAGAGGAGCCGGTGCACCTCTGCCTTCGTGCCCACGTCGATGCCCCGGGTGGGCTCGTCGATGACCAGCAGGACCGGTTCGGTCGCCAGCCATTTCGCGATGACCACCTTCTGCTGGTTGCCGCCGCTCATGGTCGCCGCCGGCATGTCGAGCGCGTGGGTCTTCACCTCGAGACGGGACGCCCACGGCCCGGCAGCGCCTGCCTCTGCTGCGCTGGTGAGGACCCCGGTCCTGGCCAGGCCACGCCGGATGACCGACGCGATGTTGCGCGCGATGGAGGAGTCGGTCACCAGCCCCTGCTGGCGACGGTCCTCAGGGACGAGGGCCATGCCGGCTCGGATCGCCGCGCGCGGGCTGCCTGCGGTCACCGGGGCACCGCCGATGGTCACGGTGCCCGCGTCGTACCGGTCGATGCCGAAGACGGCACGTGCGATCTCGCTGCGCCCGGCGCCGACCAGCCCGGCCAGCGCCACGATCTCCCCCGCGCGGACCTCGAAGTCGATGTCGTGGAAGGTGCCCGCCGACGTGAGGCCTTCGACCCGCAGCACCGGGTCGCCGACGTCGGCGGGTGTCTTCGGGAAGAGGTCACCGACCTCGCGACCGACCATGAGGGCCACGATCTCGCCGGGATCGGTCTCGTCGATGGCCATGGTGTCGACGTAGTCACCGTCCCTCATCACCGTCACCGTGTCGCACAGGGCGAACACCTCGTCGAAACGGTGGGAGATGAACACCAGCGCACGACCCTCGTCCCGCAGAGCCCGTGCCACGGTGAAGAGCCGCTCGACCTCGACGCCGCTCAGTGCTGCGGTCGGCTCGTCCATGATCAGCACCCGCGCATCCAGCGAGATGGCCTTGGCGATCTCCACGATCTGCTGGTCCGCGATCGACAGGCCGAGCGCCGGGCGGCGCGGGTCGATGTGCACCCCGAGACCCGAGAAGAGGCGCTCCACCTCCGCATACATCGCGGCCCTGTCGATGCGCCGGCCCTTGCCGAGCAGGTGGCGCCCCATGAAGATGTTCTCGGTCACGGAGAGGTCCGGGAACAGCGTCGGCTCCTGGTAGATCACCGCGACACCCCGTGCCTTCGCCTCGGACGTGGAGGAGAAGTCCACCGGCTGCCCGTCCAGGAGGTAGTCGCCGCTGTCGCGTCGGTAGAGCCCGGCGATGATCTTCACGATGGTGGACTTGCCGGCACCGTTCTCGCCCACGAGGGCATGGATGGAGCCGGAGCGTGCCACGAGGGTCCCCCGACGCAGCGCCACCACCGGCCCGAACGACTTGCTCGCGTCACGAAGCTCCAACGCGGGAGGGGGGTGCTCTGCCATGGGTCCGTCTCCATTGACGATTGAAAGGTTTCATATCTGATGTCCGGCAACAGTAGGGGACCCCCACAGCGGAGTCAAGACCCTCGGCGCACCCGTTGGGCAGTCGAACGACGCCTTCCGCACGAAAGGGCAGGTCGGTCCTGGGGTACCCCTTCGTGGGGGCGCTGGGATAGGCTCGGCACGACATCAATTTCGACGTTTCAACTCCCCCCGACAAGGACGATGACGAACAGCGACCGCCCCACCGGCGCATCCGCTCCGAGCGTCAAGGACGTCGCTGCGGCGGCGGGAGTCTCGCTGGGCACGGTCTCGAACGTCCTCAACCGTCCCGAGCGGGTGAGCCCGCGGACCCGTGAGCGCGTGGAGCGCGCGATGGCCGGGCTGGGGTTCGTCCGGAACGAGTCGGCACGACAGCTGCGTGCCGGGAGAAGCCGGGTGCTGGCCTACGTGATGCTGGACGGGAGCAACCCCTTCTTCAGCGACGTCGCCCGTGGGATCGAGGACGTGGCGGAGCGCAGAGAGCTGTCCGTCTTCCTCTGCAACAGCGACCAGGTGGCCGAACGCGAGGACGCCTACCTGAGCCTGCTCGAGCAGCAACGCGTGCTGGGCGTGCTCATCACCCCGGTCGACCCGGAGAACCCTGCCCTGGCCGGGCTGACCCGACGAGGCACCCACGTCGTCGTCGTGGACCGCACCAGGAGCGGTGACACACACTGTTCGGTGGCCGTGGACGACGTGCTCGGCGGGCGGCTGGCCGTCGAGCACCTTCTCGACCTCGGCCACCGCCGGATCGCGTTCGTCGGCGGGCCGGAGCAGATCGGCCAGGTGCGCGACCGTCGGTCGGGTGCCAGGGCCGCACTCGAGAGCGCCGGGCTGCCTGCGGACTCCCTGGTCGACGTCGCGACGGAGGGACTGACCGTCGAGGCCGGCCGCGGCGCGGGGGCTCGCATCGCCGGGATGTCGGGTCGACGACGCCCGACCGGGGTCTTCTGCGCCAACGACCTCGTGGCACTGGGGCTGCTGCAGCAGTGCGTGGCGCTCGGGGTGCGTGTGCCTGAGGAACTCGCCATCGTCGGCTACGACGACATCGACTTCGCGGCGGCCGCGGCGGTGCCCCTGACCTCGGTGCGCCAGCCCCGTAGGGAGCTCGGGCGCAAGGCCGCCGAGCTGCTGCTGGACGAGACCACGTCACCGGACCATGTGCACCAGCAGGTCGTGTTCCAGCCAGAGCTGGTCGCGCGCGCGTCCACCCGGGGAATGGCGGGACGCACCACACCGCAGCGGCCTGAGCCGGTCCCCTGACGGGCCTACGGCGCCCGCTGCCTACGATGCGGGGGTGCTCCGCGTCGCCAGCTTCAACGTCAACGGCATCCGTGCTGCCCAGCGTCGAGGGTTCGAGGCCTGGCGCGACCGGAGAGAGTGCGACGTCATCGCGCTGCAGGAGGTGCGCTGCCCGGCCGAGCAGGTCCCACCCGGCGTCTTCGCGGGCTACCACCTGACCTACGACCCGGGTGACCGTGCCGGACGCAACGGCGTCGCGGTGCTCACCCGCCGGCCGCCCGTGGACGTGCGCACCTGGGGCGCGGAGGGTCTCCCGCTGGCGCGCGGGCTGCGCGAGTTCGTCACCGAGGGCCGCTATGTCGAGGTCGACCTCGCCGACCACCCGGTGACGGTGGCCAGTCTCTACCTGCCCAAGGGCGGCCTGCCGGCGCACCTGCAGGACCCGCGGCGGATGCGCGAGGCACCGGACGGGGGCGCGAGGTACGAACGCAAGATGCGCTTCCTCTCGGCGTTCTCCCGGCACCTCGACCATGCTCGACGGTCCGCGAGGCGCAGCGGTCGTGAGCTGCTGCTCACGGGCGACCTCAACGTCGCACACACCCCGATGGACGTGGCGAGCTGGCGGCGCCACCAGCGTGCGGAGGGCTTCCTGCCCGAGGAGCGGGAGTGGGTCGACGGCCTGCTCGGCCCACGCCGGATGGTCGACGTCGTGCGCCGCCTGCACCCCGACGGCGAGGGCCCCTACACCTGGTGGAGCTGGCTGGGGCAGGCCTACGAGAAGGACTCCGGGTGGCGCATCGACTACCACCTCGCGACCCCGCGGCTGGCGCGGAGCGCCTACGCCGCCGAGGTCGACCGCAAGCCCGAGCCCGCCACCGGGCAGCGCGTCAGCGACCACGCCGCCGTCGTGGTCGACTACGACCTCTGAGGGTCACCACCACCCGAGCAGCAGTGCGGCACCGGCACCCAGCGCGGCCACGGTGACGACCAGGAACAGCCCCGTCCAGAGCGCCGCCGGCACCCTGGTCAGCGCGGCGAGCTGCGCCGCGTCGCTCCCGGAGCCGCGACGCCCGGCGCGAGCCAGGTCGAGGACCGACCTCGGCGCGGCGAGCAGCAGCGACCACACCAGGAGGGAGGCCAGCCACCCCAGCACCTCCTGGGGCAGCCACCAGCCGGCAACGGCCACCCCCGCTCCCAGGACGAGCAGCACCCACAGCCCGTAGAGGTTGCGGACGAAGAGCACCAGGACCCCGGCGACGGCGACCGACGCCCACAGCAGCCCCACGGCATACCCCCGGCCGAGGACCCACGCCCCCAGCAGCCCGACCAGGGCCGGGGCGGGGTAGCCGGCGAGCAGGGTCGCCACCATGCCGGGGCCGCGCGCCCTGCCCCGCGAGACGGTCAGCCCCGAGGTGTCCGAGTGCAGCCGGATGCCGGACAGCCGCCGCCCGACCAGGACCGCGACCAGGGCGTGCCCCGCCTCGTGCACGACCGTCGCGCCCTGCCGGAGCCAGCGGTATGTCGTGGGCTGGGCGACGAGCAGCAGCGCCACCACGGCCAGGACGAGCCCGGCGAGCTGGCTGGGCGGCGCCTGGGTCGTGCCGGCGCGCTCCCAGATCTCACCCAGCAGGTCGCCCACACCCCCATCCTCCACGGCGCGCTGTGCGCCGCCCGACCGCACCCTGCTGGAGGGTGGGACGATGACGGGCGGGGCCGCGCCACCGTCGGGGCGGGCTCGTCCGCCGGACGGAGGAGGCACGATGAGCGCGTCCACGACGCCACGACAGACCTCGCGCGAGGTGCACCCGGCCGACAGCCACGACCTGATCCGGGTGCAGGGTGCGCGTGAGAACAACCTGAGGGACGTCAGCGTCGTGATCCCCAAACGGCGGCTGACCGTGTTCACCGGTGTCTCCGGCTCGGGCAAGAGCTCGCTGGTCTTCGACACCGTCGCCGCGGAGTCGCAGCGGATGATCAACGAGACCTACAGCGCCTTCGTGCAGGGCTTCATGCCGACCCTGGCACGGCCCGACGTCGACCTGCTCGAGAGGCTCACCACGGCGATCATCGTCGACCAGGAGCGCATGGGGGCACACGCACGCTCCACCCTGGGCACCGTCACCGACGCCAACGCCCTGCTGCGGATCGTCTTCAGCCGCCTCGGGCAGCCGTACATCGGGCCGCCCAGCGCCTTCTCGTTCAACACCCCGTCCGTCAGCGCCGCCGGCGCGGTCACCGTCGAGCGCGGGGGAGCGGACCAGGACCGTCAAGCAGACCTTCTCGCGCACCGGGGGCATGTGCCCGCGATGCGAGGGCATGGGCACCGTGTCCGACATCGACCTGGCCCAGCTCTTCGACGACAGCAGGTCGCTGTCCGAGGGCGCCATCACCGTGCCCGGCTTCAGCGCCGACGGATGGTACGGCCGCATCTTCGCCGCGGTGGTGCCCGGTGACGTGCCCATCGCCCGGTTCACCGCGAAGCAGCGGCAGGAGTTCCTCTACGGCGAGGCCCGCCGGGTCAAGGTCGACAACGTCAACCTCACCTACGAGGGGCTGGTGCCGAAGATCCAGAAGTCGATGCTGTCCAAGGACAAGGAGGCCATGCAGCCGCACATCCGGGCCTTCGTGGACCGTGCGGTGACCTTCGCCGCCTGTCCCGACTGCGGCGGCACCCGGCTCAGCGAGGCGCCCGCTCCTCGAAGATCGGTGGAGCCAGCATTGCCGACGCCTGCGCCATGCAGGTCAGCGACCTGGCCGCCTGGGTGCGAGGCCTGGACGAGCCGTCCGTTGCACCACTGCTGGGCAGCGTGCAGCACGCGCTCGACTCGTTCGTCGAGATCGGGCTCGGCTACCTCTCGCTCGACCGGCCCTCGGGCACCCTCTCGGGCGGCGAGGCGCAGCGCACCAAGATGGTGCGCCACCTCGGCTCCTCCCTCACCGACGTCACCTACGTCTTCGACGAGCCCACCATCGGGCTGCACCCGCACGACATCCAGCGCATGAACGACCTGCTGCTGCAGCTGCGGGACAAGGGCAACACGGTGCTGGTGGTCGAGCACAAGCCGGAGACGATCGGGATCGCCGACCACGTCGTCGACCTCGGGCCCGGGGCGGGTGCCGCCGGCGGCACGGTCTGCTTCGAGGGCACCGTCGAGGGGCTGCGCTCCGCCGGCACGCTCACCGGGCGCCATCTCGACGACCGGGCCGCGCTCAAGGACACCGTGCGCACGCCGAGCGGCACGCTGGAGGTGCGCGGCGCGACGACGCACAACCTGCAGGACGTCGACGTCGACATCCCGCTTGGCGTGCTGGTCGTGCTCACCGGCGTGGCCGGCTCGGGCAAGAGCTCGCTGGTGCAGGGCTCGGTGGCCGGGCGCGAGGGGGTGGTGACCATCGACCAGGGGGCGATCCGCGGCTCACGGCGCAGCAACCCCGCGACCTACACCGGGCTCCTGGAGCCGGTCCGCAAGGCCTTCGCGAAGGCCAACGGCGTCAAGCCCTCGCTCTTCAGCGCCAACTCCGAGGGGGCCTGCCCGACGTGCAACGGGGCCGGTGTCGTCTACACCGACCTGGGCTTCATGGCCACCGTCGCCACCACCTGCGAGGACTGTGAGGGCAAACGCTTCCATGCCTCCGTGCTCGACTACCGGCTCGGGGGCCGTGACATCAGCGAGGTGCTGGCGATGTCGGTCGAGGAGGCGGAGGCGTTCTTCGGCGAGGGGCCGGCGCGCACCCCGGCAGCGCACACCGTGCTCGACAGGCTCGCCGGCGTCGGCCTGGGCTACCTGAGCCTCGGACAGCCGCTCACCACGCTCTCCGGCGGCGAGCGCCAGCGGCTGAGGCCGGCCACCCGCATGGGCGAGAAGGGCGTGGTCTACGTGCTCGACGAGCCGACGACCGGGCTGCACCTGGCCGACGTCGAGCACCTGCTCGGCCCGGGCGCCGGCCACGACGGCGGGCGCGTCGTCTTCGAGGGCACCCCTGCCGACCTCGTCGCCACCCGAGCCACCCTCACCGGGGAGCACCTGGCCGCCTATGCCTCGGCGACCCGCTGAGGACGAGGGGATGAGCGACGAGGCAGGACGTCTCGCGGCCGCCGGGCTCGGCGCCGTGTGCGTCTTCCAGCTCGGGCTGACGGCCGGTATGCCGTGGGGTGCGGCCGCCTGGGGCGGTCAGCACCGCGGGAGGCTGCCCGCTCACCTGCGGCTCGGCAGCGCCGTCTCGGCCGGTGTCCTCGGCACCGTCGCGGTCCTGGCGGCCACGGGGCCCCGGCCCGCCGAGCCGTGGCGGGCGCGGACCCTCACCGCGGGGAGCCTGCTGCTCGGGGCCGGCGTCCCGATGAACCTCGCCTCGCCCTCTCCCCCCGAACGGCTCTGGGCGCCCTTCGCGGCAGCGGTCTCGGTGCTGCTGTGGCGCACCGCACGCGCGGGCACCCCCCGGGCTCAGCCGCGGGGACGACCCAGCACCCAGTAGGCGCAGAAGTACACCGCGGTCCTCGGCATCCCCCGCACGTGCACCAGGTGCCGCCGGGCTTCTGCCGCGAGCGCCTGCTCCCCCGCCACCCAGGCGTAGGTCAGCGCGGGCAGGTCGGCGGCCGCCAGCGCAGGGAGCAGCACCGACCCCGGCAGGCCGGGCCCGCGCTCCAGGACCGTCAGGCTCCCCCGCGTGGGCGCCGGCAGACCCGGCAGGTCCTCGCGCACCGAGGGCACCTCGAGGAACACGTGCGGCACGACGTCGTCGTCCAGCTGCTCCAGGATCGCCGCGACCGCCGGCGCAGCCGTCTCGTCGCCCACGACGACCTGGTGCCCACCGTGCCCTCGGCGGTAGCAGGCGGTGCCGGTCTGGTAGGCCGCGACCTGGCCGACCCGCGCGCGCCGCACCCAGGCCGAGCCCGGCCCGGCGTCGCCGTGCACGACCACGTCGACGTCCACCTCACCGAGACCGGGGCGGTGGGCCCGCACGGTGTACCACCGCAGGTCGGGCCGCTGCTCCTCCGGCAGCCCCGCCAGCACCGGGCGTGGGTTGGGCCCACGGACCACGCCAAGGTCCGGCAGCTCCTGGCCCGTCCTCGGCATGAGCAGCCCGAAGAACTCGTCCGGCCCGAGGAGGACCAGGTGCCCCAGCTCCGGCGCCGCGAGGGTCAGCCGGCGCACGTGCGGGGCCGGCCGGCCCACCGCGGTCACCGTCACCAGGAAGCACGCATGGTCGGTGCGCTCCAGCGGTGTGGCCGCGTCGCGCCGCTCCGCCGTGCGCGCGGCGCTCACCGGGTCACCGCCGCAGGCCCGCCGCCCGAGCCTGCGACCGCCGCACCTCGTGGCACGTGGCGACCCAGCGGGACGACGGTCAGGTCGCCGGTCAGCTCCTCCCAGCGCACGCGGCAGGTGACGCCGAAGACGTCGCACACGGTCTCGGCGGTGACGACCTGCTGCGGGGTGCCCTGCGCGACGACCTCGCCGTGACGCATCGCGACGAGGTGGTCGGCGTACCGCGCCGCCATCGCCAGGTCGTGCAGCACCATCACGACGGTGGTCCCGCGCGCGTCCACCAGGTCCCGCACGAGGTCGAGCACCTCGACCTGGTGGGCGATGTCGAGGAAGGACGTGGGCTCGTCCAGCAGCAGCAGGTCGGTGCGCTGGGCCAGGGCCATCGCGATCCACACCCGCTGCCGCTGGCCGCCGGAGAGCTCGTCGACCCGGCGCGCGGCGAGGTCGGCCGTGCCGGTGAGCTCGAGGGCCTCGGCGACGACCTCCTCGTCCTCGCGGGTCCACTGCCGCAGCAGCCCGTGGTGCGGGTGCCGGCCGCGGCTGACCAGCTCGGCGACCGTGATGCCGTCGGGCACCAGCGGGCTCTGCGGCAGCAGGCCCACCTGCCGGGCCACCTGCTTGGTGGGACGGGTGTGGATGTCCACCCCGTCGAGCAGCACCTGCCCGCCGGTGGGCCGCAGCAGGCGGGCCAGCCCGCGCAGCACGGTCGACTTGCCGCACCCGTTCGGACCCACGACCGCGGTCACCTGCCCCGGGGGCACCGCGAAGTCGAAGTCCTCGACGACGGTGCGGCATCCGTAGCCGAGGCTCAGGCGCTCGGCGCGTAGTGCGGTCATGACGACTCCTGTCGGGTGGTGCGACCGGCTGCGAGCAGCCAGAGGAGGACGGGTGCGCCGAGGACGCCGGTGACGACCCCGACCGGGAGGTTGACGTCGGGCACGGCATACGCGGCGACGTGGTCGGCGGCGACGACCACCACGGCGCCGACCAGCGCCGCCGCCGCCACCGAGCTGCGGCCGCCCAGCAGCTGCCGCGCGATCTGGCCGGCGAGGAAGGCGACGAAGGCGATCGGCCCGCAGACCGACGTGGTCACGGCGGTGAGCACGACCACCAGGGCGACGGCCCGGGTGCGCACGTGCGCCGGCGGCTCCCCCAGGCCCTGGGCGAGGTCGTCGCCCAGCTCGACGACCTGAAGCTGTCGGGCCACGAGGAGCAACGCGGGCAGGGTGAAGGCCACCACGACGCCCAGCCGCCAGATCTCCGGCCAGGTCGCGGACGACAGGGTGCCGGTCAGCCACACCATCGCCTCGTGTGCCAGGTAGACGTCGGCCTGCAGCAGCACCCAGTGCACGACCGAGGCGAGCATCGCCGCGAGGGCGACGCCGACGAGGATCATGCGGTAGGGCGCACCGCCGGGGCCGGTGCCGCTCAGGGTGACCAGTGCCAGGGCGACCGCACCGGCCCCCAGCAGGGCGGCCACGGTGACGGCACCGCTTGAGCCGCCGAGCACCACGAGCGTGAAGACGGCCGCGGCGCTGGCGCCCATGGTGATGCCGAGCACGTCCGGGCTGGCCAGCGGGTTGCGCGCCATGGTCTGGAAGGTCGCACCCGACGCACCGAGGGCCAGCCCGGCCAGGGTCCCGACGACGGCGCGCGGGAGCGTGGACTCCATCAGGATGAAGCTGGCGCCGGGGATCTCGGTGCCGGTCACGATGCGCCAGAAGTCGGGCACGGTGATCGTGTAGTCGCCGAGCAGGACGCGCACGACGAACGCTGCCAGCCAGGCGAGGCCGAGGGTGCCGATGACGTATGCCGTGCGCCGGCGGCGGGCCCGCCCGGCCTGGCGCAGCACCGCCACCGCCACCGCCGATGGTGCCGCGGGCGCGAGCTGCGGTGCGGCCACGGTGCCGGTGTGGGTGTGGATGGTCATCGCAGCACCGCCGAGCGGCGCACGAGCAGGATGAGAGCCGGCGCGCCGAGCACGGCGGTCATGATGCCGACCTGGACCTCCGACGGTGGGGTGACCACCCGGCCCAGGGTGTCGGTGAGCAGGATCAGCACCGGGCCCACCAGCGCGCTGCCCAGCAGGATGCGTCGATGGTCCGGGCCGGTCACCAGACGCACCAGGTGTGGCACGACGAGCCCCACGAAGCCGATGGGCCCGGCCAGCGCCACGGCCGCCGCCGCCAGCCCGACGGCTCCGAGAGCGACGGCACCGCGGGCGAGCAGCACCCGCTGGCCCAGCGCGCGCTCCAGGTCGTCGCCGAGGGCGGTGGCGTTGAGCACCGGCCCCGAGAGCAGGACGACCGCCAGGCTGACGACGAGCAGAGGGGCGACCCCCGCGACCAGGTCGGCGGGACGGCCGGCGATCGAGCCGACCTGCCAGAAGCGGAAGGTGTCGAGCGCGCCGCGGTTGCTCACCAGCACACCGGCGATGACGCTGACGACACCGGCCGACAGCGCCGCCCCGGCCAGGGCGAGGGTGAGCGGCTGGGGGCCGGAGGGACCGAGCGAGGCGACGGCATACACCACCACCGCGGCGACGATGCCGCCGAGCAGGGCAAGCCAGACGTAGCCCCCCACCGACGTCAGGGCCGTGAACTGCAGGCCGAGCACCACGGCGAGCGAGGCGCCGGCGTTGACCCCCAGGATGCCGGGGTCGGCGAGCGGGTTGCGGGTCAGCCACTGCATGGCCGCTCCGGAGAGGGCGACCGCCACCCCCACGACGACGCCGATGAAGGTGCGATCCAGGCGCGCCTGGACGATGCCCTCGGTGGCACTCCCGGTGCCGGTGCCGGTGAGGACGGCAGCGGCCGCACCCAGCACCTCGCCGGTGGCCAGTCCTCGGGAGCCGACGACCAGCGAGAGCCAGGCGCACGCCGCCAGGACGGCGAGCCCGAGCAGGCTCGCCGTCACCGGGCGACGTAGGGCGCCGGTCACTGTGCGGCGGCCTGGGCGGCCTCGTCGACCATCGGCAGGAAGCCCTCGAGCGCGACGGGGATTGACAGCGGCGACGGTGAGGACAGCGGCAGGGCCATGGCGTTGTCACTGCTGGCGACGTAGGACCCGTCCTGCAGTGCCGGGATCTGGCCGACCAGCGGGTGGTCGAGGAGCGTCTGCTCCTGGGCCTCGTCGTCGACGTAGAAGACCAGCACGTCGGCGTCGAGGGTGTCGGCCTGCTCCGCCGAGAGGTTGGCCGTGAAGGAGTGGTTGCCCTCCGAGAGCTCGGTGACGACGTCGGCGTCTACCATGCCGAGCTCACGCAGCATCTGCGGTCGCAGGTCGATGCTGGTGTAGAGCCCGATGGTCGACAGGTCGGCGGGGGTGAACCAGGCCCACGCCACGCTCCTGCCCTCGATGTGCGGGTTGTCCTCCAGCGCGGCCTCGATCGCGGCCTCGGTCTCGTCGGCGACCGCGGCAGCCTCCTCCTCGCGGCCGAGGGCCAGGCCGACCATCTCCAGCGACTCCCGCCAGGGCGTGCCCCAGGCCACCTCGGGGTAGGCGACGACCGGGGCGATCCTGGAGAGCCGGTCGAAGTCCTCCTGGGTCAGCCCGGAGTTGGTGCCGAGGATGACGTCGGGCTGCAGCGCGGCGATCTCGTCGACCGGGATGCCGTCGGAGTTGTCGTAGCGCGTGACCTCCTCGCTCGAGGCGCCGAGGTCGGACACGGCCGTGTCGAACCAGTCCGTGGAGCCGGCGTCGTTGCCACCCCAGGTGACGGCCGTCGCGCCGACCGGGACCTCACCCAGCGCGGCCACGACGTCATGGTCGGACCATCCCACCGTCGCGACACGCTGCGGGTCGGACTCGATGGTGGTCTCCCCGAAGGCGTGGCTGACGGTCACCGGGAACGACCCCTCGGGGGCAGCCGCGCCCACGGACGGTGCCGAGGAGTCGGACGACGCGCCGGTCGGTCCGGTCGAGCAGGCGGCGAGGACGGTGGCGCTGAGGCCGAACGCGGCGGCGCGCACGAGCGCGGGACGGGCCATGGGTGGGGCTCCTGAGGACGAGACGATGTCGGTCAGCAGGAGGTTAGGTCACCCTTAGTCGTATTACCTAACGATATCGGTCTCTATTTCGAGATGTGGCGCACGTCACGGGCCCCTGTCTCGCGTCTGCCCTCCAGGGTGAACCCGAAGCGCCGCAGCCGGTCAGCCAGCGCGTCACCCAGCGCCGTCCAGGGCGTCAGCACCCCGACCCGGTCGCTGCCCTCTCCCGCCACGAGCGCCAGCGCCGCCTGGCCGAGCATCACGGCTGTCCCGTCGTAGCCGGGGTCGTAGGGCGCCCCCACGGTCACGACGTAGTGCGCTCCCAGCGTGGTCACCGCCTCGGTCTCGACCTCGAACATCCCGGCCTTGCGCTTCTCCTCGCTCGGTCCCTCGCCGGGTGCGGGCAGCATCCGGTCCGCCAGCCGGCGGGTCGGGGCCGTCGCCATCGCGGCGGCCAGACCCGCGGTCCCACCGGCGACCGCGGCGGCCTTCAGCGGGCCCTGCCAGCCACGGCCTGTGTCGACGACCTCGTCGTAGAGCAGCGGCTCGGCGCCCTCGACCAGTGACCAGGAGCGGCGCACCACGCGCGTGTTGTAGCCCGCCATCACGGACGGGCCGTGCCAGCGCCCGGTGCGGCGTGACCTCGCGACCGGGGCAGGGCCACGCCCGTAGGCCGTGCGGGTGGCCGCCAGCGCGTCCGGGTCGGCGACGGTGCGCCGGGTCGACGGGTCCTCCCGCAGCGTGACCACCTGCTGGCGCATGGAGTCGACCGTGCCGCCGCTGATGCCGCCGCGCACCCGCCTGACGTGCAGCGTCGCCTCGACGAGGCGGCCGGCGCCGTCGGCCCGTGCGGCCTCGTGGGCGAGCATCATGGCGAGGTCGGAGGGGACCGAGTCGAACCCGCACGAGTGGACGATCCGGGCGCCGCTGGCCGTCGCGGCGTCGTGGGCCTGCTCGATGCTGCGCCGGACGAAGAGCACCTCCGCGGCGAGGTCGGCGTAGTGCGTGCCGGACCGGGCGCAGGCACGCACGAGCGGCAGTCCGTGCACCGCATACGGCCCCACCGTCGTGGCCACCACCCGCGTGCCGGCGGCCAGCTCGTCACAGGCCCGCTCGCTGCTGACGTCGACCACCAGCAGCGGCCAGCCCCGCGCCGTGCCCGGCAGCTCGGCGCGCAGCCGCTCCAGCCTGGGCAGGGACCGCCCGGCCAGGGCGACCCTCGTGCCGGCCGGCGCCGTGCGCGCGAGGTGGGCGGCGGTGAGCCGACCGACGAAGCCGGTCGCCCCCACCAGGACCAGGTCGTGCTCTCGCTGCTGCGTCATGCCCCCATCCTGCCAACTGCCGCCGACAGGCTGGTCAGGGTGTGGGGGTCTCTGCCACGGTACGGGGACGGAGATGTATCAGCACGGTCCGCGAGGCGTCTGAACAGCCACCGACCCGAGGCAGAGGAGCCGTCCATGCGCTACCACCACACCGTTATCGTGCCCGCCCTGGCCCTGGCCCTCGCCCTCGCCGCCTGCGGCGGGGACGACGCCCCCGAGGAGACCGCGGACGAGACGACCACGTCCGAGGAGGCCACCGACACCGCCGAGGACGCGGCCACCACCGAGGACGAGACCACCACCGGCGACGTGCCGGGCGGGGAGGACGCCGACGAGGAGAGCGCCGAGGAGGGTGCTGCCGCAGGCGGCATCGGCGCCGGAGGCAGCGCGACGCTCACGGTCGGCGGGGAGACCTACGAGTTCGACAACTACTACTGCGCCACCGGCCCGGAGGAGACCGGCAACGACGACGTCTCCTTCTCCTCCGGAGCCTTCGGGGAGGTCGACGGGGTCAGGGTGCAGCTCGACGCCTCGATCCTCGACTTCAGCGGTGAGAGCGCCATGGAGGGGGAGGGCACGATCCAGTCGGTCAGCCTCAACGACATCGAGGACTTCGAGGACCCCAGCGTCTCCTGGAGCGCGGAGGCCGGCTTCATGGGCGAGCCGGAGTGGACGATCGAGACCGACGGCTCCACGGTCAGCGCCGAGGCGACCTTCGACGACGGCCGCACCGAGGAGATCGAGGAGGTCGAGGGCTCCCTGGAGGCCACCTGCGGCTTCTGACCGGGTCTCGTCCACACCCGGGGCACCTCCGGCCGGCCGGCAGCGGCACCCCACCGCCTCCGCGTGCGCCTCGGCGCCCACACGTCATACTCGTGTGACAGGCGAGAGGACGAGGTGAGCGCACGTGGCGAAGCCGGCTCCGGGGCCCGACGACGGCGACGCGGACATGGAGGTCGGTCGCGCGTCGTCCTGGGTGGCGGGCGTGCCGGGGGTGCTGGTCGCGCTCAAGCGGTCGCAGGAGCAGATGGGCCTCGGCCGCAGCGCCCTGACCCTCACCGCCCTCAACCAGCACGGCGGGTTCGACTGCCCGGGGTGTGCCTGGCCGGACCCTGAGCACCGCAGCGCCGCGGAGTTCTGCGAGAACGGCGCGAAGGCCGTCGCCGAGGAGGCCACGCAGCGGCTCGTGGGTGCCGAGTTCTTCGCGACGCACTCCGTCGCCTCGCTGCACGAACGGTCGGATCACTGGCTGGGCCAGCAGGGCCGCATCCAGGGGCCGATGGTCCTGCGCGAGGGCGCCACGCACTACGAGCCGATCCCGTGGGACGACGCGTTCGGGCTCGTCGCCGAGCACCTGCAGGGTCTGGACAGCCCGGACCAGGCGGCCTTCTACACCTCGGGACGCACCTCCAACGAGGCCGCCTTCTGCTGGCAGCTCCTTGCCCGGCAGCTCGGCACCAACAACCTGCCCGACTGCTCCAACATGTGCCACGAGTCCAGCGGCGAGGCACTCCAGGAGACCATCGGCATCGGCAAGGGCACCGTCACGCTCGAGGACGTCGAGGCCGCCGACCTCATCCTCATCGCCGGCCAGAACCCGGGCACCAACCACCCGCGGATGCTGTCCTCGCTGGAGCGGGTCAAGGAGCAGGGGGGTCACATCGTCGCGGTCAACCCGCTGGTCGAGGCGGGGCTGCGCAGGTTCAAGAACCCGCAGAAGGTCTCCGGCGTGCTCGGTGCGGGCACCGACCTGGCCGACGACTACTGCCAGATCCGGGTCAACGGCGACCTCGCGTTCTTCGCCGGGCTCGGCAAGCTGCTCGTCGAGGCCGACCGGCGGGACGGGGGCGTGCTGGACCACGCCTTCATCGCCGAGCACACGCTCGGCTACGACGCGCTGGTCGAGCACTACGACAGCCTGGGGTGGGGGGACATCCTGCGGGGCTGCGGTATCCCCAAGGCGCAGCTGGAGCAGGTCGCCCGCCGGATCGTCGGCTCCGAGCGCATGGTCATCTGCTGGGCGATGGGCCTGACACAGCACAAGAACTCCGTCTGGACGATCCGGGAGATCATGAACGTGCTGCTGCTCACCGGCAGCATCGGGCGCCGAGGAGCCGGTGCCTGCCCCGTGCGCGGCCACTCCAACGTGCAGGGCGACCGCACCATGGGCATCTTCGAGAAGCCCGAGCAGTGGTTCCTCGACGCGCTCCAGGCCGAGTTCGGCATCCCGATGCCGCAGGAGTGGGGCCACGACACCGTGGACACCATCCGTGCCCTGCGCGACGGCACGGTGCGCGTCTTCCTGGCGATGGGCGGCAACTTCGTGCGGGCCACGCCGGACACCGCCGTCACCGAGAAGGCGCTGCGCAGAGCCGACCTCACCGTCCACGTCTCGACCAAGCTCAACGGGTCGCACACGGTGACGGGCCGCCAGGCGCTGATCCTGCCCACGCTGGGGCGCACCGAGCGCGACACCACCGGTGGCCGCGAGCAGTTCGTCACCGTGGAGGACTCGATGAGCATGGTGCACGCCTCATGGGGGCGCATCACCCCCACGAGCAGGCACCTGCGCTCCGAGGTGGACATCGTCTGCACCCTGGCGAGCGCCACCTTCCCGCAGTCCCCGGTCGACTGGGCGGCCATGCGGCGCGACTACAGCATCATCCGCCGGCACATCGAGCGGGTCGTGCCGGGGTTCGCCGACGTCGAGCGCCGCGCCCGGCTCGACGGAGGGTTTCTGCTGCCCAACCCTCCCCGGGACTCCCGGCAGTTCCCGACCTCCCGGGGCAAGGCGCTGCTGACCGTCAACGAGCTGACCGCGGTCGAGGTCCCCGACGGTCGGCTGCTGCTGCAGACGGTGCGCAGCCACGACCAGTTCAACACCACGATCTACGGGATGGACGACCGCTACCGCGGCATCCGCCACGGCCGACGCGTGGTCTTCGTCAACCCCCTGGACCGTGCGGCGCTCGGCCTCGAGGAGGCACAGGTCGTCGACATCGTCTCGGAGTGGCCGGTCGACGACGGCCGCGGCGGACGGGGCGTCGAGGAGCGCCGCGCCGAGGCCTTCCGGCTCGTCGACTACCCGGAGACGGCACGGGGATGCGCCGCGACCTACTTCCCGGAGGCCAACGTGCTGGTGCCGCTGGACTCGACGGCCGACGTCTCCAACACCCCCACGAGCAAGTCGGTCGTCGTGCGCCTGGAGCCGACCTCACATGTCGGCCCCGCCCCGGTGCGCTAGCCGCCGCGGAGCCGGATGCCGAAGTGCTCGGCCAGCCGCGGTGGGGGGCCGAGCGCGAAGGACCCGCGCACCTTGTTGAGCACGTTGTGGTCGTGCACGTTCTGCAGCCACATCGGGGTGGAGGTCATCGGCAGGAACACCGGCTGCCCCAGCCGGAACACCTTCGAGTGAGCCTCGGCCAGCGCCGTGGCGTCCCGGCTCACGTGGTCGCCGGCGACGACGACCCGGGTCAGGAAGTGGTTGGTGGTGTGCACATAGAGCCGGAACCTCCCCTTGGCCAGCTGGGCACCCACGGGGAAGGACATCCAGAAGTCGTCCGGCGCAGCGTCCGCGGCCAGCACGGCGGCGGCATAGGCGTCGGCCGTCCTGACGTAGTCGAGCGCGAGCGCGTCGTCGCAGTCCAACCGGGTGGTGAGCACGTGGGTGGCGGTCGGCACGTCGTCGCGGCTCATGGCGCGGCGGTACGGCTCCCGGAAGGTGTCGTCCTCACGCTGCTCGACCAGGACGACCCACGGGTACGGCGCACAGAGCTCGGCGAGGGGCTCGACCATCTCGGGGTGCAGGCCGTCGACGCCGATGAGCCACCGGTGCGGTCTCGACACCTGGCCGACCACGCTCGGCAGGCAGACGTCGGCGAAGACCGGCAGACGTCGGTCCACCCACTGCTGGAGACCCGCGACGTCGTCGATACCGCCCTGCTCCCGGAACATCCGCAGGTTGAACCTGGTCAGGATGACGTGGGCCAGGTCCGTCGGGGTCGACGTCGCAGCCGGGTAGACCGAGTCGTGGAGCAGCATGGCGCCACTCTAGACAGCGCTGCTGTCCCGCTGAGGGACAATCACTGCATGGGACGGGTCACCTCGCGGCACCGCACGACGCGCATCGACACCGCGACAGCAGTCACCCGCGTCCGCCCGGACACCGTGGTGGTCGAGGAGCCGTTGGAGCTGCGCATCGGGCCGGTGCCGCTCACCGTCACGATGCGCACCCCCGGGCACGACGTCGAGTGGGTGCACGGCTTCCTGCACGCCGAGGGCATCATCGCCGCGCGCGAGGACGTGGTGTCGGCACGCTACTGCGCCGGGTCGGTGGTCGAGGACGACTCCGGCAGGTCGGTCAACACCTACAACGTCATCGAGGTGCAGCTCGCGCCGCACGTGCCCGACCCCATCGCAGCCGGCATGGCCCGCTCGTTCGCGACCACCAGCGCCTGCGGGGTGTGCGGCAAGACGAGCATCGAGGAGCTGGCGGTCCGAGCGGCCTACGACCTGCACGGGGACGACGTCAGGGTGGGGGCGACCACGCTGCTCAGCCTGCCCGACCGGCTCCGCGAGGCGCAGGTGACGTTCGAGCGGACCGGCGGGCTGCACGCCGCCGGGCTCTTCACCGCTGACGGCAGCCCGGTCGTCGTCAGGGAGGACGTCGGACGGCACAACGCCGTCGACAAGGTGGTCGGCCACGCCCTTCAGGCGGGGATGCTGCCGCTGCAGGGACACGTCCTGCAGCTCAGCGGCCGCGTGTCCTTCGAGCTCGTGCAGAAGGCCTTCCTCGCCGGCATCCCCGTCGTCTCCGCCGTGTCCGCCCCCAGCTCGCTGGCGATCGAGATGGCCGAGGACGTCGGGATGACGCTGGCCGGGTTCGTGCGCGGCACGTCACTCAACCTCTACGCCCACCCCGACCGGGTCACCACCACCTCGCCCGAGGACACTGGCTGAGGTGCGCACGCGTCCGCGGTCAGCCGGCTGCTGACATGACCGGCGGATGGTGGACGTCCGGGTGGAGACCGTGGTCGAGCGGCCGGTGTCCGACGTGGCCCTTTCGCGGGCGACCCGGGGCAACGCGCCGCGCCGGTACGCCACCATCACCTCGGTGCGATGGGAGACGGACCCACCGCTGCGTGCAGGGGGTCCCGGGCCATGTTCGTCGCGCGCTTCCTGGGACGCACCCGTATGACGCTGCGCAGCACAGGCGCCCCCAGCGGGTTCGCCAGGGTGTGGGCACCGGTGACGGAGCAGGCGATGCGCCGGGTGACGACCAGGGACCTCGCCCGGCTGAAGGCCCTCCTCGAACCTCCCTGAGGCGGCCGCCGCCCCTCCCGTCAGGTCGGTGGCCGCGCACGCACGTAGGCTGGAGGTGATGACCTCCACCGACGCCGTCCCCGCTGTGGTCCTGACCATCTCGGACCGCAGCAGCACCGGTGCCCGGGCAGACCGCTCGGGCACGTTGCTCGCCACCCTGCTGCGCGAGGCGGGGTATGCCGTGGACGCGCCGGTGGTCGTCCCGGACGGCCGGGAGAGCGTGCGGGACGCCTTGCACGCCGCGATCGCTGACGGCGCCCGCCTGGTCGTGACGACCGGCGGCACCGGGGTCTCCCCGCGCGACTTCACCCCGGAGGGCACCCTCGACGTCGTCACCCGCGAGATGCACGGGGTGGCCGAGGAGCTGCGCCGGCACGGGTCGGGCTACACCCCCCTGGCCTGCCTCTCACGCGGTGTCGTCGGGGTGGTCGACCACGCCGACCCGGTCCGCACGGGCACCCTCGTGGTCAACCTCCCGGGCAGCACACGAGGGGTCGAGCAGGGGATGGAGCGCCTCGTCCCGCTCCTGCCGCACATCCTGGAGCAGATCGTCGGCTGGGACCACTGATGGACCCGCTCGTCGACCGTTTCGGCCGGGTGCACCGGGACCTGCGGATCTCGCTGACCGACCGGTGCTCCCTGCGCTGCACCTACTGCATGCCAGAGCAGGGCGTGCCGTGGCTGGCCAAGCCGACGCTGCTGAGCACCGACGAGCTGCTGCGTCTGACCGAGGTCGCCGTCTCGCTCGGGATCGTCGAGGTGCGGCTCACCGGCGGCGAGCCACTGCTGCGCCGCGACCTCGTCGAGGTCGTCGCCGGCATCTCCTCGATGCAGGGGGTCGACGGGCCGGTCGAGGTCTCGATGACCACGAACGCCCTCGGCCTGGACATGATGGCGGTGCCGCTGGTCGAGGCCGGCATGGCGCGGGTCAACATCAGCCTCGACACCCTGGACCGGGACACGTTCGTCCGGATGGCCCGGCGCGACCGGCTCGACGACACGCTGGAGGGCATCCGTGCCGCCGCCGACGCGGGCCTGGCACCGGTCAAGCTCAACACCGTGCTGCTGCGCGACGTCAACGACGTCGAGGCCCCGCAGCTGCTGGCCTTCGCCCTGGAGCACGGCTACGAGCTGCGCTTCATCGAGCAGATGCCGCTGGACGCCGGGCACACCTGGCACCGCGAGTCGATGGTGACCGGGCAGGAGGTGCTAGACCGCCTGCGCACGGCATACCACCTGGAGCCGGTGCCGCAGCGGGGCAGCGCGCCGGCCGAGCTCTTCCTGGTCGACGGCGGCCCGGCGACCGTGGGGGTCATCGCCTCGGTGTCGTCGCCGTTCTGCGGCACCTGCGACCGGGTGCGGCTCACGGCCGACGGCCAGCTGCGCAACTGCCTCTTCGCCGCCGCGGAGACCGACCTGCGCACCCCCCTGCGGGACGGCGCCGGCGACGACGAGCTCGCGGCGCTCTTTCGTGCCAGCATCGGCGCCAAGCTGCCCGGTCACGGCATCAACGAGCCCGGCTTCCTGCAGCCGCCGCGCAACATGAGCGCCATCGGCGGCTGAGGGCCCGACCTTCTGCACCACAGGCCAGGCCTGCGCGTGACCTGGCGTGAAGGGTCATCGACCCCGGAGCGTGCAGAAGCCTGCACGCGAGCCACCCAGGGCCACCGCCCGGTGGGGACGGCTCGCCCGCAGCGACGTCAGCCGAGGCTCTCGCGCCAGCGGCGCAGGTCGGCCGGGGTGTCGACGTCACCGAGGTGGTCACGCACCTCCGGCACGTCTGCGGTGCGCAGACCGGAGACCGTCCGTCGCACGGACACCCCGTGCCCGGTGCCGACCTCGGCGACCGCCTGCTGCAGCGCGCTGGTGCGGTAGGCCGCGAGCAGCCACTGCTCCATGCCCTCGGCGTCCCGGGGGCACACCGCGTCGACGTCAGGACCCGCCGACCCGGCCACCTCCAGCACCCGGGGCACCACGGCCTCCAGCCCCGGCTGGTCCACAGCCAGCACCAGCACCCACGGTGCCGGCGCCTCGCCGAGCCCCGCCAGACCCGCCACGACGCCCGCCACCGGGCCTCCCCCGGCCGGCTCCTCGAGCGTCCACACGACACCGTCGACGCCGGCGCGCTCCGGAGCCACGACGACCCGCTGCCGGGCACCCGCCGTCGCCGACAGCGCACGGTCGAGCAGGGACACACCGCCCACCTGCACCTGGGCCTTGTCGACCCCGCCCAGCCGCTCGCCCCGCCCTCCCGCGAGGACCACGACGTCGTAGGGCACCGGCTGTGCCACCACGGTCAGCCGGCCGCGTCGACCGTCACGGTCAGCAGGCACGCCGCGTCGGTCACCGCCTCGACCTTGTGCCTCGTCCGTGGGATGACCCGCAGGTCCCCCACCGCGAGGGGGTGGCGCTCTTCCCCTGCAACCAGCACCACCTCCCCGCGGAGCACCTGGAGGCAGGCCGCCGGCGGTGGCTCGTGCTCGGGGAGCTCGCTCCCCGCGCGCAGGGCGAACACCACGGCGTGCTGCAGGTGCTGGTCGACGACCGCCTCGACGCGCAGGCCGTGGTCGGCCGTGCGCGCCTCCTCGACCAGGCGGTCGACGACATCCGGAAGGCTGGTGACGGGGCTGTGCGGTGACTCGGTCACTGCACCTTCTCCCAGCCCCGCTTCTGTGCGCGGCTGCCGGTGCCCGCGCCCGGCCGGGCGTCCCGGGACCGGTAGACGATGTAGGGGCGCGTGAAGTACCCCAACGGCGCGCTGAAGACGTGGACGAGCCTGGTGAAGGGCCACATCGCGAAGAGCAGGAAGGCCGTGAGGGCGTGCAGCTGGAAGCCCAGCGGCGCGCCCTCCATCAGCGAGGCGTCCGGCTGGAACCAGAAGATCTGCCGGAACCACGGGGAGACCCCGTCGCGGTAGTTGTAGTGGTCGCCGGCGATGCCGAGGTTGAGCAGGCTGCCGGCGATCGTGTTCCACATCCCGAGCACGATGACCACCGCGAGCACGGCATACATCACCTTGTCGTTGACCGTCGTGGCCCGGAAGACCGGGCCGGTGGTCCGTCGCCGGTAGACGAGGATCGCCAGGCCGGCCAGCGTGGCGACCCCCGCGGGGATGCCTCCGGCCAGGGCGAGGATGTGGTAGAGCTCGTGGCTCATGCCGGCGCTGTCGGTCCAGTCCTGCGGCACCACCAGACCCATGAAGTGGCCGACGGCGACGAAGAGGATGCCGAAGTGGAACAGCGGGCTGCCGATCCGCAGCAACTTGTCCTCGTAGAGCTGGGAGCTGCGGGTGGTCCACCCGAACTTGTCGTAGCGGTAGCGCCAGACGTGCCCGACGACGAAGACCGCCAGGCAGATGTACGGGAAGATCACCCAGAGGAAGGTGCTCATCGGGGGGCTCCTACGGGGATGGTCGGGCCGATGGTGGTCGTATGCGATGTGCCGGCGGAGCCGTCGCAGGTGCTGCCCGACGGTGGCGGGGTGCGCAGGTGGTCCAGCGCCGGGTCCATCGCGTAGGGCGCCTGCAGCTCCTCGCCGATGCCGACCGTCTCCTCGGGTGGCCCCTCGGCGATGAGCCGGGCGAGCGCCTCGTGGTCGTCGCCCTGCAGCGCCGGCAGCGTGGCCCGCAGCGCGTCCACCACGGGCAGCCACGCAGAGCTGCGCCGCTGGAGGGCCCGGTGCAGCAGCTCGATGCCGACCCGGTGGTCGTTGAGCAGCTTCCACGCCGTGCCCGCATCCACCGACGCGCCGTACTCGAGCACGACGCACAGGTGGTCGGGCAGCTCGGCGTCGGCGTCCGCGAGCTCCACACCCCCCTGCCGGTAGGCCTGCTTGATCTGGACGAGCGCGACACCACGCTTGCGGGTGTCACCGTGCAGGAAGTAGGTCAGGTGCAGGCAGCACCGGCGCGTCACGTCGAAGGTGTCGACGTAGTCGCGCTGCAGCTCGCCCAGCTCGGTGGCCTCCACGTGGTCGAGGAAGCACGCCAGGTGCGAGCCCACGTGCTCCGGGAGCCCGCCGACGACCTCGCGCAGCAGGGGCACCCGCTCGACGAGCAGCTCGTCGGGGTAGTCCAGCAGGAGGGAGACCGTCTGCCAGGCGTCGGCCTGCTGCCCGGGCTCGAGGTCGGGCGAGGTGCGCCGGTGACGCCGCCAGGGCATCATCGGCGCGCCTCGTCCTCGGAGGCCCCGCTCATCTGGTCCTCGTCGCGGTCCGGGAACAGACCCCGCGGCACTCCCTTGCCGTCCCAGTTGAGCAGGTTGACCCGCCCCGACTTGGACCCGCCGGAGACGAGGGACTCGCTGGTCTGGCGCTGCTGGAGCATCCGGAAGTTCTCCACCGCGACCGGGGTCGTGGCGCCCTTGCCGGACCCCTCGCCGAACGGTCCCGACCCCTCGAGCAGCTCGTCGTCGAAACCGCTGACGGGGCAGTCGGTGGCCAGCTCCTCCAGGGAGTGCGCCTGCTCGCTGTGCGCGGTCGGTATGACGTAGCGCTCGTCGTACTTGGCGATCGCGAGCAGGCGGAACATGTCGTACATCTCCTCCTCGCCCATGCCGACCGCCTCGGGGATGTGCGCCTGGGGGTCACGGCCGAGGTTGATGTCGCGCATGTAGGAGCGCATCGCCGCCAGCCGGCGCAGCACGTCGTTGACCGGGCGCACGTCGCCGGCGGTGAACAGGTTGGCGAGGTACTCCACCGGGATGCGCAGGGCGTCGATGGCGGCGAACAGGTTGCCCTGGTCCTCCGCGTCGTAGCCGGTGTCCTGGATCACGTCGACCACCGGTGACAGCGGCGGGATGTACCAGACCATCGGCATCGTGCGGTACTCCGGGTGCAGCGGCAGGGCCACCCGGTACTTCTCGATGAGCGCGTAGACCGGTGACCTCTTCGCCGCCTCGACCCAGTCGCCGGGGATGCCCGCCCGCTCGGCCTCCCGCTGCACCTCGGGGTCGTGGGGGTCCAGGAAGACCGAGCGCTGGGCCTCGTAGAGGTCCTGGTCGTCCTCGACCGCGGCGGCCTCGAGCACCTTGTCGGCGTCGTAGAGCATGAGCCCGATGTAGCGCAGCCGGCCCACGCAGGTCTCGGCGCACACCGTCGGGATGCCGACCTCGACGCGGGGGTAGCAGAAGGTGCACTTCTCGGCCTTGCCGGTCTTGTGGTTGAAGTAGACCTTCTTGTAGGGGCAGCCGGTGACGCACATGCGCCAGCCCCGGCACCTGTCCTGGTCGACCAGGACGATCCCGTCCTCCTCGCGCTTGTAGATGGCGCCCGAGGGACACGAGGCCGCGCAGCTGGGGTTGAGGCAGTGCTCGCAGATGCGCGGCAGGTAGAACATGAAGGTCTGCTCGAACTCGAGCTTCACCTTGTCCTCGATGCCCTTGAGCATCGGGTCCTTCGCCGCGTGCTCCTGGCTGCCGCCGAGGTCGTCGTCCCAGTTGGCCGACCACTCGATGTTCATCTGCTTGCCCGAGATCAGCGAGTAGGGCTTGGCGACCGGGAAGGTCTCCTGGGCCGGGGCGTTGAGCAGGGTCTCGTAGTCGTAGGTCCAGGGCTCGTAGTAGTCCTGGATGGAGGGCATCTTGGGGTTGGAGAAGATGGTGAACAGCTTCTGCAGCCGGCCCCCGGCCTTGAGCCTGAGCCGGCCGGAGTCGGTGCGCACCCAGCCGCCCTTCCACTCCTCCTGGTCCTCGTAGCCGCGGGGGTAGCCCAGCCCGGGCCGGGTCTCGACGTTGTTGAACCAGACGTACTCGGTGCCCTGGCGGTTGGTCCACGCCTGCTTGCAGGTGACCGAGCAGGTGTGGCAGCCGATGCACTTGTCGAGGTTCATCACCATCGCCATCTGTGCCATGACGCGCATGCGGGGAGCTCCTAGGGGTCTCGTGGGTCGGGCCGGTCAGTACCGGACGGGGGCGGTGCGCTTGCGGATCATGGTGACCTCGTCCCGGTTGTTGCCCGTGGGCCCGATGTAGTTGAAGAAGTACGCCAGCTGCGCGTAGCCGCCGATGATGTGGCTCGGCTTCATGAGGATGCGGGTCAGGCTGTTGTGGATGCCGCCGCGCTTGTCGTCGGTCTCGGTGAGCGGGACGTCGATGAGCCGGTCCTGCGCATGGTGCATGTAGACCGTGCCCTCGGGCATCCGGTGGCTGACGATCGCCCGGCAGGCGACCACACCGTTGCGGTTGACGGCCTCGATCCAGTCGTTGTCGGCGACCCCGATCTTGGCGGCGTCACGGTCGGACATCCAGATCGTCTGGCCACCGCGCGACAGCGAGAGCATGAACAGGTTGTCCTGGTACTCACTGTGGATCGACCACTTGTTGTGCGGCGTCAGGTAGCGCACCGACACACCCAGCTCGGTCTGCTCCCCCAGCGGCGTCTCCCCGAACAGGGTGCTCATGTTGAGCGGTGGCCGGTAGGTCGGCAGGGACTCGCCCATCCCCTGGACCCAGTCGTGGTCGAGGTAGAACTGCTGGCGACCCGTCAGGGTGTGGAAGGGCTTGCTGCGCTCGATGTTGATGGTGAACGGGCTGTAGCGCCGGCCGCCGCTCTCCGACCCCGACCACTCCGGGGAGGTGATGACCGGCACCGGTGCCGCCTGGGTGTCGGCGAACGTGATCTGCTTGCCCTCGTGCTCGGCCGCGAGGTCGTGCAGCCGGGTGCCGGTGCGCTTCTCCAGGGTCCTGAAGCCCTGGGTGGACAGGTGCCCGTTGCAGGTCGCCGACAGGTGCATGACCGCCTCGGCCACGTCGATGTCGCTCTCCAGCCGCGGCTGGCCGGCGGCCACCCCCTGGCGGACCGTGCCGTTGTGACGGCGCAGGATGTCGACCTCGCGCTTGACGTCGTAGGCCACGCCCTTGGTGAGCATGCCGACCTTCTCCAGCAGCGGGCCGACCGCGGTCATCTTGTCGTAGACGGCGGTGTAGTCGCGTTCGACCTCCACGAGGACCGGCAGGGTCCTGCCGGGCACCGGCTCCACCTCGCCGGTCTTCCAGTCCTGGACCCGTCCGTGCACGGTGGCCATCGCCTCCGGGGTGTCGTGCCACAGCGGCTTGGCGACGACGTCCTTGCGGGTGCCGAGGTGGTCGACGGCGAGCTCGGAGAACCTCCTGGCCACCGCCTTCCACGCGTCCCAGTCCGTCTTCGCCTGCCACGGAGGTGCGATGGCGGGGTTGAAGGAGTGCACGAAGGGGTGCATGTCGGTCGTGTTGATGTCGTGCTTCTCGTACCAGGTGGCGGCCGGCAGCACGACGTCCGACAGGAGGGTGGAGCTGGTCATCCGGAAGTCGAGGGTGAGCAGCAGGTCGAGCTTGCCCTCGGCAGCCCGCTCGGGCCACCGCACGTCCACCGGGCGCTGCGCCTCCGATGCCTCGGCGGCCCGGACCGCGTTGTCCGTGCCCAGCAGGTGCTTGAGGAAGTACTCGTTGCCCTTGGCCGAGGAGCCGAAGAGGTTGGCCCGCCACAGCGACAGGATGCGGGGATGGTTCTCCTCGGCCTCGGGGTCCTCGACCGCGAACCGCAGGTCGCCGGCCTTCAGCTGCTCCACGACATACTCCGGACCCGTCATCCCGGCCTGCGCCGCCTCGTCGGCGACCACCAGCGAGCTGCGGTTGAACTGCGGGTAGGACGGGGTCCACCCCAGGCGCACCGACTGGGCCAGCAGGTCCATCGTGCCCCGGCCGGCGAACACCCCGGTGCTGCCGTTGATCGCGTCGGCGTCGAAGGTGTCGTAGCGGTACTGCGAGGTGTTGACGTACCAGTAGGCCGTCTGGTTCATGTGCCGTGGCGGGCGCACCCAGTCCAGCGCGAAGGCGAGGTGCTGGAAGCCCATGATCGGGCGCACCTTCTCCTGGCCGACGTAGTGCGCCCAGCCGCCACCGTTGCGGCCCTGGCAGCCCGTGATGGTCGTGAGCACGAGCATGGCGCGGTAGATCTGGTCGGAGTGGTACCAGTGGTTGGTGCCTGCCCCCATGAGGATCATGCCGCGGCCCTGGGTGTCCACCGCGTTCTGCGCCCACTCCCGGGCGATCCGGACGATCTGCTCGGCGGGGGCACCGCAGATCTGGGCGGCCCACGCCGGGGTCGCGGGCGCCGAGGGGTCGTCGTAGCCGGTCGGCCAGGTGCCCGGGAGGCCGGGGCGGCCGACGCCGTACTGGGCCAGCATGAGGTCCAGCACCGTGGTGACCAGGTGCTCCCCCAGCCGGCGGACGGGCACCCCGCGACGCTCGCGCACCTGCTCGCCGTTGACGTTGTCGAAGCGCGGCAGCAGGACCTCCACGGCCTCGCCGGCGGCGTCGTCGTGGAGGGACAGGACAGGGCGGGTGTCCCCGAGGTCGAGGTTCCAGCGCCCCATCCCCTCCTCGCCGAAGCGATGCCCGATGGAGCCCTGCGGGATGACCACCTCACCGGTGACGCCGTCGAGCACCGCCGGCTTCCACAGCGCGTTCTCCGACTCCTGCTCGTCGTTGTCGAAGTCACCGGCGGTGAGGAACTTGCCTGGTGTGTAGCCTCCGGCGTCGCCGTCGACGGGGTCGAGGGTGACCAGGTAGGGGAGGTCGGTGAAGCGCTGGTTGTACTCGGTGAAGAAGTCCACCTGCCGGTCGGCGAAGAACTCGCGGAGCACGACGTGGCCCATCGCCATCGCCAGCGCGCCGTCGGTGCCGGGCGAGGAGGCCACCCACTCGTCGGCGAACTTGACGTTCTCGGCGTAGTCGGGCGCCACCGCGATGACCTTCTGGCCCCGGTAGCGCGCCTCGGTCATCCAGTGGGCGTCCGGGGTGCGGGTCAGCGGGACGTTGGAGCCCCACATGATGAGGTAGCCCGCGTCCCACCAGTCGCCGGACTCCGGGACGTCGGTCTGGTCGCCGAACATCTGCGGCGAGGCGTTGGGCAGGTCGGCGTACCAGTCGTAGAAGGAGAGCATCGGGGCACCGATGAGCTCGTGGAAGCGGGAGCCCGAGGCATAGCTCACCGGTGACATCGCCGGGATGGGCGAGAAGCCGGCGATCCGGTCGGGGCCCCAGCGCTTGACGGTGTAGACGTGGGCGGCCGCGACCATCTCCACGGCCTCCTCCCACGTGGCACGGACCAGACCGCCCTTCCCGCGGCCGGACTTGTAGCGCCTGGCCTTCTCCTCGTCCTGGACGATCGAGGCCCAGGCCACGACCGGGTCGCCGAACTGCCGCTTCGCCTCACGGAACATCTCGAGCAGGGTGCCGCGCACGTAGGGGTAGCGCACCCGCGTCGGGCTGTAGGTGTACCAGGAGAACGCGGCGCCGCGCGGGCATCCCCGGGGCTCGTACTCCGGCCGGTCGCCGCCGGTGGAGGGGTAGTCGGTCTGCTGGGCCTCCCAGGTGATGATCCCGTCCTTGACGTAGACCTTCCAGGAGCACGACCCGGTGCAGTTCACACCGTGGGTGGACCGCACGACCTTGTCGTGGCTCCACCGGTCCCGGTAGAAGGAGTCCCCGCTGCGGCCGCCCTCGAGGTGCATCGAACGCTGGTCGTCCGAGACTCTCCCCCGGGTGAAGAACCGGCGCGTGCCCACCAGTGCCTCGCTGATCCTGCCGTCGAGGCCGGCGGTGCGCGACGTGGTCGTGTCGGTCATGGGGTGGCTCCTCGGGGGGTGAAAGGGACACGGCTGGACAACGTCGCCGCGCAGGTGCGCTCGTCGACGAAGGGCTGCAGGCTCACGTCGACGTCTGTCTCGCCGACGCTGTGCAGGGCACCACGCAGCAGGCCACGGTGCACCCCGCAGACGACGGCGGGGTGGGTGCGGGCGAGCTCGAGGAAGGGGCAGTCGCGCAGGGTGACGTCGACCGCCCGGCCGTCGCTGGTGCTGCTCAGCTGAGGGCTGTATCCCCAGTCCGCGAGCAGGTCGATGAGCGAGCCGACCTTGCCGATCCAGGTGCCCGGGGTGGTGGCCGCAGGGAGGTCGGCGGCCGCCTCACCGGCACGGCGCCGGGCCCACTCCATACCGGCCTGCTCCGGGGTCGTCCCCACCCGGTCGGCCGGGTCGAGCGCACAGGCCAGCAGCTCGGCGAGCACCTGGTAGGGACCGGCGGAGCCGACCGGGTCCAGGCGCCCTTCGGCGGCGAAGTACTTCTTGCGCGGCCGGCCCACCCCGTCGGCCTTGACGAAGGCGCTCTCCACCAGCCCACCGGCGACCAGCTGGTCGAGGTGGAAGCGCAAAGTGGTGGTGTGCAGCCCGAGCAGCTCCCCCAGCTCCGCCGCGGTCATCCCCTCGCGGCGGGTGGCCCCCTCCCCGACCGCGTCGTCGACGGCCCACGGCAGCTGCGCGAGATGGTCCACGATGCGGCGCCGGACGGGGGAGCTCAGCAACGAGACCCCTCTCTCCTCCGCCATCGACGTCATCCTCGACTCCCATTTAAAGGACCGCAGTCCTCGCCAGTAGACCGCATCGCCTGACGTCCCGCAAGGGGTGCGCAGCAGCCTTTCCGGGGTGTAGCGTCTCCCGCGTTGGGGTCCTTTAGTGGACTGCTCTCCCTTAAATGATTGAGGGTGAAATGACTTCTTCCGACCGGGTGTCCGACGAGACGTCGGACCAGACCGGGGGGGCCACGCGGGTCCTCACCCTGTCGACCATCGCCTTCACCGTCATGTTCGCCGTGTGGCTCATGTTCGGCATCCTGGGCAAGCCCATCTCCGAGGAGTTCGGCCTTTCCGAGGTGCAGCTCTCCTGGGTCATCGCCGTGGCCGTGCTCAACGGCTCCATGTGGCGTCTGCCGGCGGGCATGCTGGCCGACCGCTTCGGCGGGCGCAAGGTGATGACCGTGCTGCTGGCCGCGACGGCGGTCGCGTCCTACCTGGTGTCGCTGGCCGAGAGCTACGCCGTGCTGCTGGTGCTGGCCTTCCTCGTCGGCTTCGCCGGCAACTCCTTCACTGCCGGCATCGCGTGGAACTCCGCGTGGACCCCGCGCGAGCGGCAGGGGCTGGCCCTGGGCATCTTCGGTGCCGGCAACGTCGGCGCGTCCGTCACCAAGTTCATCGGCCCGCCGCTCATCGCAGGGACGGCGGGTATGACGTTCGTCCTCGGCATCGAGGGCGGCTGGCGGCTCGTCCCGGTCATCTACGCCCTGCTGCTGGTGCTGCTCGCGGTGCTGACCTGGACGCTCACCCCGCGGCACGACCGGGTGCCGGGCGCCGGGCGCTCGCTGAGGGAGCGGCTGCAGCCGCTCAAGCAGGTCAGGGTGTGGCGGTTCAGCCTCTACTACGCCGCTGTCTTCGGTGCCTACGTGGCCCTGGCGGCCTGGCTGCCGATCTACTACATCGACAACTTCGACGTCTCGCTGACGACGGCCGGCCTGCTCACCGCCACCTTCATCTTCCCGGCCTCGCTGCTACGGCCGCTCGGCGGCTGGTTCTCCGACAAGTGGGGCGCCCGCAGCTCGATGTACGGCACCTTCGTCGTCATGCTCCTCACGACGGGCATCCTGATGATGCCCAACGGCTTCATCGTCATCAACCAGGCCGACGGCACCCAGACCGAGCACCTCGCCTACACCATGACCCTGGTGCCGTTCGTCGTGCTGGTGTTCCTCCTGGGGTGCGCGATGGGCGTCGGCAAGGCCGCGGTCTACAAGCACATCCCGGAGTACTTCCCTCGCGACGTCGGCGCCGTCGGCGGCCTGGTGGGCATGCTCGGCGGCCTGGGCGGCTTCTTCCTGCCGCCCCTGTTCGCCTACACCAAGGAGTGGTCCGGCTTCCCGACCAGCACCTTCTTCGTCCTGTTCGTCCTGACGGCCATCTGCCTGGGCTGGATGCACTGGACCGTCGTGCACATGCTGCACACCCAGGCCCCCGAGCTCTCCGGGCAGCTGGAGCGGCTCGAGGGCCAGGACCACACCGACAGCGGCACCGCGGCCGGGGACCCCGGCACCGGGACCGGGACCGACCGCACCCTCGAGGAGTCACGCCCATGAGCTCGACGACGTCTCGCACCGGTGGCGAGTGGCTGCAGGACTGGGACCCCGAGAACGAGGAGACCTGGGACAGCGCCGTCGCCTGGCGGACACTGTGGATCACGACGTTCTGCCTGACCCTGGCGTTCATCACCTGGTTCCTGCCCAGTGCGATCATCCCCAAGCTCAACGCGCTGGGCTACAGCTTCAGCCAGGCCCAGCTCTACTGGATGGCGGCCATGCCCGGGCTGGCCGCCGGGTTCATGCGCATCATCTGGATGGTGCTGCCGCCGATGATCGGCACCCGCAAGATGGTGACGCTCACCACGGTCCTGTTCCTCTTCCCCGTCGTCGGCTGGGGTGTGCGTGTGCAGGAGCCGACCGCCCCCTACTGGGAGCTCATGGTGCTGGCCTTCCTGGCCGGCGTCGGCGGCGGCGCCTTCTCCGGCTTCATGCCCAGCACCTCCTACTTCTTCCCCAAGCGCAAGCAGGGCACTGCGCTGGGCCTGCAGGCCGGGCTGGGCAACTTCGGGGTCTCGGTGGTGCAGCTGCTCACCCCGTGGCTCATCGGCTTCGGGATGCTCGGCTTCCTCGGCAGCTCGCAGCCGATGGTGGTGGCCGGCGGCGAGAACCGCGAGGTCTGGTACCAGAACGCCGCCTTCTTCTGGGTCCCGTTCATCGTCGGTGGCGCGATCATCGCGTGGATGTTCCTCAAGTCGGTGCCGGTGACGGCCAACATCCGCCAGCAGTTCGACATCTTCGGCAACGTCGACACCTGGCTGATGACCATGCTCTACATCATGACCTTCGGCACCTTCTCGGGGTTGGCCGCGCAGTTCGGCCTGCTCATGACCAACCTCTACGGCGAGGGCAACGCGGCCATCGTCAGCGGCACCGGGCAGACCGCCGAGGTGCTGGTGAGCGGCTACGACGTGCCCCAGGCCGCGTCCTACGTGTTCCTCGGTGCCCTCGTCGGGGCCGGCGCCCGCGTGCTCTTCTCCCCGCTGACCGACCGGATGGGCGGCGCCGTCTGGACGCTGATCTCCGGGGTCGGCATCCTCGCCTCGATCCTGTTCACGATCCCTGCGCTGACCCCGGACCTCAGCTCGGCCGACGCGCTGTCGGGGGGCTTCACCCGCTTCCTCTGGGGCATGCTGCTGATCTTCCTGTTCAGCGGCATCGGCAACGCCTCCACCTTCAAGCAGATGCCGATGATCTTCGAGCGCCGGCAGGCCGGCGGCGTGATCGGCTGGACGGCGGCGATCGCGGCCTTCGGCCCGTTCATCTTCGGGGTCGGCCTCACGCTGATGAGCCCGGTGACCTTCTACGTCATCGGCGCGGTCTACGCCGTGCTGTGCATCGGCATCACCTGGGTGCGCTACGCCCGCCCCGGGGCGCCCAAGCCCGGCTGACCCGACCGGGCACCGGCGTCAGCGGCCTGGGTCGGCCGGCGCGCGGCGGGTCACTGCGCCAGGCACTGCCAGGTCGAGCCGAAGCAGCTGAACGACCCGGCGAGCAGGTCGCCGTCGGCGGTGGCCGTCGCCAGGGCCGTGGCGGCGTCCACGCCACGGGTGAGCTCGGCGTGGTAGCGCGTCATGGTCGCGTGGGCCAGGTGGTCCGGCAGCGCGTTGACCGGGGCCACGACCGTCGTCACCCCCAGTGCCAGCAGGCTGGCGGCCATCCCGAGCGACTCGTTGCCCGGGCGCACGCTGATCCGACCGCCCTCACAGGCCGACAGCACCACGTGCGAGGAGCGCAGCCGCTGGCCCTCCAGCTCGTGGGCGAAGGCCGGACCGTCCCCCAGCCGGAGGCTGGAGAACAGCGGGTTCTGGGCGTGGTGCTCGCCGTGCGCGGCGACGTGCACGATGTCGGAGCCGACCAGGGCCGGCACGAGGTGCTCGGCGCGCGCGTCCTGCGCCAACAGGGTGGCGGCACCCTCGCCCCAGGTCGCCGCCACGGCCCGGACCTCCTCGTCGGCGAGCGGCACGTCCGGCCCGGCCAGCGCCGTGACCCGAGGCGCCCCGGGCAGGCAGGTATGTCGCTGCGCCCACATCGTGGCCGAGCGCGCCACCGTCGTGGGCCGGCCGCGGCGGCTGGGGAGCATGCCCCAGGGCATGGCGGTGAGCGGGGCGGTCGGCACGAGCACCAGGGGCCCGTCCTCCAGGCCGGCCGCGGTCACCGGCGCGAGCAGCACCTCGTCGAGCCGCCGCAGACCGTCCAGCAGCGAGGCCGCGACGGCCGAGCGCAGCGGGCTGTTCGCCGGCACCCGGGCCGCGGCTCCCAGGTCGCTCTGCGTGCCGCGCACCGCGCTCTCGACCCCTGCCGCCGGACCGACGAGGTGCAGGGACAGCCGGCCGGACGGCGCGACGAGCACGGCATACAGGTCACCTCCCCGACCGAAGAAGGACAGCATGGTCGCGCCCGAGGTCGCGACGGCCTCACGGATGCCCGGGGTCGAGAGCGGCCCGCGTGAGGTCTCGGCCGGCGCGGAGGCCTCGGTGGCCCAGTCCAGCTCGCGGACCTGCCGCTCGACGGCCCGCAGGTCGCGCCTGAGGCTCGACGTGTCGGCCCCGGGCGGTGCGGTGCGCAGGTCCTCGCGCAGCCGCCTCAGGCGGCTGACCAGCTCGGCCTTGCGGGGGTCTGCGGCCGGGCGCAGGGGCGGCAGCGACCGGACGACGTCGCGCCAGACCTCGGTGCGGGTGAGCACCCGTGCCGCGGACCCGCTGGCCACCGCCAGGTCGAGGTCCAGGGCGCCCAGCCGGCGGCCGTGCACCGCCATGGCCGTGCGCAGGTCGAGCCCGGCGACCTGGCGCTGGGCCGCCCCGAGGTCGTCGGCCGCGCGGCGCAGGCCACGGATCGCCGAGGCCTGGCGCTCGGAGGCCACGTCGATGCGGGCCGCCACGAAGCGCGCGTGCAGCCGGGTGCCCAGGTGGGGCGAGCGCAGCAGCGGCCGGGCACCGGCGAAGGCCTCCTGTGCCTGCGCGGGCCGTTCCTGGTCGACCAGCGCCTCGGCCTGCACCAGGGCTGCCCGGCGCACGAGCCCCTGGTCGCCGCTGGCGGCAGCGTCGTGCGACAGCGAGCCCGCCAGCCGTGCCCGCCGCGGGGCGGACGCCGACTCCAGCGCGAGCGCCTCGAGCTCCAGCAGCTGGGCGGCCCGATGCCAGCCGTCCTCCCGCCGCTCCCGGAAGCGCCGGCCCGCGTCCGAGGCGCGGCGGGCTGCGGCCGCCGGACGTCCCTGGAGCAGGTCGACCCTGGCCAGGTCCAGCTCGATCTCGCCCAGGTCGTGCTGGCCCCCGGCCTCGGCGGACAGGCGCGCGGCCTCCAGCAGGGCCTCGTGCGCCTCGTCCACCAGGCCGGCCTCGAGCAGCACCCGGGCACGGTCGAGGTGGCCGACGCCGCGCTCGACGTCCTCGTCCATGGCGTCGGCCTGCTCCATGAGCGCCAGTGCCCGCGGCAGGTTGCCGCGCAGGAACTCGACGTAGCCCTGGTTGTGCAGCGACTTCAGCGCCAGGCCGCCCAGCCCTGCCTGGGTGCCCAGCTCGGCGGCGTCGCCCAGGTCGTCGTTGGCCTGGTCAAGCTGCATGACCTGGAGGGCGAGGGCGCCCCGGTTGAGCAGCAGCCGTGCCTGGTCCTGCAGCTCCATGTGCGCGCGTCCGGCCTCGGCGTCGCGCATGGCCGCGAGCGCACCCTCGAAGTCCCCGCTGCGGGCTCGCACCAGCCCGAGCTGCATGTCCGCCAGCCCGGCCAGGTCGGGGCGTCCGGCGCTCAGGCAGTCGCCCCGCACGGCCGCGAGGTCCTCGGTGACCTCCTGCAGCCCGGACTCCTCGAAGGTGATCCAGGCCCTGGTCAGGTCGGCTCGCAGCCGGAGCTCCTCGACCTCGTCGTGTGCGGCGTCGCCGGCCCCGCGGGCGGCTTGGTCGAGCGTGTCGCCCAGACGGTCCAGCAGGGCAGCGGCCTCGGCGGTGCGGTAGTCGGTGACCGCCTGTCGCGCGTCGTCCAGCTGGGTCCGTGCGGACTCCAGGAGGGTGGTGCCGACGTCACCGGTGGGGGACGACGCGTCATGCGGAGCGGACCCGCGACCCGCGTCAGAGCTCGATCGTCGGTGTGACGACGGGTCGGGCTCCTTCCGAGGCGGGGTGGATGAGGAATCGTGCGCGTCCACGCGGCACACCTTCCCACACGAGCCGACCGTTGGCATCAGAGGTGGCGGGGTGACGCTCGGTGCCCACGCTGAGCTCGACGACGACACCGCTACCGGTCATCCAGCCGTCCACCCGCAGCAGGTCTGCGCCGGTCGCACCGACGTCCGGACCGACCGTCACCATGAGACTGGTCGAGCTGCTCGTGAAGGTGAGCGTGTCGGTGGTGGCGTACGTCTGCTCGCTGCGCACGTCCACGGTCGACAGCTCCTGCAGGTGGGCCACCTCGGCCTCGAGCGCCGCGAGCGTGAGAGCGAACTTCACGCGCTCGGCGAGGTCCGCAGGCGGGGCGTCCACCGCCTCGTACATCCCGCGCATCTCCCGGAGGATCGTGCGGTCGATGTCGTCCATCGGTTCCTCGATGAGGTGCTCGCTCATGATGCGCTCCAATGCGGGTCGCTGAGAAGGGCCTTGCGCAGGGTGGCGAGGCAACGGCCACGGGTGGGGCCGATCGATCCGACCGGCATACCGAGATCCTGGGAGATCGCGGCGTAGTTGGGGCTCTCCGCGAAGCAGATGATCCGCAGGAGCTGCTGGCACCGAGGGGTCAGCGTGGCGATGTGCTCCCACAGCCGCCGCCGGCGGTCCTCCAGCGTGGCGACCTCCGCAGGGTCGGGTGCCTGGCGGGGACCCACGAGGGTCTCCTGGAGCGGGTCGAGGTCGTCCTCGAAGTCGTCCGGTCGGGTCCGCTGGGCCTGCTTGCTGACCCGCCACGACTCGCGGCGCACGGTCGTGACGAGCCAGGCGACGATCGCCTGCGACTCCTCGATGCCGTCGGCGTGCTCGACCAGGCGCATCCAGGCGACCTGCACGACGTCCTCGGCGCTCTGCCGGTCCAGCCGGCAGGCGCGGGCGACGTGCCACAGGGTGGGGGTGAGCAGGTCGACCAGGTCGGCCATGCGCTCGGCCGCGCCCTCCTGGTAGTCACGGAACGCCTCCGCGGCCCGGTCGGTCATGCTCTCGACGGGTTCGGCGTTCATCGCACCCACCCCGGCAGCTCGTGGGACACGGCGGCCCAACCTCTCTGCACTGCGGCCTTCCGGTCGGTCTCGGGAGTCTGCGGGTCCTCCACCAGGCAGGCAGCGAGCTCGCCGGCCAGCACAGGGGCAGCGAAGGACGTGCCGCTCCAGGTGCCGAAGCCGCCGGAGAAGTCGTCCATGTCGATGCAGGCGCGGACGGACGTGCCGTAGGGCATCCGGTGGCTGGGCTGCCGGTCGCCGTCCAGGTCGGTCGGGAAGGTGCTCACCAGGTTGGCGCCGAGGCGCTGGCAGGACACCCACGGCCCGGCGTTGCAGAAGTAGGACACCGTCCTGCCGTCCGGGTTGAGCGACCCGACGCTGACCAGCGGCACACAGTCCGGGTCGAAGTCGGGCGGCTGGGGCGCGAAGGCGGCCGGGTGGAAGGGTGCCACCGTCGCGTCGTTGCCGGCAGCGGCCACGACGGCGACGCCGTAGCGGCCGAACTCGCGCAGCACGTCGGCGAGCATGACGTCGCTGTCCTCGTCCTCGGGCGACTCGTGGTAGTAGCCCAGGGACAGCGAGAGCACGTCCAGCAGCTCGTCGGGGGTGCCCTGCTGCACGGCCCGGACGTGGCGGACGAGCAGCAGGTCGAGGTTGCGGATCAGCTGGTCCTCGGGCACGTAGCCGTCGTCGTACATGACCGGCACGCCGATGATGTGCGCCTCCGGGCACTGCTGCCGGATGATGCCGGCGATGAAGGTGCCGTGCCCGGCGAAGGCGGCCAGGGACCCGTCCAGCGGGTTGCGCGGCAGCGGGCCGAGGGGGTTCAGGGGCCCGTCGACCCCGAGCAGGGTGCCGAGCACCTCGGTCTCGCGCTGCACCGTGTCCGGGTTCTCGAACCACGGGTGCGGGCCGATGGCGGTGTCGGCCACGACGACGACCGGTGCCCGCTTGACCTTGCGGGCCCGCAGGGCCGGGTCGGCCACGACCAGGGTGACCGGGCCGCGTCCTCCGGTGCCCGGCACCGCATACTCGGGCGAGCCGGCACCCTGCCAGTACGGAGCGCCCTGCCAGTACGGAGCGCCCTGCCAGTAGGGGGCGCCCTGCCAGTACGGGGCGGCCGACACCAGATGGTCGAGCTCCACCTCGGCGGCGGTGCGGCCCCGGCTGCGCAGATGCTGCAGCACCGGCCAGGCGTCGACGGGGTGGCGCTCCGGCTCGTACCCCTGCTCCGCGAGCCGCTGCTTGGTCTCCTCGTCGGTGGGACGACGGCGCTCGAGCCGCACCGGGGTGACCCAGAGCCGGTCGAGGATCCCCCGCGCGCTCTCGTCGTCGCCCGCTGCGCGCAGCACGCGCTCGTCGAGGCTCTCGTCGACGACGCCGACCAGACCGAGCTCGTCCAGGAGCGCGGTCAGCTCGTCCAGCACCGCCCTGCGGGCGCCGTCGGGCAGGCCTCTGACCATGAGCGTGTCCCCCACGTATGCCGTGGGGCGCGCGGGCCCGGCGGGCTCGCCGTCCTCGCCGACCTTCGGCACGGCCGTCACGGGGTCCAGCACGCGCACGCGGTAGCGCTCCGCGGTGGCCGCGGACAGCACAGGCACCGGGGTGAAGTCGCCCGGCTGGGCTCCGTCGGGGGGCTGGGTGGTCATCGTCTGGCCTTCCTGACCGGGGACGGGGGCGGTCCGTGCGGCGAAGCCCGGTCACGCACCAGGAGCACCCGAGGGCGCCGGTGATACGACCCTGTCTGTGATGCAGGCCACATCCTGTGCGGCGGACGACGTCTCGCGCCCCACTATGCCGTCTTGCGTGACCCACGTCACGCGCCTCCCCTGGAAGGCCTGTGTCAGCCCCCGGCGAACGGCGGGAGGACCTCGACCACGTCGGCGTCCGCCAGCGCCGTGCCGCGGTCGGTGACGTAGCGCCCGTCGAGCAGCAGCGAGCTGTGCTGCACGACGTGGGCCAGGCGCGGACCATGGCGCTGCACGGCGACAGCGAGGGCGCCGGCCACGTCAGACGCAGCCACGAGCTCCTGGTCGGTGCCGGCGGCCTCTGCCGCGGCGGCGAAGTAGCGCAGTGTCGGCATCAGGTCCTCCTGAGACCATGGTGCCACCCGCAGCGGTCAGTACCGCACCAGGGTGGGGTCGACCTCGTCGATCCAGGCGAGCATCCCGCCGCGCAGCACCCGCACGTCGGGATGGCCGAGCGCGATGAGGTGCCGGGCCGCCCGCTCGGCCCGGGGTCCGACCTTGCAGGTCACGACCACCGGTGCCGTCCCCAGCCGACCGGTGTCGGACCACGTGAGCACCTCGGCGAGGGGCACGGTGCGTGCGCCGGGCACCGTGCCGAGCGCGTGCTCCTCGGGCTCACGGACGTCGAGCACGACGACCTCGCCGAGCCGGTGCGCCACCTCGGCCGGCCCCACGTCGGGCAGGGGCTCGGCACGCGGGGCCTCGACCACCTCACCACGGCGCGGGTTGGGGCGCAGGGGCACCTCACGCATCCGCATCGCGGCGACGTCGACCAGCAGCACGCGACCGACCAGCGGCTGTCCCACCCCGGTGACGAGCTTGACGGCCTCCGTCGCCATCACCGCCCCGACGAGACCGCACATGGCACCGAGCACCCCGGCGTCCGCGCACGAGGGCACCGCCTCCGGGGGCGGCGTGGTGGGGAACAGGTCGCGCAGCTGCACCGCGTCGGCCACCGGCAGCCAGGGGGGTGGCACGAACGTGCTGACCTGGGCGTCGTAGCGCAGCACCGCCGCCCAGACCACCGGGATGCCCAGCTCGGCGCAGGCGTCACCGACGAGGTAGCGCGTCGCGAAGTTGTCGGTGCCGTCGACGACGACGTCGTGCTCCCTCAGGAGGTCGTGCACCGTGGCCTCGGTGACCTTCGTCTGCAGCGCCCGCACCTCGACCAGCGGGTTGAGCTCGCGCAGGGCCCGCGCCGCGCTGTCGGCCTTGGGCACACCGACGTCCTGGGTGCGGTGCAGCACCTGTCGCTGCAGGTTGGACAGGTCGACCACGTCGTGGTCGACCACGGTGATGCGGCCGACGCCGGCCGCGGCGAGGTAGACCAGGGCGGGACAGCCCAGCCCTCCGGCCCCGACCACGCACACGCGGGCGTTGGCGAGACGTCGCTGCCCCTGCGCCCCGATCCCCGGCACGAGCAGGTGGCGGGAGTAGCGCAGGGTCGCCTCGGCGGACAGCTCCGGACCGGGCTCGACCAGGGGAGGCAGGAGCGGGCTCACCCCTCCATCATGCGTCAGCGACCGGTCACGTCGCCCTCGGGGCGCAGGTGGCCGCAGGTCCGCAGGAAGTCCAGCAGGACGGCCGCGACCTCGTGGTGGTGGGTGAAGGGCAGACCGTGCGCCCCGCCCTCGATCTCGACGAGGCTGCCCTCGGGCAGCAGCTCGGCCACCATCGCGGCGAACCTGTGGGGCACCACCGGGTCGCGCTCCCCGCGCAGCACCATGACGGGCACGTGCAGGGTGGGCAGCCGGTCGGCCACCGGGTTGAGGATGGCGTCGGCGAAGGTCTTGACCATCCGGCGTGGGTGGGAGCGCAGGTAGTCGTACGCAGCGAGGGCGACCAGGCTCATCGGCTCGCGCGGCAGGTCCAGGGCCAGCCGCAGCGCGTTGGCCGTGACCGTCTCCGCCTCGGGGTCCCGGGTGGGGTTGACCAGGACGGCGGCCGGCACCGACCCTGGGTGGCGCACCGCCATGTGCCCGAGCACCTGGCAGCCCAGCGAGTGCCCGACGTAGAGGTCGGGCTGCAGCCCCAGGCGCGTCGTCCAGGCGTGCAGCGCGTCGGCCAGCTCGTGGATCTCCAGCGCGTGGTGGGGCCCCCGGCTGCTGCCGAAACCGGGCAGGTCCGGGGCCCAGGCCCGCACGTGCGGAGCCAGCACCCGCATCAGCGGGACCATGCTGCGCCCCGACATACCGAGCCCGTGCACCATGACCACGGTGGGCGCTCCTGCCGGCTCCTGCTCGGTGTGCCGGGTGAACATCACCGCCTCGCCCACCGGCACGCGGAAGGTCCGCACGGTCTCGTCCACAGGGCGCGGCTTCCAGGGGAGCATCTGCGAGAGTGCCGGCACCTGTGCAGCGTAGTACTGGTCGCGTGCCGGGCCTCTTCGACCACGTGCTGCTCACCCGCTTCGGCGCGGTGCTCCGTTCCGCCGCAGCCGTGCGCCGGCACGACGGCGTCGACCTCGAGCCCGGCTCCGACCTGCAAGAATGAGGACGTGCCGCGACGCGCAGCGGCCCTGTCCTGGGAGGCACCATGGTCCTGACCACCACGCCGGCCCGCGGGCGCACCCGGCTCCTGGTGCTGCTCGTCGTCGGCACCGTGGGGCTGCTTGCGGCCTGCGGGTCGACCTCCTCGGACGGGCCGGCGGAGTCCTCGGCCCCCGACGCCGCCACGCTCGAGGGCACGTCGTGGCGGGTGGTCTCGGTGGTCGACGAGGCGGGCAGGACGACGGAGGTGCCGGACGAGGTGACGGCCACCGCGACCTTCGAGGACGGGACCGTCAGCGGCACCGGAGGGTGCAACCGCTGGTCGGCACCGTACGAGATCGCGGGCACGAGCCTGACGGTCGGGGAGGCGGCCTCGACGATGATGGCCTGCCCGGGTGCGCCCGGTGAGGTGGAGGCGGCCTTCCTGGGTGCGCTGCCCCGGGTGAGCGGCTGGGCCGCCGGGGACGACGGGCTCACCCTGCTCGACGCGAGCGGCGGGACCGTGCTGGCGCTGACCGAGCAGGCGAGCACGGCCCTCACCGGCACCACCTGGGTCGCGACCATGGTCGACAACGGCCGGGGGGCGGCGGCCGGCGTGGTCGCAGGCAGCGAGGTCACGGCCGAGTTCGACGACGAGGGACGGGTCGCCGGCTCCAGCGGGTGCAACCAGTACACCGCCCGCTACACGCTGGAGGGCGAGTCCCTGGAGGTGGGTGCCCTCGCCGGCACCCGGCGCGCCTGCGCCGACGCAGAGGTCACCGACCAGGAGTCGGCCTTCCTGCGCGCGATGGAGCGGAGCACGGTGGCCCGCGTCGAGGCCGACCGGCTCGAGCTGCGCGACGACGAGGGTGCGCTGCAGGTCTCCTTCGTCGCCCGTCCCTGACGGGGCACGACACGGCGCCGCCCGTCGGCGCACAATGGAGGTCCAGACAGGCCGACCCCGGGGAGGGTCCTGTGCAGATCACGTTCGAGCAGTCGGAGCAGTCCACCCTCGGCGTGGAGTGGGAGCTCGCCCTGATCGACGCCATCACCGCCGAGCTGGTGCCCCTCGCGCCCCAGGTGCTGGCCGGGCTCGACTCGCCGCTGGTCACGGGCGAGTTCCTCACCAACACCGTCGAGCTCGTGACCGGGGTGTGCCGCACCGTCGCCGAGGCGGAGGTCGACCTGCGCCGGGGTGCGGAGCTGGTGCGCGGCCGTGCGCAGCGGCAGGGTCTGGACGTCTTCGCCGGCGGCACCCACCCCTTCAGCACCTGGCGCGCCCAGGACGTCTCGTCCGGCGAGACCTACCAGAAGATGCTCGAGCGCACCCAGCACTGGGGCCGGCAGATGGTGATCTACGGGGTCCACGTGCACGTCGGCATCGACCACCGCGACAAGGTGCTGCCGACCCTGTCGGCCATGCTCACCTACTACCCGCACCTGCTGGCGCTGTCCGCCTCCTCACCGTTCTGGGAGGGCGAGGACACCGGCTACGCCTCCCAGCGGGCGCTTCTCTTCCAGCAGCTGCCCACCGCGGGTCTGCCGTTCCAGTTCGACGAGTGGGCGACCTACGAGGCCTTCGTGGACGACCTGATGACCACGGGCGTGATCGACACCCTCGGCGAGAACCGCTGGGACCTGCGGCCCGCACCGCACCTTGGCACGCTGGAGCTGCGGGTCTGCGACTCGGTCGGCACCGTCCCCGAGGTCAGTGCGCTCACGGCGCTGACCCAGTGCCTGGTCGAGGAGTGCTCGCGCACCCTGGACAGCGGCGGGACGCTCCTCGAGCTGCCCCCGTGGCACGTGCAGGAGAACAAGTGGCGGGCCGCCCGCTACGGCCTCGGCGCCATCGTGGTCACCGGTCCCGACAACACCGAGCGCCTGGTGACCGACGACCTGGCCGACCTCCTGGAGCGGCTCGCGCCGGTCGCCGACGACCTGGGCTGCGCGGACGAGCTGGCCGGGGTGGTCGGCATCCTCACCCGTGGGGCGGGCTACCAGCGGCAGCGGGCGCTCGCCGACCAGCACCGGGGTGACCTGCGGGCGCTGGTGCGGGCCCTCGCCGCCGAGACCGCCGCAGCCTGAGACCCCCGCGTGACCGGTCCTCCACCTGCCCGGAAGCCGGGTCGGCTCAGGCAGGCACCCAGCGACCGTGCCGACCCAGCACCGCGCGGTAGACCTGCTGGTGGGCGTGGGCGATCTGGCGGCGCTGGGCGCGACGGAAGGCTGCGGTCACCGCACGCGGCCGGCGGCAGCGCAGGTGCAGCAGGGCACGCTCGAGGTCGGCGACGTGCGGGCCCTGGTCGGTGCGCCGGTAGGTCGTCACCGGGCCCTGCTCGGCGTAGTGGCCGACGTCCGGGGCGAGGACCGCGGTGCCGAGGTCGCGGCACTCCTCCAGCCACCCCGAGTGGGTGCCCCAGGCGTAGGGCAGGACGCTGACGTCGAGCGAGGACAGGTAGGCCCAGAACTCCTCGTCGTCCATCGGCGACACCCAGCGGACCTCGCCGGACCCCTGCGCCGCGACCTCGTCGAGCAGGGCGACCAGGTCGGCGTCGTGACGCGCGCAGGACGGGTCGCGCACCTCCTCGTGCACGTGCACGACGAGCCGCACCTCCTCGCGCAGCGCCGGTGCCGCACAGGCCCGCGCCAGGGCGTCGACCACGCCGACCCCGTCGACGTGGGCGCGCAGGCTCTTCAGGTGCACCCCCACCCGCATCGGCCGGGCCGGTCCGCAGCGCCGGCGCCCGACCCGCTCCAGCGGCGCCATGTGCGGGTGCGGCACCACGTGGGAGGGCACGTTCCACTCCTCCTCGATGCGGTGTGCGGCACCCGGGGTGAGAGTGACCCGGGCGTCGGCGGCGGGCACCAGCGCGTCGAGGTGCTCGGCATGCCGGCTCTGGTCGACCAGGTGCGGGTTCGTGAGGTCGTGCACGGTCAGCACCCAGGGCAGGCCGAGATCGCGCAGCACCGCGGTCCACTCCCGCAGCCGGCCGGGCGCGGCTGACTCGAAGCCGAAGTGCAGGTGCACCAGGTCGAGCTCGGGGGCGTGGTCACGCAGCCACTGCGGGTCCAGGGCGACCGGAGGCCACCACACCCCCGGCGCCGCTCCGGGGACCGGCGGGTCGGGCAGCCGGACCACCCCGTCGGCGCGGTCCGGGTGCGCCAGGTGCGCGACATACCGGTGCCCCGCGGGGACTGACAGGACGCGCACCGGCCTCACGACGCCTTCACCCAGCGCCCCTGGTCGTCCGTCGTCACCAGCCCGCGCCGCTCGAACTCCTCCAGCCAGCCCCGCATCGGCCAGGTGCCCCACCGCTCGTAGAAGACGGCGGCGTTGCGCAGGATCGCGTCGAGGTGCTGCACCGGCGGGGTCTCGCTGTCGTGGTGCTGGTGGTATGCCGTGGCGCCGCCCAGCCAGGTCAGGCTGCCGCCCTGGGCACGCACCACCTGGGCGAAGTCCGTGTCCTCCCCGCCGTACCCGACGTACTTCTCGCAGAAGCCACCCGAGGCGTCGAAGTCGGCGGTGGACATGGCGAAGGACAAGGACCAGAAGTGCTCGAACTCCGGCTCCTCCATCGCCTCACCCGGGCGGAGGTGGGGCCGGTCGGGCCGGCGGGTCGCCAGCGCCTCCAGGTCGCCGGCCACGGGGTAGCCGTTGACCGGTGGCGCCTCCAGGTAGGCCACGTCGCCGCACCACAGGGCCGGGCTCGGGCGCTGCGCCACGGTGACGGCCTCGGCATACGACTGGACCAGACGGGGCCCGGGGATGCAGTCGACGTCGAGGAAGACGAGCACCTCGGCACCAGCATCCCTGGCCGCCCGGGCGGCGAGGTTGCGCGCCGCGGCCAGCGGCAGGCCTGCGCGCGGCACGGGGATCGTCGGGACGAGCGTGTCCCAGCGGTCGGTGGTGATGGGCAGCCGTCGTCGGGCCAGGTCACGGTCACCCATCGCGACGACGACGTGGAGGTCAGGGGTCCAGGTGTTCAGGCTGAGCCCGTCGACCTGGTGGAGCAGGTGCTGGTGGCGCTTGTGGACCAGGGTCAAGACGGCGATGCGCGGGCGGTCGTTCATCGGATCTCCTGCAGGTGGGGGGTGGCGTAGGTCCGGTGCAGCAGGTGGGCGGCGTCGGCGGCCGCCCCGGGTTTTTGCCACCGGGCCCATCCCTGGCCGCCACGGGCCAGGGCGCTGTCGAGGACGTGGGCCCACTCCTGGGCCTGGGGCCAGGCGGGAAGACCTTCGGCGACGCCCAGCCGGCGGACCGCGCGGGCGGTGGCCTCCTGCTCGCCGAAAGGCCTGCGCTGCGCGACGACGACGGCCGGACGCCGGGCGGCAGCCACGTCGGCGACGGCGTTCTGCCCGGCGTGGGTCACGACGACGTCGGCCTCACCCAGCTCGGCCCACAGGTCGGCGGCCGGCGGGTGGGCGCCGCCCACGACCGTCCACCGCCAGCCGGGCGTCGCGGCGCGGGCGCGGGCGAGCTCGTCTGGGGTGACGTCGGTGCCGCCCTCACCCCAGAGCACGAGGACGCGGCGCGGGCGCTGCGGGGTCCGGCGGACCGGCGGCGGCACGCGGTCGGCGAAGCGCGAGAGCGGCCCCACGTGCCAGGTCTTGGCACGCCACGACTCCGGCCACTCCCGGTCGTGGGTGCCCGCGGGCCAGGTGGCCAGGAGGTGGTCCGCCAGGTCGTATGCGGTGCGGTGCGGACGGTCCCAGCGCTCCCCGGGCAGGGCGGTGACCACGACGGGGATGCCGCAGAGGCGCACCAGCAGGGCGATCTCGACGGAGACGTCGACGACGACGGCGCTCGGCCGCTCGCGGGCCAGCCAGGAGACGACCTGCTCGTGCCTGCGCAGCAGGCCCGGGTGCTGCCGGGGTGCCCAGTGCAGCACGCCGGAGGCGGCGACGTCGGCGTGCTCGGGGCCGGTGCGCAGCGGGACCGGGTCGTCGTCGCGGGCCAGCTCGACCCAGGCGCCGGGCCAGGCTGGTGGGGCCGGGCCGGTGCCCAGACCGGTGACCCCGCCGGGCGCCAGGGTCTCCAGCTCACGGGCGACCTGGGCACCCCGGGTGCGGTGCCCGGAGCCCTGGTGGTGCAGGTAGAGGCCGATCATGCGGCATCACGCAGCGCGGTGAGGGCGTAGACCTGCAGGTAGCGCTCGACCATGACGTCCAGCGAGCAGCGCTCCAGAGCATGACGTCGGGCGGCGCTCCGCGACAGGCGCACGACCTCCGGGAGCGCCTCGGCGAGCGCGGCCACGTCGTCGGCCGCGACCAGCCGGCCGACATGTGGCCCGACGACCTCCGGCAGTCCGCCGCGGGCGTAGCCGGCCACCGGCGTGCCGCAGGCCAGCGCCTCGGCAGCCACCAGACCGTAGGGCTCGTCCCAGACCGGCGTGACCAGGGCGGCAGCGCTCGAGCCCACAAGAGCGGTGAGCTCGTCGCGGTCGAGGTGCCCGACGTAGGTGACGTCGTCGTGCAGCAGGGGCTCGACCTCGGAGCGGAAGTAGCCCGGGTCGGAGACCGGACCGGCCAGACGCAGCCGCATCCCGGCCCGACGGGCCGCCTCGATGGCGTGGTGCGGGGCCTTCTCCGGCACCATCCGGCCCGACCAGACGAGGTCGTCGCCGCCGGGTCCGGGGGTCCACAGGTCGGTGTCCACCCCGTTGGGCAGGACGTCGGCGTCGACCAGGTGCCCCCAGGAGTCGGCGGTGTGCTCGCTGACCGCGGCGAACCGCATACCGTCCGCACGCACGACGCCCAGGGCCGACTCCAGCCAGGGGGTCGGCGGGGTGTGCAGCGTCGTGAGCATGGGCGCCGGCACCGTCTCGGCCATGACCAGCGGGAGGTAGTGCAGGCTGTTGTTGTGCACCAGGTCGATGCCCGGGTGGCGGGCGAGCTGGCGCAGGACCTGCAGGTAGGCGTGGTGGGACTGGACCATCTCCAGGGCCGGCATCGACGGGTCGCGCTGGGCACGCTCGCTGAGCCGCAGCGGCTCGACCTGCAGACGGTGCAGACCCTCCACGGGCTCGCTGCCCTCGGCGGCGAAAAGGGTCACCTCATGCCCCCGGCGCAGCAGGGCGCGGGCCAGGTGCCACGTCATCGACTCCAGACCGCCGGCGAAGGGCTCGGCGATAGGATGACGGGAGTGCGCGATCAGGGCGATGTGCACGAGACGGGTCGCATCCTCTCGGAACGGGGTGCGGGTGCCTGCAAGGGTTGGACAGGCGAACATTTGACGTTACGTCCGCGTGCCGGACCCCCGCCACACCTGTAGGGGTGGGATCTCGCCGGGGTGCCGGCACGCCCGGTCCGTCGCCCGCCGGTGCCCGCTCCGCGCTCCGGTGCACGGGTCGACACCGCCACCCGCGCGCACATCGGGCACGGAGGGACAACCGGGCCGAGACGACCCGCGGGTAGCCTGGGGACCATGACCCAGTCCCAGACCGAGACGACGAGCACCGCGCGGGACGAGGGCCGCGCGGCGGTCACCGTCGCGCTGGCCAACGACTACGAGGTCGTCGTGCAGGGGCTCGAGCGGATGCTCGCGCCGTACGGCGTACGGGTGGAGGTGGCCGAGCTCGACATGAACATGCCGGTCGGGCAGCCGGTCGACGTCACCCTCTACGACACCTTCTCCCAGCCGCAGGTCGACCGGGACGCCATCGACCGCATCCTCGCGAGCCCGTGGGCCGGCAAGGTCGTGGTCTACACCTGGAACGTCCAGGCGGCCCTGGTCTCCACGGCCCTGGAGAAGGGGGTCGCGGGCTACCTGTCCAAGACGCTCAGCGCCGAGGAGCTCGTCGACGCCCTGGAGCGGGTCCACCGTGGGGAGGTCGTGGTGCTCACCGGAGACCCGGACGACGAGCCGGGTGAGGACGATGACCACGAGCCGAGCGAGGGCCCCACGGCCGGCGACTGGCCGGGCCGCGAGCAGGGGCTGACCGCGCGTGAGGCCGAGGTCGTCGCGCTGATCACCCAGGGGCTGTCCAACCAGGAGATCGCCGAGCGCAGCTACCTGAGCATCAACTCCGTGAAGTCCTACATCAAGGCGGCCTACCGCAAGATGGGCGTCGACAGCCGCACCAAGGCCGTGCTGTGGGGCGTGGAGCACGGTCTGACCCCCGACCGGGGGCGGCGCATCGTCCGCTGACCCGCGGAGGCCGTCGGGCCCTCAGACGGCGGGGTCGGTCGCCGCCAGGACGTCGGCGAAGCCACCGCTGAGCCGGCCCTGACGACGGCCCGACGTGCGCACCCTGGCCCGGTCGGTGCTGCGCCAGACCGCACCGGTGGCCCGGACCCGCCGCACCAGGTCGACGTCCTCGTGCACCACGAGCGGCCGGAAGCCACCGACCTCCGCATAGCTGCTCAGCCGCACCCCGATGCTGGCACCGTGCACGAACCCGTGGCCCTCCCTCAGCACGTGCCTGGCGTGCCAGACCGCCAGCACCGTGGGCTCCAGGTCCAGCGGGTCCGGCTCGACCGAGCCCACGACGAGGTCGACCCCCCGCGCGGCCAGTGCCACCTGGCTGGTCAGCCACCCGAGCGGCACCCGGGTGTCGGCGTCTGTGTGCGCCAGCCAGACCCGCTCACCCGGAGGGACACTGCCCGTCACGGCCAGCAGCCGCAGGCCGGCGGCCACCCCCGCGGCCCGCACCGCTCCCACCACGCCGAGGTCGACGCGCACCGCGTGCACCCAGGGCCGCTGTGCCACCACGGCGGCGGTCGCGTCGGTGCAGGTGTCGAGCGCGACCACCACCCGCACCCGACAGGCGTGCCGCGACGCCTGCAGGTGCCCCACCGCCGCCTCCAGGGAGTCCAGACACCCGCCCACGAGCGCCTCCTCGTCCCGCGCCGGCACCACCACGAGCACCTGTCGCACCGCCCCGCTCATCCGTCCTCCCGGTCGTCCTGCCACACCGCCAGCTCGAAGTCCTCGTCATCGTGCTGCACCACCCGCCGGAGCGCGAGCCCGGCGTGCAGCCGCTCGTGGACCTGCGGCCCGTCCAGGGGCCAGCCGCGGATCTCGTGCCGCCAGTGGCACGCCAGCACCACCCCGCCGGGGGCCAGCGACCGCCGGATGCAGCCGATGAGGGCGTCGAGCCGGGCGGGGCTCAGGAAGTAGCCCGTCTCGGACACGACCACCAGGTCGAGAGACCGCTCCGGCCACTCCTCGGGAAGGTCGAGGCGGCACACCTCCACGCCACGGTGCACGATCAGGTGGTGGTGCGCCTGCCGCACCGCGACGGCGCTCTCGTCGACGGCGAGCAGCCATCCGCAGCGCGCGGCGAGCTCGGCACTCAGCTCTCCCACGGAGCAGCCGACGTCGATGGCCCGGTCGTAGCGCTCGTGCGGCAGGCTGGCCAGGGTGACGGCGCGCTTGCGGCGCTCGTACCAGGACGAGCGCACCTCCCAGGGGTCGGACAGGGCGAGGTGCAGCGCGTCGAAGGGCGACGAGCGGTCGGGGGCGACCTCGAGGTAGAGCTCGGCGTCACCCCGGAAGTGCTCCAGGAAGGTCGGTGCCAGCAGCGTCTCGTCCCCGGGGCGCTCCGAGAGGGGGGCCACCTGCGAGAGGTGCTGGCCGACCGCCTCGGTCTTGAGCCGGACCACGTCGGCGGGCAGCGGCACGAGGTGTGCGGTCTCCCAGGGCAGGTCCTCCGGACCGCCCCAGGACCACAGCCAGAGGGGTGACTGCCACAGGGTGGCGTCGGTGCGCCACGCCGCCGTGCGGGCTGCGGCGCCGGCGGCCTCGTGGTCGGGGTGGCCGTCACCCTGCCAGGTGGCGACCAGCAAGGTCTCACCACCGCGGGTGCCGACGAGGTCGACCACCCGCTCGGCGAGCAGCGCCACGTGGTCGGCCAGGTCGCCGTCCGGCAGCCCCAGCAGGTGCAGCCGCGCCGCGGGGGCGAGGGTGTGCACGGCGGCGGTCACCTCCCGTGCACGCAGCACCGCGAGCTGCTCACGCGTGTGGGTCGGGGAGTCCGGGTGCGAGGCCGCCCCGTCGGTCGCCACGACCACGTCGACCGCGAGGCCGGCGCGTCCCGCGAGCGCGACCAGGCCACCGGCGGCGAGGGTCTCGTCGTCGGGGTGCGCTGCGACCACCACGAGCCGGCCGGCGTGCCCGGGTATGCCGGCAAGCGGCAGGGCCTGCCACTGCGCGGCCTCCCGCCAGACCTGCGCGGAGGTGCCCACGTCGCGGTGGTCGAAGGCCGGCGGCCGCCGTGGCTCGACGTTCACGAAGGGGCCCAGGCGGTCGGGAGGGCCGGGGCGTCCTCCAGGAGCCGGCCGAGCGCGGCCTCGTCACGCTCCGCGTGCTCCTGACGCACGTAGAGCTGCAGGTCGGCGACCCGGCGTGCGTGGGTGTCGTCGGTGGCCAGCGGGCCCGGACCCAGCGCGCGAGCGGCCCGCTCGAGGGTCTCCTCGGCGGTGACCCGCACGGTGCGGCGCACCCGCAGGGCCAGCGCCGCACCGGCGGGGCCCTCCGCTGCACCGTCGTCGACGGCCTGCGCGGCGAGCGCCAGGGTGGCCCCGGCACTGTGCAGCAGCGCGTCCACGGCACCCCGGTGCATCCGGCCGACCTGGTCGAGCTCCCGGCGGGACGCCTGGTCGGCCAGCGCCTGTGCCAGCCCCGCAGCGGCACCCCACCAGCAGGCGGCCACGCCGATCCCGCCCCAGGCGAACCCGGGCCGGTCGAGGTACCACCCAGCCGGTCCCACGGGGGTGGCGACCGCCCCGTGGAGGTCGACCGGGCCGCTGGCGACGTCGGACAGCCCGCGGGCGACCCAGCCGGCCTCGTCGACGACGGTGACCTCGGGACGGCGCAGGTCGACGGCGTAGAGCCTGCGCTCGTCGGGACTGCTCCAGGCGGTGACCAGGGCGGCGTCGAGGTGCCCGGCCAGGGAGCACCACGGCTTGCGTCCCGTGAGCCGCCAGGTGCCGTCGTCGTCCCGGTGTGCCTCGACACGTGTGCCGGGGCCCTCGGCGGCGAAGATCCCCCAGGTGAGCGACCCGGCGCCGGCCGGCACCGGGTGCCCGTCGGCACGCGCCTGGCCCAGGACGGCCAGCGCGTCGAGGTGCGGCTCGAGCACCCTGGCCACCGTCAGGTCGGCGGCCGCCACTGCGGCGAGGTGCTCCCAGAGCTCACGGGTGGCTCCGCACCCCGGGCCCGGCAGCCGGGTGCCCCACCGGCGCGCCAGGTCCAGGGCCTGCGGCACGACGTCCTCCCGCGACGCCCGCGAGGCCAGGACGGCACGGACGTCGGCACGCAGCCGCGGGCCGTCCCCGTCGTGCTCGCCGGGCGACACGGCATACGGGTCGAACCGCATGCGTCGGGTGGGTCAGCGCGACTGCCCGGCGGCGGGGGCGCCGCCGGCCTCGGTGTTCCTGGCACGGCGACGCTGCAGGAACTTGTAGCCGGCGAAGAGCAGCGGGGCGGCGCGGACGAGACTGCGGAACATGGGACGTCTCCTTGGGTAGGTGCCGGTGACGCCACGGTCGCCGGCGGGGATGGACCGACCTTCGACACTACGGTGGGCACCGCGGTTCCGCCACCTCCGCAGGGGTGGGGCCGCGCACGGTGCCGCGCGGCGACATACGGTGAGGGCATGGAATTCAGATACCTCGGCAACAGCGGTCTCAAGATCTCCGAGATCACCTACGGCAACTGGCTCACCCACGGCTCGCAGGTGGAGAACGACGTCGCGACACAGTGTGTGCGCGCCGCGCTCGACGAGGGCATCTCGACCTTCGACACCGCCGACGTCTACGCCAACACCGTGGCGGAGTCGGTGCTGGGTGAGGCCCTCAAGGGCGAGCGGCGCGAGAGCCTGGAGATCTTCACGAAGGTCTACTGGCCCACCGGTCCCAAGGGCAAGAACGACACCGGCCTGTCCCGCAAGCACGTCATGGAGTCGATCGACGGCTCGCTGCAGCGGCTGCAGACCGACTACGTCGACCTCTACCAGGCCCACCGCTACGACACGGAGACGCCGCTGGAGGAGACCATGCAGGCCTTCGCCGACATCGTGCGGCAGGGCAAGGCGCTCTACATCGGGGTGAGCGAGTGGACGGCCGACCAGATCCGCGAGGGTGTGGCGCTGTCCACGGAGCTCGGCTTCCAGCTCATCTCGAGCCAGCCGCAGTACTCCATGCTCTGGAGGGTCATCGAGGGCGAGGTCGTGCCGACCTCCGCCGAGCTCGGCGTCTCGCAGATCGTGTGGAGCCCGATGGCGCAGGGCGTGCTGTCCGGCAAGTACCTGCCGGGCCAGCAGCCGCCACAGGGCTCACGTGCAGCCGACGAGAAGGGCGGCGCGGACATGATCAAGCGGTTCATGCGCGACGACGTGCTGTCGCGGGTGCAGGAGCTCAAGCCGGTCGCCGACGAGGCCGGCTTGAGCATGGCCCAGCTGGCGGTCGCCTGGGTGCTGCAGAACGACAACGTGGCCGCCGCGCTGGTCGGCGCCTCCCGGCCCGAGCAGGTCGCCGAGAACGTCAAGGCCTCCGGGGTGCGGCTCGACCCCGCCGTCATGGCCCGGATCGACGAGGTGCTCGGTGACATCGTGGAGCGCGACCCGAACCGGACGCGGGAGACGGCACCGCAGACGCGCGTCGCCTGAGACCCGACGCCTGAGAACAGACGACGAAGGGCCCGGGGTGACCCGGGCCCTTCGTCGTCGGTGCAGCCGGTCAGCGAGCAGCCGTGGCGCTGCCCCGGCGGGAGCCGCCACCGGAGCGCTGACCGCGTCCCGGTGAGCCGGCCTGTCCGCGACCCGAGGAGGCCTGGCCACGGCCCGCGCCGCTGCGGGGGGACCCGCTGCTGCGTCCAGAGCCGCTGCCCTGGCGACGACCGCCGCCGTTGCCGCCGGAGCGACGCTGCGGCTGAGCCGGGGTGTCGAACACGATCGGCGCCTGCGGCGCGACGCCGCCGGCGGGGCGGGGAGCCAGCTCGGTGAGCAGCGGGTGACCGACCGCCACCCGGGTCGTGGTGGCCGTGACTCCGGCCGCCTTGGTGAGCGCACGCACGTCGCGCTGCTGCTCGTCGGTCATCAGGGTGACCACGCGGCCGGAGGCACCGGCGCGGGCGGTGCGCCCGGAACGGTGCAGGTAGGCCTTGTGCTCGACCGGCGGGTCGGCGTGGATGACCAGGCCGACGTCGTCGACGTGGATGCCGCGCGCGGCGATGTCGGTGGCGACCAGGGTGGCGGCCCGACCGGAGTGGAATGCCTCCAGGTTGCGGGTGCGGGCGTTCTGCGCGAGGTTGCCGTGCAGCTCGACCGCGGGCACACCGCGGCCGTTGAGCTGCTTGGCGAGCTTCTTGGCACCGTGCTTGGTGCGCGTGAAGACCAGGCTGCGGCCCGGCGCGCTCGCCAGGTCGGCGAGCACGTCGAGGCGGTCGGTGCCGGCGATGTGCAGCACGTGGTGCTCCATCGTGGACACGGGCGACTGTGCGCTGTCGGCACTGTGCGAGACCGGGTTGGTGAGGTACTTCCTGACCAGCACGTCGATGCCGCCGTCGAGCGTCGCGGAGAAGAGCATGCGCTGACCCGTGCGGGGGGTGCGGTCCATGATGCGCTTGACACCGGGCAGGAAGCCCAGGTCGGCCATGTGGTCGGCCTCGTCGAGGATGGTGACCTCGACGGCGTCCAGCATCACGTCGCCGGTGCTCATGAGGTCCTCGAGCCGGCCGGGGCAGGCGATGAGCACGTCGACGCCGGCACTCAGGGCGCGGATCTGCGGGCCCTTGCCGACACCGCCGAAGACGGTGGTGCTGCGCAGGCCGGCCACCTGCGCCAGCGGCTGCAGGCTCTCGGCGATCTGGCCGGCCAGCTCACGGGTCGGGGCCAGGATCAGGGAGCGGGGACGCTTGGCGCCGCGCCGGCTCGGGGAGTCGGTGAGCCTGGCCACGAGGGGCAGCAGGAAGGCGTAGGTCTTGCCCGAGCCGGTGCGCCCGCGGCCGAGCACGTCGCGGCCGGCGAGGGAGTCGGGCAGCGTGGCCGCCTGGATGGGGGTCGGGGTGAGGATGCCGCGGGAGTGCAGGGCATCGGTCAGCCGGGTGGGGACGCCGAGGTCGGCGAAGGAACGGGTGGACACAGAAGGTCTCCAAGAAGGGTGGTGCGGGGTCTCGCCCGTCGCGCCGGCATGCCTCGTCGTGAGGGGGAGCCGCGCGGCTCATGCGTTGTCACGCCGCAGAAAACGGCAACCCGCGGCAAGACTCAGCGGGCTGCTGACGCCAGCCTACGGCACACGCGGCTGCGGGCCACCATCGCCTCCGCAGCCGGGCGTGGGGCGACGTCCGACCGGGGCCCTCCGCTCGTCGAGGGTGTCGCCGCGCGGGAGGAACTGGTAGAAGGGTGCCCCATGGGAGACCTCACGTGAGCCCTCGCCTGGAGGAGCGCACCCTCCCTGAGCTTGCCGGTGCGCTGTCGGTGCCGTCCTACGACCGGCGACAGGTCCGCCGCGGGATCGTCCACCTGGGCGTCGGCGGCTTCCACCGCGCGCACGAGGCGATGTACGTCGACCGGCTCATGGAGCAGGGGGTCCCCGGAGCCCTCGACTGGGGCATCTGCGGGGTGGGCGTGCTGCCGCACGACCGCCGCATCGTGGAGACGCTCACCGCCCAGGACGGCCTCTACACGCTGGTCACCAAGCACGCCGACGGTCGCCGCGAGGCGCGCGTCGTCGGGGCGGTCGTGCAGCTGCTGCTGGCGCCGGACGACCCGCAGGCCGTCGTCGACGCCATGGCCGACCCGGCGACGCGCATCGTCTCGCTCACGATCACCGAGGGCGGCTACCTGGTGCACCAGGTCACCGGGGAGTTCGACGCCGCCGACCCCTCGATCCAGGCCGACCTGCGCGGTGACGGGCCGCCGACGACGGCCTTCGGGCTCGTCGTCGCCGCGCTGGCCGCCCGCCGTGCGGCCGGCACCGGGCCGTTCACCGTCATGTCCTGCGACAACCTGCCGGGCAACGGCGACATCGCCCGGCGCGTGTTCACCGCGTTCGCGCGGCTCAAGGACCCCGGGCTGGCCGACTGGGTCGACGAGCACGTCACCTTCCCGGACTCGATGGTCGACCGGATCACCCCGGTCACCACCCCTGAGGACGTCGACCTGCTCCGGGAGTCCACCGGGGTCGAGGACGGCTGGCCGGTGGTCTGCGAGCCGTTCACCCAGTGGGTGCTCGAGGACCGTTTCGCCGCGGGCCGGCCGCCGTGGGAGGAGGCCGGCGTGCAGGTCGTCGACGACGTCGCCCCGTTCGAGCTCATGAAGCTGCGTCTGCTCAACGGCGGCCACCAGGCACTGGGCTACCTGGGCGCCCTCGCGGGCTACACCTACACCCACGAGGTCTGCCAGGACCCGCTCTTCGCCGGCTTCCTGCTGGACTACCTGGAGCACGAGGCCGCCCCCACGCTGCCACCGGTCCCGGACACCGACCTCACCGCCTACCGGCAGACCCTCGTGCAGCGGTTCGCGAACCCGGAGGTGCGCGACACCCTGGCCCGGCTGTGCGCCGAGAGCAGCGACCGCATCCCGAAGTTCGTCCTGCCGGTGGTGCACGCCAACCTCGCCGGCGGTGGGCCGGTCGACCGGGCGGCCCTGGTGGTCGCCGCGTGGGCGCGGTATGCGGAGGGCCGCGACGACCTGGGCCGTCCGCTGGAGGTGGTGGACCGCAACGCCCCGCGCCTGACGGCCTCGGCGTCGCGGCAGGCGCAGGACCCGCTGGCCTTCCTCAGGCATGCCGACATCTTCGGCCGCCTCGCCCACGACAAGCACTTCGCGAGTGCCTACACCTCCGCGCTGGCACAGCTGCAGGAGCACGGGGCCCGCGCGACGCTGGAGTCGTTCGCCACCGACCACGGGCCGGGTCCCCAGCGGCAGCAGTAGCGTGGGCACCATGGCGCACCCACCCGAGCCGCAGGCTGCGCACGACGCGGGGAGACGCGACGCGACTCCGCAGGACCCGCCGGGCCAGGGCGCGGGCGGTCCGGCGGACCACCGCGGCAGCCTGGCCCGCCGGCTCTTCCCGGACGGCGAGACCCCGGACCCCCGGGTGAGCCTGGCCAACGAGCGCACCTTCCTGTCCTGGATCCGCACCGGCCTGGCGCTCCAGGCCGCCGGGGTCGCCATCGAGGCGTTCGCGGTGATCCCCGAGCCGGGCCGCAAGGCCGTCGCCGTGCTGCTCCTGCTGCTCGGCATGCTGGTGAGCGGCGGCGCCTTCGTGCGCTGGATCGGGATCGAGCGGGCCGTGCGCCTCGGCCAGCCCCTCCCGCTGCCGCTGATCGCCCCGGTGCTGGGCATCGGCGGTGCGGTCGGCTCGGTCGTCGTGATCTACCTGATCCTGCGCTGATGGACCGCCGGCGCCGCATCCCCCGCCCTGCGCCGGTCGGCACCGCGGCCGAGCTCGACCGCGGCCTGCAGCCCGAGCGCACGACACTGGCCTGGTCACGGACTGCCCTGGCCTGTGTCGTGGTGAGCGCGGTCTTCCTGCGGTGGCTGGAGTTCTACGGGCTGTGGCTGCTGCTGATGCCCCTGCTCACCCTGGTGGCAGCGCTCACGATCGCCGGCACCCAGCACCGCCGCACCCGGGTCGGCGTGCACGCGATCAGGCACGCGGAGTTCGACGTCGACCCGCTGCCCATGGTGCTGCTGCTCGCCCTCGCGATGGTGCTCGGGGCCGCCGGCCTGGTCTTCGTCGTGCTCGCCTGAGGACAGACGGCCGGGCCTTTGGTGCGTGGGCCGGTCCTGGCCCAGACTGGCAGGCATGACGTCGTCCCGACCGACCCCCGAGCGCCGGCAGCTCGCCAACCTCGGCCCCCTGCAGCAGCTGCGCGCCGGGCGGATGACCCGTCGCCTCGTGCAGCTGGTGGTCGGCCTGGCGATCTACGGCATGTCGATGGCCCTGGTCATCCGCGGCGCCCTCGGGGTCATCCCCTGGGACGTGCTGCACACCGGCCTCATCCAGCACATCCCGGTCAGCTTCGGGCAGATGACGATCCTGGTCTCGCTCACCGTGCTGCTCATGTGGGTCCCGCTGCGGCAGATGCCGGGCCTGGGCACGGTCGCCAACGCCTTCCTCGTCGGCATCGCCGCCGACATCACGCTGGCCCTCGTGCCGCCGGTGGAGGACCTCGCCGTGCGGGGGGTGCTGCTGGTCGGCGGGATCACCCTCAACGGCATGGCCACAGCGATGTACATCGGCTCCCAGCTCGGCCCGGGTCCGCGCGACGGGCTCATGACCGGGCTGTCCCGGGTCTCGGGGCGCTCGATCCGCCTGGTGCGCACCGCCATGGAGGTGACGGTGGTCGCCCTCGGGTGGGCGCTCGGCGGTGCCGTCGGCCTCGGCACGGTGCTGTATGCGGTGGCGATCGGCCCCCTGGCCCAGCTCATGCTCCCGTGGTTCACGGTCGACCTGCGCCTCCCGGCGCCGGAGAGCGACGACATCCCCTCTGCGCTGTGAACCCCGACGGCCTGCAACCGGTGCTGACCGGCGAGCTCGTGGTGCTGCGGCCCTTCGCCGTGACCGACGCGGAGGCGATGGCACAGGTCCTGGCGGACCCCGAGGTGGTGCGGCTCACCGGCAGCGCCCACACCACGGCGGACTCCCTCGCCGGCGCGCCCCCGGTCGAGGAGCTGCGCGCGTGGTACGGCACCCGCGCCGGGCTGACCGACCGGCTCGACCTGGCCGTCGTCGACCGCGCCACCGGCGAGCTCGTCGGGGAGGTGGTCCTCAACGAGTGGGACGAGGGCAGCGCCTCGTGCAACTTCCGCACCCTCATCGGGCCCGCGGGCCGCGGCCGGGGGCTGGGCACGGAGGCTGCGCGGCTCGTCGTGGGCTTCGGCTTCGACACGCTGGGGCTGCACCGCATCGAGCTCGGGGTGCATGCCTTCAACCCCCGGGCGCGCCGGGTCTACGAGAAGGTCGGCTTCGTCCACGAGGGGACACGGCGGGAGGCGCTGCGCTTCGACGACACGTGGGTCGACACCGAGGTCATGGCGGTCCTGTCGTCCGAGTGGGCCGGCTGAGGGGGCGCGGCCGCGGGGCGGGGGCCACGCGAACGTCACTGCTCGGGGACGCAGATCCTCCCGGCGACAGCGGCCCGCACGGTCAGCACCGACACCACGGCGACCAGCACCGTCGTGACGGCCAGCAGGAGCGCGCCGACGACGGCGTAGACGGCGGAGCCCAGCGCGTCCGCCATGGCCAGCGTGGCGGTGGTCGCGGCCGCCAGCGGGAACGAGTAGGCCCAGTAGGGCAGCGCGAAGGGGATGCGGCGCAGCCGGGTGGCCTGCGCGAGGAGCAGCGCGGTGAAGGCGAGGGTCGCCGCCAGCAGCACCCGCGAGACGGCGTCGTCGGTCTGCCCGGTGAGCGCCTGCCAGGACAGCAGGGTGACCGCCGGCGGCGCGAGGAAGATCGCCAGTGTCGGCAGCAGCCGCTCCGGCAGGGCCTGGTCGTGCAGCAGCACGCGGTGCAGGAGCACCGGCAGCAGTGCCAGCCAGAAGACCACGCCGATGCCGAAGGCGAACCACCCCAGCTCCACGTCACCGACCTCCCGGGCCGCCAGCGGGGTCACGACGTTGCCGACGACCGGGATGAACCAGGCCGGCGTCACCACGGCGACCGAGATGTCCGGCCGGGCGAACCAGGCACTGACCACCAGCAGCGTGAGCACCAGGTGCAGGACTGCTCCGACCCACCAGGCGACCGCGGCCGGCCCGGCGAGGAGGTCCTGCCCTGCGGTGGCCAGCAGCAGCACGGAGATCGAGATGGTGGGGACGAAGGTCATCCGGACCGGGTGCCGGACCTCGGCGCGGGCTGCCGCCGGGAAGCGCACCCACTTCACGGCATACAGCCCGGCAACCAGCACGAAGACCCCCAGCGCAAGCCAGAACGCCAGCTGCGAGGGCCACTGCGGCAGGTCCCAGAGCCCGGCGGCACGGCGCCAGGCCAGCGACAGGCCGCCGAGGCCCATGACCGCGGAGAAGAGCGTGACGGGCAGGTGCTCCAGTCGTGCCATGGCCTCAGGCTAGTACCCCATGGGGTATGCGCCGGCAGGTGCTCACACCCCGGGGTGCGATGCTCTCCCCATGCGTGGATGGTGGACAGAGCAGGCCCTGCCCCGGCTCGTCGACGTGTTCCTCAGCGAGCGCGTCTCGGCCCCCTGGCGCGAGCGGGTCTGCGCGGCCGCGACGGGCACCGTGCTCGAGGTCGGCTTCGGCTCGGGGCACAACCTCCCCCACTACGGCCCGCAGGTGGAGCGGGTGCTCGCGGCCGAGCCTTCGGACGTCGCCTGGGACCGCGCCGCCCCCCGCGTCGCGGCGTTCGCGCGGCCGGTGGAGCGGGTCTCCCGCGACGCCGCGGAGCTGCCGCTGCCGGACGACACCGTCGACACGGTGGTCTCGACCTGGACGATGTGCACGATCCCCGACCTGGACGGCGCACTGGCCGAGATGCGCCGGGTGCTGCGCCCCGGGGGCCGGCTGCTCTATGTCGAGCACTCCCTCGCCCCGGAGGCGGCGGTCGCCCGGGTGCAGCACGGCATACAGCCGGTATGGGGTCCGCTCGCCGGTGGGTGCCACGTCGACCGCGACCTGCCGCACCGCCTGGAGAGCGCGGGCTTCCGGCTCGACGACGACGAGCGCGGCTACGTGTCCCGGCTGTGGCCGGCCCGGCCGTTCGGCTGGTTCGTGGTGGGGAATACATACCCCCTGGGGTATCGTTGAGCGAGCGACACCCCCACAGAAGGAGATCACCAGCATGGCCACAGTCGACCTCACCCAGGACACCTTCGAGAGCACCCTGAAGAACGACATCGTGCTCGTCGACTTCTGGGCCGCGTGGTGCGGCCCGTGCCGGATGTTCGCCCCGGTCTACGAGAAGGCCTCCGAGCAGCACCCCGACATCGTGTTCGGCAAGGTGGACACGGAGGCCGAGCGCTCGCTGGCCGCCGCCGCGCAGATCACCTCGATCCCGACGCTGATGGCGTTCCGCGAGGGCATCCTCGTCTTCGCCCAGCCCGGAGCGCTGCCGGGAGCCGCCCTGGAGTCGCTCATCACGCAGGTCAAGGGGCTCGACATGGACGAGGTCCGCGCCAAGATCGCCGAGCAGCAGGCCGCCGCCGTCTGAGCCGCACCCTGGCCCCCAGCACGGCGCGGGGTCAGGGACGTCCGAGCGCGTGGCCGGCCGACCAGGTGAGGTAGCCGCCGTCGAGGTTGCGGACGTCCCGGCCCAGCTGGGTCAGCAGCCGCGCCGCCGTGTGACCGCGCACCCCGACGGCACAGTGCACGACCAGCGGCCCCGCCGGCAGCTCGTCCACCCTCCGGCGCAGCTCGTCGACGGGCAGCAGCACCGCCCCGGGGATGGCTCCGCGGGCGTGCTCGCTGCCCGTGCGCACGTCGACCACCGTCGCGCCGTCGGCGACCGCGTCCTCGAGCTCGTGCCACTGCAGCGTGCGGGTGACACCCCGGCGCATGTTGTCGGCGACGTAGCCCAGCATGTTGACCGGGTCCTTGGCAGCACCGAACTGCGGGGCGTAGGACAGCTCGAGGTCCATCAGGGAGCTCGCCGTCAGACCCCCCGCGATCGCGGTGGCGATGACGTCGATGCGCTTGTCGATGCCTGACCGCCCGACCCCCTGACCGCCGAGGACGAGGTCCGTCGCGGGGTCCAGGAGCAGCTTGAGGTGCATCTGGTCGGCACCGGGGTAGTAGGTGGCGTGCGAGGACGGGTGCGTGTGCACCGCCCGGTAGGGGCGTCCGGCCGCCCGCAGCCGCTTCTCGTTCCAGCCCGTCGTGGCGACCTGCAGCCCGAACACCCCGACGATCGCCGTGGCCAGCACCGGCCGGTCGACCGTGTCGTGGCCCGCGATGACGTCGGCCACCCGGCGCCCCTGCAGGTTGGCGGTGTTGGCCAGCGGCACCATCACGTCGGCCCCGTCGAGGGCGTCGCGCTTCTGCACCGCGTCACCCACCGCGTAGATGTGCGGGTCGCTCGTGCGCAGGTGCTCGTCGACGACGATGCCGCCGCAGGGCCCGGTCTCCAGGCCGGCTGCCGCGGCGAGCGTGCTGTCGGGGCGCACACCGATGGCCACCACCACGACCTCGGCCGGCAGCTGCTCGCCGCTGTCGAGGGTCACGTCCTCGGCGCCGACCGCGGTCACCGACGTGCCCAGGTGCAGACGCACCCCGCTCTTGCGGATCCGGTCGTGCACCGGGCCCACCATCTCCACGTCCAGCGGAGCCATGACCTGCGGGGCGGCCTCGACGACCGCCACGTCGAGCCCGAGGTGCACGAGGTTCTCGGCCACCTCGACCCCGATGAAGCCGCCGCCGACCACCACCGCCGTCCGGGCCCCTCGGGTGCGGGCCACCATGGCGTCGGTGTCCTCGATGTCCCGCAGCGACAGGGCCCGCTCGATGCCGGGGATGTCCGGGCGCACGGGACGGGCGCCGGGAGAGAGCACGAGCGCGTCGTAGGACAACTGCTCGGTCTCCCCGGTGCCGACGTGCCGGGTGCGCACGACCCGCCGCTCCCGGTCGACCTCCACCGCCTCGGTGCGCACGCGCACGTCCAGCCCGAAGCGCGCACCCAGCGAGGCCGGTGTCTGCAGCAGCAGGGACGAGCGGTCCTCGATGACACCCCCCACGTGGTAGGGAAGGCCGCAGTTGGCGAACGACACATGGCCGCTGCGCTCCACCACGACGATCTGCGCCGACTCGTCGAGCCTGCGCATCCTCGCAGCCGCGGACATGCCTCCGGCCACGCCTCCGATCACGATGATCCGCACGCCGTCACGCTACCCGCGCCGGCGGCCGGGCCGGACAGGACCTTGGACCCTGTCTGGCCCGCGAGGGCGTTGCCTAGAGTGAGGGCAGGACCTGAGGAGGCGCGATGAACGACATGCAGAACGAGCTCCCCGACACCGAGTGCTGGGAGCTCCTGGCGAGCCAGGAGCTCGGTCGCCTCGGCTACCACCTGCTGGACGAGGTGCATGTCGTGCCGATCAACTACGTCGCCCTGCCCGACCAGGAGCGGCTGGTCTTCCGGACCACCGAGGGCAGCAAGCTGCTCGGCATCGTGATGCACGGCGACGTCGCCTTCGAGATCGACCAGGTCGGCGAGCGCCAGGCCTGGAGCGTGGTCGCCCGCGGTCGTGCCGTGCAGCTGGACGGCGACGACGCGCGGCAGGCCATGGACCTGCCGATCCACCCGTGGGTCGCCGACGACCGCTACGTCCTCGTGGCCATCAAGGTCACCGAGGTCACCGGTCGCCGCTACGACCTCCTCCGGCCGAGGACCTGAGCGACCCGCTCACTGACCTGGTCCTGACCTGCGACGTCGGGCACAATGAGCCGGTGGACTCCTACTCCAGGGGCGCGCTGACCTTCCCGGTCGTCGACGAGGGTCCTCCCGGCGGGGAGGCCGTCGTCCTGCTCCACGGCTTCCCCCAGGACGCCACCGCGTGGCAGGCCGTCACCCCTCACCTGCACGAGGCCGGGCTGCGCACCCTCGCCCCGGACCAGCGGGGGTATGCCGCCACCGCCCGGCCGCAGGGTCGGCGCGCCTACGGCCTGGACGAGCTCAGCCTCGACGTGGTCGCGCTCCTGGACGCCGCGGGGCTCGAGCAGGCCCACGTCGTGGGCCACGACTGGGGTGGCGCCGTGGCCTGGCACCTGGCCTCACGCCATACCGACCGCGTCGCGACGGTCACGGTGCTGTCGACTCCCCACCCGGCCGCGTTGGCGTGGTCGCTGCGGCACAGCCGTCAGGCGCTGCAGAGCGCCTACATGGCGGCCTTCCAGCTGCCGTGGGCACCCGAGCGGGTGCTGCGCCCGCGGCTGGAGCAGCTCTACCGCCGCAGCGGCATGCCGCCGGAGCCCGCACACCGGTATGCCGTCCGCTTCAGCCCGCCGGGGGAGCTCACCGGCCCGCTGAACTGGTACCGCGCGCTGCCGCTGAGCAGGGTGCGGACCGGTCGCAGCCGGGTGCCGACGACCTACGTGTGGGGCCGGGGCGACGTCGCGCTCGGGCGCGCGGCGGCCCAGCGGACCTCGCACTACGTCTCGGCCGACTACCGCTTCATCGACGTCGACGCCGGCCACTGGCTGCCGGAGACGCACCCCGGCCTGGTGGCCGCCGAGGTCCGCCGCCGGGCAGAGGGCGGATGAGCGTGACGCACACCCGGTGCGATACCCTTGGGGGTATGCGCTCCTCGACGGCCCGAACTCTCGTGCTCCCCCTCGCCGTGGCCGTCCTGCTGGCCGGCTGCTCCTCGGACGGCGACGACGCCGCGCAGGCCCCGGCCGCCGACAGCGCCACGGTCGACAGCGCGGACCCCGCGGAGGACAGCGGGCCCGAGGCGTTCCCGCCCGTCAACGGCGCGGAGGTCTCGGCCGAGGACTTCCAGGCCCACATGAACGACGACGGCACGACGATCCTCGACGTGCGCACCCCCGAGGAGTTCGCCGAGGGGCACATCGAGGGGGCCGTCAACATCGACCACGGCTCCCCCGGGTTCGGCGACATCGTCGGCGAGCTCGACAAGGACGCGACCTACGCCGTCTACTGCCGCAGCGACAACCGCTCCGGCCAGGCCGTGCAGCGGATGCTGTCCGAGGGCTTCACCGACCTCTACCACCTCGACGGCGGCATCATCGCCTGGGCGGACGCCGGCAACGAGGTCGTCACCGGCTGAGCCGACGCCCGGACGCGGCCCGTCCGCCCCGGCGCACGGCCGCCGACCCTGCCTGCCTACAGTGGTGACATGGCAGGTCACACGCTTGACGGAGCCGTTGTCGCCGTGGTCGGGGCCAGTGGTGCCCTCGGATCGCTCATCGCGAAGGACCTCGCGGGCCGTGGTGCCCGGGTGGTGCTGGTCGGCCGCGACGAGGACCGGCTGCGCGCCGTGGGCCTCGACGACGCCCCCCGGGTCGTCGCCGACCTCACCGACGCCACCGCCGGCGAGCGCATCGTGCAGGCCGCCCGCGAGGCCTACGGCCGGCTCGACGGGGTCGTCAACGCCGCCGGGGTGGTGGCCTTCGGCCCTCTGGTCGACACCGACGACGCGGTGGTCGAGGACCTCTTCATGACCAACGTCATCGGCCCGCTGTGGATGATCCGGCGGGTCGCCCCCGTCATCGCCGAGTCGGGGGGCTTCGTCTGCAACATCTCCGCGGTCGTGGCCGAGCAGCCCATGCCGGGTATGAGCGCGTATGCCGCGAGCAAGGCTGCACTGACCGCGGCGGACAAGGCACTGGTCAGGGAGCTGCGCAGGATGAAGGTGTCGGTCATCGACGCCCGCCCGCCACACACGGAGACCGGCCTGGCCACCCGGCCGCTCGCCGGCGAGGCACCGACGCTGCCCCAGGGCCTGGAGCCGCAGGCGGTCGCCCGCCGCATCGTGCAGGCGATCGAGGACGGCCAGCCGGACGTCCCGGCCGCCGACTTCGCGGGCTGACCTGCGGGACCGGGGCGCGCGGCATACCGTCACCTGCATGGCACTGAGCACAGGCGACACCGTCAGCTGGAACACCCCGCAGGGCCGCACCTCCGGCACCGTGGTGCAGAAGCGCACGTCCGACTTCGAGCTCGAGGGTCAGACGTTCCGGCCCACGGAGGACGACCCCTACTGGATCGTGGAGTCGGACAGGACCGGCGGCCGGGCCGCGCACAAGGAGTCCGCGCTGCGCAGGCAGGGCTGACGTCCGTGCCCTCGGCCGGCGACCGGGCAGCCGCGCGGTGGCCGCCGCGGGTCAGTCGCTGCGGAGGCCCTCGGAGATCATCGTCATCACCGAGGAGTCGGCCAGCGTCGTGACGTCACCGACCTCGCGGTGCTCGGCGACGTCCTTGAGCAGCCGGCGCATGATCTTGCCCGAGCGTGTCTTGGGCAGCTCGGCGACGACCATGATCTGGCGCGGCTTGGCGATGGGACCGATCTCCCGGCCCACGTGCGCCCGCAGCTCCTGCACCAGGTCACCACCCTCCCCCGGCTCGTCCGCCTCCTCGACCGCCTCCGAGCGCAGGATGACGAAGGCGCAGATCGCCTGGCCGGTCGTGTCGTCGGCCGCCCCGACCACCGCAGCCTCCGCCACCTTGGGGTGCGACACCAGGGCCGACTCGATCTCGGCCGTCGACAGCCGGTGGCCCGAGACGTTCATCACGTCGTCGACCCGGCCCAGGAACCAGATGTTGCCGTCCTCGTCGCGCTTGGCGCCGTCCCCGGCGAAGTAGAGGCCGTAGAACCGCGACCAGTAGGTGTCGCGGTAGCGCTGGGGGTCGCCCCAGATGCCGCGCAGCATGGCCGGCCACGGCTCGGTCAGCACCATGTAGCCCGCCACCCCCCGCTCCACCGGCGCGCCCACGTCGTCCACGACCTCGACGCAGATGCCCGGGACGGCGACCTGGGCCGACCCCGGCCGGGTGGGCGTGACGCCCGGCAGCGGGCTGATCATGATGGCCCCGGTCTCGGTCTGCCACCAGGTGTCCACGATGGGGCAGCGCTCGCCCCCGATGACCTCCCGGTACCACATCCACGCCTCGGGGTTGATGGGCTCACCCACGGAGCCAAGCAGCCGCAGCGAGCTCAGGTCGAAGCCGTCGGGGATCTGGCGGCCCCACTTCATGAAGGTGCGGATCGCCGTCGGCGCGGTGTAGAGGATCGTCACGCCGTAGTCCTGGACGATCTCCCACCAGCGCCCCTGGTGCGGGCTGTCCGGCGTGCCCTCGTACATCACCTGGGTCGCGCCGTTGGTCAGCGGGCCGTAGACGATGTAGCTGTGCCCGGTCACCCAGCCGACGTCGGCCGTGCACCAGTAGACGTCGGTGTCCGGGTGCACGTCATGCACGACGTGGTTGGTGTAGGCCGCCTGGGTGAGGTAGCCGCCGGTGGTGTGCAGGATCCCCTTGGGCTTCCCGGTCGTGCCGGAGGTGTAGAGGATGAACAGCGGGTGCTCCGCGTCGAACCGCTGGGCCTCGTGCGTGGCGTCCGCGGCCTCGAGCGCCTCGTGCCACCACAGGTCGCGCTCGTGCCAGGGGGTCTCCTGGCCGGTGCGGCGCACGACCAGCACCGAGGTCACGCTGCTCTCCCCGTGGTCCAGCGCCGCGTCGACGGCCGGCTTGAGTGCCGACGGTCTGCCGCGGCGGTAGCCTCCGTCGGCCGTGACGACGACCTTGGCCCGGGCGTCGGCGATGCGGCTGTGCAGCGCCTCGGCCGAGAACCCGCCGAAGACGACCGAGTGCGGCGCCCCGATGCGGGCGCAGGCGAGCATCGCCACGACGGCCTCGGGGATCATCGGCAGGTAGATCGCCACGGTGTCGCCGGCGCCCACGCCGAGCTCGGTGAGCACGTTGGCGGCGCGCTGCACCTCCTCGTGCAGCGCGGCATACGTGATGTCACGCGTGTCGCCGGGCTCGCCGACGAAGTGCAGGGCGACCCTGCTGCCCAGGCCCGCCTCGACGTGCCGGTCGACCGCGTTGACACAGGCGTTGAGCTCACCGCCGACGAACCACCTGGCGAACGGCGCCTCGCTCCAGTCGAGCGTCTGCGTGAAGTCGGTGCTCCATGAGACGTACCGCCTGGCCTGCTCTGCCCAGAAGCCCAGGCGGTCGGCCGCTGCCGCGTCGTACAGCTCCTGCGTGCCGTTGGCCTGGGCGGCGAACTCGGCGCTGGGCGCGAACGTGCGCTCCTCGTGCAGCTGGGTGTTGACGCTGTCGGTGGGCACGGTGCTGGTCATCGTCGGCTCCTTGCGGGGTGGGGCGGGTATGCCGGGGCGCGGGCGGGTCTGCGCCCGCACCCCGGCGGTGGGTCAGTGCGACAGGGTCTCGGCGACACCGTGACCGGTGAGGCTGCGGACCTCCATCTCGGCGTACTTCAGGGCGTTGTACTCCTTGCTGGTGACCGTGCCGATGTAGCCGAGGAGGAAGCCCAGGGGGATCGAGACGATGCCCGGGTTCTCCAGCGGGAACCAGCTGATGTCGACGGCGGTGTTGGTGATCATCGACAGGCTCTCACCCGTGGCGGGGTCCACCTTGCCCGACACGACGGGGCTGAAGATGATCAGGCCGATCGCGGAGGTGAGCCCGCCGTAGATGCTCCACAGGGCGCCGCGGGTGTTGAACCGCTTCCAGAACAACGAGTAGAGGATCGTCGGCAGGTTGGCGCTCGCGGCGACCGCGAAGGCCAGCGCCACCAGGAAGGCGATGTTCTGCCCGTAGGCCAGGATGCCGCCGACGATCGCGACCATGCCTCCGCCGAGGGCGGCGAACCGGGCGACCCGGACCTCCTCGTCCTGGGTGGCCTTGCCGTCCCGGAAGACCTGGTTGTAGAGGTCGTGGGCGAACGTCGCACTGGTGGTGATGGTCAGCCCGGCCACGACGGCGAGGATCGTGGCGAACGCGATGCCGGACACCACGCCCAGCAGCACGGAGCCGCCGAGCTCGAAGGCCAGCAGCGGTGCCGCCGCGTTGGCCTTGCCGGGGGCGGCCAGGATGGCCTCCTCGCCCACCAGGGCGGCTGCGCCGAAGCCGACCACGAGGGTCAGCAGGTAGAAGCCGCCGATCAGCCAGATCGCCCACTCGACCGACTTGCGGGCGGCCTGCGACGTCGGGACCGTGTAGAAGCGGATCAGCACGTGCGGCAGGCCGGCGGTGCCGAGCACCAGGGCCATCGCCAGCGAGATGAAGTCGAGCTGGGTGAGACCGGAGAGGCCGTACTTCAGGCCGGGGTCGAAGAGCGCCTCGCCGCTGGGGGAGCTGTCGGCCGCGGCCTGCATGAGCGAGGAGAAGCTGAACCCGAACATGGCCAGCACCCAGACGGTGATCATGGCGGTGGCCGAGATGAGCAGGACGGCCTTGATGATCTGCACCCACGTGGTGCCCTTCATCCCGCCGATCATGACGTAGCCGATCATGACGGCGCCGACGACGGCGATGACGAGGTACTGCGCCACCTGCGAGTCCAGGCCGAGCAGCAGGGAGACCAGGCCACCGGCCCCGGCCATCTGCGCGAGCAGGTAGAAGAACGAGACCACCAGGGCCGAGGTGGCTGCGGCGATGCGCACCGGCTTCTGCCGGAGGCGGAAGGAGAGGACGTCGGCCATCGTGAAGCGGCCGGTGTTGCGCATCAGCTCCGCGACCAGGAGCAGGGCGACCAGCCAGGCCACGAGGAAGCCGATGGAGTAGAGGAAGCCGTCGTAGCCCTGGATGGCGATGGCCCCGGCGATGCCGAGGAACGAGGCGGCGGAGAGGTAGTCGCCGGCGATGGCCACGCCGTTCTGCCGCCCGGAGAAGGCGGCGCCTCCCGTGTAGTACTCCGCCGCGGTCTTCTTGCCGGAGGCGACCTTGATGACGACGGTGATCGTGAAGACCACGAAGGCGGCGAAGACGCCGATGTTGAGCCAGGGGTTGCCGACGTTGGCCGTCACACCGTCCTGCAGGAGAAGGTTCATGCCCGGTCCCCCATCTCGTCCATACGGGCCACGAGTGCCTCGGCGCGCGGGTCGAAGACACGGTTGGCCCAGCGGGCGTAGACGAAGGTGATCGCGAAGGTCGTCACGAACTGGCCGAGCCCGAAGAGCAGGCCGATGTTGACGTTGCCCCACACGCGGATCGACATGAACTCGGGCAGCAGGACGGCGGCCAGCACGTAGGCGAAGTACCACGTGAGGAAGAAGGCCGTGACGGGGAAGACGAAGCGACGGAAGCGGCTGCGCAGCTCCTGGAACTCCGGCGTCTCCTGCAGCGCCACGTAGGGGTCGCTGCTCGTGGACTGGGTGGGCGTGGCCACGGTGCACCTCCGGGATCTCGGATGCCTGGCCTCGTTGCCCGGCCCGCTCACTGTCCGACACCGGGTGCAGGCCGCGGAAGACTCGTCGTCGCGTTCGTCGGCGGACGGCCGGGCCCACCACGACGAGCGGTCGGTATGCCGCGACGAGCGGTCGTCGGGCCGGTGCCGCCCGGCGCTAGCGTGGTCAGGCAGGCGTCCCGCACGAGGAGATGAGCGATGAGCAGGTCCGTGGTCCACGTCGGCACGGTGCAGCCCCTGGGCGGCGGACGCCAGGACACGCCCCGTGCGTGACCCGCGCGAGGGCAGGTCCCCCGAGGGCCTGGTCGTCACCGGCGCACGGCGGGACAGGGTGCCGCCGGCGTTCGAGCCGGTGCTGTCGGCGGCCACCCGCGCCATGGACGACGGGGCCTCGCTGTACCTCTACGGCTCGGTGGCCACCGGCACGGCCGTCCCCGGACGCTCCGACGTCGACCTCGTGGCCGTCGGCGTCCCGGACGAGCAGGCAGCCGCTCTCGGCGCCGAGCTGAGCGCACGCTTCAGCACCCTCTGCCGCGGCGTCACGGTCGGCGTGTCCCGACCGGACGAGCTCACCGGCGACAGCGACGCGGCATACGGCAACCGCGTGTTCCTCAGGCACTACTGTGTCTGGCTCGCCGGCCCGGACCCTCGGGCCGACCTGCCACCCTGCCCCGCCGACCGCCGGGCCGCGCGCGGGTTCAACGGCGACATAGGGCTCAGCCTGGCGCGCTGGCGCCGCCTCGTCGGCGAGGTCGAGCCGGGGCCCCTGGGCCGCCGGGTGGCCCGCAAGAGCCTGTTCGCGGTCGCCGGCCTGGTGAGCCTGCACGACAGCACCTGGACCACGGACCGGGTCGGCGCCGCTCGCCGATGGGCGCACCTGCACCCCGGGATGGCCGGGAGCCTGCAGGACCTCCAGGCGTGGAGCCAGGGGCACCGGCACCCGGACGGGCCAGCGGTGACCGGTGCACTCGAGGGGGTCGTGCCTGCCGTCGTCGCGCAGTTCAGCGAGCGGATCGGCCTGTGGCCGGACCCCGGTCCGGCCGAGCCCTGATGCTGCCGTCCCAGCGCATGCCCATCTGCCGGCGCCACCGCGCCTGCAGGACCTCGACCAGCAGGACCCACGTCGCGACCGCGCCCAGGAAGATCCCGGGGAAGGCAGGGCTCATCGTGTCGGCCCACCCCCCTCGCCTGTCGTCGACAGCTACCGCAAGGCCGACGGGCGGGCGAGGTCCTGGTGCACCACGGCGACGTTCGGCCCGACACACCCGCGTCGGACCGGCAGGACGCACGCGGGCACACCGGCGGCTGCCCTATTCTCCGGTGCAGGGCCCTGGGCCAGAGGAGAGCAGATGAGCACGACGCGCAGGCAGGGGACGGTCACGGACTGGGACGACGACCGGGGGTTCGGCTTCATCGCGTCGAGCACCGGGGGCCCCCGGGTCTTCGTCCACGTGAGCGCGGTCGCGGGCGACAGACGGCCCGCCGTGGGCGACCTCGTCAGCTACCGCGAGGGCAGCGACGACCGCGGCCGGCCACGGGCGGCCGACGTGGCCTTCGCGGCGTCGCCAGGTGTCACCCGGTCTGCTCCCCCAGGCCTACCCAGCGCCCTCGTGGCCGCCGCGGTCTTCCTCGGCCTGCTCGTGACCCTCCGCCTGCTGGACCTCGCACCCCTGCTCCTGCCCGCGGTATACGTGCTGGCCAGCACCGTCGCGGTCGGGCTCTACCGGACCGACAAGACAGCCGCCCGGCGAGGGACCCGACGTGTGCCTGAGTCCACCCTGCACCTCGTCGCCCTCCTGGGAGGCTGGCCCGGCGCTCTGGTCGCGCAGCAGGCGTTCCGCCACAAGACGAGGAAGCAGCCCTTCCGCACCGTCTTCTGGGGCACCGTCGTCGTCAACTGCGCCGCCCTGGCGTGGCTCGCGCAGCACATGCGCGCTGTCCTGGGCTGACCAACGTGTCCCTGCGACGATGACCCGGGGCGGGCGCCGGGATGTCGCTTTGCCCGCGGCATACCCTCTTGCAGATGTCTTTGCCTAAAGGGCGTTGTCGGCCTGCCCTAGGGGTGGTCGGATCGAAGGGTCCACCACCACGGAGAGGTTCGTCATGAAACGCCCACTGCTCCTTCTCATCACACTCATCGCCCTGTTGCTCGCCAGCGCCGTGCCCGCCTCCACCCACCCCAACGACGAGGCGGGGGAGGGCAAGGACGCACCTGCAGTCGAGCAGGACGAGGACTTCCCCACGCTCGAGTCCATCGGGAAGGGGGTGTACTCCGCACCCTGCGTGCGCGGCATGGCGGGCTACTTCCCCTGCGACAAGATCAACCTCGCCGCCTTCCTGCCGATGGACGCCATCGGCGGCGGTCGCGGTTCGGACGTGTGGGGCTGGACGGACCCCGAGACCGACCGGCGCTACGTCATCGCCGGGCGCGACAACGGCACGTCGTTCGTCGACGTGACCAACGCCCAGAAGCCGGTCTACCTCGGCAACCTGCCGACGTCGGGGACACAGAACGTCATCTGGCGTGACATCAAGGTCTACGACGACCACGCCTTCATCGTCGCCGAGGCCATGGGCCACGGGATGCAGGTGTTCGACCTGCGCCAGCTGCGCGGGCTCGACCGCAAGGCCGCACCGGTGGAGTTCGACGAGACCGCCCTCTACACCGAGTTCGGACGCACCCACAACATCGCCATCAACGAGGACACGGGCTTCGCGTATGCTCTCGGCAACCGCGAGGACCTGCAGTCCTGCAACGGCGGCCTGCACATGGTCGACATCCGTGAGCCCGCCTCGCCCACCTTCGCCGGCTGCTTCTCCGAGGACGGGTACACCCACGACACCCAGTGCGTCGTCTACGACGGACCGGACGCGGACTACGCCGGTCGTGAGATCTGCCTGAGCAGCAACGAGGACACGCTCACCGTCACCGACGTCACCGACAAGTCGGCACCCGTCATGGTGTCCCGCACGCCCTACCCGGGGCGGGCCTACACCCACCAGGGGTGGCTGACGGAGGACAAGACCCACTTCCTGATGGGTGACGAGGCCGACGAGCTCCGGTTCGGCCACGGCACGAAGACCTACATCTGGGACGTGAACAACCTCGACGCACCGGTGCTCGTCGACGCCCACGAGGCACAGACCCGGTCGATCGACCACAACCTCTACGTCAAGGGCAACCATGTCTTCCAGTCCAACTACCGTGCAGGCCTGCGCATCCTGGCCCTGGACGACGTCGCCGAGGGCAGCCTGACCGAGGTCGGCTACTTCGACACCTGGCCGGCCGACGACGACACGGCCTTCAGCCACGGCACCTGGAGCAACTACCCGTTCTTCGACAACGGGGTGGTCGCGGTCCACGGCTACGACGGCCTGTTCCTGCTGCGGCCCACGCTGCCGCAGAACTGACCCGGCGTCGCACCCACCGTCGGCACACCCAGCCGCCCCGGTCCCGTCCCGGCGACCGGGGCGGCTGCACGTCCGAAGCCCGGGTCAGGTGCTCAGGAGCGGCCGCCGGGGGTGGTGGCCGACCGCGCAGCACGCCGTCTCCGGGCCAGCTCCTCGCGCATCTCCGGGTCGTCCTGCACCAGGTAGACCAGCCCGCAGTCGTGCGGCCCCGTGGCGCCGGGCACGCAGAGCGTGCAGGGCTCACCGATCCTGACCGGGCACTTCGGTGGGGGTGCCTTCGGCACGGGCCTCGCCTCCACTGCATACGCTGAGACGGTCAACGCCCGCCCTCCCGGGAGGATTCCGATGCCGGCCCAGACCCCGCAGGAGGTCGCGCACGGCTTCGCCGAGGCCTGGAACCGTGGCGACGCCGACGCCCTGGCCGCACTGTTCGCCGCGGACGCCGACTTCGTCAACGTCGTCGGGCTGTGGTGGACGCGGCGGGAGCAGATTCGCCGCAACCACGCCTACGGGTTCACCCACATCTTCCCCGGCAGCACGATGAGCGTGGACCGTATGCGGGTGCGGGCGCTGGGGGAGGACATCGCCGTCGTGCACGTCCGGTGGAGCGTCGAGGGTCAGGTCGACCCCGGCGGCGGCTCTGCCGGGCAGCGGCACGGGGTGCTCGTGCTCGTCACCGCCCGCCAGGACGACGGCACCTGGCTGGCCGTGGCAGCGCAGAACACCGACCTGGTGCCCGGCGCCCAGACGCACGTGGTCGAGGAGGGTCGGATGCGGGCCGACCACTACGGCGCCGGACCCGTGCCGTCCTGACGCAGGCCGGACCGGTCAGGGCTGGGCCTCGAAGTCCGGCACCGGCCGCTCCTGCGCCTCGCTGTCGGTGGTCGCCGGTCCGTTGTCGCCGATGTCGTCGATCAGCCACGTCATCTCGGCGATCTCACGGCGCTGGGCCTCGATGATCTCGTCGGCCAGCTCGCGCACCCGCACGTCCTCGATGTCGGCGCGCTCGCTGGTGAGGATGGCGATGGAGTGGTGCGGGATCATGCCGCTCATGTAGGCACTGTCCTGCACGAAGACCTGGGAGCGGGACAGGAAGAGCGCCGCACCGCCGAGCACCAGGGCGGCGACGACGATGCCGATGTTGACTGCGGTGTTCTTGTACATCATCCCCCACATGAAGGCGAGCATGATGATGGCCATCGCCGACCCCATCAGCAGCGCCATGTAGACGCGCTCCTCGCTGAACATCATGTGGTCGACGACGTAGGCGTTGGTGTAGGTGAGCAGGAACATCACCGTGGTCGACGTGGCGATCATCGCGCCGAACCGCAGGTACATACGGCGCTCGTGGGCCTTGTGCTCGTCCCGGGAACCCTCGGTGGACTTCCGGTCCTGCGACGTGTCGCTCATCGTGCCGCCTTCCTCTCGTCCATGGTCTCTCCCTCCTGTGACGCTATCGCCGACGGACACCACAGGCACGTGGGGGCTCTCGCCCGCAGGCTCACCCGGTGCCCGATGTGCGCTCGGGTGCGCCGTTCGAGACCGCCACGCGCGCGCACAACGGGCACGGGGGGTCAAGGTCCGGGGGCCAGCTCAGGTGCGGGCGCGCGCGCCCTCGGGCGTGTGCAGGCGGGCCAGGGTGCGCCCCGTGCCTCGCGGTATGCGGTGCGGGGTCGCCAGCGAGACCCCCACGGCCACGGCTGCCGCGACCGGCACCGTCCAGGCCCCGGGCTGGGCCAGCAGGGCACCCGGCCAGCCGCCGAGCTCGCCCAGAGCCAGGGTGGCGGTGACCGCGCCGGTGGCCAGGACCCCGCCGACCACCAGCCCCGCGGCAGCACCGGCGGTGGTCAGGCGTGGCCACCACACCCCGAGCACCAGCAGCGGGGCGAAGGTCGAGGCGGCCACGGCGAACGCGAGCCCGACCATGGTCGCCAGCGAGATGTCCCCGATGACCGGGCTCACGGCATACGGCACCGCGGCGGCCAGGACCGCCGCGAGGCGGAACGCCCGCACCTCGGAGTGGTCACCCCCGGACAGCCGCGCCAGGACCGGTCGCAGCAGGTCCTGGCTGATGACGCCGGTCACCGAGACGGTGAGCCCGGAGGCGGTGGAGAGGAAGGCCGCGAACGCTCCTCCGGCCAGCACTGCGGTGAGCAGCTCACCGCCGAGGCCCGGCAGCATCTCGGAGGGCAGCCGCAGGGTGACCGAGTCGACCCGGGCCCCCTCCGGCAGCGACGGGAGGTAGGTCCGGCCCAGCACCCCGTAGAGGGGCGTGAAGACGTAGAAGGCCCCCAGCAGCGCGATGACGGTCACCGTGGTCCGGCGGGCCCCACCGCCGTCGGGGTTGGTGTAGAAGCGCACGAGCACGTGCGGCAGGCCCATCGTGCCGAGCGCGAGCGCCAGCAGGAGCGAGTAGGTGCGGTAGAGGCCGTGCTCGTCGCCCGGGCCGGCCAGGGGGAGCCGCCACGCCAGGTCGGCCACGGGCCCCGGCCCCCCGTCCTGGGCCCACACCGCGAGCAGCACGAAGGCGGGCACGGCGATGGCGGTGAGCTTCAGCCAGTACTGCATGGCCTGCACCAGCGTGATCGAGCGCATGCCGCCGGCCGCGACGCTCAGCACGACGACCACGGTGACCACCGCCCCGCCCAGCCACAGCGGCGCCCCGGTGACCAGCGCCAGCGTGATGCCCGCCCCGGCGAGCTGGGGCAGCAGGTAGAGCCACCCGATCCCCACCACCAGCACCGAGCAGACCAGCCTGACCCGTCGGGACTCCAGCCTCGCCTCGGCGAAGTCCGGCAGCGTGTAGGCACCGGATCGGCGCAGCGGTGCCGCCACCAGCACGAGGAGCACGACGTACCCCACGGTGTAGCCGACCGGGAACCACAGCATGTCGACGCCCCGGTCGTAGACCAGGCCGGCGATGCCGAGGAAGGACGCGGCGGAGAGGTACTCCCCCCCGATGGCGCTCGCGTTGCGGAACGGCGTGACGGTGCGCCCGGCGACGTAGAAGTCGCTGGTCGCCCGGGAGACCCGCAGCCCGAAGGCGCCCACGGCCAGGGTCAGCAGGCAGACGAAGGCCACCGCGCCGGCGCTCAGCGGCACGTTCACCCGCGACCGACGATCTCGGCGAAGTCACGCTCCAGGCGCTCGGCGGCGCGGGCGTACCACCGGGCCGCCAGGGCGGCCACCGGGTAGACCAGCCCGCCCAGGACCAGCCAGGGGAACGGGATGCCCAGCACCCCCAGCTCGCGGGTCGCGGGAACGGCCAGGAAGAGCACCGGCAGCCCGCCCAGCGCCAGCACGCCGACCCCGAGCACGGTCAGCGACAGGCGCAGCTGGGCCCGCAGCAGGCCCTGCAGGTAGATCTCGCCCAGCCCGGTCTGCTCGGCCAGGTCGCGCGACAGCGCTGCGCCGCCCGCCGGTCGGGCGGCACCCCGGCGGCTGCTGGTCACGCGCACCCGCCGGGTATGCCGGGTCTGCTGCGGACGGGGCTCGCTCGGCTCGTCCATCGCTCAGCCGCGCTCGTCCCGACGGGGTCCGAGCAGGGTGTCCCGCAGGTCCTTGGCGTGCCGGCGGCTGACCGGCAGCTCGGTGTCGCCGAGGGCCACCGCATACCGTCCGTGGCTCATCCGCACCTCGGTGACGTGGGCGAGGTTGACCAGCGTCGAGCGATGGATGCGCAGGAAGCCGGCGCCGGACCAGCGCTCCTCCAGCGTCCCCAGCGGTGTGCGCACCAGGTGCGAGCCGGTGTCCGTGTAGAGCCGGGCGTAGTCGCCCTGCGCCTCGACGTAGCGGATCGAGCCCCGGGCCACGAAGCGGGTGACCCCGCCGAGCTCCACCGCGACCGTCTCGTCGGGCTCGGTGGCGGCGCCGGCCGGGAACACCGCGTCGACCGCCCGGCGCACCGCCTCGGCCAGCCGGTCCTCGCGCACCGGCTTCATCACGTAGTCGACGGCCCGCACCGCGAAGGCGTCGACGGCGTGGTGGTCGTGCGCGGTGACGAAGACGACCTGAGGGCGCTCGGCGAACCGGGCGACCACACGGGCGAGCGCCATCCCGTCGAGACCCGGCATGGAGATGTCGCTGAAGACGACGTCGACCGCCCGTCCCTCCAGCGCCCGCAGCGCCTCGGTGCCGGAGGACGCGGTGACCACCTCGCCGATGCGTGGGTCGCGCTCGAGCAGGTAGGCCACCTCGGACAGCGCCGGCAGCTCGTCGTCGACGACGAGAGCGGTCAGCGGCCTGCGCGCGGCACCGGACATGGCTGCAGGCTACGCCGCAGGGTGGACGCCGGGAGCGTACTTCGGGATGCGGAAGCTCACCTTCGTGCCCAGCCCGGGCGCGGTCTCGACCACCAGGCCGTGGTCGTCGTCGTAGACCTGGCGCAGCCGCGCGTCGACGTTGCCGAGCCCCAGGCTGTCCGACTCACGCACCCCGTCGAGCACCTGTCGGACCACCTCGGGGTCCGCCCCGACACCGTCGTCCTCCACGACGATCTCGGCCTCGGACCCCCGGTCGGTGGCGGTGATCGACACGTGGCCCACCCCCTCCTTGCCGGCCAGCCCGTGCCGCACGGCGTTCTCCACCAGGGGCTGCACCACCAGGTAGGGCACGGCCAGGGGGAGCACCTCGGGCGCGACCAGCAGGCTGACCTGCAGCCGGTCACCGAACCTCGCCTGCTCCAGCACCAGGTAGCGCTCGACGTTGCGCAGCTCCTCGGCCAGCGTCGTGAAGGCACCACCGCGCCGCAGGGCGTACCGGGTGAAGTCGGCGAACTCGAGCAGCAGCTCGCGCGCCCGGTCGGGGTCGGTGCGCACGAACGAGGCGATGGCCGCCAGGGAGTTGTAGGTGAAGTGCGGGCTGATCTGCGCCCGCAGCGAGCGCAGCTCGGCCTCCATCGCCCGGGTGCGTTCGCGGTCGAGCTCGGACAGCTCGACCTGCGCCGACACCCAGGCCGCGACCTGCTCGGTGGCGCGCGCCAGCCCGGCCGACGGACGGGCGGCGTAGGCGGTGAGCGTGCCGACCACGACGTCCTCGCTCACGAGCAGAGCCACCACCGCACCGCGGACCGGGCAGTCGGGCCGCGCGCACGCCACCTCCTCCCGGCCCAGCACCACGACACGGCCGGTGTGCCGCGCCGAGGCGGCCAGCGCCACAGCTGTCCCGGCGTGGTGGTCGGCCGCGCCGTCCCACGCCAGCACCCCGCCGGTGTCGCACACCGCGAGCGCCGACGCGCCCAGCATCGAGCGCAGGTCCTTCGCCGAACGGGCAGCACCCTCGGCCGTCAGCCCTGCGCGCAGGTGGCGGGAGGCCTGGGACACCGTGCTCAGCGTCTCGTAGGTCGCCCGGTCGACGTCCGAGAGGAAGCCTCGGGCGCGCTGCCTCCTCCAGAGCAGCACCAGCGCACCCACCAGCACGAAGGCGCCGGCCACCACGATGGCGGTCGGGAGGTGGAAGGCGCCTGGCACGATCTGAGCGTAGGCCCCTGTAGGGTGGAGGGTTGGCAGCCGGTGTGGCGTGGTGGCGAAGGAGCCCTCACGTCATACCTTGTTGCCTGTCAGCGGCCTTTCAGGGGCGCATCCACCACACAAGGAGTTCCCCATGTTTCTCGACATCCTCGGCTTCCTCGTCGCCGGCCTGATCATCGGTGCGCTCGCGCGCCTGCTCAAGCCCGGCAAGCAGGGTCTCAGCCTCGTCATGACGCTGCTGCTCGGCGTCGCCGGCACCCTCATCGGCGGCTTCCTCGCCAGCCTCATCGGCACCGGTGACATCTTCGAGCTCAACGTCCTCGGCTTCATCCTCGCGGTCATCGCGGCCGTGCTGCTCCTCGGTGTCGCCGAGGGCATGTACTCCAGCAACGCGAAGAAGAAGAACCTGACCTGAGCGGTCGGGCGTCTGACGCCCGCCACCTGCCGTCAAGGCCATGTCGTCGTGCGCTCCGCACGCGGCATGGCCTTCGGTGCATGACTCGCTGGAACGCCGAGTCAGTGGGACCGTGTGCCGAGCAACCTGCCCACCGGGGGAAGGATCGGGGATGTCGGCACAGCAGATCGGTTTCGCGCTGATGGTCTTGGGGGTCTTCCTCCTCATCGGCAAGGTCATCCGGGTCAAGAGCGGGCTGGTGCAGCGGCTCTTCCTCCCCAGCTCCATCATCGCGGGGTTCATCCTGCTGTTCCTGGGCCCGCAGGTGCTCGGCCAGGTCATGAGCGCGCTGGGCAACGACACGTTCACCGATGCCGGGCTCTTCAGCGAGGAGATGCTCTCGGTGTGGTCGACCCTGCCGGGGCTGCTCATCAGCATCGTCTTCGCCACCCTCTTCCTCGGTCAGACCCTGCCGACCCCTCGCCGGGCCGCCCGCCTGGTGGGCCCGCAGCTCTCCCTGGGGGTGGCGCTGGGGTCCGGGCAGTACGTCGTCGGGCTGCTGCTCGCCGTCGCGGTGCTGGTGCCGGTCTTCAGCACGACGCCCATGGTGGGCGCCCTCATCGAGATCGGCTTCGAGGGCGGCCACGGCACGGCCGCCGGCATGCGCCCCGTCCTGGAGGAGCTGGGCTTCGAGGACGGGGCGGACCTGGCGCTGGGCATCGCCACCGTCGGCATCGTCGGCGGCATCCTGCTCGGCATCGTGATGATCAACTGGGCCGTCCGCACCGGGCGCACCGAGATCGTCCGCGACGACGTGAGGACCTCGATCGAGGAGCAGAAGGGCCTGTTCGCCAAGGACGAGAACTACCCGGCCGCGATGATGACCAGCAGGCCCGCCTCGGTCGAGCCTCTCACGCTGCACATGGCCATCGTGGCGCTGGCCATCCTCGTCGGCTGGCTGCTGCTGAGCGGTCTGCAGTGGGTCGAGCAGCTCTGGTGGGCCGACAGCTTCGAGCTCTTCGAGTTCGTCCCGCTCTTCCCGCTGGCCATGCTCGGGGGCGTCGTCGTCCAGCTCGTGGCCGAGAAGGCCGGGGCGGGCCATCTCATCGACCACCAGATGATGCTGCGCATCCAGGGCCTGGCGCTGGACTTCCTCATCGTCAGCGCCCTGGCGACCCTGTCCATCCAGGCGATCGGCGAGAACCTCGTGCCGTTCCTGCTGCTGTGCGCCGCAGGCATCGCCCTCAACGTCGGGATGTTCCTCTGGCTGGCGCCCCGGATCATCCCGCGCTACTGGTTCGAGCGCGGCATCGGGGACTTCGGCCAGTCGATGGGCGTGACCGCGACCGGGCTCATCCTCATGCGCATCGTCGACCCGGAGTCGGACAGCCCGGCCTTCGAGGCGTTCGGCTACAAGCAGCTGGTCTTCGAGCCCTTCTTCGGCGGCGGCCTCATCACGGCGGCGTCCATCCCGCTCATCTACCAGTTCGGCCCCTGGCCGCTGCTGGTGGCGATGGCCGCGCTCTTCGTCGTCGCGGTCGTCGGGGGCTACGCCTACTACGGACGAGAGGTCCGGCAGGGCAGGAAGGACCGGCCGGCCGAGGCCAGGTCCGGCGTCGGCTGAGGCGCCACCTACGATCACCCCCATGGACGCCCTCACCGCGCTGGCCGTGGCCGCGGCCCTGCACGCGGGCTTCCAGCTCACGGTGACGTCGGTCGTCTACCCCGCGCTGGCGCGGGTGCCGGCCGAGCGGTGGTCCACGGCCCACGAGGCGCACGGCCGCTCCATCGTGCCGGTCGTCGGGATCACCTACCTCGGGCTCGCCGGCACCGGGCTGTGGGCCCTGATCGTCGCCCCGGGCAACCCGTGGGTGTGGCTCTCCGTCGCGGGCGCCCTGGTGGCGGGGGTCACCACCGCGGCCGTCGCAGCGCCGACCCACGGTGCGCTCGGACGGGGACGGGACGACGCGCTGCTGGGTCGCCTGCTCGTCGCCGACCGGGTCCGCAGCCTGGGGGCCGTCGTGGCCCTGGCCGGAGCCCTGGCAGCCCTGCTCGTCTGAGCGTCCCGTCCCTCGTGTGGACGGGCGAGGAGGGGGTCGAGCCGAGCCTCAGGGCGACTGGATCAGCCCGATGACGTTGCCGTCCGCGTCGCTGACCGACCCCAGGAGCCTGCCCCCGCCCACGTCGACGACGGCCTGCTGCTCCATCGCGCCCCGCTCGACCAGCGCGGCCATGGTGCCCCGGATGTCGTCGACGTGCCAGTAGCTCGTCGGCTCCGTCAGCCCCCGGGCATGCCCGTGCGGGTCGAGCCCGATGTGCTGCCCCGCCAGGTCGTAGCCCACGTAGTCGGCGGTGTCGGTGGTCGGCTCCACCCCGAGCAGCCGGGTGAACAGCACCTTGGACGCCTCGGCGTCGTGGACCGGGTAGATGACGGTCTGCAGACCGGTCGTGCTCATGGGAACCTCCTTGACGTGGCGGAAACCAGACAGAGCCTCCCACAGAAGGGCGCTGCGCGGATACCGTCTCACCATGAAGAGCGACCTGACGGAGCACCTCGAGCGGTCCACCGAGCCGGGCACGTTCGTGCTGCAGAACCCACGGATGCTGAAGGTCGACCTGGCCGGCACCAGCGGCCACTTCTTCGCCAAGCAGGGGTCGATGGTCGCCTACCAGGGAGACGTCGACTTCGCCTACCAGGGCAGCGGCGGTGTCGGCCGGATGTTCAAGAAGGTGCTGACCGGGGAGGGCATGCCGCTGATGAAGGTCAGCGGCTCGGGCGACGTCTTCCTGGCCCACGACGCCGACGAGATCTTCCTCCTGGAGCTGGAGGGCGAGTCGGTCACCGTGAACGGCGGTGCGGTCCTGGCCTTCGAGAGCTCGCTGGAGTGGGACATCCAGCGGGTCGAGGGAGCCTCCATGCTCAGCGGCGGCCTGTTCAACACGACCTTCACCGGCCACGGTGTGCTTGCCGTGACGGCCCACGGCCGCCCGGTGGTGCTCCAGGTCGACGAGCCCACATATGTCGACATGCAGGCCGCCGTGCTCTGGTCGGCCGGGCTGCAGTCGAGCGTCCGCAGGACCGCCACCGCAGGGGCGCTGGTCGGTCGCGGCTCCGGTGAGGCCTACCAGCTGTGCCTCAGCGGCTCGGGCATCGTCGTCGTGCAGGCCTCGGAGGGCCACCCGACACCCGCGCGTTCCTGACCTCACGGTTCGTGCGGATGCGAGCGCGTGCCAGGACGACCATCATCGAGGGATGACCACTGCCACACAGACCCACGACCTGACCGCCCTGGCCATCAGCTGCACGCTCAAGCCGTCACCGCAGGCCTCGAGCACCGACCTGATGGCCCAGCAGGTGCTGGACCAGCTCGGCGAGCACGGCGTCGCCGGGTCGACGGTGCGCGCCGTCGACCTGGACATCCGCCCGGGTGTCGAGACCGACATGGGAGACGGCGACGAGTGGCCGACCCTGCGGCGCCTGGTGCGCGAGGCCGACATCGTCGTCCTTGCCACGCCCATCTGGCTGGGGCACCTGTCGAGCGTCGCGCAGCGCGTGCTGGAGCGCCTGGACGCCGAGCTCTCGGAGACCGACGACGAGGGCCGGCCCTCGATGTTCGGCAAGGTGGCGGTCGTCGCCGTCGTGGGCAACGAGGACGGCGCCCACGCGGTGAGTGCCGCAGCCTTCCAGGCACTGAGCGACATCGGCTTCACCGTCCCCGCCCAGGGAGCGACCTACTGGGTCGGGGAGGCCATGCAGGGCACCGACTACCGCGACCTCGAGGAGACCCCGGAGCCCGTGGCCGGCACCAACGGCATGGTTGCCCGCAACGCCGCCCACCTGGCCCGCCTGCTCACGGCCTCGCCCTACCCCGCCGGGTGACCTCCCCCGGGGTGCGGGCCCCCGTCGTCGCCCCCAGGCTCTACGGTGGTGCCCCGAGACCGACCCGAGGAGCGGACAGATGAAGCGAGTCGTCGCCCGTGGCGTGCACCAGCTGCCGGTGGGCTCCCACGCCTACCTGGTCGACGGTGACGAGGGCGTGACCCTGGTGGACACCGGTCTGCCCGGCCACGTGGACGTCGTCATCGACACGCTGGCCCACATCGGCCGGACCCCGCAGGACGTCACCGCCGTGCTCATCACCCACGCCCACTCCGACCACACCGGCAGCGCCGCCGCCGTGCGGTCGGCCACCGGGGCACCGGTGTCCATGTCGGCCCGCGACGCGGTCGTCGCCCGCGGGGAGGCCGGGACGGAGGACCCGCCCCTGCTGCAGCGGCTCGGGCCGCTCTCGAGCGTCGCGTCGCGAATGCTGCCCGAGGCCGACCCCGTCGTCGTCGACCACGAGGTGAGCGAGGGTGAGCGCACCGGCCTGCCCGAGGAGTGGTTCGTGGTCGCGACACCGGGCCACACGAGCGGGCACGTGTCCTACCTGCTCGACCGCATGGGGGGGCTGCTCTTCGCCGGGGACGCCGCCATGGTGGACAGGCACGGCAGGGTCGGCCGGGGGTGGGTCAACGCCGGCAGCGCCGCCGTCGACGCGAGCATCCACAAGCTGGCCCAGCTCCACTTCCGCGCCGCCTACTTCGGGCACGGAGGCTTCCTGAGCAACGACGCCGCGGCCGCCTTCCGGCGCTACGCCGCCGGCCTGGGCTGAGGCCGCCGGACCCGCCGGTGCTGCCTCAGTCGTTGTCTCCGCCGGTGTCGTCGGCGTAGGCCGGCCCGCCGTCGGCCATGGCGGTCTCCCCGACGTCGGGCCGCGTCCACGCCCGCACGATAGGGCTGTCCTGGCCGTGCTCACGGGTGTAGGCCCGTGCCTCCAGCCGGGCGTCGACCATTCGCTGGCGCAGGCCGGCGTAGCGCTGGCCCAGCCCCGGCACGCGGTCGATGACGTCGATGACCAGGTGGAAGCGGTCGAGGTCGTTGAGCATGAGCATGTCGAAGGGAGTGGTGGTGGTGCCCTCCTCCTTGTAGCCGCGCACGTGCAGGTGGGCGTGCCCGGTGCGCCGGTAGGTGAGCCGGTGGATGAGCCACGGGTAGCCGTGGTAGGCGAACACGATCGGCCTGTCGGTGGTGAAGATGGTGTCGAACTCCTGGTGCGACAGGCCGTGCGGGTGCTCGGTGTCGTCCTGCAGGCGCATGAGGTCGACCACGTTGACGACCCGCACCTTGAGCTCGGGGATCTCCTCCCGCAGCAGCGCCGCGGCGGAGACCACCTCGAGGGTGGGCACGTCGCCGGCGCACGCCAGCACGACGTCCGGGTCGCTGCCCGCCACCTCGGTGCCGGCCCAGTCCCAGATGCCCAGGCCGCGGGTGCAGTGCAGCGCGGCCTCCTCCACCGACAGGAACGACGGCGCCGGCTGCTTGCCGGCCACGACGACGTTGACGTACTGGCGGGTGCGGAGCACGTGGTCGTAGGTCGACAGGAGGGTGTTGGCGTCCGGCGGGAGGTAGACGCGGATGATGTCGGCCTTCTTGTTGACCACGTGGTCGATGAACCCCGGGTCCTGGTGCGAGAATCCGTTGTGGTCCTGGCGCCAGACGTGGGAGGACAGCAGGTAGTTCAGCGAGGCGATCGGCCGCCGCCACGCGATGTCGTTGGTGACCTTCAGCCACTTGGCGTGCTGGTTGAACATGGAGTCGACCAGATGGATGAAGGCCTCGTAGGAGTTCATCAGGCCGTGCCGCCCGGTCAGCAGGTATCCCTCCAGCCACCCCTGGCACTGGTGCTCGGAGAGCATCTCCACGACCCGTCCCACCCGGGCCAGCGGGTCGCCCTTGTCGGTGTCGAGCAGCTCCGCGTTCCACTGCTTGTCGGTGACGTCGTAGACCGCCTGAAGCCGGTTGGAAGCCGTCTCGTCGGGGCCGAAGATGCGGAAGGTCTGCGGGTTGAGCCGCACCACCTCACGCAGGAACTCGCCGAGCACCCGCGTCGCCTCCGTCGTCGGCGCCTCTCCGGGGTCGACGCCGAAGGAGCGCCAGTCCGGCAGGCGCAGGTCCTGCAGCAGGAGACCCCCGTTGGTGTGCGGGTTGGCGCCCATGCGCAGGGCGCCGGTCGGCGCCACAGCAGCGATCTCCGGCAGCAGGCGACCGCTGTCGTCGAACAGCTCGTGCGCCCGGTAGCCCTGCAGCCACCTCTCCAGGTCGTGCAGGTGCGCGTCGGTGTCCCGCGCGCTGGCCAGCGGCACCTGGTGCGAGCGCCACGAGTCCTCCGTGCGCCTGCCGTCGATCTCGGCCGGGCCGGTCCACCCCTTGGGCGTGCGGAAGACGATCATCGGCCAGGACGGGCGCTGCAGCTCCTCCCCGTCCTCCACGGCCGCGGCGGCTGACGCCTTGATCTGCGCGATCTCGTCCAGCACGGTGTCCAGCAGCTCGGCGAAGCGACGGTGGAAGGCCGCGGGGTCCTCGCCGTCGAAGCCGCCGGTGAAGAAGTGCGGCGTATGGCCGTAGCCCCGCATCAGGTCGGCGAGCTCCTCCTCCGGGATGCGTGCCAGCACCGTGGGGTTGGCGATCTTGTAGCCGTTGAGGTGCAGCACCGGCAGGACGACCCCGTCGGTGAACGGGTTGGTGAACTTGTTGGAGTGCCAGGAGGTGGCCAGCGGACCGGTCTCGGCCTCGCCGTCGCCGACCACGGTGAACGCGAGCAGGTCGGGGTTGTCGAAGACCGCTCCGTAGGCGTGCGAGAGGGCGTAGCCCAGCTCGCCCCCCTCGTGGATGGAGCCCGGGGTCTCCGGGGCGACGTGCGAGGGGATGCCGCCGGGGAAGGAGAACTGTCGGAACAGCCGGCGCAGGCCCTCGTCGTCCTGGGTGATGTCGTGGTAGGTCTCGGTGTAGGTGCCCTCGAGGTAGGTGGCGGCCACCAGTCCGGGGCCACCGTGGCCCGGACCCGTGACATACATCGCCGAGAGCTCGCGCTCCTTGACCGCCCGGTTCAGGTGGGCGTAGAGGAAGGTCAGCCCGGGCGTGGTGCCCCAGTGCCCGAGCAGCCGGGGCTTGACGTGGTCGACGGTCAGCGGCTCACGCAGCATCGGGTTGTCCAGCAGGTAGATCTGGCCCACCGACAGGTAGTTCGCCGCCCGCCACCACTGGTCGATGCGGACCAGCGTCTCGTCGGAGAGCTCGGCGTGGCCGGCGTCGGCGCGCGAGCGCCAGACGGCCCGGGGGGCGTGCGAGGTGCTCATCCTGTGACTCCTCAGCAGGGTCGGGTGGGGCTTCCCAGGAGTCTGGCACGGCCACCCCGGGCGTGCCCAGGGCCCGGTGCCTCAGGGCAGGTGCCGCTCCAGCTGCCAGCGCACCGTCTCCGAGACCGCTGCCGGCCCTCCTACGACCACGATGCGCTGCGGGCGCAGCCGCTCCAGCGCCGCGACGGTCGCCGGGGGCACGGCCTCCCGTCGCACCAGGAGGACGGGGGCACCCTGGTCACCTGCGAGGGCTGCCGCGGCGAGCGCGTCGGCGTACCCGGCGCCCGTAGCCACGTACACGACCGGGACGTCCGGCGGGTAGCGGTCGGCGAGCGTGGCAGCCGTGCCGTAGCGGTCGGCACCGGAGACCCGGACCGCCTCGCCCGTCGTGGTCCTGGCGGCGACCTCCGTGACGACCCCGGCAGACAGCGCTGCCTCACCACCGACCACGAGACCGCGGGCGGGACGCAGGGCGTCCAGTGCGTCTCCGACCCCGGCCGGCAGTCCAGCGCGACGGGAGAGCACGAGCGGCGCCTGCTGGTCCCCCGCGAGGGCTGCCGACGTCAGCGCGTCGGGGTAGTCTGCCCCCGTGGCGACGTAGACGGTCGCGGCGTCCGTCCCCGCCCGTCGGGCGACCTCGGCCGCGGTGGCGTACCGGTCCTTGCCGCTCACCCGCTCGACAGCGCCCAGGGTGTAGTCCTCGAGACCGGTCACGACGGCGTCACCGACCGCCGCCGGGCCGCCGACGACCGTGATGCTGCTGGGCTCCAGGCGACGCAGTGCCTCGTCGGTGGCCGAGGGCAGTGCGTCCGTCCTCGTCAGGAGCACAGGAGCCCCGGCCGCACCCGCTGACGAGGCCGCCGCCAGGGCGTCGGGGAACTGCTGGCCCGTGGCGACGTAGACGGGACCGCCCGGGGCGTGTGCTTCGGCGAGCAGCGCGGCGGTCGCGTAGCGGTCGGACCCACCGACCCGCTCCACGAGAGGCACCTCCGGCGGCGCGGACGCGAAGCCCGCCTGCGCCAGCCGGACGTGAAGGGCCTCGGCGAGGGTCGCTGTGTACGTCTCGGTGAGGTGGGTGCCGTCGGCGAGGACGGCGGCGCCCCCGACCACCGGCGGGCACGCCGGTGACAGGTCGGACTCAGGGCAGTACCAGTCGCGCATGTCGACGTACTCGGCGCCGGCGACCCGGGACGCCGCCTCCTCCAGGGTCTCGCTGCCGGAGAGGCCGCTCATCGTGTAGCTGCAGGACGCGACGTAGTCCCCGGTCGGCACCAGCGGCTCCAGGCAGGCAGGCACCTGGGTCGACGGTGACGGGGAGTCCCAGAGCGCCACGATCCTGTCGACACCGCGGGAGCGCAGGTCGGTCCAGATCGTGGTGTAGGCGTCGGCGACGCCGCGGCGCTGGCCCGAGGTCACGATCCGGTCCGGCGGCGAGGCACGCAGCACCTGGAGCAGGTTGTCATTGTAGGTGTCGCACGCCGGGTAGTCGGGCCGTGGGACCCCGGGGACGAAGCTGCAGGCGCTCTTGGTCCAGATGCGCAGGCGCCACCCCTCGCGACGCGCGATGGTGTCGAGGGGCGCGAACCACTGGCCGACCTTGGAGTCGCCCACCATGGCCACCTCCACGTCGCCGCCGGGGTCGCCGTAGACACAGCCCAGGAGGGTGACACCGGCAGCGCCCACGTGGCAGCCGTCGGCGTAGTAGGACGGTCGGTCGCCGACCGCCTGCTGCTCGGTGGCCGGGGTGACGGCCCCGGCGCGGGTGAAGGCTGCCTCGGGGGAGGCCGAGGGGCTCCGCCACGTCTCCCCCTTCATGGCGGCCGCGCCCTGCGGGCCGTCCGCCCCCGCTGTGGGAGCCAGGCCCAGCATCACCAGCGAGCACACGACGAGCAGGGCGGTGACGAGCTGTCGCATGCGACCTTCTCCGGGTGCGAGACGAGACCGACCGGAGGACGACGACTCCCGGCAGGTGCAGGCTACGACACCGGGGCGGTGCGAGGGCGGCGCTCGGGGCGACGCGCCGGGTGGGTCAGGCCGGGTCCTGGGGCATGAGCACCCAGAGCACCACGTAGGCGAGCACCTGCGGGCCGGGGAGCAGCAAGGACAGCACGGTGAGGACCCGGACGGTCGTCGGGCTCAGGCCGAAGCGGCGCGCCAGGCCCGCGCACACCCCCGCGACGACCTTGTCGTGCCGGGGCCGGGACAGAGGAGGAGATGTCATGTCCCCGACGCTAGGCCCGGGCGGCGTCCACCGCCATCAGGGTCGACCCTGACCGCACCCTCACCGTGCCCGGGCCACCCGCGCCTCGTCCCACACCGGCTCGTCGGTCTCGCGGACCCGGCCGTCGGCCCCGAAGACCAGGAAGCGGTCGAAGCCTCGGGCGAACCAGCGGTCGTGGGTGACGGCCAGGACCGTGCCCTCGTAGCCGGCCAGGCCCTCCTCCAGCGCCTCGGCCGAGTGCAGGTCGAGGTTGTCGGTGGGCTCGTCGAGCACCAGCAGGGTGGCGCCGGACAGCTCCAGCAGCAGGATCTGCAGGCGTGCCTGCTGGCCGCCGGAGAGGGTCTCGAAGACCTGCTCCCCCGACCGGGCCAGCTCGTAGCGGTCCAGCGCCCGGGCCGCCTGCTCCTGCGGCATACCGGCCCGGTGCTCGTCGCCCCGGTGCAGGATCTCCAGCAGGGTCCTGCCCTGCAGGGCCGGGTGGTGGTGGGTCTGCGCGAACCAGCCCGGCCGCACCCGCGAGCCGAGCCGGGCGCGGCCGGTGTGCTCGACCGGCGCCGGCAGCATGTCACCGACCGGCTGCTGCTCGGGCTCGGGGTCGGTGCCACCGCAGGCCAGCAGGCGCAGGAAGTGGGACTTGCCCGAGCCGTTGCTGCCGAGCACGGCGACCCGCTCGCCGTGCCAGACCTCGAGGTCGAACGGCTCCATCAGACCGGTCAGGCCCAGGCCCTCGCAGACCACCGCCCGCTTGGCCGTCCGGCCACCGCGCAGGCGCATGGTCACGTGCTGCTCCCGCGCCACCACCTCCGGCGGGCCCTCGTCCTCGAAGCGCCGCAGGCGGGTGCGGGCCGCCTGGTAGCGAGCGGCCATGTCGGCGTTGTACGCCGCCTTCTGCCGGTACATCAGCACCAGGGCCTTGAGCTTGGCGTGCTCCTCGTCCCAGCGCCGGCGGGCCTCCTCGAGCCGGGCGTTGCGGGCCTCGCGGGCCTCGTGCCACCCGGCGAACGAGCCGGGGTGCACCCACAGCGTGGCCCCGGCCGACGAGGGCTCGAGGGTGGCCACGCGGGTGGCTACCGTGGCGAGGAGCTCGCGGTCGTGGCTGACGAGGAGCACGGTCTTGGACGAGGCCACCAGCCGGCGCTCCAGCCATCGCTTGGCGGGCACGTCGAGGAAGTTGTCCGGCTCGTCCAGCAGCAGCACCTCGTCGGGGCCGCGCAGCAGCGCCTCCAGCGCGAGCCGCTTCTGCTCACCCCCGGAGAGGGTGTCGGTCGTGCGCCACTGCGCCCGTTCGAAGGGGACGCCGAGGGCCGAGACGGTGCAGACGTCCCACAGCGTCTCGTAGTCGTAGCCCCCGACGTCGGCCCAGTCGACCAGGGCCTGGGCGTAGGCCATCTGGGAGGGCTCGTCGTCGACCTCCGTCACCGCCAGCTCGGCTCGTGCCAGCGCCTCCGCGGCCGACCGCACGGGCGGCGGTGACACCGCGACGAGCAGGTCACGGACCGTCGGCGCGTCACCGTCGTCCACGCGGCCCATCGTGCCGATGAACTGGCGCATGACGCCGACACCGCCGGTGTGGGAGACCGACCCGGTGTGCGGGTCGACGTCACCGGCGAGCAGGCGCAGCAAGGTGGTCTTGCCGGTGCCGTTGGGGCCCACGAGCGCCACCCGGGCCCCCTCCCCGACCCGCAGGGAGACACCCGACAGCAGCGGCCTGCCGTCGGGCAGGACGTAGCCGACACCGTTGATCTCGAGATGGCCCATGGTGGGGCCAGCCTGCCAAGCCGCGCGACTGTCGGCAACGGGTATGGCAGGGGCCCCTGGGTAGCGCTCAGGCGATGGTCTGGCGGGCGCTCCAGCTCGTGGCACCGAGGAACGACAGCGCGTGCACGCCGTGACGCACGAGGGTGAGGGGACCGCGGCCGGCGGACCGAGGGGTGCTCCAGAGGCCGAGGGCGGCGAGGGAGACGAGCAGGGCGGCAAGGAAGAGGAAGGTTGTCATGGGTCCTATCCTCCGCCGTTCTTTCCTTAAGCACAAGCCACATCTGCTTGCCTACATGCGTTACATTTGCTTCATGTTCAGTCTCGACCAGCTCGCCTCCCTCACGGCCGTCGTCGAGGAGGGCACCATCAGTGCCGCAGCGGACCGTCTCGGCTACACGCCCTCCGCCATCAGCCAGCAGCTCACCCGCCTCGAGCGCGACGCCGGGACCCCGCTCATGTCGCGGCAGGGACGGTATGTCGTGCCCACCGACAGCGGCCTGGCGCTGGTGGAGGCGGCGCGCATCATGATCGGCGCCGAGGAGCGGGCCCGGGCCGAGCTGGAACGGCTGACCGAGACGGTCACCGGGCGTCTGGCCGTCGCCGCGTTCCCGTCAGCGGTGCGGGGCCTGGTCGCCGACTCCCTGGCGACGATGAAGCGGCGCCACGGACAGGTCACGGTCTCGGTGCGGGAGCACGGCCCCGACGACGCGCTACGGGCCGTGGAGCGCAGCGAGGTCGACGTCGCGGTCGGTCACGACTGGGTCGACGACACCGCCACGCCGCCGGCCGGTGTCGTGCTGACCCACCTGGGCACGGACCCCCTGGACGTCGTGCTGCCCCTGGACCACCCCCTGGCCGGTGCGTCCCTCATCCGCCCGCGCCAGCTGGCCGACGACCCGTGGATCAGCGACGCCTCCGAGGGCACCTGCCAGCGCTGGCTGCACCGCTTCCAGCAGGTCAACGAGGTGCGCCTCGACATCAGCGCGCTGGCCGACGAGCACCACACCCAGATCGCCCTGATCCGCGCGGGACTGGGCATCACCCTGGTCCCCCGGCTGGGCAGGGGGGTGCTGCCCGAAGGTGTGGTGGCGGTGCCCGTCGTGGGCGCACCGACCCGGCGCGTCTTCGTGGCCCACCGGGGGGACTCCTCACGCAGGCCCACGATCAACGCGCTCATCGCCGTGCTGCTCGAGCGGGCAGCCGTGGTCCTGGAGGCCCCGCGCCGCCGTCAGCCGGCGGCTGCGGACCCGACCTGACCCCTGGCCTCCTGGTGGCGTGGGCACGACCTCGGCCGCGCAGGCAGAGCGGGTCGTCCGCGCCGGGTGCACCCTGGTCCCATGAGCACACGACTGGGGTGGAACCGTCTGCTGACCGACCAGCTCACCTGGCACTGGGTGCACCAGGCCCGCCCGCGGCTGGAGGGGCTGACCGACGAGGAGTACTTCTGGGAGCCCGTCGCCGGGGCATGGAGCGTGCGTCCGGCCGATGACCCGGGCCCGAGCCCTGCGCCGATCCGTGCCGGCTCCGGCGGCTTCCTCGTCGACTTCGATGTCCCCGAGCCGAGCCCTGCCCCGTTCACCACGGTCGCATGGCGCCTGGCCCACGTCGTCGTCGGCGTGCTCGGCGAGCGCAACGCCTCCCACTTCGGTGGCCCCGAGGTGACCTACCAGGGGTTCGCGTATGCCGGCACGGCCGCCGAGGCGCTCGTGCAGCTCGACGAGAAGGTGGCGCGCTGGACCGAGGGCGTGACCGCCCTGGGTGAGGAGGGCCTGGCGCGGCCGTGCGGCCCCGGGGAGGGGCCGTTCGGCGAGGAGCCGCTGGCAGCCCTGGTGCTGCACATCCACCGCGAGCTCATCCACCACCTGGCCGAGGTCGCCCTGATCCGCGACCTCCACGTGCACCAGCCCTGACCTGGCCCCGCCGTCCGGCGGGCTGCGACCCTGGGCCGCATGACCGTCCTGCGCTCGCTGCTGCTCTTCGCTCTCGCCGCCCTCGCCGAGATCGGCGGCGCCTGGCTCGTCTGGCAGGGCCTCCGGGAGCACCGGGGGTGGGTCTGGGTGGGCGCCGGCGTCGCGGCGCTGGGCCTCTACGGCGTCGTCGTCACGCTGCAGTCGGAGGCGGCGTTCGGGCGGGTGCTGGCGGCCTACGGCGGGATCTTCGTGGTCGGCTCCCTGGCCTGGGGCATGGCTCTGGACGGCTTCCGCCCCGACCGCTACGACGTCGCAGGAGCACTCCTGTGCCTGGCCGGGGTGGCGGTCATCATGTATGCCCCGCGAGGTGCCTGAGGCACTCAGCGCGACGCGGCGCGGAGCACCTCGTCGAGCATCGGCAGGATGGCGTGCCCGTCCGGGCCACGCAGCACCGGCACGTCGCCCACCCGGCCACGCGGCGGCAGCTCAGGGTCGGGCCGCACCTGGCGCAGCGCGATGCACACCACCCGGTCGGGACGGGAGCGGGCGAAGGCCTCGTAGAGGTCGGGGTCGTGCTCCCCGTCGTCCCCGACGAGCACGAAGCGGACGCCCGGCAGGTCCTCGGCGAGACGCAGCAGGGACGACGACTTGTGCGCCTTGCCGTCCCGGAACCAGCGGTCCGGGCTGAGCCCCCAGTCGGTCATGAGCAGCGCCCCCGGCGGGAAGCCGTGCGCCGCCAGGAAGCGGGCGACCGCGCGGGCGAGGTTCCACGGACCGTTGCTGAGGTACACCACGGGTGCGTGCTCGGTGCCGGCGAGCACGCGCTGCAGCAGGTCGGCCATGCCGGGCACCGGCTCGCGGCCGACGCTGGTGTTCATGAAGGTGCGCCACGCCGCGCGCAGCGGCTGGGTGAGGCCCGTGATCCAGGCGGTGTCGTCGATGTCGCAGACCACCGCCACCGTCGCCGTGGGAGAGGCCACGAAGACCTCGCCGGAGACGGGACCCCGGCCGGGCACGTCCAGCGTCACCGTGTGGCGACCGGGGTGGACGTCGGCCGGCACGACGGTGTCCACGAAGCCGTTCCGGTCCGTCGTGGTCTGCTGCCGACGGCCGTCCAGCGTCACGTGCACCGGCTGGTCGGGGACCTCGAGAGTGAGCAGCCGGCGCCAGGCGGGCACCCCGACCATCGCGGCGGAGTCACGCCCCGGCGGGGCCATCACCACCCGGCCGAGCACACGCGCCCGGCCGCGTGCGGCGTACCCCCAGTACGGCTTGGCCGCGGGGCTCCAGCCGAGACGCACGGCCACGCGGGAGGCGGCACTGCGCGCTCCGACGGAGGCCGTGTGCGCCACGCGGACGGCGGTGGCGTTGACGACGTCGAGGGGTGAGCTGGACATGCGGCGCATGCTAGCGACGGGCCCACCGCTGGTTGAAGCGCTCGGCCGCGCGGGAGCCCAGGGTCGCCACCGCGCGGATCGCCTCCGACCCGAGCAGCCGGTCCGCCCGGTGACCCGGGACGGTCGCGGACTCCGCGGGCACCGGTGCCCCGGGGAGCACCCGGTTGACCAGCCCCATGACGTGCACCGTCGTGCTGGGCATCAGACCGTGCACCCGCATGCCGACCTTGGCCAGGGGTGTCAGCACCACGTGCGCGCGGCCGCGCAGGACGCCGTCAACGATCCTGCGCGCCGCCCGCTCGGCGTCCATCGACAGCAGGGGCAGCGTGGCGGCCGGGGCGAACCATGCGTACTCCGCCGCCTGGTCGCCGGTGAACATGGCGCGCTCGTGCGAGCCGGTGCGCATGAGCCCGGGCACGACGGTGGTCGCGCTGACCCCCGTGCCCGCCAGCTCGGCCGCCAGCCCCTCGGTGAAGCCCACGGCGCCGAACTTCGCGGTGGCGTAGGGGAGCAGGTGGGGGGCCGCGACCTTGCCACCGATGGAGGTGACCGTGCCGATGCGGCCCCGCCCGCGCGACCGCATACCGGGCAGGACAGCCCACGCCAGGTGCACCGGTCCCCAGAGCATCGTGGCGACCGCCTCCTCGAAGTGCTCGTGCGTCATCGACTCGGCCGGCCCGACCTGGATGACCCCGGCCACGCTGACCAGCACGTCCACGGGTCCGAGGTCCTGCTCCACGCGGGCCACCAGGGCGTCGACCTCGTGCCGCGAGCCCACGTCGCAGACGTAGGGACGCACGGTGCCGTGCCGGGCGAGCAGCTGGGCTGCCCGGTCGACCTCGGCACGGTCGCGGGCACACAGCGCCACCGCGTGCCCGCGGTCGAGCAGCTCCCGGGCGACCAGGAGCCCGAGTCCGCGGGAAGATCCGGCGACGAGCGCGACTGAGGTGTCCATGGCCCGACGGTACGTCCGTCGGACCGGCGTCGCAGGCTGAGACCGGAGGCCGGGTCGACCTCCCGGTCGCGGGACCGCGACCGCCCACCTAGCGTGACGGGCATGAAGGCACTCACCTGGCAAGGCATCGAGAAGGTCGAGGTCACGGAGGTCCCGGACCCTGTCATCGAGGAGCCGACCGACGCGGTCGTGCGGGTCACCTCGACCGCCGTCTGCGGCTCGGACCTGCACCTCTACAGCGTCCTGGCGCCCTACCTGCGCAAGGGCGACGTGCTCGGTCATGAGTTCATGGGCGTCGTCGAGGAGGTCGGCTCGGCGGTGAGCCACGTGCAGCCCGGCGACCGGGTCGTGGTGCCGTTCAACATCTCCTGCGGGCACTGCTGGATGTGCGACCGCGGCCTCTTCGCCCAGTGCGAGACCACCCAGGTGCGCGAGCAGGGCAAGGGTGCTCGGCTGTTCGGCTACACGTCCCTCTACGGCTCCGTCCCGGGCGGGCAGGCCGAGCGGGTGCGCGTGCCGCACGCGGACTTCGGCCCGGTCAAGCTCGCCGACGACCACCCCGACGAGCGCTACCTCTACCTCTCCGACATCCTGCCCACCGCCTGGCAGGGGGTGGCGTACGCCGACGTGGCGCCGGAAGGCACACTCGCCGTCGTCGGCCTGGGCCCGGTCGGTCTGCTCGCCGTGCGTGCCGCCCGGCACCAGGGCATCTCCCGCGTCATCGGGGTCGACCTCGTCCCGGAGCGGCTGGAGCTGGCCCGCGCCTCGGGGGCCGAGGTGGTCGACCTGCGCGAGGTCGACGACGTCGCCGCCACCCTGGTCGAGATGACCGAGGGCCGCGGCCCCGACGGCGTCGTCGAGGCCGTGGGCATGGAGGCGCACGGCAACCCCGTCGCGGGCCTGGCGATCTCCGGCGCCAGCCGTCTGCCCGGGCCCTTGGCACGCACCGCCATCGAGACCGCGGGCATCGACCGCCTGGCTGCCCTGCACACGTCCGTCAAGGCGGTGCGCCGTGGCGGGACGGTGTCGGTCTCCGGGGTGTACGGCGGGATGGCCGACCCGATGCCGATGATGGAGCTCTTCGACAAGGGCGTGCAGCTGCGCATGGGGCAGTGCCACGTGAAGCGGTGGACCCCTGAGCTGCACACCCTGGTCTCGGGGGCGGACGACGTCCTGGGGCTGGAGACGCTGGCGACGCACCGGATGCCGCTGGCCGAGGCCCCCGAGGCCTACGCCATGTTCCAGCAGAAGCGGGACGGCTGCGTCAAGGTCGTGCTGCAGCCCTGAGCGGCACGGTCAGGCCAGCGCCTTCGCCTTGAGGGTGTCGAACTCCTGCGGGGTGATGGCCCCGGAGTCGAGCAGGGTCTTGGCCTGCGCGATCTGCTCCGCGAAGGAGGTGCCGGCCACCCGGCGGATGTAGTCGTCCGCCTGCTCCTGCGAACGCTGCACCTCTGCCACCTGGCGCTGCGCCATGCCCTTGCCACGCACGACCAGGTAGACCAGCGCGGTGAGCACGGGCAGGAAGATGAGGGCGACGATCCACACCGCCTTCATCCACCCCGAGGTGTCAGGGTCGCGGAAGAGGTCGATGACGATCTGGAACATCACCATGAGGTAGGCGATGAAGAGGAAGCTGTAGATCATCAGCCAGAAGAAGTCCCAGAAGTCCATCAGGGGCCTTTCGAGAAAGCGGGACGTGGCCCGCACGTGGGTGGTCTCGCAGGTGACGTGCCCCCGCCTGTCGCATCGCACGGGCACGTCGCCTGCGTGCACCATCGTGCGTCCGTCCTGCCGTCGCAGGCATCACCCATCCAGGGTGAACGGCGCGGGGTCACGCCCGATGAAGCCGAGCAGCCACGGCTGGGGCCGTCAGACGGCACCGTCGGCCAGCAGCGCGTCGAGCGTGGCGTAGCCCTCGTCCACCCCGACCTCCATCCCGCTGGCGAGCATGGCGTCGCGGCCCTCGATGCTGTCGACCAGCGACTGCGCGTGCATCCGGGTGACGCCGCCACCGAGCTCCTCGAAGGTCATGGTGTCGAGGGAGACGCCCTCGGGGTAGCCCTCGCAGGTGAAGGTCTGGACCAGCCGGTGGTCGCTGACCTCGTGGAAGCAGCCGTGGAAGGCGTGCTCCTCGTCCCCACGGACGTTGACGTAGCGGTAGCTGCCACCGGTGCGGGCGTCCCAGTGGTCGATGCGGGTGCTGACGGAGTGCGGGCCGACCCAACGGGCGAAGATCTCCGGGTCGGTGTGTGCCCGCACGAGCTGGGCCGGTGTGGCCCGGAAGTCGCGTGTCATGCGGATCAGGGGCAGCTGCGGGTCCGCCTCGATCGTGGTGGCCTGCGAGCTGTGGTCGGTGGTGGTCATGAGACGTTCTCCTCATCGGCGTGGTGGGTGTCCTGCGGATGCGTCATCTCTGCCAGGACCGCGTCGAGGCGGCGGTAGCGCGCCTCGGCCTCGCGCCGGTAGCGCTCGACCCACCTCGTCATCAGGTCGAAGACCTGCGCCTCGAGGTGGACCGGACGGCGCTGCGCGTCGCGGCTGCGGCTCACCAGCCCGGCCTCCTCCAGCACCTTGAGGTGCTTGGAGACCGCCTGGACGCTGACGTCGTAGGGTTCGGCGAGCTCACTGACCGTGGCGTCCCCGGTGGCCAGACGGGCCACCATGTCGCGTCGGGTGGGGTCCGCCAGCGCGGCGAAGACGCGGGAGAGCTCGTCGTCCATATGTCCTCCCTCGGTGGGACGGCCGCCTGGGGCTGTCCCGGTCGTATACAACCTCTGCCTTGAATACGACCCTAGAACGATGACGCACGTTCGTCAACCATCCGGTTGAATACGTGGTCACTGGACCGTCGAGCCACCGGGACGACACACTGGCGCGGTGAACGACCTGCACCTGTGGATCCGCAGCGAGACCCGGTCGACCGAGCAGCGCGTGCCCGTGGTCCCCGACGACGCCGCACGGCTGGTGGCGGCAGGTGCGCGGCTGACGGTGGAGGAGTCGCCGCAGCGTATCTACCCGCTCGAGGACTACGTCCGGGCCGGGTGCGAGACCGCGCCGGCCGGGTCGTGGGAGAGGGCGCCGTCCACGGCATACGTGGTGGGCATCAAGGAGCTGCCCGAGCAGCCTCGGGAGCTGCGGCACACCCACATCCTGTTCGCGCACGCGTTCAAGGGACAGCACGGGGCCGCCGAGCTGCTGGGGCGCTTCGGGCGTGGCGGCGGGGAGCTGCTCGACCTGGAGTACCTCACCGTGGACCACCGCCGGGTCGTCGCCTTCGGCCGGTGGGCGGGGTATGCCGGCGCAGCCCTCGGGGTGCTGGCGCTGCGCGGGCAGCTGGTCACCCCGCTGACCCCGACCGACCACGCCACGCTGCACGCCGCGCTCGTCTCACCCGGAGCCGCGACCCCGTCGGCGCTGGTCATCGGCGGGTTCGGTCGCAGCGGCGGTGGCGCGGTCGACGCGCTGACGACAGCCGGCTGCCAGGTCACCCGGTGGGGCATCGCCGAGACACGGTCGCTCGACAGGCGCGCGCTCCTCGACCACGACCTGCTGGTCAACTGTGTCGTCACCTCGGCCCCTCAGGCACCCTTCGTCGAGCACGGCGACCTGACCGTCCCCGACCGGCAGCTGCGGCTGGTCGTCGACGTGACGTGCGACGTCACGTCCGAGCACAACCTGGTGCCGGTGAACACCGCCGTGACGACCTGGGAAGATCCGGTGCGCCGGCTGCACGAGGACCCCCTGCTCGACGTCATCGCCATCGACAACCTGCCCTCACTCGTGCCCCGCGAGGCCAGCGCGAGCTTCTCTGCCGAGCTCACCCCGCTGTGGCACGACCTCGCCGTGCGTCGTGGCCCCTGGGCCGCCGCGCGAGCCAGGTTCCGCCAGGCCATGGCGGGCATCTGACGTCGGCCCTCAGAGGTGGGTGCCGCCCTCGAGACGCACCGTCTCGTTGTCGCCGACGTCCGGGCGGCCGTCGCGCTGCACCGCGCTCTTGACCAGGGCCAGCACAGTGGCGACCCGGCCCGGGCCCTGCCAGTACTCCGCCGTGAGGCCCTGCACACGCAGCAGCACGACCTCGTCGTCCTCCGGTCCGCCCTCGAGCCAGGCGGAGGCGGCCGTGTTCCAGAGCTCCTTCTTCTTCTCGACGTCGCGCACGAGCTGTGCGGTGCCGTTGATCGACAGCCAGGCGTCGTCACCGGAGAAGGCCACGTTGACGTGCGGCTCCGAGGCGATGTCGTCGATCTTGGCCGCGTCGGCCTGCGAGAAGAACCACAGGTCGCCGTCGAACTCCACGTCCTGGACAGCCATCGGACGGCTCACCAGTGCTCCCTGGTGGACGGAGGTGAGCATGCAGATGCGCTGGTCGCCGATGATCTCGCGCACGGTGGCCACAGCCTCGGGGTCGCGGCCGGCGGTGCTGTCGTGGTGCGTCATGGTTGCGCCTCTTCTCGTCGGGGTCGGGTCCTGTCCCTAGCCTGAGGGGCAGCGGCGCGGAACGCCACCGCTGAGGTGGCCCGCGCGGGGCCCGCTGACGGGGCGTACGCCAGCGCCGGTCCGGTCAGGGGTCGCCGCTAGCGTGGGCACATGGACGACCCCGACCGGCTCAGGACCCTGCTCGAGCTCGAACGGCATGGGTGGGACGCGCTCTGCGACGGCACCGGCGACGACTTCTACGGCCACGTGATGACCGACGACGCCGTGATGGTGCTGGCCGACGGCAGCGTCATGGACCGCCCGACCGTGGTGGCCTCCCTCGGGCACGCACCCCCGTGGCGCACCTACGAGATCGGCGACCCGCGGCTGGTCGACATCTCCCCGGACAGCACCTGTCTCGTCTACCTGGGCCGCGCCTACCGGGAGGGGGACCAGCCTGCCTTCACTGCCGTGATGACCAGCGTCTACGTGCGCCCGGCAGGCCGGTGGCGGCTGGCGCTCTACACGCAGACCCCGGTGCCGGACGCCGGCACCGCTCCGGCGTAGCGTGCCCGCCGCATCGCGCCTGCCCGGACTGTCGCCCGAGCAGGCGTCGCTGGTCACCGCGTGGCTGCCGCACGCCACGCTCGTGCGGGACCACAGCTGGGGGCTCACCGACACCACGGTGCTGCAGCTGCGCAGGTCCGAGGGCGAGGACGTCGTCGTCAAGGCAGCAGGACCGGGGAACCATCACCTCGACCGCGAGGTCACCGCGCACGAGAGCTGGCTCCGGCCCTGGACCTCCCGGGGTCGGGCGCCGACCCTGCTGCACGTCGACCGGCTTGCGAAGGTGCTGGTCACGGCATACCTGCCGGGGAGGCTGGTCGAGGGTGACGAGTCCGAGGGGTCGCCGGACACGTACCGGCAGGCCGGGCAGCTGCTGAGGCTGCTGCACGACCAGGCCAGCCGCACCGACGACGGGTTCGAGGCGGCCATGGACGCCAGGGCAATGGCGTGGCTGGACGCACCGCACCGCATCGACGGCACCACCGAGAGAGAGCTTCGACGGAGGATCGACGGCCACCGGCCCGGGCCCGCACGCCTGGTGCCGACGCACGGCGACTGGCAGCCACGCAACTGGCTGGTCCACCAGGGTGAGGTCGCCGCCATCGACTTCGGTCGCGCCGCCTGGCAGACCCCGGACACGGACCTCGCCCGACTCTCCGCGCAGCAGTTCGTGGGACGGCCGGACCTCGAGGCAGCCTTCGTCGAGGGGTACGGCTCGGACCCTCGCGCCGGCGAGGGATGGCTCCGCGTGCGTCTGCGCGAGGCGGTCGGCACCGCGGTCTGGGCCTACCAGGTCGGCGACGAGCCGTTCGAGGCTCAGGGGCACCGGATGATCCGTGACGTGCTGGCGGACGGCTGAGTGTCGGTCGTCGCGCCCGTGCCCGGTGCGGGCAGCGTCCACCCGGACCTTTGAATGCCACCGGCCCTCAGGTGTTCTGCGACGGATCCAGCACCGTCTCGTGCTCCCCGTGGTAGGTGAAGGTGATGCTGCGGTAGCCGAAGGCGAGACGCTCCTCGAGCTGGTCCAGGCCCTCGGCGGGCACCAGGTCGTAGCTCATGACCGAGGCACCGGTCAACGTCACCACCAGGTAGTCGCCGCGGTCTCCCGGACGCCCACGGCCCCAGGACAGCGCCTGCGAGACGGTGAGGACGACCTCGGGGAACACCACGTTGTCGAACAACGCCCTCTTGAGGTAGGGCGAGGAGCGGTCGTAGTGCTTGGTCACCATCAACGGTTGGAGCTGGACCCGGCCGCTGCGGGGCTCGGTCGCGGAGGAGGCCGGGACTCCCATGCCGAAGGACAGAGCCACCACGTCGATCTCGTCCTCGTGGTCCTTGCTGGTGCTCTCACCCGGGATGTCGGGAACCTTGAGGAAACCCTGGACGGCCATCAGGCATGCCTCTCCGCTGGGCGGTGTGGCCGGCCGCCTGCAGGAAGCAGCTGCCACTGATCCACCCATCAGACCGCACCCGGACCCACCCCCGCAAGAGACCTCCGACGCCCATTCCGGCGCCAGGGGGACTTCCGGCCCTGTCGACCCGGGCGACCCGTCGCTAGCGTCGAGAGGGAGGGCCGCCCACCCCGGGCTGCCACGAGGAGGAACCATGAAGGTCACCGACATGCTGGGCGCTGCCCAGGACTCGATCACGGTGCGGAGGGTGTTCGGCGAGCCCTACGAGAAGGACGGAACCACCATCATCACCGCGGCGCGAGTCGCCGGTGGGGGCGGGGGCGGGGGCGGGCACGACAGCTCGGACCAGGAGGGTGAGGGCGCCGGGTTCGGCCTGCACGCACGCCCCGCCGGTGCCTATGTCATCCGCAACGGACAGGTGCGCTGGGAACCGGCGATCGACCTGAACCGGATCCTGGCCGTCGTCGGCATCGTTGCCGTCGCCTACCTGCTCAGCAGGCCCCGCACCATCCGGGCGCGAGCCACGCTCAGCTGAGGGGGCTCGCTCCTCAGAACGGCGGCGGGCCGGCGTCGTCCGCTGCCCATCGAGGCGTGGCCGCGACGGTCCGACCTGTCGGCGTCGGCGACTTCATCGGCATCGGCATCGGCATCGGCGTCGGGTTCAGGATCTGCTCCGGGGTCGGCTGACCCGGCGGCGGCCCGCTGCGTCGGTGCGCACCCATGGTGTGGAACACCCTGAGCGGCCGGTCGACGCCTGCCGTCCAGGCAGTCTGCGTGCTCGTCGTGGTCGTCCAGGGCTTCGAGCCAGCGGTCCTGGCCTGCGCGGGAGGACAGCGCCGCGTAGACCAGCCGGCTGCGCAGGTCCCCGTCCGTGACACCGCCGGGGTCGATACCTCCCCAGGCGTCGTCGCCAGATGCGACCGGTTCGGGTGCGACTGCTCCACGGGTCGCGTGTGCGGCGACGCCGGCCGGGCGCAGGACGGTGTCGTACTGCCGGTAGTCATGAGGCCTGGTCGAGTAGACCCGGCCGAACAGGGTCCGCCAGGTGACGGTGCGCGTGGCGTCGATGACGGTGGCCCAGAAGCCCTCGGTCTTCAGCGCGTGGTGTGCGCGATGCTTGAGGCTGAAGTTGCTCTCGGACGTCGTCCCGCCTGCATTGAAGGGGTGCTCGTGGTCGAGGTCGCACCGTCGGGCCGGCACCAGGCACCCTGGCGCCCGGCAGACCCGGTCCACGGCTCTGACCTGCTCTGTCATCTGTCTGTCAGGACGGTAGGCGGTGGTGGAGCGCTCGACCACCCGGCCATCCGCGGGATCGGTCAGGATCCGGTGGACGGTGGTGCCGGGAGCCAGCAGGAGCTCCCTTGCGTGCTCGGCGCTGATGAAGCCGTGCCCCGACAGCTCCGCCACGGACCCTCTGTCGCTGCCCTCACCCTCACCCTCGTCGTCCACACCGGCAGCACCCGCGGCACCGGCGGCACCGCCCCGCCTCGGTCGGGGTGCAGACGGCATGAGGTGAAGCGCGGAGAGGGGCATCACGAGCTCGACGCGCGTCGCGGGCAGCCCGCTGATGATGCGCGACACCTCTTGGGGGACACCCACGAGCGGCTCGTCGCCCGGGCACGAGGCACCTGGCCGCGGCCTCTGGTCCTCGTCACAGGAGGTGTCAGCGCCTCGGTGAGACGGGACCTGCGCATCGGGCAGCGGCAGGGTCCCGTGCACGAGCAGAGCCATGGCGGTGTCGGCTCTGATGTGGTGCTGTGGCCGGGGGTCCCCCGCAGCCCGCGCCCGTCGTGCGATGGTCTCGATGCGGTCGGCGGCACCGACGACAGCCTCCGTGGAGCCGGTGATCTTGAGGCAGCTCAGACCGTCGTCGTAGAGCTCCGTCGAGACGCCACGGGTCTCCACCGCAGCCCGGCGCCGCTTCCTGGCCGCTGTGGAGTCCGCGCCATCGACACGGACCACCTCACGGTCCAGCCTTCGCCTGAACTCGGCCCAGGACTCACGCCGCAGGCTCTCCTGAAGGGCTGTGCCCTGAGGGTCGTCGGGGACCGGATGGTCCAGGAGGGGACCGAACACCTCCTCGGCCACAGCGGTCGCATCGGCCACGTCCATCCTCCGGCAGCGGGACCACCACAGGTCGACCGCCCGCCAGTGGGTCACACCGCGGCGCAGCGCCGCCTCCACCGGGGCGGCGGCGACCCGAGGTGCAGCAGCGAAGCAGACGAGCGAGCGGGTCCGCCAGAGGGTGTGTCCGGTGGCGACGCTCAGCTCGTGCGCGACCGCAGACTTGGTCTTGGCACGCCAGCGCTCCCGTGCGCCGGCCGACAGCTCGTCGGGCACCGTCGCGCCCTTGCGCGCCAGCAGGTCCTGCCCTGCTCGCTCCGTCAGGGACCTGCACACCGAGACGGCGACAGCCTCGGCGAACCCCTGCACCCGGCGGACCGCAGACGCGGCCCGGACGAGCTCGTCATCGGTGACCACCTCCTGGGACGGCAGGACCACGCCCTGGGCACCTTGCTCTCGCCGGGCAGCACGGTGCGCTGCCGCGCCCGTGAGCAGCGACAGCAGGTCCTCGACCACCTCGGGTGCCAGCCCCAGGGTGCCCAGGCCGTGAGCGACCCGCCCCAGTGCCCCCGGCACCTCGGACAGCCCCGAGGTCTCGGAGTCGTGCCACAGGGCATCGTCGACATCCTCGACGACATCCCGGTCGCCCAGACCCAGCCAGCTCGGCTCCCAGTCCTCATCACGATGCCTGCCGTCACCCGGGACGCCCTCCCGGACCTCACGGCCGACGTCGTTCTCCCGTGTGCCCGTCACCACCGCCGTCGCCATGTCTCCCCTGTCCTGCCTCTCCACGTCGTCCCACGGTCCCGCCGTGTCACGGTCTCGCCGTCACACGGTCCCGCCGCCCATCTCGCCCGGCGAGACCATGGGACAAACGTAGAACACACGTACGACATACCCGTCGCCGTTCCCTCCCTGAGCCCCGGACCACGGGCAGGAGAGAGGCCCGGGTCACAATGAGGACCCCCGGACCCTAGGAGCCCCCGCCATGAACCCACCACTGCGGATCGCCGTCGTCATCGCCTCCAGTCGTCCCGAACGGGTCGGCCCCGCCGTCGCGGAGTGGGTGTATGCCGGCACGCAGCAACGCGCCGGCGTCACCTACGACCTGGTCGACCTCGCCGAGGAGGACCTGCCCAACCTCGACGAGCCCGAGCCGGCGTCCTCGGGCAACTACACCCAGGAGCACACCCGTGCGTGGTCGGAGAAGGTCACGGGATACGACGGCTTCGTCTTCGTGACGCCGGAGTACAACCGCGGCATCCCCGGCCAGCTCAAGAACGCCCTGGACTTCCTGTACGCCGAGTGGAACGACAAGGCAGCCGGCATCGTCTGCTACGGCAGCTCGGGCGGCCTCCGCGCCGCGGAGCAGCTCAAGCTCGTCCTGGGCGAGCTGCAGGTCGCCACGGTGCGGGCCCAGGTGTCCGTCTCGATCTACGACGACATGGCGGACTTCAGCCGGATGACCCCGCGCGACTTCCAGGCACGCAACCTGCAGACCATGCTGGATCAGACCGAGCGCTGGGCGGGAGCCCTGCGGACCCTGCGCTGAGACGCCGGCGCCCGCTCAGAGGGTGCCCCTGCCCATCTCCTCGAGCAGGTGCTCTGCCTGCCGCATCGCCAGCGCCACGATCGTGAGCGTGGGGTTGGCCGCTGCGCCCGTGGTCATGACCGAGCCGTCGCTCACGTAGAGGTTGGGCACGTCGTGCGCCCGGCCCCAGCGGTCCAGCACACCGTCGGTCGGGTCGGCGCTCATCCTGCAGGTGCCGAGGTTGTGGGTCGCCGGGTAGGGCGGGGTGTGGTGCACCGCGAGCGCGTCGACGGCGCCGTAGAGCTGGTCGGCCTGGCCGTAGGCGTAGGTGCGCATCGCCACGTCGTTGGCGTGGTCGCTGAAGTGGACGTTGGGCACCGGCAGCCCGTGCTGGTCCTTGACGTCGTGGTTGAGCGTGATGCGGTTGCTCGCCTGCGGCATGTCCTCACCGACGATCCACATGCCGGCGAGGTTCTCGTAGGCGTCCAGCCACGAGGTGAACTCCCGGCCCCAGGCTCCGGGCTCGAGGAAGCTTGCCAGGAAGGCCGGGCCCAGCGACAGGGTCTCCAGGTAGAAGCCCCCGGCGAAGCCGCGCCGGGTGTCGTGCCTGGCCTCGTCGGCGATGATGCCTGCCATCGTCTCACCGCGGTACATGCGGACGGGCTTGTCGAACCTGGCGTATGCGGTGCCGGTCAGGTGGCGCATGTAGTTGCGGCCCACCTGGCCCGAGGAGTTGGCCAGTCCGTCGGGGTGCTCCGCCGAGGCGCTCATCAGGAGCAGCCGCGGCGTCTCGATCGAGTTGCCGGCGACGCACACCACGCGGGCCGCCTGCTTGTGCAGGTTGCCCTGCCCGTCGAGGTACTCCACCGCGTCGACCTTGCCGTCGGAGCCGTGGGTGATCCTGACCGCGTGGCAGTTGGGCCGCAGGTCGAGGTTGCCGGTCTCGAGGGCCCGCGGGATCTCGCGCACCAGGGTCGACCACTTCGCGCCCGACTTGTCGCCCTGGAAGTTGAAGCCGTCCTGGACGCTGGCGGGGCGGCCGTCGTAGGGCTCGGCGTTGGTGCCGTACGGCCCCGTCGCATAGTGCTTGTAGCCGATGCGCTCGGCGCCGTTGGCGAACACCTTGTAGTTGTTGTTGGCCGGCATCGGCGGGCGGCCGTGCCGGTGGGTCGAGCCCATCGCCTTCTCGGCGCGGTCGTAGTAGGGCGCGAGGTCCTCCAGGCCGATCGGCCAGTCGAGCAGGTTGGCACCGGGGATGTCGCCGTAGGTCGAGCGGGCCTTGAACTCGTGGGCCATGAACCGCGGGGTCGCACCGGACCAGTGCGTGGTCGTGCCACCGACGGCCTTGACGATCCAGGCCGGCAGGTTCGGGAAGTCACGGGTGATGCGCCAACCACCCGAGGTCGTGCGCATGTCGAGCCAGGCCATCTGGCCGAAGGCCTCCCACTCGTCGTTGACCCAGTCGTCCTGGGTCAGGTAGGGACCGGCCTCCAGCACCACGCACTTGACGCCCTTGGTGGTCAGCTCGTGGGCGACCGTCCCCCCGCCGGCTCCGGAGCCGACGACCACGACCACGGGGTCGCTGTGCTCGATCGGTGCGCCGTGGGTCTGCGTGCTGTCCGTCGCGGTCATGCGCTCTCTCCCTCGTCCGTGACGAGCTCGACCCGCGGCTCGCCGTCGTACTCCTCGATGCGTGGGTCCGGCAGCCAGTCCAGGTCGTCGAAGCCTCTGTGGAGGTAGCCCCCCTGGTCGAAGGACGCTCCCTCGTAGCCGAGCACACCCCATACCTCGTGGTCGTCGTAGAGCGCGACGACCGCGACGCTGCGCACGAAGCGGAAGAAGTAGTCGTCCGCACGGTCGCGCAGCAGCTGCTCGGCGGTGGCGTCGTCGGCCGACAGGAAGTCGCCGCCTGCGGCCAGGTCGAGACCGTCGAGGCCCAACTGGAGCGCCCGCTCGTCACCCGCCTCCGCGAGCGCCGCCTCCTGGACCGCCGTGGCCGTGCGCTCGTAGGGGCCGTCGGGCAGGGAGTCGTGCGGGTAGGCCACCTGCAGGAGCCGGGTGAGGATCCGGTGACCGCGGTCGGTGCGCTTCGCCTCCTCGGTGGGCACCGGCCCCTGGTCCGGCCCGCTGGTGTCGACCTGGAGGTCGGTGGGTTCCTTGGTGGGCTGCGGTTCACGGGTCTGGGCCATGGCTCCTCCTGCGTCGGCGACGTTGCCGGTGTGCCGCCACGGTAGGAGATCGCCCCTCCGAGGCCAACGGTCGTTCTCAGGCAGTGAGAAGTCCCGAAGCTTTTTCTGCGGCGCGCCTCACGCCACCGTGGCGCCGGTGCGGAAGTGCTGGCTCAGCCGCGAGGCCGCCTGCCGCAACTGGTCGGCCAGCCGCTCGTCGGGCGCACGCAGACGGTGTGCAGGTGCGGACACGGCGACCGACCCGAGCAGCAGCGAGCCGTCGCCGCGCACGGGTGCCGACGCGCACGCCGACCCCTCGAGGAACTCCTCGAACTCCCAGGCGACGCCCTCCAGCGCCACGGCGCGCAGGTGTGCGCACAGCTGGTCGTAGTCGGTGATGGTGTGCGGGGTCATCGCCCTCATGCCGTGCCGGCCTACATGCACGCGGCGCTGCTCGTCGTGCAGCTCGCTGAGCAGCAGCTTGCCGAAGGCGGTGGCGTGCGGGGCCTCGTGGAAGCCGAACCTGATGGGCCGCAGACGGGGGCACCGCGGCGAGTCGACGACGAGCACCACGACGAGCTCGGCGCCACGGTGGATGGCCAGGTATGCCGCGAGCCCGGTGTCCTCGTGCAGCCTCACCACCTGGTCGCGGACCCCGCGGGACAGGCCGATCTGGTGATGCAGGGACAAGCCGAGCCGGTGCAGCTTGTAGCCCAGCTCGTAGCGTCGCTTGTCCCGGATGTGCACGAGGTAGTCCTCACCGACCAGGTCGGCGGCCAGCCGGTAGACCGTCGCCAGCGGCAGGTCCAGGGCCTCCGCGATGTCCTTGGCCGACGCGCCACCCCGCTCGGCGACGACCTCGAGGATCGCCAGGGTCCGCTGCACCGGTCCGCGACGGTCGTCGTTCGGCATACCCCCATCATGCCGGGGCGCGGGTCGGACGGCACCCGCTCGCGGTTGACGGGCACCGAGCGGGCGGCACAGCATGACGGTGCCGCACGACGACCCACCGAAAGGCCCGCGATGATCCTCATCAACGTCAAGTTCGAGACCAAGCCCGAGTGGACCGACCGCTGGCTGGACCTCGTGTCCGACTTCACGGAGAAGACCCGCGCCGAGCCGGGCAACCTGTGGTTCGAGTGGTCCCGCAGCGTCGACAACCCTCGCGAGTTCGTGCTCATCGAGGCCTTCACCGACGAGGGCGCAGGACCTCACGTGCAGAGCGAGCACTTCCAGCAGGCGATGAAGGACATGCCGCAGGCGCTGGTGCGCACGCCCAAGATCGTCAGCCACAAGGTCGAGGGCGACGGCTGGGGCGAGATGGGTGAGCTCACCGTCGAGTGACCTTCGACGGTGTCGACCGCGGCACACCCCGCCGCCTCGGCGTGTCCATCGTGGCGACGGTGAGCCGCACCGCCGAGTCGTCCCGGGCAGCGAGGGAGGGCGGCACGACGAGCAGGTCACCCGTCGAGCCAGACCAGCCCTGACCGTCGGTCCTGAGCCGCACCCGTCCCTGGATGACATAGAGCCTCGCCTCACCGTGGCCCGCGGTGCCTTGGCCCTCGGCGAGGGCTACGACGGTCTGGCGCAGCGCCGGCTCAGGCCCCACCTGCGTGCTCCGGGCGCCATGCCCGCTCGAGACCGTGACGGGCGTGGCGGCTGTCGTGCGCATCGGTCTCTCCTCGAATGGTGGTCGTCCGGTCCACGGCTCACCCGGAGGGGTGGGGACCTTCCCCAGGATGCGCGAGACCTCCGGTGCATGCCTGCCGAAGCGATGCTGCGCAGGTCAGCGGGCCGCCGCGGCTCTGGGGTTGTGCCGTGGCCGCGGGTCTAACGTACAACCTTATGGTTGTAGTTCAGGAGCGGCAGGACCGGGTGGACCGCATCTTCCACGCCCTCTCCGACCCCACGCGACGCGACATCGTGGTGCGCAGCCTCGTCGGCGAGCACTCGGTGTCGGCGCTGGCCCGCGACTACCCCATGAGCTTCGCCGCCGTCCAGAAGCACGTGGCCGTGCTGGAGCGGGCCGGGCTGGTGACGAAGCAGAGACGAGGGCGCGAGCAGCTCGTGCGCGGCGACATCGACGCCGTGCGGGAGGCCGACCTCGTACTCCGGCGGCTGGAGGACCTCTGGCACAGCCGCCTCGACCGGTTCGGCGAGGTGCTCGCCGACGTCACGAGAGAAGGCACGACATGACCGTCACCGACGTCCGCAAGGACACCGAGAGCAGGACCCTCACCCTCACCGCCGACTTCGCGGCATCCGCGCAGGAGGTGTGGCGGCTGTGGGAGGACCCCCGGCTGCTGGAGCGGTGGTGGGGGCCGCCGACCTACCCCGCGACCGTGGTCGACCACGACCTTCGGCCGGGCGGAGGGGTCACCTACTACATGACCAGCCCGGAGGGTGAGCGATACCACGGCGGCTGGACCGTGGAGTCCGTCGAGCCGCCGCACCACCTGGCGTTCGAGGACTACTTCGCCGACGCCAGCGGCACCCCCGACGCCGGGATGCCGGCATCCCGCAGCTCGGTGAGCGTGCAGGAGCGCCCCGAGGGTGGCACGCGCATGGTCATCAGCAGCACCTTCGCCACCGTCGAGGACATGGAACGCCTGGTGCAGATGGGGATGGACGAGGGTCTGCGGCTGGCCGTCGGGCAGATCGACGCGATCCTGGAGGAGCAGCGGGCCGACGCCTGACACGTCGCTGTCCGTGCCGGCGAGGGTCCGACCCGCGCCGGGGCGGGGTGGCGCGGCAGGATGGGCGTCATGAGTCTGGAGCTGGTCCACATCACGGTCGACTGCGGTGACGCCGCGCGCCTGGCCACGTTCTGGGGCAAATCGCTCGACCTCGAGGTCGACCCCCGAGCCAGCGCGGAGCTCGCGACGCTCGCCGGGCGCGGCGAGGGTGCCGCCGGGTGGCTCTTCTTCCGGGTGCCCAAGGGCAAGACGGCCAAGAACCGGCTGCACCTGGACTTCCGCACCGACGACCTGGACGCCGAGACGGCCCGGCTCGTCGAGCTCGGTGCTGCCGTGGTGCACGAGAAGCGGGAGTGGGGAGCGCACTGGCGCACCCTCACCGACCCGGAAGGGCAACGAGTTCTGCGTGGTGGAGGCCTCACCGGACTGAGCCCGGTCAGGACGTCGTCGGGGTGTCACCGATGTTCTCGCCGTGGTGCTCCTGCGCCGGGGGCCACCCGGCCACGTGCTGCCGGCACCGACGAGGTCGCCGGGTGGCTCCAACCCTCGGACTGGAGCCACCCGGCGGCGCGCGCCGTGCCTTCGTTCAGCAGCCGAGCATCTCGCGGGCCCGCTCTGCCTCCTCCCGCAGGACGACGGCGTCGGCCTCGGAGACCTTCTTGCCTGTCTGCGCGCTCAGCAGGTTGAGGAACGACCCGAGGCTCTCGCACGCCGCGGCGTCCTCGTCGGCCTTGAGGTCCGCCAGGGCGGACCGCAGCTTCGCGTCTAGCGCGTTCTTCACACCTCGCTGGACGTCCATCCCCGCCAGGGTCTCGCGCAGGTCGCTGACCGCCGTCCAGGGGCTGACGAGATCCAGCCCGACGACCACGGGGTCGTGGTCGCTCGAGCGGAGCTCGTCGGGCGCGTAGAGCGGCAGGGCCGACGACTCACGCTCGAACGGGGCCTCACCGACGTCACGCACGTCGTCGTTGTAGTCGAACAGCGGCACCTCGTCGGCGTTGATGTTCCACGCCGTCGCTCCGGTCACCTGGCCGACGAGGTCGGCGTTGGCCAGCGCGATGTCCAGGTAGCCGAGCTGCCCGTCGAACACGTAGGTGTAGACGTCGTCACCGTCGAACGCGGCGAGCAGGTCGGTGTAGCCCGCAGCCTCGAGCGCACGGATGGGGTCCTCCTTGGCGTAGGCGTTGAGGTCGCCCATGACGAGGAGGTCCGGGTCACCGCTGCCGGTGGGGTCGGTGGCCAGGTAGTCCGCCAGTGCCTCGGCAGCCATGGTGCGCGTCAGGTTGCAGTTGGCCTGACCGTCACCGAGGTCGGGGTCACCGACGGCGTCACAGGGCGACCCCTTGGACTTGAGGTGGTTGACCGCGACGGTGAACCGGGCGCCCGTGGCGTTCTCCTCGAACGTCTGGATGAGCACCGGCCGGTTCCTGGTGTCGTCGAAGCGCGGGTCGTCGCTGCTGTCGAAGATCTCGTAGTCCCCGACCGGCCTGACGGAGCCCGGCTGGTAGACCAGCGCGACCTTGATCGCGTCGGTCCCGATGTAGCCGGTGTCGACGGCGTCGTAGGTGCCCGGCGCAGTGGTCTCGTTGAGCGCCTCGACGATCTGCTCCGTGGCCATGCCCTCGTCGTTCTCGATCTCGATCAGACCGGCGACGTCGGCGTCGATCTCCTCCAGGCCGGCCACGATCTTGGTGAGCTGGCGCACTCGCTCCTTCTCGGAGTCGGCGCCACGGCAGTCCAACGTCCCGGAGGGCCCACACGGACCCGAGCTGCCGGACGCCGTGGTGTCGATGGTGGCGAAGTAGTTGAGCACGTTGTAGCTCGCGACGGTCAGCCGGCCACCCACGTCCTCCGGCGACTCCGGTGCGGCGTTGGCCTCCTCGAAGGTGTAGTCCACTCCGTCGATCGGCCGGATCCGCCACGCATCGGTGCCGCTCTGCCCGGCGAACGAGTAGTGCAGCACGCCGGTGAGGTCCTCGACGTAGTCGCCGCCCCGGATGCGGTTGTCGACCGAGAGGCCGCCCAGGGGCCAGGGGTAGGGCTCGTCGGAGTCCGGGCCGGAGGTGGCGTCGTTCTGGTCGTTGTTGTCGTCGTCCAGGATGATGCGCCGGGTGCTGAGGTCGGTGAGGAACTCCTGGTATCCGGAGACGCTGGGCTCGTTCAGGTGGGTGAACTGGTAGGGCCGCTCGTCAGCGGTGAGCACCAGCTGGCCGTAGCGGGCCAGCTCGAAGTACTCGCTGACCACGAGCCTGTCCGGGAAGGTCACGACCATGCCCTCGGTGGGCTCGAAGGTGGGCTCGGCGCGGGTGGAGCCGTCAGCCGGCAGCGCGACCTCGGTCGCACTCGGCAGCGCGTTGCCGCTGGAGACGACCTGGATGTCTCCGCCGGCCGTGTTGGCGGAGACCTGCGTCATACCGAAGAACTCGTTGACCCTGCCGGTCACCCGGGCCTGGTCACCGACCTCCAGGTCGGTGCAGGTGCCACGGCAGAACACGAAGACGCCCTCGGAGGTGGCCGGGTCGGTGTCGGCGTCGGCGTCCTCCTCCTGCACGAAGAAGCCGTCGAGCACGTCCCTGGAGGTGAAGAGGCTGGTGACGATGCCGTCGACGGTCACCGTGGTGCCGACGAGCGGGCTCTCCTCGCCCGAGCCCTGGACCTCGGAGATCAGGGTGATGGTGGGCTCGTCCTGCACCGTGACCGTCACCGTGCAGGTGGAGGTCTGCGGCTCGGCCGCGTCGGTGGCGAAGGCGATGGCCACGTCGTAGGTGCCCGGCGCAGCCGCCGGGTCGACGGTCAGCTCGGCGGTGCCGGCGGCGAGGTCGACGTCCTCCAAGGTCACACCGGCGACCGGCTCGGAGGTGATGGCGATGGAGCCGATGGCGTCGTTGTCGTCCGTGGCGCTGACCGTGGCCGTGGCCCCGGCGTCGAAGGGAGCGACCAGGGTGCCGGGGCAGGACACCACCGGGGGCAGGTCGACCGGCTCCCCGTCACAGGGTGTCAGCGGCGAGCTGGAGCTGCCCGGGGCCGGTGCGCCTGCCGTGAAGTCGGCGCTGTTGTTGTCGGTGTCGGTGCACCCGCCGTCGGCCCGGATGACCGCGGTGCTGTTGGTGAGGGTCGGTGCGGCGCCGGAGCCCTCGAAGAAGTTGGCGTTGCCGTAGCCGACGAGGTCGCGGATGAGGGCCAGCTGGTCGGGGCTGCACGCCGCGCCGGAGCTGCCGTTGCAGGCCAGCCCGGCGGTGCTGTCGACCAGGGCGACCTTGCCCGACGTGGCTGCCATCGCGGCGGTGCCCGTCGCGTCCGGGGTCGGGAGCGGCTCACCCGAGCCCGCGCCCGCAGCCATCTGCACGAGGTACCGCTGACCCGGTGCCAGCGAGCCGGAGAGCAGGGCGGATGGGGCGAAGTTGCCCGAGCCGGTGGCACTCGCATACTGCACGGACCTGCCGTCCAGGCTCACCGTGGTCGTCCCGCGGTTGAAGAGCTCTACGAAGTCGTGGGTGTAGACAGCGCCGGAGTTGCCGCCGCCGCCGTAGACCTGGCTGATCACGACATCCGGCGAGACCGCGGCCGACGGCGTCGCCGTCAGCCCGCCGATCGCCGGCAACCCCGAGGCCATCAGGGCCGCGGCCGCCACGGCCACCCCCATCCGGCGCAGTCTGGACCTGAGACTCATCACTACCTCCGCGTTCCGGGCCGGTGACGGCCTGGGGGTGAACAGCCGCGTCGGACGTGACGGTGGCCTGGACGCCGAGAATAGGCCCGCCGAGACACTCCCACAACGGCACCCCCACAGCGTCCCGGTGAACACTCTGGGACCGTCCGCCCCTTGCGCCTCACGAACTCTGCACACTCAGCTCGAGAGGACGGCCGACGACCGCAGCCAGCCGCAGACCTTTCGCCCCAAGGCCTCCTGAGGCAGAGGACCCGCTTCGGCGCGCCAGGTGACCGCGATCGCGTCACCGCTGAGCGACCACGTGCCAGAGACGAGACCTCCCAGGACCACCAGGGGTGGCCTGCCGTTGTGCTCGACGCGGGCGCGGCCTCGAGCACCTCGAGGTCGTGATGCAGGAGCAGAGAAGGTATGCCGTCGGCGGCCAGCGCCTAGGCTCGCCCAGCCAGTAGTGCACCTGCTCGGGTGTCGTCGGGCCGTAGGTGTGCAAGGAGGCCTGCACACGCCTCATCCCTGCCTCGTCGAGGTCCGGCAGGCCCGACCGGCGCAAGTTCACTTTCACCGATGGCCCTCTCACGCTGCTGAAGCCGCAGACGGGGCCAGTCCGACGTGGTGAGCTCGTCGTGCTGCTGCCAGCTGGGCAGCTCCCACATCCGGCTGGCGGCGCGCATGACGAGGTAGTCACCACCGCGCTCGGGGGTCAGCAGGTGCATGGCGCCACGGAAGGCGCAGGTCTTGATGACCCCGCCAGCTCGCGAGCGACGTCGCCGGCCTGTGACCGTTGCTGGCTGCAGTGCACCGCGAGCTCACCGGCCGGCTCCGGGAAGGCCGCCGGGACGGCACCCAACCGACCTACGACGCGGGACGGGCACCACGACGCCCGGGAGCCCCGCACCTGCAAATTCTGGGGACTCACCAGCCCCTACGGGACTAGTGCCGCGGGTGCGGATCGCAGAACGGCGTCCCTGGAATTTCATCGACCACCGTTGTCATCTCGGCATGCAGGAGTGCGGCGGTGCTGCCCGACAGTGTGGGCATCACCGTGCCCGGACTCCCGAACTCAGGGGGTAGCTCACCCCGGGCCCAGGCGCCCCAGGACTGACCGAAGCGCTCACAGGACCCGTGCTTCGCGTCCGGGACTGCGGTGGCGGCGGGACCGGCCAAAGACAGCGGGACCAGCAGCGCGGCGATGGCGGCGACACGTCGGATACGCATGGCGTTCTCCTCTTCTCTGTGCTTCCCCGTGTCTCGACACTACTCCGCACATGCCGTATGCGAAAGGTTCCGAGCGATTCTTCGAAAGGTCTCCGGTGAATAGGAAGCGACATTTCGACGACTGGAGACTCCATCCAAAACATCTGTGCCACAGCAGATCAGGCTCGCATCAAACCTGTGAGGCTCTTGCGTCATCCCAACTGCTGGGCCAGCATGACGATGATGCCCTCCGGGCCCCGCACATAGCAGAGCCGGTAACTGTCCTGATAGGTCTCCACCCTCCCGAGAAGCTTGGTGCCCCGTGCTTCCAGCCGGGAGACGGCGCCATCGATGTCGTCCACCGCAAAGGCGAGACGGCGGATCCCCAGTGTGTTCGGCGGCGCGTGCCGGTCGCCGGCGTGGGCCTGCGGCGCGTGGAACTTCATCAGCTCGAGCCGTCCGTGGCCGTCCGAGGTCTCCAGCATGACGACCTGCGTCCGGACGCCCTCGAGCCCCACCACACCGTCCACCCAGTCGCCCTCCACCACCCCTTCTCCCTGGACCACGAGCCCGAGCTCGACGAAGAAGGACGTCACAGCGTCGATGTCGTCAACGACGATGCCGACGTTCTCCAGGCGATGGACCGTCATGCCTCGGCGCCGGTGACCGGCCGGTAGCTGTCTTCCCACTCCTGCTCACCGTGGCCGACCAGCACCCAGCCGTCGCCCGTGATCTCACGGCGTGGCGCGTCGAGCGCGTCGTCCATCCCGGGAGCCCACTCGTTGCGCGGCAGCATGGTGCGCCCCAGCGGCAGGTGCCCCCAGCTGTACGGCGCGGAGAAGGGGTGGCTCTCGTACCGCACCTCGTCACCGAGCATGCCGACGCAGTGCCACTGCTGCATCGCCCCGGACAGCAGACCCAGGGTGCTGACCCCCCCTCGGCGGGTCCCGGCGTCCTCGAGCTCGACCCTCAGTGTGGCCTCCGGCCCCGACCCCTGTGCGGTGCTCACCCCTCGAGCATGGGCCCTCCCACATCCCCGTGTCCAGAGACCACAGCACGACCGCCCCTGCGCAGCCGGCCTTCCTGCTAGCGTGAGAAACGGCGGGGGAGGCCACGGCTCACGCCGGATTGCGGAGCGGGGGTGGCAGGTGGAGGCACAGCTCGACCGTCGACGACCGGCCCGCGTGGCCTGGGTGCTCTGGTCGGCCCTCACCTGGCCCCTCTTCGTCGGTGTCACGGTCCTGACGCTGTCGTTGTGGGGGGTGGATCCGGACGACACCGAGACCACGTCGGTGGGCGATCTCAGCTTCTTCGCGCTCGGCGCGATGACCGGTGCGGGCTTCGTTGCCCCTCACCGTGTGCGGGTTGCTGGGCGGCCGGGTGGAGCCGTTGGCCGGGGGTGCGGTGCTGGCCGCAGCGGCGTCCGTGCTCTGGGCCCTGCATCCGCAGCCGCCAGGGCTCCTGCCCCCGCGCAGCACGTGGAGCCTCGCGGAGGCGGGACTGACCCTGCTCGTCACGGCGGTGGGGTTCGGCTCCGCAGCCGTGCTGCTCAGCGCCGCCCGGGCCGGCGGCCCGTCCTGCTTCCTGGCGCCGGGCTCGGCGCAGTCACCGTCGGGGCCTCGTCCTCGCTCCTCCCCGGCGCCCCTGGGTCCCTCGGCCTCCTCGGCGGGACCGCCACCAGGACCTGGGGAGTCCTGTTCGTCGCCGTGGGAGAACGCGGACGACATCACACCCGTCACCCCACACACGGAAGAGGGAGAACCCATGAGAGTCCTCGTGGCCTACGCCACCCGGCACGGTGCGACTGCCGGGATCGCCGAACACATCGCCGCCACCCTGGCCGACCGCGGCCTGACGGCAGAGGCCAGGTCCGTCGAGGAGGTCGGGCGCCTCGAGGAGTACGACGCGGTCGTCCTCGGCGGAGCGGCATACATGTTCCACTGGCTCACACCCGCCGTGCGCTTCGCCAAGAAGCACCGGGCCGAGCTGTCCTCCCGGCCGGTCTGGCTGTTCAGCAGCGGACCGCTCGGCACCGACCGCGTCGACCCCGAGGGCAACGACGTCCTCGTGGCGACTCGGCCCAAGGAGCTCGAGGAGCTCACCGAGCTGCTGAAGCCACGCGGTGAGCAGGTCTTCTTCGGCGCCTACGACCCCGAGGCACCACCGATCGGCATCGGCGAACGGCTGACCCGCCATATGCCCGCAGCACGCGAGAGCTTCCCGAGCGGCGACTTCCGGGACTGGGAGGCCATCAGGCTGTGGGCCGAGCAGATCGCTGCCGAGCTCGACACCTCGTCGCCGTGACCGGACGCGACCGCACTGCCGTGTGGGAGGCCGTGCACGACGAGCGACGCCTGCTGGTGGGTGACCTGGAGGGCCTCACGGGTGAGCAGTGGTCCACCGGGTCGCTGTGCCCAGGCTGGTCGGTCCACGATGCCCTCGCGCACCTGGTGGACTCGGCGACGACGACCCGAGTGGGCTTCGTGCGTCAGATGGTCTCCGCGCGTTTCGACTTCGACAGGGCCAACGACCAGGGAGTGAGACGACACCGGGCCAGCGACCCGCAGCAGACCCTGGCAGCGTTCCGGGCCGTGACACGACGCACGGACACACCACCGGCCTCACCGGCCACCCGGCTGGTTGAGGCCTACGTCCACGGTGAGGACATCCGCCGCCCCCTGGGGATCGCCGCGACCTACCCCTCCGAGCACGTCATGACCGCCCTGTCCTACCTGGCGCGCACAGGTGCCGGCATCGGGGGTGGCAGGGAACGGGTCCACGGTCTGCGGCTGTGCCCCTCGGACGTCGACCAGCACATCGGCGAGGGCCCGGCGGTGCGCGGCAGCGCCATCGCGTTGCTGCTGGCGACCTCCGGGCGGCCGTGCGGCGTCGGCGAACTCACGGGACCCGGCGCCGAGGTCCTTGCGGCACGCAGCTGAGGGCTCGTCCGCGCCGACCCGTCGCCTCACACTCTCCCACCTGGACATCTGTAGGGGCGGAGGCCTCCCGTGTGCGGGCCCGACGTGGGAGCATGAGCCCATGAGCACTGCCCCCGGCGGTATGACCCGCTTCATGGTGAAGAGCAAGTTCGGCGTGGACCGGGACTTCGAGGCTCTCGGCCCCGACGGGCAGCGCGCCTGGTTCGTCGACGGCAAGTTCGGGCCCCGGCCCGCCGCCGAGGTCCAGGACGCCTCCGGTACGGTGACGCACCGGCTCAAAGGCCGTCTGCTGGGCATCCCGAAGAGGATCACGGTCGCCGACGCCGACGGCAACGAGGTCGCCACCATCAAGGCGAAGATCTCCCCCCTGAAGAGCAAGATGGTGATCACGCTCGCCGACGGCAGGGAGTGGCTCCTGGAGGGCAACCTCATCGAGAAGGACTACACGATCACCTCCGACGGCGCCGTGGTCGCGACCATCTCCCAGAAGTTCCTCACCGTGCGCGACGCCTACACCCTCGACGTCGCCGACGGCGTGCACCCCGGACTCGCGCTCGCCACGCTCTGGGCGGTCGACGCCTTCCGCGAACAGCGCTGAGGACCTGCCGGCGGCGGCCCACCGAGTCTGTAGGTCCCCTACCCCGCTGCGCTCGGTGGTCGGCGCCGTCGCTCAGGCCGCGACCAGGTCCATCCGGAGGAACTCGGTGATCCGCAGCACCCGCGGTAGGCGTGGCACCTCGTCCGCCAGGTCGTGAAACGCCTCGTCCTCCCCGATGAGGCGTGGTGCGGTGAGCTCCACCTCCTCGCCCTCGACGCGAAGCCGTGCGCCGCCGGCCGCCATGACGTTCTGCACCCAGTCGGAGCCCGACCCGTAGACCAGGACGAAGACGTAGCCGCCCTCGACCGGGTGCGCGTCGAGCGGAGTCTGGTAGACGGTGCCGGAGGTGCGACCGACGTGCATGAGCACCGGCCACCTCCCCCCGGCGATGGCGCGCGGGTTGAACACCCGCTTGTTGATCTGCCCCCACCACCTGGGCATCGGCATGGTCGTCTCCTTCGCACCGAAAGGCGTCGCGCGGTGAACGGCCTGCCGACGGCGCTACGCCGAGAACCTTACAAGCGCCTCAGCAGGGACCGCGTCCTGAGGGCTGCGACCCAGGTGGCGGACCGAGGCGGCGTGAAGGCGATCACGATACGACGGGTGGCGCAGGAGCTGGACGTCGAGGCGATGTCGCTCTACCACCACGTCCCCAACAAGGAGGCGATGGTCGACGGCGTGGTCGACCCGGTCTTCACCGCGATCCCGCTGCCGGCCGACGGTCTCGAGTGTCGCGAGGCGACGCGGGTGCGCGCGCGGTCCACCCGGGCTGTCCTGGCCAAGCACAGGTGGGCGCTGGAGCTCATGGACTCCCGCCGCAGTCCGGGACCGGCGACGCTCCACCACGATGCCCTGCTCGGCGTCCTGCGGAAGGCCGGGTCCCCGCTGGACGACCTCCAGGAGGTGGCCGGTGGCATCCTTGAGCACCTGCCTGCGCACGAGCTCCCGCACCTGAGGGAGCTGGTCGTCGACCACGCTCTGCAGCCGGGCTACGACTGCAGCAGTGAGTTCGACTACGGCCTCGACCTGGTCCTCGACGCGCTCGAAGCTCGACCGACCTAGCGCGCCGCCCCCACATCCCGCGACTCTGGCCACCGGGTCGTGCCGGGAGGCCCGCCACCGTCGCCTGCCACTCGACCGTGCTCAGAAGTTCGTCGCCATGTTCGTGAACCGGCTGTAGTGCCCCTGGAACGCCACGACCAGCGTGTCCGTGGGGCCGTTCCTGTGCTTGGCCACGATCACGTCGGCCTCACCCTCACGGGGAGACTCTCGCTCGTACATCGACTCCCGGTGCAGCAGGATCACAACGTCGGCATCCTGCTCGATCGAGCCACTTTCGCGTAGGTCGGACATCTGCGGCTTCTTGTCCGTGCGCTGCTCCGGCCCACGGTTGAGCTGGGACAGGGCGATGACCGGGACCTCGAGCTCCTTGGCGAGCAGCTTGAGGGCACGCGAGAACTCGGCGACCTCCTGCTGGCGCGACTCGACGCGCTTGCCCGAGCTCATCAGCTGCAGGTAGTCGACGATGACCAGCTTGAGGTTGTTGCGCTGCTTGAGCCGCCGGCACTTGGCCCGGATCTCCATCAGCGCCATGTTGGGGCTGTCGTCGATGAACAACGGCATCTCGTGCAGGCGACCCTGGGTCTCGGCCAGCTTGGTCCAGTGACGGTCCTCGAGCTTGCCCTTGCGCATCGCCTGCAGTGGGATCTCGGACTCGGCCGACAGCAGACGCATCGTGATCTCCGTGCGGCTCATCTCGAGCGAGAAGACCACGGTCGGCATCTGGTGCCTGATGGCGGCCGCACGGGCGATGTCCAGCGCGAAGGTGGACTTGCCCACCGCCGGCCTCGCGGCGACGATGATCATCTGCCCCGGGTGCAGGCCGTTGGTGAGCTCGTCGAGGCTGGTGAAGCCGGTGGGCACGCCGACCATCTCACCGGTCGAGGCATGGTTGAGCTCGATCTCGTCCATCGTGGGCTCGAGCAGCGACGACAGGGCGTGGTAGTCCTCGCCCTTGCGTCGGTCGGCCACGCTGTAGATCTCGGCCTGCGCGGAGTTGACGATCTCCTCGACGTCGCCGCCGCCCTGGGCATAGCCCATCTGCACGATGCGGGTGCCCGCCTCCACCAGGCGCCGCAGCATCGCGCGCTCCGCGATGATCTGGGCGTAGTAGGAGGCGTTGGCGGCGGTGGGCACCGAGGCGATGAGCTGGTGCAGGTATGCCGTGCCGCCGATCCGCTGCAGGTCGCCCCGCTTCGAGAGCTCGTCACCCACGGTGATCGCGTCGACCGGCTCACCTCGGGAGTAGAGGTCGACGACGGCCTCGTGGATCGTCTCGTGCGCCGGCCGGTAGAAGTCGACCGACTGCAGGATCTCGGAGCACTCACCGATCGCGTCCTTCGACAGCAGCATGCTGCCGATCGCGCTCTGCTCGGCGGCGACGTCCTGCGGCGGGAGGCGGTCCTCCCCGGGGGCCTCCGGGACGGGTCCGTAGGCCTGCTCCAGCTCGCTCAGCGACACGCACCGACTCCTCTCCAGGCCACGGGACCCACCAGCGTCTGCGGGATGTCCACAGTCCAGCACCGACGTCCGACAGACCCGGGTGCCTCACCGTACGGCTGCGGCCGTGATGCCCCAAACGGTCCTGTGGACGGGCCTGTGCACCGCGTGTGCACGCGGCTGTGCACGACTATGCACACCCTGTGCACAGACCTGTGGACAGTCGAGGAACTTGCGTCACACAACCCGTCTGACCTGCGCCGATGCCGTCCACTGCCTGTGTGTGGAAAGAAGTTGTCCCCACCCGTCCCACCCGACTTGACGAAACCTGTCCCGGCTTAGCACTCTATGTATGAGAGTGCTAGGCACCCTCGCCGACACGACAGACGGACCAGGTGAGGAGGAACCTGATGGCCACCACCCGATTCAACCCCTTCGGCGAGATGGACAGGCTGCTGAGCGACGCGATGCGCACCCCTGCGGCAGCCCCCATGCCGATGGACCTCTACCGCCACAACGAGCAGTTCGTCGCGCACATCGACCTGCCCGGCGTCGACCCCTCGTCCATCGACGTGGACGTCGAGGACCACACGCTGACCATCCGCGCCGAGCGCGCCGCCCGGCAGGGCGAGGACCTGCAGTGGCTCTCCCGCGAGCGCCCCTCGGGCACCTTCGCGCGGCAGCTCACGCTCGGGCACGGCGTGGCGACCGACCGCATCGAGGCGGAGTACACCGACGGTGTGCTCACGCTGGTGATCCCGGTCGCCGAGGAGGCCAAGCCGCGCAAGATCAGCGTCAGCCACCGACAGGGACAGCAGCGCATCGAGTCCGGGGAGCATCAGCAGGACGCCGGATGAGCGCCGGGTGACCGGCCCCGCCGACGCCACGGACTCGCCGCCGGTGCCCGACCCCGGGCACCGGCGCGAGATCCTGCGGCTCGCGGTGCCCGCGTTCCTCGCGCTGGTGGCCGAGCCGCTCTTCCTGCTCGCCGACAGCGCGATCATCGGACACCTCGGCACCACGTCCCTGGCCGGGCTGGGTGTCGCCAGCGCGGTGCTGCTCACCGCCGTCAACATCTTCGTCTTCCTGGCCTACGGCACGACGTCCGTGGTGGCCCGGCGACTGGGCGCCGGGGACCTGCGCTCGGCCCTGGCCTCCGGCATCGACGGCATCTGGCTCGCCCTCCTGCTGGGCGTCGTCACGACCGTCCTCACCGCGCTGCTGGCCGGCCCGATCGTCGGCCTCTTCGGTGCCTCGGGCGCCGCGACCGCCGAGGCCGAGACCTACCTGCGTATCTCCGCCTACGGCATACCCCCCATGCTCGTGGTGCTGGCGGCGACCGGCGTGCTGCGCGGGCTGCAGGACACCCGCACCCCGCTGGTCGTGGCCGTGGTCGGGTTCACCGCCAACGCCGTCCTCTCCCTGGCCCTCGTGCACGGCGTGGGCCTGGGCATCGCGGGCGCCGCCTGGGGCACCGTGCTGGCCCAGACCGGGATGGCGCTCGCCCTGGGTCTGGTCGTGCTGCGCGGGGCACGCCTGCACCAGGCCCCCCTCAGCTTCCACCCCGGCGGTGTGCTCACCGCCGCCCTGGGCGGCATCCCGCTGCTCGTGCGCACCCTGGCTCTGCGCGCAGCGCTGGTGGCGACGACCTGGGTGGCCGCCGACCTCGGCGACCCGCAGCTCGCTGCCTTCCAGGTGTCGATGACCGTATGGAGCTCGCTCGCCTTCGCCCTCGACGCCCTCGCCATCGCAGGGCAGGCGATCACGGGCAAGGCCCTCGGGGCCTCCGACGTCGCCGGGGCGCGTGCGGCCACTGCGACGATGGTGCGCTGGGGGGGGTGGTTCGGCCTGGTGCTGACCCTGCTCCTCGTCGCGCTGCACCGCCTCGTCCCGCTCGGCTTCTCCAGTGACCCGGAGGTGCGCACCGCCCTCGCGGCCGCCCTGCTCGTGGTCGCCCTCGGCCAGCCGGTGGCCGGCGTCGCCTTCGTGCTCGACGGGGTGCTCATCGGGGCCGGCGACGCGACCTGGCTGGCCGCCGCACAGGTCGTCTGCCTGGTCGGCTACCTCCCGATGCTGGCCGCCGTCCACCTCTCCGGTGTGGGCGGCACGACAGGGCTGGTCTGGCTGTGGGTGGCCTTCACCGGCTTCATGGCGCTGCGGGCGGCCGGCCTGTCCTGGCGAGCGCACGGGGACGCCTGGCTGGTCACCGGCGCCACCCGGTGACGCACGGTCGTCAGGACGTGCCGGGGGTCTCGCGGTGGGTGTCGTACTCGGCGGACGGCCCCAGGTGGATGTCGGTCGGGGCCACCTGACCGGTGCGGAAGCCGGCGCGGCCGACCATGTGCCCGCCGACCGGGATCGTCATCATCTGGAAGACCCCGATGAGCACGAGCATGCCGATGTCGAGCCAGTCGCGGCTGCGCAGCCCGATGCCGATGAGCACCAGGATGACGCCAAGCACCTGGGGCTTGGTGGCGGCGTGCATCCGGGTGAGCAGGTCGGGGAAGCGCAGCAGCCCGACCGACGCGGCCAGGCAGAGCACTGCGCTGGCCACGATGAGGACCAGCCCTAGGGCGTCGGCGACCTCGGTCCAGCTCATCGCTGCTCCTCCGGCGCGTGCTCGACGGGGAAGTCTCGGTCACGGGCGACGAAGCGGGCCACGGCCACCGACCCCATGAAGCCCACCAGCGACAGCGAGATCAGGATCGGCAAAGTCGCCGAGCCGGGGTTGAGCGCCACCTGGGCCCCGAGGCTGCAGACCACGATGGAGACCAGCACGTCGGTCGCCACCACGCGGTCGAGGACGCTCGGACCGATGATGATGCGGATGAGGGTCAGCAGCGCCGACGCGGTGAGCAGAGCACCGGTCAGCCAGGTCAGCACGGTCGTCATGGGGCACCTCGGGGGTCCTGGGGGGCCTGGGCCTGTCGCCGCCGTCGCGGGTCGAGCCAGGCGTCGGGGTCGGGGTCGAGCGCCCGCAGCACCCGAGCCTCCTGAGCGAGCACCCGGCGTCGGGTGCGTTCGGCCTCCTTGCGGGTGCCGACGTCGAAGACGTGCAGGGTGAGCGTGCCGCTCGAGGGCTCGAGGTCGATGACGATGCTGCCGGGCACGAGCGCCACCATCTCTGCAGTAATGGTCTGGAACAGCTCGTTGCGGCTGCGCAGGTGCATGTCGACCACCAGCCCGCGCACCGGCGGGCCGGGGCCGAGGGCCCGCCACGCCACCTGCACCGAGGCCGTCGCCATGTCGGCGAAGAAGCGGCTGAACAGCACCACCAGGGCCACCGGGCGCACCGCCACCCCCACCGCCAGCGAGGGCAGCGGGAAGACGACGAGGACGAAGACGGCCAGGGCCGCGCCGGCGAGCACGTTGGCCCAGCTGACGTTGCCCCACAGCAGCACCCAGACGGCCGTCAGCCACAGCGCGGCGGTCCACTGGATGCGAGCCAGCACCCGTCTCACAGTCCCACCCCCAGCTCCGGGCCGAGCACGGCGAAGAGGTACGGGGTGCGCACCAGCAGGTCGAGAGCGGCGCGGGAGGTGACCTCGAACAGCGGCCCCGCGACGACGGTGAGTCCCAGGCCCACCGCCACCAGCGCGACCGTGGGCACCACCAGGCCCGTCGACAGGGCCACGTGGTGGCCACCGCGCAGCGGACCGGCCCCGGTCAGCCCCTCCTCGCTCTGCCCCCAGAACGCGCGGCCCCAGACCCGGGCGATGGCATACAGGGTGAGCAGGCTCGTCACGACGCTGCCCGCGACCAGCAGGTAGGCGAGCCAGGTGCCCTCGTCCACCCCGGCCTGGATCAGGCCCACCTTGCCCAGGAACCCGGAGAACGGCGGGATGCCGGCGAGGTTGAGAGCCGGCACGAAGAAGAGCAGCGCCAGCAGCGGCGACACCCGGGCGAGCCCGCCGAGCCGGCTGGCCGCCGTCGTGCCCCCGACCCGCTCGACCAGGCCGGTGACGAGGAAGAGGGTCGTCTGGATGGTGATGTGGTGCATCGTGTAGAAGATCGCCGCCGACAGCCCCGCCTGCGAGCCCAGCGCGATGCCGAACACGAGGAAGCCGATGTGGCTCACCAGGGTGAACGACAGCATCCGCTTGATGTCGTCCTGCACCACGGCTCCCAGGATGCCCACGACCATGGTGGCCAGCGCGGCCCACAGGAGAAGGGTGTTGAGGCTGTTGCCGGGGAAGAGCAGCGTCTCGGTGCGGATGAGCGCGTAGATGCCGACCTTCGTGAGCAGGCCGGCGAACACGGCGGTCACCGGTGCGGGTGCCGTGGGGTAGGAGTCGGGCAGCCACCCCGACATCGGGAAGACCGCGGCCTTGGTGCAGAAGCCCACCAGCAGGAGCAGGTGCAGCACCACCGTGGTGCTGTGCGGGATCTCCTGGATGCGGGTCGCCAGCAGGGCCAGGTTGACGGTGCCGGTCGCGGCGTAGACCAGCGCGATGGCGGCGAGGAAGACCAGGGAGGACAGCAGGCTGACGAAGACGTAGGTGATGCCGGCCTGCACCCGGGACGCCGTGCCCCCGAGGGTGAGCAGCACGAAGCTCGCCGCCAGCAGCATCTCGAAGCCGACGTAGATGTGGAACAGGTCGCCGGAGACGAAGGTCGTTGCCACCCCGGCGATGAGGACCAGCAGGGTCGGGTGGAAGACCGGCAGCGGCGACTGGCCGTCGTCCTCCCGGTCGAACGACGAGCGACCCTGGCCGATGGAGTAGAGCAGCACGCCCATCGTCACGACGACCGAGACGATGACCATCAGCGCGGCCAGGCGGTCGACGACCAGCACGATGCCCTCGGTCGGTGCCCAGCCCCCGACGGCCACCACCTGGGGTCCCTCGCGGTCCGCGGCGTAGAGCAGGACGCCGGCGGTGACCAGCACGAGCGTGAGCACGGTGAGGCTCACGGCGCGCTGCACCTGGGTGCGTCCGGCAGCGGCCAGGGTGACCCCGGCGCCGACGAGGGGCAGCACGACGACCATGGGCACGAGCCAGGTGAAGGCCGTCATCGACGCTCCTCCCCCGTCTCCTCGTCGGCGAAGCCGGCGGCGATAGAGTCGACCGCCTCCTGCACGGTCTCGTCGTCACTGGTGTCGTTGGCCTCGGCCTTGCGGTGGATGCGGGCCGACTCGGGGTCGTCGTCGAGCAGGTCGGTGCCCCCCAGCTGCCAGGCACGGTGTGCCAGCGCCAGCACGAAGGCGGTCATCGCCAGCGTGATGACGATCGCGGTGAGCACGAGGGCCTGTGGCACCGGGTCGGCGATCGGGCCGCCGTCACCCTCGCCGAGGATGGGCACCTCCCCCGCGGGGCCCGAGGCGACGAGGAACAGCACGTTGACGCCGTTGCTCATCAGCAGGAAGCCGACGAGCGCCCTGATGACCGAGCGGGACAGCAGCAGGTAGACCCCGCACCCGACGAGCACGGCGGCGACGACGACATACGTGATGTTGGGGCTCACCGCACCTCCTCCGCCGCGATCTGGTCGTCCAGCGCCGAGCCGAGGCTGCGCAGGATGTCGAGGACCAGGCCGATGACGACGAGGTAGACCCCGACGTCGAAGAGCAGCGAGGTGACCAGGTGGACGTTGCCGAGCACGGGGACCTCCACGTCGACGATGAAGGTGCGTAGCGGCTGGTAGCCGAAGAGCATGGGCAGCAGCGCCGCTCCGGCTGCGATGAAGAGCCCCGCCCCGAGCAGCAGACCCGGCATCACCGGGGCGGCCAGCCGCAGCTCGTAGCCCCGGCCGGCGAGGTAGCGCAGCGCGAGAGCCAGGCCGCAGACCAGGCCGGCGGCGAAACCGCCACCGGGGTTGTTGTGCCCGCTGAAGAGCAGGTAGAGCGACCAGAGCACGACGGTGTGGAAGACCAGGCGGGTGACCACCTCGAAGATGGTCGAGCGACGCCGGGGCTCGAGCTGGGGGCCGGCGGCCAGCCACATGCGGCTCCCGTCGCCGGACGGCCCGAGGTGGGTGCGGGTGCGCCAGGAGTCCTGGAGCTGGCGGCGCACGCGCACGACGGCGTCCTGACGCAGGAAGACCAGGCTCGCCACGCCGGTCGCGGCCGCCAGGACGACCGACAGCTCACCCATCGTGTCCCAGGCGCGGACGTCGACGAGGATGACGTTGACGATGTTGTCACCACCCCCGTAGCTCTTGGCCGTCTCCAGCAGCCCCTCGGCCGCCGGGGGCCGGAAGCGCACCGCGGACGCGGTGAGGGCGGCACCGGCGACCACCAGGCCGACGGCGACGCCCAGGACGGCCCGCATCCGGCGGTTGAGGACGCTCGGGTCGTCGGGGAACTTGCCGGAGAGCCGGCGCAGCACCAGCACGAAGACCACCAGGCTCACCGTCTCCACGAGCACCTGGGTCAGCGCCAGGTCCGGCGCGCCGTGCAGGAGGAAGAGCATGGCGGTGCCGTAGCCGGTCACCCCGAGCAGGAAGACCGCCCGGAAGCGGCGACGCGCACGCACCGCGGCGACCGCGGCGATGACGACGAGCACCGCGACGCCGACCTGGCCGGTCGTGTCGGCCCAGCGGACCTCGCTCGGCCAGGTCACCCCGCGCAGCAGCTGGGCGCCCAGCAGCGCCACGAGGACGCTCAGGATGATGCCGAGCAGCTTGGGCAGCGAGCCCCGCTGGAAGGCGCCGGTGACCTCGAGTGCTCCCCGGTCGACCCCGTGCACGATGCGCTGGTAGCCCCGCCCCGCGTCGACCACCCGGGGCACCCGCGCCTGGAAGGTCGCGACCGGCTCACGGGCGAGGAAGAGCGCTGCCCCGGCGAGCCAGGTGAGCACGGACAGGAGCAGGGCCGGGTTGACCCCGTGCCAGACGGCCAGGCTGACCGGGTAGGCACCCTCGGGCCACTGCGCGGCATACGGCAGCAGGACCTCCTCCAGCAAGGGGGCGAGCGGACCGAGCACCAGGCCGGACACACCGAGCGCCACCGGCACCGCCACCAGCACCGGAGCAGGCTCGTGCCAGTCACCGCCGGCCCCCCGAGGGGTGCGCTGGGCCGGGCCGAAGGCACCCCACAGGAAGCGGGCGCTGTATGCCAGCGTGAAGACGGAGCCGAGCACGAGCACCCCCAGGGTCGCGCCCTCGAGCGAGAGCCAGACCTCCGGGTGCAGGAATGCCTCGTAGGCCGCCTCCTTGCCGGCGAACCCCAGCAGCGGCGGCAGCCCGGCCATCGAGACCGCGGCGGCGCCCGCCCCACCGGCCAGCCACGGCAGCCGACGGCCGAGGCCGTCCAGGTCGCGCAGGTCACGGGTGCCTGCGGCGTGGTCGATGGTGCCGACGGTCAGGAAGAGGGTCGACTTGAACAGGGCATGCGCCACCAGCAGGGCGGTGCCGGCCAGGGCCGCCTCCCGCGTGCCGGTGCCGACGAGCACGACGAGGAAGCCCAGCTGGCTCACGGTGCCGTAGGCCAGCAGCAGCTTCAGGTCGCACTGCCGCAGGGCACGCCAGGCACCGAGCAGCATCGTCGCCGCCCCGAGGACCAGGACGGTGACCTGCCAGACCGGCAGGTCGGCATACGCCGGCGCGAAGCGCGCCACGAGGTAGATGCCGGCCTTCACCATCGCCGCGGCGTGCAGGTAGGCGCTGACCGGGGTGGGCGCCGCCATCGCCGCGGGCAGCCAGAAGTGGAAGGGCACGAGGGCCGACTTCGTGACCGCCCCGACCAGGAGCAGCACGACGCCCACCACGACGGGGGTGCCGGTCTCGGGCTGCGCCAGGACCTCGCTGGTCCGGTAGGTCCCGTGCTGCTGCCCGATGAGCACGATGCCCACCAGCATCGCCAGTCCGCCGAAGATCGTCACGATCAGCGACTGCTTGGCGGCTCCCCTGCTCGCCTTGCTCTCGGAGTGGTAGCCGATGAGCAGGTAGGACAGGACGGTGGTGAGCTCCCAGAAGACGTAGAGCGTGAGCAGGTCGTCGGTGGTGACCAGCCCCAGCATCGCTCCTGCGAACGCGGTCAGGTATGCCGCGAAGCGCCCGATGTCCCCACGCTCGGCACGGTCGCCGTCGGCGAAGTAGCGGGAGCAGTAGAGCAGGACCATGGCGCCGATGCCGCAGACGATGAGCGTCATCAGCCACGCGAGAGTGTCCAGCCGGAAGGCCAGGTCGATGCCCAGCTGGTCGACCCAGCCGACGACCTGCGTCGGGGGCTCCGCACCCCCGGCGGCGCCGGTGCGCGTGAGGGCCCACACCGCGGTGACCGCCGGCACGGCCGCCAGCCCCAGGAACGCCCGCGGCCCCACGGCTCGCACCAGCCAGGGCGCCACCAGGGCGGCCACTGCGTGTGCGGTCACGAAGGCGAGCACGGCCGTCTCCTCGGGTCGGGGGCCGGGAGCCGAGGAGGACCCGCACGCGGGTGCCCTCGACCCACGATCCGCGGGGGCGGAAGCCAGGTGGGCGGTGTCGGCAAGTCTAGGTCACCCGTCGGGACCCACAGACAGGGGCGACTAGCGTGCGGAATCTGCATCTGCGGGCTCCTCTCTGTTGACATGTCCGAAGATCCTGTGGTCAACTGCTGCCACCCATCCAGAGCGGCTGAGAGACCTGGCTCCGCGACGCCGCAGCAACCACCCCGCCGGGCAGGTGCTCACGCCAGGACCGATGGAGGAGCAGTGCACACGCCACACCACCGCCGCACGGTCGACCTGATGCGCCGGGCCGTCACGGCCTGTCCCTGCTGACGCCTGACGGCCACCTTCGCTCACACCCTCTGCACGGCGTACCCGACCATCCGGTCGCTGCGCAGCCGTGCGCCTCGACCTCCGTGCCTGCTCGAGCTTCAGGAGCCACCCATGTCCCCACCCACCCTGCCCACGTCCACCCTGCCGCCACCCCACGTCGACCTGCGTGCCGCCTTCCGGCGTGCTGCCGCCAGCACCTGGGTGGTGACCGGCTCGGGCCCGAGGGGTCCGGTGGGCTTCACCGCCATCTCCGTCATCTCGGTGTCGGTCAGCCCGCCACTGGTGTCCTTCAACATCTCCAAGGACTCGTCCTCGCTGGTCACCCTGGCCCGCACGCGTCGGGCGGCGCTGCACCTGCTGTCCGCCGGCCAGGACGGGCTCGCCGCGCGCTTCGCCGGGGACCGCAACCGGCGCTTCGTCGACGACGGGGCCTGGGGGTGGGACGACCACGGGCTCCCCGTGGTCCGCGACGCCGCGACCCGGCTGGTGACCCGCGTCGAGGACCTCCTCGACGCCGGCGACAGCTTCATCGCGCTCGCCCGCGTCGAGCACACCGCCACCCGTGCCGACCTGCCCCACCCGCTGGTGCACCACGCCGGCCGGTTCACCCCGCTGACCTCGGTGGTCGGAGCCTGACCATGACCACAGCCACCGCCACGCCCTCGCTCACCCCGGAGCCCGTCCGCTTCGCCTACTGGGTCCCCAACGTCTCCGGCGGCCTCGTCGTCTCGACCGTCGAGCAGCGCACGGACCACTCCCCCGCCTACAACGTCGACGTGGCCCGGACGGCCGAGTCGGTGGGCTTCGACTACGCGCTCACCCAGGTGCGCTACCTCGCGTCCTACGGTGCCGACGCCCAGCACGAGTCGGTCTCCTTCTCCCTCGGCCTGCTGTCGGCGACAGCACGGCTGAAGGTCATCGCCGCAGTCCACCCCGGGCAGTGGCCCCCGGCCGTGCTGGCCAAGCTGGGGGCCACCGCGCAGGCGCTGCACGACGACCGGTTCTGCCTCAACGTCGTCTCCGGATGGTTCAAGAAGGAGTACACCGACCTCGGCCTGCCGTGGCTGGACCACGAGGAGCGCTACCGCCGCGCGGAGGAGTTCATCGAGGTGCTGCGTGGCCTGTGGGGCACCGACGATCTCACCTACCGGGGCGACTTCTACCGCACCCGCGACGTGACCTTCCGGCCGCAGCCCGCGCAGAGCCCGGAGCTCTTCCAGGGCGGCAACTCCACCGCGGCCCGGGCGATGGCCGGTCGTCTGTCCGACTGGTACCTCATGAACGGCACCTCCCTCGACGGCGCCCGGGAGCAGGTCGTCGACGTCAGCGAGCGGGCCGCCCAGCACGGGAGGCGGGTGCGCTTCGGGCTCAACGGCTTCGCCGTCGTGCGCGACACCGAGGCACAGGCCCGTGAGGTCGTGGAGGAGATCATCGCCAAGGCCGACGTGGCGAAGGTCAACGACTTCGGCACAGCGGTGAGACAGGCGGGCCAGGCCACCGCCGACCGGAAGGGCATGTGGGCGGACTCGCAGTTCGCCGACCTGGTGCAGTACAACGACGGGTTCCGCACCGGGCTCGTCGGCACCCCCGAGCAGGTGGCCCGACGGGTCGTCGACTACCGGCGCCGGGGTGTAGACCTGCTGCTCCTGGGCTTCCTGCACGTGCGCGAGGACCTCGAGCGGTTCGGCCGTGAGGTCATCCCGCTGGTGCGCGAGATCGAGGCCCGCGAGGGCGTGGTGTCGGGCGACCGCGCGGACGTCGCCTGAGCGCACCGGCGGTCAACACCGTTGGTCCGGGTGGCCCGTCCTCAGCGTGGCGGGCCCCCGGATCCTCCTCACTGTTGCGAGACTGCTGGTCATGAGCACCTTGCCCCTTGAGCTGCATACCCCGTCCGTGGCCGTCACCGACCGCACGGCCACCTCCCTTCGCCGGTTCAACCTCGCGATGGGCGTGCTCCACCTGGTGTCCGGTGGCGCCATGGTGGCCCTCAGCAACGACTTCAGCCTGGAGGTCTCCACGATCGCCCTGGGCGGCCCGCCCGGCACCCCGCTGTCGGAGGGCGTGGTCAACTCGGTGTTCGACGTGCCGCTGGCGATCGGCACCGCGTCGTTCCTCTTCCTGTCGGCGTTCTTCCACTTCCTCATCGCCTCGCCGTGGGGCTTCCCCCGCTACGTCGACGAGCTGAGCAAAGGGCGCAACCGGTTCAGGTGGGTGGAGTACTCCATCTCCTCGACCCTGATGATCCTGATGATCTGCCTGGTCACCGGCATCACCGACCTCGCGGCCCTCATCGGCATCGCGTTCGCCAACATCTCGATGATCCTCTTCGGCTGGCTCATGGAGGTCGGCAACAACGGCCTCATGCACGGCCCGGACGGCCGCCCCGACCGGGGAAGCAAGGCCTGGTGGTCGCCCTTCTGGTTCGGGTGCGTCGCCGGCGCCGGCCCGTGGCTGGCCCTCGGCATCTACCTGGCCGTCAACGTCAGCCAGCTGGACGCCGGGCCCCCGGCCTTCGTCTACGGCATCATCGTGAGCCTGTTCGTCTTCTTCAACAGCTTCGCGGTCAACCAGTGGCTGCAGTTCGCCCAGGTCGGCAAGTGGCGCAACTACCTTGTGGGCGAGCGCACCTACATCGTGCTGAGCCTGGTGGCCAAGAGCGTGCTCGCCTGGCAGATCTTCGCCAACGTGCTGATCCCGACGTGACGGCGGCGTCTGGGCGCTGAGGTGCAGGGCGTCTGGACCTTGAGGTGTGCAGAAAAGGTCACCGGCAGCCCCTTCTGCACACCCGTAGCAGCGCAGAGGGGGCAGAACCCCGAGCAACGTGACGAGAAGGGTGCGAAAACCCTTGCAACGCGACGGTCAGGGTGCACAACCCCGAGCAACGCGAATGCAGCAGGGCCCGCCGGGAGATCCCGGCGGGCCCTGCTGTGTGCGGTGCTGCGTCAGCCGCTCAGGCGCTGACGACCTCGACGGTCACCGTGGCGGCGACGTCGTCGTGCAGCCGCACGTGGGCGGTGTGCGAGCCGACGGAGCGGATCGGGGTCGGGACCTCGATCCGGCGACGGTCGACCTCAGGGCCACCGGTCTCGTGGATCGCGTGGGCGATCTCGGTGGACGTGACGGCGCCGAAGAGCCGACCACCGGTCCCGGCGCGCGCGGAGACGACGACGGGCTCGGACTCCAGGCGCGCCTTGGCGGCCTTGGCCTCCTCCTCGTTGTGCTTCGCACGCTTGGTGCGGGCCGAGGTGATCGCGTCGACCTGCTTCTGGCCGCCCTTGGTCCACGGGGTGGCCAACTTGCGGGGCAGCAGGTAGTTGCGGGCGTAGCCGTCCTTGACGTCGACGACGTCACCGGCCACGCCGAGCCCGCTCACGGGCTGGGTCAGGATGATCTTCATGGTGTCCTCTCGGTGTCTGCTGTCGAGTCGCTCAGCGGGCCGAGCTGGAGTAGGGCAGCAGCGCCATCTCGCGGGCGTTCTTGACCGCGTTGGCGATGCGACGCTGCTCCTGCACCGACACCCCGGTCACCCGGCGGGCGCGGATCTTGCCGCGGTCGGAGATGAACTTGCGCAGCAGCGCGGTGTCCTTGTAGTCGATGGACTCGATCTTGGCGGCCTTGAGAGGGTTCGCCTTCTTCTTGGGCTTGCGCACAACGGGCTTGGCCATCGTGGTGCTCTCCTTCTGTGAGAGCCCGAGCATCACACTCGGGATGGGGTGGTTCTCGAAAAGGTGGAACCGGCGGGTGCCGGCTCAGGTCTCCAGGATCAGAACGGAGGCTCGTCGTAGGACGGGCCACCGCCCCAGTTGCCGCCGCCGCCCTGCTGGCCGCCGGACTGCTGGCCACCGGACTGCTGGCCGCCGGAGCCGCCTCCGGTGGCCCACGGGTCGGCCTCGGGCTGCGCCTTGCCGGCACCGCCGGCACCGCCGCCGAAGCCTTGGCCGCCACCCTGGGGTGCCGATTGGCCGCCGAACCCACCGGACTGCTGGCCGCCGCCACCGAAGCCGCCGCCACCACCGCCCCGCTGGGCCTTGGTGACCTGGGCGGTCGCGTACTTCAGCGACGGACCGACCTCGTCGGCCTGCATCTCCACGACGGTGCGCTTCTCGCCCTCGGGGGACTCCCAGGAGCGCTGCACCAGCCGACCGGTGACGACCACGCGGGTGCCACGGTGCAGGGACTCGGCGACGTTCTCCGCAGCCTCACGCCAGATCGAGCAGCGCAGGAACAGCGTGTCGCCGTCCTTCCACTCGTTGGCCTGGCGGTCGAAGGTGCGCGGCGTCGAGGCCACGGTGAAGTTGGCCACGGCCGCCCCGGAGGGGGTGAACCGCAGCTCGGGGTCTGCAGTGAGGTTGCCGACGATCGTGATCGGGGTTTCGCCTGCCATGCTCAGTCCTTCGCTTGGGTCGGGGTCTGATCCGGGCGCCGGGACGTCAGACGTCGAGGCGCAGAAGCTTGGTGCGGAGCACCTGCTCGTTGAGCCCGAGCTGTCGGTCGAGCTCCTTGGCGGTGGCCGACTCGGCGGTCATGGTGACGACGGCGTAGATGCCCTCGGCCTGCTTCTTGATCTCGTAGGCCAGCCGGCGACGACCCCAGATGTCCATGGAGTCGACGGACCCGCCGTCCTTGCCGACGACGGCGAGCATCTTCTCCAGCGCGGGCTGAAGGTTGCGCTCGTCCATCTCGGGGTCGAGGATCATCATCAGTTCGTACTGACGCATGCGTGAACCCACCTCCTTCGGTCTCAAGCGGCCACGGTCTCTCCGTGACAGGAGGGTTGCGATACGTCCCACCGCTTCGGTCTCCCCCACGGTGCCACGCCCGACGACGGGCTGCAGCGTGTATCCACAGGGGCATGGACCGGAACGGTGAACCCCGCCACGATACCGGCGTGACGGCATACGGGTCCAATCGCGTGCGCGCCGGGTGACGTGGCACGATCGGCCTCATGGCGCCCGCTGTCCACACCCCCGCCGGCGCGGTCAGGTATGCCGTGTCGGGACCGCCCGCCTCCGGGCGCCCCGACCTGGTGCTCGTCCACGGGTGGTGCTGCGAGAGCTCGTCGATGGCCACGCTCAAGCAGGCCTTCGCCGGCGATCACCGGATCCTCGAGATCGACCTGCGCGGTCACGGCGAGAGCTCGCGCGTCGAGGACGACGGGTCGATGGGGGTGGGGGGCATCCGGATGGCCGACATGGGCGAGCCGGTGCCCCGTGCCCTGCGCGACGTGCGCATCGAGGACTACGCCGACGACGTCTGGCAGGTCTGCCGCAAGGCCCTGGCCCAGACGCCCGTCCTGGTCGGGCACAGCATGGGTGCCCTGGTGGTGCTGGCCGCCCTGGCGGCGCACCACACGGGGCCGCAGGCGCCGATCGGCGGCGTGCTCCTCGACCCTGCGCCCGTGGTCGACCCCAGCGGCAAGGCCTTCTGGCAGGAGGCTGCGGTCGAGGTCGCCGGCGACCACTCCGGCACCTGGCGCACCCGCTTCGCCGAAGGGCTCTTCCTGTCCACCGACCGGGTCGCCCGGCACGCCGTCATCGAGACCATGGCGCGCTTCCGGCCCGCCGTCGCCGCCGGGGCCGCCCGCGCGGTCGCCGACTTCGACGGCGAGACGGCGCTGCGCCGGGTCGAGACCCCGCTGCTGGTGATCCACGCCGACACCGCCGAGCGGCAGATCGGCGAGGTGGCCCGCGACGCCGGGGTCGCCCTCACCGAGGGCCAGACGGTCGGTGCCGGGCACTTCCACCACCTCGAGGTGCCCGAGCAGGTGGTGCCGATGATCGCGCGCTGGCTGCAGGTCCGTGACCTGGACGCACACATGGATGTGGCCGGGCCCCACGGGTAGGCCCGACCACATCCGCTTGTGGGTCAGAGGTCAGCAGCGCAACGGTGCACCGCGACGAGACTGCGCAGGCAGGCTCGGATGACCTCTCGTCTCGATCTCCTGTCGTCAGTCACGGTCACGGGACAGGTCGCGGCATCGGACCCCTCGGTGTCGCAGTTCGCACACTAGACCCGTGTGACCTGCCCCACAAGGCAACTCCGGAAACGCGTCCTGCGACATCACGAAGTAGCAGGTCACACTCCTGCCCTTGACGGTCGGCTGGCCCGCTCTTGACCTCTTCTTGAACTTCTCCTGGTCAGTCGATGACCACCAGGACGTCACCCTCCTGCACGACGTCGCCCGGTGTCACCCGCACCTCGGTGACGGTGCCGGCCTCCTCCACGAGCATGGGGATCTCCATCTTCATGGACTCCAGGAGGACGACCTCCTCCCCGGCCCCGACCCGCTGCCCGGGCTCCACGTGCACCTGGGCGACGTTGGCCACCAGTTCCGAGGCGATGTGCTGCGTCATACGGCTGATCCTGTCAGAGTCCGCCCGCACAGGGTCGCCGGCGCCCGACCGCGTATCGTGAGGCGTCGGCCGCAGGGGTCGCCAGGTGCCCGGGACAGACGGCGACCAGCGTGAGGACGTGGAGCGCAGACGTGGCTGAGCAGGGAGGGACCCCGCGCCGGTTCCGCTGGGAGATCGAGGGGCTCCGCGCTGTGGCGGCGCTGCTCGTCGCCGTCTACCACGTCTGGTTCGGGCGGGTCTCCGGCGGCGTCGACGTCTTCTTCGTCATCGCAGGGTTCATGGTCACCACCTCCCTCCTGGGGCACGTGGAGCGGACCGGCCGCGTGCAGGTCGGCCGCTACCTCGGCCAGCTGCTCAAGCGGCTGCTGCCCAACGCGCTCCTCGTGCTGGTCGCGGTCGCGGCGGCCACGATGGTCTGGGTGCCGGTGACCCGGCGTCAGGACGTGCTGCTCGAGATCGCCGGCTCCGCCCTCTACGCCGAGAACTGGCTGCTGGCGGCACAGTCGGTCGACTACCTGCAGCGCGACGCCACCAACAGCCCGGTCCAGCACTACTGGGCGATGTCGATCCAGGGACAGTTCTACCTGGCCTGGCTCGCGCTCTTCCTGCTCGTCCTCACCGTGTCCTCGGCGGCAGGCTTCCGTCGACGGCTGGCGCAGCTGCTCGTGCTCTCGGTCGGCGCCTCCTTCGCCTTCTCGGTGTGGTTCACCGCCGCGGACCAGCCGGTCGCCTACTTCCACACCGGTGCCCGTCTGTGGGAGTTCGGTGCCGGCGGCCTGGTGGCCCTCTTCGCAGCGTCCCTGCCGGAGCTGTCCCGTCGTCTGTCGTTCGTGCTGGGGTGGGTGGGTCTCCTGCTCATCGTCTCCTGCGGGATGGTGCTGTCGGTGGGCACATCCTTCCCCGGCTGGGTCGCCCTGTGGCCGGTGCTCGGAGCCGTGCTCATCCTGGTGGCCGGCCACACCCCGGCACGCTGGTCGGCGAGCTCGCTGCTCTCGAGCAGGCCGCTGGTGCGGCTGGGCGCCGTGTCCTACGCCCTCTACCTGTGGCACTGGCCGCTGCTGGTGTTCTACCTGCTGCTGACCCAGCAGGACCGGGCGGGGTTCCTCCCCGGCGTGCTCATCATCGCCGCGTCGGTCGCGCTGTCGTTCCTCTCGACGGCCTGGGTGGAGACACCCCTGCGCAGCACGTCGCTGGACCGCCGCCGGCCGTGGGCGGTGACCCTGGCCGGCACCGCCGCCGCGGTGCTCGTCGCCACCGGGGCGGCGGCTGCCGGCGAGGTGAGCCGATCCGACGCCACGGCACCACGTCCGGTGCCCACCGGTCCGAGCGCCGGGCCGGGCTCCGCGGGGGAGGGCGCCCGGCTGGAGGACCTGCGGGCCGACAACACCGACGACCCGGCGCCGGGCATCGTCTTCGCCGCGCAGGACCGGTCACCGGCCTACGACCTGGGGTGCCACCAGACCCTGCGCGAGCCGGCCGTCGAGACCTGCACGTTCGGCGACGAGGCGGCCGACCGCACGATGTTCCTGGTCGGGAGCAGTCACGCGGTGCACTGGCAGCCGGCGCTGGCGGCCGTCGCCGAGCAGCACGGCTGGCGCCTGGTCGTCGCCACCAAGAGCTCCTGCCGCACCGGCGCCCACCACGACCCTGACCGCACCGGAGCCTCCGCGGAGGTCGGCTCCTGCATCGCCTGGAGCCAGGACGTCACCGCCCGGATCATCGCCGAGCGGCCCGACCTGGTGGTCACCACCTCGACCGTGGCCATGGGCGAGCCCGAGCACGTGCCACCCTCCTTCGTGCGCACCTGGGATGAGCTGGGCGGGCACGACATCGCCGTGCTGGCGCTGCGGGACACCCCTTTCCCGGGCCGCGACGTCGTGGAGTGCCTCGCCGTCCGCGGAGCCACGAGCCGGGCCTGCGACACGCCGCTGGAGCAGACCCTGGCCGCCGTGGACCCCGCGTCCGAGCTGCCCGACCTGCCCGACAACGTCACCCTCGCGGACCTCACGTCCTCCTTCTGCGCCGAGGGCACCTGCCCTGCGGTGGTCGGCGACGTCATCGTGTACCACGACCACAGCCACATCTCGCGCACCTACAGCACCCTCCTGGCACCGGTGCTCGTCGGGCGCGTCCCGGCACTGGACTGAGCACCGGGCCCTGTCAGACCGCTCACACTCCGCCGCCTCGGGCGCTGACGGACTGCCGGTGACGCACCGGCGCGGGGTACCGTCGTCCCGGACACGTGGACGTCGAAGGGTTGAGAGAATGCGGATCTCCGTCATCGGCACGGGCTATCTGGGCGCCGTGCACGCGGCCGGCATGGCCGAGCTCGGCTTCGAGGTGGTCGGCGTCGACGTCGACAAGGCCAAGATCGCCTCGCTGCAGGCGGCGACGATGCCCTTCTACGAACCGGAGTTCGAGCCGCTGCTGGAGAAGCACGTCGGGGGCCGGCTGCGCTTCACCACCGACTTCGCCGAGGTCGCCGACGCGGACGTCCACTTCGTGTGTGTGGGCACACCGCAGCAGGGCAGCTCCCTCGCCGCCGACATGACGTATGTCGACGCGGCGGTCGACGCGATCATCCCGCACCTCAAGGACGGCTCGCTCGTCGTCGGCAAGTCCACCGTGCCGGTGGGCACCGCGGAGCGGCTCGCCGAGCGCATCGAGACCCTCACCCCCGACAGCGTGAACGTGGAGCTGGCGTGGAACCCCGAGTTCCTGCGCGAGGGCTTCGCCGTGCAGGACACGCTGCACCCCGACCGCCTTGTGCTCGGGGTGCCGAGCGCGGGCGCCGAGCAGATCCTGCGCGAGGTCTACGCCCGCACGATCGAGGAGGACCGGACACCGGTCGTCGTCACGGACCTGCCGACCGCCGAGCTGGTCAAGGTGGCGGCCAACTCCTTCCTGGCCACCAAGATCTCGTTCATCAACGCCATGTCGGAGATCTGCGAGATCACCGGAGCCGACGTGACGCTGCTGGCCGACGCGATCGGCTACGACGACCGCATCGGCCGCAAGTTCCTCAACGCCGGCGTCGGCTTCGGGGGCGGCTGCCTGCCCAAGGACATCCGCGCCTTCTCCGCCCGCGCCGGTGAGCTCGGCGCGGCGGCCTCCGTGGCCTTCCTGGCCGAGGTCGACGCCATCAACCTGCGCCGCCGCGAGCATGTCGTGGAGCTGGTGCGCGGGCAGGTCGGCGGCCTGGTCGGTCGTCGCATCGCCGTGCTCGGTGCGGCGTTCAAACCCAACAGCGACGACGTGCGCGACTCCCCTGCGCTGTCCATCGCCGGCCAGCTGCACCTGGCCGGCGCCTCGGTCAGCGTCTACGACCCCAAGGCGATGGGCAACGCCGCCAAGATCTTCCCGACGCTCGACTACAGCGACTCGGTCGAGGAGTGCGTGCACGGGGCCGACGCGGTCCTGCACCTGACGGAGTGGCCGGAGTTCCGGGAGCTCGACCCGGAGACCCTGGGCGGCAAGGTGGCGCAACGGGTCGTCATCGACGGTCGCAACTGCCTGGACCGGGAGGCCTACAAGGCTGCCGGCTGGACCTACCTGGGGCTCGGCCGCAGCTGAGTCAGGCGGGGTCCTGCGCCCCGGCCTGAGGCTTCTCCTTCGTGGCCGGCTCGCCGGCCGTCGGCTCCTCGGGCGTCGTGTCGGGCGCCGCCTTGTCGGACGCCGTCTCCTCGGACGTGGTCTCCTTCGCCGCCGTCTTCTTGGCAGTCGTCTTCTTGGCAGCCGTCTTCTTGGCCGCGGTCCTGCGGGGCGGGTACTTCTCCACGTAGGCCGCACCGACCTCCGCGGGCGGACCGTCCATGATGAGGTGACCGCCCTCCATCCACAGGGCGCGCGTGCACAGCGTCTCGATCTGCTTGGCCGAGTGGCTCACCACGAAGACCGTGCCGGCCGACTGGCGGATCTGCTGGATCCGCTCGGTGGCCCGCGCCTTGAACTCCTGGTCGCCGGTGGCCAGGGCCTCGTCCACGACGAGGATGTCGGGGACGGCGGCGGTGGAGATGGCGAAGCGCAGGCGGGCCGCCATCCCGGAGGAGTAGGCGCTCATCGGCAGGTCGATGAAGTCGCCGATGTCGGCGAACTCGACGATCTCGTCGTACTTCTCCCGCACCTCCCGCCGGGACAGGCCCAGGGCCTGCCCCCCGATCATGACGTTGCGGGCTCCGCTGAGCTTGCGCATCAGCACCGCGTTGACGCCGAGCAGGGCCGCCTTGCCGTTGAGGTAGATCTCGCCGCTGGAGGGCGGGATGAGCCCGGCGACCGAGCGCAGAAGGGTCGACTTGCCCGACCCGTTGCGCCCGATCAGCCCGATGGACTCGCCCTTGTAGGCCACGAACGACACGTCCTTGACCGCGTGCACCTCACGGGTGCCCACCCGCTGCGTGGAGCGGTTGAGCATCCGGACCAGCTTGTTGCCCTGGTCGAGCGAACGGCCGGACCCGGCACCGAAGACGGTGTAGCGGATGTCGACGTGCGAGGCGATGACGGAGGGGACGTCACTGTCGACCATAGGTGGCCTCTCCCCGCCAGAACAGCAGCAGCCCGGTGACCGAGAGCAGCACACCCCACCCGGCGGCGACGAGCCAGACCTCCGGCGTGGGGGGGAACTCCTCCATCAGGCACTGCCGCAGCATCGTCAGACAGACCGCGACGGGCTGGTAGGACAGGACGATGTTCACGACCTCGTTGCCGGCGTAGGCCGGGATCACGAAGAAGACCCCCGAGACATAGCGCAGCATGCGGGTGATGAGCGGCACCAGGTTGCTCGCGTCGCGCACGACATACACGATGCGGGCGGCGAGCATGCCGAGCCCACAGGTCACCAGGAAGGTGATGCCGATGGCGACCGGGTAGAGCAGCCAGGCCCAGGTGGGCCGCTCCCCCGTGAGCAGCACCACCACCAGCGCCACCGCGTATGCCGGGAGCGCGGCGAAGAGCTCGGTCGCGGTGACCGAGATGGGCAGCACGACGCGCGGGAAGCGCAGCGCACGCACGAGCCCGAGGTTGCCGATGAGCGACTTGGCCCCGTAGTTCATGCCGGCGGAGATGAAGATGAAGCTGAACAGGCCGATCAGCAGGAACGCGACGTAGTTGTCGACGCCGCGGGTGACGTTCAGCAGCAGGCCGAAGATGAGGAAGTAGGCGGCGCCGAGGAGCAGCGGGTTGAGCACGGCCCAGACCTGGCCGAGGTAGTTCTGCTGGTGCCGCGCCACGAAGTCGGCCGAGGACATGGTGAGCAGGAAGCTGCGGTGGCGCCACAGCTGACGCAGGTAGGTCCCCAGGGGTGGACGGACCCCGACCTGCTCCATGCCGTGGCGCTGCGCGAGCGCAGCCGCCTCGGCGGAGCTCAGTCCCGGCAGGGAGCCCTGCTGGTCGGGGCCACCGCTGGTCACAGGCGGGAGACCTTCTCACTCTCCGTGGCCACACCACGGGTGTCGAAGAAGGCCTGGCCGGCACCGGCGAGGGCGTCCACGTCGTAGTCACGGTGGTTCTGCACCAGGATCGTCAGGTCGGCCCCGGCCACACCGGCCAGGGGGTCCTCGACCCGTGCGACGGCCTCGCCCAGCGCGCCCCACTGCGTGACGTAGGGGTCGTGGTAGCGCACCACGGCACCCTTGGCCAGCAGCTGCTTGGCCAGCGGCACCGCCGGGCTCTCACGCTGGTCGGCGATGTTCGGCTTGTAGGTGACCCCCAGCAGCAGCACGGTCGAGCCCTTCAGCGGCTTGCCGATCTCGTTCAGGATGTCCTGGGCCCGGTTCACCACATACGCAGGCATGCCGGAGTTGATCTCCTGCGCCAGCTCCACGAACCGGAACGGGTAGCCCAGACGGGCACGCACGTTGTGCGAGAGGTAGTTGGGGTCGATCGGGATGCAGTGCCCCCCGACACCCGGCCCTGGGTAGAACGCCTGGAAGCCGAACGGCTTGGTCTTGGCCGCGGCGATCACGTCCCACAGGTCGATGCCCAGCTCGTGGCAGAACCGGGTCATCTCGTTGACCAGCGCGATGTTGATGTGCCGGTAGGTGTTCTCCAGCAGCTTGGCCGTCTCGGCCTCCCGGGTGCCCTTGGCCCGCACGACACTGTCCACGAACCGCCCGTAGAACCCGGCCGCCGCCTCACCACAGGCCGGGGTGTGCCCACCGACCACCTTCGGGGTGTTCTTGGCACCGAACCTCTCGTTGCCCGGGTCGATCCGCTCCGGGGAGAACGCCAGGTGGAAGTCCTGACCGGCCACCAGACCACCGGCCTCCAGCCGGGGCCGCACGACCTCGTCGGTCGTCCCCGGGTAGGTCGTGGACTCCAGCACCACCAGCATCCCCGGGTGCAGATGTCGGGCGACCGTGTCGACCGCGCTCTCCACCGCCCGCAGGTCCGGCCCACCGTCCACCGACAACGGCGTCGGCACACAGATCACCGCCACCGCCGCCCCGTCGATCTCGGACTCGTCCGTGGTCGCCCGGAAGCCCCCCGCCACCATCTGCGCGATGTCGTCGTCCGACAGGTCGTCCACATGCGAGACACCCGCGTTCAGCGAGTCCACGACGCCCTGGTTGATGTCGTAGCCCAGCACGGTCATGCCTGCGCGGGTGGCCTCCTCGGCCAACGGCAGGCCGACATAGCCCAGCCCGATGATGACGGCGTCCACAGCCACGATGTTCGGCTCCTTGCGTCGGTGTCGGGGCGGCGACCCTTGTCGCGCCCGCCTTGCACAGTCTGTCAGCGGTGAGCCGTGATGGCGTATGCCGCGTCGTAGCGGTCCACGGCTGCGGTCCAGGTCCGCTCCCGGGCGACGAACGCGGCGGCGCGTCCACCCAGGGCACGGACGTGCTCGGGAGCATATCCCAGCGAGGCGATCTGGTCGGCCCACGAGGCGGCGTCACCGGCCGCGGCGATCTCGCCGTAGCTGCCCGGACGCACGATCTCGACCAGCGGGGGCAGGTCGCTGGCCAGCACGGGCACGCCGACCGCCAACGCCTCCAGGGGCTTGATCGGCGGCACGAGAGCTGTGACCGGTGTCTCGTGACGGGGCACCACGAAGACGTCGAGGGCCGCCAGGTGCTCGCGGACGGCGGAGTGCGGCACCCGGCCGGTGAAGCGGACGCGGTCACCCAGCGGTGCGGCCAGCGCCTCGAGCCGTGGCCGGGCGGGGCCGTCCCCGACGACCAGGAGCCGGAACTGGGGGTCGTCGAGCAGCCGCAGGGCCTCGACCACCGTGTCGAGGCCCTCGTAGTCGTTGAGCGTGGTGACCGTGCCGAGGACGAAGGCCTCGGCCGGCAGGCCGAGCCGCTCGCGCGCGGCGCCGGCCGGTGGCAGCGGGGCCGTGAACGACTCGGGCACCGCGTTGGGCACCACGACGACCCGGTCGGGGTCGATGCCGCGTCCGACGATGTCCTGGCGCATCGCCTCGGCGAGCGTGACGACCACGTCGGCGGAGGCCATGCACAGGGTCTCGCTCTCACGGGACCATCGGTAGAAGTCGCTGTCGGCGGAGCCGCCCTCCGTGCGCCAGGTCTCCTCGAGGAACCCGCGGGCCTCGTAGACCACCGGGAGCCCGAGCGGCCGGGCCACGCGCAGGGCCACCTGGGCGTTGTCGTGCTTGCTGTGGGCGTGCAGCAGCTCGGCGCCGGTCCGCTCGACGAGAGCGCCCAGCTCACGGACCGCTACGTCCTGACGGGCCCGGCCCGGAGGGGGGACCCGCGAGCCGGGCAGCAGCCGGTGGTAGGGGACGCCGTCGACCGTGACCAGGGGTGGGGCGCCGACCACCCCGGTGTCCACGGGGAAGCCGAGGCGGCTGACCACCCGCGCGTCGATGCCGCGGGCACGCTGTGCGGTGACGATGCCGTGGGTGCGGATGGTGTAGCCGGCCTGACGGTCGGGGAGCGCGTTGGTCACGACATGGAGCACCCGCACCGGCGCCGCGAAGGCCCGGCGGGGGGGCCGGGGTGCGCTCAGGTCCTCCCTGAGCGCCTCGGCCCGCACCACCTCGACCTCGCCGAGAAGCCGGCCGGCCAACCGGCGGGAGCGGGCGTCGCCGGCACCGGCGAGCAGCGCCAGGGCGGCGCTGAGGCGCCCCTGCCCCGCCGCCACGAGCGCGGCCAGCCGGGCGTCACCGAGCTCCGCCGGGACGGCGCCCAGGGCTCGCTCGGCGAGGTCCAGCTGGTGCAGGGTGACCGCGGCCTCGGCGACCCCGTGACGGCGGCGCGCCCCCTCCTCGCCGTCGCCGGCCCGTGCCAGGGCGTCCTCCAGCAGCACGCGCGCCTCCGCGGCGCGTCCCCCCGCCGCCAGGGCCAGGGCGGCGAGGTCGGGCCGCCGCGAGCGCACGGTGGTGGAGGTGAGCCGGTCGCGGGCGCGGGTCGGCAGCCGGCGCAGGACGACCGACTGTCCCTTCGCGCGGCCGCGCTGCACGTGCCCCAGCAGCACCGACGTGCTCAGGGGGAGGTTGCGCAGGGTGCGTCTCACCTGGCTCAACAGCTCGCCCCTTCCCTCGAGGGATCCTCACGACCCCGTGATCGTGCCACGCCGCAGCAGCCCCGACCACCGTGGTGGGGCGGCAGGGGCTCGCCGCGGCAGGGCGCGGACGTGGCATTCTGAGCCTGACCCGCGCGCGCCGTCGACCCTTCGAGGACCCACCTGTGATGTCTGAGCTCGTCCTGCACGTGACCGGGGCCCGCCCCAACTTCCCGAAGGCGGCCCCGGTCATCGCCGCCCTCGAGGCACGGGGGGTGCCCCAGCTCCTCGTCCACACCGGACAGCACTACGACGAGCGGATGAGCGACGTCTTCTTCCGCCAGCTCGGCATCCCGATGCCCGACATCAACCTCGAGGTCGGCTCCGGGGCACACGGTGCCCAGACGGCGGCCATCATGACGGGTCTGGAGGCGCTGTTCGTGGAGCGTCGCCCGGCCATGGTCGTGGTCTACGGCGACGTCAACTCCACGGTGGCCGCCTCGCTCGTGGCCGCCAAGCTGGGCATCCTCACCGCGCACGTGGAAGCCGGCCTGCGGTCCTTCGACCTCACCATGCCCGAGGAGGTCAACCGGATGGTGACCGACCGGCTCGCCGACGTGCTGCTCACCACGAGCGTCGACGCCGTGGCCCACCTGGGCAACGAGGGCGTGCACGCCGAGCGCATCCACTTCGTCGGCAACCCGATGATCGACACGCTCCTGGCCCACCGCGACAGGTTCGACCCCGCCCCGCTGCGTGCCGAGCTGGACCTGCCGCAGACCTACCTGGTGGCCACCCTGCACCGGCCCGGCAACGTCGACCGCCCGCAGGACGTGCAGGAGCTCGTGCAGGCCATGCACGCCGTCGCCGACCAGGCCCGGGTCGTCGTCCCGCTGCACCCGCGCGGGCGCGACCGGCTGCGGGCCGCCGGGTTCTTCGACCACCCGCAGATGCAGGTCGTCGACCCCTACGGCTACCTCGAGTTCATGGGACTGGTGCGGGGGTCTGCCGCCGTGGTCACCGACTCCGGCGGCGTCCAGGAGGAGACGACCATCCTCGGCGTCCCGTGCCTGACGCTGCGACCCAACACCGAGCGTCCCGTCACCATCACGCACGGGACCAACCGGCTCGTGCGCCGCGAGACCCTCGCCGAGGCCGTGCGCGAGGTGCTCGCCGCAGGCCCGCTGCAGGACTGGCCCGTCCCCCCGCTGTGGGACGGGCAGGCGGGCCCGCGCATCGCGGAGGTCATCGTCCGCCGGCTGGCGGGTGCACGGTGAGCACCGGGCGCGCCGCACGGCTGCGGCAGGAGCTCGGCGCAGCCGTGACCGACCCGCAGGCCAGGGCCGCTCTCTCCCGCAAGGTGCGCAAGCGGGCGCGCAAGGAGATCGCCCGCCGGCGTCAGGCCGCGAGCGTCGACGTGCCCGCGTTCCCCGTGCCGGAGGGCCCCGTGAACCGTCCCGGGCTCACCGCCGCGGTCGTCCTCGACCCCTTCTCCACCCTGGCCTTCCGGTTCGAGTGGCACCAGGTGCCGGTGCCCCGCCAGGGGTGGCGCGAGCTGCTCGGGTCCGCCCGCCCCGACCTGCTCTTCGTGGAGTCGGCGTGGGCCGGCAACGACAAGGCCTGGCGGCTGGCCATGACCCAGCCGGAGGGCCCCGCCCAGGACCTCGTCGACCTGGTGGCCTGGTGTCGGGAGCAGCAGGTCCCGACGGTGTTCTGGAACAAGGAGGACCCGCCCAACTACGACGTCTTCGTGCAGACCGCCGCCCTGTTCGACCACGTGTTCACCGTGGACGCCGAGCGCATCCCGGACTACGTGCGCGACCTGGGCCACGAACGGGTCGGTCTGCTGCCCTTCGCCGCCCAGCCGCGGGTGCACAGCCCGGTGCGCCGGCTGGCCGCACCGTTGGGCGAGGTGGCCTTCGCGGGCACCTACTTCACCCACAAGCACGCCGAGCGCCGGGCCCAGATGGACGTGCTGCTCCCCGCTGCGCAGGAGCGCGGGCTGCACATCTTCTCGCGGATGCAGGCCGAGGACGAGCGCTACCAGTTCCCCGCTCGCTACCGCCGCTCGGTCGTGGGCTCCGTCCCCTACGAGCAGATGCTCACCGCCGCCACGGCATACCCGGTCTTCCTCAACGTCAACTCGGTGACGGGGTCGCCCACCATGTGCGCACGGCGTCTGTTCGAGCTCAGTGCCGCCCAGACCGCCGTGCTGTCGACCCCCTCTGCGGCGGTCGGGCCGTTCTTCGGCGACACGGTGACCGTCGTGGAGGACGTCGACCAGGCGCGCGGCGCGCTGTCGCTGCTGCTGGACCAGCCCGAGCACCGGGAGCGGCTGGCGCTGCGGGCCCACCGCCGCGTGTTCGACGAGCACCTCTACACCCACCGGGTGGACGAGGTGCTGCGCACCGTGGGGCTGCCGGTCGTGCCGCTCGACCACTCGGTCTCGGCCGTCGTGCCGACGATGCGACCCGGGCAGGTGGACCACGTGCTGACCACCCTGGCCGGACAGGTCCACCGGGACCTGGAGCTGGTGCTCGTGCCGCACGGCTTCACCGTGGACGAGGACGACCTGCAGGCCCGTGCCCGTGACCTCGGCCTGGCCCGGGTCGTGGTGCGGCCGGCGCAGGCGGACCTGACGCTCGGGGCCTGCATGAACCTCGGCGTCGACGCCGCCTCCGGGCGCTACGTGGCCAAGATGGACGACGACAACACCTACAGCCCGCACTACCTGTCGGACCTGGTGCGCGCCTTCGACTACAGCGAGGCCGAGGTGGTGGGCAAGTGGGCGCACTACGTGCACCTGGCCGCGTCCGACGCGACGGTGCTGCGGTTCGCCCACGCCGAGCACCGCTACGTCAACCTGGTGCAGGGAGGCACGATCCTCGCACCCCGGTCGGTGGCCACCGAGGTGGGCTTCGAGGACCTCCCGCGCCGGGTGGACACCACCTTCCTCGACAAGGTCCGGGCACGGGGAGGACAGGTCTACTCCGCGGACCGCTTCAACTACGTCTCCCGCCGGGCCGTCAGCACGGCCGGGCACACCTGGGGCATCGCCGACCAGGACCTGGTCAACCGCAGCTCGCGGATCGTGTTCTACGGCGACCCGACCGCCCATGTCACGGTCTGAGCTCGCGCGGGCCGGCCGGAGCCTGCGGTGGTGAGGCTGCGGCCGGGACGCCGCAGGCCCGAGCCGACCCCCGCCGCCCCCGAACCCCTGTCGGAGCACGACGCCGGTGTGCTCGACGGCGCCTTCGGGCACGGCTACCTGGTGCACACCGGGGGCCCTGCTGCGCTGCCGGGGATCCTCGCCCACTGGCAGGTGACCCAGGTGGGCCCGGTTTGGCTGCACACGGCCCCGCGGACCGTCGTCACCGTCTCCCGGGCGCACGACCGTGGCCGTGTCGTGGCCCTGGGCCATCCGATCGACACCGACAGCGGCACCACCGACGCCGCGTCCGTCGTCGACGGGCTGCTGCGCAGCCTGGTGGACGCCGGCGTGGACGCCGCGGTGCGGCGCGCGGCATACCTCAGTGGCCGCTGGACGGTGCTCCTGCTGCACCCGGCCTCGCGGACCACCGCGCCGGGGCGCGGTCGGCAGCCGCGGCTGGGCGGCCTCACCGTCGTGCCCGACACCCTGGCCAGCCAGCCGGTCTACTACGCCGTCGGGCGGCGCGACGCGACCCTGGCCTCCTCGGACACCCTGGTCGCCGCCGCCCGGGACATCTCACCGAGCACGCGTGCGCCCGAGCTCATGGCCGAGATCAAGGAGCTGCGCCCGCAGGGGGTCGTCTACCTCCCCGGTGAGACCACGCTCTACGACGGGGTGCGCCAGGTGGTGCCCAACTGCCTGCTGCGCCTCGACGTCGACCGCCCCGGACAGGCCCGGCACGAGAGGTTCTGGCCCTTCGAGCCACGGGTGGAGGACAGCGACCTCCCGCGCGTGACCAGCGACTTCTCGGAGCGTCTGCGGGCCCAGATCGCCCTGATGGCCCACCTGGGTCCGCTCGCCTGGAGTCTCACCGGCGGGCTCGACAGCCGGGTGACCCTGGCCCACCTGGCCGACCCTGCCCCACCGGGCACGTTCACGTTCACCTACTTCAACCCGCGCGATGGCGTGAGGTCACCCGGGGCCGCGGAGGACGTCTTCGTCGCCAACCTGCTGTCCTCCCGCCTGGGCCTGCCCCACCGGGTGCTGCGCTGGCGCAAGGCGCCCGAGGGCAGCGTCTTCGCCGACCTGCACCGGATGACCTACCCCGTCTCCTACGCCTCGCAGGGAGCAGCCCACGCGATGTGGGCCGACCTGCCGCACGACATCGTGCAGGTCCAGTCCAACGGCGGCGAGATCGGCACCGTGCACATGCGGGTGCGGAACACCCGGCCGATCACCCCCGCCAAGGCGGCCTCGCTCTGGCTGGGTCCGGCCTTCTCCGAGCACCCGACCTACCTGGAGATCTTCGCGTCGTACCTGGAGTACGCGCAGTTCACCGACGAGCGGCTGCTCGGCTACGACCACCACGACCTCATGTACTGGGAGCACCGGATGGGCCGGTGGGGCCATCGCAAGTTCCTCGACGGAGACCTCTCCCACCGGATCATGGTGCCCTTCAACGACCGACGGGTCCTGGAGACCATGCACCGGCTGCCGGAGGCCCAGCGGGTCGCGAAGGCGCTCTACACCGCGGTGCTCGACGCCGCCCCGGCGCTGCAGGTCGACGACCCCACGCCCTGAGTGGCTACCCCTCCTGTCGAAGGTGGCACCAGGCGTCGCACGACACGACCACCGGGGCCCACGGGCCGGGGCTGTCGGAGTGTGAGACGTGGTCGGGCGGGTAGGGGTTGGGGACGGGCCGGTCGCCGTGCAGCACGCCGGGTGGCCGCCCGGCGAGCACGTCCAGGTCGAGCCGGTAGGCGGCGTGCTCCCAGGCCCGTCCGAGCCGTTCGTCCTGCCGGGGCACGAACTGCTGGTTGCCCCCGGGCGCCCGGGTGACCTCGCCCAGCACCGGCCCCTGGTCCGTGTCGAAGAGGTCGACCCGGACGAAGGGCACACCCGCCGCGCGCGAGATGTGTCGTGCGGTCTCCACCATCTGCTCGAGGCCGGAGGGCACCGGGATCTGCGGGTCCACCGGCACCCCGGTGAGGATCTCCCCCAGGTCGGAGCCGTCGCCCGTGACGTAGCGCCGGGTCAGGGTCCGCAGGTCGCCGTGCCGGCCCATGCGGCGCAGCAGGATCTGCTGGACGTCCCCGTGGAAGGCGTAGACCTTGACGTCGTCCGGGATGGGTCCCCCACCTGGCTGGGTCAGCAGCTCCTCGACGAAGAAGGGGCCGCTGATGCTCCTCCTCGAGACGCGCTCGGCGAAGTGGTCGCGCACCTGGTCACCGGTGAACGACCGCGCGCCCTCCACCGTCTCGTAGCGGTCCGGTGCCACCCTCCGCAGGGGGAGCACCCCATGGCTGCCCGCGCCACCGTCGGACTTGACCACGAAGGCGTCCGGCAGAGGGTCGAGGTCCATCTCGGTGACGGTGGACCAGGTCCGCAGCACGCTGGGCACCGGGATGCCGTGGCTCGCGGCGAGCCGGTAGTTGCGCAGCTTGAACGGCAGGTGCCGGAGGGGGTGGCGGTAGCCGGGGTCGATCCTGCGCAGCTCCACCGTCGTGCGGCGCAGGCCCGCGATGTGCCGGTAGAAGGAGGCCCGGGAGAGGTAGTCGTCCACCTCGACCCGACGCGCCACCTCGGCGCGCAGCTCCTCGGCGCGGTGCTCCAGCTCCTGAGCCTGCTGCTCCAGCTCGTCCACCCGGGTGCGCAGCCGCTCGACCCGCGACTGGCGGCGGGCCAGCTCCTCGTCGCGCCAGGCCACGCCCGGCATACGGCGGCTGATGCTGCTGCGCAGACTGCTCACTGGTCGTCCTCGTCTCGGACGGGCGGGTGAAGGGTGAGGTGTGCAGGCCCGGCCGGGTCCCACCAGGCCAGGTCGTCCCAGCCCTCCTGGCGTGCCGGCTCGGCGAGACGGCACAGCGCCTCGTCCCGTGCGGCACCGGACCAGCGCCCTCGGCCGGCGGCATACGTCAGACCGTCGCGGGACGCCAGGACGGCGACCACCGCCGGCGGGGCGGTGGCGACGAGCTCGTCGTGCGAGCGGAGGGGGCCCCCCGACGCCAGCAGCGGTCGCAGCCAGGCCCGCAGTGCCGGTGCCGAGGCTCCGTGGTGCAGCACGGTCAGCCGGTCGGTCCGCTCGGCGTCGGCGGCCGAGCGCAGGACGACCACCTCGACGTCCGCCTCGGCCGCGTGGACCTCGGCCGGCACCCCCACGCCCAGCGTGAGGCGCACGGTGGTCCGCGACGGGGCCGGTGCCACGGCGGGGGCGTCCTGCGGCGGGACCAGCTCGCGCAGCCGGCGGACGAAGCCGGCATGCCCGAAACGCTCGACCACGGCCTTCCGGGTGCTCCGGACCCGGGCCTCGTAGGCGGCCGGGTCGGCGACATAGTGGGCGACGAGCTGCTGGGCCTGCCCCGGCTCGGCGTAGTCGACCACGTCCCCGAAGGTCGGCCGGTGCTTGGGGTGGGCGATGGTCAGCACCCCGCTCGCCGCGGCCTCCAGGAGCGTGCGGCCGAAGGCCTCGTGCGCGTGCGGGTTGTCGAGGTAGAGGAAGAAGTCCAGACCCGCGAGGAAGTCACGCACGTCGACCGCGCGGTGCGGCAGGACGGTCCAGCTGTCAGGCACCGGGGCGGGGCGCTCCTCGGCCTCCCGCAGCTCCTCGACCGTGGTCTGCGCACCGAGCATGCGCACCTCGTAGCCGTCCGGGAAGGTGTAGCCCCGCAGCAGCTCGTCGTACGTGGGTGGGAACTTGATCGGGTTGTCCCTGGAGTGCCGCCCGACGACCACCCGCCCGGAGGAGCCCACGGGCGCACCGGGGTCGCGGACCGACCACTGCTCCACGTCGATGAGCCCCGGGTTGTCCCAGTCCGCCAGCGGGACGGTGGGGTCCTGCTCCAGGAGCACCCGCCGGATCGTCGGGCTCTGCGGCAGCCAGGCCACCGGCGCGTCGAACAGCTCACGGGTGCGTGCCGTCACATCGGCGACCACATACCGCTGGTCACCCCCGTCGAGCTCCAGCGGTGCCTGGTTCGCCATGACGAGGACCTGTCCGACACGCACCCGCCGCGTCAGCAGCGGCGGGTACTGCAGGATCGGCGGGTAGCGCACCATGAGCACGGCGATGTCCACGTCGTCGTCCGGCTGCACCCACTCCACCTCGCCGGCGTCGACCAGGTCGAGCACCGGGTCACACAGGGGCAGGTCACGGTTGCCCATGAACCGCAGCGCCTCCAGGTGCATGACCGCCACCCGCAGCCCGGCGCTGCGCGCCGCCCTGACCTCCTCCAGCATCGACAGCTGCGGTCCGCCGAAGCCGCGCCAGTCACCCGCCAGGCACAGGTCGACACCGGCGGCACGTGCCAGCAGGGGGTGCACGGGGCGCTCCCACCGCCGTGGCTCGGGGAACCGGCGGGGCTGCTCGGGGTCCAGGTAGGGATCGCTCAGCCCCTGCTCGACCCTGGCGTGCCACACACCGTATGCCGACTTGTACTGGTGCCGCGCCGGGTGCCGCCACCCGTTCGAGAACTCCGCGGAGGAGAGGGTCTCGCCGCCGCCGCGCAGGATCGTCGTGGTCTGCTTGATGTCCTGGATGACCGGGCCGAAGGCCGCCTCCATGCGCCGTGCGAACTCGGTGTCGGCACCCTTGCGGGTCGGGTCGAAGAAGCCGATCCGTGCCATGACCGGCCTGATCCGGAAGAGCACGGTGGCGGCGGAGGTGAACCTGGGCACGTAGCCCGGTCGGGTCAGCACGAGCTCGGGGCTCGTGCGCACACCCTGGGCCCGGGTGGCCAGCAGGGACGGACGGTCGAGGAGGGGGCGGATGCACAGCTCCAGGGTCTGCGGGTGCCACCAGTCGTCCGAGTCGAGGACCACGGCGACGTCGCCCGTGGCCTGGCGCAGGGCCGTGTTGCGGGCGCGGTAGGTGCCGCCGTTGACGGCCTTGCGGATGACCCGCACCCGTGGGTCCAGCGCCTCGGCCAGCTCCAGGACCTCGGCGCCGTCCGGGCCGGACGCGTCGTCCACGACCAGGAGCTCGAGGTTGGTCCAGGTCTGGGCGAGCACCGAGCGCACCGCGGTCAGCAGGGCGGGTCCGGGCCGGTAGGCGCTCATGAGGACGGTCACCCGCTCAGGGCGGTCCACCGACGGACGCGCCTCGACCCTCAGCCGGTCGATGCTCGGCAGCTCGCCTGCCTCGGGGGCCAGGAAGGGCGCGAGCCGCGGTCCGTGCAGCGTGGAGCCGAAGGCGGCAGCCCACGCGACCCCGTCTCCGGGCGCCACCAGGGCGGGGTTGAGGACGTCGGTGCGGACGGAGGCGGCCACGGCGGCGCGCACCCGCGGGTCCGCGGCGAGCTCGAGGGCGCCCTCGGCGTCACCGTCCAGCACCCGCAGCTGGGCCAGCACCTCGACCTGGTCCCGGGGTGCCTCGGGCCACTCCCGGGTGCGGGCCGCACCCTCGAGCAGCACCCGCGCGATGTGGCCGTCCTGCCGGCCACCGACCTGGACGGCTGCGACCCGGCCGTAGGCACCGGCTCCGACCGGGTCGACACCGCTCGGCAGGGGGGTGGACAGGTCATGCGCGCACGCCCACTGCTCGAGCTCCACCGGCGAGTGCCCCGGCCAGGCGACCTCGGCAAGGACCTCGCGGGCGTGGACCGACTTGGTGCGCAGGGCGGTCGAGACCAGGGCCCGGGCACGTCGCTCGGCGATGCGGGCGTGGTCGGCGGCGACGCCCTGGGTCGTCGCCCGGAGAGGAGCGGGAGGGCTCACCGCTCGTCGTGGCCGGCGTGCCGGGTCGCGGCGGACTCGGCGAGCGCACGGTCGAGAGCGGCCTGCATACGGTCGAGACGACCGGTGTACTGCGCCTGCATCAGGCGCACCGCCCCGACGACGTCGCTCTCGCTGACCGTGGAGCGGTCCGTGCTGCCCACGGCGGGGCCGCGGCGCAGCTCGTCGCGCAGGAAGCGGCGCAGGGACCGGGCCCGGCGCCACGAGTCGAGCTGGACCAGCAGACAGGCACTCAGCAGGGCCGCAGCGCCCGCCGCGGCGAGCACCCACTGCTCGAAGGCGACACCGACGACGATCACCGCACTCAGGACGAGGGCGGCGAGGGCACCCAGGACGAGAACGAGACGAGATCGCAACGCGGTGGACCTTTCAGGCGGGGAGGACGACGCGCCGGGGCCCCTGGCCCGCGCACGATGACGGTGCTCACTGTAGCGCGTAGGCTCGCTGCGTCCGCGCGACCACACCCGCACGTCACGGCCACGAGGAGAGGACGATCGACGCATCCCTGCACCTGCTCCCGGTGCATCCGAGAGCGGGAGAGCCCGGCATGTGGACCTCAGCCGACCTCGCGGTGGCCGCTGCCGCCCGGCCGGAGGCGGTCGCCCACCTGGGCCTGCGCACCACCTCTGCGGTGGTTGCCGAGGCCCTGGGCCTGGCAGCCACCGGTGGCCTGCTCACCGCGAGCGAGCTGCTCGAGCGGCTCGGTGGCTTCGCGGCCGACGGCACCGGCTCCGCCGGCCTGGCCGCCGCCCTGGGCGAGGCGGTGACCGCCCCGCCGGTCGCTGCCGGCCTGGCCCTGCTCTGGTCCGGTCGCGGTGACGAGGCGCCGCTGCGTGCCGGCGCGGCCCTCTACCGCTGGCTCGCAGCCACCGGCGAGCTGGCCGCGCTGCACCCGGTGCACCACCACGCGGCCGGACAGGGTCTCTACCTCGCAGGGGAGCAGGACGCCCTCCGGCAGCTCCTGCCGATGCTGGGCAAGATGCCCGACGACGTGCGCCACTACCTCGAGGCCGACCTCGCGCACCCCGGGCCCGGTGCCCAGGACCAGCAGGCGCACCGACGGTGGGAGGCGCTGCTCTCGGCCCGCTTCGTCGAGCACGGGCTGTCGCCCCTGGCGGTGGGCCCGCAGGGGCACTCGCCGCACCTCTTCGACCACCTCCGTGGCACGGTGGCACCCGGGCGGGTGCACGGCCCGCTGGTCACCGTGGTCATCCCGTGCTTCCGCCCCGACGAGGGCCTGTTCACCTCGGTGGCCTCCATCGCCGGCCAGACCTATGCCGACCTCGAGATCGTGCTGGTCGACGACGCGTCCGGGCCGGAGCACCGCGAGCTCATCGCGGCGGCGGCGGACCTGGACCCGCGGGCACGGGTGCTCACCCTCGAGCAGAACGGCGGCAGCTACCTGGCCCGGCGGGCCGCCGTCGCGGCCAGCACCGGCGCGCTGGTGACCACGCAGGACGCCGACGACTGGAGCCACCCGGAGCGCATGGAGCAGCAGGTGGCGCTGCTGCACGAGCACCCGGAGGCTCCGGCCAGCCGGTCGGAGGCGGTGCGCGCCAAGGACGACCTCACCCACCAGTGGTTCGGCTACCGCGCGCTGCGCGCCAACGCCTCCTCGCTCATGGTCCGCCGTGAGGTGCTGGAGACCTGCGGGAGCTTCCTGCCGATCCGCAAGAGCGCGGACTCGGAGTATGCCGAGCGGGTGCAGCACCTGCTCGCGAAGGTCGCGGACACGCGAACGCCCCTGGCCGTCACCCGGCTGCGCACCGGCAGCCTGTCGCGGGGCGACTTCAGCTACCAGTGGTCCCATCCCGACCGCATCGCCTTCCGTGGCACCTACCGCGCGTGGCACCGCTCGCTGCGCGCGTCGGGTGCGACGGACGTCCCGCCCGACGCGACGCCCGAGGTGCCGCAGGCCTTCGGGCGGGGGATCCCCCAGGCGGTGACCCTGCCCACCGAGGTCGACGTGTGTCTGCTGGGTGACTTCAGCGACCCGCCCGCCAGCGGTGGTCGACACTCGCGGCGCCGCCTGCTGGACCGGCTCTCCGGACGCCGCGTGGGGCTGTGGCACGTCGAGCGACCGCGCGCGCTGACCCGTGCCCGGCCCGAGATGCACGCCGGCTGGTTCGACCTGGTGGTGGCGAGCCCGGACCTGCACCTGGTCACCCGCACACAGCACTGCCGGGTGGGCACGGTGGTCGTGCTCGACCCGTCCGCCCTGCTGCTCTCGACCGCGCAGACGACGACGGTGCACGCCGACCGGGTCGAGGTCGTGCTCGACGAGGCCGCCCTGGCCCCCTCGCCGAGCGGGCTGCCGCTGGACCTGCTCGGTGTCTCCGACGCGTGCCACGACTGGTGGGGGCTGCGCCCGACCTGGGTGACCGGGCCGGACACCCCCGCAGGGGAGTCCCGTCTGCGGGACGCGCTGCCCGACCTGCCGGTCGAGCCGGGTCTGCTGGCCGCAAGGCACGCATGACCACCCCGAGCACCGCGGTCGGTGCCGGAGGCGCGGCGGCCCCCGAGGCCTGGCACACCTGGCGGCTGCTGCACGCCCGTGTCGGGTTCGACCCCGAGGGCCTGGCCCACCAGGCGCTGCGCACGCGGTCGCCGGCGGTGCTGGAGGCCCTGGCCCGCGCCGCCACGAACGGGCGCGACGACGCCGGCACGCTGCTGCGCGAGGTGCTGCAGCACGGCCCGTCCCCGGTGTCCCTGGGACCTCGCCGATGCGGTGCCCTGGCGGCCACCGCGATGGTGTGGGCCGGCACCGGTCGCACCACCGACGAGCTGCTGGGCGCCGCCCTGGCCTACGAGCACCTCTGGGCCGCCGGCGCCGGTCGGCAGCTCGTTCCTGAGCACCACGTGGTGGCCGGCCAGGCTCTCTTCCTCTCCGGGCGGCACGCCGCCCTCGAGCACCTCCTGCCGAGCCTGGACCTCCCGCCGTCCGTCCGGCACTACCTGGAGACCGACCTGGCCAACCCGTTCGCCGAGCGACCTGCCGACCGCCCGGCCACCGCGCAGGACGCCGACCGGTGGCCCCGGCTGCTGTCGCTGCCCTTCGTCGACGAGGGGCTCTCGCCGCTGGCCCTGCGGGACCAGGAGCACCGGGGGCAGCCGCTGTTCGACCGGCTGGACGCGCAGGGCACGAGGCCGGCCTCGACCGGGGGGGCCCTGGTCACCGTGGTCATGCCGTGCTTCCGGCCCGACCGCGGCCTGCTCACGTCGGTCCGCTCGATCAGCCGGCAGAGCTGGGCGGACCTGGAGATCGTCATCGTCGACGACGCGTCCGGCCCGGACTACCGCGAGCTGTTCGCGGAGGCCGCGTCGCTCGACCCCCGGGCGCGGGTGCTCACGATGGAGCGCAACGGCGGCAGCTACCTGGCCCGGGAGGCCGCCATCGCGCAGTCCACCGGAAGTCTGGTCACGTTCCAGGACGCCGACGACTGGTCGCACCCCAGCCGCATCGAGCACCAGGTGGAGGCGCTGACCGGCACCACGGCACCCATGAGCCGCAGCCAGGCCGTGCGGGCCAAGGACGACCTGACCCACCAGTGGCTGGGCTACCAGCCCGTCCGTGACAACGCCTCGTCCCTCCTGGTCCGCCGGCAGGTGCTGGAGCACTACGGTGGCTTCGTCCCGGTGCGCAAGGGGGCCGACTCGGAGTTCGCCGAGCGGGTGGAGACCCTGGCCGGCGCGATCGCCGACACGGGGACCCCGCTCGCGGTGACCCGGCTGCGGGCCGGGTCCCTGTCGCGGGGCGACTTCACGTTCTCCTGGTTCGCCCCCGACCGCCTGACCTTCCGGGGGGCGTTCCTGGCCTGGCACCGCGAGCTGCAGGAGCGAGCCGACGCCGGTCGCCCGCTGGGTGTGTCGCGCGAGGAGCTGCACGCGCTGCCCTTCCCGGTGCCCGCGACCTTCGTGCGCGGGCTGGCCGCCGAGCGCCATACCCCCACCCACCTGGACGTCGCGTATGTGGGCAACTTCTCCACGGCCCGTCCCTCGCGGCACGCCCGCGCCCTGCGTGAGCTCTTCGAGCAGCGCCCGCCCGGCGCCGCAGTGGTCGGGGTGTGGCACCTCGAGCCCCCCTGGGTGCACCCCACCCGTCGGCCGCGGATGGCCAAGCCGTGGTTCGACATCATCCAGCGGCACCCGCACCTACGCCCCCTGTCCCGGGTCGAGCCGGTGCACGTGGAGCGCATGGTCGTCGTCGACCCGGCCGTCCTCTCCACCGTCGCCGGGCAGCCGTGCCGGGTGAGCGCCGACCGCGTCGAGGTGCGCCTGGCGCCCGAGCACGTGGCTCCCGACCGGTCGCTGCTGCCGCTGGACCTGCTGGGGACCGCCGACGTCTGCGCGGACTGGTGGGGGGTCCGGCCACACTGGGCCTTCGCTCCGGGGCTCACCGAGGACGAGCGTGCGCAGGTGCGCGAGGCCGTGCCGGGCCTGCCGGTCCAGGAGACCTCCGCACCCTAGCGCGCGGGCGGGCCCACGAGCGGGACGATGTGCTCGGCGAGCGGCTCGGCGAGGGCCAGCGCGAAGGTCGCGGTGATGTGGGAGCCCTGCCGGTAGGTCAGCACGTTGCGCCAGACACCGACGCACAGCTCGCCCGGACACACCCAGGGGTTCATGTCCACGAAGCGGACGCCGTCGACCTGGTCGGCGGCGAGCCGCAGCGCCTCCGACCCGGAGCCGTCACGGTAGTCCCAGCTGCACTGCTCCAGGTGGTCGTCCCGGTGCTCGTCGACACACTCGTACACCGGCGGGTCCGCGGGCTGCGGGTTGTCGGCGATCGCGATGACCCGGGTGCCCTGCTCCTCGAGCTCGCTCCAGTAGCGGGCATAGCCCTCGACGAGCGCCTCCCGGCTCGTGGTGCCGTCCTCCGCCAGGGCCTCGCCGCGCAGCCCGCCGGTGATGACGACGTCGGGCTCCTCCGCACGCAGCTCGGCCATCACCTCCTCGCCCCAGTCACGGCACTGCTCGTAGGGCTCGCCTCCCACGGTCGTCATGACGTCGGTGAACGCGCAGGCCGACTTCGTGTGGATGACGACCCGCCAGCTGTTGGCCAGCGCGATCTCCTCGATCGCCGGCACCCACTGCCCGATCTTGGAGTCGCCGATCACGTAGACCAGCACGTCGCCGTCCGGGTCGCCCGCCGGGCACGACGTGACCTGGCCCTCGTCGACGGTGACCTGGCACCCCTCGTCGTAGAACCGGGGCACGTCCTCGGTGGCGGCCAGGGGGTCGGGAGTGATGGTCTCGTAGATGGGCGGGTCGTCCGTGCTCGTCCGCTCCGGAGGCTCGGGCCCGCGCGGCTCCGGCTCGTCCGCGGTCCCCGGCTCGTCCGCGCCCCCGGCCTCGTCCTCCGGTGGTGACGGGTCCTCCCCCGGCCCGCCGTCCGTGGCCTCCGGCTCCTCGACGACGAGGTTGCCGGTCACGGTCCCCCCGGCCTCGCCCGGAGCGGCAGCCCGGTAGGCGACCTGCGAGAGCACGAGGGCGGCGACGAGGGAGACCAGCGTCAGGTTGGCGCCCACGGACAGTGCCACCTTCGGCGAGCGGTTGAGCGCCGGGGAGTAGCGGATGGGGTGCTCGACGAACCGGTAGGACAGCCAGGCCGGGACCACCGACGCGGTGACGACCAGCAGGCCGACCATGGTCGAGATCTGCCCGAACTGCCACTCGACCATCCGCAACAGGGGCCAGTGCCACAGGTAGAGCGAGTAGGAGAGCCCACCGACCCACACCGCACCACGCAGCCCCAGCAGGGTCTCCGGGCCGCGCGGGCCGGCAGCGAAGCCACCGGCGATGACGGCTGCAGCCCCGAGCGTCGGCAGCAGGGCGGCACTGCCCGGCCACGGCGTCTGGCCCGACTGGACCAGACCCGCCAGCAGGATGGCCGCCAGCCCCGCCCACGCCACCGCCAGGGCCCAGGGCCGGGGCATCCGCAGCCACAGGCCGGCGCCGAGCGCCACCAGGGCGCCGAGGCCGAGCTCCCAGAGCCTCGTCGTGGTGGTGAAGAAGGCCTGCTGGGGGCTGGTGGCGGTGTACCAGATCGACCACGCGAGAGAGGGGAGGACCACGACCGCCGTCAGGCCGAGGGCCAGCGTCGAGCGCAGCGCCGTCGGGGCCAGGTGGCGGGAACGACGGGTGGCCAGCCAGACCAGCCCCAGGATCAGCAGGGGCCAGATGATGTAGAACTGCTCCTCGATCGCCAGCGACCAGAAGTGCAGCACCGGCGAGGGCTCGACGTCCTCGGCGAGGTAGTCGACCGAGCGGCCCACGAAGACCCAGTTCACGACATACAGCGACGCCCCCACCAGGTCGCCGGCGATGCTGGACCACTGCACCCGCGGGGCGAGCAGCCAGGTGCCGACCGCGGTGACCACGAGCACCAGCGCGGCGGCCGGCAGCAGCCGTTTGGCCCGCCGCCCGTAGAACTGGGGGAGGTCGACGGTGCCGGTGCGCTCCAGCTCACGCAGCAGCTGGGAGGTGATGACGAAGCCGGAGACGACGAAGAAGATGTCGACGCCGACGAAGCCGCCGCTGAGGCCCGGCAGCCCGGCGTGGTAGAGCAGGACGAACAGGACGGCGACGGCGCGCAGCCCCTCGATGTCAGGTCGGAAACGGGACTGCGCCCCGGTGTCACCAACTACTCCAGCCACAGTGGACCATGGTCTCACGCCTGCAGCGGTGGCCCTGGCGCTCCGGCGGCCCGCTCGGGCCCGCCCAGCACGAGCTCACGGTAGGCCCGGCCGACCTGCTCGGGGTCGAACAGCCCGACCGCCGCCGCCCTGGCGCGTGCCCTCTCCTGCGGCCAGCGGGAGGGGTCGGTGACCGCCCGCACCCTGGCCTCCGCCTCGTCGACGTCGTCGACCACCCACTCGTCGGGGAAGAGCGCACGTGCGCCGCCCCGGGACGCGAGCAGCGGCCAGTTGCGCACCACGGGGACCGCCCCCGACATCGCCCCCTCCACGAGGCCCAGGTGCCACGACTCCCGCACGCTCGTGGACAGGATCACCCCGATGCGGCGCAGCGGCTCGGCCACGTCAGCGGTGAAGCCGACGACGTGCACACGCTCGCGCAGGTGCGGCTCGGCGGCCCGGGCCCGGAACCGCTGCACGTAGGCCGCGGCCGGGTGCTGCGCGGGCACGTCCCGGAAGTCGCTGCCGACGAGCACCAGGTGCCATGAGGGGTCCCGTTCGAGCAGGTCCAGCGCCCACAGGGGGTCCTTCACCTTGCGTCCCCACCCCACCATGCCCAGCGTGGTGCGTGCCGTGTCGTCCTTGTCGGTGTCCAGCGCTTCGAGGCGCACGAGGTTGGGCAGCACGGTGACCGGCACGTCGACACCCCCCGTCGTGAGGATGTCGGTCACCAGGCTCCGCATCGGCTCGCTCACGACGACGACCTGCTCGACGGCCTCCCACCGCACGAGGTGCAGCCACGGGTCGAGAGCGTCGAGAGCGTGCACGCGGACGACGAGGCGCACGTCGGGAGGGCACAGGTGGGACACCCACACGGTGCTGCGGTCGGCCCAGTCGCTCACCACGACGTCGGCCCAGCGCACGTCGGCGCGCACCCGCCGCAGGGTCTGCATCCCCTGACGGTCCGGAGCCGGCACTCCGGAGAGGTGCTGCCCACCGCACTCGGCGACGAGGGCGGCCAGGTGCGGCAGGACCTCGGTGTCCATCAGCTTGCGTGACAGCACCGGGTCCGTGTCGGCGTGGTCGGCGACCCTGACCTCCGCTGCGCCGGCGAGGGCCTGCACCACCGGCGCGTGGAAGCTGCCGTAGCTGCCCGTCACCACGAGGACCCGCAGGTCCCGGTCCTGCACCAGGCGGGGCCGGCGGCTGACCGGCTCGGCGTGCAGCAGGGCCCGGAGCGTGCGGCTGCGTCGCAGGGAGCGCAGGTAGGACCCCGGGTCCTCCGCCAGCGCGGAACGCGGCACCTCGGCGTGGCGCTCACGGTGGAAGAGCAGGGCCATCGCGTCCCCGAGCCGTGCCAGGGCCAGGGCACCGTCACCGGACTCCAGGGCGTCGTCGGCCCCGTCCAGGGCGGCGTCCGCAGACGCAGCGAGCAGACCCTCGTCGGGCTCGGCCCCGCTCGGCCGGGCCAGCGTGAGGTCGGCCGCCGCCCGCTGGGCGGCCAGCCCGGACACGCCCCGCGGGGCGGACGCCCACGGGACCGCGTCGAGCACCGAGCTCACGACCGTCGCGGCGGACAGGCGTCCGGCACGGGAGAGCAGGCCGCGGGCGACCTCGGCGGCCCGTTCGACCGGCAGGATCACCGGTGGCACCCCGGCCGCGGCCACGGCTGCCGCGGTGGCCTGCCAGGCCGCCAGACCGTCCGTGAGCCCACCCGGTGCGGCGGCCCGGTCCCCCGCCAGCTCCTCCAGCAGGGCGGCGAGGTCACGCAGCGCCCGGGCCACCCGGTCGGCCTCCGAGGAGGTGACCACGACGGTGCCACCGGCCAGGTCGGGCGCGGCGCGCAGCGCGGCGTCGGTGTCCGTGTCGAGGCTCCAGAGCACGTCGGCACGCCGCACCTCGCGACGCAGCCAGGTGCTGCGCTTGAGGGTCCACAGCCACTCGGCGGGCGCATCGGCCCGGGCGGCCAGCGCGGAGGTCTTCACCCGGGCCGCCCCGACGCGCCAGCGCTCCCCCGCACCCTCCGGCGGGTCGGGTCGCACCCGGGTCACCGGATACGGGCAGCCCGGCAGGGGTGCCTCACCCACGCCCGCGAGGAGGGTGCACCAGGTGACCTCGGCTCCCCACGGCGCCACCTGCGGCAGGTCCTCGGCGGCCCTGGCCAGCGCGAGCACCCGGACGGGCGCCGGTCCCGCCGCGATCGTCTCCGCTGCCACCCGCACATGGTGTCAGCACGCACCCCGGTCCGACCATCGCGGGCCGAACGCGGCCTGGCGGTCCGGCCGGACGGGCACAACGCCGGGGCCACTCGCACGACAGGCCTCATCAGGCCCGGTGTGCACGTCCCGCTACCCACCTGGCGCCACTGCCCCACGACAGGTATGCCGTCCGCTCCGGGGAGCGGACGGCATACCGGGTGGTGCCGAAGAGGCGGGAGGTCAGCCCTCGCCGCGGATGAAGGCCTCGACAGCGGTGCGGCCCTCGTCGTCCGGGAGCTGCTGCGGCGGCGACTTCATGAGGTAGGAGGAGGCCGACAGGACCGGGCCACCGACACCGCGGTCCTTGGCGATCTTGGCCGCCCGGATGGCGTCGATGATGATGCCGGCGGAGTTGGGGGAGTCCCAGACCTCGAGCTTGTACTCCAGGTTCAGCGGCACGTCGCCGAAGGCACGGCCCTCGAGCCGGACGTAGGCCCACTTGCGGTCGTCCAGCCACTGGACGTAGTCGGACGGGCCGATGTGCACGTTCCGGGCGCCCATGTCGTGGCTGATGTTGGAGGTCACGGCCTGCGTCTTGGAGACCTTCTTGGACTCCAGGCGGTCGCGCTCGAGCATGTTCTTGAAGTCCATGTTGCCGCCGACGTTGAGCTGGTAGGTGCGGTCCAGGACCACGCCACGCTCCTCGAACAGGCGGGCCATCACGCGGTGGGTGATGGTGGCCCCGACCTGGCTCTTGATGTCGTCGCCGATGATCGGCACCCCGGCGTCGGTGAACTTCTGGGCCCACTCGGGGTCGGAGGCGATGAAGACGGGCAGCGCGTTGACGAAGGCGACACCGGCGTCGAGCGCACACTGCGCGTAGAACTTGTCCGCCTCCTCGGAGCCCACCGGGAGGTAGGACACGAGCACGTCGGCCTCGGCGTCCCTGAGCGCCTGGACGACGTCCACGGGCTCGGCGTCGGACTCCTCGATGGTCTCGGCGTAGTAGCGGCCGATGCCGTCCAGGGTCGGGCCGCGCTGCACCATGACGCCGGTCGGCGGCACGTCCGCGATGCGGATGGTGTTGTTCTCGCTCGCGCCGATGGCCTCGGACAGGTCGAAGCCGACCTTCTTGGCGTCCACGTCGAACGCAGCGACGAACCTCACGTCACGGACGTGGTACGGACCGAACTCGACGTGCATGAGACCCGGCACTGCTCCGGCCGGGTCAGCGTCCTTGTAGTACTCGACACCCTGCACCAGTGAACTGGCGCAGTTGCCTACGCCGACGACGGCGACGCGCACGGATCCCATTCGTTACTCCTTGTCCAGGGTGCTGCCGCGGGAGGTGGCAGCACGTTCGTGGTGAAGCCGCTCGGCCTCGATCATGCGGCTGACCCACCGAAGATCCGCTTCGGTCGACTCCAGCCCATGCCGGTGCAGCTCCATGGCGTAGTTGTCCTGCGTGGTCCCGCTGAGCGCCGGGCCACTGGCCCTGATGGCGTCCAGCCGTTCTTCCAGCCGCGCCCGCCGGCCCTCGAGGATCCGCAGGCGGACCCCCGTCTCGGTGCGGCCGAAGAAGGCGAAGTGCACCGCGAAGGCGTCGTCCTCCCAGGCACTGGGCCCTGCTGCCGCGAGCAGCTCGGTGAACCGCTCCCGCCCGGCAGGTGTCACGGCATACGTGATGCGCGCACGCCGCCCGGGGACCGGGCGCCCCGTCTCGACGAGCAGCCCCCGGTCGACGAGGTCCCGCAGCCGAGGGTAGAGCGTGCCGTAGGACAGCGCGCGCACCGTGCCGAGGACGCGGTGCACCTGCTTGCGCAGCTCGTACCCGTGCAGCGGCACGTCGTGCAGCAGACCGAGAATGGCCAGCTCGAGCATGTCGGAACGCCGACTCACCGCGACCTCCGACTTGAGTGGAACGACTGGGACAACACCTCCAATATATCGTAGCGATACATCGGTTGCGACCACGACGCGTCGGACCACCCCCCTCGCAGCGCCGGACGGGCGGCTGCGTGCGCAGCACCGACCCAGTCCGAGGGGGCACAATGCAGGCTGTAACGACCCGTGCCGACCAGGCCGACCCAGGAGGATGCGTGAGCCGGACCCCCCGCTCAGCCTCGACCGACCCCCGCCGCGGGGCCCCCACCCGACGCTCCGCACGGTCCGCCCGGCGGCCCCGCAGGCCGCTGTGGCGGCGGATCCTGCTGTGGCTGCTCGGCCTGGGTGTGCTCGCCGCGCTGCTGGTCGTCGGGGTGCTGGCCTTCGCCTACTCCAACACCGAGATCCCGGACCCCAACGAGTTCGCGGAGTCGCAGAGCTCGATCATCTACTACGCCGACGGCGAGACCGAGCTCGCCCGCTTCACGGGAGGCACGAACCGTGAGTCGGTGACCCTGGAGGAGATCCCCGAGCACGTCCGCTACGCGATGCTCTCGGCGGAGGACCGCTCCTTCTACGAGAACGAGGGCGTCTCGGTCACCGGCACCGCCCGGGCCGCGTGGAACAACCTCACGTCGGACTCGACCGCGGGTGGCTCGACGATCACCCAGCAGTACGTCAAGAACTACTACCTGAGCTCCGAGCAGACCTACACCCGCAAGCTCCAGGAGGTCCTGATCTCCGTCAGGATCGACAGCGAGCTGTCCAAGGACGAGATCCTCGAGAGCTACTTCAACACGATCTACTACGGCCGGGGTGCCTACGGCATCCAGACCGCGTCCCAGGCCTACTTCGGCAAGGACGCCGGCGAGCTCTCGGTCGCCGAGGGCGCCTTCCTCGCTGCGGTGACCAACGCCCCCTCGCTCTTCGACCCCGCCGCGGCCGAGGGCAACCAGGAGCGCGCCGAGGGGCGGTTCGACTACGTCATCGAGGGCATGGTCAGCCAGGGCTGGCTGACCCAGGAGGAGGCCGACCAGGCCACCTTCCCCGACATCCTCCCCCCGCAGCCTTCGTCGGCCACCCAGGGGACGCAGGGCTACATCGCCCAGAAGGTGCGCGACGAGCTGGTCGAGGAGCTGGACATCCCCGAGGGCGACATCGACCGGGGCGGCCTGCGCATCACCTCCACGGTCGTCGAGCAGCACCAGGAGGCCGCCGAGGAGGCGGTGGAGGCCTACAAGCCGGAGGACGAGGACGCCGAGGACCTCAAGGTCGGCCTGGTGTCGGTGACCCCGGGCGACGGTGCCGTCACCGCCATGTACGGCGGCGAGGACTACCAGAGCGAGCAGCTGAACATCGCGACCGACGCCCGGCTGCAGGCCGGCTCGCTGTTCAAGATCTTCACCCTCATCGCCGCCCTCCAGGACGACGTGAGCACCCGGGCGACCTACGCGGGCCCCAGCCCCATGGAGTTCGTCATCGAGGGCGAGGACGAGCCCTACGAGGTCAACAACTTCCGCGACGAGCAGTTCGGCGAGATCGACCTGGGCACGGCGACCGCCAACTCCGTCAACACGGTCTACGTGCAGCTCAACGAGGAGATCGGCCCCGAGAGCACCCGCGAGGTGGCGGTCGACCTCGGTCTCGACGAGGACACGCCCGGCCTCACGGACGACCTGTCCAACGTGCTGGGCACCGCCTCGCCGACCATGATGGAGATGACCAACGCGTATGCCGCGATCGCGGCCGAGGGTCGTCTGGCTGAGCCCTACCTCGTGGCCGAGGTGACCAGCACCAACGGCGTCTACGACTACGAGGCCGACCCCGAGACCGACCTGGTCGTCGAGGAGGACGTCACCGCCGACGTCACCGACGCCATGACCAAGGTCATCACCGAGGGCAGCGGCCAGGCCGCCGGCGACCTCGGCCGCCCCGCGGCCGGCAAGTCCGGCACCAGCGAGAGCAACCGCTCGGCGTGGTTCGACGGCTTCACCCCCCAGCTCGCCGCGTCGGTGCTGATGTTCAAGGGCGACGGCACCGAGGAGATGCAGGACATCGCCGGTGTCGACCAGATCACCGGCGGCTCCTTCCCGGTGCAGATCTGGGGCGAGTTCATGCGTCTGGCCCTCGAGGGCGAGGAGGTGCTCGAGTTCCCCGAGCGCGCGGGTGTCAACGACGACGTCGTGCAGCCGACGCCGACCCCCACCCCGGAGCCGACGACGCAGGAGCCCACCACGGAGCCGGTGCCCACCCCGGAGCCGACGACCCAGGAGCCCACGACCGAGGAGCCCACCACGGAGCCCGAGCCCGAGCCCGCACCGGAGCCCGAACCGGAGCCCGAGCCCGAGCCGACCGAGCCGGAGCCGACCGAGCCGGAGCCGACCGAGCCGGAGCCCACCGAGCCCGGCCCGCCCGACGAGGGCGAGGAGCCCCCGGGTGAGGGTGGTGGTCCTCCCGGGGAGGGCGACGGGCCCCCCGACGAGGGACGCGGCCCGCCGGGCGACCGTGAGCCGGGCCCCCCGGGAGGTCCCGGTGACAGCGACGCCGCCCCCACGGACCTCTGACCGGTCGCGGTGGCGCCGCCCCGCGCCCCTGAGGGGATGAGCCGCAGCACGCGGCCGCCGTACGACATACCGTCCTGGTCCGACCCGGTCGTCCGGGTGGCCACCGGCGTCGTCGGCGGCCCCGTCGGGCGGCACGCCGTCCTCGGGGTGCGCGGCCTGGCCGGTGTCGCGGCGGCCGTGACCGCCCTGGGCGCCGGCATGCTCGCGCTCGGGGTGTGGCAGAAGGGCCACTGCCTCATGAAGGGCTGGGCGAGCCCGGACCACTTCTGGCGCACGTGCTACTCCGACATCACGGTCGTGCACGTGAGCAGCAGCCTGTCCGACCGCCTCCTGCCGTATGCCGGGGAGTCGCCCAGTGACCAGCCGCTCGTCTCGGGGCTGGTGATGTGGGTGCTGGCGCTGGTCTCCCCGCAGTCGGGCACGGACGTGTCCGCCCAGCAGTGGGTCTTCTCGCTCTGGGCTCTCGTCGTGATGCTGCTGCTCGCTGCGGGCGTGCTCGCCGTCGTCGCGCTGCGGCCGCAGCGACCCTGGCAGGCGGCGCACCTCGCGGTCAGTCCCGTCATCGGCCTGCTCGCACTGGTCTCCACGGACCTGCTGGGTGTCGTGCTGGTGCTGTATGCGGTGCTCGCCTGGGAGCGCCGGCACCCCGCTGCGGCAGGTGCGCTGCTGGCCACGGCCTTCCTGATGCGCCCCTACCCTCTGGTCTTCCTGGTCGCCATCGTGCTGGTGGCCCGGCACCAGGGGCGGGTCCGGGACGCCGCGCAGGCCGTGGTCGCCGCGCTGGTGACCGGGGTGGTGCTCTACCTGCCGTTCGTGCTCGTCGTGCCCGACGGCGTGCTGACCGCGCCCCGCAGCTGGGTCGAGTCCGGCGCGGGCTACGGCGCGCTGAGCCTCGTGCCCCAGCTGCACGGCACACCGCTGCCGGCGCCCACCGTCACCTGGCTCGCCCTGACCGGGTGGCTGGTCGCTGTCCTGGTCGGCTGGCTGCTGACCCGCCGGGGCACCGGCAGCCACGACCTGGTGGCCGTCGCGGCGCCGATGACCCTCGTGGTGATGGTCACCGCGCAGTCGGTCCCGGTGCAGACCGGCCTCTGGGTGCTGCCCTTCCTGGCCCTGTCGGACCTCCGCTGGCGCGACCACCTGGTCTGGGCAGCAGCGGAGAGCCTGCACTTCCTGGCCGTGTGGATGCACATCGGCTTCTCCTCCGACCCCAGCCGGGGGCTGCCGGGCGACGCCTACAGCCTCGCCATCGCCCTGCGCGTCCTGGCGTGGACCTGGGTGCTGTGGCAGGTGTGGGAGGCCGGGCGCGACCGGCCTGTCCCCGGACCGGAACCGCGCGTGCACCGCCCCGTCGGCTCCGGGTCCTTCGACCCTGTTCGTGCGGACACCTAGGGCTAAGGTCGAAGGCATGGACATCGCCGACCACTCCCAGATGAGCTCGTCTGCGTGCTGGGCCCGACTTCGCGAGAGCCCCGTGGGGCGCCTCGCCGTCGTCGTCGACGGCCTGCCGGAGATCTTCCCGGTCAACCACGTGGTCGACCACGGCAGCATCCTCTTCCGCACCACGGACGGGTCGAAGCTGAGAGCCTCGGCGGGCGGCCGCCACGTCGCCTACGAGGTGGACGGCCAGGACCTCGCCACCGGTGAGGCCTGGAGCGTGGTCGCCAAGGGCATGGCCCACGAGGTGAAGGACATCACCCGGGTGCTGGAGGCGCTGAGCCTGCCCATCCAGCCCTGGCAGTCCGGCTCGAAGCCGCACATCGTGCGCATCGACCCGGACGAGGTGACCGGACGCAGCTTCGTCATCTCCCAGCCCTCGCGCTAGCAGCCGGGCCGCACCAGCGGCTCGCGGGTCGGACCGGCCGCCTCCCAGCGCGCTTCACCCCTGGTCCGCTCGGACTGCGTCGACCGGCCGGCACACCGCATACTGGCCCGATGCTGCGTACCCGCCGTCGACGTCCCCCAGCCCCAGCACGTGCCGCCGAGCCCCGGGTCGCCGCCCAGGAGCCGCCCACCCTGGCCTCTCCGCCCGCGTCGCCGTGGGCCGACGGCCTCGGTCGGGTGGCGATCCGCAGCGCACAGCTGCTGCTGCTGCTGACGCTGGGCGTCGTGGTCGTCTACGCCCTCGTCCAGCTGCGGCTCGTCGTGGTGCCGATCCTCGTCGCCACCGTGCTCGCCGCAGCGGTGGTCCCGCTCGTCGAGCTGCTGGCACGGTGGGGCCTGCCCCGCCTGCTGGCGGTGTGGACGGCCCTGCTCACCGGCCTGGCCGCCCTCGTCGCGGTCGGCTGGGTCGTGGTGCGCGGCATCCGCAACGAGTGGGACGAGCTGCGCGACCAGGCGGAGCAGGGGTTCGCCGAGCTGCAGAGCTTCCTCACCTCCGGCCCCCTGCCGATCAGTGACGAGCAGCTGGACCAGGCGCGTGACGCCGTCATCGAGCTCGCGCAGGGGGAGCAGGTGCGCAGCGGAGCGCTGGCGGGGGCGACGGCTGCCGCGGAGGTCGTCGCCGGGATGTTCCTCGGCGTGGTGCTGCTGTTCTTCCTGCTCAAGGACGGCAAGCGGATCTGGACGTTCTTCCTGCAGCCGGCCACGGGGCACCGGCGGCGCCGGATGGAGCTCGTCGGCGGCCGCTCCGTGGAGGTGCTGGGCGGCTACCTGCGCGGCACAGCCATCGTGGCCCTGGTGGACTCCGTCATCATCGGTGTCGCGCTCGCGCTGCTCGGCGTGCCGCTCGCCTTCCCGCTGGCGCTCATCGTGTTCCTCGGCGCGTTCATCCCGCTGGTGGGAGCCACCGTGGCCGGCATCCTCGCCGCTCTGGTGGCCCTCGTGGCCAACGGGCCGGTCGTGGCGCTGGTCGTCGTCGGCATCGTCATCGCCGTCAACCAGCTGGAGGGGGACATCCTGGCGCCGGTGGTGCTGGGCAAGGCGCTGTCCCTGCACCCGCTGGCCATCCTGGTGGCCCTGACGGCGGGCACCATCCTCGCCGGCATCATCGGCGCCCTGCTGTCGGTGCCCCTCGCCGCCGTCGCCTGGACGGCGGTCACCACCTGGTCCGAGGACAAACGCAGGACCGCGGAGGCACAGGGACGGCTGACCCTGCCACAGCAGGGCTGACCCGTCCCGGCCGGAGTGCCGGCCTCAGTCGCGCGGGGTGACCAGCAGCTTGCCGGTCGTGCGGCCGGCCGCCAGGTCCTCGTGCGCCCGGCCCAGCGCCGCCAGCGGGTAGGTGCCGCCGACCCGCACGTCGAGGTCCCCGGAGGCGACCGCGCCGAGCACGTCGCCGGCCCGCCAGGTCAGCTCCGCACGGTCGGCGACGTAGTGGGCCAGGGACGGCCGGGTGAGGTAGAGCGAGCCCTTGGCGTTGAGCACCTGCGGGTCCAGGGGCGGCACCTGGCCGCTGGACCCGCCGAAGAGCACCATCATGCCGCGGGGACGCAGCACGTCGAGGCCGGCGTCGAAGGTGTCCTTGCCGACACCGTCGTAGACCACGTGCACACCCGCCCCACCGGTGAGCCTGCGCACCTCGGTGACCACGTCCTGGTCGCGGTAGAGCACGACCTCGGCAGCCCCGGCGTCGCGTGCCAGCCGGGCCTTCTCCGGGGTCGAGGTCGTGCCGATCACCCGCACACCCTTGGCCGACAGCATCTGGCACAGCAGCAGGCCCACGCCCCCCGCAGCGGCGTGCACGAGTGCCGTCTGGCCCGCCCGGGCCGGGAAGGTCGACCCGGCCAGGTAGTGCGCCGTCATGCCCTGGAGCATCACCGCTGCAGCGAGCGACGGGTCGAGGCCTGCGGGCACCGGCACCACCCGCGCCGCCGGCAGGACCACCTGCTCGGCGGCACCGGCGCCGGCGACCATGGCCCAGGCGACCCGGTCGCCGACCCGCACCTCGGTGACCTCCGCGCCCACGGCGGTGACGGTGCCGGCTCCCTCCGAGCCCACGACATACGGCAGGTCCATGGGGTAGACCCCGGACCGCTGGTAGATGTCGATGAAGTTGACCCCGGCTGCGGTGACCTCGACCAGCACCTCCCCGGTGCCGGGGGTGGGGACCTCCCGCTCCACGACGGTGAGGACCTCCGGCCCTCCGTGCTCGGTGACGACGACGGCGCGCATGCATCCAGTCTGCCCTCTCCCCTCCGGCCATGCCGTGCGGGTGGGACGCCGGCTCAGGTCGTGCTGCCGGGCTCCATCCGCCCGCCGGCAGGCACCGTGGTGCCGCCCCGGACCACACTGTCGCGGCCGACCATCGTGACGTCCTCCGCGCGGAGCCGGGTGGCTGCCGGTGTTACCCCGACCGTGGCGCCGCGACCGATGCGCACCTGCTCGTCCACCACTGCGGTGGCGACGGTGGCACCGGTCTCCACGACCACCCCGCCCATGAGCACGCTGTCCACGACCCGGGCGCCCGGGTGCACCGCCACACCGGGGCCCAGGACGCTGCGCTCGACCGTGCCGCGCACCACGCAGCCCGTGCTCAGCAGGCCGTCGACGACCGTCCCGTCGCCGGCCACCCGGGCGGGGGCGCCGGTGGGCAGCTGCCCGAGGACCGGCCACGCCGGGTCGTCGAACACGTCGAGGCTGCCGCGCAGCAGGTCCCGGTGTGCCTGCAGGTAGGCCTCGGGGCGACCGACGTCGCGCCAGTAGCCGGCCAGCGGGAACGTGCGCACCCGGCCCCTCCGGACCAGGGCCGGCAGCAGCACGTCGGCGACGTCCCCGAGCCCGGTGTCGTCGTCGTCGGCCTGGTGGACCGTGCGCCGGCGCAGCGCCTCGAGCTGGGCGAGCAGCACCGGTGCGTCGTAGGCGAAGACCTCGATCGCCACGGTGGTCGTCGGTGGGTCGTCCGGCTTGTCGACCACCCGGGTCACCGCACCGTCCTGCCCGAGCACCACCACCACGTTGTTGGCAGCCTCCTGTCGGGAGACCTCGCTGGTCACCAGGGTGCACTCCGCCCCGGCGGCCAGGTGCGCGTCGACAACGTCGCGCAGGTCGAGGCGGAAGACGTGGTCGGCGCTGCTCACGACCACGACATCGGGGGCCTGCACGGCGATCTGGTCCCGCAGCCGGTAGAGGTCGTCGGCGTTGCCGTGCGAGAAGCCGCTCTGGTCGGCGGCCCCGGCGCTCTCCTCGGGCACCATGCGCCGCATCCCGCCGCGGGTGCGGTCGAGGTCCCACGGCCGGCCACCCGCGAGGTGCTGGTCCAGGGATCCGGCCTGGTACTGCACCGACACCCAGACATCACTGATGCCGCTGTGCGCGAGGTTGGACAGGGTGATGTCCACCAGGCGGTGCTGGCCGCCGAAGGGCAGCGCCGGCTTGACCCGCTCACGCGTCAGCACGTCCATCCGGGAGCCCTTGCCCCCTGCCTGCACGATCGCCAGCACCCGTGGCCGGCCGGCACTCCCAGCGCTCATCTGCGCATCGTAGGCCGACCCGGGGACAGACGTCAGCCGGACTCGGGCTGCTGCGCCCACCAGCGGCGCAGCTCCGCCTCGGCGGCGTCCTGCCCGATCGGCCCCTGGTCGAGCCGCACGGCGAGCAGGTGCTTGTAGGCCCGGCCCAGGACCGGACCCGGCGCGATGCCGAGCAGCTGGCCGATCTCGTGACCGTCGAGCTCGGGGCGGACGGCCGCCAGCTCCTCCTGCTCGCGCAGGCGGCCGATGCGCTGCTCCAGCTCGTCGTAGGTGGCCGCGAGCCGGGCGGCCTTGCGCCGGTTGCGCGTGGTCGAGTCGGAGCGGGTCAGCTTGTGCAGGCGCCCCAGCAGCGGGCCGGCGTCGGTGATGTAGCGGCGCACCGCCGAGTCGGTCCACTCTCCCGTGCCGTAGCCGTGGAAGCGCAGGTGCAGCTCGACCAGCCGGCTGACGTCGCGCACCGTCTCCTTGTCGTAGCGCAGGGCCCGCAGACGGGCGCGGGTGAGCTTGGCGCCCACCACCTCGTGGTGGTGGAAGCTCACCCCGCCGCCCGGCTCGAAACGCCTGGTCGCCGGCTTGCCGATGTCGTGCAGGAGCGCCGCCAGCCGGAGCACCAGGTCCGGCCCCACCACCACGTCCTGCCCCTCGGCGCCGGGCGGGTCCTCCAGGTCGATGGCCTGCTCGAGCACCATGAGGCTGTGCTCGTAGACGTCCTTGTGACGGTGGTGCTCGTCGACCTCCAGCTGCAGGGCTGGCAGCTCGGGCAGCACGATGTCGGCCATCCCCGAGTCCACGAGCACCTCGAGCCCGGCCCGCGGCTGCGCACCCAGGAGCAGCTTGCTCAGCTCGTCGCGCACCCGCTCCGCGGAGACGATCCTCAGCCGGCCGGCCATCTCGCTCATCGCCTCGGCGACCTCGGGCGCCACCCCCATCCCGAGCTGGCTGACGAACCGGGCCGCCCGCATCATCCGCAGCGGGTCGTCGGAGAAGGACACCTCCGGTGTGTGCGGTGTGCGCAGCAGCTGCTTGGCCAGGTCGGTCAGGCCGTCGTGCGGGTCGACGAACTCGGCCTGGGGCAGCCGCAGGGCCATGGCGTTGACGGTGAAGTCGCGGCGCACCAGGTCGTCGGCCAGGTTGTCGCCGAAGGCGACCACGGGCTTGCGCGAGGCGGCGTCGTAGGCGTCGGCGCGGTAGGTCGTGACCTCCACGGTCGTCGCGTCGCGGCGGGCGCCGATGGTGCCGTAGGCGCGGCCCACGTCCCAGGTGTGCTCGGCCCAGCCCCGGAGCACCTGCTCGATCTCGTCCGGGCGTGCGGAGGTGGTGAAGTCGAGGTCGGGCGACAGCCGGCCGAGGAAGGCGTCCCGGACCGGACCTCCGACCAGGGCGAGCTCGTGCCCGGCCGCCGCGAACCGCTCGCCCAGCTGCGTGAGCAGCGGAAGGGTCGGCGCCAGGTGGCGCACCGCACGGGCGAGGAGCTCGGGTTCGACGACAGGTTCGGGCACGGTGTCCCAGACTACGCGGGCCGGCCCCGGACCCCCGCCCGTCCGGCGAGGCCCACCTGCGAGGCCGTCACGGCTCGTTAGAGTGAGGTGATGACCACCACGCCGCGCCCCACCCGCCCTGCCCGGCGGCTGCCCGCGGTCAACGAGACGTCGGCAGGCGGCGTCGTGGTCGACGTGCACCAGGGGAGGGCCAGGATCGCGATCATCGCGCGCCGCAACCGCAGCGGCAGGGTCGAGTGGTGCCTGCCCAAGGGGCACGTGGAAGCCGGTGAGACGCTGCAGCAGACGGCGGAGCGTGAGGTCGCCGAGGAGACCGGCATCCGCGGCCGGGCCCTGGTCACGCTCGGCACGGTGGAGTACTGGTTCTCCACCTCGCAGCACCGCATCCACAAGATGGTCTACCACTACCTCCTGGAGGCGGTCGGCGGGCATCTCACGGTCGAGGGCGACCCCGACCGGGAGGCCATCGACGCCGCGTGGTTCCCGCTCGACGAGGTGCACGCACAGCTCACCTTCCCCAACGAACGCCGGATCGCCCGGGTCGCCTGGCAGCGACTCGCCGGGCCCCTCTGACGACACGGTATGCCGAGTGCGCATCCGACCCCCAACCCTCCCGAACGCCAGGGTTGCCCTCACCGCCTGCCTGGCCATGCTGCTCCTCGTGGTGCCCGCGGCGGGCACCGGCGCGGCTGAGAGCACGGTCCGCGCAGCACAGACCGAGGCCCTGCCGGTGAGCCTGGTGCTCGACGAGGTCAGCCCGTCGGTCGTCGAGCCGGGCGCTGCGTTCACTCTGCGCGGCACGGTCCGCAACGCCGGGTCCGCGCCCGTGGCTCTCGGCGGGGTGCGCGCCGCCACCTCCTACGACGCCCTCGACACGCGGTCGGCGATCGCTGCGTGGGCATCGGGTGACGGCGGGGTCTCCACCGGCCGCGAGCTGGGCAGCGACCCCTTCGACATCCCGCTGGCGCCCGGAGCCAGCACCACGTTCGTCATCCCCGTGGCCGCCGGCGTCGTGGAGGCACCCTTCGACTTCGGCACCCTGCCGCTGTCGGTGGAGGTGCTGGACGACCAGGACCAGGTGCGCGGCAGGGTCCGCAGCTTCCTGCCCTGGTATGCCGGGGGACGGGCCGAGGTCCCGCTGCACCTGTCCTGGGTGGTGCCGCTCACGGTGCCGCCGGAGCCGGCGCTGAGCGACCCCGACGACGAGGAGCGCACGAGCGCCTGGCTGGAGGCGATCGGTCCCGGGTCCACGCCCCGGACCTGGCTGGAGGGTCTGGAGGGCCACGCTGCGACCTTCGTGGTCGACCCTGCCCTGCTGGCACCGGTCGTCCCGCAGCGGACGCCGGCGGAGCCCGACGAGGGGGACGGAGAGGACGGCGACGGTGACGGTGAGGAGGTCGAGCCGACCGGCACCGGGACCGCAGGCACCACGCCACCCGAGACCACCTCGCCCCCCACCACCGCACCGGCGGCCACCACCACGGAGCCCACCACCACGGAGCCCACCACCCCAGAGCCCACCACCCCCGAGCCCACCGCAGCGGCGACCGCCGTGCCACAGGCCCCGACCGGTGACCTCACCGGGAGCACCACCACGTCATCTCCGCAGGAGACGACCGAGGTGGTGCCGGAGGAGCCGACGCTGCCCGGGGTGGACGTCCCCGACGACCTCTCCGAGGTGGAGCAGGCCCAGGTCGACCTGGAGACGGCGTTGTCCGCCCTGCCGCAGGAGCAGCTCTGGTGGCTGCCGGTGGCCGACCCCGACCTGGCCGCGTTCGTCGAGCTGGGCACCGACGAGGGCCAGGTGGCTGATGCCGTGAACCGGCAGCTCCCCGACTCCGTGCTGCTCTCCCGTCCCCTGCTGGAGTCCGGCCGCAGCGACGTCGCCTGGCCGGCGTGGACCCGGGTGCAGCCGTCGATGCTGGAGGCGCTGTGGTCGCTGTGGCCGCAGGACCGCGCCTCGCTGGGGGCCACGCTCGTCCCGTCCACGGCCCTGAGCGTCAGCGGGGGGTCCGCAGCCGGGCGGGTCTCCGTCGGCGGCGAGGAGCTCACCCTGCTCGGGCTGGACACGACCCTGTCCGGGCTCCTGGCGGGCGCACCCCCACCCGAGCGGGACGGTGAGACGGTGCAGCGTCTGGTCGCCGAGACGCTGGCCGTCTACCAGCAGAGCCCAGCCACCGAGCGCACCCTGGTCGTCTCGCCGCCTCGCGGCACCACGGTCGACCACCGGACCCTGAGGGCCGTGACCGAGGCTCTGGAGAGCAGCCCGTGGCTGGAGCACGTCCCTGCCGGCGACGCCCTCGAGGCCCCCGGCCGGGCGCAGCTGACCGGCACCGCGCTGGTGGACGGGGCGTCCGGCGACACCACGGCATACCCCGTGCCCCAGCCGAGCCCGCTCAACGCCTCCCTGCTCACGGAGATCGACGACCTGCGCACCGTCGTGTCCGACATCGAGACCATCCTGACCGACGACACCGCCGTGGAGCGCTGGAGCCCGGTGCTGGACGGGCTGGTCTCGACCCGCTGGCGCCTCGACCGGGCCGCCTGGCGCACCCCGCTCACCGACCTGCAGACCCAGGTCGACGAGGTGCTCGCCGGGGTGCAGGTGAACCCGACGACGGTCAACTTCCTGGCCGAGGAAGGGCTCATCCAGCTGACCGTGGTGAACACCCTGGACGTCGCGGTCGAGGACCTGCGGCTCAACATCGAGCCCGGCAACGGCCGCATCAGGGTCGTGGAGGAGGCCGAGCCCATCACCATCGGTGCCGACAGCCGCGCTACCGTGCAGTTCCGAGCGCGCGCCGTCGCGGCCGGGGAGGTGCCGGTCCGGGCCTACCTGTCCACGCCCACCGGTCTCGTCGTGGGAGACGAGCAGGTGATGGAGGTGCGCGTGCAGCCCGCCGGCCAGTGGATCTACTGGCTGCTCGGCGGGGTGGCCGGCGTCATCCTGGTGCTCGGTCTCGCCCGGGCGCTGCGCCGGCCGGCCGACCCGGCCACGCAGACCCCCACCGACCGCCCCCAGGAGGACACGCCGTGAGCGAGGCCCCCGACCAGCCGGGTCCCACCGGCCACAGCTCGGCCCGCCTGGCGCGCTCGAGCGCGCTCATGGCCTCGGGCACGCTCGTGTCACGGGTCATGGGCCTGGTGCGCACGGCGCTGCTGGTGGGCATCGTCGGCACCGGCCTGTCCGGTGACGCGTGGGACACCGCCAACACCCTGCCCAACACGATCTACATCCTGCTGGCGGGCGGCATCCTCAACGTCGTCTTCGTCCCGCAGATCACCCGGGCCCTGGCCCAGGAGGACAAGGGCCGGGCCTTCACCGACCGGCTGATCACCCTGGCCCTGGCCGCGCTCCTGGCCACGACGGTGGTGGTCACCGCGGGGGCGTATGCCGTCACCAAGCTCTACGCGTGGTCCTGGACCGGCGAGCAGCTCGGGCTGGCGGTGGCCTTCGCCTACCTCTGCCTCCCCCAGGTCTTCTTCTACGGGCTCTACTCGGTGCTCGGGCAGGTGCTCAACGCCCAGGAGAAGTTCGGGTGGTACATGTGGGCGCCGGTCGCCAACAACATCGTGGCCATCTCCGGTCTCGCGGTCTTCGCGGTGCTCTACCCGGGCACCGACGTGCTGGACCCGGGCGAGTGGACCTCCCCGATGATCCTGCTCCTGGGGGGCACGGCCACCCTCGGGGTGGTCGTGCAGGCGGCTGTGCTGCTGCCCGTCGTGTGGCGCAGCGGCTTCCGGTGGCGCCCCCGGTGGGGCTTCCGGGGGGTCGGTCTCGGGTCGGCCTCCCGCATGGCCCTGTGGACCCTGGCGATCATCGGTGTCTCCCAGACCGGGCTGCTGCTGTCGACCAACGTGCTCAACTGGAACGCCGAGGCCAACCCGGGCGTGCCCGGCAAGATCGTTTACAGCACCGCCTTCCTGATCTTCATCCTGCCGCACTCGCTGGTCGCGACGTCCCTGCTCACGGCCATGTTCCCGCAGCTGTCGCGGGCCGCGATGACCGACGACCGGGCGGCCCTGGGCGAGCAGTACAAGCACGGCCTGCGCCTGCTCGGCGCGGCCATGGTGCCGGTCTCGGTCGCCGTGCTGCTCCTCGCGCCGCAGCTGTCGGCCAGCCTGCTGGTCTTCACCGGCCAGGGGGCCACCGACGACATCGCCTGGGTCGTCCGCGCCCTGACCCTGGGCCTGGTGCCCTACGGCATGTACCTGCTCTCTCAGCGGGTGTTCCACGCCTACCAGGAGGGCAAGCCCCCGTTCCGGCTGCAGACCATCATCACCGGCATCGCGGTCGCCTCGCTCGTGGTGGCGGTCATGCTGCCACCCCAGGTGACCGCCATGGCCATCGGTGCCGGCCAGTCCCTGGGCCAGGCCGTCGCGGCCGTGCTGGGCATCTGGTGGGTGCGCCGGCGGCTCGACGGGGTGCCGATGGCCGACGTGCGTGCGACCTACCTGCGGGCTCTGGCCGCCTCCCTCGTCCCGGTGCTGCCGGTGCTGGGCGTGATCGCCGTCGGCGAGCGTGTCTTCGACGGCAAGCTGGCCTCGCTGAGCGTGCTCGTCTCGGGAGGCGTCGTCTTCTTCGTGATGTATGGCGTGCTGGCCCACCTCTTCGGGGTGCGCGAGCTGGCCGAGGTGGTCGACCCGCTGCTGCGCCGGGTGCGCCGTCGCCGTCCCGGAGGCGGTCCTCCTGACGGCGGGCCCGAAGGTGGCGGTCCCCAGGGCGGGCGTGGGGGCGGGCCCGACGGCGACCGGCCCGACGGTGCGGCGCCTGACGGTGACCGGGCCGACGGCAGCGAGGCTCTCGTCACCCAGGCCGACGGCGAGCGCGCCGACGGCGAACCCCAGCGGAGCGGGACCGCGACATACCGCTCCGCAGGCCGAAGCGGACCCACCGCCCGACTACTCTTGGACGGACCCACGTCTACTGATCTGCGAGAGGAACCCATGGTGCACGGCATCGACACCGGCACGGTCCTGGGAGGTCGTTACGAGCTCGAGGAGCTGCTGGCGCGTCGGGACGACACCCTGGACTACTGGTCGGCCAACGACCAGACCCTCGACCGCCTGGTCGCGGTCACGGTGCTGCCTGCGACCGGTGACTACGAGGAGATGGCCCACGCCGTGCTCGACGGGGCACGGCGCACGGCCGGGGTGGACGACCCGCGCCTGGTGCGCGTGCTGGACGTCGGCCTCGAGCAGGAGGTGTGCTGGATCGTCGAGGAGGGCCTGAGCGAGGCGGAGTCGCTCGCCTCGCTCGTCCTGGAGCACCCGCTGCCGGCCGAGGAGGCGCGACGCATCGTCGGCGAGGCCGCCTCGGGGCTGGAGTCCGCCCGCCGCCGCGGTCTGCACCACCTCTACCTCAACCCCCATGCCGTCCTGCGCACCAGCGAGGGCAGCGTCAAGGTCTCCGGAGTCGGCGTGGCCGCCGCCATCGAGCAGGCCGACGACGTCTCGGCGGCCGAGGCCTCGCTCATCGACACCACCGACCTGCTGTCCCTGCTCTACACCGGGCTGACCGGTCGGTGGCCGGGCGAGGACATCGAGGGGCTGCGCCCCGCCCGCCGTCTGGCCGACGGCACCCTGCCGGCCCCCTCCGAGGTCGTGGCCGGAGTCCCTGGTGACCTGGACACCCTGTGCCGCATGACCTTCGGGGCCGAGTACGCCCCGGACCGGGGCCCGCAGACCCCCGGGGAGCTGGCCCGACAGCTCGCCCCCTGGCCCTCCGAGCTGGTCCCGGGTGCCGGTGGTCAGGAGTTCGGGCCCGACGCGCCCCTGGAGGACTCCGGCGCCGAGGCCGCGCTGGCCGCAGGCGCGGGGGCCGGCGCAGCCGTCACGGCCGCCCACGCGCACGACAGCAGGGACGAGGACGAGGCCGCGCACGAGCCCGGTGCCGGGCATCCGGACGCCGGCGACGAGGACGTGCAGCCCCGACAACAGGAGGAGCCGCACTACTACCGGACGCGGGAGGAGGGTCCCTCCGACGACGTCTTCGCCGCGGGCGCCGGGTCCACGGCTGCGGGCGACCGCGCCCTGGCAGGCGCGGAGGTCGACCGGCCGACGGAGCGTCGCCAGTCCGGAGCCGTGCTGGCGCTCGTGGCAGCGATCCTGGTCGTCGCCGTGTTCCTGGCCTACGGCGTGTTCCAGGGCTTCCAGCCCGACGCCGACGACACCGCTGCACCGGGGGCCGGCGCGACCAGCACGGCCACCCAGACCGAGGACGAGGACGAGGAGGGCGAGCAGGCCGCCGGGGACGAGGGCGACGGCGACGGCGACGGCGAGGAGGAGACCGCCGCGCCGGAGGACGAGGACGACGACGCCCCGCTCGAGCCCATCTCGCTCGCCGGGATCACCTCGTACGACCCCGAGGGTGACGGCGACGAGCGCAACGACATCGTCGACCGCGCCATCGACGGTGACAGCACCACCTCGTGGAACAGCCACACCTACCTCGCCTCCAACTGGGGCAACCTCAAGAGCGGGGTGGGCCTGCTGGTCGACCTCGGAGGCAGCCAGGAGGTGCGGGAGGTCGACATCGACTTCCCTGAGGGTGACTACGGGGTGGAGGTCTTCGTCACCGACGAGGCCAGCCGGGACGGCGCCACGAGCATCGGGACCTCCGACGAGGCCTCCGGCGAGGTGACCTTCACGGCGGAGGAGCCGGTCGAGGGCGAGTACGTCCTCATCTGGTTCGACCGGGCCTGGGCGGGGCCGGGTGGGGAGATCGTCTACGTCTCCGAGATCGTCGTGAAGTGACGACGATGTCGTGACCCTCTCCGACCTGGCTGAGCGGACCGACGCCGAGCTGCTGGCGTTGCACACCTCCGGTGACCCCGACGCCTTCGGTGAGATCTTCCGCCGCCACAAGGACAAGATGTGGGCGGTCGCGATCCGCACCACGCGGGACCCGGAGATGGCCTCGGATGCGGTGCAGGACGCCTTCCTCAACGCGTTCCGCCGGGCCGACTCGTTCCGCGGGACGGCCCAGGTGAGCACCTGGCTGCACCGCATCGTGGTGAACGCCTGCCTCGACCGGCTCCGCCGGGTGCGCCCCACCGTTGACCTGGCCGACCACGACCCGGTCGAGCCCAGGGACCACCACCACAGCGTGGAGGTGCAGATGGACGTCCGCGCCGCCCTCGACCGTCTCCCGCAGGCCCAGCGGCTGGCGCTCATCCTCGTCGACATGCAGGGCCTGAGTGTCGCCGAGGCCGCGGCGGTGCTCGAGGTCGCCGAGGGCACCGTCAAGTCACGCTGTGCCCGGGGACGGGCGGCCCTCGCCGGGATGCTGTCCTCGCCATGAGCAGGGAACCACGGCGCCCCCGCACTCGTCCTACACGACGGGACACGGCCCTGCCTGTCCGCTCCGACACCACACCGTCCGACGCCACGACCACGAGGAGGAGCAGCAGGTGAGCACCCCTGACGACCGCGAGCCCGCTGCTGAGGACCTCGACCCGACCGGTGTCCGGGCGATGCTGTCGTCCCTGCCCGACCCCGGACCGATGCCGCCCGACCTGGCCGACCGCATCACGACGCGCCTGCGGCAGGAGCAGTCCCTGCGCGCAGGGCAGGCCGACGAGCTGCTCGGCGCCACGCCGCTGGCATCTCGGCGCGCGCGCGGCTCCGCCCACCAGTGGCTGGCCGCAGCCGCTGCCGTCGCCGTCGTCGCCGTAGGCGGCGCCGTCGTGTTCCAGAGTGCGCTCGGGGACCAGGCCTGGGACACGGTCGCCGCCTTCTACCCCAGCACCGACGACGCAGCCGCCGACGACGCAGCCGCCGGCGATGCGGAGGCCGGCGACGGGGACGCAGGTGCCGAGGCGATGACCGAGATGGACGACGGGGGCGAGGAGCGCGGGAGCAGTGAGGTCCTGGGGGTCGTGGAGGTGCTGCCCACGACGACCGCCCTGGGTCGCGACACGTTCGCGGTGGGTGCCCACAGCGCCGTCGTGTCGCCGCAGGAGGAGTCCTCCGAGGGGTCGGACACCGCGAGCACGGCGCTGGACCCGCAGGCCGCCCGCAGCTGCGTGGCGGCCACCGGTGGCGACGCGTCGGCCGGGGCGTGGCTCGTCGGCAGCGCCACGCTCGACGACGAGCCTGCAGTCCTGGTGGTCGACCGCAGCACGGACCCGCTGCGTGCCTGGGCCGTCGCCCCTGGGTGCGCGGACGGCGACGACACCGCTGAGGTCCTGCACGGGCCTCTCGAGCTGCCCTGAGCGTGCCTGCCGGAACAAGGCACCCCTAGGATCGGTTGACGAGAGCGCACTCAGGAACCACCTCGCACCACAGGAGCACACCTCGTCATGTCCGTCTTCAGCGGCATCTCCATCCAACCGGAAGCCCCTCGGCCGACCGTCTCCGACGAGACGGTGCACGAGGTGATCATCATCGGCTCCGGTCCGGCCGGCTACACCGCGGCGGTCTACGCCGCCCGCGCCAACCTGAAGCCCCTGGCGTTCGAGGGGGCGGTCACCGCCGGCGGAGCCCTGATGAACACCACCGAGGTCGAGAACTTCCCCGGCTTCGAGGACGGCATCATGGGTCCGGAGCTGATGTTCGCGATGCGCGCCCAGGCAGAGCGGTTCGGCGCCACACTCATCCGTGACGACGTCACCGAGGTCGACCTCACCGGGCCGGTCAAGCTGGTCACCGACGCGGAGGGCACCGTGCACCGGGCGCGCTCGGTCATCCTGGCCATGGGCTCCGCCTACCGCGAGCTCGGTCTGCCCGACGAGCAGCGGCTGTCCGGGCACGGGGTCTCGTGGTGCGCCACCTGCGACGGGGCGTTCTTCCGCGACAAGGACATCGTCGTGGTGGGCGGTGGCGACTCCGCCATGGAGGAGGCGACCTTCCTCACCCGTTTCGCGCGCTCCGTGACCGTGCTGCACCGTCGTGGTGAGCTCCGTGCCAGCAAGATCATGGCCGACCGTGCCCAGGCCGACCCCAAGATCTCCTTCGTGTGGCACAGCGAGGTCGCCGAGTTCGTCGGTGAGGACAAGCTCACCGGCATCGTGGTGCGGGACACCCGCAGCGGCGAGACCCGCACCATGGAGACCAGCGCGGTGTTCATCGCCATCGGCCACGACCCGCGCAACGAGCTCATCCAGGGTCAGGTCCACCTGGACGCCGAGGGCTACGTGCTCGTGCAGGGACGGAGCACGGCCACGAACCTGCCGGGAGTCTTCGCTGCCGGCGACCTGGTCGACCACACCTACCGGCAGGCTGTCACGGCAGCAGGCACCGGGTGCTCGGCTGCTCTCGACGCCGAGCGCTACCTGGCCGGGCTCGACGACGCCTCGGCCACCGCACCACTGAGCGACACCGCCGTTCCTGTCACCTGATTCACCTGCAGGACAAGACAATACGCCGTTCTCACGGCACTTCGATCCGCCACCACGAAGGAAGACTCATGGCTACCAAGCAGACCGACGACGCCAACTTCTCCGCCGACGTGCTCGAGAGCGACCGTCCCGTGCTGGTCGACTTCTGGGCCCCCTGGTGCGGCCCCTGCAAGATGGTCGCACCGGTGCTCGAGGAGCTCTCGGAGGAGTACTCCGAGAAGATCTCGGTCGTCAAGCTCAACACCGACGAGAACCCCCAGGTGACCCAGAAGTACGGCATCACGGGCATCCCGACGATGAACGTCTACGTGGGCGGCGAGGTCGTCAAGACCGTCGTCGGTGCCCTGCCCAAGCAGAAGCTCGTCCGCGAGCTCGAGCCTTTCCTCGGCTGAGCCCGGACCGCGTCCGCGCGAGCGCCCGTCGAACGGTGTCCCGGACGCACCCCCAGACGAGCCCCCGGACCATGTGGACCGGGGGCTCGTCTGCGGTCCCGCCCGCTGGGCCCCGGTGCCCCGGCGCGCATGGTTAGGTCGCTGACCAGCAAGGATGGCACGTCCACAACGTCCACATCCGTTGTCCACAGGATGTGGACGAGGGTGTGCATACGTGTCGGTCACCCGTCACCGGCATCCTGGCACGGAGCGTGCCGCACCGCGGTCCTTGAGGCGGGTCCCCCTCCCGGGTGAGGCGACGTCAGGCGTTGTCGTCCTCAGCCAGAGGTGCATCCAGTGCCAGCAGCCCCAGGATGCGGTCCAGGTCCTCGCGTGAGGCGAACTCGACCGTCACCTTGCCCTTGCGCCGCCCCATCGCGACCTGGACCCTGGTGTCCAGTCGGTCCGAGAGCCGGCTCGACAGGTGCTCCAGGTCCGGGTCGGCGCTGCTCCCTCGCCGTGCCGCGCGTCGAGGCGTCGCTGCGTCGTCCTCACCGAGCACGACGATCTCCTCCACGGACCGCACGGACAGGCCTTCGGCGATGATCCTCTGGGCCAGCCGCTCCATCGCAGCCGCGTCGGACAGTCCGAGCAGGGCCCGCGCATGTCCTGCGGACAGCACCCCAGAGGCAACCCGGCGCTGGACCAGCGGGGGCAGGCGCAGCAGCCGGATGGTGTTGGAGATCTGAGGTCGCGAGCGTCCGATACGGCGTGCGAGCTCCTCGTGGGTGCAGCCGAAGTCCTCGAGCAGCTGCTGGTAGGCCGCGGCCTCCTCCAAGGCGTTGAGCTGGCTGCGGTGCAGGTTCTCCAGCAGCGCGTCGCGCAGCAGGTCGTCGTCCGAGGTGCGCCGGATGATCGACGGCACCGTCTCCTTGCCCGCGTCGATGCTCGCCCGCCACCGACGCTCACCCATGATCAGCTCGTAGGCTGCCTCGGCCCCGCTGTCGTCGTCGAGCGGCCGGACCACGATGGGCTGGAGGACACCGATCTCGGCGATGCTGTGGACGAGCTCAGCCAGCTCGTCCTCGTCGAAGACCTGGCGCGGCTGGCGCGGGTTGGGTCGGATCGCCTCGACCGGCAGCTCGCCGAACGTCGTCCCCGGCACGCTCCGCAACGTCTGCCCGTCGTCCTCGTCGGTCACCCTGGCGGCGCCGCCGGTGCTCTCGGCAGTGCCCGCCGACGGTGCGGTGTTTCCCGTGAAACTGTCGATGTCTTTGGATGCATGTCCCGGCGTGGTCAGCGGCCGCGGGAAGAAGACGTCGCTGGGACGGTCCGCGGTGCCGGAGGACGGTGGGATGAGCGCACCCAGACCCTTGCCGAGGCCTCGACGACGATCACTCACGGGATGCTCCTTCAGGCTGGGGACTCGGGTCAGGGGAAGCACGGGGGCTGGTGAGCTCGACGGCCACCTCACGGTAGGACAGCGCGCCGGTGCTGTGCGGGTCGTAGGTCATCACGGTCTCCCCGTGGCTCGGCGCCTCGCTCACCCGGACGGACCGGGGAATCACGGTCTTGACGACCTGCTGCGGGAAGTGCTGGCGCACCTCGTCGGCCACCTGGGCGGACAGGCGGGTCCGCGCGTCGTACATCGTCATCAGGATCGTCGACACGTCGAGGTCGGGGTTCAGATGCTCGCGGATCATCTCGATGTTGGTCAGCAGCTGGCTCACCCCCTCAAGGGCGTAGTACTCACACTGGATCGGGATCAGCACCTCGACGGCCGCCACGAAGGCGTTGACCGTGAGCAACCCGAGGCTCGGCGGGCAGTCGACGAAGACGAAGTCGAAGCGCTGCTCACCGGAGTGCCCTGACAGGAAGGCCCTCAGCGCCTTGCGGAGGCGAGACTCCCGAGCCACGAGTGGCACCAGCTCGATCTCGGCACCGGCCAGGTCGATCGTCGCCGGCGCACACCACAGGCCCGCGACCGAGGACGACTCCCGCACCACGTCGGCCAGCGGCAGGCCGTCGATCAGCACGTCGTAGATCCCGGACACGCCCGCGTGATGCGGCACCCCCAGGGCCGTGCTGGCGTTGCCCTGCGGGTCCATGTCGATGACAAGGACCCGCATGCCCAGCTGCGCCAGCGCGGCGGCGAGGTTCACCGTGGTCGTGGTCTTGCCGACGCCACCCTTCTGGTTGGCCACGGTGAAGATCCTGGTGCTCACCGGCCGCTCGGTGGTCGCCACCTCCAGCGCCTTACGGCGTCGCGCCTCGTCGGCCACCGCGCGCGCGAGCGGCGTCAACCGAGGCGTTTCCCGTGAAACCTCGTCAGTCGCTGTCGGCGTCGGTGGCGTCTCCGGCGCGGCCTGCGCCACAGCGGCGCGCCCGGTTTCCCGTGAAACGTCGCCCGGTTCGGGCTGCGCGAGACGTTCCTGAGGGCCGGGCTGTTCCTCAGAAGCCGGGGGCTGTGTGATGTCCCGTGAAACGCCGTCATCAGCAGGCCACCCCAGGTGTGGGTGCGACGACTGGGTCGCTCCCGGCCAGCCCAACCCGCTGACGACAGCGGCCCCCGTCGTCCGCCGGTCAGCGGCAATGGTGGCGGGTGTCGAGGTCATCGGTCCCATCATCGCCCTCGGCGCCGCGCAGTGCGCCGTGCGGCGCGTGCTCCGGCGCGTCGGGTGCCGGCGCCGGACCGGGACGACCCCTCAGGCGAGCCCTGGTCGCCCCGCACGACTTCGATCACCCGCGCCGGCGGGTCGACGATGTCCTCGCCGACGGTGATCACCTGAGCCGACGCCGCCCCCATGCGCTCCAGGGTCGCCGCGCTCTCCTCCAGCTCGGTCTCGGCGCTCTGTCCCTTCAGCGCCAGCAGCCTGCCTCCCGGGGGCAGCAGCGGCCAGGACCAGTGGTAAAGCTGTTCCAGCCGCGCGACGGCTCGTGCGGTGACGACCGGAGCCTGCAGCCGACCCGAGAACTCCTCCGCACGCCCCCGCAGGACCGTCACCTGGGCCAGCCCCAGCTCTTCCACGGCGGCGTCCAGCCACCGTGTGCGACGCTGCAAGGGCTCCACCAAGGTCACCTGCAGGTCGGGTCGCGCTATGGCCAGCACCAGACCCGGCAAGCCCGCGCCAGTGCCGATGTCGATGAGCCGACTTCGGTGTGGCAGAAGGGATTCCATGACAGCGCAGTTGAGGATGTGTCGGTCCCACAGACGAGGTGTCTCGCGGGGGCCGATCAGTCCGCGCTGCGTGCCGGTCGTCGCCAGCATCTCGGCGTAGCGCACCGCCAGCGGCAGACGTTCCCCGAAGACCTCGGCCGCACTGCGTGGCGGGGCGGGAGCCTTGTCACGGTCGGATGGCGCGGGAATCCTCAACCCTCCTCGGGCAGGGGGCCGTGTCGACCCCGGTGTGGTGCGGTCCGGGTCGACGTCAGGACGCCGGAAGCACGACGACGTGGCGCTGGGGCTCCTCGCCCTCGGACTCCGAGCGCAGGCCGGCACGGAGCACCTCATCATGCACGACCTTGCGCTCGAAAGCCGTCATGGGCTCCAGGTCACGCCGCTCACCCGAGCTCCGGACGGACTCCACGACCTCACGAGCCAGCTCCACCAGGGCGGCTCGGCGCTGGGCCCGGTGGCCCGCGACGTCCAGCATCAGGCGGCTGCGGTCACCGGTCTCGGCCTGCACCGCCAGCCGGGTGAGCTCCTGGAGGGCCTCCAGGACGCTGCCGTCCGGTCCCACGAGACGCCGCGGGACCGACCCGTCCTCGGAGTCGACGACGGAGACAGCCGCACGGTCCCCGTCGACATCCACCTCCAGGTCACCGTCGAGGTCGGCGATGTCCAGCAGTGTCTCCAGGAAGTCCGCAGCGATCTCGCCCTCACGCTCGAGGTCGCGCCTCCTCGCGGACCCACGCTGGGAGGTCGCCGGGTCCGACGACCCGGTCACGGTCGGGCTCTCCTCGGCCGTGGTGTGCTCTGCGTCGGTGGTCTCAGCACTCATGGGTGTCTCCCTGTCGGTGTCATGCGGTCGGGCTGGTGCAGTGGGCTGAGCCACGCCGTCGGAAGCATCCTCGGCGTGCTCACGCGGTGCGCTGGTGTCGTCGTCCACCCCGGCGTCACCGCCCCTTGGGCCGGTTGTTGTTCTTCTTCTTCTTCTTCTTGGCCCGAGCCTTGCCCTGAGGCTGGGCCCGCTGTCCACTCGTCCTGCCGGGCGTCTCCTCCTCGGGCGCGTCCTCCACCTCGACGGTGTCGCTCAACTGGAACTTCTTCAGCGGCTTGCCCTTGGCGAGCCGGCGCTCCTCGAGCGCCTTCTCGGCCAGCGAGCCCGGGGCCGGCATGGCGCGGATGACGTAGAACTGCTGACCCATGGTCCACAGGTTGGTGGTCGTCCAGTAGATGAGCACACCGAGGGGGAAGTTCACCCCGAAGACCGCGAACATCACGGGGAGCACGTAGATAAGGATCTGCTGCTGGCGAGCCATGGGGCTGTCGAGGGCAGCCGCCGGCATGTTCTTGCGCATCAGCTGATGCGAGGTGATGAACTGCGTCAGCGACATCGCGACGATGAGCACCAGCGACAGGACCTTCGCGGAGACGTCGTCACTGTAGAGGAAGCTCGAGGTCAGGTTGGCCCCCAGCAGGGTGGCCTCCTGCATCGTCTGGGCCAGCTCGGCGGTGAAGAAGCCCGGAGCGGTCCGTGACCCGTCGGCGATGCCGGGGATGTTGTTGAGGATCCTGAACAGCGCGAAGAAGAACGGCATCTGCAGCAGGATCGGCAGGCACGACGAGAACGGGTTGGTGCCGTGCTTCTTGTAGAGGGCGAAGGACTCCTCGGTCATCGCCTTGCGCGAGGCCTCGTCCTTCTTGCCCTTGTACTTCTTCTGGATCTTCATGAGCTCGGGCTGCAGCAGCTGCATCCGTCGCTGCGCCCGGATCTGCCGCACGAAGAGGGGCATGAGCAGGATGCGCAGGACCACCACGAGGCAGACGATGGACAGGGCCCACGTCCAGCCGCTGGTCGGTGCCAGGCCGAACGTCGTCAGCAGCGTCTCGGCGCCCGCCAGGATGGAGGCGACGAACCACTCGAAGGGGTACATCAACGCGGCGAAGAAGCCCATAGGGTCCTCAGTCTCGTGGTGAGCCGGGCTCACCGGTGGTCATGACGGTGCTCGCTCGGGGAGGCACGTGGTCGACGCCGCCGTGGCTCCACGGGTGGCATCGCAGCAGGCGCCGTCCGGCCAGCCAGACCCCGGTCAGGGGCCCGTGGGTCCGGAGGGCGTCCACGGCGTAGGTGGAGCAGGACGGGTAGAACTTGCACGTCGGGCCCAGGAGGGGGGAGACGACCAGCTGGTAGGCACGGACGAGCCAGATCAGCGGCTGCGCCAGCAGCTCGCGCCACGAACGTCCGGCGGGTCCGGAGGTCGTGGCGCTCATGGCGCGACCTTGGCCAGGGCCCGGTCCAGCGCACTCCCCAGCTCGGAGGAGTCTGCCGCCGCCGCCGCCGGCTGGGCCCGGACGACCAGGTCGGTGCCCGGGGGCAGGGTGTCCAGCCGCTCCGCCACCAACGCCCGCAACCGGCGGGTGACCCTGTGCCGCACAACCGAGTTGCCGACGGCCTTGGAGACCACGAAACCGACGCGGGCAGGGCGGGGCTGGCGGCCTGCACCGGCGTCGACGTCGAGCCTGTGCACCATGACGACATGGCCGCCTGCCCGACGGGTGCCGCTCCGGGCACCGCCTCGCAGGACGGCTCGGAACTCCTCCGGTCGGGTCAGTCGGTGACGGCGAGGCAGCACGGCGCGCGCCGGTCCCGACCGCGGCCTCAGGCCGAGATCGAGGAGCGGCCCTTGCGCCTGCGGGCAGCCAGGATCGACCGGCCGGCACGGGTGCGCATCCGCAGGCGGAAGCCGTGGACCTTCGCCCGGCGGCGGTTGTTGGGCTGGAACGTGCGCTTGCTCATGACTGCTCCGTGACCGCGGTGACATGCCTGCCACCGCTTGAGGCGATGAGGTGGTGTGTACGGGACCGTGACCGGCCGCAATCGAAAGCCCACGCCGGCACACCCGGGCACGCGAGGGAGTGGCGCACTGGGCGCTGGCTCCCGGGCGCGGTCCGAACGCGATCCTCATGGGCAGGCGAAAACGGCCGACACAACGGCAGCGACCACGGTACGCGAGGCCAGACACACTGGTCAAACCGCGCGAGGCCCTCGTCCTGCGCTCCACTGAACCTCAGATCTTCACCTGCCGCAGCCGTCGCCCAGCGGCGACACGCCGAGGAGCAGCAGAGTCGTGACATGGTGGGTGTCGCCGCCACTTGCCGGGGCGTCCGGCCCTTGTTACGGTCGCCACTTCCGGTCCCTTGTCCACCAGTTTATTCACAGGTTGTGGATAACCTTGTGGACGAGGGGTGTCGTGGCCGCATACTCGCACCAGCGGGGCCGGCAGGCGCGCCTGACCGTACGCCCGACGACAGAGTAAGGACGCGTCGCAACGATGTCTCAGGAGCAGCTCGACTACCCGGTCATCTGGGCTCGCGTCGTCGAGCAGCTCGACTCCTCGGGCATCGCCCCTCGTGAGAGGGCCTTCCTGCGCCTCACCCGCTTCGTCGGCCTGCTCGACTCCACGGCCCTGCTCGCCGTCCCGTACTCGCACACCAAGGAGACGCTCGAGACCTCGCTGCGGCTCCCGGTCAGCCGGGCCCTGTCCCAGAACCTGGACCGTGACGTGCGCCTGGCGGTGACCGTCGACGACGAGCTGCGGCGCGAGGTGGAGGGCGAGGGAGCGCCGCACCCGCACGAGCTCAACGGCGTCGCCGCAGGGGTCGCACCCGTCGAGGCGAGCACCGACGGCTCCCTGCCCGACGGCTCCCTGCCCGCGGGCGGCGACACCGACGAGCTGCGCCCTCCGCCGCGGCACGCGGGGGTGGGGGTGGCGACCACCACCGACGGTGACTCCCGGCTGAACCCGAAGTACACCTTCGACACCTTCGTCTCCGGCTCCTCCAACCGCTTCGCGCACGCCGCGTCCCTGGCTGTCGCCGAGTCGCCGGCCCGCGCCTACAACCCGCTGTTCATCTACGGCGAGTCGGGCCTGGGCAAGACCCACCTGCTGCACGCCATCGGCCACTACGCCCGCAACCTCTACCCCGAGACCCGGGTGCGCTACGTGAACTCCGAGGAGTTCACCAACGACTTCATCAACAGCATCCGCGACGACAAGGCCGGCGCCTTCCAGCGTCGGTACCGCAACGTGGACTTCCTGCTCATCGACGACATCCAGTTCCTGCAGGGCAAGGAGCAGACGGTCGAGGAGTTCTTCCACACGTTCAACACCCTGCACAACAGCGAGAAGCAGGTCGTCATCACCTCCGACCAGCCGCCGAAGAAGCTGTCCGGCTTCGCGGAGCGGCTGCGCAGCCGGTTCGAGTGGGGACTGCTCACGGACGTCCAGCCGCCGGACCTCGAGACCCGCATCGCGATCCTCAAGAAGAAGGCCGCGCAGGAGGGGATGACCACCCCCGACGACGTGCTCGAGCTCATCGGCACGAAGATCACGACCAACATCCGCGAGCTGGAAGGCGCCCTCATCCGGGTCACCGCCTTCGCCTCGCTCAGCGGCCAGCCCCCGAACCGGGACCTGGCGGCCCACGTCCTGAAGGACATCATCCCCAACGCGGAGTCCGGCCGGATCACGGCACAGACGATCATGACCGAGGTCGCCGACTACTTCCGCATCAGCGTCGACGACCTGTGCGGGACGTCGCGCTCGCGCACCCTCGTCAACGCGCGGCAGATCGCGATGTACCTCTGCCGCGAGCTCACCGACCTCTCGCTGCCCAAGATCGGCCAGGAGTTCGGTGGACGCGACCACACGACCGTCATGCACGCCGAGCGCAAGATCCGCCAGCTCATCGGCGAGCGCCGGGCGTTGTTCGACCAGATCACCGAGCTCACCGGCACCATCCGCAAGGCCGCTGCCCGCTGACCCTGCCGCCAGGCCCGTCGCCGGCAGCGGCCGTGTCCACGGGCGTCAGGGGGTCCGTCCACCGCCCATGTGGATGCCTCGACGCCCTGCGACCCGCCAGGACCTCGGAGTGCCCCAGGTTGTCCCCACCCTGTGGACAACACTGTGGGTAGTGGTTGAAGGTTCAACGATATGTCACGTGTCCGCCCGGAGTCGGCGGCGTGCACACGGCCTGGGGACAACCTGCGCGCAGAGGCGGTCCGGATGCGGACAAGCCGGTGGTCCGGCGTCAACTGCCTGTGGAGGGACGCCGGCGCTCCCCAGGCACCGTGCTTCGTCCACCGCCGCCCTCCACCCCCTGTGCACACCCCGATCGCACCGGGCGACCTGCGCCGGGACGAGGTTGTCCACTCCGTCCACAGCCCCTACGACGATGACGAGTCCTCATCATCCCGGGATCCCGTCCCACGTCCCTGGGGACAACCGCCCGGACGGCGTGAACCACAAGAACGTCCACGGGTTGGCGGGGCAGCGGCTCACGGCTAATGTCATCCTTCACCTGTGGTCCGAGGACGGGCCGAGTCCGTGACGATGCGAAGAGGGCTGACGTGAAGTTCCGTGTAGAGCGCGACGTGCTCGCCGAGGCCGTGGCCTGGGTCGTGCGCGGCCTGAGCAGCCGCCCGCCCGTGCCGGTCCTGGCCGGTGTGCGCCTCCAGGCCGACGAGGAGGGCACCCTCACGCTGTCCGCCTTCGACTACGAGATCTCCGCCACGGTGACCGTCGAGGCCGACGTCGCCGAAGGTGGCACGGTGCTGGTCCTGGGCAAGCTGCTCGCCGACATCTCGCGCAACCTCCCGGCCAAGCCGGTGGAGATCTCGGCCGAGGGCACCAAGGTCCAGCTGTCCTGCGGGTCCAGCCGCTTCTCGCTCATCCAGATGCCGGTCGCCGACTACCCCAACCTGCCCTCGCCGGCGGAGTCCAGCGGGACGATCCCCGGGCCGGCCTTCACCCAGGCCGTCGCGCAGGTGTCGGTGGCCGCCGACCGCGGCGACACCCTGCCCATCCTCACCGGGGTCCGTGTCGAGATCGACGGCGACAAGGTCACCATGCTGGCCACCGACCGCTACCGCCTGGCCATGCGTGAGCTCACCTGGCACCCCTCCTCGCCGGAGGCCTCGCACGTGGCGCTCGTCCCGGCCCGCACCCTCTCGGAGACCGCCAAGGCGCTCGGTGCGGCCGGCTCCATCGACGTCGCCCTCGGAGACGCCGACCACGGCGACGGGCTCATCGGCTTCGAGGCCGGTTCCCGGCGGGCCACCACGCGGCTGCTGGACGGGGAGTACCCGAAGGTCACCTCGATCTTCCCCTCGAGCGTGGACACCGTTGCCGTGATGCACACGGGCACGCTGATCGAGGCGGTGCGCCGGGTCGCCCTGGTGGCCGAGCGCAACACGCCGGTGCGGCTGCGCTTCACGGATGGTCAGGTCGCGATCGAGGCCGGCACGGGGGACGATGCACAGGGCAGCGAGGCCATCGAGGCGTCGCTGACCGGACCGGAGATCGAGAGCGCGTTCAACCCGCAGTTCCTCCTCGACGGACTCGGGGCACTGGGCACCGACTACACCCGGATGGCCTTCACCCAGCCGTCACGACCGTGCGTGATCTCCGGTCAGGCCGAGTCGGAGGGTGACTCCGACGAGACCTACCGCTACGTGTTGATGCCGGTGCGCTTCGCGGGATGAGGTGCCCGGCACCGACCACCGACACGCACGACGACACCGAAAGGGACGGCAGATGCAGCTCGGAATGATCGGTTTGGGGAAGATGGGCGGCAACATGCGCGAGCGGCTGCGCCGCGCAGGCCACGAGGTCCTCGGCTACGACCTGGACGAGAGCGTCCGGGACGTCGACAGCCTGGAGGACATGGTCAAGGCGCTGGAGGCGCCCCGCGTCGTGTGGGTGATGGTGCCCCACGGCGGTCCCACCCACAGCACCGTGGAGGCGCTCGGCGAGCTGCTCGACGAGGGCGACATCGTGGTGGAGGGCGGCAACTCCCACTTCACTGACGACGAGCGGCACGACGCGGAGCTGGCGGCCAAGGGCGTCGGCTACGTCGACTGCGGTGTCTCCGGCGGCATCTGGGGGCTGGACAACGGCTACGGCCTGATGTGCGGTGGCCGCCCCGAGCACGTCGAGCAGGTCATGCCGATCTTCGACGCGCTGCGCCCGGAGGGCCCGCGGCGCGAGGGCTTCGTGCATGCCGGCGACGTCGGAGCCGGTCACTACGCGAAGATGGTGCACAACGGCATCGAGTACGGCCTGATGCACGCCTACGCCGAGGGCTTCGAGCTGCTCACCGCCAAGGAGATCGTCAAGGACGTCAAGGGCTGCTTCGAGGCCTGGAGCCGCGGCACGGTGGTGCGCTCCTGGCTGCTGGACCTCCTGGTCAACGCCCTGGAGGACAACCCGGGGCTGAAGGGCATCGACGAGTACACCACCGACTCCGGGGAGGGCCGCTGGACCGTGCAGGAGGCGATCGACCACGCCGTGCCCATGCCGGTCATCAGCGCGGCGCTGTTCGCCCGGTTCGCCTCGCGCCAGGAGAACTCCCCGGCGATGCAGGCGGTGGCCGCGCTGCGCGGCGAGTTCGGCGGGCACCACGTGCGCATGCTCGAGGCCGAGCTCGAGGAGGGCCAGGAGGAGGTGCACGAGGGCGCGGAGCCCAAGGGCGACGGCGAGCGGACGCCGCCGTCGGGGCACCGCGAGGAGGAGGCGGACGAGGCCGGTCCGTCGTCCGGGGCGGGCGCGACCGACGACCCCACCGGGCCCACCTCCGGCTCCGGCGAGGCCGACAAGACCTGAGCGCCGGCATACCGGACCCCCTGTGCACCTGACGAGCCTGTCCGTCACCGACTTCCGCAGCTACCCGAGTGTCACCGTGGACCTCGGCCCCGGGGTGACGACCTTCCTGGGACGCAACGGACAGGGCAAGACCAACCTCGTCGAGGCTGCCGGGTATGTCGCGACGCTGGCCAGCCACCGGGTGGCCCAGGACGCCCCGCTGGTGCGCTTCGGCTCCACCTCGGCGGTCGTGCGGGCCGAGGTCGTGCGGGACGGGCGCACCTCGCTGGTGGAGCTGGAGATCGTGCCCGGGAAAGCCAACCGCGCCCGGCTCAACCGGTCGGCGCTCACCCGGCAGCGGGACGTGCTCGGCACGCTGCGCACGGTGCTCTTCGCGCCGGAGGACCTCGCCCTGGTCAAGGGCGACCCCTCGGAGCGGCGCCGCTTCCTGGACGACCTGCTCGTGGCCCGCCAGCCCCGCTGGGCCGGGGTGCGTGCCGACTACGACAAGGCGCTCAAGCAGCGCAACGCCCTGCTGAGGTCGGGCGCCGCGCTGTGGCGCGACCCACGCTCCTCGCGACGGCGTGCGCCGGCGCCCCGGCTGGGCCCCGGGGAGTCGCTGGAGGACGCCCGGGAGTCGGCGCTGTCCACCCTCACGGTGTTCGACGCGCACCTGGCGCAGGTCGGTGCCGCCCTCACCTACGCCCGGCTGCGCCTGCTGCGTGACCTGGGGCCCTACCTGCAGGACGCCTACCGCACCATCAGCGACGCGGACACGCCCGTGCTCGCGACCTACCGGTCCTCCCTGCACGCGGAGGTCGCCGAGGCCCTGGCCCAGGGGCAGGTGCCAGAGCAGGAGGAGCTCGGGCAGGCGGTGCTCGCGACCATCGAGCAGGTGCGCCGCCAGGAGCAGGAGCGCGGGGTCAGCCTCGTCGGGCCGCACCGCGACGACGTCGTGCTCTCGCTCGGTGACCTGCCGGCCAAGGGCTACGCGAGCCACGGTGAGTCCTGGTCTATCGCCCTCGCGCTGCGGCTGGCCGCGTTCCGCCTGCTGCGCACCGACCTCGGCACCGACCCGGTGCTCGTGCTCGACGACGTCTTCGCCGAGCTCGACAGCGGTCGCCGCAGGCGGCTGGCGCAGCTCGTGGCCGACTGCGAGCAGGTGCTCATCACGGCGGCGGTGCCCGACGACGTGCCTGCGGAGCTGGTCACCGGCGCGGTCTTCGACGTGGCCGACGGCGCCGTCACCAGGCGGGCGTCGTGACGACACCACCGGAGGACGGCCGGGGGGCCGAGGGGCTGCCGCCGCACGAGGCCGAGGAGGCCGACCCGCTGGCGGCGGCGCGGGACGCTGTGGCACGCGCCCGACGAGGCGCCCGCGAGCGTGGCTTCCGGCCGGGCCAGGCCGCCCGGTCGGCCGGGCAGGGCAGGGGGCTGCACCAGCGGCGCAGCCCCACCGGCCAGGGCGGCCGCGACCCGCAGGCCCTCGGCGACGAGCTCGACCGGCTGATGTCCGCCCGCGGGTGGGAGGCGGACCTGCAGGTCGGGTCCGTCGTGGGCCGGTGGCCGGCGATCGTGGGATACCAGGTGGCCGCCCACGTCACCCCGGTGGCGTTCGAGGGCACGGTGCTCACCGTGCAGGCCGACTCCACCGCCTGGGCCACCCAGATGCGCCTGCTCGTCAGCTCCGTGCTGACCCGGATCACCGCCGAGGTCGGTGCGGAGGTCGTCACGAGCATCGTCGTGAAGGCTCCCGGCGGGCCCAGCTGGCGCAAGGGACCGCTGCGCTCGCAGGGTCCCGGACCGCGCGACACCTACGGCTGAGACGGTCCCCGCGGACCGCCGGCACCCGGATCCGGCAGAGGCGGCTGTGGGCCGCTGAGCCCCTCGGGTCCATGGTGGACCGTGGACCGTGGTGTCTCCTGGGCTGAAATCGCCGTCCGAAGGCTGTGGATGGCACGTTCGGGGGTCGCGGACCGTTAAACTAGAGGCCTGCCATCCCCCTGCCGAAGGAGCCCCGTGCCCGAGAACACTGTCGGACCCGAGGACCACCCATCCACACCGGCGATGCCGGAGCTGCCCGAGGCGACCGTCCCGGAGGGGGCGCCGGACTCGCTGGCGACCGCACCGGCATACGACGCCAACGCCATCCAGGTCCTGGAGGGGCTGGAGGCGGTGCGCAAGCGCCCGGGCATGTACATCGGGTCCACCGGCGCGCGGGGTCTGCACCACCTGGTGTGGGAGATCGTCGACAACTCCGTGGACGAGGCGCTGGCAGGACACGCCGACCACATCGAGATCGTGCTGCGCGCCGACGGCGGGGTGCAGGTCGTCGACAACGGCCGCGGCATCCCGACCGACATGCACCCGGTGGAGCAGAAGCCCGCGGTGGAGGTCGTCATGACCGTCCTGCACGCCGGCGGCAAGTTCGGTGGCGGAGGGTATGCCGTGTCCGGCGGGCTGCACGGTGTGGGCTCCTCGGTGGTGAACGCGCTGTCCGAGCGGCTCGACGTGGAGGTGCGCCAGCGCGGGCACGTGTGGCGCCAGAGCTACCGGCTCGGGGTGCCGCAGGCCCCGCTGTCGATGGACGAGGAGATCCCCGCCGACGAGACGGGCACGGTGATCGTCTTCTGGCCGAGCCCCGACATCTTCGACACGGTCGACTTCGACTTCGAGACGCTGCGGGCGCGCTTCCAGCAGATGGCCTTCCTCAACAAGGGCCTGACGCTCACCCTCACCGACGAGCGCACGGTGCTCGAGGAGGACCCCGACGCCGTGGACGAGGACCTCGTCGACGGGGCGGTCGTCGACGCCGACGGGCCCCACGTGGCGGTCGGCGGCACGGGGCGCACGGTGACCTACCGTTACGACAACGGCCTGCTCGACTACGTGACCCACCTCAACCGCTCCAAGCGCAGCGAGCCGGTGCACGAGGAGGTCATCGCCTTCGAGACCGAGGACACGACGCGGATGTTCTCCCTCGAGGTGGCCATGCAGTGGACCGGCTCCTACACCGAGTCGGTGCACACGTATGCCAACACCATCAACACCCACGAGGGCGGCACGCACGAGGAGGGCTTCCGGGCGGCGCTGACCCGCATGGTCAACGACTTCGCGGTCAACAACAGGCTGCTGAAGGACAAGGACCCCAAGCTCACCGGTGAGGACATCCGTGAGGGCCTGACCGCGGTGATCTCGGTCAAGCTCGGCGAGCCGCAGTTCGAGGGCCAGACCAAGACCAAGCTCGGCAACTCCGAGGTGCGCGGTTTCGTCATGAAGGCGATGACGGACGAGTTCGGCCACTGGCTGGAGACCCACCCGCGGGAGGGCCGCGAGATCGTCGGCAAGTCGGTGCAGGCGGCCGCGGCGCGGATGGCGGCCCGCAAGGCCCGCGAGGCCACCCGGCGCAAGGGGCTGCTGGAGTCGGGCGGTCTGCCCGGCAAGCTGCGCGACTGCCAGTCCAACGACCCGACCATCTCCGAGGTCTTCATCGTCGAGGGCGACTCCGCCGGTGGGTCGGCCGTGCGCGGCCGCAACCCGCACAACCAGGCGATCCTGCCGATCCGCGGCAAGATCCTCAACGTCGAGAAGGCCCGGCTGGACAAGATCCTGGCCAACCAGGAGGTCAAGGCGCTGATCTCGGGCCTGGGCTCGGGCATCGGCGAGGACTTCGACATCACGAAGGCGCGCTACCACAAGATCGTGCTGATGGCCGACGCCGACGTGGACGGCATGCACATCCGGACCCTGCTGCTCACGCTGCTGTTCCGGTTCATGCGTCCGCTCATCGAGGCCGGCTACGTCTACCTCGCCCAGCCGCCGCTCTACCGCATCAAGTGGTCCAACCATGAGCACGAGTTCGCGTTCTCCGACCGCGAGCGCGACGTGATGATCAAGGCCGGTCTGGCGCAGGGCCGGCGGCTGCCCAAGGAGACCGGCACCCAGCGCTACAAGGGCCTGGGTGAGATGGACTACCGGGAGCTGTGGGAGACCACGATGAACCCGGACAGCCGGGTGCTGCTGCAGGTGACGGTCGAGGACGCGGCTGCCGCGGACGAGATCTTCTCGGTGCTGATGGGTGAGGACGTCGAGTCGCGACGGTCGTTCATCCAGCGCAATGCCAAAGACGTTCGCTTTCTCGATATCTAAGGACTCGCGTTGACCGACAACACTCCCGCCATCACCGACCGCATCGAGGCCGTCGACCTCAACGCGGAGATGCAGCGCAGCTACATCGAGTACGCGATGAGCGTCATCGTCTCCCGTGCGCTGCCCGACGTGCGCGACGGCCTCAAGCCGGTGCACCGGCGCGTCATCTACGCGATGTACGACGGCGGCTACCGCCCCGACCGCGGCTACAACAAGTGCGCGCGCGTCGTCGGCGACGTCATGGGCCACTACCACCCGCACGGTGACGGGGCGATCTACGACGCCCTGGTGCGGCTGGTCCAGGACTGGTCGATGCGCTACCCGCTGGTCGACGGCCAGGGCAACTTCGGCACCCCCGGGGACGACCCGGCCGCTGCCCCTCGCTACACCGAGTGCCGGATGGCCGCGCTGGCCATGGAGATGGTCCGCGACATCCACGAGGAGACCGTCGACTTCGGTGACAACTACGACGGCAAGACGCAGGAGCCCCAGGTCCTGCCGGCGCGCTTCCCCAACCTGCTGGTCAACGGCTCGGCGGGGATCGCCGTGGGCATGGCCACGCAGATCCCGCCGCACAACCTGCGCGAGGTCGCCGAGGGCGTCCAGTGGCTGCTCGACCACCCGGAGGCGACCCGCGAGGAGCTGCTCGAGGCGCTCATCGAGCGCATCAAGGGCCCCGACTTCCCCACCGGCGCGCTGATCCTCGGCCGTCGGGGCATCGAGGAGGCCTACCGCACCGGGCGCGGCTCGGTCATCATGCGCGCGGTCGTGGAGGTGGAGGAGATCCAGGGCCGGCAGTGCCTGGTCGTCACCGAGCTGCCCTACCAGGTCAACCCCGACAGCCTGGCGAAGAAGATCGCCGAGCTGGTCAACGACGGCAAGCTCGGCGGCATCGCCGACCTGCGCGACGAGACCTCCGGTCGCACCGGCCAGCGCCTGGTCGTCGTGCTCAAGCGCGACGCCGTGGCCAAGGTGGTCCTCAACAACCTCTACAAGCACACCCAGCTGCAGCAGAGCTTCGGCGCCAACATGCTGGCCCTGGTGGACGGGGTGCCGCGCACCCTGCCGCTGTCCTCGTTCGTGCGGCACTGGGTCGACCACCAGATCGAGGTCATCGTCCGGCGCACGACCTACCGTCTGCGACGCGCCGAGGAGCAGATCCACATCCTGCGGGGCCTGCTCAAGGCGCTGGACGCGCTCGACGAGGTGATCGCCCTCATCCGGCGCAGCGCCACGGTGGAGGACGCGCGCGAGGGTCTCATCGAGATGCTCGAGATCGACGAGCTGCAGGCCCGCGCGATCCTCGACATGCAGCTGCGCCGGCTGGCGGCGCTGGAGCGGCAGAAGATTATCGAGGAGCACGACCGCCTCGAGGCGATGATCATCGACTTCCAGGACATCCTGGACCGTCCCGAGCGCCAGCGGCAGATCGTCAGCGACGAGCTGGCCGAGATCGTCGAGAAGTACGGCGACGAGCGCCGCAGCCGGATCGTGCCCTTCGACGGCGACATGTCGATGGAGGACCTGATCCCGGAGGAGGACGTGGTCGTCACGATCACCCGTGGTGGCTACGCCAAGCGCACCAAGGTCAGCGAGTACCGCCCGCAGCACCGGGGCGGCAAGGGCCGACGTGGGGCGGCGCTGCGTGCCGACGACGTGGTGGGCCACTTCTTCACCACCTCGACGCACCACTGGCTGCTCTTCTTCACCAACCTGGGGCGGGTCTACCGGGCCAAGGCCTACGAGATCCCCGAGGGCGGGCCGACGGGCAAGGGGCAGCACGTGGCCAACCTGATGGCCTTCCAGCCCGGCGAGGAGATCGCCCAGGTGCTGGCCCTGCGCGACTACGAGCAGTCGCCCTACCTGCTGCTGGCCACCCGCAACGGGCTCGTCAAGAAGACACGGCTCTCCGACTACGACTCGCCGCGCTCCGGCGGGCTCATCGCGGTCAACCTGCGCGACGGTGACGAGCTGGTCAGCGCCGGCCTCGCGAGCGCCGAGGACGACGTGCTGCTCGTGTCGGTCAAGGGCCAGTCGGTGCGCTTCACCGCCACCGACGAGGCGCTGCGCCCGATGGGCCGGGCGACCTCCGGGGTGACCGGCATGAAGTTCCGCGGTGAGGACCGTCTGCTCTCGATGCAGGTCATCGCCGAGGGCACGGAGCCCTACGTGTTCGTCGTGTTCGAGTCCGGTATGGCCAAGCGGACCCCCGTGACGGCATACCGGCAGCAGGGTCGCGGCGGTCTGGGCATCAAGGTCGCCAAGGCCACCGACCGTGGTGGCGACCTCGTTGGGGCTCTCACCGTGGAGGACGGTGACGAGGTGCTGGTCGTGATGGAGCGCGGCAACGTGGTGCGCTCGGCGATCGACCAGGTGCGCGTCACCGGCCGGGACACGGCCGGTGTCATCTTCGCCACCCCGGGCAAGGGCGACTCCATCGTGGCCGTCGCACGGAACGCCGAGAGCGAGCTCGCCGAGGCCGTCGAGGCGCTGGAGGTGGAGCAGGATGCAGCATCTGAGGGGGATGATGGCGTACCGTCGGAGGCACGGGTGTCGCCCGACGACGCCCCGGAGCGGTCCGACGCACCGCCGGAGGCTGGCACAGGAGGCGACGAGTGAGCACCACGGAGCACGACACCGGCGCCCGCGCGCCCGGGTCGGAGGACGACTCCGACGCCACCCAGCGGCTGAGCCGGCCCGGAGGCCAGCAGGCCAAAGGTGAGTCCGACAGCCGTCGTGAGGAGTCCGGAGACTCCCGTGACGCACGTGCCAAGGCCGCCTCCATGAAGGACGGCGCCATGGCCCGCATCGCCCCCCGGCGTGACCTGGCCTCACGCCGCCCCGGACCGCCCCGCTCCGCCGGTGGCGCGGGGGGTGCCGGGTCTGCGGCGGGTGCCTCGGCCGGCAGCGGACGCACCCGGTCCCAGGGCGGCACGCCCCCCGGGACCCGCGGCACGCGACCGCCGCGGCAGCGCCGCGCGGTCGGCCCGCGGCGGGTGCGCCTGACGGTGCAGCGCATCGACCCCTGGTCGGTGATGAAGATCTCGTTCCTGGTGTCCGTGGCGCTCGGCATCGCCGGGGTGGTCGCGGTCGCCGTGCTGTGGACGGTGCTCAGCGGCATGAACGTCTTCGCCACGCTCAACGAGTTCATCATCGCGGTCACCACAGGTGAGGACTCCGCCTCCACGTTCGACCTCATGGACTACCTCGGCTTCGGTCGTGTCGTGTCCCTGGCGGTCGTCTTCGGCGTGGTCAACGTCATCCTGCTCACCGCCCTGGCGACGCTCTCGGCCTTCCTCTACAACGTCTGCACGGCGCTCGTCGGCGGGATGCACCTGACGCTGTCCGACGAGTGACCACCGGTGCGCCACCGCATACCGGCCCGGTTTGGTGGGCCGGTCCGCGGTGGGGTAACGTCATGCGTCGCACGACCGGACCGTCCAGCGGGCCGGCGGCAGCACGCGGGCCTATAGCTCAGTCGGTTAGAGCGCTGTCCTGATAAGACAGAGGTCACTGGTTCAAGTCCAGTTAGGCCCACCACCCGCCTCACTCAACGGCGGCCGAGAGCCACCAGGAGGAAAGCATGAAGGGACGACTCCTCGTCATCACCGCTGCGGCCCTGGCGGCCCTGGCCGCCCTGAAGAAGCAGCAGGACGCCCAGGCCGAACGGGACCTGTGGGCCGAGGCGACCGACACCGTCGACGACACCTGAACAACGGCTGACCGCGCTGGTCAGCCCCTCGGGGCCATGGCGCAACTGGTAGCGCACCTGCTTTGCAAGCAGGGGGTTAGGGGTTCGAGTCCCCTTGGCTCCACCGCAGGTCAGAGGCCCTTTTCGTTTGTCGGGAGGGGCCTTCCGACACCCCGATACCCCGATACCCCAGCAAAGTACTGCAGCAAACACGTCAATCATGGGTCTGACCTGCAGGTATGTGGTCAGGAGCGGTTCCCGGGAGGGGCCAGATCCCGGGTTTGCAGGCGTTGGCGAGCTCCTCGAGCACATCGGTGAGAAGGACGTGTAGGGGCCGCGCCCCAGGCGTGTCGCTGTGGTTGGCGCTAGAGGCTACGCTGCGGCCATGTCTGAAGCTCGCAACTCGGGGGGCTCCACCGCGGCTACCCTGACGCTCTTCATCGTGATCACGTTCATGATGATTCTGCTCGCCACGACGACGGACTGGAGCAGCCTCGTCAGGTTGCCTTTGTCGATTGCCGCAGGCTTTGTGGCCGCGTTCCTCGTGCGTCGGTTCATGACCCCACGGGACGACGTGCAGAAGGCAGGGCAGGCGGTCGGGAACTGAGTCCTACGTCCCGTGCCTGTCAGAGCTATGTTCCCTCTGCCGGACGATCACCCAGCTGCCCGCCCGGCTGGCAGAGGGCATCGCGCGTCGCCTGGGACGAGACTTGGGAGTAGACCTCCATCGTCAGGACGATGCGGCTGTGGCGCAGCACCGCCATCGCCACCCGAGGGTGCACGTCGAGGGCCACGAGGAGGCTGGCGCGGGTCCGACGTGTCGCGTGGACGGGGATGGACGGGCACCCCGGCCTTCTCTGCTCGCAGCTTGAAGTCGCGGTGGAAGTTGCGGGGGTCGACCGGGTCGCCGAGCCGTGTTGTGAGGACCATGCCACAGCCGCCCCAACATGTCGCCGGCCGCTCCCGGACCCACGACCTCGTGGCGAGGCCCGACCCTTGGGATAACTCACCTGCGTCGAGCCGGTGAGTCCGGCCCCTCGGTGGTGGCCATGGTTGCCTCGTCGCGGCGGTAGAAGCGGACCAGCGTCAGCACCCGAGCGATGGACTCCATCAGGAGGAACCCGAGGAGTCCCGCCACGGCGATACGGAAGACCTCACGGTCGGGCAACAGGTCGTCCTCGGCCACGATTGATCACCAGCAACAGCCCCAGGGTGAGGAACGACGCGATGCCGTAGCGCAGGATCACGCCCTGGTGTGCGGGCACCGCAGCGACGTAGGTCGCGCGGGCACGGTAGGCCCCGAACACGTAGCCGGCGACCGCGCCGACGAGCGCGGCGACCGCGTGCCCTGGTGCGCGCTCGAGGTCGGTAACCAGCAGTGACCCGACCACCACGACAGCGACCAACGGCTCCAGCAGCTGCATCCGGAGGGTGCGGAAGCGCTCGCTCGGCTGCAGCTCGATGTTCGGGTCGGCCCTGACGATCTGGTTGCCCGCCCGGCCCTCCCGCACGATGAGCACCAGGATGACCAGCAGGATGATGAGGGAGATGTTCTCCATGAAGTGCGCTCCTGAGGGTGAGGCTGCACCGTGCGTGGGCCTCGGGAGGCTTTGCCTACCTACCGGCCGGAGGGGTTGGTGAAGCGGTAGCCGCGGCTCTTGTAGTAGGTGATGATCCGCTGGACGCTGTAGACGGTGTTCTGGCGGTAGTCACCCGGTGCCCCGTCATGCATGAGGACGTTGGGGTGGTAGGCCACGGGGCTGGTAGCGCGGGACACGATGGACCGCTGGAACGAGGCACTGAGGGACAGCGGGACACGATGGACCGCTGGAACGAGGCACTGAGGGACATCGGGGTCTGTCAGTCGCGGGTGTCCCGGGGCCACGTGACCACGCTAGCGTTCGAGCACCGGACCGTCGCCGCGGACGGGGCCCACCCACAGCCGTTTCAGTCTTGGGTGAGTTTCAGTTAAACTGAAACCTGCATTTGACTGAAAGTGAGGAGACTCATGGAGCAGGGCGTGCTGCAGGACGTCCAGTCGATCCTCGCCGCCTTCGGCGTCAAGTCCAGGTGGCAGGCGCAGCGCGGAGAAGCCGAAGTCGACTTCGTGGCGACACTCACTCGCGGCACCAGCAGTCAGAAATACGCGGTCATGATCAAACGGCAACCCACGCTTGCATCCGTTGCCACGGTTGCCAACTCTTGGCGCTCCCTGCCGCTCCTCGTCATTGGTGTGCGCATTAGCCCTCAAAGCGCAGCTGCGTTCCGCGAAGCTCACATTCAGTACGTCGACACTGGCGGCAACGCATATTTGGACTTTGGGGACGTATACATAGAAGTACGGGGGCAGGTCCAAAAGAAAATAAATGATGGTCAAGGCCACTCCGCTCAAACGGGGACGAACCTCTTCAGTGCTCGTCGTGCCCAAGTGATATGTGCCCTTCTGACCCGCCCAACCCTTGAACAAGCACGCTTGCAGGACTTAGCTGATGCGTCCGGCGTGTCCATTGGACTCGTGCACGATACTCTCAGCCAACTTCAGAAAGCCGGTTTCATCGGCAACTCGGGACTTCGGCGATCGGGAGATTTGCTGGAACTTTGGGCGGCCGCCTACTCCACGGGACTTGGACCAACGCTCGCGTTGGATAGTTTTGTCGGCGACCCGTCGCCCGCCCATGTGCTGGGCACCGACATGTGGGAAATGCCCGCTGTCAGCGGCGAGGCCGCCGTGAGTACCTACTTGGGTCGCCAAAGGACTCTGACCATCTACGTAGACCAATTCGATCCTTCACTTGCTATCGTGAATAGGTGGAGGCGCGATCCGGAGAAGCATCCCAACATATTCGTAAGACGCCGCTTCTGGGGCGGCGAACTGGAAATCGGGCAGCATGACCTGAAGGGTCAACAACTGGCGCCTTGGCCCATCGTCTACGCCGATCTTCTCGCTAGCGGTGACCCTCGATTGGCCGAGGTCGCCAAGGAGTGGCGAGTGGCGCATGAAGCCTGACTTCAGTCGATGTGAGCCGGGCCTCCTACACTTGCCCGATAGGGTCGTCGAAGATCTTTTGGAGAAGTCGCAGGGCCTGAGTGCCGACCGGATAATGCTGGTGGGGGCCCGCTGTCGAGATGTGATCCACAGTGCACTAGGCCACGTCGAGGGCCTCGCCCTTACGAGTGACCTTGACATAGGCATAATGATTTCCGACTTGGGCGATTACGAAGAAATCGTGCGTCCTTTGGATTCCTCTGGTAAGACGGGAATCCGATACAAGCTTGGCGGCGTGGTCACCGACTTGATGCCTTTCGGTGACGTCGAAGACCCAGTCGGAATGGTGACGCCGCACGGGCGAGGCGAGCCACTAAGTGTCTGGGCATTTCGTGAGGTGTTTGCAGGATCGATGCCCTTGGTCCTGCCGAGCGGAATTGAAATTCGGATCCCGGCGGTCGAGGGATACGCAGCGCTAAAACTTGCAGCTTGGTTGGACCGACATGCCTACGGTGAGTTTAAGGACGCGCGAGATCTAGCGACGTGCGTTCACTGGTATGCCGAGTCAAGCGCCGTGGGGTCTCTGCTCTATGACACGGCAGCCGGAATCCAAGCACTGACCAGATACGACATGGACGTCAGGCAGGCTGCGGCACACATTCTCGGTGTTGACATCGCCACTCACGTCGGTCAACAGCGAGTCGACGAATTGAATGACAGGTGGCCTGGATCTAAGGATGACCTGATTGCCGAGTTCATTCTGGACACCAGTGTTGGAGCCTGGCCCAGTGATTTAGGACGGCGTGATGAAATTCTGGTGGCTTTGGAGTCTGGGTGGCGCCCCGCTGGCCCGTCTGAGCCGGTGGACGATGCGAGACCCGTGGGTTCCTCCTGACCCCGGTCGAGTAAGGGCTCTTCCACGTCGACACGACTGGGTCGGGGGACGGTGAGCCGAGCACGGCAAGCCCGGAACTTCTCCCAGAGCCAGTGCCTTCCCGCGGCCGCGGGAAGGCACTGCCGTGCCCGTTCCCTCTTACCCGGCTGAGGCCTCCCCCAACCGCCCGCCGAGTTGGCGCAGGGCGTCGCGCGTGGCGTGGGACGAGACTTGGGAGTAGACCCCATGGTCAGCGCGATCCTGCTGTGACGCAGCACCGCCATCGCCACGCGTGGGTGCACGTCGAGCGAGACGAGCAGGCTCGCGCAGGTCCGTCGCGTGGCGTGAACCGGGACGAGAGGGACGCCGGCCTTGCGCGCCCGGGTTTTGAACGCCGTGTGGAAGTTGCGCGGATCGACCGGGTCGCCCAGACGGGTCGTGAAGACGAGGCCGCAGTCGCCCCACATGTCGCCGGCGGCGATCCGTCGCCGATCCTCGTCGGCCCGGTGCCGCTCGAGCGCCTGCACCGCGATGTCGGGCAGGGGCAGCGGCGCGTCCGACGACGGGGTCCTCGTCCGCCGCCGGAGCAACCGGCCGTCGACCCGCTGCACCCGCCAGGCGATGTACGCCTCGCCCCGCTCCAGGTCGACGTCCTTCCACGCCAGCCCAAACACCTCGCCCCGCCGCAGCCCGAGCACGAGGAGCAGCACGTAGGGCGCATACATCGCATCCTTGGCGTCACGGGCCGACTCGAGGAACCGCCGCGCGTCGTCCACCGACCAAACGGCCGATCGCTTCGCCCGGGGCACGGGCACGCGCACGAGCGCGGCCACGTTCCGGTACACGAGCTCCTCCCGCATCGCCTGGGTCAGCGCCCCGCGCGGAGCACCCGCCACGCCTGGTGCACCGTCCACTCCGAGGCGACCTCGTGGCAGCACTGCCCCCGTGCGCAGCACTGCGGATCCGGCCGCGCGGTGTCCTTGCTCTGAAAGCAGCACGGGCACTGCGCCCGCAGCTCGTTGACCCGGGTCCGGACATCGCGGACCGCCAGCTTCTCGAGCTTGAGGTCCCCAGGTCGGGGACGATGTAGAGCCGGGTGAACGTCTCGTAGTTGCTCGCGGTGGCCGGTGACAGCCCGGGGCGGACGGTCCCCTTGAGCCACTGCTCCAGGAAGTCGCGCAGCTTGGCGGGACCGGGACGACCGAGCCACGCCGTGCCCGCTCGTGCAGACGCAGCCACTTCTCATGGACCTCGGCCCGGGTCTGCCCATAGACCGACTTGCGCTGCCGCCGGCCCGCGGGAGTGTGATCCACACATGCGCTGCGAGCCGTCCCGGTACGGGTAGATCGACCCCTCCATGTTGGCTCGCCTGCTCACGGCCAGTCCGCCTCCGCCTCGGCGGCCCGCATGGCGACGTACTCGTCGACCCACGCCGGCAGGATGCGCCGGGACCCGCCGTCCTTGAGCAAGCGCAGGTCGCCGCTGATGCACATCATCCGCACCTTGGTCGGTCCGTAGCCGAGCATCTCCGCGACCTCGGACACGGTGTACCACCGCCGCTGGATCAGGCCGATAGGCGCCTTCCGCCGCTGCTCCGGACTTCCGCTTGCCATCGTTGACATGTCCACTCCCTTCGTCAGGGAGCGACCTCCAGAGGCCAGATCCCGTGCGGACCAGACAGGTGCTCGACCGTCCCGTTGGATAATCCACCGGACGACGAACCGGCCTTGCAAGCAGGGGGTCAGTGCGGTCGCCCTCGTGCAAGCCGAATGGGCGCAGCAGGCCGACCGCCGCGCCCTACATGGCAGAGTCGTTCTGGCGTTCGGCCGGGTGCTGGGTCCTGGAGCGCGGTGCCGCTTGGTCCAACGTGACGGTCAAGGCACCGAGGCGATCTGGATGAGGTTGCCACACGTGTCGTCCAGCACGGCGATGGTGACCGTGCCCAGGTCAGTGGGCTCCTGCACGAAGGTCACGCCGAGTCCGCTCAGGCGGGCGTGCTCCGCGTGGACGTCGTCCACCGCGAAGGAGGTGAACGGTATGCCGTCGGCGACCAGTGCCTCCTTGAACGGCCCCACCGCCGGGTGGCTGCTGGGCTCCAGGACGAGCTCCGGGCCCTCTGGGTCGTCGGGTGAGGCCACCGTGAGCCAGCTGACCTCGCCCATGGGGATGTCGGTGCGCTTCTCGAAGCCGAGTACCTCGGTGTAGAACGCGAGGGCCTGGGCCTGGTCGTCGACGAAGACGCTGGTCAGGTTGATCTTCATGGCTGCTCCTCGGGTGGGGCGGGCCAGCGCTCGGCGATGGCCCGTAGGGGGGTGGTGTGCAGATGGTGGAACTTGTAGCGGCCCTGGCGACGGCTCGAGACGAGGCCGGCCTCCTCGAGGACGGCGAGGTGCTGGGAGACTGCCTGCCGGGAGGAGCCGAGCCCGTGCCGCGTGCTCAGGCGCGAGCAGATCTCGAACAGGGTCTGCCCGTCGCGCTCCTGGAGCTCGTCCAGGATCACCCGACGCGTGTGGTCGGCGAGTGCACGGTAGAGGTCACCCACCCCGCGACCATAGGCAAGCGAAAACTTACCTGTCAAGTGGTCATGGGGAGACGTCCCTCGTCTCGCCGTCACGCAGCTCCACCACGAAGTCGGGGACGAACTGGGCGGCACCGGCCCACGAGGTGGCGAAGAAGCCGTCCTCCACCAGGGCGGGACGGCGCCTGCCGTCGACCAGGACCACGGAGACCCCGCTCACCTCGGGCCCGACCCGTCCCGTCACGATCGTGCGGTAGCCGCCCGGACCCACGTCGACAGGGTAGGTCCAGCTCTGGTCGTAGACCAGGCCGTCGTCCTCCGGCTCGGTGACGTAGTCGTCCTTCCAGTAGGTCGTCACGGCCGCGTCGTCCGCGCCCGTGAGGTCGCAGACGGAGATGCTGCCCTGGTCGACGACCACGAGGAAGAACCGGTCCGACCGCTGCTCCCTCAGCAGCACCTCCAGCGTCACCGGATCGGCCGACCGCTCCTCCACCTGCCGGGCGGCAGCCTCCAGGCAGGCCCGGGTCGCCTCCCCGGGGTCCACCGGCACCCGGGTGGGGCCTGGGGCGGCGTCGGTGGTCTCGTCCTCCGCGTCCGGTGACGGAGGGCTCCACGGGTCGGCCATCACGACGACGGCGCCGATGGCCAGCAGGCCGGCCCCACCGGCCAGGGCCCACCGCAGGGCCCGGGTGCGGGCGGCACGGACCGCCTGCGGGTCGGCGCCCTCGACCGGGTCCGGCGACAGCGGTCCGGAGCCCCACGGGTCCGGTGGCGTGGCCATGAACGACCTTCCTGTCCAGGCGCCCGGAGCCTAGAGGAAGTCCAGCGGGTCGAACTCCTCGATCGGGATGATCCGCAGGCGCGGCAGGCGGGTGTTGAAGGCCTTGGCGTCGTGCTCGAGGTCGAAGAACTCCATCCCGCGCGCCTCCAGGGCGGCGAAGCCGTGGTTGCGGAACTCCTCGAAGGCCATCAGGCCGACCCGGCGCTCCCCGTCCACCAGCGGGTCCATCTGATCGACGAAGTCACCGTCGTGGCTGACGAGCATGACGTCGGCCGCGCGGTCCTGGATGGCGGCCAGGGTGCGGATGATGGCCATGTCGACGACCTTGTCGTCGCCCGAGCCGGACAGCGGCACGGTGGCGTAGCCGATGGCGCGCAGCGCCTGGACGAAGGCCATGGGCAGGCCCGAGGAGGCGTTGAGGAAGAACAGCCCCTTGGCCGGCTGCTCCCACTGGCCCTCGGCGAAGGTGAGCAGCCGGTCCCAGCGAGGTCGCTCCTCGGGGTGCGGCCGGCGGCTCAGGATGGAGTTGCCGATCGTCGCGTCGATGTTCTCGCCGTCGACCAGCAGGTAGGTCAGCCGCTCCGGTGCGGGCGTCTCCGTGCTCATCAGGGTCCTTAGCTCGATACCACCGGACCCCCTCCGGGTCCGGTCCTCGCGAGACTACTCGTAGACGAAGCGCTGTGGGCCGGGGAAGATCCACGACAGGCCGTCCCGCAGCCGGTCGCGCCAGTTCTCCCATGAGTGCCCGTCCCGCGCCTCGACATACCGCACCGTCGTGCCGGTCGACTCGAAGACCGGCACCATCGAGCGGTTGTGGACGATGAGCGGCTCGTAGACGCCACAGGTCATGAACATGCGCTCGGCGACCTTGCGAGGGCGCTCGCGGTAGCGGTTCATGAACTTCACGACGGGGTCGAAGGCCGGGCCTCCACCGTGCTCGTCGCCGATGTCGGTGAAGACGAACGAGCCCGACTGCAGCAGCAGCGAGCCGACCAGGTCGGGCTTGCGGTAGGCGACGGACAGCGAGGCGACGCCGCCGAAGCTGGCCCCCATCAGGCAGCGCGCGTCGGGTCGGTCGATCAGCGGGAGCCGCTCGTGCAGCGACGGGATGAGCTCGGCGCTGATGTGGCGGGCGTGCGCGGCGTAGTTGGGGTACTCCCGCAGCCGGTCGGCGGGGTTGGAGAAGACGACGATGGTCTCGGCCATGTCGAGCCGGTGGATGAGGTTGTCCAGCACGGTCTTCATGGCGGCGTAGTTGAGGTAGTCGTCACCGTCGTGCACGACCAGCAGCGGGTATGACGTGGTGCGGCGGAAGCGTGCCGGCAGGTAGACGCGGCTGGTGGTGTTGCGGCGCAGCGCCTTGGAGTGGAACTGCAGGTCGTGCAGCTCGCCGGGGCGGGAGTCGGGGTCGTGCAGCACCCAGTCGGGGGTGGTGTAGCCGACCGCGTGGCACACCGACGACGACCCGACCGGGCTGTGCGCGACGTGCGGGTTCAGCGGGTCGTTGAGGTGCTCGTAGTGCTCCCCGCGGCGGATCTCGAGCTGGTACTCCACCCGGGAGCCCTCCGGCAGCTCGATGGTGACCCACCACAGGGACAGACCGGGCACCCGCTTCATCGGCACCCGCTGCGGCTGGTTGACGATGCGGTGCCGCACCCAGACCTCGTCGGCCTCCCCGCGGAACAGGAAGGTGCACTTGGAGCCCTCGACGACGGGGACGGCGTGCTCGGCGACGAAGGCGTCCACCGCCGCCTCGTCGAGGCCCTCGGACTCCCGCAGCCGGTTGATCGCGAGCTTGTGCCGCCGCCGCTGCTTGCTCGGGTGCTCCACGGGCGTGGTCGTCATGCCGCCTCCAGGGGCTGGGCGGAGCCTGCGGGTCCGATGACCGTCGCGCCCGCGGGCAGCCGTCCGTCCGCGCCGACGTGGACCTGCGCGCCGGCATCCAGCAGCAGGCACCGCGAGGGGGCGAACCGGCGGGCCAGGATCGCCATCCGGTCGTGGTTGGCCAGGTCGAGGCGCTCACGGGCCGACGGCAGGGCCACGGTCTCCTTGACCAGCCCCAGACCAGGAGCGAACACCTCGGCCACGGCCGGGCCGTGCGCGGCCCGGTCGTGGAAGAGCACGACGCGCTCGGTGAGCGCCATGGCACCGGCGCCCCAGGCGACGACCGGCACGTCCAGCGCCGGCGCGATGTTGAACAGGTGCAGCGCGCCGAGGAGCACCCCCACGTGGCCGCCGGGGATGACGACGGCCTCCACGTCGCTCAGCTCGACCGCGATGGCCTCCCGCGCCTCGGCCAGCTCGGCCCGCTCGTGTGGTGTGGTGCGCGACCAGAACTCGGCGTGCACCTCGGCGACCCGCTCCAGGTGCCGGGCGTCCAGGTCACGCACGATGCGCTCGGTGTCCGCCAGGGCGGTCTCCATCACCCAGGCGTTGCGCGGCGTGTGCTGGTGCAGCTCGGTGATCGCCGCCATAGCATGGTCCAGACCCTGCAGGTAGAGCTGCTGCATCTCCTCGAGCACGTCGCGGCGCTCGCGGTCGGCCTCGGCGAACTCCGGGTCGGCCTCCCACAGCTGTTGCATGCGACGCCACAGGTGCAGGTTGTGGCTCCGGCCGCCGAGCATGCTGTCGAGCAGCTCGTCCTCGGGCTCGCGCTCCTGCCAGCCGGCGTTGACCGTCGCGAACGGGCCGTGCAGGCCCAGCGAGGCCACGACCTCGTCGAGACGAGGGGTGCGCTGGGGGCCGAGGAAGGTGATGTGCGGCTCAGTGGGCATGGACCTGCACGCTGCTGCCGACGTCGTCGAGCATCGTGCGCAGCACGTCGTAGTCCGGGTGCCGCATACGGATCCAGGCGTTGGCCATATAGCCGTTGGCCACCGGCTGGGTGGGCGTGCCCGACCCCGGCAGGTGCGCGTCGATGATCCATCGACCCATGCGGTTCTCCACGTCCTCCAGCCCGGAGTAGTGGCTGATCGTGCCGTCGCGGTCGGGGCGCAGCGCGATGATGCCGGCGGAGTGGCTGCGGGTGGGCCGGATGTCCGTGTGGCCGTAGAGCACGGCCTCGGCCCAGGCCCGGTAGACGTCGATGTCGTTGCCGGCGGAGTAGAGGTCCCAGCAGCCCACCCCCGGCGGGCGGGCGCCGATCTCGCTGAACCTCAGACCCTTGGGGCCGTGGAACCACTCCATGTGCGTGGCGGAGGTCTGGATGCCGAGGGCCTGCACGACGGTGCGGCCCATCTCACGGATCTCGTCGTAGAGCCCTCCGCTGTCGATGCGGTTGGTCGCGATGTACTGCGGTGAGACCCACCGCGTGCGCATCGCCTCGAGCACGCCCGGGTAGTAGTGCGAGGCGAAGTCGAGAGCGGGCTCGCCGTTGATGCTGATGGTGTCGTAGAAGCCCTCGTGGCCCTCCACGAACTCCTCGACGGCGATCGAGGTGGTGCCGTGGCCGAACTGCCCCAGCGCCTCCTCGAGCTGGCTGTCGTTGTCGACCCGGCTGGTCGCGGCCGCGCCCGCGCCGTCCCGGGGCTTGAGGACGAGCGGGTAGCCGACCTGTGCGGCGAAGGCGCGGATCTGCTCCACGTCGTCGGCGGCGACCGAGGCGGCCGTCGGGACGCCGGCCGCCCGCAGGGCCTCCTTCATCGACGGCTTGTCGCGACACAGCCAGGTGGTGTGCACGGAGGTGCCCGGGATGCCGGTCGCCTCGCGGACCATGGCCGCGGGCATCATGTGCGACTCGATGGTCGACTCCAGGCGGTCGACCCACACCCAGCTCTGCAGGCGGCGGACGACGTGCGTCATCGCCTCCAGGTCGGTGACCGAGCCGACCTGCTCGTAGTGACCCATCCACGACCTGAGCTGGTCGTCCAGATACTCCGCCGGGGTCTCGCCGACGCCCATCACGAACGCCCCTGCCTCCGCGAGTGCGCGCACGAACTCGCGCTGGCTCTTCGGGAAGTGCGGCTCGACGAAGACGATGTTCACGTCACCGAGCCTGCCATAAACGCAGGCAGGCGTCAGCCCTCTCCGCGGGCCAGTGCGTCGAAGGACTCGGCGACCACCTCGGCATACACGTGCATGCCGTCGATGTCCGGGTGGATCCGGTCCGACTGGAGGGTCTCCGGCTGCGCCGTGGCTGCCGCCTGCCAGTCCCCGACGACGACGTTGGGGCGGTCGGCGGCGATCTCGGCGATGACCTCGTTGGAGCCGGGCACGAACGTGCTGGAGCCGTAGAGGTTCATCAGCACCACGCGCCGGTCGGGGCCGAGTGCCTCCACGAACGCCCTGGCCTGCTCCTCGTCGACACCGGCGTTGGTGCCGAAGTGCACCACCACGTTGTCGCGCACGGACCCCTCGGCCAGCGCCTGCTCCAGGACCGGCAGGGCGTCCTTCCACTGCCGGTTCGACTTCGCGGCATAGCTGATGTCGGGGAAGCGGTAGGACAGGCCGTCCCGGCTGGTCACGACGAGGGAGTCACCGATCGCCGTGAGGTCCTCCCCGGCCGGCACCAGCAGGCCGTCCTCGTCCTCGGTCCAGCCCCAGTCGGCCGCAGCACCCGATGCGGGCTGCTCGGCGGCCTCCGCCCCCTCGTCGGCCTCCTCCTCGAGGGCCTCCTCGGTCTCATCCTCCAGGGCCTCGTCGACGGCCGGAGCCCCGGCGTCCTCCTCGAGGGCCTCCTCGGTCTCATCCTCCAGGGCCTCGTCGACGGCCGGAGCCCCGGCGTCCTCCTCGAGCGGCGTCGCCATGGTGCCCAGGGCGAGCCCGCGCGCCGCCTCCACGCGGGCGGCCGAACCGGTCACGGGTGCGTTCATCGCTGCCTCCGCCGCCTCGATCTGGCGCTGCGTCTCCGACTTCTCCGGTGCCGTGAGCACCGCCACCACCGTCAGCAGCAGGACCAGCGCCAGCCCACCGGCCACCAGGCGGGGCAGCCGGGAGTGGGTCCAGGGGGTCGCGAGCCAGCGCACGGCGCTCCGCAGCGGCGCCAGGAAGCCGTGTCGGCGGATGGGGGTCTCCACGAGCCGGTAGGACAGCTCGGTGATGACGAAGGAGACGAGCAGCGCCGTGGAGATCACCAGCCAGCCGCGCAGGGTGCCGTGGGCGAAGGGCACGAGCGCCGCCGCGATCACGAGCACCGGCCAGTGCCACAGGTAGAGACCGTAGGACCGGCTGCCCAGCCAGCCCAGCACCGGCAGGCTCATCCACAGCCGCCACGGGCTGTTGCTCTCGAGCAGGCCGGCGATGAGGACCACGGTGGCCAGGCAGGCCAGCAGGATGCCTCCGCGGAAGGTGAAGGCGGTGGCCTCCGTGAGCCAGACCATGAGACCGACCAGCGTGAGCAGCGACAGGCCCACGGCCGCTCCTCGCCAGCGCCGCCACGTCTCGGTGCGCAGCCAGGCCCGCTCCGGACCGGCCCAGGCGAAGGCGAGGGCCACGCCGAGCATCAGGCCGAAGGCGTGGGTGTCGGTGCCGTAGTAGACGCGGGTCGCGTCCTCGCCAGGGGTGTAGAGGACGGCCATCGCGGTGGCGGAGGCCAGGGCGAGCCCGCCCGCGACGTAGAGACGGTGCCGGGTGCCGGAGGTCAGGGCCAGCACGAGCACCAGGCCGAACGGCCACAGCAGGTAGAACTGCTCCTCGACCGCGAGCGACCAGAAGTTGACGAAGAGCAGCGGGGAGGTGGAGTGGAAGTAGCTCGCCCCGGCCACGATCTCCACCCAGTTCGTCGAGAAGGTCAGGGCACCGAAGGTCTGCCGTCCGATCGCGACGAGCAGGTCGCCGCCCACCACCCGGGCCGCGGCGACGCTGAGCACGACCACGGTGAACAGGGCCGGCAGCAGACGTCTGGCCCGCCGCAGCCAGAAGCGCGGCAGGTCGATCCGGCCGCGCTGGGCGAGCTCGCGCATGAGCAGGGTGGTGATGAGGAAGCCGGACACGACGAAGAACACGTCGACCCCCAGGAAGCCCCCGGGCAGCAGGGCAGGGGTGTAGTGGAAGACCAGCACGCCCAGGATCGCCAGTGCCCGGATGCCGTCGAGGCCGGGGATGTGACCGGGCCGTGGGTCGATGCCGCTCGGGCCACGAGGGCCGCCGCCGCGGCGCGTCACGCGCCCGGTGTCGACCTGGGGCCGGGGTGGGGCGTGGGGGGTGACGGGCGGGGGCCGGCGCGACCGGGCGGGTGCCTCCAGCAGGTCGACCGTGCCCGGGGGCCGGCCGTCCTCGCCCTCGGGCCGCTCTCCGTAGGCAGGGCGTGCCGGAACGGTCACGGGCGACCCCCCTTTCGGCGACACGGGCGAACGGGTCTGCTACACGGCGAGCGTAGGAGCAGCAGACGCTTCCGTGGCGACGCCACGCGGGACAGGAGTGAAAACTGAGGTCACCGACGGGAGTGCTCCCGCGGGGACGACGAAGGGCGGTGACCACCTCCCGGGTGGTCACCGCTCTGCCGTATGTCGTGGCTCAGGCCTGCGGCTTGTGCTCCTCGGCCTCTCCCTCACCGAAGTCGGTGCCGAAGCCGGTGCGCGCGTCCGGGTCGGTGCCCGGCACGTCGTCCTCGACCGGCTCGACGGGCGTGGCCTGCACACCGGCGCCGGGAGCGGGAGCAGCGACCTCGGGGGCCGCCGCGCCCGGGGCGACGTCCTCGCGCACCTGGGTGTCCACGCCCGGTGAACCGCCCACGGGCCGGTCGACCGTGCCGGCCCAGGGGTCGGTCACGTCCTCGTCCTGCTTCTGCGACAGGTAGTAGGCCACCGCCGCACCCACCGCGGCGAGCACACCGAAGGTCAGCAGCACGCCGCCCTTGCGGCTCTTCTTCTTGGGCGAGCCGGTGACGGCCGCGATGGGACCCTCCTGCCGGGACAGAATGTCGTCCTTGGCGACCTGCACGGAGCCGATGAGCTCCTGCAGCTTGGGCAGCAGGTCGTCGACGATGCTGTCGCGAGCGTGGTCGACCTTGGGGCCCAGGTGCGCCAGGCCCTCCTGGGCACGGGGCACGGCGGTGTCGATGCCCCGGTCGACGCCCGACACGGCAGCGGCACGGGCGTGGACAGCCTTCTCGGCGGCCACCTCGCGGGCGTGCTGGGTGCGGTCACGGGTCACGCTGGCGGCCGCCTCGGCCCGGGGCGCCACGGCCTCGGACACGGCGTGCATCAGCGAGCTCGCCGCGTTGAGGACGGTCTCGCCTGCCTTCTCCCCCGCGGCTGCTGCGTGCGCGCCGGCGTCCTTGGCATGGGACACGGCCTTGTCCTTGGACTTCTCGGTGTTGGTGCGAAGCACGGAAACCCTCCTCTGTGAGTTCTTGCCCCCATCCTGCCCCTTTACGCTGGCCTAATCCACCCGACCCCCGGGGCCGCCGGAGCCCTGAGCAGGCGTGGGAGGATGTGTGTCATGAACGTCACGTTGCACACGAACCACGGCGACATCGCCATGACCCTGTTCGCCGACCACGCCCCCAAGACCGTGGCCACCTTCGTGGGACTGGCCGAGGGCTCGCTGGACTACTCCGACGACGCCGGCCGCAGCAACCCGCAGCCCTTCTACGACGGCCTGGTCTTCCACCGCATCATCCCGGGCTTCATGATCCAGGGCGGCTGCCCCCTCGGCGAGGGGATGGGTGGCCCCGGCTTCACCTTCGACGACGAGATCAGCCCCGACAAGCACTTCAACGTCCCCTACCTGCTGGCCATGGCCAACGCCGGCAAGCGGATGGGCAAGGGCACCAACGGCTCCCAGTTCTTCATCACGGTCGAGCCCACCCCGTGGCTGCAGGGCAAGCACACGATCTTCGGTGAGGTCGCCGACGCCGACAGCCGCGCGGTCGTCGACGCGATCGCCGCCGTGCCGACCGGCCGCAACGACAAGCCGGTCGAGCCTGTCGTCATCGAGCGCGTCAGCGTCCAGCAGGACTGACGACCGCCACGGTCGGCCAGCGACCACACTCCTCGCGCCCCAGTGACGTCCTCCCCGCAGCAGGAGCCGGCCCCCACCGGGCCGCCGGTGTGCCCCCGCCACCCCGACCGGGTGGCCTACGTGAGCTGCCAGCGGTGCGGGCGTCCGACGTGCCCGGAGTGCCAGCGGCCGGCCGCGGTCGGCATCCAGTGCGTCGACTGCGTCGCCGAGGCACGCCGGAGCGCCCCCCGGCCCACCTCACGCTTCGGGGCGCCGGCGCGCCCGGACACCCGCCCCGTCGTCACCCTGACGATCATCGGCGTCTGCGTGGTCGTCTACCTCGGCCAGCGGCTGAACCCCCAGGTCACCAGTGAGCTGATGTTCGTGCCGGTGCTCACGGTGCAGGAGCCGTGGCGGATGCTGACGGCCGCCTTCGTGCACTCGCCGACCAGCCTCTTCCACATCCTGTTCAACATGTATGCCCTCTACATCATCGGCGGCTACCTGGAGCCGATGCTGGGGCGGCTGCGCTTCGGGGTGCTCTACTTCGTGAGCGCGCTGGGCGGGTCGGTGGGCTACGTCCTGCTGGCCACCGGACAGGGGTGGCTGACCCCGACCGTCGGGGCCTCGGGGGCGGTCTTCGGGCTGTTCGCCGCGGTGCTGGTGCTCAACTGGCACCTGGGTCGCGACACAGCCGGCATCCTCGTGCTGCTCGCCATCAACGGCGTGATCGGCTTCGTCATCCCCAACATCGCCTGGCAGGCCCACCTCGGCGGCGCCGTCACCGGGGCGGCCGTGGCAGGGGTGCTGGCCCTGACCGCCGCCAAGGGTCGCGACCCTGCTGCAGTGCGCCGCCGCTCCCTGCAGTGGCCGCTGTTCGTCGGCATCGTGATCCTGCTGCTCGCCGCCGCGAGCTGGCGGGTCGAGCAGGTCCAGGGCCTGTTCACCATGGTGGGCCGCTGAGTTACACCCCTGTAGTTATCCCCATCCTGTGGATAACGTGTGGGCAACACCCACCCCGTGGGGGTACACCCACCCCGTGGGGCTACTTCCAGCGCGTGGACATCAGGAAGCCCACCATGATGAGGGACATCCCGATGGCGAGGTTCCAGTAGCCGATCGGTGCCGGCAGGGCACCCTGGGTGATGTAGAAGGTGGAGACCCACAGCACCCCGGCGATCATCAGGCCGGACATCACCGGCACCCACCAGGACGGGTTGCCGACGCGCTGCTTCTTCGGCTCTGGACGGCCCTGCGCCTGAGCCCTCGTCGCAGGGTCGCCGGAGTGCTTCGACGGCTTGTTGGCTCCGGGACGGCCGGTGGACTCAGGCACGGTCAGGCTCCTCGATCGTGGATGGTGCACACAGGATACGTGCTCGGCGGCGGGATACCCTGGCGGTGATGCCCTCGGAGACGCCGACCCCGCGCACCACCCGGCACGGGTGGGGCTGGGCCGTGCCCGTCATGGCGCTCGGCGCCGGTCTCCTCTTCGGCACCTCTGCGGCCCTGGCGAAGGGTGCCGACTTCCCGGGACAGCCGGGCAGCCTGCCCGAGCTGATCCAGCAGCGCACGCAGCAGGTCGAGGCACTCAGCCGCGACGCGAGCCGGCTGAGCACGCAGATCGACGAGCTCGAGCGCCGGTCCGGCACCTCGATCATCTCGACCGACATCTCCGCCGACGCCGACGAGCTCGCCCCCGTGGTTGGGCTCGGCCCGGTGGAGGGGGCGGCTCTGCGGGTGACGCTCGACGACGCCGGCTACACGCTGGACACCCTCCCGGAGGGGTACACCGTCGACGACGTCGTGGTGCACCAGCAGGACGTGCAGGGAGTGGTCAACGCCCTGTGGGCCGGAGGGGCCGAGGCGTTGATGATCCAGGACCAGCGGGTCGTGTCCACCAGCGCGGTGCGCTGTGTGGGCAACACGCTCTACCTGCAGGGCCGGGTCTACTCACCGCCCTACGTCATCACCGCCATCGGTGACCTCGACGCGATGTCCACGTCCCTGGCCGAGGACGACATCGTCAGCAACTACCGCGCCTGGTCTGCTGCGCTCGGCCTGGGCTACCTCGTCGAGTCTCTGGACACCGTGCAGATGCCCGGCTTCTCCGGGTCCGTGCGCCCGGAGCACGTGCAGATCGTCGGTCCCGACAGCAACTCGGTCGACGACACCTCCACCCCAGGCGAGGACGAGCCCGACCCCGGCACCGCGGAGCTCAACCAGCGCTGACGGCCGCACCACGGGCCGGCGACCGGTGGGTGAGGGGCGCTCGGCACGTCGGCTGCCGACGACGCGTGGTGAGACGGGGTGGTGGAGCGTTCCGGTGCTGTCCTCTCTGACCAGTGCTGCACTGGAGGGCAGCACCGGTCAGACAAGGCGGCACCGGTCCGAGAAGGCAGCACCGGTCAGACAAGGCAGCACCGGTCAGACAAGGCGGCACCGGTCGGACTCCACAGCACCACCGGATGGCAGGTCGGCCTCGATGCCCCGGGCAGGCAGCGCCGTCAGGGTGAGCCTGGGTTGCCCGGGGGGTCGGACCCGCGGCCGCCGGAGCTGTTCGACCCGGGCCCGGTGGGCCGTGGCGGAGCCAGGCCCTCGTCGGGTGGCTCGGTCTCCTCCGGGTCCGTGGTCTCCTCCGGGTCGGTGGTCTCCTCGGGGTCGGTGGTCTCCTCGGGGTCGGTCGTCTCCTCCGGCTCGGTGGGAGTCACGGTGACCGTCTCGGGAGGAAGGGTGACGGTGGGGGCGGTCGCCCGGGCCACGATGAGCCGGACCTCCGTGCCGTACTCCACGACGTCGCCGGGTGAGGCGGACTGCTCGAGCACCGTGTTGGGCGCCGACTCGGTGGAGTCGCGGTACTCCGTGACCGGGCTGAGCCGGTTCTGCCGCAGGTCGCTCACCGCGTCGCCGAGGTCACGGCCCACCACGTTGGGCACCTCGACCTCCCCGCTGGCCACGACCAGGGTGACGGGCTCGTCGGGGCTGACCTCGTCACCGGCCGGCGGGTCGGTGCGCACGACCCGGCCCGCCTCGAACTCCGGGTCGTCCACCTCCTCGACGTCGTCGGCGACGGTCAACCCCTCGTTGGTGAGGATGGTGCGTGCGGCGTCCTGTGCGAAGCCCTCCACGTCGGGGATCTCGATGGCGTCAGGACCGCTGGAGACCGTGACCACGACGGTCGACCCCTCGTCGACCATCTGGTTGGGGCCGGGGTCCTGCTCGATGACCTCGCCCTCCGGCTCCTCGTCCTCGACGCGCTCGACGTCCGCCTCCAGGCCGTCCTCGGCCAGCCGGTCCACCGCCTGGTCCTCGGTCAGGCCGACGACGAAGGGCACCGCGACCTGCAGCACCTCCTCCTCGTCGCCGGGACCGAGCACCTGGAACACCACGAACCCGATGGCGGCGAGCGCAAGCAGCGCCAGAGCGCCGAGCATGAGGTAGCCGCCGCCGTGGCGCTCCTCCCGCACGGGGATCTCGTCGGTGCGCTCGTAGCCGTCGTCCACCGGGGCGCCGCGTCGACCCATGGCCATGGTCGCCTCGTTGCCCGGACCGTATGCCGGGGCACCGCCGACCACCTCGGTGGCACCGTCGTCACGGACGGCGGAGGCAGCGGCCGCGCCGGCCACACCACCTGCCGCAGCGGCACCGACGACCCGGGCGAGGGTGCGCTCGGCACCATCGCTGATCCGGCCACCGGTGCGCGCGGCGACGAGGTCGTCGCGGAAGGCGCCGGCGCTCTGGTAGCGCGCCTCCGGCGTCTTCTCCAGGGCATGCAGGGTGATCGCGTCCAGGGCACGGGGCAGCCCGGGCTGGTGCGCCGACGGTGCCTTCGGCTGCTCGCCGAGGTGCTGGTAGACCAGCGACACGGGGTCACCCTGGAACGGTGTGCGACCGCACAGCAGCTCGTAGAGCAGGCAGCCGGTGGAGTAGAGGTCGGAGCGTGCGTCGACGTCCTGGCCCTGGGCCTGCTCCGGGGAGAGGTAGCGCGCCGTGCCGAGCACCGCCTGGGTCTGCGTCATCGTGGCCGCGGTGTCCGCCAGCGCCCGGGCGATGCCGAAGTCCATGACCTTGACCGCTCCGCCACGGGTCACCATGACGTTGGCCGGCTTGATGTCGCGGTGCACGATGCCCTTCTCGTGGGCGTAGTCCAGCCCCGCCAGCACGGCCGCGGTGATCCGGGCGGCCTCGTCAGGGTCGAGCACCCGCTCCTCGTTGAGCAGGTCACGCAGGGTGCGGCCCTCGACGTGCTCCATGACGATGTAGGGCACCTGCACCGGGGCCCCACCGCTCTCGTGGGCCAGCTGCTCCCCGGAGTCGTAGACGGCGACGATCGAGGGGTGGTTGAGCCCCGCCGCGGCCTGGGCCTCGCGGCGGAAGCGAGCCAGGAAGGAGGTGTCCCGGGCCAGGTCCGAGCGGAGGATCTTGATGGCCACCGACCGGCCCAGGCGCAGGTCGTGACCGACGTGCACCTCCGCCATCCCGCCGCGCCCGATGAGCTCGCCGAGCTCGTAGCGGCCCCCCAGCACGCGGGGCTCGACGAACTCCCCGTCCGGGGGGGTGGGAGTGGTGTCGTTCATCGCTGCACTCCTGACTGAAGCACGTCACGACCGACGGGGGCGGCCACCCGGCCGCCGCTCTCGCCGGTCCAGTCCTCGCTGGCGCTCTCCACGACCACGGCGACCGCGATCTGCGGGTCGTCGGCGGGTGCGAAGCCGGTGAACCAGGCGTGCGCCGCACCACTCGTGCCGAACTCCGCGGTGCCCGTCTTGCCGGCGACCGGGACCCCCGGGATCGCGGCGGCCCGGCCCGAGCCGTTGTCGACCACGTCGACCATCATGTCCGTGAGCTCCTGTGCTGTCGTCGCCGAGACCGCCCGGGACAGACGTGAGGGGTCGGTCTCGTCGATCACGTCGAGGTCGCCGTCGCGCACGGTCTGCACGAGGTAGGGCTGCATGACCTCGCCCCCGTTGGCGATCGCCGCCGAGACCATCGCGACCTGCAGGGGGGTGACCCGCACGTCGTACTGCCCGATGCCGGTCAGGGCCAGCTGCGCGGCGTCGGCGTCCTCGGGGTAGACGCTGGGGGTCACCGGCATCGGCACCTCGATGTCCTGCTCGAAGCCGAAGGCCTGCGACTGGTCGTCGAGAGCCTCGGTGCCCATCTGGCCTGCGAGCCAGGCCATGGAGGTGTTGCAGGAGACCCGGATGGAGTCGGCGAGCGACACCTCGTCGGTCGGGCCGCAGGTGCCGCCCTCGAAGTTGGGCAGGTCGGTGGAGGTCCCCGGCAGCGTGTAGGTCTGCGGGCCCTCCAGCAGGCTGTCGGGGGCGAACTCACCCGACTCCAGGGCGGCGGCGGCGACCACGAGCTTGAACGTCGACCCCGGGGGATAGAGGTCCCCGGCGATCGTGCGGTTCACCAGCGGCCGGGTGGGGTCCGCGTTGAGCGCCTCCCAGGCGTCCTCGACGGCCCCGAGGTTGTGCGAGGCCAGCGAGTTCGGGTCGTACGACGGGTGGCTGACCATGGCCAGCACGGCCCCGGTGCGGGGGTCGAGGGCGACGACCGCGCCGCGCCGGTCCCCCAGCGCGGCAGCCGCAGCGGCCTGCACCTGCGGGTCGACGGTGGTCTCGACCGCGGCACCGGTCGGGGTGGTGCCGGTGACCAGGTCGACGACACGGCGGTAGAAGAGGCTGTCGTCGGTGCCGGCCAGCACCGAGCTCATCGCCCGCTCCAGGCCGGCACCCGCGCCGTAGGTGAAGGAGTAGTAGCCCGTGACGTGGCCGTAGAGCTCGCCCTGGGGGTAGGTGCGGATCCAGCGCAGGTCGTCGTCGGTCGGCTGCGAGTCGGCGATCGCGTTGCCCTCGACGAGGATCGCCCCGCGGTCGCGGCTGTAGGTGTCGAGCAGGGTGCGCCGGTTCTGCGGGAGCTGGCGCAGGTCGTCGGCCTGCACGAACTGGATCCAGCTGGTCGAGAGGAGCAGGGCGGTGAACATCGTGAAGACGAGCAGCGCCAGGCGGCGGATCGGGGTGTTCACGTGCCACCCCCCACGGGCTGCTCGGCCCGGCGCACCGGCTCGACCGGCCGCTCGGAGACCGGCCGGCGGGCGTGGTCGCTGATGCGCAGCAGCAGGGCCACGATGATCCAGTTGGCCAGCAGCGAGGACCCGCCGGCCGACAGGAACGGCGTGGTCAGGCCGGTGAGCGGGATGACCCGGGTGATGCCGCCGATGACGACGAAGCACTGCAGCGCGATGGAGAAGGACAGGCCGGCCGCGAGCAGCTTGCCGAAGCCCTCGCGGGCACCGATGGCGGTGCGCAGCCCGCGCTCCACGAGCAGGGCGAACAGCATGATCATTGCGAAGATGCCCACCAGGCCCAGCTCCTCGGCGAAGCTGGCCACGATGTAGTCGCTGTTGGCGAAGTAGGTCTCGTAGGGGTAGCCCTCTCCGAGACCGGTGCCGAACAGCCCGCCGTGGGCCATGCCCATCACCCCGCGGGCGACCTGGTCGCTCAGTCCCGGCGCGAAGGGGTCCAGCCACAGGTCGACCCGGGTCTGCACGTGGCTGAACAGCCGCCACGCGATGTAGGCGCCGCCGGCGAACAGGGCCAGGCCGATGACCACCCAGGAGATGCGCTCGGTGGCCAGGTAGAGCATCGCCACGAAGAGGCCGAAGAAGAGCAGCGAGGAGCCGAGGTCGCGCTGCGCGACGAGGATCAGCACGGACAGGCCCCACGCTGCCAGGATCGGGCCGAGGTCACGGCCACGGGGCAGCTGCAGGCCCAGCACGCGGGTGCCCACCAGGGAGAGCGCGTCACGGGTCTGCACCAGGTAGCCGGCGAAGAAGACGGTGAGCGCGATCTTGGCGATCTCACCGGGCTGGAAGGTGAAGCCGAAGAGCGAGATCCACAGCCGTGAGCCGTTGATCTCCAGCCCGACGACCGGCAGCATCGGCAGCAGGAGCAGCACGAAGCCGAGCGCCATCGCCGTGAACGTGTAGCGCCGCAGCACGCGATGGTCGTGGACCAGCCAGAGCACCCCGGCGGCCACTGCGATCGACACCGCCGTCCAGATGAGCTGGCGGGTGGCGGCACCGCTGCCGGTGCCGATGTCGATGCGGTGGATCATCACCAGGCCCAGCCCGTTGAGCAGCGTCGCGATGGGCAGCAGGAGCGGGTCGGCATACCGCGCGCGGTAGCGGATGACCAGGTGGAAGGCGACCGTGACGACGAGGAAGCCGACGCCGTGCGCGACGAGCCCGACCGGCAGGGAGCCGCTGGTGGACAGCCCGACGTTGGCATAGGCGAGCAGCACGATGGCGATCGCGAAGACCAGCAGCAGCAGCTCGGTCGTGCGGCCCGTGGGGGGGCGCACGTCGGTGACGGTGCTCACGGCTCGTCACACCCCTCGGGCAGCACGGTGAGGGACGGCGCGGTGGTCGCGGTGGCGTCCTGCGGCAGCGGCAGCACGAGCTCGCTCTCCCCGGTCGGCGGCACGACCGGGATCGGGGTGCAGTCGAGCGCGACGAGGGAGCGCAGCTCGGCCACGATGTTGTCGGCGTCGGCCCGGTCGTCGGCCGAGAGGGTCGAGCGCACCCTGCCCTGGTAGTAGTCGGGCAGGTCGGCGACGGCCAGGTCCACGGTCTGCTCGGGCGTCGACAGCGCCCACGGCCCCAGGTCCTGGGAGACGCCGCGGAAGATGGTCACCTGACCGTCGACCTCGCCGACGAAGTACTGCTCCTGGCTCCACTCGTAGGAGGCCCAGGCGCCCCCGGCGACCACTACGGCGACCGCGACTGCGAGCAGCCCCCGGCGCAGCCAGGTGAGCAGGGAGGAGCCGCTGTCCTCCTCCGCCAGTGTCGGGGCCTCCGGCTCGCCCTGCGTATGCCGTGCGAGGGCGGCCGCCTTCTCGGCCGGGGAGGGCGTGCTGCTGGCCGGGGTGGTGCCGAGCTCGCTGACCGCCCCCACCACCTGCGGCTGCGTGCTGCCGTCGCCGGGACGGACCACGTCGGCCACGATGACGGTGACGTTGTCGCGCACGGAGGCGCGCAGGGCGATGGCCACGAGCTGGTCGGCGATGTCACCGGGGGACCCCGGGCTGCGCAGGATGTCGGAGACCGTCGACTCGGCGACGTAGTCGGTCAGCCCGTCGGAGCACAGCAGCAGCCGGTCGCCCGCCTGGAGCTCGCGCATGGACAGGTCGGGGTGGTCCTCCACCCTGCCGGTGAGCACGCGGGTGACCAGCGAGCGCTGCGGGTGGTGCAGCGCCTCCTCCGCGGTGATCCGGCCCTCGTCCAGGAGCTGCTGCACGAACGAGTGGTCCCGGGTGATCTGGGTGACCCGGGTGCCGCGGCACAGGTAGGCCCGCGAGTCGCCGATGTTGGCCACGGCCAGCTTGCTGCCCGAGCGGAGCATGGCGATGCACGTGGTGCCCATGCCGCCGGCCTCGGTGTCGTCGTGGCTGACCTCGGCGAGCAGGTCGTTGGCGTCCATGACGGCGTTCTCGAGGATGTCGAGCATGTCGTCCGCGCCGTGCGACTCCCCGTCGAGGTGCACCAGCTCGCCGACGACCAGCGAGCTGGCGACGTCACCGGCCGCGTGACCTCCCATGCCGTCGCACAGCACGAGCAGCTCGGGCCCGGCATACGCGGAGTCCTCGTTGCGGGACTTGGCGCCGAGGCCGATGTGGGAGCGCGCGGCATACCTGAGGGCGACGGACATGGCGGTCTACCGGCGCAGCTCGAGGACGGTCTGCCCGATCCGGATCTGGGAGCCCGGCTCCAGCCGGTAGCCGGTGTCGATCCGGCGCTGGTCGACGAAGGTGCCGTTGGTGGAGTCCAGGTCGTCGGCGTACCACGCGTCCGAGCCCGGATAGATGCGCAGGTGGCGACCCGAGGCGAAGTCGTCGGTGAGCACGAGCGTGCACTCGGGGTTGCGGCCGATGAGGATGCCGTCGGAGTGCAGCGGCACGGTGGTGCCCCGCAGCGACCCGGCGACCACCGCCAGGTGGGTGGGGCCGGCCTGGCCCTTGCCGCGCCCCGGCCTGGGGGCGCGCGCGTCGGCGCGCCGCCCCTGGGTGCGGGTCTGCACCTTGGTGCCGTAGAGGTCGGCCCGCAGCGCGCCGACGATGGAGAAGACGAACGCCCAGAGCAGGGCGAGCAGGCCGAGGCGGATGACGTTGAGGGTGAGCTCGCTCATCGCGCCCGATCCACGTGGAAGGTCACGGTCGTGCGGCCCATCGTGATGCGGTCGCCGTCCTTGAGCTCCTCCGCGCCGACCTGGTCACCGTTGAGGTAGGTGCCGTTGGTCGAGCCCAGGTCGCGCAGGTGGACCTCCAGCCGGGGGCCGTCGTGCGAGATGCGGATCTCCGCGTGCCGGCGGCTGACCCCGGGGTCGTCGATGATCACCGCCGCGGACTCGTCACGGCCGAGCGTGGTGACGGCCGCGCCCAGGCCGACCCGCCGGCCGTCGACGTCCAGCCAGGCGGCCGGCCCCCGGCCGGAGTGCTGGCGCGGCCTGCGCGGCGCGGTGGAGGCGGGGAAGGTGCGGGTGTCGCCCTCGCCGGAGGCTGCCGGAGCCGGGGCGGACCGGGCTGCCACGGGAGGCTGGCCCGGGGGACGCTGGTGCGGGCCGGGTGGGGCCGGCGACGGTCGCGCGGACGTGCTCCCCTGCGGAGGTCGCTGGGGGGAGCGGGGCGCCTGCGGCGGAGCGTCGGCGCGCCGGTCGGTGGGGCGTCGGCCGTCCTTGGAGGCCGGACGCACCCGGAAGATGCCGGTCTCCAGGTCGTCGGCGCTGGTCAGCCGCACGGCGAAGGGGCCGGGCGTGATGTAGCGCTGTGCGTCGGCGTGGTCCTCGGCCGCGGCCACCAGCTCGTCGGTGAGCGCGCGGTCGTAGGAGGAGAGGCGCTCGTAGTCGGTCTCGGCGAGCTCGACGGTGAAGACGTTGGGCACCATGGTGCGGCCCGGACCCAGCACGGCGGCCCGCTCGTCCATCGCGCCGCGGATGTGCGAGGCGATCTCGACCGGCTGCACCTCAGCCTTGAAGACCTTGGCGAAGGGCCCCTTGACGGCACGCTCGAGGTTGCGCTCGAGGTTGTCGAACAGTCCCACGGCGCCACTCCTCTCGGGTTGCTCGGTGCTCGGCACGCCGGGGCCCGGCAGTCGGCCTGACCCCTAGTGATCGTATCTGCCACCCCCCTGCCCACGTCGCACGCCGTCGGGGCGGGGTGCCGCCGGACCGGGCGGCGTGAGCCCGGACGGCAGCCGTCTGCGGTTGGCGCCGGTGCCCTGCAGCCGCACGGATGTCGGTGCCCACCGCGCACCGTGCTAATCTTTCCCGGCACTCGCGCGAGTGGCGGAATAGGCAGACGCGCACGGTTCAGGTCCGTGTGCCCGGAAGGGCGTGGGGGTTCAACTCCCCCCTCGCGCACCAGCGGACGAAGCCCCAGGACAGGTCCTGGGGCTTCGTCCCATGTCCGGGGTCCGGCGGCACGTGCGGCCGCGGCGCCCGCAATTTGCATAAGTATGCCGATCAACGCATACACTCTGCTGCATGTCCAAGGTCCTGACCCACATCCCTGTCGGCGAGCACGTCGGCATCGCCTTCTCCGGCGGCCTCGACACCTCGGTCGCGGTCGCGTGGATGCGTGAGAAGGGGGCCGTCCCCTGCACGTACACCGCCGACATCGGGCAGTACGACGAGCCCGACATCGCCACCATCCCCGGGCGTGCCCAGGAGTACGGCGCCGAGCTGGCCCGCCTGGTCGACTGCCGGCCCGAGCTGGTCGAGGAGGGCCTGGTCGCCCTGGCGTGCGGCGCCTTCCACATCCGCTCCGGCGGGCGCACCTACTTCAACACCACACCGCTGGGCCGTGCCGTCACCGGCACCATGCTCATCCGGGCGATGAAGCAGGACGGCGTCAACATCTGGGGCGACGGGTCCACCTTCAAGGGCAACGACATCGAGCGCTTCTACCGCTACGGCCTGCTGGCCAACTCACAGCTGCGCATCTACAAGCCCTGGCTGGACGAGGCCTTCGTGCACGAGCTCGGCGGCCGCGACGAGATGAGCCAGTGGCTCCACGAGCGCGACCTGCCCTACCGGGCCAGCAAGGAGAAGGCCTACTCCACGGACGCCAACATCTGGGGCGCGACCCACGAGGCCAAGGCCCTGGAGCACCTCGACGCCGGCATGGAGATCGTCGAGCCGATCATGGGCGTGCGCTTCTGGGACCCCGACGTGGCCATCGAGAGCGAGGACGTCACCGTCTCCTTCCGCGACGGCCGTCCCGTCGCGGTCAACGGCGACGACTTCGGCGGCGACGCGGTCGCGCTCGTCATGGAGCTCAACGCCATCGGCGGACGGCACGGCCTGGGGATGAGCGACCAGATCGAGAACCGCATCATCGAGGCCAAGTCGCGCGGCATCTACGAGGCACCCGGCATGGCGCTGCTGCACATCGTCTACGAGCGGCTGGTCAACGCGGTCCACAACGAGGACACCATCGCCGCCTACCACGCGCAGGGCCGCGCGCTGGGCCGGCTCATGTACGAGGGGCGCTGGCTCGACCCGCAGGCCCTCATGATCCGTGAGTCGCTGCAGCGCTGGGTGGCCTCCGCGGTGACCGGTGCGGTGACCCTGCGGCTGCGCCGAGGGGAGGACTACTCGGTCGTCAGCACCGACGGCACCGCCTTCTCCTACCACCCGGACAAGCTGTCGATGGAGCGGGTCACCAACGCGGCGTTCGGTCCCACCGACCGGATCGGCCAGCTCACCCTGCGCAACCTCGACATCGCCGACTCCCGCGCGCGGCTCGAGCAGTATGTGGCGATGGGCCTGCTCGGCAGCGGCGGAGCAGCCACGTCCGCCCTGGGGCTGGCCACCACGTCGCTGGTGGGCGAGCTGACCCCCGGCGGGGCGGAGCGCATCGCCGGCGGCGTCGGCCCCACCGAGGACGAGGAGGAGGCGCTGGACTGGGCGGCCATGGAGTTCGGCACCGACTGACTGCGGCTGCCGGCGCGGGCAGGTCTCAGCCCCAGACCCGCAGCGGCCCCAGCTCCTCGAAGCCGGCGCTGCGTGCGGCGGCCCGCTCCTCGGCGCCCGCCTCGTAGCCGACCAGCGGCAGCCCGGGGTGCACGTCGAGCGCCGCCCCGACACAGCCTGCCCACACCTGCGCCGGTGGCAGCCCGTGCCCGAAGACGTGGGACAGGCCCAGCACCGGACCGGTCCGGTTCAGGACGGCCCCGGCGACCGGCTCGCCGTCGGCGTAGCCGCCCAGCACGACGACGTCGGCCGCGTCCAGCAGGCCGGGGTGGAACAGGCCGGCCGACGGGCCACCCGCGTCCCAGGAGACCTCCCAGCGCCGCAGGTCGGCCACGTCCCGCACCGGCTGCCAGTGGACGTCGCCGTCGGCGCGGGGTCTGGGGCCCCCGGCATCGCGCCAGACCCAGGTCGCCTCGAACAGCACCGCCAGGCCGACCGGGCGCAGGTCGACGTCGGCGAAGCTGTCCTTGACCGTCCACCCCGGGCCGCTGTCGACCGCGTCGGCGATGCGTAGTGTGCGCTGCCCGACGTCGAGGGTGACGGCGTCAGGGTAGGAGGGCGGGGTGCGCTCCGGGCAGCTCCACAGGCCGGGCTCGTAGCGGCCCTGCAGCCCGTGGGTGCGGCACAGCACGTGGCACCAGTGGGCGTTGTTGCGGGCGGCGAGGCGCGTCCTGCCGTCCCTGTCCATGGCTCGGTCCATGGCTCGCGATCCTCGTGGGGCGGTGTGCACGGGTCAAGCCTGCCCGTGCCACCCGAGGGGGTGGGGCCAGGTCGGTCCTGCCGCCGTACGCTGGAGCATGGCCACGTTGCCGCTCTTCCCGCTGGGCACCGCCCTCATGCCGGGGTCGCTGCTGCCGCTGCAGGTGTTCGAGGAGCGCTACTTCGACCTGTTCCACGAGCTCATCGAGTGGCAGGGGGAGCGCGACCCGGTGTTCGGCGTGGTGGCTATCAAGGAGGGCTACGAGGTCGGCAGCGAGGGGGCCCGGGCGCTGCACTCCGTGGGCTGTGTGGCCCGCCTGCAGCGCGTCGCGGTGCTGCCCGGGGACCGGCTGCTCACCGTGTCGGAGGGCACCTCGCGCTTCATGCTCAACGGCCTCGACGAGGCAGCAGGCACGCCGTACCTCACCGGCACGGTCACGCACCTGGGCGAGCCGGAGGGTGACCCCGGCCAGGTCGGGCGGCTGGCCGACCTGCTCCGCTCGGCGGTGGCCACGTATGCCGCCACGGTCGGTGGGGAGGACCCGGAGGTCCCCGACGACGACCGGCAGCTGGCCTACTGGCTGCCCCAGGCCGTCACCCTCGACCTGCACGACCGCCAGTCGCTGCTGGCCAGCCCGGACACCGAGGCCAGGCTGCGGCTCGGCCTGGGGCTGCTGCGCCGAGAGCTCACCCTGGCGAGCTCGTTCAACGTCGTGGGCTACGAGGCCGACAAGCCGATGTGGCTCAACTGACGCCGGTGGCTCCCGACCGCTGCCCAAGCCGTCAGGGGAAGTCGATCCAGCGGCCGACACCCTGGGCGACGGCCCGGTCGTAGAGCAGCCCGCCCAATGCGACGTCCTCGGTGGCGATGCCCATGTTCATGATGACGCGACGACCCTCGGCGGGGACCTCGACGTGGCCGGCCACGATGGCGGCCAGCTCGGCGTCCGGCTCCCGGAAGCCGGCGAAGTGGCTCGACTTCGCACCGACCGCGGAGTACTGCCCGAGGTCGTCGACCGCGAAGAAGGACGCGTCGTTGAAGACGGAGGTGGCGATCGCGTCGTCGTAGTCGACCGGGAGGACCAGCGCGTCCTCGGACGTGCCGGCGCAGTCGAGCTTGGGGTCCATCGGCCGGGTCACGGTGGTGATCACCAGGTCGGCGCCGGCGAGGGCGTCGACCTCCGAGGTCGCCGTGTAGAGCTCACGTCCGCCGGCGAGGTCGGCCATCGCCTCGGCCTTGCTGAGGGTGTGGTCGTAGACGCGCACCTGCTCCAGGCCCGGGTAGCTGTGGACCGCGATGTCCAGGTGGGCCCGGCCCTGCACCCCGCAGCCGATGACGGCCAGCGTCCGCGGCTCCTCCTGCACGTGCCGCATCGTGACACCGGACGCGGCCGCGGTGCGCTTCTCGGTGACCCAGCCGCCGTCGACGAGGGCGATCGGCCGGCCGGTCTCGGCGTCGGTCATCACCAGCACGCCGTAGATGTAGGGAAGCCCCTTGGTGCGGTTCTGCTCGTAGCCCGCGACCCACTTGATGCCGGCGCGGTCGGACCCGCCCAGGTAGGCGGGCATGGCGTTGATGAAGGCGTCGGAGCGGGGGGCCACCTTGGGCTTGGGCGGGTTCTGCACCTGCCCCTGCGACTTCTGGACGAAGGCGTCGTCCAGCACGTCGATGATCTCCGGCCAGGTCACCCCCATCCCCTCCAGGTCGGCACGGTTGAGGACGAGCATGCCGGTGTCGGCGGTGGGTGCGGTCATGGTCGTGACGCTACCTCGCCCGAGGGCCCTGGCCAGGGTCGAAGGTCACGTGTCTGCCTATGCTCGCCACCATGGATGTCACGACGGCCCTGCAGCAGCGCGTCTCGACCCGCCGGTTCCGGCCCGACCCCGTCGACGAGCAGACCGTCCGCGAGCTGCTCGAGGTGGCCCGGTGGTCACCCTCCGGCGGCAACCTGCAGCCCTGGCGGGTGGTCGTCGTCGCCGGCGAGGAGCGGCAGGCGGTCGTGGACCTCGCCCGGCAGACCCAGGCGGAGGGCCGTGACGGGGGTGGCGAGGAGTTCCCCGTCTACCCCTCCCCGTTGCACGAGCCCTACCGCACCCGCCGCTTCGCCATGGGTGAGCAGATGTATGCCGTGCTGGGCATCCCGCGGGAGGACAAGCCGGGCCGTCTCGCCCACGTCGCGCGCAACTTCGAGTTCTTCGGCGCCCCGGTCGGCGTCTTCTTCGTGGTCGACCGGCGGCTGGGGCACGGACAGTGGGCGCACCTGGGGATGTTCATGCAGTCGCTGGCCCTGGCGGCCACCGAGCGCGGCCTGGCCACCTGCTTCCAGGAGTTCTGGGGTGTGGTCCGGGCGCCGCTCGCCGAGCACTTCGGGCTGGACGAGCACCACACGGTCTACTGCGGCATGGCCCTCGGCCACGCCGACGAGCACGAGGTCAACCGGCTGCGCACCGAGCGCGCGCCCGTCGAGGAGTTTGCCGAGCTGCGCGGCTTCTGAGCTCTCGTTCCGGCAGCCCGTCCGGTCAGTCGCATCTGACGTTGGGGTTCACCGGCTCGAACATCCCGTCGGGGTTGCCCTGCCAGACCCACGCGTGCAGCGTGTGGAACGGAGGCCCGCCTGAGTGGGGGGCGTCGAAGCCGCGGCCGAGGAGTGTGGCCGACGCGTCCCAGGTGGCGTACTCGACGGCCACCAGCCGCAGAGTGCCGTCCGCGCGCGGTGCGTAGACCAGGATCTCCGGGGAGCTGGCATCCAGGTCCCCGGCGGTGGCGGCGACACCACGCTGGTAGTGGTAACCCATGTGCGGCACGCACGGGGAGGAGAGCCGGTAGCCATCGGAGACCGCCGCGTCGAGGTCATGGTACTTCGCGGTCGATGCCCGGACCTGCGCCAGTACGGCACGGTCGTGGGCGTCTTTCCTGTCGTCCGGGGAGGCGGTGGCCACGGGTGTACCGGCGGCGAGGACGAGCGCGCACAGTGCTGCGACGGTCCGGGGGCGGGTACGGAGGGATGGGCCAGTCGTTGCCATTCTGTGACTCCTTTGTGTGTCCGGTCGTCCACGCGACCGGTGGGTGGGTATGTCGTCGGGGGGAGGGGGTCGAGGCAGCTCCTCAGCGCGAGGCCGGCTCCTGGCGTGCAGGAGGCGGACCGAGGACGTCGATCCCGTGCCGGCTGCAGGCGTCGGCGACCTGGCCGGGGTGGATCTCGACGGGCTCGGGTAGCCGAGCCTCGGCCATCTCGAGACCGAGATGGCCGACGAGCTCGATGAAGCTCGGTGCGCTGCGGCGGCCCGCCACCACGGTCAGGAAGCGCGCCGTGGTCGACTCGACCTGGAAGGTGTGGGCCACCCGGCATGGCAAGGCGAGCACGGCGCCGGCCTCACCGTTCACGACCTTGCCGTCGAGCTGGAAGCGGACGGACCCGTCGATGACGTAGAAGAGCTCGTCCTCCTCGCGGTGCACATGCAGCGGAGGCCCGAAGCCCCTCGGAGCGAGGAACTCCACGGCCCCGAGCCCGGAGGCCGAGTCGCCGGGCTCGACCTTGACCGTTGCGAGGTGGTTGAGGAACGCTCGGTGCACCCCGGCTCCCTCGGGAAGGTGCTGGAAGCGGCTGAGGTCGTCGTCACTGGAGCTGACCGGGGGCTGGTTCCTGCACTTGCTGGCGTGCTCTGACTGGCTGGCTCTGATGCTCATGACGGCACTCTGCGACGACACCCTTCAGAGAACCTTTCGGTCCCACCCTCGGACGGGCTCAGGCCTCCAGCTCAGCCATCGCCGCGTCGTAGCGCTCCTGTGCGACGGCCGCCTCTCCGTGCCGACCGTCCGCACGCAGCCGCAGGACGAGGAGCCGGTGCGCGTGCTCGTCATAGGGGTCCAGCTCAAGCACCCTTCGGAGCAGGACCGCAGCTTCCGCCGCTGCCGTGGTCTGCTCGGCTACACGTCGCGCAACCGTGACGAACCGGTCGCGCATCTCTTCCCGCAGGGGCCGGGTCCAGTCCTCGTAGCGGTCCTCGGGGAGGAGCTCTGCGTAGGACTCCACGACCTGCCTGTCGTCGCTGAGCCCGAACCACTCCTCCACGTCGATCTCGAGCGACTCCAGGTCCAGGCGCACCGTCGACCGGTCGGCGACGACAGCGCCGTGCAGCACGCGTCGAGCGGCGGACAGCTGCACCGAGAGCCTGGCGCCGAGACGACCAGACTGCTCATCGGGCCACAACGTGTGGAGCAGCTCCTCCCGTGGCACGGGCCAGCCGCGGGCGACGATGAGACGCTTGAGCAGTGTGCGAGCCCGCCGGGACCCCCAGGAGCCGAGCGGCACCGCCTGCCCGTCCACGACGACCTCGAACCGGCCCATGGCCACGACCCTGACGGCATGCCGCGGGCGCTCTCCGCGCGTGCTGGGGGGAGAGACACGTGCCTGAACCCTCCCCGTGGTGAATCGCTCCACAGCGTCACAGAGCGCGTCCAGGTCACCTGCGAAGGTCCAGTGGTCCTGCCCGGGCAGCTCCTCGATCCGCACATCAGCGCGGGCCCGCCTGAAGAGCGCGTACGTCTCCCGTGCCCGCGCGAGAGGTATGACGGGGTCGTCGGTGCGGTGGACGATGAGCACCGGCGCCTCGACGCGACCCACCACCTCGCGGGCGTCCATGTCGCCGTTGGTCCGGAAGAGGTCGATCAGCGCGTCGCGGCTGGCGCTGTGCCGCTCGTAGTGCGGCCACCAGGCACAGAACTCGGGGTCGGTGAGCAAGGAGGGGCCGAAGTGGGCCACGCTGCGCGACTGCGGTGTGCCCCAGGTCTCGACGAATGCCCGCCAGCGCTCGCGAGCCGCCGCCATGCCCTCGCGGGTGCTGCGAGCCCGGCGCTGCTCCGACGACAGCAGGGACGCTGCCGTGCCCTCGAGGACGAGGCCCTCGACCCGCTCGGGGTAGGTCGCGGCGAACATGATGGCCATCGGGCCGCCCTCGGAGACGCCGTGCACGAAGGCCCGCTGGACCCCGGCGGCGTCCATGACGGCCAGTAGCTCGTCGACCCGCTCGTCGAGGCCGGGGATGTCGAGCGAGCGGTCCGAGAGCCCGGTGCCCCGCTTGTCGAAGACGACCTGGCGCGAGAACGCGGCATACCGCTCGAACATTCGCCGCATGACCGGCGACTCCCAGGCCAGCTCGACGTTCTGAGCCATCGGCGGCACCCCGCAGATGGTGACCGGGCCGTCGCCGTAGACCGTGTAGGCCACGGACGACCCGCTCGCCTGCGCGAACCGGACCTCGGGCACCTCGCCCATGCCGTCCTAGCCAACCACACCAGGGCGGCGAAGACCCCCGTCACCGGACGGGGTGGCGGGGGTCTTCGCCGGCGCGGGGCCGAGGTCAGCCGGTCACTCGTCGGGGTTGTAGTAGTACTGCGTCGGCAGGGTGTCCCAGAAGGAGGTGTCCACCGTGTCGACCGACCCGTCGGCGATGGCCCGTGCGGTGGCCTCCAGGGTGATCACCGTCTGGCGGATGAGGTAGCCGCTGCTGCGGGCTCCCAGGACCGCGGTCGGGCTGTAGTGGTCCGCCATCCCTCGCATCTCGAACAGGAGGGTGGCGATGCCGTACTCCACGGCGAGACCGTTGCGGCTGATCGTCTCCGCCGACCCGCCGTTGTACTTGCCGAGCAGGCCCCAGCCGGTGGAGTCGACCGCGTCGTAGACGACCGCGCCGAGCTGCTTGGAGCGCTCGACGACCTCAGGGTCGGCGTTGGCGGTCGTGGGGTAGAGGATCGACCCGGAGACCCACTCGTCGTCGATGGCGCTGTAGGCGCCCTGGTGGTGCAGGTCGATCATGTAGTCGACGTCGTAGGCGGCGAGCACGTTGTCGTGCAGCGCCGCGGTCTCCGGCTGGAGCCGGTTCACGTGGTCGCGGTTGAGGTCGGCGCCCACCGCGTTGAAGCGGGTCAGGTGCCGGTCGCCGTGGGCGATGTAGTTGTCGAGCGAGAAGTCGACGTCACCCATGGCGCCGTCCGGGTTGAGCATGGGGACGACGAGGATGTTGACGCCGTCGAGCACGTCCTGGCCGCGGCCGGTGCCGAGGTGCTTGATGAACTCCATCGCGCCCTCGGTGGTGAGCTGCTCGTTGCCGTGCTGCTGGGTCAGGTAGAGGATCGTCGGGTTGTCCGGGTCGCTCACCCAGGACGCGAGGTAGAGGTCGCGCCCCTTGACCGACTGTCCGATGACGGTCAGGTCCATGGCGTCCTGGCGGGCGTCCTGCTTCTGCAGGAAGGAGGCCAGGTCCTCGTAGGTGGACAGGTGGGCGGTCGTGATGTTGCCCTTGCCGTCCCACTCCGGCCCGTTGCCGACGGCGGTGCCGGCAACGGGGGTGAGTGCGATCGGGGCGGCCGCGAGGACCGCGACGAGGCTGCGTCGAGAAAGGTTCATGACGGCACGCTAGGAGCCTGGGCCGGGCAGGGCCAGGGTTCTTGCCAAGAATTGGGCCAACCCTGACCGCCTCCTTGCACATCGGCTGTGGGACAGGCCAGGTGGCGGGTGCCTGCGAGGGCAGACGTATGCCGTGGGCGCGATCCCTCGACCCCGCGCCCACGGCATACGAGCCTGCTGGTCAGGCGGGGATGACGCCGCCCCAGTCGGTGAGGTAGCGCAGCACCTCGGTGCCGGGGATCTGGTCGTCCCAGATCGTCGGGTCGAGGTCCTGGACGCTGCCGTCGGCCAGGCCGCCCAGCCAGGCGGTGATGCCCAGGATGTTCTGCTGGACGAACTTGCCGCGGCCCTTCTGGCCGATGCTGCCGTCCCGGGTGTTGCCCGAGGTCTCGAAGAACACCGCGGCGTTGCTGTGCCCCGTCGGGTTGAGCCCGTCGTAGTCGAGCCCCAGCATCATCGCGGAGACGACGCCACCGCGGATGTCGATGACCGTGCCCTCGCCGACGTCGTACTTGTCGATGCCGATGAAGCCACGGTCCTTGGTCTCCAGCCACACGTGGCTCTGCATCTGGCGCGTGAGCACGTCGTACTCCCCGCCCTCCAGGCCCGGCAGGGTCGGACCGCCGGGCGCCAGGGAGATGCCGAGCGAGAACGTGACCGGCTCGCCGGTGTCCCGGTTGCGCTTGAGGCCCTGGTGGTGGATGTCGAGGGCGAACTCCGGCTTGACCCTGGTCCAGTACTCGTACCACGCCAGCGACTCGCGGGCGACGAACGCGTCGGGCGCCCAGTCACGGTTGAGGTCGACGCGCCGCTCGCGGCCGTCCACCAGCCGCGGCTGGTCGGTCTCGCGGTCCCACAGGATCGTCTCCCGGATGTTGGCCTCGGAGCCGTCGGGGTTGTAGATCGGGATGAAGTGGACCGTGAACTCCTCGCGGATCTGCCGCATCTCGCGGGAGCCGTTGCTGCCCAGCGTCCTGAGCATGCTGAGGATCGACTCGAGGCCGTAGGGCTCGTTGCCGTGGATGCGTCCCTGCACCCAGACGGCCGTGGCGCCGGAGCCGACCGTGGCGACGTAGAGCTCGCGGCCCTGCTCGGAGTAGGCCTCCTGGGTGCCGAGCTGCGACAGGGTCGTGACGGTGACGGGGTAGCGGCTGCTGCGGGAGAGCTTGTCGAGCTCGGCGACCATGTCGCCGTAGCTGCGGATGGCGTTGAGGGGCGTGCTCTCCCCGGTGTCGGGGAAGGTGGGGTCGGCGTGCGCCACGCCGGCACCGGCGAGGGGGGCGGCCAGGGCGGCGAGGGCGCCCCACCCGACGAGGGTGCGGCGCGAGACGGGGGACTGCTGCATAACAGGAATCCTTCTGCAGGGGATGTGACCCACGCCACCCTAGGGGGGATCGCGGTCGTGTGGGGCGAGGTGTCGGTCAAGATCCGGTCAAGGTTGCGCAAAGTCGTCACACGGTCCTGCCTCACCGTCCGGTCCGCGATACTGGGGGCATGACACAGGGGGACCGATGAACGCGCAGATCCTGATCACCGCCAGCTGCATCGCGGTGGTGGTCGTGTATGCCGGGCTGTCGGCCTTCCTCACCTCGCGCGCACCGGGGTGGTACGACCGCCTCCCCAGGCCCGCGTGGCAGCCGCCGGACTGGATGTTCGGGGTGATGTGGCCGCTCAACTTCCTGGCCCTGGGCCTGGCGAGCTACGCCATCGGGGTCTACAGCCCGCCGGAGCAGTCGCTGGCCTTCCTCAACGTGCTGCTGAGCTCGACCGCGTTCGCGCTGCTGTGGGCGTTCTTCTTCTACGTGCCGCCGCACCGGCTGCTGGTCGCCGCCATCGCTCTGACGGTGGCCACGGTGCTGGCCTGGGGCCTGGTGTTCGTGGCCTGGCAGATCATCTCGCTGGCCGGCGCGATCCTCGTGCCGTATGCCCTGTGGCTGACCGTCGCGACCAGCCTCGCCTACGGCTACCACCGGCTGGTCGACGACCCGATGAGCGTCTGACCTGCGGCTCAGGGAATACCGGCCGGTAGGGACGGTGTTGGCAGCCCTAGTCCCGCACGTCCCCGACCGAGAGGCTCGACACATCGTGTCCCGCGCATTCGCACCTGTCCGCATCGGCTCCTGGGACCTTCCCCAGTCGTTCGTCATGGCCCCCCTGACCCGCAACCGTGCCGGTGCGGGCAACGCCCCGACCGAGCTCAACGCCACCTACTACGCCCAGCGTGCCGGCGCCGGGCTCATCGTCACCGAGGGCACCGCCCCGAGCGCCGTGGGCCAGGGCTACCTGAACGTGCCCGGCCTCTACACCGACGAGCAGGTCGAGGGCTGGCGTCTGGTGGCCGAGAAGGTGCACGCGGCCGGGGGCACGATCGTCGCCCAGCTCATGCACTGCGGCCGCATCGCGCACCCCGACAACAAGGACGGGCTGGAGAGCGTCTCCGCCTCCGCCGTCGCCGCCCCGGGGGAGATGGTGACCGCCGAGGGACCCAAGCCCCACCCCACCCCCCGTGCCCTGGACACCCACGAGGTGCCCGGTGTGGTGCAGGAGTACGTCACGGCCGCCCGCAACGCGGTCGCCGCGGGCCTGGACGGCGTCGAGGTGCACGCGGCCAACGGCTACCTGCTGCACCAGTTCCTGGACTCCACCGTCAACCGTCGTGAGGACGAGTACGGCGGCTCCCCGCAGGCCCGCGCCCAGCTGGCGGTCGACGTGGTGACCGCGGTGTCGGAGGCCATCGGCGCCGAGCGCGTCGGGCTCCGGATCTCCCCGGCACACGCCTTCAACGGCATCGGCGAGAGCTTCGGGGAGGACCTGGACGACACCTACTCCGCCCTGGTGGACGCCATCACCCCGCTGGGCATCGCCTACCTCAGCATGCTGGCCCACCCGCACAACGACATCGTCAGCCACCTGCGCTACCGCTTCGGCGGACCGGTGATGCTGAACGACGGCTTCGGCGAGGTCACCTCGCTGTCCAAGGTCAACAGCCTGCTCGAGACCGGTCTGTGCGACGCCGTCGTCGTGGGCCGCCCGTTCCTGGCCAACCCCGACCTGCCGGTCCGGTGGGAGCAGGGCGCTGAGCTCAACGAGCCCGACCAGGCAACCTTCTACGGTGGCGGGGCCGAGGGCTACATCGACTACCCGACTCTCGAGCAGGCCTCCTGATGGCGCGGCGCTGGTCGCTGGAGGACATGCCCGACCTCACCGGCGTGGTGGCCCTGGTCACCGGGGGCAACGCGGGCCTGGGGCTGGCGACCGTGCGGCAGCTGCTCGCCCGGGGTGCCCACGTGGTCGTGGCCAGCCGCAGTGTCGAGCGCGGCGAGGCCGCCGTGGCGGGCCTGGGCCCGCAGCGCGGCACCGCCGAGGTGCTTCCGCTGGACCTGGCCGACCTGGAGTCCGTCCGGCTGCATGCCAAGGAGGTGAGCGCCCGGCATACCCGTCTGGACCTGCTGGTCAACAACGCCGGCATCATGATGGTGCCGCCCGGGGTCACCCGCGACGGCTTCGAGCGCCAGTTCGGCACCAACCACCTGGGCCACTTCGCGCTCACCGGGCACCTCGTCGACCTCGTCACCGCCGCGCCGGCAGGACGGGTGGTCACCGTCAGCAGCCAGGCCCACCGGGTCGGCACCCTGGACCCGGCCGCCCACGAGGCACCCGGGGAGGGGTACCGGAAGGTGCGGGCCTACGGCACCTCCAAGCTGGCCAACCTGCTCTTCACCTACGAGCTGCAGCGACGGCTGGCGGCCCGTGGCTCCCGTGCCCTGGCCCTGGCGGCACACCCGGGCACTGCCGGCACGGGCCTGTCCGACCACCTCTTCCCCGCGCGCCTGCGGCGGCTGCAGCCGGTGTTCCGCAGGCTCACCCAGAGCGCCGACGACGGGGCGCTGCCCACGCTGCGCGCCGCCACCGACCCGGGGGCCCTGGGCGGGCAGTACTTCGGGCCCGACCGGCTCAACCAGCAGCGGGGGCGCCCGGTCGTCGTCTCCTCCAGCGAGGTCTCCTACGACCCCGAGGCCGCCCGCGACCTGTGGCAGCGTTCGGAGGAGCTGACCGGCGTGTCCTACCCGGGCTGACCGGCTGGGTCCGCGCGCCGAGGAGTGGGATCGTGGAGGCATGACGCGCATCGACCTCAACTCCGACCTCGGGGAGTCGTTCGGCGCGTGGACCGTGGGTGACGACGCGGCGATGCTCGAGGTCGTCACCAGCGCCAACGTGGCCTGCGGCTTCCATGCCGGCGACGCGCTGACGTTGCAGCGCACGTGCGCGCTCGCGGCCGAGCGCGGCGTCGTCGTCGGCGCCCAGGTGGGCTACCGCGACCTGGCCGGCTTCGGCCGGCGGTTCATCGCGATGGACCTGCCCGAGCTCACCGCCGACGTGCTCTACCAGCTCGGCGCGCTCGACGCGATGTGCCGGGTGGCCGGCACCCGGGTCGCCTACGTCAAGCCGCACGGCGCGCTCTACCACGCCGTCACCGACGACGAAGGGCACGCCCGCGCCGTCGTCGAGGCGGTCGTCTCCTACGACCGCTCGCTCACGGTGATGGGGCTGCCGGGGGCCACCATCCTCGAGGTGGCCCGCGAGGCCGGGCTGGCCACGGTGACCGAGGCCTTCGCCGACCGCGGCTACACCCCGCAGGGGCGGCTGGTGCCGCGCGGCGAGCCCGGCGCGATCCTGGACGACCCGCGGGACGTGGCCGCCCGGATGGTGCGGCTGGCCGTGGAGGGTGTCGTCACGGCGGTCGACGGCACGGAGGTCAGGGTGCAGGCCGAGTCGATCTGCACCCACGGCGACTCCCCGGGGGCGGTCGAGATGGCGCGGGCGGTGCGTGCGGCCCTCACCGAGGCCGGCATCCGGATCAGCTCCTTCGTGCACCCGTGAGCCGGCGATGACCTCCCGGATCGACCTGCGGGTGCTCCCCATGGGAGAGGAGGCACTGCTCGTCGAGGTCGCCGACACGGCCCAGGTCATGGCGCTCGCCGCAGTGCTGCGCGCGCTGGTGGAGGCCGAGGAGGGCCCCTTCGGCGCTGTGGTGGACCTGGTGCCGGCCGCCCGGACGGTGCTCCTGCACGCCGCGACCGGCACCGACCTGGGCGCGCTCGCCACGGCGGTCGAGTCGGTCGCCGCGCGCACCCCCGCCGTGCCGGGTGCCGACGACGACGAGGACCGGGTGGAGATCGCGGTGGCCTACGGCGGGTCCGACCTGGCCGAGGTCGCCCGGCTCGTCGGCCTGACCGAGCGGGAGGTCGTCCGCGCGCACACGGGCAGCACCTGGCGGGTCGCCTTCTGCGGCTTCGCGCCGGGCTTCGGCTACCTCGTGGACGGCGACCCCCGGCTGCGGGTGCCGCGCCACCCGGCGCCGCGGAGCACCGTCCCGGCCGGCTCGGTGGCGCTCGCCGGGGAGTTCAGCGCCGTCTACCCGCGGTCCTCCCCGGGCGGCTGGCAGCTCATCGGCTCCACCGAGATGGTGCTGTGGGACCTGGACCGCTCGCCGCCGGCGCTGCTGCGCCCCGGTCGTGCCGTCCGCTTCGTGGAGGAGCCGTGAGCGCCGCCCTGGAGGTCCTCGACCCCGGGCCGCTCACGCTGGTGCAGGACCTCGGCCGGCGCGGGGTGGCCGCGATCGGGGTGGGCCGCTCCGGCGCCGCCGACCTCACCGCATACCGGCTCGGTGCCCGGCTCGTCGCGCACGACGAGGGGCTGGCCGCCCTGGAGGTCGTGCTGGGCAGCCTGGTGGCACGCGTCCGGGGCGGCGACCTCACCGTGGCGCTCACCGGTGCCGCGGCACCCGCGCTGGTCGACGACCGGCCGGTGCCGCACGCGGCCCCGCTGCACCTGCGCGCGGGCCAGGTGCTCCGCCTCGGGGTGCCGGCCGCCGGCCTGCGCACCTATCTCACGGTGCGCGGCGGGCTGGCCGTGCCGGAGGTGCTCGGGTCACGGTCGACCGACACGCTGGCCGGGCTGGGCCCGGCCCCGGTGCGGGCGGGGGACGTGCTGAGGGTGCTCGGCTACCGCGGGCCCTTCCCCAACGTCGACGTCGCCCCGGTGCCCCCGCCCACGGCCGACCGTGTCGTGCTCGAGGTGCGGACCGGCCCGCGGCACGCGTGGTTCGCGCGCCCCGATGCCCTGGCGGCACAGACCTGGCAGGTGTCCTCCCGCAGCGACCGGGTCGGGGTGCGGCTCGAGGGCGAGCCGCTGGCCCGGGCACAGCGGTGGGAGGGCACCGAGCTGCCGAGCGAAGGGATGGTGCGCGGGTGCCTGCAGGTGCCCGCCGGCGGGCTGCCGGTGCTCTTCCTCAGCGACCACCCGGTGACCGGGGGCTACCCCGTCATCGGGGTCGTCGTCCCCTCCGACGTCGACCGGGCCGCCCAGCTCCAGCCGGGGCAGCAGGTCGGCTTCCGCTGGCGCGGCTGAGGGGCGCTCAGGCAGCAGGCACGGGACAGGCGACCTCGCCGGCCAGCCGGGCGCGCAGGGCCCAGACCAGCAGGCCGACCGCCGCCACCCCCAGGACCGGCTGCACCGGCGCGAACCACTGCATCGCACCGGCATACCCCAGCAGGACGAGCGCGAGCTTGTTGCAGACCGGACATCCGACGGCGAAGAAGGTGAGCAGCCCGCCCAGGGCGCCCCGGCGCGACGCGGTGGTCTCTGTCTGCCCGGCCTCGCGCACGTAGGTGGCGAGCAGCAGACCGGAGAGCACGGCGGTGACCAGCAGCACCGGCCACGACCACCAGGTCACCCCGATCTCCCGGCCGAAGACCGGGGTGGGGATCATGGCGGTCGGCACGGCGATCACCAGCACGGTGACGACGGCACCGGCGGCTGCGGTCAGCCAGCGGCGCGCGCTCCATCGGGTCAGGGCGGTCCAGGTGTCCACGACGCGCATTCTACATACCCATAGGGGTATCCCTGTCCGGCGCGTCGGGACCATCGTCCCTGTCTCCCGGGCCCCGGGGGTGGGTGAATGGGGTATGGCCCGGTATGCAGACCCGCAGCGGTGCCCGGGCTGCCATGGGCCGATCGTGCCCGGCACCGCCGTGTGCCCCTCGTGCGGGCTCAGGCTGGAGGGGGCGCTGGGCGCCGAGCTCTTCGCCACCCTCACGCGCGCCGACCGGCTGCTCGAGCAGATGGCCACGGCGGCGGCCTCGCCGACGGGGGCTCTCCCGGCGCCCGCCACGGCCGCCCCCGGGCCGCCGGCCGAGCCCGTGGCACCGGGAGCCCCTGCGGCCCCCGCTGCCCCCGGCCCGGCGGGCACAGCGGCTGCGCCGGCTGCGCCTGCCCCGGCGCGCAGGGGCCTGAGCACCGCGTCCGTGCCCACGATCCTGCTCGGCCTGGGTGCCCTCTGCCTCCTCGTGGCGGCCCTGGTGTTCCTCGCGGTCACGTGGTCGGCCATGGGGGTGGGCGGCCGGACGGTGACGCTGGTCGGGTTCACGCTGGCCGCGGGTGCGCTGACCGCCTGGACCGCGCGGCGCGGCCTGCGAGCGGCCGTGGAGTCGCTGGGTGTGGTGACCCTGGGCCTGCTCGCCTTCGACCTCGTCGGGGCCCGGGACGCCGGGTGGCTGGGGGACATCGGCACGCCCGGACTGCTCCTGGTGCTCGGCCTCGTGCTCCTCGCCGCCGGGGCGGGCGCGACCCTGGTGCTGCGCCGCAGCCCGGTCGGCGCCTTCGTCGGTGGCCAGGTCGTCGCCGTCGTCGGCCTGGCGACGGCAGCGGCCGGCACGCTCGCCAGCGAGGGGCTGTCATGGTCGGTGGGCGCGACCGTCGCGGTCGTCGGCACCTGGCTGGTGGCACGGGCGGCCTTCGCGGCCACGCTCCGGGTGCTCGCGGTCGGTGCTGTGGCCGCCGGGGCCGTGCTCTGGCTGCTGCTGGCGGTGTCGTCGCTGGCGCGGGCGCTGGACCACCCCTCCCTCCGCGAGCTCTGGCTGGACCTCGAGGTGTGGCCGCTGCTGGTCTCGGCCGCGCTCCTCCTCACCCTGGGTCTGGTCCGCGGCCTCCCCGAGGTGCTGCGCCGGTCTGCCTTCGCCCTGGCCGGCGTCGTCCTCGCCGCGGTCGTCCTCGTGCCCACCAGTGACGAGCCGGCCACGCTCGCCACCCTGGCGGGGGCGGGGCTGCTCGTGGTGCTCTCCGGCCTCGTCGGGGTCCTCCCACCCCGTGCGCGACCCGGCGTGGCGGCCCCCGTCGTGCTGCTCACGCTGTGGATGCTCCTGGTCGTCCTCGACCTGTCCGCCGATGCGACCGCGCGTCTCATGACCGCCGGCGACACGGTCTGGGGTGGGTCGGTCGGCACGGTCCTGGACCCCCCGGCACCGGTCTCCGACCTCGAGCCGGCCGCCTGGACCCTGCCGCTGGTCGTCGTCGCCACCGTGGCCGGGCTCGTCGCCCTCGCCCGCTCCGCCAGGTGGGCGCACGAGGTGCTGCGGCCGCTGGCCCACCCCGACGTGCTCGTCGCGGTGGCGGCGGCCACGGTGGTGCTCGGGCTCACCGCCTACACCGTGCCGTTGTGGCTGCCGCTGCTCCTGCTCCTGCTGACCGGTGGCGTGCTGGCCGGCCGGGCCGTGCTCACCGGATCGTCCGTCCCGCTCCTGCTGGCGGTGGCGGCCCTCGCGCTCGGGCTGCTGGTCTCGCTGCACTCCGAGGGCCTCACGCTGGTCGCGGTCGCGGTGAGCCTGCCGGCCGCGCTCGCGGTGCACCTGCGTGGTCCGGCGGGGGTCGGTGCAGCCGGGGCGGGTGCCGCCCTGGCGGTCCTGGCCGCGGCCCTGGTGTGGACGGGCGGAGCGCTGCTCGACGTCTCGCAGCAGTGGACCGCCCTGGCCGCCCTGCTGGTGCTGGCCGGCCTCGTGCTCCTCATGCCGTATGTCGGGGCGCCCGTGCGCGCGGCGGGCCCGGCGTGGACCGGGGTGGGCCTCGAGGCCGGTGTCCTGTTCGCGGCCGCGGCGGTCTCGCTGGCCGCGGTGACGGAGGCCGGGAGCGCCGACGAGGCCACCTGGGCGGCGGTCTACCTCACGGTCACCGGTGCCACCGCCTCGGCCGTCGCGCTGACGCGCGCGGACCGTCGGCCGGTCGGCTGGCTCGGCGGTGTGCTGCTCGCCGCGGCCAGCTGGGTGCGTCTGGCAGACGTCGGCGTCGACACCGTCGAGGCCTACAGCCTGCCCGCTGCCCTGGCGCTGGTCGTGGTGGGGGTGGCCCACCTGCGCCGCCACGCGGACACCGGCACCCTGCGTGCTCTCTCGCCCGGGCTGCTGCTGGCCCTCGTGCCGAGCCTGGTCTGGGCGCTGGACGACCCGGTCTCCCTGCGCTCGCTGCTGCTGGGCACCGCCTGCCTGGGGCTGCTCGCCGCCGGGCTGCGTCTGCACTGGGCCGCGCCGGTGGTCCACGCAGCCGTGGTCGGCGCACTGCTCGTGCTGCGGCTGGCGACGCCGGTCGCGGAGGCGGTGCCGCGCTGGGCCCTCATCGGGATGGCCGGCGCGGTGCTCATCGGCGTGGGCATCACGTGGGAGCAGCGGCTCAAGGAGGCCCGGGCGGTCGCAGGCTACGTCCGTCGTCTGCGCTGACCCGCACGGGAGGGGAGTCCCCCAGGCGCGGCGGGCGTGTTAGCGAACGGGCACCACCGGGCTGCGTGGCCGCACCGTCCGGGTGAGCCGGTCGATGTGCCCGTCCGACGGCACGCTCAGCGCAGGTGGCTGGCCCCGTTGAAGTCCACCACCGCGCCGGAGACCCACTCCGCGCTCGGCTCGGCGAGGGTGACCAGGGCGTCGGCCACCTCCTCGGGCGTGGCGACCCGCCCGAACGGGCTCTGGGCGCGGATCGTCGCGCCCTCGGGGCTGTCGAGCAGGCGCGCCGCCATGTCGGTGGCGATGAACCCGGGCGCCAGGGACACCACGCCGACCCCGTGCGGCGCGAGGGCCACGGCCATCGACTGTCCGAAGGCATGCAGGCCCGCCTTGCTCGCACCGTATGCCGGCACGTCCGGCTCTCCGCGGTAGGCACCGCGGGACCCCACGTTGACCACCCGTCCGGTGGGCAGCCCCTCGGCCGGCGGCACCTCGAGCATGTGGCGCGCGACGCACCAGGTCAGGTTGGCCGGGCCCATCAGGTTGGTGGCCAGCGTCGTCTGCCACGCGCGCACCCACTGGTCGTAGTCGACGTCGGTCACGCGGTGGTCCCCCCGGCGCCTTCCGCCACCCGAGGGGTCGAGGAACAACGCCGCGTTGTTGACCAGCACGTCCACCCGACCGAGCGCGGCCACCGCCCGCTGGGCCAGCTCCCTCGTCTCCTGGGGCTGCGCCAGGTCCGCCTGGACGAGCTCGTGGCCCTCACCCGGCAGGCTCTCCAGCACCGACTGCGCCAGCGAGGCCGCCCCCCGGTAGTGCACCACCACCCGGTCACCCCGTGCGGCGAACGCCCGCGCCGTCGCGGCCCCCACCCCCCGGGAGGCGCCGGTGACCAGAACTCCGCGTGTCGGGTGCGTCATGTCTGCCACCCTAGGCTCCGTGGCCGCAGGGTGCGGGGAAGGGGAGACGTCATGACGGTGCAGGCGCGGCGCTACACCTCGACCCCCGGGTTCACCGACGACTTCTTCCGGGTGCGGGACTTCCTGCGGCGCATCAACGAGCCCTCCGTGGTGACCCCCGGCTTCCTCTGGGCACGGTGGGAGTGGGCCTTCTGCCTGCCCTACCAGGACCGTGCGGCGCTGGACCGGATCGGGCTGTGGGAGGCCGACGGCACCGTGGTGGCCCTGGCCACCTTCGAGCTCGAGACGGGCGAGGCCTATCTCGTCGTCGACCCCGCCCACCGGGAGCTGCTGCCTGCCATGGTGGAGCACGCCCTCGAGCACCTGCGGCGTGACGGGACGGTGCGGGTGCTGGTCGCCGACGGCGACCGCGAGCTGCAGCGTCTGGTGCTCGCGCGGGGGCTGCGGGCGACGGACGGGCGTGACCCCAACTCGGTCCTCGAGCTCAGGGGCCTGGCGCCGCCCGGGCTGCCCGCCGGCTACACCCTGGCCGGCCTCGACGAGGCCGACGACGTGCGCCGCTTCGACCGGCTGCTGCACCGCGGCTTCGACCACCCCGGGGAGCCGCCGGCCACCCCGGAGGACCTGCGGTGGCGCCGGCGCTCCATGTCCAGCCCCGGCATGGTGCCGCGGCTCAACACGGTCGTGCTCGCCCCGGACGGGAGCTATGCCTCCTACTGCGGCGTGTGGCACGCGCCGGGCACGGCATACGTCCTGGTCGAGCCGGTCTGCACCGACCCCGACACCCGGCGCCGCGGCCTGGCCGCCGCGGCGGTGACCGAGGCCCTGCGGCGGTGCGCGTCCCGGGGCGCCACCGAGGGGTATGTCGGTGCCGTGCTGCCCCTCTACCGTGCCCTCGGCTTCGCGCCGGTGGCGTCGGCGACCTGGTGGGCGGTGCCTCAGGCCTGAGCGGCGGCGACCTCCTCCGCGCCGCGCAGGGTGCGCAGCACGTTGGCGCCGGCCAGCCTGGCCAGGTCGTTGTCCGACCAGCCGCGTGCGGCCAGGGCAGCGAAGAGCCGTGGGTAGCCCGACACGTCCTCCAGGCCCACGGGCAGCGTGGAGACCCCGTCGTAGTCGCCGCCCACCCCGATGTGGTCGACCCCGGCGACCTCGCGGAGGTGCTCGACATGCTCGACCACCTGGGCCAGCGTGGCCCTGGGCTCCGGGTGGCGCAGCCGGTAGGTCTCCATCCACGGCTCGAAGCGCTCCAGGTCGGTGGCCGCGACACCGTCCGCCTGGGCCGCAGCCGCCGCCTCCTCGCGCCAGTCGCGCACCTCCTGGGAGACGAACTGCGGCGCGAACACCGCCATGCACGTGCCGCCCGCCGCCGCCATCGTCTGCAGCACGTCGTCCGGCACGTTGCGTGGTGAGTCGCACACGGCCCGGGCGGAGGAGTGGCTGAAGACCACGGGCGCCACCGACGTGTCCAGCGCGTCGCGCATCGTGTCGGCCGAGACGTGGGAGAGGTCCACGAGCATGCCGAGCCGGTTCATCTCCCGCACCACCTCGCGCCCGAAGTCCGTCAGCCCGCCGTGCACGGGGGTGTCGGTCGCGGAGTCCGCCCACGGGGTGTTGTCGTTGTGCGTGAGCGTCAGGTAGCGCACCCCGAGGCGGTGCAGCACGCGCAGCACCCCCAGCGACGACCCGATCGAGTGTCCGCCCTCGGCACCCATCAGCGAGGCCACCCGACCGCTCGCGAAGACGCGCTCCACCTCGTCGGCCGTCGTCGCCAGACCCAGCTGGTCGGCATACCGCCGCACCATCGCGTGCACCGCGTCGACCTGCTCCAGGGTCTGGATCACTGCCTGGTCCGCGGGCAGGGTCGAGGGCACGAAGACCGACCAGAACTGGCCGCCGACGCACCCGCTGCGCAGCCGTGGCAGGTCGGTGTGGGTGGGTGTGCTCCCGGCGATGTCGAGACGCTCCCAGTCGTAGCCCGCCAGCGTGCGGGCCCGCCACGGCAGGTCGTTATGGCCGTCGATGAGGGGGTGCTCGCGCAGGAGCGTGCGCACCCGCGCCAGGTATGCGGTGTCGGTGGTCACCGTGCCATCGTGCCGCACCCGGGCAGCGACACGCAGCAACCCCCTACCGGCCTGCCCTCGCTGGGTGCACCATGGGCCGAGGGGCGCGTCGGTCGGGGTCGCGCCGTGAGGAGAGACGAGGCAGCGATGGTCGTCCGGCACGAGGCATGGGCACAGGGGACCCCGGCGTGGGTCGACATCTCCGTGAGCGACCTGGAGCGCTCGCAGCACTTCTACCAGGACGTCCTCGGGTGGGAGTTCTCCGACAGCGACCCTCAGTACGGCGGATACTGCAACGCGTTGGTCGGCGGTGAGACGGTCGCCGGGATGTCGCCCCCGATGCCGGGCATGGACGAGCCGCCGCACGTCTGGGTGACCTACCTGGCGGTCGACGACGTCGAGCAGACGGCCGACGCGGTCACCCAGGCAGGAGGGGAGCTGGTCTTCCCGCCGATGCAGGTCGGCGCCTTCGGCACCATGTGCCTGGCAGTGGACCCCACCGGCGCCGTCTTCGGGCTGTGGCAGTCCGACGAGCACACCGGCTACACCCTGGCCAACGAGCCCGGCTCGGTGACCTGGAACGAGGCGATGGTCGGCGACTTCGCGCAGGGCCAGGCCTTCTACAGCACCGTCTTCGGCTACTCCTACCAGGACATGTCCGGCGACGGCTACCAGTACGCGACCGTCACACTCGGCGACGAGGAGCGCCCGGTCGCCGGGATCGGCGAGGTCGAGGGTGACACACCGCCGCACTGGGCCGTGACCTTCATGGTGGCCGACACCGACAGCGCGGTGGCGCGGGTGACCGAGGCCGGCGGGGCGGTCATCGCCCCCGCGTTCGACATGGAGTACGGCCGGCTGGCCGTCGTCAGCGGCCCCGACGGTGAGCCGTTTGCGGTGATGAGCACACCGGAGGACTCCGCCGAGGACGACTGAGCCCGCCGGGCGGCGAGGGGGTCAGGGCGTGGACCTCCTCCCACTCGGGCCCGTCCAGACCGTGCTCGTCGGTGATCGCCCGACGACCTCGACCGCCCGGCACCCGCAGGAGGAGCACACGTCAGCGGCGGGTGAGCTGCACGCGCCAGGCCTGCGGGCCCGACTCGAGGTAGCTCACCGCGAAGGCGTCCGGCTCCCGCTCGTGGATCTGGGCGAGCAGCGGCAGCGGGTCGTGCGGGGCGACCAGCACCAGGGAGGCCCCGCGACCGATCGCCCCCAGGGCCCCGAAGACCGTCGCGTGCCGGATGGCGTGCGGGACCGGGCGGACGTCGAGGCTGGGGACGCCCTCGTCGGCGCAGCCGCAGGCGCAGGACGAGGCCTGCTGGGCCAGGGGGAGCGACGAGATGGTCTGGGACGTGCTCATGGGAACCTCCGGAGTGCGGACGGGCAGTGCGTACATTTGTTACGATAACCGATGTGAAAAATAGTCCGGGACCCGCGCCCACCCCGCTCGTGGACGAGGCGCTGGCCGCGCTCTCGCCGGCCCTGCGCAGGGTGCTCGACGTGCTGGAGGCCCGAGGTGGGGAGGTCACGGTCAACGAGGTCGCCGCTGAGCTCGGGCTGCACCACAACACGGCGCGCGGTTCCCTGGACGCGCTGGTGGATGCCGGCCTGGTCGTGCGCTCCCGTCAGCCCGCCCGCGGCCGGGGCCGACCCGCGTGGGCCTACACCTCCGTCGCCGGTGCCGGCATCGACGAGCGCACCCGCGACTACCTGGCCCTGACCACGGCGTTCGCCCACCACGTCGCCCGCACGAGTGCGGACCCGGCGGCGTCGGCCCGGCAGATCGGGCGCGAGTGGGGGGCTGCCATGGCCGCCACGGCCGAGCCGCCGACCGGCTCTGCTCCCGGGCAGCGCCGTGCGGCCGGAGCGGTCGACCCCGACCGCGCAGCCCGCACGGAGGTCGTGCGGATGCTCACGCGCGGCGGCTTCGGCCCCGAGCCGTCCGCCGACGCCACCAGGGTGGCGCTGCGCCGCTGTCCGCTGCTCGAGGCGGCCCGCTCCCACCCCGAGGTGGTCTGCCAGGTCCACCAGGGCATGGTCGAGGGCATGCTCACGGTCCGGGGCGAGGACCCGACCGGTGTCCGGCTGCTGCCCTTCGCGGAGCCCGGTGCCTGCGTGCTGCTCCTGCCCGACGCCGTGGCCGGTCCCGCGTGAGCCGCGCCTCCTGGCACGCGCGCACGACCGGCCTGGTGCTGGCGTGGGCGGTGGCCCTGCTCGTCGTGGTGCTGACCCATCCCTTCCTGCCGGTCGCCGGGTGGCTGCTCGTCCATGTGCTGGCGCTCGGGGTGGTGAGCAACGCGATCCTGGTCTGGACCTGGCACTTCGCCGAGGCCCTGCTGCGTCTGGGGGACGCCGACCGGCCGGCCCAGGCCCGCCGCCTGGTGCTGCTCAACGGCGGGGTCCTCGTGCTCGTCGCCGGCATGACCTCGGCGGTCGCCGCCCTCGTGGTGACCGGGGCCGCGCTGGTGGCCGGCGCTGTGACCTGGCACCTCGTCGACCTGCTCCGCCGCGTGCGCCGCGCCCTGGGCAACCGTTTCGCGGTCACCGTCCGCTACTACGTGGCCGCCGCCGTGGCTGTGCTCGTGGGGGTGGTCCTGGGCGCCGTCCTCGGGGTGGGCGGTGCGGGAGCGGCCGCCGAGGAGCTCCGGCTCGCGCACCTGCTCCTCAACGTGCTCGGCTGGGTGGGCCTGACGGTGCTGGGCACGCTGGTCACCCTCTGGCCGACCATGCTGCGCACCCGCATCGCCGACGGCGCCGTGGTGGCGGCCAGGCGGGGCTTCGTGCTCCTCGTGGCCGGTCTCGGTGTCGCTGCCGTCGGGGCCGGTGCCGGCGCGACCGCGGTCGTCGCCGCAGGGCTCCTCGGGTATGCCGGGGGCCTGGTCGTGCTGCTGGTGCCGATGGTGCAGGCGGCCCGGCAGCGCGCTCCGCAGCATCTCGCGACGCTGTCGGTGGGCGCCGGGACGGCCTGGCTGCTCGGCAGCGTGCTGGGGCTGGCCGGCGTCGCCGCGACGGCCCCGGACCTCCCGGTGCTGCGCGAGCGCACCGGCTGGCTGGTGGCGGCCCTGCTGGTCGGGGTGGTGGCCCAGGTCCTCGTCGGCGCCCTGTCCTACCTCGTGCCGGTCGTCCTGGGAGGGGGCCCGGCGCGGGTGCGGGCAGCGAGCGCCACCCTGGACCGGGCCGCGACCCTGCGGCTCACCGCGGCGAACCTCGGGCTCCTGGTGTGCCTGCTGCCCGTGCCCAGCGTCGTGCGGGTCACCACCTCCCTGGTGGTCTTCGTCGCGTTGGCCGCGGTCGTGCCGCTGCTGCTGCGCGTGCTGTGGCGGCACCGCCGCGCGACGACGGCTCCGGGTGACCTGTCCCTGGTCCCGTCGGCCGGTCCCGCTGCGGTGGGCGACGGCGTGCCCGGTGGCCGGGGTGCCACGCGGCTGCGAGGGCTGCTCTCCGGTGCGGGGGTCGTCGCGCTGGCGGTCGCCGCCGGGGTCGCGGTCGACCCGGTCGCGGCCGGACTGGGCACCACCGACGCGGCGGCCGGGGTCACGCCGACCGGACGCACGACCACCGTCCTGGTCGAGGCGCAGGGGATGCGGTTCGAGCCCGACGTCGTGGAGGTGCCCGCCGGTGACCGGCTGGTGGTCCAGCTCGTCAACGCCGACACCGACGTGCACGACCTCGTCCTGGCCTCCGGGCAGAGCAGCGGCCGGCTGGCCCCGGGTGAGCGCACAGAGCTCGACCTCGGGGTGGTCGGCACCGACCTGCAGGGCTGGTGCTCGGTCGCGGGTCACCGCCAGATGGGGATGGAGCTCGACGTCGTCGCGGTCGGCGCGCCGGCGGGCACCGCAGCCGGGCACCCGGACGAGGGCGAGCACGGCGTGGCCGGTGCCGAGGACGGCACCGGCACCGCCGGTGGGGTGAGCGCCGCCGACCTCAGGCAGGACCCGGGCCCGACCTTCGCCCCCTACGACCCGGTGCTGCGCCCCGCACCCGACGCGGTGGTGCACCGGCACCGCCTCGTCGTGCGCGAGGAGGAGACCGAGGTCGCCCCGGGCGTCACGGCCACTGCGTGGACCTTCGGCGGCACGGTGCCCGGCCCCGTGCTCCGCGGCACGGTGGGCGACACCTTCGAGGTCACCCTCGTCAACGACGGCACCATCGGGCACAGCATCGACTTCCATGCCGGGGCCCTCGCCCCGGACCGGCCGATGCGCACCATCGCGCCCGGTGAGGAGCTGACCTACACCTTCACCGCCACGCGGGCCGGCATCTGGATGTACCACTGCTCGACGATGCCGATGTCGGTGCACATCGCGAACGGCATGTTCGGGGCCGTCGTCATCGACCCGCCCGACCTGCCCGACGTCGACCGTGAGCTCGTGCTGGTGCAGTCGGAGATGTACCTCGGAGCCGACGGCGAGGAGGCTGACGCCGCGAACGTCGCCGAGGAGCAGCCCGACCTGGTGGTCTTCAACGGCTACGCCAACCAGTACGCCCACGCCCCGATCGAGGTCCGGGTCGGGGAGCGGGTGCGGGTCTGGGTGCTCGACGCCGGCCCCAGCCGCAGCAGCGCCTTCCACGTGGTCGGCGGGCAGTTCGACACCGTCTGGACCGAAGGGGCCTACACGGTGCGCTCGCCCGACGGGCCCGACGGTGCACAGGTGCTGCCGCTCGTGCCCGCGCAGGGCGGCTTCGTCGAGCTGGTCTTCCCCGAGGCGGGCACCTACCCGCTGGTGAGCCACATCATGGTCGACGCCGAGCGCGGCGCCCACGGCGTCTTCCGGGTGACCGACTGAGCCGGACGTCATACTCCGGCAAGACCACCTGGGCCGGGTCGGCACTACGCTCGCCGCGTGAGCGTCGTCCTGGTCGTCGACGACGACGAGACCGTCAGGGAGGTCGTGGTCGCCTACCTGCACCGGGCCGGCCTGCCCACCGTCGAGGCAGCAGACGGCCTGCAGGCGGTGGCCGCGGCTCGCCGACACCGCCCACGGCTCGTGGTGCTGGACGTCATGCTGCCGGGCATCGACGGCATCGAGGTGCTGCGCCGGATGCGCGAGACCGACCCGCGCCTGCCCGTCATCCTGCTGACCGCGCTCACGACGGAGGAGGACCGGGTGCTGGGTCTGGAGCTCGGCGCGGACGACTATGTCGGCAAGCCGTTCAGCGTCCGCGAGCTGGTCCTGCGCGTGCAGGGCGTGCTCCGCCGGGTGGCCGACCCCCCGTCGGGGGAGTCCGGGCCGGCCGAGCCCCTGCACGACGGTGACCTCCGCCTCGACCCCGCCGGTCGCACCGCCCACCTCGCGGGCCGGCCGCTGGCGCTGACCGGTCGCGAGTTCGACCTGCTGACCTACCTCGTCACCCACCCAGGGGTGGTGGTGAGCCGGCAGCAGCTCATGCGCGAGGTGTGGGGCTGGGACTTCGGTGACGACTCCACCGTGACGGTCCACGTGCGCCGTCTGCGCAACAAGGTCGAGCCCGACCCGGCGACCCCCACGCGGATCGTCACGGTATGGGGCGCGGGCTACCGCTGGGACCGGCGACCGTGACCCCGGAGCTCGAGGCCATCGTCCTGTCGGCCGGGACGGCCGGTGTCGTGGGCGCGCTGGGTGCCTGGGCCACGGTGCGGGTAGCGCGACGCTCGCTGGCCACGGCGACGCTGGTGGGGCCGGCTGTCGTCGTCGCCAGCATCGCCGCGGGCGTCCTCGTCACGGCCCAGGCGATGTTCCTGTCCAGCCACGACCTGACGCTCGTGTGGCTGCTCGTCGCCGCAGCCGTGCCGGTGGCCCTGGCGTGTGGCTTCTTCCTCTACCGCGCCGTGCGGGCGATCGACCGTCGGACTGCCGAGGCCGCCGCCCAGCGCGAGCGGGAGCAGGCGCTGGCCGCGAGCCGCAGGGAGATGGTCACATGGGCCTCGCACGACCTCCGGTCACCGCTGGCCGGCATCCGTGCCATGGCCGAGGCACTCGAGGACGGGGTCGTGCAGGACCCTGACGCCTACCACCGGCGCATCCGCCACGAGAGCGACCGCATGGCCCGCATGGTGGACGACCTCCTGGAGATGTCGCTCCTGCAGCACGGTGAGCAGCTGCTGCGACGACGGCCGGTGGACCTCTCGGAGCTGGCCCGCGACGTCGCCCAGGGCCAGGTGCCGGTCGCCGAACGGCTGGGGGTCCGGCTGGACCTCCCCGTGGCCGACCCGGTGCGGGCGGAGGTCGACCCGTCCCGTCTCGAGCGAGCCGTCGCCAACGTGGTGCGCAACGCGCTGCTGGCCACTCCCCGGGGAGGGCTGGTGACGGTGCGCGCGGGCCGCCAGGCGGACGCCGGCGGGCAGGTGGCGTTTGTGGAGGTGGACGACGCGTGCGGTGGGCTGTCGCCGGAGGACCTGCAGCGCGCGTTCGACCCGGGCTGGCGCGGCAGCGCACCGCGCACCCCCGAGGCCGGGGCGGGGGCGGGCGTGGGGCTGACGATCACGCGGGCCGTCGTGGAGGAGCACGGCGGCACGGTGCGGCTGACGAACCACGGCGCCGGCTGCCGGCTGCGCCTGTGCGTGCCGCTCACCCCTGCGGGATGAAGCCCGAGTCGAGCTCCCACGGTGCGACCGGGGAGTGCTCGAGCACCCAGGCCTGGACCTCACGGTCCCAGCCCAGCAGCACGACCAGCCCGACGGCGAGGAAGACCACACCGAGCGAGCGGCGGAACCACCCGTCGGCCTGGGCAGCCCACCCCAGCCGTCCCACGGCCCGTTGGCCCGCGAGGGCGATGACGAGCAGCGTCGCGCTCAGGCCCAGACAGTAGGCAGCGAGCAGGACCAGGCCGAAGCCCAGGTCTGCGGGCAGGACCGTCACCACGACGTAGGCGTAGAGCGGGCTGCACGAGGAGAACACCGGTCCGAGGGCCGCCCCGGTCAGCACCTGCCCGCTCACCCCGTCGTGTGAGCGCGCTCCGCGCAGGCCGGCATGCGTCCGGGAGGACAGGCGCAGTGCGACGGCCACCCGGTCCCACAGGCCGGGGAAGACGCCGGCCAGGCCGAGGGCCACCAGGATCCCGCCGGAGAGCCACTGCCAGGCCTGCGGTGGCACGCCGATGAGGGCGGTCGTCCCCTTGAGGGCGAGCGTGAAGAGGGCCACGGACAGGCCGAGCGAGGCCGCGATGACCATGGCGCGCCGGGTCTGGGTCGCCCGGTCGGCCTCCGGCGCGACGGAGCCACCCACGATGACGGGCAGCAGTGGCAGCACGCAGGGTGCCAGGGTCGTGAGCACACCGGCCACCAGGGCGCCCAGGACGGTGAGCATGCGGTCAGCCGGTCCTGGCGAGGATGTCCTCGCCGTCAGGGCTGCCGCTCCAGGTTGCCAGTGCCGTCCCGAGGGCGTCGACGTGCACGAAGCTGTGCTGCTGGACGATCCCGTACTCCTGGCGAAGGGAGGTCTGGCTGTCGAAGTCGACCTTGACGACCGTGAGGCCCTCCGGCACGCCGTCCTCCGTCAGCGCAGCGTCGGTCGCCCGGCAGCTGGGGCACCAGTCGGCGTGGAAGAACAGCACGACCGTGCTGTCCTCGTGGGCCGCAGTGTCGGCGGCATAGGTGGCGTGGTCGATGTACGCCCCCGCAGGAAGCGCGGCCGGCGGTCCTTCGCCGGAGCCCGTGCCCATGTCCTCGGTGCCCATGTCACTGTCGCCCAGGTCCTCTTCGCTCGTGGGCTGCGGCGTACCGGTGGCGCCCGGGGTGGTGTCGTCGTCAGTGCCGCAGGCCGTCAGGGCCAGTGCGGCGACCGCCAGGCTGATCAGTGTCGTTCGCATGGGACCAGCCTGTCCCCTGGGCGGTCCGAGAGTCCTTACCGGACCGTGACGGCCTCCTGGGGTGAGGTCAGAGCCCGAAGCGTGCCGCCGTCGCCTTGATCGACTCGGCGCTGGCACGCAGCTGGGAGAGCTCTCCGTCCGACATCGGCACGACCAGCCGCTCGTCGGCGCCGCGCGCGTCCACGACCGTGGGCACCGACAGCGAGACGTTGCTGACCCCGAGGTAGTCGTCGACCCAGGTCGAGACGGGCAGGACCCGGCGCTCGTCACGCAGCACCGACTCGATGACCTGGCAGCAGGCCAGCGCCACAGCGTAGTTGGTCGCGCCCTTGCCCTCGATGATCCGGTAGGCCGCGTGCACCACCTTGTCGGCGATGTCCTCCCGCTCCGCCTGGTCCAGCCGGCCGTGGGACTCGTGCCACTGCAGCAGCGGCACGCCACCGACGCTCGCGGACGTCCACAGCGGGAACTCGGTGTCCCCGTGCTCACCCGCGACGTAGGCATGGACGTTCTGCACGGCGACCCCGATGCGGGTGGAGATCTCGTGCCGCAGCCGCGCGGAGTCGAGCACCGTGCCGGAGCCGAACACCTGCTGGGGCGGGAGCCCGGAGATCCGCAGGGCGGCCGTGGTGACGACGTCCACCGGGTTGGTCACCATGAGGTAGGTCGCATCGGGTGCGACCTCCAGCAGCTGCGGCATGAGCGTGCGGGTGAGGGCAATGGTGCTCTCGGCCAGGTCCATCCGGCTCTGGCCGGGCTTCTGCTTGCCACCGGCGGTGATCGCGACGATGCGGGCGCCGCGGCACACCTCGATGTCGTCACTGCCGACGATCTCGCCGACGGGCATGAAGGAGATGCCGTGCGAGATGTCGAGCGCCTCCGCCTCGACCTTCTTGGTGTTGATGTCGTGCAGCACGACACGGCGGGCGGTGCCGCGGACGAGGGCGGTGTAGGCGAGGGTGGCACCGACGGAGCCGGCACCGATGATCGCGAGCGTGGGCGGGGTGGCGGACGTGGGGGTCATGGGTCAAGTCTGGCAGGAACCGCGTCGCGCGTGCAGACGCCGTCCCCGGCCTGACCTGCCCCGCCCCGTCATCCCTCGAGCCGCAGCTCGACGCTCTCCACGCGGCCGGTCCGGGAGAAGATCTCGGCGCTGACGTCGCGCGGCAGCACCGTGCCCTCGACGGTCTCGACCAGGCCGTCGGTGAAGGTGACCCGCACGGCATACCCGCCGGTGCGGTGCAGGACGAAGGGCACCTGGCACCACGTGAAGGCCAGGCTGCCCGCCGGCAGCCGTAGGGTGCGTGCCTCGCCGCCGGCGTCGAGGTAGTCGAAGCGGGTCGGCTCGCGGAGCCACTCCGCCGGCCGCAGGAGCCGGTGGTCGAAGACGATGCAGCCGTCGCGGACCCGTGCGCCGAGCTCGGCGAAACGGGTGATGACCTCCTCCTTGACCTGCCCGGTCATGCCGGGCTGCCGGGCCCCGCGGCCTCCCGGAGTGTGTGAGTAGGGGTCGGTCGGGAAGGCACCGTAGGTCTGCGGGTCCTTGCAGTAGCCGAGGCCCTGGCGCACGTCCTCGTAGGCCTCGAGCAGCTCCGAGGGGGTGGACGGCTCGCTCAGCACGGCACGCTGCACCCCGAGCAGGAGCTTGGACACCATGTGCCAGTAGATGCTGCCCAGGCCCTCGAAGGCGAAGAACGTGCCCGAGCGCCCGGTGAACGAGCGGTGGTCGAAGACCTGCTCGAAGACGTCGAGCACCAGGGCGCGGTCGTGTGCCACCGCGTCGGCGAAGCGTGGGTCGTCCGCCAGGCGGTCGAGCTCGGCCGCGACGTCGCCGGCGTGGCGCAGCCCGGCGCCGAAGTGCCAGGCCCCCCGACGGTCCCGGACGGCCAGACGCCGCTCGTCCGCGGCCTCGAGCAGCGGCAGCAGGGTGCTGGCTGCCGCCCGCTCCGGGGGCCAGGTGTTGCGCTCGAGGAAGGTCGGGACGTCGACGTCAGGGTAGAGCTGGTAGCTGTGCTGGTCGGCCCGGTAGAGGAGGCTCGCGCGCAGCGCCTTGACCAGGGTGACCGACTCCTGGGGGTCGAGCAGGCCACTGCTCAGCACTGCGACCTGCCCCTCCAGCATCGGGGCGAGCCGGTGGACGTGCAGCTCCGCACCGTCGAGCGACAGCGTGTTGTAGGCGTGGAAGAGACCGTCCTGCCGGGCGTTCGACCGGACCGTGTCCTCCAGGTGGACCCGGGCCGTGTCCAGCAGCGAGACCAGCTGCTCGTGCTCCAGCACGCGCCGGTGCCCGGACACTCCGGCGTAGACCTGCGCACGGTAGTGCTCGCCGGCCCGGCCGAGCGCCTCGACGACCTTCCGGCAGCGCGCCGGCGACCATCCGCCGGCGAGGTCGCCGGCGGCGTCGGAGAGCACGGCCGTCAGGGTCTCCAGGAGCCCGGCGAGCTCGGCCCCGACCTCGACCCCGGCGTCACCGTCGAGCAGCAGGTCCTGCAGGTAGACCACGAAGCGGTGCAGGTAGGCCACCGTGACGACCGACAGGCCGTGACCCACGAGCGCGTTGTTGGCGTCGTTCCACTCCGGGCGCTGGGTGTTCATCCAGATGCCACCACGCGGCACCAGGTTGACCAGCTTGGCCGCCAGGAGCAGCAGCAGCTTGTCGGCGAGGGTGCCGCGCACCAGGTCACCGTCACGGTCGTGCAGCAGCAGGCCGTCACCGCCCAGCCGCTCGGCCCGGGCCCGGGCGGCGGCATGGGCCTGCTCGTCGAAGGTGACGGTGGAGCCGGGGTCGGCCAGGGTCGCCTCGAACCCCGCGAGCCGGTAGGGGACGTCGGCGTAGGTGAAGACCCGCTGGTCGCGCAGCTGCGCCACCCGGCCCGGCTCGAACGCGTCGGAGGTCTCCAGGAGCGCGAGGAGGTAGACGACCTGGTGGTCGCTCCAGTAGCCGATGTTCGCCCACGGGTCCTCGGGCTCCGGGACCTCCCAGTCGATGCCGGCGCGCGCGATGCGGTAGGGGTTGTACCCGTCGACCGTCGTGGCGTCGAGGAACGTCGAGACCATGCCGGTGAGGTATCCGGGGTAGGACCAGGACAGCGCCTCCCAGTTCTGGAAGATGTCCCGCCAGTTGCCCTGGTGGTCCAGGCGGGGCCTGCCGTCCGGGCCGGTCAGCACGATGTCGAAGACGTTCCAGGGCCTGCTCGGGTCGCCGTGCCGGCGGCTGAAGGTGAGGGGGAGGTACTCCCGGGTGAGGCGCACCAGGTCCGGGTCCCCGGTGGCCTCGGCCCACCCGACGAGGGCCTGCATGCTCAGGCCGCCGTCGGCGTCGGCCGGCAGCCGCTCCCGCAGCCCCTCGGCCGCAGGCCGGTGTCTGCCATGGACGAAGTCGACCACGTCGTCGGCGTCCAGCCGGTAGCCGTCGGCGAAGACGCCTCCTCGCATGATGTTGAACAGCACGTTCGCCTGGTGGTGGGCGGTCGCGGTCCGGTCGCCCGTGCACTGCAGCCCGTCGGCTCCCGCCACCAGCGCACGCAGCCGCCGGCGGTCGGCGGCGAGGTCGTCCTCCACGGCCTTCAGTAGGGTGCGCGGGCGGAGCAGGTCCTCCCTCAGGTCCACGACCTGGGCAGCGTCCTGGTCGACGTCGGCGGCCATGGTCCACTCGTGCCGTCCTCGCGGTGGGAGGTCGACCGTGGCGCGCACGAGGTATGCCGCGCGCTCACCCCGGGAGCGGTGCCCGGTGGGCACGGCCTGACCCTCGCGCAGCGCGGGGACCGAGGCCGCCGACACGTGATGCCCGGTGGCGGGGAGGCCGACCTGCCAGACCGTCGTCGCCGCGAGGGACTCGGCGGGCTCGGCCAGGTCGGTGAGCCGCGAGTTGAGGTAGGCCGTGCCCAGCCCGGTGTCCGGGTCGACCTCCATGAGCTTGTAGGCGTCGAGCAGGTTGCTGAGGTTGCGCTGCACCTGGACCGACGTGCCGGGGGGAAGCAGGTTGAGCAGCCCGTCGACGACCTCGACCCGCCGGGGGGAGGTGCTGTCGGAGGCCAGCACGCAGCGACGCACCACGCCGTACGTCGTGCTGGTCCGCCAGCTGACCGAGAAGGTGAGCTGCAGCTGCGGGTGCGTCTCGCTGAAGGTGACCTCGTCGCCCAGCACCGACTTGGTGATGCCGCGCACGCCGGCAGGTGTCGCCACGTGCGGAGCGAACGGCTGCCAGAGGTGGGAGCCCTCCTCGCCGTGCACGGAGACGGTCGTGAACCCCCCGGTGTGAGGCGCCGAGTCGGCGACCTTGTCCTCTGTGTCGTAGGGGAACACGGGGTGCTGGGCGTTGCGGCGACCGGCGGTGACCCCGCCGGTGGTGGACATGAACAGCCACACGTCGGACGCTCCGGCCACGGTGAGGAAGAACGGGGGCATCTGGTCGTAGCCGTCGATGACGTAGGCGGTGGTGCCGCTCGTCTCGACGAGCCGTCCGTGTGCTGGCATGGGCGCAGACCTCCTGGTAGAGCGCTCTCTGAGTTCCGAGAGAGCGTGTCACGATAACGGCGACTCCACAAGACGAGGGGTCTTGACAAATATTGCCATGGGCTTCACTCTGTGAACAGAGAGCGCTCTCTCATCACCGGCACAACCATCGGACCAAAGACGATCCGCTCCCCCGGTGAGGGGCTGGTCACCTGGAGGCACACCATGCGCAGACGACTTGCACTTGCCCGGATCAGCACCTTCGCGGCCGTGGGGCTCGTCCTCGCCGGCTGCGGGGGCGACGCCGAGGGCGACGACACGGCCGAGGGCGGCGGCACCGCCGAGGGGGGCGACATCACCCTCACGGTGGCGACCTTCAACGAGTTCGGCTACGAGGACCTCGTCGCCGACTACGAGGAGGCCAACCCCGGCGTCACGGTCGAGCTCAAGAAGGCCGCGACCGCCAACGAGGCACGTGACAACATCCTGACCCGCCTGGCCGCCGGCTCCGGCCTGTCGGACGTCGAGGCGGTCGAGGTCGACTGGCTGCCGCAGCTCAAGCAGTACCCCGACCAGTGGGTCGACCTGGGCGACGAGTCCGTGGAGGGCCGCTGGCTGGACTGGAAGGTCGAGCAGGCGACCACGACCGACGGCGCCCTGATCGGCTACGGCACGGACATCGGGCCCGAGGCCATCTGCTACCGCGCCGACCTCCTCGAGGACGCCGGCCTGCCGAGCGAGCGCGAGGAGGTGGCCGACTGGCTCGGAGACACGTGGGAGGACTACTTCGCGGCCGGCCGGGAGTTCCAGGAGGCCTCGGACGTGCCGTGGATGGAGTCCGCCGGCGCGATCTACCAGGCCATGGTCAACCAGGTCGAGTTCGCCTACGAGGACACCGACGGCACCGTCATCGCGACCGAGAACCCCGAGGTCCGCGAGATGTACGACCAGGTGCTCGCCGCGTCCGAGGAGGGCCTGTCGGCCCACCTCGCGCAGTGGAGCGACGACTGGACGACCTCCTTCCAGCGCGACGGCTTCGCCACGATGGTCTGCCCGAGCTGGATGCTGGGCGTCATCGAGGGCAACGCCGCGGAGGTCGAGGGCTGGGACATCGCCGACACCTTCCCCGGTGGCGGCGGCAACTGGGGCGGGTCCTTCCTGACCGTCCCGACCCAGAGCGAGCACCCTGAGGAGGCCAAGGCCCTGGCTGCCTGGCTGACCGCGCCGGAGCAGCAGATCCGGGCCTTCCAGAGCAAGGGCACCTTCCCGAGCCAGAACGAGGCGCTCGAGTCGGAGGTGCTGGCCGACACCACGAACGAGTTCTTCAACGGTGCCCCCACCGGTGAGATCTTCTCCGCCCGCGCGGAGGCCGTGACCGTCGTGCCGTTCAAGGGCCCGATGTACGCCGCCGTCAACGACGCGATACAGCAGGCCCTGGGCCGCGTGGACGTCGACCAGACCGACGACCCCGAGTCGTCGTGGGCCACCTTCGTCAACGACGTCGAGGCACTCGGCTGACCAGCCACCGTCGGTGAGGCCGGCCGCGAGCAGTCGCGGCCGGCCCCCGGCCCCCGTCCCCCCGAGGAGGCACCATGTCCACGACCGTCGCACCACGCCGACCGGCCGCGCCGGCCGCGCCCACCCCGCCCAGTGGTGGCCTGACCTGGCGCCAGCGCCTCGGCATCTGGGACTTCAGGTACTCGCCCTACCTGTACATCTCCCCGTTCTTCGTCCTGTTCGGCATCGTGGGCCTGTTCCCCCTCGTCTACACGTTCTGGGTCTCGCTGCACGAGTGGTCCCTCATCGGCGGCAAGGGCGAGTTCGTCGGGCTGGGCAACTACACGCAGGTGATCGCCCAGGACAACTTCTGGGTCGGCCTGCGCAACACCTTCAGCATCTTCCTGCTCTCCGGGGTCACCCAGACCCTGGGCGCGCTGCTCCTGGCCGCGGTGCTCAACCAGAACATCCGGGCCAAGACGTTCTGGCGGATGGGCGTGCTGCTGCCCTTCGTGGTGGCCCCCGTCGCCGTCGGGGTGATCTTCTCCAAGATGTTCGCCGACCAGGCCGGGCTCATCAACACCCTCCTGGAGGGCGTCGGCCTGCCGTCGGTCGGCTGGCACTCCGACGTCCTGGCCTCACACGTCGCGATCGCCACCATGGTGAACTTCCGCTGGACCGGCTACGTCACCCTGATCTTCCTGGCCGCCATGCAGGCCATCCCCAAGGAGCTCTACGAGGCGGCCATGATCGACGGTGCCGGCCGGGTCCGGCAGTTCCTGTCGGTGACCGTGCCCATGCTGCGGCCGACCATCATCTTCGTGGTCATCACCGCGACCATCGGGGGTCTGCAGATCTTCGACGAGCCCCGTGTCTTCGACCAGGCCGGCCAGGGCGGCTCGTCCCGCCAGTGGATGACCGTGACCATGTACATCTACGAGCTCGGGTGGGGTGCCCAGCAGAGCTTCGGCCGCGCGGCAGCCGTCTCCTGGATCCTGTTCCTCATCATCATCGGCGTCGGGGTCCTCAACTACCTGCTCACCCGCCGCATCGCCACGGGTGAGACCACCCGCACACGCACCACCCCGGCCGCGGCACCTCTGGTCGGCACGGTGCCGGCCGGCACCGCCCCCGCCGCCGCGACCACCGCTCCGGTGAGCGACCCGCCGCCCACCCGCACCGGGAAGGACCCGTCATGAGCACCGACCCCATGGTCGTCGGCACCGCCGGCACGAAGGCCGGCAAGGCAGCTGCCCGCGCCCGGGCGCGGCGACGCCGCTCGGCCACCAGCAACCGCCCGGGCTGGCTCACCTACGCGATCATGGCCGTGGTCCTGATGCTGTCGGCCTACCCGCTCTACTACTCCTTCCTGCTCGGGTCGTCCGACGCCGTGTCCATCGCCCAGACCCCGGTGCCCTCGCTCATCCCCGAGGGCAACTTCCTCGAGAACGCCACCCGGGTGATCTCCAGTGACATCAAGTTCTGGCCGGCGCTGCTCAACAGCATCATCGCCGCGACGGTCACCGCCGCGTCCGTGGTCTTCTTCGCCACGCTCGCCGGGTTCGCCTTCTCCAAGCTGCGGTTCCGTGGGCGTGGCCCGCTGCTGGTCTTCCTCATCGCCACCATGGCCATCCCCACCCAGCTGTCCGTCGTGCCCCTGTTCATCCTGATGGCCGAGCTCGGCTGGACCGGACGCCTGGAGGCGGTGATCGTGCCCGGCATGGTCACGGCTTTCGGGGTCTTCTGGATGACGCAGTACCTCGAGTCGGCACTGCCCTACGAGCTGATCGAGGCAGGCCGTGTCGACGGCTGCTCCATGCTGCGCACCTTCTGGCACATCGTGATGCCGGCAGCCCGCCCGGCCGCCGCGATGCTGGGGCTGTTCACCTTCATCGGCTCCTGGACGGCCTTCTTCTGGCCGTTCATCGTGCTCGGGTCGGCCAACCCCACGCTGCCCGTCTCGATCCAGCTGCTGCAGGCGTCCTACTTCAAGGACTACTCGCTCATCCTCGCCGGTGTCACGATCGCCGCCGCGCCGCTCATCATCCTGTTCCTCTTCGCAGGGCGTCAGCTGGTGGCCGGCGTCATGCAAGGAGCGGTGAAGGGGTGACACGGGCCGAGGGGGGGAGCCACTACCATCCGAGGATGCCGACCTCACAGCCCGCCGCCCCGGGCCGCAGGAGCCAGGGGGCCGGGCCGAGCCGCCCGACGCTGGAGCAGGTGGCCCTGCGCGCAGGGGTGTCCCGGGCCACCGTCTCCCGGGTGGTCAACCGGGCACCCTCGGTGGACCCGCACCTGGTGCAGGTCGTCACGAAGGCCATCGAGGACCTGCATTACGTGCCCAACCAGGCCGCGCGCTCGCTCATGACGCGCCGGACGGACACAGTCGCCCTCATCGCCGCCGAGTCGGACACCCGGGTCTTCGGCGACCCGTTCTTCTCCGCCATCGTCCGTGGGGTCAGCCAGGAGGTGAGCCGTGCGGGTGTCCAGCTGGTCCTGTCGATGGCTCAGGGCCCGAGCGACGTCCACCGCGTGGAGACCTACCTGCAGGCGGGCCACGCCGACGGAGCGCTGCTCATCTCCGAGCACGACGACCTCGAGGTGGTGCCGCACGTGCTCTCCTCCGGCGTCCCGCTGGTGGTCGGCGGCCGGCCGCTCCGTCGTGCCGTCGACGTCGCCTACGTCGACCACGACAACAGCCACGGTGCCCGGCTGGCGGCACGCCGGCTGCGCGAGATCGGGCGCCGGCACGTGGGCACCGTCGCCGGCCCGCAGGACATGTCGGCCGGCGTGGACCGCCTGCGCGGCTTCCGCGAGGAGATGGGGTCGGCGTTCGACCCCGAGCTCGTCGAGATCGGGGACTTCACCACCCCCAGCGGCAGCGCGGCCGTCAGCCGTCTGCTGGAGCGGCGGCCCGACGTGGACGGCCTCTTCGTGGCCTCCGACATGATGGCCCTGGGGGTCATCGGTGCGCTGCACGCCGCCGGCCGGCGGGTCCCCGAGGACGTCGCGGTGGTCGGCTTCGACGACGCCGACGTCGCGGCGGTGTCCTCGCCGCCGTTGACGACGGTCCGCCAGCGGACCTCCGACCAGGGCCGGCTGATGGCCCAGGTGCTGCTGCAACGCCTGGGCCGTGCCGTCGAGGACCCGATGCCCGAGCTCGACCAGCTGAAGGACACCGGCCACGTGATCCTCCCGGTCGAGCTCGTCCTGCGCGCCACTGCCTGACCACACACTGTCCCAGCAATTCCGGGCTATCCCTTGCGCAACTGAGAGAGAGCGCTCTACTCTCTTGTTAGAGAGCGCTCTCTCACACTCAACGACGAGGAGACCACCATGGCAGCCACCCGGCACGCCCGGACCCTGACCGCCCTGGGCACAGCCTTGTGCCTGGCGTTGCCCGCCGTCGGCATACCGACCGCCCAGGCGGCCGCGACGCTGCCGGTGGTCGACGACTTCGAGGAGCCGCTGTTCACCGGCTCGGAGGGGGCCGTCCCGCTCGGCTTCTTCACAGCGCAGGACACCCAGAGCACGACGACCTTCGCGCGGACTCCCGAGCTGCCGGAGCCGCTGCCCGGCTCGGCCGCGGACAACAACGCGCTGCGCACCGACTTCGACGTCACCGCCTTCGGCGTGGTGATCCATGCCTTCGCCGACCAGGCCACCAGCACCTGGGCCACCCAGGACTGGAGCGCCTACGAGGGCCTGCAGTTCTGGATGCACGGCACCGGCAGCGGCACCAGCCTCTTCGTCGACGTCGTCGACAACCGCAACCCCGGCTCCACCACCGACGACGGGGAGCGCTTCAGCGTCGCGTTCACCGACGACACCGCCGGCTGGCAGCTGGTGCAGCTGCCCTTCGAGGACATGAGCCGCAAGGAGATCGGCAACGGCGCACCCAACGACGGCTTCCAGCTCACCGAGGTGCACGGCTGGGCCTTCGGCGCACTGACCACGGAGGGCACCGAGACCTTCTACCTCGACGACGTCGAGGTCTACGGCACCGCTCCCGAGCGGCCCCTGACCGTCGGCTTCACCACCCCGAGCTTCACCACGACCGAGGGCGAGGACGGCCAGGTCGGGCTGCGTCTCAGCAAGGCCGCGGAGGAGCCCGTGGACGTGCGGGTGCGCTCGACGCAGAGCCCTGCCCAGGAGGGCGTCGACTACACCCCCGTCGACACCACCGTGACCATCCCGGCCGGCGAGACGACCGCGAGCCTGAGCGTCCCTACGTTCGGCGACGAGAAGTACAGCGCAGAGCGCATCGTCCTGCTGGAGATCGCCGAGGTCACCGGCGCCGAGCTGGGCCGGCCCCCGGGCGCGCGGCTGGTCATCGCGGACGACGAGACCCCGGACCCCGACCTCGTCGAGGACTTCGAGAGCACGCCCTACCTCTGGGACAGCCCCAGCGGCGACGAGCTGCTGAGCACCCGTCTCGCGGCCGACGACCCGCTGGCGCTCCCCGGCCAGGACGCCCCCGAGGGAGTGCTCCAGGTGGACGGCTCCGGCGAGGACGTGACCGCATACCGGCGCTTCCCCGTCGCGCGGGACTGGACCGGTCGCAACACCTTGAGCATGTGGGTCTACGGCAACGGCTCGGGCGAGACGCTCGACGTGACCCTGACCAACCCGACCGTCGGCCCGGGCGAAGGTGCCGCGACCGACTGGCCGCTGGTGTGGAGCGACGAGTTCGACGCGCCGGCGGGCACGCCCCCGGACCCCACCGTCTGGACGCACGAGATCGGTGACGGCACCGTCATCGGCAAGCCCGGCTGGGGCAACGACGAGCTGCAGTACTACACCGACAGCACCGACAACGTGGCCCACGACGGCCAGGGCAACCTGGTCATCACGACCCGCGAGGTCACCGACGGCTCCGGCCCGACCTGCTACTACGGCCCCTGCGAGTACACCTCGGCCCGCCTCGTCACCCAGGACAAGCTGGAGACGGCCTACGGTCGCATCGAGGCCCGGGTCAAGGTGCCGGTGGGCGAGGGCCTGTGGCCGGCGTTCTGGACCCTGGGCGACGACATCGTCGAGAACCCGTGGCCGCAGGCCGGGGAGATCGACGTCATGGAGCACGTCGGCCGCGAGCCGTTCCGGGTGTTCGGCACCATCCACGGACCGGGCTACTCCGGTGGCCAGTCCTACGGTGGCGACTACATCTTCGACGTCCCGGTCGCCGAGGACTTCCACGAGTACGCCGTCGAGTGGCGCCCGGAGGAGATCATCTGGGAGGTCGACGGCATCCGCTACCACGAGGCCGTCCCGGCGGACGTGGCCCCGAACGAGTGGGTCTTCGAGCACCCGTTCTTCCTGCTCCTCAACACCGCCGTCGGCGGCAACTTCGGTGGCACCGTGGGTGAGGTCGACTTCCCGCAGACCACGACCGTCGACTACGTGCGGATCTACCAGGCCGACACCCAGGACGTGGAGTTCACGGCGCCGGTCGTCGACGACACCGAGGGCTGGCGCCTGGTCACCCTGCCGCTGGGCTCCTTCGTCGACGCCGACGGCACCGCGGTGGACCCGAGCAACGTCAGCTCGCTGGCGCTGCAGACTCCCGTGGCAGCGGGCTCCTCGCTGCTGCTCGACCAGATCCGGCTCGGCGGCTGCGCCGACGGCACCGTCGTCGACAGCGCCGCCGACAGCGGCCCGGGCAGCCTGCGCGCAGCCCTGGCCGGCGCCTGCGAAGGCAGCACCATCACCCTCGACCCGGCCCTGGACGGTGAGACGGTCGAGCTGTCCAGCCCCCTGACCGTGGCCACGGACGTGGTGGTCGACGGCTCGCAGGCTCCCGGCGTCGTGCTGGACGGGCAGGGCGCCTCGCGCATCCTGGAGGTCGAGGCGGGCGTCGAGGTCACGCTGAGCGACCTGGTGCTGACCCGCGGCTACGGCTACGAGCTGGCCGGTGCCGTGCTCAACAACGGTGACCTCACGCTCAGCCGGTCGGAGGTGACCGACAGCGTCGTCGACACCAGCGGCAACGAGTTCTGGAAGGGCGGTGGCGGCGTCTACACCGGCGAGAACGGCACGCTGACCCTGGTCGAGAGCACCGTGGCCGACAACACCGTCAACGGCGGGCCCGGTGGTGGTCTGTACGGGTTCTTCGGCAGCACGACGCTGGTCTCGCGCTCGACCGTCAGCGGCAACAGCGCCTCCGACGTCGGGGGTGGTCTGCGGTCACTCGGCACCACCGACATTGTCACCAGCACCGTCAGCGGCAACTCCGCCCTGGGCTGGCACGGAGGGGCGCTGTTCGCGACCGACGGCGACGTGACGGTGACCGACTCGACCGTCGCCGGCAACAGCTCGCCTGACGGCACCGCGGGTGGCATGCTCGTCGCCACGTTCGGGGACTCCTCGGCACACCTGACCGTCCGCGGCTCGGTGGTGGTCGACAACAGCGGCACCGAGTGCGGCGTCGTCGACAACGGTGGCGGCACGGTGCTGCTGAGCTCCGGCGGGCACAACGTCACCTCCGACGGCACCTGTGGTGCGGCGGCGAGTGGCGACGTCACGGAGAGCGAGCCGGTGCTGGAGCCGCTGGCCGACAACGGCGGCCCGACGGCCACGCACCTGCCGGCCGCCGGCTCGGTCGTCGTCGACAACGGTGACCCGGACCAGCCGGAGGGCACCGACCAGCGCGGTGTCGCACGCCCCCAGGGCAGCGCTCCGGACAGCGGCTCGGTGGAGCTCGAGCCCACGCCGGTCGCGCAGGTGGCGGCACTGCAGGACACGGTCGCGCAGCTGGGCCTGCCGCGGGGCGTCACCACCGCGCTGGGCAGCACCCTCCGCGCTGCCTTGGCTGCCCTGGAGGCGGACGACCCGGACACCGCCTGCGACGCGCTCGGAGCGTTCCTCCAGCAGGTGCGGGCCCTTGCGGGCAAGAAGCTCGACGACGACCAGGCGGCCGAGCTCACCACCCTGGCGACGGAGGTCAGGGCAGACCTGAGCTGCGGGTAGCACACGGGCGGTCCGTGCAGAGGGGGTCGGCGGCTCGAGCCCCCTGCGCGGCCCGCCTGACGCCACGGCGCCGTGCAGGTGGGCCAGACCCCCTGCACGGCGCCGCCGTGTGTGTGCCCGACGGGACCCGTGCGTGTCAGGCGGTGTCGGCCCCGGACTCCCGCGAGGACCCGAGGCCGTCCAGGGCCCCGAGCAGGTCGGGGCCCGCCTCGACGGTCTGGATCTCGTCGGCGAGCCGCACGTCGTGCGCGGTGAAGGCCGCCACCACGGCAGCGATGACCGCGTGCTGGGCCTCCCGGGTCTCCAGCTGGCGGGCCCCGGACCAGAACCTCAGCTCCAGGGTGAGCGCCCCCTTGTCGAGCACCGTGAGCAGGGCCTGTGGTGCCGGGTCCTCCAGGACCTCCGGCACCGCGGTCATGGCCTCGACGGCGACGCGCTGGGCGCGTGCCGGGTCGGCGGTGGCGTCCACCTGGACGGTGACGCTGGTGCGCACCCGCTCGAACCCGGTCTGCACCGTCACCGGCTCCGAGTGCATCACCTGGTTGGGGATGAGCACCTTGCGACCGTCGAAGGTGCGCACCGCAGTCGAGTTCAGCGTCATCTGGGTGATCTCCCCGCGCAGGTCCCGCACCCCGATCTGGTCTCCCACGTGGTAGCGGTCGCCCGACAGGATCATGATGCCGGCGAACATGTTGCCCAGCACCGTCTGGAAGGCGATGCCCGCCGCGATCGAGATGACCCCCAGCCCTCCCAGGATGTTGATCGGCCGCACGCTCGGGAAGACGACGGTCAGGGCGATGCCCACCCCCAGCACCACCACGGCCCACCGCGCCAGCCGGCCGAACACCGCGACGGCGCTGGGGCCACGGTGCCGCCACCGCAGGTAGCCACGGACCGCCCGCTCGACGACGACCCCGAGCAGCACCGCCGCCACGAGGGCCGCGAGCCCGATGGCCGTGCCCTCCCACGTCAGCGGGGGCAGTGACAGCTGCTCGGCCCAGTCGACCTCCTGCGTCGGCACGTGCTCAGCCCTCGCCCACGGTCATCGCTCGCCGGGAGGCAGAGAGCAGGTGGGCGTCCCGCCGGGCAGCCGGCTGCGGTTGTCGGCCACCCAGCGGTAGGCCCGCGCGGCCAGCGCGTCCATCACCGGCAGCGTGAGGACGGTGCCGAGCGGACGGCATACGGCTCGACCGTGCCGCAGCGCCTCGGCGACCGAGCGGTGCCCGCCGTGGACGGAGCCGTCGGCGCGCACGAACTTGGCCTCCCAGGAGCACTCCTCGGCGGTCAGGCCGTAGGCCGCGAGGTCGAGGAACTGGTAGGGCTCGACGGCGTAGTGAGCGTCCGGGTCCACGTAGCGACGCAGCGCCCGGGCGCTGCTGGAGCACACGGAGCAGTCGCCGTCGTAGACGAACACCGGACGGGGGGAGGGGGCGGAGGTCATGACCCCAGGGTCCCAGCCCTGGCCCGCCCCGGCGACGCGGGGCGCCTCAGGACGGCACCGGCCCGGGCACCCGCACCTGGATCTCGGCACCGAGCCGCGCCCCCTCGAGCAGCTCCAGCCCGTCCCCGGACCAGAACGTCCCGGGGTCGTAGTAGTTGGTGGGGCGGTCCTGGCCCAGCAGGCCCATCGCCTGGTAGGCGTCGGCGACGACCTCGGCGCAGTAGGTCGTCTCGACCGGCGCCGGCCGACGCACCCTGCCCCTGAGCCACCGTGCCGCCAGGGCGGTCGTGGCCGGGAAGGGAGTGCCGCTGAGCCGCGCGACGCTGCGCAGCAGCTCATCCTCCATCGGCCGGGTGACCTGCGCGTCGAGCTGCCGCAGCCAGGTGCGCTGCTCGTAGCGGTGGCTCCACTGCAGCACCGCCGCCCTGAGGTCGTGCAGCTGTGCCCCCCGGTGACGGGTGCCGGTCCAGACGTCGACCAGCCCCCGGCCGAGCTCGGCGTGCCACATCAGCGGCGGCAGGTCGTCGACCACCACGGCCATGCCCACATGGTTGACCGGGGCGTTGGTGACCGCACGGATAGCGTGGTCCGCGGCGGACCGCCCGCGGAACAGCCACAGGTCCCCGGTGCGGGTCAGGTCGACCGCGGTCTCCAGGTCCAGCGTCGTCGTGTCGTGCACGGGAAGGGTCTCCTGCTCATGAACCTCTGGAAGGTGCTCGGTCTCGCCGGGGTGGCCGGGGTGGCCGCCGCCGGTGTCATCATCGCGCGGGAGGAGCGCCAGCGCGCGGACCTCACGCCGCAGGACGTGCGGGCACGGCTGCACCGCCGCCTGCAGGAGCTGGAGGAGGGCACCGGCGAGGCCGACACCCGCTCGCCGTGAGGGTCCGACCGGTCAGGACGGGGTGCTGCGCAGACGGGCCCGGTGCAGCTGTCGGGCCGCGACGCCGCACAGGACACCGCCGGCGACGGTCATCACCAGGCCCGGGCCCGGGGCCCACCCCTGCGTCCCCACCAGGGACAGCACGTGCGCCACCTGCCACAGCGGCAGCCCCAGCGCGACGACGGCACACACGACCGCCTGCACCAGGGCAGCCGGTGACCAGCGGGCCGGCAGCAGGCCGCCGGCCAGGGCGAGCAGACCGGCGTAGAAGGTCCACAGCCCGGGGCCTCGGATGCCGCTGACGGGGCCCGCCCCGGTGTAGAGCCACGGCAGCCAGCCCCCCACCACGAGCAGGCCGGCGGCCAGCAGCAGCCGACCCTGTCCCGTGCTACGTGACCTCGGCCAGGAGGGCATGCCGGTGGACCGCGCGTGCGCCGCGGCCGTGCGCCTGCTCGACCTGGGCTACTTCCGCATCGGCAACGACGTGTATGCGGACGCGCACGGCAGCGTCGGCCTCACGACCCTGGAGCGTCGGCACGTGCGCAGGCGTGGTGAGGTCCTGGTCTTCCGGTTCACCGGCAAGTCGGGCGTCGAGCACCTCGTCGAGATCGACGACCGCTCGGTCGTCGAGGCCATCGAGCTGATGCGTCGCCGCCGGGGGGAGGACCTGCGCCTGCTGGCCTACAAGGAGCAGCGTTCGTGGCGCTCCCTGCTGCCGATGCTGGTCAACGACTACATCCGTGAGGCGACCGGCGTCGAGGCGAGCGCCAAGGACTTCCGCACCTGGCACGCGACGGTGCTGGCTGCGGCCGCCCTCGCCGGCTCCGACGAGCACGGCGAGAGCCAGGCCTCGCGCAGGCGCGCCGTCTCCGGGGCCATGAAGGAGGTGGCGGTGTTCCTGGGCAACACCCCGACGGTCGCCCGCACGTCGTACGTCGACCCGCGGGTGGTCGAGGCCTACGAGCAGGGCCGCACGATCCGCACCGCGACCCGGCGCCGGCACGACGACCCGCTGCAGCGTCAGGTCGCCCTTGAGCGGGCGACCCTGCGCCTGCTCAGCGGTCCGTGACGTCCGTGAGGCGGTGCCGCAGCATCGAGTAGGCCGCGACCACGCCCGTGCTGAGCGTGGGCTCCAGGACGGGGGCGAAGCGGGGGGAGTGGTTGGACGGCACGGGGTCCGGCCCCTCGAGGTCGCCGGGCGCGGTGCCGCCGAAGAACCAGTAGACCCCGGGGACCCCCAGCGCCTGCGGCAGGTGGCCGAAGTCCTCGCTGCCCATCATCGCCGGGGTCGTGCTCACATGGTCGGCACCGAGGGCACCGCCGAGGACCTCCAGGGCCTCGGCGGCGGCAGCCGGGTCGTTGACCAGCAGCGGGAAGGTGTACAGCTCCTCGATCTGCGGCTCCGGCGCGCCGGAGGCCTCGGCCTCCGCCCGGATCACCCGCCGCAGGGCGTCGAGCACACGGTCGCGGACGTGGGCGTCGAGGTTGCGCACGTTGACGGTGAGCTCCGCCGTGTCGGGGATGACGTTCTCCTTGAGCCCGGCGTGGACCGTGGCGACCGTCACGACGGCAGCGCTCTGCGCCGCCACCTCACGCGCGACGACGCCCTGAATGCGCACGATGATGTAGGCCGCCAGCACCACCGGGTCGACGGTGGTCTCGGGCCGGGAGCCGTGGCCCCCGCGCCCGTGCACCGTGACCTTCCAGGCGTCGGCCATCGCCATCGCGGGGCCGATGCTGAGCTCGACGGTGCCGGCGGGGCCTGGCCACACGTGCTGGGCGTAGACCACCTCGGGGTGCGGCACGCGGTCCCAGAGCCCGTCGTCGAGCATCGCCCGGGCTCCCGCGCTGGTCTCCTCGCCGGGCTGGAAGAGCATCACCACCGTGCCCGACCACTCGTGCCGGGCCTGGGCCAGCAGGCTCGCGGCGCCGACCGCGCAGGTGATGTGCGTGTCGTGGCCGCAGGCGTGCATGACGGGCACCTCGGTGCCGTCGGGCAGGGTGCCGCGCGCGGTGCTCGCGTAGGGCAGGTCGGTGGCCTCGGCGAGCGGCAGTCCGTCGGTGTCGGCGCGGAGGGCCACGACGGGACCGGGGCCGTTGCGCAGGACGGCTGCCACGCCGGTGCCACCCACCCGCAGAGTCTCGAAGCCGAGCTCCAGCATCCGCTCGCCGACGAGCGCTGCGGTGCGCTCCTCCTGCATGGACAGCTCCGGGTGCCGGTGCAGGTCCCTGTAGAGCTCGTGCAGGGCGGACCTCAGCTCGGCCGGGACGACGGCGTCATGACGCGGACTCATGCCGCCCAGTCTTGTCGCAGGAGCGGCTCTGGTCACCCGGGGGGTTCAGGAGTAGCGTCACAGAGGTGAGGTTGTGGGCTATCGTGATCGCCGCCCTCCTGGCTGTGCCGGTGTCCGCTCCGGCCCTCGAGCAGGGCGGTCTGCCCCATGCCCCGGCGCAGGTGAGCACTGCTGCCCCGTCGGCGTCCGCCCCTGTCCCGATGCAGACCGCCCCGGCCATCAGCCGCATCTCCGGCCCGGACCGCTACGCGACGTCCGTGGCGATCTCCCAGCACCAGTTCAGCGACCCGGCAGCGGCCGACAGCGTCTACCTCGCCCGCGGCGACCTGTTCGCCGACGCGCTGGTGGCCGGCTCCCTGACCGACGGGCCCGTCCTGCTGGTCCCCCGCTGCAGCGGCGTGCCGGCGTCCGTGAGCGCCGAGATCGCACGGCTCGCCCCGGAAGAGGTGGTCGCCCTGGGAGGCCCCGCAGCCGTCTGCGACGAGACCCTGGCCGCGGCGGCCGGCACGCGACCCAGCGCCCGGCTCGCCGGTGAGACCCGTCAGGGCACGGCTGCGGCGGTGGCCGACCGGGCTTTCCCGGGTGGCGCCGACCGGGTCTACGTCGTGCGGGGAGCCGTCAGCCCCGACGCGCTCGCCGCCGGGATGCTCACCGACGGCCCCGTGCTGCTGCTGAGCCACGACGGGGACGCCGTGCCGGCGGTCACCGCCGCGGCGATCGCCGACCTCGACCCGACGCATGTCACGGCGCTGGGCGGGACCGCGGCCGTCACCAGCGATGCCCTCACCGCCGCCGCCTCCGGGCGGACGCCCTCGCGCATCGCCGGCGCCAACCGCTACGAGACGGCGACCCGCGTGGCCGCACGGGCGTTCCCGGACACGGTCAGCCGGGTCTACCTGGCCCGGGGCGACGGCACCAACTTCGCCGACGCCGTCGCCGCGGGCGTCCTCACCAGGGGTCCGGTGGTGCTCGCGGTCGGCCCGTGCGGGACGCTGCCCTCCGCCACCCGCAGCTACCTGTTCGCCGAGCAGCCCGGCAGGGTGACCGCGCTGGGGGGCACCTCCGCGCTGTGCAGCGACGTGCTCTACCAGGCACGCGACGCGGTCGCGCCGCCGCCACCACCAGCACGTCCCGACTGCTCCGAGCTCGCCTGCGTGGCGCTGACCTTCGACGACGGCCCGTCGGCGCACAGCAGCAGGCTGCTCGACACGCTCGCCTCCCGTGACGTGCCCGCGACCTTCTTCTGGGTCGGCCAGCAGGTCGACGTCCGGCCGCTCACCACCCGACGGGCCCACAACGAGGGCCATGCCGTCGAGAACCACACGTGGAACCACCCGCAGCTGACGACCCTGTCGCTCTCCGGTCAGCAGTGGCAGGTGGACCGCGCCGACGACGAGCTGGCGAGCGTGGGGGTGCCGCGCAGCACCCTGCTGCGCCCGCCCTACGGGTCCTGGAACTCCAGCACCCGGCAGCTGGGCAAGCCCCTCGTCCTCTGGTCGGTCGACCCTCGCGACTGGGACGGGCGCACCGCCTCACAGATCCGCAGCCACGTCGTGAGCTACACGCGCTCCGGCTCCATCGTGCTCATGCACGACTCGGTCTCCGCGACGGTCGACGCCGTGCCCGGGATCATCAGCGACCTCAGGGCGCGGGGCTACACGCTGGTGCTGGTCGAGGACCTGGTGCCGAACATGCAGCCGGGTGACGTCGTCTACAGTCGTGGCCAGGTCACCAGGGCCTCCAGCGCACTGGACCCGCAGGACGTCACGCTGGTCTCGCCGGACGGCGTGGACCTCGGACCGGTGCGCGACGAGGCGCCCTTCGTGGCCGAGTCGCCCGGTGCCGTCGAGGAGTGAGGGCGGACGCTCTCAGTCGACCTGCATGAGCACCGCGGTGCCCTGGCCGACCCCGATGCAGGCGGCCGCCACGCCGAGCCCGCCCCCGCGGCGGCGCAGCTCGCGGCACAGGTCGACGACGACCCGGGGGGCCGAGGCACCCAGCGGGTGGCCGATGGCGATGGCGCCGCCGTTGACGTTGACCTGCTCGTGGTCGACGCCGGGCAGGTGGTGCAGCACGGACAGCACCATGGCGGCGAAGGCCTCGTTGACCTCCCAGAGGTCGACGTCGCGCACGTCGAGGTCGTGCCGGGCCAGCAACTGCTCGACGGCTGAGACCGGGCCGAGGGTGAAGCGCTCCGGGGAGACCCCGACCGTGCGGGAGCCGATGATGCGGCCCAGCGGCGGTGTGCCCAGTCTCTCGGCCACCTCGCGGGTGCCGAGGAGAGCGGCCAGGGCACCGTCGTTCACCGGAGAGGAGTTGCCCGCCGTGGCGGTGCCGTCCCGGCTGAAGGCGGGGCGCAGCCCTCCCAACGTCTCCGTCGTGCAGTCCGGCCGCAGTGACTCGTCCCGCTCCAGGCCCTCGACCGGCAGGACGAAGCCGTCGTGCAGGCCGGCCTCGTAGGCGGCGTGCACCCGCTGGTGCGAGCGGGCGGCCCAGGCGTCCTGCTCCTCACGGCCGATGCCGAGCTCGGCGGCGACGGCCTGCGCGGCCGCTCCCAGGGGCACTGTCCACTCCGCGGGCATCTGCGGGTTGACCATGCGCCAGCCGACCATGGTCTGGTGCATCTCCATGCTGCGCGGGAGGGCCTCGTCCGGCTTGGGGAGCACGTAGGGGGCCCGGCTCATGCCTTCGACGCCCCCGGCGACGACGAGGTCGGCGTCCCCGACCGCGATCGCCCGACCGGCCTGCAGGAGGGACTCGCCGCCGCTCGCGCAGAGCCGGTTGAGCGTCACACCGGGCACCGTCACCGGGAGCCCGGCCAGCAGGGCGGCCATCCGGGCGACGTTGCGGTTCTCCTCGCCTGCGCCGTTGCTGTTGCCGAGGTAGACGTCGTCGACCTCCGCCGGGTCCAGCCCCGTGTGCCGGGCCACCAGGGCGCGGATCGGGACCGCCGCGAGGTCGTCGGTGCGGATGCCGGACAGGCCCCCGCGCAGTGCGCCGAAGGGGGTCCTGACCGCGTCGAGGAGGTAGGCGTCGCGGATCTGCATACGCAGCATCCTGTCACCGCCGGTCCGTCGGTGGTCACCGGTAGCGTGCGAGGGATGGAGCACGAGACGGGTATGCCGCTGGCCGAGGTGATCGGCACGTCCGCGGCCGTCGCAGGCACCCGGTCGCGCACCGCCAAGGTGGCGGCGCTCGCCACGACGCTGCGGGCGGCCGCCGACGGCGGGCAGCGGCAGGTCGAGGTGGTCACCGACTACCTGGCCGGAGTGCTGCCGCAGCGCCGCATCGGGGTGAGCCGGCGGGGCCTGCAGGACCTGCCGGCTCCCGCCGCTTCGTCCACCCTGACCGTGCTCGAGGTCGACCAGGCCCTGGGCCGGGTCGGGGCACTGGCGGGGGCGGGCTCCGTCGGGGCCCGCCGCGCCGCGCTTGCCGGCCTCCTCGGGCGGGCGACCGCGCAGGAGCAGACCTGGCTGCGCGGCCTGGTCACCGGGGAGGTGCGCCAGGGCGCCGGCGACGGGATCGTGCAGCAGGCCGTGGCCCAGGCCGCGGGCGTGCCGCTGGAGGCGGTGCGCCGGGCGGTGATGCTCGCCGGGCGGTCCGGACCCGTCGCGGCCGCGGCCCTGACGGTGACCGGTCCGGAGCAGGCGCAGGAGGCGCTGGAGGCGGTCCGGCTGGAGGTCGGGCGACCGCTGCGGCCGATGCTCGCCGCCTCGGCGCCCACGGTCGAGGAGGGCGTCGAGGGCATGGGGGCGGTGGCCCTGGAGACCAAGCTCGACGGCATCCGGCTGCAGGCGCACGTCTGGGGCGGCGCCGACGACCGCCACGTCCGGCTGTTCACCCGGACGCTGGAGGAGGTCACCGACCGGATGCCCGAGGTCGTCGAGGCGCTGGCCGCGCTCCCGGTCGGCGCCGCGGTGCTCGACGGCGAGGTCATCGCCCTGCGCGCCGACGGACGGCCGCACCCGTTCCAGGTCACCGGGGCACGCACCGCGAGCAGCGCCGACCCGCAGCGGCTGCGTGCCGAGGTGCCGCTCACGACCTACCTCTTCGACCTGCTGCACCAGGACGGCGACGACCTCGTCGACCTGCCGGGTCGCCTGCGCTGGCAGCGCCTGGTGCAGACCGCGCCGGGGCTGGTCGTGCCGAGGCTGGTCACCGATGACGCCGCGACGGCACGGGCCTGGTTCGCCGAGCGCGTGGACTCCGGGCACGAGGGGGTGGTGGTCAAGTCGCTGGAGGCCCCCTACGCCGCCGGCCGTCGCGGGGCGGGCTGGGTGAAGGTGAAGCCGCGGCACACCTTCGACCTCGTGGTCGTCGCCGTGGAGTGGGGCAGCGGCCGACGGCGCGGCACGCTGTCCAACATCCACCTCGCCGCCCGTGACGAGCACACCGGCGACCTCGTCATGCTCGGCAAGACGTTCAAGGGCATGACCGACGAGATGCTCGCCTGGCAGACCGAGCGCTTCCTCGGCCTGGAGACCCACCGCGAGGGTCACGTCGTGCACGTGCGCCCCGAGCAGGTGGTCGAGGTCGCGGTCGACGGCGTGCAGCGCTCCCGGCGCTACCCCGGCGGCGTCGCGCTGCGCTTCGCGCGGGTGCTGCGCTACCGCGAGGACAAGCCCGCGGCCGAGGTGGACAGCGTGCAGACCGTGACCCGGGTCGCCGGTGCTGCGTTACAGTGACAGGGACGTCACCTCCGGGGGAAGTCCGGTCCGAGTCCGGCGCTGACCCGCAACGGTAGGTCGGGAGCCACCACTCCCGACGAGCCCGAATGCCCGGTCGTGGCGAGACTCCACGACAACCCGTCGCGGCTGCGGGTGGAGTCCGGGCGACCTCGTCGACACCCCACCCGTGGTGGCCGACCCGGATCCTTCGGGCACCACCCCCACGGCGACACCGGCTATGGGGAACGAGGTGCCACCCGTGCGCAGCGCTCCGGCGTGGACCCTCGGCATGCTCCTCGCGCTGGCCCTGCCCAGCGCCGCCGCCGCCCAGGACGAGGCGGAGGAGGGAGCGTGCGAGCCCGGGGAGGGCGTGACCGTCGTCGTGGACTACCAGGAGGTGGGCCCCGGCGAGGTCGTCGTCCGCTGTGTGCCCGGGCCCGTGGCCGAGGGCACCACGGCACTGGACGCGCTGCGGGCGGCGGGGTTCGAGGTCGAGGGTGTCTCCCGCTGGGGTGACGCGTTCGTCTGCCGCATCGACGGCGTCCCCGCACCCGAGGAGGAGCTGGCCCTCCAGAGCGACCCCGGCTACCGCGAGACCTGCCTGGACACCCCGCCGACCCAGGCCAGCTGGGCGTCGTGGCGCGCCGCTGCGGAGGAGCCCTGGACCTACAGCACGACCGGTGCCCGGGCCAGGTCCGTCACCGACGGCGACCTCGAGGGGTGGACCTTCGCGGTCGACCCGGGGGTCGACCCGAGCATGCCGCGCTTCGACCCGGAGACGCTCAGCGCCACGACCACCTCCGTCGGCGCCGAGCTCGCAGCCGACGACGGGTCCGAGGAGCCGGAGGCCGAGGGGCCGTGGGGCGTGCCCGCCAGCGTGTGGGCCACCGGCGCGGTCGTCCTCGTGCTCGGCGGGGCGGCGCTGGCCACCGCGCGCAGCCGGCGGGCCGGAGGTGACGTGTGAGCACCGCAGCACCTGCACGTGTCACCGGGGGCACCGCCGGTGGCGCCCGCCGTGACCGGTGGCGCACGGCATACCTGCCCCGCGCGTTGCACCCCGCGGCCTGGTGGGTCTGGGCGCTGGGGCTGGCGACCGCGGCCAGCCGCACCACCAACCCGCTGCTGCTCGGCCTCGTCATCGCCGTCGCGACCCTGGTCGTGGTGGCCCGCCGCGGCGACGCGCCGTGGGCGATGGCGTTCCGCCTCTACGTGTGGGTCGCCGTCCTGGTCGTGGTCCTGCGGGTGGCCTTCCGGGTCGTCTTCGGCGGCGGTGCCGGCGGGCCGGTGCTGCTCGACCTGCCCACGGTGCCGCTGCCCGAGTGGGTGGCGGGCCTGACGCTGTTCGGCCCGGTGACGGCGCAGGCGCTGCTCGGCGGCTTCTACGACGGCCTGCGGCTGGCCACCATGATCATCTGCGTGGGTGCCGCCAACGCCCTGGCCAACCCCAAGCGCCTGCTCAAGGCGGTGCCCGGCGCCCTCTACGAGGTCGGCACCGCGGTCGTCGTCGCGCTGTCGCTCTTCCCGCAGCTCGCCGAGTCGGTGCTGCGGGTGCGCCGTGCCCGCCGGCTGCGCGGTGGTGGCGGGAGCGGCATCCGGGCGCTGCGCGGCGTCGTCGTGCCGGTGCTCGAGGACGCCCTGGACCGCTCGCTCGAGCTGGCTGCGGCGATGGACTCGCGGGGCTACGGGCGCACCGAGCAGGTGGCCCCCGGCAGCCGGGTCCTCGCCGGCGTGTGCACCGTCGGTGGCCTGGTCGGGGTCTGTGTCGGTGTCTACGGCCTGCTCGACGGCACCTCCCCCGCGGTGCTGGGGGCACCCATGCTGGTGCTCGGGGTGGGCCTGGCCGCGGCGGGCTTCGGGCTCAGCGGCCGGCGGGTGCGCCGCACGCACTACCGGCCCGACCGGTGGCAGGTGCCTGAGGTCGTGACGGCGGGTGCCGGGGTCGTCGTGGGCCTGGGGGTCTGGCTGGCCCTGTCGCTGGACCCGGCCGCGGTCAACCCCTCGCTCAGCCCACCGGTCTGGCCCGAGGTGGGCCTGCCGGCGCTGGCGGCCGTGCTCGTGGGTGTGGTGCCGGCCGTGGCGACGCCGCGGACCCCGCTCACGGCCGAGGAGGTGGGCGCGTGATCCGCTTCGAGGACGTGACCATCACGTATGCCGGCGCGGCGCGACCCGCCCTGGCGCACGTCGAGCTCGCGGTGCCCGAGGGTGAGCTGGCGCTCGTCGCGGGCCGCACCGGCTCCGGCAAGTCCACGCTGCTGCGGGCCGTGAACGGCCTCGTGCCGCACTTCACCGGCGGGCACCTCGAGGGCCGGGTGTCCGTCGCCGGTCTCGACACCCGCGACCGGCCGCCCCGCGACCTGGCCCATCTGGTCGGCTACGTCGGCCAGGACCCGCTGGCGGGCTTCGTCACCGACACGGTCGAGGAGGAGCTGGCCTACGGGATGGAGCAGCTGGCGGTCGCGCCGTCCGTGATGCGCAAGCGGGTCGAGGAGACGCTGGACCTGCTGGGCATCGCCGACCTGCGCCGACGGCCGCTGCGCACGCTCTCCGGCGGCCAGCAGCAGCGGGTGGCGATCGGTGCGGTGCTGACGACCGACCCCCGGGTGCTGGTGCTCGACGAGCCCACCTCGGCCCTGGACCCCACGGCGGCCGAGGACGTGCTGGCCGCCGTCACCCGCCTGGTGCACGACCTGGGGGTGACCGTGCTCATGGCCGAGCACCGGATGGAGCGCGTGCTGCAGTATGCCGACCGACTCCTCGTCGTGGACGATGCCGCCGTGCGCCAGGGCACACCCCAGGAGCTGCTCGTCGACTCACCGGTCGCGCCGCCGGTCGTCGAGCTGGCACGGGTCGCCGGCTGGACACCGCTGCCGCTGTCGGTGCGCGACGCCCGCCGGCGCGCGACCCACCTGCGCTTCGAGCTGGCCGCGACGCCCGCGTATGCCGGGCCGCCCGTGCGGGTCGCGGCTGGTGCTGCGCCGGTGCTCACCGCCTCGTCGGTCGTCGTGCGGCACGGGCAGGTCGTGGCGGTGCGTGGGGTGGACCTCGGCCTGCACGCCGGTGAGGTGGTCGCACTGATGGGACGCAACGGGTCGGGCAAGTCCTCCCTGCTGTGGGCGCTGCAGGGCTCGGGCCCCCGGCATACCGGGCAGGTGGACGTCGGGGGCGAGGACCCCGGCTCGGTCACCGCGGCCCGGGCGCGAGCCCTGGTCGGCCTGGTGCCGCAGACCGCGGCCGACCTGCTCTACCTGGAGACCGTGGACGAGGAGTGTGCGGCTGCGGACCGTGAGTCGGACGCTGCGCCCGGCACGTGCCGGCGGCTGCTGGAGCGCGTCGCCCCCGGGGTGCCCGGCGACCGGCACCCCCGTGACCTGTCGGAGGGGCAGCGCCTGTCGCTCGTGCTGGCGGTGCAGCTGACCGCCGCCCCGCGGGTCGTGCTGCTGGACGAGCCCACCCGGGGCCTGGACTACACGGCGAAGGCCGCGCTCGGAGCGATCGTGGCCGACCTGGCGGCCCAGGGCACGCCCGTGGTCGTGGCCACGCACGACGTGGAGTTCGTCGCTGCGGTGGCCGACCGGGTCGTCGTCATGGCCGAGGGGGAGGTCGTCGCCGACGGCCCGACCGTCGAGGTCGTGGCGGCCTCGCCGATCTTCGCTCCGCAGGTGGCCAAGGTGCTCGGCGCTCCCTGGCTCACCCCCGCCCAGGTGCGCGAGGCGCTGGTGGGGGTGGCACCGTGAGCACCCGCGGCACAGACAGCAGCCCCGCCACCGGCCCCCTGCACGCCGTGCGGCTCGGCCCACGGTCGGCGACGGTGGTCGCCCTGGCTTCGCTGGCCGGGCTGGCCATGTTCCTCTGGCCGCTGCTGCTGACCCCCGACCCGGCGTCCTTCGGCACCCGCAGCGACGCCCCCTTCGTCTTCATGGCCGTGCTGCCGGTGCTGGTCCTGGTCGTGCTCGCCGAGATCTCCGAAGGGGGCATGGACGCCAAGGCCCTCGCCATGCTCGGGGTGCTCTCGGCCGTCAACGCCGCGCTCCGGCCGCTGGGCACGGGGGTCGCCGGCATCGAGGTCGTCTTCTTCGTCCTGGTGCTGGCCGGGAGGGTGTACGGGCCGGGCTTCGGCTTCGTGCTCGGCTGCACCTCGCTCTTCGCCTCCGGGATGCTCACCGCGGGGGTCGGTCCCTGGCTGCCCTTCCAGATGCTGTGCGCGGCGTGGATCGGGCTCGGGGCGGGGCTGCTGCCCCGGCGGGTCACCGGCCGCCGGGAGATCGCCATGCTCGCGGCCTACGGCGTGGTCGTGGCCTATGTGTTCGGCATGCTGATGAACCTGTACTTCTGGCCGTTCGTCGCCGGCGTCGACACGACCGCCGGGTCGCTGGCCTACGTGCCCGGCGCGCCGGTGTGGGACAACCTGGAGCGCTTCGTCGTCTACACCCTGGTGACCTCGACAGCCGGCTGGGACACGGGCCGTGCCGTCACCAACGCGGTGGCGATCGTGGTGCTGGGCCCGGCTCTGCTCGCGACCTTCCGGCGGGCCGCGCGGCGGGCCAGCTTCGGCGCGCGGCCGACCTTCGGGCGGTCGGTGCGCCGCCGTGACCCCGCGACCTCCGGCTACGTGACCCTTCCGGACTGAGCCGGCCGCATCAGGTCACGCCCGTGGGCTCGCACCCGACGGTCACCGGGCGGGGGCCACGGCGAACGGGTCCTGCTCGGGGTGCTCGACCGGGACGATCCGCTGGCCCAGCGGCAGCAGGGCGAGCGGCACCATCTTCCAGCAGGCGATGCCGAACGGGATGCCGATGACGGTCAGGCACAGCAGCAGCCCCGCGATGATGTGGCCGACCGCCAACTCCCAGCCCAGGACCAGGATCCACAGGACGTTGCCGATCACCGAGAAGACCCCGGCCTCCTGCCGGAACTCCGTGCGGCGGCCGAACGGCCACAGCACGTAGCTGGCCAGCCGGAACGAGGCGATGCCGAACGGGATGGTGATGATGAGCAGGCAGGCGATGACGCCGGCGACGACATACAGCAGCGCCAGCCACCAGCCGGCCAGCAGCAGCCAGAGGATGTTGCCCAGGGTCCGCATGGCTCCACAGTAGCGGCCGCGACCCTCGGGTCGGGCGGGCTGCTCGCCGCCCCGCCAGGTGCTCCGGGTGCGTGGAGGTGGACGCGCCACCCGGTCCCCCGCGCGCAGATCTGCGCACTCTGACACGAGGTGGTGGCGCGCCGTGGGGTGGAGGTCGGTCAGTGGTGGCGCAGGGCCTCGATGAGCTCGTCCTTGGTCATCGAGGAGCGGCCCTCGACGTCGAGCTCGGCGGCACGCCCGCGCAGCTCCTCGACCGTCCAGTCCTCGTAGGCCTGGGAGCTACCGCCGCGCTCGCCGACCTCCGAGCGGGAGTCGCGGGCCGCGGCGTTGGCGATGCGCGCCGCCTTCTCCTTGCTGTTGCCCTCGTCCCGCAGCTTCTCGTAGAGCTCCGGGTCCTTGACGCTGGGGCCGGGGTCGTCCTTGCGCTCCTGGGCTGCCATGTCGATGCCTCCGTCTGCGTTGCTATCGGGTGGTGACTAGACAACCGTAGAGGTCGCTCGACGCAGGAGCATCCGCAGCGGCGGACCGGCGCGGCGTGCAAGTTCGTGACCGCGCCGAGGCCGACCACCCTGCACGCGACGGCACGGCGAGGTATGCCGTCACAGCCAGCCGCGGTCTCGGGCGGTGACGGCGGCCTCGGCGCGCGTGCTGACACCGGTCTTGCCGATGGCCGAGGACAGGTAGTTGCGCACCGTGCCGGGCGACAGGTGCACCCGGCGGGCGATGTCGGCGACCTGCGCACCGCTGAGGGCCTCTCGGAGCACGTCGCGCTCGCGGTCGGTGAGCGGGTTGGCGCCCTCGGCCAGCGACTCGGCCGCGAGCGCCGGGTCCAGCACGCGCTGCCCGGCGTGCACCCGCCGCACCGCCTCGGCGAGCTCGGCGGCCGGGGTGTCCTTGACCACGAACCCGCTCGCCCCGGCCTCGACGGCTCGGCGGAGGTAGCCGGGCCGGCCGAAGGTGGTCACGACCAGCGAGCGCACGCCGGGCAGGGCCAGGGCCAGCGCACGGCACACCTCGATGCCGTCGAGGCCGGGCATCTCCACGTCGACCAGGCAGACGTCCACCTGGTGCTCCCGGGCGGCGGCGACGACCTCGTCACCGCGCCCCACCTCGGCGACGACCTCGAGGTCGGCCTCCAGGCCGAGCAGGGCCGCCATGGCGCCCCGCACGAGCGCCTGGTCGTCGGCCAGCAGCAGGCGGATCACAGCTGCACCGCCAGGGTCGTGCCCGCACCCGCGGCACCCGTGCCGAGCACGAGCGTGCCCCCGGCCGCCTCCACGCGCTCGCGCAGCCCCCGTATGCCGTGGCCCTCGCGCCCGTGCAGCCCGCGGCCGTCGTCGGTGACCACGAGCCGGTCGCCGCCGAGCTCGACCCGGCACCGGGTGGCGCCGGAGTGGCGCACGACGTTGGTCACCGCCTCCCGCAGGGCCCACGCCAGCACGACGCGGTGGCGGGGGTCGACCACGTCGAGGTCGTCCGGCAGGTCCGGGGCGATGCCGGCGTCGGCGAGCACGGTGCGCGCTGCGGCCACCTCGTCGGCCAGCCGGGTCACGCGCAGGGCACCCACGGTCGTGCGGATCTCGGCGAGGGCCAGGCGGCTCAGCTCGTAAATCTGCTCGACCTCGGCACGCGCCCGCCCCGGGTCGGCCTCGAGCAGCCGGCCGGCGAGCTCCGCCTTGAGGGTGATGACGGTGAGGCTGTGACCGAGCACGTCGTGCACGTCGCGGGCGACCCTCTCGCGGTCGGTGGCCAGGGCGACCTCGGTGAGGAGGCGGTTGTGCACCCGCTGACGCTCGTCGATGAGCCGGATCACGCCCGTCGCCATGCCGACCGAGCCCACGACGACGACGTAGGGCCAGGCGTCGGTCAGGGAGTCTGCGGTCAGTGTCGCGGTGAGCATGAGCGCCAGCGTCAAGGCGAAGAAGCCGCCCGCGAGGCGCAGCGGCAGCACGAACATGGCCAGCGCCACGACATACGGCAGCATGCTCAGGGTGTTCCATCCGGCCAGCGGCGCGACCACCCCGACGAGGGCGATGAGCACCAGCAGGTGCGGCACCCCCGGCGGCAGGCGGCCGGCGGGCACGCGGGGGTCGTCGACCCGGACGAACCCGCGGATGTAGACCCCGGCGAAACCCGCGAACAGCAGCACGACACCGACCTGCCCGGCCCAGCTCTGCTGGCCCCGCACGGCCACCGTGAGCGGGAACACCAGGAAGACCAGCCAGACCGCCCCGACCACCCAGGTGTGACGTTCCCACGGGTCACGCGTGTCGACCGCGGAGACCGGGACGGAGCTCATGTGACCAGACTGTCGCCTCGGGGGCGGCCGTGGGAAGCGTCATGGCTCACGACGTCGGGGTGACGGATGTCATCGCGGCTACGCTGAGGCGGTGAGCAGCACCGTCGTCGAGGTCCCGCCCCCGGTGCGCATCCTGTTCGGGCATGCCGCGCTGCAGGTCGTCGCCGACGCCGCGGGCGTGGACCTGCTGCACATCAAGGGCCCGGCGACGGAGCCCGAGCTGCGCTCGCCGGGGGGCGGGACCGACGCGGACGTGCTGGTCCGGCCCTCGCAGTGTGTGCGCTTCGTCGACGAGCTGTCCGCACGGGGCTGGAGTGCTCGCAGCACCTTCCTCTCGGGGTCAGACGTCGGGCACGCTGCGACGTTCTGGCATCCCCAGTGGGGATACGCGGACGTGCACCGGTTCTTCCAGGGCATCTCTCCCAAGGAGGCTGCCTTCGACATTCTCTGGGCACATCGGGAGATGACGGAGCTGGCCGGGGTGGCCGTGGCGGTGCCGACGTCCGCCGCGAGGCACCTCATCGCCGTCCTCAACGCCCTGCGCAACAGGCGCACGGAGGAGGCCGCGCGGATGGCCGCCGCCCTGCAGGACCCCCAGGGCCGCGTGACGACGCAGCACGTCGAGGCACTTGTCGCCGCGCTCGGTGCCGAGGTCGGCTGGGCGGCGGCTCAGGGACGGCTCGAGGAACATCGCGGAGCAGCCGACTACTGGCCGTGGCGAGCAACGATCTACGGGACGTCACGGATGGAGAGCTGGGTGGCGCGGCTCCTGTCGGCACCGCGGCTCAGGGACAAGGCCCTGGTGCTCCTGCGCGCTCCGCTGGTCAACATCGACCACCTGGCGCACGTGCTCGGGCGTCGACCGACGGTCCGGGACGTCGTCGTCGAGTTCTTCGAGCGACCGCGCCGCGGGCTCGCCGAGGAGTGGCAGCGCCACAGGACGAGGACGGACACGTGAGTGGGTCCTGGCGGCCGGGGGCGGATGTGGGCGTGGTGCACGAGGACCCGCTGCGGCAGGGCTCAGGGGCCGGCGAGCCCACGATCTACGTGGCGCACCTTCCGGACGGTCCCATCCAGGTGTTGCAGGGACCGGCGGCGGTCATCTTCACGGCGTGCCTGCTCGGTGAGGCCGGCGAGCTCCAGCGTCGGGTCGCGGACGCACTGGGGGTGCCGGCGGACGACCTCGACGCGGAGGTGCTGGCCGAGTTCGTGACCGAGATGGAGCACAGTCGGCTCATCACACGTGCCCCCGTGTGACGGCGTGCAGCGTCAGGGTATGCCTGGTGTGTTGGCATCCTGCGTGGACGCGGCACGATCCAGACGTGCTTGGGTCGCTTCCCGGGCGGCGGCGTGCTGTTCCGCGGCCTTGCCGTCCCGGCGGTCGGCGCCGTTCCGTCTCCGCGCAGCCCGGCTCTCCGGGACCTCCCCGTCATGGGACTGGCGGTAGTAGCCGTAGTAGCTGCCCGGCTCGTCGGGGGTCTTCGTCAGGGCGAAGCCGGCCACCGTCGCGTCTGCGGTCTCGAAGGCGTGCAGCGCCTCGGTCAGATGGTGACGCCGCGTGCTGCCTGCTGCCACGACCATGAGGGCACCGCCGGTGAGGCGCTCGAGGACGAGCGCGTCGGCCACCGGGAGGACTGGGGGGGAGTCGACCAGGACGAAGTCGTAGTCCTTCACGAGCTCCTCGAAGAGCTCCATCATGGCGTCCGAGCCGAGCAGCTCGCTGGGGTTCGGCGGGATCTCCCCGGCAGGAAGCACCCACAGGTTGCTGTCGGCCCACTGCTGCACCATCTCGGCGATGTCGGCCCTGCCGAGCAGCACTGTGGTCAGGCCCACGGAGCCCTCGAGGCCCATCGCGCTGGCGACCGACGGGTGGCGCAGGTCGGCGTCCACGAGCAGGACCTTGGTGCCTGCGTCGGCCATCGCCAGGGCAAGGTTGACCGCCGTCGTGGTCTTCCCCTCAGCCGGGAGGGCGGAGGTCACGAGGAACGAGTGCTTGCGGGTCGTCACGTCGACGAACATCAGGTTGGTCCGAAGACGACGCAACGCCTCGGCGTGTGAGCTGAACGGCTCGCTCTCGAAGAACATGAGGTGTCCACCGTCCGTGCGGCGCACGGGCACGTTGGCCAGCACAGGACGGTCGGAGAGCAGCTCGAGGTCCTTGACGGTGCGGATCCGCGTGTCGAGGTTGTGACGGAGCAGCGCGAAGCCGATGCCCAGCATGAGGCCGGCCAGAGCGCCGATCGCCAGGTTACGGACGGGGTCCGGCGAGACCGGGCCCCCGGGCACCGACGCAGCGACGATGGTCTGCGCCTCGACGCGCTGGCCGCTGTTGGCCAGCATGGGGGAGTAGTCACGCGCGATGGCGGCGAGCTGCTGGGGGATGGCGGTGGCCACCTCCGCAGCGATCTCAGGATTACTGGAGGTGACCCGCACGTCGAGCAGCGTCGTCCCGTCGGCGACCTCTGCGGTCGCGTTGAGGGGCGTGCCGTCCGGGACGCCGACCTGGTCCCTGACCGGTCCCATGACGATGGGTGACGTGGCCACCTGGATGATCGTCTCGAGCTCGCCGGCAGGCATCTGGTAGAGGTTGGCCTGCTGGCCCCCCTCGGCCAGCAGGTAGACCCGGGTGCTGGCCTCGAACACCCGAGGCGTGGTGATGGTGGCCACCGCCGCGACCGAGACCGCCACCAGCAGGGTGGCCAGGATCAGGCGCCAGCGTCGGCGCAGGATCGCCAGGATGTCGTGGACAGTCACGTGGGTCGCTTTCCGATGAGCGCAGGTGGGAGGTCCCCGGGCTATCGTACCCGGGTGCGGGTGCTCCGGATCTTCCACAGCGCGGCCGTGACGGCCTGGCGCAGTAGGGAGGACTCGCTGCGCGGCCTCGGCCACGACGTCACGGTCATCGGTGCGCGGAGGTGGAACGAGGGCGGAAGCCTCGTCGACCTGGTGCCGCGCACCGGTGAACCCGTCGTCGCGGCCCGGACGTGGGGCACGCACCCTGCGTTGTTCGTCTACGACCCGAGAGCGGTGTGGACGGCACTGGCGCAGCCGTGGGACGTCATCGACCTCCACGAGGAGCCGTTCGCCCTCGCCACGGCCGAGGTGCTCGCGCTGCGCGCCCTGCGGAGGTGTGGTGCGCCGTACGTCCTCTACTCCGCCCAGAACATCGACAAACGCTACCCGCCCCCCTTCCGCTGGCTGGAGCGGTGGGCGCTGCGCCGTGCCTCCGCCATCGTGGTGTGCAACGCGGAGGCGGGCCGGATCGTCCAGCGCAAGGGCTTCCCAGGAGTCGCCGACGTCATCCCGCTCGGGGTCGACACCCGGGCCTTTCGTCCGCAGCGCCGCACCCCTCCCGACGGTGCCGGCGTCAGCGTCGGGTACGTCGGGCGCTGGGCGGTGCACAAGGGTGTCGACGTCCTCCTGGAGGCGGTCGCCCTGCAGCCGGAGCTGCGGCTGACGATGGTCGGTGCCGGACCCGAGGAGGAGCGGCTGCGACGGCGGGCAGGCGAGCCAGACCTCGCCGGTCGGGTCCGCTTCCTCGGCGCCTGCACCCCCGAGGAGCTGCCCGGCGTCCTGCCAGGCTTCGACGTGCTGGCCGTGCCCTCGCTGAGCACCCCGGGATGGGTGGAGCAGTTCGGCCGCGTGGTGGTCGAGGCGATGGCCAGCGGGGTGCCCGTCGTCGCGAGCGACAGTGGCGCCCTGCCGGAGGTGGTGGGTGGCGCCGGGCTGCTGGTGCCCGAGGGTGACGCTCCTGCTCTCGCCCGCGCGCTGAGCCGCATCGGCGACGACCCGGCACTGGCAGCGGGGCTGCGGGCTGCGGGGCTGGAGCGTGCGGCCCGCTGCGACTGGGGCGCGGTCGCGCAGCGGTACGAACAGGTCTACCGGCGGGTCACCCGCAGCACGCCGCCGAGCACCGCGAGCGCGGACGACCCGGAGGTCCTGGTGGTCGCCTACGGAGCGCCCGCGACGCTGCGTCGCACGCTGGAACCGGTGCGGGAGCTGCCGGTGACGGTGGTCGACAACTCCTCCCTGGCCGAGGTGCGCGACGTCTGCGCCGAGCTCGGCGTGCGCTATCTCGACCCCGGCCGCAACGACGGTTTCGGAGCCGGGGTCAACTACGGGCTGAGGCACCGCCGGCACCCGGGCCGTGACGTGCTGCTCCTCAACCCCGACGCCGTGGTCACCGTCGGGGACGTCCGGGGGCTGCACCGTGCGCTGCGCGCGGAGGACGACCTCGCCAGTGTCGCTCCGGCCCAGGTCGACGCGGCGGGCCGACCCGCTCGGGTCGGCTGGCCGTTCCCCGGTCCCCTGCGGTCGTGGGTCGAGGCTGCCGGCCTGGGGCGGCTCGGGGACGGCACCGACTACGTCATCGGCTCGGTGCTGCTGCTGCGGGCCGAGGCACTCGCCCAGGTCGGCGGGTTCGACGAGGAGTTCTTCCTCTACGCCGAGGAGACCGACTGGTCCCGGCGTGCGGCATACCTCGGCTGGCGCCACGCGGTGGTCGGCGAGGTGCGGGTGGTGCACGAGGGCGCGGGGACGAGCACCGACCGGAGCCGCCGGGACGCGTACTTCGCCGCCGGCCTGGAGAGGTACCTGCGCAAGCACCACGGGGCGCTCGGGTGGCAGGTGTCGCGCGCAGGGCAGCTCGCCGGGGCCCTGGTCCGCGCACGGGTGCTCACGGGCGAACGGGCCTCGGCCGCGGCCCGTCGGGCGGTGCTGCTGCGCAGCGGTCCGCTGCAGGAGGAGCGGCGGCTGCGATCTGGGACCATGTCCCTGTGACCCCGCGCCTCGACCCCGGCACCGCGGCCTCCCCATGGGGGCTGCGGGCGCTGGGTGTGCTGGCCGTGGTGGTGTCGGTCGGCATCGTCGTCGTCGTCGGCTACCTGGCGGCCTCCCAGCCGGCGCTCGCCCTCGGTGTGGCCGGCGTGGTGCTCCTGGCCGGCATCAGCGTCCGCCAGCCCGTGGTCCTACCGCTGGTCGCCATGCCGCTGATGGTCGTCGTGGCGAGAGTGGGTCCGCCCGGCCTGGACATGTCCGTCTCCGACCTCGTGCTCGGTGTGGCCTTCTGGCCGGCGGTCCTCCTCGCCCCCCGCCCGTTCAGCCCCGACCTGCGCAGGCTCCTGTGGCTCAACGTGGTCTACCAGGCGGCGACCCTGCTGACCGTGGTGGCGAACCCCTTCCTCGCCAACACGGTCGAGTGGTTCCACGCGTGGCTGCTCGTGAGCGGGTCGCTCGTGGTCGGTTGGGCTGTGGGACGCTCCGGGTATGCCGTCCAGGGCGTGAGCCTGTTCCTCCTGGCCTGTGTCCTGCTGGCCGCGAGCACCGTCGTCCAGGGCGCACTGCAGTGGGCGGGCGGCAGCTTCGCGGCCATCTACCCCTCGTGGCCCTGGAGCATGCACAAGAACTTCATCGGCACGCTGCTGAGCTTCTCCGCGGTGCTCGCCTTCGTGCGGCCGGGCTGGCTGCGCTGGCCTCGGTGGGCCATGCGGCTGGTCTTCTGGGTCTCGGCCGCGGGGATCGCCTTCGCGCAGTCCAGACAGGCGATGCTGGCCTTGGCCGTCGTGCTCGTCATCGTGTCCCTGCGCACGCACCCGGACAAGGGACGGCAGTGGTTCGCTGCACTGGCCATGGCTCCGGTGGCGCTGGTCGTCGCGAGCCTGGTCCGGCAGGACGTCGAGTCGGGCAACGTGCACAACTCGGTCTTCCAGCGGTTGACCTGGTTCGAGGACTCGGTCGCCGCGTGGCAGACCAACCCCTGGTTCGGACTGGGTCTGCGGTACTGGACCACCGGTGAGACGCCCTATGCCTTCCAGCCACCGCAGGTGTTCCTGGAGGTGCTCGCGACCACCGGTGTCATCGGCCTCCTGGGCTTCCTCGTGATGGCGGTCGGCATGCTCCGGGTGCTGTGGTCGATGGACCCGCGCTACGGCACCCTCGCGTTTGCGATGCTGCTCACAAGGCTGACCCAGGGACAGTTCGACCTGTTCTGGGTCGGTGTCTCGGTCAGTGTTCCGTTCGCCGTCGCGGGTGTGTGTCTCGGCGCACACGCGCTGCACACGGCAGACGACAGGGACGAAGTAGGGAGGCGGTCCTCTGGCCGGAGGCTGAAGGAGTCCGCTTCGTGATCATCCTGCAGATCACCCCGGAGATCGGCGCCGGCACGGGGGTGGGGGCGGTCGCCCGTCATCTCGAGGAGGAGTGGACCCGGGAGGGCCATGACGTGCGGCGCTTCACGCTGGCCGACTGCGGGGGCACCTGGTTGGCGCGCCGTGATCCGGATCTGCTGGGACGGCTGCGACATGCGTCTCGAGTCCTCTGGTTCAGCACCGTGGGCACCGTGGCCGCCCGTAGGGTGCTGCGCAGTCTCCCTGACGGGACCGTCTCGATCTGCCACAACGATGCAGCCGCCGGCGATGTCTACGTGAACCACGGTCTCTTGCAGGTGTCCCTCAAGGCCAGGGGCCACTACGCCTATCGGCTCGTGCGTAACCCGGTCCACCTGTTCACCGTGTCGCGCGACCGGCTCCGGTTCCGGTCGGACACCCATCTCTTCGTCGTGAGCCTCACCGAGCGTGAGGCGAGTTCCCTGACCAGCCTGTACGGCAAAGTCTTCCCACAGTCGGTCGTGATCGGAAACGGCGTCGATGTCGCGCGCTACCGGCCTGTTGGCTCTCACACCCGACGCGAGCTCAGAGACCAGCTCCACCTGCCCAGCGAGGCTGTCGTTGCGCTCTTCATCGGACATGAGTTCCACCGCAAGGGTCTTCCGGCCGCCATGGAAAGCCTGCGTCACCTTGCGACGGACCACCACCTCGTCGTGGTCGGTGGGACCCCACGCATGATCGAGGCGGCGCAGCAGGAAGCAGCCCTGCAGCGTGTCTCTGACCGTGTGCACTTCCTCGGTCACCAGCCCGATCCTCGCCCGGCGCTGGCTGCCGCGGACTTCCTCGTCATGCCCAGCCTGTACGAGGCGCACCCGCTGGTCCTGCTTGAGGCGATGGCCTCCGGGTTGCCCGCAGTGGCCACACCGGTGGGCTCGGTGCCCGAGCTGATCGTGGACGGGGTCAACGGCTGGGTGACCGACGGCAGTGCGGAGGACATCGCTCGCTGTGTCCGGCAGGCAGGGGTCGCTGATGCCGATGCAGTCTCGGCGGCTGCCCGCGCCACGGCTGAGAAGCACTCGTGGGCCGAGGTGGCTGAGCGGTACGTCCGGCTGTTCGACGCGGTGGTTGCCGAGCGTACGGCTGCGCGACGACGATGAGAGTCCTGCATGCCATCCGGTCCGACGGCTTCGCGGGCGTCGAACGACACGTATGCGTGCTGGCGTCGGCTCAGTGCGAGGCAGGGATTCAGGTCACTGTCGTGGGCGGCGACCCGGACAGGATGCGCGGAGCACTGCCGCACGCCGTGACCACCGTGCCGGCCCGGACGACCCTTCAGGTCGCCCGGGCGGTGCGCGGCGCTCCGGCCGACCTCGTGCATGCGCACATGACGGCGGCTGAGCTGGGTGCGACCACAGCGACGACAGGCCGGCAGACACCGGTGGTCGTGACCCGGCACTTCGCCGGCCCACGAGGCAGGTCAGCCGGGGGCGCCCTCGCCGCCCGCATGGTGAAGCCGCGGGTGAGCGGGCAGATCGCCATCTCCGGCTATGTCGCATCGCGGATCGAGGGTCGCAGCACGGTCATCTACCCGGGTCTGCTGCCTCGACCGCTCGGCACTGCTGACGTCCGTGGCCCTCGAGTCCTGGTCGCTCAGCGGCTCGAGGCCGAGAAGGCCACGAACGTCGCAGTCCAGGCGTTTGCCGGGTCCGGTCTGGCAGGACTCGGCTGGCGTCTGGTGGTGGCCGGGGTGGGCCGGCAGTCCGCGGCGTTGGAAGAGCTCGCCGCGGCGGTAGGGGTGAGCGCAGCCGTCGACTTCGTCGGTCGTCTCAGCGACCTCGAGGCGACGATGGACACCAGCTCGATGCTCGTGGCTCCCTGCCCTGTCGAGGGTTTCGGTCTGACCGTCCTGGAGGCCATGGCAGGAGGCCTGCCCGTCGTCGCTGCTGCCGCGGGGGCCCACCTGGAGACGGTGGGCGTGGCCGAGTCTGCGCGACTGTTCACTCCCGGTGACGTCCAGGCGGCAGGTGCCCAGCTGCGCGACCTGGCGGGGTCCGAGGAGTCGCGCACGGCATACGGCGCAACCCTGCGCGACGTCCAGCTCGAGCGCTTCAGCCTCGACCGCCAGGTGCGGGACACCCTCGCGTTCTACGACAGCGTGCTGGCATGACAGACCTGGTCGTCCTCTCCCTCGAGACCTGGGACGAGGTGTGGCGGCGCAACCAGCACCTGGTGGCCGGTCTGCTGCGACGAGGCGCGGTGCAACGGGTGCTCTTCGTCGAGCCGGCGGTCGACAGCCTGCACGAGCTGCGGCGCGGACGCCGGCCCCGGGGCTCGGCCGTCGGACTTCGTCGGATCCTGTTGCCCGAGCTCGCGGGCAGGGAGCTGTGGGCACTGCGGCCTCGCAAGGTGCTGCCACGACGACTGGACCCGAGAGGGGACCGACGACGTGCCCGTGCCGTGGTGAGGACCGCCCATCGGCTCGGCATGGACTCGCCCCTGCTCTGGGTCAACGACCCGGGGGGTGCCGAGGTCCTGGCGACGACGGCGTGGCCCTCCCTGTACGACATCACGGACGACTGGCTCGTGGCCGACCGGCCGCCTGCTGAGCTTGTCCGCCTCAGGCGCCAGGAGCAGTACCTGCTGGACTCCTGCAAGGAGGTGGTGGTGTGTTCCCCAGCCCTGCAGCGAGCCAAGTCCACGGAGCGCAGCGTGGTCCTCATCCCGAACGCCGTCGACCTCGACGCCTACCGGACCCGATCACCTCGGCCGGCAGATCTGCCGGAGGGCCCGGTGGCGCTCTATCTCGGCACGGTCCACCGCGACCGTGTGGACGTCGACCTGTGTGTCGCCACGGCCCACCACCTCGCCACGACCGGTGCGTCGCGGTCCGCGGGCTCACTGGTGCTTGTCGGCCCGGCACCTCTGCCGTCGAGTGACCTCGTGGCCCTTCGAAAGGCAGGTGTCCACGTCCTCGGGCCGCGTCCGAGTGAGCATGTGCCGGCCTACCTGCAGCACGCCGACGTTCTCGTGGTGCCGCATCTGCTGACCGAGTTCACAGCATCGCTTGATCCGATCAAGGCCTACGAGTACCGCGCTGCCCGTCGACCGGTCGTCTCCACCGCCGTACCCGGTTTCCAGGACGTGCGAGACCCGCTTGTAACGACGGCCACGTCGGTCCACTTCGCAGGCGCTGTGGCCGCGGCTGTCGCCACCCCGGTCCAGTGGTCGCCGAACCTACCGAGTGACCTCCCTGACTGGTCCACGCGGGTGGGTGAGATGACGGACGTCATCACGAGCATCGCGGGAGGTGAGACACCGCCGTGAACCCATCGTCACCTGTCACCTTCGTATCGCACACCAACAAGCCGGGAGGAGGTGAGCTGGCGCTGCGCCGGTACCTCGAGGCGACCGGCCTTCCCGTTCGACTCGTGACCATGGAGTCCGGCGGGGTATGGCAGGGACTGGACCAGGCGGTGGTCCACGCCCCCGACATGAGGCGCCTTCGAGCCGCCATCCGGGAGGGCGGGCTCGTGGTCGCAAACTCGATGCGAGCCGCGGCGCTCCTCAGCGCCACCGCCGCTCCACGGCGCACGCGCCTCGTCTACTGGGTACGCGACGGACTGACAGACAGCGCCATGTCGGCTGCTGCGCTGCTGCTGACCAGGACGGTCACTGCTCATCGCGTGACGCACTACCTCGCCAACTCGGCGTGGACCGCAAGCACCGTCAGAGAAGCTCTGCACGTGTCCTCCGAGGACGTGGATGTCGTCTACAGCATGAGCGGGGTGGGAGCGGGCTCATTGGCCCGGCCGCCCAGGAGGGTCCCCGAGTCTCCCTTGCGGCTGCTCTTCCTTGGCCGGATCTCCCCGTGGAAAGCGCCAGACGTTGCGGTACAAGCGCTCAGGGCGCTTCGTCACCTCGACATCGAAGCGACCCTGACGATCGCGGGGGCAGCCCACTTCGGTGAGGACCGGTACGCACGGCACCTGGAGCACCTTGTGGCACAGGAGCCCGACGCAACGCTCGTCGGGCATGTCGACGACGTCAGCAGGCTGCTCGCAACGCATGACGTCCTGGTCCACTGTTCCACGGTCCCTGAGCCCTTTGGTCAGGTGATCGTGCAGGCCTTGGGTGCGGGGTGTCCCGTCGTGGTCACCAACCACGGAGGACCGCGAGAGATCGTCCAGCCAGGTTGTGGCGCCTTCGTTCCCCCGAGGGACCCCGTCGCTGTCGCTGAGGCGGTCCAGTCCCTCCTGACCGACTATCGTCGCCACAGTGCCGCGGCACTTCATCGCGCCGCCGACTTCACCGACGAGGTGGCATGTGCAAGCACAGATGACGTTCTCGAGAGGCTCCTGGCATGAGCGCAGATCATCTTCCGGCATTGTCGGTGATCATCGTCACGTATCGCCGGCCCCAGTTTCTGGCGAGATGTCTGACCTCATTGTGGGACCAGCATGAGTATATTCGCCAGGTGATTGTGGTGGATGCGAGCGAACGGAATGACCACGAGGCCGTTTCCTCCGCCTACGAGGCGGCTACATACGTTCACGTCCCGCAGCTTGCCGGCCACATGACGAGCTCGCGCAACGAAGGGCTTCTTTACGCCTCAGGAGATGTGATCTCGTTCCTCGATGACGACGTCGTTGTTCATCCTGGATGGGCCGAGGCTGTGCGCACCGCATTTGCGGAGGAAAAGATCGACGCCGTTGCCGGAAGAACACTGAACCGGGTGCCAGGCGAGGACGAACCGGTGGAACCCATCGGGACTCTGACGTCCGCAGGGACGTTGACGGCGGGTTTTGCGGCCTTGAGGGAGGGGAGGTGTCGTGTCACGCATGGCATCGGGGCGAACATGTCCTTTGCGCGACCAGCTCTGAGGCGGCTCGGGGGGTTCCGCGACGATTATCCAGGCACAGCGCTACGTGAGGACACGGATATCTTCCTGCGCATAGCACGTCTTGGCGGAGTGGTTGTGTTTGATCCGGACGCAGCCGTCGACCACCTCCCCGCGCCCCATGTGAAAGGGAGCCGTTTCGACACGCGCTACAAGCTGTATGGTCGGCGAAACCACATGGTGCTCTTGGCCCGCCACGCAGGGATCGGGTCTGCCCTGGTCCGACGCTGGGTCGCGAGTCAGCTCGTCGACGTCCGCGACGCGCCTGGTGTGCGACGTCGGGCTGAGAGGTTAGGAGTCACCGTTCTCGGTGTCGCGTGGGGTATGGGTGCATCCGTCCGGAAGGCCCGCCTGGCGCCGACGGACCCGATCCGTAGAGACCCCGTCGCTGACCGCATCCGCGAGGCTCTCGAGGTGCGCTCACCGTGAAGGTCCCATGCCGGTAACGGGCTACCTCGTTCTGAGTCACTGCGATGTGGCGCAGGTGCAGCGGCTCGCTCAGGAGATCGTGCGTCGCAGTGCTGACGCCTGGGTCCTGATCGCCCATGACGACCGTGCCGTTGCCCCACCGGTCGTGAGTCATCCCCGCGTCCGGGTCTGGGTGCATGGCGCGGAGACGAACTGGGGTTCGTGGGAGCTCGTGCAGGTCACCATCGACGGCCTCAGGCGTCTTCGAGAGTGGGCCGACCCGGACATGGTCGCACTTGCGTCGGGACAGGACTACGTCTGCGGTGACCTGTCTCGATGGGAGTCGACTTTCCTGGAGGGAGGCGGTGGGTGGGTCGGCTCGGCCGTGCCGCTGGAGTACACACCGCGGTGGGGGCGCCACCGCGGCATCGGCAACGACCACTGGAACCGTTACCACTATCGGTGGGTGGATGTGCCCGCTGTCGTCGACAGAGTTCCCATCGTCGCCCTACGCCAGCTCTTGGTCAGGGCGCGCGAGAGCTTCTTTCTTCGTGTGGAACCCGTCCTGGCCTACCGTGTTGTACGGCGTGCCGGACGCCGAGTCGTGGGCATCCGGAGTCAAGCCTCGTGGACCGGCGGGCGACCGGTATACAAGGGTCAACAGATGTTGGCCGTCGACCGGCGTTTGCTCGATCGTCTCCTTGAGGCTCTGCAGTCAAGCCATGACATTGTGAGGCACTACCGTCGGAGCGTGATTCCGGACGAGTCACTGCTTCAGACGCTTCTGTCGTGGGAGCAAGCGCCACGACCGGACATGCTCTTGACCTACATCGGGTGGGACACCGAGACAGATGGAGGCCGCTACCTTCACCTCGGTGACCTCGACGCGGTCGTGGGTTCTGGTGCGGCCCTGTGCAGGAAGGTCTCCACCGCGCAGAGCGGTGTACTCTGTGACGCGCTGGACCGAAGATGGCGCACATCGATGGCCGATGGGGCGGGGTGAGCAGGCGAATGCGCTGCGCACTGCCTCCGTGGCGGCGCGAGAGGTGCGGTTGCTCATCGCCGGAACACCGCGCACGGCCTTGGGCGCTGCCGGCCTCATGACGCGTTCCCGAACAGAAAGCTCTCGGCGTGGATGCTCCTGACGGGCCACCGGCCTTGAGGTATGCCGTCGTCATCCCTAGCAGAGGCCGACGCGAGATGCTGTTGACGGCATTGGAAAGTGTCTACGCCCAAACCTTGCCGCCAGACCAGGTCGTCGTCGTGCTCGATGGGGACACGGACTCCTCCGCGGCCGCCGTTCGGGACGCCTTTCCGGACACAACCCTCATCATTCATGAGACGTCCCTGGGTCCGGCGCGATCCAGACAGGATGGCTTCAAAGCGGTGACGACCGAATGGGTCTGTCTGCTCGATGACGACGACATCTGGCACAGCCGCAAGCAGGAGCATTTCGCGGAGTATCTTCGCGAGCACCCCTCGTGCGCCGCGCTGCGATCTGCATTCTGGCAGTTCTCTGAGCTCGGCGCTGCCACGGAGCTCAACGGGTTCAAGAGTGAGATCTCGGGCCTTGCCCGGCGTCCAGAGCTGGAGCGGGCGGCCCGACTCGCTGTCCCCCTGAACGACTTCACATACCTCCAGATCAGGGGCAAGAGTCTGCCTGCGCTGCTTCGCAAGAACGCGGGAGTCACGTCATCGACGATGTTCAGGCGAGAGCTGCTCACGCTGGTCGAGGACATCCCGGACGACCTCCGAACCGGCCAGGATTGGCTCCTCTTTGTCTACATCGCGGTCCATGTGGAGTGGCATCTGGTCCCAGGGCGCTGGTTCTTCTACCGTGTTCACGCCGGTCAGATCACAACGGACTCGAGCTTCCCGAAGTGGCAGCACAGGTTGAGAGCCTGGTCGTTGGCCTGGCAGAACGCGGGTCGCCCCGCTGGTCTCCGGATCGCCGACTACGCCGACGAGTATGCAGGCGAGGTCCACCGGTGGTTCTGGGAGGCGGTCAGGCAAGGACGTATGCGGGAGAGTGTGCACATCTTCACCGGTGGTAGTGCCTTCGTCGAGTCCCGGCTCTTGCGGCTGTCCATCCTGATGCCCCCGCCCGTGCGATGGCGGATGCGTCCCTTCCTCAACCGTCTTCGGGAGGATTCATGACCCTTGGCTGCGATCCCCCCCAGGGCCGAGACGGGATGCTCAGCTGAGGGACCCGAGCTGGACCATGTGAGCGAAGTGACGGTTCAGTCGACGGACCTCGTCAAACGATCCTATGGACTCCACGTGGCCGTCCCGCATGAAGACGACGGTGTCTACATGGCGCACTGTGGACAGGCGGTGGGCAACGATGACCAGCGTCATGTGGCCGTGAAGCTGCTGGATAGCCTCGCTGACGCGGTGCTCGGTCTCGTTGTCGAGTGCTGAGGTGGCCTCATCGAGAACCAGCAAGCTGGGCTGCTGGTAGATGGCACGAGCAATCCCGATGCGCTGTCGCTGTCCTCCGGACAGCCGTGACCCTCGCTCGCCGACGGGCGTCTCGAGGCCTGCCTCAAGGGACGCGACCAGGCCAGACAGCTGTGCGCGTTCAACCGCCTCCTTCACCCGGTCCACGTCGATCTGGTCAGGGTCCTGGTCGAAGGCGATGTTCTCGGCTAGAGACGCCTCACGCAGAAACACCTCCTGCGGGACGTACCCCACGGTCTGTTGCCACGACGAGATGTTGTCCTCGATATCTCGACCGTCGACCAGGACACGACCCTGAGATGGGCGGTGCAGCCCCAGGACCAGGTCGATGAGCGTTGTCTTACCGGCACCACTACCACCGACGACAGCCAGGCTCGTCCCGTGAGGGATGTCCAAGTTCACACCTCGAACCGCTGGAACGTCCGTCTCGGGATAGACGAAGCTGACATCCTCCAGCGTCAGTCTGTCTGTGAACTCCAGGGGTTGCGCGCCGTCGCGAGCGGGCTCCAGGGCCTGCGCTCGCTCAGCCCTAACCTCCTCGATGATCACGTCCAGGAATCCGGCGCCGAACCGTAGGTTGGAGATCTGCGCCATCAGACTCGTGACGGCGGGCAGCGCGCGGAGACCAGCAGCGATAAAGAGTGCCAGCATGCCGAATGCGACACTGTTCTCGGTCTCGGATATCACCACCGCACCGATCAAGATGACGCCTACGGCCAAGATGAAGAGGATTTCGAGGAGATAGCGGGGAACGGCTGAGATGAAACCTGCCGTGCGCGACGCGTAGGCCCCCCGAAGCGATGCCTCCCTGTAGGCCTCGATGAAGAATGACTGGCTCCCCCGAAGTTTTGTCTCCTTGATTCCTCCGAGCGCAGCGAATGCGGTCCTGTAAGCGGCAGAAGAAGCCTCAGCGGCGATCTGGCCCGCTGAGCGCGACCGCGGCTTCATGACGTGAAGATAGAACAAGGCAGCGGCTGAGAAGTATGCACCAAGGATGATGCTGGGAAGGGGGGCCGAGATCAGCAGAGCGATGGCGATCGCCACCAAGCCGGCTACGTTCGCGACCATAGTCATCAGCCCGAACACAGTCGTGCCGTAGAACTGGACCACGGCGTCGTTCATCGTGCGGAGAAGCTCTGCGGAACTGCGTCGTGACACGACGGTGAACGGTGTTCGCAAGAAGTGTTCGAGAAGCCGAGTGGAGAGTTCCACACGTTTCAGGACCTTGAAACCCGTGAGCCACCAGGTATAGGCAATGGCGCCTAGGTCCTTCAGTATGAAAAGAACCACGACCGATGCCGCCAGAATGACGACAAGCGTGTCCTGGTCCGGGTTGCCAAGCAACTGACCGACCAGGCGGCCCACCGTCGAACTGTCGCTTCCTCCAGAGGCCAGGGTCACCAACGGAAGGACCATGGCGATGGCGAGGGTGTCGAGGAGCGAGATGAGCACGGTGGCCACAGTCGCCCAGGCGAGGGTGCGGCGAGTTCGTCGATCGAGTACGAGACGCGTCGCGCGCACCGTCTCAACGATGTTCATGAAGCCTCAAGATGTGCCTGCCGTGGGGTGCGTGCCTGTGGCGGGGGGCGGGGTGGGGCCCGCAAGGGCCTCGTCGACAGTCTAGGAGGACTCGACGTCCTGGACGGGAGCGGGCTCACGACAAGGGGCTGAGCGGCAGAACGTCCTGCTGCCTGGACGGTGTGTGCTTCGCAGAGGCGGTCCCACGGGGAAGCCACGGTGGCATGCTGGGCGCATGTCGGCTCCCGGACGCCACAGCACAGGCGAGAGGCCTCGCGCCCGCTCGCTTGTGAGTCCTCTGACACACATCCCTGGGGTCCACAGTCACTACTCACCGGCGACCGGCAGTGCCCTCATCACCAAGGTGTACCAGCATGCACGGGCGCACGAGGCCTCAGGGGGGACCAGCTACGTGCTCGTCAACGACGAACGGGCCCAGGACTACACCGCCGGGACGGTACGCACCTTCAGCACCGAGGGACGCGAAGGCCCGGAGTGGTTCACTGCACGCGAGCGGCGGGTCGACGCTGCCCTCGGTGCTCTCGTGGGTCGTCGTCCAATGGCCGCTAGGTACTTCGAGCCTGCCATGCAGGCTGTGCCGCCTGACTCGCGTGCCGTCATCGTCTACAACCAGCCCGCCGCCATCACCAGAGAGTGGTGTCGTGGTTTCGCTGGCACCACGGTCCTCCACCTGGGCAACGACGTTTTCCGTCGTTGGTCTCGCCGCGAGATGGTCCGGGCCTCCGGACGCCACGACCTGGTGGTGGCCGTGAGCGAGTTCACCGCTGGAGGCATCAACCGCAGGGCGGGTCGCGAATGGGTCAAGGTGCTGCGCAACGGCGTGGACAGCGTCGAGTTCCGTCCGGCCGCCCAACCCCCTGCCGGAGTGCCGGTGATCTTGCTGGTGGGAAACATGGTGCCGAACAAGGGTGCCCACCACGTCCTACGGGCGGCCGCGCGCTTGGCGGCCCTGGGTGCGGAGTTCACGGTCCGCATCGTCGGCTCGTGGGGTCTGAGCAGATGGGACGAGCTGACGCCCTACGAGCAGGACCTGCGCGAGCTGGCTCGTCCGCTCAGCGGTCGGGTCGAGTTCGTCCCCTTCGTGAACCGCTCGGACATCGCTGACGTCTACCGCGCGGCGACCGTGTTCTGCATGCCCGTCGAGTGGGACGAGCCCGCAGGCCAGGTTGTCACTGAGGCGATGGCGTCGGGGCTGCCCGTGGTCAGCGCTCGTCGAGGAGGTATCCCTGAGTACCTTGGACCGGACGGCATCTATGTCGACCCCGCTGACCCGGATGCCCTGGCCGGGCAGCTGCACGACCTTCTCGCCGACCCGCTAGCGGCGAGGCAACGAGGGGCCGCGCTCCGTGCACGCGCTGAGTCGATGTCGTGGGAGGCGAGGATGCTTGAGCTCGACCTTCTCCTGAAGACTGTGCAGAGAGAGTGAGCATGCGAGGTCTGTTGCGAAGGGGCGCGTCCCGCTGTGGGCTGATGGGCGCCTACCGACGACTCCTGAAGACACTGCCCCCTTCGTCACAAAGGCGGTGGCTCTACCTTCGCCACCATCGCCGTCCTCTGCGGCTGCAACACCCGGTCCGGTTTACAGAGAAGGTCAACTGGCGCATGGTCTATGACCGCCGAGAAGTCATATCGTTGGCATGTGACAAGCTGAGCTCCAAAGAGTATGCAGTAGCGCACGGAGTCCGCGTGCCCCAGACCCTCTGGGTCGGCACGGACGTTGCGGAGTTCGCTTCCTCGTGGACTCCGGAGATGTGCAGTGAATGGGTCTTGAAGCCCAACTTCTCCAGTGGACATATCGTGTTCGGCTCCGGTCGTCCGGACGCAGAAGCCCTCGCCGGCACTGTGGGTCACTGGATGGGCGAGAAAAGCAGGGCCACCATCGGCGAATGGGGTTATGGCAGCGCACGCCGTGTCATCTTCGCTGAGGAGCGGCTCAGCCCGCCCGATGTGCCGATCCAGGACTACAAGTTCTTTGTCTTCCAGGGCAGGGTGCTCTTCTGCAGGACTGTGCACGCCACCGTCAAGCCGAGACGCACGCGCTGGTACGGCGAAGGCTGGGTGCCGTTGGACTACCGGGACGGCGGGTACGAGCTGGCTGACCCCGTTCCCATGCCCGACACGTACGCGGACATGGAGGCTGCCGCGCAGCGTCTGGGGGCTGCATACGACTTCGTCCGAGTCGACCTGTACGACATGGACGGCCAGGTCGTCTTCGGTGAGCTGACCGTCTATCACACGGGGGGTCTGCAGCGACTGGACCGACACCTTGACCTTGAGCTGGGCCACGCCTGGTCCCTGCCCAGCGTTAGAGCAGGCTCGCCCAGACCGCGGCGTGGCCGTCGGCGGCGCGGTCCCAGGTGAAGCGCTGGGCTCGCCGCCGCCCTCGCTCCGTCATCGCGGCGAGGTCGACCGACGAAGAGGCAACCGCGAGCAGCCCCTCGGCCAACGCGTCCGGAGCGGGGTCCACGAGGATGCCGGCGTCACCGACGACCTCCGGCAGGGACGACCGGTTGCTGGACACCACGGGGACCCCGGCTGCCATGCCCTCCAGGGCAGGGAGCCCGAACCCCTCGTAGTGCGACGGGACGACGACGCACCCTGCCGCAGCCACCAGTGAGGGCATGACGGCGTCCTCCACACGTCCCAGGTGGACGACCCGCGGTAGCCCGGCGAACAACGCTGTTCGAATGTCCGACCGCGGTCCTGCCAGGACGAGGTGCCAGTCAGGCAGCCCACGAGATGCCAGTCCCCACGCGGCAGACAGACCGGGCAGGTTCTTGCGGGCAGACGACCCGCCTGCATAGAGAACGAAAGGTCCAGGGATGCCGTGCCTCGGCAGCCACGCAGCGTCCAGCGAGGGAGGGTCGAAGTAACGCTCGTCCACACCGTTGTGCACGACCGTGACATCGGTGAGCCCCAGGCGTTCCAAGGCTTGGGTCGCGGTGAACTCCGAGACGCAGATCACCGCGTCCGCTCGCCTCAGCTCCGCGGCGGCGGCTCTGACTGGAGCCGACTCATCTTCGAAGTCCCAGGACACGAGGTCGTGGAGCGTGACCACATCCGGCCCCGGTGGGGGAGGCAGGACGAGATCCATCCGGTGCACCAGTGCATGACGTGGGTACACGAGGTGGCCGAGGAGACGACGCGCAGACGGTCGAGCCGAGGAGAGCCAGCCCATCGGCAGTCGCCTGTTGCCGTGCAGCGGTGAGCGCAGGGACCGCGCGACCACCTCCTGGACAGCGCCGGGGTGACCCGTGCGGACGAGTGCTTCCGCCGCACGGGCGGTGATGGCTCGCTCGTAGGCCTGTGCCCCCATGGGCGTCTCGCTGGCCGTGGTGGCGATGACGACGGCTCGTGTCACGTCCCCTCACTTCTGGCTCGACTCGTCTCCACGCTCACCTGCTGGGGACGCGGGGTCCACGACAGCAGTATGGTCGGTGGAACTCGACCGACATCAGAGAGCCGGCATGACAGGTCACCAGGGTGGACACCGCGTTGCGCTCATCGCCAGCTCCTACCACCCTCATTTCGGCGGGGTCGAGGAGCACACTCGACATGTCGCGGCCCACCTGGTGAGGCGTGGGCACGTGGTGGAGGTGTGGACCGTCGACAGGGGCGAGCGCCTCGGAGTCCAGACCGTGGACGGCATACGAGTCCGCTACCTGCCGTGCCCTCTCCCAGCACGGCGCATGTCGAGTGCCACCCGCTTCGTGGTCTCGGCTCCTGTGGCGTTCGGACGGTGGGTGGCTGCCCTGCGTGACTTCCGCCCGGAGCTTCTTCACGTGCAGTGCTTCGGGCCCAACGGCCCCTACGCAGGGGCACTCTCCTGGGCGAGCGGGGTTCCACTCGTGATCTCGGCTCATGGGGAGACCTTCATGGATGACGGCGACATCTTCGGCCGGTCCGCGCTCCTTCGCCGGCAGCTGCGGCGAGGGTGCGCGACCGCTGATGCCGTGACCGCCTGCTCCCGCGTGGTGGAGGACGACCTGAGGGCGCGCTTCGGTGCGTCGGACGTCCATGTCGTGCCCAACGGTGTCGACCAAGGGGTTGTGGGCCAGGTGGTCGAGCGTCTCGAGCGTCGAGCAGACCGGCCCACGGTCGTTGCGGTGGGTCGGCTGGTCCAGGTCAAGGGGTTCGACCTCCTCCTGCGTGCGATGGTGGACGCAACGACCGCACCTCGGTTGGCGATCGTCGGTGATGGCCCTGAGCGTCGGAGCCTCGAGCAGCTCGCTGGTCGCCTCGGGCTCTCCGAGCGTGTGGAGTTCCTGGGGAGGCAGGCCGCAGACGACGTGCAGAGGACCATGTCGCTCGCCGACGTCGTCGTCGTGCCGAGCAGGCGGGAAGCCTTTGGCATCGTCGCGCTCGAGGCCTGGGCCAGCGGTACACCCCTCATCGCGACAGCTCGCGGTGGGCCGCGGGACTTCGTCGCTGACGGAGTCGACGGGCTCGTCGTCGACCCCGAGGACGTGCCGGCGCTCGCCGAGGCCATCGACGGCGTGCTGGGGGACCCCGCCCTTGCGGCCCGCCTGGCGGCCAGGGGCTTGGAGTCAGTCCGCGAGTTCACGTGGGACAGAGTCGCTGCCGACTACGAGCGGATCTACCGAGACGTGATGCACCGACGGACTGCGTCAGGAGCAACCGTGCGTCGGGAAGGTGCTTACCCCCTGGGCCGCCTCGGGGCTCTTCTTTCCGGGCGTGCTCACGACAGCCCGCCCTAAGGTGAGGCCATGGACCGTCTTCTTGTGACTGGTGGTGCGGGGTTCATCGGGTCGAACTTCGTGCGGTTTGTGGTGGAGCGCACGGATGTGCGTGTGGTGGTGCTGGACAAGCTGACGTATGCGGCGTCGCGGGAGGCGGTGGAGGGGTTGCCGTCGGGCCGGGTGGAGCTGGTGGTGGGTGATGTGTGTGATGCCGCTGTGGTGGGTGGTCTGGTGGCTGGTCTGAGGGGTGAAGGTGACGCAGTGGTGCATTTCGCGGCGGAGTCGCACAACGACAACAGTCTGCGTGACCCTTCCCCGTTCGTGCAGACGAACATCGTGGGCACGTTCACGGTGTTGGAGGCGGTGCGTCGGCACGGGGTGCGGATGCATCACGTGAGCACTGACGAGGTCTATGGTGACCTGGAGCTGGACGACCCGGGGCGGTTCAGCGAGGCCACGGCGTACAACCCGTCCAGTCCGTACTCGGCGTCCAAGGCGGGGGCGGACCATCTGGTGCGGGCGTGGGTGCGTTCGTTCGGGGTGCGGGCGACGTTGAGCAACTGTTCCAACAACTACGGGCCGTGGCAGCACGTGGAGAAGTTCATCCCGCGTCAGATCACGAACGTGTTGGACGGTGGTCGGGTGAGGCTGTACGGGGCGGGCGCGAACGTGCGTGACTGGATCCATGCCGAGGACCATTCGAGCGCGGTGTGGACGATCCTGGAGAAGGGGCGGGTCGGGCAGACATACCTGGTGGGTGCGGACGGGGAGAGGTCGAACCTGGAGGTCGTGCGGTTGGTCCTGCAGCTGATGGGGCGTGACCCGGGCGACTTCGACCAGGTCACCGACCGGGCGGGTCATGACCTGCGGTACGCGATCGACTCCACCAAGCTGCGCACCGAGCTGGGGTGGGAGCCTGCGTACACCTCTTTCGAGGAGGGGCTGGCCAGGACGGTCGAGTGGTACCGGGCGCATGCTGACTGGTGGCGGCCGAAGAAGGCCGCGATCGAGGCGGCGTATGCCGCGAAGGGCCAGTGAGCGGTGGCTGGGCTGGCGGTGCGCGGCACGGCGGTCCCGGGTCTGCTGGTGGTCGACCTGGAGGTGCACGGGGATGCCCGGGGCTGGTTCAAGGAGAACTGGCAGCGGGCCAGGATGACGGCGCTGGGTCTGCCCGACTTCGGTCCGGTGCAGCACTCGGTCGCGCACAACGGGCCGGCCGGGGTGACCCGGGGGATCCACGCCGAGCCGTGGGACAAGCTGGTCTCGGTCGTGCACGGCCGGGTGTTCGGGGCGTGGGTCGACCTGCGGGAGGGTCCGAGCTTCGGGAGGGTCCACACGCAGGAGCTGGACGAGCGCACGGCGGTGTTCGTGCCGCGCGGGGTCGGCAACTCCTACCAGAGCCTGGTGGACGACACGGTCTACTCCTACCTGGTCAACGAGCACTGGAGCCGGCAGGCGTCCTACACGATGCTCGACCTGGCCGACGACACGGTCGCCATCGACTGGCCGATCCCGTTGGCGCGGGCCGTGGTCTCGGACAAGGACCGGTCACACCCGCGGCTGGTCGACCTCACGCCGGTGCCCGCTGGTCGCACGGTGGTGCTGGGGGGCCGAGGCCAGCTGGGGCGGGCGTTGCTGGCAGCACTGCCCGGCGCGCGGGGCGTGGCACGGGAGGAGCTGGACCTGGCCGACCCGGGGGCGGTCGCGGCCTTCGACTTCACCGGTGTGGACGTGGTCGTCAACGCCGCAGCGTTCACCGCGGTCGATGCCGCCGAGACACCCCAGGGACGGCGGGCGGCGTGGGCGGTGAACGCGGGCGGGGCCGCCGCGCTGGCCCGGGCGGCCGTGGAGCACGGGTTCACCCTGGTGCACTACTCCAGCGACTACGTCTTCGACGGCACCCAGGAGGCCTACGCCGAGGACGACCCGTTGTGCCCGCTGGGGGTGTACGGGCAGTCCAAGGCGGCCGGTGACCTGGCGGTCTCGGTGCTCCCACGGCACTACCTCATCCGCACCTCCTGGGTGGTCGGGCAGGGGAAGAACTTCGTGGCCACGATGGCCGAGCTGGCCGGCCGTGGGGTCTCACCCACGGTGGTCGCCGACCAGGTCGGGCGGCTCACGTTCACCGACGACCTCGCCCGGGGCACCGCACACCTGCTCAGCACCGGGGCCGGGTTCGGCACCTACCACCTCACCAGCGCCGGCCCGCCTGGGTCGTGGGCCGACATCGCCCGCCAGGTGTTCGCGCTGACCGGGCACGACCCGGACCGGGTCGTGGACACCACCACGGCGGACTACACCCGGGGGGCGGCCGGGCCCCTGGCCCCCCGGCCGCCCCGCTCGGTCCTGCGGCTGGGCAAGATCGAAAGAGCCGGGTTCGTGCCCACCCACCAGAGGGACGCGCTCACCGCGTACCTGCAGGACCGGCCGGACCCGGGAGGCACGCACGGCCCGGGCCCTGCCGCAGACGAGGAGAGACCGACATGAAGGGCATCCTGCTGGCCGGCGGGACCGGTTCACGGCTGCACCCGATCACCCTCGGGGTCAGCAAGCAGCTGGTCCCGGTCTACGACAAGCCGATGATCTACTACCCGCTGGCCACGCTGATGCTGGCCGGGATCCGCGACGTGCTGGTGATCACCACACCCCACGAGGCCGACCAGTTCACCCGCCTGCTGGGCGACGGGTCACAGTTCGGCATCACCATCACCTACGCCACCCAGCCCTCCCCGGACGGGCTGGCCCAGGCCTTCCTCATCGGCGCGGACCACGTCGCCGGTCAGGCCAGCGCGCTGGTGCTCGGCGACAACATCTTCTACGGGCCCGGCCTGGGCACCCAGCTGGCCCGGTTCACCGACGTCCTGGGCGCCGGGATCTTCGCCTACCAGGTCGCCGACCCCTCCGCGTACGGAGTGGTCGAGTTCGACGAGGAGCACCGTGCGGTGTCGCTGCAGGAGAAACCGGCCCAGCCACGCAGCCGGTACGCCGTGCCGGGCCTGTACTTCTACGACGAGCGGGCCGTGGAGTTCGCCCGCGAGCTCAAGCCCTCGGCACGGGGAGAGCTGGAGATCACCGACCTCAACCGCCGCTACCTCGACCTGGGCCAGCTGCACGTCGAGATCCTGCCCCGCGGCACCGCCTGGCTGGACACCGGCACCTTCGACTCCCTCAACGACGCCTCCAACTACGTGCGCACCCTCGAGGCACGCCAAGGCCAGAAGATCGGCGCCCCCGAGGAGATCGCCTGGCGCATGGGCTACCTCACCGACGACGAGCTCCGCGCCACAGCCGAACCACTGCGCAAGTCCGGCTACGGCACCTACCTCGAGAAGCTGCTCGACGGTCCGTGAGAGATCTGTGTCTGGCGCCTGCCTGACCAGCGAGGCGCGTGGCTAGACTCAGCCGCCATGGGGTCCGACGAGCTGATGGCAGTGCGGCATGCCGTCCGCTGACGCCGGTCGCAGGCGTGCCGGCCGGCCGGCCGTGGCCATCGCCCACGACTACCTGACCCAGCGCGGTGGTGCGGAGCGCGTGGTGCTGGACATCGCGCGCACCTTCCCCGGGGCCCCGATCCACACGACGCTCTACGACCCCGACGCGACGTTCCCGGAGTTCCGTGACCTCGAGGTCATCGTCTCGCCCCTCAACCGGGTCGGGCTGCTGCGACGCCATCACCGGCTCGCCCTGCCACTCCTGCCGCTGGCCGCCCACACGATGCGGGTCGACGCGGAGGTCGTGGTCGTCTCCAGCAGCGGCTGGGCCCACGGCTTCTCCACCGGCGGAGCCAAGATCGTCTACTGCCACAACCCCGCCCGGTGGCTCTACCAGACCGACGAGTACCTCGGCTCCGGGAGCATGGCGCAGGTCAAGAGGGCGGTGGTGGCAGCTGTCCGAGCACCACTCACGGCCTGGGACAGGAGGGCCGCCCACTCCGCCGACGTCTACCTGTCCAACTCGACGGTGGTGCGCGACCGCATCGACGCGGCCTACGGCATCAAGGCGGACCTTCTGCACCCGGCCGCCGGGGTGAGTCCCCAGGGACGGCAGGCCGAGGTCCCTGACCTGTGGGAGTGGGCTGAGCTCGGCTACAACCTCGTGGTGTCCCGGCTGCTGCCCTACAAGAACATCGACCAGGTGCTGCGTGCGGTCGAGGGCACGGAGGAGCGGCTCGTGGTGGTCGGGCGCGGCCCTGAGCTCCCCTACCTGCGGCGTGTGGCCCCGCCCAACGCGATGCTCCTCCACGGCCTGTCCGACGCCCAGATGCGCTGGCTCTACGCCCACGCCACCGCGCTGCTCGCGCCGAGCCGCGAGGACTTCGGGCTGACCCCGCTGGAGGCAGGGGCCTTCGGCAAGCCCGTCATCGCGCTACGCGCAGGCGGCTACCTGGACACCGTGGTCGAGGGGCGCACCGGCGAGTTCTTCGACGTGGCCGTCCCCGACCAGATCCGGGCAGCCATCGCCCGGGCCCGGACGCGCCGTTGGGACGTCGAGGCGATCGAGGACCACGTCGCGTCCTTCTCCCGGGAGCGGTTCAGCCAGGCGATGCTGGACCTGGTGCACTCAGTGCGACAGCACTGAGCCCACCCGGCCCCGACCCGTCAGTCCAGTGGGACCGCCACCACCTGCCCGCCACCGGGCAGCACGCTGCCGGTCGTGACATAGGCGGTGTCGCCCTGCAGAGCGACGCCGTAGGGCGCGAACAGCCCGTCGACCACCGTCGTGTGGTCGTCTCCGCCGCCCGGGGGGATCTCGACGAGCGCCCCGACCGGCCCGTTCAGCAGGCCGGCGGAGGCGAGCTCTACGACATACAGCGTCCCGTCGTCGGCGAACGCCAGGTCGGTGACCGTGGTCAGCCCGCCGGCATAGACGTCGAGGCTGCCGTCGGGGTCGACCCGGTAGATGTTGGCCAGGCCCTCCTGGAACGGGAAGCCGGTGAGCTGGCTGACGTAGACGGCACCGTCCGGCCCCTCGGCGACCGCAGTCGGCACCGCCTCGGTGGGGATGAGGGTGCCGGGGGGCAGGCCCAGGAACGGTGGCGCCTCAGCCAGCTGGGAGGGCAGCACGGCGAGGGTCGTCGTCGAGCCCTGCCGGCGGGCCTCGACCACCGTGTTGCCGCCGGCGTCGGCCACGACGTAGGTCGAGCCACGACGCAGCAGACCGCCGGGGTTGCTGTCGGGACCGGCGACCGGGTTGGCGTCGGCCTCGTGCTGGGCGATGTCGGCGAGCTCGGTGACCCTCCCGTTGCGCCAGGTGGTCTCCCACAGCTTGCCCATGTCGGCGGCTTCCGGCACGGAGAGCCGCAGGTCCGGGTCGGCGCCGAGACCGACGGTGAAGGCGAGCTTCTGCGACCCGGTTGCGACGACGTCGGTCGGACCGCTGGCGCCCTCTCCCGTGCCCTCGTCGGCAACGGACGGCAGACCGGTCAGGACCCGGGTCTGAGCGCCGTCGGGCGCGACCCGGGTGATGGCGCCACTGGCCCCGAAGCACACCGTGCCACCTTCGGGCCCCTCGATGCAGGGGCCGTCGCCGCCGCGGCCGGACTCGGCGACGAAGAGGTCGCCGGTCGGGGCGAAGGCCAGGTGGCGGGGGTTGTCCAGCCCGTGGGCGACGACGTCGAGGTGCTCGTCGGCGGCGGCGGGGGCGGTGAGGGAGAGGGCGACGAGCGCCGAGGCGCCCGCGGTGGAGGCCAGGAGGCGGCGCGCGGAGCGAGAACGGGTCACGGGTCGAGCCTTTCGCGGAGTCAGCGGTGGCCCGCGGCCCCCGATGCCACCTCCTCGAGGCTCCCACCACGCCTACGCCTGTGACAAGGGTCACATGCTTACTGTCGCAGCGACCCCTCAGCCGCGCTGCTGCGCATGCTGCAGCAGCACGGCTGCGCTGGCGGCGGCCCACGCCTGCGGCCGGCAGGACGCCGGGTAGGGCACGGGCTCCGCCCCGACCGGTTCGCCGGCGATCAGCTCGGGGAAGCGGTGCCGGCTGCGCGTGCTCAGCCGCACCAGGGCGTCGAAGACCTGGTCGGCCTCCTCGTGGAAGCCCGCCTGCGCCATGCCTCGCAGGATGATCGCCGTGTCGTGCACCCACACCGAACCGGTGTGGTAGCCGGTCGGGTTGTAGGCCGGGTTGTCCGCTGACAGGGTGCCGATGCCGAAGTGCCGCAACAGGTCCGGTCGCATCAGCCGGTCCACGACGAGGATCTCCTCCTGAGGGCTCAGCAGACCTGTGCCCAGGCAGTGGCCCATGTTGCTGCCGACCCCGTCGACGGGGCGGCTGTCGGCGTCCAGCGCCATGGCGAGGTAGCGGTCCGGCCCCTCGCCGACCCAGAAGCGCTCCCGCACGCGCTGCGCGAGGTCGGCCCCCCAGGTGCGCCACTCGTCCGCGCCCGGCTCACCCAGCGCGGCGAGCAGCTCAGCCGCACCGTATGCCGCCTGCACGGCATACGCCTGGGCCTCCACCAGGGCGATCGGGGCCGGGGCGACGGAGCCGTCGGCGTTGCGCATCGAGTCGCCGGAGTCCTTCCAGCCCTGGTTGCTGAGACCGTGGCCGGTCTCGTCCACGTAGCGCAGGAACCCGTCGCCGGCCTGCTCGACGGCTCCCGCCATCCAGCCCAGCGCCGCGTGCAGGTGGGGCAGCAGCTCACGCACCGACGGCAGCGGCATGCCGGCCTGCCACGCCTCGTGCAGCAGCACGACCCACAGGGGGGTGGCGTCGACCGTGCCGTAGTAGAGCGAGGGCAGCTCGAGGTCACCCTCGGCGTAGACGCTGCGGCGCACCTCGTGCAGGATCTTGCCCGGCTCGGCCGCGGTCTCCGGGTCGGCGGTCTGCGCCTGGCGGCGTGCCAGGGTGCGCAGTGTCCCCTCCGCGAGCCGGGAGCTGTAGGGCAGCATCATGCGCGCGACCCAGATCGAGTCGCGGCCGAAGAGGGTCAGGTACCACGGCGTGCCCGCGGCGGCGTAGATGTCCTCGTGCTCGACCGGGTCGCGCTGCAGCAGGTGCTGCAGGTCGGTCAGGTTGGTGCGCACCAGCCCGGTCCAGGCGTCGTCCCCGGCGACCTGGAGGTCGGTCCAGTCGCAGGCCTCGGAGCCGGCGTCGGCGTCGAAGGCAGAGGCCGCGCTGCGGGTCGCGGTGAGCTGCAGGACGACCGTGACCTGCTCGCCCGGCGAGACCTGCAGGGGCCACGTCAGCCGGACGCGCCCTGCGTCGGACTGCTCGCTCATCGACGGCGACGGCGAGGTCTGCAGCACCGTGCGGTGGCGCTCGTCGGCCCACCACACCGTCTCCTCGACCTCGACCTGCGGTGACAGGCCTGGTGTGCGGCCGGCCTTGACGGCGGAGAGGTCGGTGCCGTCGGCGCCGAGCTCCACCTCCAGCCGGGTGACGACGTCGTTCGGCGCGCGCGAGGCGACGGTGAGCTCGATGATGAGCTGGTGACCACGCACCTGCATGGTCTGGTGCATCTCGACGGTCGGGTCCGGCCCGGGTGACCCGAGATGCCGGGCCGCTCCCCAGAAGCGAGCGGTGTCGCCCACGGACGACGCCGCGACGGGTGCTGCCACCTCGCCGCCCAGGGTGACCGCCAGTGTCCGGAGCAGCCGCCGGTCGTCCACGACCCAGCCCGTGGCGCCCCCGCCCATGGCGCCGTCCCACCCGCTGAGGACCGTCGCCGGGCCGTCGACGGCAATCTGCAGGTCGTGCAACCAGGGCTGCTGCGTCATCGGTGCTCCCGTGCGTCTCGAGGTCTTGACAGCGGTTCCGCGCCGGTCCACTATGGCACGAACACCGAGTATGAACGTTCAAATGAACGTTCATACGTGCCACTCAAGTGCACAACCGGATCGAGAGTCAAGGGTGACCCGATGTCGAGCAGCGAGCGCCGTATGCGGACGACCATCATGGACGTCGCACGCGCCGCCGGTGTCTCCCGGCAGACCGTGAGCAACGCCGTGAACAACCCCGAGCGGGTGCGTCCGGACACCCTCACGCGGGTCCTCGGGGAGATCGAGCGCCTCGACTACCGCCCGTCCAGCGCTGCGCAGACGCTGCGTCACCAGCGCGCCGGCGCCGTCGGCACCGAGCTCAACGCCGTCACCGACACCCCCAGCGACATCGCCCTCCCCTTCCTCACCGCGCTCACCCTGGCGGCCCCCCGGCACGCCTGTCACCTCGTGCCCTTCGCCTCCCGGGAGAGCTTCCCGATGCTGGTCGGCTACCAGGACATGGTGCGCCGCCGTCTGGTGGACGCGTTCGTCCTCACCGACACGAGCCCCGGCGACCCCCGTCCAGGCTGGCTCGAGGCCGCCGGCATCCCCTACGCCTCCTTCGGCCGCGTCTACGACGACCCGGGGTGCACCTGCTGGGCCGACGTCGACGGGGCCTACGGCACCCGGATGGCGGTCGCCCACCTCGTCGAGCGCGGCTACCGCACCGTCGGCTTCCTCGGCTGGCCCGAGGGCTCGGCCGTCGGCGACGACCGGCGGCACGGGTGGGAGCAGGCGCTCGCGGCTCACGGCCTGCCGCAGGGGCCGCACCGCGTGGCGCCCCAGCTGCTGCCGGAGGCACTGCGCGCCGGTGCCGCCCTGCTGGAGGACCTGGCGCCCGGCGACGCCGTCGTGTGCGCCTCCGACGTGCTGGCTCTCGGGGTGCACGAGGCCGCCCGGGCCCGTGGCTGGCGGCCGGGTCGTGACCTCGGCATCACCGGCTTCGACGGCTCACCGACCGCCCGCCTGCACGGCATCACCACCCTGGTCCAGCCGCTGGACCGCATCGCCGACCACCTCCTGACCCTTGTCCACGACCAGCTCGCAGGGGCCCCGGCAGCAGCCGAGGGCGCCCTGTTCACCCCCACCCTCACCGTCGGTGACAGCACCGGCTCCACCACCAAGGAAGGCACATCATGAAGCACCGCACCCGCCGACTGTCCACCCTGGTCGCCTTCGGGCTGACCAGCACCCTTGCCATCGCCGCCTGTGGAGGAGGCGAAGGATTCGACGACGAGGGCTCCGGAGACGGCGCCGCCGCGACCGACGGTGGCGGCGAGCCCGGCTCCCTCGTCATGCTCATCGCCTCCTCCGGCGACGCCGAGACCGACGCCGTCGAGGAGGCGACCGCCGCGTGGGCCGAGGAGTCCGGCAACGAGGTCGAGGTCCGGGTCGCCTCCGACATGGGCCAGGAGCTCGCCCAGGGCTTCGCCGGCGGCAACCCGCCGGACATCTTCTACCTGGACGCCGCGCAGGTCGCCGAGCAGGCGAACGCCGGCAACCTGTACGAGTACGAGGCCGAGGAGAACGACGACTTCTTCCCGGCCCTCCAGGAGGCCTTCACCTACGACGGCACCCAGTGGTGCGCGCCGAAGGACTTCTCCACGCTGGCGCTGCAGATCAACACCGCCAAGTGGGAGGAGGCCGGGCTCACCGACGACGACATCCCCACCACCTACGAGGAGCTGGCGACGGTGGCGGAGACGCTGACCGAGGGCGACACCACGGGTCTGGTCATCTCCCCCGGCATCGACCGGGCCGGGGCCTTCGTGGTGGGTCACGGCGGCTGGTGGCTCAACGAGGAGGGCACCGAGCCGACCGGCGCCAGCCAGGAGGTCCTGGACGGCCTGTCCTACGTGCAGGACAACATGGCCGAGGGCCACTTCGCCTACGCCGGCGACGTCGACGCCGGCTGGGGCGGCGAGGCGTTCGGCACCGAGCGCGCGGCGATGACGATCGAGGGCAACTGGATCCGCGGCGCCATGTCCAACGACTACCCCGACGTCGACTACACCGTCGCCGAGCTGCCCGAGGGGCCGGCCGGTCCGGGGACGCTGCTGTTCACCCAGTGCTGGGGCATCGCCGATGCGTCCTCGAACCAGGAGGCCGCGGTCGAGCTGGTCAACCACCTGACCACGCCTGAGCAGCAGCTGGAGTTCGCCGAGGCCTTCGGTGTCATGCCGAGCCGTCAGGCCGCCACGGACGACTACACCGAGTCGTTCCCGGACGACGAGCCGTTCATCGCCGGTGGTGACTACGGTCGCGGCCCGATCAACGCCCCCGGCATGGGCCAGGTCGTCGCCGACCTCAACTCCCAGCTCGAGGGCATCGCCAACGCCAACCTGCAGCAGGTGATGGAGAGCTTCGACAGCAACGCGCAGGCGGTGCTGGAGCAGTGAAGGCAGGGGACCCGCAGCGCCAGCAGGGCGCAGGGTGGCTCTTCGTCACCCCGGCGATCCTGGTCCTCGGCCTGTTCCTGATCCTGCCCATCTTCATGGCGCTGTGGGTCTCCCTCAGTGACTGGAGCGGCCGGGGCAGCCCGTTCACCAGCGAGACCAGCTTCGTGGGGCTGGACAACTACAGCGCCCTGCTGGCCGAGCCCGGGCTGGCCCGCCAGGACCTGATGATCTCGTTCCGCAACACCTTCTACTACGTGATCGGTGTCGTCCCACTGCAGACGGTGCTGGCGCTCAGCCTGGCGGTGCTGCTCAACAACAAGTTCCTCAAGGGCCGCACCTTCTTCCGCACGGCGTTCTACTTCCCGTCGGTCGTGTCGTCGGTGGCGATCTCGCTGCTGTTCCTGTTCCTCTTCGCCGGCGGCGGCGCGATCAACAAGGTGCTCGCGTGGTTCGGGGTCAACGGACCCAACTGGTTCCAGGACTCCCGCGGGCTCATCCACATCATCGGCGACAGGGTGGGGCTGTGGAGCATCTCCGACCCACCGTCGTGGATGACCGACCCGTCGGTGCTGGGGCTGTCCTTCTGGCAGTGGTTCGCCGGTCCGTCGGTGGCGCTCAGCGCCATCATGATGCAGGTCGTCTGGACCACCGCCGGCACCTTCATGCTGATGTTCCTGGCCTCGCTGCAGGACCTGCCCACCGAGGTCGAGGAGGCCGCCATGGTCGACGGCGCCAACAAGTGGCAGCGCTTCATGAACGTCACGGTGCCGCACCTGCGACCGACGATCCTGCTGGTGGTGACCCTCGGGTTCATCGGCACCTGGCAGGTCTTCGACCAGATGTACGTCATGACCCAGGGTGGGCCGGCCAAGACCACGCTCACCCCGGCATACCTGTCCTACCAGGCGGCCTTCACCAACTTCCAGTGGGGACAGGGCGCAGCCATCGCGTTCATCCTCTTCGCGCTGATCTTCGTCCTCACCACGCTGCAGCGCTGGCTGCTGCGTGACAAGGACGCGGCGGCGCAGGCCAAGGCCGAGCGCAGGCAACGACGCGAGGCGCGGCGACGTCCGCCCGGCGGCGGCGCAGTGGCCGAACAGTCCCAGCGGAAGGCGCAGACGACATGAGTGCACCCACCAAGGAGGAGACCACTCCCGTCGAGCCGCAGATCCAGGCGGTCGGCGAGAGCAAGCCCTCGCGTCTGAAGACGTACGGCTTCTACGGGGTGCTGCTCTTCTTCGCGATCCTCTACATCTACCCGTTCATCATCCAGCTGGTCACGTCGTTCAAGACCAACCCGGACGCGACCAACAACTCGCTGTCCCTGAGGCCCGACCCCTTCACCACCCAGGCCTGGGAGACGCTGGCCACGTCGGACTTCCCGACCTGGTTCGGCAACAGCGTGATCGTCACCCTGTCGGTCACCATCGGGCGGGTCTTCTTCTGCTCGCTGGCCGGCTATGCACTGGCACGGCTGAAGTTCCGGGGCCGGGTGGCCCTGTTCACCGGGCTGCTCGCGATCATGGCGGTGCCGGGCATCGTGCTGCTCATCCCGAAGTTCCTCGTGCTCAACTACCTCGGGATCTACAACACCTACCCCGCACTGATCGTGCCGATCATGATCGACGCGGCCGGGATCTTCATCATGAAGCAGTTCTTCGAGTCGATCCCGGTGTCGGTGGAGGAGGCTGCGCGCATCGACGGCGCCGGCACCTTCCGGATCTTCTGGTCCGTGGTGCTGCCGATGGCCAAGCCTGCGCTCATCACGCTCACGATCCTGTCCTTCCAGGGGTCGTGGAACGAGCTGGGTCACTTCATCATCGCGACCAACAACCCCGACCTCTACACCTTGACCCGAGGCGTGGCCGGCTTCACCACCGGTGCCCTGGGGTCGGGCAACCAGTACCCGATCGCCATGGCGGCCGCGCTGCTCATGACGATCCCGACAGCGATGGTCTTCATCCTGTTCCAGCGGTACTTCACCCAGGGCGCCAACACCGGCGCCGAGAAGGGGTGAGCGCGTCCCGTGCGGTCCGGTGAGGCGGGCCGCACGGGACTGGGGTCCGTGGGCTCGGGTGGTGAGGTGAGGGTCACCGCCCGGGCCCACGGATACGCTCGGCGGTGCCCCGGGGTGCACGCCCCGTCGCCCGCGTCCAGGAGGCACCACCATGCGTCGCACCGTCACCGCGCTCGCCGCCACCGTGACCTCGGTCCTGGCCCTCTCCGCCTGCGGCGGTGACGAAGGGGCCGAGCTGACCCAGGAGCAGACCGCCGAGGTGCTCCTGACCGAGGAGGAGTTCCCCCTCGAGGGGTTCACGCGCGGCCCGGTCGCCCAGCAGGAGGAGGGCTCCGAGGCCACAGCCGCCCCGGACGAGTCCCTGGCCGCGCTCATCGAGGGCCAGGAGGTGCCGGAAGCCTGCCGCGAGGCGCTGGAGTCCACCAGCTTCGGCGACGACGACCTCGCGGCCGAGTCGTCGGTCAGCTTCAGCGGCGACGACACCACCAGCATGCTGCCCCAGAACGTCGAGCTGGTCGTGGCGACCACCGACGGCTCCTCACCCCTGGTGCCGCTGGCCGAGGTCAACGACGAGTGCGGGGAGATCGAGATCGAGGAGTCGGGCATCGCCATGACCCTCACCTTCGCCGAGCTCGAGGGCCTCGAGGGCACCCGCCTCACGATCGGCGCCGCCGACCAGGAGTTCGAGATGACGATGGGCGGCCGCACGCTCGGCAGCACCGTGGTGGCGGTCCTCGCGACCGGGGTCTCGGAGGAGGACGTCGTCCGTGTCGTGGAGGCCCAGGTGGAGAAGGTCCAGGCCCTCGGCTGACCGTCCTCACTGGTCACAACAGCCCCATACGTCACACCACCAGAACGTCCGGGAACGCCGTGTGTCGCACCAGACATGACCGTCGCACTTCCGCCTCTGGCGGGTCGGGCCGCGGAGGCATAGAGTCGAGCTGATCCAGTCCGTGAGCAAGGGGTGTCAGCGTGGTCGCAGAACAGCGCGAGCGCGGGTCCGAGAGTGCCTGCGGGGCCTCTCGTCGACCGGTCGTCCTGAGCCGTGCGCTCCGCTCGCTGGTGGGTCTTGTCTCGCTCACGCTGACCCTCGCGGTCGTCCCCGCAGCGCAGGCGGAGGAGGCGGCCGAAGGGTCCTCCGGCACGACCACCGCCGACTCCGCCGCGACCACCGGGGCTGACCCCACCGACCCCGACACCACCTCCTCGGGCAGGAGCGGCACCGGCTCCGCGTACGGCGGCCGGTCCACCGGGCCCGCGCCCCTCCTGACTCTCGCCCCCGACCCCGCCTACCCCGTCCCGTCCCCGCCGGAGAACGAGGGTGTGCCGGAAGACGTCGACGAGACCCTCCCCTGGCAGGGCAACGTCATCTGCGACCCCGTCGACCGACCCGGCCTCGAGGCCTTCGGCAACCTCGTCGGGCAGCACTTCGGCCGGCCCGGGTACACGACGTCGCGGACGTGCATCGACCAGAAGTCGGAGCACTACGACGGCCGCGCCATCGACTGGCAGCTGAACGCCTTCGACCCGCACGACCGCCGCATCGGCGACGCCGTCGTCACCTGGCTCACCGACAACGACGGCGAGATGGCCAAGCGCTTCGGCATCCAGTCGATCATCTGGAACGAGCGCTCCTGGCGTCCCGAGGGGTCGGGGTGGCAGGGGTATGTCGGCCAGTCGCCGCACACCGACCACATCCACTTCTCCTTCACCTGGGACGGCGCGATGATGCGCACGTCGTGGTGGACCGGGGAGCCTGTCACCGTGCCGGACCACGGCCCGTGCGCGATCGTGGCCGGTGCGTATGCCGCGGTGCCGGTCGGCCCCCGTGCCGAGCCCTGCCAGCCGGGCATGCTCTCGGCCGTCTGGAGCGGCTACTCCGACGTCCGGCCCGGAGGCTCGGGTGCCGGGGTGGGGCTGGTCCAGCCCCTGCTCGAGGTGCCGCAGACCGGTGTGCTGGACGATGCGACGCGCGAGGCGCTGTTCGCCTGGCAGACCGAGCGTGGTGTGCCCCAGACCGGGGTCCTCGACCAGCTGACCTACGCCGCGGCGCTGGGCTGGGAGCTGCCCCAGCTGCCCGAGTCGGCGCTCGCCGTGCCGCTGCCGGAGCACATGGTCACCCCCTACACCGACTTCTACCGCACCGAGCTGGCGGAGGGCTCGAAGGGCTCCGGGGTCGAGCTGCTCCAGCGCGCGCTGGGCGTCGAGGCGGACGGGGCCTTCGGGCCGGTCACCGCCGGCGCCCTGCGGGAGTTCACCGAGGAGCACCCGCTGCTCAGCACGGCACCGAGCACCAGCGCACTGCTGTGGCGGGTGCTGGAGGTGACCGACTACCCGACGATCCCCTACCGGGGCATGACCCTGCAGGTCGGTGACCGGGGCCAGGCGGTGGCGACGTTGCAGGCCCAGGTCGGCGCCGAGACCGACGGCGTCTTCGGTCCCCTCACCGAGCAGGCGGTCCGGGACGCACAGGCCGCCGCGGGCCTGGAGCCGACCGGCGTCGTCGACGGACCCACCTGGGCCGCGGTGGACCAGGGTGTGCTCGAGCAGCAGGTCCTCGTGGAGGACGTCCGCGGCGGCAACGTGGCACCCTCCGGCCAGGACGACTGAGCCGCCTCAGCGGCGCTTGCGCACCGGCTGTGCCCGGGTGACCGCCTGGGTGCGTGTGCTCTTCGCGGCGGACACGACCCGCGGGTCGACCTCACCCACCACCCACGGGTCCTTGTCCGGGTAGTCGAACTGTGCGAGCACGACCCGCATCGCCTCCAGCCGGGCGCGGCGTTTGTCGTTGGAGCGGACGACCGTCCACGGCGCCTCAGGGGTGTGGGTGTAGAAGAACATCGCGTCCTTGGCCTGGGTGTACGCGTCCCAGCGGTCGACGCTGACCAGGTCGCTGTCCGAGAGCCGCAGCTGCTTGACCGGGTCGAACGAGCGCGTGGCGAAGCGGTGCGCCTGCTCGTCGCGACCCACCGAGAACCACAGCTTGGTGAGCGAGATCCCGGCGTTGACGAGCATGCGCTCGAACTCCGGGCACGCCCGCATGAACTCCATGTACTGCTCCGGGCTGCAGTAGCCCATGACCCGCTCCACCCCGGCCCGGTTGTACCAGGAACGGTCCATGAGCACGATCTCCCCACCGCTGGGCAGGTGCTGCACGTAGCGCTGGAAGTACCACTGGGTGCGCTCCTGCTCGGTCGGCCTGTCCAGTGCCACCACCCGCGTGCCCCGGGGGCTCAGGTGCTCGGTGAAGCGGCGGATGGTGCCGGTCTTGCCCGCCGCGTCCCGGCCCTCGAAGACGACGAGGAGCTGGGCTCCGGTCTCCCGCACCCAGTGCTGCAGCTTGAGCAGCTCCACCTGTAGGTCACGCTTGGCCACCGCGTACTCCTCCTTGCCCAGCCGGGAGCAGTACGGGTAGCCGCCGCGGCGCCACGCGTCGGGGTCGATGCGCGGGTCCGGCGGGGGTGCGGCCGCGGGCTGGCTCATGCGGCCCAGTCAACCGGGCGGAGCCTGCTTTGCCAATCACGCCGGCCCCGGGCGCGGCCTCGGCGCGGGCACACGGACCTGCGCGGTCGGCCGACGTGGCTAGGGTAGGCGCCATGGCCCGGCCCCATATCGCTGCCGTGATCGAGAACACCTTCTTCGACAGCATCGAGTCGGTCCTGCGCGCCCGTGGCTGGCAGGAGCGCCTCATCGGGTACACCGGCTACGGCACTCCCGGGCAGGTGCGCGTGTTCGCCCGGGTCCTGCTCAGCCGGGAGGAGGTCGACCTCAGCACCCAGGTCCCCGAGGCCCGCAGCTCTCGGCAGGAGATCGAGGAGGCCGACCTGGTGCAGCGCGGCTGGCGTGCCTTCTTCACCGCGCCCGCGGCCAACACCCCGGTGCGCATCCAGGTCGGTGACGCGACCCTGGTCGCCCGCACCGACCGTGGCGGCTACGTCGACGCCGTCGTCGCCGGCCACGGGCTGCAGGAAGGCTGGCACGAGGCACACCTCACCGTCATGAGCGGTGACATGCTCACCACGCCGGTCCAGGTCGTCCGGGCCGACCTGGAGGTCGGGGTCGTCAGTGACATCGACGACACCGTGATGGTCACCCACCTCCCGCGTCCCCTGATCGCGGCGTGGAACACCTTCGTCCGGGACGAGCAGGTGCGTGAGGAGGTGCCCGGCATGGCCACGATGTACCGCTCGTTCCTCAGCGAGAGCGCGGGCACACCGATCTTCTACCTGTCCACCGGCGCCTGGAACACGGCTCCCACCCTGACGCGCTTCCTGCGCAGGCACGGCTTCCCGGCGGGCCCGCTCCTGCTCACCGACTGGGGCCCCACCAACACCGGGTGGTTCCGCAGCGGGCGCGAGCACAAGGCGAACCAGCTGGAGCGGCTGGTCCGTGAGTTCCCTGGCGTGCGGTGGATCCTGGTCGGCGACGACGGCCAGCACGACCCGCAGCTCTACGGCGACTTCGCGCACGCCCACCCCGACAAGGTCGAGGCGGTCGGCATCCGCCAGCTGACACCCGCCCAGCAGGTGCTCTCGCACGGCCTGCCCATCGCGACCGACGAGCTGCTGGGCAAGCGGCACGGTCACGGCGGGGTGCCCATGCTGCGGGCGCCGGAGGGCTACACGCTGCATACTCTGATCCAGAGCGCACGCCAACGCATGGGCCGGCTCAAGCCCAGCTCGTGGGTGCCGCAGGTGGAGGAGTAGGAGGCTGCCGTGCCGGAGCTGCCCGAGGTCCAGGCGCTGACCGACTTCCTGTCCGTGCGCGCGGTGGGCCGGGTCGTCACCGACGTGGAGCTCGGCTCCGTCGCAGTGCTGAAGACCTTCGACCCGCCGCCCGACTCGCTCGTGGGTCGGCCGGTGGACGGGGTCGCCCGGCACGGCAAGTTCGTCGACCTCGACGTCGACGGCACGCACCTGGTCTTCCACCTGGCCAGGGCGGGGTGGCTGCGCTGGTCCGACGCGCTGTCGACCACCCGCATCCGGCCCGGCAGGTCCCCGATCGCGCTGCGGGTGCGGCTCGACGACGGTTCCGGCTTCGACCTGACCGAGGCGGGCACGCGCAAGGGGCTCGCTGCCTACCTCGTGACCGACCCGCAGGAGGTCAAGGGCATCGCGTCGCTGGGGCCCGACCCTCTGGCCGAGGAGTTCACCCGGGAGGCCTTCGCCGCGATCCTGGAGGGTCGCCGCACCCAGGTCAAGGGGCTGCTGCGCGACCAGAGCGTCATCGCCGGCATCGGCAACGCCTACTCCGACGAGATCCTGCACGCGGCCCGGCTCTCGCCGTTCGCGCTCGCCTCGACGCTCACCGAGGAGCAGGTCGACGCGGCGTACACAGCACTGCGCGAGGTCCTGGCCCATGCCGTCGACGTGGCCGGCGGCAAGCCCGCCGCGGAGCTCAAGGACGCCAAGCGTGCCGGGATGGCGGTGCACGGCCGCGCCGGCCAGGAGTGCCCCGTCTGCGGTGACGCCGTGCGGGAGGTCAGCTTCGCCGACTCGGCGCTGCAGTACTGCCCCACCTGCCAGACCGGCGGCAAGCTGCTCGCCGACCGCCGTATGTCGCGCCTCCTCAAGTAGCTCTGCTCGGGGTTTTGCGTCCCCTCGGGGCGTGTTGCTCGGGGTTTCGCACCCTCCCTGGGCCTGTTGCTCGGGGTTTCGCGCCCTCCTGACGGGCTTGCGAGGGATGCAAGTTTCCCTGGCAGCGCGAGGAGTAGGGCGCATTTTCCCTGGCAACGTGCGGGGGTGGGGTGCTTTTTCCCTGGCAACGGGAGGGGGTAGTGGCAGCGAAGTGCCAGGTCCGAGGCTGAAATCTTGGCCGGAGTTTGGCAGGATGGCGCCATGAGCAACGTACCCGAGATCGACGTGACCCAACTGTCCGACGACGCTGTCGTGCTCGACGTCCGGGAGAAGGACGAGTGGACGGCCGGCCGTGCGCCGAACGCCATCTACGCTCCGCTGGCCGACCTCCCGACCAGCCTCGGCAACGTGCCCCACGGTGAGCAGATCCCGGTGATCTGCCGCAGCGGGGGGCGGTCCTCCCGCGCGGTCGAGTGGCTGCAGCGTGAGGGTTTCGACCCCGTCAACGTCGCCGGTGGCATGAAGGCCTGGGCGGCGGCCGGCAAGCCGATGGTGGCCGACACCGACGAGGACCCGAAGGTCATCTGACCTCAGCCGGGACGCCGGGCACCGCGCCGCTGCGGCGGTGGCGGCACCGGCTTGCAGAGCAGCACGTCCGCGAGAGCGATGTGCTCGGGCCCGCGCCGGGTCTGCACCACGACGGTGGTGTCGTCCCGCGCGACGAGATCCCCGAGCGCGTCGCTCGCGCGCTCTCCGCCCTCGATGAGATGACGCACGACGACACGGGTGCCCATCGGCAGGCCCAGCAGTCGCTCCACGGTCACCCCCCGACTCTAGCCCGCGACACTCGCGGACTATCCGGGCCTATCGGGTCTGACGTAGACAACCGCATACGATCCGATCGTGGACCCGGTCACCAACCCCTACGCCCCCGGCGCGGGCCAGCGCCCGCCCGAGCTCGCCGGCCGTGACGAGCAGATCCAGGCCTTCCAGGTCGTGCTCGAGCGCATCGCCCGCGGGCGACCCGAGCGCTCGATGGTCCTCACCGGCCTGCGCGGCGTGGGCAAGACGGTGCTGCTCAACGCCCTGCGCTCGTCGGCGGTCCGGGCCAAGTGGGGCACCGGCAAGCTGGAGGCACGCCCTGACCAGGCGCTGCGCCGGCCCATGGCGGCCGCCCTGCACATGGCCGTCCGCGAGCTCGGTCACCCCCGGGGGGAGGAGCTCGACCATGTGCTCGGCGTCATCAAGGCGTTCGCCCAGCGGGAGGCGCCCGGTGCCAAGCTGCGCGACCGGTGGAACCCCGGCATCGACGCCCCGGCGGTCTCCGGCAGGGCGGACTCCGGGGACATCGAGATCGACCTCGTCGAGCTGCTCACGGACGTCGGGGGACTGGCCGCCGACGTCGGCAAGGGTGTCGCGGTCTTCGTCGACGAGATGCAGGACCTGGGGCCCCAGGACGTCTCGGCGGTCTGCGCAGCGTGTCACGAGCTGAGCCAGTCCGCGCTGCCGGTCATCGTCGTGGGGGCCGGGCTGCCCCACCTGCCGGCGGTGCTGTCGGCGAGCAAGTCCTACTCCGAGCGGCTCTTCCGCTACTCGCGCATCGACCGGCTCGACCGCGAACAGGCGGCCCGTGCGCTGCAGGCCCCGGCGCAGGAGGAGGGCGCCGACTTCACCCCCGAGGCGCTCGCCGAGATGTATGCCGCGACCGGTGGCTACCCCTACTTCATCCAGGCCTACGGCAAGTCGGTCTGGGACCTGGCGCCGCAGTCGCCGATCAGCGCCGAGGACGTGCGGGTCGGCGCCCCGGAGGCCGAGGCCGAGCTCGCGGTCGGCTTCTTCGGCTCACGCTACGAGCGCGCGACGCCGGGGGAGCGGGAGTACCTCCGGGCCATGGCCGACCTCGGTGCCCAGCCGACCGGCGACCTCGCCGAGGAGGCGGTGGAGTCGGTCGCGACCTCCGACGTGGCGACCTACCTGAACCGCAAGCCGCAGTCCCTGTCACCGGCGCGTGACGCGCTGCTGAAGAAGGGGCTCATCTACTCCGGGGAGCGGGGGCGCATCGCCTTCACCGTGCCGCACTTCGGGAGGTACCTGCGCGCGCACACGTGAGTGTCCTGACGGAGCGCCGCGTCGGGCCGACCGGTCTACTGTGTCGCCTGTGAGCATCATCCCGCTGCAGAGGCAGCACTGATGGCCGGCGGACTCGTCGCCCTGCTGGACGACATCGCCGCGCTGGCCAAGCTCGCTGCGGCCTCGATCGACGACGTCGGCGCCGCCGCCGGTCGCGCCGGCGCCAAGGCAGCGGGCGTGGTCGTCGACGACGCCGCCGTCACGCCGCGCTACGTGCAGGGGCTGGCCGCCCAGCGCGAGCTGCCGATCATCAGGCGCATCGCGACCGGGTCGCTGCGCAACAAGCTGCTCCTCATCGTCCCGGCGATCCTGCTGCTCAGCCAGTTCGTGCCCTGGGTCCTCACGCCCGTCCTCATGCTGGGCGGCACCTACCTCTGCTACGAGGGCGCCGAGAAGATCTGGGAGAAGGTGAGCGGGCACCATCCGGCGGAGCAGGACACGCCCTCGGTGGCGCTCGACCCCGAGCACGAGGACACGGTCGTCAAGGGTGCGGTGCGCACCGACTTCATCCTGTCCGCCGAGATCATGGTCATCGCGCTCAACGAGGTCGCCGACGAGCCGTTCCTCTCCCGCGCGGCCATCCTCGTGGTCGTCGCCATCGGCATCACGGCCCTCGTCTACGGCGCCGTCGGCCTCATCGTCAAGATGGACGACATCGGCCTGCACCTCACCGAGCGCGACTCCACCTCGGCGCAGCGGCTGGGCGAGCTGATGGTGAGAGGTATGCCGAAGCTGCTGGCCGCCCTGTCCGTGGTGGGCGTCGTCGCGATGCTCTGGGTGGGCGGTCACATCCTGCTCGTGGGTGCCGACGAGCTGGGCCTCACGGCTCCCTACGACCTCGTCCACCACGCCGAGGAGTGGGTCGCCGAGGCCGTCCCGGCCGCGGCCGGTGCCCTGGCCTGGCTCACCAACACCCTCGCCTCCGCCGTCATCGGCCTGGTCGTCGGGGCGGTCGTCGTCGCCCTGATGCATCTCGTCCCGCGCCCGAAGGAGGCCGCTGCGGCGCACTGAGGCCCGGTCCCGGGTGGGCCACCGACGGCCCACCCGAGGACGTCCCGGTGGATATGGTGGGGCGATGGGATGGTTCAGCCGCAAGAAGGGGCCCGAGTCACCGCCGGTCAGCTCCGGTCCGAGCCTCGAGCTGCCCTCCGAGGAGGACGTCAGCGACGAGGGGGGTGTGCTCGAGCCGGGCGCCACCCGGATCGGCCCGGACGAGGAGGCCCGGATCGCCCGTGCCGTGCGCGAGCTCGAGGCCGAGGGGGTCGACCTCGACGACCTCACCTCCATCGGTGCCGGCTACGACGCCGCCTTCCAGGCCTGGGTCGCCGGCAACCGCAAGGGTGATCACGCGGCGGTCGTCGAGCGCTACGCCATGGGGGTCGGCGAGCACCTCGACCGGCACACCGACCTCGACTGGAAGATCGTCACCGACGTCTTCGGCACCGACCTCGCGGTGGCCGGGGGGTTCCGGCACGACTTCGTGGTGGTGCCGACCAACCTCGTCGGCGGCCGGTGGATGCGCGGTGACACCGGCTGGGTCCCGGAGGTCGTCGGTCACATCGTGCGGCGTCGCGAGCGCTGAGCCCCGTCGGCGCTACTCGACCGTGATGGCCGTGAGGATGTCGACCTTGGCGGCGCGCCGTGCAGGCAGCACCCCCGCCAGCACTCCTGCCAGGGCCGCGGCGACCAGGGCGAGCCCCAGCTGGCCGTAGGGGATGACGAAGGCGGTGAGCTGCTCCTCCAGCGCCAGAGCGAGCACCCAGGCGAAGAAGACGCCGACCACCAGGCCGAGGACGGCCCCGAGCACCGCGATGAGCACGGCCTCCCACCGGACCATCGCGCGCACCTGCCGGCGGGTCATCCCGATGGCACGGACCAGGCCCAGCTCACGCACCCGCTCGAAGACGCTGAGGGCGAGGGTGTTGACGATGCCGAAGAGCGCGATCACCACGGAGAGGCCGAGCAGGCCGAAGACCAGTGCCAGCAGCTGGTTGACGGTGCCCTCCAGCTCCTCACGGAAGCCCTCCTCGTCGGTCACCACCGCGGACGGCAGGTCGGCCACCACGGCCTCGACGGCCGTGCGGCCCGCCTCCACGGACACCCCCTCCGCGAGCCGCATCAGCACCGAGAAGACCTGGGTGGAGCGCACGTTGTCGCGGTACGTGCCGCTGTCGAGGACGTACTGCACGTCGCCGGCGCCGGTGAAGGTGCCGCGCAGCACGAGCTCGGTCTCACCGGTGAGCCCGAAGGCCGTGGGCACCGGGTCGCCGACCGACCAGCCCCCGGCCTCGGCGAGGTCGGGCGTCATCAGGATCCCGCCGTCGGCCAGGGCGGCGGTGGACCCCTCCTGCATCGTGAGGACGAAGAGCTCGTCCATCGTGGCGGGGTCCATCGCCAGGGCGAAGCCGGTGCGCTCCCCGACCCTGACGTCGGTGACCTGCTGGATGCCGACGAGGTCGACCTCGGGCAGCGCCTCGACCTGCTGCGGCAGCTCGTCGGGCAGGCCGGTGAAGGTGGAGGACCTGATCTGCAGGTCGGCGGCGAAGAGGTCCTCGACGGCCTCGGCCACGGTCGCCCGCAGCGAGGCGGCGAAGATCGTCACGAAGCCGACCAGCCCGAGGCCGATCATCAGCGCCGCCGCCGTGGAGGCGGTGCGCCGGGGGTTGCGCATCGCGTTCTCGCGGGCGAGGTCGCCCTGCACCCCGGCCAGCGTGGCCACCGGCACCCCCAGCGCCCGGACCAACGGCCGGGTGAACAGCGGGCTGAGCACTGCGATGCCGAGGAACACCAGCGCTGCGCCCACACCGACCAGGGTGACCCCGCCGCCGGCGAACAGCCCGCCGAGCAGGCCGGCGACCCCGGCGGCGGTCACCAGCCCACCGAGCACGTAGCGTGCCGCACCGGCCCGGGGGGTCACCGGGGCGGCCACCGCCTGGAGCGCCGCGACCGGTGGCACCCGGGTCGAGCGCACGACGGGCAGGAGCGCGGAGACCACGGTCACCACGACGCCCACCACCATGCCGAGGACCACCGTGCGGGGGGTGAGGACCAGTCCGGCGGTGGGCAGGGCGAAGCCGACCGCCTCCAGCAGCGCGACCATGCCCGTCGCGATGCCGACGCCCAGCGCGACGCCGACCGCCGATGCGACCGCCCCGATGGCCGCGGCCTCGCTCAGCATGGCCAGCAGGACCTGCCGACGGCTCGCGCCGAGGGCACGCAGCAGGGCGAACTCCCGGGTGCGCTGGGCCACGATGATCGAGAAGGTGTTGAAGATGATGAAGGCGCCGACGAAGAGCGAGACACCGGCGAAGACGAGCAGGGCGGTGGCGAAGACGTCGAGGAAGCCGCCGATCGACGCGAGCGTCTCGTCCACCAGCTCCTCGGCGGTGATGACCTCGAAGCCCTCGCCTGCCACCGCTGCCGCTGCCTGTGCGACCTCGGCCCGGTCCGCGCCCTCCTCCACGTAGAGCTCGGCGTTGGACCAGCTGCCGTCCGGGCTGAACCGCTCCAGGGCGGCGTCGGCCTCGAAGAGCGTCACGGTCGCGCCGGCCAGGTTGTCGGACTCGCCGAAGCGCACCAGGCCGGTCAGCTCGACCTGCTCGGCTCCCCTCGGGGTGACCACGGTCAGGGTGTCGCCCAGGGCGAAGCTCTCCGACTGAGCCGTCGCGAGGTCGATCGCCACCTCGCCCTCCCGCTCGGGGAAGCGGCCCTCCTGGAGGTCGACCCCGCCCAGGCCCGGCTCGCTGGGGGCGTTGGCCCCGATGGCCGGTGGACCGCCGCCCCCGACGGGCGTGCCGTCCGCGCCGACCAGCTGCGCCGAGCCCTGCACCACCCCCTCGGCCAGACGCACCCCCTCGACCTCGGCGACCTCCTCCAGCAGGTCCTGGGTGACCGGCGTGCGCTCGTCGGCGGCGGTGGTGGCCGAGGACACCTCGGAGGTGCCCCGCAGCTGTAGGTCCAGGCCCCCTGCGGTGCTGCGCACCACGTCGTCGAACGCCAGCCTCATGGAGTCGGTGAGCATGAGGGTGCCGGAGACGAACGCGACCCCCAGCACCACGGCGAGCCCGGTCATCACCAGCCGCAGCAGGTGGGTCCGCAGCCCCGCCAGGGTGACGTTCCACATGGTCAGCCCCCGAGCTCCTTGAGCCGGTCCAGCACCCGCTCGGAGGTCGGGCCGGCCATCTCGTCGACGATGCGCCCGTCGGCCAGGAAGAGCACGCGGTCGGCGTACGCGGCGGCGGTGGGGTCGTGGGTGACCATGACCACCGTCTGGCCGAACTCGGTGACACTGCGCCGCAGGAAGCCCAGCAGCTCGCCGCTGGAGTGGGAGTCGAGGTTGCCGGTCGGCTCGTCGGCGAAGACGACCTCCGGGCGGCCGGCCAGGGCTCGCGCTCCGGCGACCCGCTGCTGCTGCCCGCCGGAGAGCTCGGCGGGGCGGTGACCGAGCCGGGACCGCAGCCCCACGGCGTCGATGACCGTGTCCACCCACCCGCGGTCGGGTGTGCGCCCCGCCAGGCGCAGCGGCAGCTCGATGTTCTCCGCGGCGGTGAGCATCGGCAGCAGGTTGAAGGCCTGGAAGACGAAACCCACCCGGTCACGGCGCAGCCGGGTGAGGTCGGCGTCCTTGAGCCCGGTGATGTCGGTGTCCCCGACCATCACGGTGCCGCTGTCCACGCCGTCCAGACCTGCCATGCAGTGCAGCAGCGTCGACTTGCCTGATCCGGAGGGCCCCATCACGGCAGTGAACTGACCTGCCGGGAAGTCCACGGTGACGCCGTCGAGGGCCCGCACCTCGGTGTCGCCCGCCCCGTAGACCTTGACGAGGTCGACGGCCCTCGCGGCCAGCCGCACGTCGGGCTCCTGCTGCGTCACGGTGTCCGGCACGATGTCCTCCGAGGATGCGGGGGGCCACGGTGGACCGGTGTCGGTCCGTTCCGTCGAGTCCCCTCGGTGCCGGATTGTCGCAGAACGGGCGTGCGCGGCGCCAGGGTCAGGGTCGCCGGCGCAGCCGACGCACCGCAGGGCCTGCGGGCCTGTGCGGCACGCGCGCCAGGCCGGCGACCGCAGCCAGGATGAGCACGGCTCCGACCACCCCCAGCGGGCCGAGGCGCTCGTCGAGCAGCCAGGCGGCCAGCAGGGCGGCGGTCACCGGCTCCACGAGGGTGGCGATGACGGCGGCGCTGCCCGAGGTGGTGCGCAGGCCGGCGTAGAGCAGGCCGTAGGCGAGTGCCATCGTCATCACCCCGAGGTAGAGGAGCACGGCGACGGCCTGGGGGTCGGCGGTCAGCACCGGCGCACGCCCCCAGCTGGCCACGACCCCCACGGGCAGCAGCACCGCGGCGCCCACGGTCGTCGCGGCCGTGGTCAGGACGATGGCCTGGGAGCCCCGGGCGAGGTCGCGCCCGACCACGGTCGCCACGGCATACCCGGTGCCGGCGGCGACGGCAGCGGCGATGCCGAGTGCCGGCCTGGGTCCCGAGGTGGTCCCTTCCGACAGGCTCACCAGCACCAGACCGGTGAGGGCCGCCGCGAGCACGGGCCAACGGCCAGGCGCGGGCAGCGACCGCGAGCGGACGCTCTCCCAGACCGTGACCAGCACCGGGGCCAGCCCCAGGGCGACCACCGTCGCGACGCTGACCCCCACGTTGACGACGGCGGTGAAGTACAGCGCCTGGTAGGCCGCGGTGCTGAGCCCCACGGCGCAGACCCGGGCGGGCGCTGCGGTCAGCACGGCGCGGACGTGCCCCAGGCGGCGCAGCACCGCGACCAGCAGCAGCAGGACCGCGGCCGCGACCGCCATCCGGTGCGCGCTGACCATGAGCACGGTGAGGTCGGTGAGGTCCTGGAGCACGACGACCGCGAGCCCGCCGGTGCCCCAGAGGGCCCCGGCCGCGCAGATCTGCAGCAGGCCGAGTGCGGACGCGTCGGTGCCCGACGCGAAGGTGCGGGTGGGTGTCACGGGGCGCTCCTGAGGGGGCCGACGGGGGTGTCAGGTCCGGAGCGCAGGCCCGTCGGCCGCACAGGACGGCCGGTCAGGGCGTGGGCGCTCCGGTCAGGAGGCCGGAGGCGGCAGGATGCCGCTGCAGGAGGTCACGACGGGCATCCTGCCTCGCCAAGGGCTGCTCGGGCAACCGGATCGTGTTCGATAGGCCACTCTAAACTAAAGCTGATAATGCCCTATACACGACGAGACGCGACATGGTCCGGCACAGGTGGGGGCCGTACAGTCTGTCCCCTGCGACCGTCGACCCGAAAGGCACACGAGATGACGCACGACGACCTGGCCGAGATGCGCAGGGCCCGCGCCCGGCGCCAGCGCGTGATTGCGCTGGTGGTGATCATCGCCATGGCCGTGCCGGCCGGCGCCGCGGCGTGGACGATGGTCTTCTGAGCCACGCACGACGGCGGTATGCCGGCGGCCCGGGCACGGCGGACCCTGGTCCCGGGTGGGCCGGTGTGGTGGGATGGGACCCGTGACAGCGGTTACACCCTCCCCTGTGTCGCTGCCTGACCTCCCGGTGGCCAGCGCGCGTGCCGTGGGGGAGCGGCTGGCCCCCCTGCCGGCGCACCGGCGCACCACCTTCTGGCTGCGGGCGCGTCGCTGGTGGGACGACCTCGTCACGGGTCTGGAGGTCTACGCCGACCCGCACACGGTCGCGGGGCGGCTGCTGGAGCTGGCCGCCGCGGCCTACGCCGGTCGGGCCGACGACCTGCACGTCCTCGACGAGCAGCGGCTGCTGGAGCCGGACTGGTTCCAGCGGCCGGACATGGTCGGCTACGCCGCCTACACCGAGCGGTACGCCGCGTCCGGCACCGGGCTGCCCGGGGTCGCCGAGCGGGTGGACCACCTGCGTGACCTGGGTGTCACCTACCTGCACCTCATGCCGCTGCTCGAGCCGCGACCGGCCCCCAACGACGGGGGGTACGCCGTGGCCGACTACCGCTCGGTCCGCCCGGACCTGGGCACCATGGACGACCTGCGTGACCTCGCGGCGACGCTGCGCGCCAACCGGGTCAGCCTGTGCCTGGACCTGGTCCTCAACCACGTCGCGCAGGAGCACGAGTGGGCCGTGGCCGCCCGCAGCGGGGACCCGCACTACCGTGACTACTTCTACGTCTACGCGGACCGCACCGAGCCGGACGCGTTCGAGGCGACCCTGCCGGAGGTCTTCCCGGACTTCGCGCCGGGCAACTTCACCTGGGACGAGGAGCTGTCGGCGTGGGTGTGGACGACGTTCAACGCCTACCAGTGGGACCTCAACTGGGCCAACCCCGACGTCTTCTGCGAGATGGCCGACGTCATCCTCAACCTCGCCAACCACGGGGTGGAGGTGCTGCGGCTGGACGCGATCGCGTTCACCTGGAAGCGCAAGGGCACCAACTGCCAGAACCAGCCCGAGGTGCACCAGCTCACCCAGGCGCTGCGCGCGGTGGCCCGCATCGCGGCCCCCGCGCTGGTCTTCAAGGCGGAGGCCATCGTCGGGCCGGACGACCTGGTCCACTACCTGGGCCGCGGTGTCCATCACGGCAAGGTGAGCGACCTCGCCTACCACAACAGCCTCATGGTGCAGATCTGGTCGATGCTGGCCAGCCGGGACGTGACGCTGGCCGCGCACGCCCTGGCCCGCATCCCGGCGATCCCGTCGACCACCGCCTGGATCACCTACCTGCGCTGTCACGACGACATCGGGTGGGCCATCGACGACGGTGACGCGGCGGCCGTGCAGCTCAACGGCTACGAGCACCGTGGCTTCCTGTCGCGCTTCTACACCGGCGACTTCGAGGGGTCCTTCGCCGACGGGCTCGTCTTCCAGCACAACCTGGCGACCGGTGACATGCGGGTCAGCGGCTCAGCGGCGAGCCTGGCGGGCGTCGGCCGGGCCCTGCGTGACGGCGACCGGGGGCGTCTGGACGACGCGGTCGGCCGGCTGCTGCTCGGGCACGCGCTCGTCCTCGGGTGGGGCGGCATCCCGGTGATCTGGTCCGGTGACGAGATCGCGGCGCTCAACGACCCGCACTGGGACGAGGTGGCCGAGCACGCCGAGGACAACCGGTGGGCGCACCGGCCGGCGCTGGACTGGGACGTCGTCGACGCGCTCGCCGACGACCCCGGCTCGCCCGCTGCCCGCGTATGCCGTGGCCTGCGGGCCATGGTGCGGGCCCGGGCCTCGCTGCCGCACCTGCATGCCAGCGTGTCGGCGCACCCCCTCCCGACGGGTGCTCCAGGGGTGCTCGGGGTCGTCCGGCAGCACCCGCTGGGAGCGATGGTCGGCATCTACAACGTGACCGAGCACGACCGCTACGTGCCGGCCTGGTGGCTGGCCGCGCAGGGCCTCGACCCGCACGCCGTCCTCGACCACCTCACAGGTGCACCGCCGCCGGTGACGGAGTACGACGACCTCCGTCTGGCGGCATACCAGGCCATGTGGCTGACGGCCCGCTGAGGCGCCTCACGGGCGGTAGGCCGCCAGCCAGCGCCGGTCGATGACCCGCTTGAGGCGGAGCGCCGAGGCTCCCTGCCACCACCACCGGCCGCGCGCCGCCAGGCCCGCGCCCCCGCCGAGGTCGAGCACCTGCAGGGCGTGGCGCTGCGGCCGGTAGGCGGGCAGCGCCTCCCCCTGGCTCCGGGCGAGCAGGCTCGCCAGCAGCACCGGACCCTGGCGCACACCGTGCACCCCGATGCGTGGCAGCCGTCCCGGCAGGAAGTCGGCACAGTCACCGGCGGCGTACACCTCGTCGTGGTCGCGGTGCTGCAGGGTGGCCCGGACGGGGACGCCCTGCGGCCCCCCGAGGCCGGTGGCGGCGACGAGCGGGGGCGCCACGAGACCGGTGGCCAGCACGACGACGTCGTGGTCGAGCACCTCGCCGTCCCGCGTCAGCACGTGCCCGCAGCGCACCTCGGTGACCGCCACCCCCGTCCTGACCACCACCGCGCGGTCGGCCAGCAGCCGGCGCACCCGACGGCGAGCACCCTGGGGGAGTGCCCCGCCCACGACGGGGCCCGCCTCGAGCAGCAGCACCGAGGCGACGCCGGGCAGGACGGACAGGTGGCCGGCGAGCTCCAGCCCGGAGGGTCCGCCACCGACCACCGTCACCCGGGCCCCGCGCGGTGCTGCCTCCCGCACCCGCTCGGCCAGCGCGGCGAGCTGTTCCAGAGGCTTCACCCGCAGCACGTCGGGGTCCACGACCAGGCCGTCGGCGGAGGCGACGCTGCCGATGTTGACCGAGAGCACGTCCCAGGCCAGCCACACGCCGTCGGAGGTGAGCACCCGGTGGCCCGGCAGGTCGACCGACACCAGCCGGGCCACGTGGTGGCGCACGCCGGTCCGTCCCGCGAGCCCGGCCACGTCGAGCGTGCCCGAGCCCGGCGGCAGGGCGCCGGCAGCCGTTGCCGAGGCCACCCCGCTGTAGGCGAACGTGGCCGGCGCCAGGAGGTGCACGTCGTGACCGGCCGCGCGCAGGCTCCCGGCCTCCGCCAGCAGGTGCAGGTGGGCGTGGCCCGCCCCGACCAGCAGGAGGACGGAAGGCTCGGGCATGGGCCCAGTATCGGCCGGGAAGAGCCGGGGCCCGTCAGCGGGTTACCCCGGTGTGCCCCCGCCCACCCGCCCTGCGCTCGAGGACCCGGCTCGCGCCTTCCGCGAGCACGTGGAGCCGCAGATCGAGGTCATGCTGCGGGTGGCCCTGTCGCTGACCGGGCGTCGCGCCGACGCGGAGGACCTCGTCCAGGAGTCGCTGCTGCGGGCCTACCGCGCCATCGACCGCTTCGACGGGCGACACCCGCGGGCCTGGCTGCTGACGATCCTGCGGCACACGCACGTGAACATGCACCGCCGGCGCCGGCCCGACACCCTCGCGGACTGGGACCGCGTGGGCGACGCCCGCCCGGCTTTCGGTGCCGCCCGCCAGCAGAGCGCCGAGGACACCGTGGTCGACGGCACGCTCGACGAGCAGCTGGCCGCCGCGGTGGCCACCCTCGACCCCCGTTTCCGCGCCGTGCTGGTCCTGGTGGACGTCGACGACCTCAGCTATGCCGAGGCCGCCGCCACCCTCGGCATCCCCGTCGGCACCGTCATGTCCCGCCTCAGCCGTGCTCGCCGGCGTGTGCGCGAGGCTCTCGGCTCCGACGCACTCTCCCCAGGAAGGCAGTCATGAGGTCATCACTGCGCCAGATGGTCACCTGCATGTGGTCGGCCCGTCGCCTCCAGCGCTATCTCGACGCGGACCCCTCCGCACCGCTCACGCCCGGCGAGATCGCCCGCATCGAGGAGCACCTGGCCGTCTGCGCCAAGTGCGCCGACTCGGCCTACGAGCTGCACGCCCTGCACCACGCCCTGGCCGGCTGGTCGCAGCGTCCGGAGCCCGACGAGGCCAGCCTGACCCGGCTGCGCGGCTACCTCGACGAGCTCACCGGCTCACCGCGCGGCCCGCACGGGCAGGAGACACCGTGACCGCACCGGCCGCCACCCGGGCGGCCGCCGGGCGGCTCGACGCAGCGCCCTGGGACCTCGTGGTCGTCGGTGGCGGCACCGCGGGCATCGTCGGCGCCAAGACGGCGGCCCGCCTGGGGGTGAGGGTGCTCCTCGTCGAGCGGGAGCGCCCCGGTGGGGACTGCCTGTGGACCGGGTGCGTGCCGTCCAAGTCGCTCATCGCGGCGGCGGAGGCCGCGGCGTCCGCGCGGCGGGCGGCCCGTCTGGGCGTCGACGTCTCCGGAGTGCGGGTCGACTTCACCCGCGTGATGCAGCACGTCCGCGGCGTCATCGCGCACATCGAGCCGGTGGACACCCCGGAGGCCCTGGAGGCCGCCGGCGTGCGGGTGCTGACCGGTGACGCACGCTTCACGGGCCCGGGCACCCTCGACGTGGACGGTCGCACCATCCCCTTCCGCCAGGCCCTGGTCACCACCGGTGCGGCCCCCGCGGTGCCACCGGTCCCGGGGCTGGCGGACACGGCATACCTCACCAGCGACTCGGTCTGGGGGCTCACCGGGCTCCCGCGTGACCTCGTGGTGCTGGGCGGCGGGAGCATCGGCGCCGAGCTCGGCCAGGCGTTCGCCCGGCTCGGCACCCAGGTCACGGTGGTGGAGGGGGCCTCCCGGCTGCTGCCGCGGGAGGACGTGTATGCCGCTCGGCTGGTCACCGCGTCGCTGGAGGCCGACGGCGTGAGGGTCCGGACCGGACAGGCCGTGGCCCGGGTGGAGCCCGGGCCGGACGGCACCGGTGCCCTGCTGCTCGAGGACGGCACCCGGGTGGCCTTCGGCAGGCTGCTCGTGGCCGTCGGCCGCTCGCCGCGCACGGCCGACCTGGGGCTGGCGTCGGCCGGGGTCGAGGTGGGGCCGGGTGGGTTCCTGGTCGTCGACGACCGCCTGCGCACCACGAACCCACGCATCTGGGCAGCCGGGGACCTGACCGGGAAGCCGCAGTTCACCCATGTCGCCGCAGCGCACGGCAGCCTGGCGGCGAGCAACGCCGTGCTGGGTCTGCGCCGCAGCGTGTCCGGAGCAGCCCTGCCGCGGGTCACGTTCACGCACCCGGAGGTCGCGGCCGTGGGGGTCGCCACCGACCCGCTGCCCGAGGGCATGACCCTGGCCGAGTGGGACCACGCCCACCTCGACCGGGCGGTCGCGGAGGGGCAGACCGAGGGCGTCAGCCGGCTGGCCGTCGACCGCAAGGGCCGCATCGTCGGAGCCACCCTGGTCGGCCCACGCGCGGGGGAGAGCCTCGGCGTCGTGACCCTGGCCATCACCCGTGGCCTGACCACCCGGGACCTCGCCGGGGTCGTGCACCCGTACCCGACCTACGACGACGGCCCGTGGAACGCCGCGGTCGCCCATGCGCGCCAGGCGCTGGAGCAGCCTGCGGTGCGCACCGCGACCCGGGCGCTCGCCGGTGCCCGCCGGTGGTGGCTGGACCGCCGCTGACCTACCTCAGGGCCCGGTAGCCGGCGACCACCCGGTGCGCCGCGCTGACTCCGACGACGGCGGCCCAGACCAGCGCCAGCACCCCCGCGTGCTGCGGCAGCACCAGCCACAGGGAGTGGACGACGACGGTCTCGGTGCCCTCGGCCAGGCCGCCGAGGAAGCTGAGGGACCGGCCGTCGTCGATCCGGCGGCCGGTGCGCTCGGCGACGGAGGAGAACGCCAGGAACGCCGCCCCGTTGACGTAGTAGGCGAGCAGCACCAGCAGGAAGGGCAGCCAGCTGGTGTCCGGGTAGGCCGACGTGACGCCGACCGCCACCCCGACGACCGTGGCGCCGTAGACGGTGAAGTCGGCGGTGATGTCGAGGAAGCCTCCCGCCTGCGACGCGGGCTCGGGCCGGCCGCGGGCACGGCGGCGGGCCAGCGGCCCGTCCAGCCCGTCGCACACCCGGGAGGCCAGCCACAGGACCAGTGCCACCCACCACCAGGTGAGCCCCGCGGCGACCGCGCTGCCCAGGCCGATGACCAGCCCCGCGACGGTGAGCCGGTCGGGGGAGAGCCAGGGCCGGTCCACCGCCGCGGCGGCGCGGGTCACAGCCGGGTCGAGCGCCCGGCGCGCCACCCGGTCAAGCACGCGCGCCCTCGTCGGGCTCCACACCCGGCTCCACGCCCCGCGCTCGTGCCCCGCGGGCGCGACGGCGCAGCAGCGCTCCTGCGGCGGCGACGAGCAGCACCACCCCGCCGGCGACGAACACCGCACGCCACGGGTCCTCGGTGCCGTAGGCCCCGATGGAGGCGTAGGCCACGACGCCGGGGACCATCCCGAGCGCGGTGCCGACGACATACGGAGGGAACGGGACGCCGCTCAGCCCGGACCCGTAGTTGATGGCGGTGAACGGCGCGACCGGGATCAGCCGGACCGTGAAGATCGACCACATGCCGTTGTCGCGCAGGTGCTGGTCGATGCGCTCCAGGCGTCCCCGGGTGAGCCGTTCGACCGCGTCACGGCCCAGCAGCCGGCCGACCGCGAAGGCGGCGACGGCGCCGACCAGGCCCGCGGTCCAGGCCAGCAGGGAGCCGACCGCCATGCCGAACACCGCACCGCTGACGACGGTCAGCACACTCTTGGGCACGGCGAGCAAAGTGAGGGTGGCGAAGAGCAGGAGGAAGGAGACCGGGCCCCACAGGCCCGCCTGCTCCATCCGTGCCCGGGTCTCCTCGACGTCCGGTGCGCCGACCTGGGAGGCGGCCCACCACACGAGCAGGAGGACGACGAGCAGCACCGTGCCCCGCACGAACGTGCCGAGGTTGCTGGGCGTCACGATGTTCCTCCAGGTCAGGCTGACATGCTGTCACGGGAAGCCACCGTGCTCCCAGTGTGTTCCTCACGTGACCGCCGTCACCTGCGAGAGGCCAGCATGTCCCACCGTATGCCGCGCCGGGTCGCCGCCTTGTCCGCGGCCCTGGCGCTCGCGCTCGCCGGGTGCGCGGCGCCTCAGGCCGGTGGCGCCCCCGACGACCTGCCCGCGGACTGGACGGAGGTGCAGGAGGCGGCCCAGGGCCAGACCGTCTCGCTGTGGATGTGGGGCGGGGACGACCAGGGCAACGCCTACGTCGACGACGTGCTCGCCCCGGCCGCCGCCGAGCAGGGGGTCACGCTCCGGCGGGTGCCCGTGGCCGACACCCGCGAGGCGCTGACCCGGGTGCTCGCCGAGGTGCAGGCCGGCACCGACGACGGGGCGGTGGACCTGGTGTGGGTCAACGGCGACACCTTCGCCACGGGCCGCCAGGCGGACGCCTGGCTGTGCGGCTGGACGCCGCTGCTGCCGCACCTGGAACTCACCGACCCGGACGACCCGCTGCTCACCGAGGACTTCGGCACCGCGGTCGACGGGTGCGAGTCACCCTGGCACAAGGCTCAGTTCGCCTTCGTCTACGACAGCGCCCGGGTCACCGACCCGCCCACCACGCTCGCGGGCATCCTGGACTGGGCGCAGGCCAACCCGGGGCGCTTCACCTACCCGGCCCCGCCTGACTTCACCGGCTCGGTGTTCGTGCGACACGTCCTGTACGACGTGTCGGAAGGTCACGAGCAGGTGCCCGCGGCGTTCGACCAGGAGGCGTACGACACGCTGGCCCCACGGGTGTGGGACCGGCTCGGGAGGCTGGCACCCTCGCTGTGGCGGGAGGGGCGCACCTACCCCCGCGACGTCACGGCGCTGGACACGCTCTTCGCCGACGGGGAGGTGGACATGACGATGACCTACGGGCCGGCCACGCTGACCGACCTCGTCGCCGACGGCACCTACCCGCAGACCACCCGGGTGCTGCCCCTCGAGGAGGGCACGATCGGCAACGCGAGCTTCCTGGCCATCCCGACGACCTCGGGGTCGCAGGCCGCCGCGATGGTGGTGGCCGACCTGGCCCTGTCGCCCGAGCAGCAGGCGGCGAAGGCCGACCCGTCGGTGTGGGGGCAGTTCACCGTGCTCGACCTCGAGCGGCTGGAGGACGAGGACCGGGCGCTGCTCGAGGCGCTGTCGGCCTCACCCGTCGTCCCGTCCTACGAGGAGCTGTCCGAGGGCGCGGCCCCGGAGCTCTCCTCGGCCTGGGTGCCGGCGCTCGACGAGGGCTGGCGCCGTGCGGTGCTGGCGGACCCGTGACCGGACCCCCTGCGGGGGAGGGCGAGGTGCCCCGTGCTCCCGCCCGCGGGGGAGCCCGCCTGCTGCTGCCCGCCGTGGTGGTGACCGGAGCCGTGGCCGGGACCGCCACGGTCTCGGTGCTGATGACGGCGTTCGGCCTGCTGCCGCTCGTCGGCGCTCCGACGCCGGGTGCGGCGGCGTTCGTGGCCCTCGGCGGCGACCTGCTCCTGGGCCTGCGCGAGTCGCTGGTGATCGCAACGCTCTCGACGCTCCTGGCGGCGGCCGTGGGGATGGCCACCGCGCTGCTGCTCGTGCGGTCGGCCGGGGTGCGCCGTCGCCTGGGCGCCCTGACCGCGACGGTGCTGTCGGTGCCCCACCTCGTCGGTGCCGCGACGGTGGGGCTGCTGCTCTCCGGAGGTGGGCTGCTGCCGCGCTGGCTGGGGGTGGCGCCGACGGCCTGGCCCGAGCTCGTCGGCGGCGGCTGGCCGGTCGCCGTGGTGCTGGAGCTCGCGTGGAAGGAGTCGGCCTTCGTGGCCCTGGTGGTCACCGCGTCGCTGAGCCGCCGGCTGACCGACCTGCAGGAGGTCGCCGCCGTGCTCGGCGCCGATGCCCGGCAGCGTCTGCTCCGCGTGACCGTGCCGCTCGCTGCCCCGGCGCTGCTGGCCTCGGCGGGCATCGCCTTCCTCTACGCGTTCGGCTCCTACGAGGTGGCCTGGCTGCTCGGCCGCGCCTACCCCGAGCCGTTGCCCGTGCTGGCCCAGCGACTCTTCTCCTCCATCGACCTCGCTGCGCGCCCGCAGGCCGCCGCAGCGGCCCTGGTCGGCATCACGGTGGCCCTCGCAGTCGCGGCCCTCGCGGTGCCCTTGCTGCGACGGTGGGGGGTCGGCCGGTGAGCGCGCTGGGCGGCCGCGTCGCCGTGGTGCTGCTGGCGCTCTGGTTCGCCCTGCCCCTGGTGCCGCTGGGGCTGTGGAGCGTCGCGGACCGGTGGCCCGCCGGTGCCGCGCTGCCGACGCAGTGGGGGTGGTCCGGCTGGCAGCAGGCGGTGGCCGAGGGCGGGCTTCCCGCACTGGGCCGCTCGGCGGCCCTGGGCCTGGCGGTGGCTGCCCTCGCCACTCCCCTGGGGGCCCTGGCCGGACGGGCTCTGGCCTGGGGGCGCAGCCGGTGGCACGGGGTGTCCGCGGCGCTCCTGCTGCTCCCGGTGGCCCTGCCGCCCTTCGCCCTCGCGATGGGGCTGGACGTCCTCCTCCTGCGCCTGGGCATCCCCGGCCTCGTCGCGGTGGTCGGCCTGCTGGTGGCGTATGCCGTGCCGTACACGACCTACGTGCTGCGGTCGGCCTACGCGGTGACCGACCCGCAGCTGGAGGACCAGGCGCGGATGCTGGGAGCCACCGGCACGCAGGCGCTGCGCACCGTGACGCTGCCCGTCCTGGCCCCGGCACTGCTGGCAGCAGCAGCCCTGGCCTTCCTCGTCGGGTGGAGCGACTACGTCGTCACGGTCGTCATCGGCGGGGGCCGGCTCGTCACCGCGCCGGTGCTGGTCGCGGCGGGGGCCTCCGGGCTGGGCAACGAGCCGGTCGTGGCCGTGCTCTCGACGCTCATGGTGGTGCCCCTCGTGGCCGCCGTGCTCACCGCACCACTGGTGGCACGGTCACTCGAGGCGAGCAGGACCCGGCGATGACCTCCGCGCTGCGGCTCAGCGGCCTCTCCTACCGCCACCCGGACTCGGCACAGCCCGTGCTGACCGACGTGGGGCTGGACCTCGCCGAGGGACGCATGACGGCCGTGGTGGGCCCGTCCGGCTCCGGCAAGTCGACCCTGCTGCGGCTCGTCGCGGGTCTGACCCGCCCGGACACCGGTGACGTGCGGGTCGGTGACCGCAGCGTGCTGGGCCTGCCCCCGGAGCGACGCGGGATGACGATGATGTTCCAGAAGCCTCACCTCTTCCCGCACCTGGACGTGCTCGACAACGTGGCGTTCGCCGGCCGTGTCGCAGGGCGTCCGCGAAGGGAGGCGCGGGAGGCGGCCCGACGCTACCTGACGCTGGTCCACCTCGGTGAGCTGGCCTCCCGGCGCACCCGCGCCCTCTCCGGCGGCCAGGAGCAGCGGGTGGCCCTGGCCCGGGCGCTGGCGGCCGAGCCGGAGGTGCTGCTGCTCGACGAGCCGTTCAGCGCGCTCGACACCGAGCTGAGGTCGGCCATGCACCGGCTGCTTATCGAGGTGCGGGCAGCGCTCGAGCCGACGCTGCTCATGGTCACCCATGACATGGCCGAGGCGGCGCTGGCCGACGAGGTCGCGGTGCTGGTGGAGGGTCGCCTGGCACAGGTCGGGCCGGTCGAGGAGCTCTACTCGGCGCCCGCCTCGGTGGCGGTGGCCAGGGTTGTCGGCGGGTTCAGCGAGATCGGCGGGGTGCTGACCCCGGCGGGGCATGTGTCCGCGCTGGGGACGCTGCCGTGCGGCGCGGCGACCGTGACCCCGGCGGCCACGCTGCTGCTGAGACAGGAGACCGTGGGCATCACCCACGGGACGGACCCGTCGGCGACCGCGGTCGGCACGGTCGTGGGCACGACCCGGGTCGGTGCGCGACAGGTCGTCGAGGTGAGCGTGAGCCATCCCCGGCTGCCGACCGCCGTCGTGCGGGCCGAGGTCCCGCTCGGCACCGCCACCCGGATCGGGGAGTGCGTCGGGCTGGTGGTGGCTCCTGACGCCTGGTGCGTGCCGGCAGCGCCGGCGGCCGGCCTGGCCGAGACCGCCGATGGATGAGCAGGGCGGGAACACGCCGCTCTCCTCAGCGCCTTACGTGGAGGACGACCCGGCCACCACGGCCGTGCGGAGCACCAGGAGTGAGCGGATGGGCAGGCGTCGCGTAGCGGTCGACCTCGCGGTGGGTGCGGTGCTGCTCCTGGCCGTCGGCCTGGCCTGGCAGGCCGGATGGCTCGAGGGCGACGCGGTGCGGGGCGCCGTCGACCGTGCCGGGGTCTGGGGGCCTGTGCTGTTCGTCGCGACGTATGCCGTGCTGAGCCTGCTGCCGGTGCCGCTCGGCCTGTTCACGGTGCTGGCCGGTGCCGTGTTCGGAGGGGTCCTGGGCGTCGGGGTGGTGTGGGCGGGGGCCATGGCCGGCGCGTTGCTGGGATGGGTGCTGGCGCGCAGCGCGCTGCTGCCCGTGGTCGAGTCGACGATCCGGCAGCACCGCAGCCAGGTGTGGGAGCAGCTCTCGGGCACCGGCGTGTGGCCTGTCCTCGCGGTCCGGCTGATGCCGGTCGCCCCGTTCATGGCGGTCAACTACGTGGCCGGGGCGACCGGGGTGCCGCTGCGCCCCTACGTCGTCGGCACCGCCCTGGGCATCCTGCCTGCCGTCGCGCTCTACGTGCAGGTCGGCGCCGCGGGTCTGGAGGACCCGGCTGCGCTGCTGTGGGCGCTGTTCGGCATCGTGCTGCTCATCGGGCTCGGCAGCTACCTGGTGCGTCGGGGGCAGAAGCCGGCCGCCGTGGAGCCGTGACGCCCACGACGTGACGGGCCGACCGGGGGACGGTCAGGAGCGGGCCGGGCGGCTGGGGGTGATGTTCTGGTTGCCCCGGAACAGGTTGTCCGGGTCGTACTGGTCCTTCAGCGTCACCAGCCGCCGCCACGTCGCCTCGCCGTAGGACGCACGCGCACGCTGGTCCGCGTCTGCGCCTCGTTCGGCGCCGAGGAAGTTCACGTACTCACCCTGCTCGGCGAACGGCGCCAGGGCCGCGTGCATGCGGCGGGCGAAGTCGCTGAGCCGCTCGTCCTCCTCCGGGTCCTGCCAGAACCCGTAGATGTTCAGCCAGAACCTGGCAGAACGGTTGGGGAACGCGGTCGCGTCCTCGGGCACCCGGGCGAAGGCGCCCTCGAGGTGGTGCAGGTCGATGCCGGTCCCCACCCACGTGAGCTGCTCGGCATACGAGACGACCACCTCGAGCACCTCGTCGTCCAGCCGGGAGAGGGACGCGTTCTTCCAGTAGCCCCGTGAGCCCTTCGGGAAGGCCTCGTCCAGGGCCGTCTGCCACTGCGTCCACGGCAGCGGGCCGGTCTCCTCGTCGTCCGGTGGCGCCGTGTCCGTCAGGTCCCGGACGACCGCGCGGCCCTCGTCGTGGTCGTCCGAGGCCCAGGCGAAGGCCACGATCATGACTGCCTCGTCCCCCATCTCGAACTGGGGAGGCGGCACCAGGAAGCTCACGATGACGTTCATCGCGTCCGGAAGCGTGGCGGTCCAGGCGTCGACCGCCCGGAGGGTGCTGCGCCAGTGCGGACGCGCGTAGACGAGGTTGCCCACGTACGCCGGAGAGCGCAGCGGGCGGGCTCGGAAGGTGAACGAGGTCACCACACCGAAGTTGCCGCCCCCACCGCGCAGCCCCCAGAGCAGGTCCGGGTGGGTCTGCTCGTCGACGTGGAGGTGCTCTCCCTCGGCGGTGACCAGCTCTGCCGCGACCAGGTGGTCGATGGTGAGACCGTCGCTGTGGGTGAGCCAGCCGACCCCACCTCCCAGGGTCAGCCCTGCGATGCCGGTGCCTCCGACGACACCCACCGGCACCGCCAGCCCGTGCGGCGCTGTCGCGGCGTCGACGTCGGCGAGGGTGGCTCCCGCACCCACGGTGACCAGGCGGCGGTCGGGGTCGACGGACACGTCCCGCAGGGGGCTCATGTCGAGCACGATCCCGCCCTCGACCGTCCCGTGTCCGGCGATGTTGTGCCCGCCGCCGCGCACGGCGAGCGGCAGGCCCGTCCGGCGCACGGTGTCGATGACGTGGTCCACGTCCTCCGTGGACCAGGCCCGCACGAGGGCGCGGGGACTGACGTCGACCATCCCGTTCCACACGCGGCGGGCGTCGTCGTAGTCCGGGTCGTCGGGTTCGAGGAGGACGCCGCTCAGCTCTGCTCGCAGGTCCTCGAGCTCCGGGACCTCCAGGGTCCCCTGGTGGGTGGTCATGGGTCCGGCTCCTGCTCCGGGGCCATGCAGGCCCCTGCTTCGGCGGGTCGCCGCAGGCGGTCTGCACGACGTCGACGGTGCCCCGGGGGCGGCGCGTCCTGGCCGGGAGTGCCCCGGGTGTGCGCCGACGCCACGGTTACGTCGGCGACGTGGTGACCTCCGCCACGTTACCGAGGGCCGGGGCTCCCATCAAGGGTCGGTCGGATGGTCCGCTGCGACAGGTGCGTGCTCCCACGCGGCCCGATGCATCGACCGGACCTCCTCGGCGAACGTCTCGACCGGTCCCTCGGCGGTCACGCCCGGTGCCACCACCGCGACCGGCAGCGGTGCCACGCGACCCGGCGGCACGCCCGCGTCGTGCATCCAGGCCGTGAGCTGCCCGGTGGAGGTCGCGAAGACGATGCGGCCCAGCCCCACCCACCCGTGGGCGGCGGCACACATGGGGCAGTGCTCGCCGGAGGTGTAGACCGTCGCCGCGGCCCGGTCGGCCTCGGACAGGTGGGCGGCGGCCCACCGGGCGAGGGCGAGCTCGGGGTGCCGGGTGTGGTCGCCGTCCTTCACCCGGTTGCGGTCCTCGCACAGCACCGTGCCGTCGGCACCGACCAGCACCGAGCCGAAGGGCTCGTCGCCGTCCTCGAGGGCCTCGCGCGCGAGGTCGACGCAGCGGCGCAGGTGCCTGAGGTCCGTGTCGGTGATCGTCATGGGGGCAGTATGCGGTGTGCCGGCCTCAGTCGACGTCGGTCAGGTCGGCCGGGCTCGCGTTGGCGCCGCACACGATGACACAGACGCGCTCGGCGTCGTCCGGGCGGTGGGCCCCGGAGAGCAGGGCCGCCAGGGCCGTCGCACCCCCGGGCTCCGCGGCGACGCGGACGTGGCGCCACAGCCACTGCCGTGCCTGCGCGATGTCGTCGTCACCGACGAGCACGGAGACGGCCTCGGCGGCCCGGCACGCCGCGAGGCCGACCTGTCCGACGACCGTGGCACCCAGGGAGTCGGCGGCCAGACCCGAGGGGGCGGTCGGGACCGGCCACCCGGCGGCCAGCGCCGTGTGCATCGTCGGGCACCCGTGCGGCTCCACCGCGACGATGCGACGGCGACCTGCCCACCAGGACGCCACGCCTCCGATGAGCCCACCACCGCCGACGGCCACCAGGACCGTGCCGGCATCGGTCTGCTCCTCCAGCTCGGCGGCCAGGGTGCCCTGACCGGTGACGGTCGGCAGCCCGTCGTAGGCGTGCACGGCCAGGGCTCCGGGAGCCGCCGCGGCGGCTGCGCTCGCCTCGAGCGCCTCGGCATACCGCTCGCCGACCTGGTGCACCTGCGCCCCCAGCGCGTGCAGCCGGGCCACCTTCACCGCCGGCGCGGTCGCCGGCACGAAGACCTGCACGGGGATGCCGAGGCTGCGGCCCACGTGGGCCACCGCCAGGCCGTGGTTGCCACCGGAGGCGGCCACCAGCAGGTCGGGCCGTCGGGGCGCGGACAGCACGGAGTGGAACGCCCCCCGCGGCTTGAACGAGCCGGTGTGCTGCAGCTGCTCCAGCTTGAGCGTCACCGGCCGTCCGTCGTCGAGCGTCACGTCCAGCACCGGGGTGCGGCGGACGTGACCTGCGACGAGCCTGCGGGCCTCGGTGATCTGCGCACGTGTGGGGTGTGCCGGTGCGTCGCCCATGCGCGCCTCGCCTGCTTCCGGGTCGGGGTCCTTCCTGGCGGATGTTAGCTCGGCGCGGTGACGGGGCTGCACCCCGGCAGCAGCCTGGTCACGCCCGGGCCGGGGGACAGGCCGAGCTCGGTGCGCAGGTCGCGCTCGAAGCGACGGAACTGCGCCATGGCGTCGAAGTGGTTGCCCTCGGCGAGGTGGGCACGGATCAGTGCGCGGTGGGCACTCTCCCGGAGTGGCTCACAGGCGACGGCGGCCAGACCCGCCTCGACGGCGAGGGCATGGCGACCGTCCTGGCTCAGCTGCAGGCAGAGGGTCTCCAGGGCGTGGACGCGCAGCTGCAGGAAGGAGTGCTGCTCGGCGTCCAGCCACTCCTCGCACCAGTCGGTGAGCAGCCCGCGGCGCAGCAGCTGCACCGCCCGCAGGGCGGGCACCCGGGTGTCATCGTCGAGGATCCTGCGGGCATGGTCGACGGCCTCCACCCAGTCGACGTGCACCTCGGGGGAGAGGCGCACGCTCTCGACGTCCACCCGCACGAGCGGGTCGAGGCTGCGCAGGCCCCGCAGGGTGGACCGCAGGCTGCTGAAGGCCCGGCTCGACGTGGTGTCCGGCCACAGCGACCCGGCGACGTGGGCCCGCGTCAGCGGCCGGTCGTGGGAGAGAGCCAGCAGAGCCAGCAGCCGCTGGACCCGCAGGGGCACCACCACCTCGCCCCCGGCGCGGGACAGCACGCACGTGGGCAGCAGGCTGATCGACAGCTCAGGTCCCGTGTCCATCTCTCCCCGATCCTCGTCCCCAGTATGGAGCCGAACCGGGTCCTGGCGATACGGCCCACGGCAGACTCACGCCGGGCTCACGCCGGCGTCACGCCCGCCTCACGGCACCCCGCCTAGCGTCCACGTCACGGCCGGGCACCCACCCGGCGGACGTCCGCCACGGGCGGCTCACACACCGGCCCGGCACCTGCCGGGGCCGCTAGGAGGCACGATGACGACACAGGACGAGCTGGTCCCGAAGTCGACCGGCTTGAAGAAGGGGGACACGGGCGCGGATGTCGAACGGCTGCAGAACTACCTGTCGCAGTTCGGCTATCTCGAGTCGCCGGTCCTGGACGAGTTCGGCGTGGACCACGCGATGGCACAGGAGGAGCCCGAGCACGGCACCTTCGACGACCGGACCGAGGAGGCGCTGCGCACCTTCCAGGAGCACTACGACCTGCCGGTCACGGGCAAGCTCAACAAGGCGACCCGCGACCTGATGACGAAGCCGCGCTGCGGGTTCCCCGACACCGCAGAGCCGGTCTCGGCGGAGTTCGTCGCCCAGGGCAACAAGTGGAGCACCACGACGCTGCGCTACGGCTTTGTGGAGTTCACCCCGGACCTGAGCCAGGCCCAGGTGCGGGCGGCGGTCTCGACGGCCTTCGGCTACTGGGCGGCGGTGACCCCGCTGACCTTCGGCGAGATCCCGAACGCCAGCAACCCCGAGATCCGCATCCGCTTCGCCGCCGGCAACCACGGCGACGGCAGCCCGTTCGACGGACCGGGTGGGGTGCTGGCGCATGCCTACTACCCACCGCCCAACGGCGGCGACATCGCGGGCGACACCCACTTCGACGAGGCCGAGACGTGGACGGTCAGCCTGCCGGCCACGGGCATCGACCTCTACACGGTGGCAGCCCACGAGTTCGGCCACGCCCTGGGCCTGGCGCACTCCACGGTGTCGGGGGCGCTGATGTACCCCTACTACGGGGGGCCTCACCGGTTCCTGCACCAGGACGACATCGACGGCATCCAGTCCATCTACGGCGCGCAGCAGTGGATGACCAAGACCCTGGCCAGGGTCTACACCACGCCGCACTCGAAGAACGCCTGGGCATACCCGACCGGGGTCGGCTGGCGCAAGGTCGCCCCCACCTCCACCGACGGCGTGACCAACACCTTCGCGGCGCTGGTCCAGGCCCGCGCCTCCGACAAGCCGGCGACGATGCTCGTCACCGGCACCGAGATCACCTCCGTCTACTTCTGAACCACCACCCCACGCACGAGGAGAACACCCACCATGGCTGCCTACAACACCACCATCGGCCGCATCTACAGCACGCCGCACAGCAAGAACGCCTGGGCCTGGCTCAACACCCCGGGGGGCTGGCGCCAGGTCAACGGCACCAGCACCGACGGGCACACCAACACCCACCTGGTGCTCACCGCGGCCCGCGACAGCGGCAAGTCCGTGTCGGTGACCACCGACGCCGCGGACAGCAAGATCATCGCGGTCTACCTGTGATGTGCTGGGACACGACGAGCGAGGAGGGCCAGCCGTGGCCGACGTGACGATCAACATCAACCTCGGGGACCAGGGCGGTGCGTCGCTGGGCGGCGCCTCCGACCAGGCCCCGGCACCTGACGACGCCTTCGGGGCCGGCCAGCTCGGCGAGTCGAGCGAGCCGCCCGAGCCCGACCCCCAGCAGGGGGGTGAGGCCGCCGGGCTCTCCGGCGGCGGTGGTGAGGCCCCGGCGCCGGACACCGCCCTCGGGGGCTCCGAAGAGCTCGGTGCCGGCGACGCGGCGCCGGCACCGTCCGAGCAGGGCGCCGACGCCGGCACCGGGTCGGCGGTCGGGGCCGTCCCCGGGGAGGCTCCGCCGCCCCTGGACCTCGACGAGGTCGACGCCCTGGGCGGCGACGGTGACTGAGGTCATCGGTGCGAGCGACGGGCCGCAGGCCATCGTCCTGCGGTCCGTCCTCGCCGGCGCCCCGCTGCCGGGTGGGAGCGGACCGGTCCGGCTGGCGGACCTGCCTCTGGCGGTCGAGCAGACCGCAGCGGGCTCCCTGGTGCGCCTCGCCGAGGAAGGGCTCGAGGCCGACGCCGCGGCGCTCGCCGAGGCCTCTGCCGTCTCGGGGGGAGGCCCGCCGGCCCGGCTCGTCGGCCCTGTCGAGCTCGCCGGGCTGGACCCGCGCGGTGACACCGTCGTCGGCGTCCTGAGGGTCAGCACCGAGGAAGGCCCGGGGACGGCAACCGTGACTGCGGCCGTGTGCGGCGTGCGGCACGGGGAGCTCCTGCCGCTGGAGTCGGTGCGGGTCGCCTTCGAGCAGCAGGCGGGCCGTTGGGTCGTGGCCGGGCCCCCCGCGCACCTCGCGACCTGAGCCGGCCCCGGACGACGGCTGCACGCTACGGTCGGACCGTGAGCACGCACGCCTTCACCCAGGTCGACGTCTTCTCCACCCGGCCCTTCGGCGGCAACCCGGTGGCCGTCGTGCACCTGGCCGACGACGACACGCTCTCCGACGAGCACATGGCCGCCGTCGCGCGGTGGACCAACCTGTCGGAGACCACCTTCCTGCTGCCCCCCACGGACCCCGGCGCCGACTACCGGCTGCGGATCTTCACCCCGGGCGGGGAGCTGCCGTTCGCCGGGCACCCGACCCTGGGCAGTGCCCGTGCCTGGCTCGAGGCGGGAGGTGCGCCGGCCGACCCCGAGCTCCTCGTCCAGGAGTGCGGAGCCGGCCTGGTGCGGGTGCGCCGCGCGCAGGACACCCTGGCCTTCGCGGCGCCGCCCCTGGTGCGCTCCGGCCCGCCGGCCGACGAGCTGCGCACCCGGGTGCTGCGGGCGCTCGGGCTGGCCGACACCGACGTCCTGGCGATGAGCTGGGTGGACAACGGCCCGCACTGGCTGGGGGTCCTGCTGCCGGACGCGCAGACGGTGCTCGACCTGCGGCCTGACTTCGCGGCCGTGGCCGCGCTGGGAGGCACCGAGGTCGGTGTCATCGGACGGCACGGCCCGGGAGGTCCGGCCGACGTGGAGGTGCGTGCCTTCTGCCCCGACCTCGGCATCCCCGAGGACCCGGTCACCGGCAGTCTCAACGCCGGCCTGGCGATGTGGCTGACGGGCGAGGGACTGCTCCCCCCGGCCTACGTCGCCGCCCAGGGGACCGCCCTGGGCAGGCACGGCCGCGTGCAGGTCGCGACCGAGGGGGGCGAGCTGTGGGTCGGCGGTGCGGCGCAGGTGCGGGTCAGCGGCACCATCGACCTCTCGGCATGAGCGCCTGGCCGGTATCGGAGGCCTCGGACGCACCGGCATGATGGGCCCATGACACTCCACGCCGACGACTACCAGGCCGACCCCGGGCGCTACGACGCCATGACCTACCGCCGCACCGGGCGCAGCGGTCTCGACCTGCCGGCCGTCTCGCTCGGCCTGTGGCACAACTTCGGCGACGACGTGCCGCTGGAGCGCCAGCGGGCGATCCTGCGCAGGGCCTTCGACCGCGGGGTCACCCACTTCGACCTGGCCAACAACTACGGCCCGCCCTACGGGGCGGCCGAGCGCAACTTCGGCACCCTCTACGCCCAGGACTTCCGCCGCCACCGCGACGAGCTCGTCCTCAGCAGCAAGGCCGGCTACGACATGTGGCCCGGTCCCTACGGACAGGGCGGCGGGTCCCGCAAGTACGTCCTGGCCTCCCTGGACCAGTCACTGGCCCGGATGGGCGTCGACTACGTGGACATCTTCTACAGCCACCGCTTCGACGACACGACGCCGCTGGAGGAGACGATGGGGGCGCTGGACACCGCCGTCCGCCAGGGCAAGGCGCTGTATGCCGGCATCTCCAGCTACTCCGGCGCGCGCACCCGGGAGGCGGTCGAGGTGCTGCGGTCCATGGGCACCCCGCTGCTGATCCACCAGCCGTCCTACTCGATGCTCAACCGCTGGGTCGAGGAGGACCTGCTCGACGTGCTGGGTGAGACCGGCGTCGGCTGCATCGCCTTCTCCCCGCTGGCGCAGGGGATGCTCACGGACAAGTACCTCGACGGCATACCCGAGGGCTCCCGCGCCTCGCAGGGGAAGTCACTGGACCCCGACCTGCTCGACGAGCGCTCGCTGGCGCACGTGCGCGCGCTCGACGAGATCGCGCGCGGGCGCGGACAGACGCTGGCCCAGATGGCGCTGGCCTGGGCCCTGCGCGACGACCGGGTGACCTCGGTGCTGGTCGGTGCCAGCAGCGTGAGCCAGCTCGACAACAGTCTGGGGGCCCTGGACAACCTGGGCTTCACCTCCGAGGAGCTGACGAGGATCGACCAGCACGCCGTCGAGGCCGGGGTCAACCTGTGGAAGCCGTCCTCCGACCGGTAGGGCCCTCGGGCGGCAGCGCCGTGCTCAGTGGCCGGAGCCGGGGACCATCGTCAGAGCCTGGTCGCGCCCCTGGCGCTCGAGCACCTCGATCGTGCCGGGCTCGAGCATGCGGTAGGCCTCGAAGAAGGCGACCAGCTCGTCGACCTGTGCGGACGGCAGGTCGCCCAGGTCCTTCAGGTGGTCGCTGGAGCTGTCGTTGACGGCGACGCAGATGAGCTTGGTCTCACGCCGGTCGCCGATCGAGAGCAGGAAGGCCCCGATGACCCGGGCGATCATGTGCACCCCCGGGAAGGTCGCCTCGGGCATGAGCACCAGCGCGTCGAGGGCGTCCCCGTCCTCACCGCCGGCACCGACGACGTAGCCGTACTCCCCCGGGAAGCCCGCAGGGCCGCCGATGCGCCGGTCGAACCAGATGCGGCCGTCGTCGTCCTCCTCGAACTTGCTGTGCCGGCCCTGGGGGATCTCGACGACCACCTCGACCATCCCTTGGGCGTGGAGCTCGTCGCGGGGCAGGTCTCGGTGGCTCATGGCCCGAGTCTGCCACGTCCGGACGGTCCGGTGTCCGTCCGCCCGTGACCCGCAGGGCTGCCACCGTGGCTCGCTACAGTGAGCGGACCGTCGTCCTCACGAGGAGTCCGCGATGCCCAGCGAGCCGCAGCCCGTCTCCCTCATGGGGCTGTCCCGAGGGGTGCGGGCCGACGCGGCGCGCAACCGGGCCGCCATCCTCGAGGCGGCGACCTCGCTGATGGCCGACGACCCCGACGAGGTCTCGATGCAGGCGGTCGCCCGCCGGGCCGGGGTCGGGGTCGGCACGCTCTACCGCCGGTTCGGTGACCGTCAGGGACTGCTGCTGGCCGTGCTGGACGAGGGGGAGCGGCAGTTCCAGCAGGCCTTCCTCTCCGGCCCTGCCCCTCTGGGCCCAGGGTCGGGCGAGCCGGTGGACCCGGCCGAGCGGATCCGCGCCTTCATCCACGCGCTGCTCGACCGCACCCTGGCCAACCTCGAGCTGCTCCTGGCCGTCGAGCGCCAGGAAGGCCGCAGGACGGGCCCGCACGCGGTCTGGCACCTCCACCTGCGTGCTCTCTGCTCCGCCCTGGGGTCTGCGCGCGTCCCCGACCCGCACTACTGGGCCGACCTCCTGCTGGCGGCTCTGGCCCCCTCGGTGGTGCGTGACCAGCTGGCGCTCGGCGCGCGGCCGCAGGCCCTCCACGACGCGCTGGACGTGGTCGTCGTCCGGGTGTTGCGCAGCTAGATACCCCTGGGGGTATACTCGTCACACCAGACCTCGTCCGAAGGAGATCAACCATGTGCCGTCCCGTGAGCTGCAGGACCTGTGGCAAGACGACCTGGGCCGGGTGCGGCCAGCACGTCGACCAGGTCATGCGCAGCGTGCCTGCGGGCAACCGTTGCGCCGGTCACGTCGAGACCGCCCCTCAGGGCGGCTTCCTCTCCCGTCTGATGGGGCGCTGACCCACCCCTGGCCCGAGGGCCCCTCGTCCCTGGTGTGAGAGCGTCGGAGCCATGGATGCCTCGAGCTGGGACGAGCGGTATGCGGCCGCGGACCGGATCTGGTCCGCCACACCCAACCAGTGGGTCGCCGAGATCGTCCCCACCCTGCCCGTGGGCCGGGCGCTGGACGTCGGCGCCGGTGAGGGTCGCAACGCCGTCTGGCTCGCCGAGCAGGGATGGCGGGTCGACGCGACCGACTTCTCGCGGGTGGCCGTCGACCGGATCAGGGAGTGGGCCCGGGACCGTGCCGACAGCGTCGGCGGCCGGCTGACGGCCTGGGTCGCCGACGCTGCCGCCTCCGTGCCCGACTCCGAGCGGTCGGCCTACGACCTGGTGCTGCACTGCTACCTCCACCTGGGGCCGCAGGAGTGGGCGCAGGCGGTGCGAGGGGCCGTCGAGCGCACCCGTCCCGGCGGTGCGGTGCTGCTCATCGGGCATGCCGGGCGCAACCTGGAGCACGGCGTCGGAGGCCCGCAGGAGCGCAGCGTGCTCTTCGACCCGGCCGAGGTCGCTGCCGTGACCCAGGACCTGCCCGTGGACACCGAGCTGTCCGAGGTCAGGGAGCGCCACGTCGCCGACGCCGACCGGCCCGCGCTCGACACGGTCGTGCTCCTGCGCCGCCGCTGACGGGCCGAGGTGCACCCGAGCCGACGTCAGGAGCGGCGCATCTGCAGCTGGTGCACGTCGATGTAGTCGACCCGGAAGCCCGCCTCGCAGTAGCCGAGGTAGAACTCCCACATCCGGCGGAAGCGCTCGTCGAAGCCGTGCCGGCTGATCTCGTCCCAGTTGTCGTCGAAGCGGGTGCGCCAGCGGTGCAGCGTCTCGGCGTAGTGGTGGCCGAAGGCCAGGTCGTGCGTGACCCGGAGCCGGGTGTGCTCCGCCAGCACCTCGTCGATGGCACGCAGCGAGGGCAGCAACCCGCCGGGGAAGATGTACTTCAGGATCCATGAGTGCGACCGGCGGGTCTCCAGCATCCGCTCGTGCCCGATGGTGATGGCCTGGATGGCCGCGGTGCCGCCGGGGGCCAGCAGCGTGTCGATGGTCTGGAAGTAGGTCGGCCAGTACTCCTCCCCGACGGCCTCGATCATCTCGACGCTGACGACGGCGTCGAACTTGCCACGGACGTCCCGGTAGTCCTGCAGACGCACCTCGACGTGGTCGGACAGGCCTGCCTGCCGGACCCGCTCGGTCGCCAGGGCGAGCTGCTCGGAGCTGAGGGTGATGCTGGTGACCTGCGCGCCACGCTCGGCCGCGCGCAGCAGCAGGGAGCCCCAGCCCGACCCGATCTCGAGCATGCGGGTGCCCTCGCCGACCCCGGCCATGTCGAGGATGGAGTCGATCTTGCGGTGCTGCGCCTTTTCGAGGTCGCCGCTGAACGGTGCGCCGTCCTGGGCGAAGAGGGCCGCGGAGTAGGTCAGCGACGGGTCGAGGAAGCGGCTGAACAGCTCGTTGGACAGGTCGTAGTGCGCCTCGATGTTGGAGCGGGCGCCGTCCGGGTCGTTGCGGCGCTGCCGGGGGGCCGACAGGTCGACCAGCCTGCGGAATCGCTGCAGGGGCTGCGGCACCAGGTCGGTCAGGCGCTCCGCCCACGGCTCGAGGACGTCCGCGAGGTCGTGTCCCGCAGCCGGTCGCCAGTCCCCGGCCATGTAGGCCTCGCCGAAGCCGATCTTGAAGTCCTTGGCCACCCGGGCGAAGAACTGCTCGGGTCGCACCAGCTCGAAGACCGGCGACTCCGGGCCTCCACCTCCGGTGAGCGAGCCGTCCGGCCACAGCACCCGGCCCCGGACGCGCTGCTCGGCATACGTGAAGAGGCGTCGGGCGATGGCGGCGCGTGGGCCGCCCTCCCGGACGGCCGGCATGACCTCGCCGGGGTCGTCGGTGGCGGTGGCTGCGGTCTGGGACTGAGTCATCACGACCCCTTCGGGAGGCTGGTGCGGACGGCGGGGCTGCAGGGGCAGGCGACGGGCCCACAGCCAGATGCCGTGGGCCTTGATCAGCAGGCTGACCTGTTGGGACATCAGCGGTCGACGGGCCACCTGGCCCACCAGCCGCCTGCGGGTCACCGCCTCCGGTGTCCCGTGGAACGAGGCCGTGAAGTCCGGCCTGCTCCTCGTGTCACCGTCGCGGTGCAGGTTCACCGTCACGGCGACCCGTGAGGGTGACAACCGGAACGTCAGTCGATATCTTCCGCTGACGTCGTAGAACGGGGAGACGTAGAACGCCTTGTCGGTGTCGGCCGTCCCGCGCTCGTCGGTGCGCAGCAGGTAGGCGTGGCGCTCGCCGTAGGTGTTGTGCACCTCGGCCACGACGCAGCGCACCCGCCCCGTCGTGCGGTCCAGGCACCAGTGGACGCTGAGCGGGTTGAAGACGTAGCCCAGCACCCTGGCGTTGGCCAGCATCACCACCCGGGTGTCGTCGGGCAGGTCGACCCCGTGGGTGCGGGCGAAGGCGATGACGTTGTCGCGGATGCTGCGGGCCGGGTCGCCGAGGTGGTCCTCGGCGCGGAAGCCCGCGGCGGCGCGCAGCGGACCCTCGAGCACGGGCAGGTGCTCGAGGTCGACCAGCCACTGGTACACCTCGTGGCGTAGCCGGTGGTCGACCGGCCCCTTGCGCTGGTGCTGGACGGTGCCCGGGACCAGGGCGGGCAGCGTCGGCAGCTCGACCGCCGTCATACCTGCGTGGGTGCCGTCGCCCGCTCGCGGATCCAGTCTGCGGCAGCGTGTCCGGAGCGGCACCCGTCCTCGTGGAAGCCCCAGCCGTGGTAGGCCCCGGCGTAGGCCGTGGTGTCGCTGTTGAGCGAGGCCAGCTCACCCTGCGCCGCCACGGACTCCGGCGTGTAGACCGGGTGCGTGTAGTCCATCCGCGCCAGCACCGTCGCCGGGTCGACCTGCTCCTCGGCGTTGAGGGTGACCAGGAGGTCCCGGTCCGACACGTGGCCCTGGAGCCGGTTCATCCAGTAGGTCACCCGTGCGGCCCCGGCCTGCTCGTCGCAGTGGCTCATGGCGTAGTTCCACGACGCCCGCGCGCGGGTGGCCGCGGGCAGGAGAGAGGAGTCGGTGTGCAGCACGGTGCGGTTGAGCGAGTAGCCGAACGCCCCGAGCACCCGCTCCTCCTCCGGGGTCGGGTCGGCCAGCATGCCCAGGGCCTGGTCGGCGTGGGTGGCGACCACGACCCGGTCGAAGGTGTCGACCGCGCCGGCGGCGGTCCGCACCTGCACCCGCTCACCGCGGGAGACCTCGACGACCGGGTCCCCGGTGCGCACGTCCGGCAGCGCCGCGGCGATCGCCTCGACGTACGTCCTGGAGCCACCCACCACGGTGTACCACTGCGGGCTGCCGCCGATGCGGAGCAGACCGTGGTGGTCGAGGAAGCGGAACAGGTAGCGCGCGGGGTAGCGCAGCGCGGTCTCGTGCCCCGAGCTCCACACGCAGGACACGACGGCGACGGCGTAGTGCTGGGTGAAGTAGTCGTCGAAGCCCCGCTCGGTGAGCCACTGGCCCAGGGGGGTGAGGTCGGTCTCCGGGCTCTCCTCGAGGTAGGCCTGGGCACGCTTGTTGAACCGCGTGACGTCGGTGAGGAGCCGCAGGAAGCGGGGGTCGCGCAGCTGCAGCGGCTTGGCCAGGATGCCCTTGGCGCCGCGACCGCCGGCGAACTCCAGGCCGCAGCCGCCACAGCTGATGCTCATGCTCATCTCGGTCGGCCGCACCTCGATGCCGAGGTCGGCGAAGAGCCGGCGCAGCAGCGGGTAGGTGCGGTCGTTGTGCACGATGAAGCCGGAGTCGACCGGGTGCCGTGTGCCGTCCGGGTCGAGCACGTCGTGGGTGTGCACGTGTCCGCCGAGGCGCGGCTCCACCTCGTAGAGGGTGACGTGGTGGGTGTCCTTCAGCAGATGGGCGGCGGTGAGGCCGGAGACTCCGGCCCCGATGACCGCGACGGTGGGCAGCGACATCAGCAGGGGTCCACCGGTCGGCTCGCTGTACGTTTCACACAGATCTCCCTATCGGCGCTACTCTGGTGGTTCAATGGTTCGACTTTCTAAAGGTTACAAGGACATCGTGACTGCTCCGCACCAGGCGTTCGGACCCGGGTCCGCTCCCGGACGGGATGCCGTGCGCCGTGTCACCTTCGCCGTGCGCGCCCTGGTGAGCCAGATGCAACAGTACGGGGACAGTGTCGGACATCACATCGGTCTGCACCGCAGCGACCTCACGGCGATGAACCTGATCTCGCAGGCCGCGATGCGCGGGGAGAGGATGGGCCCCAGCGACGTCGCCCGGCAGATGAGCCTGTCCGCCGCGGCCGTGACCGCCCTGGTCGACCGCCTGGAGAAGGTCGGACACCTGGAGCGCACCCCCGACGAGCGGGACCGTCGCCGGGTCAGGCTCGACGTGAGCGAGCAGGCCACCGGGGTCAGCCGCCGCATGTTCCGGCCGCTGACCGAGCAGATGGTGAAGGTCCTCGACCCCTACTCCGACGAGGAGCTCGAGCTCGTGCTCAAGGTCATCACCGAGATGACCGAGGCGGTCCAGCACGCCGACCCCGGCACGGCCGACCTCAGTGGCACACCGTATGCCGAGCGGCATGCTGTCCGGCCGGGCGACGGGGAGCCTACGCTGGGCCCCCATGAGACTGGCTGACCTCGCTGCTGCCCTTCGCCTGAGCGCACCGTCCGGTGACGGGGCCGACGTCGAGGTCACGGGGGTCACCCACCAGGCCGACTGGGTCCGGCCGGGGGACGCCTTCGTGGCGGTCGCGGGGGCGCGCTTCGACGGCCACTCCTTCATCGACGACGCCGTGGCGCGGGGGGCGGTCGCCGTGCTCGGGCAGGGTCTTCCGGACGGGGTGGGCTGCCCGGTGCCGTATGTCGAGGTGCCGGTCGCGCGGGAGGCGCTGGCGGACGCGGCGGCGGAGGTGGCGGGACACCCGAGCCGGGCGATGACGGTGGTCGGGGTCACCGGCACGGACGGCAAGACGACCACGTCGTGCCTGGCGCGGCACCTGCTGCGGGCCGGCGGGCTGCGCACCGGGCTGCTGTCGACGATCGGCTACGAGCTGCCCGACGGGGTGCTCCGCCAGCCTCCGCAGCACTTCACCACCCCCGAGGCGCCGCAGGTGCAGCAGATCCTCGCCGAGATGGCCGGTGAGTCCGCCCAGGCAGTGGTGGTCGAGACCTCGAGCCACGCCCTGGCGCTGGACCGGGTGCGGGCCGTGGACTACGACGTGGCCGTCTGGACCAACCTCACCGGTGAGCACCTCGACTTCCACGGCGACATGGAGGGCTACTTCGATGCCAAGGCCCGGCTCGTCCGCCGGGCCCGGGCCGCCGTGCTCAACGTCGACGACGCCTGGTTCGACCGGCTGGTGCCGCTCGCGCCCGAGCGCACGACCTACAGCGCGGAGGGCGCCGAGGCCGACTGGGTGGCGACCGACGTGGTCGAAGGGCCCGACGACCTGCGCTTCCGGCTCCGCACGCCTGACGGCGTGACGACCGCCGTGCTGCCGATGATCGGACGGTTCAACGTCGCCAACGCCCTGGCGGCCCTGGCCGCGGGCCACCTGGCCGGCCTGTCGGTCGAGGCCCTGGTCGCCGGGCTGGCCACGTTCGCGGGCGTGCCCGGGCGCATGGAGATGGTCGAGCGTGCGCCAGGACAGCCCCGGGTGATCGTCGACTTCGCGCACACGCCGCCGAGCCTGGAGAAGGCGCTCGACACCGTGCGGGTCACGACCGAGGGCCTGCTGTGGGTGGTGCTCGGGTCCGCCGGCGGCCCGCGTGACCCTTCCAAGCGCGCCCCGCTGGGGGCGGTCGCGACCCGGCAGGCCGACCGGGTGGTCTTCACCGAGGAGGACCACCGCGACACCCCGCTCGACGACATCCTGCGAGAGATGGAGCGCGGTGCCCGGGAGACCGGTCGCGACAACTTCGTCTCGGTCGGCGACCGGGTCGAGGCGATCCGGTATGCCGTGGCGCAGGCGGCACCGGAGGACACGGTGGTGCTCGCCGGCAAGGGGCCGGAGGACACGCTGGAGCGCGACACCGGGACCGTCCCCTGGGACGAGATGGCCCAGGCACGCGCGGCTCTCGCCCTGCGCCCGTGACGCGGCCCTAGGATTGCCGCACCCGCGGCGCAGGCAGACGCTCGGGGCAGCAGGCGCACAGAGGAGGCACCCGTGAGCGAGGTCGAGCGACCGGGGTCGAGCGCAGGCCAGCGCAGGCCCGCGCACCCGGTGCGCCCCTCGGACCCGTGGCGGCACGCACGCAACCCCGGTCTCGTCCGCTGGGGGCTGCGCGCCTGGCTGGCGCTGGGGCTCATCCTGCTCGCCGCCGCGGTGACCTCGTTCCTGGCGCAGGTGTCGGGGCTGGTCGTGCCGCTGGTCGTCGCCGCGGTGGTCGGTGCCCTCCTGGTGCCCGCGGTGGACGCTCTCCAGCGCCGCGGGCTGCCGCGTCAGCTCGGCGCCGTCGTCATGCTCCTGGGGCTGGTCGCGACGGTGCTGGGGTCGGTGTGGATGGTGTTCGCCGGCGTCCTCGGACAGGGTGCCCAGGTCCAGGCGCAGCTGCTGGCGGGCCTGGAGGCGATCGAGGGGTGGCTGGCCGGTCGTGGCGTGGACCTGGGGGGTGCGGAGTCCCTGAGCACGCAGCTCACGGCGCTGGTCGGCGAGTCGTGGGGCGGGGTCGCGTCCTACCTGCCGGGGGTCTTCTCGAGCCTGGCGTCCTTCCTGCTCGGCTCGGTGATCGGGGCCTTCCTCTTCTTCTACATCCTGGTGGACTGGCACCGGCTCACCGCGTGGGTGGGCACGCACCTGGGCCTGGGGCAGGTCACCGGAGCCGGCGTGATCGACGACGCGGTCTCCTCGATCCGGCAGTACTTCGGCAGCCTCACGCTCTCCGCCCTGCTCACCGCCGTGCTCATCGGTGGGGCGGCCTGGCTGCTCGACGTGCCGTTGGCGTTCACCATCGCGGTGGTGACCCTGGTGACGTCCTACATCCCCTACCTCGGTGCCATCGTGTCCGGGGCGTTCGCGACCCTGGTGGCGCTCGGGTCGACCGACCTGCAGACCACGCTGGTGCTGCTCGTCGTCGTGCTCGTGGTGCAGAACATCGTGCAGACGGTGGTGCTGACCAAGCTGACCAGCGACGCCCTGAGCATCCACCCGATCGTGACGCTCGGGTCGACGATCGTCGGCGCCGCACTGGCCGGGGCACTGGGAGCGACCCTGGCGGCGCCCGGGGTGGCGATGCTGCTGCGGGTCAGGCGTCGTCTCGTCGGCGGTCGGGCCGCCGGGGAGCTCCTCCCGGCGTCAGGGCCGGAACCGGCCGCAGGGCAGGACCCTGTCCCGGCGGTCGAGTAGGTCACCACCGGGGGGCGGCCGGGCCAGGGTCAGGCGGGGTGACGAAGGCGGCCAGCACCTGGTCGCGGCTGATGTCCGCGACATGGGTGGTCGCCCAGCGGGGGGCGTTGTCCTTGTCGACCAGCAGGGCCCGGACGCCCTCGTCGAAGTCGTGGTGCCGCACGAAGGCGTGGCCCAGCACGCGGTCCTGCTCGAGCACCTCCTGCACGCTCATCGACCTGGCCCGGCGCAGTGCCTCCAGGGTGATGGCTACCGAGTGCGGGGAGCGCTCCTCGACCAGCGCCGCTGTCCGGCGGGCTGCGGGGTGGGGGTGCCGTGCCAGCCTGGCGATGATCTCGGCCGGGTCGTCGCTGCCGTAGCAGTCGTCGACCCAGCCACGGTGCTGGGCCAGGGTCGGCCCGGGCAGGTCGTCGGCGGCCACGGCCGGCACCTGCCAGCCGCGCGGGTCGTCGGCGGTCATGGCACGGGCCAGGTCGGCCTCGACCGCGGCCTTGGCCGACGAGGGCACCAGCGCGTCGGCCAGGCCCAGCAGCACGGCGTCGGCACCGTTGACCGGCAGGCCGGTGAGGGCGACGTGGGTGCCGAGCTCACCGGGGGCGCGGGCCAGGAACCACAGACCGCCCACATCCGGGAAGAAGCCGATGACGGTCTCGGGCATCGCGAGCCGGGTGCGCTCGGTGACGATGCGGTGCGACCCGTGCGCCGAGATGCCCACACCGCCGCCCATCACGACGCCGTCCATCCACGCCACGTAGGGCTTGGGGTAGGCGGCGACGAGGGCGTTGAGGGCGTACTCGTGTGCCCAGAACTCCAGCGCGCGCGGGGCGTCACCGTCGCGGACGGCCGAGCGCAGCGCCCGCACGTCACCCCCGGCGCACAGGCCCTTGTCGCCCGCGCCCTCGACCCACACCGCCCTGACCTCGGGTGTCTGGGCCCAGGCCTCCAGCCGGTGCAGCGCGGCCACCACCATCGCGTCGTCGAGGGCGTTGATGGCGTGGGGGCGGTTGAGGGTGAGCCGTCCGATCGGCCCGACCACCTCGTGCAGCACCGTGTCGGTGAAGCCGGCGTCCGTCATACCGACCGACCCTAACGACGCACGTAGACTCCTGCGCCATGGGTAAGGCTTCTCGGCGCAAGCGCGCATCAGGCACGTCCACCGTCGACCCGGCGCAGCAGCGCGCGCCGTTCGTCGCCCGGCCCTTCGAGGGCCTGGCCGATGAGACCGAGTGGGTGGCGATGCGCGAGATCATCCCGTCGGCGACGGCGCGCATCACGGTCACCCTGCCGGAGGGGGCCGCACAGGAGGTGACGCTGGCCACCGTGCTGCCCGGCGCCATGCCGGCGCTGCACCGCGCGGACGGCGAGGTGCTCGTCGCCCTGCAGTCGCGCACGTCCAGCGGGGACGCGAGCCGTGACATCGCGCAGGCGCTGCTGGTCGCGGTCGCTGCCGAGCCAGGCTCTCCCGTCACCTCGGTGCGTCCGGCCACGATGGGCACCCCGCGGTTGCAGGACATGGTCTCGCCCGACCAGCGGCTCGAGCCCACGGTGCACGAGGACTTCTCGTTCTGGGTCGCGGAGGACGAGGCGACCCCCGAGGTGGCGGCGGCCCTGGAGCAGACCAACGACGCCGCCGTGCCGACGGTCAGGCTCGAGGAGCTGCCGTCCGCCTACTGGTGCCGGATGGGCGAGCGCACCTACATCCGCTGGATCCTCGGCGACGACGAGGACGCCGCGGTCACCGCGCTGGCCCGGCTCCAGGCGGCCGGGCAGCACACCCTGGGTGCAGGCACCGTGCTGCTGGGGGCCTTCCGCGCCGCTGGCCTTCTCGTGCCCGTGCTCGAGGTGCCCGCCGACACCGCGCCGACCGACCACACGGAGGCGCTGCTCGCCCTGCAGCAGCGTTACGAGGAGGCGATCACGCGGGACGAGCCCCTCACCCCCGACGAGCGCCGAGCCCGCGACGGCATCATCAGCCGCCAGGTGACCCTCCGCTGACCTCCGTGCCCGGCCCGTCGACGCCGCGTCCTTCCCCGGGGGAGCGCGGCGTCGTCGCCGTGGTGCCCGCCAAGGACGAGGAGCAACGGCTCGGCGCGACCCTCGCCGCACTGTCGCTCGTGCCGCAGGTGACGGCGGTCGTGGTCGTCGACGACGGCAGCACCGACACCACGGCGCAGGCCGCCCGCGTGGCCGGGGCCGAGGTGCGGGTGCACCCGCACAACCGCGGCAAGGCTGCTGCCCTGCAGACGGGGGCCGACGCCGCCGCCGCGCGTCACCCGGGTGCACCGCTGCTGTTCGTGGACGCCGACCTCGAGGCGAGCGCAGCATCTCTCGGGGTGCTCTGCGACCCGGTGCTGGCAGGGGAGGCGGACATGACGATCGCCGTCCTGCCGCCGCAGGAGCGCGCCGGCGGGGGCTTCGGCTTCGTCGTGAGGCTGGCCCGCGACGGCATCCGGGAGCTCACCGGCTGGGAGGCCGTGCAGCCCCTCAGCGGCATGCGGTGCCTCAGTCGCCGGGCCTTCGACGGAGCGACGCCGCTGGCCCCGGGATGGGGGGTCGAGGTCGGCCTGACCGTCGACGTGCTGCGGTCCCGCGGCCGGGTGCTCGAGGTGCCGTGCAGCCTCCGGCACCGGGTGACCGGGCGTGACTGGCGCGCTCAGCTGCACCGCGCGCGGCAGTACCGTGACGTCAGGCGCGCGCTGCGGCGGCGGGGGGCGCGCCTGCGTCGCCGGGCACCAGGGTCGTCGTCGGCTCGCTGACCCACCCGGGGCCGGTCACCCGGGCAGCCAGCGAGATCGCCGCGCCGACGGCCACGGTGATGCCGAGACCCACGATGGCGATGCCCGAGTCGTTCATCGCCCAGCCCACGAGCCAGCAGACCAGCAGCGCCCAGGTCGTGGAGCGCACCATCGGCACCCGCCACAGCGGCGCCATCGCGCGTCCGGGCGGTGAGCCGGCGTCGGCCACGCCCCAGAGGATGAGCGCCAGCAGCACGACCGCGATCCACGACGCGGGGTAGGCGACGAGCATGCCGGCGTTCTGGTCGAGCTTGCGCAGCACGATGCCCAGCGCCTCGCCGTCGAGCGCCGACTGGACGAAGTCGCCCAGGTGCGTGCGAGCCTGCGGCCCGCGCGCCCAGTCGAGCACCATCACGGTTGCCGAGACGAGCACCGCGGCGAGGCCGATGAGGAGCACCCGTGCGGCGGTCAGCCGCAGACCCGCCGCGGCGAGTGCCAGCACGGCGGTGGAGGCCACCATGGCGGGGATGCCGCCGAAGTCGGCTCCCCACACCGGCACCCCACCGATGGCCGCGGTGCTCCCGCCGGTGACGAGCACGGCCGCGGCGGCGGCCCACCGTCGCGGCTGCAGCCAGGAGGCGAGGCACCCGGCCAGGATCAGCCCGGCCGCGGACAGGATGCCGAAGGCGACGTTGCCGATCCCGTAGAAGCGCCCCGCCCGCAGGGGCGCGACCCCCACCACGGAGGTCAGGGACAGGTGGTCGCCGTCACCGGCGATGACGTCGACGCCGAGCGCCACGACGGTGACGGCCGCGACGACGGCGATCGGCCCGAGCGGGTCCCGGCGCCACGGGCCGCCCCAGGCCACGAGGAGCACCAGGGCGATGAGGGCGAGGACGGCCAGGGACAGCGCCACGCCGGGGCCCCACCAGCTGCGCTCGCCCGGCAGGTCGCCCAGGCCGACGCGCCACCACGGCACCAGGGCCGACAGGTGGCCCGCCACCGGGGCAGCCATGGCCGCCGTGCCGGTGACGGCCAGGGCTGTGCGCCACCGGGACGCCGGGCGGCGCCGTAGGGCCAGGAGCACCCCGCCCAGCACCACGACCAGACCGGCCAGCACGGCGGCGGACACCCAGCCCTGCACCACGCTCACCCCGGTCGCCGCGGCACCGACGTCGCGCAGCCGGTCCACCGTGCCGTCCTCCACGGGACGGACCGTCACCGGCCGGCCGGCGACGTGGTCGGGCACGGGCGCCCCGAGGACGTCGACGAGCGTCGCCGTCAGGTCGGCCGTCTGCACGAGCCCCGGCTGTCGCGTCGTCGTCGAGACCAGCAGTCCGGGGGTCTCGTCGCTCCCGACGGTGTGCAGCACGACGGGGTGCAGCGCCGCACGGCCTTCCACCTGGCTGTCGGACAGTCCGGCCACGACCAGCAGCGAGCCCTCCGGCAGCTGCGGCTCCCAGCGGGCCAGCGCCGTGTCGATCTCGGCCGCGGTGGCGGTGCCGGTGTCGACGAGGTCCAACGGGCATCCGGAGGGGCCGGCCCACTCGGTGAGCGTGCCCGCGCGGTAGGCCGCGACCTGCCCTTCCCCGTCTGCCGCACCGAGGGCGGCCAGAGGTCCGTGCGCCATCATCACGCAGCTCTCGTCGAGGCCCGGCTCGCTGCCCACGGCCCGCGCCAGGGAGCCGAGGCGAGCGTCGAGAGGTCGGCCGTCGGCACCCTCCTGCCACACCTGCATCTCGGGCACGAGCGCACCACCGGGCGGGGCGTCCCCCCCGGTCACGGGCTCGACCCCGCTCCAGCACCCCTCGGGGTCCTCGGCCGAGGGGCCGGCGGCCGCGGCGCGCTGGCCGGCACCGAGCGTCAGCCACCCGTCGGCGTCACAGGTGACCAGACGCGCGCCACGGACCACGAGGTTGCCCGCGGCGCCGCTGTCGGCCCAGCGAGCCAGATGCGGCATCTCGGCGTCCACCTGCGACCACGCCAGGCCCGGCACACCGACCACGACGACCCGTGATGCCTGGACGGCCGTCGGCGGCGCGGGACGCTGGACCACGCTCAGCACCATAGCGGTGAGCAGCGCGAGGACGGTCAGGGTGAGCAGCAGCAGGGCCCCCTGCCGCCGCCTGGTCCCGTCCATGGCCCAAACCTAGACGGCCCGGCTGACATCGCACTGCGGGTGCCACCGCATACGCTCGGGGCTGTGGACCCGTCCGACCTGGCCTCGATCGGTCTTGCCGCCGTGGCGCTGCTCGTCGCGCTGGTGGCCCTGGTCATGGCGCTGGTGCAGCGTCGGCGGTATGCCGTGATGCTGCGGCGCTTCCAGGTGCTGTGGGGTGACGGGGCCGCCGATGTCGCCACCGTGCTCGCCCGGCAGTCACGACGCGTCGACGGGGAGAGCGCCCGGACCGACGAGGTGGAGCGGGCGGTCGCCGAGCTCCGCGACGGGCTGGCCCAGACGCTGCAGCACGTGGCGGTGGTGCGCTACGACGCCTTCGGCGACATGGGTGGCCAGATGTCCTTCAGCGCCGCCGTCGTCGACGACAGGGGTGACGGGATGGTGATCAGCTCGATCCACGCTCGGGGTGAGAGCCGCACCTACGCCAAGGGGGTGGTCAAAGGCGGCAGCGAGATCACGCTGAGCCCGGAGGAACGGCACGCGCTCGACGCCGCCCGGTCCGGGCGGGCCGACTGACCGGCATGAGAAGCACCGAGGGCGACCGCCAGGGTCAGCCCTGCGGCAGCCGCACGATGAGACTGCCGGGGTTGACCACCAGGTCGAGCTCCGTGGCCGTGCCCAGGGTGTCCCCGTCCACCTGAACCTCGATCGGCTTGGACAGCTCCATGCGCACCCGGCCCGAGGAGAAGTGCTCCACCCGCTTGTGCCCCTTGCGCTGCTGGGTGAGGACCTGGGCCGCGACCGCCCCCCACCCCACGACGCCCTTGGGCGCGATGACGACGGTGTCGACGACCCCGTCGTCGAAGCGCGCCGCGGGCAGCAGGGTCACACCCCCGGTCAGCTTGCCGACGTTGCCGACGATGATGCTGCGCGCGCGGCGGCGGACCTGCGTGCCGTCGTCGAGCCGGAGGTCGGCGACGAACTCGGGACCCTTGAGGTGCTGTGCGGCCGAGACGACGTAGGCCGCCCAGCCCATCCGCGCCTTCAGGTCCTCGGGGGCACCGGCCATCACCTCGGCGTCGAAGCCCACTCCGGCCATCACCAGGAAGACCTCCTCGTCGGTGACCGGTGTGACCTCGCCTGTCTCGGGGTCGACGTGGCCGATGACGTCGGAGTCCTCGACCGCCTGGCTGGGGTCGTCCTCGTCGAGCACCCGCTCGGCGACCTGTGCCTCGGTGGGTCGGGTGAGCGTCATCCTGCAGGTGTCGATGCGCACGTTGCGTCCGGTCAGGGCGACCTCCAAGGCCCGGGTCACCGAGTCGATGGGCAGCGACAGGTTGCGTGCGAGGAGGTTGCCGGTGCCACCCGGCAGCAGGCCCATCGGCACCCCGGTGTCGGCGAGTGCCGCCCCGACGGTGCGCACGGTGCCGTCACCCCCCAGCGGGCAGACCAGGTCGACGCCGGCCTCCAGGGCCTCGCGCGTCTGGCCGGTGCCCGGGTCCTCCGCCGTCGTCTCCAGCCAGACCGGCTCGTCCCAGCCCTTGTCCCGGCACACCCGGGTCAGCGTGCGCCGGACGGCGGCGACGTCGTCGAACTTGGTCGGGTTGACGATGACCGCGACGCGCTGCAGCGCGGTCTCGGGCGCACCGCCGAACGCCGACCGAGGAGCCCGACCGCGTGCCCGCCTGGCGGACCTCCTGGTCTCGCGGAGGTCGGCCATGGCCGTGGCCTCGGACAGGGTGAGGGCTGCCACCACCCCCAGCAGGGCGAGGCTCAGGGCCACCACCACCCCCATCAGCAGCCAGCTCGGCTCGTTCGTCATGCATGCACCGTACTGCCGGGAGGCCTGCGGGCCGGCCACCCGGCATACAGTTGGGGCGTGATCGACATCCGCATGCTTCGTGACGAGCCCGACCGGGTGCGCGCCAGCCAGCGCGCACGTGGTGAGGACGAGACCCTCGTGGACCTCGTGCTGACGGCCGATGCCCGCCACCGCACGGCGCTGTCCGACTTCGAGCGCCTGCGGGCCGAGCAGAAGGCCTTCGGCAAGCGGGTCGCGAAGGCCTCCGGCGAGGACAAGCAGGTGCTCCTCGACCAGGTCAAGGAGACTGCTGCCCACGTCAAGGAGCTGGAGCGGATGGCCTCCGACGCGGCGTCGGAGCGCGACGGCGCCCTGCGCCGGATCGGCAACGTCGTCATCGACGGTGTGCCGGCCGGCGGCGAGGACGACTACGTCGTGCTGGAGGAGCACGGTGCCCCGCGGGACTTCGCCGCGGAGGGGTTCGAGCCGCGGGACCACCTCGAGCTCGGCACCCTGCTCGGCGCCATCGACATGGGCCGGGGCGCCAAGGTGTCGGGCTCACGTTTCTACTACCTGGTGGGTGTGGGTGCCCGGCTGGAGTTCGCGCTGATGCGTATGGCCCTCGAGCGTGCCTACGAGGCGGGCTTCCAGCAGCTCGCGGTGCCGACCCTGGTGACCCCCGAGACGATGGCCGGTGCGGGCTTCCTGGACGCCCACGCCGACGAGGTCTACCGGCTGGAGGCAGACGACCTCTACCTCACCGGCACGTCCGAGGTGGCGCTCGCCGGCTTCCACGCCGGGGAGATCCTCGACCTGTCCGAGGGGCCGAAGCGGTACACGGCGTTGTCGACGTGCTACCGCCGCGAGGCAGGCAGCCACGGCAAGGACACCCGCGGCGTGATCCGGGTGCACCAGTTCCAGAAGGTCGAGATGTTCGCCTACGTGCGCGTCGAGGACGCGCCCGCCGAGCACGCACGCATGCTGCAGCTGGAGCGCGAGATGCTCGACGCCATGGAGGTGCCCTACCGCATCATCGACACGGCCGCCGGCGACCTGGGCGGCCCGGCAGCCCGGAAGTACGACTGCGAGGCGTGGGTCCCCACCCAGGGCCGGCACCGCGAGCTCACCTCGACGTCCAACTGCACGACCTTCCAGGCCCGACGCCTGGGCACCCGCGAGCGCGACCCGCTGGGCTCGGGCACCCGGGCCGTGGCCACGCTGAACGGCACCCTGGCGACGACGCGGTGGGTCGTGGCGCTGCTGGAGAACCACCAGCAGGCCGACGGCTCGGTGCTCGTGCCGCAGGCCCTGCGTCCCTATGTCGGTGAGGACGTCCTGCGTCCGGTCGCAGCCGTCTGAGGCTGCGTCCGCGTCGCGTCGGGGCTGAGCCTGCTTCGTGACGTCGACCCTCGCTGTGCGCGGCCCGACCAGGGTGATCGTGCGGCTGCTGCACGTCTGCCCCGGTCGGCGGGGCACCTGCCCCATGGCTCGGGGCAGGTGTGCAGCAGCCGCGCAGTGCCGGCCTTTCGGCTCCACAGGCGCCCCGGTCCGGGGAGGACGAGCCTCGGCGGCGCGGGGCGGTGCACGCCGTCCCCAGCCCCGGTCCCACCATCCGGGCCGTCCACAGGATGACGTGAGGCCGGTGCGGCGATGACCATGGGCCCGAGGCTGAGGTATGGCGACATCCTCAGCAGACGGGACAGCGGCAGCCGCTCCCACCGGAGCAGACGGCCGCACCGGTGTCCGTGGTCGCACTGTGGACAGGGGGCGGACGGCTGCGGGCAGAGGCACCCGTGTCCCCGTGGTCCGCGGGAGGGGACCGACGCGCCCTACGTACGCGCGTGAGCTGGTCCAGGGCAGGGAGTCGCTCGACCTGGAGGCTGCCGTCGGCGTGGCGATGAGGATGCACCGCTGGGAGACGCAGCGCTCGCAGCGGGAGTATGCCGACTGGCGGGGGTGGAGCAAGAGCCACCAGTGGCGGCTGGAGAAGCGGGCCGGGGAGCTCACGCTCCACGCGCTGGCCAGGGCACTGGAGGACACGGGCTACCGGCTCGCCCTGGTGCATGTGGACCCCCTGTCTCCCGTCGGGGAGGCACCGGCCGAGCTGGTGCGCTCCGAACAGTTCCCGAGGACGGAGTTCACGGCCCGGGACGCGGCGGGCAGGAGGTTTCCGGCGCATCGGCGTGTGCACCGGGCCCGTGTAGCGCCGCGATGGTGGTCGGGCCGCTACAGCACCAGTCGGGTGCAGGGGCCGGAGTGGACCACCGAGACAGCCCCGTGACGCTCCCCCCCGCGGCGCCTCTGCTGTGCTGCCCCCAGGTGTGGACGTCACTGCGCCCTGGGCTCAGCTGCGCTGCTCGGCGACCAGGACGACATCCCGGCCACGGCCGCCGGTGAAGGCGAGCAGTCCCCAGAAGCGCGCCACCTCCTCCAGGACCGACGCGTTGTCCAGGCCGCCGACCTCGACGGCGTCGAAGCCCATGTCCCGGGCCAGGCCCACCACCTTGGCCCGGGCCAGGTCGTCGTCGGCGGCCACCGGTAGCAGCGGCTTGCGGCCACCGGGCAGGCCAGGGTCGGTCATGTGCTCGGAGCCCAGGATGTTGAACGCCTTCACCACCCGCACGTCGCCGGCCTGGGACTCGATGAGCCGCGCTGCGCTCGGGACGCCGTCGGGCAGGTGCTGGCCGAACGGGTTGGTCGCGTCGACGACGATCGCACCGGGCGGCATCCGTAGCGCCTGCACCATCTCCCCCACCGCGCTCAGCGGCACCGCGAGGATGGTGAGGTCGGCGTCCTCGGACGCCCCGGAGACGGGGACGCTCTCGGTGCCCGCCGGCAGCCTGTGCTCCCGGCTGGAACGCACGGCATACCGCACGGTGTGCCCCAGCCGGACCAGGTTGGTGCCGAGGGCCAACCCGACCCGCCCGGCTCCGACGATGGTGACGGTGAGTGCCATGAACGTCTCCTGATCCCTCGGTGCCCTGGTCCTCGCAGCGTAGACCTCGATCTCCGTCGTACGGGGGAGGAGTGGGCAGGCCGGCGCCGCATACCCTGGACCGGTGCAGGCGTTCGAGCGACTCATGGGGGCCGAGGAGGAGTGGCGGCGTCCCGGACCCACCCCCGCCCAGCGCCGGGTGGACGTATGGATCACGGTGGCCTTCCTCGTGCTGGGTGTCCTCGGGCTCGAGGTGATGCTGTCGATGGGCGGGCTGGGCGGCCTCGACGGGGGTGGTGGTGGCGACCGCCCGGTGCAGTACGCCGCTGTCGTCAGCGCGGCCGTCCTGCTGGTCTTCCGCCGGTCCCACCCGCTGTCCGTCGCGGCCGGTGCGTCCGCCCACCTCCTCGTCCTGGGCAGTGTCGTCCCTCTGGCGGTCGCCTCGCTGCCGATGCAGGTGCTCTACTTCTTCGCGATCTACTCCGGCGTCGCCTGGGCGCGGGAACGCCGAGCCGTGCCCTACGTCGTGCTGGCCATCATGGCCGCCATGTTCCTGTGGGTGGCGTGGTTCCTGGCGCTGGCCTCCGGGGTGCAGGCGATCCTCGGAGAGGAGGCACCCCAGTCGCAGGGGCTGATCCCCCCGGTGGCTGCCGCCGTGATGTGGGTGCTGCTCACGAACCTCGTCTACTTCGTCGGTGCCATCGTGCTCGGGCAGGTCGCCTGGCGTGGCGCTCACCGGACCGCCCAGGTCGTCGCCCAGGCCGACACGATCCGGGCGCAGAGTGCGCGGCTGCGAGACCAGGCGGTCGTCGACGAACGCCTTCGCATCGCCCGCGAGCTCCACGACGTCGTCGCCCACCATGTCTCGGTCATGGGCGTCCAGGCCGCCGCCGCCCGTCGCGTGCTCACCACCCACCCCGAGGCAGCGGCCGAGGCCCTCAGCGCGGTCGAGCGCTCCTCCCGCGACGCGGTCGGACAGATGCGCGACCTCCTCGGCACGCTGCGCAGCGGAGAGGCCGAGGCCGACGGCTCTCCGGGCGCGGTGGCCGGTGACCGGCTCCCACAGCCGGGGCTGGGCGACCTGCCGGTGCTTGTCGACCAGGCGGGCACGCCGATGTGCGAGGTGCGGCACACGCTGGTCGAGTCCACCCCCGGGCTCAGTGCGCAGGTGCCCGGACCGGTGCAGCTGTCCGTCTACCGCGTCGTGCAGGAGGCGCTGGCCAACATGCGCCGGCACTCCACCGCCCGGCACGCCTCGGTGACCGTCCGGGTCGTCGCCGGCGCGGGGGGCGACGACGGTGGAGGAACGGGCCGCAGCAGCCGGGACCACGAGGGACAGGACAAGGGCGGGGTCGTCGAGGTGGAGGTCCTCGACGACGGGGCGCCACGCGTCGGCACCTCCGGCACCGGCCTCGGTCACGTCGGGATGCGGGAGCGTGCGCACCACCTCGGCGGGGGCGTCGAGGTCGGCCCACGGGCCGAGCGCGGCTACCGCGTGCGGGTGTGGTTCCCCCTGGAAGGCGTCCCCCGGGACCGGACCGGCGCTCGTGGGGGCTCCGGCAGCGGGGCCCCGGCACCGGTCGCCCCCGCACCGTCCGGTGTCACCGACGAGGCAGCCGTCCGGTGAGGCCGGTGCGCGTGCTGCTCGTCGACGACCAGCCCCTCCTGCTCTCGGGCTTCGCGCTCATCCTCTCGACCGAGGAGGACATCGAGGTCGTCGGTCAGGTCACCGACGGCCGGCAGGCGATCGAAGGGGTGCGGCAGCACCGGCCCGACGTCGTGCTCATGGACGTGCAGATGCCGGTGCTGGACGGCATCGAGGCCACCCGCGTCGTGGTCGCGGAGTCCGACGCGCGTGTCGTCATCCTCACGACCTTCGACCGTGACGACTACCTCTTCGACGCGCTCCGGGCGGGCGCGAGCGGTTTCCTGCTCAAGAACGCCGACACCGAGGACCTCCTCGACGCCATCCGCGCCGTCGCCGGGGGGCACGCGCTGCTGGCGCCGGAGGTGACCCGGCGGGTCATCAGCCGGATGACCGGCCGGGTGGACGCCGACGGCGGCCCGCGGCTGACCGAGCCCGCCGTGACCCCGGGGCCGCCGCAGGCCACCGAGGCCCTGACCCAGCTCACCGACCGCGAGCGCGACGTCCTCGTGCGGCTGGCCCGGGGCCTGTCCAACGCCGAGATCGCCGCGGACCTGTGGGTCAGCGAGGCCACGGTCAAGACCCACGTCTCCAACGTGCTCGCCAAGCTGGGCGTGCGTGACCGGGTGCAGGCCGTGATCGTGGCGTTCGAGGCCGGGCTGGCGCGCCCCGGGGCCTAGGTCGGCTCCGGCTGCGACCTGGGGATGAGCGGGCTTCCCCCTCCCGGCCGATGTGCGCAGGACGCCGGGTGCGTAGCGTCGGCAGCGTGGCCCGACCACGGGCCGTGCGGTGGACGAGGGAGTGGACATGCTGCAGGTGGACGCGGTGACCCGGCGGTTCGGCGACATCACGGCCGTCGACGAGGTCAGCTTCGACGTGCCGGACGGCCAGATGGTCGGCTTCGTCGGCGGCAACGGCGCCGGCAAGACGACCACGATGCGGATGGTCATGAAGCTGCTGGCCAAGGACGGCGGGGAGGTCCGCTGGGACGGCGAGCCGGTGACCACCGACCTGTGCTCACGCTTCGGCTACATGCCGGAGGAGCGGGGCCTCTACCCCAAGCAGCCCGTCCTCGACCAGCTCGTCTACCTCGGCCGGCTGCACGGGATGTCGGCCGCGGGCGCACAGCGCAGGGCCACCGAGCTGCTCGAGCGGTTCGGCCTGGGCGACCGCCTTCGCGCCAAGGTCGAGACCCTCTCCCTCGGCAACCAGCAGCGTGGCCAGATCATCGCCGCCGTGCTGGGCCACCCGGTCGCGCTCATCCTGGACGAGCCGTTCTCCGGGCTCGACCCCGCCGCGGTGGACCAGATGTCCCAGCTGCTGCGCGAGCACACGGCCACCGGTGTGCCGGTGCTCTTCAGCTCGCACCAGCTGGACCTGGTCGACCGGCTCTGTGACTCCATCGTCGTGCTCCACCGTGGCCGCGTCGTCGCGAACGGGACGTCCGCGTCGCTGCGCTCCACCGGCCCGCTGCGCTACCGGGTCAGCCTCGGCGGCGACGCGGGGTGGGTGCGCGGTATGCCGGGGCTGCAGGTGCTGGACGTCGACGGCAGCACCGCCGTGGTCCAGCCCGAGGACGAGCAGGCCGCCCAGCTCCTGCTCGGGGAGGCGGTGCGCCGCGGCCCGGTGCACGACTTCTCCCGGATCGTCCCCACGCTGAGCGAGATCTACCGGGAGGTCGCGGCGTGAGCACCACGACGGCACGGCACCAGCAGACCGACCCGCAGGCCGGTGCGACCGAGGGCACCGAGCCCCCGGCCCGCCCCTGGACGCTGGTCGCCGGTCGCGAGATCCGGGTGAAGCTGACCGACCGCAACTTCCTGCTGTCGACCCTGTTCACCGTGGGGCTGATCGCGGCGATCTTCGGCATCCAGGCGTTCTTCTTCAACCTCAGCTCCGCCCCGGAGTACCGCGTGGCGGTCACCGACCCCGACGCGGTCGCCGTCGTCGAGCAGGCCGGGGCCTCGATGGGCGCCGACCCGTTCGGCGGCTCGACCGAGGAGGCCACCGTGACGGCCGTGCAGGTCGAGGACGAGGCGGCCGGGCGCGAGCTGGTCGCCGCCGAGGAGGCCGACGTCGTGCTCACCCGGGAGGGCGGCACCTGGACCGTCGGTGCCGACGGCGACCCGCCGGCGAGCCTCGCCGGGGCCCTGCAGGAGGCCGTCCGCGGCCAGGTCATGACCGACAACGCCGCCGCGGCGGGCACGACCCTCGGCGAGCTCATGGCCGGCACCGAGGTGGCCTTCGTGGACTACGCCTCGGCCGACGACAGCGAGGGCGAGCTGGTGGTCTTCGTGGCCGGGCTGCTCTTCGGGATGCTCTTCTACGTCGCGTCGCTGCTCTTCGGGCTGAGCATCGCGCAGAGCGTCGTGGAGGAGAAGCAGTCGCGCATCGTGGAGATCCTCACGGCCGCCATCCCGGTCCGCCAGCTGTTGGCCGGGAAGGTGCTCGGCAACACGGCCCTGGCGCTGGGGCAGATGGTGCTGCTCGTGGCCGTCGGCCTGGTGGGCCTCAGCTTCACCGCCTACGACGCGTTCCTGCCGATGCTGGCCGAGCCGCTGCTGTGGTACCTGCCCTTCTTCGTGGCCGGGTTCATCGCGCTGGCCTGCATCTGGGCGGCCGCGGGGGCGATGGCCTCGCGCTCGGAGGACCTGCAGACGACCACCATGCCGCTGACCCTCGGGCTGGTCGTGGTGTACATCGTCGCCCAGGGCCTGGACGGCACGTGGAGCGTCGTCGGCTCCTACGTGCCCGTCATGTCGACCTTCCTCATGCCGATCCGGCTGCTCGAGGGGGAGGCGCTGTGGTGGGAGCCGGTGCTGTCCCTGGCGGTCACGCTGGCCTTCTGCTGGATGACCGTGCGCTTCGGGGCCCGTCTCTACCGGCGGGCGCTGCTGCAGACGCAGGGCAGGATCACCTTCAGGCAGGCGCTGTCCCTCGGCGAGTGACAACTAGGCTTGGCGGTGTGGATGTCAACGCTCGGTCCTTCATGGGCAGCCCCCTGGTCGCCCTCGACGTGGACGGCACGATCCTGCACCACGACGGGCATCTGTCGGACCGTGTCCAGCAGTCCGTGCGCGACCTGGCCGCCACCGACGCGCACGTGATGATCGCGACCGGCCGGTCGGTGGTCGCGACCCTGCCGGTCCTGCAGGCCCTGGGTCTGACGGTCGACGGCACGTATGCCGTGTGCTCCAACGGGGCGGTCACGATCGTGCTCGACTCCGCCGAGGCGCAGGGCTACCGGCTGCACGAGGTGGTCACCTTCGACCCGCGCCCGGCGGTGGAGACCCTGCGGCAGGTGCTCCCGGACGCGCTCATCGCCGTGGAGGAGGTGGGGGTGGGCTTCAAGGTCAGCCGCCTCTTCCCCGAGCTCGAGCTCCAGGGAGAGCAGCGGGTGGTGAGCGACGAGGAGCTCGTGTCCCATCCCGCGACCCGCGTGACCTTCCGTGACGTCAACGGCAGCTCGGCCGACTTCGAGGAGGCCGTGGAGCGCATCGGTCTGCACGGGGTCAACTACGCCATCGGCTTCAGCGCCTGGCTGGACGTCGCGCCCGAGGGGGTCTCCAAGGCCTCTGCGCTGGAGCAGGTGCGCCGGCTGCTGGGTGTCGAGCCGATGGACACCGTGGCCGTCGGTGACCAGCGCAACGACCTGGAGATGCTGCACTGGGCGGCCCGCGGCGTGGCGATGGGCCAGGCCCCGCCGGAGGTCGTCCAGGCAGCCGACGAGACCACCGCCCCGGTGGAGCACGACGGTCTGGCGCTGCTGCTGGAGGACGTGCTGGCGACGATGCGGGCCGGCGTGCGGTGAACGCACCCCTGGTCATCACCTCCCCGGCCAACCCCCGGCTCAAGGCGCTCGGCGCGCTCCGCCGCCGTCGGGTCCGCGAGACCGAGGGGCTCACCCTGGTAGAGGGCTACGAGGAGCTGTCCCTGGCGCTCGAGGCAGGGGTGGTGCCGCGCACCCTCTACGTCTGCCCCGAGCTCATGGCCGACCCGGCGTCCCAGCAGCAGGTCCTCGAGCACGTCGCCGACACCGGCGGCGAGGTCGTGCAGGTCGCTCGTGCGGCCTTCGAGCGGACGGCCTACCGCGAGGGCCCCGACGGCTTCCTCGGGGTCGTGCCGTCGGTCTCCCGGCACTGTGCCGACCTGACCGTGCCGGACGACGCGCTGCTGCTGGTGTGTGAGGGGGTCGAGAAGCCGGGCAACCTGGGAGCCATGCTGCGCACCGCCGACGCTGCCGGGGTCGACGGCGTGCTCGCCGCCGACCCGGTGACCGACTGGGGCAACCCCAACCTGGTGCGGGCCTCCAAGGGCACGGTCTTCTCCGTGCCGGTGGCGGCCGACCCCACGGCGGTGACCCTGGAGTGGCTGGCAGCGCACCGCATACCGCTGGTCGCTGCGACCCCGGACACCGAGACCGAGCACACCGACATCTCGTATGCCGGGCCGGTCGCCATCGCGGTGGGGGCCGAGAAGGACGGGCTCACCGGCGGCGTCCTGGCGGCCGCGACGCACCGCGTGCGCATCCCCATGGTCGGTCGGGCCAACTCGCTCAACGTCGCCACCTCGGCGGCCATCGTGCTCTACGAGGCCGTGCGGCAGCGGCGCCTGGCCCGGGCCTGACCGGGCGCCGGTTCCCGCGCAGGGGTGCTGTCGGGGCCGGACGTGCGCTGTGTCACGATGACGGCATGCGCATCGATCACGTGGTCTACGCAGCGGGACCCGAGGGCATGGACGCGACTGCCCAGCGGCTGGCGCACCAGCTGGGCGTCACCCCCCACAACGGCGGTGTGCATCCACGCTTCGGCACGCGCAACATGGTCCTGCCGCTCGCGGACGAGCGCTACGTCGAGGTCGTCGAGGTGCTCGACCACCCGGCTTCGGACAAGGTGCCCTTCGGCCAGGCCGTGCGTGCCCGGTCGGAGCGCGGCGGTGGCTGGATGGCCTGGGTCGTCGCCTGTGAGGACCTCACCGCCATCGAGGAGCGGCTGGGCCGTGACGCCGCCCCCGGGCACCGGGTGACCCCCGAAGGGGTCGACCTCACCTGGCGGCAGATCGGCATCAAGGGGCTGATGGCCGACCCGCAGCTGCCGTTCTTCCTTCGCTGGGACTCCCTGGAGCACCACCCCTCCACCCTGGACGACTCCGACGTCAGGCTGTCCACCCTCTACATCGCCGGCGACTCCCACCGGGTGCGCGAGTGGCTCGGGCTGGACGACGACTCCCGCGAGTGGGAGCAGGACGTGCAGTTCGAGTTCCTCGGCGACGAGCCGCCGGCGCTGCAGTGGGTCACCTTCGAGACCGCGCACGGGCCCGTCCGCATCTAGTCCCCAGCCGTCTGACCGGCACCGATAGCCTTCGGGCATGGACGACGCGACCACCAGTCTGCTGATCCTGGGCGTCGTCACGGCGCTCTTCGTCTGGAACCGCCTGCCGGTCGGGCTGGTGGCGGTGCTGGCCGCACTCGCGCTCTTCCTCACCGGCCTGGTCGACCTGCAGACGGCCGTCGGCGGCTTCGGCGACCCGGTGGTCATCTTCATCGCCGCGCTCTTCGTCGTCGGTGAGGGCATCGACGCCACCGGTGTGACCACCTGGGCCGGGCAGACCGTGCTGCGCCTGACCGAGGGCAACAAGGGCCGCGTGCTGATGGCCGTGATGATCCTGTCGGCGCTGCTCACCGCGCTGATCACGCCCAACGGGTCGGTCGCGGCACTGCTGCCCATGGTCGTGGTCGTGGCGGTGCGTCTGGGGGTCTCACCCGCCCAGATGCTCATCCCGCTGGCCTTCGCGGCACACGCGGGCTCCCTGCTGGCCCTCACCGGCTCTCCGGTGAACGTCATCATCAACGGGGCCATCCGGGGTGAGGGCGGTGAGCCGTTCGGCTTCTTCGAGTTCGCGCTGATCGGGGCGCCCCTGCTGCTGGTCACCGTGCTCATGGTCATCGCCCTCGGCCCGTTCCTGCTGCCCAAGGGAGCCGACCAGGCGTCGCCGCCCGACCTCAGCCGGTATGCCGCCACGATGGTGGAGCGCTACGGCCTGCACACCCACCTGTTCCGCTTCGAGGTGCCGGACGGGTCGCCGCTGGTCGGCACAGCCCCGCGCGACTGGGACCTCTCCGGCTTCCGGGACGCCCGGCTGACCGGCGTGCAGACAGGGCGCAGCGCACCTCTGGAGCCGAGCCGCCCGCTGGCCGAGGGCGACACCGTGGTCCTCGAAGGCCCCAGTGCGGTGCTGACCTCCCTGGGTGAGCACTTCGGGCTGGAGACGACCTACCACGCCTCGCGCGAGGACGTCCCACGCATGCTGGGCAAGCACGAGGGGCTGGCCGAGGTCGTCGTGCCGCCCGGCTCGACGCTGGTGGGGGAGTCGGTCTTCGCCGGGATGCTCCGGCCGACCGGCCTGGTGATGCTGGCCCTGCGCCGGCAGGGTCGGGACGCCGACCCGACCGGCACGGTCGTGGCCGAGGGAGACGCGGTGCTCTTCCAGGGCGACTGGACGGCGATCGACGACCTCGTGGACAACCGACGGGTGCTCATGGTCGACGAGCCGGGGCTGGTGCGGCGCCAGGCGGTGCCGATGGGCCGCCGGGCCCCGGTCGCGGTGGGTGTGCTGGTCGCCATGATCGCGGTGCTGACCTTCGGGCTGGTGCCGCCGGCGATCGCCGGGCTCGCGGCGGCCGCGGCCATGGTGCTCTTCCGGGTGGTCGACGCAGAGCAGGCCCTGCGCTCGGTCTCCTGGCAGACGATCGTGCTCATCGGCGGGCTGATCCCCATGTCGGCCGCCATCCAGAGCAGCGGCGCGGCCGACCTCGTCGCGGGGGGCATCATCGGTGCGGTGGGAGTCGACAACCCCTCCCTGCTGCTCGCGGTGCTGTTCGCCCTCACGGCGGTCTTCAGCCAGGTCATCAGCAACGCGGCCACCACCCTGATCGTGATCCCGATCGCCGTCGCCTCCGCCCTGGAGGCCGGCCTGGCGGTCGAGCCGGTGCTCATGCTCGTCTGTGTGGCCGCGGCCGCCGCCTTCCTCACCCCGATCGCCACCCCGGCCAACACCATGGTGATGAACCCCGGCGGCTACGGCTTCGGCGACTACTGGCGGCTCGGTCTGCCCATCCAGCTGGTCTGGCTGGTGGTGGCCCTGCTCCTCGTGCCGCGCATCTGGCCTCTGTAGCCCGCGGAGACGGCGACGGTACGCACCCGGGCAGGGCGCGCACCGTCACAGGACGCGTGGCTCAGCGCTCGTAGCCGCGCAGCCGCAGGCTGTTGAGCACCACGATGATGCTGGAGGCCGCCATGGCACCGCCGGCGATCATCGGGTTGAGCAGGCCCAGGGCGGCCAGCGGGATCGCCGCGGTGTTGTAGCTGAAGGCCCACAGCAGGTTCTGCTTGATGATCCGCAGCGTCCGGCGGGACAGGCCGATCGCACTCGCGACGGTGTCCACGTCGGGCCTCATCAGCACGATGTCGGCCGACTCCATCGCCACGTCGGTGCCCGAGCCCATGGCCATGCCGAGGTCGGCCTGGGCCAGGGCGGCAGCGTCGTTGACCCCATCGCCGACCATGGCGACGACCCGGCCCTCGCCCTGCAGCCGCTCGACCTCGGCGTGCTTGTCCTGGGGCAGGACGCCGGCGCGCACCTTGTCGGCGTCGATGCCGACCTGGGCCGCGACCGCGCGGGCGGTGTGCTCGTTGTCACCGGTGAGCAGGTAGGGCGTGAGGCCCAGGTCGCGCAGCCGCTGGACGGCCGCGGCGCTGGAGGGACGGGCCTCGTCGGCGACGGTCAGGGCCGCCTGGGCGACCCCGTCCCAGCCGACCAGCACGGTGCTGCCCTCGCTGCGCAGCGCCGCGGTGAGCTCCTCGGGCACGCTGTCGAAGAGCTCGGGCCGGCCGACCGTGACGACCGTGTCCTTGATGGAGCCGCGGGCGCCCTGGCCGGGCAGGTTGGTGAAGTCACGCACCTCCGGCACGGTGAGGCCCTGCTCCGTGGCCGCGGTCACCACGGCCTGGGCGATGGGGTGCTCGCTGCCCGCCTCGACCGCTGCGGCGGCGGTGAGGGCCGCCTCGCGGGAGAGCCGGCCGGCGACGGTCACCGACGTCAGCACCGGCTGACCGACGGTCACCGTGCCGGTCTTGTCGAGCACGACGGTGTCGACCCGCCGGGTGCTCTCCAGGATGCGGGGGCCCTTGATGAGCACACCGAGCTCGGCGCCCCGGCCGGTGCCGGTGAGCAGGGCGGTCGGCGTCGCCAGCCCGAGGGCGCACGGGCACGCGATGATCAGCACCGACACCGTCGGCACCAGCGCCTCGGCGAAGCTGGCACCCAGCAGAAGCCACACCACGAGGGTGGTCAGCGCGATGAGCAGCACCACGGGGACGAACACCGAGGACACCCGGTCGGCGAGGCGCTGCACCGGGGCCTTGCCGGTCTGCGCCTGCTCGACGAGCGCGGTGATGCGGGCCAGCGTGGTCTCGCTGCCCACCCGGGTCGCCTCCACGACCAGCCGGCCGTGGCCGTTGACCGTGGCGCCGGTGACCTCGTCGCCGGTGGCGACCTCGACCGGCATGGACTCGCCGGTGATCATCGAGGTGTCGAGGGTGCTCTGGCCGTCGACGACGACGCCGTCGGTGGCGACCTTCTCACCCGGGCGCACGACGAACCGCATACCGTGCCGGAGCTGGTCGGTCGGGATGCGCTGCTCGGTCCAGGCGCCGCTGGTCGGGTCGTGCCGCAGCACACCGACGTCCTTGGCGCCCAGGTGCAGCAGCGCGGTCAGGGCGGACTTGCCGGAGGCCTTGGCGCGTGCCTCGATGTAGCGGCCGATGAGCAGGAACGAGGTGACGATCGCGGCGACCTCGAAGTAGAGGTGGTGCGTGAAGCCGGTGAAGACCGCGACCACGGAGTACCAGTAGGCAGCGCTCACGCCGATGGAGACCAGCGTGTCCATGGTGGAGGCCAGGTGCCGGGCGTTGACCGCCGCGGCGCGGTGGAAGGGCCAGGCCGCCCACAGGTAGATCGGGGTGGTGAGGGCCCACTGGAGCCAGGGGCCGGCAGAGCCGGCGGCGTCGCGCACCGGCGGCACCATGGCCAGCAGGAAGACGACGGCGCCCAGCACGGTGGCCAGGACAGCCCGGTGCAGCAGCGCACGGTCCCCGATGACGTCACCCACGTGCTCGTCGGGGCCCTGCTCGCTCTGCGAGGGCTGGTCGCTGACCGGCTCGGCGCCGTAGCCGGTGGCCTGGACCGTGGCCAGCAGGTCCTCGACGGTGAGCGGCGCGGCATACGTGACGCTGGCCTTCTCGGTGGCGAGGTTGACGCTGGCCTCGACCCCGTCGAGCTTGTTGAGCTTGCGCTCGACGCGCGACGAGCACGACGCACAGGTCATCCCGGTGATGGCCAGGTCGACGTGCTGGGACTGCTGCGTGGGTGTGCTCATGGCTCCTCGGATCGAGCGGGGGGTGCGGTGGTGCGGGTCAGAGGCTGACGGTGTAGCCGGCCTCGGCCACGGCGGCGCGGACGGCCTCCGGGTCCAGCGGGCCCTCGGAGTCGACCTCGACCGGCGAGTCGCCACCGGCCACGAGGTCGATGCGGACGTCCTGCACACCGTCGATCTCCTGGAGCTCCTCGGTCACCGACGCGGTGCAGTGCCCGCAGGTCATGCCGGTGACGGTCATCGTGGTGGTCTGCATGGGGTCTCCTGGTGGTGTGGTGTCGTGGGTGGGGGGTCAGCTGCGGACGAGACGGGCGATGGCGGCCGAGGCCTCGACGACCTTGGCCTGCCCGGCCTCGTCCGACTCCTTGGCGGCGTCGATGACGCAGTGGGCGATGTGGTCCTCGAGCAGACCGAGGCTCACCGCCTGCAGCGCCTTCGTCGCGGCGCTGACCTGGGTCAGCACGTCGATGCAGTAGGTGTCGTTCTCCACCATGCGGGCGATGCCGCGGACCTGCCCCTCGATGCGCGCCAGGCGCTTGAGGTAGTCCTCCTGGGAGCCGCTGTACCCGTTCACAGTCATGGCAACATGATACCCCCCTTGGGTATTCCTGTCAGGTCAGGCCGCGGGGTCGAGCTCGCAGAAGCTCTCGTAGTGGTCGTCCGTGTAGAACCACACGTCGGGCTCGTCGGCGTCCGCGCCGCCGGTGACGATGCGCCGGGCACCGCGATGGTCCAGGCCGGGCGTCTCGACCGTGTACTCACGGTAGTAGCCGAGCTCCTCGTCCGGAAGGATCCCCTCGTAGTTGCCGAACCGGCCGCCGTCGTGGCGCGGGTGCTCGAAGGGCCCCCCGGCCTCGACGTCCTCGACGACCTCCTGCGTGGTCGCGGGCAGGAGGGCCGGGTCGCAGGCCGGTATGCCGCTCTCCTCCGTGTCGTCGACGGTGTCGGTCGCCTCCGTGGCGGGCGTGGTCGCGGTGCCCGTCCTCTGCTCGGTCTCGCTGCCGAGGAAGCCGCCGCCGACCACGAGCACCGCGCCGGCCAGCAGCGCGACGACCAGCCCTGCGAGCCAGGTGGGGAACGCACGGCTCACAGGTCCTCGCCCTCCCGGGAGAAGAGCACGGTCTCGAAGACCGTCGCCGGCCCGCCCCCGGGCACCACGGCCGCCAGGCGGGCGCTCGCCTCCCGCAGGATGCCGACCAGGCGGTCGTGGCCCGCCCGGTCGACCACCTCGAGCACGTCGGCGTCGTGCCACAGCAGCGCGATCCGGTCGTGGTCGGGCCACAGGCGCGGCAGGTCGAGCAGGAGGTCGGCGAAGGCGTCCAGGTTGTGACCCGCGGGCTCGGGGAGCCGCAGGGCCGTGGCCACCGCCGCCTGGGAGGCCCGCGCGCCGCCACCGATCTCGCTCCAGCACCGGGCCAGGCCCCATCCGCGGGTGGTCAGCGCTGCGGTGATGGCGGGTGCCTGCCACTGCGCCGCCCACACCACGCCACGTCCGGCGAGCCCGGGGACGACCGTGGCCAGCGACTCCGTCATGACGACGCGGAGCCGTCGCCGGTGCCGCGGGTGGGCAGGTGCTCGACCAGCTGCGGTGCCAGCCCGACATACGTGACAGGGGTCAGCGCGACGAGGCGCTCCTCCTCCTCGGGAGGCAGGCCGAGCCTCCGGACGAACGCGCGCAGGTCGTCGCCGGTGATGCGCCGCCCGCGGGTGAGCTCCTTGAGCCGCTCGTACGGGTTGCTCATGCCCTCCACACCCCGGGCCGCCAGGGCCCGCATCACCGACTGGACCGGCTCGGCGAGCACCTCCCAGTTGCGGTCGAGGTCGGCGGCCATCGCCTCGGGCACCGCGTCGAGGCCGGCCAGGCCACGGCCCGCGTTGTCGACGGCGAGCAGGGAGTGGCCCAGGGCGGTCCCGACGTTGCGCTGCATGGAGGAGTCGGTGAGGTCGCGCTGCAGCCGGGAGGTCACCAGCGTCGAGGCCAGCACGTCGAGCAGGGCGTTGGAGACCTCGAGGTTGGCCTCGGCGTTCTCGAAGCGGATCGGGTTGACCTTGTGCGGCATCGTCGAGGACCCCACGGTGCCCTGGCCGCGCACCTGGGCGAAGTAGCCCAGCGAGATGTAGGACCACACGTCGGTGCACAGGTTGTGCAGCACCCGGTTGAACCGGGCGATGTCGGCGTAGACCTCGGCCTGCCAGTCGTGGCTCTCGATCTGCGTGGTCAGCGGGTTCCAGGTCAGGCCCAGGCCCTCGACGAACTGCCGGCTGACCTGCTGCCAGTCGACCCCGGGCACGGCGGCGACATGCGCGCCGTAGGTGCCCGTCGCCCCGTTGAGCTTGCCGAGGTAGTCGGCGTCCCCGACGCGGCGGACCTGGCGCTCCAGCCGCCAGGCGAGCACGGCGAGCTCCTTGCCCATGGTGGTGGGGGTGGCAGGCTGCCCGTGGGTGTGCGCCAGCAGAGGTGTGGAGGCGAGCTCGCGTGCCATCGCACCCACCTGGGCCACGAGAGCGCGCGCCCGCGGGAGCCACACCTCGGTCACGGCCCCCCGGACCATGAGCGCGTAGGAGAGGTTGTTGATGTCCTCGGAGGTGCAGGCGAAGTGCACGAGCTCGGCGAGGTCGGAGCGGCCGTCGAGCCGGTCGACGAGGCGGCGGCGCAGGAAGTACTCCACCGCCTTGACATCGTGCACCGTCTCGGCCTCGATGGTGGCGAGCTCGGCGACCGCTGTCTCGTCGAACTCGTCGATCAGCGAGCGCAGCTCGTCCTGCTCGGTGTCGCTGAGCGCGCCGGCCCCCGGCACGACCCCGTGCGCCGTCAGGTGGATGAGCCACTCGATCTCCACGTGCAGCCGCTGCCGGTTGAGGGCTGCCTCGGAGAGGTGGTCGACCAGGGGCGCCACGACGCTGCGGTAACGACCGTCCAGGGCGCCGAGGGCAGGAGGAGGTGTGAGATCGGCGAGGGAGACCATGGCGCCATCCTCCCAGAGGAGGGGCCCTCCGCCCGAGCATCATCCTCGCGACGGATGTGCGGGGTGGCGCGACGGCATACCGTCATGGCCATGGTGGTCGCGGAGGAGCTCGTGCTGCTGCTGACCGAGCCCGCCGGCAAGCCCCCGGTCGGCAGCAACTCCCTGCGCATCGGTGTCGCGGGGGCGCTCCTGCTGGAGCTCGCCGCGCTGCGCCGGGTCACGGTGGACGACCGCTCCCGGCTGGCTGTGCTCGACACCCGCCCCGTCGGCCACCCCCTCCTGGACCGCGCGCTGGTCGCCTTCGCCGCGAAGGCGGGCAAGCGGCCGAGGTCGGTGCTGCCAGGTGTCGGCAAGGACCTGGTGGACGACATCCGACGCGCCCTGCAGCACGAAGGGCACCTGCAGGAGCAGCGCGACACGGTGCTGGGGATCTTCCCCCGCACCTCGTGGTGGCTGACCGACCCGGCCGCCGTCGAGCAGGTGCGGCGCGAGCTCGAGGCCACCTTGCTGGGGCACCGCGCACCGACCAGCCGCACCGGCGGCCTCGTGGCGCTGGTCGAGGCGGTGGATGCCACGCCCACGCTCTTCTCCGGAGCCGGAGGGCTGTCCCGGCGCGAGCTCAAGGCACGGGCGCGCGCGGTCGGGGAGGGTGACTGGGCCTCGGAGGCGGTGCGGAAGGCGATCGCCGATGCACAGGCTGCGGTGGTGGCGGGGATCGCGGCCTCGGCGGTGGCTGCCTCCTCGTCCTGAGGCCGGGAGGGCCTGAGCCGGCAAACCCGGTGCCTGCGCTGCCGGCGCGGCGCTACGGTGACGCCATGGAGGCACTGGCACAGGCCCTGGACGAGACGGCTCGCCGGTCGGGCTTCAGCGGCGCGGTCGGGGTGCGCGTGGCCGGTGAGGAGCCATGGGCTCGCGGCTACGGTCTGGCGCACCGTGGTCTCGGGGTGCCCCACAGGCCGGGCACCCGCTTCGCGACCGCCAGCGGCAGCAAGGCGTTCACCGCGCTGGCGGTCCTGGCGCTGGTGCAGGACGGCGTGCTCGGCCTGGACACCCGGGTGCGCACCGTGCTCGGTGCGGACCTGCCGCTGGTCGACGACGCCGTGACCGTCGAGCACCTGCTGTGCCACACCTCCGGCATCGGCGACTACCTCGACGAGTCCGACGGCTGGGACGCCGCCGACTACGTGCTCCGCTCGCCGGTCCACCTGCTGGCGGACACGGAGGCCTTCCTCACCGAGCTGTCGGGCCACCCTCAGGTGTCGCCCCCCGGGGCCGGTTTCGCCTACTGCAACGGCGGCTACGTCGTGCTCGCCCTGGTGGCGGAACGGACCGGCGGCATCGGCTTCCACGACCTCGTCCACACCCGCGTCTGTGCGCCCGCCGGGCTGCACGACACGTCCTTCCTCCGTGCGGACGAGCTGCCGGGCGACGCCGCGGTCGGCTACCTCGGTGCGGACTCCGACCGCAGCAACGTGCTCCACCTTCCCGTCCGCGGCAACGGTGACGGTGGGATCTACACCACGCTGCCCGACCTCGCCGTGTTCTGGGAGGCCCTGATGGCCGGCCGCATCGTGCCGCGCGAGGTGGTCGAGCTGATGCTGGCGCCACGGCACCTGGTCGAGGACGAGCAGATGCGCTACGGCATGGGCTTCTGGCTCGAGCAGGACGGGCCGGGGGTGGTGCTCGAGGGCTGCGACGCCGGCGTGAGCTTCCACTCGCTGCACGACCCGGACGAGGGGCTGACCGTGAGCATCGCCGCCAACACCGCTGACGGGGCCTGGCCGGTGGTGCGCCGGCTCCGCGAGCTCAGGCGGACGTGACCGGCGTCTGTGCCGAACGGCTCAGGTCACCACGCTAGGGCCGGGGCTCGTCGGAGGGGCTGGAGGAGGTGTGCACATCCTGTGCATCCTGGGAGACCCCTCCCACCCCCGGTTCCTCGACGTAGTCCACCTCCACCTCGGCGGGGTCGGCCGAGGTGCCCTCCCGGGCCGCGAAGCCCGGGTTGACGGTGTAGCTCGAGTCCCGCTCCCGACCGGTCGTCCCGATGTCCGCTGCGCGCCTGCGGCGCTCGGCGATCTCCTCGACGGGGTCGGTGTCCGTGTGCTCGTGTCCGTGCTCGTTGCTCATGCGGTCAGCGTCGTCGGTGCCCGCGGTGTCGGCAACCGCGGCCTGTCCCAGCCTTGCCATATATACCCCATAGGGGTATACAGGAGTGTAGGCGACCGGACGGAGTGAGCGACATGACCGACCACGGAGGGCACGCGGGCCGGACGCCGGAGGACCGGCACGGCGGCGTCGACCGGGAGGCCGTCGCGCACGGCAGGCACACGGGCACGGACGGCCACCATGGGCACGACGGGCATGGGGGGCACGACCACGGCGACCACGTCGCGATGTTCCGCAGGCTCTTCTGGGTGATGCTCGTGCTCGCGGTGCCGACGGTGCTCACCAGCACGATGTTCGCCGACCTGCTGGGCTACGACCTGCCCGAGGTGCCCGGCATCCGGTGGGTGGCCCCGGTGCTCGGCACGGTCATGTACGTCTGGGGAGGGCGGCCCTTCTATACCGGTGCCGTCGCCGAGCTCAGGGCCCGCACACCGGGCATGATGCTGCTCATCGGGATGGCGATCAGCGTCGCGTTCGTGGCCTCGCTGGCCGCCAGCATCGGCCTGCTGCCCCACGAGCTGGACTTCTGGTGGGAGCTGGCCCTGCTGATCGTCATCATGCTGCTGGGCCACTGGATCGAGATGCGGTCGCTGGCCCAGACGTCCTCGGCCCTGGAGTCGCTCGCGGCGCTCCTGCCCGACGAGGCCGAGCGGGTCGAGGGCGACCGCACGGTGACGGTGCCACCCACCGAGCTGTCGCTCGACGACGTCGTCGTGGTGCGCCCCGGTGGCCGGGTCCCGGCCGACGGTGAGGTCGTCGACGGTGCGGCCGCCGTCGACGAGTCGATGATCACCGGGGAGTCCGTCGCCGTCCGTCGCGGTGTGGGCGACACGGTCGTCGCCGGCACGGTGGCGACCGACTCGGCCCTGCGGGTGCGGATCACGGCCGTGGGTGACGACACGACGCTGGCCGGCATCCAGCGCATGGTCGCGGACGCACAGAGCTCGTCCACGCGTGCCCAGCGGCTGGCCGACCGTGCCGCCGGCTGGCTGTTCTGGTTCGCCCTCGGCGCCGCGGCCCTGGCCGCGGTGGCATGGCTGTCCTTCGCCACCCCCGGCACCGCGCTCGTCCGGGTCGTCACGGTCCTCGTCATCGCCTGTCCGCACGCTCTCGGGCTGGCCATCCCCCTGGTCGTCTCGATCACGACCGAGCGGGCGGCCCGAGGTGGGGTCCTCATCAAGGACCGGATGGCGCTGGAGCAGATGCGCACCGTCGACACCGTGCTGCTCGACAAGACGGGCACGCTCACCCAGGGTGAGCCCGCCGTGGGCGAGGTGCAGGCCGTGGACGGCCACTCCGAGGACGAGGTGCTCGCCCTGGCCGCTGCGGTCGAGGCCGACAGCGAGCACCCGCTGGCCCGGGCGGTCGTGCGAGCCGCGGAGTCCCGTGGTCTCACGGTGCCCCGCGCCGACGGCTTCTCCTCCTCGCCGGCGGTCGGCGTCAGCGGCACCGTCGAGGGACGCGCCGTGCGCGTGGGCGGACCCCACCTGCTCACCGAGGAGGGGCTGGACGCGCTCGCCGGCACGCAGGCATGGGCCGAGCACGGGTCCACGGTGCTGCACGTCACCCGGGACGGAGCGGTCATCGGTGCGGTGGCGGTGGCCGACGAGGTGCGCGAGGAGTCCCGGGAGGCCGTCGACACCCTGCACCACCTCGGCATCCGGGTGGTCATGATCACCGGCGACGCCGAGCCGGTGGCTCGGGCGGTGGCGGCCGATCTGGGCATCGACCAGGTCTTCGCCGGGGTGCGACCCGAGCACAAGGCCGAGAAGGTCGTGGAGCTGCAGGCCGAGGGTCGCACCGTCGCCATGGTGGGCGACGGGGTCAACGACGCACCGGCGCTGGCGCAGGCCGACGTGGGCGTGGCCATCGGCGCCGGGACGGATGTCGCCGTCGCCTCCGCCGGGGTCGTGCTGGCCAGCGACGACCCTCGCTCGGTGCTCTCCGTCATCCAGCTGTCCCGCGCGGCATACCGCACCATGAAGCAGAACCTGTGGTGGGCGGCGGGCTACAACCTCGTCGCCGTCCCGCTCGCGGCCGGGGTGCTCGCACCCGTCGGGTTCGTCATGCCCATGTCGGTGGGGGCGCTCCTGATGTCGCTGTCCACCGTCATCGTCGCGCTCAACGCCCAGCGCCTGCGCCGGCTCGACCTGCAGCCCGGCGCGAGCGTGGCAGCACTGCGCGACCAGTCGCCCGTCGCGGGTGACGGAGGACCTTCACAGGATCTGCACACCGCGCGGACACCCCACCCGGCCTCCCGCGCCTAGTGTCAGGAGCATGACGCAGGAGAGCGAGGAAGCCCGCACGGTGCTGGTCGTCGAGGACGACCCGACCATCAACCAGGCCTTGTCCGACCGGCTCACCGCCGAGGGGTTCGCGGTGGCGCGTGCCGTGGACGGCCCGGGGGCACTCACCGCCTTCGCCGAGCACGCGCCCGACCTGGTCGTGCTCGACCTGATGCTCCCCGGCATCGACGGGCTGGAGGTGTGCCGGCGCGTCCAGGCCCAGCGACCGGTGCCGGTGCTGATGCTCACGGCCAAGGTCGAGGAGACTGATGTGCTCGTCGGCCTGGGCGTCGGCGCCGACGACTACCTGACCAAGCCGTTCCGTATGCGGGAGCTCGTCGCCCGCGTCCGGGCGCTGCTGCGACGGGTCGACCGTGCCGTCGAGCTGGCGGCCGGTCGGGAGCCTGCACTCACGGTGGGTGACGTCGTGCTCGACCGTGCTGCCCGCAGGGTGCACCTCGCCGGGGCCGAGGTCCACCTGACGCCCCTGGAGTTCGACCTGCTCGCCGTGCTCGCCGAGCAGCCCGGCACCGTCCGCAGCCGCGAGTCGCTCATGAGCGAGGTGTGGGGCTGGGCCGACGCCCGAGGCACCCGCACCCTGGACAGCCACGTCAAGTCGCTGCGCGCCAAGATCGGGGCGGCCCGGGTCCGCACGGTCCACGGCGTCGGCTACGCGCTGGAGGTGCAGGGATGACGCCTCGCCCCTCGCGCACGGACCGCCCGCTGGACGGGGTGGCCTCCATCAAGGTCAAGATCGGCCTGCTCGTCGCCCTCAGCATCCTGGCGGCCGTGGTGGTGCTCGAGGTGGGCAGGCGGGCCGGTGTCCCGGCCTGGCTGACCCTGCCGGTCACCCTGGCGGCGGCCCTCGGGGTCACCCAGTGGCTGGCCCGGGGCATGACCTCTCCCTTGCGCGAGATGACCCATGCCGCGTCGCGGATGGCGGGCGGTGACTACGACACCCGGGTGAGCGCCACCTCGGCCGACGAGGTCGGCCGGCTGGCCCGTGCGTTCACCACCATGGCCGACGACCTCGCCACCGCCGAGCAGCAACGCCGCCACCTGGTGGCCACGGTCTCCCACGAGCTGCGCACACCGCTGGCCGCGCAGCGTGCCCTGCTCGAGAACCTCGTCGACGGCGTGGTCAGCCCCGACGACGCGGCGCTGCAGACCGCCCTGCTGCAGTCGGAGCGGCTCAGCGCACTCGTCGCCGACCTGCTGGACCTCAGCCGCATCGACGGCGGCGCGGTGCCGCTGCACCTCGACCGGGTGCGTGTCGCCGAACTGCTCGACCGGACGGTCGCCGAGGCCACGGTCAGCGGCAGGCCGGTGCGCCTCGAGGTGGCCGTGGAGCCACCCGACCTGGTCGTCCGGGCCGATGCCGCCCGCCTGGCGCAGGTCGTGGCCAACCTGCTCGACAACGCGATGCGGCACAACCCTCCGGACGGGGTGGTGCGGGTGCGCGCCGCCGCCGAGGAGGACGGCCGGTGGTCGCTGGAGGTGGCCGACGACGGCCCGGGCCTCCCGGCGGAGCAGGCGCGCCAGGCCTTCAGCCGGTTCGGGACCGGCGACCGCAGCGGCGGCGGCACCGGCCTCGGGCTGGCCATCGCCGGATGGGTGTGCAGGCTGCACGGCGGCTCCATCCAGGCCCTGCCCTCCCGGCTGGGCAGCACGGGCGCGACGGTGCGGGCCCTGCTGCCCCGCGACCCCGAGCAGCGGCCTCAGGCGACCCCGGACACGGTGCCTGGGGGTGCGGTGGTCGAGGATGAGCCGCGCGCAGTGTCACTGTCGGTCGCTGACCTCTGGCCGGAGCGCGGACCGCACACCGCTCCCGGGCCGCTCTACGCCTCGGTCGCCGTCGGGGCCCTGGCCGCCGCCGTGCTGCCCTACCGGGACATCGGGGGAGGGACCGTCCTCGTGCTGCTGGTGGCGGGCGTCCTGGTCTGGGTGCTCTCGGTCCACCGCCGTCGCCCGTGGACGGTGCTGGCCGTCGTCCTCTGCGCAGGCCTGGCCTCACTGCTCGCGCTGCGCGCGGCCGAGTGGCTGCCCGTGCTGGTGCTGGCCGTGGCCGGGCTCCTCGTCAGCACGGCGCTGACCGACGCCCGCGGTCTGGCCGCGATGCTCAGCGGCCCTGCGGCCTGGGTGCTCAGCGGTGTCCGCGGCCTGCCGCTGCTGGGCCGCACCGTATCGGCCACCAGCCGGCACCGGCTCCTGTGGCCCGTGCTCCGCACGGCGGCCATCTCGCTGCTCGCCCTGGTCGTCTTCGGCGGGCTGTTCGCCACCGGGGACGCGGTGTTCGGGTCGTGGGTGGCCGGCATCCTGCCCGAGGTGCACATCGCCGAGAGCCTGGTGCTGCGCACCTTCGTGTGGTTCGTGGTCGGCGGCGTGGTGCTCGCCGCGTGCTACCTGGCGCTCAACCCGCCGCGGGTGGACGTCGTCGCACTGCCACCGGCCCGCCCGGTGAGCAATGCCTGGGAGTGGCTCGTGCCGGTCGGGGTGGTGGTGGCCGTCTTCGCGGTCTTCCTGGTGGCTCAGGCCTCCGCGATGTGGGGCGGGCACGACTTCGTGCGGCGCACCACGGGGATGAGCTATGCCGACTACGTGCACCAGGGGTTCGCCCAGCTGACCGTGGCGACGGCGCTGACGCTCGCCACGGTCGCGCTCGCCGTCCGCAAGGCCCCACGGACGGGCGCCGGTGACCGGCGGCTCCTGAGAGCGGTGCTCGGCACGCTGTGCGTCCTCACCCTCGTGGTGGTGGCGTCGGCGCTGTTCCGTATGGCGGTCTACCAGGAGGCGTACGGCTTCACCGTGCTGCGGGTGCTGGTGGACGCCTTCGAGGTCTGGCTGGGCCTGCTGGTCGTCCTGGTCATGGTGGCCGGCGTCCGGCTGTCCGGGTGGTGGCTTCCGCGGGCAGCTCTCGCCTCCGGCGCGGCGCTGCTGCTGGCCGTCGGGCTGGCCGACCCGGAGGCGTGGGTGGCCCGGCAGAACATCGAGCGCTTCGAGGCCACCGGGAGGCTCGACCTCGACTACCTCGCCACCCTCGGTGCCGACGCCGTGCCGGTGGTCGAGGAGGGCCTGCCGCCCGACCTGGCCTGGTGCGTGCTCGGCCGCAGGGACGTCTCCTCGGACGACGCGCTGGGCTGGAACCTCGGACGGGCCCGGGCCGCGGACGTGCTGGCCGCCCCCTGGCCGCAGCCGGCCACGGAGGACTGCCCCGGTCAGGTCGGGGAGTGAGCGGCGCTGCCCGGTGAGCCCGTGGACGGGGGCTCCTGCGCACCCGGGCGGTGCGCCACCGTCTGGAACTGCGGGGTGGTCAGCAGCCGGAACCTGCTCTGCGGGGAGTGCAGGCCCAGCGCCGCCAGCCGCGGCTCCAGGGTGCCGGGGCGCACGGTGTGGCGGTGGACGCGGCGTGCGGCGAACGGGTGGCCGTACATGACGAAGGAGGCGCCCACGGCATACGCCCCGCGCACCGGCTCGGCGGGGTAGACCAGCAGCAGCCGTCCACCCGGCCGGAGCACGCGGACGAGCTCGGCGAGCACCGCGTCGATGTCGGGGACGTGCTCGATCATGTGGAACGAGAGCACGACGTCGAACCGGCCGTCGTCGTACGGCAGGTCATGGCCGGGAGCGGCCTGCAGCGCCTCGCTCACCCCGTGCGCGACGACGTGGTCGTTCAGGTCTGCCCCGACCGCCTCCACCCCCTCCTCACGCAGGGCCTTGACCAGGTGGCCTCGACCGCATCCGACCTCCAGCACCTGCTCCCCCGGCCGAGGGTCGACGGACTCGCGCGCGATGTCCAGGTTCCGGCGGTCCCACCGGTTCGCGCGGAGGTACCTCGAGGAGGTGTACGTGACCTGTCGGGTGCTGAGCGCCATGCGCGCATCCTGACATCTCGCGCGGGCGGGTGCCGGGTGAGGCAGCGCTCGCCCTGCCAGGTCCCCCGCCGCGGCCGGCGCTATCGTCGGCAGCATGGTCGTCCACCGGCTCAGCAGGCGGCAGGCGCGCCGGGTCGCGGTCCACGCGCAGCTGCTGGACCTGCCGCGCCCGACCGACCTGGTCGAGGTGGTCGAACGGCTCACGCTCCTGCAGGTCGACCCCACGGCCGCGGTCGCCCCGAGCGCCGACCTCGTCCTGTGGAGCCGGCTGGGCTCCCGCTACGACCCCGACGAGCTGGTCCGCGCCCTGGAGGAGGACCGCAGGCTCGTCGAGACCGTGGCCTACGTCCGGCACCCGCGCGACCTGCCCGCCGTCCTCGCGGAGGTCCGCGAGGCAGCCGCGCACACCACGGTGTCGAGGTGGCTGCAGACCAACGAGCCCTTCCGGCGCGACATCCTCGCCGTGCTGGACAGGCAGGGGCCGGTGCTGTCCCGCGACATCCCTGACACCAGCGTCGAACCCTGGCCGTCCTCCGGCTGGACCAACAACCGCAACATCACCCGGATGCTGGAGCTGCTCGCCGCCCGGGGCGAGGTCGCGGTGGCCGGCCGCCGAGGCCGCCAGCGCTACTGGGACCTGCCGGAGCGCGTCTACCCCGCAGACCTGCCCGTGCTCGACCTCGCGACCGCCACCCGACAGCGACAGGAACGGCGCCTGACAGCGCTCGGCATCGCCCGTGCGGACGGGCCGCAGATGCCGGGTGAGCCGCCCTACGTCGGCGAGGCCGGGGAGGAGGCCGAGGTCGAGGGGGTCCCCGGGACCTGGCGCGTCCACCCGGCATACCTCGACCTGCCCTTCGAGGGGCGCACCGCGCTGCTGTCGCCGTTCGACCGGCTCGTGCACGACCGGGTCAGGGCCGAGCAGCTGTTCGACTTCGAGTACGTCCTGGAGATGTACAAGCCCAGGGACCGGCGTCGCTGGGGCTACTTCGCCCTGCCGGTGCTCCACGGCGACCGGCTCGTCGGCAAGCTGGACGCGACCGCAGACCGCACGGCGGGCAGGCTGGTGGTCCAGGCGCTCCACCAGGACGTGCCGTTCACCCCCACCGTCACCCGGGCGGTCCACGCGGAGGTCGACGAGCTCGCCACCTGGCTCGGGCTGGAGGTCAGCGGTCTGTGAGCAGGCCGGGACCGCTCAGCCGAGCATCTCGGGGATGGTCACGAAGTCGTAGCCGCGCTCGCGCAGGTCGCCGACCATGCCGGGCAGCGCGTCGGCGTCGAGGGTGGACCCGTCGTCGGGGTGGGCCCCCACGTGCATCAGCACGATCTGGCCGGGCTGCAGGGTGTCCAGGACGCGGTCGCGCACGGTCGCGACGGTGATGCCCTCGTCGGTGCCCTGCCACCCCAGGGTGTCCACCGTCCAGCGGAAGGGGATGTAGCCGGCGTCGTTGACGACCTGGATGTCGAGCGGCGTCCGGTCGCCGAAGGGGAAGCGGAAGAGCGGCGCGGTGCGTTCGCCCGTGAGCGCGGAGATCGAGGCGTCGGCCCGCGCCAGCTCGGTGCGGATCTCCTCGTCGGTCGAGTCCGGGAAGGAGGGGTGGGTGTCGCTGTGGTTGCCGACGGCGTGCCCTGCGGCCGCGATGGCGCGCACGCTGGCCGGGTAGGTCCGTGCGAAGGCACCGGTGACGAAGAACGTCGCCGGCACGTCCAGCCGGTCGAGCGTGCCCAGGACCGAGGCCACCGCGATGTTCGACGCGCCCCCGTCGAAGGTCAGTGCCACCACCCGTCGAGAGGTGTCGAAGGTCTCCACGTCGACCCCCCGCCACGCCTCGGGCACGCCCTGGGAAGTCGGGTCGTCGGCGGTGGCCGTCGGCGTCGGGCCCGGGGTGGGGCTGGGGGTGGCGGTGTCGGTGGTGGCGGACGGACCGGCCGAGGTCGGCTCCGGTGTCGGCTCCGGGGTCGAGGTGGACGGGGGCGCTGCGGTGGCCGTGGCCGTCGGCGTGGAGGTGGCGGCGGGCAGGTCGGGGGTGAGGGTGTCGGGGGCACCGCAGGCGCTGAGCGCCACCGCGAGGGCCACCCCGACGGTCGCGACACCGCGGCGGCGACGTCGGTCTCGGCGAGCGGCCGGACACAGCACACCCCTCATGGGACCAGTCTGCGCCGTCCTCGGCGCGCGGACCAGGGACGTACGTCCCTGGTCCGGATGCGACGTCGGTGGTCGGTGCCAGACTGGAGAGGTCAGGTGAGGTGAGCAGGCTGAGCCGAGGAGGCCCGAGATGTCCCGTGTGGTGCACTTCGAGATCCAGGTGGACGACATCGAACGGGCCAGGACGTTCTACGGCGCTGTGTTCGGCTGGTCCTTCGAGGACTACGGCCAGTTCACCGGTTCGCCCTACTGGGGCATCGTGACCGGCCCGGAGGACGAGGCCGGGATCAACGGCGGGCTGGTGCAGAGACCGGCGCCCGCCCCCTCAGGTGGCCACGGTGCCAACGCCTTCGTCTGCACGGTCGGGGTCGGTGACTACGACGACACGCACGAGCGCATCCTCGAGGCCGGCGGTCAGGTCGCCCTGGCCAAGACGGCCCTCGTCGGTATGGCGTGGCAGGGCTACTACCTGGACCCGGAGGGCAACGTCTTCGGTGTCCACCAGCCCGACCCCGGTGCCGCCTGACCTACGAGGGAAGGCGCGGGCTCACCGCTGGTCGTCGCGGTCGGGGTCGGGGTCGAGCTGGTCGGCACGCTGGTAGTCATCCGTCACGCGGTCGTGCTCGAGCCGTGCCTCCTCGGTCCTCCGGTCGGCCTCGGCCTGGAGCTCGTCGGCCTCACCCCGCACGCGCGCGGCCTCCGCACGGACCGCCTCGGCCTCGGCCTCGGCCTGCTCAGCCTCCGCGGCTGCGACCTCGGCCTCGGTGCGGGTCTCGCGCGCGGTGACCTCGCGCTGCGCGACGGTGTGCTCGGCGGCCCCTGCCCGCTCACGCAGGTGCACGGCCTCGTCCCGCGCCTGCTCCCGGCGGCGCTTGCGCAGCACGGCAGCGGCCACCACGGCCACCACCAGCAGCACCGCGACGGCGATCAGCACCCAGCCCATGGTGTCCATCGGGTCTCCTCGTTCGGTGGGACGTGTCCCCGCCAAGGTAGGCGGCCTGGGGCCCGGGCACCACCGCAGACCGGCCGCGCTGCGGAAGGGGGAGGTGCCGGGTGCTCCCGGCGTGCACAGGGCTCAGGGTGCGCGCCCACCGGGAGCAGGCGTTCTTTACCGTCCCTTGACGGTCTCCTGACCCTCCGTTGACCTGGAAGTACCCACTTCTCGACGGTCTAAACATCTGATTTTCAAAGGTCTGTGGCTGACGACGACGACCGCGCGTCGGGCCCCGTCGTGGTCGTCGGCGGCGATGAGCCCGACCATGGCGCGCTCCGCGGTGACGTCGTCCAGGTGCGCCGTCGGCTCGTCGAGGAGCAGCACCGGCCGTCCGGAGAGCACGGCTCTCGCCATCGCGAGGCGGGTCCGCTCACCCCCGCTGAGCCCGGTGAGCGGGGTGTCCAGACCGGCGGGCTGCCGGGCCAGCCAGCGACCGAGGTCGGTGACCCGCAGGGCCGCAGCCATGCTGTCGTCGTCTGCGAGGGGCGCCGCCAGCGCCAGGTTGGCCCGGATGCTTCCCGCGAAGGCGTGCGGCTCGTCGTCGACCACCGCGACGGCGGCGCGGGCTGCGGCCAGGTCCAGGTCCAGGACGTCGACACCCCCCATCGTGTGCCGCCCGGACAACGGGTCGAGGTGCCGCGCGAGCACGGCCAGTGCCGTCGACTTGCCCACCCCGTTGGGGCCGGTCAGCTGCACACGCCCGCCCCGGTGGAGCGGCGCGAGCGTGAACGGACCCAGGTCGGTGCCGGGTCCCGTCCACGACGCGGTGACCTCCTCCAGAGCCACCGGTGTGCCGGGCCCGTCCAGCGGAAGGCGTCCCCGGCCGGCCACCGCGGGTGCCTGGTCCAGCACCCGTGCGACCCTGGCGGCAGCAGCCTGTGACCGTGCCCGCGAGCCCCCCACCTCGGCCAGGCCCGCAAAGGCGTCGGCCAGGGCCATGGGAGTCAGCGTCACGAGGGCGGCCAGAGGCGCTTCCAGCGCTCCCGCGCCGAAGGCCTCCCACGCCAGCCGGGCCACCACGGCGGTGGTCGCCGCCACGACGAGCCACTCGAGCGCGAGCGTCACCGCCCGTCCCTGGATCAGGCGGGTCTCCGCCGCTCCCATCGTGTCCTGCGCCTGCCGGATCGGCGTGAGGACCCGCGCCGCCGCCTCGCGGCCGGTCACGGCCTGCACCTGCGTCAGCCGGCCGGCCACGGAGGTCGTCTCACGCAGCACGGTGCCCCGGGCCTCGACGGCGGAGGCCTGCGCGGCGAGCTCCAGACCCCGCCCCAGCCGTCCGACCGCGAGGGCGGCCACGGCCCCGACGGCCATCGCCAGCCCGGCCGCCGGCAGCACCCCGGTCAGGATGGCGACCGCCGCGAGGGAGGCGATGACGGTCGACCACCACGGCACGGTCACGCGCACCTTCTCGTCGACCACGTCGTCCAGGTCCCGCACCACGGCGGTGAGCACGTCGCCGCGGTGACGACGCCCGAGCCTGGCCGGGGTGAGCGGGATGAGCCGTGCGTAGACGTCGGTGCGTCGTTCTGCCAGCTCGGCGAGCGCGACGTCGTGGGAGACGACGCGCTCGGCATACCGCAGCAGCGGGCGCGCCAGGCCGAAGGCGCGCACCCCCACGATCGCCACGAGCAGGGTCAGCACCACCGGCTGGAAGGACGCCTGGACGATCAGCCAGCCGGAGGTCGCGGTGAGCGCCACCCCGGAGGCGACCGACAGGCCACCGAGCACGCAGGCCGCGGCGAGCCGGTGGCGTGCAGCGATGCGCTGCCAGCGGCTCGCCGGCGCCGGCACCTCGTCGGGAACGGCGACGGCCGGCAGCGGGTCCACGGTCACGGTGACAGCCGGCTGCGTCACCTCGGGCGGCCGGCGCAGGGTCCATCGGCTGTCGGCACGGTCCACCAGGTCGGGGTCGTGCGTGGCCGCCACCACCCGGCACCGGGTGGCCAGCTGAGCGATGACGTCGTGCAGCCGTGGCACGTCGGCCGTGGCGACGTGCGCGGTGGGCTCGTCGAGCAGCACCAGCGGCTGCGGGGAGAGGAGGGCGCGGGCCAGGGCCAGCCGTGTGCGCTGGCCGGCGGAGAGCCCGAAGCCGTCGTCACCCAGCCGGGTGGCCAGCCCCTCGCGCGCCGCGAGGTCGTCCCACAGCCCGACCTGCTCGAGCGCTGCGCGGCAGGAGGACTCCTCGGCGTCTGCGTCGGCCAGTCGCAGGGTGTCCAGGACCGTGCCGGGCAGCACCAGGGGACGCTGGGTGGCCAGGTGGCTCGCCGGAGCGGTGACCGACCCGGTCTGCGGCACACGCAGGCCTGCGACCAGCTCGAGCAGCGTGGTCTTGCCGGCTCCCGACGGACCGGTGAGCGTCGTCAGCCCCGGGCCCTGCGGGGTCGCGACCGTGAGGTCGCTCAGCGTGTCGGGGCGTCCGGGATGCGCGTAGGTCACGCCGCTGACCCGCACCGGCGCGCCGGCGGGGGCCGGGGTCCGTGGCTCCGGTGGCGTGAGGTGCTCGGAGAGCTCGTCGAGCGCGGTCGTCCCGTCGGCGGCGTTGTGGAACTCCTGCCCGACGCGGCGCACCGGCCAGTAGGCCTCGGGGGCCAGCAGGATCGCGGTCAGCCCCACCTGCAGGTCCATCGCGCCGTAGGCCAGGCGCAGGCCGACCGCGACGGCCACGAGGGCCACCGAGATCGTCGCCAGCAGCTCCAGCGCTGCCGTGGACATGAAGGCCGTGCGCAGCGTGCGCACCGTGGCGTCGCGGTGCCGCGCGCCGACCGCGCGCACCGTGTCGACCTGGGCCTCCGCGCGGCCGTAGGACACCAGGGTCGGCAGCCCCCTGACGACGTCCAGGAAGTGTCCGGCGAGCTGGGCCATCGCAGCCCACCTGCGCTCGGTCTCCACCCGGGTGTGCATCCCGATGAGGGCGGCGAACAGTGGCAGCAGAGGCAGGGTCAGCACGACGATCAGTGCGCTCCACGGGTCGACGACCGCCAGCAGAGCGACCGCCAGCGCCGGCACGACACCGGCGGTGACCAGCGAGGGCAGGTAGCGCGCGACATACGGCTCCACCGCGGTGACCCCGGACCCGGCGAGCGTGACCGCGTCGTCCGGGGCCGGGCGGCGTCCCTCGGGCAGGCTCAGCCACCGGCCCAGCACCTGCAGACGCACCGCCGCGGCCACGGCGTGACCGGCCCGCCGTGCCACGACCTCCGAGGCGCCCGCGAGCAGACCGCGCAGCACGACCAGCATCACCAGCCAGGTCAGCGGTGGGCCCAGGTCACCGCCACCGGCGACCACGGTGACCGTCCACGCCAGCACGACGGCCTGTGCGAGCGCGACCACGCCCGAGACCACACCGACGCCGGCGAGCAGGCGCACCGGCCCCCGGGTGCCCGGGAGCCGGCGCAGTGGTCCGAGGTCGACCGGACCCATCAGGGGGAGGACGCCGTGGCCGTGGACTCCTCGGTGCGGGCGCCTGCCGCGACCTCCGTCGGGATGTGGTGGCCGGAGATGCGCTTGCGGAAGGTCCAGTAGGTCCACGACTGGTAGAGCAGGACCACCGGGGTGAAGATCACCGCGACCCAGGTCATGATCGTCAGCGTGTAGTCGGTGGACGAGGCGTTGGTCGTGGTGAGGGAGAACGCCGGGTCGGTCGTGCTGGGCATGACCTCGGGGAAGAGCGCCACGAAGAGCGAGGCGACGGCCAGCCCGACGGCGAGGAACGCCAGGGCGAAGGACCAGCCCTCGCGCCCGGTGGTGGCGGTCGCCAGGGCCGCCACCAGGGCCAGGGCGGCGACGGTCGCCACCGTCCACGACGCGGCGTTGCCGGTGTCGGAGTGCAGCAGCACCAGCCAGACGACGGCCAGCGCGGCGGCGGCCACCCCGGCCTTCAGGGCCAGGGCGCGCGCCTCGTAGCGGATCGGCCCGTCGGTCTTGAGGGCGAGGAAGAGCGCCCCGTATGCCGTGAAGAGCGTCACCGTGACCAGGCCGCCCAGCAGCGAGACCGGGTTGAGCAGGGTGAACAGGGTGCCGGTGAACTCCTTGTCGGCGTCGATCGGCACACCGCGCACGATGTTGCTGAAGGCCACACCCCACAGCAGGGCGGGCACCAGCGAGCCCCAGAAGATCGCCAGGTCCCAGCGCCGGCGCCAGCGCACGCTGTCCACCTTGCCGCGGTAGTCGAAGCCGAGGGCGCGCACGATCAGTGCGGCCAGGATGAGCAGCAGCGGCAGGTAGAAGCCGCTGAAGAGCGTGGCGTACCAGTGGGGGAAGGCCGCGAACGTCGCGCCTCCGGCCGTCAGCAGCCACACCTCGTTGCCGTCCCAGACCGGCCCGATGGTGCCGAGCATGACGCGCTTGCGGGTCTCCCCGTCGAGCTGCTCGTCGCCCTTGCCCAGCACCGGGAAGAGCATGCCGACCCCGAAGTCGAAGCCCTCGAGCACGAAGTAGCCGATCCACAGGACCGCGATGAGGATGAACCAGACGGTGGTGAGCTCCATGCCAGCCTCCTGCAGCTCAGTAGGTGAAGACGAAGGGCGCGTCGTCGGCGCGCTCCGCCGGGTCGAGGGACTCGGTCGGCGCGGGGTCGGCGCCCACCTTGGTGTAGCGCAGGATCAGGCCCACCTCGACGACGGCCAGGATGCCGTAGAGCAGGGTGTAGACGATCATCGACGTGGCGACCTCGAAGGTGCTCACACCCGGGCTGACGCCGGTGGCCGTGGTCATCAGGCCGTGCACGACCCACGGCTGGCGGCCCATCTCCGTGAAGATCCAGCCGAAGGAGTTGGCGAACAGCGGGAGGAAGAGCACCACCACCGAGGCGTAGAACCACCCTCGGTGGCGCAGCTCCCGATCGCCGCGCATCGCCCAGAGCACCGCTGCGGCGATGGCCATGCCGGCCATGCCGAGCCCGATCATCAGCCGGAAGCTCCAGTAGGTGACCGGGATGATGGGGCGGTAGTCCTCGGCCACGGTCAGGGCGTCCCCGGAGTAGGTGAGGGCGTACTCCTCCTGGAGCTGGTTGATGCCCTTCACCTCGCCGTCGAAGGTGCCGGTGGCCAGGTAGGACAGCAGGTTGGGCACCGTGACGGCCCAGATCTCCTCGGTGCCGTCGAGGGTGCCGACGGTGATGATCGAGAAGGGCGCACCCTCTCCCTCGGCGGAGGTCTCGTAGAGCCCTTCCGCGGCCGCCATCTTCATCGGCTGGACCTCGGTCATGATCTTGCCCTGCAGGTCACCGGTGACCGTGACCACCAGGCCGCCGACCAGCACCGCGACGGCGCCCATGCGGGTCGCCTTGCGGTACATCGGCTTGTCCGCGGCGGGTGTCGCGCTGCGCCATACGTGCCACAGCGCGATGGCCAGCACGAACGCCCCACCGGTCATCCAGGCCGCCGCGATCACGTGCGGGAAGGTGACCAGCTGGACCGGGTTGGTGAGCACGGCCCAGAAGTCGACGAGCTCGGCCCGACCGGTCTCGGGGTTGTTGAGGTAGCCCACGGGGTTCTGCATGAACGAGTTGGCCGCGAGGATGAAGTAGGCCGAGAGCACGGTGCCGATGTGCACGGCCCAGATGGCTCCGACGTGCAGCTTCTCCGGGATCCTGCCCCAGCCGAAGATCCACAGGCCGAGGAAGACGCTCTCCAGGAAGAACGCCAGCAGCGCCTCGATCGCCAGGGGGGCGCCGAAGATGTCACCGACGAACCGTGAGTAGTCCGACCAGTTCATCCCGAACTGGAACTCCTGGACGATGCCGGTCACCAGCCCGAGGGCGAAGTTGATGGTGAACAGCTTGCCGAAGAACTTCGTCAGGCGCAGCCACTCGGGGTTGCGCGTCCGGATCCACACCGTCTGCATGATCGCCACGAGCAGCGACAGACCGATCGTGATCGGGACGAAGAAGAAGTGGTAGACGGTCGTGATGCCGAACTGCCACCGGGCCAGGTCGAGGGCTTCCATGGGCTGGCTCCTGGGTGCACGGAGAGGAAGTACTACACGTTGTCGTCAGGCTACAGCCCCGCGACGGCGATCAACCAGGGGGTCAGGCCCACGACCAGCGACGATGTGACCATCAGCACACTCTGCCACCGCCGCGGGGCGTCGGCGGCGGCGATGAGCTCCAGCCGCGCCCTGGTCCGGGCCGTCGTCGTCCCGGCACCGAGGGTGGCGTCCGGGTGGGCCGCCTCGTGCAGCGTCACCAGCGCGCGGGCCAGGGGGACCGGACCGGTGACGTGCAGAGCCCGTCGGTCGGCCAGTGCCTCCACGAGCAGGTGCACCTCCGAGAGAGCCGCCTCGCAGCGGACGCGTGCGGGCACGGCGTGGTGCAGGACGGAGAAGAGCTCGAGCACCAGGTCGTGCCGAGCCGCCAGGTGGGCACGCTCGTGGGCGAGCACTGCCGTCAGCTCCTCGGGCCCGAGCCGGTCCAGCGTGCCCGCGCTGAGGACGATGCGGCCACGGTGACCGGGCAGGCAGTATGCCGTCGGGCTGGGGTGGTCGAGCACCCGCAGCCCGCGTCCGGCCGGCAGGCCGATGGCCGGACGGTCCCGGGGGGCAGCGATCAGGTCGACCAGGTCGCGATGGTGCGACCGCAGGCGACGCAGGCCGGTGCCGACGCGATGGCCGCTCACCAGCAGGCGGAGCGCCATGCCACCGCTGACCAGCACCGCGAGCGCCAGGAGCGCCGGGTGACGGGAGCCTGCTCCCCAGGCCGCCACGGGGGCGGCGAGCAGCGCGGCCGCCACCGCGGCCAGGCTCGCCGACTGCCACAGGAGCAGGGTGGCGCCGGGGCTGCGGCGCAGTCCGGTCACGGGCGCGAGCAGACACGGCGCGAGGGTGGACAGCCCGACCGCCAGCACGACGAGGGCGGTGACGGCGGCGTAGCTCATGGTGCCTCGGGCAGAGCTCAGTCGTGACGACGCTCGACCTCGGCCAGCGCGGCCTTGAGGTCGGCGATCTCTCCGGGCTCGGCATCGCCGAGGAAGTGCAGCATGGCCTGGCGCCGGTCGGTGCTGTCCAGGGACTGCAGGCCGCTGCGCATCGAGGCGGCGGTGAGCTCCTCGCGGGAGTGGGCCGGGCTGTAGCGCCAGGCACGGCCCTCGCGCTCACGCGTCGTGAGGTCCTTCTTGGCGAGCCGGTCCAGGACGGTCATCACCGTCGTGTAGGCCAGGTCGCGGTCGCTGAGCCGTTCGTGCACCTCGCGCACAGTGAGCCCCGGGCCGTGCGCCCAGAGAGTGTCCATGACGGCGCGCTCGAGGTCTCCGAGACCGCTGAAGCGCAGAGGCATACTCCGATCGTAGGCCCCCCACCCCCTTGCGAGGGGTTCTGCACCCCGTCCACCTCGCTTGCTAGGGGTGTTCCGCCCCGTCCACCTCGCTTGCTCGGGGTTGTGCAGGGCATGTGCGCTGGGATGTCGTCGGGGAGGAGGAGCGACTGCGGCCAGAGTGGACGGGACACGGCCCTGGCAGGCGTGCGTCCCAGGCAAGGCCCCCCTGGCAACGCTCAGGGTGGGGCGGAAAACCCCTGGCAACGCGGCCTGTGGGGCACAAACCCCCTAGCAACGCGGGGGTGGGGGGCGGAAAACCCCTGGCAACGCGGGATGGGGGAGGGCGGCTCAGGAGGGGTAGCCCTCCGGGTTGGCCTGCTGCCAGCGCCAGGTGTCGGCGCACATGTCGTGCACGGTCCGGGTGGCCCGCCAGCCGAGCTCGGCCTCGGCCAGGCTCGGGTCGGCGTACGACGAGGCGATGTCGCCGGCCCGGCGGCCGACGACTCGGTAGGGGATCGTCCGCCCGCTGGCCTGCTCGAACGCCCGCACCAGCTCGAGCACGCTGGTGCCCCGGCCGGTGCCGAGGTTCCACACCGACAGGGGACGGTCGTGCGTCGTGATCCACTCCAGCGCGGCCACGTGCCCCGCGGCCAGGTCGTCGACGTGGATGTAGTCCCGCACACCGGTGCCGTCGGGGGTGTCGTAGTCGTCGCCGAAGACCGACAGCTCCCCGCGGCGACCGACCGCGACCTGCGCGACATACGGCATGAGGTTGTTGGGGACGTCCGAGGGGTCCTCCCCGATCCTGCCGGAGGGGTGCGCGCCGACGGGGTTGAAGTAGCGCAGCAGCGCCACCCGCCACTGCGGCTCGGCGGCGGTCAGGTCGCGCAGCATCTGCTCGATCATGACCTTGGTCCAGCCGTAGGGGTTGGTCGCCGACGTGGGCAGGTCCTCGGTCATGGGCACCCGTGGCGTCGGGCCGTAGACGGTCGCGGAGGAGGAGAAGACCAGCGGCCGTATGCGGTGGCGCTGCATCGCCCGCAGCAGCGCGATCGTGGCACCGAGGTTGTTGCGGTAGTAGTCGAGCGGCTGCGCCACCGACTCGCCGACCGCCTTGTAGCCGGCGAAGTGCACGACCGCCTGGACCCGCTCCTGCGCCAGGAGCACGTCCAGCTTCTCCGCGTCGGCGAGGTCGAAGGCGTGCACCGGGATGTGCCGGCCCGCCAGCTCCTCGAGCCTGCCCACGACCGTGGGCTTGGCGTTGCTGAAGTCGTCGACGACCACGACCTCGTGCCCGGCACCCACGAGGTGCAGCACGGTGTGCGAGCCGATGTAGCCGGCTCCTCCGGTGACCAGGACACGCATGGTCAGCCAGTATGCCGGAGGCCCGTCAGCGCGTCCGGTGCACCTGGGTCGTGGCTCCGACCCGACAGCCGTGCGAGGAGCAGTCCATGACCAGGGAGTAGCGGTCGGCACGGATGGTGCTGCGGCGGTACTCCATCGGGTGACCGTCCACGGTGCCGACCCGGTGCACCTGCAGGCCGGCGGTGCTGCCGGGAGCCCCGAGAGCGCGGCTCATCGCCAGGTCCAGCACCACGGCCGTGATGCGCTCGCGGCCCCCGTCGGGTCGCCGGCCGCCAAGGCGCTCCAGCTGTTCGTAGAGGGAGGCCCGCTCGAAGTCGGTGTCGAGCAGCGGCGCGCCGACCTCGGCGGGCAGCCAGGTCTGGTCGTGGGCCAGCGGCGTGCCGTCGGCGAAGCGCACCCGTTCCAGATGGAAGAGCGGCTCGGTGACCGGCAGGTCCAGCTCCACGGCGACCGTGGGGTTCGGTGACATGCCCAGGGACAGCACGGTGCTGCGCTGCTCCATGCCGAGAGCCTCCACCTCGCGGAAGAGGGAGTAGAGGCTCCCCAGCCCCAGCTCGAGCCTGGCGGGCCGCACGCGCGTGGGCCGTCCACGGCCGGACTCGACCAGGCCGGCGTCCCGGATGCGGCGCATCGCCTCGCGCACCGTGTGCCGCGAGACGGTGTAGGTCTGCTGGATCTCGTGCTCCCCCGGGAAGCCGTCGACGAACGCTCCGGCGTTGAGCCGCCGCACCAGCTCGCCGTGCAGCTGGGCCCACAGGGGCAGCGGGCTGGCCCGGTCGAGGGGGCGGACGTCCGGCGGCTGCGGCTTCATCTCACTCCTGGCGCGTCACTGCGGGGGGACTGTCCACCACGGTGCTGCGTGAGCGCCTGCGGCGCAACAGGACCAGGCCTGTCACCGCGGCGACCACGGCTGCGCCGACGGCGACCCAGCCCCATAACGGCAGCAGCGACCAGAACGCCTCGGGTGCCTCCCTGCCGCCGACGAAGAACGCCATGACCAGCACGAACCAGCCGAAGATCTTGCGCAGGGTGTCCGGGTGGATCTTGCCCGAGAACAGACCGCCGACCAGGGCACCGACGACGGCGGCCCCGGTGACCATGGCGGCGGTGGTCCAGTCGATCTGCACCGAGGCGAGGTAGCCCGCCAGCCCTGCCATCGACTTCATCGCGATGACGACCAGGGAGGTGCCGACCGCGACGGGCATCGGCAGCCCTCCCAGCAGGGCCAGCGCCGGCACGACCAGGAAGCCGCCGCCCGCGCCGACGATGCCGGTGACCAGGCCCACGACCAGACCCTCGAGCACCACCTTGCCGACGGGCAGCTTCTCGTGGACCTTGTCGGGGTCCACCGCCTTGCGGCCGCGCAGCATGGCGACCGAGGTGGCCAGCATCATGAGCGCGAAGGCGATGAGCAGGACCTCACCCGGGATGAACTCGGCCACCCGCCCGCCCCCGTAGGCGCCGGCCATGCCGGCGGCCCCGAAGATGAGGCCGGTGCGCCACTGCACGCGGCCGGCCCGCGCGTGCGAGATGGCGCCGACGGCACTGGTGACGCCCACGACCAGCAGCGAGGTGGCGATGGCCTCCTTGGCCTCCATGCCGGCCACGTAGACCAGCAGGGGGACCATGAGGATCGAGCCGCCGCCGCCCAGCAGGCCCAGCGTGACGCCCACCAGGACTGCCAGGGCCAGGGTGAGGACGAGGGTGCTCATCGCGGCTGTGAGCCTCCCGCCAGCTGGTCGACCAGGAACTGCGGGTCGCAGGAGGCCGGCCGGTTGTAGGGGAGCTTCGAGAGCAGGGCCCCCATGGCGCAGGAGTTGCTGAGCGCGGCGAAGGTCAGCCCTCCGCCGATCCCCCCTGCGACCCAGCGGGCCGCGGGGACGAAGGCGCTCGCGACGATCGAGGTGAGCACGACCGAGCCGGCGACGAGGCGCACCTGGCGCTCGAGGTCCCAGCGCTGGTGGCCCTCCTTGACGGGGTGGCCGGCCCCCTGCCAGGCGGTGATGCCGCCGTGCAGGACCTTGACGTTGCTGAGGTCGGTGCTGGCGAGGGCCTGCTCCGCCTGCTGGGCGCGCTGACCCGAGCGGCACACGAGGACCACGTCCTCGTCGAGATGGCGGGCGATGTCGTCGCGGTGCTCGCGGAGCGTGTCCAGGGGGACGTTGTAGGAGCCGCGGATGTGGGCGGTCTCGAACTCGGCGGGCGTGCGCACGTCCAGGACCCGCGGCGCGGACCCGCCGTCCAGCTGCTCTGCCAGCCAGGCGGAGTCGACGAGGGCGGGGGTCTGGGTGGTGGTGGTCACCGGGCAGTGCTCCTTCGTGGTGAGGGTGGGTTAGTTACCCCAGGGGGTATGTCACTAGTGAACCATACGTCCGGTCGTCCGTACATTTCTCGGGGCCGCCGAGCGTGCACCTCACCCCTCCTTCCGCCCCAGGGGAGACGGCTCTCACGCCCGCCGGAGCCAACGCAGGTGCTCCTCGTCGCCGAGCAGCTCCAGCCGACGCCACAGGACGCTCCCCGGCACGGCCTGGCTCGGGTGGCACGCGACGGCAGCCAGCTGCAGCGGCCGGTCCACCGGCACCGTGAGGTCGATCTGGTCGGGCCGGTGGCCCTCGAACGGGGCGCCGTAGTCGGTGCACAGCTGCTCGGCCACCGTGTCCGGGATGGTCCAGCCCAGCACCGGCAGGTCCAGTGTCTCCGCAGCGCGCACGGCCGCCTGCGTCGCCCGGGCGTGGTCGGCGTGCCCGGTCACGCCGGTCAGGTCGAAGCCCACGAGGCCGTCGGCGCGCACCTGGCGGGCGTCCTCGACGACGTGCGCGGCGAGCACGTCGAGGTCCACCTCCGGCAGGCGGCCGTCCGGGTGCGTGGTGAGGTGCACGTGGTGCAGCCCGAGGGCCTGCGCCGCGGCGGCCAGCTCGCCGGCCCGCAGCTCCTCGAGGTCTCCCTCGACGCCGTGCAGGGTGGAGGCCTCGCCTCGGGTGAGGCAGAGCACCGACACGCGGGTGCCCTGAGCGGCGAACGCTGCCAGCACGCCACCCAGCCCGAACGACTCGTCGTCGGGATGTGCCACCACCGCCAGGACCGAGTCCCAGGGGGGCAGCGCCGTATGCCGTCTCATGGGTCCCCTTCCGTCCCGATGCCCCTCATTGTGCCGCCCTGCGCAGCCGGCGCCGGGCGGGTCCGGCGCGGACGTCCCGACGCCACGCCCCCCGGATGACGGGGCGCGGCGTCGTGGGCGGCGTCGACGTGGCGGTCAGCTGCTGGGGCCGCCCTGCCGCGACTGCTGGCCGTGACGACGCTGACCGTCGTCCGGGCGTTCGCCGTCGTCCGTGCGGTCCCGGTCACGGTCCCGGACAGGGTCGTGCACGCCGTCCTCGACCATGGCGGTGACCCGCTCGGTCAGCTCGGCGATGCGGGCGTCGGCCGCCTCCTGCGACAGCCGGCCGTCGTCGACACGGTCCTGGATGCGCTCGGTGTGCGCAGCGACCAGGCCCTCGACCAGGGTCGCGGTGGCGACGTCCTGGTCCTCGGCCACGTCGGCGAGGGTGGTGTCCTCCTGCGACATCGCCTCGCGCAGCTCGTCCTGGGTGAGGCCCAGGATCTCGGCGACGGTCCCGCTCACCGGTCCGGCGCCGTTGCGGGCCGCCTGGCCCTGCCGGGCTCCCTGCCCGTCAGCGGCCGGGCCACCGCCGTCGCGGTCCCGCAGCATGTCAGGTCCGTCGCAGACGTCCTGGTCGACCTCCTGGGCGGCGACGGGCGTGTCCTCGGGCGCTGCCACGGCGAACGCGCCACCCATGGTGGCCACGCCCAGCCCGCCGAGGCCGATGACGCCGGCCATCCCCGCCGCGGCCACTCTCTGGGTGATCCTCATGATGTGCTCCTCCTCGACCGGTCCCGGGTGTCTCCCGAGCCCGTACCTCCAGGTTGCTGCTCGAACCTGTCCCGGGGCTGTGCCGTGGCTGTCCCGGAGATAGGACTTTCGGCCCCACCGGCACAGCGCACGCACAGGTAGCGTCGGGAGAGGACACAGCGCACCCGTCGAGAGTGAGGTGCATGGAGATGGCCGGTCGGCCGCACGGAGGACCGGGCGCGGCAGGGGGCGAGCTCACCCGACCCGACGGGTCGCCGGTCCGCGTGCTCGTGGTCGACGACGAGCCGGTCCTGGCCGACCTGCTGCAGATGGCGCTGCGCTACGAGGGGTGGCAGGTGCGGACCGAGGGCACGGGGATGAGCGCGGTCCACGCGGCCCGTGACTTCGGCCCCGACGTCGTCGTGCTCGACGTGATGCTGCCCGACATCGACGGCCTCGAGGTGCTGGACCGCCTACGGTCCTCGGGGGACGACGTGCCGGTGCTGTTCCTCACGGCCAAGGACGCTGTCGAGGACAGGGTCGCCGGTCTCACGGCCGGAGGCGACGACTACGTCACCAAGCCGTTCAGTCTCGAGGAGGTCATCGCCCGGCTGCGCGGTCTGGTCCGCCGCACCCGCGCCGTCGCCGAGACCCGGCCCGACCCCCGGCTGGTCGTCGGCGACCTCGTGCTGGACGAGGACAGCCACGAGGTATGGCGTGCAGGCGATCCCGTCGAGCTCACCGCCACCGAGTTCGAGCTGCTGCGCTACTTCATGCGCAACCCCCGCCGGGTCCTGAGCAAGGCCCAGATCCTGGACCGCGTGTGGCACTACGACTTCGGCGGCCAGGCCAACATCGTCGAGCTCTACGTGTCCTACCTCCGCAAGAAGGTCGACGCCGGCCGCCCGCCGATGATCCACACCCTGCGCGGCGCGGGCTACGTCCTCAAGCCGGCCTCCTAGGCCGGCCCATGCCCAGGCACTGGACACTCCGACGGCGCCTGACCGTGGCGTTGACGGCCCTGATGGCCGCCGTGCTGGGGGTCATCGCCGTGGTCAGCGTGCTGGCCATGGACGACTTCCTCACCGCACGGCTGGACGACCAGCTGGCCACGGCAGTGGTCCGCTCACAGGGCGCTGCCGAGCGGGCCACGGGCGAGGGTGAGGGCCAGGGCCAGGGTGGCCGGCACGGTCGAGGGCCCGAGTTCCTGCTCGTGCCGGGTCAGGCCGAGGACACCCTGGGGGCACTGGTCCAGGACGGCGCCGTCCTGCGGGCTGCCGTGCTGGACAGCACGGGCACCGCGCAGCTGCTCTCCGCCGAGCAGGCCGCACAGCTCGCGAGCGTCCCCGCCGACGGGGTGCACCGCACCGTGGACCTGGGCGCCGACCTGGGGGAGTACCGCCTGGCTGCCACCGAGGGTCCCGCCGGGACGGTCGTGGTGACGGGCCTCGCCCTCGGTGACCTCCAGGGCACGGTGCAGCGCCTGGTCCTGGTGGTCGGGGCCGTCGCCCTGCTGGGGCTGGTGGTGGCGGCGGCCGCGGGCACCGCCATCGTGCGCAGCACGCTCCGGCCGTTGGACCGGGTGGCCGCGGCTGCGTCACACGTCGCCGAGCTGCCGCTCGAGCGGGGTGAGGTGGCGCTGGTCGAGCGCGTGCCGGAGGCGGACACCGACCCGCGCACCGAGGTGGGCCAGGTCGGCGCCGCGTTCAACCGGATGCTCGGGCACGTCGAGTCGGCTCTCAGCACCCGTGAGGCGAGCGAGACCCGGGTGCGGCAGTTCGTGGCCGACGCCAGCCATGAGCTGCGCACGCCGCTGGCCTCGATCCGGGGCTATGCCGAGCTGACCCGGCGCAGTCCCCACGACCTGCCGGCGGACGTGACGCACGCACTGGGCCGGGTGGAGTCCGAGGCGACCCGCATGTCGGCGCTGGTGGAGGACCTGCTGCTGCTGGCCCGCCTCGACGCCGCGCCGGCCGTGGAGCCGCAGCGGGTCGACCTGACCGCTGTCGTCGTCGACGCCCTCGCGGACGCGCAGGCCGCGGGGCCCGACCACCGCTGGGTGCTGCAGCTGCCGGAGGACCCGGTGGAGCTCGACGGCGACCCCGCGCGGCTGCACCAGGTGGTCGCCAACCTGCTGGCCAACGCCCGGGTGCACACTCCGGCGGGCACGACGGTCACGCTCGCGCTGACGGCGGCGGCCGCTGCGGACGGCCGTCGCGAGGCCGTGCTCGAGGTGACCGACGACGGGCCGGGGATCCCGGCGTCGCAGCTGCCCCAGGTCTTCGAGCGCTTCGCCCGCGGCGACCATGCGCGCTCGCCGGGCAGCGGCAGCACCGGGCTGGGGCTCGCGATCGTGGCCGCCGTCGTCCAGGCCCACCAGGGCCACGTCACGGTGGAGTCGCGGCCGGGCCGCACCGTGTTCACGGTCCACCTGCCGCTGCGACGGCCGGTGGGTCAGGCCGTGCCAACCAGGAGCGCCCCCGATGTCTGAGCAGCTGCACCGCGCTGCCGTGGAGCTGTGGTGGCTGCCGCTCGGAGCGGGGGACACCACCGGATGCGTGCGGGTCAACGGGCGTGTCTTCGAGTCGGTCGTGGCCGCGGTGGGCAGGCGACCCCGGTGCGACCTCTACCACTCGGCGCTGGTGGTCCACCTCGACGGCGTGCGCTCCGTGATCGAGATGACGCCCGTCTGGGGCAACCCGCCGGTGGACCGTGGCGTCGTCGGCGAGGGCCCGGTGGGTCTGCGGGTCCTGGGACGCTCACGGTTCTTCCGCTACGAGGTGCGCTGCTGGCCCGGTGGTCTCATCCCGGACGAGGCCGAGGCCGTGCGCAGTCCCCACGTGCTCAGCCGGGACGGCCACCGCGCGCGCCGGGTGCTGACGCTGGTGCCGCAGTGCCCCAGGGCCACCTGGGGTCGCGACGAGCTGGCGGCCGGGGAGATGTGGAACTCCAACTCCCTGGTCTCCTGGGTGCTGCAGCGCAGCGGTCACGACCTGGACGAGGTGCCGCTGCCACCCGGAGGCCGCGCGCCCGGCTGGGACGCCGGCCGGGCCGTCGCCGGCCGGTGAGCCCCTGTGTCAGCGGCGGTCGGCGACCATGGCGTGCCGTCGGCCCGACTCCAGGACGGCGCTGGAGAGGATGAAGCCGCTGATCAGCACGAAGAGCACCCAGATGAAGTCGTCACTCGCCTTGGCGGCCACCGCGCCGCCGATCATGGTCGCGGCCCACACCACCGCCATCTGCAGGATCATGCGCCCGAACACCGCGCGCAGCTGGGGGTTGCTGTCCACCTCGGTCATGGCACGTCCTCCCGTGTCTCGGATGCACCTATCCTTCCCGGTGCGGCGCCGGACCGGCAGAGGCTTTGGTCCCACAGGGGTATGCGGTCGAGGCGCCCCCCGACTGCCTCGACCGCATACCCGGTGCCGCGCTGCGAGACGGAGCAGCGGGCACCTCCGGGCCTACGCCAGGGCCCGTGCCGTGAGCTGCTCGCACACCTCGGCGGTGGCGGAGCGCGCTCATCCTGACGATGACCTCGGGTCGGTCGGGGCGTGTCCCGCCCCGCACGGTTCCTTCGACCACCGAAAGATGTGTGACCTACTGTCGCGTCGCAGCCGGCCTCTGTCAACAGCATTGACGTGTCGGTGCCGTGAACACCTGGTGACCCCGGGTCACGGTCGCGCGGCGGCGCGCTCCACGGCGTCGAGCACCAGCTCCAGGCCGGTGAGGGTCACCTCCCGGGTGGTGAGGGCGGCGATCCTGCCCTGCAGCCTGGTCAGCTGCGGGTATGCGGCAGGGTCGAGCCGGGCCGGGGGCGAGGCCCAGGGCCCGAGGTCGGGGGACTCCTCGGTCCCGGCGTGCAGCCGGTGCGCCGCCAGAGCCGCGGCGCACGACAGGACGTAGGTGGAGAAGAGCGCGTAGTGCCGGATGAGCCCGTCGCCACTGAGGCCGGCCTCGGCCAGGCTGCCGAGCACGAGCTCCATGGCGTCGGCCTCGCCCGGCCCGCCCGTCGTGCGATGCGCGACCTCCGTCCCGATGCCGGGGTGGCTCGCCACCGCGTCCATGTAGAGCGTGGCGGCCTCCTGGAGGCGTCCACGCCATCCGAGGCCAGCGGTGAGCCGGGTGCTGACGTCCTGCAGCAGCCGGTCCAGCGCGGCATCGACCAGCTCGTCCTTGTCGCGGAAGTGCCGGTAGACCGCGGTGGGGTCGACCCCGAGCTCCTGACCGAGCCGGCGGAAGCTGAGCGCACCCGGCTCCGGGACACGAGAGAGCTGCAGGGCAGCGGTGACGATGACCTCGCGGTCCAGCGGCGTGCTGCGGGACCCTCGGCGACGGGTGCGGGCTGATGGCACAGCAGCACTCCTCCTGTCCCCGAGCTGGACGTGAAGCGCACCGGACGGCCTCGTCCGGGCTGCGACGACCCTAGCCCGCTCCGGTGCGCGCAGCAGGCTCAGGCGCCGTCGCCGCTGGTCCGCCTCGACTCAGCCTTCGACCAGGGCTGACCCCACGCCGGGTCCGGGCGGCCACGGGTGCTGCGTTGTCTGAGGGGTGCTGCGTTGTCTGACCGGTGCTGTGCTGCAGCACAGCACCCGTCGGACACGGCGGCACCCGAGCCGTGACCGCGGCAGGGCGCCCCGCCCGCGTCGCGACCGGTCCTGGTCAGCTGCCGAAGGCCGCGAGGTCCTCGGCGAGCACGGCGTGCAGGTGCTCGTCGTGGTACGCACCGTCGGCATACCGGTAGGACTGACGCAGCGTGCCCTCCAGGAGGAAGCCTGCTGCCCGGGCGACGGCGCACGACCCGAGGTTCTCGACCGCGTGGAAGAGGTGCACCCGGTGCAGACCGAGGTCGGTGACGGCCCACCGGGTCGCCGTGAGCACCGCCGCCACCGCATACCCCCTCCTGCGTGCCCACGGCGCCGTCCAGTAGCCGATCTCGGCATGGCCCTGGTCGAGGTCGACCTTGTGCAGCGAGACCGAGCCGACCAGTCGGTCCGAGGCGTCCGCGACAGCCCACGAGGCATGGTCCGCCGCGCTCCAGTCGTTGCGGCCCGCGACATACGAGGCCACTCCTGCCGGGTCATCGGGCCCGGGGTTCCAGGCCCGGACCTGCGGGTCGGCGAACGCGGCGACCAGGTCCGCCTCGTCGGCGGGCCCGAACGCGCGCAGGACGACCCGCTCACCGGCCAGGCGGACCGGCTGCTGCGGCAGTGGCGCACTCACGAGCCCACCCTAGGGCCGCGTCAGGCGAAGGTGCTCCGCACGTGGTCGACGATGACCTGACGTCCCCGGCGTCCCTCGGGGGTCGGCAGCAGCGGGTAGACGTGCGGCGACCCTGCCTCGACGTGCAGCACCGGCGGCGGCTGCGACGTCGCGCGCTCGCACAGCACCCGGCAGTCCGGCAGGCAGATGTCACGGTCGCCGACCAGCACGGCGGTCGGGGGGAGGGCGTCGAGACGGCCGAAGAGCGGGCTGACGGCGGGGGAGCGCAGGTCGTGGGTGCCGGCCCACGCGGCTGCGATGGGCCGCAGCCCGGCCCGGGTCAGCCACGGGTCGTGCGGCTCCAGTGCGTCGACCTCGGGGTTGCTCATCGACAGGTCGAGCCAGGGGGCCACCAGGGTGAGCCCGACGACGGTCCCTCCGCCGGCCTGGGCCTGCGCGAGCAGCAGGGCCAGGTTGCCGCCGGCGGAGTCACCGAGCACGTGCAGCGGACCCTGCGGAGCCAGGTGCCGGTGCAGTGCCTCCAGGTGCCCCGCGGCGTCGTCGGCATCGTGCTCGGGCAGCAGCCCGTAGCGCGCGACGTGCACGGCGCGCTGTGTCGCCTCGGCCAGCTCGGCGACCAGCGCCCAGTGCTGGCGGGCGATGCCGTTGACGAAGGCGCCACCGTGCAGGTAGAGCAGGTGACCACCGCCGAGAGCGCCGGCGGCGGGCGTCACGGTGGTGACCTCGAAGCCGTCGACCACCTCGGACGTCAGCCGGTCGCCGAGGTGCGCCGGCGGCGCTGCCGCCGGGAGCCCGGCGCTCATGCTGCGACGGCCCCGCTCGGCCGACGCGTAGCGTCGCTTGCGGGTGGCCCTGAGGTAGAGGCCCACGGCCCGGGTCTGCCACGAGGGCATCGGTGTCCTCCTGTCTGCTGTCGTCCCGGTGACCGTACCTGCGGCCGGCTCCGCTCAGCCCCCGACCCGGCGCCCGTCGTGCAGCTCGACGACCCGGTCGGCACGGGCCATGAGCAGCGGGTCGTGCGTGGAGACGACGGCCGCGATGCCCTGCTCGTGGGTCAGCCGGGCGAGCAGGTCCATGATCGTCGCAGCGGTGTCGGAGTCGAGCTGGCCGGTCGGCTCGTCGGCGAGCAGGACCTGTGGCCGTGCCACCAGCGCCCGGGCGATGCCCACCCGCTGCTGCTGCCCGCCGCTGAGCTCGTAGGGCCGCTGCCTGCCCTGGGCCCCCAGACCCACGAGCGCCAGCGCCTCCTCCACCCGCTCGGTCCGCTCGCGCACCGGGGTCCCGAGCAGCCGCAGCGGCACCTCGACGTTCTCGGCCGCGGACAGCACCGGGATGAGACCGAAGGACTGGAAGACGTAGCCCACCCCCTCGCGGCGCACCGCCAGCACGTCGTCCTCGGGCAGCTCCGAGAGCACCCTCCCGTCACCGAGCAGCACCCGGCCGGAGGTCGGCCGGTCGAGCCCGCCCAGCAGGTTGAGCAAGGTGGTCTTGCCCGAGCCGGAGGGGCCGCGCACCACGGTGAGCTCGCCGGGGTGGACGGCGAGGCTCACCCCCGACACCGCGTGCACCTGCCCGGCGCCCGTGCCGAACGTGCGGTGCAGGTCCTCTCCCGCCAGCAGGTATGCCGCCTGCTCGCTCATCCCGCGTCCCCCCTGTCCCGGGGCTCGTCCGGCCAGACGCCCACGTGGTCCTCCTCCAGCTCCAGCCGCACCCGGTCACGCAGGGCGAGCCGCTCGACGTGGCTGCTCGGCAGCTGCAGCCGCCCGGCCCGGTCGATGACCGTGAACTCCTCGGCGACCGTGCGCTCCCGGCCCGACGCGTCGACCTCGGTGCGGCGCAGAACCTCGGTGGAGGTCCGCCCGTCCCGGATCTGCACGGTGCGTCGCACGTGGTGGGCGATGGTCGGGTCGTGCGTGACGATGAGCACCGTGACCCCGAGCTGCTCGGAGGTCTGCCGCATCGCGTCCAGCACCTCGGCCGACATGGCGTCGTCGAGCTCGCCCGTCGGCTCGTCCGCGAGGAGCACCGCAGGGTTGTTGGCCAGGGCGGTGGCGACCGCCACGCGCTGCTGCTGGCCCCCGGACAGCTCGCCCGGACGTCGGTCGCGGCAGTCGGCGACGTCGAGCAGCTCGAGCAGCTCGTCGACCCGCCGCGCCCTGTGCCGGTCACCCGTGATGACCAGGGGCAGCGCGATGTTCTCGGCGGCGGTGAGGAAGGGCATGAGGTTGCGCGAGGTCTGCTGCCAGACGAAGCCCACCGTGTGCCGCTGGTAGCTCACCCGCTGCCGCCGGGTCATCGACAGCAGGTCGACGCCGGCCACCCGGGCCCGGCCGCCGGTGGGGGTGTCCAGGCCGGAGAGGATCGTGAGCAGCGTCGACTTGCCCGACCCGGACGCGCCGACGAGGGCCACCACGTCGCCGGGGTCGACCCGCAGGTTCAGACCCTGCAGCGCCTGCACCTCGACCCCCTCGGTGGAGTAGATGCGCACGAGGTCCTCACAGAGGATGTCCGGCCCGTGCCGGTCGCGGTCAGCAGTGATGCTCGTCATGGGGTCCTACCTCTCCTCGCCGGCCCGCAGCTGCTGCGCCGGATCGGTGCGGCCGGAGACCGCGGCCGAGACGGTGACGGCGAGGACGACGGTGCCGACCACACCCAGGACGACCAGGCCGAGGGCGACCGGGTCGAGGTGCAGGGCGGGCTGTGCCCGGCCCCCGGTCAGCCCCCGCAGGTCGACGGCCTGCAGCAGCAGCCACGGCACCAGCCCGCCCAGCAGGCCGCCGACGACCAGCGCCGTGCCCACCAGCGGAGCCGGCTCCCAGGCGGTCACGGCCTTGCCCGCCCGCCTCGGTAGCCCCATCGTACGGAGCACCGCCAGGACGCGGGCACGGCTGGGCGCCCCCATCAGCTGCACCAGGAGGATCGCGACGGCGGTCAGCAGCGCGGTGAGGACGACGGCGGCCGTGAGCAGCGTGGTCAGCCCGGAGGTGACCGGCGCTGCGCGGAGCTCGTCGAGCTGCTCCTGTGGTGTCTCGACCAGCGCGTTCGGCACCGCGGTGGCCAGCTCTGCAGCGACGGCCTCTGCGTCGGCCGGCTCCTGCACCCCGACGAGCGCCACCGTGCCGACCGGGGTGAAGCCGCCGGCGGCCTCCCAGGCCGAGCGGGGCACCACGAGGAACTCCCGGCCGCTGCTCACCCCCGGCAGGTCGTTGAGATGTCCGACGACCCGTGCGCTCCCCAGGCCACTCACGACGACCGTGGCCGCCGCGTCGCCGACCGCGCCACCGGTGAGCACGGCGGGGGGTGTGCCCGCGGCGTACAACGCGTCGGGCAGGGCCTCGACGAGGGGAGCGCGGGCGTGCACGGCGGCCAGCGCGTCGTCCACGACGTGCACGGTGACGCCCTGGGCCGTGACGTCGCCGCTGAGGTTGACGGTGCGCGCGGCCTCGCTCACCCGGGCCACCTCGGCGACACCGGGTGTCCGGGCCAGGGTCTCGAGGAGCTCGTCGGTGACCTGGGGGCCGGTCAGCCGGACCTGCGCCCCCGTCTGGGCCCAGGCGGCCCGTTCGGCGCCGCTGTTGACCGTGCCGGCCAGCACGGTGCTGAAGATCGCCACGCTCACGCCGAGGACCACCGCCAGGGCCGGCACGAGGCCCCCGGCCGGGTCGCGCACGGCGCGGGCCGCGCCGAGGAAGGCGGTCAGCGACGGCCGGGCGCGGTAGCGCCGCACCAGCGCCCGCACGGGGAAGGGGTAGAGCCGCAGCGTCAGCACGCAGGCGGCCAGCGCGAGGAGCACCGGCGTGCTCGCCATCAGCAGGTCGACGCCGGTGTCGCCGGTCCCGCCCACACCGGTCAGCCCGCGGTCGAGCAGCCGCCACAGGGCGAGCGCGGCCAGCACGACGACGGCGACCTCGACGGTCCACCGCACCCGCGACCGGGTGGTGCCGAGGTCGCTGCGTTCCTCCCGCTGGCTGTATGTCGTGGGGCTGAGCCCCAGCGCCGCGGCCGGGACGAGTCCCACGAGCAGTGCGACGAGCCACTCCCCCCAGCCGGTGCTGCCGGGCACGACCAGCCCGGCGACGGCATACCCCAGCGCCGCCGCCGGCAGCCCGAGCACAGCGCCCTCGGCGGCCAGCAGTGTGCGCACCTGGCCGTCCGAGGCGCCGCGGGCGAGGGTGAGCGCCAGAGCACTGCGGCGTCGCTGCACCACGAGCCGTGCCCCGACGGCGAAGACCGCGAGCGCCACACCCACCGGGCCCGCGAGCACCACGGCGAGCACGGACGCCGTCGCCCGCTGCCCGCTCGAGAGGTCGGCGAGCGTGTCGAAGACCTCGCTGGAGAAGCGCACGGTGAGCTCGGGCACCAGGGCGTCGTCCGGCGCCGGCCCCGGCACCACGGTGGTCTCCGCGGCGGTCAGGCGGTTGAGCTGCGCGGTGAGCAGGCCCACCTGGTCACCCGGCACGTCGGCGGCGGCCAGCGGGAACCAGATGCGGAACTGTCGGCTGCCCGCGAAGGGCATGCTGCCCGGGTTGCCCGGGGCGAGGTAGGCCGCGGCCCGGGCCGTGGTGCCGACGTTGCCGTCGAAGAAGGTCGCCAGCTCGGCGCCGTAGGGGCTGTGCAGCCAGTGCGGGTCGTCGGCGTCGACCGGCTCGTACGTGCCGACCAGCAGGGTCAGCGGTGCGTTGGCCATCTCACGCTCCTCCCCGACCTCCCACGCGAGCTGCTCGGCGGCGTCGGCGCTGAGCAGGATCTCCAGGGCGTCGTCGACCGGGCCCCCTCCGGCATCGTGGCCGAAGGGTGCCGTGGCAGCCGGCCAGTCGCCCTCGACGAGGGTCACCAGCTCGGGCAGTGCGGGGTCGACGCGGAACTGCAGGTCGGCGAACCGGATGGCGCTGGCCGGGTCGCTGGGCGCGCGCCGGAGGCCCGGGACGTCGACCGTGAAGCGCCCGTCCTGCAGCAGGGAGCGCAGCGGCTCGGGCTGCGAGCGGCGGGCGCGGTCCAGGCCCTCCACCAGTGGGTCCCAGGTGACCTCCGGGTCGTCGAAGACACCCTCCTCGCCACTGGTCCCGGCCAGGGGCACGTCCGGCACCACGTAGGTGGCCACGACGTCACGGCGCAGCGCGGACAGCTCGCCCACGGAGTAGTCGACCTGCCGGGTGTCCATGTCCAGCACGGCCCGCGGCCAGACCGTCGCGAGGCAGCTGAGGAGCGCGACGAGCGCGGCCAGCACGAGCGGCACCCAGGGGTCGGCGCCCAGCTGGCGCCAGGCGAGCCCGGCGGCTCCGGGGACGCGCCGCCTCACCGGATCTCCTCACGGTAGGTGCTGTCGAGGGCCTGTGCCCGCACGCGCAGCGCCAGCACGGTGAGGACGAGCACGACGGCGACACCGCCCAGCGCCATGAGGCCGGCCCACTGCAAGACCTCCAGCCTGAGCACGGGGGACAGGCCGACGCTGCCCGCGAGGGTCGTGGACCGCGCCAGGTCGGGCACCACGGCAGCGCCCACGAGCAGGCCGGCCCCCAGGCCGAGCGCGACGGAGGCCAGGACGACCCCGGCGAGCTCGGCGCCGCGCGCCCGTGCCTGGGCGGCCGGGCGCATGCCGAGGGTGCGGAGCACGGCCACCTCGGGACGGCGGGCCGACAGCAGCGTGGCCACCACCGCGGCGATGCCGGTGACGGCGAGCAGCACCGCACCGGCCGAGGCCACCCAGAAGACCAGCCGGACGGCCGAGGCCACGTCGGTCACCGAGACGGCACCGGGTCCGGTCACGTCGGCGATGCCGGGCACCTGCGCGACCTGCTCGACCGCGGCGACGGGGTCGGCCGCGGCGGCCCACAGCTCCGTGGGGTCCCCGAGCGTGCGCGACCGGGCGCGCAGAGCCTCGCTGGTCGAGCCGGCGTCGGCCAGCACGACCTCCGGCGCCAGCGTGCCCGGCACCGCGTCGACGAGCGCGGCCACCTCGGCGGCCACCTCCGAGCCGAAGACCTGCAGCGTCAGCGGTGAGCCGACGGACAGGTCGGTGCCCTCCGCGAGGGCCCGGGTCACCGCGACGGGCACCGGTCCCGCCTCCCCGGGGTCCGGACCCACCGGCACCAGGACGGTGTCCGAGGTGACGAACCTGCCCAGCATCGGCGTGGTGACGGCGACGCTCAGCCCGCCCCCGTCGGCCGGGGAGACCTCCGTGCCCTGCGGGGCTCCGGCGGTCGCGGCCCAGGTCTCGGCGTCGGTGCCCGTCGGCAGGCGGTCACCGGCCACCACGACAGCGACCCCGGCCGTGGACCGGTAGGGCGCGGAGACCTGCGGCAGCTCGATGTCCACCCCGGTGACCAGGTATGCCGTCCCGTCACCGACCGGGAGGGTGACGGGGAAGGTGGCGGACGCGCCGGCGGGGCGGCCGGTGACGCCGTCGGCGTCGGCGCTGACGTCCAGGGGCAGGTCGAGGGTCCCGGCCCGCACGGTCTGGGAGGCGCCGGTCGCGGTGTCCAGGACGGTGAGGCGCACCGCGACCTCGCGCTCCCGGGTGAGGTCCGAGACCACGGCCTCCCGGGCCAGCTGCCCGGGGTCGGGGTCGTCGTCCCCGGTCTGGGCCCCCGGGTCGACGCCCTCCTCCTCGTACTGCTCCGTGAGGTCGGCGACGGCCTCCTCGAGCTCGGCGAGGGAGGTCTCCGGGAGGGACGTCGTGACCTCCAGCTCGACCGTGACCTCCGAGGTGCCCGCAGGCACCTCGACCGCCCCTGCCCGCACCGGCTGTCCCAGCACCGGGGCGAGCTCCCCGGGGTCGGCGGCGCCACGGGGCACGACCGCGACCCGGTCGAGCGCGGTGAGCGGCGCCAGGACCAGGTCGGCGCGGCCGGAGCCGACCTGGCTCTCGGTGAGCCAGACCGGAGCCACCGCGTCGACCGCCGGCTCCTCGCCGACGGGTGGGAGACCGAGCACCTCACCGCTCTGCCCCGCGACGGGGCGTGACGCGAGGGTCGCCCGCACGTCGGCGCCCTGGCCGAGGTCGGCCAGGCCGGCGCGCAGGTCGGCCGAGGTCGCGGCATACAGGCCGGCGAGGGTGGTGGCGCCCACGGCCAGCACGGTGAGCACGACGGGCACGGCGTAGACGACGAGGTGGCGGGAGACCTGCGCCGCGGAGAGGTGGCCGACGAGACGGCGCGACGGCCGGGTCAGGCTCTCCACCCCGCGGCTGAGCGGGCCGAGCAGGGCGGTGGCCACGACGGCGCAGGCGGCGAGCAGCAGGGTGGGTGCGGCGCCCGCGAGCAGGTCGCTGCGCAGTGTGCCGTCCGGGTCGGTGACCAGGGGTGACCCGTAGCGGCGCAGCTGCCACCAGGCCAGCAGGGCGGCAGCGACCGTGAGCACGAGGGTGCCCAGCGCGGCCACCGTCCGGGTGCGGCCCGACCGGTCCTGCGCCCGGCGGTCGGAGACCACCCGCACCTGGTGGACGGTGACGGCGCTGAGCGCCGACAGCACTCCGACGCCGGCGAGGGTGGCCGTGACCACGGCGCCGGTGGCCTGGGCGGGGCCGGCGGGCACGGCCTGCAGCACCGCGACGGCGAGCAGGGCCCCCGCCCCGGCGCCGAGCAGCGTGACCGCGGCTGCCTCCAGCAGGCTCCACAGCACCACCTGCCGACGGGAGGCGCCGCGGACGACGAGGACCTCGACCTCGCCCGTGCGTGCTGCCGCCAGGAGCCGTGCCAGCTGCAGCACCGCGATGACGGAGACGCCGACGAGCAGCATGAGCGGCACGACGTTGAGGGCGCGGGCGGTCGCGAGGTTGCGTGCCGCCGTGGCGGCCGTCGGTGCGAGGTCGCCCTCGACGGTGACCCCGCGCACCGCGACCCCGGGCGTCCGCACGGTGGACTGCAGCGTGGCGGCTGCGTCGGCCAGCCGGGCCAGGTCCTCGGGCTCGAGGTCTGCGGCGTCCGGCTGCACGGTCCAGCGCACGAACGGGGTGTCCCCGAACTCGCCGGTGACCGTCGGGTCCACCACCAGCGGTCCCACGAGCTCGGGCGCGCCTCCGGTGGCCGCCAGCGGGTCGCCGAACCAGAAGGCCGCCTCAGGGTCCGTGGGACGCCACACGCCCACGACCCGCACCAGCACTCCTGCGACGTCGAGGCTGTCGCCGACCCCCACCTCCCAGCGCTGCGCGGCGCCCGCGTGCAGCGCCCCCTCCGGCTGGTCGGCGGACGGCCAGGTGCCGGAGACGAGCTCGACCTGGTCGCTCCCGGAGGCCCCGGGGGTCAGGGCGTCGCCCGCGAGGATCTGCAGCTGCTCGTCCCGCCCCGCGACCGGCCGTGGCTCGACGGCGACGGTCCGCTGGACCTCGACGGGGGCCGGGGCGAAGGCCTGCGCGATCAGCAGGCGGGCCGTCGCGTCCTGGGTGACCGGGTCCTCGGACAGGCGGGTCTGCACCTGCAGGCCGGCCTCGGTCGGCTGCTGGGTGTCGGTGATCGCCTGCCGTGCCGCGGTGGTGGCCGCGGCCCGGGAGTAGCCGACCGTGCCCGCGATGATCGCGGTCGTGCCCGTCACCAGCAGCACGATGGTCGCGACCAGGCCCAGGGAGGCCCGGGCGCGGCGCAGCACCAGGACGGTCACGGACACGGGTCGGTCACCCGGCTGCGCCTGCTGCCCGGGAGCGGCCGCGGAACTGGGCGACCACGGCGCCGTCGGACTCCCGGGTCACGGTGACGTCGGTGATGCCGTTCCGGCCGTATGCCGTGTGCTCGCGGGCCACGGCGAGCAGCACGTCGCCCTCGCGGACCGGCGTGACGAACGAGATGTCCGCGCCGGCGGCGACGGTGAGGCGACCGGTGGCGTTGCAGGCCAGGGCGAAGGTGGAGTCGGCGAGGGTGAAGACGTAGCCGCCGTGGCACATGCCGTGGCCGTTGACCATGGTCGCGACGACGGCCATGCGGGCGCGGGCGTGACCCAGCGGGTCGGCGCCGACTTCGAGGCACTCGATGCCCAGGTGGGCCGAGGCGGTGTCTGCCTCCCACATGGCGTGGACGTGGTCGAGCCCGGTCATCTCAGGCGGGCTCCGTCAGGCCGGGGCTGAGGCGGTAGCGCCCGCCGGGGAAGGCGCTGTCCAGGGCGGTGAGCCAGTCGACGACCGTCTGGGAGCCCAGCGCGTCGCGCCACGCGAAGGGCCCCTGGGGGTAGTTGGTGCCGAGCCGCATCGCCGTGTCGACGTCCTCGGCAGACGCCTCGCCCCGGTGCACCAGGTCGACGCCCTCGTTGACGAGCATGGCCAGGGTGCGGGCCACCGGGTCGGTCTCGACAGGCCCGCCGACGAGCCGGGCGACGAGGTCGGGGTCGGCCACCGCGTCGACGGCGGTGCCGCTCTCGTCGTAGGTGAAGACCCCTCGGCCCGACTTGCGGCCGAGCCTGCCGGTGGCGACCAGCTCGCGCTGGAAGTCGGTGGGTGCGTAGCGCGGGTCGTGGCCGGTCTGCTCCCACACGCTGGTGCCGACGGCCAGGTTGACGTCCTGGCCGATGAGGTCGGTGAGCTCCATCGGGCCCATCCGGAAGCCCGCGTGGGCACGCAGCGCGAGGTCGACGCTGGCGGCGTCGAGGGTGCCGTCGGCGACCATCCGCTGGGCCTCCCCGTAGAACGGCCGGGCGACCCGGTTGACGATGAAGCCCGGCGTCGAGGCGCACTCCACCGGCGTCTTGCCCCAGGCCCGCATCAGCGTGGCAGCCGCGTCGAGGACGGCCCGGTCGGAGTCGCGTCCACGGATGACCTCGACCAGGCGCATCAGCGGAGGCGGGTTGAAGAAGTGCAGGCCGATGACGCGGCCGGGGTGCGGGACGCCGTCGGCGACGGCCGTCAGGTCCAGGCTGGAGGTGTTGCTGGCCAGCACGGTGTCGACGGCCTGCGTCTGCGCGAGGGCGGCGAAGATCTCGCGCTTGACCTCGAGGTCCTCGACGACCGCCTCGACGACCAGGCCGACAGCCGGCAGCGCCGTCACGTCGCCGTCGACCGGGTGCAGACGAGCTGCCGCCGACTCCGCGTCCTCGTCGCTGACCCGGCCCTTGCCGGCCAGCCGCCGCAGGGTGGCGCCGAGAGTCTCCACGGCGGCCCGGGCCGCGCCCTCGCGGGCGTCGACGAGGTGCACGTCGTGTCCTGCCTGGGCTGCGACCTGGGCGATCCCGGCTCCCATGGCTCCGGCGCCGACGACCGCGACGGCAGGGCGTGGGCGGTCGGAGCCGGATGACGTCGTCAGCATGGAAGCATCGTGCCACCCGGTGCCCCCTCGCGGTGAGGTGGCGGCGCCACGGCCCACGCCCTGGGCCCGGTCGACCTGCGCCTCACCGCCATGGGCGTCCAGCGCTGCAGCGCCGGCTTCGTATGACGCAGAGCGGCGCCCAGCCCTGCCGCGGCGTGGACCCGGTCCAGGGTCGTCGGGTGCCCGGTGCCCGGTGCCCGGTGCGCGGACGTCGGCGTTATGGTGATCGGCGTGACTGAGACCCTGGCGACGCACCCGTTGACGGACACCCACCGCGAGACCATCGAGGCCGCGAAGACCGCGCTGGCGCAGCGCAGCTACTACAGCCGCTACCCGGAGTCACCCTCCCCGCGCGTCTACGGGGAGACGGCTCCGCAGGACGGCGAGATGGCCTTCGAGGCGCTGCAGAACCATGAGTTCACGGCGCTGTCCGACCAGCCTTCCACGGGGCGCAGCGTGGGCAGCGAGGTCTCGCCGTACGGTCCGCAGCTCGGGGTGCGCTACCCCAAGCTCGACCTCGACGCAGGCATGGCCGCGGCCCTCGCCGCGATGCCCGCCTGGCGAGACGCCGGTGCCGAGACCCGTGCCGCGGTGTGCGTCGAGATCATCGAGCAGGTCAACCGTCGCTCCCACGAGATGGCCCACGCGGTCATGCACACCAGTGGCCAGCCGTTCGTGATGAGCTTCCAGGCGGGTGGGCCGCACGCACAGGACCGTGCCCTGGAGGCCGTCGTGGCCGCGCTGGTCGAGCAGGAGCGCGTGCCCGCCGGTGTCCTCTGGGAGAAGCCCGGCCGGAAGGCCCCCATCCGTATGCAGAAGGACTACCGCATCGTGCCGCGCGGCGTGGCGCTGGTCATCGGGTGCAACACCTTCCCGACCTGGAACTCCTACCCCGGCCTGTTCGCGTCGCTGGCGACGGGCAACCCGGTCGTCGTGAAGCCGCACCCGAAGGCGGTCCTGCCGCTGGCGCTCACGGTGGCCATCGCCCGCGACGTGCTCGAGTCCGCCGGGTTCGACCGTGCCCTGGCGCAGCTGGCGGCGGAGGACGACGGCACGGGCCTGGCCAAGACCCTGGCCCTGCGTCCGGAGGTCGCGATCATCGACTACACCGGTGGACCCGGGTTCGGCCGGTGGCTGGAGACCGAGGCGGTGGCCGCGGGCAAGCTCGTCTACACCGAGAAGGCCGGCCTCAACAGCATCGTGGTCGACTCCACCGACGACCTCAAGGGGATGCTGGGCAACCTGGCCTTCTCGTTCTCCCTCTACTCCGGCCAGATGTGCACCGCCCCGCAGAACGTCTACGTGCCGTCCGACGGCATCCGCACCGACGAGGGGGACCTCACCTTCGAGGAGGTGGGCGAGCGCATCGCCGGCGCGATCTCCCGCTTCACCGGTGACGACGCCAAGGCGGTGGAGATCCTCGGCGCCACGGTCAACGACGACGTGCGGGACCGCGCGACCGACGTGCCTGCCCTGGCGCAGCGCCTCGGCGGCGAGGTGCTGCTGGACTCGCGGGGCGTCGTGCACCCGTCCTACCCGGACGCCGTCGTGCGGACCCCGGCACTCGTCGCCGTCGACGCGGGCAACGAGCCCGCCTACACGCAGGAGTGCTTCGGCCCGGTCGCGTTCGTCATCCGCACCGGCTCCACCGACGAGTCGCTCGACCTCTTCCGGCGCACGGTGCGGGAGTTCGGCGGCATGACGGCCGCCGTCTACTCCACCGACGACACTGTGCTGGAGCAGACCCGCGAGGCGGCGGCCGACGCCGGGGTCGCGCTGTCGGAGAACCTGACGGGGCAGGTCTTCGTCAACCAGACGGCAGCCTTCAGCGACTACCACGGCACCGGCGCGAACCCGGCTGCCAACGCCGCCTACACCGACGCTGCGTTCGTGGCGAGCCGCTTCAGGGTGGTCACCAGCCGCCGCCACGTCTGAGCCGCTGTGGCAGGCTGACCCGGTGGTGCCCTGGCAGATCGACGAGACGAGCCCCGGGATCGGACTGCTGACCTGGGACGACTCGGACCCGTGGTGGCTTGACCCCCAGGCGGGTGCCGCCCTGGGTGACCAGCTCGAGCGGGCCTTCGGGAACGGGCTCGGCCGGGTCGAGGCCGAGGTGGCGGTCGAGGACCGGGAGCTGCGCCGCACCCTGCACCGCGCCGGCCTGCGTCCCGAGGGACGCTCGCGCGGTCGTCTGCCAGGTCCGGGTGGCCACCGGCGTGACGGTGTGCGCGTGGCCCGGCTCGCCGGTGACCCTCACCCGGACACCCGGGCCGGCCACCTCGCCATGCTCAACGCGACCCTGGCCCTCAAGCGGGTCATCGCGCAGGGGCTCATCCGCGACGGGGCAGGTCGCTTCCTGCTGTGCGAGCTCACCTACAAGCAGGAGTGGGACCTGCCCGGCGGTGTGGTCGACCCGCACGAGTCGCCCGCGCACGCCCTGGCCAGAGAGGTGGGTGAGGAGCTGGGCCACGAGGTCAGCGTCGGCGAGCTGCTGACCGTCGACTGGCTGCCGCCCTACCGTCAGTGGGACGACGCGCTGCTCTGTGTCTTCGACCTCGGGGTGCACCCGGACCTGCGTGAGCAGGCGGTCCTGCAGCGCAACGAGATCGCAGCGGTCCACTGGGCCGACGTCGACGAGGCCCGTGCGCACGTCGCCCCGTATGTCGCACGGCTGCTGGAGCAGCTCGCGTCCGGTGAGCACCCGCCATACCTGGAGGACGGCCTGCCCCGGAGCTGAGGGACGCCGGCCGGCTCACTGGGTCGCCTCCACGAGCAGCTCCCGGAGCTCTGCGAGCAGGGCCGGGTCGGCATCCGTGGCGGTGTCGACAGGCAGGGGTCCGCGGCCCCAGAGCCACAGGTCCAGACCCCACGCGTCGCCCTGCACCACCGGTGCCCGGTCCACCTCGGCGGCCCCGGCGGCCGTCTCGGCCGCGGCGAGGTCCCACTCCGTGCCGCTGTCGGGGCCGGTGCCGGTGAAGCGGCCCAGGCGCAGGGTCAGGTCGGTCACGACCGCCCCCTCCGTCGCGCGGACGCGCAGCAGCCGGCCGTCCGGGGTGAACCGCCCCCACTCCGGGACACCCGCGACCATCACGGTGAGCACCTCGTCGACCCCGTCCGCGGCCAGACCGGGCTCGGCGGGTGCCGCCGGGGTCAGCCCGGCAGCGGTCTCGGCGTCCACCCGGTGGATGAGTGCCTCGTGGGCCTGGCGGCGCAGCGCCCAGGCGATGCTGCCGCCCTCCGGGTGCCACGACCAGCAGGGGCCGGCGGGGTCGGCCTCGGCGAGGGCCTCGAGGAGCCGCGCGGAGGCCGCCTCGAAGGCGTCCGGGAGGTCCGGGTCGGCGGGTCTGCGCAGAGGCGTCAGGGTCGACCCGTCCGCTCCTTGCACCACCCGCGCCCACTGGTCCTGGACCTCGGCCAGGTGGTAGGTCAGGTCGGCCACGGTCCAGCCCGGGCAGGACGGCACCGGGGCGGCGGCGTCGAGGGCCCGGACCAGCTCGCCGAAGCGGGCCGACTCCGCCCGGATGGTCTGCCAGTAGTCCATGAGGCCAGTGAACTCCTGCCGGGTGTGCCTCGCCAGCGGCCGGTGGCGTGTTGTCGCACCGGTGGTGGGGCCGACGTCGGCACCGTCGCCTACCATGCGGTCATGGCGGACCATCGCAACCCCTATCAGTCGGGCCTGGGCCGCACCCGTGCCCTGGTCGCCCTGGTGGCGGTGCTCGCCGTCGTCGGCGTGGCCGGCCTGGTGTGGATGGTGCTCGGGGGTGAGGACGACGGGCCCGAGCTCGCGGACGGCTCCAGCGCCGGCGTCGACGACACCACCGCGACCACGACGGCCCCACCGGCGGCGTGCGGTGAGGACGACGGCACCGTCACCGTCTGGGTCGCGCCCGAGGTGGAGGGTGCGGTGACCCGGATCGCCGACGGTGTGGAGGACTGTGGTCCCTACGAGGTGGAGGCCGTGCCCTCCTACCAGGCCTTCGCCGAGCTGAGCGAGGGGGCGCAGGCCCCGGACGTGTGGATCCCCGACTCCACGATCTGGGCGGACGCCGTGCAGGAGCTCGACCTGGGGGCCGAGCCGGGGGCGGTCGTCGCCACCTCCCCGGTCGTGCTGGCAGCACCGGGCTCACTGGCGGACGAGCTGGGCGACGAGCCGGGGTGGGCCGAGCTCATGGAGCTGCCGGGCCAGCCGCTGCTCGCCGGTGACCCGCTGCAGGACCCTGCGTCGCTGACCATGATGCTGACCGCCAACGGACGCCTGGCCGAGGAGGGTGAGGAAGGCACGCAGATGCGGGACGCCCTGCTGGTCTCGCTGGCCCAGCGGGTGCTCGAGGGTGAGCCGCTCGAGACGGCAGCGGAGGGTGAGCCGGTGCTGGTGCCCACGACCGAACAGGCGCTGGCCGAGCTGGGTGGCGACGCCGACCTGACGGTGCTGGCTCCTGAGGGCGGCGCCGGTGTGCTCGCCTACCCCTTCGTCGGTCTCGGCGAGGGCAGCCCGTCCGTCGACGCCCTCTCCGCGGCGCTGGTCGACACCGCCTCCGAGTCCGTATGGCGGGAGGCCGGTCTGCGGGCGGGTGCCGACGGCGAGGGGCCCGGGGTCGAGGGTGTCCCGGCACAGGTCGAGGACGCGCCGGTCGCCGACGCCGCGCAGGTGCAGGAGTTCCTGGACACCTGGCTGATCCTGCGTCCCAACTCCCGGATGCTCGTGGTCGTGGACGTGTCCGGGTCGATGGACCAGGAGGTCGGGCAGGAGGGGCAGAGCAGGTTCGACCTGACGATGTCCGCGCTGTCGACGGCACTGGAGGACATGGCCCCGCGCAACGAGATCGGGCTGTGGTGGTTCTCCACCGACCGCGGTCCCGACGGCGAGGACTGGGTCGAGGCCCTGCCCCTGCGTGGCCTGGAGGCCGACGACGGCGGCGCGACGCACCGCGAGCGGCTGCTCGAGCTGACCCGCTCGCTGGACGAGGAGCACACCGGGGGTGACACCGCGCTGCACGACTCGCTCTACGCCGCCTACCTGGAGCTGCAGGCCGACCACGACGCCTCGTTCCGCAACTCGATCGTCCTCATGACCGACGGGATCAACGACGACCCCGACGGCGGGCTCGGCGAGGCCGAGCTGATCGCGGCCCTGCAGGACGCCCAGGACGACGAGCGTCCGGTCGACGTCGTCATCATCGGCATGGGTCCGGACATCCAGGCCGCACCGATGGAGCGGATCGCCGACTCCGTCGGTGGGACCTTCCGGCAGGTGGAGGAGGCCACGGACATCGAGCCGGTGCTGGTCAGCATCATCGCCAACCGTCAAGGTGGCTGAACCTCCCGACATCGGACCCCGGAGTCCCCTAACATGCCGTCATGGGTCGCCATACCAGCACGGAGAGGTCCGGACCAGGTCCCCTCACCGTCGTCATCCTGGCTCTGCTCGCCCTCGTCGTGCTCGGCGGCGGCGCGTGGATGCTCTTCGGACCGGACTCCGAGGAGGACACCGCAGGCGGGTCGTCCGAGGCCGCGACCGCCACGCCTGAGTGCACGGACGAGGAGACCGTCGCGGTCTGGGCTGCTCCCTCCGCCGCGTCGGTGGTGCAGGAGGTCGCCGCGGCGCTGGGCGGATGTGCGACGTACGACGTCACGGTCGTGCCGTCCTACGAGGCCGTCACCGAGCTCGGTGAGGGAGCCGAGCCCCCGCAGGCGTGGGTCCCCGACCACGCGCTGTGGCCGGACCTCGCCGAGGGGCTCGAGCTCGAGCCCGGCCCGGTGCTGGCGACCAGCCCAGTGGTGCTGGCCGGGCCCGCCGCCTACGTGGAGCGGCTCGGGGACGAGGCCGGTGAGGCAGGGGTGGCCTGGACGGACCTGCTCGACGCGCCGGGCCGGACGTTGCTGGTCGGCGACCCGACCCAGGACCCGGCGTCGATGGCGTCGCTGGTCACCGTGACCACCCTGCTCGACGGTGCTGCGACTCCCGAGCAGCAGGACGCGCTGCTGGTGTCCCTGGCACAGACCTCGCTCGAGGAGGACGCACTGCAGGCGGCAGCCGGGGCCGACGAGCTGCTCGTGCCCGCCAGTGAACAGGCGCTGGCGACCACCGACGAGCCCGACCTCGGCGTGCTCACCCCTCAGGGCGGCGCCGGCGCCCTGACCTTCTCCTGGCTCACGCTCGGCGACGCCGGCGAGGCGACGGGGCTGCTGGGCGAGGCGCTGGAGGCCGACGAGAGCGCCGAGCTGTGGCGCGAGGCAGGGCTGCGACCCGCCTCCGCCCCCGGGGAGGCACTGGTGGAGGGCGTTCCCGACGACGCCCCTGCCGAGGTCCCGGTCGAGGCCGGGGACACCCGGACACTGCTGGAGCGCTGGGCGACCGTGAGCCCGAACTCCCGGATGCTGGTCGTCATCGACGTCTCCGGGTCGATGGACGACGTCGTCACCGAGGACGGCCAGAGCCGCTTCGACCTGACCATGGATGCCTCCGGCTACGCACTGCAGGGACTGGCACCACGCACCCAGATCGGGCTGTGGTGGTTCTCGACGCACCGTGGCCCCGAGGGGGAGGACTGGGTCGAGGCCCTCCCCGTCCGGGCGATGGAGCAGACCACCGAGGGCGTGACCCATCGCGAGCAGCTGCTGAGCATCACCCAGTCGCTCGACGACGAGCACACCGAGGGCAACACCGGGCTGCACGACAGTCTCTACGCCGCCTACCAGCACATGCTGGAGGACTACGACCCGGACTACCGCAACTCCATCGTCCTGCTCACCGACGGCCGCAACTACGACCCGGACGGGGGGCTGTCGCAGGAGGAGGTGGTCGCCCGTCTGACGGAGGAGCGTGACGACGAGCGGCCGGTCGACGTCGTCGTCATCGGGATGGGCCCCGAGATGGAGGCCGAGCCGATGCGGACGATCGTGGACTCGGTCGGTGGGGCCTTCCGGCAGGTGGAGGAGGCCACGGACATCCAGCCCGTCCTGGTCAGCATCATCGCCAGTCGCGACGCCACGTGACCCTGCGACGCGGAGCCTCCGTGGCACCGCGTGAGGAGCGGTGCTCTTTCCGTGGCGACGCGCGGTTACCGGCGCGATCTCCCTGGCAACGCGTGATCACCGGCGCGATCTCCCTGGCAAACGCGTGGGGAGAGGTGCACTTTCCCTGGCAACGCGTCAGAGGGGGACGGGAAGGTGGCGGAGCAGCCAGTCCTCGGTGCGCTCCCACGCCTCCTCGGAGGCCTGGGAGTGGTGGAACAGGGGGTGCGGGTTGTCGAACGCGTGCCCGGCGCCCTCGTAGAGGTTCAGCTCCACGTCGTCGCGCGCCCCGCCGTCGGTGACCGCGGCACGGATGCGCTCCACCTGGTCGAGGGGGATGTAGGCGTCGGCGGTGCCGAAGTGGTGCAGGCTGGGGCAGGTGACCTCGGGTGCCAGGTCGATGAGCTGGGGGAGCGCCGAGCCGTAGTAGCTCACCAGCCCGGACGGCGTGCTGCCACCCTCCAGCTCGGCTGCGACGTTGAACGCCAGCCCGCCACCCCAGCAGAAGCCGACGAGGCCGACCTCCGTGATGCCCTCGGTCTCGTCGAGGTGCTCGGCGGCGGCGATGCCGTCGGCGACGGCCGCGTCCCAGTCGGTCTGCTGCACGAGACCCATGGCCCGCTCGAGGAAGCCGGGGTCGTCGTCGCGGACGACCTCACCGCCCTGTCGCCAGTAGAACTGTGGCGCGAGCACGGCATACCCCAGGTCGGCCAGCGCGGCACAGCGCTCCAGGACGTAGTCGCTGAGCCCGAAGATCTCCTGCATGACGACCAGGCCGGGCCGCGGCACCTGCGGGTCGGGGTGCCACAGCAGGGCGGGCATCGGCCCGTCGGCCGTGGTGACGGTGACCTCCCTGGGGGTCAGCGCCACGGCAGCCTCACTCACGGCCGTCGGGCAGGACGAGGTTGAGGATCAGCGAGACCACGGTGATGACGAGTGCGCCGAGGACCGCGTCCCACCAGAACGACTCGACGACGAACTCCAGGCCGAACTGCTGCGACAGCCAGGCGGTGAACCACAGCATGACCGCGTTGAGCACGAAGATGAAGAGCCCCAGCGTCAGGATGATGAGCGGCAGCGACAGCACGACCAGGATCGGGCGCACGACGGTGTCGAGCGCGGCGAAGATCAGGCCCACCGCACCGGCGGTGAGGACCTGCTCGAGCAGGTCCTCACCCGTGATGAGGTCGATGCCCGGGACGATCCAGGCGGCCACCCAGACCGCCACGGAGAAGACGAGGACCCTGATGAGGAATGCAGCCATGGCCTCATCGTTTCACGGACGGGGCCGCGCGGACGTCGTCGACGCTCGGATAGCCTGCGGTCATGAGTGAGCACAGCCAGCCGCCAGAGTCGCCGGTCCGGTTGCGCCGGACGCTGTACGCGGTCCCCGCCTACAAACCGGGCAAGCCGGCGCCGCCCAAGGAAGGCGTGACGGCATACAAGATCAGCTCCAACGAGAACCCCTACCCGCCGCTGCCCTCGGTCGTCGAGGCCATCACCCAGGCGGCGCAGTCGGTCAACCGCTACCCCGACATGGCGGTGACCGCGCTCACCCACGCCATCGCTGAGCGGTTCGAGGTCCCGTCGGAGACGATCGCGACGGGCACCGGCAGCGTGGGCGTGCTCGGACAGCTGGTCAACATCACCTGCGACCCGGGTGACGAGGTCGTCTACGCCTGGCGCTCCTTCGAGGCCTACCCGATCGTGGTGGCACTGGCCGGCGCCACCTCGATCCAGGTGCCGCTCACCCCCGACGCCCGCCACGACCTCGACGCGATGGCCGACGCCGTCAGCGCGCGCACCCGGCTGGTGCTGGTCTGCACGCCCAACAACCCCACCGGGCCGGCGGTCCGCGAGGACGAGCTGCGGCGCTTCCTCGACCGGGTCCCGCGCGACACGCTCGTCGTCATCGACGAGGCCTACCTCGAGTTCAACACCACCGACGACGCTCCCGACGCGCTGGCGATCCACCGCGACTACCCCAACGTCGCGGTGCTGCGCACCTTCTCCAAGGCCTACGGGCTGGCCGGTCTGCGGGTGGGGTATGCCGTGGCGCCGGAGCCGGTCGCCACTGCCCTGCGCAAGGCGGCGACCCCGTTCGGGGTCAGCGACATCGCCCAGCAGGCGGCGATCGCCAGCCTGGAGGCGTTCGACGAGCTCGAGGTGCGGGTCAAGGCGATCATCGACGAGCGCACCCGGGTCTACGACGCGCTGCGCGAGCAGGGTTGGGCGGTGCCCGAGACGCAGGCCAACTTCGTGTGGCTGCCGCTGGGCGAGGACGCGCTGGACTTCGCGGCCGTCTGCCAGGAGGCGGGGCTGGTGGTGCGGCCCTTCCCCGGTGAGGGCGCGCGCTGCTCGATCGGCGAGACCGAGGCCAACGACCGCCTCGTCGAGGTGGCCGGACGCTACCTCGCGGAGCACTCCGCAGACTGACCCGACGTCAAGACGGAGACGCCCCTCCCTGCGGTAGCGTGCGACGTGATCCGACACCCAGCGCGCGGCCTGCCCCGGCCGCCAGGAGAAGGAGAACCTGAGTGAGCGACGACGACGTCGCGCAGGTGCCATCGAGCGCGCCTGCCACCCACGAGCCACCGGCGACGGACATCACCGACGGCGGCCCGGACATGGTCCAGTTCCTGGACGCCGACGGGCAGCGGGTGGAGCCCGGCACGGTGAGCGAGCCCTATGCCGCCTACCTGGACGACGTCGACGACGAGGCGCTGCGCAGCCTCTACCGCGACCTGGTGCTGGTGCGGCGGGTCGACTCCGAGGGCTTCGCGCTGCAGCGTCAGGGCGAGCTCGGGCTGTGGCCCAGCCTGCTGGGTCAGGAGGCCGCCCAGGTCGGTGCCGGCCGGGCGATGCGCACCCAGGACTACGCGTTCCCCGGCTACCGCGAGCACGGGGTGGCCTGGTGCAAGGGGGTCGACCCCCTCAACCTGCTCGGCATGTTCCGGGGGGTCAACCACGGTGGCTGGGACTCGGCCGAGCACAACTTCCACCTCTACACGATCGTCATCGGCAACCAGATGCTGCACGCGACCGGCTACGCCATGGGCGTGCAGCGCGACGGCGACGTCGGCACGGGCGACCCGGAGCGCGACACCGCCGTGATGGCCTTCACCGGTGACGGCGGCACCGCACAGGGTGACTACAACGAGGCGCTCGTCTTCGCCGCGGTGGCGCAGGCCCCGGTGGTCTTCTTCGTGCAGAACAACCACTGGGCGATCTCGGAGCCCAACGACCGGCAGTTCGTCATCCCGCCCTACCAGCGGGCCCGTGGCTTCGGCTTCCCCGGTGTGCGGGTCGACGGCAACGACGTGCTCGCGACGTATGCCGTGACGCGCGCCGCGCTGGAGCGTGCCCGGTCCGGCCAGGGGCCTACGCTCATCGAGGCGTTCACCTACCGCATGGGCGCCCACACCACCTCGGACGACCCGACGAAGTACCGCATCGCCGCCGAGGTCGACGCCTGGCGCGCCAAGGACCCGGTCGACCGGCTGCGCAAGCACCTCGTCGCCCAGGGGCTGGTCGACGACCAGTGGCTCGCCGACCTCGACGCCGAGGCCGACACCCTGGCCGACCGCATCCGCCGGGAGTGCCAGCAGATGCCGGACCCGCCGCACGAGGAGATGTTCGAGCACGTGTACGCCGAGCCGCACCCCCTGGTGGAGCGCGAGGCCGCGGCGTTCGCGGCATACATGGCCGGCTTCGACGAGGACTGACGGGAGGCCGACATGACGACACAGAAGATGACGATCGCCAAGGCGCTCAACGCCGGCATGCGCAAGGCGATGGAGGACGACCCGAAGGTCGTGCTCATGGGCGAGGACGTCGGCAAGCTCGGCGGTGTCTTCCGGGTCACCGAGCACCTGCAGAAGGACTTCGGCGAGCACCGCGTCGTCGACACCCCGCTGGCCGAGTCCGGCATCCTCGGCACGGCTGTGGGCATGGCGCTGCGGGGCTACCGGCCGGTCGTCGAGATCCAGTTCGACGGCTTCGTCTACCCGGCGTTCGACCAGATCGTCAGCCAGGTCGCCAAGATGCACTACCGGTCGCTGGGCAAGATCAGGCTGCCGCTGGTGATCCGCATCCCTTACGGCGGCGGCATCGGCGCGGTCGAGCACCACAGCGAGTCCAACGAGGCCTACTTCGCGCACACCGCCGGTCTGCGGGTCGTCACCTGCGCGACGCCCGAGGACGCCTACTGGATGATGCAGCAGGCTGTCGCCAGCGACGACCCGGTGGTCTTCTACGAGCCCAAGCGGCGCTACCACGAGCGCGGGTTCATCGAGCTGGGCGAGGCCGCGCCCTACGAGCTGCACGAGGCCGTCGTCCGCCGCGAGGGCACCGACGTCACGCTGCTCACCTACGGGCCCATGGTCAAGGTCAGCCTCGCCGCCGCCCAGGCCGCCGAGCTCGAGGACGGCCCGGACGTCGAGGTCGTCGACCTGCGCAGCCTCTCCCCGCTGGACCTCGACGTCATCACGGCCTCGGTCGCCAAGACCGGCCGGTGCGTGGTGGTCAACGAGGCACAGACGTTCCTGGGGATGAGCTCGGAGCTGGCCGCCCTGGTGCAGCAGGAGTGCTTCTACCACCTGGAGGCCCCGGTGCTGCGCGTCGGTGGGTACAACATCCCCTACCCGCCGAGCCGGCACGAGGAGCACTTCCTGCCCGACCTCGACCGCGTCCTGCACGCCGTCGACGCCGCCCTCGCCTACTGACCGACCGACCAAGGAGACACCGTGCCGCAGTTCAAGCTCCCGGACCCGGGTGAGGGCCTGGTCGAGGCCGAGATCGTGACCTGGAAGGTCAAGGCCGGCGACACCGTCAGGACCAACGACATCGTCGTGGAGGTCGAGACCGCCAAGTCGCTCGTCGAGCTGCCCATCCCCTACGGCGGGGTCGTGCGGGCACTGCTTGCGCAGGAGGGCGACACGGTCGAGGTCGGCACCCCGATCATCGACGTCGACGACGGCTCCGAGGGCGACGGCTCCGACGGCGGTGGCTCCGACGAGGGGGCGGCCCCCGCGGAGGAGCGTGCCGGCACGGTCGCCGACGTGGAGTCAGGCGCCGTCGACCGGACCGCCGACGTGCAGCCGGACGCCGGGGACCGCCCCGACGACCTGGTGCCCGAGCCCGAGAAGGCGCCGGCACGCGAGGCCATCCTGGTCGGCTACGGCGCGTCGGAGGGCTCGACGACCCGGCGACGGCGCAGGGGCGGCGGCACGGCGGTCGAGGAGCCCGAGCGCCCCGGCCGCCCGGTGCGGGCGCTGGCCAAGCCGCCGGTGCGCAAGTACGCCAAGGACCGCGGTGTCGACATCACCCAGGTGCGCCCGAGCAGCCCTGACGGGGTGGTCAGCCGGGCCGACGTGGACCAGCACCTCGCCGCGGGGGCAGCCGACACTGCGCCGGCCGCGCCGGCCGCGCCGGCGATGACGGCCGCTCCGGCGGTCGAGGCCCCCGCCGCACCCCAGGGCGGCACCGGCGCACCGGCATACTCCCCGCCGTCCTTCGACCGCTCGGGCGAGCGGGAGACGCGCACGCCGATCAAGGGCGTGCGCAAGATGACGGCCCAGGCGATGACGCGCTCGTCGTTCACCGCTCCGCACGTCACCGAGTTCGTCACCGTCGACGTCAGCGCCACGATGGAGCTCGTGGAGCGGCTGAAGGGCGACCGTGACTTCCGCGACCTCAAGGTGAGCCCCCTGCTCATCCTGGCCAAGGCGCTCACCATCGCCGTGCGCCGCAACCCCGGGATGATCGCGGTGTGGGACGAGCAGGCCCAGGAGATCGTCCAGCGGCACTACGTCAACCTCGGCATCGCCGCGGCCACCCCGCGCGGGCTGGTCGTGCCCAACATCAAGGACGCCGACCTCATGGACCTGCGTCAGCTCGCCGAGGCTCTCGCTGACCTGGTCGCGACCGCCAAGGCCGGGCGCACCCAGCCGGCGCAGATGTCCGGCGGCACCATCACCATCACCAACGTCGGAGTCTTCGGTGTGGACACCGGCACCCCGATCATCAACCCGGGCGAGTCGGCGATCGTGTGCTTCGGCGCCATCCGCAAACAGCCCTGGGTCGTCACGAACGCCGCAGGTGAGGACGAGATCGTGCCACGCTGGGTGACCCAGCTCGCCGTGTCCTTCGACCATCGGCTCATCGACGGCGAGCTCGGCTCACGCTTCCTGGCAGACCTGGCTGCCCTGCTCGAGGACCCCAGCCGCGCCCTGGTCTGGGGCTGAGGTGGCGGCCGGTCGCCCGGTCCCACTCAAGGACCGGCTGTTCACCCTGCTCTGCTACGCGGGTGCGGCAGCGGTCCTGGTCATCGGCCTGTCCCGAGGCAACCCGCGCGCAGCCTTCATCGGGGCGGGGGTGCTCGTGGGGTATGCCGTGCTGCAGGGCGTCTCGCGCCGGCTCACGCCCGGGGCCCGGCTGCTGACCGGCTCCGAGGCCGACGAAAGGGAGCGACGGGTGCAGGTGCAGGCCACCCGCCTCGCCGGCCAGGTCGCGCTGCTGCTCGCCGCCGGCGGTGTGCTGCTGGCGCTGCTCCTCGACTGGGACGAGGGGCTGTGGGTGGCGGGAGCGACGATGCTCGTCGTCGTGGCCTTCGTGGGTGGGCTGTGGTTCTACCACCGGTCCTCGGGCCCGCCGGCCCGGTGACCGGCACGACGACGGGGGCCGACCCGTGGGCCGGCCCCCGTGCGCGGGTGTCTCGGGCTCAGCCCTGGCAGGCGGCCTCGAGCTCGTCCTGAGCCGCGGCCGAGTCCTCGACGTCGATCTCGGGGAGGGTGACCTCATCGGTCTCCTCGTCCGGGGTGACCTCGCCGTCCTGCACGGCGCTGGAGGCCTCGACGAACGGCGCGTTGATGCGCTCGATGAGGCCGGCCTGGTCGCTCGACGCGTCCTCGGCGACCCGCTCGAGGCGCTGCTTGAGCAGGTTGACCTCGCCGTACTCCGCCTTGTCGAGGGCGTCGCCGGTGCTCATGACCTCGCGGTTGGTGTCCGCTCGCTCGGCCAGCGGCACGTTGCCGCCGAACACGTCCTCGCAGACCGGGTCGCTCATGGCGCCGGTCTCCCCGGCCATGTCACCGGTCTCGCCGGCCATGTCACCGGTCTCCTCCGCGGCGTCACCGGTCTCCGACCCCATGTCCGCGGTCTCACCGGCCACGTCGGAGTCGACGGTGGGGCTGCCGGGGGGAGTGGGGTCCTCGGTGGTGCAGGCTGCGGCGGACAGGCTCAGGGCGAGCAGGGCGATCACAGTGGACTTCTTCATCTGTTGCTGGTGCTCCTCACGGGTGGACGGTGTCAGGGAGCACCACGGACCGGAGCACGCCAGTGTGATGGCCCCCCGGTGGGCTCCCACCCTCCATTGTGCAGCACCCCACGGAGCCTGCGACCTGGATCGAGCCCTCTGGCGCCGCAGGGAGGGAGACGCTCGTCACAGGAGCGTCCCCGTGGCGGCGTCGGCCTCGCAGCGGCGGGGTCTCGGGCGCTGCTGCAGGCTCCTCAGGGAGTCAGCACGAGCGCGTCGAGGACGGCCCGGGCGACCTCCTCGTCGCCGACCACGCGGTATGCCGTGTCCAGCGTGCTGCGGCGGCCTGCGGCCCGGCGGGTCAGGGCGTCGGTCGAGAGGATGATCGTCGTCGTGGCGACCTCCTCCTCGGGGTGCCCCATCTGGTCGGCGTGGTCGCTCTCGGCGGTCTCGGAGTCCCCCGTGAAGAGGGGGTGAGCCACGACCTCGTCGTGCTCGCCGTGCGCCATCCGCACCCCCACCCGGGCCGTGACGGGGCCGGTGCTCTCGAGGATCACGGACTGACCGGCCGGCAGGTCGACCCGCTTCGGCACGACGACGGGGAAGGCGACGACGATGCGGTGCACGAACATGGCCGCGGCGGGGCTGTCGAGGTTGCCGATGCGGTCGAGGGCCTCGCGGAGGTCCTGCTCATGGACCCAGATGTCGACGAGCCGGCGGGCCAGGAGCTCCGACAGCGGCATCTCCAGCCCCATCGGTCCGCTGACGACCGTGTCCAGGGTGAGCTCGGGGTTGCTCAGCGTCGCGAGCCGGTTGTGCAGCAGCGTCTCGAGCTCGTCGAGCACCTCCTCGACCGGCCGTCCACGGCGCGCCTGCACCCCGTGCTCCATCCACACGGCGAACTCGTGGTGCAGGTGGGCGCGGTCGGGGAGCTCGACCTCGGGGTAGTCACCGCCGTCGAGATAGGCCTCGACCGAGGCGACGTGTGCCAGGTGGTCCTGGACCGTCCAGCCGGGGCAGCAGGTGGAGTCGGCGAGGCGGTCCGGCGGGCACGTCCGGCCGACGTCGATCAGCGAGCGCATGGCCTGCCGGTAGCCCTCGACGAGGTCGGGGAGCTCCTGCGGGGCGGCGGGGTGCAGCGGCATGTCAGCAACCCTACCTAGCATGTGGGTGTGTCGTCCTCGACCCGAGTCCCACCAGCGCCTTCGCAGGCGTCGCCGACGCCGGTGCCCGGCCGCCTCCTCTGGCTGCCGGCCGCGGTGCTGCTGCTGGCCGCGCTGGCGGTGGCCGTGCCGGCAGCCGCCCTGAGCGGTGCCACCACGCCACTGCTCATCGCCGACGCCGGTCCCGTGGTGCGCTGGGGTCAGGTCCTGGTCGGTGTGGTGCACGACATCGCCGCCGCTGCCACGGTCGGCCTGCTCCTGGTGGGTGCCTTCCTCGCGCCGGAGTCACGACGCTCCCGGCGTCGCGAGACGGCGGCCGTGGCAGCGGGCTGGACGGCAGTGCTCTGGGCGGTCAGCGCGGCCGTCCTGATGGTCCTGGGCTTCGCCGAGATCACCGGCCTGCCGATGGGCACGCCCGGCTTCTTCTCCGACCTCCTGGCCAACCTCACCGGTCTGGAGCTCGTGCGGCTGTGGACCATCGAGCTGTTCATGGCGACCGGGCTGGCCTTCGTGGCCTTCGCCGTGCGCACCCGGGGAGGGCTGGCCTGGGCCTTCCTCCTGGCGCTCGCCACGCTGGTCCCGATCTCGTTCACCGGCCACTCCAGCGGGGCCGACGGGCACGAGACGGCCGTGACCGCGCTCGGGCTGCACCTGGCCGGGGTGACGGTCTGGCTGGGCGGGCTGCTGGCGGTGCTCCTGCTGCGACCCGTCCTGGGCTCTGCGCTGCCGGTCACCGTGCAGCGCTACTCCACGGTGGCGCTGTGGGCCTACGTCACCGTGGCCCTGTCCGGGCTGCTGTTCTCCACGCTCGCGGCCGACGACCTGGGTGACCTCACCTCGGCCTACTGGCTGCTCATCTGGGCCAAGGTCGCGGCGCTCGCGGTGCTCGGCGGCTTCGGCTTCGTGCACCGCAGGCGCATCCTGGCGGGGGGGCTGGACCGGCCGTGGGCGTTCGCCCGCCTGGCCACGGTCGAGCTGCTGGTGATGGGAGCGGCGGTCGGTCTCGCGGTCACCCTGGCCCGCACCCCGCCGCCACCGGTCGCCGGCTCCGACGCCACCGACCCGACCTTCGCCCTCACCGGCTTCCCGGCCCCGCCGCCCCTCACCGCTGCCTCGTGGGTCGAGGTGTGGCAGGTCAACTGGCTCTTCCTCATCGGGGCACTGCTCGCGATGGGGCTGTATGCCGCAGGGGTGGTGCGGCTGCGGCGCCGCGGCGACCACTGGCCGGTGGGGGCCACGATCCTGTGGATGGTGGGCTGGCTGGTCTTCGTCTACGTCACGAACGGCGCACCTGGTGCCTACGGCCGGGTGACCTTCTCGATGCACATGGTCATGCACATGGCCCTCATGATGGCGATCCCGATCTTCCTCGTGCTGGGTCAGGCGATCACCCTGGCGCTGCGGGCCCTGCCCGCACGCCGGGACAGGACCCTCGGGCCGCGGGAGGTCGTGCTGGCCGTGGTGCACTCCCGGTGGGCAGGCTTCGTCGCCAACCCCGTCGTGGCCGGGGTCGTCTTCTTCGGCAGCCTCGTCGCGTTCTACTGGACCGACATGTTCGAGTGGGCCCTGCGCACCCACAGCGGGCACGTCGTCATGACCGTGCACTTCCTGCTGGCCGGCTATGCCTTCGTCTGGTCGCTCATCGGCACCGACCCCGGGCCGCCGAAGTGGCCCGCCCCGATGCGCCTCATGGTGCTCATGGCCACCCTCGCCGCGCACGCCTTCTTCGGCCTGGCGCTCATGTCCGGCACCTGGCTGCTGGCTCCCAGCTTCTTCAAGGGCCTGGACCTGCCGTGGATGGACGACCTGCTCGCCGACCAGCAGCTCGGCGGGACCATCGCCTGGGGCGTGGGAGAGGTCCCCACGCTGATCCTGGCGCTGCTCGTCACGCTCGACTGGCTGCGCCGCGACGAGCGCGACGCACGGAGGGCCGACCGCCAGGCCGACCGTGACGACGACGCCCAGCTCGCGGCCTACAACGCGCACCTGGCGGCCCTGGCGGGGCGGGACGAGCAGGCTCGGGGCCGCTAGGGTGCCGGGTATGAAGGTCGCGGTCATCCAGCTGTCCTACGGTGACAAGGAGTCGCTCGCCGGGCGCACGGCCCGTGTGGTGGAGCTCGTCCGCGCCCAGCGCGGTCACGACCTCGTCGTGCTGCCGGAGCTGTGGAGCGCCGGGGGGTTCGACTACCGCGCCTGGCCCGAGCGCGAGCAGCGTGTCGACGGTGAGGTGACGGCCGCCCTGGCGGAGGCGGCCCGCGAGACCGGCTGTGTGCTGCATACCGGCTCCCTGGTGGAGCGGCCAGGAGACGAGACCGGGCCGGACGGGCACGGGGTGTGGAACACCTCCGTCGTGCTCGACCCGAGCGGCGAGATCTGTGCGACCTACCGCAAGATCCACCGCTTCGGGTTCGGCAACGGTGAGCCGCGTCTGATGGAGGCCGGGACGGAGCTCGTCGTCGTCGACCTGCCCGCGCCGGCGGACGGCCTGAGGGTGGGCCTGTCGACCTGCTACGACCTGCGCTTCCCCGAGCTCTACCGGGCACAGGTCGACCGAGGCGCTCAGGTCTTCGTCGTCCCGGCCGCCTGGCCGGCGGCCCGCGTGGAGCACTGGCGGGTGCTGGCGCGCGCCAGGGCGATCGAGAACCAGGCCTACGTCATCGCCGGCAACACCGCCGGCACGCATGCAGGCACCCCCATGGGCGGGTTCAGCGCGGTGGTCGACCCTCGGGGGGAGGTGCTGGCCGAGGCCGGCACCGACGAGGAGGTCCTCTCCGTCGAGATCGACCCCGAGGCGGTGCTGTCCTGGCGTGAGAGCTTCCCGGTGCTGGCCGACCGGCGGCTGTGACCGACGTCTCGGTGCGCCGCCTGTGCTCGTGAGGCGGTCCGGTTCCTTCGGTACTACCGTGCTGCAGAGGCATCGTGCGCTCCCTGGCGTGCGGTCACCGCGAAAGGACACGTGACATGGCAGTCGGGTTCGGCATCTTCCTCATCGTCGTGGGGGCGATCCTCGCGTTCGCGACCTCGTTCGACGTGCAAGGGGTCAACGTCGAGATGGTCGGCTTCATCATGATGGGCGTCGGCGCCCTGGCGATCGTGGTCTCGCTGATCACCAACCAGCAGCGCACGCACACCGAGCACCGTCAGGTGGTGGACCGCCATGAGTCGGGCCCGGCGCCGGACGTGCGCCGCGACGACCGCGGCTACTGACACGATCCACCTCGGTCATCCGAAGGGTCCTGAGCCTGGCGGCTCCGGACCCTTCGTGCGTCTGACCGGGATGCGTCTGACCGGTCTGCTGCCGACCGAGGGCTGGCGCGCCGGCATCTCTCGGGCGGCTCCGGAGCCGGCGTCGCGCACACCTCTGGGTGCGGGGTAGCCGTCCCTGGGTCGTGCCTGTGGACGGGGGTGGTGCACGTGGGGGTGGACGACCTGACCGACGGGCCCCTGAGTGGTGGTGGCGGGTGCCGGGGGAGGTGCGGGCGGGGCGCCTGGCGGACGGGACCAGGGGGCCGCGGGTGGGGTGGGCCGGGACGTGCCCCGGTTGGGTGGCGGCGAGCTGGTGTCGGCGTTGGCGCAGGTGGACGTGTTGCGGGCGCGCACAAAGACGGTCACGGTTGTGCCACCCCGTCCTGAGCGCTTCGCCCCTGCTCGGTGTGCACCCCCGTCCCGGGGCTTCGGCCACCAAGCGCATGCACGTGCAGGTCCTCGGGGTGTGTCGGTGTCGTCTCGTACGTTTGTCCTATGGCAGGGCAGTGGGGTGGTGAGGTGCTCCGGACGACCGTGGGAGATGTCGCCCGGTGTGGGTCGCTGCCTGTGGTGCGCCCGGCCCGGGAGCGGGTGGCGGTGTCGCTGCGTGAGGCGGCGAGGGTTGGGGTGTCCGTGGACCTGGCTGCTCAGGAGTCGGTGCTGTTGCTGGAGCCGGAGCTGACCGCGGGGCTGCGCGGCGTCGCGATGGCGTCGGCGGCCTTGGGGCGGGCACGGCTACGGCTGGCGTGTGAGGTCGCCGAGCGAGGGCTCCACACCACTGACGGGTTCAGCCTGGTCGACTGGCTGGCCCAGCGCTGCCCCGACCTTGACCTTCCGGCGGTGCGGGACCTGGCGCGCCTGGCGCAGGCGAGCCGTGACCGGGTGCATGCGCCGTTGCTGGCCGGGGTGCTGTCTGCGGTATGACGCCGGCCCGGGCTGCCCGGATGCACAAGGCACTGGTGCGGGTCAGCAGGTCCGTCTCGCCCGAGCAGTATGCCGAGGCGGTGCGCATCCTGGCCGACGCGGGAGCCAACCCCGTGTTCGACGACAGGGACATCGAGCGGGTCATCGCCGAGCTTCTGCGGTGTTGCCTGCCGGAGAAGGACCATGAGGACCGTCGACGGGCTCAGCACGAGCTGCGGGATGTGCACGAGTCGAGCCTGGCGGACGGGTCGGTCCAGCGGATCGTGATGACCTTCGGCGACGACGCCGACTACGAGGCGGTGCGGGCGATTCTGCGGTCGCCGTTGGCCGCGCCGGCGTCCAGGGCGGAGCGGGAGGCGACCGGTGAGGATGACCGTCGCACGCCGGGCAACAGGCGCTACGACGCGCTGATGACGGTGGTCCGTCGTGGCGTGGCCGGCACCCACGGTGAGCCGACCACACCGAAGGCGACCCTGCTGGTGTCGATCGACTTCGAGACCCTCAAGAGGCAGCTGTCCGGCAGCGGCGGGCAGGAGCCCGGGTGCGGT
>NZ_JAJSDQ010000002.1 GCF_021272345.1 Ornithinimicrobium sediminis | reverse complement strand
GACTTCCTACATCACTACAATCACCACCGCGGCCACACCGCACTCAAGGGCGCCTCACCCGCCGACCGCGTACCCAACCTCCATGGGCAGAACAGCTAGCGTGCGCCAGGAGTCACCCCAGGAGCGCACGCACCTCCTCGGCGGACTCGCACCGTAGGGCACGCCCGGCCAGGTCCTGAAGGTCGGTCAGGCTGCTCTCCCGCAGGCGAGCCTTGACGTCGGGCACGGTCGCCGCCGTCGCGCTGAGCTCCTCGACGCCGAGGCCGATGAGCAGGGCCGCGGCCGCCGGGTCACTGGCGGCATCGCCGCACACGGCGACCCGCACACCTTCGGCCACCTCGGTGCACACCGTGTGGACGAGCCGAAGGACCGCCGGGTCGAGGGGGTCGGTGAGACCGGCGAGGGCAGCGCTGCCGCGCTCGGCCGCGAGCGTGTACTGCGTGAGGTCGTTGGTCCCGATGCTGACGAAGTCCAGCTGGGCCGTCATCGCCTCGGCCCGCAGCGCGGCCGCCGGCACCTCGACCATGATGCCGACCTCGAGCCCCTCGGGTCGTCCGCCGCCGGCGCGGACAGCGGCCTCCTCCAGCCGGGCCAGCGACCACTCGACCTCCTCGACCGTCGCGACCATCGGGAACATCAGCCGCACGGCGTGCCTGCGGGCGACCCGGCACACCGCCTCGAGCTGGTCGAGCAGCAGTGCGGGGTCGCGACGGAACGACCGCACCCCGCGCACACCGAGGAACGGGTTGGTCTCGGGCTCCTGACGCAGGTAAGGCAGCGGCTTGTCCGCGCCGATGTCCCAGGAGCGCACCGTCATGGGCCGTCCGTCCATCGCGACGGCGATATCGGTCAGGGCACGCACCTGCTCCTCGACCGTCGGCGGGGTCGTCCAGGCGCCGAAGACGACCTCGGTGCGGACGAGGCCCGAGCCCTCCGCTCCCTGACCGACGGCCTCGGCCGCCTCCTCGGGGTCGGTGACATTGGCCTTCACCACGACCGTGTGGCCGTCCGACGTGGTCGCGGGTTCGCCGGCCCGGGCCTGGTGCTCACGGCGGGTGTCGGCCCGCTGCACGAGCATGGCCTCGAAGTCGGCCCCCTCCTGCGGGTCGGGGTCGACCAGCAGCCGCCTGGCGCGCTCGTCCAGGGCGACGAGCGTGCCGGTCTCGACGTCGGCACGCTGCCCGGCACCGGTGAGCACCGGCACGCCACGGGCCCGCAGCACGATCACGCCATGCCCTGTCGCACCTCCGGCGATGGTCACGACCCCTTGGCACAGGGTGGTGTCCAGCGTGGCTGCCGTCGCAGGGTCCAGCTCGTCCACCACCAGGATCCCGGTGGCGTCCGGGTCCTCCTCGGGCATGCCGAGCAGGGCGCGCTCCACCCGGTGCATGACACTACGGACGTCCTCTGCGCGGTCCCGCTGGTAGGGGTCGGCCAGCCCCGCGAAGTCGGCGGCGACCCGGCTGACCTCGTCGTGCCAGGCCGCGGTGGCAGCACGCCCGGTGCGCAGCACCCGCGTCACGGGCTCCACCAGCGAAGGGTCGTCCAGCAGCGCCAGGTGGGCCTCGAAGATCCCGGCCTCACCGTCCCCACCGCCGGCCCGGGTGCGCCGGACGAGCGCCCGGAGGTCGGCGCGTGCGGTGTCCATGGCTCGCCGTAGCCGCTCGGCCTCCTCGCCGGGGTCGCCCGTCCCGCGGTAGGCGCTGAGGTCAGGCGTGGTCCGCCGCCGGATGGCAGGCCCCATGGCGGCACCGAGTCCCAGGCCCAGTGCACGGGTGCGACGTCGCGGCGGCACCTCCTCCGGCCGTGCCCTGTCCTCGGGGTCGGCCCGATCTCCGGCGACAGCACCGTCGGCGGCGTCGTCGGCACGCTCGACGGGACGGTCTCCGAAGCCCTCGTCCGCCAGCTCGGAGAGGGCGGCCAGCACCTCGGAGGCCTGGGGCCCGGAGGCGAGGAACTCCACGTCGTGTCCTTGCAGCACGCCCAGCGTGGCCACGGCAGAGAGGCTGCGGGCGTCCGCCGGTCCCTTGCCCGTGTCGAGGTCGGTGATCCGCACGACGGCGTCGGGGTGCCGGTTGACCGTCGCCACGAGCCGGGCGGCCGGCCTGGCGTGCAGGCCGTGCTCGACAGCGACCGTGACGCGCAGGTGCTGCTCCTCGCCGACAGGCGCCGCCTCGACGGTCTCCTCCTGGCCGGTGGCTGCGCCGGCGTCGGTGCCACCGTCACCGACGTGGTCCGCCTTGGCGCTCAGCCCGCGACGTGCCTCTGCGGCGACGGTGTCCAGGTCGGCACCGGCGGCGGCCGTGACGACGGCCGCGACCAGCCCCTCCACCAGCGGTGCGCTCGACAGCCTCGTGCGCGAGGCGAGGTCGCTGTCGACGAACTCCAGGGCCATCTCCGCCGAGAGCACAGCACTGCCCAGGTCGAGCAGCACCAGCACACCGTCGGGCGAGTCGGCGCGGCCGATCGCCTCGGCGACCGCCGCCGCGTCGGTGCCGAAGGTGTGCTCGTCGAGCCCGGCCGCGACCTCCACCACGGGGCGCGTGGACTCGTCGACCATCTCGGCGGCGAGCTCCACGGCGGCCGTGCCGAGGGCATGGCTGTGACTGACCACGACGATCCCGATCATCGTCGGCAGCGCTCAGGCCAGCGTGCGCGCAGCGGACTCCAGCAGCAGCGTGGTGCTGGTGGCGCCGGGGTCGATGTGACCGCGACTGCGCTCACCGAGGTAGCTGGCACGGCCCTTGCGAGCGACCAGGTCGAGCGTGTCGTCCCGGCCTCGCGCCGAGGCGGCAGCCGCCGCCTCCAGCGCGCCGCGCAGGTCGGCGCCGTCCGCCGTAGCGGTGGCGTAGGCATCCAGGGCCGGTGCCCACGCGTCATACATCGTCTTGTCCTCCAGCTCGGCCTTGCCGCGCGCCAGGATGCCGTCGACCCCGGCCCGCAGAGCCGCACCGACCTCCTCGACGCCGGCGTCGGCGACCCCGGCCAGAGGACCCGCCAGGCGCAGGAAGAACGTGCCGTAGAGCGGTCCGGAGGCACCTCCCACGGTGCTGACGAGCGTCATCCCCACCTTCTTGAGATAGGCCTCGCTGGAGGCGAAGTCCTCCGCCTCCGCCAAGGCTGCGACCTTGACCGTCCCCCGCGCCATGTTGATGCCGTGGTCGGCGTCACCGATGGCCCGGTCGAGGTCGGTGAGGTAGTCGGCCTGCTCCTTGACGACCTCGGCGTAGTCGGCCATCCACCCCTGGAAGCTCTGCAGGTCGGCCATCAGGCTCCCCAGCGCAGCCCAGGCGTGTTGACCGGCGCGTCCCACAGGCGCACGGTCTCGTCGTCCGCCCGCAGCAGGGTCACCGAGCAGCCGGCCATCTCAAGGGACGTGATGTAGTTGCCCACGAGCGAGCGCGCCACGCTCACACCCGCGCCCTCGAGGAGCTGCGAGACCTCGTGGTACATGAGGTAGAGCTCGATGAGCGGGGTGCCGCCCATGCCGTTGACGAAGGCGATGACGCCGTCACCCCGGCTGAGGCCGAGGTCGCTGAGCACCGGCTCGACCAGCATCGCCGCGATGTCCTTGGCCGGCGCCAGCGGCTTGCGCTCGCGCCCGGGCTCACCGTGGATCCCGATGCCGATCTCCATCTCGTCCTCGGCGAGGTCGAACGTCGGCCTGCCGGCGGACGGCACCGTGCAGGACGTGAGCGCCATCCCCATCGACCGTCCGGCGCGGTTGACCTGCGTGGCCAGGTCGGCGCACTCCTGCAGCGAGCGGCCCTCCTCGGCGGCGGCCCCGACGATCTTCTCCAGCAGGACCGTGACGCCGACGCCACGACGCCCGGCGGTGTAGAGCGAGTCCTGGACCGCGACGTCGTCGTCGGTCACGACGGACTTCACCTCGGTGCCGGCATCGGCCGCCGCGAGCTCGGCAGCCATCTCGAAGTTCATCACGTCACCCGTGTAGTTCTTCACGATGTGCAGGACGCCCGCGCCACCGTCGACCGCCTTCGTGGCGGCCATCATCTGGTCGGGCACCGGGGAGGTGAAGACCTCGCCGGCGCAGGCGGCGTCGAGCATGCCGGTGCCGACGAAGCCACCGTGCATCGGCTCGTGCCCGGAGCCTCCTCCGGACACCAGCCCGACCTTGCCCTCACGGGGCCCGGCCGCGCGGTAGACGATCTTGTGGTCGTGGTCGACGCGGAGCCGGTCAGGGTGCGCCGCAGCCATGCCGAGCAGCGCCTCGCTGACCACGTCGGCGGGGTCGTTGATGAGTTTCTTCATGGATCTCACTCAACCACTAACCGTTGCGGGTGACCAGAGCGGGTCGGCTAGAACCCCAGCCGCTGCAGCTGCTTCGGGTCGCGCTGCCAGTCCTTGGCGACCTTGACATGGAGGTCGAGGTAGACCCGGTGGCCGAGCAGGGCCTCGATGGCGTGCCGGGAGCGGGTGCCGACCTCTCGCAGGCGGGACCCACCGCGGCCGATCACGATGGCCTTCTGGCTGGGCCGCTCGACGAAGACGTTGACCCGCACATCCGTCAGCGGGTCCCCCTCCGGGCGGTCGGGGCGCGGCACCATCTCCTCGACCACGACCGCGAGCGAGTGCGGCAGCTCGTCCCGCACGCCCTCCAGCGCCGCCTCCCGGACGAGCTCGGCGATCATGACCACGGTGGGCTCGTCGGTGAGGACGTCGTCGGGGTAGAGCGCCGGGCCCTGCGGCAGGTAGGACGCGAGCACCTCGGCCACCTCGTCGACCTGGTCTCCGCGCACCGCGGAGCAGGGCACGATCTCGGCCCAGTCCCCGAGCTTGTCGATGGCCATCAGGTGCTGAGCGAGCCGGTCACGGTCGACCGCGTCGGACTTCGTGGCGATCGCGACCACCGGCACCCGCTTGGCGCGCTGCAGCTCGAGCAGGTCGCTCGCGATGTACTGGTCCCCCGGGCCGGGCCGCTGGTCGGCCGGCAGGCAGAAGCCAATGACGTCCACCCCGAGCAGGGTCTCGCGCACCAGGTCGTTGAGCCGCTGCCCGAGGAGGGAACGGGGACGGTGCAGGCCAGGGGTGTCGACGAGGACGAGCTGCGCGGAGTCCGTGGTGCGCACCCCCCGGATGGCGTGCCGGGTCGTCTGCGGCTTGCTCGAGGTGATGGCGACCTTGTGCCCGACCAGGGCGTTGGTGAGGGTCGACTTGCCGGCGTTGGGTCGTCCCACCAGGCAGGCGAACCCGGATCGGTATGCCGTGCTGTCGGTGCTCATGGTCGTCCTCGCGCTGGGCGTCGGGCTGTCGGGACCATCATGCCCGCACACCCACGCCCCGAGGGCCGAACCAGGCTCGGAGCAGGCCGCCGGACCGGCCCGTAGGGTCGGTGAGCCGGGTGTCGGCGTGGTCTGTGTTGCGCTGCTGGACGTCGTCGCGGGCACCGGGATGGCCCACCCCCGCAGCCTGCCCTCCGGGACCGTCACCCGGCCGGTCGCGCGTCGGCTCCCCCCGGGGCCCCGCGTCGGGGCCGACGTCAGCAGCGCCCGCGTCGCCGGAGCCGGGGCGGCCTCGCACGGCGTCCGGCTCCTCCGCTGGGCGCAGCTCGTCCTTGTCCATCTTGCGGGCGAGCACGGTGGCCACGCGACGGCGCCGGCCGGCCATGCGCTCTGCGGTGAGCTCCAGTCCGGCCACCTCGCAGGACGACCCCACGATGGGCACCATCCCGATGGTGGCCGCCAGCAGGCCACCGACGCTGTCGACGTCGTCGACCTCGATCTCGACGTCGAACAGCTCCGCGAGGTCGTCGACCGGCATGGTGGCCGGCACCCGGAACCGGCCGTCGCCCAGGGGCTCGACGCCCATGACGTCACGGTCGTACTCGTCGGTGATCTCGCCGACGATCTCCTCCAGGATGTCCTCGATGGTGACCAGGCCCGCGGTGCCGCCGTACTCGTCGACGGCGATGGCGAAGTGCAGGCGCTGCTGCTGCATCTCCCTCAGGAGGGCGTCGACGGGCTTGCTGTCGGGCACCCGCAGCACCGGCCGCATGATCTCGGTCACCGGCACGCCGGTCGCCTGGTCCCCGTGCGCGTTCACGTGCCGCGCCACGTCCTTGAAGTAGAGCACCCCCAGCACGTCGTCGGCCCCGTCGCCGATCACCGGCACGCGGGAGAACCCGGAACGGAGGAAGAGCGACATCGCCTGCCGCAGGGTGCGGTCGCGCGCGACCGTCACCATGTCGGGGCGTGGCACCATCACCTCTCGGGTCACGGTGTCACCCAGCTCGAAGATCGAGTGGATCATCTCGCGCTCCTCGGCCTCGATGACCGAGGACTCACCGGCGAGGTCCACGAGGTCGCGCAGCTCGGCCTCGGAGGCGAAGGGGCCCTCGGAGTAGCCGCGGCCCGGCGTCACGGCGTTGCCGATCGTCACCAGGGCCTTGGCCAGCGGGCCGAGCACGGTCCGGAGCAGGCTCACCACGGGAGCGGCCAGGAGGGCCACCGGCTCGACGTGCTGTCGGCCGACGGTGCGCGGCGAGACGCCCACGCCGATGAACGAGACGACCGCCATGATGCCGACGGCCAGGAGCGCTGTCTGCCAGTGGCTGTCGGTGCGGGTGTCCACCGCCACGGCGACCGCGACGGCGGTCAGCGCCTCGGCCGTGACCCGCACGAAGGTGGCGACGGCCAGGTAGGGAGCAGAGTCGGTGACGATGCGCAGCAGTGCGGTGGCACCGCGGCGCTCCTCCTCGACGAGCTGCTCGGCCCTATGTCGGGACATGCGCTGCAGGGCCGTCTCGGCGGCTGCCAGCAGTGAGGCGATGAGAGTCGCCGCGACGGCGACGATGATCAGGGGGGTCATGACCGTTTCCGTGGTGTGGGTGGGGACGTCGTGGCGTCGTGGAGGGTCAGGCGTCGTCGAGACGGGCAGCGGGCGCCGCCGTCGTCGTCCGTCCGCGCTGGGCGAGGTAGGTGAGCAGCAGGGTGCGTTGCAGGTCGAACATCTCCTGCTCGCCCGCGGGCTCGGCATGGTCGAAGCCCAGCAGGTGGAGGATGCCGTGGGTGGTCAGCAGGAGCAGCTCGTCGGCCACGGAGTGGCCGGCCTGGGCGGCCTGCCTGCGGGCGACCTCGGGACAGAGCACCACGTCACCCAGGATGCCCTCGGGGCTCGTGCCGTCCTCGGTGCCTGGACGCAGCTCGTCCATCGGGAAGCTCATCACGTCGGTGGGGCCTGACAGGTCCATCCACTGGACGTGCAGGGCCTCCATCGCCGCCTCGTCCACCAAGGTGATGGTCAGCTCGGCCCGCGGGTGGACCTGCAGCTGGTCCAGCACGTAGCGCCCGAGGTCGTGGAGCTCCTGCTCGCCGACCGGCGAGGGCACGACGCCCGACTCGTTGAGGATCTCGATGCTCACCGCGTGCTCCGCGCGGCGCGCGTCCTTCCGGCGGCACGAGCACCGGCGTCGTGCCGGCCGTAGGCGTCGACGATCGCGCTCACGAGCCGGTGACGGACGACGTCCTGGCTCGTGAGGGTGGCGAAGTGGACGTCCTCCACCCCGCGCAGGATGTCCTGCACGATGCGTAGCCCCGAGGTGGTGCCGCCGGGCAGGTCGACCTGCGTGACGTCGCCGGTGACGACCATCCTGGACCCGAAGCCGAGCCGGGTCAGGAACATCTTCATCTGCTCCGCCGAGGTGTTCTGCGCCTCGTCGAGGATGATGAACGCGTCGTTGAGGGTGCGTCCCCGCATGTAGGCCAGCGGGGCGACCTCGATCGTGCCGGAGGCCATGAGCCGCGGGATCGAGTCGGGGTCGATCATGTCGTGCAGCGCGTCGTACAGCGGCCGCAGGTAGGGGTCGATCTTGTCGTTGAGCGTGCCGGGCAGGAAGCCCAGCCGCTCCCCCGCCTCGACGGCCGGACGGGTGAGGATGATGCGGGTCACCTGCTTCGCCTGCAGCGCGGCGACCGCCTTGGCCATGGCCAGGTAGGTCTTGCCGGTGCCCGCAGGGCCGATGCCGAAGACCACCGTGTGCTGGTCGATGGCCTCGACGTAGTGCTTCTGGTTGAGCGTCTTGGGTCGGATCGTGCGACCACGGTTGCTCACGATGTTCATCGTCAGCACATCGGCCGGCCGGTCCGAGGTCTGGCTGCGCAGCATGCCGACGGCACGCTCGACGGCGTCGCGGTTGAGCGGCTGCCCGGCGCCGACGATCGCGATGAGCTCGTCGATCAGCCGCTCCACCAGGGCCAGCTCGGCCGACTCCCCGGTGAGCCGGAACTCGTTGCCGCGCACGTGCACGTCGACACGCGGGAAGCTGCGCTCCATGGTGCGGAGGAGCTCGTCACGCGACCCGAGCAGCGCCACCATGGGCACGTCGGACGGGATGACGACGGTATGGGTGGGCACCGCTGAGGGGTGCTCCGGATGCGGAAGGTCTGTCATCAGGGCGTCAAGTCTACCCGCGCGTGGCGACCATGGGGCCCACGCGCTGCCCGCCGAGGAGGTGGACGTGCACGTGCCCCACCTCCTGGCCGCCGTCCTCGCCGACGTTGCTGATCAGTCGGTACCCCGTGTCGGCGATGCCCTCCGCCGCCGCGACCTCGCCCGCCAGCGTGAACAGGTCGGCAGCGCCCTGCGCGTCGACGGCGGCCATCCCCGCCAGTGTCTCGTGGTGGTCGCGGGGGACGACGAGCACGTGCACGCGCGTGCGTGGCTGGATGTCGCGGAACGCCAGAGCTGTGTCGGACGTGGCCACGACGTCGGCAGGGATCTCCCCCGAGGCGATCTTGCAGAACAGGCAGTCGCTCATGGGCCGAGCCTAGCCCGGGTGCGCGAGGCCGTCAGCACGGCGGCCAGACCGGCGACCACACTGCTCAGGGCCACCGCGGTGAACGCGACGCGCGCCGAGGCGGCATACAGCGCCGTGAAGGCGACCCCGGCACCCGCCAGCACCGCGGCACTGGCCAGCGCCTCGCTCACCTGGAGCGAGGAGGAGTTGGCACCGACGCTCGCCGGCGGCGACAGGCGGAGGGTGAGCAGCGACGTCGTCGGGTAGGCGAAGCCCACGCCCAGGGTCGTCCACCCCCAGATGGCCAGGATGGTCCACCCCGGCCAGTCGCCCAGCACGGCCGCGACGAGCAGCACGGCGCCGGACAGGATCACGAGGCAGCCGACGACGAGGAGGCGGTAGCGGTCCACGTGGTCGGCCAGGCTGCCCTGCCACCACGAGCCGAGGGCCCAGGTGACGGACCCGACGGCCAGGACTCCTCCGGCCCCCGTCGGCGAGTAGCCGTGCAGCTGCTGCAGGAGCAGGGGTAGGTAGGCCTCGGCCGCCAGGAATGACGCCCCGATGGCCCCACGGGAGGCGATCACCGAGGGCAGCCCCCGCCGCAGGGTCAGGGTCCCGGGCGGCAGCAGCCGCACGGTCGCCAGCAGGAGCAGCACCACGACCGGGGCGCCCACCAGCAGGTCACGGCTGTTGACCTGCGGGCCCGCGAGGTTGAGAGCGGCCACGCTCACCGCCGCGACCAGGGCCCACACGATCGTCGACGGTCGCAGGTATGCCGCGTCGCCCGCCGGGCCGGTCCACCCCAGAGCAGGTCGCAGCACCCACAGGGACGCCAGCACCAGGGGCACCACGGAGAGGAAGACCCAGCGCCAGCCGAGCGTCTCGACGACTGCGCCGGCCAGCACCGGCCCGGCCAGCCCGGGCACCACCCAGGCCGCGGCAAGCAGCGAGAACATCCTCGGTCGCAGCACGTCGGGCACCCCCTGGGCGATCACGACGTAGATGGCGACCGAGGCCAGCCCGATGCCCAGTCCCTGGAGCCCGCGGGCAGCCACGAAGACCTCCATGGTGGGCGCCAGACCTGCGCCCACCAGGCCGGCCGCGAACGTGAGGCAGCCCGCCAGCACCGCGGGCGCCGGGCCGGCGTGGTCGGACCACCAGCCGCCCAGGATCATCCCGACGACGCCGGCTGCGATGGTGGCCCCGAAGGCCAGGGAGTAGAGCGCGAGCCCGTCCAGGTCGGCGGCGACGGTCGGCATCGCGGTGCCGACAGCGATGTACTCGACGGCGAAGAGACCGACCAGTCCCGTGGCCCCGATGCTGACGTTGCGGACCGGAGGACGCCACAGGCTCGGTGCCTCCGGCGCGGTCACCGCCAGCGGGCCTGGCCGGACAGGACCGCGATCGCGGCAGACCCCGCCGTGGACGTGCGCAGCACGGTCGACCCGAGCCGCACGGCCCGGGCCCCAGCCTCGACGAAGGCGTCGGTCTCCTCGGGGGTGATGCCGCCCTCGGGGCCGACGACCAGCACGACCTCACCGGATTCGGGGAGGTCGACGGTGGCCAGCGGCTCCGTGGCCTCCTCGTGCAGCACCAGCGCCAGGTCGGCCCCGGCGATGCGCTCCACGACCCCCCGGCGGTCGGCGAGGTCCGTGAGCTCCGGCACCCGCGCCCGGCGGGCCTGCTTGGTCGCTGCGAGCAGGGTCTGCTCCCACCTGCGCAGGCCCTTGGCGACCCGCTCACCTCGCCAGCGCGAGATGCTGCGGTCCGCCTGCCAGGGCACGACGGTGTCCAGGCCGAGCTCGGTGCCGACCTCGACGGCCAGCAGGTCACGGTCACCCTTGGCGAGCGCCTGCACGAGGGTGAAGGACGGGTCGGGCACAGGCTCCTCGGCCAGAGACACGGTCACGGCGTCCAGGCTGCCGCGGTCGACCCGCGTCACCTCGCAGCGCGCCAGGCGACCGGAGCCGTCGGCGAGCAGCACGGGCTCGCCCACCCGGAGCCGAGTGACGTCGGCGGCGTGCCTGCCCTCAGGACCGTCCAGGTGCAGCGCCGAGCCCGGCGCGGCCGTGGCCAGGGCCCCGTCCGGCAGCAGGAAGAGGGGCGCGCTCACCGTCCGCTGAAGGCTTCCTTGAGCTTGCCGAAGATGCCGCCGTGCGCCGGTGACATCAGGCCCTGGGGACGGGACTCGCCCCGGGAGGCGGCGAAGTCCTTGAGGAGCTGGCGCTGCTCGTCGCTGAGACGGGTGGGCACCTTGATGTCGAGGTGGACGACGAGGTCGCCACGGCCCGTGCCCCGCAGGTGCGTCACGCCCTGCTCGCGCAGAGTGACAGTGTCCTGGGGCTGGGCCCCGGCCTGCAGGTCGACCTCGGTCGGCCCGTCGAGCGTCTCGACGGTGAGGGTGGCACCCAGGGCGGCCGCCGTCATCGGCACCTCGATGGAGCAGTGCAGGTCGTCACCGCGGCGCCGGAAGGTCTCGTGAGGGCGCACGGCGATCTCCACGTAGAGGTCACCGGCCTCGCCGCCGGCCGGGCCGACCTCTCCCTCCCCCGACATGCGGATCCGGGTGCCGCTGTCCACGCCGGCGGGCACCTTGATGGTGATGTCGCGGCGCAGGCGCACGCGACCCTCGCCGGAGCAGTCGAAGCAGGGATTCTCGATGACCTCGCCGAAGCCGCGGCAGGCGCTGCACGGCCGTGAGGTCATGACCTGGCCCAGGAACGAGCGCTGCACCGTCTGCACCTCGCCGCGCCCACCGCAGACGGAGCAGGTGCGTGTGCCCGTGCCGGGCTGCGCCCCGGACCCCGAGCAGGTGGAGCAGTGCACGGCGGTGTCGATCGTGAGCGTCTCCTCGCCGCCGAACACGGCGGTCGCCAGGTCGATGTCGAGCTGGACGAGTGCGTCCTGGCCTCGCTGGGTGCGCGAGCGCGGCCCCCGGCCACCGGCGGCGGTGCCCCCGAAGAAGGCGTCCATGATGTCGGTGAAGGTGAAGCCCTGGCCGAAGCCGGACGTCGCGCCGCCGTAGGGGTCCTGGCCGCGGTCGTAGGAGGTCCGCTTCGCGGGGTCGGACAGCACGTCGTAGGCCTGGGAGACCTTCTTGAACTCCGCCTCGGCGTCGGGACCGGGGTTGACGTCGGGGTGCAGCTTGCGCGCCATCTTGCGGTAGGCGCGCTTGACGTCCTCCGCGCTCGCGTCCCGGGGCACCCCGAGGTCGGCGTAGTAGTCGTTCACGTGCGTTGTGTCCTGTCGGTCGGGGTCAGGTGTCCAGGATGGTCGAGACGTAGTGCGCGACCGCGCGCACCGCCGCCATCGTCATGGGGTAGTCCATGCGGGTCGGGCCCACGACGCCCAGTCCGCCGGCCGGACCGTAGGTGGAGGTGACCACCGAGGTGGTGCGCAGGCCGGCATACGGGTTCTCGGCGCCGATGCTGACGGCCACCGCCTCGTCGTCGAGGGTGGCCATACTTCCCATCAACTTCAACAGCACCACATGTTCTTCCAGGGCCTCCAGCACCTCGCCCAGGGAGGTCGGGAAGTCGCTGCCCACGCGGGCCAGGTTGGCGGTGCCCGCGAGGACCACGCGCTCCTCGGTCTGCTCCTCCAGCGCGTCCTCCAGCGCGGAGACGACGGCCCGCGCGATGTCACGGTCGGCCGGGTCCACCTGCTCCAGCGCACCCTGCAGCAGGGCAGGAACTGCGGTGAGGGCCTGCCCCGCGGCGGTGCGGTTGACCAGGGAGCGCAGGTCGGCGACGACCTGCTCGTGCCCGGCGGCAAGGTCGCGGCCGACGTCCACGACGCGCTGCTCCACCCGACCGGTGTTGACGATGAGCACGACCATGAGACGCGTGCCACCGATCGGAACGAGCTCCACGTGGCGGACCGTGGAGCGGGTCAGCGAGGGGTACTGCATCACCGCCACCTGATGGGTCAGCGACGAGAGCAGGCGCACGGTGCGGCCCACCACGTCGTCCAGGTCGACGGCGCCCTCGAGGAGTCGCTGGATGGCGACCTTCTCGGCCTTGCTCAGCGGCTTGATGCCGGAGAGCCGGTCGACGAACATGCGGTAGCCCGCGTCGGTGGGCACACGGCCGGCACTGGTGTGGGGGGCGGTGATCAGCCCGTCCTCCTCCAGCGCGGCCATGTCGTTGCGCACGGTGGCTGCGGACACGCCGAGGGAGTGTCGTTCCAGCAGTGCCTTGGAGCCCACCGGCTCACTGGTGCGCACGTAGTCCTGGACGATGGCACGCAGCACGTGCAGCCGACGGTCCTCGCTCACGGGCGGTCACCTCCTGCGGACATCACATGTTCTGGCACTCGGGGGTTGCGAGTGCCAAGTCTACCCGGCCTCCCACCGGACCGTGCTCACGGCAGTCGTGCGTGCTCCGCCGGGTGCGCCTGCGACGGCCCGTCGTCGCAGGCTGGCACACTCGCGTCCGTGATGGATCGGTATGGAGCTGACGTGCTGTCCGGCGACTGGAAGGCACCGCGCCGGGGGCGGGCGCAGCCCGTGGAGGCGCAGACGGGGCTCGTCGTGGAGGACGTGGAGACCGGCTGGGTGGGAGCGGTGGCCCGCGTCGAGAAGGCCGGTGGCATGCACGTGGTGCACCTCGAGGACCGTCGCGGCCGACTCAAGGGCTTCCGGCTCGGGCCAGGGTTCCTCCTCGACGGCCGACCGGTCGTGCTCACCGCACCGACGCCGGTGCCGGCAGCGGCGTCGACCGCGGCCCGGCAGGCAGCCTCGCGCACGGCCAGCGGCTCACGGGCGGTCCAGGACCGACAGGCCCGCGTGGCAGCGGGGTCCCGCATCTTCGTCGAGGGACGGCACGACGCCGAGCTCGTCGAGAAGATCTGGGGTGACGACCTGCGCGTCGAGGGCGTGGTCGTCGAGCTGTTGGAGGGCGTCGACGACCTGGACTCGGTCATCCGCGGTTTCGCGCCCACCCGGGAGCGGCGCATGGGGGTCCTCGTCGACCACCTCGTGCCCGGCACGAAGGAGCACCGGGTCGTCGCCGAGGCCGCCCGCGTCACGCCCCACGCGCGCTGGGTGAAGATCCTCGGGCACCCCTACGTCGACGTCTGGCAGTCGGTGCGGCCACACCGGCTCGGGCTGGATACCTGGCCCGTCATCGAGCGCGGCACGTCGTGGAAGCACGGTGTCCTGGCGCACCTCGGCTGGCCCCACGCCGACCAGGCCGACGTCGCGCATGGTTGGAAGCGCATCCTCGGCTCGGTACGGTCGTATCAGGACCTGGAACCCACACTCCTCGCGAGCGTCGAAGAGCTGATCGACTTCGTGACCGTCAACCCTCAGGAGTAGGACATGAGCACCACCCCCCCACCGCCCCCGCCCCAGCCCGACGACCGCGACCAGGAGACCGAGCAGCACGACGGCGAGCACACCGCGACCCCGCCTGAGCAGCAGCCCTACGAGTCCCAGCCGCAGCACGGCGAGGGCCAGCAGCAGTACGGCACCCCGCCGCACGAGGCCCAGCAGCAGTACGGCGAGGGCCAGCAGCAGTACGGCGAGGGCCAGCAGCAGTACGGCACCCAGCAGCCTCAGTTTGCCCCGGCGCAGGCTGCCCGCCCGCTCGGGGACTCCGAGGAGCGCACGTGGGCGATCTTCTCGCACCTGTCGGCGCCGATCGCGTTCCTGCTCAGCGCCGGGTCGCTCAACTTCCTGGGCCCGCTGATCATCTGGGCCATCTTCAAGGACCGCAGCCAGCTGGTGCGCACCGCGTCAGCCGGGTCGTTCAACTTCAACGTGACCATCTGGATCATCAACGCCGTCGCGGGACTGATCGCCGTGCTGACGCTGGGCCTCGGGCTCCTGCTGGCGATCCCGGTGTGGATCACCACCTTCGTGGTGGCCGCGGTGCTCCACATCATGGCGGCCATCAAGGCGAGCAACGGGGAGGCCTACACCTACCCGCTGCAGATCCCGATCCTGAAGTAGCTCCGGCCTGTGGACCCGTCTGCCCCGCTCAGGGGCAGGCGGGTTCGACGTCCTCGGTCAGCAGCCGGTGCACCACGGTATCCGCGAGCATCCGCCCCTGCCGGGTCAGCACGACCCGGCCGCGCACGGCGGCGGCCCCGTCCACCAGGCCCTCGGCGATCATCGCTGCCACGGCCCGCCGACCTGGCGGGTGGACGACGTCCAGCGGCAGCCCTGTGGCCAGGCGGACGCCGAGCAGCACGCGCTCGTCGTGCCGCTGACCCGGTGTCAGGACCTCGCGCCCGTGCGCCGGGCTGGTGCCCTCGCCCAGGCGGGCCGCGTAGGCAGCAGGGTGCTTGACGTTCCACCACCGCACGCCGCCGACATGGCTGTGGGCGCCCGGACCGATCCCCCACCAGTCGTCCCCGGCCCAGTACGCCACGTTGTGGCGGCACTGCCGGTCAGCGGCCCTGGCCCAGTTGGAGATCTCGTACCAGTCGTATCCCGCGCCGGCCAGCATCGTGTCCGCAAGCTCGTACTTGTCGGCCTCGTCGTCGTCCTCCGGCATCGGCACGGTGCCACGGCGCACCTGCGAGGCGAGCTTGGTGCCCTCCTCCACCGTCAGCGCGTAGGCGCTCACATGGTCGGGCTCCAGCGCCAGGGCCGTCTCCAGGCTCGTCCGCCAGTCCTGCAGGCTCTCCCCCGGTGTGCCGTAGATCAGGTCGAGGCTCACCTGCAGGCCGACGGCCCGGCAGGCGGCGACGGCCGCGGCGACGTTGGCAGGGTCGTGCGTGCGCTCCAGCGTGGCGAGCACATGCGGGACCGCCGACTGCATGCCGAGGCTGACCCGGGTGAACCCTCCCGCGGCCAGGGTCTCCGCCACCTGAGGGGTCACGGTGTCGGGGTTGGCCTCGGTGGTGACCTCGACCCCCGCCTGCAGCCCCCACGCGTCGGCGACGCCGTCGACGACGCCCACCAGGTCGCCGGGCGCCAGCATGGTCGGGGTGCCGCCGCCGACGAAGACCGTCGACACCGCCGGCACCGCGGCCCCCTCCAGCGCCCGCCTGGCCAGCGCGACCTCCGCGAGGGCGGCCTCGGCATACGTCTCCACACCGGCGCCGTGCCCGCCCAGCTCAGGGATCGTGTAGGTGTTGAAGTCGCAGTAGCCGCAGCGGACGCGGCAGAACGGGACGTGCACGTAGACACCGAAGCGGCGGCTGCCGACCTGCGCCAGGGCGTCCGGAGGGAGCGAGCCGTCGGCGGGTGCGGGGTCTCCGAGGGGCAGTGCCGGCATACCCCCAGTGTCCCAGCCCGTCACGGGTGCCTCGGTCCCGCGCTCAGCCCCCAGGGGTGTCCCAGTGCGTGCTGCTGGACGGTCGACATGGGGCACGGGCGGCCGTCTCCACGCACTCGGTGGCCCGGTCGACGCCTGTGGACAGGGAGCTCAACGGTCGCTCCTACCGTCGTCTGGCCAAGGCATCTAGGTGTCTGCGGAGATCATCCCCGGCACTTTTGTAATGGCACGAGCAGCGCTGCCGGCGACCGGCGACGACCGAGCGGTGGCCAGCCCCCACATCGCTGCGCTGCTGGGGGGCGGTGTGGTGCCCCACCACCACCTCGTGCAGTCACCCGTCCCGGCGGGTGGCGTGCGGGTCACCGCTCCGGTCCACACCTTCCTCGACCTGGCCGCGGTGCTCGATGTGGTCGACCTGGTCGTCCTCGGCGACTCGCTCGTCCGCCGGGGCGTCGGGGTGTGCCGACCGCACGCCGCGCCGCGTGAGTGGTCCGCGCAGGTGTCGACTCGGCCATGGGGTCGCGCTCCCGCATGCTCATCCTGCTGGCATGCCTGCCCGAGCCCGTCGTCAACCACACGCCTACGACGACCACGGCAACGTGCTGCTGCGCCTCGACCTGAGCTACCCCGAGCTCCGTCTGGCGGTGGAGTACGACGGTCGCCAGCCTGCCGAGAGCGCCTCGCAGTGGAAGCGCGACGTGCGTCGTCGCGAGGAGCTCGACAGCCTGGGATGGCGCGTGGTCGTCCTGCTCGCCCAGGACGTCTACCGCACACCGCAGGACACGCTGGACCGGATCTGCGGCGCGCTGCAGGCTCGTGGGCTGAAGGTGGCCGTCCGCAGCGACGAGTGGAGGCGGTACTTCCCGGGACACACGCGTTGACCGAGTGCGTGGAAGTGAACGCCGGGCCGGCCGAGGGTGGACGACCTGCAGCCCAGCTAGGCGCGGTAGGCGAGGTCGACGATCTCGCGGCCTGCGGCAAGGCCCTTGAGCTCGAAGCGCGTGCGCGGACGCAGCGGCGCCCGTCCGGTCGACGCCAGGGTCCAGCGGCTGTCCGCGGCCATCACCTCACGCAGGTGCGCGGCGTAGTCGGACCAGTCGGTGGCGATGCGCCAGAGCCCCCCCGGCTCCAGCAGGCGGTGCACGGTGTCCACGAAGGCCGGCTGGATCAGCCGCCGCTTGTGGTGCCTGGCCTTGGGCCAGGGGTCGGGGAAGAAGGTCCAGACCTCGTGTGCGGCGCCCGCCTCCAGCATCGTGGACAGCGCCAGGCAGGCGTCGGCCTCGACGAAGCGGACGTTCGGCAGCGGGTGCTCCCCCATCCGGGCCAGGGTCTGGGCGATGCCCGGTCGCCACACCTCGACGGCCAGCACGTCCCAGTCCGGGCGTGCCTGGGCGCCCGCACGCAGCGCGTCCCCCGAGCCCGACCCCACCTCGACCACGAGAGGAGCCTGCCGGCCGAAGGTCCCGGGCAGGTCGAGCCGGAAGTCCGGGTCGACCGTGGTGACACCGCCGGCGCCACGGGGCACGTCGACGACGTACCTGCCCGCCAGATGCTCGTAGGCCGTGCGGTGGCCCTGCGGCATACGTCCACCGCGCCGGGAGAAGGACCGGGTGCGGGACAGGTGCGGCGAGGTGCCGGCAGCCCGGCCCGGGTCCCCGGAGCCGCGCGGCTCCGGGGAGGTGGGCGCAGTCACTTCTTGGCCTTCTCCGCCGCCGCTCCGCCGTCCTGGGAGAGCGCCGCGATGAAGGCCTCCTGCGGCACCTCCACGGTGCCGACCATCTTCATCCGCTTCTTGCCCTCCTTCTGCTTCTCCAGCAGCTTGCGCTTGCGGCTGATGTCCCCGCCGTAGCACTTCGCCGTGACGTCCTTGCGGATCGCGCGGATGGTCTCGCGGGCGATGACGCGCGAGCCGATCGCCGCCTGGATCGGCACCTCGAACTGCTGCCGCGGGATGAGCTCGCGCAGCTTGCCGACCATCATCACCCCGTAGGCGTAGGCCTTGTCCCGGTGCACGACGGCGCTGAACGCGTCGACGGTGTCGCCCTGCAGCAGGATGTCGACCTTGACGAGGTCGGACTCCTGCTGCCCGTCGGGCTCGTAGTCGAGCGAGGCGTAGCCCTTGGTGCGGGACTTCAGGGCGTCGAAGAAGTCGAACACGATCTCGGCCAGCGGCAGCGTGTAGCGCATCTCGACCCGCTCCGGGGACAGGTAGTCCATCCCGCGCAGCGTGCCGCGACGCGACTGGCACAGCTCCATGATCGTGCCGATGAAGTCGCTCGGCGCCAGGATGGTCGCGCGCACCACCGGCTCGGTGATCGAGGCGACCCTGCCGCCGGGGAACTCGCTGGGGTTGGTGACCTCGATCTCCTTCCCGTCGTCCATCCGCACCTCGTAGACCACGTTGGGCAGCGTCGAGATGAGGTCGAGGTTGGACTCCCGCTCGAGACGCTCCCGCACGATCTCCAGGTGGAGCATCCCGAGGAAGCCGACGCGGAAGCCGAACCCGAGCGCCGCCGACGTCTCGGGCTCGTAGACCAGGGCGGCGTCGTTGAGCTTGAGCTTGTCGAGCGCGTCGCGCAGCGTCGGGTAGTCGGAGCCGTCGATGGGGTAGAGACCGGAGAAGACCATCGGACGCGGGTCCTTGTAGCCCCCCAGCGACGTGGTGGCACCATGGCGCTCCGAGGTGACCGTGTCGCCGACCCGCGACTGGCGCACGTCCTTCACCCCGGTGATCAGGTAGCCCACCTCGCCGACGCCGAGGCCGCGGGAGACGACCGGCTCCGGGGAGATCACCCCGATCTCCAGCAGCTCGTGGACGGCCCGGGTCGACATCATCTGGATGCGCTCGCGGGGGCGCAGCGCCCCGTCGACGACCCGCACGTAGGTCACCACACCGCGGTAGGTGTCGTAGACCGAGTCGAAGATCATCGCCCGGGCGGGTGCGTCGGCGTCTCCGACCGGCGCCGGGACCTCGTCCACGATGCGGTCCAGCAGCTCGGGCACGCCCTCCCCGGTCTTGCCCGAGACCAGCAGCACGTCCTCCGGGTCGCAGCCGATCAGCCCGGCCAGCTCCTCGGCATACCTGTCCGGCTGCGCGGCCGGCAGGTCGATCTTGTTGAGCACCGGGATGATGGTGAGGTCGTTCTCCATCGCCAGGTAGAGGTTGGCCAGCGTCTGCGCCTCGATGCCCTGGGCGGCGTCCACGACGAGGACCGCCCCCTCGCACGCGGCCAGCGACCGGCTGACCTCGTAGGTGAAGTCGACGTGCCCCGGGGTGTCGATCATGTTGAGCACGTATGCGGTGTCGCTCCCGGTCGCGGGGTCGGTGACCCCCCAGGGCAGCCGGACCGCCTGCGACTTGATCGTGATGCCGCGCTCTCGCTCGATGTCCATCCGGTCGAGGTACTGGGCTCGCATCTGCCGCTCCCCGACCACGCCGGTGACCTGGAGCATGCGGTCGGCCAGGGTGGACTTGCCGTGGTCGATGTGCGCGATGATGCAGAAGTTGCGGATGACCTCGGGCGGGGTGGCCGCGGGCTGCGGCGCGGTCTGGGCGATCGGGGACACGCGGGATGGACCTCATCGGGCTCGGGGACAGTCCTGGCCAGTGTCCCACGCGAGAGGGTCGCTGCGACCACCCACCAGATGCGGCAGCCGAGCGGCAGGACTATCGTGATTCCGAACAGTGCCAACGTCATTCCGCTCAATGGAACGAGGTCACGTCCATGCCGTCACTGCACCTGCCCGAAGGCGTCCAGGTCACCGGCCCGGTCGAACCGGGCTACGAGGAGATCCTCTCCCCCACCGCGCTCAAGCTCGTGGCCGCGCTGCACCGTGCCCTCGAGCCGCGCCGGCGCGAGCTCCTGGCAGCGCGCACCGAGGTGGTCGACCGCATCGACGCCGGAGGCAGCCTCGACTTCCTCGAGGAGACCCGGCACATCCGTGAGGACGAGACCTGGCAGGTGGCCGAGCCCGCCCCCGGCCTCGTGGACCGGAGGGTGGAGATCACCGGCCCCACCGACCGCAAGATGACCATCAACGCGATGAACTCCGGTGCCCGCGTGTGGCTGGCCGACCAGGAGGACGCCAACACCCCCACCTGGGGCAACGTCATCGAGGGACAGGTCAACCTGCGCGACGCGATCACGCGCGACATCGACTTCACCTCCCCCGAGGGCAAGGAGTACTCCCTCGACGAGGGCGACCTCGCCGTCATCGTCATGCGGCCCCGGGGCTGGCACCTGGACGAGAAGCACGTCACCGTCGACGGCGAGCGGGTCTCCGGCGGCCTCGTCGACTTCGCCCTGTACATGGCCAGCTCTGCCCAGCCGCAGATCGACGCCGGCTACGGGCCCTACTTCTACCTGCCGAAGATGGAGCACCACCTCGAGGCACGGATGTGGAACGACGCCTTCGTCCTGGCCCAGGAGCACCTGGGCATCCCGCGCGGCACCATCCGGGCCACCTGCCTCATCGAGACCTACCCCGCGGCCTTCCAGATGGAGGAGATCCTCTACGAGCTGCGCGAGCACTCCTCGGGCCTCAACGCCGGCCGGTGGGACTACATCTTCAGCGTCATCAAGACCTACCGGAACCGCGGCGACGAGATGCTGTTGCCCGACCGGAACGCCGTGACGATGACGGTGCCGTTCATGCGCGCCTACACCGAGCTGCTCGTCCGCACCTGCCACAAGCGCGGCGCCCACGCCATCGGTGGCATGGCCGCCCAGATCCCCAGCAAGGACGAGTCGGTGAACGAGGCGGCCTACGCGAAGGTCGCGGCCGACAAGACACGTGAGGCGAACGACGGCTTCGACGGGTCCTGGGTGGCCCACCCCGGCATGGTGCAGACCTGCAAGGACGCCTTCGACGCCGTCCTCGGGGACGCGCCACACCAGCTGCACCGCAAGAGGGAGGACGTGTCCGTCACCGCTGACGACCTGCTCGCCGTCTCGCAGACCCCCGGCGGGGTGACCGAGGCTGGCCTGCGCAGCAACATCTCGGTGGCGGTCCAGTACCTCGCGACCTGGATGACCGGCCGCGGAGCCGTCGGCATCTTCGACCTCATGGAGGACGCCGCGACGGCCGAGATCTCCCGCTCCCAGATCTGGCAGTGGCTGCACAACGACGTCACCCTGGACACGGGTGAGACGGTCACGCGCGAGCTCGTCGACCGCCTGGTGCAGGAGGAGGTCGCCAAGCTGCACGGGGACCCGGCGCAGTACGAGCAGGCGCAGGCGCTCTTCCTCGAGGTGGCCGTGGCCGACGACTTCGCCGACTTCCTCACGCTGCCCGCCTACGAGCGCATGCCCTGACCGCCCGACCACCCCCGGAGGCGACGATGGCGACCCACCCAGGACACCCCTCGGTGCCCGACCGGTCCGACGGCATGATGCACGGCCTCGACCCCGCTGCCGAGGACCGCGCCCAGACCGCACCGGCCGGTGCACCGAGCCGGGGCGGGACGGTCGCCGACGTCCTGGCCGAGCTGCGCGGGACGCTCCCGGATGAGGCCCTGCTCACCGACCCCGCGCGCCTGGCGACGTACGAGTGCGACGGTCTCGCCGCCTACCGGGTCACGCCCGGCCTCGTGGTCCTGGCGTCGACGCCCGAGCACGTCGCGGCCACCGTCCGTGCCTGCGCCAGGCACGCCGTACCGTTCGTCGCCCGCGGCTCCGGGACGGGGCTGTCCGGCGGAGCCCTGCCGCACGCCGAGGGCGTCCTGGTGGTGACCAGCCGGCTCCGCACCCTGCACGAGGTCAGTGCTGCCGACCAGCGTGCCGTGGTCGACCCCGGGGTCATCAACCTGCAGGTCACCAAGATGGCGACCCCGGAGGGCTACTACTTCGCCCCTGACCCCTCCAGCCAGCAGATCTGCTCGATCGGCGGCAACGTGGCGGAGAACTCCGGCGGTGCGCACTGCCTGAAGTACGGCTTCACGACCAACCACGTGCTCAGCCTCGACATCGTCACGCCCGACGGTGACCAGGTGACCCTGGGCACCCGCGCCCCCGACGCACCCGGCTACGACCTGGTCGGCGCGTTCGTCGGCTCGGAGGGCACGCTGGGCGTCGCCACCCGGGCGACGGTGCGGCTGGTCCGGCTGCCGCAGGAGGTGCGCACGGTCCTGGCGGGCTTCGCCGGCACCGACGAGGCGGGCGCGGCCACCAGCGCGATCATCGCGGCGGGCATCGTGCCCGCCGCGATCGAGATCATGGACGCCCTGGCCATCGAGGCCGCCGAGGCAGCGGTGTCCTGTGGCTACCCCGCCGGTGCCGGCGCGGTGCTGGTCGTCGAGCTGGACGGCGCCCGGCACGAGGTCGCGGACGAGTACGCCGCGGTGGAGCGGATCTGCCGGCAGGAGGGCGCCTTCGAGTTCCGCATGGCCACCGACGCCGCCGAGCGGGCCGCGATCTGGAAGGGTCGCAAGTCCGCCTTCGCCGCCGTGGGACGTATCTCCCCCGACTACATCGTCCAGGACGGCGTGGTGCCCCGCACCGCCCTGCCCGAGGTGCTCCGGCAGATGACCCGGATCTCGGCCGAGCAGGGGGTCCGGGTGGCCAACGTCTTCCACGCCGGGGACGGCAACCTGCACCCGCTGGTGCTCTTCGACGGCAGCAAGGCCGGGGAGACCGAGCGCGCCGAGGCGGTGTCCGGGATGATCCTCGACCTGTGCATCGAGCACGGAGGGTCCATCACCGGGGAGCACGGCGTCGGCTCGGACAAGGCGAAGTACATGCCGCGGATGTTCACCGACGACGACCTGGACACCATGCAGCTCGTCCGCTGCGCCTTCGACCCGCACGGCATCGCCAACCCGGGCAAGATCTACCCGACGCCCCGGTTGTGCGGCGAGCGTTCCGGGCGGCGCCAGGGCGCCCACCCGCTGCAGGAGGCCGGGCTGGGAGAGGTGTTCTGATGACCTTGCTGGACGAGCTCGCCGACATCTGTGCGGTGCGGGAGGCGGGCGAGGCCGACGAGGTCGACGGGGTGGCGGCCCGGGTCGTGGCGCGGCCGGCCTCGACGTCCGAGACCTCCGCCCTGATGCGCGCCTGTCACGAGCGCGGCGTCGCCGTCGTGGTCCGGGGCACCGGCAGCAAGCTGACCTGGGGGTCGCCGCCCACGCGGCTGGACCTCGTCCTGGAGACAGGGGCCATGGACGAGCTCGTGGAGCACGCGCACGGGGACCTCATCGCGACCGCCCAGGCCGGTATGCCGGTGCGCGCGCTCGCGGCCGCGCTCGCCGGTCGGCACCAGCAGCTGCTCGTCGACGACCCCGTGGGTGCCAGCACGCTGGGCGGGATGCTGGCGGCGAACGTCTCCGGCCCGCGCAGGATGCTCCCCGGCGCCATCCGCGACCTGCTCATCGGCGTGACCATGGTCAGGGCCGACGGCACCGTCGCCAAGTCCGGCGGCAAGGTCGTCAAGAACGTCGCCGGCTACGACCTGGGCAAGCTGCTGGTCGGGTCCTACGGGACGCTGGGGGTCATCACCGAGGCGACCTTCCGGCTCCACCCCGTGCCCCCGGCCACACGCTGGGTCGAGGCCCCGGTCCCCGCCGGGCGGCTCACCGACACGCTCGGCGCCCTGGTGCACTCCCAGCTCGTGCCCGGCGCCCTCGAGGTGGACCGGCCGGCCGGTGAGGACACCACCACCGTCGCGGTGCTGGTCACCGGCACCGAGGGGGGCGTGGAGTCCCGCGCGGCGGCCCTCTACGAGATGCTGCCCGGCGCCCAGCTCGGCGACGACCTCTCCTGGGCGTCCCACTACCCCTGGCAGCACCGCGGGTCCGACACTGAGCACCTCGCCCTGAAGCTGACGACCCGTCTCAGCGGCGTCCCGACCCTGCTTGCTCAGGCCGCGGACGCCGGCGTGCACATGCGGGGCTCAGCCGGCGTCGGGGTGCTCTACGGGTCGGTGCCGGCGGCCGACAGCACGCCCGAGACCGTCGCACAGCTGCGGGAGACCTGCACGATGCTCGGCGGGAGCCTGGTGGTGCTCGACGCCCCCCGCGCGTCCAAGGAGACCCTGGACGTCTGGGGCCCGGTGCACGGACTGGACCTGATGCGCCGGGTCAAGCACGAGTTCGACCCCACCGGGGTGCTCGCCCCGGGCCGCTTCGTGGGAGGAATCTGATGACACACAAGCAGGTGCGGCTCGGCATGCCGGGTGTCCGGGGCCAGGACGAGCCCGCGTTCGACAGCCTGCGCCCACCGAGCCCCGAGCTCGTCGACGACTGCGTCCACTGCGGCTTCTGCCTCACGACGTGCCCCACGTATGCGCTGTGGGGCGAGGAGATGGACTCGCCCAGGGGCCGCATCCACCTGATGAAGACCGGGCTGGAGGGCGCTCCGCTGAGCGACACCATGGTCGGTCACTTCGACGCCTGCCTGGGCTGCATGGCCTGCGTCACCTCCTGCCCGTCCGGCGTGCAGTACGACCGCCTCATCGAGGCCACCCGTGCCCAGGTGGAGCGCCGGCATGACCGCACCCCCAAGGACCGCGCCCTGCGCTCGGCCATCTTCGCCCTGTTCCCCTACCCGCGTCGGCTGCGCATCCTCCGTGGCCCGCTGCGTCTGACCCAACGGCTGGGCGCGGACCGGCTGCTCCGGCGCTCCGGGCTCCTGGAGCGGCTCAGCCCCCAGCTGGCCACCATGCAGTCCCTGGCCCCGCAGCTGGGCAAGGCCGAGCCGACGCCGGAGCGCACCCCGGCCGTGGGTGAGCGGCGAGCGGTCGTGGGTATGCTCACCGGCTGCGTCCAGCGCGAGTTCTTCCCCGGGGTCAACGCGGCCACCGCCCGCGTGCTGGCCGCGGAGGGCTGTGACGTCATCGCGCCCCGCTCGCAGGGTTGCTGCGGCGCGCTCAGCACACACACCGGCCGGGAGGAGGAGGGTCGCGCCTTCGCCCGGGCACTGATCGACACCTTCACCGCAGCGGGGGTCGACCACGTGGTGGTCAACTCGGCGGGGTGCGGGTCCTCGATGAAGGAGTACGTCCACCTGCTGGCGGACGACCCCGACTACGCGCAGCGAGCGGCCGACTTCTCCGCCCGGGTGCGCGACTTCGCCGAGATCATCGCCGAGCTCGGCCCGGTCGCACCGCGGCACCCGGTGGAGGCGGTCGCCGCCTACCACGACGCCTGTCACCTGGCGCACGCCCAGGGGATCCGCAGCCAGCCGCGTGAGCTGCTGCGGGCTGTGCCCGGCCTGGAGGTGCGGGAGATCCCGGACAGCGAGATCTGCTGCGGCAGCGCCGGCGTCTACAACGTCCTCAACCCCGAGCCCGCCCGCGAGCTCGGCGACCGCAAGGCGGCCAACATCCTGTCCACCGGCGCAGAGCTGCTGGTCACCGCCAACCCCGGGTGCCTCATGCAGGTGGCCACCTCGCTGGAGCGGTCCGGCCGGCGCATCCGCCTGGCGCACACCGCCCTGGTGCTCGACGCCTCGATCCGCGGGGTGCCCCTCGAGACGATCTGAGGCGTGCCCACGGGTCCGTGGTCAGTCCGTGAGGGCGTCCCGGGCGCGCCCGACCAGCTTGGTGTCCGGGGCGAATACCACCTCGTGGTCCTTGCCCTCGTAGTCGAACTGGTGCAGGAAGGCGCGGATCGCGTTGACCCTCGCCCGCTTCTTGTCGTTGCTCTTGATCGTCGTCCAGGGGGCGTGGTCGGCGTCCGTGTGCGCGAACATCGCCTCCTTGGCCTCCGTGTAGGCCTCCCACTTGTCCAGGCTCTCCAGGTCCATCGGGGACAGCTTCCAGCGCCGCACCGGGTCGATCTGGCGGACGGCGAAGCGCGTGCGCTGCTCGTCCTGGGTCACGGAGAACCACAGCTTGGTCACCGTGGTGCCGGAGTCCACCAGCATCTGCTCGAACTGCGGCGCCTGCCGGACGAAGACGTCGTACTCCTCGCCGCTGCAGAAACCCATGACCCGCTCCACCCCTGCCCGGTTGTACCAGGAGCGGTCGAACAGCACGATCTCCCCGGCGGTGGGCAGGTGGCCCACGTAGCGCTGGAAGTACCACTGACCCATCTCGGTCGTCGTCGGCTTGGTGAGCGCCACCACCCGGGCGGCCCGGGGGTTGAGATGCTCCATGAAGCGCTTGATGGTGCCGCCCTTGCCTGCGGCGTCCCGGCCCTCGAAGACGATGACGTGCTTGGCGCCCGTGTCGATGGTCCAGTACTGGAACTTCAGCAGCTCGATCTGCAGGAGGTACTTCTCCACCTCGTAGCTGTTGCGGGACATGAGCCGGGGGTAGGGGTAGTCCTGCTTCCACGTCTCCACCGCACGCCCGTCAGGAGCGATGAGCACCGGGTCGTCCCCGTGGTCGTCCCGCACCGTGTAGCCGCCGAGCTTCAGCTTGTCGATGTACTCACGCAGACTCATCTTTTGCGCCATGAGGCCAATCTAGGGCCCAGGTCGCCCGCCCCGGGAGTGGCAGGGCCCATGCAGGTCGCGGAGCGTCAGCCGGTCGACGGCCCCGGCGTCAGCCGGCCAGCACGACGACAAGCGTGCGGGGGCCGTGGACCCCTTCCACGCGGTCGAGCTCGATGTCGCTGGTGGCACTCGGCCCCGCGACCCAGGTCTGGGGCCGGCGGGGGTCCAGCCGGGCCACCGCCTCCGGCGGAAGACCCACGACCTGGTCGGTCCGCACCACACAGACATGGACGTCCGGCACCAGGCTGATGGCTCGACGCCCGCACCACACGTCGCCGTCGAGCACGATGACCCCGGTCTCTGCGATGGCCAGCGCGGCGCCGGTCACCACGGCTGCCACGCCGTCCAGGTCGCCGGTGCTCACCTCCGGGTCGTCGGCGACCACCTGCACCTGCTGCCCGGACGCCGGCTCCTCGAGCCACTCCACCACTACCCGGGGCGGCGCGACGACGGAGGTCAGCCCGTGCTCGACGAGCACGCCGGAGACCGCCGCGGAGATCTCCTCGCGCGTGTCCCCGCACGCCACCACCTGCGCCTTGTAGTCCTGCAGGCGCTCGGTCAGCAGCTCCCGGAGGACGTCGACGTCATACCCTGCCTCCGTGCGGTAGCCACGCGGCACGACCGGGACGTGCGGCTCCTCGCCGATCGCCGACCGGATCCGGCGCAGGATCTCCGTGCGGGCCTCACCCACCGTGGCCACCGCTCTCCCGCTCGGCCCACCACTCGCGGAAGGTCTGGTCCGGCAGGGTGGGCACGTCGCGCGAGCTCGACCAGCCGGTCATCACCGAGGAGAGCGGACCGCGCAGGTGCCCGTCCTTCATGAAGGGACGCCCCCATCGCATCGAGCGGGTGGCGGCGGCGAACCGCTTCTCGTCGCGCATGACGTAGGCCGCGGCGGCCATGGCGACCGCCTCGGGGCTGGGCACACGCAGGCCGGTGCGGCTCTGCTGCGCCTCGACGTGCCGCGCCCGCAGGTCGACGAGGATGGACGGGATGTCGATCTTCACCGGGCACACGTCGTAGCAGGCCCCGCACAGCGAGGAGGCGTAGGGCAGCGAGTCGTTGACCGAGTCGCCGGTCAGGCCGGTGAGCTGGGGGGACAGGATCGCACCGATGGGCCCGGGGTAGACCGACCCGTAGCTGTGCCCGCCGGTGCGCTCGTAGACGGGGCAGACGTTGAGGCAGGCCGAGCAGCGTATGCAGTGCAGGGCGGCCCGTCCAACCTCGTCGGCCAGCACGTCGGTGCGGCCGTTGTCGAGCAGCACCAGGTGGAACTCCTTCGGCCCGTCGGGCCCGGTGGTGCCCTCGGTGTGCCCCGTCGTGCCGGTCCAGAACGTGGTGTAGGGGTTCATCCGCTCGCCCGTCGACGAGCGGGGCAGGAGCTGGAGGAACACCTCGAGGTCCCGCCAGCGGGGCAGCACCTTCTCGATGCCCATCACCGTGATCAGGGTCTCCGGCAGGGTGAGGCACATCCGCCCGTTGCCCTCGGACTCCACGACCGTGAGCGTGCCGGTCTCGGCGACCGCGAAGTTCGCGCCGCTCACCCCGACCTTGGCCCGCAGGAAGAGCTCGCGCAGGTAGGTGCGCGCTGCCATCGCCAGCGCGCGCGGCTCGCTGGTCAGCAACGGGTCGACACCGGGCATCCGGGTGGCGAAGACCTCGCGGATCTCCGTGCGCGAGAGGTGGATGGCCGGCACCAGGATGTGGCTGGGCTGGTCCTCGGCGAGCTGCACGATGAGCTCGGCCAGGTCGGTCTCGTAGGCCGTGATGCCCTCGTCCTCGAGGTGCTCGTTGAGCCCGATCTCCTGGGTGGCCATCGACTTGACCTTGACGACCTCGGTCTCGCCGGTCGCCCGGACGAGCTCGGTGACGATGCGGTTGGCCTCGTCGGCGTCGCGTGCCCAGTGCACGGTGCCGCCGGCGGCCGTCACGTTGGCCTCCAGCTGCTCCAGCAGCTCGGGCAGGCGCGCCATCGTCTCGGTCTTGATCGCCTCGGCGGAGTCCCGCAGCGCCTCCCAGTCGGGCACCTCGCCGACCACCGCGGCCCGCTTGCCGCGGATGACCGACGTGGCGTGCCCCAGGTTGCGGCGCAGCACCGAGTCGCCGAGTGCCTGGCGGGCCGCGGCCGGGAAGTCCCTCACACCCTGGATCGGTGAGGACGGCTCCTGGACCCGCCGCGACGGCATACCGAGGTAGGTGCTCATGACACCGCCCCCGCTCCGTCGGTCGAGGCGAGGATCTCGGCCAGGTGCATGGTGCGCACCCCGGTGCGCTGGTGTCTCAGCCCGCCACCCATGTGCATCAGGCAGGAGGCGTCGCCGGCCGTCAGCACGGCGGCCCTGGTCTCGCGCACGTGGGTGACCTTGTCGCTCAGCATGGCGGTCGAGGTGTCGGCGTTCTTCATGGCGAACGTGCCACCGAACCCGCAGCACTCGTCGGCGGCAGGCAGCTCGACCAGGTCGATGCCGCGGACCTCGCGGAGCAGCTGCAGGGGCTTGTCCCCCACCCGCAGCATCCGCAGGGAGTGGCAGGTGGGGTGGTAGGTCACGCGGTGCGGGAAGGAAGCGCCGACGTCGGTCACGCCGAGCCGGTCGACCAGCAGCTCGGACAGCTCGAAGGTCTGCTCGGCGACCCGCTCCGCGCGCTGCGCCAGCGCCTCGTCCCCGGCTCGCCGCGCCACCATGGCGTGCTGGTGCCGCACCGAGCCCACGCACGACCCCGACGGTGCGACGACCGCCTCGGCTCCCTCGTCCAGGGCGCGCTCGAAGGTCGTGACGTGGTGCTCCACCAGCCCCAGCGCGTGCCCCTGGTAGCCGGTGTTGGTGTGCATCTGCCCGCAGCAGGTCTGTGCCGTGGGGAAGACCACCTCGTGGCCGAGCCTCTCCAGCACGGTCACTGTCGCCCGGGCGGCCTCGGGGAAGAGGCTGTCCGCCAGACAGGTGACGAAGAGGGCGATGCGCATGGCTCAGCCTCGCACGCGCACGGCGTTCAGGCCACCGTGCTCTGCTGCGGCCGACTGGCGTCGCGGCGCAGCATCCACATCACCAGGGCGGCCAGCCCCGCGAGCAGCAGCACCAGCGCGACCGTGCCGAGGTTGAGCCCGAAGCCGTAGATCATGAGGTAGCCGACCGCTCCGCCTGCGATGCAGTAGTAGAGGGTGACCAGGACCGTCTTACGGATCAGGTCGCCCTCACGACCGAGCAGCCCGACGGTCGCCGAGGCCGCCACGATGTTGTGGATCGCGATCGGGTTGCCGCCGGCGCCGCCGACGGCCTGGGTGGCGACGACCTGCTCCGGCGGGACACCGATCTGCTCACCGGTCGAGAACTGGAAGAGCGCGAAGGTGAGGTTGGACACCGTGTTGGATCCTGCGATGAACGCTCCGAGCGCCCCGATGGTCGGGCTCAGCATCGGCCAGCTGGCCCCGCTGACCGCGGCCGCCCCTTCGGCGAGGACCACCGGCATGCTGGCCAGGCCGGAGTCGTTGAAGTCGGCACCGGAGCGGATGAGCACCCGCACCAGCGGCAGGGCGAACAGCAGCGCCACCGCGGTGCCGGCGAGCTGCCGTCCCGAGATCCGCCAGGTGGCGGCGATCTGGCTGCCGCTCATCCGGTAGAGGCCGTAGGCGACGACGCTGGTGAGCACCAGGATCGACCCGGGCGAGTAGAAGATCTGCACGGCCGAGAAGTCCATCCCGGTGCCCAGTGCGTTCTGCCAGGTCAGCGACAGCGGGGGTGTGTCGGAGGTGAGGAACTGCTGGATGGGGTCGATGACCCGGGTGCCGACGAGGAGCACGGCGAGCACGACGTAGGGCAGCCAGGCGTACCACGTCTTCATGGTGTGGCTGGTGTCGGCCGCCTTCTCCGGGTCGACGTTGCCCATCCACCGCTCCTCCCAGGACGACCGCGGCCCGAAGTCGAAGGTGTCCTTGGGCATGAGGAAGCCCCGGCTGGAGGTGAACATGACGAGCACCAGGCCGAACAGGCCGCCCAGCAGCGAGGGGAACTCCGGGCCCAGGAAGCGTGCGACGAGCACCGAGGGGACCACCATGGCCAGTGCCGCGTACAGCGCGAAGGGCGCGACCTTCAGGCCGTCGGAGAAGCGGCGGTCGGGGCCGAAGAAGCCGGTGAGCATCACCGCCAGGATGAGCGGGATCAGCAGACCCACGATCCCGTGGATCAGCGCCACCTGGAAGCCGATCTCCGCCACGAACTCCGGGTAGGTCAGCCCCATCTCGGCCGCCCGCTCGTTGACGCCGTCACCGTCCCGCAGCCCGTTGCCGACGCCCACGATGATCGGGGTGCCGACAGCACCGAAGCTCACCGGGGTCGACTGGATGATGAGCCCGACCATGACCGCCGCCATCGCGGGGAAGCCGAGGGCCAGCAGCAGCGGCGCGACCACGGCTGCCGGCGTGCCGAACCCTGAGGCACCCTCGATGAAGGACCCGAACAGCCAGCCGATGATGATCGCCTGGACCCGGCGGTCCGGGGAGATGGTCGTGAACCCCGAGCGGATCGTCGACATCGCCCCGCTCACCGTCACGGTCGACAGCAGCAGCAGAGCTCCGAAGACGATGTAGAGCAGCGTCGCCGCGACGATCAGGCCCTCGATGGACGCCGCTGCGACGGCAGTGAAGTCCATCTCCCAGACGAGCAGCGCGATCAGCACGACCACGACGTAGCCCACCGGCATGGCGTACTTCGCCGGCCATCGCAGACCCGCGAGCAGCACCCCCACCACCAGGATCGGCGTCAGGGCCAGCAGGCTCAGCACACCCAAGTTGTCCACGATGACACGTTCCCTCCGTCGGCGGTGACCCGGGCGTGACACTAGACCCATTCCGGCCGTCGCGCCATGGGTCGGCTCGAGCCGGCTCGGCCACCTGCGCCGTCACGGATCGCTACGCTGGACTCCTCTCACCGCAACAGCCCTTTCACTGAACGGAAGAACTCACTGTGCCGACCGTCGATCGCACCGACACCCGCGTCTGCGGACATCTCGGCTGACCGTGCAGTCCGTCGACCGGGTCCTGGACGTCCTGGAGGCGCTCGCCGCCGCGGGTGCCCCGCTGGGGGTCACCGAGGTGGCGCGTCGCGCCGGACTCCCCCAGGCCAGCACACACCGGCTGCTGACGGCCCTGGCCGACCGGGGATACGTCCGCCAGGACGCCGACCGCCGGTATGCCGTGGGGCTCGCGGCGCTCCGCCTCGGCGACCAGGCCTACCGCGAGCTCGGGGCCCTGGCCCTGCCGCACCTGCGGCATGCCGTCGTGCGGACCGGGGAGACCGTCAACCTCGCGGTCCTGGAGGGCGGCCTCATGGTCTACGTGGCGCAGGCACCGTCTCCGCACACCCTGCGCATCTTCGCCGAGGTCGGCCGCCGCGTGCCGGTGCACTCGACGGCGGTGGGCAAGGTCGCGCTCGCAGGGATGAGCGACCACGAGGCGGCCCGGCTGCTCGGCACGCGACCGATGGAGGCACGCACGCCGCATACCCTCACCACGCGCGAGGCGGTGCTGGCCGCGGTCCGGCGGGCCAGGGTGGAGGGCTACGCGCTCGACGACGAGGAGCAGGAGGTCGGGGTCCGCTGCGTCGCCGTCCCCGTCGGGGTGCGCGCGGCGCTCTCGGTCTCCGCACCCGTCGAGCGGCTCTCCGCAGAGGCGGCCGTCGGCCTGGTCGCCGACCTGCAGGAGGTGGCGACCGACCTGGCACGAGCGTTCTGACCCCGCTCGGCGTCGGGGGGCCGGCAGTACGAAGGGGCCCCGTCCGGTCGGACGAGGCCCCTTCGACACGCCCTGGCGGACGCTCACGGTGGAGCTGAGGGGACTCGAACCCCTGACCCCCTCCATGCCATGGAGGTGCGCTACCAGCTGCGCCACAGCCCCGTGAGGACCGGAGAATCATACGCACAACGGGGGGTGGTGCACCAAATCGTCGGCCGGCCACCGCGCGGAATGCCCGGCAAACGGAGCGCGTTCCGGATGTGTCCTGTCACCGACCGCGCAGAAGGCCCACGATGACTCTCGTCGACACCGTCCGCACCGCAGCCACCGCCGTCCCGATCCTCGAGGTCCTGGCGGAGCGCTGGAGCCCCCGGGCCTTCGACCCGCGGGGCGAGGTCGAGGACGCGGCGATCGACCGCGCCCTGGAGGCCGCACGCTGGACCCCTTCGGCCAACAACTCCCAGCCGTGGCGGTTCGTCGTCGCCCGCAGGGGCTCGCCGACCTTCCACCTCGTCCACGGCTCCCTGGCCGGCGTCAACCGGACCTGGGCCGACAAGGCGGCGGTGCTCGTGGTCAGCATCGCCGAGGTGGCCGACGCGGACGGGCGGCCCCGGCCGTGGAGCCACTACGACCTCGGCCAGTCCGTGGCCTACCTGACGGCACAGGTCCACCACGACGGCCTCCACGCCCACCAGATGGCGGGGTTCGACACCGAGGCGCTGCGAGCGGCTCTGTCCCTTCCCCCCCGGCTCGACCCGGTCACCGTCGTCGCCGTCGGGCCCCTGGGGGACGCTGATGCGCTCCCCGAGCCGCTGCGCGAGCGCGAGCGCGCTCCCCGGCAACGACGTGCGGTCACCGACCTGGTGCTCCACCGCGACCCCGCCTGACGGCATACTGCCCAGGTGACCGCTCCCGAGGCGCCGAGGCCGACCAGGTCCTGCGCCGGCTGCGGCCGGACGATCACGTGGCGCAAGGCCTGGGAGCGGGACTGGCAGCACCTCCGATGGTGCTCCTCCGCCTGCCGCCGACGGGGTCTCACCCCGGTGGACCGGCAGCTGGAGGACGCCCTGGTGCAGCTGCTGCGGGAGCGTGCCCGAGGGGCCACCGTCTGCCCCAGTGAGGCGGCCCGCGCCGTGGGCACCGGCGAGGGGTGGCGGGAGCTCATGGAGCCCGCGCGCGCCGCGGCACGTCGGCTGGTCGTGGCGGGGCAGGTCGAGGTCACCCAGGGTGGTCGCGTCGTCGACCCGTCCACCGCCAGAGGTCCGGTCCGGGTGCGCCTGGTCGGCCGTGGCTGAGCCGCTGCCGACGCCCGGACCCGGGCCCGAGGCGGCACGCGCCTGGGTCGCCGACCATCTCGGCCACCTCACCGCCGAACCGGCCGGGAGGATCCGGCCCAGCCCCCGGTTCCGGGGAGGCCAGCAGGCGGCCGACACGGCTCTGGCCGCCTTCGACGTCACGGGCTATGCACGTCGGCGCAACGAGGTCTGGCCGGTCGGGCGTCGCGGGGCGAGCGCACTGTCCCCCTGGGTCAGGCACGGCCTGCTCCCCCTGCGGACGGTGTGGGAGCACGTGGCGCAAGGGCCACCGGAGGACGTGCGACGGTTCCGTGACGAGCTCCTGTGGCAGGAGTTCGCCCGGCACGCCTACGCCCGGCTCGGCACCAGGAACGGCCGGTCCCTGCGGTATGCCGTGCCCGAGCGGACGGTGCCCGCTCCGCCGCCGGACGCGGTGTGGGACCCGCGGATGGCCTGCCTGGACCTCGCCTCGCAGGAGCTCCTCGAGGACGGGTGGGTGACCAACCAGACCCGGCTGTGGCTCGCGTCGCACTGGTCCGTGCGCGGGGAGTGGGGGTGGCGTGACGGGGAGGACCACTTCTTCCGGCACCTGCTCGACGGCTCGCGTGCCGCCAACCGCCTGGGCTGGCAGTGGACCGTGGGGGCCGGGACCGGCCGACCGTACGGCTTCTCGCGGTGGAACGTCCGCACACGGGCCCCCGGGCTGTGCGCCTCCTGCGCGCTGGCGAGCGCCTGTCCGGTCGAGGACCGGCCGCCCGAACGCCCTCTCGCCGCAGCACCGCCCGCTCCCCTGCTGCGCACGGACCCCGCGTCGTCGGAGACCGCGGGACCCGACCGGCCCACCGGCGCCGGCAGGCCCGGCGTGGTCTGGCTGACGGCGGAGTCACTGGGCGACGCCGACCCTGCCCTCACGGCCCACCCGCGGCTCCCGGTCACCTTCGTCTTCGACGAGCCGCTGCTCACGCGGCTGCGCCTGTCCGGCAAGCGCCTGGTCTTCCTCGCCGAGACGCTCGCCGACCTGGCGTCGCGACGCGAGCTGCAGGTGCTGCTCGGCTCCCCGGTCGAGGCGATGACCGACCGCCGTCCGGCCGTGACGTTCGCGCCCGTGCCGGGCTTCCGACGCAGCCTCGAGCGTCTCGACGTGGCCGCGCTGCACCCTTGGCCGTGGCTGGTCAGACCGCACGGCGGCCCGGTGACCTCGTTCAGTGCGTGGCGGAGGCGTTCCAGCTGACCAGGCGCCAGCCGGTCGACTGCTCCTCCAGCTCGGCCCAGTGACAGTTGCGCAGACCGACCAGGCACAGCCACGCGTCACGCTGGGTCCAGCCGAGCAGCCCGGCCACCATGGTGCGGCCGGCCATCCCGTGGGTCGCGACGACCACCAGGTCGTCCGGGCCCATCGCCGCGGTGATGTCGGCTGCGGCCGCGGCGGTGCGCCGGGCGACGTGCTCGACGCTCTCACCGTGCTCACCCCGCACCACGTCGTGCCCCCGGGCGATGGCGGCAGTGTCCTCGGGGTAGGCCTCGACGATGTCGGTGTGGCTGCGACCGGCCCAGGAGCCGACGTCGATCTCCCGCAGCCGGGGGTCGTGGTCGACGGCCAGCCCGGTCGCAGCAGCCAGGGCTGCGGCGGTGTCCATGGCACGTGCCAGGTCACTGGCCACGATCCGGTCCGGGGCATGACCGGCCAGGACCGCCGCGGCGCGCCGCGCCTGCTCGTGCCCCCGTGAGGACAGGTGCGTGTCGAGCTGTCCCTGGTAGACGCCGCCCGCGTTGTGGTCGGTCTCCCCGTGGCGCCAGACGACGAGCCGGCGGCTCACGAGTCGTCGTCGCCCGCTGTCTCGGGCTCGGCAGCGCTGTCCTGGTCGGGCACGTCGTGGATGGCGAGTGCCACGGTCGGGCAGTCCTTCCAGAGACGCTCCAGGGCGTAGAACTCGCGGTCGTCCGAGTGCATCACGTGCACGACGATGTCGCCGTAGTCGAGCAGGACCCAGCGCGACTCCTTGTGCCCCTCCCGGCGCAGCGGCTTGGCCTTGAGCTGCAGCAGCCGCTCCTCGACGGCGTCGACGACGGCGTCGACCTGTCGCTCGTTGGGGGCGGAGGCGATGACGAAGACGTCCGTGAGGGCCAGCTGCTCGCTGACATCGAGGGCCACCACCTCCTTGGCCAGCTTGTCCGCGGCCGCCGCAGCGGCTGCCTGCGCGAGGTCGAGGGCCCGTTGGGTCGCCGCCACTCAGTGCTCCTTGGTGTAGAGGTCGTACTTGCCGATGTACTGGACGACGCCGTCGGGCACGAGGTACCAGACCGGTCGGCCGGAGGCCCGCCGCTCACGGCAGTCCGAGGATGAGATCGCCATCGCCGGCACCTCCAGCAGGGTGACCCGGTCCTCGGGCAGCCCGTCGTCGGACAGGTGGTGACCGGGGCGGGTCACGCCGACGAAGTGCGCGAGCCGCCACAGCTCGTCCACGCCCTTCCAGGACAGGATCTGGGCCAGGGCGTCGGCACCGGTGATGAAGAACATCTCGGCGTCCGGCCGCTCGGCCCGCAGGTCGCGCAACGTGTCCAGCGTGTAGGTCGGGCCCGCCCGGTCGATGTCGACCCGGCTGACCGTGAAGTGCGGGTTGGATGCGGTCGCGATGACGGTCATGAGGTAGCGGTGCTCGGCCGGCGTCACCGTCCTGGCGTCCTTGCGGTAGGGCTGGCCGGTGGGCACGAACACCACCTCGTCCAGGTCGAGCAGGGCTGCGGCCTCGCTGGCGGCCACCAGGTGGCCGTGGTGGATGGGATCGAAGGTCCCACCCATCACACCCAGGCGCATCAGTGGCTACTGCGTCCCGAGTCGGGGCTGGCGCTCACGTCGGTGCCGGTCTCCTCGTGCTCGGTGTGCGGGTCGAGCGCCAGGGTGTTGCGGAAGCTCCAGAGCAGCGCCAGCAGCGCCATCAGCAGCCCGAAGGCGATCACGCCGAACCAGATCGGGTCGAAGATCAGCTCGTTGTGGTGGGCCTCGCCCTCGGCAGCCGCGAACAGCACAGACGTCATGGGCACACCTTACCCGTCGTCCGCCGCCTACAGTGGTGGGCATGTCCGTGCACCTGTCCGTCGTCGTGCCCATGTACGACGAGGCCGAGGTGCTGCCCCTGCTGGTCGCGCGCCTGCGGCGTGTGCTCGACGGCCTCGACGTCACCTACGAGGTGGTGGCCGTCGACGACGGCAGCCGCGACCAGACCCCCGTGCTGCTGCAGCGGCACCGGCGGGAGTGGCCGCAGCTGCGGGTCGTCCGGCTGCGGGCCAACGCCGGCCACCAGGCCGCCATCTCCGCCGGTCTGGCCTGCGCGCGGGGTGACTGGGTCGTCACCCTCGACGCCGACCTGCAGGACCCACCCGAGGTGATCGTGCCGATGCTGCAGGCCGCCCGGTCGCAGGGTGTCGACGTCGTCTACGGCGTGCGGACCGACCGTTCGTCGGACTCGCTGTTCAAGCGCTCCACCGCGCGCGCCTTCTACGGCGTGATGCGCGCCGCGGGCGCACGGGACGCCCCCGACGACGCGGGCGACTTCAGGATGATGTCGAGGGCGACGGTCGACGCGGTCAACGCCTTGCCGGAGGCGCACCGGGTGCTGCGGCTCGTGGTGCCCTCCCTCGGCTTCCCGTCGGCCTCGGTGGGCTACGTCCGCGACGCCCGGGCGGCAGGCACCAGCAAGTACCCCCTCGGCACGATGCTGCGCCTGTCGGTCGACGGCTTCACCGGCTTCTCGCTGGCCCCGCTGCGCCTGGCCACGTGGTTCGGTCTCGGAGGCTTCGTCGGCGCGCTGCTGCTGCTCGCGTATGCCGTCGCGGCCAAGGTCGCAGGGTTCACCGTGGCCGGCTGGACCTCCACCGTGGTCGTCGTCGCGGCCGTCGGGGCCGTGCAGCTGCTCTGCCTGGGGGTGCTCGGAGAGTACGTCGGGCGCATCTACGCCACCCTGCAGGGACGCCCGACCTACTACATCGCCCACGACTCAGCGTCCCTGGGCCTCCAGGACGAGCACGTCCCGGGAGAAGGACCACAGGAGTAGCCCCAGTCCCACGGCAGCGGCCAGCGCCGCCAGCCACCAGGGCACGACCGGCCCGGTGATCCCCGCCAGGATCCCGCCTTGCGTCGCGGCGACCGTCCGACGGGCCTGGCTGTAGGGCAGCGGACGGCGCCAGCGCGGTCGCAGCCACTGGCCCAGGAGGAACAGGTAGCGCATCAGGCCGCTCAGCAGGACCCACCAGCCGACGACCTGCGCCGCGACGACCGACAGGACCAGGATCAGGGCGGCGTCGGTCTCCGCGTCGAGCCGCCCACCTGCACCGCTCGAGGACGCGGTCCGACGCGCGATCGCCCCGTCGACCCCGTCCAGCACCAGCGCGGTCACGCTGATGCCGAGCAGCCACCAGGACTGCGCCGGGAGAGCTCCCTGCAGCGTGAGCACCATCCAGCACGTGCAGACGGAGGCCAGACCTGCACGCACCAGGGTGACCGTGTCCGCCGGACCGTACCGGCGCGGCCGCCGACGGGACAGCCCTGCCAGGAAGACCAGCAGGAAGGCCGTGCCCGCCGCCACGGCCGCGACTGCGCCGGGCCCCGAGGGCCGCGGGGAGCCCTGCCCGAGGATGAGCACACAGGCCAGGACCGTGAGCACCAGCGCGGCAGCCCCCTGCGCCCCCATGCGCAGGGGGGGCACGGCCGGAGACATGGGCACACCCTACGGAGCGCAGAGCCCTTCGTATGCTGGTGGGTGATGCCATCCCCCGACGACGCCCCGGAGGCCCCTGACCAGGCCCGCACCTGCCGTGCCTACTGGACCGTCGCGCCCGGCGCGGGCGAGATCCGCACCGCCGACCTCCCCGCCCCGGGGCCGGGCGAGGCGAGCGTGCGCACGCTGCACAGCGGGGTGAGCCGCGGCAGCGAGACCCTGGTCCATCGCGGCGAGGTGCCTCCCGAGGTCGCCGCGGCGATGCGGGCTCCCTTCCAGGAGGGCGACCTCCCGGGCCCGGTGAAGTACGGCTACCTCTCGGTCGGCGTCGTCGAGGAGGGCGCCCCCTCGTGGGTGGGCCGCCGGGTCTTCTGTCTGCACCCGCACCAGGACCGCTATGTCGTGCCCGTCTCGGCGCTGGTCCCGGTGCCCGATGACGTCCCCTCGGCCCGGGCCGTGCTCGCCGGCACGGTGGAGACCGCGGTCAACACCGTGTGGGACGCCGCCCCGCGCTGGGCCGACCGGGTCGCGGTCGTCGGGGCGGGCATGGTGGGCGCGTCCGTGGCGGCCCTGCTGCGCGACCATCCCCTGAGCGAGCTGGTCCTGGTCGACCCGGACCCCGGTCGTGCCGAGCTGGCAGGGGCCCTGGGCGTCCCCCTGGTCCGTCCCGAGGACATTCCTGGCGACCTGGACCTGGTCGTGCACTGTTCGGCCACCGAGGCAGGTCTGGCGACCGGGCTGGACGCCCTGGGCTTCGAGGGCACGCTGGTCGAGGTCTCGTGGTTCGGGGCCACGGCGCCGCGGGTGCCGCTGGGCGGCGCCTTCCATGCCCGCCGCCTGACGATCCGGGCCAGCCAGGTGGGCGCGGTCTCCCCCTCGCGCCGGGCCCGGCGCAGCACCCAGGACCGCCTGGCCCTCGCGCTCGCCGAGCTCGCCGACCCCGTGTACGACGTCTTCCTCACCGGCTCCTGCTCCTTCGAGGAGCTGCCTCAGACCCTCGACCGGCTGGCACGGCCGGGGCCCGCCGGGCTCTGCACCGTCGTCGACTACACCTGAAGGAGACCTCTGTGTTCAGCCTCACCGTCCGTGGCCACATGATGATCGCCCACAGCCTCCCCGACCCCTTCTTCGGACCCGCGCAGGGCCTGCACGGAGCCACCTACGTCGCCGAGACCACGTTCAGCCGTCCCGAGCTCGACGAGCACGGGGTCGTCCTCGACATCGGCGCCGCCCAGGGCCATCTCGACGCCGTGCTGGGCGCGCTGAGCTACCGCAACCTCGACGAGCACCCCGACATGGTGGGGCAGCTGACCACGACCGAGGTGCTGGCACGTCACGTGGCGCTGCGCGTGGTGGAGCGGATGCGCAGCAGCGACCCCGCGCACGGCATCGAGCGCGTCCAGGTCACCTTGCGTGAGCACCCCGACGCCTGGGCGACCTACGAGGTGGCCGTCGCCGATGCCCCCGACTGACCGCCCGCCCCTGGTCCTGTCCCCCGCCGACCTGCCGGGCCCCAGCGGCGGCACGGTCTACAACACCCGCCTGGCCCGGGAGTGGGGCACCGAGCCGGTGCCGGTGGCCGGGGCCTGGCCGCACCCGGATGCCGCCGACCTCGCCCAGCTCGAACAGGTGCTGCACGCACACGCCGGGGACCGCCCGCTCCTCGTGGACGGCATCATCGGGTGTGCCGCGCCGGAGGCCGTCGCCCGGGTCTCGGCGCACGCCGCCGTCTGGCTGCTGGTCCACCTGCCGCTGCCGGCCGACGCAGCGTCAGCCGAGGCGCCCCGGCTGGCCCGCTCCGAGGGCGCCGCCCTGCACGCCGCCACGGGTGTGGTCGTCACCAGCGGATGGGCCGAGAGGGACGTGCGCCGGCGCTACGGTGACCTGCCCCTCCTGGTCGCCGAGCCCGGCACCGACCCGTCCCCGCCGTCCCGAGGCAGCGAGCCGCCCCGGCTGTTCACCCCGGCGGCCTACACCGTGCGCAAGAACCACGTGCTGCTCCTGCAGGCCCTCACCGCGGTGCAGGACCTCTCCTGGACCGCCCACTGGGTGGGCACCGGACCGGACCGGGGCACCGGTCCGAGCCTGCGCGCCGGGATCGAGGCGGGCCACCTCGCCGGGCGGGTGCGGATGGACGGGCCGGCGACCGGCACGTTGATGGAGCGCGCCTGGGACGCTGCCGACCTGCTGCTCCTGCCCTCGACGAGCGAGACCTACGCGATGGTCGTGGCCGAGGCCCTGTCCCACGGCATACCGGCCTTCGTCTCCGCGGGCACGGCGGCCGCGCAGACCCTGGTGGGGACGGACGGCGACGACCCCGCCGGGGCGGCCCTGGACCCGCAGCTGCCGCAGGAATGGGCGGCCACCCTGCGCCGTTGGCTCGAAGACACCGCGCTGCGCCGCCACTGGAGCACCCGGGCACGTAGCCGCGGTCGACAGCTGCCCACGTGGGCCGACACCGCCCACACGGTGCACACGCACCTGAGCCAGGAGCACCGATGAGCACGACGCCGACCGGCGGGGCCCGCAGGATCGCCGGGGACTGGCTGGCCGCCCGACGGTCAGCCGACACGGCGGCGCGCGAGGCGGCACTCCCCCTCGTCCGCGACCTGGCACGGCAGGTGGGCACGAGCGGCGAGCTGAGCCTCGTCGACCTGGGCGCAGGCACCGGGGCCAACCCCGCCTGGCTGGTGCCGCGGCTGGCCCGGGCCGGGGCCGACGCCCAGCGGTGGGTCCTGGTCGACCACGACAGCGACCTGCTCACCGCAGCCGACCTGCCCGCGCACGAGGCCCTGCGCGCCACCGAACGGGTGGTCGGCGGCGTGGACGACCTGCCCCGGGTGCTGGCCGACCGGGCGCGTCCTAGGGTGGTGACCTGTTCGGCCCTGCTGGACCTGCTCACACCGGGCCAGGTCGTCCGGTGCGTGGCCGACGTCGTGGCAGGAGCGGAGGCCGCGCTGTTCTCCCTCACCGTCACCGGGTCCTTCCTCGTCACGCCCGAGCACCGCGACGACGCGACGCTGGTCCGCGCCTTCAACGCGCACCAGCGTCGTCGCCTCGAGGCCATGGCAGAGCCCCTCGCCGGCCCGGACGGGTGGCAGGTGGCCGCGCAGGCCTTTGCAGCCGCCGGCTGGCGGGTCACCGAGGCGGCGACCCCCTGGGAGCTGGGGCCCGGCCACGAGGCGCTGCTGCGCCGCTGGCTCGCCGAGCGCGTCGACGCCGCCCTGGAGGTCGTCGGCGGCGACCCCGAGAGCACCCGACGGATCGAGGGCTGGTGGCGAGACCGCTCCGGGCAGCTCGACGACCACGCGCTGAGCGCTGTCGTGGACCACGTGGACGGCCTGGCCGTGCCTGGGAGCCCGTCGTGAGCGAGCCGGCACGCCCCGCGCGGCATCGCGGGTGGACGGTCGTCCAGGTGCTGGTCTCGGTGCTGCTCGTGGCGCTCCTGGTCGCTGCCTTCGGCGCCGAGCCGTTCATGCGTGCGGCGCGGGCCGTGGACGGCCCGGCGGTCGTCGTCGCCCTGCTGCTGGGACTGGTGGCGGTGGGCGCACAGGCGGACCGGTGGCGACGGATCGCCCACGGGTATGCGGCTCGCCCGCGGGTCCGCGAGGCGGTCTCGCTGACCTACGAGGCGACCTTCCTCAACCTGGTGCTGCCCGGTGGCGTCGCGGGTGACGCCGTCCGGGCCCTGCGGCACCCGACAGAGGAGGGCGCCCGGCTGCGCACCGGGGTCACCGTGGTGGCTCTCGAGAGGCTGCTGGGCACCCTCGTCACCGTGCTCGGTGCTGCTGTCGCCCTGGCCGTCGGTGGCCGCACCCCGGTCGTGACGGCGCTGGCCTTCGTGGGCAGCGCCGCGCTGCTGGCCGCCCTGTGGCCGGGCCTACGCCGCGTGCGACCCGGGGAGCTCGCGCGGGCGCTGCTGGCCTCGCTGGCGATGTGGGGCTCGCTCATGGCCCTCTTCGTCTACGCCGGCACCACCAGCGTGCCCGGTCTGAGCATCGGCGACGCCCTCCCTCTGGGCGCCGTGTGCCTGGCGGCCATGGCCATCCCGGTCAACGTCGGTGGGTGGGGACCCCGCGAGAGCGCCACGGCCGTCGCGGCCATGCTCTGGGGCCTGCCCATGGTCGACGGCGTCACCGCTGCGGCGACCTACGGCGTGCTGGCCATGGTCGGCTCGCTGCCGGGAGGGGCGCTGGTGCTGCTGGCCGTGGTCCGGTCGCGCCGGCTGAGCGCGCCGCGTGAGGGCGTCGCCGCCGACGCCTAGACACCCCAGGGCGCCGCTTGTCCGGCCCGGTTCAGCTGTCAGGCCGGATGCGCCCGGGCAGCGCTGTCGTGGCCCACGTCGGTCAGCCAGAGCTCGGTGCACACGTCGTCCCCCAGCAGGAAGCGCCGCACGGTCGGTCGCAGCGCCCCGGAGAGCCGCTCGGCCCCGTCGAAACGGATTCCCGGCACACCGTCGCCGATGAGCATCGGCGCGGTCGTGACGTAGAGCCGGTCCAGCACCCCGGCGTCCAGGAAGGCCGACACGGTCCGCCCCCCACCCTCGACCAGCACCCGGCGCAGACCCCTCCTCCGCAGCAGCCGCAGGACCTCCGCCGGGTCGAACCCGCCCTCGCGCAACGGCATACGCACGACCTCCACGTGCTCCCCCAGGCCTGTCGGCGCCGGCGTGCCGGCGGCGAGCACCCAGAAGGTCGGGGCGGCGCCGTCGGCGAGGACGTGCGCCGTCGTGGGCACGCGGCCCCGAGGGTCGAGGACGACGCGGACGGGGTCCTGCCCCGGCACGGCACGCACGGTCAGCCGGCAGTCGTCGGCACACACGGTGGCTCCGCCGACGACCACGGCGTCCACGAGGCCGCGCAGCCGGTGCAGGTGCTCACGGTCCTGCTCCCCGGAGACGTACTCCGCGTGGCCGCTGCGGGAGGCGATGAACCCGTCGAGACTCTGCGCGAGCTGCGCCAGCACCAGGTCGGGGCCCGCCGACACGACCGGGCCGTACCGCTCGACGAGGACCTGGTCGGCCGGGTCGGTCACGACGTCAGGGACGATGCCCTCCAGCAGCTGCTCCCACACGAGGTCACCCTGGGGGTGGTCGTGCGACATGCGCAGCCGCTTGGTCGCGAGGTACATCGCGTTCTCGACGCGGTCAGGGACGATGAGGCTGCGGCGTTCCTGCACCGTGATGCCGTGTGCCTCGACGGCACGCTCCTTGGCGGGGTTGGACGAGAGCAGCACGATGCTGTCCAGCCCGAGGTCGTGCAGCATGGCAGCAGCGGGACCGTAGTCGCGCGCGTCAGGTGGATGCCCCAGCTCGGTGTTGGCGTCCACCGTGTCCAGCCCCTGGTCCTGCAGCGCGTAGGCCTTGAGCTTCTCCAGCAGGCCGATCCCCCGCCCCTCGTGGCCCCGGAGGTAGAGGACCGCTCCCCGGCCGTGTCCCGCCACGATGCCGAGGGCGGCGTCGAGCTGCTCACCGCAGTCGCAGCGGCGCGAGCCCAGCGCGTCACCGGTCAGGCACTCGGAGTGCAGCCGCACCAGGGGCACGGGTGCCTGCGGGTCGTCGTCATCGTCGTCACCCATGACCAGCGCCACGCTCTCCTGGCCGGAGGGCCCGAGGTAGCCGAGCAGCCGGAAGACCCCGTGCCTGGTCGGCAGCGTGGTCTCCACCACCCGCTCCACCTGCGCCGTTGTGTGCGACGGTGTCCGATCGACTGCCATGGCCCAACTGTAAGCGGGCTTCAGCGCGTCTGCCCCTCACCCTCCACGACCCACTTGGTCGTGGTCAGCTCCGGCAGCGCCATGGGTCCTCGTGCGTGCAGCTTCTGGGTGGAGATCCCGATCTCGGCGCCGAAGCCGAACTCGCCCCCGTCGGTGAACCGGGTGGAGGCGTTCACCAGCACCGCCGCAGCGTCCACCTCGGCGACCCAGCGGCGTGCGGCAGCGCGGTCACCGGTGACGATCGCCTCGGTGTGGCCCGAGGTGTGCTCCTGCACATGAGCCAACGCGGCGTCGAGGTCGGGCACCACCCGGGCGCTGATGTCCAGGCTGAGGAACTCGGTGTCGTCGTCCTCCGCGGTGACCGGGACGTATGGCGTGCCGGCCTCCTGTGCGTAGCGCCCCATGGCGTGGTCCCCGTGGACGGTCACCCCTGCCTCGGCGAAGCGCCGCATGATCTCCGGCAGCACCTGCTCGGCGATGCCGGCGTGCACCAGCAGAGACTCGGCGGCGTTGCACACCGACGTGCGGTGGGTCTTGGAGTTGAGGACGAGGTCGACCGCCATGTCCGGGTCCGCCCCTGCGTCGACGTAGACGTGACAGTTGCCGGTGCCTGTCTCGATGACCGGCACGGTGGACTCCATGACCACGGTCCGGATCAGGTCGGCACCCCCGCGCGGGATGACCAGGTCGACGAGGCCGCGCGCCGTCATCAGAGCCCGACCGGCGTCGCGGCCGCCCTCGCTGAGCAGGTTGACGGCGTCGGCGGGCAGGCCGCAGCCGGAGAGCGCCTCGCGCAGCACGGCCACCAGGGCGGCGTTGGTCGACCCGGCTGCCGAGCCGCCCCGCAGGATGACGGCGTTGCCGGACTTCAGCCCCAGACCCGCGGCGTCGACGGTGACGTTGGGCCGCGCCTCGTAGATCATGCCGACCACCCCCATGGGCACCCGGACCTGCCGGAGCTGTAGCCCGTTGGCCAGCGTGGACCCCCGCACGACCTCGCCGACGGGGTCGGGCAGACCGGCGACCTGGCGCAGCGCGTCGGCCACGGCGTGCACCCGGGGCGCGTCGAAGGTCAGACGGTCCTGGAGGTTGGCGGGCATGCCGCTCTCCCGACCGCGCTGCACGTCCTCCTGGTTGGCGGACACCACCCGTTCGGTGGCGGCGTCGACCGCGTCGGCCATCGCCAGGAGCGCCGCGTCCTTCTCGGCACGGGTCAGCAGCGCCAGGGCGCGGGCAGCGACCCGCGCACGACGGGCGACCTCATGGACGCCGGCGACGACGGCGGGGTCGATCTCGGTGGTCTGGACCGGGCTCATGATGGCGGGGGCTCCTCGGGGATGCGGGACGGTGCCGGGGTCGGAGGACGACGGGTCACAGGACGACGAGGTCGTCACGACGCACGACGGTACGCGGTGCACGCCCGGCCGGAGGTCGGGAGCGCGTGCTCGACGTCGTGTCGAGCCGGCGACCCACCAGGGGGGCCAGCTCGGTGGAGTTGTAGCCGACGAGCCCCCGGGCGACGACGTGGCCGTCCGGCGCACACAGGTCGACCGTGTCCCCCGCGGCGAACCGGCCCTCGATGCGGGTCACCCCGACGGGGAGCAGGGACGTCTGCCGCTGCACGACGGCCTCGACGGCCCCCGCGTCGAGAACCAGCCGGCCCGTCACGTTGCTGGCGTGCGCCAGCCACCGTCGCCGAGCCGACTTCTTGGACCCCGTGGGCGAGAAGAGGGTGCCCACGTCGTCACCCTGGAGAGCCTCGTGGGCCTGGGCCGCCGACGTCAGCACGACCGTGATGCCCTCCTCGACGGCCATCGTGGCAGCCGCCAGCTTGGTCACCATGCCACCGGTGCCCACGTGTGAGCTCCCGCTGGAGACGTCGACACCGACCAGCTGCTCGGTGCTCGTCACGAGGGGGATGCGCGCGGTGCCCGCCACCCGCGGGTTGCCGTCGTAGAGGGCGTCCACGTCGGAGAGCAGGATGAGTGCGTCCGCGTCGACGAGGTGGGCCACCAGCGCGGCCAGCCTGTCGTTGTCGCCGAAGCGGATCTCGTCGGTGGCCACCGTGTCGTTCTCGTTGATGACCGGCACCACCTCGAGCTCGAGCAGCCGCTCCAGCGTCCGTGAGGCGTTCACGTAGTGGCTGCGGCGGTGCATGTCGTCAGCGGTGAGCAGCACCTGCCCCACAGTCAGTCCGTGCGGGGAGAAGGCCTGCGTGTAGGCCGCCATGAGGCTCCCCTGGCCGGCACTGGCGGCGGCCTGCTGGGTCGCGAGGTCCTTGGGCCGGCGGCTGAGCCCCAGGGGCGTCATCCCTGCCGCGATGGCACCCGAGGAGACCAGCACCACCTGGGTCTCCCCCTGCCACCGCTTGGCGATGGCGGTGGAGAGCGCCTGGACGCGGTAACGGTCGATCCCGCCCTGAGGTGCGGTGATGGACGAGGACCCCACCTTGACGACGATGCGGTGCGCGTCGCGCACAGCGGAGCGGAGATCGGACACGCACAGCATACTAATCCATCACCGCACATAATCATGCATGCAAGGTCCGTCTACTCCTCGTCGACCCAGCGTCCCGCCTGGCGGTCGGCCGCGAGCTCCTCGCGCGCCGCCTGGGCGGCATCCATCTTGGCGTAGAAGGACTCGCGCTTCTCGCTGCGGGTCGGCCGGTCACGCTCCTGCAGGCGCAGGTCCTGGCCGCGCTGACCGAGCAGCTCGGCCCCTGAGGACAGGGTGGGCTCCCAGTCGAAGACGACCGCGTCGTCCTCGGGCCCGACGAGCACGGTGGAGCCGGCGACGGCACCGGCCTTGAGCAGCTCGTCCTCGACCCCGAGACGGTTGAGCCGGTCGGCGAGGTAGCCGACCGCCTCGTCGTTGCTGAAGTCGGTCTGGCGCACCCACCGCGTGGGCCGCTCGCCGATGACGCGGAAGAGCTCTCCGTCGGAGGTGTTCTCGCGGCGGACCGTGAAGCCGCTGTCGTCCACGGCCTTGGGTCGCAGCACCACGCGTGTGGGCTCGGCCGGCGGGGCCGCCGCGCGGGCACGGACGACGTGGCCCGACAGCGCGTAGGTGAGCTCCTTGAGCCCCTGGTGCGCGACGGCAGAGACGATGTGCACCTCCAGGCCGCGGGCCTCCAGGTCGGGCCGGACCATCTCGGCCAGCTCCCTGGCCTCGGGCACGTCGGCCTTGTTGAGCACGACGATGCGCACGCGGTCGGCCAGGGGGATGCCGCCGAGAGAGGCATCGGGGACGTACTCGGCGAGCTCGTGCTCGATCACGTCGAGGTCGGTCAGCGGGTCGCGCCCGGGCTCCAGCGTGGCGCAGTCGATGACATGGACCAGCAGGTGGCAGCGCTCGACGTGGCGCAGGAACTGCAGGCCCAGCCCTTTGCCCTCGGACGCCCCGGGGATGAGGCCCGGGACGTCGGCCACGGTGAACCGCTCGCCACCGGCGGTGACCACCCCCAGGTTGGGCACGAGGGTGGTGAACGGGTAGTCGGCGATCTTGGGCTTGGCCGCGCTGAGCACGGAGACCAGGGAGGACTTGCCCGCGGACGGGAAGCCGATCAGCGCCACGTCCGCCAGGGTCTTGAGCTCGAGGACGACGTCGCGCTCCTCGCCCGGCTCACCGAGCAGGGCGAACCCCGGGGCCTTGCGGCGCGGTGAGGCCAGCGCCTTGTTGCCGAGGCCACCGCGCCCGCCCTGGGCGGCGACATACTCGGCCCCGTCCCCCACCAGGTCGGCCAGCACCTCCCCGTGGCGGTTGGACACCACCGTGCCCTCGGGCACCGCCAGCACGAGGTCCTCGCCGTTGGCGCCATGCTTCTCGCTGCCCCCACCCGGCTGGCCGTTGGGAGCACTGCGGTGCGGGCCGCGGTGGTAGTCCAGCAGCGTCGTCATCTGGCTGTCGACGCGCAGCACGATGTTGCCGCCCCGACCCCCGTTGCCTCCGTCGGGCCCCCCGAGCGGCTTGAACTTCTCACGGTGCACGGAGGCAACGCCGTGCCCGCCGTTGCCCGCTCGCAGGTGCAGGACGACACGGTCGACGAACGTGGTCATGGTTCATCCTCTCAAGGGACGGATACAGCAGGACGCCGGTGGAGAGCTCCTCGCTCCCACCGGCGTCCGGCTGTTGGCTGCGTGTGCGGCGTGTCCGCGTCAGACGGAGACGTCCTCGGTCAGCACGTTCACGGTCTTGCGGCCCCGCTTGGAGCCGAACTGGACGGTGCCGTCGACCAGGGCGAACAGCGTGTCGTCGCCGCCACGGCCGACGCCGTCACCGGGGTGGAAGTGGGTGCCGCGCTGGCGCACGAGGATCTCCCCCGCGCCGACGACCTGACCACCGAAGCGCTTGACGCCCAGACGCTGTGCGTTCGAGTCGCGACCGTTGCGGGTCGAGGACGCACCCTTCTTGTGTGCCATGGCTGATGCCTACCTTCTGCTCAGTGATGGAGGGGTTGTGAGCGGCGCTCAGGCGTTGATCGCGGTGATCTTGACCTGCGTCAGCGGCTGGCGGTGGCCCTGACGCTTCTTGTAGCCGGTCTTGTTCTTGTACTTCTGGATGATGATCTTCGGACCCTTGGTGGCCTGGACGACCTCGGCGGTGACGCTGGCCTTGGCCAGCGAGTCCGCGTCGGAGGTGACCGAGGAGCCGTCGACGAGGAGCAGCGGAGCGAGCTCGACGGACTCGCCGGCCTGGGCGCTCACCTTGTCGATGATGAGGACGTCGCCGACGGAGACCTTCTCCTGGCGGCCGCCAGCACGAACGATCGCGTACACGTTGCTACTCACTTCCTGCAGTCTGATGGAGGGACGACGTCCCTTTCGTGGTGCTCGGGTGGGACTCTCGTCCCGGACGGGCCGGACCCGCTGCCCGGAGGGCAAGATCCTGGGCGCGCACCGACGAGTAAGCCTACAGCCCTGGTGGGCCGGCGGCCAAACCCGGCTCAGCTGGCCGACACCTCCGTGGTCTCCGTGGCTCCGGGCGGGCCTGCCGGTGCCACGACGCGGCCACGCCGACGCCGCGGGCGGGCCGCCGGTGCCGGCTCCACCGGCTCCGGGACCACGGCCGGCGCGGGCCCGGTGGTCTCCGCCGGCTCGCCAGCCTCCGGGGCATCCGAGGACCCGGCCTCCGCGCCGTCCCGAGGCGCGGCGGCCCCGGGAGTGTCCGCGGCCGCCTCAGAGACCGGAGACGGCGTCCTCGTCGTCGCGTCGTCCTCGGACATCTCCTGCACGACCGCCTTGGCCTGGGCGTTGGCGGTCTCGTCGCTGGACCCGGCGTTGAGCGCCGCAGCATGGGCCGCCGCAGCGATCTGAGCCGGCGTCGGGCCGTTCGGGTTGGGCGGCGGCAGCACGTTCGGCGCACCCTGGCCGGTGACCTCACCGGAGCCCGCACCACGGCCCTTGCGCGAGCGTCCCTTGCCACTGCCACCGTTGCCGTTGCCCGCGTCCCCGGAGGACCGCTCGACCGGCTCGGTGTGCACGACCAGGCCGCGTCCGCTGCAGTGGGCACAGGGCTCGGAGAAGACCTCGATGAGCCCGGAGCCCACCCTCTTGCGGGTCATCTGCACGAGCCCCAGTGAGGTGACCTCGGCCACCTGGTGCTTGGTGCGGTCGCGGCCCAGGCACTCGAGCAGGCGCCGCACCACGAGGTCACGGTTGCTCTCCAGCACCATGTCGATGAAGTCGATGACGATGATGCCGCCGATGTCACGCAGGCGGAGCTGGCGGACGATCTCCTCGGCCGCCTCGATGTTGTTCTTCGTGACGGTCTCCTCGAGGTTGCCACCGGAGCCGACGAACTTGCCCGTGTTGACGTCGACCACCGTCATCGCCTCGGTGCGGTCGATGACCAGCGACCCGCCGGAGGGCAGCCACACCTTGCGGTCCATGGCCTTGGCGAGCGCCTCGGTGACCCGGTAGTGCGTGAAGACGTCCTGCTGGCCGGTCCACTTCTCGACCCGGTCGGCCAGGTCGGGCGCCACACTCTCGATGTAGTCGCTCACCTCGGTCCAGGCACGCTCACCGGAGACCACCAGACGGGAGAAGTCCTCGTTGAACACGTCCCGGATGACCCGCACCGTCATGTCGGGCTCACCGTGCAGCAGCACCGGGGCGCTGGCGCCCTTGGCGGCCGACTTGGCCTGGATGCGCTCCCAGACGGCCGTGAGCCGCTCCACGTCGGCGCGGAGCTCGGCCTCGCTGGCACCCTCGGCCGCCGTGCGCACGATGACCCCGACACCCTCCGGCACGACCTCCTTGAGGATCTTCTTCAGGCGTGCCCGCTCCGTGTCGGGCAGCTTGCGGGAGATGCCCGTCATCGTGTTGCCGGGCACGTAGACCAGGTAGCGCCCCGGCAGCGAGATCTGGGAGGTCAGCCGGGCTCCCTTGTGACCGATCGGGTCCTTGGTCACCTGCACCAGCACGGAGTCCCCGGAGGAGAGGGCGTTCTCGATGCGCTTGGCCTGGTTGACCTCCAGACCGGCGACGTCCCAGTTCACCTCACCGGCGTAGAGGACCGCGTTGCGGCCCTTGCCCACGTCGACGAACGCTGCCTCCATGCTGGGCAGCACGTTCTGCACGCGACCGAGGTAGACGTTGCCGACCATCGTCGCCTGGGTCTCCCGCGAGACGTAGTGCTCCACGAGCACGCCGTCCTCGAGGACACCGATCTGGGTGCGGTCCTGCAGCCCGCGGACGACCATCACCCGCTCGACGCTCTCGCGGCGAGCCAGGAACTCGGCCTCGGAGATGACCGTGCGGCGGCGACCCGCCTCGCGTCCCTCCCGGCGGCGCTGGCGCTTGGCCTCCAGCCGGGTCGACCCCTTCACCCCCGACACCTCGTCACGGGCGGCACGCTCGGTGCCCTCCCCGCGGCGGCGGCGACGACGTCGTCGGCTGCCCGACTCCCCCTCGTCGGAGTCGTCGTCGGAGCCGGAGGCAGACCCGTCCTGCTGGCCGTCGTCGGACCCGCCACGCTGTCCCCGGGCGGAGTCCTTGTCGCCGTCGCCTCGGCTCCCGTCCCCGGCGCCCGGCTTGTCCTCGTCCTGCTCGTTCGTGTCCTCGGTGCCGCCCCTGCTGCGCCGGCCCTTGCCCCCGCGCCGGCGGCGGCGCCCGCGCGAGCCCTGCCCGTCGCCGGCGTCGTCGTCGCCGTCCTGGTCGGTGCCGTCGGACTCACCCTCGTCGGTGGGCTGTCCACCCTGGGGCGAGGCACTGCTTTTCGAGTCCCCCTTCGCGGCCGTGTCCTCGCCCTTCTTCTTCGTCCTGGGCTCCTCGCCCTGACGGGCCCTGGGCGCCTGCTCCTCCGTGGGCTGCTCGTCGTCCTTCTCCCCCGCAGCCTGATCGGACTCGTCGCGCCGGCGGCGCGGCCGTGCCGGGACCTCGGAGAGGTCGGGCGCCTGGAAGACCAGCCCGAAGGGCGAGCCTCCGGAGGCTGGGGCCGGGGCCGCGGCCGGGGTGGGGGAGAGCGGCTGCGGATCTGCCGGCTCGGGGGCCGAGAAGAGGGACGGCGGTGCGTCCGGGTGGGTTGCTGCCGGGGTCTCGGGGGTGGAGTTGTCCGTCATGGACGTGTCGTCCTTCCATGCCGGGCGAGAGGGCCCACACCGGGCCGTATGGCCCACCCTCTGCCTGGCGCGGGTGCGTCGTCGGACCCAGGCGGGCCGGACGGAAGTCAGTCCGCTGCATCTCCGGGCTCGCGCACCTCGCGCGTCATCCGGCGATGCCGGTGCCCCCGAGCGCCGGAGCGGCGCCACGCGTGCCGGCTGGAGGCCGCACTGCGGGTGAGGTGTCACCGGGACTCGCGGCGGGTGTGGGATGACCGCGAGGCCATCGGCAGTATCGCACAGCCGGCCGAGGACGGGCTGCTTCGCCAGGTCAGACCGGCGGGTCGAGGACTGCACCGTCCTCGGTCAGCGGCCCCTGTCGCAGCCGCGTGCTCACCGGCCTGGGCAGGTCGGCACCCGTGACGGCGCGCATCGCCGTCCAGATCTCCTCCGGCCGGATGGTGGGGATCGTATGCCGGACCGTGGCCTCGACCCGTGCCCCGTGCTGGGCCGTCTCGACGCCCACCAGCGCCGCCCTGACGTCGAGCTCCCGCGGGCCCTGCTTCATCATCCGGGTCACCCGGAGCTCCTCGGTGGCCAGCAGCCCCGTGGCCGCCGCGCGGACCGCCCCGGCGTCGCCGTCCCGGAAGTCCATCTCCCAGACGCTGGCCTGGAGCGCGTCGGCCAGGGCCCCGGGCGGGGAGCGGACCACGGAGACGACGTCCAGACCGGCCGGCAGCGCCGCGTCGAGCAGAGGACCCACGGAGTCGGGGTCCACCTCGCGGGTCAGCGAGATCTCGACGTACTCCGCCTCGCTGGCGGCCCCGGTCGGCGCCGCGTTGGCATAGCTGATCCTGGGATGGGGGTGGAAGCCGGCCGAGAACGCCATCGGCAGCCCTGCCTTGCGCACCGCGCGCTCCAGGGCACGCTGGAAGTCGCGGGTGGAGGTGAACCGCATACGCCCGCGCTTGGCGTACCGGATCCGCAGCTTCTGCACCGCGGGGTCGGGGGCCGGCCCCTCCGGTGTGCGCCGGGCCACGGTCAGCCTTCGCGCCGGGCCACCACGAGGCCTGCCCGGGCCTTGGGCGTGAACCACGTGGACTTGCGCGGCATCTTGGCCCGGTCGAGGTTGACCGCCACGAAGTCGTCGACGCGCACCGGCGCGATGAGCACCGCGACAGCGGCATGCCCCGCGTCCACCTGCTCGCGTAGCCAGGCCGCGGGGTAGTCGCCGCCGATGTAGCGGATGCGCTTGTCCCCCGGGTCCCAGCCCAGCACGCCCCGCACCACCACGGCCTCGACGACGGCGTGGTCGAGGCGGTCGACGCCGGCAGCGCCCGCGGGCACCGGCAGGCGCACGGCATACCCGCCCGTGGGCGTGTGCAGGTGGACGACGCCGGGCTCGCCGGGCACCTCTGTGGGTCCCTCGAGTGGTGAGACCTGGGCGCCCCGGCTGCGCAGTGCCTCGACCAGGTCGGGCACCTCTTCGGGCAGCGCGGAGAGAAGCCGGTGGTAGGGGTCGAGGTCGACCGAGCCCGGAGTCGTCACGACAGACAGGAAGCGGGTGAGCCCGGCGGTCTGCGCGGCCAGGCTCCGGTGGTTGCCGTCGGCCACCACCAGCTCGCCGCCGCCGGCCAGGTCACAGATCCGTCCCACGACGGCAGGGTCGGAGACTGCCCAGACCTCGTGGACACGCCCCGCCTGGTCGACGTCCCGCACGTCCGGCGCCACGGTCTCGGTGACCTGCACCAGCGCATCCTGCAGCGCGGCGTCGTGCTCGGTCTGCAGCAGCAGCACCGGCGAGAGCAGGTGGTCCACGGCCTCGATCAGGGCGACCCGCTCCCGCACCTTGTCGAGGAAGACGTCCTCGTTGCGGATGACCAGACCCGGCTCGTCCGCACGGCCGGAGATCTCTGCCGTGTCGACCATGGCGAACACCCCGTGGGACGCACGACCCCCGGGGCGGCCCGAGATGCGGTAGACGCCGAGCACGTCCCGGGCCGAGCGGTAGGCTCCCGCCCGCTGGGCGGCAGCCAGCCTCTCGGCCGCCGCCGGCAGCGCCTCGGCGAACGTGGCACCGAGGCTGTCCGGTGCCCGATGCGGCATCTCGACCCCCAGCGCACTGTGGGGGGCGTCCTGCAGGATCCGGCTGATCTCGGCGTCGTCGGCGAACTCGTCGTAGTTCTGGGCACCGGTGCCACCGGTGCTGATCCAGGCCTGGCTGATGGGGTGCACGGCGCTCATGCCGCAGGAGGCTACCGGGGTTGCCGCGTGGTCAAGCACGCCGCTGCAGGTTGCTACGCTGTGGCCTCCGCAATCACGACCCTGAAGGTGGAAGACCTGTGCGTGTCTACAACTTCGCCGCGGGGCCGGCGACGATGCCCCTCGACGTCCTCGAGCAGGCGCGGTCCGAGCTCACGGACTGGCGCTCCAAGGGCATGTCCGTGATGGAGGTCTCGCACCGCAGCAAGGACTTCGTCGCCGTCGCAGAGCAGTCCGAGGCCCTGGTCCGTGAGCTCCTGGGCGTGCCCGCGGGCTACCACGTGCTCTTCCTGCAGGGCGGGGCGACGGGACAGTTCTCCGCGATCCCGCAGAACCTTGCCCCCGAAGGCGCCTCCGTGGACGTGGTCAACACCGGGGCCTGGTCGGCGAAGGCGATCGCCGAGGCCGAGAAGTACGCACCGGTCACCGTCGTGGCCGACGAGGCGGCCTCCGGCTACAGCACGGTGCCCGCCCAGGGCGCCTTTGGCTCGAGCGACGGAGCGGCCTACCTCCACTACACCCCGAACGAGACCATCGGCGGGGTGGAGTTCGGGTACGTCCCGGAGGTGGACGTGCCCCTGGTCGCGGACATGTCCTCCACAATCATGTCCCGCCCGCTGGACGTCTCGAGGTTCGGCCTCATCTACGCCGGAGCCCAGAAGAACCTCGGGCCGGCCGGGCTGTGCCTGGTCATCGTGCGCGAGGACCTCGTCGGCCACGCGCGGCAGAGCACCCCCTCGGTGTGGGACTACTCCCGGATGGCGGCCAGCGGCTCCATGCTCAACACCCCTCCCACCTTCGGGTGGTACCTCCTGGGGCTGACGCTCGAGTGGATCAGGGACACCGGCGGCCTGCAGGCCATGGGCGAGCGCAACAAAGCCAAGGCCGACCGCCTCTACGCGGCCATCGACGCCTCGGACTTCTACTCCAACCCGGTCGCGCCGCAGGCGCGGTCCTGGATGAACGTGCCCTTCCTCGTCGCCGACCCCGCCCTGGAGAAGGACTTCGTCAGCGGCGCCGCAGCCGCAGGACTGGCCAACCTCGAGGGCCACCGCTCCGTGGGCGGCATGCGAGCCAGCATCTACAACGCCATGCCCATGGAGGGCGTCGAGGCCCTCATCGACTTCATGAAGGAGTTCGAGCAGAAGCACGCGTGAGCGGCCGACTGCGGACACGACCATGACCCAGCGCATCAGGACCTACAACGCCATCAGCCCGATCGGGCTCGCCCGCCTGCCTCGGGACTTCGAGGTCGGCCCCGACGTCTCCTCTCCGCAGGGCATCCTGCTGCGGTCCGCGGACCTCCACAAGGAGCCCGTCGACGAGTCCGTGCTCGCCATCGCCCGGGCGGGGGCGGGCACCAACAACGTGCCTGTGGCCCGGATGAGCGAGCGCGGGGTGGTGGTGTTCAACACCCCAGGCGCCAACGCCAACGCCGTGAAGGAGCTGGTCATCGCCGGCATGCTGCTGGCCGCCCGCAACATCTGGCCGGCGGCGAGGTTCACCGCCGACCTCACCGACGACGCGGGAGACCTGGACCCGGCGGTGGAGCAGGCCAAGAAGCAGTTCGCCGGGTTCGAGCTGCCCGGTCGCACCCTGGGAGTCATCGGCCTGGGTGCCATCGGGGTGCTCGTCGCCAACGCGGCCGCAGGCCTGGGCATGCGGGTCCTGGGCTACGACCCTGCACTGACCGTGACCCGGGCGTGGCAGCTCAACTCGTCGGTGCAGCAGGCGACCTCGCTGGACGAGCTCTTCCGCCGCGCCGACATGGTCACCGCGCACGTGCCCTTGGTGGACGCCACCAGGGGCCTCGTGGGTGCCGAGCAGCTCGACAGGATGAAGCCGGGGGCGACCATCCTCAACTTCGCCCGCGGTGGGATCGTCGACGAGCAGGCGGTGGTCTCGGCGCTCGACGACGGTCGGCTGCACGCCTACATCTGTGACTTCCCCTCCCCGACACTCGTCGCTCACCCCAAGGTCGTGGCCCTGCCCCACCTGGGTGCGTCGACGGCCGAGGCGGAGGAGAACTGCGCCGTCATGGCGGCCGACCAGATGCGCGACTACCTGCTGGACGGGACCATCCGCAACAGCGTCAACTTCCCGGAGGCGCAGCTGCCTCGCAGCGCCGGCGCCACGCGGGTCGCCATCGTCAACGCCAACGTGCCCAACATGGTGGGCCAGATCTCCGGCACCCTGGCCGAGGCAGGCCTCAACCTGGCGGACCTGCTCAACAAGTCGAAGGGCGAGATCGCCTACACCCTGATCGACGTCGACGGGGGCCTGCCGGCCTCCCTGGCCGAGCGCCTGCGCTCGATCGCGGGAGTCATCCGCGTCCGCATGCTCTGAGCGAGCCTGGCCGTCGACGCCGATGGTGCTGCGTGCCTCGCGGCCGGAGCGGATCGTGACCTCGGGCGCCCGCCCCCGGTCAGACGACGCTGAGCGGCAGCAGCCTCTTGCCGGTCGGGCCCACCTGGATCGCCGTGTTCATCTGCGGGCAGACCCCGCAGTCGAAGCACGGGGTCCAACGGCAGTCCTCGACCTCGCGACCGTCCAGGGCGTCCTGCCAGTCGTCCCAGAGCCACTCCTTGTCCAGCCCGGAGTCGAGGTGGTCCCACGGCAGCACCTCGCTCTCCCCCCGCTCCCGCGTGGTGAACCACGCGACGTCCACCGGGGTGCCGGCCAGCACGCGCTCGGCCGCGCTCATCCACCGCTGGTAGGAGAAGTGCTCGCTCCAGCCGTCGAACCGGCCCCCGTCACGCCACACCTGCTCGATGACGGCACCGAGGCGGCGGTCGCCGCGTGACAGCAGCCCTTCGACGATGCCCGGCTGGCCGTCGTGGTAGCGGAACCCGATGGCCGAGCCGTACCGGCGGTCGGCCCGCAGGGCCTCCCGCAGCCTCGCGAGGCGGGCATCGGTCTCCTCGGCCCCCAGCTGCGCCGCCCACTGGAAGGGGGTGTGCGGCTTGGGCACGAAACCCCCGATCGAGACCGTGCACCGGATGTCCCTGCGGCCGCTGACCTCGCGTCCGGTGTCGATGACCCGCTTGGCGACCTCGGCGATCTGCAGCACGTCCTCGTCGGTCTCCGTCGGCAGCCCACACATGAAGTAGAGCTTCACCTGTCGCCACCCCGCGGCATAGGCGGCCGCGACGGTGCGGATGAGGTCGTCCTCCGTCACCATCTTGTTGATCACCCGGCGCATCCGCTCACTGCCTCCCTCGGGAGCGAACGTGAGCCCGGAGCGCCGCCCGTTGCGGGTCAGCTCGTTGGCGAGGTCGATGTTGAAGGCGTCGACCCGGGTCGAGGGCAGGGACAGGCCCGTCTGCGTGCCCTCGTAGCGGTCGGCCAGGCCCTTGGCGATGTCACCGATCTCCGAGTGGTCGGCGCTGGAGAGCGAGAGCAGCCCCACCTCCTCGTAGCCGGTGCTGTCCAGCCCACGCTGCACCATCTCGCCGATGCCGGTGATCGAGCGTTCGCGCACCGGCCGGGTGATCATCCCGGCCTGGCAGAACCGGCACCCGCGGGTGCAGCCGCGGAAGATCTCCACACTCATCCGCTCGTGGACCGACTCGGTGACCGGCACCAGGGGCTGCTTGGGGTAGGGCCAGGCGTCGAGGTCCATGACCGTGTGCTTGGACACCCGCCACGGCACGCCGGGCCGGCGCGGCGCGACCCGCTGGATGCGGCCGTCCTCCAGGTAGTCGACCGTGTAGAACGCGGGCACGTACACCCCACCCGTCGCGGCCAGACGGGCGAGCACCTCCCCGCGCCCACCGGGCCGCCCGGCGAGCTTCCAGGCACGGATGATCTCCGTCGCGGCCAGCACCGCCTCCTCGCCGTCACCGATGACCGCGGCGTCGACGAAGTCGGCGATCGGCTCGGGGTTGAACGCAGCGTGTCCGCCGGCCAGCACGATGGGGTGCTCCAGGGTCCGGTCCCTGGCGTGCAGGGGGATCCCGGCGAGGTCGAGTGCCGTGAGCATGTTGGTGTAGCCGAGCTCGGTGGCGAACGACAGGCCCAGCACGTCGAAGTCGCCGACCGCGCGGTGGCCGTCGACGGTGAACTGCGGCACTCCTCGCTCGCGCATCAGCGCCTCCAGGTCTGGCCACACGGCATACGTACGCTCCGCCAGCGCGTGGGGGTGCTCGTTGAGCACCTCGTAGAGGATCATGACGCCCTGGTTGGGCAGGCCGACCTCGTAGGCGTCGGGATACATCAGCGCCCATCGCACCGTGCCCTCCTCCCCGAGGGGACCGTGTCCGCCGACGTGCCAGTCCTTCGTGCGGGAGTTGAGCTCACCGCCGATGTACTGCACCGGCTTGGTGACCTCCTCCAGCAGCGGCTCCAGGGACTCGAAGATGCTCTCGCCGGGTGCTCGGCTCGGAGTGGAGGTCATGGCACCAGGGTAGGCCGACGCCCGGTGTGCTGGGCCGATGCGAGCAGCCCCACCGCCATCCAGCAGGCCAGCATCGAGGACCCGCCGTAGGAGACGAAGGGCAGCGGCAGCCCGGTCACGGGCACCAGTCCCAGGTTCATCGCGATGTTCTGGAAGGTCTGGAACGCGAACCACGTCGCCACCCCGACGGCGACGAGGCGACCGAAGGGGTCGTCGGTCACCACGGCGACCCAGAGTGCTCTCATGACGAGGAAGCCCAGGAGCACCACGAGTCCGGCCGCCCCCCAGAACCCCAGCTCCTCACCGGCCACCGAGAAGACGAAGTCCGTCTCCTGGAAGGGCACGTAGCCACCCTGGGTGCGCGGGCCGGAGCCCAGCCCGGTCCCCTCCCACCCCCCGCTGCCGATGGCGATCCGCGCCTGTCGGGTCTGGTAGCCGATGCCCTCCGGGTCCAGCGACGGGTCGGCGAACGCCAGGAGCCGGTCGACCTGGTAGCGGTCGAGCAGCGGCACCCGCACCGCAGCGACCACCGCGGTGGCCGTCCCCGCCGCCGCCGTCGCGGTCCACCACCACGCCGCCCCCGAGGTGGCCACGACGCCCACCGTCATCGCCGCCAGGACCACCGCGGTGCCGAGGTCGGGCTGGGCGAGGACCAGCAGCACGGGCACACCACCGAGCACCCAGGCCGGCAGCACCTCGGCGGCACCGGGACGTCGACCGGGGTCGCGCCCGGAGGCCAGGATCATGGCCAGCCCGATGCACAGGGAGATCTTGGCCAGCTCCGCAGGCTGGAGCGAGAACCCGCCCGGCAGGAACAGCCAGGACCGTGACCCGTTGACCGTCTGGCCCCACGGGCCGAGCACGACCAGCAGGCCCACCATCCCGGCGAGGTACGCCCACGGAGCGGCGGCCCGCAGCCACCGCACGTCGACCCGCACGAGCAGGACCGCCACCGTCAGCCCGACCGTGGTGTTCACCAGGTGGCGCACGGTCAGCGCCGCACCGACCCGCTCATGGGTCGCCGACCACACCAGGAGCGCCCCGACCAGGGACAGGCCCAGGGCGGCGACGTACAGCCCCCAGTCGGTGCGCAGGTACCGGGTGCGCACGCTCCCGGGGGCCGAGGACGGCATGTCAGCCCAGGAGCAGGGAACGGCTGGCGGTCACGTCGCGCGCCATCTGCTGTGAGAGCTGGGCGACGGTCTCGAAGCGCAGGTTGCCGCGCAGCCGGGCGACGAAGTCGACGGCGACACGCTCGTCGTAGAGGTCGAGGTCGGTGCGGTCCAAGACGTAGGCCTCGACGGTGCGCTCCAGCACGTCGTCGAAGGTCGGGTTGGTCCCGACGGAGATCGCGGCGGGGAGCCGATGGTCCTCGTGGTCCTCCGGCAGGGAGGGGCGCTCGAGCCACCCGGCGTACACGCCGTCGCCGGGCACCATACCCTCGCTGTCCGGACCGAGGTTAGCCGTGGGGTAGCCGAGCTCACGACCCCGGTGGTGACCGTGCACGACCGTGCCGGTCACGCGGTGGGCCCGGCCGAGCACCTCTGCGGCCGTGGCGACGTCTCCGGCCCGCAGTGCTGACCTGAGCCGCGTGGAGGACCATGTGCGCTGCCCGTGCGTGCACTCCCCGACGGGGTCCTGGGTGACCACCTCGAAGCCGTAGCGCTCCCCGAGCGCGCGCATCGTGGTGATGTCCCCCGAGTTGTGCACGCCGAAGCGCGTGTCCTCGCCGACCACCACGACCTGGGCACGGAGGGCCTCCACGAAGGTCTGCCGGACGAAGTCCTCCGGGGTGAGCCGGGCGAACTCCCGGGTGAACTCCAGCACGAGCGTCGCGTCCAGCCCGCAGCGGTCGAGCAGGTCGAGCCGGTGCTGCAGCCCGGTGATCTGCTCCGGAGCCCGTTCCGGGTGGAGCACGGCGACCGGGTGAGGGTCGAAGGTGATGGCCACGGCAGCTGCCGAGCGGGCGTGCGCGATGCGGACGACGGTGTCGAGCACCGCACGGTGGCCGCGGTGGACGCCGTCGAAGTTGCCCAGGGTCACGACCGTCGGGCCCAGGTCGGGAGGGATCTGCTCCAGGTCGGTCCAGCGGTGCACGGCGGCCACTCTAACTGCCTAGCGGGGCGCGAAGACGACGTGACTGCGCGTCCGGGCTGCTGACTCGTCGAGCACGGCGACCAGCTCGCCGGCCGGGCCCAGCGCCGCGACCGGGTCACGACGCCCGGGCTGCTCCGACTCGACGCGTCCGCCGTAGCCGAGGGCGCGCGCCTGCTCCTCGTCGAGGTGCCGCACCGGCATGACCGCGGCGGCGGCGTCGGCCAGCGGGACCAGGCGGGACCCCGGGTCACCCTCGGCCGCGGTCAGGGTGACCGCCTGGTCGAGGTCGATGTCGCCGACCCGGGTGCGCCGCAGCGCGGTCAGGTGCCCCCCCACCCCCAGCACTGCGCCGAGGTCACGCGCCAGGGCACGCACGTAGGTGCCCGAGCTCACCTCGACCTCCACGTCGACGTCGGTATGCCGGGGCTCGCGGGCGGTGCGCACCTCCAGCACGTCGAACCGGTGGACGGTGACGGGACGGGCACGGAGCTCGACGTCCTCGCCCGAGCGCACCCGGGCGTAGGACCTCCTGCCGTCGACCTTGATCGCGCTGACGGAGCTGGGGACCTGCTGGATCGCACCGGTCAACGTGCCCACAGCGGCCTCGATGCGCGCCCGGTCGAGCCCGGACGCGTCGTGGTCCTGCGTGACCTCACCCTCGGCGTCGTCGGTCACGGTCGACTGCCCGAGCCGGATGGTGGCGGTGTAGGACTTGTCGCACCCGACCAGGTAGGTGAGCAGCTTCGTGCCGCGGTTGACCCCCAGGACCAGGACTCCGGTCGCCATGGGGTCCAGGGTGCCCGCGTGGCCCACTCGGCGCGTGCCGCACAGCCGCCGGACCCGACCGACCACGTCGTGGCTGGTCCACCCGGCCGGCTTGTCCACGACCAGCAGGCCGTCCCCGACCTGCCTGCTGTCGTCAGCGACCCCGGGACCGCGCACCCTCACCCGCGGTCCGGGTCGAGGCCCTCGACGTCCTCGTCCTCGTCGCGCGGCTTGCGGTAGGGGTCGGGCTCCCCGGCATACGCCGCCGCGTCGCGCGCCGCAGCCAGCTCTGCGTCGCGCTGCTGGACCTGGCGCAGCACCTCGTCGAGGTGGGCGGCGTCCTCGGGCAGCGCGTCGGGCACGAACTCCAGGGTGGGCGTGAGCCGGATGCCCAGGCCCTTGCCCACGAAGGAGCGCAGCCGCCCTCGGTAGGCCTCGAGGACCTCCGCGGTGGCGGCCCGGTCCGCGTCCTCGCCCAGCACGGTGTAGAAGACCGACGCCTGCTGCAGGTCACCGGTGACCCTGACGTCGGTGACGGTGGTGAACCCGAGCCGGGGGTCCTTGACCAGCGTGTCCAGGCCCTGGGTGACGAGCACCTTGATGCGCTCGGCGACCTTGCGTGCGCGGGCGGGATCAGCCATGACTCCTCCTCGGATGACGGGCGGGGCGGTGCCGGACCAGTCTAGGTGTGGGCTCGGCCGTGTCGTCGCCACGGCGAGGGCCGGACACCCGTGCGGGTGTCCGGCCCTGCCGCTGACAGCGGCCACTCAGCTGCGGGGGATCTCCCGCATCTCGTAGGTCGTGATGACGTCCTCGACCTGGACGTCGTTGAACGACCCCAGGTTGATGCCGCACTCGAAGCCCTCGCGGACCTCGGTGACGTCGTCCTTGAAGCGCCGCAGACCGGCGATCTGCAGCCCCTCGGTGACGACCACGCCGTTGCGCGTGATCCGTGCCTTGGCGCCGCGACGGATCTCGCCGTCGCGCACGATCGAACCCGCGACGTTGCCGAACTTCGAGGAGCGGAAGATCTCGCGGATCTCGGCGGACCCGGTCTCGAACTCCTCGTACTCTGGCTTGAGCATGCCCTTGAGCGCGTTCTCGATGTCCTCGATGGCCTGGTAGATCACCGAGTAGTAGCGGATCTCGACGCCCTCGCGGTCGGCGACGTCGGCGTTCTGTCCCTCGGCCCGCACGTTGAAGCCGAGGATGATCGCGTCCGAGGCCATCGCCAGGTTGATGTTGTTGAGGGTGATCGCGCCGACACCACGGTCGATGATGCGCAGGTCCACCTCTTCGCCCACGTCGATCTGCAGGAGCGCGTCCTCGAGCGCCTCCACCGAACCGGACACGTCGCCCTTGAGGATGAGGTTGAGGGTCTCCACCTTGCCGGCGGCGAGTGCCTCGTTGAGGTCCTCCAGGCTGATCCGCTTGCGTGCCTTGGCCAGGGAGGCCTGACGGTCAGCAGCCTCCCGCTTCTCGGCGATCTGCCGGGCCGTGCGGTCGTCCGGGGCCACCACGAAGGTGTCACCCGCACGCGGCACGGACGCCAGGCCGAGCACCTGCACGGGGCGCGACGGGGTCGCCTCGGCGACGTTGTTGCCGTGCTCGTCGAGCATGGCGCGCACACGGCCGTGGGCCGCGCCCGCCACGATCGAGTCGCCGACCCGCAAGGTGCCCTGCTGGACCAGCACCGTGGCCACCGGACCGCGGCCGCGGTCCAGGTTGGCCTCGATCGCCACGCCGCGCGCGTCCTTGTCGGGGTTGGCCCGCATGTCCAGCGCAGCGTCGGCGGTCAGCAGGACGGCCTCGAGGAGCTCCTCGATGTTCTGGCCGGCCTTGGCGGAGACGTCGACGAAGAGCGTCTCGCCGCCGTACTCCTCGGCGATGAGGTTGTACTCGGTGAGCTGCTGGCGCACCTTCTGGGGGTTGGCACCCTCGACGTCGATCTTGTTGACCGCCACGACGACCGGCACGTCCGCCGCCTGGGCGTGGTTGAGCGCCTCCACCGTCTGCGGCATGACACCGTCGTCGGCGGCGACGACCAGGATCGCGATGTCGGTCACCTTCGCACCACGTGCACGCATGGCGGTGAACGCCTCGTGCCCCGGGGTGTCGATGAAGGTGATCGCGCGGTCCTCGTCCTCGTGCTCGGCGTGGACCTGGTAGGCACCGATGTGCTGGGTGATGCCACCGGCCTCACCCTCGGCGACGTCCGCCTCGCGGATCGCGTCGAGCAGGCGGGTCTTGCCGTGGTCGACGTGACCCATGACGGTGACGACCGGGGGCCGCGGGAGCAGGTCCTCGTCCGTCTCGGCGTCGGCCTCGGCGTCCAGGTCGATGTTGAAGGCGTTGAAGAGCTCGCGCTCCTCCTCCTCCGGCGAGACCAGACGGATGTCGTAGCCGAGCTCGGAGCCGAGGATACCGAAGGTGACCTCGTCCAACGACTGGGTCGCCGTCGCCATCTCACCGAGGTGGAACAGCACGGTCACCAGCGATGCCGGGTCGACGTTGATCTTGTCGGCGAAGTCGGTCAGCGACGCACCGCGGCGCACCGTGACGGTCTGGCCGTTGCCGCGTGGGACGTTGACGCCGCCGATGGCGGGCGCCTGCATCTGCTCGAACTCTGCGCGCTTGGCCCGCTTCGACTTGCGTCCGCGGACCTTGCCGCCGCCACGACCGAAGGCACCCTGGGTGCCGCCGCGACCGCGCGGACCGCCACCGCGGCCACCTCCGCGGAACCCACCGGGCGCACCGCCGGGGCCGCCCGGACCACCACCGGGTGCACCGGGGCGACCACGACCGCCACCAGGGCGGGCCGGCCGGTCGCCCGGCCGCGGAACCGCAGCCCGGTCGGGCATCATGGCGGGGTTGGGGCGGGCGCCGCCGGGTCGAGGCGCCGCCGGACGAGGACCGCCGGGGCCGGACTGGCCACCGCGCGTGCCACCGGGCCTGGGCATGCCCTGGCTCGGGGCGAAGGGGTTGTTGCCGGGACGGGACGCTCCCCCGCGGTCCCCGCGCTCGGGGCGCTCGCCACCACGGCCGGAGCGCATGCCCTGGCTGGGGGCGAACGGGTTGTTGCCGGGACGGGGCCCTGGCTTCACGCCGGGGCGGGACGCGTCGCCGCGCCCCCCGGAACGTCCGCCCTCCGGCCGCTCGGCCCGGGGTGTGGGCCGCGGTCCGGGGCGTGCCGAGGCGGCAGCGTCCTTGGTCTCGGCGGCAGCCGGCTCTGCGGCGTCCGCTGCCGGCTCGGCAGCGGGAGCCGCGGGCTCGGCAGCGGGAGCGGCGGGCTCGGCAGCGGGTGCCGCCGGCCCGGGACGCGGCCCGGGAGCAGGCGTCCCGGACCCGGTGCCTGCGTCCTTCGGGGCGGCCGGAGCGCCGGTCCCGGGTGCAGCGGGCGTGGACTCCGCAGGAGCCGCGGGACGTGCCGGGCCCGGCGTGGGCGACGGCGTGCTGGAGGCGCCGGGCTTGCCGGACGCCGGCTTCTTCTTCTCCGGGGCAGGCTTGCCTGCTGCCGCGGGAGGGCTCTCTCGAATCTTGCGAACGACAGGGGGTTCGATGGTCGACGACGCCGACCGGACGAACTCTCCCTGCTCCTTCAGATGGGCGAGCAGTTCCTTGCTCTCGACCCCGAGCTCCTTGGCGAGCTCGTAGACCCGGACCTTGGCCACGTTTCTCCTTGTGTTGCGCCGCGGCTCGGGCCCTGGGGGGCACGCAGCCGTGACTAGTGCTGGTGGGTGCTCATCGCTGAGTACTCATCGGGTGCTCATCAGCGTCAAACCCGCTTCCGGTTCCTCGATGACAGAGCCAGGTGGCTCCGCCCTGTGGCGACCGGGCCTGGTGGCCCGGTCGTTGTGCCCTCCGTCCGCGTGGGACGACGGGCCCGTCACGTCTCCTGCTGCCCCAGCCACGCCTCCAGCGCACGGATGTCCGGCCGCCCGCTTCTCCGCAGGGCCCTGCCGAACGCCCGGCGCTCGGTCGCGAGCCGGACACAGGCCGGGTCGGGGTGCACGTAGGCACCACGACCCTGGCTGCGGCGTCGTGGGTCAGGGACGACCTCCCACGGCATACCCGTGGGGCCCGGCTCCTCCCCGACGACGCGCAGTAGTGCCGCCTGCTCGTCACGGTGCCGGCATCCCACACACGTGCGCACCGGAACGGTGCTCGATGCGATGGGAGGCTGCTGACGACGACGAGCAGACACGACCATCCTACAGGTTCACCGCGCGGGGTTCACTGCTCGGGCGCTGTGTCGGGCCGGATGTCGATGCGCCACCCGGTCAGCTTGTTGGCCAGACGGGCGTTCTGGCCCTCACGCCCGATCGCCAGGGACAGCTGGTAGTCCGGCACGACCACCCGCACCTGCTTGGTGCTCTCGTCCACCACCCGGGCCGAGAGCACCCGTGCGGGCGACAGGGCCGAGGCCACGAACTCCGCCGGGTCCTCGGACCAGTCGACGATGTCGATCTTCTCGCCCTGCAGCTCCGCCATCACCGCACGGACGCGCTGCCCCATGGGGCCGATGCACGCGCCCTTGGCGTTGATGCCCGGCACGGTGGCCCGCACCGCGATCTTGGTCCGGTGGCCGGCCTCGCGCGCCAGCGCTGAGATCTCCACCGACCCGTCCGCGATCTCCGGCGCCTCGAGCGCGAAGAGCTTGCGGACCAGGTTGGGGTGCGTCCGGGACAGGGAGATGAGGGGCCCGCGCGGGCCACGCTTGACGCTGACCACGTAGCAGCGCAGCCGCTGACCGTGCTGGTAGCGCTCCCCGGGGACCTGCTCGGCGCTGGGCAGCTCGCCCTCGACGTTGCCGAAGTCGACGAGCACCGTGCGGGGGTCGCTCGACTGCTGGATGACCCCCGAGACGATCTCGCCCTCACGGCCACGGAAGTCGCCCAGCACGGCGTCGTCCTCCAGCTCGCGCATGCGCTGGAAGATCACCTGGCGCGCGGTGGCGGCAGCGACGCGGCCGAAGCCCTCCGGGGTGTCGTCGAACTCCGGGCCCGGCTCCCCGCGCAACCCGTGCTCGTCGGTCTCACCGGGCTCGCGCGCCCAGACCGTGACGTGACCGGTCTTGCGGTCGAGCTCCACGCGGGCATGGCTGTAGTGGCCCTCCACGCGCTCGTAGGCGCTCAGGGTGGCCTGCTCGATGGCGGTGACGAGCACCTCCAGCGGGATCTCGCGCTCTGCGGCGAGACCACGCAGGAGCGCCATGTCGATGTCCATCAGTTGTCCTCCTCGGCGTCGTGGCGGGTGAACTCGACCTGGACCCGCGCTCGGGAGATCTCGTCGTACAGCAGGGTGCCGTCGGGGTCGTCCGTCAGCCGGATGCCGTCGACTCCCGCACGCACGACGCGGCCCTGGCGGCTCGTGCCGTCCACGAGCGTGAGCTCGACGAGGCGACCGACGTTGCGCCGGAACCTCGCGGGCGTCGTGAGGGGCTGGTCCACCCCGGGTGAGCTCACCTCGAGGGTGTAGGGCGCGGGCCCCATCAGGTCGCCGTCCTCCAGGACGTCGTCGACCGCACGGCTGGCCAGGGCGACCTCGTCGAGGGTGAGGGGCAGGACCGGAGTCCCGGTGTCCGAGTCCAGGAGGGCACCGACGTCGCGCGCCACGGTGACGCGCACCAGGCGCCGCTTGCCGGCGGGCTGCACGCTCACGTCCTCGACCACCATCTCGGTGCCGGCCAACGCGTCGTCGACCACGCTACGGATCTGCTCGGCCCGGGTCCGCTGGTCCATGCGCGTCTGCCTCTCTTCTCCTGTCGGCTCCGGCGGAGGGCAGCACGCTGCCTCGCTCCACGCGGAACGACCACTGTAGCCGCTTCCGGCGAGGCCCCCGACCGTCTGCGATGATCCAGCCATGCCCTCCCGTCCGACCCGCCGCACGCTGCTGGCCGCTGTGGGCCTCGGCGGATGGGTGGCGCTGACCGGCTGCCAGGAGCAGCCGGAGAGCCTGGCGGAGGTGGCCCCCACCGACGGCGCGGGCAGACCGATCCGGTCCGAGGCCGCCGACGTGCTGGTCATGTTCCGGGCGCTGGAGCGCACCCGGTCACTGCAGATGATGGCTGCTGGGCTGCTGGACGGGGCACCGGACAGCAGCACCGTCCCGGAGATCCACGAGGCCCTGAGCGGACAGGCCGAGGTCCTGGAGGAGCTGCTGCGCGCCGCCGAGGTCGAGCCGGGCCCGGGGCCGGCACGACGACCTGTGGCGGACGACGCCGCCGCGACGTCCGCCTCGCGGTCCGGCGGGGCGGACGACAGCACCGCGACGACGGGAGGCATCCCTCGGGCGGACCGCGTCGCCACGCTGGCCGACGCGCTGGCCGACGACGCCGGCGCCGAGGCGCTGGCCGAGGTCGCGGGCACGAGCCCGGCCAACCTGCCGGTGCTGCTCTCCCTGCACGGGCAGCGCGCCGCCGCCGCCGTCCTGCTGCGCCGGACGCCGGACTGGCCACCGCTGTCAGGACCCGAGGGAGCCGCCGCGGTCGGCATGCTCGTGGCGCTGCGCGAGGTCGTCTATGCCCTCGAGGTGGCTGCGGCCAGAGCGTCCGGCGACGAGCGGGCAGAGCACGAGGTCGTGCTGAGCTCGATGCGGACCCTCACCGACCGGCTGGTGACCCTCGCCGGGCCGGCCGCACCTGCGCCGCCGCTGGGCTACGGGCTGCCAGGGCCTGTGGACAGTGCGGACGCACGTCGGGCGCTGGTCGTCCGGACCCTCGAAGCCGTCCCCACGGCTGTGCTGGACGGCAGTGGGGGGCTCGTCCAGGACGAGGTGGCCGTCGCAGGCTGCACCCAGGTGCTGGCCGAGGTCGTCTCGCAGGCCCAGCGGCTCGGCTCGCCGCTCCCGGCGTTCCCCGGCCTGAGGACACCGTGACCCGGTGGGACGGGACCACGCTTCCGCAGGAGGTCGTCGACCGGTTCCGGTCCCTGCCGCCGGACAGCCCCGACGGCCCCTCCGGAGACGCCTGGCTCTCCGGTCTGCCCGTGCAGGTCGACGAGCTCCTGGACCGGTGGAGGCTCCGGGTCGAGGGACCTGCCCGGCACGGTGTCGCTGCCCTCGTGCTGCCCACCCTGCGCGAGGACGGCTCGAGGGCTGCACTCAAGCTCTCCTGGCCGCACCGCGAGGCTGCATACGAGCACCTCGCCCTGCGCGCCTGGGACGGACGGTCCGCGGTGCGCCTGCTGGCCGCCGACCCCGCCCGGTGGGCCCTGCTGCTCGAGTGGCTGGATCCTGACCACGACCTGGACCGGCTCGACGACGTCAGCGCCTGCAGGGTCGTCGGCTCGTTGCTGCGCGCCCTGGACAGGCCTCGTCTTCCACAGATGGACACCTTGTCGGCTCACCTGGCCGCCCTGGTGGACGACATCGACCGAGTCCGGGCCACCGGCCGGGGTGGACCTCTGCCGCGCCGCCTGCTGGACCAGGGCCGGGCCATGGCCCTGGGTCTGGCCGACCATCCCGCGGTCGACGCGCGCCTGGTCCACACCGACCTCCACGGCCAGAACGTGCTGCGCCGCCCTGGCACCGGTGCCTGGGTGGCCATCGACCCCAAGCCGCTGTCCGCGCTGCCGGAGATCGGTGTGGCTCCGGTGCTGTGGAACCGCTGGTACGAGGTGGCCGGCTCCGACGACCCGCGCGGGGTGCTGAGACGACGCGTGGAGACGGTCTGCGAGCACGGTGGGCTCGACCCCGACCTCGCCCGTGTCTGCAGCATCGTGCGGATGGTGCGCACCGCGCTGTGGGCGGCCGGGACACCGGGTCGGCACACCGACGAGGTGACCGTCGCGGTGACGGTGGCCAAGGCCCTGCTGCCCGACTGAGCGCCGGCGTCACACGGGCTGCGGCAGCCCGAACCGGGTGCGCACCCCTGGTGAGTAGAGCACGCTGTCCGGGGCGGCGCGGGCAGGCAGGTCAGGGATGCCGGTCGCCTGCACGAGCTCGTCGTCGAGCCGGGTGAGCACAGCACGGTGCAACGGCCAGGGGCCATGGGTGTTGGGCACCCACAGCGAGCGGTTCAGCAGCGAGGTGTGCAGCCCGAACCGGGCGGTCAGGAAGAGCTCGAGCGGGCTCGGCTCGGCGACCGCGTCTCCGACGGTCACGCTGAGCCGTGAGACCGGACGGGACCGGTGGGGCCACAGACGCTGGGTCTCGTAGTGGGCCTGCCGACCCTGGACCGCACCGGTCATCCGGGCCCAGAAGTAGGGGACGTTGAACGCGGCACGGGCCCCCAGCACGACCGCGGCCCGCTGTGCCTCGAGCGACAGGAAGGTCACGCCCCGGCGCCCGTGGTCGTCGGTGCTGTAGACACGGACGTTGGTCTCCCAGAACGTGCCCAGCCACGGCACGCCGGGCAGCAGGCCGGGTGCGGCACCCACCATCCGGAAGGGGATCAGCCCCACCCACGCCGAGCCGTCGAACAGGTCCGGACGGACTCCTGGTGCCAGGAACGGCGCGACGAGCTCAGGTGGCACCTTCCAGTGGACGAAGGTGATGTCCCGCCACCACTGAGTCATGATGACCGGCCCTCGCAGGGGTGCGCCCTGGGCCCGCAGCGGCTCGGGGCCTCGCGGTGCGCGCTGCTGTGCGACGTCGGGCATGACACCAGTGTGGTGGTTCACCTCCTCGAGACCGCGCCCGGCCCTCACCTGTCGGCGCTCACCCGTCCCGCCAGCTCCTCGCCCCAGGCACGCGCGCGGCCGAGCTCGCCGTCGATCAGCGGCCCGGAGACCCCGTTCACCCAGAAGGACATCGTCGGTCCCTGGGCGTAGCCCAGCCGGGCCAGCCGCTTCTCCGCGCCCCGGGCGGCCGACCCAGGGATCCCTCGCTTCCGGACCCGTGTGTCGAAGGCCGCCGACGCCACCCCGGGCTCGGCGGGCTCGAGCGCCGCGAGCCACTCACGGAGCCCGGTGTCCGCCCCGCCGTCCGGGTGCCCGCCCTGGCGCACCGCATCGGCACGGGTGCCCTCACGGCTCAGCCCGAACGCGTGGGTGGGACCCCCGACGACGAGCAGGCGCACCTCGGGAGCGACCTGGCTCGGTGCCTCGGTGACGGGCACGGCGTCGCCGTCCACCCCACCGGCCGACAGCCCCTCGACCACCGCCCGCGCCACAGCGAGGGTGTTGCCGAACATCGACTCGACCACGACCAACGCACGCATGCCGTCTCCTCCGGCCGTCAACGTGCGATCGCGACCGGGCAGTGCGCCCGGTGCATGACGCTGCGGCTCACCGAGCCGAGCAGCAGGCTCACCAGGTCACCGTGACCTCGGGCGCCCACCACGACCAGGGCGGCGTCGCGGGACGCGTCCGCCAGGAGCAGGTCCCCGCGCCCCTCCTGGACGAGCTCCCGCACCACCACCTCCGGGTGGGTGCCTTCCACGACCTCCTTGGCCCGCGCCACGTGGGCGGCCCCGGCCGAGCGGGCGGCGGCGATGCTCTCGTGACGCCAGTCGTCGTCGGCGAGGTACAGACGGCTCCAGTGGTCGATGGCCGGGGTCTCCCAGGCGCTGGCGACCACCAGCTCGGCGCTGGTCCCGGCGGCCATGTCGGCCGCCAGCCTCACCGCCTTGTCGCTCCCGCTCGACCCGTCGACACCGACCACGATCGGGTGCTCCGGTCCCGGGTAGACCTCGCTCTCGGCCGGCACCACGACCACGGGGCAGTGTGCGTGGGCCGCAGCGGCGAAGGCCACCGACCCGAGCAGCACCCCCGTCACCCGGCCGTGCTTGCGTCCGCCGACCACGATGATCCCGGCGTGCTCGGACAGGTCCTTCAGCGCCGCGGCAGCACCCCGGTGGCTGGTCCTGACCTGCACGACGACGCCGGGGTGCGCCGCACGAGCGCGAGCCTCTCCGGCGGCGACGATCCCGTCCGCCGCCTCCTGGACGGTGGCGGGGCTCCACGCGTCCAGGAACTCCGGGCTCACCCGGAGACGGTCGTAGTCGGAGGCGAAGAGGACCAGCAGCGGCCGGTCCCGACGCACCGCCTCCGCAGCCGCCCAGTCGACGGCCCGGTCGGCCTCCGGTGACCCGTCGTAGCCCACCACCACTGCACCAGTGACGTCACTCATCGAACCCTCCTTCACCGGCGACTCGACCGCTGCCCCACTCGGCGGCGGCTTCACCATCACCTCGGGCACCACCTTCCTCTCCTGGAGGGCATGACGCTAGGGACCAAGGTCCCCGCTGCGGTGGGAGCCGGCGGGCGGACCGGGAGGGCTCAGCTCGGGTAGAGCTGGTCCAGCTGGTCCTTGTACTTGCGGGTGACGACCCGGCGCTTGAGCTTCATGCTGGGCGTCAGGTCCCCGCTCTCGACGGACAGGTCGTGGTCCAGGATGACGAACTGCTTCACCTGCTCCCAGCGGTTCAGCTGGGCGTTGAGCTGGTCGACATACCCCTGGACCATCTCCCGCGCCTCGGGTGAGCCGACGATGTCCTCGTAGCTGCGCTCCCCCATGCCGTGGTGCTCGGCCCAGGTGCGGATGGCGTCGGGGTCCAGCGTGATCAGGGCGGAGACGAAGTTGCGGCCGTCGCCCTCGATGACGAGCTGGCTGGCGTAGGGGCAGATGCCCTTGAACATGGACTCGATGACCGAGGGCGCGACGTACTTGCCGCCCGAGGTCTTGAAGAGGTCCTTCTTGCGGTCGGTGATCCGCAGGAAGCCGTTCTCGTCGAGCACCCCGATGTCGCCGGTGTGGAACCAGCCGTCGTCGTCGAGCGACTCGTGCGTGGCCTGGTCCAGGCCGTGGTAGCCCTGGGTCACCCCGGGCCCCCGGAGCAGGATCTCGCCGTCCTGCGCGATGCGCACCTCGGTGCCGGGCAACGGCCATCCGACCGAGCCGAACTGGTAGCTGCCCGGCAGGGGACGGTTGACGAACGAGGCGGCACTGGTCTCGGTGAGCCCGTACCCCTCCAGGATGAGCAGCCCGACCGAGTCGAACCAGCGCGCGACGTCCTCGTTCAGCGCCGCCGAGCCGGAGATGAAGAAGCGGATCCGACCGCCGAAGCGCTCGCGGACCTTGTGCAGCACGAGCTTGTCCGCAAGGCGGTACTGCGCTGCCAGTGCCCCGGTAGGCTCCTTGCCCTCGGCCCGCAGCGCGGCGACCCGGGCACCGACCTTGGTCGCCCATCCGAACAGCCGTGCCTTGACCCCCCCTTCCTCGGCCACGGTCGTGGTGATGCGTCCGTAGGCCTTCTCGAAGATGCGCGGCGCCGCTCCCATGAACGTGGGACGGACGACAGCGAGGTTGGGCACGATCTGGTCGATGCGCCCGTCGACCACCGTGGGGAAGCCGATCTGCAGCGGGAGAATGAGCAGCACCTTGCCGAAGACGTGGGCCAGGGGCAGCCAGAGGTACTGCAGGTCGCTGGTGTCCAGGATGCGGATCGCGTCGACCGCGGCACCCTCGTACGTCAGCGCGGAGTGGGTCAGCCGCACTCCCTTGGGTCGGCCGGTGGTCCCCGACGTGTAGATGATCGTCGCCAGGTGCTGGGGTGTGAGGGCGTCGGTGCGCTCCTGCACGACCCCGGGCCGCTCGGCCAGCAGCGCCCGCCCCCGGGACTCCAGGTCAGCGAAGGACAGGACCCAGTCGTCCTCCCCCTCGCCTGCCCCGGCGTCGATGACGACGACCGCCACCACGTCGGGCATCTCCTCGCGGTGGGCACGCAGCTTGTCCAGCTGCTCGGCGTCCTCGGCGATCACGACCCGGCTGCCGGAGTCGGCGATGATGTAGGCGACGTCCGAGCTCAGCGTGGTGGGGTAGATGGTCGTGGTCGCGGCACCGGCGCACATGACGGCCAGGTCCGACAGCACCCACTCGATCCGGGTGGCGCTGGCGAGCGCCACCCGCTCCTCGGGCTGGACCCCCAGCGCGACCAGGCCCGCGGCGAGGGCGTACGCCCGGTCGGCCGTCTGCTCCCAGGTGAGGGACACCCACTCCTCGCCCTCCCGGTAGCGGAAGGCCTCCGAGCGCCCCGAGGTCGCCACCCGGTTGCGGATGAGATGCCCCACGCTCTCCGCACGGTCGTCGATCACCTGCTGGTCGAACTGCTCGTCCTTCGCTGAACGGGCCATCCCCACTCCTTCGTCGGCACATCACGGGTGTTGCGGAGATGATGTCAGTCCGACGCACCGCTGACCAGTGATCCACGCCACCCGAGGGGACCCGTCCGATGAACCGCCTCGCCCGCAGCACCAGCCCGTACCTCGCCCAGCACCGGGACAACCCCGTCGACTGGTGGGAGTGGGGCCAGGAGGCCTTCGACGAGGCACGCCGTCGCAACGTGCCGGTGTTCCTCTCGGTGGGGTATGCCGCATGCCACTGGTGCCACGTGATGGCACACGAGTCGTTCGAGGACGAGGAGGTCGCCCGGGTGCTCCGCGACGGCTTCGTCGCGGTCAAGGTGGACCGCGAGGAGCGCCCCGACATCGACGCGGTCTACCTCAGCGCGACCACCGCCATGACCGGGCACGCGGGATGGCCGATGACGTGCCTGCTCACCCCCGAGGGCGAGCCCTTCTGGTGCGGCACCTACCTGCCGCGCCCACAGCTCCTCCAGCTGCTCGGTGCGGCCGGCACCGCGTGGGCCGAGCGGGAGCAGGAGGTGCGGGCCGGCGGCGAGCACGTCGTGCGCACCCTGCAGCAGGCGCAGGCGGCCTCCCGTCGCGAGGGCGCGGTGACCGAGGACGTGCTGGCCGGTGCCGTCGCGGCACTCTCCCGCGACTTCGACGTCGAGCACGGCGGGTTCGGTGGCGCACCCAAGTTCCCCCCGTCCATGGTGCTGTCCTTCCTGCAGCGCCACCACGCCCGCACGGGGAGCGCCACCGCCGCACGCATGCTGCTCGAGACGACCACCGCGATGGCGCGCAGCGGCATGTACGACCAGCTGGGCGGCGGTTTCGCCCGGTACGCCGTGGATGCCGGCTGGGTCGTGCCCCACTTCGAGAAGATGCTCTACGACAACGCGCTGCTGCTCGGGGTCTACGTCGACCTCCTGGCGAGCCTCGACGGGCCTGACCGCACACTCGCAGAACGGGTCGTGCGGGACACGGCCGGCTGGCTGCTGCGCGAGATGCGGACACCGGAAGGCGGCTTCGCCAGCTCGCTGGACGCCGACACCGAAGGTGTCGAGGGAGCGACCTACGTGTGGACGCCCGCACAGCTCACCGAGGTGCTGGGCCCGGAGGAGGGCCGGCAGGCAGCCACGCTCCTGGGGGTCACCGACAGCGGCACCTTCGAGCACGGCCGGTCGACCCTGCAGCTGCCTGTGGACCCGGCCGACCCGCAGTGGTGGGAGCGCACCCGGGGCGCCCTGCTGGCCGCCCGTGCAGAGCGGCCGCAGCCAGGCCGCGACGACAAGGTCGTCACGGCCTGGAACGGGCTCCTCGTCGGCGCCCTGGCCCGGGCCGGTGCGTGGTGCGACGAGCCGGAGTGGGTTGATGCCGCCCGCCGCTGCGCGCACCTGCTGACGGACCTGCACCTCGTGGGGGGACGGCTGCGGCGCAGCTCCCGGGACGGCAGGGTGGGAGCGGCCGAGGGCGTGGCCGAGGACTACGGCAACCTGGTCACGGGGCTGACCGTCCTGCACACGGTCACCGGTGAGGCCCGGTGGCTGCACGAGGCGAAGGCACTGCTCTCCGATGCCATGGACCGCTTCTCCGACAGGTCGGGCGGCTTCCACGACACCGCGCACGACGCGGAGCCCCTCGTGCTGCGCCCGCAGTCCTCGGGGGACAACGCCGAACCGTGCGGGCACTCGGCTCTCACCGCGGCCCTGGTGAGCTACGGGGCCGTGGCGGGCTCTGCCGACCATCTGGCACGCGCCGCCCAGGCGGTGGACGCCCTCGGTGGGCTGGCGCGCACGGCGCCCCGCTTCGCAGGATGGCTGCTGGCCGCGGCCGAGGACCTGGCCCGGGGCCCGCTGCAGGTCGCCGTGGCGACCGGAGGCGACGCCCCAGGGGCGGCGGGCCTGGTCGAGGCGGCCCGACGCGCTGGTGCCGGCGTGCACGTCGTCGTCGGTGAGGGCGACGACCACGGCATCCCCCTGCTGCGAGGACGGGGCACGGTGGACGGGGCCCCGGCGGCCTACGTCTGCCGCGGCACGGTGTGCGACGTCCCTGTCACCGACGTGGGCGCGTTGGCGCGGGCCCTGCCTCCGGTCCGCCTACCCTGAGGTCATGTGGAACGCACTGACCGCAACTGCCGTCGCGACGGCGCTGCTGGTGGCCGGGTGCGCCGGGGCGTCGAGCGACGAGTCGGCCGGCACACCCGCGCCACCCGCGGAGGAGGTCTCCGGCACGGCGCCGGTGGCCGGGGAGACGGGGGACGCCGGACCCGGGACGGCGCCGGCGGACACAGCCAGGGACACCGCGACGCACCCGGAGGACACGTCGGCGGAGGACGACCCCGGAGAGCTGTCGGTGACGGTCGGCGCGGCGGGCGACCTGCTCCCGCACGCGAGCGTCATCGCCAGCGCCGCCGACTACGCCGGAGGGGCCGAGGGCGGCTACGAGTTCGGCCCGATGTTCGACGACGTGGCCGACCTGCTGTCCACGTCCGACCTGACCCTGTGCCACCTGGAGACTCCCCTGACCCCCGACAACACCGGGCTCACGACGCAGGGCGTCCTGTCGTTCAACACGCCCTACCAGCTGGCAGGGACCCTGGCCGAGGTCGGCTTCGACGGGTGCGAGTTCGCCTCCAACCACACGATGGACCGCGGGCTGGACGGCGTGGCCGACACCGAGCAGGTCGTCCGTGACGCCGGGCTGGGGTATGCCGGGCCGACCGCGCAGGAGGACCGGGCCGGACTGGCGGAGGTCTACGACACCGCGGGCGCGGCGGTGGCCCACCTGGCCTACACCTACACCTACCCCAACGACGGCAGCCCCACCACGGTCGTGCCCGGGGAGGCCCCCTGGCTGGAGCGCAACCTGTGGCCGGTCGTCGGGGCGGAGGGCATCCTCGAGGACGCGGCGGCGGCCCGTGGCGACGGGGCCGACTTCGTCGTGGTGAGCATGCACTGGGGCCAGGAGTACGCCACCGAGCCCACCACCGACCAGCGCCGCATCGCCTCCGAGCTCCTGGAGTCCGACGACGTGGACCTCGTGCTGGGCACGCATGTCCACGTCGTCCAGCCGTGCGAGGTGGTCAACGGCAAGCACGTGCTCTACGGCCTGGGCAACTTCCTGTCCAACCAGTCCCCCGACACCACGGGCGGCGCCCTGCGTCCGGAGACGCAGGAGGGCATGGTCGCCGAGGTGACCCTGCATCGCGACGGGTCCGGCGCGGTCACCTCGGAGCTGCGGGTCCAGCCCACCTGGGTCGACCTCGACGGGCACGTCGTCCGCCCGGCGACCATCGCCACGCGTCCCGAGACCTACCGGCGCACCCTGGAGGCCCTGACCTCCCTGGGCACCTGCGACCCTGGGCCCCTGGAGCCCTGACCCTTGGCCGGGCTCCCTCAGGCTGTGAGCTGCACGACGGTGTCGTAGCCGATCTTGAGGATGAAGGCGCCCACCAGGACGACGAAGACGACCCTCACGAAGCGGTCGCCCCTGGCCACCGCCGTCCGGGCGCCGAGGTAGCCGCCCAGCACGTTGCAGACCCCCATGACCAGCCCGATCTGCCACATCACGGCCCCCTGCGGCACGAACACGCACAGGGCGGCGAAGTTGGTGGCCAGGTTGGCGATCTTGGCCTTCGCGCTGGCCTGCAGGAAGCCGTAGCCGAGGACGCCGACCAGGGCGAAGACGAGGAACGACCCTGTGCCCGGGCCCAGGGCACCGTCGTAGACCCCCACCGCAAAGCCGATGGTGCCCGCGGTGACGTGGTGCCGACGACCCTGGAAACGTAGCGCTGACAGCGCTCCCATGCTCGGCCTGGCCAGGGTGTAGCCCCCGACGCCGACCAGCACCAGCAGGATGAGCGGGTTGAACAGCTCCTTGGGGATCACCGACCCGATGAGCGCCCCCACCAGGCCACCGGCGAACGCGAAGCCCGCCATGGGCAAGGCGGTGCGCAGGTCGGGACGGACCCGACGCCAGTAGGTCAGGGAGCTGGTGGCGGTGCCACAGATGGACCCGAGCTTGTTGGTCGCCAGGATCTGCACCGGGCTGGCCTGGGGGAAGCCGATGAGCAGCGCAGGGAGCTGGATGAGTCCGCCACCTCCCACCACGGCGTCGACCCAGCCGGCCACCAGCCCGGCCAGTGCCATGGCGGCGAAGAGCCACGGCGAGATGTCCTCGATCACCCGTCGCCCGCCCCGGACCTCCACCCGTGCACGATGCCGGCGATGTCGGCCAGGTGGTGCGCGACCGCGTGCGGGGTCACGTCCACCGCGACGGTCTGGTCACCGGGGATGTCACTGTGCGGGATGTGCACCGTGCGCATGCCCACCTGGCGCGGGCCGTGGACGTCCTCGTAGAGACGGTCGCCGACGTAGATGCACTCCCCCGGGTCGGCCTCCACGGCGCGCGCCGCCGCGAGGAAGGCCTCGGGATGGGGCTTCACCACGTCGAGCTCACTGGTGTAGACGTCGCCGTCGACGAGCTCCAGCACACCGTCACGAGCGAACAGCCCGCGATGGTAGTCGCGGCTCCAGATCGTGTTGGACAGCACACCCACCTTGATCCCCTGCGTGCGCAGCCAGGCCCACAGGGGGTGCACGTGCGGGTCGGTGAAGGTGTGCGGCTCCCACCAGCGCTCGTAGCTCGCGCGCACCGTGGGGCCGTCGACGGCCGACGGGTCGAGGCCCACGGCGGCGCAGGCGTGCTCCAGCACCTGCTCCAGCGTGGAGCTGCGGTGCTCCTCCCGGCCCAGCCGCACGTGGTGGGCGTCGGCGTCGCACAGCGCGTCGGTGAGGGCCTCGGCCGCCGCGTGGTCGTCCGGGTGCGCGTGCGCGGCATACGTCTGCCGCCACTGTGCCCGGACGTCCACGGTGTGCCAGGGCGTCAGGGTGCCGCCCCAGTCGAAGACGACCGCTGCCACCCGCATCAGCGGAAGGAGACCGCGGCGGGGTGACCGATCTCGACCAGGACCTCACCGACCGCGTCACCGACGGCCACCTGACGACGCTCGGCCGTCTGGCGGTCCTTGATCTCCAGGACCCCCTCTGCCAGGCCCCGGCCCACCACCACGATCGTGGGCACCCCGAGCAGCTCGGCGTCCTTGAACTTCACCCCGGGTGAGACCTTCGGGCGGTCGTCGTAGATCACCTCGACCCCGTGCGCCTCCAGGTCCACGACGAGCCGCTCGGCCGTCTCGAAGACGGCGCGGTCCTTGCCGGTGGCGACGATGTGGACGTCCGCCGGGGCCAGCTCGCGCGGCCAGCACAGGCCGCTGTCGTCGAGGGTGCCTTCGGCGACCGCCGCCACAGCCCGGCTCACACCGACCCCGTAGGAGCCCATGGTCACCGTCACGAGCTTGCCGTGCTCGTCGAGCACCTTGAGCTCGAGCGCCTCGGCATACTTGCGACCGAGCTGGAAGATGTGGCCCATCTCGATGCCCCGGTCCAGGGTCAGCCGCCCCTGACCGTCGGGGCTGGGGTCGCCCTCGCGGATGCCGGCGGCCTGGATGGTGCCGTCGGCAGTGAAGTCGCGGCCGTGCACGAGGTCGAAGACGTGCCTGCCGTGCTCGTCGGCACCGGTCACCCAGGCGGAGCCCTCGGCGACGGAGGGGTCGAGCAGGTAGCGGATCCCACTCGCCTTCTGCGCACCGAGCACGCCTGGCCCGATGTAGCCCTTGGCCAGCACGGGGTGGGCCGCGAACTCCTTCTCGTCGAAGGCCTCCGGCACGGCCGGCGACACGGCGGCCTCGAGCCGTTTCCGGTCCACCTCACGGTCCCCGGGGACACCGATGGCCAGGGGCTCGCGGCTGCCGTCGGGGTGGACGAGCATCACCAGGACGTTCTTGAGGGTGTCGGCCGCAGTCCAGGGCCTCCCGTCGGCGCGGGGGTGGTCGGCGTTGGCCGCGGCCACCAGGGTGTCGATGGTCGGGGTGTCGGGGGTATCCTCCCCGTGGGCCGCCGGGACCTGCGAAGCGTCGACCGGGGTGGCCTGGGGCATGACGACGGCCTCGACGTTGGCGGCATACCCGCTGGCCTCGCAGCGCACGAAGGTGTCCTCGCCGTGCGGGCTCACCGCGAGGAACTCCTCGGAGGCCGAGCCCCCCATGGCTCCGGAGTCGGCGTGCACGATGACGTAGTCGAAGCCGAGGCGGTCGAAGATGCGCACGTAGGCCTCGCGATGCCGCTGGTAGGCGGCGTCGAGCCCGGCGTCGTCGACGTCGAAGGAGTAGGAGTCCTTCATGATGAACTCCCGGCCCCGCAGGAGACCGGCGCGCGGACGCGCCTCGTCGCGGTACTTCGTCTGGATCTGGTAGAGCGTCAGCGGCAGCTCCTTGTAGGAGCTGAACATGTCCTTCACCGCGAGGGTGAACATCTCCTCGTGCGTCGGCCCGAGCAGCATGTCGACGCCCTTGCGGTCCTGGAGACGGAACAGGTTGGGGCCGTACTCCGTCCATCGTCCGGTCGCCTCGTAGGGCTCGCGCGGCAGCAGCGCCGGGAAGGACAGCTCCTGGCCGCCGATGGCGTCCATCTCCTCGCGCACGACGCGCTCGACCTTGCGCAGGACACGCAGACCCAGCGGGAGCCAGCTGTAGACCCCGGGCGCGGCGCGGCGGATGTAGCCCGCCCGCACGAGCAGCTTGTGCCCCGGCATCTCGGCGTCGGCCGGGTCCTCGCGCAGGGTCCGCAGGAACAGGGTCGACAGGCGCAGGGCCACGGTGTCACTCCTTCAGGAGGTATGCGGTGGGAAGGGTCCGGGCGCGCGCCGCGGGCCTCGTGTGAGGGTACCTGTCAGCCGCGGAGTGCGGCGACGCCGTCAGCCACGGCGTCGACGAGCCGTTCGACGTCCCCGGCGTCGGTGTAGGGGGCGATGCCGGCCCGGACCGCGCCGGTGTCGCCGAGCCCCAGACGGCGTGCGGCCTCGATCGCGTAGAAGTGGCCTGCCGGGGCGTTGACCCCGGCCTCGGCCAGGTGCCGGCTGAGCGCGGCGGACTCCACTCCCTCGACGGCGAAGTAGACCGTGGGGGTGCGCCGGGCCGCCCGCGAGTGCAGCACCACCCCGTCCACGCCGCGCAGCCCGGCCTCCAGCCGCTCGCGCAGCCCGTCCTCGTGGGCCTCGACCGCCGCCATCGACGTCTCGATCCGGGACCGCCGGCTGCCGATGGCGTCCAGGTCGAGCGCGGCGATCGCCTCGACCGCAGCCGTCGTGCCGGCGAGCATCTCGTAGGGCAGCGTGCCGAGCTCGAAGCGCTCGGGCACCTGGTCGGTCGAGGGCAGCAGCTTGTCGGGGTGCAGGGTCTCGAGCAGGGCCGGGTCGGCGGCCTGGACACCCAGGTGGGGGCCGAAGTGCTTGTAGGGCGAGCACGCCAGCACATCGGCCCCGAGCGCGTGCCGGTCGACCACGGCGTGCGCTACGAGGTGCACCACGTCGACGTGCACGAGGGCACCGACGGCATGCGCGGCCGCCGCGACCGCCGGCACGTCCGGCCGGGTGCCGACCAGGTTGGAGGCACCGGTGACCGCGACCAGCCGGGTGCGCTCCGAGAGCTGCTCCTCGACCGCTGCGACAGGCAGCTCCCCGGTGGCGGGGTCGAACTCCGCCCAGCGCACGGTGGCACCGGCCCGCTCGGCCGCCTGCACCCAGGGCCGGATGTTGGCGTCGTGGTCGAGAGAGGTGACCACCACCTCGTCACCGGCGCTCCAGCCCCGGGCCAGCGTGCGCGCCAGGTCGTAGGTCAGCGCGGTCATGCTCCGCCCGAAGACGACCCCGCCGGCCTCGGTCCCCAGCAGGTCACCCATGGCCGCGCGCGCCTCGAGCACGATGTCGTCGGCCCGCCGCTCGCTCGCGGTGACCCGGCCGCGGTTGGAGATCGACGAGGTCATGGTGCGCGCGACCGCCTCCGCCACCGACGCCGGGGTCTGGGAGCCACCCGGTCCGTCGAAGTGGGCGGTGCCCTCCCGCAACGCCGGGAAGCCTGATCGGACGGTCTGCACGTCGAAAGCCATGTCGCGGACCCTAGACCGTCCGTCCCGGTGCCACGAGCGGGGGCCCTGGTCGGGCGGGCACGCACCGCCGCCCCTGGCTAGGCTCACCCGCATGAGTGGACGGGTGCGCTTCGGGCAGTGGTCGCCCTACCGTCGCGACAGGGGCGTGCAGGGTGACCTCAGGGTCATGCAGGAGGTGCACGTGCCGTCGCTGGGTCGCACGACGGACCTCTACGCCTGGCTGCCGCCCGGTCACGACGAGCACGAGCGCCGCTACCCCGTCGTCTACCTGCACGACGGTGGCAACCTCTTCGACCCGGCGCTGTCCTACAGCGGTGCGACATGGCGGGCCGACCAGGCCCTGGGCGCGCTGTCGGCCAGAGGCCTCGACGCCATCGCCGTGGGGGTGCCCTGCTCGCCCACAGCTCGGGCCGAGGAGTACACGCCCTACCCCCACCCCGAGTCCGGCGGTGGCCGCGCCGACGACTATGTCGACTTCCTCGTCGAGGACCTGTTGCCGGCGGTCGACCGCACGCTGCCGACCCTGACGGGGCCGAAGTCCACCCTCGTCGCGGGGTCGTCGCTGGGCGGCGTCGTCAGCATGCACGCCTGGACGCGCCGTCCCGACGTCTTCGGGGGCGCCGGGGTCTTCTCCCCCGCCTTCTGGTGGCCGGGCCGGCCCATGCTCGACGACCTGCAGGAAAGGCTGTTCTCGTGGCCGCACCAGCCCCACCAGCGAGTCTACCTCGACGTCGGTGGCCGGGAGCAGCCCGACGACGCCGCCATCGAGGCCGCCTACGTGCGCGACGCCGAGCTCGTGCTCGGCTGGCTGCGCGGCGCCGGAGTGCCGGTGCGCTACCTGTTCGAGAGCCAGGCGCACCACGCCGAGAGCGCCTGGGCAGAGCGGCTGCCGGCCGCCCTGCACTGGCTGCTCTCGGGGTATGCCGTGCCCGCACCCCCCCGTGACGCAGGACCTGCACGGGAGGGCGTCCCGCCGTCGTGATGGGGTAGGCCCCATGAGCACCGACCCGCATGCCTGGCTGGAGGACGTCCACGGCACCGAGGCGACGGCCTGGGTCCACGCCCGGAGCGGTGAGGCCGAGGCGGACCTGCAGTCCGAGCCGCTCTTCGAGGAGCTGCGCGCCGGCATCCAGGACGCGCTGGAGGCCGAGGACCGGATCCCGCTGGTCACCCAGGTGGGTGACCACCTCTACAACCTGTGGACCGACGCGGCGCACCCGCGCGGCCTGTGGCGCCGGACGACGTGGGAGTCCTACCGCACGGCCCACCCGGAGTGGGAGGTGCTGCTGGACGTCGACGCGCTCGGCGAGGCCGAGGGCGTGCCGTGGGTGTGGCACGGCGCCCGCCTGCTGCGTCCCGACCACGACCGGGCGCTCGTGGACCTGTCCCCGGGAGGCTCCGACGCCGACGTCACCCGGGAGCTCGACCTGCGCACACGCACCTTCGTCGAGGACGGCTTCGTGCGCCCCGAGGCCAAGGGCGGGCTCGCCTGGGTCGACCGTGACACCGTCTTCGCGTTCACCGACGTGGGAGAGGGCTCCCGGACACGGTCCGGCTACCCCCGCACCGTGCGACGCTGGAGCCGCGGCACCGCGCTCGCCGACGCACCCGAGGTGTACGCCGGTGGGGTGGACGACCTCCTCGTGAACGCCTCCCACGACAGCACCCCCGGGTTCGAGCGCGACGTCGTCCACCGTGCCCTCGCGTTCTACCGCAGCCGCACCTACCTTCTGCAGGACGGGGAGCTCGTCCTCGTCGACGTCCCCGAGTCCGCGGAGGTCTCGCTGCACCGGCAGTGGCTGGCCGTCCTGCTGCGCCACGACTGGGCACCGCACGACTGGGCACCGCCGGGCGAGCACCCGACCGGCGCCACGGCATACCCGGCGGGGTCACTGCTCGTGGTCGAGCTCGACCGCTTCCTCGCCGGCGACCAGGACCTCATCCCGCTGTTCGTCCCGGACGGCAGCAGCAGCCTGGTCGACCACACATGGACCCGGTCCCACCTGGTGCTCACGGTGCTGCGTGACGTGCAGCACGAGGTGGTCGTCTGCACCCCCGGCCCGGACGGCTGGTCGCAGCGGCCGCTCGACACCCAGGCACCCGACCTGGCGACGGTCTCCGTCGCCGCCGTCGACGACGAGCACCAGGACGACCTGTGGGTGGTCACCACCACCTGGACCCGGCCGATGGCACTGTCTCTCGCCCGTCTCGGCGACGACCCGGCCTCCGCCACCCTCGAGGTGCTGAAGCAGGCACCCGCGCGGTTCGACGCGACCGGGCTGAGCGTCACGCAGCACTGGGCGACCTCGGCCGACGGCACCCGTGTGCCCTACTTCCAGGTGGGCCCCGCGGACCTGCCCCTCGACGGCACCACGCCGACCGTGCTGCACGGTTACGGGGGCTTCGAGGTGCCGCTCACACCCGCCTACGACCCTGTCGTCGGCCGCGCCTGGCTGGCACGAGGGGGCGTGTACGTGGTCGCGAACATCCGCGGCGGTGGGGAGCTCGGCCCCGCGTGGCACCAGGCGGCCCTGCGCGGACACCGCCACCGCGCGTACGAGGACTTCGTGGCCGTGGCGCGGGACCTCGTGGCGCGTGGGGTCACCGCCGTGGCGCACCTCGGGTGCTCGGGCCGGTCCAACGGAGGCCTCCTCGTGGGCAACATGCTCACCGGGTGTCCCGAGGACTTCGGCGCTGTCGTCTGCCAGGTGCCGCTGCTGGACATGCGCCGCTACACGCACCTGCTGGCGGGCGCCTCGTGGATGGCCGAGTACGGCGACCCGGACGACCCCGAGCAGTGGGAGCTGATGCGGACGTTCTCGCCCTACCACCGCTTCGCCCCTCACCGGCCCACGCCCCCGGTCTACCTCGCGACCTCCACCCGGGACGACCGCGTGCACCCCGGCCACGCCCGGAAGATGGCCGCGTTGCTCGCCGCCGCCGGGCGGGACGTGACCTACTGGGAGCAGACCGAGGGCGGCCACGGAGGTGCCTCGACGGCCGATCAGTGGGCGCTGTGGCACGCGCTGCCCTGGGCCTTCCTGCACCGCCACCTGGGCTGAGGAGCGAGGTCAGAGCAGGACGGTGGTGAACATCCCGGTCTGCTCGAAGCCCACGTGCCGGTAGGTCGCCAGCGCCGCGGCGTTGAAGTCGTTGACGTAGAGGGTCACGACCGGGGCGATGTGCGCCAGCGTGTGCTCGACCACCGCGGCCATGGCCGGCACGGCGATGCCCCTGCCGCGGCTCAGCGGGTCGACCCACACCCCCTGCACCTGAGCCACCCCGAGAGCCACCGAACCGAGGTCGGCCTTGAACACGACCCGTCCGTCCTCGACGCGCACCAGCGTGTGCCCACGGTGCAGCAGGTTGGCCACGCTCTGCCGGTAGGCGGCGTCGGACCCCCGGTAGGGCGGGTAGCCGATCTCCTCGGTGAACATCGCCGCCGCTGCCGGCGCGACGAGGTCCACCTCGTCAGGACGGGCCACGCGGACGAGCGGGTCCACCGTGACACCGGCCGCGGACGGGGGGCGGGAGATCGTCAGCACCGGCTGCTGCGCCCGCACCTCACGCGCCGGCCCCCAGGACGGTGACAGCAGGGACCACAGCCGCAGGACCTGCTCGGAGGGTCCGAACACCGAGGAGGCGAAGCGCCGGCGCTTGACGACCCGGGAGGCGAGGGCCCGCAGCGCGGCCGGGCTGCCGCCGACCGGCACGACGTTGGCGGACGACCAGCACAGGGCACGCTCCCCGCCGCGGTCGTAGGCGAACATGGCTGCCCTGCTGTGGCCCAGCGCCCCGTCCACCAGACGGGCCGCCACGAAGACATGGCTGACCGGGTCCTCGGCGCACACCTCCAGGGCCCAGGCCCGATCGGCAGGACCCAAGGTCCGGGTCGCACCGACGCCGCGCAGCATGCCGGCAAGCCTGCCGCACACCCGCACACGTGTCGATCTCGGCGTGCTAGTAACGTACGTCACACCGGCCCTGCGACGAGGCATCTGACCTCGACGTTCGGCGGTCGACCTGTTCGCACACCCGGGAGGACATCGTGCACGCACAGCCGCTCACCGCCCAGTCCAGACAGGACGCCCTTGACGTCCTCGCCGCCAGCGGGGAGGGCGGACCCGAGCTCGACGTGCTGGTCATCGGCGGTGGTGTCACCGGTGCCGGCGCCGCGCTCGACGCCGCCACGCGCGGGCTGCGGACCGCTGTCGTCGAGGGCCAGGACTGGGCCTCCGGCACCTCTCAGTGGTCGACCAAGCTCGTCCACGGCGGTCTGCGCTACCTCCAGATGCTGGACTTCAAGCTGGTGCAGGAGGCGCTCACCGAGCGCGGGCTCCTGCTGCAGAAGCTCGCCCCGCACCTGGTCAAGCCGATGCCCTTCCTGATCCCCCTGGAGCACCGGGTCTGGCAGCGCGCCTACTACGGGGCCGGGGTCTCCCTCTACGACGCCCTGGCCAACCTGATGCCCGGCCGCCGTGCGCTGCCGATCCACAAGCACCGCACGCGCAAGGGGCTGGAGCAGTCCTTCCCCGACCTGCGGCACGAGACGGCGATCGGCGCGGTGCAGTACTACGACGCCACCGTCGACGACGCGCGGCTGGTCGCCATGCTGGTGCGCACGGCCGTCACCTACGGTGCCCACGCCGCCAGCCGCACCCAGGTGGTCGAGATCACCAAGGACGAGACAGGACGCGCCAACGGAGCCGTGCTGATGGACCTGGAGACGGGCACCCGGATCACCGCTCGCGCCCGGCACATCATCAACTGCACCGGGGTGTGGACCGAGGACGTCGAGGACCTCGCCGACACCAGTGGCGGGCTCAACGTGCTCGCCTCCAAGGGCATCCACCTGATCATCCCGCGGGACCGCATCCAGGGCACCTCCGGCCTGTTCATCCAGACCGAGAAGTCGGTGCTCTTCTTCATTCCCTGGTCGCGCTACTGGATCCTGGGCACGACGGACACCCCCTGGGAGCTGGACCGCCACAACCCGGTGGCCACCGCGGCGGACATCGACTACGTCCTCGACCACGCCAACGACGTCCTGAAGAAGACGCTCACCCGTGACGACGTGATCGGGTGGTATGCCGGGCTGCGCCCGCTGCTCCAGCCGGGCACCAAGGAGGGCACCAGCTCGGCCAAGGTGAGCCGGGAGCACACCGTGGCCAGCCCCATCCCCGGTCTCACCGTCATCGGCGGCGGCAAGCTGACGACCTACCGGGTCATGGCCAAGGACGCGGTCGACTTCGCCCTGGGCAACCGGGCCGAGGAGCTGGCATGCATCACTGACGAGATCCCGCTGCTGGGCGCTGTCGGCGAGGCTGCCGTGCGCCGCCGCATGCCCGAGCTGCAGCGCCGCTTCGGCTGGTCGGACATGATGGTCGACCACCTGCTGCACCGCTACGGCTCGCTCATGGACGAGCTGCTCGACCTCATCGCCGAGGACGAGTCGCTGGCCACGCCGCTGGAGCACGCGCACGCCTACCTCCGGGCCGAGATCGCCTACGCCTGCACCAGCGAGGGGGCGCTGCACCTGGAGGACATCATGTGCCGACGCACCCGGCTGGTCTACGAGGTGCTGCACCAGGGCCTGGACGCCGTCCCGGAGATCGCCGACATCGCCGCCGACCGGCTCGGCTGGGACGAGGCGCGCAAGGAGAAGGAGGTGTCCGCCTACCGTGCGAGGGCGGAGGCCGAGGAGGCTGCTGCCCGGCAGCCGGACGACGCCTCGGCGGCTGCGGAGCGCAGCAAGGCCGAACCGATCACCCCGCTGCACCCCATCGGCTCCGGTGGCTGAGCGCCTCGGCCACGTGCCGAGCGTGTCGTCACCGAAGCGACGCCGGCATCACGCCTGCGCCGTGACCCACCACTAGGTCGAGATCGGAGAACTACATGGACATGGGAGAGGTCTTTCTCTCTGAGGTGTTGGGCACAGCGATGCTGCTGCTGCTCGGTGCAGGTGTGGTCGCCAACGCCATCCTGCCCAAGACGAAGGGCTTCAACGGCGGCTGGCTGTTGATCAACTTCGGATGGGGGCTCGGTGTCTTCGCCGGAGTCTTCGTCGCCTTCAAGTCCGGCGCCCACATCAACCCCGCGGTGACGGTCGGCCTGCTGGCCAACGGCGCCGAGGAGTTCGCGGCCGGGGTGGAGGCGTCCTTCGTCAACGCGCTGATCTACATCGCCGCCCAGCTCATCGGTGCCTTCATCGGAGCCGTGCTGGCCTGGCTGGCCTACAAGGACCACTTCGCACAGGACGCCGACCCGGCCGTCAAGCTCGGCGTGTTCTCCACCGGCCCGGAGCTGCGCAACTACACCTCCAACCTCATCACCGAGGTCATCGGCACCTTCGTGCTGGTGTACGTCGTGCTGATGTTCGGGAACACCCCCCAGGAGCTCGGCCCGCTGGCCGTGGCGCTGCTGGTCGTCGGTATCGGCGCCAGCCTCGGTGGACCCACGGGCTACGCCATCAACCCTGCCCGTGACCTCGGCCCCCGCATCGCCCACGCCATCCTGCCCATCCCGGGCAAGGGCTCCAGCGACTGGGGCTACTCCTGGGTGCCGATCGTCGGCCCGCTCATCGGTGGCGCCCTGGCCGGCCTGCTCGCCGCGGCCGTCGGCTGACCCGCCCGTGACCACAGGGGTGCCGGGCGCTGACCTGGCCGCACGGCACACCTGACCGAGTCCGACCCGGTCGGGTCGTCCGCGAGGGCGGCCCGGCCGGGGGCCAGGTACCAACCGCACAACGACGTGGAGGAGAAGACCATGGCAGACTACGTACTCGCCATCGACCAGGGCACGACCAGCACGCGTGCCATCGTGTTCACCAAGGGCGGCACGATCCACTCGGTCGGCCAGCACGAGCACGAGCAGATCTTCCCGAAGGCCGGGTGGGTCGAGCACAACCCCGTCGAGATCTGGGACAACACCCGCGAGGTCATCGGCCAGGCGATGGGCAAGGGCAACCTCAGCAACGACGACATCGCGGCCATCGGCATCACCAACCAGCGCGAGACCGCCGTGGTCTGGGACAAGAACACCGGTGAGCCGGTCTACAACGCGATCGTCTGGCAGGACACCCGCACCTCCAAGATCGTCGCCGAGCTCGGCGCCGACGAGGGTCCCGACCGGTTCAAGGCCAGCTGCGGTCTCCCACTGGCCACCTACTTCTCGGGCCCCAAGGTGAAGTGGATCCTGGACAACGTCGAGGGCGCGCGGGAGCGTGCCGAGGCCGGCGACCTGCTGTTCGGCAACACCGACTCGTGGGTCCTGTGGAACCTCACCGGCGGCGTCGACGGCGGTGTGCACGTCACCGACGTGACCAACGCCTCCCGCACGATGCTCATGAACCTGGAGACGCTCAGCTGGGACGAGGGCATCGCCGGGGCCATGGGCATCCCGATGTCCATGCTGCCGGAGATCAAGTCCTGCTCGGAGGTCTACGGCCACAGCACCAAGCTCGGCGTGCCGATCGCCGGCATCCTGGGTGACCAGCAGGCGGCGACGTTCGGCCAGGCGTGCTTCGAGAAGGGCATGTCCAAGAACACCTACGGCACGGGCAACTTCATGCTGCTCAACACCGGCACCGAGATCGTCCCGAGCCACAACGGCCTGCTCACCACGGTCTGCTACAAGATCGGTGACCAGGACGCCGTCTACGCGCTCGAGGGCTCCATCGCGGTGACCGGGTCGCTCGTCCAGTGGCTGCGCGACAACGTCGGTCTCATCAAGGAGGCGCCCGAGATCGAGACCCTGGCCAAGGAGGTCGACGACAACGGCGGCTGCTACATCGTCCCGGCGTTCTCGGGTCTCTTCGCCCCCTACTGGAAGGACGACGCGCGCGGTGCGATCGTCGGCCTGACGCGCTACGTCAACAAGCACCACATCGCCCGGGCCGCGCTGGAGTCCACCGCGTTCCAGACCCGCGAGGTCTCCGACGCGATGACGGCGGACTCCGGTGTGGAGCTGGCCGAGCTGCGCGTGGACGGCGGCATGGTGGCCAACGAGACGCTGATGCAGTTCCAGGCGGACATCCTCGGCGTCGACGTGGTGCGCCCGGAGGTCGCCGAGACGACGGCGCTGGGAGCCGCCTACGCGGCCGGCATCGCCGTGGGCTTCTTCTCCGGTGAGCAGGACGTCATCGACAACTGGAAGGAGGGCAAGCGCTGGTCGCCCTCCATGGACGAGACCGAGCGCGAGCGGCTCTTCCGCAACTGGAAGAAGGCCGTCACCAAGACCTTCGACTGGGTCGACGACGACTCCGAGGCCGAGGAGAAGTCCGCCTCGGAGGACGCCGACGCCTGACCACCGGAACGTGGAGCCCGGTCCCGCCGAGGCGGGGCCGGGCTCCACGATGCCCGCGGTGTCGGCGTCAGACCACGGGCTCGTCCTTGTCACCGTGGAAGAGGTCGGGTCGTCGCAGGTCGGTGTTGTCCAGCACCCACGTGGCCTGCTGCACCGGGGCCTGGTCGAGGTAGAACCGCTGGGCCTCGACGTAGCGGGCGTGCGTCGGATGGCCGGGGTCCTCGTCGCCCGCGACCCGTCGGTCGGGGAATCGGGCTGCGCCCCGAGGCACGGACACCTCGAAGGGCACGTGCACGAACAGCGTGGCGTCCCATCGCGCCACCAGCTCGGGGCGGTGCAGGAAGACCCCGTCGACCAGGAGAAGCGCGTCGTCGTCGGCCTCGACCGGGTCGGGGTGCACAGCGACGTCCCGGGTCACGTCACGCACGGCCGGCACGATCTCCCGGCCGGCCCGGAAGGGCTCGAGCACGCTGCGCTGGAAGGCGTCGTAGTCGAAGGCGTCCCGGTAGTAGGTCTGGGCGGTGCGACCGTCCCGGTAGCGACGGGCGCGGGGATGGTGGAAGCCGTCCATCGAGACGCTGAGCACCTGCCGCCCCGCAACGTGCTCCGCCAGGGTCACCAGCTCGGCCGCGAGGTGCGACTTGCCCGCGCCGTCCACCCCGTCGATCGCGACGACCGCCCGCTCCCCCGGCCGGACGCCGAGCATGAGGCCGAGCAGGTCGACGAGGACCAGCTGGCGGACGGGCACGAAGCCGGGGTACGACATACCCCGAGCCTAGGCACGGTGGTGCGCCGTGGACGAACCCGGCGCGTGGGGCCCGGCGTCAGCCGACGGTGACCGAGGGCGCGCCGGCGGCCTCACCGTCGACGGGCTCCCCCATCTCCTCGGCGATGCGCATGGCCTCCTCGATGAGGGTCTCGACGATCTGGCTCTCCGGCACTGTCTTGATGACCTCGCCCTTGACGAAGATCTGGCCCTTGCCGTTGCCGGAGGCCACCCCGAGGTCGGCCTCGCGGGCCTCGCCCGGACCGTTGACCACGCAGCCCATGACGGCCACCCGCAGCGGCACCTCCATGCCCTCCAGCCCGGCGGTGACCTCCTCCGCCAGCGTGTAGACATCCACCTGGGCACGGCCGCAGGAGGGGCAGGAGACGATCTCGAGCTTGCGAGGCTTGAGGTTGAGGCTCTGCAGGATCTGGTTGCCGACCTTGACCTCCTCCACCGGTGGCGCCGAGAGGGACACCCGGATGGTGTCCCCGATGCCCTGGGACAGCAGCGCACCGAAGGCGACCGAGGACTTGATGGTGCCCTGGAACGCCGGACCGGCCTCGGTCACACCCAGGTGGAGCGGCCAGTCACCACGCTCGGAGAGCATCTCGTAGGCCCGGACCATGACCACCGGGTCGTTGTGCTTCACGGAGATCTTGAAGTCGTGGAAGCCGTGCTCCTCGAACAGCGAGGCCTCCCACACGGCGGACTCGACGAGGGCCTCCGCCGTGGGCTTGCCATACTTGTCCAGCAGCCGCTTGTCCAGCGACCCGGCGTTGACGCCGATGCGGATCGACACGCCGGCGTCCTTGGCCGTGCGGGCGATCTCCTTCACCTGGTCGTCGAACTTGCGGATGTTGCCGGGGTTGACCCGCACCGCCGCGCAGCCGGCCTCGATGGCCGCGAACACGTACTTCGGCTGGAAGTGGATGTCGGCGATGACCGGGATCTGCGACTTGCGTGCGATCACCGGCAGAGCGTCGGCGTCGTCCTGGGTCGGACAGGCCACGCGCACGATGTCACAGCCGGTCGCGGTGAGCTCGGCGATCTGCTGCAGGGTGGCGTTGATGTCGGTCGTCGGCGTCGTGGTCATCGACTGCACGGAGATGGGTGCGTCGCCGCCGACCTCGACCTTGCCGACCCGGATCTTGCGGGTCGGTCGTCGAGGTGCGAGCACCGGCGGGGGTGCGGACGGCATACCGAGTGAGATGGGGGTGCCAGCAGTCATGTCTTCCAGTATCTCTCAGCCGCCGAGCCGGATGGGGTTGACCAGGTCGGCGTAGACGAGCAGCAGGGTCATCGCGATCAGGCCGATCGCGACGGAGTAGGCCACCGGTAGCGCCTTGGCGACGTCCACCGGCCCCGGGTCGGGCAGTCCGCGCAGCCGGGCCCAGGTCTTCTTGAGCCCCTCCCACAGCGCACCGGCGATGTGGCCGCCGTCCAGCGGCAGCAGCGGGATCATGTTGAACACGAAGAGCGCGATGTTGAGCGAGGCGAGCAGGGAGAGCAACAGCACCATCCGGGCGCTCACGCTGTCCGAGAGGAGCCCGAGGTCGCCGGAGGTCACCTCACCGGCGACGCGGCCCACGCCGACGACGGACATCGGTCCTTCGGCGTCCCGCTCTTCGCCGACGAAGGCTGCCTCCCAGACGCCCACGAGCTTCTGCGGGAGCTGGAGGAAGATGGCCGCGGTGTCCATCAGCGCCTGTCCCACGAACGCAGGAGCCTCGGTGAGTGGCTGCGTGACGTACTCCAGCGACCCGCTGGCTCCCAGGTAGCTGACCGGGCCGACGACGGGGGCGCCGGCCTCGTCCACCTGGACGCTGCCGTCCGGGTTGAGCAAGGGGCGGTCGCGCACCACCATGTCGGCGACCAGCGTCTGCTGGGCACCGTCCCGCTCGACGAGCAGCTCGGCCTGGCTGCCGGACTGCTGGATGAGGTAGGACGCACCCGTCCAGTCGTCCACCGCCTGCCCGTCGACGGCCAGGATGCGGTCGCCCACCTCGAGCCCCGCGGCGGCAGCCGGAGCCGCGGGTTGTCCCTCGCAGTCCTCGGCCGTGACATCGGTCGGCGCGCATGCGGCGACCGCGGACACCTGTGCGGTCAGCTGCGGCAGCCCGTAGACGGTGATGATGCCGGTCAGCAGGACGGTCGCGATGAGCAGGTTCATCAGCGGCCCGCCGGACATCACGACGAGGCGCTGCCAGACGGGGAGCTTGTAGAAGACCCGGTCCTCGTCGCCGGGCCCGACCTCCTGCAGCGACTCGGCGCGCACCTGCTCGCTCATCTGGCTCCAGCGCCCGGTGCTGGAGGCGCGCAGCCTGCCCTCGTCCTGGGGTCGCGGCGGGAACATGCCGATCATCCGTACGTACCCGCCCAGCGGGATCGCCTTGACGCCGTACTCCGTCTCCCCGCGGACCCGCGACCAGATGGTCGGGCCGAACCCGACCATGTACTGCGTGCACTTGACGCCGAACTTCTTGGCCGGCACCAGGTGCCCGATCTCGTGCAGGGCGATGGACACGGCGATCCCGACGAGCATCAGGAGGACGCCGAGCAGGTAGAGCATCAGCGGGTCCCCTTCCCTCGTGAGCCGGTCGTCGTCTCCATCATGGCGCGTGCGGCGCCCCGCGCCCAGGCTTCCGCCTGCAGCACGTGCTCCACCGTGAGGTCAACCGACGAGACAGCCGCGGAGTTCCCGGCCTCATACTCGTCGACCACGGCCGCCACCGTGTCGACGATGTCGGTGAAGGTGATGACGCCGGCGTGGAACGCCGCGACGCACACCTCGTTGGCAGCGTTGTAGACGGCCGGGTAGGTGCCGCCGGCCTGTCCGACCTGCCTGGCGAGCCGCACCGCGGGAAAGGCCTGGTCGTCGAGCGGGTGGAACTCCCACGAGCTCGGCCCGCTCCAGTCGCACGGCTCGTCGACGTCCGGGAGGCGCTCCGGCCAGGACAGCCCCAGGGCGATCGGCACGAGCATCCGCGGTGGACCCATCTGGGCGATGGTGGACCCGTCGTGGAACTCGACCATCGAGTGGACCTGCTGCTGCGGATGGACCACGACGTCGATCCGGTCGAAGGGCACCCCGAAGAGCAGGTGCGCCTCGATCACCTCCAGGCCCTTGTTGACCAGGGTCGCGGAGTTGGTCGTGATGACCGCGCCCATGGCGAAGTTCGGGTGCCGCAGCGCCTCCTGCGGCGTGACCTGAGCCAGCTGGTCCCGGGTGCGGCCACGGAACGGGCCTCCACTGGCGGTGAGGACCAGTCTGCGCACCTCGTCGGCGCGTCCACCGCGCAGACACTGGGCGATGGCGCTGTGCTCGGAGTCGACCGGCACGATCTGACCGGGTCCCGCTGCGCCGGTGACCAGGGGCCCCCCGACGATCAGTGACTCCTTGTTGGCCAGTGCCAGGGTGCTGCCGCCTCCCAGAGCCGCCAGGGTGGGCTCCAGCCCGATGCTGCCGGTGATCCCGTTGAGCACCACGTCGGCCCCTGACCCGGCCAGCTCGGCCGAGGCGCCGGGCCCGGCCAGGACCTCCGGTCGGTATGCCGGGTCGCCGGCCGCCCGCGCGGCCGCCGCGACCGCCTCGGTGAGCCGGTCACGGCCCTCGGGGTCGGCGACCGCCACCCGCTCCACCCGCAGCCGCACCGCCTGCTGCGCCAGGAGGGACAGGTCGGACCCACCCGCTGCGACGGCCTCCACTCGGAACCGGTCGGGGTGGGACCCCACGATGTCGACCGCCTGGGTGCCGATGGACCCCGTCGAGCCGAGCAGGACCAGGGAGCGTGTGTCTGTCACGCGTCCATTGTCACCCGTGGGCCCCGGGTGCCCGCGCCGTCGCCCGGTGCGCCACCTGGGACGGCGAGCCCGGCTGCACCGTCCACCCCGTGTCGTCACGGGCCTCCAGGACGTAGCACCCGCTCGGTCCCAGGGCGAGGAGCAGGGCTGGTGGCGGCGGCCGGTCGGTGTGGAGCTGCACCGACTCCGCCAGCACCACCGGGTGCCCCAGGGTGGCCAGCAGGTCGGCAGCCGCGGTGCCGCCCGGCACCTGCCAGGACGTGCGCTCGGGTGCCGGAGCAGCATCGGGCGGGACCAGGAACTCCACCCCCAGCGCCTCCCTGTCCTTCGCCTCCACGACGGACAGGGTGTGCACGCCGCCCTCGGTCAGGTCCTCGCAGACGACGACCGGATCCAGCACGAAGAGGTAGCGGGTGAGCGACGTCTCCCCGACCCGCCGGTGCAGCACGACGACCTCCGGCGCACCGGCCCGCACCGACAGGACCGAGCCCAGGCTCGTCGCCTCTCCGTCCGGTCCGCTCCCCTCGGCCGGCAGCAGCCCTCGAGCGGTGAGCGAGCGCGCCGCGGCCCGTCGTGCGGCGGCACGCTCCTCGTGCTCGAGGACGGACAGATGGGGCCGGGACACGACGTCGTCGCAGCCGTCGGTGAGGACGTCGAGCTCCTCGTCGGTGAGGTGGGCCACCACGACCCGCGGCACTCCCGCGTCACTCATGGGGCACCGGGCCGAAGGACGTCAGGGACGGGCGGCCAGGGCAGCGGGCCCGGGTGGACCGGAAGTCGCGGCACCGCCACCCCGGGGGTCAGCTCCAGCACGCTGCCGGACGGCGGGACGACCTGGTCGGCCGGGGCCGGCGGCAGCTCGACCGGACCGATCGGGACGGCCGGCGGAGCCGGAGCACCCGTCCACCATGGCACGAGCTCGGTCAGGCGGGGCACCCGGATGTCGGCCAGGTCGACGCGGGGCAGCTCGCCGAGCCGGAGCGGGCGCCCCAACGGGAGCCACCCCTCGGCCATCGCCTCCCGGACCTCCTGACCCACCCGTCCCAGACCCTGGGCCACCCCGTCCCGCCCCCGCGTGGCGGTGCGGTCCGCTTCCTCGCGGCCCTCGCGGAGCACCCCGACGAGGTGCGCAGCCCCGCGGCGTCCCGCGGCGTGGGCCGCCCCGCCGACCCGTGCCAGGGTGTGCCGGTGGTCGTACGCGACGTTGCCGGCGGTCCACAGGCTGTAGCTGCCCAGCACGGCGAGGCTGCCACCGATGGCGACCGGGTGCGGCGCGAAGACACCCACGGAGGCCGGCAGCGACGCTGCGGCGAGCGCCCGGGTCGTCCACCCTCGGGCTCCGGAGTAGCCACCTCCCGTGACGACGTCGGGCACAGCGGTGAGCCAGACGACCAGCGGTGTCTTGACCACGGCGAAGCGGGACAGCTGGGAACCTCGCCGAGCCCCGGCGAGGACGCGCTGCGCGGCGTCCCGGGCATGCTCCCGCAGGGCGGCCCGCACAGCGAGGTCGGCGGTCCGGGCGTAGTCCACCGCCCAGCGGAGCACCTGCCCTGAGACGAGCAGCTGGGCGCCGGCTCGTCCGGCCTGGACCACCGCCCCGCCCAGCGCATGCACCTCGCGAGCGACCTCGACGGTTGCCGTGCTCCAGAGCTGCTCCAGCCGCTCGGCCACGTCGTCGGCGGCACACTCCACCCGCGCATCCGCGGCGGCGATCTGCTCGCCGGCCCGGTGCACGAGACCCAGCAGCTCGACGCGCCGCCGCATCAGGACCGGTCGCGTGGTCTCGTCGGCCAGCCCCATCCGGACGTCCAGATGGCGGATCTCCGCGGCCCAGGTGTCCCTCTGCGCGGTCCACGACCGCACGTCAGCCTGCGCGGTGTCGACGTCGGCTGCGAGCAGGGCGAGGTGCGTGGCCAGCTCCTCGACCGGGTCCGCGCACCGCCCCACGCCCCCGGACCAGCTCTCGAGCGCGGCCCGGGCCGACACGGCCGCCAGGCCCGACCAGTCCGCGTACGACCCACTCAGCAGGCCCGCGCGTGCCACCTCCCGGGCGCTCGTGCCGTGGGCATGGAGCCGGCGGGAGGCCACCCGCAGCTCGGCGGGCGACATCGTCAGCGCTGTCACAGCACGTCTGTCCCGTCATGCCGGTGCGTGTGCCAGCGCACGGTCTGCTCGGTCTCCACGACCCGGTAGGCCGTCGCGGCCGCTCCGGCCGCCCGGGCCAGCTCCGCACCCGCACCGGCGAGGTCACCCACACGTCCTGCCCACTGGTGTGCCGCACCCTCCGCCGCGACGGCCAACCGGGTCCGGCCGGACGCGGCCGCCACCTGACGCAGGGTCGTGCCGAGCGCCCGCGCCATGCCGTCGACCTCGGCCGACAGCCGTGCCACCTCCCGCGCCGACCCGGCCAGCGCCTCGGGGTCGACCCTGTAGCTGTTGGACACCCGCACCACCCCTTGACCCGCCCGTCCCGGTCCTCACCCGGCTCCCGGCCACCGTAGGGCCGTCGTCACCGGGACGCGGAAGCCTGTCCACAGGCTCGCAGCGTGTGCGCCAGGTCACATGTAGTGGCAGTCTGGGTCTGTCGACCCGGAGGGTGGGCCGACCTCCATCCACGGAAGGCACGACATGAGACACCTCACCAAGGCCGCCCTCGGCGGCATCGCTGCCGCTGCACTGGTCGCAGCGACGTACGCGCCCGTGTCGGCGCATCCCGGGCATGACCTGAAGAACCCCGGCACCGAGCAGCTCAAGGGGGTGAACTACACGGGCGTCCTGGGTGAGGTCAGCCCCGGCGGCGTGCCCATGGAGGCCATGTCCGACGTCCGCTGCGAGGACGGCATGGCGGGCATCTTCCCCTGCCACAAGGTCGACCTCGCCTCGTTCACGCCGCTGCCGGACATGGAGGCGACCTTCGTCAACGACGTCTGGGGCTGGGAGGACGAGCAGACCGGCATGCAGGTCGCCATCGTCGGCAGCTTCGAGGGCACCGCCTTCGTCGACGTCACCGACGGGAGCAACCCGGTCTACCTCGGCACCCTGGAGTCGCAGGTCCCTGGCGACTACGGCAACATCTGGGGCGACATCCGGGTCTACGAGGACACCGCCTACATCGGCAGCGAGGCGATCGACCTCGGCACCTATGACCCGGCCACCGGTGAGATCGAGGGCTTCGGCATCCAGGTCGTCGACCTGACCCAGTTCCGCGGCGCCACCGGCGAGGTCGACGTCGAGCTGACGAACCACCTCGACGACGTCACCAACTCCCACAACATCTCGCTCAACGAGGAGACGGGGCGGATGTACGTCGTGGGCTCGGTCTACAACGTCGAGGAGTGTGGCACTCCCAACCCGGGCTTCCCCGTGCTCAACGGCAACGGCGGCGCCATCGTCTACGACGTGGCCGGCGACCCGCACAACCCCGAGTTCCTCGGCTGCCTGACGGAGGACGGCTACACGCACGACATCCAGTGCGTGGAGTACGCCGGCCCGGACGCGGACTACACGGGCCGTGAGATCTGCATCGGCTCCAACGAGGACACGGTGACCCTCTACGACGCCACGGACCCGGCGGACCCGAGAGTGATCGACCGGCTCACCTACGTCGACGAGGATGAGCTCGACGACATCTACACCCACCAGGGATGGCTCAGCGAGGACCACAGCTTCTTCTTCCTCGGTGACGAGCTCGACGAGATCAACGGCGTCGTGACCGAGCGCAGCACCTACATCTGGGACATGACCGACCTGGACGACGCACGCCTCGTCGGAACGCACACCGACGGCAGCTCCTCCATCGACCACAACATGTTCGTCAAGGACTCGCTGCTCTACCAGGCCAACTACACCTCCGGGCTGTGGATCTACGACACCTGGAAGAAGGAGCAGGGCCGGGTCACCATGCGCGGCTACTTCGACGTCTTCCCGGCCAACGACGAGACCGTCTTCGCCGGCTCGTGGGGCACCTACCCGTACTTCGGGGACGGCAAGGTCGTCGTGACCAGCAGCGACGAGGGCGTCTTCGTGGTGCAGTCGCGAGCCAAGAGCTCGGACAACAGCGACAAGGGCAACGGCCGCGCCGGCCAGGGCAGGGGCGGCTCGACCCGCTAGCCGCCCGGCCGGTCCCGCAGCACCGCCGCCAGGTCGCCCAGCACCGTCGGATCCTCGATGGTGCTGGGCACCGGCGGCGTCTCGCCGTCGGCGATCTGGCGCATGGTGCGCCGCAGGATCTTGCCCGACCGGGTCTTGGGCAGGGCGTCCACGATGTCGACCCGCCGCAGCGCGGCCACGGCGCCCACCTCGGAGCGGACCCGGTCGACCAGCGCCGCCACGAGGGCAGCCCGCTGCTCCTCGCCGTCGACCTCGACCCCGGCCTTGAGCACGACCAGCCCGCGTGGCACCTGGCCCTTGAGCGGGTCGCTCACCCCGATCACCGCACACTCGGCCACGGCGGGGTGGCCGGACAGCGCCTCCTCCAGCGACCCGGTCGACAGGCGGTGGCCGGCGACGTTGAGCACGTCGTCGGTGCGGCCCATGACGTAGAGGTAGCCGTCCTCGTCGAGATAGCCCCCGTCACCGGACAGGTAGTAGCCCTCGTGGGCCGACAGGTAGGACTGCACGTAGCGGTCGTCGTCGCCCCACAGGGTGGGCAGCGTCCCCGGGGGTAGCGGCAGCCGGATGCAGATCGCGCCCTCGGTGTCCGGCCCCACCGGTCGCCCTCGCTCGTCGAGCACCTGCACGTCGTAGCCCACGGTGGCCGGGCCGGGTGACCCGGGCTTGATGGGCAGGGCACCCACCGGGTTGATGGCGATGGGCCAGCCGGTCTCGGTCTGCCACCAGTTGTCGATGACGGGCACGCCCAGGGCGGTGCTGGCCCACTCCCACGTGTCGGGGTCGAGCCGCTCTCCGGCGAGGTAGAGCGCCCGCAGCCGGGACAGGTCGTGGCGGCCGACCAGCTCGCCCGCCGGGTCGACCTTCTTGATCGCCCGGATCGCGGTGGGGGCGGTGAACGCCGCGACCACACCGTGCTCCTCGATGAGCCTCCAGTAGGCCGCAGCGTCAGGGGTCCCCACCGGCTTGCCCTCGTAGAGCACGGTCGTGGCACCGGTGAGCAGCGGCCCGTAGACGATGTAGGAGTGCCCGACCACCCACCCCACGTCGGACCCGCAGAACCACGTCTCCCCGGGCTGCAGTCCGTAGAGGTGCTCCATCGACCAGCGCAGCGCGACGGCATACCCGCCGGTGTCCCGCACGATGCCCTTGGGCCGGCCGGTGGTGCCGGAGGTGTAGAGCACGTAGAGCGGGTCGGTCGCCTCCACCGGCACGACCGAGGCCGGCTGGACCGCGTCCGGACGCATGAGCAGCGACCAGTCCAGGTCCCGGTCCCCCATCTCGCACTCGAGCTGCGCGCGCTGCAGGATGACGCAGTGGTCGGGCTGGTGGGACGAACGGCGCAGCGCCTCGTCGAGCATCGGCTTGTAGGGCACGACCCGGCTCGGCTCGACGCCGCACGACGCCGACACCACGACCACCGGCTCTGCGTCCTCGATGCGCGCTGCGAGCTCGGCGGGCGCGAAGCCGCCGAAGACCACCGAGTGCACCGCCCCGATGCGAGCGCACGCGAGCATCGCGATGACCGCCTCGGGCACCATCGGCAGGTAGATCACCACCCGGTCGCCCTTGCCCACCCCCAGCTCGCGCAGGACTCCGCCGAAGCGGGCGACGAGGTCGAGCAGCTCGGCGTAGGTGTAGCTGCGTCTGCTCCCCGTCACCGGGCTGTCGTAGACCAGCGCCGTCTGGTCGGCGCGGCCGTGCACGACGTGGCGGTCCAGGGCGTTGAAGCACATGTTGAGACGCCCCCCGCGGAACCAGCGGTAGAACGGCGGAGTGCTGTCGTCGAGGACCTGCCGGGGGTCGGTGAACCAGCTGATGCCCGCGGCCGCCTCACCCCAGAAGCCCTCGGGGTCGGCCACGCTGCGCTGCACCAGGTCGCGGTAGTCACTCATGACGACATCGTGCTGGCTCGGCAGGCCACGCGCCAGGGCTCGCTGTGGCTACCCTGCACAGTATGACGAACCTCACCCCTGCGGACGGGATGCGCCCGCACGAGGTCCGCTACACCCGCCCCACCCACTCCGGGCCCGCTCCCGCGCTGCGCGAGGTCGAGGACGAGCAGCAGCTGGCCGACCTGCTCGCACAGGGGCGGAGCCTGGAGGGCCGGCGGCTGCAGGGCCTGGACCTCACCGTGTTCGAGGACCGCCTGCTGCGTCACGACGACCTGCACGGGCTGGTCGTGCTCGGCGGCACGGTGCCTCCACGCCTGGAGTCGCACCTGAGGACGCACGGCGCGATCATCTTCCCCTCCGACCCCGCAGCGCCGGTCAGGCCCTACCGGGGAGAGCTCTACACCGCGCGTGAGCTCTACGCGGGCATGGCCGACCGCGGCTACCCGGCGACCCCCGATGCCCTGGCCTACACCTGGGCGGAGGATGCCGCCCTGCGGCACGACGCCTACGTCACCGCGCTGCGCGCGATCCATGACGACGCCATGAACGACGCCCTCACCGGCCTGGTCCTCGGCCGGGACGTCGTCGGCGTGATGGGTGGCCACGCCGTCGCGCGGGGCACAGCCGACTTCGCGCAGGCGGCGCGGCTGGGACACGCCCTGGCCGCGCAGGGGTGTCTCGTGGCCACCGGTGGGGGCCCGGGTGCGATGGAGGCCGCCAACCTCGGTGCCTGGGCGACCGACACCGCCGAGCTCAGCCGCGCCCTGGGTGCGCTGGCCGCGGTGCCCTACTTCGACACCGGGATCGAGGGCTGGGCCGGCGCTGCCCTGCAGGTGCTGGACTGGCACCACGACATACGGTCGGCTGCCGACGTGCGCAGTCTCGGCATCCCGACCTGGCACTACGGCCACGAGCCGCCCAACGTCTTCGGCGACCGGATCGCCAAGTTCTTCTCCAACGCCCTGCGTGAGGACCTGCTGCTGGAGCAGAGCACCGCGGGCCTCGTCGTGCTGCCCGGCGCGGCAGGCACGGTGCAGGAGGTGTTCCAGATGGCCACCCGTCTCTACTACGAGGTCGACGTGCCGCTGACACCGCTGGTGCTCGTCGACCGGGGGCACTGGACCGAGCACCTGCCCGTGTGGCCCTTGCTGCAGTCCCTGGCGCGGGACCGCCCGATGCGCGGCGCGCTGCACCTCGTCGACGACATCGGGGACGTGCCCGGCCTGCTCCTGGGCTGAGCACCCGCCCGGGCGAGCCCGACGACGAAGGACCCGGGACCTTCGGCCCTAGGCCGCGCAGCCTCCACGGAGCGAGGCTGGAGTGTCCAGATCCACTGACACTGTCGTCGAGGAGTGATCACTCATGAACACCGAGCTGAGCCGGACGAGTCCCATCGCGGACATGATCGACTGGTTCGAGAACGGAGCCCCCCGCGCCCTGCGCACCCTCGGGCTGACCCCCTACGTCCGGGTGGAGGACTACGTGGAGGACGGCACCTACGTCGTGCGCGCGGAGATGCCGGGCATCGACCCGGACGAGGACGTGACCCTCAGCGTCTCCGGGGACGTCCTGACCATCGCCGGCGAGCGACGCGAGGAGACGAAGGAGAAGAACCGCCAGGAGCTCCACTACGGCTCGTTCCGCCGCAGCGTCCAGCTGCCCCGAGGGGTGCAGCCCGACCAGATCTCGGCCACCTACACCGACGGCGTGCTGGAGGTCCGGGTCCCCGGGGTCGACCGGGAGAGCACGACCGTGACGGTCCCCGTGAAGACCGCACCGAGAGGGGAGACGTCATGAGGGCGAAGGTGGGCGACCACATCGTGCTCGCGGCCGAGCACGTCGACGACGCCACCCGCGACGGCACCATCACCGAGGTGCGAGGTGCCGACGGGAGCCCGCCCTTCCTCGTCCGGTGGAGCGACGGCCACAGCGGTCTGATCTACCCCGGGCCGGGCTCCGTGCTGCGTCTGACCGGGCCCGGGGAGTCGACGTCGCCGGACGCCCATCGGCCGCCGGAGGACGAGGCGACCGCGACCGGCCGGATGCACGAGTGGACGGTGCGGGTGTCCATCTTCGAGAGCGGCGACGACACCAGCGCCACGGCCGTCCTGCTCTCGGACTCACCCCTGCACATCACCGCCAAGGGCGAGAGCCACCGTTCTCCCGACGACGACGTCGTGCCCGAGATCGGCGACGAGGTGGCGGCCGCGCGCGCCCTGCGACACCTGGCGGAGAAGCTCGTGGCGACAGCCGAGAGCGAGATCGAGGACATGACAGGCCGGGAGGCCCACATCAGGCCGAGGTGACCTCGGACGTGGCTGCAGGACCGTCCATGACCAGCACGGCCGCGCCGTCGACCCGGTCGTGGGCGAGGTCGGCCAGGGCGAGGTCGGCCTGCTCGAAGCGCGCCGGAGTGGTGTGCACGCGCAGCCCGAGCCGAGCCGCGAGCAGCAGGAACTCCTCCCCGTCGCGCCTGGTGTTGCTGGTCACGCTGCAGAGGGAGCGCTCCTGGAAGAGGTGCCGCTGGTAGTCCAGGGGCGGGACGTCGCTGAGGTGGATGCCGGCGACCGCCAGCGTCCCGGCCGGGCCCAGCGCCTCGAGGGCGACCGGGACCAGGTCGCCCGCGGGGGCGAAGATGATCGCCGAGTCCAGCCTCTGCGGAGGCCGCTCCCCCGGGCCACCCACCCAGCTCGCGCCGAGACGGCGCGCCAGCCGGCGGCCACGCTCACCACGGGTGACGACGTGCACCTGGGCTCCCTGGGCCAGGGCCAGCTGGGCGGTCAGGTGGGCACTCGCCCCGAAGCCGTAGATGCCGAGACTGCCACCCGGCGGCAGCTGCGACCGGACCAGGGACCGGTAGCCGATGATCCCCGCGCAGAGCAGCGGCGCGGCCTGCTCGTCGTCGAACTCCTCGGGCAGCCGGTAGGCGAAGGCCTCCGGCACGGTGGTGAGCTCGGCGTAGCCTCCGTCGACGTCCCAGCCGGTGTAGCGGGACGACGGACAGAGGTTCTCCCGGCCGGCCCTGCACCAGCGACAGGCCCCGCATGTGGAGCGCAGCCAGGCGACGCCGACCCGGTCCCCGGGGCGGAACCGCACCGCGCCGGCACCCAGGTCGACCACCTCCCCGACGACCTCGTGGCCGGGCACCACGTGGTCCCGGCGTGGAGGAAGGTCACCCTCGGCGACGTGGAGGTCGGTGCGGCACACGCCGCAGGCTCGGACCCGGAGGAGGACCTCGCCCGGTCCCGGTGTCGGGTCAGGCAGGTCCACCAGCTCCAGCGGATGCTCGTCCACCGGTGCCGGCTGCCGGACCCTCCATGCCCGCACGACGCCGCCTCAGGTGACCGCCGCGAGCTGCCCGCAGGCTCCGTCGATCTCCGAGCCCCTCGTGTCGCGCACGGTCGTGGGGATGCCGTGGGCGCGCAGCCGTTCGACGAACTGCTGCTCGACCCCTGGCCTCGACGCGGTCCACTTCGACCCCGGCGTGGGGTTCAGCGGGATGGGGTTGACGTGGACCCACCCCTTGCCGCGAGCACGGAGTTTCTGGCCCAGCAGGTCGGCACGCCAGGCGTGGTCGTTGATGTCCCGGATGAGGGCGTACTCGATGCTGACCCTCCGCCCGGTCACCTCGTAGTAGCGGTAGGCGGCGTCCAGAGCCTCGTCGACCTTCCACCGGGTGTTGATCGGCACCAGCTCGTCGCGCAGCTCGTCGTCGGGAGCGTGCAGCGACAGCGCCAGGGTGACCGGGATGCCCTCCTCGGCGAGCCGGTCGATGGCAGGGACCAGCCCGACGGTCGACATCGTCACCCCACGCGCCGACATGCCCAGGCCCGCCGGGGTGGGCTCCACCAGCCGGCGGATCGCGCCGATCGCAGCCTTGTAGTTGGCCAGCGCCTCGCCCATCCCCATGAAGACGACGTTGCTCACGCGCAGCGCCTGCTCGGTCGAGACCTCCTCACCGCCCTCGCCCGCCAGGTCTCCGTGTCGCAGGGCTCGGGCTGCCGCCACCACCTGCTCGACGATCTCCGCGGTCGAGAGGTTGCGCGTGAGACCGGCCTGCCCGGTCGCGCAGAAGGGACAGTTCATCCCGCAGCCGGCCTGGCTGGAGATGCACATCGTCACCCTGCCCGGATAGCGCATGAGGACGGACTCGACCATGGCCCCGTCGTGCAGGCGGTGCACCTGCTTGAGGGTGGCGCCCTCGTCGGTGGAGAGGGTGCGCACCGGGGTGAGCAGGGGCGGCAGCAGGGTGCTGACCAGCTCGTCCCGGCCGGCGGCCGGCAGGTCGGTCATCCGGGTCGGGTCGGCCACGAGACGCTCGAAGTAGTGCCGCGAGACCTGGTCGGCGCGGAACCCCTGCAGACCCAGCTCCTCGACCCAGGCGCGGCGCCCGGCGAGGTCCAGGTCGGCGAGGTGACGTGGGGCCTTGCCCCGTCGCGGCGCGGTGAAGGTCAGCGCCCCAGGGGCGGGCGGTGTGCTGGTGGGGGTCGGCAGGTCGGTGCTCATCGACACCAGTGTCTCAGGTCGTCCGGGCTCCCCGCTGCGCTCAGGCGGGCACGAAGAGCGTGAGCAGGGCCCAGCTGACCGGCACGGTCATCAGCAGCGAGTCCAGGCGGTCCATCACGCCACCGTGGCCGGGGAGGATCGAGCTCATGTCCTTGATGCCCACGTCACGCTTGAGGGTCGACTCCGCCAGGTCGCCGACCGTGGCGAAGCAGGCCACGGCGACGCCCAGCACCACACCCGCCCACCAGGGACCGTCCAGCAGCACCACGATGCTGACCACCCCGACCAGCACACAGCTCAGCACGGAGCCGGCGAAGCCCTCCCAGGACTTCTTGGGGCTCAGCGACGGCGCCATCGCGTGCCTCCCGAACAGCACGCCCACGGCATACCCGCCGATGTCGCTGGAGATGGTGACGAGCACGAAGACGAGGATGCGCTGCGGACCGTCGTCCTCAGCGAGCATCAGTGCGCTCAGGCCCGCCAGCAGCGGCACGTAGGCCAGCACGAAGACCCCACCGGCGATGTCCCGCAACGCCCCGTGGGAGCCTTCCACCGCGCGCCACAGCAGCACCCCCAGACAGCCCAGCGCGAAGCCGGTGGCCAGCCCCTCGGCGCCGCCGAGGTAGGCCGCGGGCACGAGCAGAAGCCCGGCCACCACTGTCGGCACGAGAGGCACCTCGATGTGGCCGGAGCGCAGCGCCTCCACCAGCTCCCACATCGCCACCCCCACGGCGAGGGTGACCACGATCGCGAAGGCGGGCTTCCAGAAGTACAGCGACGCCATGATCAGCGCGACCAGGACCACACCCACCGCGACCGCGGCGGGCAGGTTGCGGCCCGCCTTGGACGGCACCGGGGTCGTGTCCTGGCCGGCGCCGGCACGCAGACGGGCCTTGTAGGAGCGTCGGGACGTCACTGTCTCGGGCATGCGGCTCACACCTCCAGGAGCTCGGCCTCCTTGTGCTTCAGCACGTCGTCGATGGCGTCGACGTGCTTCTTGGTCAGCGCCTCCAGCTCCTTCTCGGTGCGGGTGCCCTCGTCCTCACCGATGTCGCCGTCCTTGACCGCCTTGTCGATGGCGTCCTTGGTGTGCCGGCGGATGTTGCGCACCGACACCTTGGCGTCCTCGCCCTTGCTGCGGGCGAGCTTGATGTAGTCACGTCGCCGCTCCTCGGTGAGCTGCGGCATCACGATCCGGATCTGGACACCGTCGTTGCTCGGGTTGACACCGAGGTCCGAGTCGCGCAGCGCCTTCTCGACGGCGGTCATCGAGCTCTTGTCGTAGGGCTGGATCAGCACCGTGCGCGCGTCCTGCACCTGGAACGACGCGAGCTGCTGCAAGGGGGTCGGGGCCCCGTAGTAGTCGACCTCGAGCTTGCTGAACATGCTGGGGTGCGCCCGGCCGGTGCGGATGGAGGCCATGTCCTCACGCACCACCTCCAGGGCCTTGCCCATCTTGTCCTCGGCCTCCAGCATGGCCATCTCCGTGCTCTCGGACATCGTGTTCGCTCCTCGCGGTGTGTCTGTCGGGTCTCCGTGCGTCGCGGGTGTCAGTCCGCGGTGACCAGTGTGCCGATCCTCTCACCCCGGATGGCCCGGGTGATGCTGTCCTCGCCGTCCATGCCGAAGACGAGCATCGGCAGCTCGTTGTCCATACACAGGCTGAAGGCTGCCGCGTCGACGACCCGCAGGTTCTGGGTCAGCGCCTCGTCGAAGGTCAGCGCGTCGAGCTTGACGGCGGCCGGGTCGGTGCGGGGGTCGGAGGTGTAGACACCGTCCACGCCGTGCTTGCTCATCAGCACCGCGTCACACTTGATCTCCAGTGCCCGCTGAGCCGAGACGGTGTCGGTGGAGAAGTAGGGCATGCCGGCGCCGGCGCCGAAGATGACCACACGCTCCTTCTCCAGGTGCCGGATGGCGCGGCGCGGGATGTAGGGCTCGGCCACCTGACCCATGGTGATCGCGGTCTGCACGCGCGTCGGGACCCCTTCCTTCTCCAGGAAGTCCTGCAGTGCCAGGCAGTTCATCACGGTGCCGAGCATCCCCATGTAGTCGGCACGCGCACGCTCCATGCCACGCTGCTGGAGCTCGGCGCCCCGGAAGAAGTTGCCCCCACCCATCACGACGGCCACCTGGATGCCCTCCCTGGCAGCCACGGCGATCTGTCGCGCGATACCGCGCACGACGTCGGGGTCCACCCCGATCCTGCCTCCGCCGAACGCCTCACCGGACAGCTTCAGGAGCACCCGGCGGATGTGACCGGGGGCCTCGACAGGGACGACCCCGTGCTGGTGGAGCGCCTGGTGGGTGGGGTCCTCGTGGGCATGGTTCATCGAAGCCTCCCGGCAGATCGTGCGACGCGGTCGATCGATCCTTCCACAGTCCCCTCGCCCGGGGCAGGTCGAGCACGAGCACGGCATGATGTGCTCCGTGGACGACGAACGGGTGCGCACGGAGCTGGTGGCGGTCATCACCGCCGTGGTCGACGGCGTCCCCCGTGTCCTGACCGCGGACGACGGTCCCCGCCTGCCCTCCGGTCCGCTGCGCTCGGACCACCGCTCCCTGCAGGGCGGTCTTCGTGCCTGGGTGGAGCAGCAGACCGGGCACCGGCTGGGCTACGTCGAGCAGCTCTACACGTTCGCCGACCCCGGACGCGCGTCCGCCGGCGGACGGCGGGTGATCTCGGTGTCGTACCTGGGACTGACCCGGGTCGGAAGCAGCGGTCCGGCCTGGGCCGGCTGGTACGACTTCTTCCCGTGGGAGGACCGACGCCCCGAGCCGGACCTTCCCGACCCGGTCGCCCAGCTCGGCGAGCGGCTGCTGCAGTGGACCGGCCGCGGGGACGACGACGAGACGGCCCGGCGCCGCCTGCGCGCCGAGGTGACCTTCGGCCTCCACGGTCGCCCGTGGCGCCCCGAGCTGGCGCTGCAGCGCTACGAGCTGCTCTACGAGGCCGGGCTGGTGCCGGAGTCCCCGTTCGGCGCCGCCGACGTGCGCCTGGCGCCCGGCGCGACGATGGCCCACGACCACCGCCGCATCCTGGCCACCGGGGTCGCCCGGCTGCGCGCGATGATCCAGTACCGCCCCGTGGTGTTCGAGCTGATGCCGGCGGAGTTCACCCTGGGCCAGCTCCAGGACGTCGTCGAGGCTCTGGCCGGGCAGCACGTGCACAAGCAGAACTTCCGCCGGCTCGTGCAGCAGCAGGACCTGGTCGAGGAGACAGGACACACGCACGCCGGCACCGGAGGCCGTCCGGCGATGCTCTTCCGGTTCCGGCGCGAGGTGCTCGACGAACGGCAGGTCGGCGGCACCAAGCTGCCCGTGCAGCGGGTGCGCTGACAGGGCTGGACGACTTTACTTATGCTCATATCTAGCAATACACTCGGCGGCAGATGGCCGGCACCCTGACGGACATCCCGACCCACGGAGGCCGCCATGACCGACGTCCTTTTCTCCACCGACGCGCTCTACGACCGGGTCAAGCACGTCGTGCCGGCAGTCGAGTGGCCCTCCTTCGCCGAGGACATCGCGGCGATCGAGGACCTCAAGCGCACCCGCAGCGCCGTCGTCCTCGCGCACAACTACCAGACCCCCGAGATCTTCCACTGCGTCTCGGATATCGTGGGCGACTCGCTGGCCCTGGCACGCGAGGCCCAGCAGGTCGAGGCCGACGTGATCGTGATGGCCGGGGTGCACTTCATGGCCGAGACGGCCAAGCTGCTCAACCCTGCACGCACCGTGCTCATCCCCGACCTGCGGGCGGGCTGCTCGCTGGCCGAGTCGATCACCGCTGCGGACGTGCGAGCCCTCAAGGCAGCGCACCCCGGGGTGCCCGTCGTCACCTACGTCAACACCTCCGCCGACGTCAAGGCAGAGAGCGACATCTGCTGCACGTCCGGCAACGCGGTCAAGGTCATCGAGTCCCTCGGCGTCGACCGCGTCATCATGATCCCGGACGAGTACCTCGCCCAGAACATCGCCCGACAGACCGGCGTCGAGGTCATCACCTGGGCCGGTCACTGCGAGGTGCACGAGCGGTTCACCCCACAGGACATCCGGCAGATCCGGGTCGACCACCCGGACGCCGTGATCCTGGCGCACCCCGAGTGCCCACCGGACGTCGTGGACGAGGCCGACCTGTCCGGGTCGACGGCGCAGATGCTCGACTACGTCACCCGACAGCGGCCCCGTCAGGTCGCCCTGATCACCGAGTGCTCCATGAGTGACAACATCGCGGCCGCTAACCCCGACATCGACTTCGTGCGGCCCTGCAACCTGTGCCCGCACATGAAGCGCATCTCGCTGCGCCGCATCCGGCACGCGCTGGAGACGATGACCCACGAGGTGACGATCCCCGACGACGTCGCTGCGCGGGCGAGGGTGGCCGTCCAGCGGATGCTCGCGGTATGACGCAGCACCCGCCGGTCGTCATGGGCGCCGGCCTGGCCGGGCTCACCACGGCGCTGGCCCTGGCGCCGCTGCCGTGCCTGGTCCTGTCCCCGGCCCCGCTGGGTGAGGGGTCGGCGAGCGGCTGGGCGCAGGGCGGGATCGCGGCGGCGCTCGATGACGCCGACTCGACCGCGCTGCACGCCGCCGACACCCTCGCGGCCGGAGCGGGACTGTGCGACGAGGAGGCGGTGGACGCCATCACCGCCGAGGCGCCCGGCGCGGTGGACTGGCTCTCCGCCCTGGGCGCGCGCTTCGACCGCGAGCCCTCGGGCAGGTACGCCCTCGGTCTGGAGGGCGCGCACAGCCGCCACCGCATCGTGCACGCCGGTGGTGACGGGAGTGGGGCCGAGGTGCTGCGCGCCGTCGTCGCCGCGGTGCGGGCGACCCCCTCCATCACCGTCCTGGCCGGTGTTCGCGCCCGCAGGGTCGTGACCTGCGACGGTGTGGTGACCGGCGTCGTGGTGCAGGACGAGGCCGGGACCACCCGGCTGGTCCCCACCACGCAGGTCGTCCTGGCGACCGGGGGCGTCGGAGGGCTCTGGCGGCACACGACCAACCCGCTCGGGGCCCAGGGACAGGGGCTGGCCCTGGCCGCGCGCTGTGGCGCAGAGCTGCGCGACCTGGAGATGGTGCAGTTCCACCCGACGGCGCTCGACGTCGGGTGCGACCCCATGCCGCTGGTCAGCGAGGCGGTGCGCGGTGAGGGCGCCGTCCTGGTCGACGCGTCCGGGCGGCCGCTCGTGCGCGACTCCCTGGCGGCCCGCGACGTCGTGGCCCGCGCCGTCTGGGAGCACGGCTCCTCCGGCGCCCAGGCCTACGTCGACGCACGGTCGGCTCCGGGGCCGGCCTTCGCCTCCCACTTCCCCGCCGTCGCGCGGGCCTGCGTCGCCGCCGGGATCGACCCGGCCCGCGACCTGGTGCCCGTCCGACCGGCCGCGCACTACCACTGCGGCGGGGTGAAGGTGGACCTGTGTGGGCGCACCAGCGTGCCGGGGCTGTGGGCCTGCGGGGAGGTGGCCAGCACCGGGCTGCACGGTGCGAACCGGCTCGCCAGCAACTCGCTGCTCGAGGCCGTGGTCACCGGTCGACGGGTCGCCGCCGACCTGCGGGAGAGCGGCCCGGTCGAGCTCGCAGCCGTGCCGGCCGCTCCGGCATCCGACGCCTGCGCCGTCCCTCCCGAGCCGACCGCCGACGAGCTCGCTGCGCTCCGGCAGACCCTCGGCCGGTGGGTGGGCGTGCTGCGTGACGGGCAGGGGCTGGCGCGGGCGACCACAGCGCTGCAGGACGAGGTGAGCGCCCGGGGTGTCACCGGCACTCCAGACGCGCAGCTGGTCGCGATGCTGGTCAGCGCCTCCGCCCTCGCGCGACGCGAGAGCCGCGGTGGTCACCTGCGCCGCGACCACCCGTGGACCGCGCAGCCGGCCCTGCACACCACCGTGCGGCTCGGTCCCGAAGGCACCCTGACGACCCTACGCACCCCCGTGCGCACCCGCACCGAACCCGTGAGGACCCCCGCATGACGCCGACCCCTCTGCCCCGGCTCCTGGTGGAGCCGGTGGTGCGTGCCGCGCTGGCCGAGGACCTCGGACGTGCCGGCGACATCACCAGCGCTGCGGTCGTGCCGGCCGACCGGCACGACGCCTTCCTGGTCACGGTGCGCGAGGACGGGGTGCTGGCCGGGATGGACGCCGTGCGCCTGGCCTTCGGGCTGGTCGACCCTTCGGTCGTCCTCACCGCACACCGGCAGGACGGTGACCGGGTGGCGGCGGGGACCGTGCTGGCGGAGGTGCGGGGACCGGCCAGGTCACTGCTGTCGGCAGAACGGGTCGCCCTCAACCTCCTCGGACACCTCAGCGGCGTCGCCACGGCCACCGCCGGCATCGCCGACGCCATCGCCCACACGCCGGCCCGGGTCTGCTGCACCCGCAAGACGACCCCGGGGCTGCGCGCGCTGGAGAAGTATGCCGTGCGCTGCGGCGGCGGGGTCAACCACCGCTGGGGCCTGGACGATGCTGTGCTCGTCAAGGACAACCACATCGCCGTCGCCGGGAGCCTGCAGGAGGCCGTGCGCAGGGTCCGCGCGGACGTCGGGCACCTCGTCGCGGTCGAGGTCGAGGTGGACACCCTCGACCAGCTGCGCGAGCTGCTGCTGGACCCCGTGGACGCCGTCCTGCTGGACAACATGGACCCGGACACGGCAGGCGAGGCGGTGCGGCTCGTGCAGGGGACGATGACCGTCGAGGCGTCCGGCCGGATCACGGCGGCGACCGCACCGGCCCTGGCGGAGGCCGGGGTCGACCTGGTCTCGGCCGGCTGGATCACGCACAGCGCCCCCACCCTGGACGTCGGCCTGGACCACTCCGGGTAGCCGAAGGGGCCGGGTCCACGACGGACCCGGCCCCTTCGGCCGACACGCAGGCCGTGCGCGTCAGACGCCGACCTTGAAGCGCGCGAACGAGGTGATCTCCGCGCCGCCCTCCTTGGTGACCTGGGCGACGGACTTCTTGGCGTCCTTGGCGAACGCCTGGTCCAGCAGGACGTTCTCCTTGAAGTAGCCGTTGACGCGACCCTCGACGATGCGCGGCAGGGCAGCCTCGGGCTTGCCCTCCTCGCGGGCGGTCTCCTCGGCGATGCGACGCTCGTTCTCCACCGTCTGGGCGTCGATCTCCTCACGGGTCAGCACGGTCGGGCTGAAGGCCGCGACATGCATCGCAATGTCACGCGCCAGCTGCTCCTCACCACCGGTGGTGGCGACCAGCACGCCGATCTGCGCGGGCAGGTCCGGGCTGGTCTTGTGCAGGTAGGACACGACCGTCCCGCCCTCGACCGCCTCGACCCGGGCCACACGACGCACCTCGATCTTCTCGCCGATGGTGGCGTTGGCCTCGTCGAGCACGGTCTGGACGGTCTTGCCGCCCATGTCCGAGGCGAGCAGGGACTCCGCGTCGGACGCGCCCACGGCCACGGCCTGGGCCAGGACCTCGTCGGCCAGCTCGCCGAACTTCTCGCCCTTGGCGACGAAGTCGGTCTCGCAGTTGACCTCGACCAGCGTGCCGACGCCGTCGGCGACGTGCACGCGGACCAGACCGTTGGAGGCCGAGCGACCCTCGCGCTTGGTGACGCCCTTGAGGCCCTTGACGCGCAAGATCTCGGTGGCCTTGGCGGTGTCGCCGTCGGCCTCGTCGAGCGCCTTCTTGACGTCCATCATGCCGGCACCGGTCTGCTCACGCAGCGCCTTGATGTCTGCGGCGGTGTAGTTCGCCATGTGCTTGGTGTGCTCCTTCGGTTCAGGGCGGAGAGTCAGGACTCGGTGGCGGCGGTCTCGGGCGCCTCGGCCGGGGTCTCCTCCGCCGGGGTCTCCTCCGCCGGCGTCTCCTCCGCCGGGGTCTCGGCGGCCGGGGTCTCCTCGGCTGGGGTCTCCTCCGCCGGGGTCTCGGCGGCCGGGGTCTCCTCGGCTGGGGTCTCCTCGGCCGGGGTCTCCTCGGCCGCAGTCTCGGCGGCCGGGGTCTCCTCGGCTGGGGTCTCCTCGGCCGGGGTCTCCTCGGCCGCAGTCTCGGCGGCCGGGGTCTCCTCGACGGCAGGTGCCGCCTCGGCAGCGGCCGTCTCCTCACCGCCGGACAGGAGCTCGCGCTCCCACTCGGCCATCGGCTCCGGGGCCTCGTCGCCCTCAGCGGCGGCTCCGCCACCTGAGCGCGAGATCAGACCGTCGGCGACGGCGTCGGCGATCACGCGCGTCAGCAGGGTGACCGAGCGGATGGCGTCGTCGTTGCCCGGGATCTTGTAGTCGACCTCGTCGGGGTCGCAGTTGGTGTCCAGGATCGCGATGACGGGGACGCCGAGCTTGCGGGCCTCGGTCACCGCCAGGTGCTCCTTCTTGGTGTCCACGACCCAGACGGCCGAGGGCACCCGGCCCATGTCACGGATACCGCCCAGGGTGCGGTCCAGCTTCTCGTACTCACGACGCATCATGAGCAGCTCCTTCTTCGTCCGGCCGGAGCCGGCCACGTCGTCGAAGTCGATCTCCTCGAGCTCCTTGAGACGGGAGAGCCGCTTCGAGACGGTCTGGAAGTTGGTGAGCATGCCGCCGAGCCAGCGGTGGTTGACGTACGGCATGCCGACCCGGGTCGCCTGCTCGGCGATGGACTCCTGCGCCTGCTTCTTCGTGCCGACGAACAGGATCGTGCCGCCGTGGGCCACGGTCTGCTTGACGAAGTCGTAGGCCTCGTTCAGGTAGTTGAGCGACTGCTCGAGGTCGATGATGTAGATGCCGTTGCGCTCGGTCATGATGAAGCGCTTCATCTTGGGGTTCCAGCGACGGGTCTGGTGCCCGAAGTGGACGCCGCTCTCGAGGAGCTGGCGCATGGTGACGACGGCCATGCCGTGTCTCGCTTTCTGTGAGATGTGCAGTTGCTCCTGGCACGGGCGACGGTCCCCACCTGCACCGGCGGCACAGGACTGCGGGGCACGCCCCGCCGCCTCAGGGTGGCAGCGGTGGGCTCGTGCGCGAATTCGTCCGGTGGACACACCGGACGTGGGGCCATGGTACGCCGTTGCCGCGCCCCCGCGGAAATCCGTCGTCGTGGGAGTCGCTACCGTGGCGGGATGGGAACTCCACTGGTGGACCGCATGTCCGGCTTCGGCACCTCCATCTTCGCTGAGATGACGCAGCGCGCCCTGCGCTTCGAGGCCGTGAACCTCGGGCAGGGCTTCCCCGACACCGATGCTCCCGCGGAGATCAGACGCGTCGCCGTCGAGGCCATCGAGGCCGGTCTCAACCAGTACCCCCCGGCCTCCGGCATGCCCGTGCTACGGCAGGCGGTGGCCGAGCACCAGGAGCGCTTCTACGGCCTTCACCCCGACCCCGACAGCGAGGTCCTCGTGACCGTGGGGGCCACCGAGGCACTCTCCGCGACCCTGCTGGCCCTGGTCGAGGCCGGGGACGAGGTAGTCACCTTCGAGCCCTACTACGATGCGTATGCGGCCCTGGTCGCCCTGGCCGGTGGTGTCCACCGCAGCGTGCCGTTGCACTTCCCGGACCTCGACTTCGACCCTGCCGACCTGCGCCGCGCCGTGACGGAGCGGACCCGGATCATCCTCCTCAACAACCCCCACAACCCCACCGGCAAGGTCTTCTCCGAGGCGGAGCTCCTGCAGGTCGCCGAGGTCGCACGCGAGCACGACCTCGTCGTGGTCACCGACGAGGTCTACGAGCACCTGACCTTCGACGGTCTGCGGCACATCCCCCTGGCCACACTGCCCGGCATGGCGCAGCGCACCCTCACGATCTCCTCCGGGGGCAAGACCTTCTCGGCCACCGGGTGGAAGGTCGGCTGGGTGCACGGTCCGGCTGAGCTCGTCGGCGCGGTGGCGGCGGTCAAGCAGTTCCTCACCTTCGTGGGCTCGGGCCCCTTCCAGCCGGCGATCGCCCACGGCCTGCGCATGCCCGACGCCTTCTTCGCCGGCCTGGCCACCGAGATGTCCGCGAAGCGGGACGTCCTCGTCGAGGCCCTCACCGACGTGGGTGTCCCGGTCTCGCCGTGCCAGGGCACCTACTTCGTCATCGCCGACATGACACCGCTGGGGGTGACCGACGCCGTGCAGTTCTGTCGTGACCTGCCCGAGCGCATCGGTGTGGTCGGCGTGCCGGTCTCGGCCTTCTGCCATACACCCGACCGCGTCGCGGGTCTCGTGCGCTTCGCGTTCTGCAAGGAGGAGCACGTGCTGCGCGAGGGAGCCCGCCGCCTGTCCGGCCTGCGCTCCTGACCCTCGTGCTCCGCAGCACGCACCCCAGCGCGCAGGCCGGGCGTGGCGGCGGTCCGTCCTGGGGTCGGCGTGCCACGGTGGAGACGTGCAGACCGACCAGCCCTCCGTGATCGGCGAGCAGGCCCTCTCCGAGTTCGAGCAGCACCTGCTCGGCGAGCGCAGCAGGTCGGTGCACACGGCGCGGGCCTACCTGGGTGACCTGCGCTCGCTCGACACCACCCTGCGCATGCTGGGAGTCGCGGCGCTGGACGACGTGCGGTTGGCGGACCTGAGAGCGTGGCTGGGCGCCCAGTCCGAGCAGGGGGTGGCGAGGTCCACGGTGTCCCGCCGGGCCGCCGCCGCGAGGACCTTCTTCCAGTGGGCGCAGCGCCGGGGCCTGCTCTCCCAGGACCCCGCGGTGCGGCTGACCGCTCCCGGGAAGGAGCGCCACCTCCCCGGTGTCCTGGCCCAGCCGCAGGCGACTGCTCTGATGGACCTGGCCGCCCTCGCCGGGGACGACGACGACCCTGTGCACGTCAGGGACCGCGCGATGGTGGAGCTGCTCTACGCCTCGGGCATGCGGGTCGGGGAGCTCACCGGGCTCGACATCGACGACGTCGACCTCACCCAGCGCTCCGCACGCGTGCTCGGCAAGGGCAGCAAGGAGCGGGTCGTGCCGTTCGGTGCACCGGCCGCTCGTGCCGTCGACGCCTACCTCGTGCGGGCCAGGCCTCAGCTCGTCGTGCCCGGCTGCGGGGCCGCGCTCTTCCTGGGCCGTCGAGGTCGCCGGGTTGACCAGCGGCAGGTGCGTGCCGTCGTGCACGAGCTGCTCAGCCACCTCCCCGACGCCCCCGACCTGGGCCCGCACGGACTGCGGCACAGCACCGCCACCCACCTGCTGGACGGGGGTGCCGACATCCGCACGGTGCAGGAGGTCCTGGGCCACGCGAGCCTGGCGACCACGCAGATCTACACCCATGTCTCGACCGAGCGTCTGCGCACGGTCTACCGCCAGGCTCACCCCCGGGCCTGAGGCCCCTGGGGTGTCTGCGGGAGCAGTGAGACGGTCCACACCCGGAGCAGCAGGAGAGGGTCGAGGTAGAGCTCGCCGCGGCGTGCACCCAGATGCAGGCAGCTGCGCAGCAGGCAGTGTCCGCCCGGTGCCAGGGCTCCCACGGTCTCTCCGGCCCTCACCGGGCTGCCCGTGGCTGCCCGGTCCTCCACCGGTTGGTAGGTGCTCAGCACACCGTCGCCGTGCCGGATGGACAGCACGCCGGTGCCGGCCACGACGCCGCTGTAGGAGACCACCCCGTCGGCCACCGCCCGCACCGGTGACCCGGTGAACCCGGCCAGGTCGATGCCTCGGTGGCCAGGCAGCCATCGCTGCGCCGGCGGGTCGAACCTGCGGGCGACCACCTGCGGTCCGGGCAGCGGCCACTCCCATGCGGGGGCCCGGGAGGCCGCGCCCCCTGAGCCCTGCCGCGACCCACGACGGTCCCAGCTGTCGGAGGTGACGGACGAGCCCTGCACCGGGTCTCCCGTGCGGCCCGCGGCGAGGTCGGGTGATGACACGACGGCAGGGGCCTGCCTGTGGGCCGTGTCAGGGGCGCCGACCGTCGTGCCGACCACGGCGAGGACGGCAGCAACGGTTCGCACCGTCAGGCCCCGCACCGCACCCACCCCGACTCGTGCCGCCGCGCCACGCCTGCCACCTCAAGACGGCCGAGGGCACCGATGGTCTCCACCACCTCCAGGCCAGCCACCCGCGTCAGGGTGTCGACCGTCATCCCGCCGGCTCGCGGCAGCACCTGCCAGACCCGGTGGGCGATGTCGTCGAGGTCGTCCTCGGGCCGGACCTCACCCCGCTTCTCCGGCGCCAGGTCCTCACCGATCAGCCCGACCAGGTCCGCGACCTCGTCCGCATCGGTGACCAGCACGGCTCGCGCGTTGCGGATCTCCTCGTGGCACCCTGCCGAGACCATCGAGGACACCGGACCGGGCACTGCGCCGACGGGCCGTCCCAGGTCGGATGCGGCGCGCAGGGTGCTTCGTGCCCCGGAGCGCAGCCCGGCCTCCACGAGGACCGTGCCGCCGGCGAGGGCAGCGATGAGACGGTTGCGCGCCAGGAAGCGGGTCCGCATGGGCGCCGCACCCGGTGGCACCTCACTGAGGACCAGGCCCTGTTCCCGGATGGCGTCCAGCATCCTGGAGTGTGCGGCCGGGTAGGACCGGTCGACCCCGCAGGCGAGCACCGCGACGGTGTCGCCCTCCACGGCCAGGGCACCACGATGCGCGGCCCCGTCGATGCCGTATGCGGCTCCGGAGACGACGGTGAAGCCTCGTCCGGCCATCCCTGCGGCCAGCTCCGTCGCCATGGCGTCCCCGTAGGCCGTGCTGGCCCGTGCGCCCACGACGGCGACGCTGCGCCGGGTCGCCTCGTCGAGTCGCAGCGGCCCCTGCGCCCACAGCACCCACGGCGGTGACTCCAGGTCGTCCAGGGATGCCGGCCACTCGGGACCGCCCGGAGCGATGACCCGTGCTCCGATCCGCGAGGTGACCTCCAGGTCCCGGTCCACGTCCAGCTGACCCAGGCGCGAGAGGAAGCGGTCGGAGCCGTGCTCCGCGTCACCCGAGCGACCCTGTCGGGCGACGTCCAGGGCGTCGACGATGCCGTGCACGTCGATCAGCCGACGGGCGATCGGGTCCTGCGGCTCGGCGATCCGTGCCCAAGCCACCCGGGCGCGGAGCTCGGCCTCGTCGTCGTGCACAGCGGTCCACGGCAGGGTCGGCTCCGTCATGCGGCCACCCCCGACTCGGTCCGCAGGGTCAGCGCGAACTCCGTGTCGCCGGCGTCGGGCTCGTCGCGCCCCGCCAGGTCGGCCACCGTCCAGGCGACCCGAAGGCACCGGTCGTAGCCCCGCAGGGTGAGCGCGTGCCGGTCCATCGCCTCGTCCAGCGTCCGGGTGGTCCGGCGTGGCAGCCGCAGGGGCCCGTCCCGCAGGTAGGGGCCCTTCACCTCGGCGTTGACACTCCACGGGGTCGCAGCGAGCCGGGAGCGCTGAGCGTCGCGCGCCGATGCCACGCGGGCGGCCACCGTGGCACTGTCCTCCACCTCCTGCTCACCGAGATCGGCTCGCGTGATCGGGTGCACCCCGATCCGGAGGTCGATGCGGTCGAGCATGGGCCCGGAGAGCTTGCCGAAGTAGGAACGGCGAGCCAACGGGGTGCACTCGCACGCGCGTCCCTTGCCGTACCCCCGACCACAGGGACAGGGGTTGGCTGCGAGCACGAGCTGGAAGCGCGCCGGCAGGCGCACGTGCCGGTCGGCCCGCGCGATGACGACCTCACCTGACTCCAGCGGCTGCCGCAGACCGTCCAGGACGTCGCGCCGGAACTCCGGGGTCTCGTCCAGGAACAGGACCCCACGGTGCGCCCGGGACACCGCCCCCGGACGGACCCGCCCGCTGCCACCTCCGATGACGGCGGCCATGGACGCCCCGTGGTGCGGCGCCACGAAGGGGGCTCGCTGCAGCAGGGCCCCGTCCCGGGGCAGCACGCCCAGCACGGAGTGGATGCTCGTCACCTCCAGCGCCGACCGTTCGTCGAGGGGAGGCAGCAGGCCGGGAAGGCGCTCGGCCAGCATGGTCTTGCCCGCTCCGGGCGGTCCTGTGAAGAGGACGTGGTGCCCTCCCGCGGCGGCGACCTCCAGGGCGACGCGTGCCTCGGCCTGCCCGACGACCTCGGCCATGTCGGGCATCACGGAGGGTTCGGCGGCGGACGGCGGAGGCATGAGGTCCACGGGAGTCCGACCGGCTGCCAACGCGCGGTAGAGCTCGATGACGTCCGCCAGGCTTCGCACCGGGTGGACTCGCACGGCACTCACCAGCGCCGCCTCACGGGCGGCAGCTGCCGGCACCATCACGTCCCGGACTCCACCGGCGGCCGCAGCCATCACCATCGGCAGCATCCCGGGCACGGGACGCACCGTGCCGTCGAGCCCCAGCTCGCCGAGGTGGGCGTGCTCACGCACCAGCGAGGACGGCAGCTCGCCGTCCGCAGCCAGCAGGGAGACGGCGATGGCGAGGTCGAAGCCGCTGCCGGTCTTGGGCAGGCCGGCAGGCGAGAGGTTGACGGTCCATCTGCAGGGTCGTAGCTGCACCCCCGAGGTGGTGGTGGCTGCACGGACCCGGTCGGGTGCCTGTGCACAGGCCGAGTCGGGCAGCCCGCTGACGACGAAGGCCGGCAGACCCTGGTGCCCGTAGGCCTCCACGGTCACGACGTGTCCCTCCACTCCACTGAGTCCCACGGCGAGGGTCTGTGCGAAGCCCATCAGGCGACCCCTTCCAGGTGCACCAGCTCTGGCGGGGCGGCCGGCCGCAGCAGAACCCCCACCACGTCGATCCGGATCTGCCCCGCCGGCACGTCGTGTGCCCGCAGCCACACGCCGGCCAGACGCCGCAGCCGGGCCGCCTTGACCGGGGTCACGGCCTCCGCAGGCGAGCCGAAGCGCTGCGAGCGACGGGTCTTGACCTCGCAGAAGACAACCCAGCCACCGTCCCGGGCGACGATGTCCAGCTCCCCCTGGGGGCAGCGCCAGTTGCGGTCCAGCACCTCCCAGCCGCGCGCTTCCAGGTGCTCGCAGGCCAGCTGCTCACCCTGCTCCCCCACCGCGCGCGCCGCCCGGCTCGCTGTAGCCATCCGAGCCGCCTGGTGCGGCATACCCGCAGTGCTCATCTGCACCACCTCCGCGCCCAGCCTCGTCCCAGCACGGGGCGACGGCGGCGGCATCGGGTGTTCGCTGTGGACACTGCGCCGGAGTCCGCGCGGCTGTGGACAGACCCGCCGCGCGAGGTGCGTCAGTCCTGGAAACCGCTCTTCGGGATCTCCAGGTCGGACTTGGCGAGCTCCTCGACGTTGACGTCCTTGAAGGTGATCACCCGCACGTTCTTCACGAACCGCGCCGGGCGGTAGACGTCCCAGACCCAGGCGTCGCTCATCGTCACCTCGAACCAGGTCTCCCCGTCGCCGGTGCGCACCTGCACGTCCACCTCGTTGGCGAGGTAGAAGCGCCGCTCGGTCTCGACCACATGGGTGAAGAGCCCCACCACGTCGCGGTACTCCCGGTAGAGCTGCAGCTCCATGTCAGTCTCGTACCGCTCCAGATCCTCCGCGCTCATGCCTGGCCCACCTCCTGGCTCGTGCCGGTCAGGTTCCAACTGCGTCGGTGGTGCCGACACGGTCCGTGCTCACGCAGCGCCGCCTGGTGCTCCGGAGCTGCGTAGCCCTTGTTGATGCCCCAACGGTATGCCGGGTGCTCGGTGCCCAGCTCCACCATCAGCGTGTCGCGGGTCACCTTGGCCAGCACGCTCGCCGCCGCCACCGAGGAGCAGCGCAGGTCGGCCTTGACCAGGGTGCGCACGGGGGGTGGGGGTGACCCACCCTCGACCAGGCCCAGGAGCCCTGCCCGGCTCGGATCGGTCAGCCAGTCGTGGTTGCCGTCCAGGATGACCAGGTCCGGGGTCAGGGCGAGCTGCTCCAGAGCACGCTCGCCCGCCAGCCGCAGTGCCCCCATGATCCCGACGGCGTCGATCTCCTCGGGCCACGCGTGCCCGACGCCCCATCCCTGGCACCAGCGTCGGATCCGAGGCACCATGCGCTCCCGCGCGGCACCGGTGAGCAGCTTGGAGTCCTTGACCCCGGTGGGAGCCGAGCGGCAGGTGGCGTCGACCGCCACGACACCGACACTGACCGGGCCCGCCAGGGCTCCGCGGCCGACCTCGTCCATGCCGACGAGCAGCCCGTAGCCCTCCCGCTGCAGCGCTCGCTCCAGCCGTAGGCTCGGCCGGCCGGTGCGGGGAAGGGACGTGGTCCGTGCGGGAGCGGTCACGGCACGGCGCTCAGGGTCGCCGGGTTCTCGAACCACTCGAACCGGTCCAGCGGCCAGACCAGCAGCATCGCCTGGCCCACGACGCTGTCCTCCGGCACCGACCCCGCGACGCCGGAGCCGTCGTCGTTGCCGCGCGAGTCGCGCGAGTTGGAGCGGTGGTCGCCCATCAGCCACACGTGTCCGTCCGGCACGACGATGTCGAAGGGGGTCTGGCTCGGGTCGTCGCCGGGATACAGGTAGTCCTCCTCCTGCAACGCCTGGCCGTTGACGCTGACCTGGCCGTCCTCGTCACAGCACACGACCTGGTCGCCACCGACACCGACGACCCGCTTGATCAGGTGGTTGCCCTGCGACGCAGGCAGGAGGCCCACGAACTCCAGCCCGCGCATCAGCGGGTTGAGCAGCGGCCCCCGGTCGACCTGGACCGTCGGCGGCAGCCATCCGCCCGGGTCCTCGAAGACGACGATGTCACCACGGTCGATGTCCATCGGGCCGGCCTGGATCTTGCTGACCAGGACGCGGTCGCCGATCTGCAGGGTGTCCTCCATCGACCCCGACGGGATCCAGAACGCCTGCATCACGAACGTCTTGATGAGGAAGGAGATGACCAGCGCGATGGCCGCCACCGAGACGACCTCGCGCACCGCATGCCAGAGTCCCCCGCGACGCGACGACGCCGCCGCCCGACGCGAAGTGGCTTCGCTGTCGTGCGGCGGCGTGCCGGGATCGAGATCCCGGGAGGTCTTGTCCGTCACTGCGCCCGTCCTTCGCGGCTGGTCGCTGCCGTCGGCAGCCAGTCTGGTCCTGAGCGGACCCTAGTACGCCGGGCTGGACGCGGCCCCCGCAGATCGCGCTCAGCGCGCCGGGGTCGTCTCGCGCTTCTCGTGGATGCGCGCAGCCTTGCCGCGCAGGTTGCGCAGGTAGTAGAGCTTGGCGCGGCGCACGTCGCCGCGCGAGACGCGCTCGACCTTCTCCACGTTCGGGGAGTGCACCGGGAAGGTGCGCTCGACCCCCACGCCGAAGCTGACCTTGCGGACGGTGTAGGTCTCGCCGACGCCACCGCCATGGCGACGGATCACGATGCCCTGGAAGACCTGGATACGGGAGCGCGTGCCCTCGATGACCTTGACGTGCACCTTGATGGTGTCCCCGGCGCGAAAGTCCGGGATGTCGTGCCGGAGGCTGGCGGCGTCAACGGCGTCGAGCTTGTGCATGGTCGCTTCGCTTTCTCGTGGGTGCCACAGGTCACTCACGGCGGTCTGTCACCCGGGGTTCCGGGTGGCTGTTGTCCAGGGTTGCGTCCTCGGCACGGTCGCACTCACCCCCTGTGGCAGGGGCACGACGGAGCAGTCTCCGAGGTGGACGCAAGGGGCAAGTCTGCCACAGGGCCCACCAGCGACGAAATCAGTGGACCTGCGGCGCTCACCGGCGACGGGGCTTGGTGAGACGCACGGTCGGCACGCCACGGAAGTCCGACCGTTCGACGACACGGTAGCCCGCCCGCCGGTACATCCGCAGGTTGTCCACGGACCGGGCACCGGTGACCAGCCCGTAGGTGCTGACCTGCTCGGGTGCGCTCTGCTCGGCGTGCTCCAGCAGTGCCCGACCCAGCCGCCGGCCCTGGAGGTCCGGAGCCACCATGAGCCGGCCGATGTCCCACAGCCCGTCCTCCTGGCGGGCCCGCACCGAGCCGATGAGCCGGCCGTGCGATCGCAGCACCCAGGTGTGCCACCGGGTCAGGTCCTCCCGCACGGTGTCGAGATCCTCGACCAGTGCAGGGATGGCGAAGCTGTCGTGGGCCCTCCCTTCCTCGAGCCAGCACGCGCGCGAGAGAGTGAGGATCTCGCCGGCGTCGGCCGGCACGGCCGTGGTCAACGCCAGCCCCTCTACGCCGGCCAGCGTGGTGACGGACGCCGGGAGCGCCGCAGCGAGGAGGTCTGGGCGTCGCGCTGCAGTGCGCTCGCGCCGCTGCTGGTCGCGCCAGGCGGCAACCGCCCCGTGGTCACCGGAGCGCAGGACGTCCGGGACCTTCCGCCCCCGCCACACGGGCGGCTTGGTGTAGACGGGGTACTCGAGCAGCCCTCCGGTGTGCGACTCCTCCGCGAGGGAGGCGACGTTGCCGATCACGCCGGGGACGAGACGGGCGAGCGCCTCCACCATGGCGAGCACCGCCACCTCGCCGCCGTTGAGCACGTAGTCGCCGAGCGAGACGGTGCTCAGCCGCTCGCCGTACTCGTCGTAGACCCGCTCGTCGATGCCCTCGTAGCGACCGCACGCGAAGACCAGCCACGGCTCGGCGGCGAGCTCGGCCGCCATGGCCTGGGAGAAGGGCACCCCTCCGGGCCCGGGGACGACGATCCGCGGCAGGTGCTCGCCGTGACCGCTCACCTCGTCGATCGCCTCGCCCCAGGGCTCGGGACGCATCACCATGCCGGCACCGCCGCCGTAGGGGGTGTCGTCGACGGTGCGGTGGCGGTCGCGCGTCCAGGCACGCAGGTCGTGGGTGCGCACGTCGAGCAGCCCCTGGCGCCGTGCCTTGCCGATGAGGGAGAGGCCCAGGGGCGACAGGTAGTCGGGGAAGATGCTGATGACGTCGATCCGCACGGCTGTCACTGCCCTGGGGCGTCGAGGTCGAGCAGTCCGGGGGGCGGCTCGACCACCACGCGACGGCTCTCCTCGTCGACCTCCGGCACGAGCTCCTCGACGAACGGCACGAGCGCCTGCCGGCCGTCGCTCAGGCGCACCTCGAGCAGGTCCTGGACGGGCCGGGTATGCAGTGCGCTCACCTCGCCGACGACCGTGCCGTCGGCCAGCGCGACCGTGAAGCCGAGCAGGTCATCCTCGTACCAGCCCTCATCCTCGTCCGCCGCCTCGGCCTCAGTGACGACGAGCCCGGTGCCGCGCAGCGACTCTGCTGCGGTGCGGTCAGGGACGCCGTCGAAGCCGAGCAGGTAGACCCCCTGGTGGACCCGCACCGTCTGCAGCGTGAGCGGACCCCGCTGCGGGGGGTCGGTCGCGAAGGCAGCACCCGGGACGAACCGGTCCTGCGGGTTGTCGGTGTGCACCTGCACCGTGACCTCGCCGCGCAGGCCGTGGGGCTTGCCGATGCGGGCGACGCGGTGCGTGGAGGTGGGGGTCATGTCGGTCATCCTCGCAGTGTCGGCGGGGTGTGGACCCGTGGCTGCGGCCCCCGTGCGCGTCACAACGCTCACGGGGCCGCAGGCCTGGTGGAGGTCCCGGCCGGGTCAGCGCACCCGGTCGGTGTCGACGATGTCGATCCGCACCTTCTGGCCCCCGGCCAGGGCGCCCATGACGGTGCGCAGGGCGGCGGCCGTCCGGCCGCGTCGCCCGATCACGCGCCCCAGGTCGTCGGGGTGGACCCGGACCTCGAGCACGTCACCGTGCCGAGCGTTCTTCTGCCGGACGACGACGTCGCCGTCGTGGTCGACGATGCCCTTGACCAGGTGCTCCAGGGCTTCCTCGAGCACGGTCAGGCCTCGTCGGTGGCAGCCGGGGCGTCGTCGGTCGCGGGCTCCTGCGCAGGAGCCTCCTCGACCTTGGGCTCCTCGGCCTTCTCGGCCTTGGGCTCCTCGGCCTTCTCGGCCTTGGGCTCCTCGGCCTTCTTGGCCTTGCGCGGGGTCGGGGCCGAGGACGAGTCGGCACCGTCGGCAACCGCGAGCGCAGCCTCGTAGAGAGACTTCTTGTCGGGGCGGGCCTCACGCGTCCTGAGCGTGCCCTCGGCGTCACCCTCGCCCGTGAACTTCTGCCAGTCGCCGGTGACCTTGAGCAGCGCCTGCACCTGCTCGGTCGGCTGCGCCCCGACACCGAGCCAGTACTGCGCGCGCTCGGAGTCGATGTCGATCAGCGACGGCTCCTCGGTGGGGTGGTACTTGCCGATCTCCTCGATGGCACGGCCGTCGCGCTTGGTGCGCGAGTCCATGACAACCACACGGTAGAACGGTGCACGGATCTTGCCCATGCGCTTCAGACGGATCTTGACAGCCACGTGTGCGGTGTCTCCTCATTCTTGGTCAGGGTGAACCCCAGCAGGTCCGCGTGGGGAAACACGCGCGGTGCGGGGGTTCGAGATGGACGCATCCGGGCGCGGAGAGAGGGGCCGTGCCGGACGAGTACCCGGACATTGTGCCAGAGATCCGGCCAGACCCGCCAAACGGCACAAGCGAAAGCCCGTCCTCAGCCGGTCGGGTCGGCATGGTCGGCCACGAACTCCAGCACCTCGGTGTCGTCGACGCCGGGAAAGACCCCCGGTGGCATCACGGCCAGCAGGTGCGAGTGGGCCCTGGCGCTCGGCCAGACCCGCCCCGCCCACTGCCGCTGCAGGTCCGGTGGCGGCTGGCTGCAGCACCGGGGGTCCGGACAGCGCGAGGCGCTGCGTGCCGTGGTGTCCCGACCGCGCATCCAGCGCACCTCCGCGTACGGCACCCCTACGCTCACCGAGAAGGCGCCGGCGGGCGTCTGCTCGACCACCGCTGTGCACCAGTACGTGCCGCTGCGGGTGTCCGTGTACTGCTGGTAGGCCTCCCCCGCGACCTGGTCGAAGACCACACGGGCCGTCCAGTGACGGCATACCCGGGCACCCTCGATCGAGCCGGTCGCATCCATCGGGAACCGCACGCCGTCGTTCTCGTAGGCCTTGTAGATGGTGCCGTCGGAGCTGATCCGCATGAAGTGCACGGGCAGCTGCAGGTGGCGCGTGGCCAGGTTGGTGAACCGGTGGGCGGCCGTCTCGTAGGACACGCCGTAGGTGTCGCGGAGGTCCTCGACGGCGATGTCCCGGGCCTTCTTGGCACCCTGCAGCAGCGCGACCGTGGGGGCTTCGGGCAGCAGGACGGCCGCCGCGAAGTAGTTGATCTCCACCCGCTGCGCCAGGAACTCGGCGTAGTCGCGCGGCGGCCGGTGGTCCAGGACGAGGTGGCCGAGCGCCTGCAGCGCGACCGCCCGACCGTCGCGACCACCCGGGCGGATCGGGGGCACGTAGATCCGCCGGTTCACCATGTCCGTGACCGTCCGTGTCGAGGCCGGCAGGCTGTCGACCGGCACGACGGAGTAGCCGACGTGGGCGGCGAGCCGGTCGACCCCAGAGCGGGTGATGGGGCTGGCGCCGTGGTCGATGGCCGCCAGCAGCCTGGCTGCCTCGCCCTCGATCTCGGGGAAGTAGTTGTCCGCCTCGCGCATCCGGCGCCGCAGGTCCGCGTTGGCGAGCCGGGCGAACTCCGGTGTGGCGGCGCGCTGCTGCTGCAGCCCCACCACCGTCTCGTACATCCCGACCAGGGCCTCCAGAGCGTCCGTCGGCAGCCCCGGCCCGACGCGCACCGGGGGGATGCCGAGGGTGTCGAAGCCGGGCGCCCGCTGGGCCCGCTCCCAGGTCACCTCGAGCGCGTCACGGCGCGAGGGCTGCCCTCCGCTGAGGAGGGACTCGACCTCGACTCCGAGCGCTGTCGCCAGATCGGCCAGCACGCCGACCCGAGGCTCACGCTTGCCGTTCTCGATCAGGGACAGGGCCGAGGCGGACAGACCCACCCTGGCGGCCAGCTCCGCCAGCGTCAGGTCATGGGCGCGCCGGTGGTGTCGGACCTGCCGGCCCACCGACAGCGCGTCGGGCCTGCCCGGGGCACGTCGCGGCGGGGAGTGCTCCGCGAGCTCCCCCGAGGGCACGAAGGGGAGCAACCTGCCCGTCGTCGTCGTCATTCCTGCACATTAGCGAAAGAAACGCCAATATTCACATCACATTCCCGGTTCCTGGCCTCAAGAATCGTGCAACCTGACATCACCGCCCAGACCAGCACTCGACGAGGAGCGCGCCATGACCGCACTGACCGACCGCCGCACCGGCACCCCCCAGCAGAGCACGTTCGCCCAGCAGGCCCTGGAGCTCCAGCAGCAGTGGGAGAGCGACCCACGCTGGCGGGGCACCCGGCGTGACTACGCGGCCGCGGACGTCGTGCGGCTGCGGGGCTCGGTCGTCGAGGAGCACACCCTGGCGCGCCGAGGCGCGGAGCGGCTGTGGGACGCCCTGCAGACGCGCCCGTTCACCCGTGCCCTGGGCGCCCTGACCGGCAACCAGGCGGTCCAGATGGTCCGCGGTGGGCTCGAGGCGATCTACCTGTCCGGCTGGCAGGTGGCCGCGGACGCCAACCTGGCCGGCCAGACCTACCCCGACCAGAGCCTCTACCCGGCCAACTCCGTCCCGGCCGTCGTCCGGCGCATCAACAACGCGCTCATGAGGGCCGACCAGATCCAGTGGTCCCAGGGCGACCCCGACGCGCAGGAGCTCGTCGACTACCTGGTGCCGATCGTCGCCGACGCCGAGGCCGGCTTCGGTGGTCCCCTCAACGTCTTCGAGCTGATGAAGTCCATGATCGCCTCCGGTGCCGCCGGGGTGCACTTCGAGGACCAGCTCGCCTCGGAGAAGAAGTGCGGGCACCTGGGTGGCAAGGTGCTCGTCCCCACGCAGCAGCACGTGCGCACCCTCACCTCGGCCCGGCTGGCGGCCGACGTCCTCGGGGTCCCCAGCATCGTCATCGCCCGCACCGACGCCCTCGCCGCCGACCTGCTGACGAGTGACATCGACCCGGTCGACCAGGCGTTCACGACCGGGGAGCGGACCCAGGAGGGCTTCTTCCGCGTGCGTCCGGGGATCGAGCCCGTGCTGGCCCGCGCCAAGGCCTACGCGCCCTACTCGGACCTCATCTGGGTCGAGACCGGCACGCCGGACCTGGGGCTGGCCCGCGAGTTCGCCGAGGAGATGCACAAGGACTTCCCCGACCAGCAGCTGGCCTACAACTGCTCACCGTCCTTCAACTGGAAGGCAGCGCTGTCCGACACCGAGATCGCCCAGTTCCAGGACAAGCTCGGCGAGCTGGGCTACGCCTTCCAGTTCATCACGCTGGCCGGGTTCCACGCCCTGAACCACTCGATGTTCCAGCTGGCGCACGGCTACGCCCGCTCGGGCATGAGCGCCTACGTCGAGCTGCAGGAGGCCGAGTTCGCGTCCGCCGACCAGGGCTACACCGCGGTGAAGCACCAGGCCGAGGTCGGCACGGGATACTTCGACGAGGTGAGCCGTGTCATCAACCCCGACAGCGGCACGCTGGCCCTGACCGGGTCGACCGAGTCCGAGCAGTTCCACTGACCCCTCCCCCACCCACCGGACCACCCGTCGTGCCCGAGGAGCTCACCATGGACGCCACCACCCCGCTGCACCCCCCGGCCGCACTGCGCGGCGCTGCCGACGCCGGCCTGCTGGACGAGCGGGTGACGCAGGTGCTCGCCGAGCTGCACCGGACGGCCGAGCCCCAGCGGCAGGAGCTGCTGCGGGCCCGCAAGGACCTCGCCCACCGGGTCACGACGGGTGCGGAGCTGGGGCAGGACCCGGTGACCCGGGATCTGCGCGAGGACGGGTCGTGGCAGGTGGCTGCACCTCCGCGGGACCTGCAGAGGCGCAGCGTGGAGCTCGCCGGGGCGGCCACTGCCGACATGGCGGCGGTGGCCCGCACCAGTGGTGCGGACGTCTGGGTCGCCGACCTCGAGGACGCCCTGGTGCCCACGTGGGAGCGGCTGACGGCCGCCCACCGCACGCTCACGGACTGGGTCCAGGACCCCGCCGGCGACCTGCCGACCCTGGTGGTGCGCCCGCGCGGCCTGCACCTCGACGAGGCCCACCTCCTGGTGGACGGTGCGCCCGTGGCCGCGCCGGTCGCTGACACGACCCTCTTCCTGGCCCACCAGGCCGCGGCCCTGCTGGAGCGCGGCAGCGGGCCCTACCTCTACCTGCCCAAGATCGAGACGCACGCCGAAGCACAGTGGTGGGACAGCATGCTCGCCCACGCCGAGGAGCTGCTCGGTCTGGCCCACGGCACGGTGCGGGTGAGCGTGCTCATCGAGACCGTGCACGCGGCATACCAGATGGAGGAGATCCTGCACGCGTTGCGCGGACGCGTCACCGCCCTCACTGCGGGGCGGTACGACTACGTCTTCTCGCACCTGCGCACCTACGCCCGGCGCGCCGACCACATCCTGCCCGACCGCGACTCCTTCACGATGTCCACGCGGTTCCTGCGGGCCTACACCGACATCCTCGTGCACACGTGTCACCGCCGGGGGGCCCACGCGATCGGTGGCCCGGTGGCCGAGGTGCCCGGTGGCACGCTGGACGACTCGACCCTGCAGGTCCAGGCACGGGTCAGCCGGGAGAAGGTCCGTGAGGCCCGGCAGGGTTTCGACGGCGCCTGGGTGCTGCACCCGGCCCTGGTGCCGGTGGCCCGGGCAGCCTTTGCCACGGTGCAGCGGGGAGCGGCCGGGTCAGCCCGTCCCCGCCCCGACTCACCGGCCGTCGTCGACCCCCAGGTGCTCTCCGACATCAGCATGCTGCCCGGCACCCCCACGCTGTCCGGCCTGCGCACCAACATCCGGGTCTCGCTGCGCTATCTCACCAGCTGGCTGTCCGGTCAGGGCACCCTGGAGATCGACGGTCACCTGGAGGACTTCGGCACGGTCGAGCTGGCCCGGCTGCAGGTCTGGCAGTGGTCGCACCACGAGGTGCAGCTCGCCGAGGGGCCCACGGTCGGCCCCCTGCTCCTCGGCCGGGTCCTGGAGGAGGAGATCGCCATCCTGACCCGTCGGCTGCCCGCAGCCGGACGGCACATCACGCTGGCAGCCGACCTGCTCCGGGAAACCATCGGGCCCGACGAGCCGCCGGCGTTCATCTCCCACCGGGCCTATGCCGTGCTGCTGGGCCTGGAGGGTGAGCCCGGGGCCGAGACAGCCGCCTGAGTCGCGCCGGGCCACCGCGCCATGGGCACCGGACGGCAGGTCAGCCGCGGGCTCCGGAGGGGCTCATGACACGCCCTCTGAGGACCACACGGTGCGGGTCGGCCAGGGTGCGCAGGTCCTCCCGCGGGTCGTCGCGGTAGACCACGAGGTCGGCCGACTCCCCCTCCACCAGACCCGGCCTGCCGAGCCACTCGCGGGCCGACCAGGTGGCCGCCGAGATGGCCTGCACGGTGCTGAACCCGGCGTGGGTCAGTGCCTGCACCTCGCGGGCCACCAGCCCGTGCGGCAGCTGGCCCCCCGCGTCGGTGCCGACGTGGACCGGGATGCCTGCCTCACGTGCCTTGGCGACGGTCTCGAACCGGCGGGCGTAGAGGTCGCGCATGTGCGCAGCGTAGGCGGGGAACTTCGCCTCTCCGCTGCTGGCGAACGCCGGGAAGTTCTCGATGTTGACCAGGGTCGGCACGATCGCGATCCGCTGCTCGGCGAAGGTGTCGATGGTGTCGTCCTGCAGGCCGGTCGCGTGCTCGATGCAGTCCGTCCCCGCCGCGGCGAAGTCACGCAGCGACTGCTCCCCGAAGCAGTGGGCGGTGACCCGTGCGCCCTCCTCGTGAGCCGCGGCGATCGCCTCGGTGAGCACGTCGACGGGCCAGCACACGTCCAGGTCGCCCACGTCACGCTCGATCCAGTCGCCGACGAGCTTGACCCAGCCGTCCCCGAGGCGGGCCTCCCGGCGCACGTAGGCCACCAGGTCCTCGGGCTCGATCTCGTGGGCGAAGTTGCGCATGTAGCGACGCGTGCGCGCGATGTGCCGCCCGGCCCTGATGAGTCGTGGCAGGTCCTCGCGGTCGTGGACCCAGGAGGTGTCGAGCGGGCTGCCGGCGTCGCGCAGCAGCAGCGCACCTGCGTCACGGTCGGCCAGCGCGTGCTCCTCCGCCCGCGCGTCGTCGACCGCGCCGTGGGCCTCGAGTCCCACGTGGCAGTGGGCGTCGACCAGACCGGGCAGGGCCCAGCCGTCCACGGTCTCGACCTCGCCGCCCGCAGGCGGGGTCAGGCTCACCCGACCGTCCACCACCCACATCTCGGACAGGACCTCCTCCGGCCCGACCAGGACCTGACCCCGGACGTGCAGCACCGGTGCGCTCATCTGACCACTCGCCTCCTCGCGGTATGCCGTCCGGGCAGGCTACCGGGGTCCGCACTACGGTGGCGGGTATGAGGTATGACGCCGTCGTCGTCGGGGCAGGGCACAACGGGCTGACCAGTGCGGCCTACCTGGCCAGGGCAGGTAGGTCGGTCCTGGTCCTGGAGCGGGCCGCCCACATCGGCGGCGCGGCACGGTCGGCACAGGTGTTCCCGCGTCACGACGCGCGGCTGTCGGCCTACTCCTACCTCGTGAGTCTCATGCCGCAGCAGGTCATCGACGAGCTCGGGCTGGACCTGCGGCTGCATCGCCGTCGGATCTCGTCCTACACCCCGGTCGGCGAGGGAGGGATCCTGGTCGACCACGGCGACCCGGCCCGCACCACAGCCGACCTCGGTGGCGACGCCCAGGCGTGGGACGACTTCTACGGCATGACCGGTGAGCTCGCGCAGCGGCTCTTCCCGACGCTGACCGAGCCACTGCGCTCGGCAGACCAGGTGCGCGCGCTGGTGGGTGACCGGGCCTGGGACGACCTCTTCGCCCGCCCGGTGGGTGAGGCCGTCGAGCGCCGCTTCGCCTCCGACACGGTCCGGGGCATCGTGCTCACCGACGGGCTGATCGGCACGTTCGCGCGCGCCCGCGACGCCGACCGGCTGGCCAACCGCTGCCTGCTCTACCACGTCATCGGCCGGGGCACCGGCGACTGGGACGTGCCGGTAGGTGGGATGGGCCGTGTCACCGACGCCCTCGCCGAGGCGGCCGTCGCCGCCGGGGCGCAGGTCCGGTGCTCGACCGAGGTGGACGCCATCGAGACCGACGGCGAGCTGGCGCGCATCCGCACCACGGACGGCTCCGTGGTGGAGTGCGACGCGGTCTTCGTCAACGCGGCGCCCAGCGTGCTCGACCGGCTGCGCCGGCGGCCGTCCGACAGGCCTTACCCCGAGGGTGCCCAGCTCAAGGTCAACATGCTGCTGTCCCGTCTCCCCGCACTCAAGGACGCCTCTCTCACCCCGGAGCAGGCCTTCGCCGGCACCTTCCACATCAACGAGGGCTATGCGGCGCTCGAGGAGGCCCACCGCACAGCGGCGGCCGGGCGGTTCCCCGACGTGCCGCCCTGCGAGGTCTACTGCCACTCCCTGTCGGACACCTCGATCCTGGGCGCCGACCTGGTGTCGGCCGGCGCCCACACGCTGACGCTCTTCGGGCTGCACATGCCCGCCCGCCTCTTCCGCGACGACCCCGAGGGGGCCCGGCAGCAGGCCCTGGAGCTGACACTGACGTCGATGAACAGCGTCCTGGCCGAGCCGATCCAGGACTGCCTGCTCGACCCGGACTCGGTCGAGGCACGCTCACCGCTGGACGTCGAGGCCTCCGTGGGCATGCCCGGCGGTCACATCTTCCACGGCGACCTGCAGTGGCCGTTCGCCGAGTCAGTGGACGAGGTGGGCCGGTGGGGCGTGGAGACAGCTGACCCCAACATCTACCTCTGCGGCTCCGGAGCGAGAAGAGGCGGCGGTGTCAGCGGCATACCGGGGCGCAACGCCGTGGCGGCCGCCCTCGGGGAGAGCACCCTCTGAGCTGTCCTGGGCATCCGCCGCCTCGTCAGCGGCCCTCCGCGACCCTGTGGGCGCGCCGACGCAGGCGCAGGCGCACCAGCTTGTCGGTCTCGACGATGACCAGGATCGAGAGGCCCAGCAAGAAGCAGGCGCCCCACTCCGTCGCGGTCAAGGGCACCAGCCCCAGCACGTCGGCGCTGACGGGCCAGGTCATGGCTCCGTAGTAGAGCAGCAGCGCTGCGAGGGAGCTGACGATGAGCAGCACGTTGCCGAACGGGTTCATGGTGAGAAGCAGACGGTGCTCGGAGCGCGACGCGCCCACGAGGTAGAAGTTCATCACGACGAAGAGGGTGATGACGAGCGTGCGCGCGTGCTCCTCGGAGTAGCCCTGGTCCAGGCTCCAGCGGAACACCGCCAGCAGCGCCACGGCCATCCACGCCCCGACGAGCGCCAGACGGGCCCACAGCACACCCGACAGCAGGCCCTCCGAGCGGGGGCGCGGAGGATGGCTGAGCTCGTCCCCCTCGGGCGGCTCGAAGGCCAGCGCGATGTCCTGGATGCCGTTGGTCACCACGTTGATGAAGAGCATCTGCACCGGGAGCAGCAGCAGCGGTCCTTGGGCCATCACGTTGACCGAGACCGCCAGCAGCGCCGCGATACCGGTTGCCAGCAGGAAGAACGTGGCCTTGCGGATGGCAGAGAAGGTGACCCGCCCCTGGGTCACGGCATGCACGATGGTGACGAAGTTGTCGTCGGTGAGCACGATGTCCGCGGCCTCCCGCGCGACGTCGGTGCCGGAGCGGCCCATGGCGACACCGATCGAGGCTGCCTGCAGCGCGGGGGCGTCGTTGACCCCGTCACCGGTGACCGCGACGACCTCCCCCTCGCGCTGCAGGAGCTGCACGATGCGCAGCTTGTCCTGCGGGGTCACCCGCGCGGCCACCGGGGTGTGGGCAAGCCGCTCGGCCAGCTCGGCGTCCTCCATCCGGGCCATCTCCTGCCCTGTGACGGGGGGGCTGTCACCGACCAGGCCCAGTCGGCCGGCGATGGACGACGCCGTCGCCGGGTGGTCCCCCGTGATCATGGTGACCGTGATGCCGGCCCGCTGGCAGCTGCGGACCGCCTCGGCCACCCCGGGCCGGGGAGGGTCCTCCATCCCCTCCATGCCGAGGAAGGTCAGCCCCGAGGGGGTGGGCATGGGCTCGGGCAGGCGCTCGTCGGGCCCCAGCGTCCGGTAGGCGGTGGCGATGACACGCAGACCCCGTCGGGCAAGGGCGTGGTTCGCCTCCTCGATGAGGTCGTGGTCGACGGGACGGCCACCGCTGTCGTCGGCCAGCCGTTCGGCGTGATGCGCGAGCACGTCAGGAGAGCCCTTCACGTAGAGCACCCGACGGCCGTCGGCGTCGGTGCGCACCGTCTGGGACAGCCGTAGGGCGGGCTCGTAGGGCGCGTCGCACTCGGGCGTCGCAGCGCGCTCGTCAGGGGTGACCGCCTCGCAGGCGAGTGCCGCATGGGCCATCGCCACGTCGACGGCGTCGCCGGTCAGCGACAGCGGGTCGTCGGGGTCGGCGACCGCCTCGTTGGTGAGCGCACCCGCGCGCATCAGGTCGCGAAGGCACCCCTGCGGAGTGCGCGCCAGGGGCAGGTCCTCGAACCCCTCCGCGGTCCAGACCCTCTCCACGGTCATCTCGTTGAGGGTCAGGGTGCCGGTCTTGTCCGAGCCGATGACAGTGGTCGACCCCAGGGTCTCCACCGCCGGCAGGGAGCGCACGATGGCATGAGCCTTGGCCATCCGGGCGACGCCCAGGCTCATCGCGACCGTGAGCACGATGGGCAGGGACTCGGGCACGGAGGCGACGGCCAGGGCGACCGCGGTCCTGAACATCTCCGAGGGGTGGTGGCCGAGGGCGATGCCGGCGACGAAGACGAAGGTGGAGACGGCCGCGACGACGACGCCGATGCGCCGCTCCAGGCTGTGGGTGAGCACCTGCAGCGGGGAGAGCCCGCTGGGCCCCTGCACGAGCTCGTTGATGAGACCCAGCTCGGTGCTCGCCCCGGTGGCGACCACGACCCCCCGGCCCCGCCCGGAGGTGACGAGCGTCCCGCTGAAGCAGATGTTCGTGCGGTCGGTGGGGGCAGTGTCGTCGGGCAGGGCCTCATGGCCCTTGTCGACCGGCATCACCTCGCCGGTGAGCATCGACTCGTCGACACGGAGCCCGTTGACGACGAGCAGGCGCAGGTCGGCGGGGACCCGCTCCCCGCTCTCGAGCAGCACGACGTCGCCCGGCACCACGTCGGCCGCGGGCAGGGAGGTCTCGACGCCGTCGCGCAGGGCCCGGCAGGTGGGCGCGCTCAGCTGCTTGAGGGCTCTGACCGCCGACTCCGCCTTGCGCTCCTGCCAGAAGCCGATGCCGGCGTTGATGACCAGCACGACCAGGATGGCCCCGGCGTCGACCCACTCCCGCAGCGCCAGGGTCACGAAGAAGGCGATGACGAGGATGCCGATCAGGGGACTGACGAACTGCCGCGCCAGCACGCGCCACCAGGGGTCGGGCTCCTTGACCTCCAGGACGTTGGGTCCGACGCGGGACAGGGTCTCCGCGGCGCGGTGGGTCGTGAGCCCGTCCTCGTCCGCCTCCAGGAGCCGGAGCACCTCGTCGGTGCCGAGGACGTGCCAGTCATCCGCCTCGCCGGTGCGGGTGGCACCGGTGGACGGGTCCGCCTCGCGGTCGCTCACCACCGGTCGCGCCGAGGTGGCGCGTCGACTGGCCCGTGCTCGCGCCGACGTGCCTGAGCAGAGCTGCCCGTGCGGAGGTGCACGTGCTCAGCCTATCGGTCGGGGCAGGTGCTGTCCGTGAGCGTCACCACACCCCGAAGGCCCCCCTACCTGCCGTCGAGGAACTTCTCGAAGCCCTTAGGCAGCTGCAGGTCGGACAGGTCCTGGCCCTCGGGCGCCCCACCCTCGGCTCCGGCGCCGAACGCCTTGCCGAAGGCGTTCTCCTTGGCCGCGGCCTGACGCTGCGCGGCGGCCTTCTCCTCGGCCGCGCGCTTGGCGGGGTTGCCGCTCTTGGACTTCTTGCGCTGCGGCTGCTGCTTGCCCTTGCCGCCACCGCCCGCACCCGGCATCCCCGGCATCCCCGGCATCCCCGGCATGCCACCGCCCTTGCGCATCTGCCGCATCATCTTCTGTGCCTGGCCGAAGCGCTCCAGCAGCTGGTTGACCTCGCTGACGCTGACGCCGGACCCCTTGGCGATCCGGGCCCGGCGCGAGCCGTTGATAGCCTTGGGGGTCTTGCGCTCGTAGGGGGTCATCGACCGCACCATCGCCTCGACGCGGTCGAACTCCTTGTCGTCCAAGGCGTCCAGTTGCGCGCGCATCTGCTGCATCCCCGGCATCATCCCGAGCATCTGCTTGAGGGAGCCCATGCGCTTGATGGCGGCCATCTGCTCGAGGAAGTCCTCGAAGGTGAAGTCCTCCTCCGCCATGAACTTGCGGGCCATCTCCCGCGACTGGGCGGCGTCGAAGGCCTTCTCCGCCTGCTCGATGAGCGTGAGCACGTCCCCCATGTCGAGGATGCGGCCGGCCATGCGGTCGGGGTGGAAGACCTCGAAGTCCTTGGCCTGCTCGCCGGTGGAGGCGAAGAGGATGGGCTGACCGGTGACGGTCGCGACCGAGAGCGCGGCACCACCGCGGGCGTCGCCGTCGAGCTTGGTCAGCACCGAGCCGGTGATGCCGACGCCGTCGGCGAAGGCCTTGGCGGTCTCCACGGCAGCCTGCCCGATCATCGCGTCGATGACGAACAGCACCTCATCGGCCTCGGTCTCCAGGCGGATGTCGTGCGCCTGGCGCATCAGGTCGACGTCGACGGCCAGGCGGCCCGCGGTGTCGATGATGACGACGTCGTGGCCCTTGGCGCGCGCCTCTGCTACGCCGTCGACGGCGACGTCGACCGGGTCGCCGAACGAACGCGTGCCCTCCCCCGACTCCAGCGCGGCGTCGTGCCCGAACACGTTGCCTCGCTCGGGGGCGAACACCGGCACCCCGGCCCGCTCCCCCACGATCTGCAGCTGGTTGACCGCGTTGGGCCGCTGCAGGTCCGCCGCCACGAGCAGCGGCGTGTGCCCCTGGTCCTTCAGCCACAGGCCCAGCTTGCCTGCCAGGGTCGTCTTGCCGGAGCCCTGCAGGCCGGCGAGCATGATGACCGTCGGCGGGCTCTTGGCCAGGTTGAGCCGGCGGGTCTGGCCCCCGAGGATCTCGACGAGCTCCTCGTTGACGATCTTGACGACCTGCTGGGCGGGGTTGAGGGCCTTGGACACCTCGGCACCCAGCGCCCGCTCGCGGATCCGACCTGTGAACTGCTTGACGACGGGCAGGGCCACGTCGGCATCGAGCAGGGCGATCCGGATGTCGCGGATCGTCGCGTTGACGTCGGACTCCGACAGCGATCCCTTGCGCTTGAGGTTGCGGAAGGTGACGGTCAGTCGGTCAGAGAGGCTGTTGAACACTGGTCAAGGCTAACGAATGGTTCAGCCGACGATGGCGTCGACGAACGCCTCGGGGTCGAAGGGCGCCAGATCGTCCGGTCCCTCGCCGAGCCCGACGAGCTTGACGGGCACCCCGAGCCTGCGCTGGACGTTGACCACGATGCCGCCTTTCGCGGTGCCGTCGAGCTTGGTCAGGACGACCCCGGTGATGTTGACGACCTGCGCGAACACCTCGGCCTGGCGCATGCCGTTCTGCCCGGTCGTGGCGTCCAGGACCAGCAGCACCTCGTCCACCGGGCTGCGCTTCTCGACGACCCGCTTGACCTTGCCGAGCTCGTCCATGAGCCCCACCTTGTTGTGCAGTCGGCCGGCCGTGTCGATGAGCACGACGTCGGCCTCCATCTCGGCCGCGGCGGCGACGGCGTCGTAGGCGACCGACGCAGGGTCCGCGCCCTCCCGGTCGGACCGCACCGTGGCCACGCCGACGCGCTCGCCCCAGGTCTGCAGCTGGTCCGCGGCTGCGGCGCGGAAGGTGTCGGCGGCGCCCAGCACCACGTCCTTGTCCTCGGCCACCAGCACCCGGGCGAGCTTGCCGACCGTGGTCGTCTTCCCGGTGCCGTTGACGCCGACCACCATGACGACGGCGGGACGGCCGTCCACACGGGAGCCGGACACCCGGCGGTCCATCGACGGGTCGACCAGGCGCAGCAGGTCCGCACGCAGCCAGGACCGGACCGTCTCCACGTCCGTCTCACCTTCGACCCGCACCCGGTTGCGCAGCGAGGCCACCAGCTCCTCGGTCGCCTCGACACCGAGGTCGGCCTGCAGGAGGGTGTCCTCGACCTCCTCCCAGGCCTCCTCGTCCAGACCGTCGCGAGAGAGCAGCGCGAGCAGCGCCGCCCCGATCGCAGTGTTGGAGCGCGCCAGCCGCGAGCGCAGCCGCGCCAGGCGCCCACGCGCCGACTCCGGTCGTTCGAGGGTGGGGGCCGTGGGCGGTGGCTCCTCGACCAGGACACCGCCGCCGGTGTCCTCGACCTTCCGGTCCGCCACCGCCGGAGAGGCACCGTCGGCGTCGCCGGTGGGTGCCCCACGCTGCGCGGGGGGGAGGGTCTTCGACGAGCCGCCACGCCCGCGGACGAGGCCGACGAGCAGTGCCAGACCCGCGAGGGCGACCACGGTGGCAACGGTCAGGTACTCCCAGAGATTGTCCATCGCACCCCATTGTCACAGAGATACCGGGAGCCCTGGGCCCCCGGCGAGGGCGGTCCCCACAGGGGCCCCGGCCACGCGCTCAGGCGCTCTCGTCGTGCCCCTTCGGCCGGCCGACGTGTGCCATCGTGCGGTGCCGCCAGTCGTCCCCGCGGTGCCTGAGCTCTCCTCCGCGGCGCCGCATGTCGGCGATGAGCTGCTCCCCCTCGGGGGTCCAGAACTCGCGGGACTCGCGCCGGGCCTCGGCGGCGACATAGCCCAGCACGACCGCTCCTGCGACCACGCAGAGCACCATCACCAGCACGACGACAACCATGTCTCCCACTGTCCTCCGGATCAGGCTGCGCACCAACTCACTGCGCGGCGTGTCCCGCAGGAACACACCGCGCAGTGAGCGGACTCACACCGCCGGGGTCAGCGACCGGCCAGGCTGTTGAGCAGGCCGTTGTCGAGGGGCTTGCGCAGCGAGCGCTTGAGCTCGGCGAAGGAGGGCCAGGTGGCCAGGGTGGTGACGGCCTCCCACAGCTTCACAGCATCCTCGTCGGTGGGGGTGTCGGAGATGACGGGGCCGAAGAAGGCCGCACCGTCCGAGCCCTCGAACGCCAGGATCGGCGTGCCGACGTCGCCGCCGGTGCGCTCCATGGCCTCGCGGGTCGAGGCTGCGAGCTCAGCGTCGTACTGCGCGTCTCCCGCGGCCTCGGCGAGCCCCACCGGCAGACCTACCGCCTCCAGGATGTCCGGCAGCTGGGCCAGCACGGAGGCCTGGTGGGGCCGGATCTCGTCCCACAGCCGGTCCCCCTCCAGGGGCCCGTCGACGTCCGGCGCCGTCTCCCACAGCCGCCGACCCATCTCCTCGTACAGGGGCCCGACGACGTCGGCACCGTGCGCACGCTGCGCGGCGGCAGCCACCCGCAGCATCTTGTGCCCGGCGGCATGTCCGTCGACCTGGTCGACCTCGTCCATCTCGTCGTTCAGGACGGCGAGGGAGATGAAGCGCCACACCGGCTCGATGTCGACCTGTCGGGCGACCTGGCGGAACCACTTGGAGGTCTGCCAGCAGAAGGGGCAGGCGGGGTCGAAGAAGAACTCGACGCGTCGGCGGGTCGTGGTGGTGTCAGTCATGGTCCCCACAACCTCGTGCGTCCACGGAATGTTCCGTCACCGCAGGCCCGGGCGCCTCCGTCTGCTCCCGGCCGCGACGGCGAGCCTCAGGCGGGGCGCGCTTCGGGCTGCACGTCGCGCAGGCGTTGCGACACGACCGTCGTGACGCCGTCCCCCTGCATCGAGACGCCGTAGAGAGCGTCGGCGATCTCCATGGTGCGCTTCTGGTGGGTGATGACGATGAGCTGGCTGGAGTCGCGGAGCTCCTCGAACAGCACGATCAGACGCCCCAGGTTCGTGTCGTCCAACGCCGCCTCGACCTCGTCCATGATGTAGAACGGGCTGGGGCGTGCCTTGAAGATGGCCACGAGGAGCGCGACCGCCGTGAGCGAGCGCTCGCCGCCGGAGAGCAGCGACAGCCGCTTGATCTTCTTGCCCGGCGGCCGGGCCTCGACCTCGATGCCCGTCGTCAGCATGTCGTCCGGGTCCGTGAGCACCAGTCGCCCCTCGCCACCCGGGAAGAGCCGGGCGAACACGCGCTCGAACTGCTCGGCCGTGTCGTGGTAGGCCTCGGCGAACACACGCTCGACGCGCTCGTCGACCTGCCGCACGATCTCCAGCAGGTCGGTCTTGGAGCGCCGCAGGTCCTCCACCTGCTCCGTGAGGAACTTGTGGCGCTCCTCCAGAGCGGCGAACTCCTCCAGCGCGAGGGGGTTGACCTTGCCCAGGGAGGCCAGACGACGCTCGGCTGCCCGTAGGCGCTTCTCCTGGGCCTCCCGCACGAACGGCTGCGGCTCGGGCAGGTCGTCGGGGTCCTCGGCGCCGGGTGCTCCGGGCACCGGAGGCACCAGCTGGTGCGGACCGTAGTCCTCGACCATCACGTCGGGGTCGACACCGAGCTCCTCGACGGCCCGGGCGCGCACCTGGTCGATGCGCAGACGCTGCTCGGCGCGGGCGATCTCGTCCTGGTGCACCGAGTCGGTCAGCTCGCGCAGCTGCTCCCCGAGGTCCTGCAGGCCCGACCGGGCCTGGGCGAGGCCCCGCTCGTGCTCGTGCTGCTCCGTCGCCGCCTGGTCGCGTTGGGCGGCGGCGACGCTCGCCAGGTCGCTCGTGCGTGCGACGAGGTATGCCGTGGCCTGAGCCACCGCTGTGGCCACCGCCGCCTCCTGCTCGCGCCGTCGCCGTCGCGCAGCGGCCCGCTCCCTGGCAGCGAGCTCGTTGCGCGCAGCGGCCTCCAAGGACTCGGCACGGCCCGCGACGGCGCGGACCCGCTCCTCGGCCGTCCGCAGCGAGAGCCGTGCCTCGGTCTCCCGGCTGCGGGCCAGGGCCGCTGCCTCGGCCAGCCGGTCACGCTCCCTGGTCTCGGGTTCGTCGCCGGCGCCGTCCACGGGTGCCGCCTCAGCCGCAGCCAGCCGTTCCTCCAGGCCGGCCAGCTCGGTGCGGGTGGCACCCAGCGTCCGCTCGGCCTCGGCGATGGCCAGCTCCGTGCGCTCCCGTTCCGCCTTCGCCGCACGCATCGTGGAGCCGAGCTGGCCCAGCTGCTCGGCGACGGCGGCCATCCGCGCATCGGAGTCGTGCAGCTTCTCGAGGGCAGACTCCGTGGCGGCGGAAGCCTCCTCCAGGATGGCCGTGCACCGCTGCACCTCGAACCCTGCCTGCTCGACACGGGAGGTGGCGGACTGCAGCTGCTCGACGGTCTCGTCCAGGGCCGACTGGACCTCGATGAGGCTGGGGCCCGAGCTGCTGCCGCCCCGCACCCACCCGGGCCCGTAGACGTCACCGGTCGCGGTCACGGCCACGACACCCGGGAGGGACTCGTCGAGCACCAGCTCCTGGGCGTGCTCGGGGGTGTCGACCAGCGCGGCACGGTCCAGCAGGCCGAGCAGAGCCCGCCCGAGGTCGCCCTCGGCGGTCACGACGTCGACGGCCCACACGGCATACCCCGGCAGGCTCCCCCACCCGGTGGGGTCGGAGGGTGCGGCCGTGCCCGGCACGATGAGCCCGGCCTGGCCCTCGTCGTGCTCCCGCAGCCAGGCCACGGCAGCTCCGGCCTCAGCCAGGCCGTGCACCACCAACGCCTCTCCGGACCACCCCAGCGCCGCCGCCACCCCCGCTTCCTGGCCGGCGCGCACGGTGAGCAAGGTCGACACGGTGCCCACGAGCCCGGGGCTCTGCGAGGCCAGGAGTGCAGCCGCCCCGTCCTTGCGCCTGAGGCTGAGCTCCAGTGCCTCCCGGCGTGCCTGCAGGCTGCCCTGTTCGGCCTGGGCCGTGCGCAGGGACTCCCGCCACTGCTCCAGTCGGCTCACGGCCTCGTCCCGGGCCTGCTCGGCGGACTCGTACTCCTGGTCCAGCCCCTCCTCGCCCTGCTCCACGTCGAGAATGGTCGCCTCGAGGGCGGCGAACTGCTGCTCTGCGGCCCGGGCACGCTCGAGGACCGCCTCCGCGCTCTGCCGCAGCCGCCCGACCTCGGCCTCACCCGCCTCGATCCGGCTCCGTCGCGCTGCGACCTGGCCTGCGAGACGGGCCAGGCCCTCGCGCCGGTCGGCCGCAGCGCGAGCCAGCCGCGTCAACCGTGCCTGCTCGTCGGCGTGGGCCGTCTCGGCGGCTGCCCGGTCGCGCTCCGCGAGGGCCAGCACCTCGGCCAGCTCCTCGATCTGCTCACGCACCCGGCGCTCCTGCCCCCGCATCTCCTCCGCCTGGGCCCGCAGCTGCTCGGGGTCGCGGCCCCCGTGACCGGCCGGCTCGTCCTGCGCCTCGGCAGCCATCAGGCGCACCCGCTCGGTGGCCAGGTCGCCGGTCGAGCGCAGACGCTCCACGAGAGAGGAGAAGGCGTACCACCGCTCCTGGGCGCGAGTCAGCCGAGGAGCGGCGGCGGCCACCCGCTCCTCCAGCTCGGTGACCGTGGCCCGAGAGGCCTGCATGGCCTGCTCGACGGCCGTGCGCCGCTCGACGAGGGCCGCCTCGTCGGCCATCTCCTGCTCGAGGGTGGCGGTGAGCTGCACCAGGTCGTCGGCCAGGATCCGCAGACGGGCGTCGCGCACCTCCGCCTGGATGGTGCCGGCCCGCCGGGCGGTCTCGGCCTGCCGGCCCAGGGGGCCGAGCTGCCGACGGATCTCGGTCGTCAGGTCGCCCAGACGGGTGAGGTTGCCCTCCATCGTCTCGAGCTTGCGCAGCGCACGCTCCTTGCGCTTGCGGTGCTTGAGGACGCCTGCGGCCTCCTCGATGAAGCCCCGCCGCTCCTCCGGCGTCGCCCGCAGCACCTGGTCGAGCTGGCCCTGGCCGACGATCACGTGCATCTCACGGCCGATGCCCGAGTCGGACAGCAGCTCCTGGACGTCCAGCAGCCGGCAGGACGTGCCGTTGATCGCATACTCGGACCCGCCGCTGCGGAACATCGTCCGGGTGATCGTGACCTCGGAGTAGTCGATGGGCAGGGCGCCGTCGGTGTTGTCGATGGTCATCGACACCTCGGCCCGGCCCAGGGGCTGGCGGCCGGAGGTGCCGGCGAAGATGACGTCCTCCATCTTGCCGCCTCGCAGGCTCTTGGCCCCCTGCTCGCCCATGACCCAGGCGAGGGCGTCGACGACGTTGGACTTGCCGGAGCCGTTGGGCCCGACGATGCAGGTGATGCCGGGCTCGAGCCGCAGGGACGTCGACGACGCGAAGGACTTGAACCCCTTGAGGGTCAGGCTCTTGACGTACACGCGACTGTGTCTCCCTGGGCTGGCCGGTGCGGCTGCGCGCCACTGTACCGCCGGGCGGCGCCCTGACCGGGGACCTCGGCACCGGGGGCCGCGGCTGCCCTCCTGGTGCTCACCGCTCGACGAACCCCGTGGTGTCCTCCCGTCCCGGATGCCACTGCACCGTGACGCCGGCCACGTGCCCGGGTCTGCTGCGCATGGAGGGCTGCTCGTCCAGCAGCGCGACGAGCTGCTCGACCGCGGCACGAGGGCCCTGGGCGCTGACCTCCACCCGGCCGTCGGGCAGGTTCCGGGCGTGGCCGACCAGGCCCAGCTCGAGGGCCCGGGCACGCGTCCACCAGCGGAACCCCACGCCCTGCACCCTTCCGCGGACGAAGATCAGCGCGCGCTCGTGCTCGGCCATGCCCTGCAGACTAGCGACGGCCCGCCGGCAGGGCCCGGGGACGGGGCTGGCAGCGGGGACACGAGTGGGAGGAGCGGTTCATGAACTGCTCGCGCCGAATGGGCGACCCGCATCGACGGCAGGGCCTCCCGGTCCGGCCGTAGGCGTCCAGGGACCGGTCGAAGTAGCCGCCGGCGCCGTTGACGTTGACATAGAGCGCGTCGAAGCTCGTGCCGCCCTGGGCCAGGGCCGAGGACATCACGTCGGCGGCATGGTCCAGGATGCGCCCGAGCGTCGGCTTGGTGAGCGCAGCGCAGGGCCGGAGCCCGTGCACACCGGCGCGCCACAGGGCCTCGTCGGCGTAGATGTTGCCGATGCCGCTCACCAGCCGCTGGTCGAGCAGGGCCCGCTTGACCGCGGTGTCGCGTGCCTTGAGCAGGCGCACGACCAGCGCACGGTCGAAGGAGGGCTCGAGGGGGTCGGCGGCGATGTGGGACACGGGCAGGGGCACCCCTCTCGGGTGCGACGACACGGCATACCGGTCGGGCACGAGCGCGGTGAGAGCGAGGCCACCGAACGTGCGCTGGTCCACGAACCGCAGCTGGATGCCGCCGTCGAGGTCGAAGCGGGCGTGCAGGTGCCGCTGCGCCGCGGCCGTCGGCGACGTGACCAGCATCTGGCCGCTCATCCCCAGGTGGACCACGAGCGCCTGAGGGTCGTCCTCGGGGGTCTGCACGACCAGCCACAGGTACTTCCCGCGGCGGTCTGCCTGGAGGACCCGGGCACCGTCGAGGCGGGCAGCGAGGTCGGCGGGGCCGGCGGCGTGCCTGCGAGCCACCCGGGCGCCGGTCAGCGTGGCGCTGACGATGGTGCGGTCGACCACGTGCTCGGCCAGACCGCGCCGCACGACCTCGACCTCGGGGAGCTCCGGCATCGTGTCAGTCGGAGGCGACGGTGTCCGCAGCCGGTGGCCGGCCGGCCGAGGCCCTGGCCGAGAGCACGGTCCACGCGACCTCTGCCGCGTTCTGCTCCGCCGCCTTCTTGGAGCGGCCGGTGCCCGAGCCCAGGACCTCACCCGCGACGACCGCGCTGGCAGTGAAGACCTTGTCGTGGTCCGGCCCCTCGGCCTCGATGCGGTACTCCGGGCTGCCGAGCTCCGCACCGGACACGATCTCCTGCAGGCTCGTCTTCCAGTCCAGGCCGGCTCCGAGGGAGGCGCTGTGCCGCATCAGCGGGTCCAGGAGGTGGTGCACCAGGCCGGCTGCGGCGTCCATGCCCAGCTCGAGGTAGACACAGCCGATCGTGGCCTCGGTCGTGTCCGCCAGGATGCTGTCCTTGTCCCGCCCCCCGGTCGACTCCTCACCTCGACCGAGCAGCACGTAGTCCCCCAGACCGATCGTGCGGGCCACGTCGGCCAACGCCCGGGTGTTCACCACGGCCGCCCGCAGCTTGGCGAGCTGGCCCTCCGGGAGCTCGGGGTGGTCACGGTAGAGGGTGTCGGTGACGATCACGCCGAGGACGGCGTCCCCCAGGAACTCCAGCCGTTCGTTGTGCGGAAGGTTGCCGTTCTCGTAGGCGTAGGACCGGTGCGTCAGGGCACGACGAAGCAGCGCCCCGTCGATCGGACCGCCAGCGACCTGCTGGAGCTGCTCCAGCAGGTCGGCGAGCGGCAGAGCGGCGGACGCTGCCTGCCCCGGTGAGGGGGCGGTCCCGGAGCTCACGACGGGGAGCCGGAGACCGGTCAGCCCTGGTGCTCGGTGCGCTCGGCGGCGTCGTAGTGCCGTCCGCCGTAGGTGCCGCAGGAGGGGCAGGCCCGGTGCGGCTGCGCCGGAGCCTGGCACTGCGGGCAGGTCGTCAGCACGACCGGGGCAGCCTTCCAGTTGGAACGGCGGTGCCGGGTGTTGGCGCGCGACATCTTGCGCTTCGGGACGGCCACGTCAGGTCCTCTTCTCGTCGTCGGTGGGCGCTGCGGCCAGGTCGGCCAGAGCGGACCACCGGGGGTCGATCACGTCGTGGTGGTGGTCCGGGTCGTCCGCCAGGCGGGCTCCGCACTCGGAGCACAACCCGGGGCAGTCGTCCCGACACACCGGCTGGAACGGCAGGGCGGTCACCACTGCGTCCCGCAGCACCTCCTCGAGGTCCATGAGGTCATGGTCGAGGGTGTGCTGCTCATCCTGCTCCTCGTCAGCCGCCACCTGCTGGTGGTGGGCTGCCCGGTCGGGATAGGCGAACAGCTCCTGGAAGCCGACGTCCACCCTGACGTCGAGGTCCTCCAGGCACCGCACGCACACCCCGCTCGCGGAGGAACGGACCGACCCGGTGGCCAGGACGCCCTCGACGACCGACTCCATCCGCAGCTCCACCTCGACCGGCCGGCCGGGGGGAATGGCGATGACGTCGGTCCCGATGACCTCCGGGGCCTCGACGACACGGGTGAGCGCGCGCATGGTGCCCGGACGCCGGACCAGCTCCCTGGTGTCGAAGACCCAGGGGCCCTCGATGTCCTGGTGTGCCATGCGAAACGTTGCCCTTGTCGTCGTGTGGATCGGCCTGTCCACCACGGGGTGCAGGCCGACGTGCAAGATTACCGGAGCGCGGCGCTCCCACCAAGTCGGCACCCGCTGTCCGGGCGCGCGGTGACCGGCGGGACCGGGCTCAGCCCTGACGCCAGGCCTCGAGCACGGCGGCGGGCACCATGCCGGACACGTCGCCACCGAAGGCGGCGACCTCGCTGACCAGCGAGCTGGAGACGTGCTCCCACTGCGGCGCACCCGGGAGGAAGACCGTCTCCACTCCGCTCAGGTGGCGGTTCATGAGTGCCATCGGCACCTCGTAGTGGAAATCGGTGCCTCCACGCAGGCCCTTGACCACGGCGACCGCTCCCACGTCCCGGCAGACGTCGACGAGCAGCCGGTTCGCGAAGGCCTCGACCCGCACCGGCGCATCGGCGGACAGCGACCGGCGCAGGAACTCCAGGCGCTGCTCGACGGGAAACCGCCCGCGCTTCGCGGGGTTGTGCAGCACTGCGACCACGACCTCGTCGAAGAGCACACCAGCACGCTCGATGACGTCCAGATGGCCGTTGGTCACCGGGTCGAAGGAGCCGGGGCACACGGCACGTCGGGTCGTCCTGGCTGCGCTCACCCCTCCATCTTGCCCTGTCGCCGGTCACGCTCGACGATCCGGCGCACCGACTCCAGGCTGCCGCAGCCGGCGTCGAGGTGCCGGCTCCTGGCGGCGACGAACCTCATGCCGAGGTCGGCACGCACCGTGTCGGAGACCTCGGTGCGGGCCGGGTTGAGGATGGTCTGCTCCTCCTCCCCCAGGTGGTGCATGAGCGCCTCGGACATCGCCTCCACCGCGTCGTCGAACTTCTGTGTGTCGGTGCCCACACACTCCAGGAGTGCCAGCAGCGCCTCGTTGCCCTCGGCGTGCTCGTGCTCACCGTGCTCGGCCTCCTCCTCGGAGATGGCGTCCTTGCGCTCCAGGTTGGGGTAGACCTCCTCCTCCTCCGCCTCGCCGTGCGCGACGAGCACGGCGGAGAAGGCAGCCCTGGCCGCCGCGCGGTCCGCGGTGATGTCCCGCATGTCGCGCAGCAGAGCCTCGAAGAGACGGTGGTCGTCGAGGATCAGGTCGACGACGTCGCCTGAGGTGGGTCGGGGGATGGTGTAGTCGGACATGCCGGCGATCCTGCCACCGGTGCCGGTCACCCGCTCGGCGACGTGCAGGCAGGTCTCGCCGTAGCGGCGCGTGCGCAGCAGCTGCAGGTCGGAGGGCCACTGCGGCGCGGGGCTGCGGGACGAGCGTTCCACCACGACGACCCCCTCCTGCGTGAGCCAGCCCCGCACCAGGAGCGAGGACAGCACCCCGGCGAGGCGCTCCTCGTCCAGCGGGTAGGGCGGGTCGGCCAGCACGAGGTCGTATGCGGCACCGCTCGGGCCCCGCTCCAGCACCCGCTCGACCCTGTCGTTGACGACCTCGACCTGAGACAGGCCGAGGTCGCGCGCGTTGCCACGGGCCAGCGCGGCGGTGGGCGCGTCCGACTCGACGCAGAGCACGTGCGCCGCCCTGCGGGACGCAGCCTCCAGCCCCAGGGCCCCGGAGCCCGCATACAGGTCCAGCACCCGCGTGTCCTCAAGCCCGAGCAGGGCCTCGACCCGCGAGAAGAGGGCCTCACGCACGCGGTCGGTGGTCGGGCGGGTGGCCGAGCCCTTGGGGGTCCGCAGACGCCGGCCGCCGGCGGTCCCCGCGATGATCCGAGTCACCGCGTCATCATGACAGCCGGGTCAGCCGCGGCGTCGCCGTGCCCGACGCGAGCGGGTGAGGCGGCCGTAGCCCGCGCCACGGTCCTTCCCTGTGCGGGCCCAGGAGGAGACCATGACGGCCGACCCGCGGTCGAGGAGCACCTGCGCGCTCCAGCGGTAGGTCGTCGGCCAGGTCCGGAACACCGGGACCACGCGGGTCACCAGGCGCACCAGCAGTGGCTGTCCGGGCGGCGGCACCCATCCCCGGGTCACCTCGAGCGCGAGGGCGACCTCGTCGGCCTGCCGCCGGGCGCTCCAGGTGCCGCCGACCACCGGTGCGTCGTCGACGTCGACCAGCCACGAGCCCGTCCGCTGCTCCCCGTCGCCGAGCGAGGACAGCGCGGGCAAGGGTGGATGGAGCGCCAGGATCGCGCCGGCACCGTCGTGACGTGCGACGCAGCCGAGGACCCCCGTGCCCGCGGCGTCCAGGACCACGTCTCCCGGGTCGTCGACGTCGACAGGGGTGAGCGGACCCGACCGGGCCCGGCAGAGGGTGGCGACGGTGAGCGGAGCAGCGGCCTTCACCAGGTGACGGCGGTGCAGCAGCCCACCGGGCAGGACACCCGTCGACACCTGCTCGCCGTCGATGCGGACCTGGGGAGCGATGTCACCGTGCCGCAGCAGGTCGAAGCCGTGCAGCTGGACGAGCATCAGGGACACCGGGTCCTCGATGCCGCTCGAGACCGGCGCGAGCAGGTCGGTCGTGCGGCGTGGGCCGGCGGACCGGTCGTCCACCGACACCTCGACCACCCGGCCCTCCATGTCGGTGAACCGCACGTCCGCGACCACGCCCTCCGGCGTCACCTCGAGCAGCGCCACGTCGAAGTCTGCCTCGCCCCAGCGTCCGAGGCCTGCCCCGATCGCGTATCCGTCGGGGTCGACGCGCAGGCCTCGCTGCAGGTAGTAGTCGACCCGACCGTCGGCGCGCCGGGACAGGAAGGCCAGCACACCGCGCCCGTGGGCGGGGTCGTCGAACCACTGCAGCTCGAACCCGTCGTAGACGGGGTGGTCGGCGAGCTCGCCGTTGAGCAGCGCCCCGATGGTGTCGACCGCCAGGTCGAACGGGCACCACAGCACGCCCCCGGCCGGTGGCCCCTCGGTGCTCATCGGCCGGAGCGCCCGGGCCGCCGGGCGCGTGCTGCTGTCGGGCCCTGTCGCATCGCCCACCTGCTCCTCCGTGCGGCTGGGTCCACACCGACGGTCGATGCGGCATCACGGCCCACGCCCGACAGCCTTCCCCCGGCCGGGGACGGGCGGTAGGGCCGTTGGTCCCTCCGTAGGGCCCTAGCCACGTTCGAGGAAGGCGGCACGCTCCGCGTCGAGCCGGGCGATCTCCTCGCGCAGGGCGGGATGCCCGACCAGGTCGGGGTCGTCCTCGACGACAGCCCAGGCGTCCTCGTGCGCCCCGACGATGAGCTCCTCGTCGCGGGCCAGCCGGAGGAACCGCAGTCCGCTGCGGCCACCGCTCTGTGCGGCTCCCAGCACGTCACCCTCGCGGCGCTGCTCCAGGTCGACGCGCGCCAGCACGAAGCCGTCGGTCGTCGCCGCGACGGCGTCCAGCCGCTCCTGCGAGGGCCCGTCCAGCTCCTGGGTCATGAGCAGGCACAGACCCGGCTGGTCGCCCCGGCCCACCCGGCCCCGCAGCTGGTGCAGCTGGGAGATGCCGAACCGGTCGGCGTCCAGCACGACCATCACCGTGGCATCTCTCACGTCGACCCCCACCTCGATCACCGTCGTGGCGACCAGGACGTCGAGGTCCCCGGCGGCGAAGGCGCCCATCACCGCCTCCTTGTCGGCCGGCGCCATCCGCCCGTGCAGCAGACCGATGCGCAGACCTGAGGTCGCCGGCAGCGCCTGCAGCGCCCGATGCACCTGCAGCACGCCGTGCAGCGGTTTTCCCTCCTGCCCCTCCGCCGGCGCCACCGGACCCCCCGGCCCGGTCTCGGCGTCCAGGTCGGGGTCCTGCTCCTCCCCGATGCGTGGGCACACGACATACGCCCGGTGTCCCTTGGCCGCCTCCTCGGCGACGCGACGCCAGGTGCGGTCCACCCAGGAGGCCAGCTCTCCGGGCACGACGTGCGTGGTGATCGGCTGCCGGCCGGCCGGCAGCTCGCGCAGGGTCGAGATCTCCATGTCGCCGTAGACCGTCATCGCCACGGTGCGCGGGATCGGGGTCGCGGTCATCACCAGCACGTGGGGGGCGTCACCCGCCTTGGCGCGCAGCGCGTCGCGCTGCTCGACCCCGAACCGGTGCTGCTCGTCGACCACCACGAGCCCGAGCTCGGCGAACTGCACGTGCTCCTGGATGAGCGCGTGCGTGCCGACCACGATCCCGGCCTCCCCGCTCGCGGCCATCAGCAGGTTGGCGCGGCGCTCCGCCACCGGCTGGCTGCCCGTCAGCAGGGCCACCCTCGTCGCGCGCTCGACACCGCCGAGCAGACCGGCCTCGGCGAGCGGACCGAGCATCGCCGTGATCGAGCGGTGGTGCTGCTGCGCCAGCACCTCGGTCGGTGCGAGCAGCGCCGCCTGCCCTCCCCCGTCGATGACGGTGAGCATCGCCAGCAACGCGACCACCGTCTTGCCGGAGCCGACCTCACCTTGCAGCAGACGGTGCATCGGGGAGTCACCGGCGAGGTCGGCGGTGACCGAGGCGAGCACCTCCTGCTGCCCGGCGGTCAGGTCGAAGGGCAGGCGGCGCCGGAAGGCCTCGACGAGCCCGGCCTGCGCGGCCCTGCGCGGCACCGCCCGCACGGCGTCGTCGGCCATCCGCCGCTGCGCCAGTGCCGCCTGGATGACGAACGCCTCCTGGAACTTCAGCCGCCACCGTGCCTTGCGCTGTTCCGCCTCGGTCTCGGGCTGGTGCACCATCCAATATGCCGTGAGCAGGTCGGGCAGCCCGCGACGGGCACGCACGGTGGCCGGGACGGGGTCGGGCACGTCCTCGAGCGCGTGCAGGGCCAGCTGCACCGAGGAGATCATCTGCACCGCGTTGACCCCCTTGGTCGCGGTGTAGACGGGGACGAGCCCGCTCTCCAGCGCCTGGGCCAGGCCCGGGTCCCCCAGGCGCCGCGGTCCGACGACCTGGTAGTCCGGGTGGGTCAGCTGACGACGACGCTGGAAGGAGCTCACGGTGCCCGAGCAGACGACCCTCCTGCCGGGCACGAGGGCCTGCTCGTGCCCGTAGGGCTTGAAGAAGGTGAGGTCCAGCTCCCCTCCCTGCTCGTCGACCACGGTGGCGATGAGCATCGACCCGCGCCGGTTGCGCATCCGCCGGGTGACCGCCTGCTTCACGGTGGCCATCAGCACGACGTCCTCGCCGTCGGCCAGGGTGGCGAAGTCGGACGGGCGGGCCGGGTCGAGATAGCTGCGCGGCAGGAAGTCGAGCAGCTCGCCGACCGTGGTGATGCCCCGCGCCTTCTCGAGCTTGGGGGCCGTCCTGGCGACCACGTCGCGCAGGCGCGTGGTGAGGGTGACCGCCATCACTCCATCCCGATGAGCCAGCGGAAGGTCCGCTGGCCGCCGTCGACCCGGTGCACCTCCACGTCGCGGTGCCGGCGGCTCCACGCGGCGACAGCACCGTCCAGCTCGTGCTCCTCGGCGTCGCGGCCGGCGATGACGGTGAGCAGCTCGGGGTCGTGCGGAGCAGCCTCCGCGAGCGCGGCGAGCACGTGCCGGACAGCCCTGGCCAGCTGGTCGTCGACCACGACGATCTCGCCGGAGACGAGCCCGAGCCACTGACCTGTCCGGCAGTCACCGACGGGCGTCGGTCCGTCGTTCGCGGCCTCCGTGAGGGAGCCGTAGGAGACCGAGGCAGCGGCGTCGGCCATGGCCAGCAGGGTCGTCTCCACCTCGCCGCCGAGGTCGCAGACGGCCATCGCGGCCAGCCCCTGCACGGCGGCGCGCGTCGGCAGCACCCGCACGTCGAGCCCCTCCTCGGCTGCGGCCCGCGCCGCAGCCTCGGCGGCGAGGATCGTGTCGTGGTCGTTGGGCAGGACCACCACGGTGTCGGCCCTGACCGCCCGGGCGGCACCGAGCAGCTGACCGGTGGAGGCGCGGGCGCGGGCCCCGGAGTGCACCACCTCGGCTCCGGCATGCGCCAGGAGAGCACCGATGCCGTCCCCGGGTGCACAGGCCACGACACCGAGCGGGGCGTGGCGGGCCGGGGCGGCCGGTGGGGCCTGACGGCCGCTGTCGAGGCCGGCCGGGCCGGCCGACACCTCCAGCGCCGTGATGGCCACCTGCTCCACCCGCCCGGAGAGCGAGCCCGCCTCCACGGCTGCGGCAGGGTCGTCGAGGTGCACGTGCACCCGCCACTCCCGTGGCCCCCCCACGACGAGGACGGAGGAGCCGATGCGCAGGAGGTGGGTCTGCAGGTGGTGGGCCCGCTCGGGGTCCGACCCCTGCACGAGGTACATCACCTCGTAGGCCCCGTCGCCGGCCTCGCAGCCCTCGGCCGGCCGGCGCGGCGGGACCTCCACCGGCCCTTGCTCCCACCAGCCGGCCAGGTCGCCCAGACCCTCGTGCGGCCGGTCCGCCAGGACACTCTCCAGCGCCTCGACGACCAGGACCAGGCCTGCTCCTCCCGCGTCGACCACGCCGGCCTGGGCCAGCCGTGGCAGCTGCTCCGGCGTGCGGGCGAGGGCTGCCCGGGCGGACTCCAGCGCGGCGAGGGCGACGTCGTGGCTCGTCGCTCCGGGGACGGCCGCTGCACGTGCTCCGGCGGCGGCACCGGATGCCACCGACAGGATGGTGCCCTCCACCGGACGGGACACCCCGGCCCACGCCACGTCGGCTGCGCGCTCGAAGGCCTCGGCCAGCACCTCGGGGGCGATCTCGTGCACCCCCGGGCCGGCGTCGGCGACCGCCTCGGACATGCCGCGCGCCAGCTGGCTGAGGATCACCCCGGAGTTGCCCCGCGCGGAGAGCAGCATCCCGCGGGCGAGCAGCGCCAGCCCCTGGTCCAGGCGCAGTGGGGCACCGGTGACCTCGTGCTGGCCCCGGATGACGTCCAGGGCGCCGTCGACGGTGAGGAACATGTTGGTCCCGGTGTCGCCGTCGGGGACCGGGAAGACGTTGAGGGAGTCGATGCGCTCCCGTGCCTCGGTCAGCAGCGCACGCGCCGTCACCGCCCAGCGTCGGGCGGCGGCCAGGTCGAGCACGGTGTGCGGCACGGTCGGCAGGGTAGCCCCCGGTCAGCCCCGGTCCGCCAGCAGGGACAGACGCACCGTGCGCTCGGCGTTGTCGACGTTGAGATCCACCAGGCAGATGCTCTGCCAGGTGCCGAGCGCCAGCTCTCCGTCGAGCACCGGCACGGTGGCATAGGGGGGCACCATGGCCGGCATGACGTGGGAGCGGCCATGACCCCGGCTCCCGTGTCGGTGGACCCAGCGGTCGTCGGCGGGCAGCAGGTCCTGCAGTGCCGCCAGCAGGTCCTCGTCGCTGCCCGCACCGGTCTCCAGGACGGCGATGCCGGCGGTGGCGTGGGGGACGAAGACGTGCAGCAGCCCGTCCCCTCCGCACTTCCGGGCGTAGGCTGCGCACTCCCGGGTGAGGTCGTGGACGGTCTCCTGTGCTCCTGTGTGCACCTGCAGCGTGTGGCTCCGCATGGGGCCATGGTGTCAGGCCGGTCCGATTTGGGCGCCCCGTGCCTCCTCGGATAGTCTGACCCGGTTCCCCGGGCGCCTTGCGGCACGCGGGGCTGCCCGAGACATTCAACGACTTTCAGGAGACACCGTGGCTGCCACTTGCGACGTCTGCGGCAAGGGACCGAGCTTCGGTCACGCCATCTCGCACTCCCACCGCCGCACCAAGCGCCGCTGGAACCCGAACATCCAGCGTGTCCGCGCCCTCGTCGGCCCCTCCGGCACGACCCCGAAGCGCGTCAACGTCTGCACGTCCTGCTTGAAGGCCGGCAAGGTCACCACCCGCTGACCTGCGCACCGCCGGGCCGACGTCACCTCGTGGCGTCGGCCTTCGTGGTCTCCGGGGTCGCGTCGCGACCCTGCGAGACCGGCCCGTGAGGCGGCGGACGGCGCCCCTCGACGTCGGGACCGGACCCGTGGCTCAGCCTCCGAAATGGTCCCACCCGCCGCGCCGGACCCTCTCACCGCGCCACCAGACGCCGGGCTCCTCCTCCCCCGGTGCGCCCACCAGCCCGACCTCCGTCCAGCCGGGTGGGGTCTGGCCGGGCAGGAAGGTGGCCAGGAGCACATGCTCCTCACCGCCGGTCAGCACGCACTCCAGCGCGCGCTCACCCCCGAGCACCTCGGCCAGGGGCACCGCGAGCTCGGCCACCGCCAGGGCGTCGAGGTCGATGCGGACCCCGCTGGCGGTGGCGACCCGGCCGGCGTCCCGCAGCAGCCCGTCCGAGACGTCGATCATCGCGCCGGCTCCGGCAACGGCCGCGACCGGCCCCTGGTTCAGGTCGGGGTCCGGCGCGCAGTGGTAGCCGACGTAGTCGCCGGCCCGCTCCGCCTGCTCCGGCGGTGGCCACCGGTCGGCGTCGCCGCGACGCAGGAGCTCCAGGCCCGCAGCCGACCGGCCCAGCGGACCCGAGACCGCCAGGGCCTGCCCCGGCACCGCTCCGCTGCGACGCACCGGCGCGGACACACCGGGCGCGAGCTCGCCCAGCGCCGTGACCGACACCATGACGACCTCACCGGAGGACAGGTCACCGCCGACGACCGGGACACCGGCGCTGTCCGCGGCCGCCGCCAGTCCCTCCGTGAGCGCCACGGCCCACGACAGCGGCAGGGTCTCCGGCGCCACCAGGGTCACCAGCAGCGCCGTGCCCACACCCCCCATGGCCGCGATGTCCGCGAGGTTCTGCACGACCACCTTCGCCCCGACGTCGGCCGCACCCGACCACCTGTCCACCCAGTCCCTGCCCTGCACGACGGTGTCGGTGGTGGCCAGCACCGCCCCCCCGGTGCGCAGGTATGCCGTGTCGTCGCCCGGGCCCACGAGCACCCGCCCGTGCCGGTCGGGCCGCAGCCGGGCGAACACCTCCGCCAGCACGCCGGCCTCGCCCACCTCGCCCAGCGTCGGCCCGCCCGCTCCCGGCTCCGACGACTCCTGATGCTGCATACGACCTCCTCCGCCGGTGTCCGTCACGGGCACGGTAGCGTCTGGGACTGTCAGCCCCAGTCACCCGAGCCGGAGGCCCACCATGGTGCACGCCTACATCCTCATCCAGACCGAGGTCGGCAAGTCCTCGGCCGTCGCGCAGGCGATCGGCGAGCTGGAGGGGGTGAGCGCCGCCGAGGACGTCACCGGACCCTACGACGTCATCGCCCGCATCGAGGCACCGACCGTCGACGACCTGGGCAGGCTGGTGATCGCCAAGATCCAGGACGTGCCGCACATCACCCGCACCACCACATGCACGGTCGTCCACTTCTCGGGCTGACCCTCACGACCGTGCTCCTGGCCGGGTGCAGCTCGGCCGTGAAGGTGGTCCCCTACGAGGGTGCCGACGCCTCGGCGGGCTGCGCTGCGGTCGCGGGTGCCTGGCCGGCCGCGGTGGCCGGCCTGGAGCGACGGGAGACCGCGGTGGAGTCGGCGACCGTCGCCGCATGGGGGGACCCGGCCGTCATTGCCCGCTGCGGGGCCCCGGTGCCCGGACCGACCACCGCCCAGTGCCTCGACATCGACGGAGTGGACTGGATCGCCGTCCAGCTGGACGACGGCATCGAGTTCACCACCTACGGCCGTGACCCCGCCGTCGAGGTGCTGGTGCCCGACTCCTACACCCCGGAGACCCTCCTGATGCCGGCCTTCGGGGAGGTCGCCCGCATCGTCGAGCAGACCGGCCCTGGCTGCACCTGAGGGCTGCGGCCAGGCTCGTCACCGACCCGCCGGTGAGACCCGTGTTCAGCGCAGCCCGAGAGGACGCGCCAGGGCGAGGTCGATCAGCTCGTGGACGAGCTCGGGGTAGGTCATCCCGCTCGCCCCCCACACCTGGGGGTACATCGACCAGGGGGTGAAGCCCGGCATGGTGTTGACCTCGTTGACCATCACCTCACCCTGCTCGGTGTAGAAGCAGTCGACGCGCGCCAGGCCCTCGCACCCCGCGGCCTCGAACGCCACGGCGGCGATGCGCTGCACCTCGGCCCGCGCCTGCGCAGGCAGGTCCGCCGGGCAGGAGAGGCGCACGTTGGCCTCGTCCAGGTACTTCGCCTCGAAGTCGTAGAACTCGTGCCCGCCCACGACGGTGACCTCCCCGACCTCGCTGACCCGGGGATGGTCGGAGCCCCGGCCCTGGAGGACCCCGCACTCCACCTCCCGCCCGAGGACGCCGGCCTCGACGACGACCTTGGGGTCGTGGCGGCGTGCCTCGTGGACCGCCGCTTCGACCCCGTCGGGCGAGAGCACCTTGGTGATGCCCACCGAGGAGCCGGCACGTGCCGGCTTGACGAAGACCGGGAAGGGCAGGGAGGCGACGGCATCGAGGGCGGCCGCCGGGTCCCTGCGCCACTGCGTGTCGGTGATCACCGTGTAGGGCCCCACGTGCAGTCCCGCCGAGGCGAAGATCACCTTCATGACGTGCTTGTCCATCATGGCCGCGGAGGCCAGCACCCCGCAGCCGACGTAGCGGATGTCGGCCATCTCCAGCAGGCCCTGGATGGTGCCGTCCTCGCCGAAGGGCCCGTGCAGCACCGGGAACACGACGTCCACCTCGCCCAGGACCCGGGGCACCTCCCCGGGACGCTGCACCCGCAGCACCTGGTCGAGCCCTCCCATCGGCACGATGACCTGGTCACCGGTGTCCGGCACCTCCGGCAGCCGCCCGTCCCGGATCTCCAGCGCCCTGGGGTCGTCGGCGACCTGCACCCAGTGGCCCTCGCGGGTGATGCCGATCGGCACCACGTCGTAGCGCTCGCGGTCGACGGCGCGCAGCACGCTGGCAGCCGTCGCGCACGAGATCGCGTGCTCCTCGGAGCGGCCGCCGAACACCACCGCCACCCGTGGTCGGGCACGGCCGGCCGAGGCGGCGTGGACGGCGTCGTGGGAGGGCTGCTCGGTGTCCATCGCCGCCGAGCCTAGCCGCCCCGCGACACCGGGGGACGAGCGCCTCGCCGCGGTGCGGTGCTCCGCCGGTCAGTGCCGCTCGTGCTTGCGGGCCCGGGACATGAGGGCCTCGGCCAGCTCACGCGGCGAGAGGTGCTGCTCGACGACGGCCGTGACCCCTTCGCAGATCGGCACGTCGACGCCCAGGGAGTGCGCCAGGTCCACGACCGAGCGGCAGGACTTGACCCCCTCGGCTGTCTGGTGCGGGACCGCCGAGACCTCCGCGACGGACCTGCCGCGGCCGAGGTTGACCCCGACAGAGTGGTTGCGCGAGAGCGGCGACATGCAGGTCGCGATCAGGTCCCCGACACCGGCGAGCCCCATGAGCGTCGCCGGGTCCGCCCCGAGCGCCGACCCCAGGCGCGCCGTCTCGGCCAGCCCCCGGGTGATGATGCTCGACTTGGTGTTGTCGCCGTAGCCGAGCCCCTCGGCCATCCCGACCGCCAGGGCGACGACGTTCTTGACCGCGCCGCCGATCTCGGTGCCGACCACGTCGGTCTGGGTGTAGGGCCGGAAGTAGGGCGCGGCGCTGGCCTCGGCGACCAGCTCGGCCGCTGCGTGGTCGAGACCCGCGACGACACTGGCCGCAGGCTGCTTGGCCGCGATCTCCTTGGAGAGGTTGGGCCCTGAGACCACCACGATGCGTGCGGGGTCGACATGGCCGGCCTCGGCGATGACCTGGCTCATCCGCAGACCGGTGCCCAGCTCGATCCCCTTCATGAGGGAGACGACGACGGCCTGGTCCGGCAGCAGGTCGGCCCAGGTGGCCAGGTTGCCGCGCAGCGTCTGCGAGGGGACGGCCACGACGACCAGGTCGGCCCCGGCCGCGGCCTCGGCCGGGTCGGTGGTCGCCGTCACGCTCTCCGGGAGCAGGAGGTCCGGCAGGTAGTCGTGGTTGACGTGCTCCTCGCGGATGGAGGTCGCGACCTCCTCCCTGCGCGCATGGATGGTGACGCCGGTGCCGGCGTCCGCGAGGATGGCCGCGTAGGCCGTGCCCCAGGACCCCGCGCCGAAGACGGCGGCATGCCTCATCCGCGGTCTCCCCGGTCACGCCGCTGCCGGGCCATGTCGAAGGGCTCCTCCGGCGGGTCCTCGCCCCGCAGGCCGGCCACCAGGTCGGTGATCGCCCGCATTACCCGCTCGGTGGCCTCGTTGAGCGCCGTGGGGTCCTCCTCGCGGCCGTAGAGGTCGGACAGCTCCACCGCCGGTCCTGCGGCCACGTGCATGGTGACCCGTGAGAGGAGGTTGGTGGGCCGGCGCGCGTAGGGTGCCAGCAGCTCCTGCGCGCCCCACTGGCCGACCGGTATGACGGGGGCACGGGTGGCCAGCGCCAGACGGCCGACACCGCTGCGTGCCTTCATCGGCCACAGGTCCGGGTCCCGGGTCAGGGTGCCCTCGGGCATGATCGCGACGCACTGGCCGGCGCGCACGGCGTCCTCGGCCGCCTTGAGCGCGTCGGCCGCACGCCGTGTGCCGCGGTGGACCGGCACCTGGCCCAGCGGGCCCAGGGCCTTGCCGAGCACCGGGATGTCGAAGAGCGTGGACTTGGCCAGGAACATGGGGGGACACCCGTGGTCGACCAGGAAGTGGGCCACCATGAAGGGGTCGATCTCGGACATGTGGTTGGCGGCCACGATGAAGCCGCCCTCCCGCGGGAGGTGCTCACCGCCGCTCCAGTCCCGCGAGGTCAGGGCCATCAGCGGGGGCCGCAGCGCGGCGACGGCCCACCGGTAGGGCTTGGGGGCTGGTGTGCGGGCAGGCTGACGCTTCACGGGGCCATCTTGTCACTGGCGACGGCGCCGTGGGTGAGGATGGGACGGTGTCGACTCATCCCTGCTGGCGGCTGGTGGTGCCGGTCAAGCGGGCGCGCGAGGCCAAGAGCCGCCTGCGCCCGCCGCACGGCGTCCGTCGCGCCGACCTGGCGCACGCCATGGCCCACGACACCCTGGCCGCCGCCTGCGCCGGACTCGGGCCGCACCGGGTCGTCGTGGTCACCTCGGACGCGTCGACGAGCGAGACGGTGCGACGTCTGGGAGCGCACCGTGTGCCGGACCCGGGCACCGGGCTGGACGCCGCGGTCGCGGCGGGGCTGGAGCGCTGCCGTCGCGAGGAGCCGGGAGGGCACGTGGCGGTGCTCCTCGGCGACCTGCCGGCGCTGCGCCCCGCCGACCTGCTGACAGCCCTGCAGGAGTGCGCGCGGCACACCCGGACGGTCGTGCCCGACCACACCGGCACCGGCACGGTCCTGCTCGCCACCACCGGCCCCGACCTGCGGCCGGCCTTCGGCAGCGGGTCCGCGGCACGGCACGCGGCGGGCGCGACCCGTCTCGAGCTGGACCTTCCACGGCTGCGCCAGGACGTCGACGACCGCGACGACCTCCTGCGCGCCGTCGGCCTGGGTGTCGGCCCGGCGACCCGCGCCGTGCTGGCGGACGCCGACCACGCGTGAGGCCGAGGGGAGGACGCGGCCGTAGGGTGAGAGCCATGCAGGCCAGCGTGCACACCTTCGACGGCACCGACGGCAGCGGGACGGTGCTGCTCGACACCGGACGGGTCCTGCCGTTCGACGGCGACGTCTTCGCCGGCAGCGGGCTGCGTCACCTGCGTGCGGGGCAGCGGGTCAGCATCGTGGTCGACCGTGCCGACAGCGAGGACCCGGCGGCACGGGTCAGCCGTCTGTGGATCGTCGGGATCGGGGAGGGTCAGCCCATCCGCTGAGCCCGGGCTCAGTCGCTCGTGCTCACCCTGGCCCCGGCGAGCCCGTGCTCGGGCAGCAGACCCGGGTCGGCGACGACCTGCTTGAAGTAGGTGCCCGGCCGGAACCGGGGGGCCCGCGTGCCCGGGATGGGCACCGGCTCTCCCGTGCGGGGGTTACGGCCGGTGCGAGGAGCCCGGTCGACGGGCTCGAAGGTGCCCAGACCGGTGATCCCCACGTTGCCGCCCGCAGCCACCTCGCGCAGGATGGCATCCACGACGACCTCGACGGCGACCGTCGCCTGGCGGCGCCCACCCAGACGGGCCGACACGTGGTCGATGAGTTCTGCCTTGTTCATGTCGGCGTCCTCCGCTCGGAGGGCTCGCGCGTGACCGTCACGGGTCGGATCGGCACGGAAACCCTTGTCCTCCACGCTACGACGTGAGGATCGTCGCCGTCTACGGTCTTGGACACCTGAGCCTGGGCCACCGCTGCTACAGGTGCGACACGGCCCCCGACCACAGTGGGTCGGGGGCCGTGCTCCTCGGGTAGCCCCGACGGGATTCGAACCCGCGCTACCGCCTTGAGAGGGCGGCGTGCTAGGCCGCTACACAACGGGGCCGAGGTTGTCGACTGCCTGGCAGCCGAGGAGACACCTTACCCTACGGTGCGGTGTCCACCGAATCGGCTCCTCCTGGGTCAGGAGGAGCGCTTCGCGCTGGGGTACCAGGACTCGAACCTAGACTAACTGAACCAGAATCAGTCGTGCTGCCAATTACACCATACCCCATGGGGTATCACCCACGAGCTCGCTCGGGGGGTGAACCGAGGTGGAACTTTACCGGTCCGGCCCTCACACCCCAAATCGTCGCACCGCGGCCGTCAGAGCTCGCTGCGCAGCCTGCGCAGGCGGGCCATCGTGGAGTGCTTGCCCAGGATCGCCATCGACTCGAAGAGCGGCGGGGAGACGCGCTGGCCCGAGACCGCGGTGCGCAGCGGGCCGAAGGCCAGGCGGGGCTTGACCCCGAGACCGTCCACGATCGCCTCGCGCAGCGCCAGCTCGATCCGGTCGGCCGTCCACTCCACGCCTCCACCGAGCGGGTCACCGACAGAGCCGGACAGCGGCTCCAGCGCTGCGACGGCAGCGTCCAGCACCTGAGGTGCGGTCTCCTTGAGCTGGGCGCGCGCGTCGTCGGCGATGGGCAGCTCGTCGTCGGCCGTGTAGAAGGGCGCGACCAACGGGACGGCCTCGGCGAGCACCTGGACACGCGTCTGGATGAGCTCGGCGACGTCGACCAGGCGCGCCAGCTGCGCCATGGTCGTGGGCACCGGGATGGCTCCCTCGTCCTGCAGCAGTGGCAGCAGCCGTGAGGTGAACTCACCGGTGTCGAGCAGCCGCAGGTGCTCGGCGTTGATGGCCTCGGCCTTCTTCTGGTCCCAGCGGGCGGGGTTGGGGTTCACCTCCCGCACGTCGAAGGCCGCCACGAGCTCATCCGGCGTGAAGATGTCGCGGTCCGCCCCGATCGACCAGCCGAGCAGTGCCAGGTAGTTGATCATGCCCTCGCGGACGAAGCCCCGCTCACGGTGCAGGAACAGGTTCGACTCGGGGTCACGCTTGGACAGCTTCTTGGCACCGTCCCCGAGCACCAGTGGCAGGTGGGCGAAGGCCGGCACGCGCTCGGCCTCCCCGATCGCGGTCAGCGCCCGGTGCATCGCGATCTGCCGCGGCGTCGAGGACAGCAGGTCCTCGCCGCGGATGACGTGGGTGATCCGCATGGCTGCGTCGTCGACCGGGTTGACCAGCGGGTAGAGGGGCTGGCCGTTGCCGCGCACGATGACGAAGTCGGGCACGGAGCCCGCACGGAAGGTCACCTCACCCCGGACGAGGTCCTGGAACGTGATGTCCTCGTCCGGCATCCGCAGCCGCAGGACGGGCTCACGGCCCTCGGCCCGGTAGGCAGCGCGCTGCTCGGGGGTGAGGTCGCGGTCGGCGTTGTCGTAGCCGAGCTTGACGTCCCGGCCCGCCGCACGGTGGCGCACCTCCACCTCCTCCGGCGTGGAGAAGGACTCGTAGGCGTAGCCCGCCTCGAGCAGCGCGGTGGCCACCCGGTGGTGCTCGTCGCGCCGCAGGCTCTGGCGGTAGGGCTCGTGCGGCCCGCCGACGTCCGGCCCCTCGTCGTAGTCCAGCCCCAGCCACTCCATGGCCTCGAGGATCTGCTCGAAGGAGGCCTCGGAGTCACGCTGGGCGTCGGTGTCCTCGATGCGGAACACGAGCGTGCCGCCGTGGTGGCGGGCGAAGGCCCAGTTGAACAGGGCGGTGCGGGCCAGGCCGACGTGCGGGGTGCCGGTCGGCGACGGGCAGAAGCGGACCCGGACGTCGCTGCCGGTGACCTCGGCGCCCTCGGTCGTGGAATGGGGTGCGGGGTGCGTCGTCATGATGGCGACAGACTACTGCCGACGGCCGGCCACAGGACCTGCCGTGGTGGGCCGGGCGGGCCGCGCTCAGCGCTCCAGCATGGCCGTGGTCAGCGTCTCCTGCAGCCAGGAGAGGAAGTCGTAGTAGGCCATCTGCTGCGCCAGCGCCGGGTCGATGTCCCGCTCGCCCGACAGCGCCTCCTCCAGCTCGCGGTGCAGACGTTCGGAGTCCTCGTCGGTGCGCAGTCCCAGCCGCTCCCCCAGGATCAGCCGGATGTCGGTGAGCGCCACGGCCAGCGCCTGCGCCTGCCCGTCGTCGAGGTCGATCCGCGGCGGCGTCGACTCCTCCAGGACCGAGATGGCCGTCGACAGCGTGGTGGCCTTGCGCGTGCGCACCGAGTGCTCCGTCAGCCGGCGGAACTCGGCAGCCTGCTCACCGTCGGTGCGGTGCGCCGGCGGCAGCAGCCTGCGCAGCGCCGGGTCACTGGGCTCGGTCGGGTCCGGGTCGGCCTCGCCGAGGCCGGCGACCAGGTCGAGGAAGGGGTCGCCGGTGTCGGCCCGCTCCGGCGCCACGAAGTCCCGGGTCAGGCGCAGCAGGTCCAGGACCACCGCGACCTCGTCGTCGTCGAGCCGGCCGACCACGCGTCCACGCTTGCGGCGGAAGGCGGTCGCCACTCAGGCGTCCTTCTGGAAGGTCGCCCACAGGCCGTAGCCGTGCATGGCCTCGGTGTCGGCCTCCACCTTCTCGCGGCTTCCCGTCGAGACCACCGCCCGGCCCTTGGTGTGCACGTCCATCATGAGGGACTCGGCCCGCTCCCGGGGGTAGCCGAAGTGGGTCTGGAAGACCCAGGTCACGTAGGACATCAGGTTCACCGGGTCGTTCCAGACCAGCGTCACCCAGGGCGTGTCCTGCTCGGGCCGGTCGAGCAGCCCGACCTGCTGCCGGCGCTGCGGCAGGGGTTCGCTCGGTGCGGCGGGAGGCTCGGGTGGGGCATCGGACACGTCTCCCACTCTAAGGTGCTGACATGACCAGCACCGCCCTGCTGACCGACCACTACGAGCTCACCATGCTCCAGGCCGCCCTCGCCGGCGGCCACGCGCACCGCCGGTGCGTCTTCGAGGCCTTCGGACGCCGCCTGCCCGGGGGCCGACGCTACGGCGTGGTGGCCGGCACCGGGCGCATCCTGGAGGAGCTGGCCGACTTCCGCTTCGGGGAGGCCGAGCTCGACTTCCTGCGTCGCACGCAGGTGGTCGACGAGGCGACGCTGGACTACCTGGCGGGCTACCGCTTCACCGGGGACATCCACGGGTATGCCGAGGGCGAGTGCTACTTCCCCGGCTCCCCGGTGCTCGTGGTCGAGTCGACCTTCGCCGAGGGGGTCGTCCTCGAGACGCTGGTCCTGTCGATCCTCAACTACGACTCCGCAGTCGCCACGGCCGCCTCTCGCATGGTGGCCACGGCGCACGAGCGTCCCTGCCTCGAGATGGGGTCGCGCCGCACCCATGAGTGGTCGGCGGTGGCGGCGGCCCGTGCGGCCTACGTCGCAGGCTTCGCGGCCACGTCGAACCTCGAGGCGGGTCGCACCTACGGGGTGCCGACGGTGGGCACGGCAGCCCACTCCTTCACCCTGCTGCACGACAGCGAGCGTGAGGCCTTCGTCTCACAGCTGAGCAGCCTCGGGCACGACACGACCTTGCTGGTGGACACCTACGACGTGACCGAGGCGGTGGCCCTGGCGGTCGAGCTCGCGTCCCCGGAGCGACTGGGCGGTGTCCGTCTCGACTCCGGTGACCTCGTGTCCCAGGCCGAGGAGGTGCGGGCACAGCTGGACTCCCTCGGCGCCACCGGCACCCGCATCGTCGTCACCTCGGACCTGGACGAGCACGCGATCGCGGCCCTGCAGGCCGCGCCGGTGGACGCCTACGGGGTGGGTACGTCGGTGGTGACCGGGGCCGGGGCCCCGGCAGCGGGCATGGTCTACAAGCTCGTGGCGCGCGAGGACTCCTCGGGGCACCTGGAGAGTGTCGCCAAGGTCAGCAAGGACAAGGCGTCCGTGGGCGGCCGCAAGTACGCCCTGCGCCGCCGCAACTCCGTCGGGGTCGCCCACGCGGAGATCGTCGGCATCGACACCCCGCCGGAGGACGACGGGGACGACCGCGACCTCATGGTCCAGCTCGTCCGCGGTGGGGAGGTCCTGGTGCCCACCGACGCCCACACCGCGCGCGCACACCATGCCGTCGCACGGGCCGAGCTGCCCACCCGGGCACTCCGCCTCTCCCACGGCGACCCGGCCATCCCCACCGTCTTCCTCGACCAGGAGTGAGCACCGCGGCCTCGGGCTGCCCGCTCGGGCTAGGGTCGGGTCATGAAGCGCGCACTGATCGTCGTGGACGTCCAGCACGACTTCTGCGAAGGGGGGTCTCTCCCGGTCACGGGCGGCATCGCCGTCGCCGGCAGGATCAGTGAGCACGTGGAGCGCCACCGGTCCGACTACGACGCGGTCGTCGCGACGGCCGACTGGCACGTCGACCCGGGTGAGCACTGGTCGAGCACCCCTGACTTCGCACGCTCCTGGCCGGTGCACTGCAAGGTCGGCACGCAGGGCGCCGAGTTCCGTCCCGAGCTGGACGGTGCCCTCGCGCACGTGGGCGCCGTCTTCCGCAAGGGCGAGCACACCGCGGCCTACAGCGGCTTCGAGGGCTCGCTCGAGCTCGACGACGGGTCGAGCATCAGCCTGGAGCGCTGGCTGCGCGAGCGCGGGGTCGAGGCCGTCGACGTCGTCGGCCTCGCCACCGACCACTGCGTGCGCGCCACAGCCCTCGACGCGGTCCACGCGGGCTTCCGGACCCGGGTGCTGCTCGAGCTGACGGCCGGCGTCGCGCCCGAGACCACCGACAGCGCCACGACCGAGCTGGCTGCCGCCGGCGTCACCCTGGTCTGAGCCGGGACTGCCCGCGCGTCGGCTCCGGGGTCACGTGCCCGGCGCTGCACTGCTCAGCTGGTGGTGAACACCTCACCGCGGCCCGGGTCGTCCTGCTGGTCCCCGGAGGCCCGCGCGGCCAGGCCGCGCTGCCACGAGGCGGCATACACCCCGTCGTCGACCGCCCGGCCCGCCTCCCCGAGCTCCAGCGGTCGGAAGGTGTCGACCATCACCGCGGTCTCGTCGAAGAACTCGACTCCGATCGAGGCCTCGGTGGCACCGGGCTGCGGGCCGTGCGGGTGTCCGCCCGGGTGCACGGAGATCGACCCCTTGCCGATCCCCGAGCCCTTGCGCGCCTCGTAGTCGCCGTCGACGTAGAACATGATCTCGTCGGAGTCGACGTTGGAGTGGTAGTAGGGCACCGGGATCGCGAGCGGGTGGTAGTCGACCTTGCGGGGCAGGAAGTTGCACACGACGAAGTTCCAGCCCTCGAAGACCTGGTGCACGGGCGGCGGCTGGTGCACCCGGCCAGTGATGGGCTGGTAGTCACGGATGTTGAACGCGTAGGGGTAGAGACAGCCGTCCCAGCCGACGACGTCGAACGGGTGGAAGGGCAGGGTGTGGACCGTGCCGACCAGACCACCGCTGGACTGCTCGCCGGAGCCGCGGTGCTTGAGGTAGACCTCGGTGTGCCCCGCAGGGTCCTCCCCCACGTCCTCTGCGAGCACCGGGCCCTGCGGACCGCGCAGGTCGCGCTCGCAGTAGGGCGCGTGCTCCAGGAACTGCCCGTACTTGCTGAGGTAGCGCTTCGGGGGCCCGATGTGGCTGTTCGCCTCGATGCAGTAGGCGCGCAGCGGCTCGGTGAACCCCTCGTCACCGTCGACGAGCGGGACCCACCGGTGCGTGGTCGCCCGGGGGATGACCAGGTAGTCACCCTGCGCCACGTCGAAGACCCCGAACACCGTCTCGACCCGGGCACCACCGCGTTCGACGTAGACGCACTCGTCACCGATGCCGTTGCGGTAGAACGGGCTCGGAGTGTCCGCCACGACATAGAGCAGGCGCACGTCACCGTTGCCGAGCACCAGCCGGCGCCCGGTCACCACGTCGACCCCGGCGGGATCCTGCTCGGTGGCGAAGAGGTCATGGAGCCGGAGGTGTCGTGGCGTGAGCGGGTGGTTGGGCGTCGTCGCCATGTCGCCGACGTCCCAGGCGCGAGCGTCGGCGATGGCGGAGGGAATGTTGCGGTGGTAAAGCAGGGAGGAGTCCGAGGAGAAGCCCTCCTCACCCATCAGCTCCTCGTAGTAGAGGGACCCGTCCGGTGCTCGGTGCTGCGTATGACGGGTGGGCGGGACGTGCCCCTGGGATCGGTAGTGGGCCATGTGTCGCCTCTCCTGCAGAAGTGTCCGATAAACGGACGACAGCGTCTCGATGCGACTTCACCATGCAGTAGCGTGAGACGCATGTCAACGACGACGCCCTCCCCGCGGCTGAGCGCCCGCCTCGTGGACGACGCGGCCGTCTTCCCCCCCGCCCGCACCCCCGTGGACCGCGCCTGGCGTGCCCACGTGAGCAGGCGCGACCAGCCCTGGGGCGAGCACGTCGGTCCGCTGCTGGTCGCCCCGGTGCACGCGGAGCTGCTCGCCACCGTCGCCCGGGCCCACCCGGCCGACCGGCCCGTCGACACGGTGCTCGTCGCGCGGGCCGGCACCGTCCTGGCCGACGTGGACGAGGCCATGGCGACCCTGGAGCCCGTCGCCTGCGTCCGCATGGTCGGGGTCGAGGTGACGCACGGTGAGCACTGGCGTGACGCTCTGCCCTGGCAGCTGCCCCTGGCCGTGGAGGTCGACCCCGACCCGCGCCTGCGCGACGCCGCGCTCGACGACCTCGCCCGCGCCCGCGCACAGGGTCATCCGGTCGTGGCCAAGCTGCGCACCCAGAGCACCCCAGAACGTCCGTTGCCCGGGGCCGTGGCGCTGGCCGGCTTCCTCGTCGCCTGCGCCTCCCGCGACCTCACCTTCAAGCTCACCGGCGGGCTGCACCACGGGGTCGCCGGGACGGTCGACCTCGGCGACGGCCTGCACGAGTGGCAGCACGGCGTGGTCAACGTGCTGGCCGCCACCCGTGCGGCCCAGGCCGGGGAGCCACGTGACCGGGTGGCGGCGCTGCTGGAGCGCAGCGACGCGGAGCCGCTGTGCCACGAGCTGCGTGCCCTCACCACGGAGGAGGCGGAGCAGCTGCGCCAGCAGTTCACCTCGTTCGGGTGCTGCGACGTGACCGACCCGCTGCACGACCTCACCAGGCTCGGCCTGGTCGCCCCCGCCCCCACCGTCCAGGAGGAGCCCGTATGACGTCCACCCTGCCGGACCTGCCCGCCGACCACCCGTTCGGGCTGCACCACCTGCCCTACGGAGTCTTCAGCACCAGCGGCTCGCCGGACCGCCGCCGCGTCGGGGTGCGCGTGGGGGACCGGGTGCTCGACCTGGCTGCCCTGGCCTCGGATGCCCGGGTGAGCTGGTCGACCGCGCTTCAGCAGCCCAGCCTCAACGCGTTCCTGGCCGAAGGACCCGCCACGTGGGCCGCCGCCCGGGCCTGGCTCCAGGACCGGCTGACCGACCCCGGCCACCGCCCGGACGTCGAGCCGCACCTGCTGGACCTCCACGAGGTGCGCCTGCACCTGCCGGTCGACGTGGCCGACTACGTCGACTTCTACGCCAGCGAGCACCACGCCTCCAACGTCGGGTCGATCTTCCGCCCGGACGGCGATGCGCTGACGCCCAACTGGAAGCACCTGCCGATCGGCTACCACGGCCGCTCCTCGACGGTCGTCGTGTCGGGCACCGACATCGTCCGCCCCCTGGGACAGCGCAAGAGGCCCCAGGACCCCGCTCCGGTCTTCGGGCCCAGCACCAGGCTCGACATCGAGGCAGAGCTCGGCTTCGTGGTCGGGGGTGCCACGCAGGTCGGCACCCGGGTGCCCGTCGGCGAGGCCATGAGCCACGTCTTCGGGGTCGCCCTGTTCAACGACTGGTCGGCGCGGGACATCCAGGCCTGGGAGTACGTCCCGCTGGGCCCCTTCCTCGGCAAGTCCTTCGCCTCCTCGCTCGCCGCCTGGGTGACGCCGATGGAGGCCCTGGCCTCCGCGCACGTGCCGCTGCCCACCCAGGACCCGACGCCCCTGGACTATCTGCACGGCACCGAGGAGACGTCATACGGCCTGGACATCACGATGGAGGTGCGGGTCAACGGCACGCTCGTGGCCCGGCCGCCCTACCGCACGATGTACTGGTCCCCCGCCCAGATGCTGGCCCACCTGACGGTCAACGGCGCCGCGCTCTCCGACGGCGACCTGTTCGCCTCCGGCACGACGTCAGGAGCGGAGCCCGACACCCGCGGCTCGCTCCTGGAGCTCACCTGGAACGGCACGGAGCCCATCACCCTGGCCGACCGCAGCACCCGCACCTTCCTCCAGGACGGCGACGAGGTGGTGATCTCGGCGTCGGCCCCCGGAGCCGGCGGCCACCGCATCGGCCTCGGCGAGGTCAGCGGACGGGTCCTGCCCGCCCGCTGAGCCTCACTTCAGGACGACGTTGGTCTTCGCGGCCTTGTCGTTGAGGGACTGCCTCTTGGCGTCCCACAGCGGCCAGAGCCCGTTGACGACCGGGAAGATGCTGGCGAGGAAGCCCACCACGGGTACGCTGCCGAGCAGGCTCGGGCCCTGCCACACGAGGGCGCGCAGCGCCGCCGTGTTCCAGGCCAAGGAGCCGGGCTCGTCGCGCAGGCGCACGCGCATGCCGAGGGCCAGCTTGCCGAGGGTGCCCGAGGCCGTCTTGAGCAGGACCACCTCGTAGGCCAGCGCCAGCAGGGCGGAGGCCAGGGTGAAGGTCGCCAGCTGGGAGTAGAAGCGGTCGGGCAGGTCCGGGACGGCCGACGACCCTCCCTCCGTGACTGCCATGACCTCCTCGAACCAGGAGCTCATGTCCTCGATCACGTTCGGGGCAACGAGGGGGAAGACCAGCAGACCGAGGATGCCCAGGACAAGCCCGTCGATGATGCGGGCCAGGAGACGCCGACCCCACCCCGCCAGGCGCTGGCCGTCCGGCGTGACGGGCCCTTCCTGCATGCCTGCGTAGCCGGGCATCGGCTGGTTCCAGCCGCCCTGCTGCGCACCCCACTGCTGGTTGCCCTGCTGCCCGTACCCCTGCTGGCCGTAGGGCTGCTGGCCGTACCCCTGCTGGCCGTAGGGCTGCTGGCCGTACCCCTGCTGGCCGGAGGGCCGGCCCCCCTGCCCGGCCGAGGTCTGCCCGGCGGACCCCTGGGGGTAGCCACCGGACTGGCCGGCCTGGTCGAGGTCGGGGCGCACCCGCGGGCTGGTGTGCTGGGTCCACTGGACCCCGTCCCAGTAGCGGAGCAGGGCGTTGTCCTGCGGGTCGTCGTACCACCCTGGCTGTTGGCTCATGCCCCAACTGTGCCACGCCCCGCCGGCTCAGCCGCCGTCGACGACCTCGACGCGCAGCGACTCCCCCCGCACCCCGCCCATCCACAGGTCCTGGCAGGCATGCGCCATCTGCTCCAGGCCCTCCACCACGGTGCCGAAGACGTTGCCCGGCACCCATCCCTGGTCCCCGTTGACCAGCAGGTTGTTGCGACCGTAGAAGAGGGCGAGGTCCACGATGGCGCCCTGGGCCCGGTGCTCCTGCTCGGTCTCGTACCCGTAGGCCGGGTTGCCCAGGTCGTCGCCGGAGAAGGTGAACCAGCACAGGTCACCCGGGATGGGCGTGACCGTGGTGTTCTCGGCACCGGGGTCCTGCTCGGCGAACTGGGGGAAGAGGGCGTAGATCTCGTTGCGCGCGTACTTGCCGTGGTAGACCTGCGCCGCGAGGGGCAGGGCCGCCAGCACCGCGGCGCACGTGCGGGGCGCCTCCTGCTCCAGCAGCCGAGCGACGCAGCTCACGCCACGCTGCTCCAGGGTGATCCTCACGTGGGTGCTCATCGTGCTCCTGCCATGGGTGGGCGTCGGGTCTGCCAGTCGGTGGCGTGCTCGTAGGCGTGACCCACGCGCAGCACGAGGGCATCCCTGTGCCGTGGGCCCACCACCTGCAGGCCGACGGGCAGCCCGTCGGCGGTGAACCCGCAGGGCACACTGAGCGCCGGCTGCTGCGTCATGTTGAACGGGTAGGTGAAGGGCGTCCACGAGGTCCACAGGTCGCTGGGCCACCCCGGCGGTGCCGACCTGTCTGCCGGGAAGGGGGCCACCGGCACGGTCGGGCAGACGAGCACGTCGTGGCTGCGATGGAGCTGTCCCATCGCGCGGCCCAGCTCCATCCGCACCGCCGTGGCGTCGAGGTAGTCCTGAGCCGTGGCACCGGCGTAGCGGCGCACCTGCTCGGCCAGGCCGGGGTCGACCCGCTCGAGAGCGCCCTCCCCGTAGGCCCGCAGCACCTTGGCGGCACCGGTGAACCACAGCACGTGGAAGGCCTCCTCGAGCACGGACAGGTCCCCCAGGGGCGGACGCACCTCCTGCACCTCGGCGCCCAGGGTGGCCAGCACGTCGACCGCGGCTGTGGTCAGCCTGCGGACCTCGGGCGCAACACCTCCCCAGCCCAGGTCGGGCGACCATGCGACGCGCAGGCCGGCGACTCCGGCGTCGAGGGTGGCCGAGGTGGAGCCCGGCACGGCCGCCAGGTGCGACCAGTCGCGGTCGTCGGGGACGCCGACCAGGTCGAGCAGCACAGCGGTGTCACGCACCGTCCGGGTCATCGGCCCGGCGTGGGCCAGGGTGCCGTAGGGGCTGGCCGGCCACAGGGGGATCCGCCCGTAGGTCGGCTTGAGCGCCACCGTGCCCGTGAAGGACGCCGGGATGCGCACCGACCCGCCTCCGTCGGTGCCGATGGACCAGGCACCCATGCCGAGGGCCACGGCAGCAGCCGACCCGCCGCTGGACCCTCCCGGCGTGAGCTGTGGGTCCCACGGGTTGCGGGTGACGCCGTGCCGCAGCGAGTCGGTCGTGCCCTTCCACGCAAACTCCGGGGTGGTGGTGCGACCGATCACGACGGCCCCGCCCTCCCGCAGCCTGGCCACGGCGGGCGCGTCCTCGAGCCACGGCCCCGCAGCGTCCACCAGCAGGCTTCCCCGCAGGGTCGGCCGGTCGCGCGTGAGGAAGATGTCCTTGACGGTGGTGGGGACGCCGTCGGCGGGACCGAGCGGCCGACCCTCCTGCCACCGCCGCGCCGAGGCGTGAGCCGCGGCGAGCGCAGCCTCCCGCTCGGTGCTCACCACCGCGTTGACCACCGGGTCGTGCTCCGTGACCGCCGCCAACGCGTCCTCGCACGCCGTGACCGGGTCGAGCGTGCCGGCGGCATACGCGTCGTGCAGCTCGGTGGCGCTGAGCCCGCGCGGTCCGCTCATCGCACGCCCCCGCTCATCGCCCGCCGCCGGGCACGTAGCCCAGGCGGGTGTCCACCACGTTGCGCAGCGGCCGGCCGTCGAGCCAGCGCTCGGCGTTGGCGACGAACTGGCGGGCCAGCGTGTCACGCCACCCCACGACGTCACCGCTCATGTGCGGGGTGATGACCACACCCGGCAGGTCCCACAGCGGGGAGTCCTCCGGCAGCGGCTCGGGGTCGACGACGTCCAGGCTCACGCCGTCCAGGCTGCCCGCCCGCAGCGCCGCGACGAGGTCGTCGGTGACGACCGACTCACCCCTGCCGACGTTGACCAGGTGCGCGTGGGCCGGTAGGGCGGTGAGCACCGCCGCGTCGACCAGGCCGCGCGTCGCCGGGGTGAGGGGGGCGGCGTTGACGAGGTAGTCCACGTCGCCCAGGTGCTCGACCAGCGCGTGGCTGGGCACGACGGTGCCGAAGTCGGGGTCGTCGGTGCGCGCCGTGCGGCCGGCACCCGTGACGCGCATGCCCACGGCGCGCAGCAGCCGGGCGGTCTCGCGCCCGATGCCGCCGGTGCCGACCACCATGGCGTGGGCACCCTTGGCCGAGCGGGTCTCCCGATGCCGCCAGACGTGTCGTCGCTGCAGGTCGTGGCTCAGGTGGGTCTGCTTGGCGTGCGCGAGGACCGCACCGAGGACGTATTCGGCGATCGGCCGGTCGAAGACCCCACGCGCGTTGGTGACCACCACGTCCGAGGCGGCGAGCGCGGGGAAGACCAGCTTGTCGACACCGGCCGCCGCGACGTGGATCCAGCGCAGCCCGGTGCACTGCGCCCAGACGTCCTGCACGGCCGTCGAGAAGAAGTGCCAGAGGAAGAGGACCTCTGCTCCCTGCACCGCGTCGGGCAGCCCGTGCTCGTCGGTGAACCGCAGCTCGACCCGGTCTGCGATGGGTTCCAGGTGCTCTGGCCGGTCCTGGGCGTGCTCGCCGAGCACGACGACAACGGGTCTGCGGCTCACCGCGCCAACGTAGGTAGGGTGTGTCTTATTGTCAACAATCCGCGGGCACGGCAGGATGCGCCAATGAACGCAGATGTGACCGGGGCCTGGCTGCCGGCCCCCGACACCTCCGCCAAGCCGGTCACCCCGATCGGCAGCGTCGGGGTCGGTGTGATCGCCCCCTACGACTTCGCCCTCGACCGCGAGCTCTGGCGCTGGGTGCCCGACTCCGTCAACCTGCTGCTCACGCGCACCCCGCACCAGCAGCTGCCGGTCTCCGTCAGCCAGGCCGAGGTCGTCAGTGCGGCCACGGTGCTCCACACCTGCACCCGGACCATCACCGAGACAGCTCCGGACGTCGTCGCCTACGCCTGCACGTCCGGGTCGTTCGTGCGAGGAAGCACCGGTGAGGTCGCCCTTCGGCAGGCGATCGAGTCCGCCGGTGTCCCCCGGGCGGTCACGACCAGCGGGGCCCTCGTCGACGCGCTGACAGCGCTGCAGGTGCGCCGGCTGGCGGTGGCCACGCCGTACGACGACCTCGTGACCGGACGGCTGCGCGCGTTCCTCGCCGCCGCCGGCATCGAGGTCGTCTCGTGCTCGTTCCTCGGGCTCACCGAGCGCATCTGGGCCCTGAACTACGAGCAGGTCTCCCATATGGTCCGCGGCTGCGTCGTGCCCGGGGCCGAGGCCGTCTTCGTGTCGTGCACCAACGTGCCCACCTTCGACATCCTCGGCTCGCTCGAGGCCGAGCTGGGGCTGCCGGTGCTGTCCTCCAACCAGGTCACCCTGTGGGCCGCCCTGGCCGCGGTCGGGCTCGAGCTCAGCACGCCGACCCAGGCACTGGCCTCCGCCCCACGGCCGCCGCGCGTCCTGCGCCCACCCGGGGTGATGGCATGAGCACGTTCACCGAGGGGGACCTCAGCGAGGACCGGCTGACCGTGGTGGGGGACGGCGACGTGGGCATGGTCGAGCACGACCAGCTCTGGTCCAGACCGTTCCCGGTGGTGGAGTACGAGCAACGCCTGGTCCGGGTCCAGTCGGTGATGGCCGAGCGGGGGTTCGGGGCGCTCGTCGTCGCCGACCCCGCCAACCTCTACTACCTCACGGGGTACAACGCCTGGTCCTTCTACATGCCGCAGTGCCTGGTGGTGCCGGCGACCGGGACGCCGCACCTGTTCGCCAGGGCCATGGACGCCCAGGGTGCGACCCACACGGCATACCTCCCCCCGGACCACGTCCACGGCTACCCGGAGACCTACGTGCACCGCCCTGACGTGCACCCCTACGACTGGATCGCGGCCACGGCCGTCGAGCTCGGGCTCGTCTCCAACAGCTCCGAGATGGTCGTCGCGGCCGAGCTGGACGCCCACTACTTCTCGGCGCGTGGCTTCCTCGCACTCTGGCAGGCGCTGCCGAGCGCGACGATGGTCGACAGCCATGAGCTCGTCAACTGGGTGCGGGTGGTGAAGTCCGCGGCGGAGCAGGACATGCTGCGGGTCGCCGGCGAGATCGCCGAGCGGGTCATGCAGGTGGCCATCGAGAACATCGCCGTGGGCCGCCGGCAGTGCGACGTGGTCGCCGAGATCCAGTACGCCCAGACGCTCGGAGCGCGCACGCTGGGCGGGGACTACCCGGCGATCGTGCCGATGCTCCCCACCGGCATCACCGCCGGCACCCCGCACCTGACGTGGTCGGACCTGCGGCTGCGCGCCCACGAGGCGACGACCGTGGAGCTGGCCGGGGTCTACCGGCGCTACCACGCCCCCCTGGCCCGCACCGTCTCGCTGGGCACCCCACCGGACCGGCTGGCGCACTGCGCGGACGCCACCGCCGAGGGTATGGAGGCCGCGCTCGCGACCATCCGCGCCGGGGCCAGCGGACGGGACGTCCACCGGGCCTTCCGCGAGGCCATCGGCCGGCACGGCCTGGTCAAGGAGTCGCGGATCGGCTACTCCATCGGCATCGGCTACCCCCCCGACTGGGGTGAGCACACGATCAGCCTGCGCGCCGAGGAGGAGAGCGTGCTGGAGGCCGGCATGGCCTTCCACGTGATCCTCGGGATGTGGATGGACGGCTGGGGCTACGAGGTGTCCCAGTCCGTGCTCGTGCAGGAGGACCATGCCGAGCTGCTCACCCATCTCCCCCCGCACCTGACCGTCAAGACCTGACCGCTTGTCCCCGTCCGCAACACGAAGGAGCCATCATGACCACCCCCACCACCAGCCTCCCGCTCGCGGCCCGCGCCGACGACCTGGTCGGCTCGGTGATCGACTCGAGCACCTCCCTGCTCGCCAGGCAGTCGCACGACATCGTGCGCTTCGCGATGGGGTCACCGGCCGCCGAGGCCATCCCGACGCGAGCCCTGGCCGAGGTCTCGGCGACGGCCCTGGGGGTGCACCGGCCCGACTCCTTCGACTACGCCGCCACCGAGGGTGACATGCCCCTGCGCGAGGCGCTCGTGGCCGCGCTGGAGGGCACGACCGACGCCACCACCCTGGACCGGGTCACCATCACCTCCGGTGGCATGCAGGGGCTGGACCTTGCGTGCAAGCTCTTCGTCGACCCCGGTGACCTGGTGACGGTGGAGTCGCCTACGTACACCAACGGCAGCGCGACCGCCCTCTCCTACCAGGCGCAGCTGCTCGAGGTGCCGGTCGACCAGGAAGGCATGGACGTCGACGCGCTCGTCGCCCTGGTCGACCACGCAGGACGGACGCCGAAGGCGATCTACACCGTCCCGACCTTCCAGAACCCCTCCGGCACCTCCCTGAGCCTGGCTCGCCGTCACCAGCTGCTCGAGGTGGCGCGGGAGTGGGGGTCCCTGGTCATCGACGACGACCCCTACGGGATGCTGCGCTTCGCCGGCGAACCCGTGCCGTCGCTGCACCAGCTCGCCGACGGCGACCCGCTGGTCTTCTCGGTGCGCACCTTCAGCAAGATCGTGGCCCCTGGGCTGCGGGTGGGCTGGGTCGACACCGACCCGTCGCTGCAGCGGCTGCTCATCAACGCCAAGCAGGCCATGGACACGTGCACCAACCTGCCTGCCCAGCGGATGCTCGAGGGCTTCCTGCGAGAGGGCTACCTCGCCGAGCACCTCACGCGCACCCGGGCCGCGTACCACGAGCGCAAGGTGGCGATGCAGCAGGCGCTGACGGAGCACTTCGGCGACCTGGCACGGTGGACCGACCCCGAGGGCGGCTTCTTCCTCTGGGTGACGTTCGACCCGGCGGTGGACACCGAGGCGCTCTTCGAGGTGGCCCTGGCCGAGGGCGTCGCCTACATCCCGGGCAACGCGTTCTCCCCCAGCCGCCGGTTCCCCGACGCCTTGCGCCTGTGCTTCGCCTCGACACCGCCCCCGCGCATTGCCGAGGGTGTGGCCCGGCTGCGGGCGGCGGTCGACCGCCTGGCCGGCTGACCCGGGCATGGAGGTGAGACAGGACACCCTGTCCGACCTGGAGCGTCGGGTGCTGGCGCTCGTCGACGCCGACGACCTGGTCGCGATGACCCGGCGGCTGGTGCAGGCACCTGGACAGAACCCGCCCGGTGATGAGGCCGCCACGGCCGACGTCCTCGTCGACCTTGCGGTGGGCGCCGGACTGGAGGCACACGCGTGGGACGTCCGACCGGGGCGGCCGAACGTGGAGGTCGTCCTGCCCGGCGGAGGCGGTCCGGGCCTGCTGGTCCTCGGGCACACCGATGTCGTGCCGGTCGGCGACGGCTGGAGCCTCGACCCCTTCGGTGGTGAGGTCCGCGACGGCCGCCTCCACGGGCGTGGGAGCAGCGATATGAAGGGCGGGCTCGCTGCGGCGCTGGTCGCGATGCGTGCCCTCCGTGCAGCAGACGTCAGGCCGTCCGGCCCCGTGCTCCTCGCCGCCCTCGCCGACGAGGAGCAGGAGGGCATCGGGGTGCGGGAGTGGATCGCCCGGCGGCCGCGCCACGACCTGCTGGGGTGCCTCGTGGCCGAGCCCACCGACCTGCAGACCATCGTGGCGGCGCGGGGTGCGTGCTACCTGGTCGTGACCGTCCACGGGGTCGCCGCGCATGCCGGACGGCCCGGCGACGGGCGCAACGCCATCCACGGCGCGGCCGCCGTCGTGGCGGAGGTCGAGCGCTGGCACGCCGAGCTGGCCCGCAGCCCCCATCCCCTGGTCGGGCCCCCCACCTTCAACGTCGGCGTCATCACGGGTGGCACCGGTGGGTCCGTGGTGCCGGCCGAGTGCCGGGTGGAGGTGGACCGCCGGCTCCTGCCGGGTGAGTCCATCGCCTCTGTCGTCGAGGCGGTCCAGGCTCGCCTGGCCTCGCTGCGCCTGGACGAGCGCGGGCTGAGCTGGACCCTCGAGTCGCCCATGGACATGCCCGGCTTCGAGACACAGGCTGACCACCCGGTGGTCGTGGCGACCGACCGGGCGCTCGCCGACGCCGGAGGACCGGGCCTGCCGCTCGGTGGGTGGACGGCGGCCTGTGACGGCGGTTTCGTGGACGCCGAGTGGGGTCTGCCCGTCGTCGTGCTGGGCCCCGGCTCGGTGAGCGACCAGGCGCACCGACCCGACGAGTCGGTGGGGGTGGACGAGCTCGTCGTGGCCGCCCGCGCCTACGCCCTGGCTGCCCTGCGCCTGCTCACTCCGTGATCTCGATCGGGGTCCCGAGGGGCAGCAGAGCGGAGAGGGTCGTGATGTCGTCGTTGTCCATGCGGATGCAGCCGTGGCTGGCGGCTCGACCGATGCTGCCCGCGTCGTCGGTGCCGTGCAGCCCGATCTGGCCGGGTCCACCGAGGAACTCGTTGAGCACATCCGAGTAGGCCGAGATCCCGTAGGCGAACGGTCCGTAGCCCTCGTTCGTCGGCGCCACCAGCTCGGTGAGGTAGAACGTGCCCAAGGGCGTGGGCGTGTCGCCCGTGCCGGTCGCGACCGGGAGCTGCTGCACCAGCTCTCCGTGGCGGTAGAGCTCCAGCGTGTTGGCCGAGGTGGAGACCCGCAGGAAGTGACGGACCTCGCGGACCGTGACCTGCTGCGCCTCGACCCAGCCGGTGGTCCCGTTGGGCCGCACCGGCAGCTGCACCTCGAGCCAGCCCTCACGGCTGTCGAGCACCGCGAAGGTCAGCGGGACCCCCGTCGGCGTGGGGTTGTCGAAGGTATGGGTGACCGGGCCGTCCACGGTCGCGCGGACAGCCACCGTGCTGCCCACGGACTCCGCGGCCAGCGACGAGGACGGCACGACCCGGGCGCTGTCCCCGGGGGCGCCCACGTCCACCGCCGAGGCGGACGCGGCCGTGGTCGCGCGCTCGCTCGCGGTGGTCGCCGAGGGGTCGGTCGTCGGGGCCGAGCATCCGAGCAACAGCAGCAGCGCGGCGGCCCCCCAGCCCACGTGCCTCGTCAGCCGGGGGTGCACGACTCCCCCGACGGCGGCGGGCTGTGGCACCCAGGTAGCGGCGGCGGCCCGGGTGTCCCTCCGGGCCGCCGCAGGGTCGCGTGCCTCACCCGGTGTAGTCGACCTCACCGGTGACCGGGGTCGCCGGCTTCGCCGGCTCGACGGGCTCCGCGGGCGTGACCGGCTTCGTGGGCTCGACGGGGGTCACGGGCTTCTCGGGCTGCTCCGGCTTCTCGGGCTCCTCGGGCTGCTCCGGCTTCTCGGGCTCCTCCGGCTCCTCGGGCTCCTCGGGCTCCTCCGGCTCCTCCGGCTCCTCGGGCTCCTCCGGCTCCTCGGGCTCGACCAGGACGCACCCGGCGGCCAGGATCTCGGCCCCGGTGACGCCGGAGCCGAACACGGTGTCGAGGTTGAGACCGGGGTACTCCCCGTCGTCATAGGTGAACGCGGGGATGATGTCGGCACCGTGACCGTCGTGGCCCTGCCGGATGATCGCGTTGCCGTCGGTGGTGATCGCGTTCCAGCCCTGGGCCGCGGTGGCGGGTGGGGTGGCGTGGCAGAAGGTGACCCTGCGCGAGTCCTCCTCGTGCTGGTCGGCTGTCGCGGCGCTCGCGCCCAGGAACCCGAAGGCCACCAGCGCAGCAGCCGAGAACACTCCGGTCGCCTGCTTCGATCGTTGCATGCATCACTCCTGGATCCGTGTGACCTCGCGCCCCGAGCACGGAAGGTCACGTGTGGACGGAGCATCCCACGATGGCGACGCCGTGCGCAGCACCCTGTGGATGACGATCTGGTAACGGAGAACCCAGGTCAGAGGGTCTTTGCGACGTGCTCCTCCGGTCTTCGCCCACGCAGCGTCGTCCTTCCGTCGGCTCTCAGCCGAGCTCGGTCGGCTCTGGTCCCTCATCCGGATCTGGCCTCACGGCCGCCCCTGTGTCGAGGGCGACGGGTCCGGTGGGGGCGGAGGCCGCGGCGACGGCGGCAGCTCCTGGGTGGGCTCGGACGTCTGTGTCGTCGGCGCGGGAGGGTCGGTCGTCGGAGGGGGCTCGCTCGTCGGTGGCGGGGTCGTCGGCTCCGGCTCCGTGGTCGGCTCCGGGTCGGTCGTCGGCTCCGGCTCCGTGGTCGGCTCCGGCTCCGTGGTCGGCTCCGGGTCGGTCGTCGGCTCCGGCTCCGTGGTCGGCTCCGGCTCCGTGGTCGGCTCCGGCTCCGTGGTCGGCTCCGGGTCGGTCGTCGGCTCCGGCTCGGTCGTCGGCGACGGTCTCGTCGTCGGTTCCGGCGCGGGAGGGGGCGTAGGGGCGGGGGCCGGCGAGGCGGGAGCCGGCGGCTCCGGGGGTGGGGGTGGTGGCGGCGGTGGCGGTGGCGGTGTCGACGCCACGACCAGCACCACGTCGGTGCCGTAGTCCACCACGGCACCCGCCTCCGGTCGATGCTCGACCACCGTGCCGGGCGCAGCCTCGGAGGTGGGCACGCGCTCGATCTGGCCCCGCAGCCGGTTGTCGAGCAGCAGGCCCACTGCCTCGACCGAGCGCAGGCCCACGACGTCGGGCACCTCGGACTGCCCGCTGGCCAGCACGAGCGTCACCGACGTCCCCGGGCTGACCTCCTCACCAGCCGCCGGGTCGGTGTCCGACACAGCCCCGTCCGCGAGGTCGACGTCGATGGTCTCGCTCACCTCCTCGGCGACGCGGAGCCCACGTTGCTCCAGGATGGTGCGCGCGGCCGACTCGCTCGACCCCCGGACATCGGGCACGGTCACCGCATCCGGGCCGGACGAGACACGGACGAGCACCGAGGAGCCCTCCGGCACCGAGACCAGGGCTTGCGGGTCCTGGCCGATGACGGTGCCGACAGCCCTGGTGCTGGCGACGAGCTCGACCTGCGCCACCAGTCCGAGCGCGGCGAGGTCGGCCTCCGCCTCGTCCCTCGTCAGTTCGGTCAGGGACGGCACTGTGACACCGGCTGCCTGGGTGGTCGCCGTGCCGGGACCGAACACCTGGAAGACGACCCATCCGACGCCGACCAGAGCGAGCAGCGCCACGGCCGCCGGTGCGGTCCAGGTGCGACGCCGGCCGACCCCGCGCGACGGTGCCGGTGCCTCGTCCCCACCGCGCGGCCCGCCGGCCGTGACCTCCGACATGGGCAGCCCCAGGGCTGCCAGCCCAGCAGCCGCCCTCCGCGCGCCCTGGGACGCCGGCGCATGGGGCAGCGAGGAGGCCGGCACGCCCTCGAGCGCCGCCAGGAGGTCCTCCCGGAACTCCCGGGCGGAGGCGTAGCGCTCGGCCGGGTCCTTCCGCAGGGCATGCAGGCACACGGTGTCCAGGGCCTCGGACACGTCCGGGCGCACCGACGAGGGCCGTGCCGCCTCCTCGTGGATGTGCTGGTGGACCAGGGACATCGGGTCACCGACGAAGGGGGCCCGGCCCGCCAGCAGCTCGTAGAGCAGACAGGCCGTCGAGTACAGGTCGGAGCGGGCGTCCACGTCCTGGCCCTGCGCCTGCTCCGGCGAGATGTAGCGCGCGGTGCCCAGCACGTCGTTCTGCAGGGTCGTGGTGCCGCTGTCGGCGAGAGCCCGCGCGATGCCGAAGTCCATGACCATGACACCCCCGTCTGCGGTGAGCATGACGTTGGCGGGCTTGATGTCACGGTGGACGATGCCGTGTGCGTGGGAGAGCTCCAGGGCAGAGAGCACCGCGGCCACGATGCGCGCAGCCTCGTCGGGGTCGACCCCCTCCACGCCGTTGAGCAGCTCTCGCAGGGTGTGTCCCTGGATGTGCTCCATGACGATGTAGGCCACGGGTAGCGGTGCGCCTCCCGACTCGATGACCTCGTGCTCGCCCCAGTCGTAGACGGTGACGATGGAGGGGTGGTCGAGCTGCGCAGCGGCGCGCGCCTCCCTGCGGAAGCGGGTGAGGAAGGAGGGGTCTCGGGCCAGCTCGCTGCGCAGGATCTTGACGGCGACGTCACGGCCCAGCTTGAGGTCACGGCCGGCGTGGACGTCGGACATCCCGCCACGTCCGATCAGCTCCCCGATCTCGTAGCGGCCACCGAGCACCTTCAGCTCCTGACCCGTCATGTCAGCCCCCGGTCAGACCCTCACAGGAGCGGAGGGCGTGACAGGCCGCGGGCCGGCGACACGCCGCGGACGCCGAGTCCGTCGGGGCGCATGGGTGGTCCTGGGCATGACTCCAGGGTCGCACGCCGGCCGCCCGGCGACCAGCGCTGACGGAGGCCAGGGCCGGCTCGGCGACGGCCGTGACCGACGGGTGGCGCGTGTTCGGCGACCTTCAGCCGGACAGCCCGTCCGCCAGGAGCTCCGCCAGATGGCGAGCCCTCCGGGGCGTCTCCTGCGCGATCTGGGTGCGGCAGCTGAACCCGTCGGCGACGACGGCGACGCCCTGCCCGGCAGCCCGTACGGCCGGGAGCAGCACTCGCTCACCCACCGCGCGCGACACGTCCTCGTGCCCGGCCTCGAAGCCGAAGTTGCCCGCCAGCCCGCAGCACCCGGAGTCGGGGACGGTGACCTCGATGCCGGCGGCGGCCATCAGGTCGCGGTCCGCGGAGAAGCCCATGACCGAGTGCTGGTGACAGTGCACCTGGACCAGGGCCTGTCCACCGACCTGCGGGGGTCGCCAGTCGCCGGCCCGGTCCCGTAGCAGCTCGGCGAGGGTGACCACCTGGCTCCTGGCCCGGACGGCGAGGTCTGCACCACCGAGCAGGTCTGCGGCGTCGTGCCGGAGCATCGCCGTGCAGCTGGGCTCGAGGCCCACCACCGGGGCTCCGGCCCGCAGCGCCGGCCCGATCGTGTCGAGAGACCGGCGCAGGACCGCCTGGGCCACCCCCAGCTGTCCCGTCGAGACCCAGGTCAGCCCGCAGCAGACGGGCCCGCGAGGGAGGTGGACCTCGAACCCTGCAGCCTCCAGGACCCGCACCGCCGCCTGCCCGACCTCAGGAGCGAGGTAGGTGCTGAAGGTGTCGGGCCACAGCAGCACCGGGCCTCGGTGCCCGGTCCCCTCCCGTGCTCGGTCGGCGAACCATCGCGTGAGACTGCGTCGGGCAAAGCGGGGGATCTCCCGGTCGGCGATGCCGCCGACGGTCCGCAGCGCCGGTGCTGCCGGCGAGCCGGTGACCGCGTTGACCAGGCTGGGCGCCAGGCTTGCCGCACGTGCCCACACCGGGAGCCAGCCCATGGACCAGTGGGACCGTGGTCGCCGCCACGGTCGGCCCTTGTAGTGGTGGTGGGTGAACTCGGCCTTGTAGGTCGCCATGTCGACGTTGACCGGGCAGTCCCCCAGGCACCCCTTGCAGGACAGACAGAGGTCCAGTGCGTCGCGCACCTCGGTGGAGCGCCAGCCGTCGGTGATGACGTCGCCCTCCAGCATCTCGAACAGGAGATGGGCGCGTCCCCTCGTGGAGTGCTCCTCCTCCCGGGTGACCTGGTAGCTCGGGCACATCACACCGCCCGAGGTCTGACGGCACTTGCCGACACCGACACACCGACGCTGGGCCTGCGCGAAGTCCCCGTGGTCCTCGGGGTAGGAGAAGATCGTGGCGACGTGCCGGTGCTGGGCCCGACCGGCCACCCGGAGGTCCTCGTCGACCGGTCGAGGGTCGGTGATGACGTGCGGGTTGAGCACACCGGCCGGGTCGAAGATGCTCTTGACCTGCTCGAAGACGGCCATGGTGTCCGTGCCGTACATCCGCGCCACCATCTCCCCGCGCGCCCGGCCGTCCCCGTGCTCCCCCGAGACGGAGCCACCCAGACCGACCACGAGGTCGGTCGCCTGCTCCAGGAAGGAACGGTAGTCACGTCTGCCTGCGTCGGTGAGGAAGTCGAAGTCGATCCGCATGTGCATGCAGCCCTCGCCGAAGTGCCCGTAGGAGGCACCGGAGTAGCCGTAGCGACCCAGCAGCTCGTCCAGGCCGCGCAGGTAGGCACCCAGCCGCTGCGGCGGCACGGCGGCGTCCTCCCAGCCGCACCAGGCCTCGGCGCCGTCGGCGCGCCGCGTGGCCAGCCCGGTCCCGTCACGGCGGCACCTCCAGAGCACGGACTGTGCCGCCGGGTCGGTCACGGCGGAGGAGGTGGAGCCGGGTATGCGGTCGCGCACCTCCTCGGCGATGCTCGCGGCCCGGGCGCCCGCCGCGTCGAGGTCGTCGTCGCCGACCTCGACGAGCAGCCACATGAAACCGGCGGGCAGCCCTGCGGACGTCGCGGCTGCGCGCACGTCGGCCGGCAGCCGGTCGACCAGGGTGGCGTTGATGGACTCCATCGTCAGGGGCCGGTGGGGCAGCACGACCGGCACGCTGTCGGCCGCCGCGCCGGCGTCGGGGAAGCCCAGGGCCAGCAGCACGCTCGCCGTCGGGAGCTCCACCAGCCGCAGGGTCGCCTGGAGGGTGGTGGCGAGCGTGCCCTCGCTGCCACCCAGCAACCGCGCGACGTCTACGCCACGCTCCGGCAGGAGGTGCTGCAGGGCGTAGCCGGAGATCTGCCGGGAGAAGGTGCCGAACCGCCGCTCGACCAGCCTCCGGTGCTCCTCCCCCAGCGCCAGGAGACGCCGGGTCGTCTCACCTTCGGGGCCGCTCAGCGCCGCGATCTCCTGGCGGCCGCGCGCACGGCCGTCGGGAGACTGCAGTGACAGGCGCTGGCCGTCACCGGTGACCACCTCGAGGCCGAGCACGTTGTCCGCCGTCGTACCCCAGGCCACCGAGTGCGCCCCGCACGCGTTGTTGGCGATCATGCCCCCGAGCGTGGCCCGCGTCGCCGACGAAGGGTCGGCCGCGAAGGTCAGGCCGTGCGCGCGCGCTGCAGTGTTGAGATGGCTCAGGACGACACCTGGCTCGACCGTGGCGGTGCGGGCCACCGGGTCGAGGTCGAGGATGCCGGTGAGATGCCGGGAGACGTCGAGGACCACGCCCCCGATCGCGTTGCCGGCCATGGTCGTGCCCCCGGCCCGCAGCACGGTGGGCGCACCGGCCTCCCGGGCCACGGCCAGCGCCACCACGAGGTCGTCCACGTCCAGCGGGGTGACCACAGCGTCGGGGACGACCCGGTAGTTGCTGGCGTCGACGGCATACAGTCCTTTGGCCGTGGGGTCGTCGGCGACCGGCCCCCGGACCTCTGCCCGTAGGCGCTGCACGGTCGACACGATGTCGTGGTTCATGGGGTCCTCTCACCGAACCGGGACGCTCCCGGGCCATACTATTGTCGACAATCGAGATCTGGAGGGACACATGGCCACCGTCGGCCTGCTCTACCCGGGGCACTCCGCCGAGGACGACTACGTCCACGCGGAGCGGATCCTCGACGCGGCGGCACCCGGGGAGCCGCATCGCTTCCCGCTCACCCACACCTCCGTGGGCGAGGACGCGCACCGGGTCGACGCACTGCTGGACCTCGGGTCGGCGGAGCGGCTGGCCGAGGGGGCTGACCGGCTCGTGCGGGACCACTCCCCGGACGTGGTCGTCTGGGCCTGCACCTCGGGCAGCTTCGTCTTCGGCTACGACGGCGCCCGCCGACAGGTCAAGCAGCTGCGGGAGCACACCGGCCGCCCGGCCACCTCCACCTCCCTGGCCTTCGCCCGGGCCGTGCGGCACCTGGGACTGTCCCGGGTCGCCGTGGCGGCGTCCTACCCCCGCGACGTCGCGGTCCACTTCGTCGACCTGCTCCACCGTGCGGGGGCCACGGTGACCGACATGACCAGCCATGAGATCGTCACGGCTGCCGAGGTGGGCACCCTGGACGCCGACCAGGTCGCCCGTCTGGTCCGGGAGGCTCCTCGGCGGGGTGCGCAGGCCCTGCTCGTGCCCGACACCGCGATGCACACGCTGGGGCTCGTCCCTGCCCTGGAGGAGGCAGCAGGCATGCCCGTGCTCACCGCCAACCAGGTCACCGTCTGGGACGGCCTGCGACTGCTGGACCACGTCCCGCACGCACCTGGCCTGGGGCGGCTGTTCGACCATGAGGCGTCCCGGTGATGCCCCCTGCCGTGACCGACCCCTCGTCGCTCACCCTGCAGCCGGTGGTGCAGCAGTCGACCCCGATGATGATCGCGGCGCGGGTGCGCACGGCGATCGCCCGCGGGGACTTCCCACCCGGAGCACAGCTCTACGAGGCCGAGCTGGCCCGGCAGCTGGGGGTCAGCCGGGGGCCTCTCCGGGAAGGGCTGCAGCGGCTGACCCAGGAGGGGCTGCTGGTCTCGATCCGTCACCGCGGCCTGTTCGTGGTCGAGCTCACCCCGGAGAACGTGCGGGACATGTACCTCGCCCGTGAGGCGATCGAGCGCTGCGCCATCGCCGTCGTCGTGGAACGGGACCCCCAGGGCACCGCCGACGCGCTGCAGCCCGTGCTCGACGAGATGACGCTGGCAGCGGACCGGTCCGACTACCGCGGGGTCGCCGAGGCCGACATCCGGTTCCACGAGGTGCTCGTCGACCGCGCCGGCAGCGAGCGCCTCGCCCGCGTGCACGCGACGCAGGCGACCGAGGCGCGCGTCTGCATACAGGCCCTGGGCCAGAGCCCGCAGGACGCGCTGCTGCGGGTGGAGGAGCACCAGCGCATCGCCGACGCGATCCGTGCGGCCGACGGCCCCCTCGCGCAGTCGCTGCTGGCGCAGCACATGGCCGACGCGGTCGCGGACCTGACCCAGCAGCCGCGCGAGGCCCCCGCAGGCTGACCCCCGCGGCTCCGCGGGTCAGCCCATCGCGATCCCGATGTACTTCGTCTCGAGGAACTCCTCGATCCCGACCGACCCGCCCTCTCGCCCCAGACCCGACTCCTTGATGCCGCCGAACGGTGCGTAGGGGTTGGACACCACGCCCTGGTTGAGGCCGACCATGCCGGCCTCGATGCGCTCGGCGACGCGCAGAGCCCTCCTCAGGTCGTTCGTGAAGACGTAGGCGACCAGACCGTAGGGGGTGTCGTTGGCTGCCGTGACCGCCTCGTCCTCCGTGGAGAACGGGGTCAGCGCGGCGACCGGCCCGAAGATCTCCTCGGCGGCCATCCGGGCCTCACCCGACACACCGGTCAACACGGTCGGCGGGTAGAAGAACCCTGGCCCGTCGGGGCGTCGACCCCCGGTGAGGACGTCCGCACCGCGGTCCACGGCATCGCGCACCAGCATCTCGACCTTGTCCTGGGCCGCGTCGTCGATGAGCGGGCCGACCTGGCTGCCGTCCTTCGTGCCGTCACCCACCGTCAGATCCGACATCCGGGCCGCCAGCCGTTCGCCGAACTCGCCGATGACCGACTCGTGGACGTAGATGCGGTTGGCGGCGGTGCAGGCCTCACCCATGTTGCGCATCTTGGCCTGCAGACATCCGGCCACCGCCTCGTCGAGGTCGGCGTCCTCGAAGACGACGAAGGGTGCGTTGCCACCCAGCTCCATGGACGTGCGCAGGACCTTCTCGGCGGACTGCTCGAGCAGGACCTTGCCCACCTTGGTGGAGCCCGTGAAGGACAGCTTGCGGGCCAGCCCGGAGCGGATCAGCGGCTCCATCACCTCGCCGGAACGCATCGCCGGCACCACGTTGACCACACCCGCGGGCACCCCGGCCTCGCTCAGGACGTCCGCCAGCGCCAGCATCGACAGCGGTGTCTGGTGCGCGGGCTTGATCACGCTGGTGCACCCCGCAGCAAGGGCCGGGCCGATCTTGCGGGTGCCCATCGCCATGGGGAAGTTCCAGGGCGTGATGAGCAGACAGGGGCCCACGGGCTGCTTGGTGACCAGGAAGCGTGCCCCACCCTGAGGGGAGGACTGGTAGCCACCGTCGATCCGCAGCGCCTCGCCGGCGAAGTGACGGAAGAACTCCGCGGCATAGGCGATCTCGCCCCTGGCCTCGGCCACCGGCTTGCCCATCTCGAGGGTCATCAGCAGCGCGAGCTCGTCCTGACGCTCCATCAGCAGCTCGAAGGCCCGCAGCAGCATGCCGTGCCGCTCCAGGGGGGTGGTCGCAGCGAACGAGGCCTGGGCGGCCGACGCTGCCTCCAGGGCTCGGCGGCCGTCCTCCGGGCTCGCGTCAGCCACCGCGCAGAGCACCTCGCCGGTGGCAGGGTTGACGACGTCGAAGGTCGCCCCACCGGTCGCGTCCACCCACTCACCGCCGACGTACATCCGGGTGCGTGTCCGTGCGAGCAGCTCCTGGGCGGCAGTGGTGGTCATCCGTCCTCCTTGATCGGTGTCGCGCCTACGCTACGCTCATCGCAACATTGTCGACAATCGGACAACACTGCCGATGTCCGAGGAGGAACCCCATGGCCCAGCTCTCATCCGTCCTGGCTCAGGCCACCCCCGTCGTCGCCGCGAGGGGCGAGGGCGCGCTCCTCTTCGACGAGCAGGACCGTCGGTATCTGGACTTCACCGCCGGCATCGGCGTGACCAGCACCGGCCACTGCCACCCGCATGTCGTCAAGGCCGCACAGGAGCAGGTCGGCCGGATGATCCACGCGCAGTACACGACGGTCATGCACCGCCCGCTGCTGGACCTGGTGGACCGTCTGGGCGAGGTGCTCCCCCAGGGGCTCGACCGGCTCTTCTTCGCCAACTCCGGCTCTGAGGCCGTCGAGGCTGCGCTGCGCCTGGCCCGCCAGGCGACGGGACGGCCGAACATCGTCGTCTTCCACGGCGGCTTCCACGGCCGCACGGTCGCGGCCGCGTCACTGACCACCTCGGGCACGAAGTTCCGCTCGGGCTTCTCGCCGCTCATGGCCGGCGTCACGGTCTCCCCGTTCCCCGACCCCGCCCACTACGGATGGTCCCAGGAGCAGGCGACCGAGTTCGCGCTGGACCAGCTCGACTACACGCTGCAGACGCTCAGCGCACCGGCCGACACGGCCGCCTTCATCGTGGAGCCCGTCCTGGGAGAAGGAGGCTACGTGCCCGCCAGCACGGAGTTCTTCGCCGGACTGCGGGAGCGCGCCGACCGTCACGGCATCCTGCTGGTCGTGGACGAGGTGCAGGCGGGCTACGGGCGCACCGGCCGGTTCTGGGGCCACGACCACTTCGCCGGCCGGCCGGACATCCTGGTCACGGCCAAGGGGCTCGCCTCCGGCTTCCCCCTGTCGGCGATCGCGGCGTCTGCCGACCTCATGGGGAAGGCCTGGCCGGGGTCGCAGGGGGGCACCTACGGTGCCAACGCCGTCGCCTGTGCGGCCGCCCTCGCCACCCTCGACGTCATCCAGCAGGAGGACCTCGTCGGCAACGCCGCGACCCGCGGGGCGCAGCTGCGCGCCGGCCTGGAGAAGGTCGCGGCCCGCCACGACGGGATCACCGACGTGCGGGGCCTGGGCCTGATGCAGGGCTGCGAGTTCCGTGACGCCGCAGGCAAGCCGGACCCGGTGGGCGCGAAGGCGGCACAGCAGGCGGCCCACGAGCACGGTCTGCTGCTGCTCACCTGTGGCGCATGGGGTCAGGTCGTCCGGTTCATCCCGGCGCTGGTGGTCACCGAGGCACAGGTCGACGAGGCGCTGCAGACCTGGGAGCGGGTGGTTGACAGCGTGCGGTGAGGCACCGCCTCCGACGAACGTCGTATTCCCTCGGCCGTGCGGTCGGCGTGACGCTGGAAGTGCGTCACCCGACCGTGGCGACGCACTTCGCACCGGAAGAGGGAAGACCATGGAACACACACCGAAGAAGCGCTGGTGGGGCGTGGCACTCCTGTGCAGCGCCGCTCTGGCCGTCGGCGCGGGGGCCGGAGCCCAGGGCCAGGAGGCGCCTGCACAGCCCGACCCCGCGGTCGAGAGCTGCGGCACCTCCACCACGGAGGCGCCGAGCGGCCTGTGGTCCGGCGGCCGGACCCACAACCACGCCGTCTGACGGCAGGGCGACGGGCAACGCAGCCGTGGCCTCGCTGCCCGTCGCGACCCCAGGACCCCTCCCCGTGCGCGGGGAGGGGTCCTGGCCTCGGTGGCCGTAGGAAGCCCGGCGGCTCAGAGGTTGCCGCGCCGCTCCTGCTCGCGCTCGATGGCCTCGAACAGCGCCTTGAAGTTGCCCTTGCCGAAGCCGAGCGACCCGTGGCGCTCGATCAGCTCGAAGAACACCGTCGGCCGGTCCTGCAGGGGCCGGGTGAAGATCTGCAGGAGGTAGCCGTCCTCGTCCCGGTCGACCAGGATGCCGCGCTTCTGCAGCTCCTCGATCGGCACGCGGACCTCACCGATGCGGGCCCGCAGTGACGGGTCCTCGTAGTAGGAGTCAGGGGTCTCGAGGAACTCGATGCCCTCCTTGCGCAGCTCGTCCACGGTCCGCAGGATGTCGTTGGTGGCCAGGGCGAGGTGCTGGGCTCCCGGGCCACGGTAGAAGTCGAGGTACTCGTCGATCTGCGAGCGCTTCTTGCCCACGGCCGGCTCGTTCAGCGGGAACTTCACGCGATGGTTGCCGTTGGCCACGACCTTGGACATCAGGGCCGAGTAGTCGGTGGCGATGTCGTCGCCGATGAACTCCGCCATGTTCACGAAGCCCATCACCTTGTTGTAGAAGGTGACCCACTCGTCCATCCGGCCCAGCTCGACGTTGCCCACGATGTGGTCGAGCGCCTGGAAGAGACGCTTGGGGGCGCCCTCCCGCTTGACGTAGGTCGAGGACCGCTCCACGTAGCCCGGCAGGTAGGGGCCGGAGTAGTCGCCACGCTGCACGAGGGTGTGCCGCGTGTCGCCGTAGGTGGCAATGGTCGCGACCCGCACCGTGCCGTGCTCGTCGGTGAGGTCCTCCGGCTCCGCCAGCACGGTGGCGCCCACACTGCGGGCATGCTGGATGCATCGGTCCACATCCGGCACCTCGAGGGAGATGTCGAGGACTCCGTCGCCGTGCCGTCGAACGTGCTCGTGCAGAGGGCTGTCCGGGTCCACACCCCCCTTGACGACGAAACGGATCGAGCCGGACCGCAGCACGAAGGACTTGTGGTCGCGGTTGCCCGTCTCGGGCCCGGAGTAGCCGATGAGCTCCATGCCGAATGCGGACTGGTAGAAGTGCGCGGTCTGGGTGGCGTTGCCGACGACGAAGACGATGGCGTCCCAGCCGGTCACCGGGAAGACGTCGGTGGACTCGTCGTAGGGCACCAGGCCGACGAGCTGCTTGAGCTGGTCGAGCTCGAGGTCGGCGGTGCGCTCCTGCTCGGTCAGGGTGAAGGTGGTGTCGGTCATGGTGTCAGGGTGGGCGCAGGCACCGTGCTACGCAAGACATCCCACGAGGAATGGTCAGACTGCACAGAATGCGTCGTGCCTGCGCGGCGACGGTGCACACTGTGTCCATGCCACTTCCCGCCTCGCACCAGCTCGACACCCTCGACGCGCGCCTGTTGCAGCTCCTGCACGACGAGCCCCAGATCGGTGTGCTCGGGGCTTCACGTGCCCTAGGCGTGGCCCGGGGCACGGTCCAGAGCAGGCTGGACCGGATGACCGCACGAGGAGTCATCACGACACTCGCCCCTCAGCTGGACCCCGCGGCCATGGGCTACCCGGTCACCGCCTTCTGCACCCTCGAGATCCGGCAGGGCACGGGACCGGAGCCGGTCGTCCGGCACCTGTCGGACATCCCCGAGGTGCTCGAGGCGCACACCATCACCGGCGCCGGCGACCTGATGCTCCGGGTCGTGGCACGGGACAACGCAGACCTGCAACGCGTCATCGACCTCGTCGTGGTGCACGACCTGGTGGAGCGGTCCTCGACGGTGATCGCGTTGGCCACGAAGATCGCCTACCGCACCCAGCCCCTCGTCTCGGCCGCTGCCGACGCCTGAGCGGCAACGGTCCGCAGCACGTCGACCCCGAGCTCGTCGAGCACGGTCTCCACGGGGTTGGCGAAGGTCATCGACCCGTCCGTGGCTCCCGCGAACAGCAGCCCGACCACGTTGCCCTCGAGGTCCACGACCACCGACCCCGAGTCACCTCCGTCGGAGAACCGTGCGTTGCGTGCCCGGTCGGTCACCACCCTGACCTGGTGGCGCAGCGTGCGCTCACCCAGGTCTCCTCCGTAGTCCAGGCTCACGGTGAAGTCGACGGAGACCACCTGGCCGAACGTGTGTCCGGTGGTCCTCCCGCTCTTGTGCACCGCCGTCCCGACACCGGCCGGCCGGTGTCCCACCACGTCACCGACGGAGGCGATCTCGGCGGACCAGGAGACCCTCTCGTCGATCTCCACCACGGCCCCGTCGACCCCCTCGGAGAGCACTGCACGTGCCAGCGACCCGAACGGGGCGGCTGCCTCGGGGTCGTCGACCACCGAGGGATGGACCATGCGGTCACCCACGGACCACGAGCTGTCCACACAGGCGACGTGGTAGTTGGTGAGCGCCATGGTCACTCCCGTGGCCCGGTCACGCACGAGCGCCCCGAGCGTGCCCACGACATGGAACTCCCCCGGGCTCGGCACGTCCGGAGGGTCGAGGCGGATGCTGCGCTCGGGCCCCATGCTGATGCCGCCGACGATCGTGCCCCGAGGCTGCACCCCTGCCCGGAGCTGCACGCCGACCGGCACCACCAGGCCAGGCTGGAGCTGGACGAGGAGCTCCTGCACGTCGGTGCGCACCCCGTCGATCGACGGCGGCACCAGCTGGTCCGGAGGCAGCTCGCCCGCTGGTCGCTTGTGCCGGACGAAGACGACGATGCTGAGCTCGCCGGTGTCCTGTCCCCCGACCTGCTTGGTGTCGATGTCGACGCCCACCACTCCCGGACGTGCGATGAGCTGGTCCTCGACCCGCTCCTTGAGGGGACGGATCGACTCCCGTGCCTCCTCGTGCGACCGGTCCACCATCAGTCCACCTTCCTCTCCTGAGCCTTTCCCACGCTGTCACCGCACCACACGCCACCGACAGTCCCGGCCTCGTTGCCGGTCAGGGCCGTGGAAGCGGACCGGTCAGGGCCAGCGCGAGAGCCTGCGCTGCGTCCGTCACCGCCTCTGCCACCTGGGGCGAGGCGAAGGCCTGCAGCGCGACCACTCCCACCGAGGCCTCCAGCCCGGGCACCCCCTGCACCGGCGCGGCCAGACCGTGGGCTCCACTCTGCAGCTCACCGGCCGTCTCCACCACCGCGGAGCCTCCGGTCCGTCCGGCGAGGATGGCTCGCCCGGCGGCGCCCTGACGCAGAGGGTGACGGCTGCCGACGCGGTAGGCCACGTGGAAGTCGGTCCAGCTCGGCTCCACGACCACCAGCGCGAGCGCCTCCCCCGCCTCGGCGATGGTCAGGTGCGCCGTGGCCCCGGCACGCTCGGCCAGGTCCCGGAGGACAGGCCTGGCCACCTCCACCAGGACGGGGCGCATCGAGACCGCGAGCCGGGACAGGGCCGGCCCGAGACGCACCCGGCCGTCGGCCGCCCGGGTGGCGAAGTCGCGGGCCACCAGGGTGGCGACGAGCCGGTAGACCACCGCCCGGCCCACCCCGAGGTGCACGGCCAGCTGGCTGATGGTCAGCCCGGCGTGACCCTCCGACGACCCGAGCAGCTGCAGGATCTGCAGCCCACGGTCGAGTGTCTGCGCCCTCTCGGCGGCCGGTGCGGCCGTGTCGGCCTGGCCCTGCGGACCAGGCTTCGAGCCGGGTGCGGGCGGCTGCGGCGACGCGCTCCGGCTCACCCGACGCAGGCTAGCAACGCCACCCGCGCGTGCCACACGACACGGCCCGCACCCGGCATACCGGCAGCCCGGGCCGACCCGTACCATGGCGGCGCCAGGTGTGAACCACCTCACACGTCACAAGTGAAGGGCAGCAAGAGCATGCGGATCGGCATCCTGACCGGCGGAGGCGACGTGCCGGGCCTCAACCCCTGCATCAAAGCGGTGGTCAACCGCGTCCACGACGAGGGCCACGAGGTCGTCGGCATCCGTCGGGGATGGGCGGGCCTGGTCACCACCGACCTCGACGACCCCGGGTCCGTCAAGGCCAACCTGCTGCCGCTGGACCCCAACCGGGTGAGGACCGTCGACCGCAGCGGCGGCACCTTCCTGCACAGCTCGCGCACCAACCCCGGCCGCATGCGCCGCAGCGAGGTGCCCGAATTCCTGGCCGACCAGGCCGTGGGTGAGGGGCCCTACGACTTCACCCCGCACGTGCTCAAGGTGCTCGAGCACGCGGGCATCGACGTGCTCATCCCGATCGGCGGCGACGACACCCTGTCCTACGGCCTGCGCATGCACAACGAGGGTGTGCCGACGATCGCCATCCCCAAGACGATGGACAACGACGTGCACGGCACCGACTACTGCATCGGCTTCTCGACGGCCATCACACGCGGTGTGCAGTTCATCCACAACCTGCGCACGTCCACCGGCTCCCACGAGCGCATCGCCGTGGTGGAGCTCTTCGGTCGCTACAGCGGGGAGACCTCCCTCATCACCGCATACCTGGCCGGTGTGGACCGCGCACTCATCTCGGAGGTGCCCTTCGACATCGACAAGGTGTGCGACCTGCTGGTCGGTGACAAGGCACGCAACCCCTCGTCCTACGCGATGCTGACGATCTCCGAGGGCGCCACCATCAAGGGCGGGGACATGATGCTCAGCGGTGAGGAGGACGCCTACGGCCACCGCAAGCTCGGCGGCATCGGGCAGCTGACCGGCGAGCTCATCAAGGAGCGCACCGGGCAGGACATCGTCTACCAGCAGGTCGGCTACCTGATGCGCTCGGGCAGCCCGGACTCGTTGGACCTCATGGTGGCCAGCAACTACGCCGTCATGGCCGCCGACCTGGCACTCGACGGCTCCACCGGCCGCATGGTCGCCCTGCGCAGCGGCACCTACACCAGCGTCCCGATCTCGGTCACCGGTGACGGAGTCAAGCGCGTCGACGTGGGCGAGCTCTACGACGCCGACAACTACCTTCCGAAGGTGCGCCACGTGCGCGGCAAGCCGATGTTCCTGTACTGACCGGCAGCAACTCGCCCCGGGCGGCCGGCACTGCGGCGCCGCGTCGCCCGGGTCCACGGTCAGCCGCTCCCCGCTGTGGGGTGCATAATGACAGTGATGCCAACTTTGCCTGCACGGCGGCGACATCTCGCCACGAGTCCCTTCCGGCCCGACCCCGAGCCGGTAATCGCCCAGTTCAGCTGCGCCGACCGGGTCAACCACGACTCGTACGGCATGGGCCGCGTCGTCGGGGTGGAGGCAGACGCGGTCACGGTCGACTTCGGCGCGCAGACGGTGCGTATCCCGAGCCCGTTCCACAAGCTGGCGATCCTGTAGCAGCGGAGGCCGTCGCGACGGGCGTGGTGAGCCATGCTCAGCCGGTGACCTCCGCGGCACGCACGTCGGGGCCCGCGTCGTCGAAGGCGGGGTGGTGGGAGCCCACGTTGCGCGCGGCTGCGAGGTGCCCACCCAGGTAGGCGCCGACTCCGGAGACGGTCACCCCGGCAAGTGCGAGGCCTGCACCGAGGTCATGCCTGCCCTTCCTGCGGGTGACCCACGACGCCGCATACGCGCCGATCGCGACGGCGTTGGCCGCCGCGTGCACGAGGCCCACCCGCTTGTCGCGCGTGTCCGCCGCCGACCACTCCGCCCACCCGGTCCACGCCGTGGGACCGACCGCCAGGAGCCCGGTGCCGACGAGCCTCTGGGCCGCCGGCGAGGACTCGCGCCCGCCGAAGATGTCCAGCACGGTGGCGGAGGTCCAGGTGCCGATGACGACGTCGGTGAGCACGGGGTGCAGGGCGTGACCCAGCCAGTCGCCGCGCAGCACCGCACCACGCGTCCCGCTGCCGAAGGCGGAGCGGATCGACGGCTCCAGCGCGTGGACGGGCCCGTCGAGGGCAGTGGCCTCCTCGAGCTGGCGCGTCCAGCGAACGATCGCGGGGGGCCGTTCGACCGAGCTCATGTGCTTCTCCTCACGGGTGTGGATGTTCTTTCCACCTTGGCACCCCCGGCTGCACCTCGCACCCCGGAGGCTCGAGGGCCGGGGGCGGAGCGGCCGGCTTCATGAGGGTCGATGCGGCGAGGTCATGAGCTGCTCGGTGATGCGGTCGGCCTCGGCCAGGAGCCACTGTTCCGCCCTGGGCAGCCGGTCCTTGACCCCGGCTTCCCACCACCGCCGGAAGACCGGGTCGGCGACGGCGGCTGCCCGCATCGTCACCGTGCTGTTGCGCGCCCGCTGCACGGCGAGGGGCACTACCTGTGCCCGCATGCCGGGCGGCATGTCGTAGGCGTCGGCGAACAGCCGGACGCGCTCAGCCACGTCGGCCTCGACCAGCGAGGGCGCACGGTCGAGGGGGTGCAGCAGCGGCACCCACCAGTGCAGCGCGTTGACCAGGTCAGCGACCCGCGTCGTGGGCCGGGCGAGGTCGAAGTCGATCAGCGCGGTGGGCCGGCCGCCCACAAAGACGACGTTGCCGGGGCAGTAGTCCTGGTGCGAGACCAGCTCCGGCTCCTCGAAGAGCGGGACGACACCGCGCGGCGGTTCTCCCGGAAGGGTCCCCCAGACGGCGTCGGGCGGAGGCACGAAGCCCGCCGATGCGTCGTGTAGCCGCCGGACCAGCACCGCGAGGTCGGCGAGCACGCGGTCCCCGGTGGCGTCGTCGGGGAGGGGCTCGGTCGGCACGTCACCCTCGACGAACGAGAGCACCTCCCGGCCCTGCTCGTCGTACCCGAGCGGCCTCGGCGCCGAACGGAAGCCGTGGGCGTGCAGGTGAGCCAGGTACACCTGGACGGTCGCGGTGAACGGACGCACCGGACGCCGGACGGTGGTCCCGACCCGGACCACGTGAGTCACGCCCTGCGTGCCCAGCGGCGTCGGCTCCTCCTCGGCGTCAGCCCCCACGTCTGAAGCCTAGGTCCGGGCGAGGCGCTCACCTCGCGGCCCTCGGACGCGCCGTCGGTGGCGAAGGACCAGCGTGACCGACGTCAGCGCCAACAGGCCGGCCATCACATAGGCACCGAAGACGTCGGAGGTCTCGCTCACCAGGACGAGCAGGCCCGCCACGCACTGCACGGCTCCCGCGACCAGGAAGGCGGGCTCCCCGTAGAGGTGCGAGAAGGGGAGGTAGTGAGCGCCGACGGCCACCATCGCGAGCGGGAAGAAGGCCCCGGGCACCACCGACGAGACCATCCACAACGCCAGGAGCATCACCGCCATGGTCGCTGCGGTCTGCATCGCCAGGCCTCGCATCGGATGTCCTGCCGGCAGGTCGACCTCACCGCTCACCAGCCGGTTGAGCGCGAGGTTGACCGGGAAGATGAGCGCGGCCCCGGCGAGGAAGAGGACCGCCGCACCCGCGCTCGTGCCGAAAAGGTCGGCGGTCACACCGGCTGCGAGCCAGATGAGCGCAGAGACGGCCGGGCCGCCCCAACCGCCTGAGTAGGTCCTGCGCACGTCGGCCTGTGCCTGCGCGATCTCCATCGTCGTGTGACCGTCCGTCCCATCGAAGTGTCCAGCCCGGCGGACCCAGGCCAGCCGGGCCGCGCTTACCCGACCGCCCTGGTCACCAGTGCGGCAACCCTCCCCTTGACGGCCGGGGTCAGCTGCGTGACGGCATACCCGGTGGGCCACATGACACCGTCGTCGAGCTGGGCGTTGTCGTTGAAGCCGAGCGTGCAGTAGCGGGTGCCGAACTTCCCGGCCGGTTGCACGAAGAGGAGCACCTTGCCGTCCCTGGCGTACGCGGGCATGCCGTACCACGTCCTCGGCTCCAGCTCGGGCGCAGTCTCGGTGATGAGCGTGTGCAGACCGGCGGCGACCTCCTGGTCGGCCGGAGGCATCTCGGCGATCTTGTCGAGGAGCGCCTGGAGGTCGGCCTCCTTCTTCCTGCCGCCCTTCTGCGCTCGGAGCTCAGCGGCGCGCTCCTTCATGGCCGCCTTCTCCTCGGCGGTGAAGCCGCCGGAGCTGTCCTGCTCGGTGGCGGGGGCCATCGGGTCACTCCTACTCGGGTATGCGGCGGAGCATCGCTCTCGGGTGCGGGCCGGGGTGCGCGACCGGTCCGCCCTCCACATCGTGGCACGGCTGCACTGCGCCCGCCTGCGGGTCCTCGGCCGCCATGGGGCCTCCTCGGGAGGGTGACCTCGTCGCCGGCCCTGCTGGAACGCGTGGAGACCTACGACGACACGGTCCCCCGCGCGACGGCCGCCGCCGAGGACGTCGGCCCGTTCACGCTGTTCGTCAGGACCGACCCGGGAGGGTGGGACCTCTACGCCCGTCCCCGGCCCGGTCTCGACGGGTCGATCAGCGCACGGGACGCCGAAAGAGTGCTCGACCGTCAGCGTGAGCCCGGTGTGGGGCGACAGCCGCACGGGTGGCCCGCGGTCGGTCTCAGCCTCTCAGCGGCGGCCGACGAACCATCGGCGGATGGCGTCGATGCGGGCCAGGACCTCCTCGGTGCTGGCGGTGGCCAGCTCCGGGCCACCGCAGGTGCGACGCAGCTCGGCGTGCACGACGGCATGGGGCTGGCCCGACTTGCGGGCGTAGGCCGAGACCAGCGTGTTGAGCTCCTTGCGCTGCTCAGCCAGGGCACGGTGGGTGGCCACCCGCTCGGCGACCTCGCGCCCCCCTCCGGAACGCTGCTGCTTGCGCTGCCGGTCGCGCAGCACATGGGCGACCTGGTCGGGCTCCAGCAGACCGGGCAGTCCGAGGTATGCCTCCTCGTCCTCGCTGCCCGGCAGGCCACCCATGCCGAACTGCTCCGCGTCGAAGAGCACGTGGTCGAACTCTGCGTCCGACTCCAGCGCCTCGAAGGCCGTCGTGGAGTCGAGGGCCTGCTCACCGGTCTGGGCCTGGCGCAGCAGCCCCTCCTCCGCGGACCACAGGTCGTCCTCGTCCCCGGGGCTCCGGGGCTTGTCGAGGGCGTGGTCGCGCTCGAGCTCCAGGTTGCCGGCGTGCTCGAGCACGGGTGGCACGCTGGGCAGGAAGATCGAGGCGGTCTCGCCACGGCGCCGGGCGCGCACGAAGCGGCCGATCGCCTGGGCGAAGAACAGCGGCGTCGAGGTCGACGTGGCGTAGACCCCGACGCACAGGCGGGGCACGTCGACCCCTTCGGAGACCATGCGCACCGCCACCATCCACCGGTTCGTGCCCTCGGCGAACTCCTCGATGCGACGGGAGGCCCCCGCGTCGTCGGACAGGACCACCGTCACCGGCTCGCCGCAGATCTCCTCCAGGCGACGCGCGTAGGACTTTGCGGCCCGGTGGTCGGTTGCGATCACCAGGCCCCCGGCGTCGTCCACGTGGCGGCGCACCTCACTGAGCCGCTTGTCGGCGGCCTGCAGCACCGAGGGCACCCACTGACCCGCCGGGTCCAGCGCGGTGCGCCAGGCCTGGGCCGTCACGTCCTTGGTCACGGGCTCACCGAGCCGAGCGTGGACCTCGTCGCCGGCGCGGGTGCGCCACCGCATGCTGCCGCCGTAGGCCAGGAAGAGCACCGGGCGCACCACACCGTCGCGCAGAGCCTCGGCGTAGCCGTAGGTGTAGTCGGCGCTGGAGCGCAGGACCCCCTGCTCGTCCATCTCGTAGCGCACGAAGGGGATGGCGGCGGTGTCGGAGCGGAACGGTGTGCCGGTCAGGGCCAGGCGCCGGGTCGCCGGCTCGAACGCCTCACGGATCGCCTCGCCCCACGACAGCGCGTCCCCACCGTGGTGGACCTCGTCGAGGATGACCAGGGTCCGGGCCGCCTCGGTGCGGGCACGGTGCAGCAGCGGCTTGCTGGCCACGCCCGCGTAGGTCACCGCCACGCCCTGGAACTCCCGCCCGTGGCGGCCCTGGGCGTTGGAGAAGCGCGGGTCGATCCGGATGCCGACCTTGGCGGCCGCGTCGGCCCACTGCGTGCGCAGGTGCTCGGTCGGCGCCACGACGGTCACCCGCTCGATCTCACCGCGGTCGAGCAGCTCGGTAGCCACCCGCAGCGCGAACGTCGTCTTGCCGGCCCCGGGGGTCGCGACGGCCAGGAAGTCACGCGGACGCTCGGCGAGGTAGGTCCTCAGGGCCTGGGCCTGCCAGGCGCGCAGCTTGCCGGCGGTGCCCCAGGCCGCCCGCTCCGGGTAGGCGGGCGAGAGGTGCGAGGCGGCAGTGGTGGACATCGTGGTGAAGGATAGGCAACTTCGCCGACCGACATGCCCGGGGCGCCGGTGAGGCACCCCACAGCCCTGCTCGTGTTATTACCCGCGAGAAGCCGGTGAGCAGCCGCTCGTGCGGCGAGCTCTCACTCGCCGCCGTCCTGCGGGGCGCGCAGGCCCTCGTAGATCTCCTTGCAGGTCGGGCACACCGGGAACTTCTTGGGGTCCCGGCCGGGCACCCAGACCTTGCCGCACAGGGCGGTCACGGGCTCCCCGGACATCGCGCTCTCGAGGATCTTCTCCTTGCGCACGTAGTGCGCGAGACGCTCGTGGTCGCCCGGCTCGCTGAGCTGCGGGTCCGTGCGGGTGTCCTCCCGCTCGAGCACCGCGGTGCGCGGAGTGGGCGCGCTCGGCGCCTCGGGGCTCTCGAGAGGCTGCTGGCTCATCGCGTGGATCGGCAGGTCCATGTGCCCACTGTATGCCGCCCGCCTGCGCGCGCCCGCTCAGTTGTGGTCGGGGTGGGAGGTGTAGGTCGTCAGCAGTGACAGGGTGTTGCGCTGACGCAGCAGGACGTGGCGCCACAGGCCCGAGGCGTCGGCCCAGAACGGGTCGCTGTCCTCACGCGACACGACATACCAGGCGCCCTCCTCGATCTCCGCCTCGAGCTGGCCGGGCGACCACCCGGCATACCCGACGAAGATGCGCACCGCGCTGACCTGGTGGGTGACGATCTCGGGCGGTGCATCCAGGTCGACCAGCCCGATCCCGTCCAGCGACATCTGCACGCCCACGACCGCCTCGTCCTCGCCGACCTCCGGCAGCATCGCCAGACCCATGGCGCTGTCCATCCCGACCGGACCGCCCTGGTAGAGCTGCGGCGGGGCGACCACGTGGTCCTGCCACTCGGGCAGCACCGCGACGACCTCGGCGTCCAGCGGCTTGTTGAGGATGAGGCCCTGGGCCCCCTCGCTGCTGTGGCCCAGGACCAGCACCACGGACCGGTCGAAGACGTCGCCGGTCTTGGGGGTCGCGACGAGGAGACGCCCCGCCAGGGACTCGCTCACGGTCGCCCCCCGGCCCGACGCATGCTCTGCATGACCACCACGCCCAGCACGATACCGACGAGGTCGGCCACCGTGTCCCACACGTCGGCCTGGCGGGTCGTCGTCGTCCACGCCTGCAAGGGCTCGCTCACGAGGGCGTGCACCACGAGCAGGCCCAGCGCCCAGCGGCTCCGCACCGCCGTGGCCACCGCTGCCGGCGCGGCGAAGACGGCCGCATGGACGAGCTTGTCCGCATGCGGGAACGGTGGCGGACCGGTGCCGGTGGTGAGGTAGAGGACCTGCACCTGCACCAGGAGGAGCAGCACGAACAGGCCCCACCCCGCGGCCCTGCTCACGTGATGGGCGGCCGCTCGGGTGCGGTGTGCCCCCCGCCCTCCGCGCGTGCCTCGGCCTCCACGGCGGCTGCCACGGCCTTGGTGGTCCGGGGGTTGAAGACGCTCGGGATGATGTAGGTGGGGTTGCGCTCGTCCTCGTGGACGACGTCGGACAGGGCCACCGCGGCGGCGAGGAGCATGTCGTCGGTCACCTGCTCGGTGCCGGAGTCGATCAGGCCGCGGAAGACCCCCGGGAAGACGAGCACGTTGTTGATCTGGTTGGCGAAGTCGCTGCGCCCCGTGGCCACGACGGTCGCGTGCCGGCTGGCCTCCGCGGGGTCGACCTCCGGCACCGGGTTGGCCATGGCGAAGACAATGGCGTCGGTGGCCATCGTCGCGATGTCGTCGCCGGTGAGGATGTTGCCCGCGGAGACCCCGATGAACACGTCGGAGCCGGCGAGAGCCTCCTTGAGCGAGCCGGTCACACCGTCGGGGTTGGTGTTCTGCGCGATCCAGGTCAGCGTCTCGTCCGCGGAGTCGACCAGGTCGGCCCGCTCCGGGTGCAGCACGCCGTTGATGTCGGCCACCACCAGGTGCACGGCACCGGCCTTGATGAGCAGCCGCAGGATGGCGGTGCCGGCCGCACCCGCACCGGAGAGGACGATGCGCACGTCCTTGATGTTCTTGCCGACCACCCGCAGCGCGTTGCGCAGCGCGGCGAGGGCCACGATCGCGGTGCCGTGCTGGTCGTCGTGGAAGACCGGGATGTCCAGCTCCTCGCGCAGCCGACGCTCGATGTAGAAGCAGCGGGGGGCCGAGATGTCCTCGAGGTTGATGCCCGCGAAGCCGGGTGAGATCGCCTTGACGATGGCGACGATCTGGTCGGCGTCGGTCGTGTCCAGGCAGATCGGGAAGGCGTCGATGTCGCCGAACCGCTTGAACAGCGCCGCCTTGCCCTCCATCACCGGCATGGCGGCCAGCGGGCCGATGTCGCCCAGGCCGAGCACCGCGGTGCCGTCGGTGACGACCGCGACGGTGTTGCGCTTGATGGTGAGCCTGCGGGCGTCGTCGGGGTTCTCGACGATGGCCTGGCAGATCTTGGCCACACCAGGGGTGTAGACGAGGGACAGGTCGTCACGGTTGCGGATCGGCAGCTTGGACTCCACGCTCAGCTTGCCGCCCAGGTGCACCAGGAAGGTGCGGTCGCTGACCTTGCCGATCTCGACCCCGTGCACCTCGCGCATCGCCGCCACGCACTCGTCGGCGTGCTCGCTGCCGAACGTGGCGATGGTCAGGTCGGCACGCAGCCGCTGCTGTCCCGACTCGGTGATGTCGACGGCCGTGACCATGCCCCCCGTCCGCTCGACGGCCCCGGTGATCTCGCTCACCGCGGTCACGCGCGCGGGGAGCTCGAGCCTGACGGTGATGGAGTTGGACACGGACGGCACTGGAGTCATGAGCGTCATTGTTGCGTATGCCGTGACGCCGGAGCGGGGAATCTTGCGGCGGTTCGGTAGGTTTGCCTTCCCATGAGCACCGTAGACCTGACCGCAGAGACCTTCGAGCAGACCGTCATGGACAACGACATCGTCCTGGTCGACTGGTGGGCCGAGTGGTGCGGCCCGTGCAAGCAGTTCGGTCCCATCTACAAGGACGCCTCCGAGCAGCACGACGACATCGTGTTCGGCAAGGTCGACACCGAGAGCGAGCAGCAGCTCGCAGCAGGCGCCAACATCACCTCCATCCCCACCGTGATGGCGTTCCGCCAGGGCATCCTCGTCTTCGCGCAGCCGGGGGCGCTGCCTGCCAACGCCCTGGAGTCCCTGATCACGCAGGTGAAGGAGCTGGACATGGAGGACGTCCGCCGCCAGATCGCCGAGCAGGAGGCCGCGGGGGCTCAGGGCAGTGGTTCGTGAGGCGTGACCTCACCTGGGTCATCGCCCTGGCGGCTGCCCTCTGGGGCACCTCGGCGCTGCTGAGGGAGCCGCTGGCCCGGGGCCTGGACGCCCCGACCATCGTGTTCGCGGAGCACCTGGTGCTCCTGCTCTTCGTCAGCCCTTGGCTGGTGGGCGCGGTGCGCGCCTGGGCCGCCTCCCCCGCCCGGGTGCGGGCCGCCGCCGTCATCATCGGGGCCGGGTCCTCGGCGCTGGCGACGACGCTCTTCACCGCTGCCTTTGCCTTCGGTGACCCCGTCACCCCTCAGATCCTGCAGAAGCTGCAGCCCCTGGTCGCCATGGTGCTGGCGGCGGTCGTGCTGGGTGAGCGGCTGCGACCCGTGTTCGCCGTCTTCGCCGTCCCTGCCCTGGCGGGGGCCTGGCTGCTCTCCTTCGCCGACCCTCTCGACGTGCGCATCGGCGACCTGCAGGCCGCGGCGCTGGCCCTGGGTGCGGCGGTCCTGTGGGCCGGCGGCACCGTGCTGGGCCGCCTCGTCGACGGTCACATCGGTCCGCGGCACACCCTCGTGCTGCGCTTCGCCTTCGGGCTGCCGGCCGCCGCGGTGATCGTGGCGGTCACGGGGTCGGACTGGACGATGCCTGCCTCCGACGTGCCCACGCTCGTGATGCTCGCGCTCATCCCCGGTCTGCTGGCACTGACCCTGTACTACGTGGGTCTGCGCCGCACTGCCGCCTCCCGGGCGACGCTGGCCGAGCTGATGTTCCCGGTGACCGCGGCCGTGGTCGGCGTGACCCTGCTGGACGCCACGCTCACCCCCAGCCGATGGCTCGGCATGGCGGTCGTCGTGGCCAGCGTCACGGCACTGGCCTGGCACGAGAGCCGTGGCCGCAGGCCCGCGGTGCAGACCCCGGAGGCCCCGCAGCAGGTCGACGCGGTGGGCAGGGTCGCCGGCTGAGAGACCGAGCACGTCATCGACGCGGTAGCGCCCCGGGGGCCGATGAGCGTTGCCTGCTGTGGCGGGCTGGGTGACAGTCAGCCGGGATGGTCCGTGAGGGTCAGAAGGTGAGGACGGTGTCTGCCTCGACGGTCCACGCAGCCAGCTCTGGCATGGAGGAGCGGGGTGCCCCGTCGATGAGGTCTGCCTCGATGAGTCCGCGGGCGTCGAGGCAGGTTCCGCAGCAGGCGACCTGGCCGCCGTGGCGGATGAAGCCCTTCAGCATGCGGTCCAGGGTGTAGTAGCCGTCGGGGGTCTTCTGGCCGGCGATCGCACAGGTGACGGCGTCGCCCATGAGGAAGACCTGGACCTGGGTGTCCTCGCGCTTGCTCAGCGCGACGGCGAGGCGGACGGCGTTGAAGGTCTCGTCGGCTCCGTAGGCGGGTCCGTTGATGACGAGCAGGATCTTCTTCATGGGGTGCTCCTTCGGGCGGCTCCTCGTGGGGTCAGGCGGCGTCGGTCTGGACCGGGAGCCCGGCCAGTCGCCATTCCAGAAGCCCGTCGGCGGCGCGGCGGGCGTGGTGTCCGTGGGCCGTGAGCAGGCGGACGGCGTCGTGGGCCAGGACGCAGTAGCGGCCTCGACAGTAGGCGATGATCTCCTGGTCCGCGGGCAGCTCGGCCAGTCGGGCGGCGAGGTCCTGCAAGGGGATGTGGAGAGCGCCGGGCAGGTGGCCCGCGGCGTACTCGACCTCGGGGCGCACGTCCAGGACGACCGTGTCTCCGCGCTCGAGGCGGGCGCGCAGCTCGTCGGTGCCCACGGCCTGGGTGTCCTCGGGTCCGAGGTAGGCCTGGCGTGCGTGCTCGGTCTGCGGGCGGTGGGTCTGGGCGACGGTGCGGAGATGGTCCCAGAGCTCGGCGACGTCCTCCCCGGTCAGGGAGTAGTAGATCCGTTTGCCCTCGCGGCGGGTCTGCACCAGCCCGGCCTCGCGTAGGGTCTGGAGGTGGGCGGAGCAGGTGCTCATGCCCAGGCCGGCTTCGGCGGCCAGGTGCTCCACGCTGCGTGGTCCCTGGGCGAGCAGGTCCACCAGCTCCAGTCGCGCGGGGTGGCCCAGGGCCTTCGCGACAGCGGCGAACTGGGTGAAGAGTGCGTGCTTGGTGGAGCGGTCACTCACGGGCGGGCTCCTGGGGGGGTGGTGTCAGCGGGGCGGTGGTGGGTCTCGTACATGCGGACGGCCACGACCAGCGCAGAGACCAGGGTGACGGCGGCGGAGACCCACACGGCGGCCCGAAGGCTCCACAGGTCGGCGACCACGCCGCCCATGACCGCACCGACGGCGTAGCCCAGGTCCCGCCAGACCCGGTAGACGCCGACGGCCCGGCCCCGCCAGTCCGGGTGGGCCACGTCCCCGATCGCGGCGAGCAGGGTGGGGTAGACCATGGCGGTCCCCGCGCCCAGCAGCACCGTGCCGACCGCCCACACGGTGAAGGTCCCACCGAGCGCGATGACGACCAGCGCAGCCACCTGGGTGAGCATGCCGGTGGTGATCAGGTGCTTGCGGCCCCACCGGTCCGACAGGGCCCCGGTGAACAGCTGCCCCACGCCCCACACGCCGGGGTAGAGCGCGAACAGCACCCCGATCTGGTCCACCCGCAGCCCGGAGCCGGCGAACAGCAGCGGGAACAGACCCCAGGACAGGCCGAAGTTGAGGTTGTTGACCAGGCCGGCCTGGCTAGCCGAGGACAGCGCCGGCTCCCGGTAGCTGGTCTGGGCGAACACCTCGCGGCTGCTCAGCGCACCGTGCAGGTGGTCGTGCCGGCCGTCGGCGCGGGGGGTATGCGCCGCCGCCTCGACCCTGGCGTGGCCGCGGGTCTCCTTGACCACCAGCGTGGACAGGCCCAGCGCCAGCGCGGTGTAGGCCAGTCCGAGCAGGAACGGCGCCGGGCGCAGGCCGTACTCGGCGGCCAGGTAGCCGGCGGCCATCGAGGTCACCGCGACCGCGCCGTACCCGGCGGCCTCGTTCAGGCCCATCGCCAGGCCCCGCTGGCGGGGTCCGACCAGGTCGATCTTCATGATGACGGTGGTCGACCACGTCAGCCCCTGGTTGATGCCCAGCAGCACGTTGGCCGCGATCACCCAGCCCCAGCTCGGAGCCCACATCAGCAGCAGCGGCACGGGGATGGCGAACAGCCACCCGGCGATCAGGACCGGCTTGCGGCCGTAGCGGTCGGACCAGGTCCCGGCGACGTAGTTGGCCGCCGCCTTGGTGATCCCGAAGGCGGTCACGTAGGTGAAGATGAACGTGTAGCCGGTCAGGCCGAACTCGTCCTCGGCCAGCAGCGGCAGCACCGTCTGCTGCTGCCCGACCATGCCGCCGACCAGCGCGTTGACCGCCACGAGGATCGCGAACTGTGCCGCGTTCGCCCGCAGCCCCAGACTCACCGGTCGTCCGGTGCCGGGAGCACCCCTCGTGCTCACGCCCCCACCTCCACCGACCCGCCGGTGGCCTCGGCCCAGTCCTGGGGGCCGCCCTGCAGGACCGTGACGTCGGATGCCCCGGCACGGGCGAGCAGGCTGGCCCCGCCCATCGCCCGCTCCCCGTGCCCGCACATGACGACGGTGGGACCCGCAGGCAGGTCGACCGCGGGCGGGGCCAGGGACCCGAGCTCGATGTTGGCCGCTCCCGGCACGTGCCCGGTCTGGAACTCCTGGCGCTGGCGCACGTCGACGACCGTGCGTCCGCTCAGCGCCCCGGGATCCACCAGAGGGATCGCGGCCGTGGCCGACCCGGCCGTGGTCCAGGCGCCCAGGCCACCGTCGAGCTCACCGACGATGAGGTCGTGGCCGATCTTGCGGGCCTGCCACAGGACCTCCCCCGGGTCCTCGTCGCGGACGATGACCAGGGGCCGGTCGTGCTCGGTGAGCCACCCCAGCCAGGTGGCGAACACCGGCCGCAGCGGGATCGACACCGACCCGGGCACGTGCGCGGCGGCGAAGTCGGCGACAGGTCGCACGTCCACCACCAGGGCGCCCTCGGTCAGCAGCTGCTGGACCTGGGCGGTCGGCAGCGCTGCCAGCCGGTCGTCCTCGCCGACCAGCGGCGGTCCCTGCCGGTTGGTCTCGCCCAGGCGCAGGAAGTAGGGCGGGAAGGTGCCCAGGGAGTCCAGCAGCGCCCGGACGAAGGTGTCCTCGTCCTCCGCGCGCAGCAGCGCGTTGGTGGCACGCTCAGTCCCGATGGTCGAGGTGCGCTGGCTCCCGGGAGGGGCCGAGCAGAACGACCCCGCCCCGTGCGTCGGCCAGACGCTGACGTCGTCGTCCATCCCCGCCAGACGCTGCAGGGACCGGTACTGCGCCCTGGCCAGCTCCTCGGTGCGCTCCGGGGCGACCAGGTCGGTCCGTGCGGCCGAGCCCACGATCAGGGACCCACCGGTGAAGACGCCCTCCGTCGTGGGGCCGTCGAGCAGCTCGAACGCCACGTGCTCGTGGGTGTGGCCCGGCGTGGACAGGGCACGCAGCCGCAGGCCGCCGAGGTCCACCTCGTCCTCGTCGGCCACCGCGAGGTGGGGGTACTGCCGGTCTCCGGCCGCCGAGCCGATGATCTGCGCCCCGTCGGTCCGGGACAGCTGGACCGCGCCGGTCAGGAAGTCCGCGTGCAGGTGGGTGTCCGCCGCATACGCCACCCGGAGTTCCCTGGTGGCGGCGACCTGCCGCAGCGTGCGCAGGTCGCGGCTGACGTCGACCGCCAGCGCCCGCCCGTCGCCCAGCTCGACCAGGTATGCGGAGTTGCCGAGGCCCTCGTCGACCAGCGGGACAACATTCAGGTCAGTCACGGTCCTACCTCCAGACGTCGGAGCACGACCAGAACGCTACAACATTTCGCGTAACTATGAAGTGTTAGTCCCGACACGGTCCACCGCATCGGCGATGGCCCGTGCTGCGGCGTCGACCTCTGCCGCCGTGGCCCAGCGACCCAGACGGAGCCGAAGCGCACCCAGGGCCCGGTCGGTGCTGCTCCCCATCGCCTGCAGGACCGGGGAGGGGCGGTCGTGCCCGGCGTGGCAGGCCGACCCGGCCGACGCCGCGACCGTGTCCAGGTGGGAGCACGCTGAGGGCCCGTGCGCCGTCGATGCTCACGTTCAGCGTGTTCGGCAGGCGCTGCTTGCGGTGGCCGTTGAGGTGCACCCGTCCGGGCAGCAGGACACGCAGGCGATCCTCGAACCGGTCCCGATGCCCGGTCAGCCGAGCGGTCTCCCCTCGTCCCGGTGCGTCCACGGCCAGGTCCGCGGCCCGGCCCATCCCTACCGCGAACGCGACGTTCTCGGTCCCCGACCGCAGACCACGTTCCTGACCGCCACCGCGGACCACCGGATGCATGGCCACGCCGTCGCGCACGTACGGCACGCCGACGCGACACGCTCCCGGGCGTCTTCCAACGCCTCCCGGGCCGCCACCCCACCGGCATACGAGCTGGACGGTTTGCCGAAGCCCGTCGAGAGCCACGGCAGCACCGCGTCCAGCACCGAAGGATCCACCGGGGTCGTGGCGTTGTAGTCCAGGTACACGACCCCACCACTGTCGGCAGGGTCCGCCGAAACGCTCACCAACCAGGCCTCCCCCATGCTCACGACCCTCTACCGCGGGGGGGGATGCGCCGCGTCAGGTCGTCCTCCGCCTGGTGCCTACGGGCAAGTCACGTCGGCAACCCGGCTGCCTCCAGGCACCACTCCCCGGTGCGCGGCCGGGATGTCTCCGGCCCCGCCGAAGGGTTGAGTGCACATGAGACACCTGCCGCACGGGTCCGCGCCGACCAGGATCACCGACATCGTCTTCCCCGGGGCGTTGGGCACAGCGCTCGCGGCGACCCTGGAGCTCCCAGCGGGGCGACCTCGCGCTTTCGCGGTCTTCGCCCACTGCTTCACCTGCACCAGCGAGTCTCGCGCGGCCTCGCGGATCTCCGGGGCCCTGGCCGGCCTGGGGCATGCAGTGCTGCGATTCGACTTCACCGGTCTGGGGCGTTCCGGCGGCGACTTCTCCCATACCTCCTTCACCACCAACGTCGACGACCTGGTCGCCGCTGCCGACTGGCTGGCGGACACCTGGGGACCTGCGTCCCTCCTCGTTGGGCACTCACTGGGGGGCGCCGCCGTCATCGCCGCCGAGGCGCGCATCCCGTCCGTGCAGGCTGTGGCGACCCTGGGCGCTCCGGCCGATACGGCCCATGTGACGCGCCTGCTGAGCGGCGGGATACCTGACGAGGACAGCCTGCTCACAGTCGACATCGGCGGTCGACCCTTCACAGTGAGCCGGCAGTTCCTGGACGATGTCGCGACGCAGCCACAGGCTGCCCGCCTGCGGGCGCTGCGCGGTGCGCTGCTGGTGCTGCACTCCCCCGACGACGACGTTGTCGGGGTGGAGAACGCGAGGACGATCTTCGACCAGGCACGGCACCCCAAGTCCTTCGTCAGTCTCGACGGAGCCGACCACCTGCTCTCCCGCCGGGAGGACTCGCACTTCGCCGCCTCGATGATCGCCGCCTGGGCGCATCGGCACCTGCCTCTGGTCGGCGGGGATGCGACCGGGAAGGGGCAGCTGGTCGCGGACGACGCGCCGAGCCCGCTGGTGACGGTTCGAGAGCAAAGCGAGCAGGGCATGGTGCATGTGGCGAGCATCGGTCGGCACTCGTGGCTGATCGACGAGCCGGTGTCGGCTGGTGGTGAGGACCTGGGCGGTACGCCTTATGACGTCCTGCTGTCGGCACTGGGTGCGTGCACCTCCATGACGATGCGCATGTATGCGCACAGGAAGGGCTGGGAGTACTCGCCGGCCACTGTGACGTTGAGGCACCGGCGCGTCCACGCCATGGACTGCGCCACCTGTGAGACCACGCAGGGGATGGTCGACCAGATCGACCGAGAGATCACGCTCGATCCCCGGCTCAGCGCGGAGCAGCAAGAGGCGCTGCTCGCCATCGCCGACAAATGCCCGGTGCACCGCACCCTCAGCCGAGAGGTCGTCGTCATGACACAGCTGGCAGGCGAGACCTCCCAACCGCAACCAGGACCCGATACGGCCGTCGACCTCGCTGCCTCGTGACCCCCGGACACCCCGACCCGGCCCCGGCTGTCCGGGTGAGGCTCGTCACGGCTCCGGCCACTCTCGGACCGACCCGGTCGACGACGACCTCGATCACCAGCTGCCGGACCACGAACGAGGACGATGACCACCTGCCCGCGTGACGACGCGGAGAGCGAGCCGGGCGCGTCCCGGGGCCTGATGGTCCGAGCTGCGCTCCTGGTCGTGCTGCTTGCAGCGGCAGCAGCGGCGGCGTGGACCGTGGGCAGCCCGGACGTCGCTCGGCTGCGGGCGCAGGTGGACGCAGCCGGCCTATGGGCACCCGCTGTCTTCGTCGCCGGCTACGCCCTGTGGTCCCTGCTGCCAGTGCCCAAGAACGTCGTCACCGTGCTCGCCGGGGGTCTCTTCGGGTTCCTGTCAGGAGCGATGCTGGCCTGGCTGGGAGCCATGCTCGGCGCTGTCGCAGCCTTCGGGGTCGCCCGATGGTTGGGCCGTGATGGCGTCGACGCCCTTCTGCGCGGTCGGCTGCGCCAGGTCGACGCCAGGCTGCGCGACCGTGGGCTGGTCGCTCTGCTCACGGTGCGGCTCGTGCCCGTGCTGCCGTTCACCGTCATCAACTACGGGGCCGGTGTCACCGGGGTCACCCTCCGCGACTATGTCCTCGGCACCGCACTGGGCATGCTGCCCGGGACTCTGGCGTACGCGGCGATCGGCGCCTTCGGGGTGACCCGGCCTTGGGCGGTGTGGGTGGCGGCCGGGGTCCTGGTGGTCCTCGTGGTGGTCGGTGGCGGACTGGCCCGGCGCGGCGCCGGCCGCGCCAGCTCTGCTCCCACAGGGCCGTCCGGTCCGGAGCGCGACGATGTGTGACGCGGCGCTGAGACCTTTGCTCCGGCCGGCCCGAGGTCACGGGGGTGTACGGGCTGGACCTACCGCCACCCGCAAGCACAAAGGGAGAGACGACGACCAGATCTCAGGCCGCGGCGTCGCTGAGGGCGTCGCTGGTCATCGCTGCTCGTCCTCGACGAGGCTGTCGACGAACGACTGCAGCCGCTGCACGGCGGCGTCGTCGTCCACCACGGCACCGGACCACCGGGACAGGGCCTTGTGCAGGATCCGGTGCTCCTCGGCGACCTTGGCGCACGTGTCGCAGATCGCCAGGTGCGCCTCGAGACGGGCGACCTCGCCCGGAGCCAGCGGAGCCGAGGGGTCGGCGTCGAGGTAGCGCTGGATGCGCCGCGCTGACCAGTGGCAGGTGATCATCTGCCGCAGTGACTGCTTCATGCGAACCTTCCAGGGGTGAGAGCCGACGGGCCTAGTCGTCGGCGTATCCGGTCACGGGCCCTGCTCAGCCTGGACATCACGGTGCCCACGGGCACGCCCAGCACCGCCGCTGCATCCGCATAGCTGAGGTCGTGGACATCGACGAGGATGAGCGTGGCGCGGAACTTAGGGTCCAGCGCGGCCACCGCGTCCGCGAGCGGGGGGTTGAGGGTCGAGTCGATCCACGCGTCCTCGGCGCTGGGGTGCTCAGCGGCGCCGAAGGCCGGCCTGGCGTCGCGGATCATCGCCCAGTCGTCGATCGTGTCGGGCCGCCGCCGCCGGTGCATGTTGATGTGCGTGCGGCGCAGGATCGTCAGCAGCCAGGCACGCGGGTACCGACCGTCGAAGCGGTCCACCGCCCGGAACGCCCGGATGAGGGACTCCTGCACCAGGTCCTCGGCGTCGGTGGCGTTGCCGGTCAGGGAGCGCGCCACCCGCAGCATCACCTCGATCTCAGGTTCGACGAACTGCCGGAACGCACGCGTCCGCTCACGGTCGGTCTGTGGGTGCCCGTCCGCCATGGTCAGGGAACCCACCGGGGCCGGCATTCCTTCCTGAGCAGCTCGCTCACGGGTCCGCCCTGAGCACAGACCGGCTACGTGTTTCATTGACGTCAGGATCGGGCCCGGCCAGGCTCGGTCTCAGGTGACCGGGGTGGACGCTCTCAGTGCGGCTGCCCACACCGTTTGGCGTGAGGCTCACATTTGGCCTGCGTCGCCCCGGTCACCGCCAGGGCCGGGAGAGGCTCGAGAGGGGTTTGCCCAGCCGTACGTAGCGGTGCCCTCCCAGCTCGACACGAAGTGCTGTCGAAGCAAGGGAGCAAGGGCATGAACGCAGAGAACCCGCTGGTCGTGATCGGAATGGACCCGCACAAGCGCACCGTGACGATAGAGGTGATGACCAGTCACGAGCAGGTCGCCGGTGGCGGCCGGTTCACCACCGACGCCGAGGGCTACGCCCAGATGCTGGCGTACGCGCGGCTGTGGCCGCAGCGCCTCTGGGCGGTCGAGGGCTGCGCCGGGATCGGCAAGCACGTGGCCTCCCGCCTGGTCGCCGACGGCGAGGCCGTGGTCCACGTGCCGGCGAAGATGTCCGCGCGGGTGCGGGTCTTCGCCACCGGCCAGGGCCGTAAGACCGACGCCACCGACGCCCACTCCATCGCCCTGGTCGGAGTGCGCATGGGCGGGCTGCGCCCGGTCGTCGACGACGATCAGCCGGAGGTGCTGCGCATGTGCGTGGACCGGCGCGCCTCCCTGGGAGCCGAACACACCCGCAAGGTGTGCCAGCTGCACAAGCTGCTGCTTGAGCTCATCCCCGGCGGGGCCAAGCGGTCCCTGTCCGCGGCCCAGGCCAAGGAGCTGCTCAAGAAGGTCCGCCCGACCACCCCGGTGGGCAAGGTGCGCAAGGCCCACGCGACCGAGCTCGCAGAGGACCTGGCCACGATCTCCGCCCGCACCAAGGCCGCCGACAAGGGGCTGAAGTCCCTGCTCAAAGCCACAGGGACCGGCCTGATCGACCTGCACGGCATCGGACCCTCCGGCGCCGCGCGGCTGCTGGTCGAGGTCGCCGACATCACCCGCTTCCCGGACCGCAACCACTTCGCGTCCTGGACCGGCACCGCCCCGGTCGACGCCTCCTCTGGGGACCACACCCACCACCGGCTCTCCCGCAAGGGCAACCGGCAGATCAACCGGGTGCTGCACATCATGGCCGTGGTCCAGCTGCGGCACGTGACCGAGGCCGCGCCTACTACGACCGCAACGTGGCGGCCGACAAGACGCCCATGGAAGCGATGCGATGCCTCAAACGCAGACTCTCGGATCTGGTCTACAAGGCGATGCTCGACGACCTCGCCGGGCACACGGCGACGGGTCCGGGAGGGCAACTGGGTGACGACTCTGACTCCAGCGCGACCGGCTCACAACCCGATGCCGGCTCTTCGGACAAGCCACTTCCCGGACCCGCCACCACCAAGCCTAGAACCACCCTCCCAGCGGCGTCTTGACACAGAGGGGTGCCTTCGCCGGAGGCGCGGACCTCGGCGCGCTGCTGACCTGGAACGTGGTCCCCGCCGGGCTGGGCAACATCGCCGGTGGTGCGATCGCCGTCGCCGCACTCCTGACCTGGGCCCACGCTTCGCGTCCGGCCCAAGCCCACATCGAGGGCTCGCACGCGGCGTGATCCAGTGACCGATGGGGTCGGTCGGATGGCTCATCCCCTCAGCCCCGACAGTGGCGATCCCGTCCACACTGGTGATGTGTGCCATGGAGTCGTCCTGACGGGGTGTGGCCTGTCAGGGTCCGTGCGGAAGCCCCTGGCCCTCCGCGCGGGTTCCCTCTATACCTAGACACAGAGACGGCCAGGAGCACCCTTGTCTGCACGCATCGAGGACTATGCCCTCATCGGTGACACCCACACGGCAGCCCTCGTGGGACTCGACGGCTCCATCGACTGGCTGTGCCTGCCGCGTTTCGACTCCGGAGCGGTCTTCGCCGCGCTGCTCGGTGACTCCTCCCACGGTTCGTGGTCCTTGGCCCCAGCACACACGGTCAGCGTCGAGCGACGCTACCGCGACGAGACGCTGATCCTGGAGACGACGTTCACCGCACCCGGTGGTCGGGTCCGGATCACCGACTTCATGCCCCATCGCCACGAGCACCCGACCCTGGTGCGCATCGTGGAAGGGCTCGAGGGTGAGGTGGACATGCAGCTGCGACTGCGGCTGCGGTTCGACTACGGCTGGGTCGTGCCCTGGGTGACTCGAGACCACACCGGTCTGCACGCCGTGGCCGGGCCTGACGCGATCAGGGTGCAGTCCCCCGTGCCTCTGGTCGGACGGGACATGGCCACCGAGGCCGACTTCACCGTGAGGCGTGGGGAGCGACTGCCGTTCGTCCTCGCCTGGCACCGCTCGGCCGAGAGGCAACCCCCGACATACGACGCAGAACGAGCACTCGACGAATGCGACGCGGTGTGGCGCGAGTGGTCGGGCCACTGCACGTACGAAGGCCCATGGCGCAGCGAGGTCCTCCGGTCACTGATCACCCTCAAGGCCCTGACCTACGACCCGTCCGGTGCCATCGTGGCGGCCCCGACGACCTCTCTTCCGGAGCAGCTGGGCGGCCCGCGCAACTGGGACTACCGCTACTCCTGGTTACGCGACGCCACGTTCTCCCTGATCGCTCTCATGTCCAGCGGGTACCTCCATGAGGCCAGGGAATGGCGCCACTGGCTGCTCCGCGCCGCAGCAGGCGACCCGGCCCAGCTCCAGATCATGTACGGCCTGGACGGTGAGCGCCGCCTGGTCGAGCAGGAGCTGGACTGGCTGCCGGGTTTCGCCGGCTCGCGTCCCGTGCGGATCGGCAACGAGGCCGCTGGGCAGTTCCAGCTCGACGTCTACGGCGAGGTGATGGACGCCATGCACCAGGCTCGCTGTGCCGGCCTCGCCGTCGACCAGGACGCGTGGCGGCTGCAGCAAGCGCTCGTCGGCTACGTCGAGAAGAACTGGACGAGGCCCGACGACGGCCTGTGGGAAGTGCGCAGCGGCCGTCAGCACTTCACGCACTCCAAGGTGATGGCCTGGGCGGCGTTCGACCGAGCGGCCAGCGCGGTGACCGACCACGGCTTGCCTGGGGACGCCGCTCGTTGGCGCGGACTGGCCGACGAGGTCCACGCCCAGGTCTGTGCGGAGGCGTTCGACGCCGAGCTCGGCTCCTTCACGCAGGCCTACGGATCGAAGACCCTGGATGCCAGCGCTCTGCTCATTCCCCTGGTCGGGTTTCTGCCGGCAGACGACCCGAGGGTCCGTGGCACGGTCGAGGCGATCCGGCAGGAGCTGTGCGCGGATGGTCTGGTGGTGCGGTACCGCACCGACCAGACGGTGACCGAGGGCATCGCCGAGGTGGACGGGCTACCCGGCGGTGAGGGCGCATTCCTGCTGTGCTCCTTCTGGCTCGTCGACAACCTCGTGATGCGCGGCGACACGGAGGAGGCGCACGACGTGTTCGAGCGGCTCCTGACGCTGAGCAACGACGTCGGTCTGTTGGCTGAGGAGTACGACCCTGTCGCCGGTCGGCAGCTCGGTAACTATCCCCAGGCCTTCTCCCACGTCGGACTGATCAACTCCGCCTTCCTCCTCAGTCAGACCGATGGGCCGCTGATCAGACGTTCGACACCAGGTAGCGCCTGATCGGCCGCGCCTACACCACCGTGGCCCCCTGGTCACAGCCCCCATTGACCACGCAGCTCGTCCAAGGCCCTCACCACAGCATCCCGGAAACCTGGCACCTCAGCCGATCCCGGAGGCACGGTCACCTGCCATCTCATGTCGTCGCTACCAGGCTGTCTGCGTACCACGACGTGCACAGGACCGTGCCCCCCGTCCAGCTGTACCGTGGCGCTCACCACGATGGTCCACGCGACCCGTTCCCTGGCAAAACGCCCCAGGGTCGCCCCTGCTGGCAGATGGATCACGGTGCGCGTCGCCATGGCATCATCGCCCACCCGGCTCAAGGCCAGGGTCCCGTCACGGTCATGCCAGGTGGCCCGATCGATCCGGTCCCAGTCGAAGCGGGACCAGCGGGTGGGGACAGCGCCGATCCGCACCGCCCCGACCTGACAGTAGAGAGCCTGGTCGGTGGCTGCGACCCAGTCACCGTCGAGTGAGCAGTCCAGGGCGAGAAGGCGTTCCCCCTGCACCAGGGGCAGTGCACCCTCGACGCGGGATCTCAGCCGACCTGCTTGGGCAATCCGGTCGAGCTGCCGGTGCAGACCGGGCAGGAACCGCGAGACCAGACCCGGTGAGACGAAGGCATCGACGTGGGTGACCATGAGCTCCTCCATTCGTGGCGGGCGCCTGACAGGGACTGTCACCGTTCCGAACCCAGCCACTACGTCACTGGAACCCGGTCGGCTCACGGTCGACTTCCCAACCCCGTTCGCGGACCGCTGCCTCAAGCACTCATCCCACCGACGCCCCGGACCGGGCGACCCTCACAGCAGCCGGCAGGGCCACATCACGCATCGGCGACGCACCGTCAACGGGCGACAGGTGCTCGAGCTGGAGATGAACAAGGTCGACCAGCTGTCGCGGCTGCGGGCCCCCGGCATCGAAACCACCGCACCGTAGCCGCCGTGGGTCGCTGGCACATCGTCCAGGCCGCCGCCTCGACTCCCGGACCCTTCGTGGCCAAGCACAACCAGGACGACAAGGGGCTGGGTGCGCGCCGGTTCGGAGACCATGCCGAGCTGACGGACACGCGGCGGTTTCCACCTGTGCCCCACCAACGCCTGCGCCGGCGCGGGCACGAGGAGCGCGTAAGGGAGCTGTCCGCACATGGACGGGAGCGGTACGCCGACCTGCTCGAGCGTCTCGGGCGCTGACCCTTGGAGTACCTGTCTAGCGAGGACCTGCTCGCCTTGGCGGCGGACCTGAGCGTCGGTCCCATCCAGGACCTGGGCCTGCTGGACTGCGCGGCCCATCGCCCAAACGCCAGCGTCGGACGTGGCGCATACCGCGACATCGACGTCAAGGCCGGAGCGCTCCTGGAGTCCATCGTCGTCAACCACCCGCTCATCGATGGCAACAAGCGACTGGGATGGCTCGCGGTGGTCGTGTTCTACGGCCTGAACTACATCGACCTCCCAGCACCCGACGACGACGCCCACGACCTCGTCATCGCCAGCGGCAACACCGACCACCAGGTGGCAGCTCGCCACGTGGCCACGTGGCACTCACCCACGCAAACGCTCGCGGCAGAGGGTGTGGTCATCCTCAGCGGGGTGGGAGCTTGCCGGCGTCAGGTGCTGGCGGTGAGCCGGTGATGCCCCATACAGTCGCCAGAAGCATCACGTGCAATTGGGCCGCAGCACGCCTCACTGGTCAGGTGCCCCACCACATAGGCCGTTCTGATGTCGGGGAACCTCGTGAGCGACTACTGGGGAGTGATGTCCATCGCCACGAACACGGCCACGAAGCCAGCGGTGACGAGCATGAGCAGGCTCCCGAGGATGCCGGCGAGACCACCTCATCGCAGGGTGCTGTCGGCCTGCTGCTCCTTGAGGCGTAGGTCATTCATCCTCGGTCTCCTTCGTTGATGGTTGCGACCCGGCATGGCTGCCGCGCACGGCGATGACGATCTTGGTTCGGGGGTGTTGCTCGGCGAGGTGGCGGATGGCCTCGGCGGTCTCGGCTAACGCGTAGGTGGTCTCGATCACGGGCGTGACCGCCTCGGCTTCGATCAGCGCGGTGAGGGTCTCGAGATCCTGTTGGGACGGCTTTGCCGCGAGCACGCGCAGTCGCTGGGACACGAACGGCGACAACGCAAGCGTCTCGATGTAGCGCCCCAGTGGCCCGAGTACCGGACCGCCGTAGCCGCTCGCCGAGACGAGCGTGCCCGCGCGGGTCAGCGCGCGTCTGTAGGCGGCCAGAGGGTGCCGGCCGGCGAGGTCGAAGATCACGTCGAAGCGCTGCCCGCCGCGGGCAAAGTCCTCACGGGTGTAGTCGATCACGTGATCCGCACCGAGCGAGCGGACCAGCTCGACGTTGCGGGTGCTGCACACTGCGGTGAGGTCGGCGCCCAGGGTCTTGGCGATCTGCACCGCGAACGTGCCGACACCCCCCGACGCGCCGTTGATCAACACCGCCTGGCCGGGCTGCACCCCGCCGACGTCGCGCAGGCCCTGCAAGGCGGTGACGGCAGCAAGCGGCACCGCGGCGGCCTGCTCGAAGGAGAGGTTGGCCGGCTTGAGCGCCAGCAGATGATCGGGGACGCAGGCGAACTCTGCGAAGCTGCCGGTGGTGGTCTCGGCGTAGACGTCATCGCCGGGACGGAACCGGGTCACAGTGGCACCGACCGCTTCGACCCGGCCGGCCAGGTCACGTCCGCAGACGGCAACCCGTGGCCTGCGCAGCCCGAGTGCCGCGCGCATGACGTACGGCCGGCCGGTGGTGACACACCAGTCTGCGTGGTTGACGGAGGCCGCGTGCACGCGGACGAGCACCTCGTGCGGCCCGGGAGTGGGCTTGTCGATGTCCTGCAGTCGCAGGACGCCGCTGGCTCCGTACGCGTGCTGGACGATCGCGCGCATCACACGGTCCTCTCAGTGCGCTGCGGGATGCGAGCTGGCTGGTCGGGTCTCGGCATGCGCGCCCGGGGGTACTGCCGCACCGCCCACCACGCGGTGGGTGATGACGAGAGCCGGCACTGCGTGACCCAGGAAGAAAGCAGGCAAGCAGGCGCGGGACGCCCGGCGTGACGATCGTGGAAAGAGACACGAAGGGGACCGTTCAGCCCGAGGAACCCGGTGACCGAGCCGGGCGCGATCGTGAAGCTGATGCTGTCGACGGCGGTCTTGTCGCCGTTGCGCTTGGTGAGCTCGTGCGCCTCGATCATGACCGGGACCTCTCGGGGGATGGGATGGGGTGGACGGAGAGCTCAGCAGCGAACTGAGGCAGGTGACCGCGACCGCTTGTAGGCCGAGCGAAGCATGGTCGGGAGCGGGACGGGTAGTCACGCCTGCTGCGGCGTGCGCAGCGTCTCGCTGTCGAGGCTGGCCGCCAGGGTCGCCGGCGACGAGGTGCGTGGCCAGGTCCAGGCCAGCCGCAGGATGAGGGCCAGGATCAGCACCTCGAGTCCGATGGAGAAGCCGTAGAAGTAGGAGTAGGTCCAGGACTCCCCGTCCGCGTTGTAGATCGTGGGGAGGATGTAGAGCGTTGCTACCACGAGGTTGATGGTGCGGTTGACACGGGCGGGCAGTGTCGTGGAGAGCAGGATCATGAGGCTCGGGATGGCCATGAGCGTGAGCGCAAGGGCGACAAAGGTTGGGCCGGTGTCGAACTCGTGGACGACGCCGGCCAGGATGTCGTCGACGACGCCGGGCTTGTAGAAGGCCAAGATGTCGACGTAGGCGTACAGGAACATGAGGCTCGTCCAGGCGGCCGCGAGCTGGGCCTGCACCGGTATGCGCAGATCCTCCAGCGCGGTGAGGGGTTGACGTGTTCTCATCAGGGGCTCCGTTGTCGTTGTGAAGATCGGTAGGTCCACGATCGTTGAGTTCGGCGGCGGACACATCGGCCCGGAGGCTGGAGTTCGCCTGACCGACGGCATGGCCTCGGTCTCGTGCTTTCGGCTGGTCCGCAGCTGCTGTGGTGTCCCTCCCACCGGTCCGAAGGTGACGAAGGTGCTCTGCTCACTGAGGGCTGAGCCGCGACCGGCGAACCCCTCGCGACGGGCGTGGCGGGACGGGTGCTCGTCGCGGTCGCGGTCTCCTGCGGCACGTTGACGATCGTCGACATCGTCAGAGTGCTCGCCAGGTCGCCTGGCGGCCTCCTGACGAGCTTGTCCACGCTGTGCCACATCCAGGGCGTCACCCCGGCGAGCTGATCGCGTTCCACGATCCGTGGTCTGCATTCTTCAGGTGACGATCCGCGACGAGAGCGCTTCGGTGTCCGTCGTCAGGTATTGATGCGACCCGTTTCGTAAGCCCACATCGCGATCTCGACGCGGTTCCGGGCGTCGAGCTTGCGCATGAGGCTCGCGAGGTGGGCCTTCACGGTGCTGATGCTGATGTGCAGCCCGTCGGCGATCTCGCTGTTGGTCCAGCCCTGGGCGACCGGGATCAAAATCTCTTCCTCCCGGCTGGTGAGCGGTTCGATGGGCGGCGCTGGTCGGGGTCTCCCATGGGTGTCGGCGAAGGTGGCGAGGAGCCGCGCGGTGATGCTTGGGGCGATGAGGGCGTCTCCCTGGGCGGCCGCGTGGATGGCCTGTGTGAGCAGGGCAGGCCCGGCGTCTTTGAGCAGGAAGCCTCGGGCGCCGGCCTTCAGCGCCCCGTGGACGTACTCGTCGAGGTCGAAGGTGGTGATCACGACGACCGCCAGCGGGTCCTCGACATCGGGGCCGGCGAGTTGCCGGGTGGCCTCGATCCCGTCTACCTCGGGCATGCGGATGTCGAACAGGCAGACGTCGGGGCGCAGCGCGCGGGCAAGGGCGACCGCCTCGCGGCCATCGGCGGCCTCACCGACGACCTCGATGCCGGGCTGAGCGTCGAGGATCATCCTCAGGCCGGCACGGACGATGTCCTGATCGTCGGCGATGAGCACCCGGACGGTGGCGGCCCGGCGCCCTGCCGCTTCGCTGGTCGAGGTCATGTCGTCACGACACCCTTGGGCAGCACCGCGTTGACCGTCCAGCCGCCGTCGGGGTCGGGGCCGGCCTGGAGGGTGCCACCGAGCAGGCTCGCTCGCTCGGCCATGCCGACCAGTCCGTAGCCGGCCGGGGTGTGACCCGTGCCGTTGGCAGCGCCGTCGTCACGGACGGTCAGGCGCACCTGCTCGTCTTCATCGGCGACCTGCACGGTGACCCGGGTCGCGTCGCGCGCGTGGTGTACGGCGTTGGTCACTGACTCCTGGGCGATCCGGTACAGGGTGACCCCCAGACCCGGGCTCAGCGCGGCGAAGTCGCCGGCGACCTGCACGTCCACGCGGGGCCAGCCGCCGACGCTGCGGGCGAGCTGTTGGATGTCGGCCAGTCCCGGTTGCGGGACGAAGTCGGGTCCGGCGCCGTCGCGCAGGAGCCCGACCATGGTGCGCATCTCCTTCAACGTCCGCGACGCGGTCTCCTCGATGGTCTCGAGGGTGCCCAGCGCGCGGTCGGGGTTGGATGCCGCCAGGGCACGTCCGGCCTGGGCCTGGATGACGATGGCGGAGACGTGGTGGCCCACGGCGTCGTGGAGTTCACGGGCCAGCTCGTTGCGCTGACGGAGCTTGGCCTGCTCGATGTCGCGGGTCCGGGCGTGGGCATGGAACCGAATCGACGCGCCGAGCGCGGCGGAGAACAGAAAGAATGCGTACCCGCCGACCACCGTCCCGACTTGCTCAAGGCCGGGCACCCCCACCCGGGCATTTGCCGTCGGATCGGCGACGTGGGTGACGGGGAGCCAGGCGAGGATGATGCCGAGGCCGGCCGCGGCCTCACGGCCGGAGCCCCAGCGGAACAGCGCGTAGGGCAGCATGAGCAAACCCGCGATGGTCAGCAGGTTGGTCGCGTCGATGACGAAGATTTTCGCCACGTCCCACGCGAACATCGTGCCGAAGGCGACGGCTGCCGCGGCCAGGGGATGGGCGCGGCGCCACAACAGCGTGAGTGCCACCAGCACGCTGACGGCGAGCACCAGCGGGGCCCATGCCCGGTCCTCGCGGAGCACCAGCTCGAGCACCGAGCCCGACACGAGCACAGCGACCAGCGCCCAGTCCCGCCACACCCGGACGGGTGCATGCGCCGGACGGGGTTCGGCCCACAGCCCCCGGAGGACGGTTCTCACCATCTCCACAGCGTACGGACACCGCGGCCGCGGCGGACCAGCCGAAAGTACGAAAGGCCACTCGTTCCACCGGCCAGGACACGTCAAGCCTGCAGCCCGATGTGCCCGTCGACATACGCCGTCATCGTGACATCAGGCCAGTCGATCACTGACGCCTCGTCACAGCGGGCAAGCGACTCGCCGGGATAGCCACTCAAGGAGCACACCTGATGTCTGCCAGCGAAACCACCGCCGCCCAGCCGATCCTGTCCGCTCGCGGCGTGACGAAGACATACCGCACGGGGACTCGCGAGGTCCCGGCTCTCAGGGGCGTCGATCTCGACGTTCGACCGGGAGAGCTGGTGATGGTGATGGGGCCGTCCGGCAACGGCAAGACCACCTTGCTCAACTGCCTGTCGGGGCTGGACGACATCGACGCCGGCGTCGTGACGGTGGACGGCAAGGACCTGTTCGCGATGTCCGATGCCGAGCGGACCCGTCACCGCGCGGAGCGCATGGGCTTCATCTTCCAGGCGTTCAACCTCATCCCGGTCCTGTCGGCTGCCGAGAACGTCGAGCTGCCCCTGCTGGTGACCGGCGTGGCGCCGAAGGTCGCACGTAAGCGGTCCCTCCACATGCTCGAGCGCGTGGGTCTCGCCGACCGGAGCCACCACCGCCCGGGCGAGCTGTCGGGCGGCGAGCAGCAGCGCGTCACCGTGGCCCGCGCGCTGGTCGCCGAACCGGCCCTGATCTGGGCCGACGAGCCGACCGGAGCGCTGGACAGCAGGACAGCCGGCGAGATCGTCGAGCTGCTGCACGAGGTCCACGCCGCCGGACAGACCCTGGTCGTCGTCACGCACGACGAGTCGCTGGGTCGTTCCGGCCAGCGCCTCGTCGAGGTGCGCGACGGTCTCGTCCTCGGCGACCAGACCGCCACCCGCGAGCTGCAGCTGACCGCCCCCGCGGTGACCTCGTGACCGCCGTCGCCGTCCTCGCTGCCCTCGTCGGCCTCCTGCTGCTGCCGTTGCTATGGACCGCGGTGCGTCAGCGCGGACTGGTCATCATGGCCAGGCGCAACATCAGTCGCCGACGCGGAGAGGCCGCCCTTGTCGTGGCCGGTGCGCTGCTCGGCACGGCCATCATCACCTCGGCGTTCGTGGTCGGTGACGTGATCGAAGGATCGTTCTCCGACGCCGCACGCACGCAGTACGGACCAGTCGACATCACGCTGACAGCCCCCGCAGGATCCGACGTCACCCAGGTCACCGACAGGGTCGGGGCCGCCGGGGTCGACGGCATCGACGGACTGCTCACCGTGACCACGAGCACCGGGACCTTTGAAGCCCTTGAGGATGCGAGGGCGGTACCACAGGTTGCCGTGGTGGAGCTCGACGTTGCCGCCGCGCGGGGCTTTGGCGCGCACCCGGGCATCACGGGACTTGCCGACAGCGCAGCGCTGCCCCCCGGCAGTGTCATCGTCAACCACGAGACGGCCGAGGAGCTCGGTGTGCAGGCCGGTGACGAGGTCCGTCTCCACGCCTACAACACCAGCATCGACCTCAGCGTCGTCCAGGTCGTACCCGAGGTGGGGCTCGCGGGCTACGGTGGCGCCATCGTGGCTCCCGGAACCTTGCACGACCTGGCCGCGCAGGCGTCCGCTCTGGCTGCCCCGCCCACCACCCAGGTCCTGGTGTCCGTGGATGGGGCCGTATTCGACACGCGAGCGCTGTCCGACGGCGTCGTGACCCAGCTCGAAGCTGCCGTCGCCGGTCTGCCCGGCGTCGAGATCGAGGCCGTAAAGGCCACCGTGCTCGACGATGCTGAGAGCCAGGGGGCCGGCCTGACCCAAATCTTCACGATGATCGGGTCGTTCAGCGTCATGGCCGGCATCCTGCTCCTGATCAACCTGTTCGTCATGCTCGCCGAGGAGCGCAAGGCCGAGCTGGGCATGCTGCGCGCCGTCGGGTTCACCCGCCGGCGACTGACCCGGGCATTCGCGATCGAAGCTTCGCTGTACGCCGTGGTGGCCGCTGCAGCCGGAGCCGTAGCCGGCATCGGTATCGGATGGCTCGTGGCAGTGGTCGCCGTCCCGATCTTCGGGACGGTTGGCCAGGGCGCAGCTCCTCCGCTGGTGATCGAACCGGTCAGCCTTGCGATCGGGGCGGGCACCGGACTGGTCATCTCCCTGCTGACCGTCTGGGCCACCAGCCTTCGGATCGCCCGGCTCAACATCATCCGGGCCATCCGGGACCTCCCCGAGCCGAAGATCAGCCGAGTCCGGACACGCACCCTCGTGCTCGGAGCTGTCGGCATCCTCGCCGGCGCCGCTGTCGGGTTCGCCGGCTACTTCGGTGACCACGCGATCGCGCTGAGCCTGGGCGTGCCAATGGCGGCGTTCTCTGCCTCGCCGCTGTTGCGGCGCCTGCTGCCCGAACGAACTGCGCGACTGATGGTCGCGGGCACGGTCCTGGGCTGGGGACTCGCCGTCTACCTGCTGTTTCCCGAGATCATGGCGGCGGACAACACGATGGTGTTCGTCGTCCAGGGTGTCGTGCTGACCGCCGGCGCCGTGTCGCTCGCGTCGAGCATCGACCGCGTGTGGGCCTTCGCCATCGAGCGTCTCGCTCGAGGCACCCGCGGCCTTGCACCCCGCCTGGGCATCGCTTATCCCCTGGCCCGACGCTTCCGCACCTCGATGCTGCTCGGCATGTTCTCGCTGGTCATCTTCACGGTGACGATCATGACCGCGATGTCGGCGTCGATCGCCGGCAACACCGACGCAACCGTGCAGCGGGTGGCCGCCGGCTTCGACGTCGTGCTCGACACGAACCCGGCCAATCCGGTCGCCCCAGCAGCGCTGACCGAGCGTGCTGACGTTGCCGCAGTCGCCGGGCTGGTTCGCGGCGTGGCGAGATTCGAGGCCGCGCACCTCGACGGTGCCCGCCCCTCGCCCGTCACCTCCTTCGACGCGGATCTGCTGGCGCGCGGCGTTCCCGGCCTGCTCCGGCACGATCCCAAGTACGCCTCGGACGAGGCCGCATACCAAGCGGTGCTCGACGACGCCTCGCTGGCCATCGTGCCGGAGGACTTCCTGCCGGCAGGCATCGATGACGCGCTGATGATCGGCGACGCCTTCAGCTACGTGGACCCGGCCACCGGCCAGGCCCGGGAGCTGACGGTTGCCGGCCTTGGTGCCGCCGATTGGCTTGCCAACGGCGCGCTGGTCAACCGCGAGGTCACCGCGGCACTGTTCGGTGACCAGCAGGTCGTGGACCGCTTCTACCTCGCGGCGACAGACGGCGACGACGCCGACAGCCTGGCCGCAGCCGTGAACGCGGATCTCCTCGCGCACGGCGCAGACGCCCGCACCTTCGCCACGATCGGCACCGCCGGGATGGGTCAGCTGCTGGGCTTCATCGCCTTGCTCCGCGCCTTCCTCGGCCTCGGCCTGCTCGTGGGGATCGCCGGCCTGGGCGTCGTCATGGTCCGCGCGGTCCGCGAGCGCCGGCACGAGATCGGCATGCTGCGGGCGATGGGCTTCAGCACGGGCATCGTGCGGGCTGCCATGCTGTCCGAGGCCGGCCTCATCGCCGTCCAGGGCACGGTGATCGGCGCCGTCCTGGGGCTGGTCACGACGCGAACGTTGCTGTCCGGCTCCGACTCGTTCGGCGCCGTGCCGCCGCCGTTCGTCGTCCCGTGGGTGGGGCTGCTCGTGATCCTGGGCCTTCCCCTGGTTGCCTCTCTGGCAGCCACCGCATGGCCCGCCTCGCGGGCAGCGGCCATCAAGCCGGCGGTTGCCCTGCGCGCGGCCGACTGAGCGTGCCCGGTCGCAGAATGACAGGGCACTCGAGAAGGAGACACGACCATGAACTCACCCGCTGACCCTCAGGCCGCACGACTGACGATCGACGAGGACCGTCACGATGACCAGGTGTCAGGCTGGGGTCGTGGCTTCCGAGGATGGCTCCTACGCGCGCATGTTCCAGCGACACGCTCATCCCGTCAGCGCCTGGTCGAGGCTGCTGAGCGCGCCTGTGCTCTTGGTGCCACTGTGGACCCGGCGCTGGTGGTTGTACGTCCCCATCGGCGCCTGGTTCGCGGTCAACCCGGTGATGACGCCGCCGGCTCACGACACGTCCTCGTTTGCGACACGAGCCATCCTGGGCGAGGAGTCCTGGACTCGGGATCCCACGTCTGAGCCCAAGGTCCTGGCCCTGACGGGCGCAGCCACTGCATCGCTCGTGGGAGCCATGGTGGCCAGCTACCAGCACAAGAAGCTCGCGGCGGTCACAGGCATGGGAAGCGTCGTGGCACTCACGTTGTGGCAGTGGAAGCTGTGGGCGGACCGGTTCACGCGCGAGACAGCTCGCAGGGCCACCTGAGTTCGACCATCGTCGACGGGGATTCCCATCAGCCGACCCGTCCTTACAGCGGCACGACAGTGCGCTCAAGGGGTGTCGTCGTGCTCGAACCCGATGAGCCAGTGCACCCCATATGGGTCGATGACCTGTCCGTCAGTGGCTCCCCAGGGACGAGCCTGGAGGTCATCGACGATCTGGCCGCCTTGGGTGAGCTGGTGGAACCACTCTCGCAGGGTGGCAGGAGGGGCCGCGCCGAGAAGGGAGAGCATCATCCCTTCGCAGCGGAACGGGGCCTGGTCACCGGTCGCGTCGGCAGCGAAAAGGGTGACCGGCCCGTCGGAGAGGAAGCCGTGGGCGATCGCGTCGAGCGGGCCGTCCGTCCTCCCGAAGTCCTCCAGGGTATGCATCTGTGCGGAGCAGCCGAAGACGTCGGCGTAGAAGGTCAGTGCCTCCCGGGCAGTGCCGGGCAGGTAGACGTACGGGGCCAGTGCGGTCATGACCCGAACCATAGGCGTCCGCCATGACGGACACCGGCATGGACAGCGCCCCGCATCCTGCCGGGGCAGTCGCGGATGAAGGCGCGCACGGTATGTGGTCAGTGCTGAAGGCCGGCGCGGCGAACCGTCGGTTCGTCAAGGGTGGTCCGTGGGTGTCGAGGGCGAGCCAGGCGAGTCCCTCAGACCGCTCGAGTCTCCTCTCGCAGCCGCGGCTCGACGCGTAGGTCCGGCCGGAACCCTGCTTTGTCGGCATAGAAGGCTCGGATGCGGTCCATGTCAGCAGTGACATCTCCAGTCATCTCCAGGGTCGGACCCAGACCTGTCGTCATCGTGGTGCGGTCGACATAGCCGAGCGTCACCGGCATACCGCTGTCCCGGGCGATGCGGTGGAACCCGGACTTCCAATGCGTGTGCCCTCCACGGGTTCCGTCGGGAGTGACCACGAGGCCGAAGACCTCGCCCGACCGGACGCGCTCGACCACCTCGTCGACGACACTGCCCGCGTTCGACCGGTCGACGGGAATGCCACCAAGGGCACGCATCAGCGGGCCACGCCAGCCCGTGAAGAGGCTGTGCTTGCCCAACCACCGAATGTCCATGTCCAGGCGCCAGGTGATCCCCAGCATGAGGACAAAGTCCCAGTTGGAGGTGTGGGGTGCACCGACGAGCACCGTGGGCCGCTCCGGTGCGGGCGCAGTGGACAGTCTCCAGCTGCTGAACGACCAGAAGGCGCGAGCCACAAGGCGTCGAAGCATGGGCCTACCGTAGTAGCGGGCCTGATGCAGCTGGGAACCTTCTGGGTGGCGTGCGCGCTGTGCGGTCTCCTCTCCCCCGACGTCACCGAGAACGACCGGCATGGAGCAGGGCCATACATCCCAGACCGGGATGCAGTATGGGATGCTGGGGGCGTGACGACACAGATTGCGGTACGGCTTCCTGATGAGATGGTTCGCTTTCTGGACCAGAGCGTCGCCAGTGGCAAGGCGCCCAGCCGAGCCGCACTGGTGGCCGCGGCCCTCGAGCGCGAGATGCGCCTGCAAGCCGCGCAGCAGGACGCACAGACCCTGAAGGAGAAGGGCACGGCCGATGACCTCGACGAGCTCGTCACGTGGTCCGTGGGCCAGACGACACTGGAAGAGTGACCCTTGCGCGAGATCCGTCTGGCGCGGCTGGACAAGACCCGCCCCGTCCTTGTCCTTACCCGTGACACCGCACGTGCCGTCATGACCAAGGTGACCGTGGCCCCCATCACGTCGACCGTCAAGGGGCTGTCCAGCGAAGTGCCAGTCGGACGTGCCAACGGGCTGGACCACAACAGTGCTGTCTCAGTCGACAACGTCCTGACCATCCCCGTCGACCTCCTGGGACGGACGCTGGGTTTCCTCACACCCGAGCAGGAGCGCCATCTCGCAAGAGCCATTGTGCTGGCCTACGACCTCGAGATCCCCTTGCTTGAGGAGCCGTGGCCGCCCTCAAAGGGGTCCACGGACGACGCGTTCCGATCGAGCTCGATACTAGGGCGACCAGCGGCAGAAGCTGATGCTGACGGCTGACAGGATGTCGCGCAGGTCCGTGACAGCCTCACCGAACTCGCCGCTGGCGAAGCCGAGGTGCTGGGCAAGGGAGAGATCCTCGCGGACGCTTCGCCATCGAGTTCATCTACGGCCCGCTGGCCAGCAACCCGCAAGCCGTCGGCAAGGCGTTGCGCCTCAGTCGTGAAGGGCTCCATAGCGCACGCCGCGGCGACAACCGGATCATCTATCGGGTCGACACGCGCTTCACCATCACCGCGGTCGAGCACCGCGCGGACGTCTATCGATGACACGCCGTCCGCGGTGGATGCGCGTTCCTCAGGCGGGGTCCGCGCGCCGGTGGACAGCCTAGTCATCCTTGACGGGCGGGCCTCTCCGGCCGGGCTGGGACGTACCCCCGCGGGGGAGGTTTGCGTTGTGGACTGACTCTGGCGCGCTCGACGAGGTCCACAAAGTCCCCGATCGTCACACCCCCCTCGACGGGGTGCCGGAACAGCTCGTCGCGGCGCACGATGTAGTTGTTGCGACGGCCGACCCGAAGACGGATGAGCACACCGGCTTGCTCGAGGTCTCCGACGATCTGCTGCACCGCGCGCTCGGTGATCCCGATGCTCGTCGCGACGTCCCGCAGGAGCACCTCGGGGTTCACCGCCAGACACACGAGCACGTGCCCGTGGTTGGTGAGGAACGTCCAGCCGTCCCGGCTCATAAGAACAAAGATACGGCAATCGGCCTTCGCTGGTGCTGGATAGTGACGCACGACTCACCGACTTCTGGATCTAGCACCCTGGCACGTCCGACCCCTGGAGGGGCTCGATCTAGGACTCCTTCAGCCAAGGGCCTGCCACCCTCGGATTCGCGAACCGCGTTTCCCGATTGAGGTTTCTCTTGTGACGAACTTTGCAGCGGTCGTACGTTCCACACATCCGTGACACGAGTCACACGATCGCAGGGGCGAGGTCCGTCATGTCAGACGACAAGACACGCGCAGCCAGTTCCACCACCACGACGGGGATGCTGCTCAGGGTGCCCGCCAGGGCGGGCGCCCTGGTCGCTACCGCACCAGGCACGGGGACGGCGGTCGCTGCGACGCCGGACCCGACGAAGGTGCCGGACTGCTTCGCGCCGTGGCCCAGCCTCAATTCGAAAGGAGCACGACAGTGAAGAAGAACATGGGCATCGCTGTCTTCGCGGCGATCGCCCTGCTACCTATGGGCATGGCCGATCTTCCCGCCGTCACCTCAGCCGGTGTCGCCATCCCTGCGCTCGTTGCGGCGCAGCCCGATGAGCAGGACCGCTTGAAGGACAAGGCCGACAAGGTCAAGGAAAAGCAGGAGAAGAAGATCGACCAGGCTGACCGTGAGTCCGCGGCGGCTCGGGCGCTACAGGACGGCGCTCTCAACCCGCTGATGATGGTGGACGCCGAGATGACCGCCGCCGCTGCCCCGGGAGAGGCGCCCCGCTACTTCAGCCACCCGAACTATGCGAACAGCCCGCTGCCAGAGCTGACAACGGCACCGGGCGACAGTGTTCTGGTCGGCAACGAAACGATCCAGCGGACGGCCCCTACAGACACCGCCACGAACGTCCTCGTGATGAGCCCAGGGGTCTTGTCCGACGGATTCTTGAACGGGTTCCAGACCTACGTCCAGGACGGCTCAGAGAACCGCACCTTCCACGCGTACGTGCTGCGTCCCACAGGGACGACGGGCAGTGAGTACACCGTGGTGTTCGACAGCGGCGCTCTCACCACACCCTCGACGCCCGGGGTGGCCACCTACCCCGTGGCGAACCTCTCGGTTCAGGCAGGCGACCGGATCGCCCACTATGGCCAGGGGATTCCGTACACCGCCGGTTCCGGGACAGACAGCATCTACTACCCCACGAGCGCCGTCCCCGCAGCCGGCTCGCCGATCACCCTCGGAACGGCTCCCTACCCGACGTACACCGCCCAGGCACGGACGTACTCGTTCGCGGCGAGCATGGTTGGTCCGGAGGAGGTGACCGTCACCGGCGGGATCCGCAAGTTCGTCGACCCGCTGCCCGAGATCCCCGCCGCCGTTGCCGACGAGACTTCTTACCCTGGATCTGACTTCTACCGGATCGGACTCGTCGAGTACTCCCAGCAGCTTCACTCGGACCTCCCAGGGACCGGCACGAAGTTGCGCGGGTACGTCGAGCTGAACCCCGACGGAACACCGAAGGGCGAGCCGAGCTACCTGGGTCCCGCCATCGTGGCGCAGAAGGACCGGCCGGTCCGCATCGAGTTCCACAACCTCCTGCCGACCGGCGCAGGGGGCAACTTGTTCCTGCCGGTGGACAGCACGGTCATGGGCGCGGGCATGACGCCTGAGGGTCACGAGATGATGGAGGCCATGCCCGACATGGTGGACCCGCAGGTCCCCATGTGCAACGACCTGGCGACCAAGTCCGGTCTGGTGGCGAGCGGAGACTGCTACTCGGACAACCGGGCGATCATCCACCTGCACGGCGGGATCACCCCGTGGATCTCCGACGGGACCCCGCACCAGTGGATCACCCCGGCGGACGAGGACACCCCGTTCCCCGAGGGAGTGAGCGTCAAGAACGTTCCCGACATGGATCCGGAGGCTGTCGACGACCCGACGGACGGTGTCCAGACCTTCTACTACACCAACGCCCAGAGCGCGCGGCTCATGTTCTACCACGACCACTCGTGGGGCATCACGCGTCTCAACGTGTACGCCGGCTCGGCCGCGCCGTACATCATCCAGGACGAGACGGAGGCGGATCTGATCGCCGCCGGGACCATCCCGGACGCGGCATCGACGATTCCGCTCGTGTTCCAGGACAAGACCTTCGTGCCCAACCAGGCCCAGCTCGACCTCCAGGACGAGACGTGGGACACGACGGCCTGGGGTGATGAGGGCAGCCTCTGGCTGCCGCACGTCTACTCCCCGGCGCAGAACCCGGGCGACGCCTCCGGCGTCAACGAGTACGGTCGCTGGGCCTACGGTCCGTGGTTCTGGCCGCCGACGAACAGTGTGGACTACGGTCCGATCGCCAACCCGTACTTCGACTCTGCCTGTGACCCGGACCTGACGTGGTGCGAGCCGCCACTGATGCCCGGCACGCCGTACAACTCCATGGGCATGGAGGCGTTCATGGACACCCCCGTGGTCAACGGCGCGGCCTACCCGACGACGACCCTGGAGCCCAAGCCCTACCGGTTCCGGATCCTCAACGCCGCCAACGACAGGTTCTTCAACCTGTCGCTGTACCAGGCGGTCGACGCCAACGGTGAGCCGTGCGACGGCACCACCACACCGGTGGCGGAGAGCACCGGTGTCGCGTGCACCGAGGTGGCTCTCAACCCGGACGAGGTCGCGGCAGCGCTCGAGGACCCGACGGTCTTCCCGACCCCGGTCGTCGGCACCGAGGGCCCGGACTGGGTCGTCATGGGCACCGAGGGTGGCTTCCTGCCGGCTCCGGTCGAAGTCCCGGCCCAGCCGACCACGTGGGTCAACGACCCGACCTTGTTCAACGCCGGCAACGTGGACCAGCACTCTCTGCTCGTCGCGCCCGCCGAGCGCTTCGACGTCGTGGTCGACCTGTCGCAGTACGCCGGCCAGACGCTGATCGTCTACAACGACGCACCGGCGGCCTTCCCGGCGCGCGACCCGCGGTATGACTACTACACCGGAAACGGCGACTACCGGGACACCGGTGGCGCGTCAGCGACCCTGCCGGGGTACGGGCCGAACACCCGCACCGTCATGCAGATCAAGGTCGCGGACACGGCTCCGGCCGAGTCGTTCGACCTCGCTGCGCTCAACGCCGCGTTCGCCGGCGGGGACGGGACGGGCGTGTTCGAGTCTGGGCAGAAGCCGATCGTCGTGGGTCAGGGCGAGTACAACAGTGCCTACGGCACGTCGTTCCCGACCAACGGTGCGCTCAACGGCACGGTGCAGATCTACGACACCTCGCTGACGTTCAACCGGCTCGTCGACCCCGACGCGGACACCGCGCCCGGCGCGCCATTCACCACCTCAACGGAGGCCGAACGGCTCACGATGAACCTTAAGCCCAAGATGATCCAGGACGAGATGGGTGAGGCGTTCGAGCCCGAGTATGGGCGCATGAGCGGCTTCCTGGGCGTGGAGACACCCAACGCCCAGGCGGGTCTGCAGAACATGATCCTTTACGGCTTCTCGATGCCACCCACCGAGGTGCTCGACGGCATCGAGCTGCCGCCAGGGATGGAGGCAACCCCCATCGCGGAGGCGGACGACGGAACGCAGCTCTGGAAGTTCACGCACAACGGGGTCGACACGCACCCCATCCACTTCCACCTCTACGACGTCCAGCTGCTGAACCGCGTGGGTTGGGACGGCATCATCCGCAAGCCCGATCCCACCGAGCTCGGCTGGAAGGACACCGTGCGGATCAGTCCGCTGGAGGACACGATCGTCGCCGTGCGCCCGATCATCCCGCCGATCCCGGAGGCCTGGGGCGGACTGCCCAACAGCGTCCGGATGCTCGACCCGTCCATGCCTGCGGGAGCCTACATCGCCAACACGACACAGCAAGAGGCGATGAACCTGCCCCTGATGGCCTTCAACCCCGACGGTGAGCCGATCGACGTGATCAACCACGTCGTCAACTTCGGCTGGGAGTACGTGCTCCACTGCCACATCCTCAGCCACGAGGAGATGGACATGATGCGTACCCAGGCGGTGGCGGTCAACCCGACGGCGCCGACCGAGATCTCGTCCGAGCTGTCAGGCAGCGGCAAGAACCAGATCAACACGGTGAGGTGGACGGACACCTCGAAGAACGAGACCGCCTTCGTCATCGAACGGCGCGTCGCAGGCTCCACGGATCCGTGGTTGGAGATCGCGATGGTCCAGACCGAGGACAGGGTCAACCTGACGACCATGCCCACGGCGGACACCGAGACGGGTGCGGCCACCGGTCCGGCTGAGTACGTCGACCCGATCGGCAACACCAAGACTGTGTACGAGTACAACGTGTACGCGATCAACACGGTCGGGGACACCTGGGACTACTCGGACCCGGCGTTCAACAACATCCCGCCGGGAGGAGGCTTCCCGACGATCACGGTCGACAGCCGTGACACCGGGCAGGTCGCCGGCGACCCGGTCGATGCCCCCACCGCCCTCACCGGGACGCTCACCGTGAAGAACAAGAAGACCTCCACGGTGAACCTCAGCTGGACGGACAACTCGGACAACGAGACCGGGTTCCTCATCCAGCGCACCAACAGCGACGGAACCAACCTCGTGAACGCCACGGTGGGTCCAGACACCACGACGTTCACGCAGACCGTCACCTCCGGGGTGGCCTACCTCTACCGGGTGCATGCCTTCAGTGACACCACCCAGTCGGGCTGGTCCAACACCCTCCCACTGCCGTGACCTGCGGTAGCTGACAGGATCGAGGAGCCCGGGTGGATGCGAAGTCATCCTCCCGGGCTCCTCGACCCGGTGGCACCGGCACGATGGAAGCCCTCGACCTCACCCCTCAGTGACGTACCCCGGTGGCACGAGTCGGGTGGTGGGCGTGAGGGACGGCTCCCAGACTCCGGCAGCGGGGGCGGGGGTGGGCATCCGCCTCCGGATCCGGCGAGGGTGTGTCAGCCCCTGTGTCAGTTCTGTGTGTCAGTTCAGGTGGTCATCTGAGCAGACCCCTGACCACCTCGGTCCCGGACACACGAAACCCCCAGATCCGCGCTGACCTTGCGGAAACTGAGGGCTGACGTGCTACTAAGGTGATGTGGCCCACCACTGTGGTGGAGGTGGCGGGAATCGAACCCGCGTCCGCTGCCGGGGAACCAGGGCTTCTCCGGGTGCAGTGCGCTATGGATTTTCTCGGCCCCAGGGCTCGCACGCACACGTTCCCTGACAGGCCCAGTCGAGTAGGAGTCCCGCGTGATCCCTCGACATGATCACGCAGCAAGTTTCCTAGCTGACGCCAGACACTGAGTCGGAAACTAGCTCAGGCTGACGGACTTCGGAGCTCGCTCAGGCGGCGAGGGCGAAGTCGGTGCGCTTGGAATCGGCACCTATTGGTTTCGCAAGGAGCGTTCACGAGATGACCTTGCATCCTCGACCCGCTTCCCCTGATTGGCCGTACAACGTCGAAACCGATCACCCCCCTGAGGGGGCGGCCACATCACACTATGCAGTTGTCAACTTCCTCATCCTAGTGGTCCAACGCTCGGCGACGCCAACGGATTCCCTGTCGCCTCCCGCCACGCTCAGCCGTGCCGCTTGAGGTGCGCCGACATGGCGCGCTGGGCCTCCATGCGGTCCTGTCGCTCGCGCAGCGTCTGCCGCTTGTCGTGCAGCTTCTTGCCCTTGGCCAGGGCGATCTCCACCTTGGCGCGGCCGTCGACGAAGTAGAGCGACAGCGGGATGATCGTGTGCCCGGCCTGGGCGGCCTTCGACGTGAGCTTGTCGATCTCGTCGCGGTGCAGCAACAGCTTGCGCCGTCGCCGGGCGGAGTGGTTGGTCCACGTGCCCTGGGTGTACTCCGGGATGTGCACGTTCTCCAGGTAGAGCTCACCGCGGTAGTCGGTGCAGTAGCCGTCGACGAGCGAGGCCCGGCCCTGCCGCAGCGACTTCACCTCCGTGCCGGTCAGCACGAGACCGGCCTCCACGGTGTCCTCGATGTGGTACTCGTGGCGGGCCTTCTTGTTGCTCGCGACCAGCTTGCGTCCGGTCTCCTTGGCCATGTCCGTCCCTGTTCGCATCGTCGCTGGGCTGTCGGTCGGCCAGGCGCACACAGGCTGTGCACCCGACCGACCCTCCAGCCTACAGCCAGCTGCGGGGGTCGACCGGTATGCCGTTCTCCCGGGTCTCGAAGTGCAGGTGGCAGCCCGTGGACAGGCCGGTCGTGCCCGTGTAGGCGACGACCTGGCCCCGGCTGACCGGGCCCGAGCGCACGGCATACCCCTGCAGGTGGGCGTAGGTCGTGGTGAGGTTGACGCCACGCTGCACGCCGTGGTCGATGACCATCTTGTTGCCGCCGCCCTCGGTGACGGGGGTCGCGATGATCGTGCCGTCCGCAGCCGCGTACACCGGTGAGCCGCACGCACCGCCGTAGTCGATGCCGGCGTGCAACCGCTGGGTGCCCAGCACCGGATGGGTGCGGTAGCCGTACGAGCTGGTGATGCGGGCCGGCGAGGGGTGCGAGAGGTACCCCGTCGACGCCGGCGCCGGAGGAGGGGGCGGTGGCGGCGGTGGCGGCGGCGGTGGCGGCGGCGGTGGCGGCGGTGGTGGCGGTGGTGGCGGCGGGGGTGGGGGCGGCGGGGGCGCCGGTTCGGGAACCGCCGGACGGTTCGGCGCGCGGCGTGACGCAGCCTCTGCCTCGGCCTGACGAGCCGCCTCCGCCTCGCGCGCGGCTGCCCGCGCCTCCTCCTGGCGCGCCTCTTCGGCCTGACGGGCCGCCTCCGCCTGACGGGCCGCCTCCGCCTGACGGGCCGCCTCGGCCTGACGCGCCGCCTCCTCCGCGGCCAGCCGGCGGGCCTCGGCCTCCGCCCTGCGGCGTGCCTCCTCCTGCGCCAGCCGCTGCTTCTCGGCCTCCTCGGCGACCTCGAGCCCGTGCTTCTCCTGGGCCAGCTGGGCCAGCTGGGCCTGCAGGTCGTCCGACTCGTCCTCGGCCTGGGCGAGCTGGGCCTCGACGGCGGCCTTCTGCTCCTCCAGCGCGGCCTTGTCCTGAGCCTGCTGAGCCTCCAGCGCCTCCAGCTCGGTCGTGGCGCGCTCGGCCTCGTCCCGTGCCTCGGCCTTGCGCAGCACGTTGGCCTCGGCCTCGGCGAGCAGCAGCGCGATGTCGCGCCGCACGCCCTCCAGACGGTCCTGCTCGGCGGTCTCCTGAGCCTGCTGGCTCGCCAGCCGCTGGATCGTGCGGTCCTGCACGCGCATCACGGTGCGTGCCATCGCCATCTCCTGCACGGCGTCACCCTCGCCCGTGAGCATCTCGAACGTCATGGCGACGCTGCCCATGCCACCGTTCTTGTAGGACTCCCGGGCGATCGCCCCCACGGCCAGCCGGCTGTCCTCCTGCTCCTGTGCGTTGTCCTCCAGCGAGGCCTCGATCTTGGCCTCGTTGGCATACGCGACCTCGAGCTCCCCCTCGATGCGCAGCGCGTCCTCCTCCGCTGCCGCCAGCTCGGCCTCGGCGCCGGCGAGCTCGGCCCGCGCGACCTCGACCTTCGCCGTGGTGTCCCGCAGCCGCTCGTCGGCCGCCACCAGCTCGGCGGTGGTCTCGTCGAGGTGCTCGTCGAGCTGGCCGATGCGGCTCTCGACCTCCCCGCGCTCCTCGGCAGCCTGGCGCTCCTGCTCGGCCACGGCGCGCATCTGCTCCCGGATCTCGTCCAGGTCCTGCGCGAGCGCGGGGCTGGTCACCGCGAGTCCTGCCGCCAGGGCCAGGGCCAGGGGAGCCGTCAGCCGTCGCCGCAGCGACCGGCCTGCCGGAAGTGTGGTCATCGCGGGCTCACCTCTTCTACACACGGACATAGCGGCGCAGCGCCAGCCATGAGGTCAGGACGGCCAGCAGCACGGCGCCGCCGACCAGGACAGGGGTGATCAGCCACAGGTCGGCGGTGCCGACGAGGCTGACCAGGCCGCTCTCCCCCGCGAGCAGCTCGGTGAGGAAGCCGGTGATGCCGTACTCCACCATCGCCCACAGCAGCCCCGTGGCGAGGGCGGCGCCGAGCAGGGTGGCCAGCACCGTCTCGACGACGAACGGCGTGTGGATGGTGAAGGCCGACGCACCGACGAGGCGCATGATGCCGGTCTCCCGGCGTCGGGACCACGCGGTGAGCCGGATGGTGGTGCTGATGAGCAGGACGGCGCAGAGCACCATGGCACCGGCCAGCCCCACAGCCGCCACGCTGACGACGTTGAGGAAGGTGAACAGCTTGTCCACCAGCTCGCGCTGGTCCTCGACGCTCTCCACCCCGGGGGCGCCCTGGAAGGCGCCGGCGACGACGTCGTACTTCGTGGGGTCCGCGAGCTGCACCCGGAAGCTCTCGGGGATCGCCTCCTGCGGGATGCTCTCCAGCACCGGCGAGTTGCGGAACTGCTCCCGGAAGCGCTCGTAGGCCTGCGCGTTGGACTCGTACCAGTAGTCCTGGACCAGCGGCTGCAGACCGTCGAGGTCGGTGCGCAGCTGGTCGCGCTGCGTCGCGGTGGCACCGCCGGCCGCACACGAGGCGACCTCGGTGGTGGTGGGCGTGCACAGGAAGATCGAGACCTGGACCCGGTCGTACCAGTAGCCCTTGGCGGTGTCCACCTGCGCCTGCGCCAGCAGGCCCACCCCGAGGAAGAAGAGCGAGACCATCGTCACCAGCACCACGGAGACGAACATCGCGGTGTTGCGACGCAGGCCGTTGGCCACCTCGCCGAGCAGGAAGCCGACCCTCACGGACGCTGCACCCCCTCGACCTCGAGTGAGGCGTACGAGCCGTCGGCCTGGTCACGCACGATCTCGCCGTCGCGCAGCTGGACCACCCGCTTGCGGAACGTGTCGACGATGGTGGTGTCGTGGGTCGCCATGACGACCGTCGTCCCGGAGCGGTTGATCCGGTCGAGGATCGCCACGATCTCCTGGCTGGTCTCCGGGTCGAGGTTGCCCGTGGGCTCGTCGGCCAGCAGGATCGGTGGCTTGTTGACCATCGCCCGGGCGATGGCCACGCGCTGCTGCTCACCGCCGGAGAGCTCGTGCGGCAGCCGCTTGGCCTTGTCCTGGAGCCCGACGAGCTCCAGCGTCTTGGGCACGGTCTGCCGGATGGCGTGCCGCCGGGTGCCCAGCACCTGCAGGACGTAGGCCACGTTCTGGTAGACGTTCTTGCCGGCCAGCAGCCGGAAGTCCTGGAAGACCGTGCCGACCTGGCGACGCAGACGTGGCACCCGACGCTGCGGCATACGGCCCAGGTCGTGCCCGGCCACGAGCACCCGGCCGTGGTCTGCCGTGCGCTCCAGGATGATGAGGCGCAGCAGGGTGGACTTGCCGGACCCTGAGGCGCCGACGACGAACACGAACTCCCCGCGCCGTATGTCGACGCTCACGTCGCGCAGCGCCCAGGGGTCACCCTTGGCATAGCGCACGCTGACGTTCTCGAGGGCGATCATCGCGGTGGTGGGTCACTTCTCGTCGGGGACTCGGTGGCGGCCCGACGAGGCCACCTCACAGGTGGACCGCACCGGTCCACGGTCGAGGTTACGCATGTGACGCCGGTGATTGCGGGACATCGCCGATGCTCGGCGTTGCGTGTCCGGAGAGAGGTGCGTCAGGCGTCCTTGCGCACACCCATCAGGCGGGTGAGCACCCTGTCGTTGACCAGACGCTTCCACCGGGTGGAGGGCGGGTAGAGCATCGCCAGGGTGTCGGGCCGCAGCGGTTTGGAGAGCACCGGCCGCTCGTGGGAGAACTCCTGGATCGAGTGCTCCCCGTGGTAGCGACCGAACCCGGAGCCGCCGACGCCACCGAAGGGCAGCCCGGGCGCGGACTGGTGCGCCACCGGCAGGTTGAAGGCGAGGGCACCGCTGAGCGACTCCTCCTCGAACCGGGACCGGACCTGCGCGTCCTCGGAGAACACGTAGAACGACAGGGGGTGCGGGTTGGCCTCCACGACCTCGAGGGCCTCGGTGACACCCGCGACCCGCAGCACCGGCAGGACGGGACCGAAGATCTCCTCCTGCATGAGCGCGTGGTCCAGCCCGACCCCGGTGACGACCGTCGGCGCCAGGTAGCGCTCGGACCGCTCGTGCTCGCCGCCGATGACGGGGTCGGTGCCCTCGAGCAGGCCGAGCAGCCGGTCGAAGTGCAGGTCGTTGACGACCCGGCCGTAGTCGCTGCTGCGGCGCGGGTCCCGGCCGAAGGCCGCCCGGATCGCCCGGCGCAGCTCGTCGACCAGCGCGTCGTGCACCTCCGGCGTCACCATCACGTAGTCGGGGGCCACGCACGTCTGACCGACGTTGAGGAACTTGCCCCACACCAGCCGCTGCGCCACGGTGCGCAGGTGCACCGACGCGTCGACGAAGACCGGTGACTTGCCGCCGAGCTCGAGGGTGACCGGGGTGAGGTGCTCCGCGGCCGCCCGCATGACGATCCTGCCCACCCGCTGCGAGCCGGTGAACACGACGTGGTCGAAACGGTGGGCCAGCAGAGCCGTCGCCTCGGCGGCACCTCCCTCGACCACCGCGACGGCCTCTGGGTCCAGGTAGCGCGGCACCAGGTCGGCGACGAGCGAGGAGACCGCGGGTGCCACCTCGCTGGGCTTGAGCAGCACCGTGTTGCCCGCGGCCAGGGCGCCGGCCAGCGGCGAGAGCAGCAGCTGCACGGGGTAGTTCCACGGGCCGATGACGAGCAGCACGCCCTTGGGCCGGTGCTGCAGGCGGGCCGTCGCCGGCTGGAAGGTCAGCGGCAGGCGCACCTTGCGCGACCCCGTCCACCGCTCCAGGTTGTCCAGCAGCGCGTCCACCTCCTGCACGACGGTGAACACCTCGGCGAGCTCGGCCTCGGGCCGGGGCTTGCCGATGTCCTGCGACGCTGCCGCCGACAGGGCCTCCCGGTGCTCGGACATCATCCGGCGCAGGGCCTGCAGCTGCTCCCGTCGCCAGTCCAGCCCGTGGGTGCGGCCCGAGCGGAAGGTGGTGCGCAGCGTGTCCAGCGTGACGGCATACGGGTCGTGCACGGCGTCACCGCTGCGGTCGTCCGGCAGCGGCACGCTCAGGCCTCGGCGCGCTCGAGGGAGCGCTTCCAGCGGATGCCGGCCTCGAGGAAGGCGTCGATGTCTCCGTCCAGGACCGCCCCGGTGCTGCCCACCTCGTAGTTGGTGCGCAGGTCCTTGACCATCTGGTAGGGGTGCAGCACGTAGGAGCGCATCTGGTCACCCCAGGACGCCTTGACGTCGCCGGCCATCTCCTTCTTGGCGGCGTCCTCCTCCTGCTTCTTGAGCAGCAGCAGGCGCGACTGCATGACCCGCAGCGCGGCCGCCCGGTTCTGGATCTGGCTCTTCTCGTTCTGCATCGACACGGTCACACCGGTCGGGATGTGCGTCATCCGGACCGCGGAGTCGGTCGTGTTGACCGACTGGCCACCGGGGCCGGAGGACCGGAAGACGTCCACCTTGAGCTCGGACTCGGGGATGTCGATGTGGTCGGTGCTCTCGATGAGCGGGATGACCTCGACCGCGGCGAAGCTGGTCTGACGCCTGCCCTGGTTGTCGAAGGGGCTGATGCGCACGAGGCGGTGGGTGCCGGCCTCCACGGCCAGGGTGCCGAAGGCGTAGGGCACCTTGACCTCGAAGGTCGCGGACTTCAGCCCGGCCTCCTCGGCGTAAGAGGTGTCCAGCACCGAGGTCGGGTAGCCGTGCCGCTCGGCCCAGCGCAGGTACATCCGCATGAGCATCTCGGCGAAGTCGGCGGCGTCGACGCCCCCCGCGCCGGCGCGGATGGTCACGACCGCCTCGCGCTCGTCGTACTCCCCGTTGAGCAGGGTGCGCACCTCGAGCCGGGCCACCTCCTTCTTGAGCGTGGCCAGGTCGGCCTCGGCCTCGGTCATCGTCGCGGCGTCGGACTCCTCCTGGCCCAGCTGGACCAGCACCTCGAGCTCGTCGATCCGGTCGTCCATCTCGACGACCCGGTCGTGCTCGGTCTTGGCGCGCGAGAGCTGGGAGGTCACCCGCTGGGCGTGCTCGACGTCGTCCCACAGGTCCGGCGCGGACACCTGGTCCTCGAGGTCCCGGATCTCGCTCTTCAGGCGCTCCAGGTCGGTCACCTCGCGCACCGTCGCCATCGTCGCGCGCAGGTGCTTGATCTCGTTGTCGAAGTCCACAGCCACGAACCGACAGCCTACGCGAGCCGGGCGGGAGTCACGGGACCACCTTGAGGCCGACGACGCAGCCGACGATGCCGAGGATGAGCAGGACCCGGGCCAGGGAGACCGGCTCGGTGCCGGTGGCCATCGCGTAGGCGACGGTCAGCGAGGCACCGACGGCCACCCACACGGCATACGACGTGCCGACCGGGAGCTCGCGCATCGCGTAGCCCAGGCCGGCCATGCTGATGACGAGCGCGACGGCGAAGACCACGGTCGGGCCCAGCCGGGTGAACCCCTCGGACCGGCCGAGGGCCGTGGCCCACACGGCCTCGAAGACACCGGCCACGATCAGGACGAGCCAGGACATGAGAGCACTCCTTCAGCGCCGTCTTGTCGCACACCGGGTACGGCACCGCTCGTCCGGGAGCCCGTGGAGGCCCTGCACGGGAGTGTGTCAACCACCTCGGGCGCCGGGCAAGTCGGGCGCTGCCCGCAGGCTCAGCCGACGAGCTGGACCTCACGCAGCTGCTCTGCCGGCACGAGGGAGGCGAGCCAGCGCACGGCGGTCTCGGCGGTGTAGCCGGACGGGTGCTCGCCGAGCAGGGTCAGCGCACCGGTGACGTCCTGGCCGAGGGTGACGATGCGGTCCTCCGCGTAGCCGTCCTTGCGGGTCTGGCCCAGGCCGATGTTGGCCATAAGCCCGTTGCACAGGCACTTGCGACCCTCGGTGGCCTCGATCGTGCCGCCCTTCTTCAGGTACATGTCGACCGGCTCGGCGGGGCAGCGGTAGCCGATGCCGCCGCCCTCCTTCTCGTAGGCGGTGCGCAGGTAGGACAGGTCGCACAGCCGGGGGCGGGCCTGGTAGACCGCCTCGTCGCTGGCGGTGCCCTCGAGCGAGGCCACCTTGAAGGGGAAGCCTGTGGGGCTGGCCCGCGGGTCGTTGCGCACGTCGAGGGAGCCGGCGCGGAGCTCCTCGAGCATCTGGGCGCGGGTGCGCTCGGTCAGCCCGCTGTCGTCGGACAGCGCGAAGAGCGTGCCGACCTGCACGCCGGCCGCACCGGCCGCGAGCGCCTCGACGACCTTCTCGGGGGTGCCGTAGGCACCGGCCAGCCAGAACGGGATGTCGAACTGGGCCATCTTGGCCAGGTTGGCGAGGTCGCGCGGGCCGTAGACCGGCTCCCCAGCCTCGTCCAGCTGGAGCTTGCCGCGCGGCGGTGCGCTGTGGCCGCCGGCCGTCGGGCCCTCGACGACGAAGCCGTCGGGTCGGATGGTCGGGTCGCGGTAGAGGTAGTTGGCCAGGGCCTCCGCGGAGACGATGGCGAGGAAGTCGGGTCGGGCGATCGGCGGCAGGTCCGGCCCGAGCAGGTCGACCGGGTCGACCTCGACGTAGTGGGTGATGGTGCCGCCCGCGACGTCGGCCGTGATCCGGCCCACCTCGCCGCGGGAGAGGGAGTTGAGCAGCTGGGGGATCTCCCGCGGGATCCCGGCGCCCATCAGCACGTAGTCGACCCCCGCGAGGGAGGCGCCGAGCAGCGCGGTGGGGGTGGCCATCTGCAGCTTCTCGAGACAGTTGATGCCGACGACCCCGTCGTGGCCCTCCTTGGCCAGCCACACCTCGACGAAGTTGCCCACGACCGCCAGCTCCTGCACGGGGCGGGAGGAGTCGAGGGTCAGCTTCGGCAGGGGACGGTAGGGGGCGTCGGGTGCCTTGCCGCCGGGCACGAAGAACTTGTCGAGGACGCGGGCAGCCATCTCCGGCACGGGGAAGGCGGCCATGGCGCGCCGCATGTCACCGGTGGGGTCGCCGTCCTGCAGGCGACGTGCCAGGACGGCATCCATCGCGGTGCCGGACACCACACCCATCTGACCCGCCAGCGAGACCTCCCGCGCGAGGTGCCAGGAGGAGACGGCGACACCCATGCCGCCCTGGATGATCACGGGCAGGGCGTTCGGAGCCACAGAAGGCCTCCTCGGGGAAGAACGTGTCGAAGACCTACGCGCTCGTAGGTTCCGCTTGCGTAGGTTACGGTACCGTAGCGTTCCGCACCGCGGCCACCTCGACGGCATTCCCCGAGGTCAGGCCAGGCTCAGTGCCACCCTGCCGGAGGTGGTCCCGAAGCGCACATGTGAGAGGTCGGGGACGACCAGGTCGGCCTCGAGCTCGTGCCGCTCCCCCGTCGTCACCACGGCCACAGTGGCACAGCCTGCGGCACGCGCGGAGGTCAGGCCGCTCGGGGCGTCCTCGACCACGAGGCAGTCGGCCGGGTCGGCGCCGACCCGCTCGGCGGCCAGCAGGTAGGGCTCGGGGTGCGGCTTGCCGTGCGTGATGTCCTCAACGGTGACGATGACCTCGGGCAGGGGGATGCCGGCCGCATGCAGCCGCGCCAGCGCGAGGCCGCGCGTCGCCGACGTGGCGATGGCGGCCCTGGGCCCGAGCGCTGTCAGCGCCTCGACCGCGCCCGGCAGGGCGAGGACGTCGGTGGTGTCGGACTCCTCGAGCTCGATGATGCGGGCGAGGGCCGCCTGCTGGTCCAGGTGCGGCGCGACCGCCTGGATGATCCCGGCCGCCGGGACGCCGTGGAAGCCCCGCAGCGTGAGGATGTCGACCCCGTGCTCTGCCGCCCAGGTCGTCCAGGCGCGCACGACCGCCGGAGCCGAGTCGATGAGGGTGCCGTCGTTGTCGAAGAGCACGGCGGCGAAGGTCCGGTGGGTCAACGGCGTCGTCATGCGGCGATTGTCCCCCGGGACCCCGGTGCTCCGTGCAGGCCCGGGCCAGGCCGGGGCGCCGCGCTGCTCACTCGAGGTCGGAACGAGCCGTGGAGCGGACCGTGATCGTCACCCCACCACCGAGGTGGTCGATGGCCGCGCTGACGACCGGGATGCGCGCCTGACCGGTGAGCTGCACCACCGCTGTCCGCCCGTCCGGGGTGCCGGTGTCGCCGGTCAGGGACCAGGACGTCACCCGGGGTGGCCGGCTCCGCGCAGCAAGGTGCCGGGAGGCTGCCGCCTGCACGTCGGCGTCGGTCAACGGGACTCCCGCACCCAGACCGTCGCGGTAGAGGACGTCCTCGGCGACTGCGTCAGCAGCCGCCAGGGCCGCGGCGTCCGCCGCATCCATGAGCTGGATGCGGCTCAGCTGCACGGAGGTCACACCCACCACTCCCATGACGAGGGTGAGCCCGATCGCCACCATGCCGATGAGCAGCACGCTGATCTGCCCGTCCTCACCTGCGCTTTTGGTGCGGGCCGCCCTGCGCGGGCCCCGGACCCGGCCAGCAAGCACGGAGCTCACGGTTCCCGGAACCGGTCGACGGCCTCGGAGTGCCGGGCCGACATGGTGACCGACGTGGGCACCACGCCGGAGAGGAAGTCGGGCACCAACGGCACAGGCACGTCCACCTCGGCCTCCACGCTCACGGTGCCGCCGGGCGCAAGGCAGGGGGTGACCGGGCACGACACGCGCACCGTGCCCTGACCGTCGCCGAAGCCGTGGGCGCCGAAGACCAGCTCCGCGGCAGAGGCTCCTCGGGCGGGAGCCTCAGCGGGGTCCGTCGCCGTCACGTACGCCCGGCCGGCCTCTCGGGCCGCCGCCGAGGCGGCATAGGCACCCGCCTGCAGCCGGCCCAGGGAGCCGGCGAGGAAGAGCAGGGGAAGCATGAGGACCACCATCAGGAAGATGACCTCCACCAGGGCCGAGCCCTGGTCGGAGCGCCAGTCGATGCGCGACCACACGGCGGGGCGGCGTCCTGGGATCACTGGTCCTCCGCGAAGGCCTGACCGGTCACGGTCATGGTGCCCGGCACTCCCCAGGGCCCGACCACAGGCAGAGCGAAATCGGCCGACACCTGGACCACCTGCACGCCTCCGACCACGGCCCGCGTGACCGACACCTGCGGAGCACCGCGTCCGGGCAGCGTGGTGGCGAGCAGCTCCCTCGTCCGCGCCACGCCGTCCCCCGGGCCGGCATCGGCACGCGCGGCCACCCTGGCCCCCTCGATGACGTGTGCGGTGACGGTGTTCCGCACGTGCAGGGCGTAGCCCAGCTGGAGCACGGCACCGAACATCAGGCACACGATGGCGGCCACCAGCGCGAACTCGGCGACTGCGGACCCTGCCTCGCGTCGCTCGAGGAGCCCGCTGGTCACGGACCGGCGACACCCGAGACCGCCGAGGTGAACATCCCCGACAGCAGGGGCTCGGCCACCAGCCACAGTGCTGCCACCAGCCCGGCCGTCATCACTGTGATGAGCACCCACCCGGGGACGTCGCCGCGCTCGGGCTCGTCCTCCCACACCAGGATCCTGCGCCGCATCAGGGCGGCGTGGCGGCGGGACGCGTTGATCAGGGTCATGACCTTCATGTGTTGCTCTCCTCGTTGTGCGTGGGTATGGGATTCGGTGGGTGACGTGGGTCGTGGTGGGCAGGGGGTCAGAGGGCGACGCGCAGCATGGACAGGCCGGGGTACACCGCGAACAGGACAGTCACCGGGAGGACGAGGAAGACAACGGGCACCATCATGGCGATCTCCCGCTTGCCGCCCTCCTCGATCAAGGCCTGGCGCGCGGCCTCCCGGGCGTCCTGCGCCTGAGCTCGCAGCACCTCCCCCAGGGGCGTGCCGCGCTGCACCGCCACGACGATCCCGTCGACGAAGCGCGTCAGTGGCGCAAGGCCGGTGCGCCGGCTTACCCCTTGCAGCGCCTCCACCAGCGGTGTGCCGGTCCGTGTCTGGGCCAGACACAGCTCCAGCTCGGCGGCGAGCTCGCCACCGGAGAGGCGGGTGATCCGTTCCAGCGCCTGGGGTGTGCTCTCCCCGGCGGTCACCGCGAGCGCGAGCAGCTCGGCCAGCGCCGGGAACTCGGCCATCAGGCGACTCTCGCGTCGCTCGGCAGCGCGGCTCAGCCCCCAGTCGCGCACCATGACGCCACCGAGGGTCGCGCAGCCCACGACGACCGCGAGCGCACCCAGGCTCGCGCCACGGGTCCACCACAGCAGGGACCCCGCCGCCGCCGCCAGGATGCCCGCCCCGATGCCCCAGATGACCTGCTGGATCCGGAAACCCTCCACGTCCGGGGCCAGGCCGGCACGCTGCAGGCGCAGGTGCACGGACTCCCTTCCTCCCAGGAGCCGGTCGACCATCGCGGCGGCACGGGTGGCGAACGGTGCGAGCAGGCCGCGGTGGTGCGCAACGGCAGGGTCGAGCAGGAGCCGCGAACGACGCGGAGCCTGGTCGAGGTAGGGCGCGATGCGCTGGGACAGGTCGACGCCGCGGGTGACCGGTGCACCCGCCACCATCAGCAGCACACCGACCCCGAACACGGCACCGGCCAGCGCACCTGCGGCACTGAGGGAGGAGCTCATCGCAGGACCCTCTGCTCTCGCGGCAGCCGTCCGATCCGCACCATCACGCGGTAGGCCACGAGCGACACGGCCGCCCCCAGCGCGAGCACCAGCACACCGCTCGGTTCGCGGTAGGCCACCAGGGCCGAACCTCGGGTGGCCATCAGGGCCAGCACCACCCACGGCGCAGCCATGGCGAGCCGCGCCGCGTTGACCGTCCAGCTCTGGCGGGCCTCCAGCTCGGCACGTGACCGGGCGTCCTCACGCAGGAAGGTGGACAACGTCCGCAGCACGCGGCCGAGGTCGCTGCCTCCGACCTCACGGGCGATGCGCAACGCCTCGACGAGCCGGTCGGCCACGGGGTCCGCCAGGCGTGACTTGAGCCGGTCGAGGGCCTCGGAGAACCTCCCGGTCGCGCGGTAGTCGTCGGCGAAGTCGCAGAAGGGCTGCCGCAGCTCGGTGGGGCCCCTCTCCCCCAGCTGGACCAGCGCCTCCGGCAGCGCAAGACCGGCCCGCACCGCAGAGGCCACGTGGTCGACCACGTCCGGCCACACGTCCCGCAGCTGTGCGCGTCGCTTGCGCGCCCTGGCCCGGACCAGCGCCAGCGGCGCGTAGCCGGCCATCACCGCGAAGGCCAGCGCGATGGCCGGGACCGCCGTCATCGCCAGGACGAGGAGGAAGACGAGTGCCCCTGCGACGCCACAGGCCGCCAGGAGTGCCAGCGGGCCGAGCCCGCGGATCTCGGCCACAGCGATCTCGTCGGCCAGACGCGCGGTGAAGGACCGCCGCACCCGGCCCACCGGCCTGGGCGGGGCGGGCCAGAAGGACCACCAGATGCACGCCAGCCCGACGCCGAGCAGAAGCCCGAGCAGGATGCCGCTCACCCGCGACCTCCCAGGAGGTCGACCAGGTCGAACCCCGCACGGTGGAAGCGGTCCTCGTGGGGCGGGTAGCCGTCGGCCCGGACCAGGTCACCCTCACGCCGGACGAAGAGGTCAGCCGTCTCGACGACCTCGCCTTCGGTGCGGCCCGGCAGAGCCACAATCTCCTGGACCGTGCGGTGACCGTCGGCCTGCAGAGCCACCTGCACCACCACGTCGACCGAGGCCGCGACGGTGGGCACCACGAAGCTGCTGCTGACGTTGGTGCCGGCCAGGAGGGGCAGGGTGCACATCTTCGTCACCGCCTCCCGGGCACTGTTGGCGTGGACGGTGCACATGCCCGGCAGCCCGCTGTTGAGCGCGATGAGGAGGTCCAGGCTCTCCGCCTGCCGGACCTCGCCGACGACGATGCGCGAGGGCCGCATGCGCAGCGCCTCCTTGACCAGACGGCGGAGCGGGATCTCACCCGTGCCCTCGAGCCCGGCCTGACGGCACTGCAGGGACGCGACGTCGCGCAGCGGCAGCTTCAGCTCGAAGACCTCCTCGCAGGTCACGACCCGCTCCTGCTGGGGGATCGCCGAGGCCAGGCAGTTGAGCATCGTGGTCTTGCCGGCCTGTGTGCCACCGGCGACCAGCACGTTGAGGCCACTGGCCACCGCTGCCGCCAGGAACCGCGCTGCCTGCGCGGTGAGGCTGCCCAGGCGCACCAGGTCCTCCAGGTCGTCGGCCGCCACGACGAACTTGCGGATGTTGACGGCCCAGTGGCGCCGGGTGATGTCGGGGATCACGACGTGCAGCCGCGACCCGTCGGGCAGCGAGGCGTCGACGAAGGGGGAGCTGAGGTCGACCCGTCGGCCGGAGGTGCGCAGCATCCGCTCGACCAGGTCGTGCACCTGCGTCTCGGTGAGCAACGTCGGTGTGAGCTCGGAGCGACCGTGTCGGGCCACGAAGACCCGGCTCGGCTCGTTGATCCAGATCTCCTCGACGGACGGGTCGTCGAGATACGGCTGGAGGGGTCCGTAGCCGGCCACGGCGTCCAGCAGCACCCGTCCGGTCTCCTCCGGGTCTGCCAGCGGCGTGACGCCGCCGAGCAGCGCACGCTCCTCGTACTCGGTCACCGCCTCGCTGATGAGGTGGCGCACCGCGACGTCGTCACGTGCCGGGTCGAGCCGGCGTCGCCGGATGAGCTCGCGGACGTCGTCCTCGAGCAGGGCGACAGCGCTCGCAGACATGGACGGTCCCTCCTCCTGACGTTGGGGGGTGGACCGCCCCCTCCGGCCGTCCACCCGCGGGTATCAAACCCGACCCGCACAGCCAGAAAAGCAGACTTGACCAAGATTTTGCCTGGTGCTGACCGAACCTGTGGACAACCGCAATCGTGCTGAGACCTGTGGACGAGAGACTGCCGTGTCCGCGCTGCGAGAGCACGGCCACGGCAGCTGCCGGTGAGGATCCCTGGGGTGTGTCAGCCCTCGCGGCGTGCGGCGTCGTTGGCCTGCACGGTCGCCACGCACAGGCCCTGGTTCTTGAACTCGAACGCCGCGAAGCCGCCGTCCTTGCAGCCCTCGGCCGTCCTGGGGGCGGTCAGCACCGGAGACACCGCGAGGTCGAAGTCGACACCGACGTCCGGACCGTCGCCGGCGTTGTACGACGTGTCCCACCCCGGGTGCGCGCCGCTGCCCAGCTCGGTCTCGACGACGATGTCGGTGGGCACGATGGTGCCGTAGGAGTCCGTGACAGTCTGCCCGTTGACGTCCAGCGTCATACAGCCGTCGGCGGTGGCCGCGTCCGCCGCGTCACTGGCACAGTCGGCCGGGTCCAGGGTGCCGTCGACCGTGAACCGGACGTTTAGCATCCCGTCCGCGAGGTCACCGGGGGACAACCTGACGAACCGCTGCACGTTCTCACCGCCGCCGGCGTCACCGTCGGTGACGCCCACGGTGTAGTAGGTCCCGTCGAACGCCACGTAGATGCCTACGGCTGCCTTGTCACCACGGTCACCCGCCATCAGGGCGTCCGCGTCGTGCAGGCCGATGACCGCCACCTGCCCGGCTTCCGTCATGTCGGAGACGTCGAGAGCTCCTCGCATCGTCACCGGCCCGTCCTCCGGGGACTCGGTGAGGATGTAGGGACTGCCCCACTGGTACCACGGCGAGTAGCCGTCCGGCGCGGGGTCCCCGACGTAGCGCAGGTGCCGTCCGTCGTAGCCGTCCGTGGTGCTGACGTTCTCCCCCGCCGTGCCGCTGATCGTCGCGGACGGCCCCGTAGCCCAGGCGGCGGGGGCCAGCAGGCCGACCGCAGCGATACCCGTGACAGCCAGAAGTGTGCGCCTCATGAAGATCTCCTCGGTGTAGGTGTGTTCTTGCGCACACTGGCACAGGTCGCGACCGGAACGAGTGCCGTGAGCAGCAAACTGTCGCAGCTCCGGCTGATTCATGCGAATCGCCGACTCCGACACGGGCACAAGGAGACCCACGTCTTGCCCCATTCTTCGCAGCGATCCCGACCAGGCTTCAGACGGCTCATCGGGGTCCATTCCTGCGGCGCCCTTCGCCCGGCAGCTCAGCGGTTGGCGATGCCCTCCGGCGCACAGACGAAGTGGGCGACCAGGGCCGTCCACCCGGTCTGGTGCGAGGCGCCCAGGCCGGTGCCGTCGTCGCCGTTGAAGTACTCGCTGAACGTGGGGTGGGCGTCCCACAGCGGCCCGCTCGGGTGGTGTCTCGGCGTGCTCGGCCGTCGCCCGTCCGGACCGGCCCGGAAGAGGCCGACCAGCCGCTGCTCGAGCTCCCGGGCGACGTCGGTGACGTGCAGCTGCCGGCCCGACCCCGTCGGCAGCTCCAGGTGTGCCGTGGCACCGGCGCCGCGGCCGTAGGTGCGCAGGGCGTCGGTGAGCAGGGCGTTGACCGGCAGCCAGACGGGGCCGCGCCAGTTGGAGTTGCCACCGAACATGTACGACCGCGACTCCGCCGGCTCGTAGGCCAGGCTGAGGCTGCGCCCGCCCAGGTCGGTCTGCACGCCGCCCCGGTGGGCCGCCGAGAGCGAGCGGATGCCGTGCGGGGACAGGAACTCCTCCTCGTCGAGCAGGGCCCGCATCAGCGCGAGCCACTGGTCCCGCGAGACCAGCGAGAGGGTGCGCAGGGTCTGGCCCTGGTGGCTGGTGTGGATGAGGCTGTCGGCCAGCTCGGGCCGGCGCTCGGTCCAGCCCTGGAAGAAGTCGGTGAGGTCGGGCAGCTCGGAGGCCACCCAGTCGGGCACGAGCATCACCCCGGCCAGCGGCAGCAGGCCCACCATGGAGCGCACGGGCAGCCGGTGGGCGGTGCCGTGCTCGTCGACCAGGATGTCGTGGAAGAACTCGTCGCCGCCGTCCCACAGCGACTCATGGGCGCTGCCGAAGTCGTCCATCGACTCCGAGATCGCCAGGAAGTGGGTGAGGAACTTGGTGGCGACCTCGTCCCACGCGTCGTCCTCGCGGGCCAGCTCGACCGCCATCCGCAGCATCCGCAGGCAGAACATGCCCATCCACGCGGTGGCGTCGGCCTGCTCCAGGCGCTGGCCGTCCGGCAGCGGCTGGCTGCGGTCGAACAGCCCGATGTTGTCCAGCCCGAGGAAGCCGCCCTCGAAGACGTGCGAACCCTCGGCGTCCTTGCGGTTCACCCACCACGGGAAGTTGAGGAGCATCTTGAGCACGACTCGCTGCAGGAACCCCCGGTCCCGGCACCCGTCGATGGCGTACACCTGCCACGCGGCCCAGGGGTGCACCGGCGGGTTGACGTCGGAGAAGTTCCACTCGTAGGCCGGTAGCTGGCCGTTGGGGTGCATCGCCCACTCCCGGCACATCAGCAGCAGCTGCCACTTCGAGAACGCGGGGTCGACGTGCGCCAGGGCCACGCAGTGGAAGGCGGTGTCCCAGGTGGCGAACCACGGGTACTCCCACTCGTCGGGCATGGAGATGACGTCGCTCAGGTCGACGTGCCGCCAGTCGGTGTTGCGACCGACGTGCTGCGCGGCGCGCTGCGGCGGTGGCGGCGGCCCGGCCGGGTCGCCTGCGAGCCACTGGGCGACGTCGTAGATGTAGAGCTGCTTGCCCCACTGCAGCCCGGCGAACGCGCGCCGGGCGATGAAGGCGTCCTCGGCCGGGGTGTCCTCGGGGAGGACGGCGGCGTAGAACGCGTCGGCCTCCGCTCGCCGGGTCGCCAGCACCTGCTCGAAGTCGGCGACCGGGTCGGGCGCTCCGTCGGTGTCGGTCAGCCGCAGCCGCACCGACACGCTCTCCCCCGGCGGCACGGAGTCGAAGGACCACCACAGGGCGGCCTTCGTGCCGGTCAGCGCGGGGTTGCCGGCGTCCTCACCGTGCACCACGGCCCGGTCGACCGCGTCCTTCGGGTATGCCGTGCGCTCACCGGCCTCGGCCTGCTCGCCCCACAGCGCGCTCGCGTTGGACTCGTTGTCGCAGAACACCAGCCGGGGGTCGCCCTCGTGCGGGTGGCGCTCGGCGACGAGGCGCACCCGGCCGAGCTCGTGGTGGTCGGCGTGCAGCGCGACATACCCCTCCGTGTCCGGGGCCACGCTCAGGCGCGGCCGCCTGTCGTCCAGCCCCCACGACCAGGTGTTGCGGAACCAGATCTGCGGCACGAGGTGCACCGGAGCCGCCTCGGGCCCGTGGTTGGTGGCCGTGACCTCGATGCAGATGTCCGAGGGCGAGGCCTTCGCGTGGGTCACCTCGACGTCGAAGAAGCGGTCACCGTCGAGCACCCCGGTGTCGGCGAGCTCGAACTCCTCGTCCTGCTTGCCGCGGGCAGCGTTCTGCGCCACCAGCCCGGCATACGGGAACGGGGCCTGCGGGTAGCGGTAGAGCCAGCGGGCGAAGCTGTGCGTCGGCGTGCCGTCCAGCGCCCACCAGTGCTCCTTGACGTCCTCGGCGTGGTTGCCCTGCGGCCCGGTGAGCCCGAACAGCCGCTCCTTGAGCCGGTCGTCGCGGCCGTTCCACAGGGCCACCCCGACGTTGAGGTGGCCGTCGAGGTCGCAGAGGCCGGCGAGCCCGTCCTCCCCCCAGCGGTAGGCCCGCAGGTGAGCGTGGTCGAAGGGGAAGTGCCGCCAGGCGTCGCCGTCGGCGGAGTAGTCCTCGCGGACCGTGCCCCACTGCCGGGCAGAGACGTAGGGCCCCCACTGCCGCCAGGCGGCGCGCGGGTCGTCGGACTCTGCCAGTCTGCGGTGCTCAGCGGTCACGCAGCACAGCCTGACACAGCGGCCCTGGTGAGCGGTGCGGTCAGCGGCCCCGGACCCCTGCCAGCAGATGGGGGTGATGGGCCTCGACAACGTTGGGGTGTGCCCGCACCCGGCTCTTGAGCGCGTTCTCGCCGTAGACGCCGAGGATCGGGTTGTCCGGGTCCAGCGTGATGCCCGGCGCCTGCGCCGCGAGCTCTGCGGGCAGGGTCAGCTTGGGGAAGACCGCATCGAGCGCCGGGTTGTGGAAGTAGGGCACCGAGACCCGGTCGGTGCCCGGCTCCGGGTCCAGCACACGGTGGTGCGTCGCCTTGAGGTAGCCGTCGGTCGCCCACTCGAGCATCTCGCCGATGTTGACGATGAGCGCGCCCTCGACCGGCGGCGCGTCCAGCGGCCGGCCGTGCCGCTCGACCTGCAGGCCGCGCTTGCCCGGCTCGACCAGCAGCAGGGTGAGCACGCCGAAGTCGTTGTGCCAGCCCACACCCTGCTCGGTGCCACCCTCGACCCGCCCGGGGTAGCGGATGAGCTTGGTCAGGGTGGCGGGGTGCTCGCCGAAGGTGGCGTCGAAGACGTCACGCGCCTGGCCGAGGGACTCAGCCCACTCGGCGAGCAGCCGGGTGGCGACGCCGGTCAGGGTCGCGTTCCACTCCTCGACCACCGTGCGCAGCCGCGGCAGCGCGGCAGGCCACAGGTTCGGCCCCTGCAGCACCCCGTAGTCAGGCCCCTCGGGGAGCACCGGCAGCTCGGGCCCGATGTCGATCTGCTCACGCCAGTCGACCTGGCCCTGGGTGAGCTCGCCCCCCACCCGGGTGTAGCCCCGGAAGTGCGGGCTGCGGGTGTTCTCGATCGACAGCTTGTCCCGCTCGGGGAGGGCGAAGAGCTCACGGGAGACGGCGACGATGTCGTCCATCAGGGCTGTCGGGATGCCGTGGTCGACGAGGTAGAAGAAGCCGTAGTCGTGGGTGGCCTGCCGCAGGTCCGTGCGGAACTGCGCGGCGGTGGCGGGGTCCGAGGCCCGGGCGAGGGACAGGACGGGCAGGGACTCGGTGCTGGTGGTCATGGCGAGGTCCTTCGGGTATGCGGTGACGCGAGCACGTGGTCGACGACGTGCCCACATATCGCTAATGCTGAGTGATGATATGCATAACCCGTTGAAGCAGCACAACCTTCCCAGCTGTCTCACGGCCCTCGGGGACCGGTCTACGGCACGAGTCGGACGTCCACCCCGTCCAGCTCGGCACGGAAGCCGTCGTCCTGGACGGCGACCTCCTGCAGCACCAGGCCCGATGGCAGGCCCTCGATCTCGTGCTCGATGGTGACCAGCCGGCGCACGACCGCCGCCGTGCCCTGCGACAGGAAGTCGGGGCCACCCAGGTCGATCGAGCGCGGCTCGACGAGGAGCCGGCCGTCGACGACCTCGACGGTGCCGGTGGCCACGGCACGCAGCTCCCTGCCGAGGACCTCGACGGTGCGCACCACCATGGCCTGGCCCCCTTCGGTGGCGCTCACCACCGTGTCGTCGCCGAGCTCGGCGGCGACGACCTCGAAGGGCACCGTCGCGTCCACGGTGACGGTGGCTGCGACCAGCCCGGCCGGACCGGTGACCACGTCCTGGGCGAGCGCACGGACGTCGCGCAGCCTCGACTCGGGCGTGACCACCGTCCCGGCGTCCAGCACGAGGTCGGCCAGCCAGACGTCGTCCTCCCCGAGGTCGTCGGGTGGCTGCCTGCCGGGCGCAGTGCCGGCATCCCCCGGTGACGGCTGCACAGGTCCGCCTCCAGCGTCGTCCGCCGGGTCGCTGAGCACCCACCACAGGACCACCACAGCGGCTACCAGGAGGAGCAGCATCCCCACCGCACCGGTCAGCCAGTCCTTCACACGAGAGCGTTCCACCCGGACAGTGTGCGCCGTCCTGACCCGCCAGGCGGCGTGACGGGTCCGGCCCTCCCGCCGAGACCGGGGTCGGGCGGGCGTAGGGTGGCAGGTGGAGCCACTCGGCTTCCGAACTGAGGAGCCTCGTATGGCCGACAAGTCACCCCGCCAGTCCATGTCCAAGAAGTCCGGCAAGTCCCTCAAGGAGAAGCGGGCGGAGAAGCACGCCAAGGACGCCGCGAGCACCCACATCGAGATCGACTCACGCGGCAAGAAGCGCTGACACGCGGCGCGGCCTGGCGCACTCGCGTCGCTCGGCCAACCCGGACGATGTCGCTTCCGATCACCTGGCACGCCTCGGCATCCCGTGCTCGGCGACCCACCGCCGTGACAGCCGGGCGACACTCCTCCAGGCACGGTAAGCGTGGGACGGCGCCCTTTTCTGCAACTGAATCCTTCGCCTTCTCTGAGTCTCAGCGCGCTTTTTGCTTGTCTCGGCGACGAACGGGTTGACAGGATGGGGCCGTGAGCCAACAGCCGGGCACCCCCACCCCTGTCCTCGACGACGTGTCGCTGTCCATCATCGAGCAGCTGCGGGAGGACGGCCGGCGCTCCTACGCCGCCATCGCCACTGCGGTGGGGCTCTCGGAAGCAGCCGTGCGGCAGCGTGTGCAGCGCCTCCGGGACCGGGGACTCGTCAAGATCGTGGCCGTGACCGACCCGTCACACCTGGGCTTGACCCGTCAGGCGATGGTCGGCATCCGTGCCCGCGGCCCACTCGACCCGGTGGCCGACCTCATCGCCGAGATGCCGGAGAGCGAGTCCGTCGTGGTCACGGCGGGCTCGGTGGACCTGCTGGTGGAGGTGGTCTGCCACAGTGACGCGCACCTGGTGGAGGTCCTCGGCCGCATTCGCGACATCGAGGCGGTGGTCGCCACGGAGACCTTCGTCTACCTGCAGCTGCGCAAGCAGTCCTACGCGTGGGGCTCGCACTGACCGGCAGCGGCCGGCCGGTGCGAGCTCAGACGGCGTAGCTGCCGAGCAGACCGTGCAGGTCCGGTGACACCTTCGCCGTGAGGCGGGTGCCCTCCCCGTTGTGCTCCTCCACGACGACCTCGCCCTCGGCGTGCACCCGGCTCACCAGGTCGCCGCGGTCGTAGGGCAGCAGCACGTCCACCAGGATGTCCGGCCGGGGCAGCTGTGCCTCCACGGCCTGGACGAGCCCCGCGACGCCCGCGCCGGTGCGTGCGGACACCAGCACCGCGTCGGGGTAGGCGCGCGCCAGCCGGTCGAGTGTGTCCTGCTCGGCCAGGTCGACCTTGTTGACCGCGATGATCTCGACCATGTCGGTCGCCTCCACCTCGGCCAGCACCTCGTGCACCGCGGCCACCTGACCCTCCGGGTCGGGGTGCGACCCGTCGACGACGTGCAGCAGCACATCGGCGTCGGCGGCCTCCTCCAGTGTGGAGCGGAAGGCCTCCACGAGCTGGTGCGGCAGCTGGCGCACGAAGCCGACGGTGTCCGCGAGCGTGTAGGGCCGGCCGTCCTGGGTCTCGGCCCGTCGCACGGTCGGGTCCAGCGTGGCGAAGAGCTGGTCCTCGACCAGCACGCCGGCACCGGTGAGCCTGTTGAGCAGAGAGGACTTGCCGGCGTTGGTGTAGCCGACGATCGCCACGGACGGCACATGGTGCGCCCTCCGGGAGGACCGCTTGGTGTCCCGGGTGGTCTTCATCCCGGCGATGTCCCGGCGGAGCTTGGAGATGCGCTGGTTGATGCGTCGGCGGTCGAGCTCGATCTTCGTCTCGCCCGGGCCGCGCGATCCGATGCCCTCACCTCCGGCCACGCGTCCACCTGCCTGGCGGGACATCGACTCACCCCAGCCGCGCAGCCGTGGCAGCAGGTACTGCAGCTGCGCCAGCTCCACCTGGGCACGGCCTTCGCGTGACTTGGCGTGCTGGGCGAAGATGTCCAGGATCAGGGCCGTGCGGTCGATGACCTTGACCTTGACGACGTCCTCCAGCGCACGGCGCTGCGACGGGGCCAGCTCGGTGTCGCAGACCACGGTGTCGGCGCCCTCGGCCAGCACGATGTCGCGCAGCTCCATCGCCTTGCCGGAGCCGAGGTAGGTCGCGGGGTCGGGCTTCTGCCGGTGCTGGAGCACACCGTCGAGCACCGTCGAGCCGGCGGTCTCGGCGAGCGCCGCGAGCTCGAGCATCGAGTTCTCGGCGTCCTGCAGGGTGCCGTCTGTCCAGACCCCGGCGAGCACGACACGCTCGAGCCGCAGCTGGCGGTACTCGACCTCGGAGACGTCCGCGAGCTCCGTGGACAGGCCCGCGACGCGGCGGAGCGCTGCGCGCTCCTCACGGTCGAGCTGGTCGCCGTCGTAGGACCGGTGGTCCTCGGCGAGGTGGTGGTCGTGGACGGTCTCCTGGTCGTGGTCCGTCCCGTCTACCAGAGTGGTGCGGGCGGTGTCGTGGTGCGAGGTCATGGTCTCCTTCGGGTCGACCCTCAGCGTCTCACCAGTAGAACGCCTGCGGCCACTGATTTCCTCCCGGCCGTAGAATCCGCGGGTGACCGGCGACCACTACTTCACCGCCCGGCCCGCCTCGGACGGGGAGCTGCGCGAGCGCACCGTCCACCTCGCGGGTCGGTCGGTCGAGGTGCTCACGGCAGGGGGCGTCTTCTCCCCCGAAGGTCTCGACAAGGGCACCGCGGTGCTGCTGCGCTCCGTGCCCTCCCCCCCGGAGCGCGGCACGTTCCTCGACCTCGGCTGCGGCTGGGGACCGCTGGCGCTCACCCTGGGGCTGGCGTCACCCCAGGCCCGGGTGTACGCCGTGGACGTCAACCACCGCGCGCTCGACCTGGCGCGACGCAACGCCGAGCGCCTCGGCTGCTCCCGGGTGCTCGCCTGTGAGCCCGGGGAGGTGCCCGACGACGTGCGCTTCGACCTCATCTGGGCCAACCCGCCCATCCGGGTGGGCAAGGCGGCCCTGCACGAGATGCTGCAGCACTGGCTGCCACGGCTGGCGCCGGGCGGCACGGCATACCTGGTGGTGAGCCGTCACCTCGGCGCCGACTCGCTCCAGGCCTGGCTCGCGACGACCTTCCCGCGCATGGAGGTGTCCCGCACCGCGAGCGCCAAGGGCTTCCGCGTGCTGCAGCTGGCAGCCTGAGCAGCTGCAGCGCATGGGTGGATGCGCACCGGGCCCCACCCCCGCAGGCCTGGTGCGACGCACCCGCCCCACAGCATGAGACAGATCACACATTCAGGTAAGGCTGTCCATGACCACACCCCCGGTGGGATCGTGGAGTATGGGCAGGAAGCCGGCCTGGATGCTCGCGGCAGTGGTGGCCGTGATCGTGCTGGTGGCTGTCGTCGCCGCGATCGTGCGCGCCACCCAACCCTCAGCCGACCTGGACCTCTCGACCCCCGAGGGCACGGTCCAGACCTTCCTGGAGGCGACCTTCGCCCACGACTACGAGCGGGCCGCTGCGCTCCTCGACCCCGAAGGACGCTGCACTCTCGAGGACCTGGAGCGTGGCTACCACGACACGTCCGGCACCGTCGCTCTGATCGAGACCACCACGACCGACACCGGTGCCCGGGTGCAGGTCGAGATCACCTGGACGGACGGACCGTTCGGCATCGGAGGCTACTCCGAGCCGCAGACCTACCGCCTCACCCCGGACGGCGACGGCTGGGTGATCCTGGGGGTCCCCTGGCCCCTCTGGAGCTGCGGAGCTGACCTCTGATGGAGGTGCGCCGCTTCTTCCAGTACCTCCTCCTCCTCGGCCTGCTGGTGGTCGCCTCACTCGGTGTCGTCGGTCTGCTCGGACCCGTGCTGGAGACCTCGGCGGTCGTCGCAGCCCCGTCGGAGACGGCCCGGTCCATCACCTTCGCCGCCATCGGCGTGCCGCTGCTCGTCGGTCTGGCCTGGTGGACCAGGAAACGGCTGGCCGAGGACCCTGCTGAGGCGCGGTCCTTCGGCTGGACCGCCTACCTCGTCCTCGCCACGGTGGTCTCCCTGGTCACCGCTCTGGTGGCCCTCGTCGGGGTCCTGGGCTGGGTGGTCGGTGTGGAGGCCTACTCCGGTCGGACCCTGGCCTCGCTCCTCGTCTGGGGCGCCCTCTGGTGGTTCCACTGGTGGGTCGGCCCTCGGGTGACAGCCCCCGAGAACCTGGTGCTCCAGGACTTCGTGGGCTCCCTGATCGGTCTCGGCGTCGCCGCCTCGGGCCTCGTGGGTCTGCTGACCGCGTCCCTCGACACCTTCACGGGCATCTCGGACGACGTGGTCGTCACCGCCTCAGGCGACCCGCTGCGGCGGGGTGCCGTGCTCCTGCTCACCGGCGCGCTCGTCTGGGGTGTCTACTGGCTGGCCGGCCTGTCACGTCGGCATGGTCCCCTGCACCTGGTCTACGTGCTGCTGGCAGGCGTGGGCGCCGGCCTGGTGGCGACCCTGGTCTCCCTGAGCGTCGCGGGCTGGACCGTGCTCGTCTGGCTGGTCGGTGACCCGAGGACGAGCAGCGCCGCGGAGCACTTCTCCGGGACCTCCTCGGCGGTGGCGACCGCCGCGGTGGGACTCGTGGTGTGGTGGTACCACCAGGCCGTGCTGGCACAGCAGCGCACGACGGAGCGCACGGAGGTGGAGCGCGTCTACGACCACCTCATGTCGGGGCTGGGTCTCGGGGCCGCCGCCGTCGGCCTGACGATGGTGGTCGTCGCCCTGGTCGAGGCTCTGGCGGGGCGGTCGGACCTGCTGGTCGGCAGCACCGTGGTCAACACGCTGCTGGCAGCGATGACGCTGCTGGTCGTCGGCACACCGGTGTGGCTGCTGCACTGGCGTCGCGCCCAGCGGGCGGCCTCCGCCTCGACCGCGGAGGTGGCCTCGCCGGTGCGCCGTGCCTACCTCGTGGTCCTCGTCGGTCTCGGCGGCGTCACCGCCGTGGTCGCGCTGCTCACCGGGGTCTACCTCGTGCTCGACGACCTCCTGCGGGGACAGGTCGGCGCGGCGACGCTGCGGGAGACCGGGTTCGCCATCGGCATGCTGGTCACCGCCGGCGCCGTCTCCGCCTACCACGGACAGGTCTTCCGCGCCGACCGCGCCCGGCTGCCGCACCGTGACCGGCACCGGCGCACCAGGTGGGTGCTGCTCGCCGGGCCTGCCGACGCGACACTCGGCCGAGCCGTCGCCGCTCGCACCGGCACGGCGGTGCAGATCGTGCACCGGACCGACCTGGAGGGCCAACGGCCGTGGGACGTGGAGGACGTCGTGCGGGCGGTCGAGTCGGCCGGGCAGAGCGACGTGCTGGTGCTGGACGAGGCCGACGGGCCACACGGCATCCCTATCCAGCGCGTATGAGCGCCAGCGCTCGGCCGACCCGGTCGGGCGCGTCGTGCTCCACCCACCGGATCCGCGGGTCGGCGCCGAACCACGCCTCCTGGCGCCGTGCGAACCGTCGGGTCGCGAGCACGGTCTGCTCCTGCGCCTGCTCCTCCGTCAGTATCCCGTCCAGCTGAGCCAAAGCCTGGGCGTAGCCGAGCGCACGCGCGGCGGTGCGACCCCGGCGCAGCCCCAGCGTGTCGAGGTGGGCGACCTCCTCCAGCAGTCCGTCACGCCACATCCGGAGCACCCGCCCGGCGATGCGCGCAGCCAGCACCGGGCGGGGAGCCCGCAGCCCGACCATGACGGTCGGCTGCAGCAGCTCGCGCGTGGGCAGGGTCGCACTGAACGGCCGCCCGGTCAGCTCGACCACCTCCAGGGCTCGCACGATCCGCCGCCCGTTCCCGGGCTCGACCCGGTCGGCCGCGACGGGGTCCCGCTCGCGCAGCACGGCATACAGCTCCGCCACCCCACGCTCGGCGAGGGCCGCCTCCCACCGCGCCCGCACCACCGGGTCGGTCGGGGGAATCTCAAGACGGTCCAGGAGGGCCCGGACGTAGAGGCCGGACCCACCGACCACGACCGGCCGTCGTCCGGCCGCGCGGACCCCCGCCAGGTCGGCCCTGGCGTGCATCTGGTAGGCAGCCACGCTCGCCTCGTCGGTCACCTCCAGGACGTCCAGCTGGTGGTGCGGGATGCCGCGGCGCTGCCCGACGGGAGTCTTGGCCGTGCCGATGTCCATGCCCCGGTAGAGCTGCGAGGCGTCGGCGTTGACGATCTCCCCGTCCAGCGTCTCGGCCAGGTCGAGCGCCAGGTCACTCTTGCCGGTCGCCGTCGCGCCGACGACGGCCACGACGGGTGGCCCCTGGGCTGACACTGACACGCGGGCAGTCTGGCACGCATACTGGCCGGATGACCGGCACCCCGATCGAGCTGCACGTCCTTGCCGACAGCACCGGCGACACCGCCGCCCGGGTGGCGCGCGCCACGGCAGCGCAGTATGCGGGGTGGGACGTGCGGATCATCCGGCACCCGCGCCTGTCGTCGGCCGAGAGCGTCGAGGGGGTCCTCTCCCGGCTGGACCCCTCGCGCATCAGGACGGTGGTCTTCTCGACGATCGTGGAGGAGTCGCTGCGGCATCTCGTCGTCGCTCGCTGCGAGGAACGACGCATCCCGCACGCCGACCTGCTCGACTCCGCCGTCACCGCCATGCAGCAGGCGACCGGAGCCGACCCTGAGCGGGTCGTGCGCCCCGTGGGGGTCGGTGAGGACTACTTCAAGCGCATCCACGCCATGGAGTTCGCCGTCGCCAACGACGACGGACAGCTGCACAACTCGATCCACGAGGCCGACATCGTGCTGATCGGGGTCTCCCGGTCGGGCAAGACACCCTTGTCGATGTACCTCGGCTACCTCGGCTACCGCACGGCCAACATCCCGATCGTCGCCGGGATCGCGCCGCCACCCCAGCTCTTCGAGGTCGAGCGATGGAAGATCGTGGGCCTCACGATCGACCCCGAGCGGCTCCAGGCAATCCGTGCCCGCCGGGTGCAGACGCTCGGGTCACGGGCCAACCGGGACGGCTACAGCGAGCTGGGACGCATCTTCCACGAGCTCGACGAGGTCGCCGCGCTGCAGCGCCGTCTGGGGTGCCCGGTGATCGACACCACTGCGCTGGCCCTGGAGGAGGCCGCAGGCAGAGTGATCGAGATCATCGAGCACCGGAAGGACACCGCGACGGCCTGACCGATAGCCTCCGAGTACAGCAATGGAGCTAGGAGTTGTGATGACCACGCCTGCCGCGTCTACGTCCCCTGTCCGCTACCTCTACGACCTCGCCGACGGGGACGCCAGCATGCGTTCCCTACTGGGGGGCAAGGGGTCCAACCTGGCCGAGATGACCCGCCTGGGGATCCCGGTGCCCGACGGGTTCACCGTGAGCACCGCGGCCTGCATCGCCACCATGAAGGCCGGAGGGACGTGGCCCGAGTCGCTGTGGGACGAGACGCTGGCCGCCCTCGACCGGCTCGAGCAGCGCACCGGCCGGACCCTGGGCTCCCCCGACCGGCCGCTGCTGCTCTCCGTGCGCTCGGGTGCGGTCTTCTCGATGCCGGGCATGATGGACACGATCCTCAACCTGGGCATCAGCGACGAGACCGTGGACGCCCTCGGCGCCGAGTCGGACAACCCGCGCTTCGCCTGGGACTCCTACCGTCGGTTCATCCAGATGTACGGCGACGTCGTCGAGGGTGTGCCTGCCTATGCCTACGAGGACGCGCTGAGCGCGATGAAGCGCCAGCGCGGCGTCGAGCAGGACACCGACCTGACCACCAAGGACCTCAAGGAGCTCGTCGAGCAGTTCAAGGCGGTCTCCCGTGAGCACATGGGCACCGAGCTCCCGAGCGACCCCAAGGACCAGCTCAGGCGTTCCATCGGGGCCGTCTTCGACTCGTGGCTGACCCCTCGGGCCGGCGTCTACCGCCGCGCCCACGGCATCCCGGACGACCTCGGCACCGCTGTCAACGTCATGCAGATGGTGTTCGGCAACCGGGGGGACACCTCCGCCACCGGCGTGTGCTTCACCCGCAACCCGTCCACCGGTGCGAGGGAGCTCTACGGCGAGTTCCTGCTCAACGCCCAGGGGGAGGACGTCGTCGCCGGCATCCGCACGCCGCGGCCGCTGGCCGAGATGGAGGAGACGCTGCCGCAGGCGTTCGGCGAGCTGGTGGCCACCATGGAGCGGCTGGAGCAGCACTACGGCGACATGCAGGACATCGAGTTCACCGTGGAGGAAGGCACCCTCTACCTGCTGCAGACACGCACCGGCAAGCGCACCGCACCGGCCGCCTTCAAGGTGGCCCGAGACCTCGTGGAGGAGGGGGTCATCACGCGCGAGCAGGCGCTGCGCCGCATCGAGCCGGCCCAGCTCGACCAGCTCCTGCACCCTGCCATCGACCCCGACCACGGGCAGAGCCCCATCACCAGGGGGCTCAACGCCTCCCCCGGTGCTGCCGTGGGCGAGATCGTCTTCGACGCCGACACGGCGGAGGAGCGTGGCAAGGCGGGTGACGCGGTGGTCCTCGTGCGCTGGGAGACCACCCCCGACGACATCGCCGGCGTCATCGTCGCGCAGGGCGTGCTGACCACCCACGGCGGCATGACCTCGCACGCCGCCGTGGTGGCACGGGGCATGGGCAAGCCCTGTGTCGCCGGCGCCGCCGGCATCAAGATCGACACCGCCGCAAAGCAGGTCACCGTCGGTGACCTCGTGCTCGAGGAGGGCGACGTGATCACCCTCGACGGCACGACCGGAGAGGTCTACGCCGGAGCGCTCGAGCTGGTGCCACCCCAGGTCAACGAGGACTTCGAGGCCGTCGTCGGCTGGGCCGACGACGTGCGCCGGATGTCCGTGCGCGCGAACGCCGACACCGGTGAGGACGCCGCCAAGGCCCGTGAGTTCGGGGCCGAGGGCATCGGCCTGTGCCGCACCGAGCACATGTTCATGGCCGAGGACCGGCTCCCCGCGGTGCGCAGGATGATCCTGGCCGACGACGAGACCGAGCGGCACGCAGCGCTGGAGACCATCCTGCCGATGCAGCAGGAGGACTTCCAGGCCATCTTCACCGCGATGTCAGGCCTGCCGGTGACCATCCGTCTGCTCGACCCCCCGTTGCACGAGTTCCTGCCCGACCTCGTCGAGCAGTCGCTCACCGTGCAGCGGCTGGAGCTGCAGGGCGGCTCGGAGGAGCAGCTGAAGCACGAGCGCCACCTGCTGGCCCAGGTCAAGAAGCTCACCGAGATGAACCCCATGCTCGGCACCCGAGGGGTCAGGCTGGCCCTGCTCTACCCCGAGATCCCGCAGATGCAGGTGCGGGCGATCGCCCGCGCCGCGTTCGCGGTCAAGGACGCCGGCGGTGAGCCGGTCGTGGAGATCATGGTCCCGCTCGTGGGATACGCCGAGGAGCTACGGCGCATGCGCGAGCTGGTGGAGGAGACCCTCGCCGAGGAGTTCCAGACCGCCGGTCATCGCTTCGACTACACCGTCGGCACCATGATCGAGCTGCCCCGGGCAGCGGTCGTCGCCGAGCAGATCGCCGAGCACGCCGACTTCTTCTCCTTCGGCACCAACGACCTGACCCAGACCGGCATCGGCATCTCCCGTGACGATGCCGAGGGCAGCTTCCTTGCCGCTTACGTCGACTCCGACGTGCTCCCCGACAACCCCTTCGCCACCATCGACGTCGAGGGTGTCGGCGGCCTGGTGCGCCTCGGCGTCGAGGGCGGGCGGGCCGCCAAGCCGGACCTCAAGCTGGGCGTCTGTGGCGAACACGGTGGTGACCCTGCCTCGATCGGCTTCTTCGAGTCGCTCGGCATGAGCTACGTGTCCTGCTCGCCCTACCGCGTCCCCATCGCGCGGTTCTCGGCCGCGCGGGCCGTCCTCGACGGGCAGGGCTGACCTGCATCACCGGAGGCGGCCCGGCACCCCTGCGGTGCCGGGCCCGCCTCCGTCACGTCCGGGACGGTGGACCTCAGCCGTCGCGGTGCCCGTGCCGCAGCGTCACGGACCCCTCGGCCGTGTCCCAGAGGGTGACCACGACGACCACCGCGAGGACCACCGCGACAGTGGTGTCCCACCACCCGGTGCCGGATGTCACGCCGACCGCGTCGGTGATCTGCCCCAGCGACTCGCCCAGGCCGGGGTCGAGCAGGTCGTCACCCACCCACAGCACCCCCACGACCCCCAGGAACGCCAGGTCCACCGCCGCGTTGGCGACGGCCAGCGGCCAGGTCCACCGTCCGGTGACCAGCTTGACCATCTCGACGGCGAGGGAGGCGAGAAGCACGTCGACGAGGGCGGCCTTCCAGCCGGGCGTCATCCCGGCGTCGAGCACCTGGACGAAGTCGGTGCCGAAGGACACACCGGCCAGGTGGTCCGGGACGAAGAGCAGCAGGCTCAGGAACACCAGACCGAAGGCCGACTCGACCCGGCCGACCTGCTGTCCTGGGGGGATGTCTGGCAGGTGCTCGGGAGTCCACTCGACCAGGGGCTTCTCGCGTTCGGTCTCAGGCCGGGTCCGCTCGACCACGACGAAGACGAGCGTGACCCAGAACAGCAGCTGCACCGAGGCGTTCCACACCAGGGCGAGCCCGTCGACCACTGCCTCACCCCACCGAGTCGACCTCGTCGACCACGAGACCCAGCACCCACACCGCTCCGAGCACCGCGAGCATGACGGGCGCCAGCACTCGCAGCAGCCGCACGGAGTCGGCATAGAGGGTGGGACCGATGAGCGCCCCTGGACGGTGTCCTCGATGGTGGCCCGCAGCGCCCGAGCCACGTCGGCCTGCTGGTCTGCCGGGAGGTGGTGGGTCACCGCCCACACGTAGCGGTCGGTGAGGGTGGGTGCGGCCGCACCGGTCTTCATGGTCACTCCTCTGCAAGGGCCCGGATCGACGCGTCGAGACCGCCCCACTCGTCCAGGAGTGCCTGCAGGACGGCCTCGCCCTGCGCGGTGACGCGGTAGAGCTTGCGCGGGCGTGGCTCCTCGGTGTTCCACTCCCTGGTCAGCAGCCCCTGCTTCTCCAGCCGGCGCAGCAGCGGGCAGAGGGTGTTGCCCTCGACGCCGAAACCCGCCGCCTCCAGCGTCTCCAGCAGGGCATACCCGTAGCGCGGGGTGTCCAGGGTGGCCAGACACGCCAACCACGGTCCCCCGCCGCAGCTCCTGGAGGTGCCCGGCCAGCACGTCGTCGTCCACGATCGCGACGCGAGTGTGTGTCACACAGTGTTGTCAACAGCACAGGCACCAGCAGCCGGGCCCCCAAAGAGGCCCGGCCGCGTGCAGGGGGGTGGTCGGTGTCAGCGGGGAACGACGGTCCCGGTGCCCGCTGCCTCGTCGTAGGAGTAGACCTCCCGGCCGGAGACCCACACGCGCAGTGCGCGGGAGGTGAAGTCGAGCGGGTCGCCGGACCACAGCACCAGGTCGGCGTCCTTGCCGACGGCCAACGACCCGACGCGCTCGGACACCCCCATGACCTCGGCCGGGTTGATCGTGACCGCACGGAGGGCCGCGTCGGGTTCCATCCCCTCCTTGACGGCCAGGGCGGCCTGGGTGACCAGGTAGTCGATCGGCACCACGGGGTGGTCAGTGATGATCGACACCTTCACGCCGGCGCGGTCGAGGATGCCGGGCGCCTTGGCCGAGCGCTCGCGCACCTCGACCTTGGAGCGCGAGACGATCATCGGGCCGTAGAGCACCGGGATCCCTCGCTCGGCCAGCAGGTCGGCGACCAGGTAGCTCTCGGTACCGTGGTCGAGCACCAGCTGGTAGCCGAACTCCTCGGCGATCCGGACCGCCGTCGCGATGTCGTCCGCACGATGGCAGTGCTGGCGCCAGGGGATCTCCCGGTCGAGCACGAGGCACAGCGCCTCGTTGACGAGGCTGTGCTCCGCGGGGGCGTCACCGTCCTCGCGGTGGGCCAGCCGCGCCTGGTAGTCGCGGGCCTCGGTGAACGCCTTGCGCAGCGTGAGCGCGACGCCCAACCGGGTCGAGGGTGTCTTCTTCTGCTCGCCGTAGACGCGCTTGGGGTTCTCCCCCAGCGCCGCCTTCAGGCCGGACGGCGAGCGCATGACCATCTCGTCGACATACCGGCCGTAGGTCTTGAGGGCGACGGCAAGCCCCCCGATCGGGTTGCCGGACCCCGGGTTGACGTTGACCGAGGTGATGCCCCCTGCCAGCGCGTCGTCGAAGCCACGCTCGCGTGGGTTGATGGCGTCCAGGGCGCGTGCCGCCGCCATCACCGGGTCGGTCATCTCGTTGGTGTCCTGGCCGGCCCACCCCTCGCCCTCCTCCCACACGCCGAGGTGGACGTGGGCGTCGACCAGCCCGGGCAGCAGCCAGCGCCCCTGCGCGTCGACGACCTCGGCTCCGTCGGGGACCGCGACGTCCGCCCCGAGCGCGGTGATGGCACCGTCGTCGACGACGACGGTGCCGTCGAACGCCGGCCCCTCCACGGGGACGACATGGGCGTGCGTGATGGCCAGGGTCATGAGGGCTCCTCGGAGTCGGTTGCGCGGGCAGGCCCACTCTAGGCAGGCCGCTGTGGCGGTGCGGTGTGAGGGAGACCTCAGCGACCTGGCCCGGAAATATCGCAGTAACCCTTGTGCTGGGTGACCGCGCCTGTGAGGATGGAGGACGCGCCACGCCGAGGTCTGCTCACGCGTGCGCAAGCGCTTTCGCGGGATGATGAGATGTCGCACGACGAGGTGCGACAGCGCGAGAGCCGCCGGACGAAGCGGGAAACAAACCCGCCACACCCAACGTTACACCGGTCGAAGTGGTGGTCGTGCACCGCTTCGGCACCGCACCAGACGAGCCACGACGACCACGCCTCGGTCAGGTCCCCGGACCGAGGAGCGACAACCAAGGAGCACCGACATGGACTGGCGCAGTCGCGCTGCCTGCCTGGACGAGGACCCGGAGCTGTTCTTCCCGATCGGCAACACGGGACCCGCCCTGCAGCAGATCGAGGAGGCCAAGGCGGTCTGCCGGCGTTGCCCGGTGATCGACACCTGCCTCAAGTGGGCGTTGGAGACCGGTCAGGACGCTGGTGTGTGGGGCGGCTTGTCCGAGGACGAGCGCCGCGCACTCAAGCGCCGCAAGGCGCGGGCCCGCCGAGCCGGCTGAGGAAGGCCTCTCCCGGACACATCACTCAACCGACCGTCCTGAGCCGCACGACGAACCTCGCAACGGTTCCGTGCGGCTCAGTGCTGTGCCACGCGATCTCCCCTCGAAGGTCCCCCAGCAGGGCCTCGACGATCTGGATGCCCAGCCCGGATCCCGGCGGGGCGGCACGACCAGCGGGCAGACCCTTGCCGTTGTCGCAGACCGTGACGGCCAGCAGCTCACCGTCGCTGCCCTGCCTGCGCTCCGCGTGGACCGTCACCGCGGCCCGGTCGCCCTGCTGCACCCACTGGTCGTCGAAGCCGTGCTCCACGGCGTTGTGCACCAGCTCTGCCAGGATCATCGCGAGAGGGGTCGCGTCCTCGGCGCGCAACCTGCCGAAGGAGCCGGTCGTGACCCACGACACGGACACCGCCGGTGAGGCGACCTCGACAATCCCCCGTGCCAGCCTCGAGGCGATGTCGTCGAAGACCACCGTCTCGTCGAGACCGTGGCTGAGCGTGTCGTGGACCAGGGCCACGGTGCTGAGCCGACGCCCCGCCTCGGCCAGCGCCGCGCGTGCCCCCGGGTCGTCCAGACGCCGTGACTGCAGACGCAGGAGCGCGGCCACGGTCTGCAGGTTGTTCTTCACCCGGTGGTGGATCTCCCGGATGGTCGCGTCCTTGGTGAGCAGCTCGCGCTCGCGCCGGCGCAGCTCGCTGACGTCCCGCAGGAGCAGGAGCGCGCCGACCCGCGTGTCGGTCTCGAGCAGCGGCACGCAGCGCAGGGTCAGGTTGATGCCCGGGGCCTCGATCTCCGTGCCCCAGGGCGCGCGCCCGGTCAGCACCAGGGGCATCGTCTCGTCCACCGTGGCGCCGGCAGGCAGCCGGTCGGTCACGATCTCGGACAGGTCGGCGCCCGCCACCTGGTCGGTGTGGCCGAGCCTGCGCAGGGCGGACACCGCGTTGGGGCTCGCATAGTCGATGCGGCCCTCGGCGGTCAGCCTCAGGACGCCGTCCCCGACGCGCGGTGTGCCCCTGCCCACCCCGGCCTGGCTGTGCGGCGTAGGGAAGTTGCCCTGGGCCACCATCGTCATCAGCGACTGCGCGATCTGGAGGTAGTTGACCTCCAGACCGCCCTGCTGACGCATGTTCTGCAGGTCCGTATGGCGCACGAGCACGCCGACGACGCGCCCCACCCGGACCACCGGGACGTACTGCTCGCTGACATGGCCGCCCCCTCGTGGAGTCGTCGGCCGGTCCTCCTCGGCGACCCGGTCGAGGTGGGCCGCGCGCTCGGGCTCGGCGGGCCTCCCGACGACGTCGTCGTGGTAGAAGTTGGGACCTGTGCTCGGACGTGCGTGCGCCGCGAGCACCCACGACCCGTTCTGCAGACGGACCCAGAGGGTCAGGTCGGCGAAGGACAGGTCGGCCACCATCTGCCAGTCGCCCACCAGCCGGTGCAGCCACTCCGCGTCGGCAGCACTGACGCCCGATCCACCGGAGAGCACATCGCGCAGGGTCGGCACCCCCGCAGACTAGCCCTAGTCCGCGGTCCCCTGGCGCACGAGTCCGCGCAGCGTGCGCAGGGCGACCGACACCGGCGCGAGGCCGGGCTCCTCCAGCCCGCGGACCGTCGAGAGCACCTGACCGACCCGCTGGAGGGCCTCACGCTGGTCGTCCATCCACGCGCGCACCCGTGCCGGCGCGGGCCGATCCGCGCCCGTGCCTTCCAGGACCGCCCGGGTGAGCGCACGCATCACGCCGTAGAGGTCGTCACGCACCGCCCCCCGGGCAAGGGAGGCCCAACGGTCCGCGCGCGGGAGATGGGAGACCTGGGTGAGCAGGGCATCGATGCCGAACGCCTCGGAGACCGCGAAGTAGGCCTCAGCCACCTGGCGCACGTCGCCGTCGGCCGTGCGCGCCAGCTCCGCAGCGTCCAGCAGGGAGAAGGAGTCGAGCAGGCCTGCATACCGCCGGGCGAGGTCCTCGGGCACACCCTTGTCGACGAGCTCCTGGCACTGCGCCGTATACCGTTCGCGCTCCGTCCCCTGCAGCATCTGCCCGATGTGCGGCACCAGGTCCTGCACCGGACCCGCGAAGCGCTCGATCTCTGCGGCCATGTCCCTGCTCAGCGACCGGTTGTTGAGGAACCATCGGACCGAGCGGTCCATGAGCCGGCGGAACTCCAGGTAGAGCTCGGTCTGGACGGCTGTGGGGACCTTGTTGTCGAGCGCCTCGACCTGGGTCACGAAGCCGGCCAGGTCGAACACCTCACGGCACACGACGAACGCACGGGCGATCTGCGTCGAGGTGGCACCGGTCTCCTCGATCGCCCGGAAGACGAAGGTGATCCCTCCCCGGTTGACGATGGCGTTGGCGATCTCGTTGACGACGATCTGACGGCGCAGGGGGTGCTGCTCGAGCTCATCCCTGGCACGCTCCCGCAACGGCTCCGGGAAGTAGGTGAGGAGGGTCGAGACCATGAACGGGTCGTCCGGGATCTCGGACTCCAGCAGGTCATCCTTGAGCGAGAGCTTCGCGTAGGCGACCAGCACCGAGAACTCCGGGGAGGTCAGGCCCTCCCGGTCCCGGGCGCGCCGCCGCAGCTCGGCGCCGTCCGGCAGGAACTCCAGCGCAGGGTCCAGACCCACCCGCTCGGTGAGGTACCGCATCAGTCGCTGGTGCACGGTGAGCATGCCACCGCCCTGGTCCCGTGCGTTGCCGATGAGCACGTTCTGCTCGTAGTTGTGCCGCAGGACCTTGCGCGCGACCTCCTCGGTCATCGAGGAGAGCAGCTCGTCACGCGACTCCGGGGTCATCTCGCCGCTCTTGACCAGCGGGGTCAGGGCGATCTTGATGTTCACCTCGTGGTCGGAGGTGTCGACGCCCGCGGAGTTGTCGATCGCGTCGGTGTTGATGCGCACCCCGTGCGCTGCGGCCTCGATGCGGCCCAGCTGGCTGAAGCCGAGGTTGCCGCCCTCGCCGATGACCTTGACCCGCAGGTCGGCCCCGTCCACCCGGATCGCGTCGTTGCTCCGGTCCCCGATCTCGGCTGCGCTCTCGCGGGACGCCTTGACATAGGTGCCGATGCCGCCGTTCCAGAGCAGGTCGACCGGCGCCAGGAGGATGGCCCGCAGCAGGTCCGTCGGACTCATGGCCTCGGTGTCGTCGGGCAGACCGAGAGCCTTCCTGACCTGGGCGCTGACCGGCACCGACTTGGCCGAGCGCGGGTAGACGCCGCCGCCCTCGCTGATGAGGTCGGTGTCGTAGTCCGCCCAGCTCGACCCGGACAGCTCGAAGAGGCGACGACGCTCGGCATACGAGGTCCTCGCGTCCGGCTGCGGGTCGAGGAAGATATGACGGTGGTCGAAGGCCGCGACCAGACGGATGTGCTCCGACAGCAGCATGCCGTTGCCGAAGACGTCACCGCTCATGTCCCCCACGCCGACCACCGTGAAGTCCTCCGCCTGGGTGTCGAGCCCCATCTCGCGGAAGTGCCGCTTGACCGACTCCCACGCGCCACGTGCCGTGATGCCCATCCCCTTGTGGTCATACCCCGCCGACCCACCGGAGGCGAAGGCGTCGTCCAGCCAGAAGCCGTACTCCCGCGCGACGCCGTTGGCGATGTCCGAGAAGGACGCGGTGCCTTTGTCGGCGGCCACCACGAGATAGGGGTCGTCACCGTCGTGACGCACCACCCGGTCCGGGGGCACGACCGTGGAGCCGTCCCGGTTGTCGGTGACGTCCAGCAGCCCGCGGATGAACGTCTTGTAGGCCGACACACCCTCGTCCATCCAGGCTCGGCGGTCCACCGACGGGTCGGGCAGCTGCTTGGCGAAGAACCCGCCCTTGGACCCCGTCGGCACGATGACGGCGTTCTTGACCATCTGGGCCTTCACCAGCCCGAGCACCTCGGTGCGGAAGTCCTCTCGACGGTCGCTCCAGCGCAGGCCTCCGCGTGCCACCTGGCCGAAGCGCAGGTGGACTCCCTCGGCCTGCGGTGAGTAGACCCAGATCTCGAAGGCAGGGCGCGGCTCGGGGAGCCCCTCGACCTGACGTGGCAGGATCTTCAGGCTCACGTGAGGGTGCGGACGTCCGTCGGCGGAGCGCTGGTAGAAGTTGGTCCGCACCGTCGCCTGCAGCACCTCCACCACGAACCGCACGATCCGGTCCTGGTCGAGGCTGGCGACGTCGTCCAGGGCGTCGTGGATCCGCGCCCCGACCTCCTCGGCCGCCGCGTGCCGGTCGTCGGCGAGACCGGCCTCGAGGTCGGGGTCGTAGCGCACGCGGAAGAGCTCGACCACCAGCCGGGAGATGCCGGGGTTGCTCGTGAACGCCTCCTCGATGTAGTCGAGGCTGAAGCTGGTGACCTGCCGCAGGTAGCGCACGAGGGCGCGCACGATGACCACGTCGCGCCACCCGAGCCCCGCGGTGAGCACCAGCGAGTTGAGGGAGTCGCTCTCGGCCTGCCCGTCCCGGACGGCCGCGAACGCGTCCTCGAACGCAGCCGCCACCTCGCCCGCGGTGCCGCGGGCCTCCCAGACCCGCGGGTCCGTGACCCGCAGACCGAAGTCGTAGATGTAGCTGCTCCCGTCGGCCGCCTCCAGCTCGTACGGGCGCTCGTCGGTGACCTCCACGCCGAGGTGCGCGAAGGCGGGCAGGACATCGGTCAGCGACATCTCCTCGCGTCGGTAGACCTTGAGCCGCCTCAGCTCCGGCGTCGCGCCGGGCTCGGCATACAGGTGCGGGCGCAGGTCCGACAGGTCACGGTCCTCGTCGAGCTCGGCGAGGTGCTTGAGGTCGTGGAAGGCCGTCGTCGCGTCGAAGTCCTCCTTGTAGGCCTCGGGGAAGGCCCGCGCGTAGCTGGCCAGCACGTCGCCGGCCACGCCGTCGTCGTCGTAGTGCCCCTCCACCACCTCCGCGAGCCGCTCCGCCCACGTCCGCGTGGCGTCGAGCAGCCGCTCCTGCAGGGCATCGACGTCGACGTCCGGGATGTCCCCTCCGCGGGGCATGTGGATGACGAAGTGCAGCTGCGCCAGCGCAGACTCGGACACCCGCGTGCGGTAGTCGACCGACTCGCCGCGGTAGGCCTCCTTGAGCAGGTCCTCCATGCGCAGACGAACCGCGGTGGTGTAGCGGTCCCGGGGGATGTAGAGCAGCGCCGAGACGAAGCGGCCGAACTCGTCCGGCCTGACGAACAGCTTGGACCGGCGACGCTCCTGCAGGTGCAGCACCTCGTGCGCGATGCCGCTCAGCGTGTCCGCATCCGCCTGGAAGAGCTCGTCACGGGGATAGGACTCCAGGACCCCGAGCAGGTCCTTGCCGGAGTGGCTGTCAGGGGCGAAACCGCTGGTCTCCAGGATGTGCCTGACCTTGCCTCCGATGATCGGCAGCCGTGTGACCGACTCGGCGTACGCTCCCGCAGTGAAGAGGCCCAGGAAGCGGCGCTCAGCCACCACCCTGCCCTCGTCGTCGAAGCGGCGCAGACCGATGTAGTCGAGGTAGACGGGCCGGTGCACGGTGGAGCGGGAGTTGGCCTTGGTGATGGTCAGCAGGCGCGGCTCGGTCGCGGTCCGCTGCGCCTCCGGCTGCAGGCGGCTGACCGTCGGCTCGGTCCCGCTGTCCCGCAGGATGCCCAGCCCGGAACCGGGCACCGAGCGCAGCGCGGGCTCCCCCTCGTGCTCGACCAGGTCGTACTCGCGGTAGCCGAGGAAGGTGAAGTGGTCGTCCTCCAGCCAGGTGAGGAACTCGATCGTCGGCTCGACGGTGGACGGGTCCACCGTGTCAGGCACCCCGGCGCGCAGGTCGTCGACGATGTCGAGGCAGGTACGACGCATCAGGCGCCAGTCCTCGCAGGCGCGCCGGACGTCCCCCAGGACCACCTCCAGCCGCTGCTGCAGCTCCTCGCGCTCGCCCGCACCGGGGATGCGGTCGATCTCGAGGTACATCCACGACTCGGTCCTCGTGCCCTCGGGCGCCTCCAGCGGGTCGACGTCGACGACCTCCACACCGCCGTCCTCGTCACGACGCACGACCATCTGCGGGTGCACGAGCAGGTGGACGGCCAGGTTGCGCTGCCGCAGCTCCCCCAGCACGGAGTCGACCAGGAAGGGCATGTCGTCCATGCATGCCTGCACCACGGTGTGGCGGCTGGTCCAGCCGTCCTCACGCGAGGGGTTGACGACGCAGACCACCGCCTGGTCGTCCGTCCTGGACGCCGACAGAGCACGCGCGGCCCGGGCGATCGCCGTCAGCGACACCTGGTCCCGGCCCTCGAGGTCGGCCTCCGCGACGTGGAGGAAGAAACGGTGGACGAGCGTCTGCTCCGATGACATGGCGGTGACAACTCCTGATCCTCGACCCTACGGTGCACGTCCCTGTGCACCAGCACCCCGAGCCTAGCCCCGCGCGCCTAGAGTGGCAGCCATGTCGACAGCGCCGGCCGCCGACCCGCGGCGGTTGCTCCTGCTCGTCGACGACCTGGCCTCCGTCCACGCCGAGGTCGGAGAGGCCCGCACGCACGCGTTGCTGGCGGCGGTGGTCGACGCGGCATCACACGCCGTGGTCGACCTTGCCGATGGTCGGGTCAGCCCGAGCACCGCGACCTCCGTGCCGCCCGAGAGCGGCGCCCACGGGCACATCGGTCGGCCCTCCTGCAGTGCCGCTGCAGCCTCCCTGCGCCGCGTCCGCAGCGAGGTGCTCCGGCTGACACCCTGCCCACCGCATCCGTCGTCGACCCTGCGGACCGACCTCCTGCAGTGCCTGGCCGACCTCGCCGACGCGCTGCAGCGCCTGGCGGTCGCCACCCCGGGCAGCCGGCCACGCTCAGTCCTTCTCGGGGTCCACCGCACGCTGCGTCGCTGCCACCGCTGCCTGCAGCCGCCGGATACGTTGTCCTCATGAGGATCACCGAGCGCATCGAGCACACGGCCGACCCCACCCGGGTCTACGCGATGCTGGTCGACGCGGACTACCAGCACGAGCGGTGTCGCCGCAGCGGCAGCACCGAGCACGAGGTCACGCTCGAGGAGGTCCCGGACGGCCTCATCGTCGTCACCCGCCGACGGATGACGACCGAGGAGTTCCCCGATGCCGTCAAGGGGTTCGTGGGCTCCAGCCTCGCGGTCGTCGAGACGATGCAGTGGGGCCCGGCCGACGAGGACGGCAGCCGCCAGGCCGCCTACACCCTGGACGTCGAAGGCACTCCTGTCGAGATGACCGGCGGCATCCACCTCACCCCGGGAGGAGCCGGCACCGTCCACCTGGTCGACGGTGAGCTCAAGGCACACGTGCCGCTGTTCGGGGCTCGCGTCGAGGAGGCCGTCAAGCCGGTCGTCACCCGAGCCGTGGCCCTGGAGAAGTCCTTGGGGCAGGAGTGGCTCGCACCCGAGTGAGACCTCCCGTGGCCCTCGCCGAGGAGGGCCACGGGACTCCACGGAGGATCAGCCCATGTGCGGGTAGCGGTAGCCCCTCGGGGCGTCGAAGGTCTCCTTGATGACGCGGTGGCTCATCCATCGCATCAGGTTGGCTGCCGAGCCGGCCTTGTCGTTGGTGCCGGAGGCTCGCGCACCGCCGAAGGGCTGCTGTCCGACGACCGCCCCGGTCGGCTTGTCGTTGATGTAGAAGTTGCCGGCAGCGAAGCGGAGGCGGCTGGTGGCGTCGGCGATGACCGCTCGGTCCCGCGCCATGATCGAGCCGGTGAGGGCGTACTTGGCGACGGACTCCATCTGGTCCAGGACGGCGTCGTAGTCCTCGTCAGGGTAGACGTGGACCGCCAGGATGGGGCCGAAGTACTCCTCCCGCAGCATCTCGTGCTCAGGATCCGTGACCACGGCCACCGTGGGCCGCACGAAGTAGCCGACGCTGTCGTCGTAGGTGCCTCCCGCCACGATCTCCACGGCCGGGTCCGCCTGCGCCGCGTCGATCACGGCCTTGTGCTTGGCGAAGGCGCGGTCGTCGATGACGGCGCCCATGAAGTTGTCGAAGTCGCGGACGTCGCCGACGGGGATGGAGTCGGTCGTCTCGACCAGCTCGTCCTTGACCTGGCTCCACAGCGACTCGGGCACGTAGGCGCGTGAGGCCGCCGAGCACTTCTGCCCCTGGTACTCGAACGCCCCTCGCACCATGGCGGTGACCAGGATGCCCGGGTCGGCCGACGGGTGCGCCACGATGAAGTCCTTGCCGCCCGTCTCTCCCACGATGCGCGGGTAGGCCTTGTAGTCGGCGATGTTGCGGCCGATCTCCGTCCAGAACATCCGGAAGACGGGGGTCGACCCGGTGAAGTGGATCCCGGCCAGGTCGGGATGGGTCAGGGCCACGTCGGAGATCTCCTTGCCGTGGCCCGTCAGCATGTTGATCACTCCGGGGGGCATGCCGGCCTCCTCGAGGACCTCCATGATCATCGAGGCCGCACGCTGCTGGGTCGCGGCCGGCTTCCAGACCACCGTGTTGCCCATCAGGGCAGGTGCCGTCGGCAGGTTGCCGGCGATGGCCGTGAAGTTGAACGGTGTGACCGCGTAGACGAAGCCCTCGAGCGGACGGTGCTCCAGCCGGTTCCACACACCGGTCGAGTTGCGCAGCGGCTGCTCGGCGAGAAGCTCGCGGGCGAAGTGGACGTTGAACCGCCAGAAGTCGATGAGCTCGCACGCGGCGTCGATCTCGGCCTGGATCGGTGTCTTGGACTGGCCCAGCATGGTCGCTGCGTTGATCCTCGCCCGCCAGGGCCCCGAGACCAGCTCCGCGGCCTTCAGCAGGATCGCTGCGCGGTCGTCGAAGGACAGCGCGCGCCAGGCCGGCGCGGCAGCGTTGGCCGCGTCGATCGCCGCGCGGGCGTCGTCGTGCGTGGCGTTGCGCAGCGTGCCGAGCACCTCGCTGTGGGCGTGCGGCTGCACGACGTCGATCGCCTCGCCCGCACCGGCCACCCGGCTCCCGCCGATCACATGCGGCAGGTCGACGGGGTGGGTGGCGACATCGGCCAGGGCCGACTCCAGCTCCGCCCGCTCGGCGGTGCCGGGGGCGTACTGGCGGACCGGCTCGTTGAAGGGCTCGGGAACAGTGGTGATGGCATCCATGTCGTGCGGGTCTCCCATGCGTCGTCGGTGCTCAGAGCAGGTCCACGAGGTGGTCCAGCTCCGTCGTGTCGTACCAGGAGAGCTCGATCTCCTGGCTGTCCGGGTCGATGACCAGGCCGTCGGCCACCACGTCGTCGCCGACGTGGAGAGCCGCCACGCGCGGCAGGGTCACCGTGCCGCTAACCTCTACCCTGGCACTCGTCCCTGAGTCGCTGTCCACCTGGTCGGTCTCCACGTCGGCCGCCGCGACGATCACCGGCTGGCCGGCGGCGTGCGCGTGGCCGGCTGCCTGCTGCAGCGCGGCGTACTCCCACTCCTCCGCGTCCGCGTCGGGACGGGCGTCCCTCATGTCCTGGGTGACGGCGAATGCCGTCAGGGGCGGCTCGAGACGACGGTCCTCGCGGAGGGCGAGGACCTGTTCCGGCCGCAAAGGCAGGTACAGCCGTGTGACGGGGGCCGTCATCGGCTCATCGGCAGGTAGGCCGCACTCGCACGTGGTGTCACGTCCGCCATGCTTGCAGACTTTTTCAGGAAGCACGCCATCGGTGGGCACGACGCCGCCTCCGGCGCTCGGCCACCGGTCCGCGAAGACCGTCCGCAAGCCGCACGATCGCCTGGTGCGCCGGGCTCCCCGGACGTGTCTCTGCCAGGGTGCGTCCCCGGAGCAGTGCGGTATCCACAGCGGCGGGGTCGTCGGGCACGACGTGGATCCGGGACACCCCCGCGAAGCGTTGCAGCGCATCACGGATGCGTCGGTCCGGGTCCCGGCCGACGGCGGCGGCTCGCACCCTGTTGACGACCACCGTCTGCGGAGCGACGGTGTGCGCGGCCAGCTCGTCCACCGCTCTGACCAGCCGCTGGAGGCCCACAGGGTCCGCACGGCCGACCACGACGACAGTGTCGGCAGCCGAGACGGCGGCCAGTGAGGCACCGTTGCGGCGCGGCGCCGCGGTGTCGAAGGAGAGCTCCTCGTCACGTTCGAGGCAGAACCCGGCGTCCACGACCGTCCACCGTGCGAGCCTCGTGCACTCCTGCAGGACGTCGGCCACGGCGTGCTCCCGCAGCTCGGGCCAGCGGTCCGCCCTTGGCAGGCCGGTCAGGACACGCACCCCCGGCTGCACCTGGGGGGCGAGCCGGGCCAGCGCCGGGCGGTCCAGCAACCCCTGGTCCGCTGCCCGCACAGCCGCCGCCAGCCCCGGAGCCTCGTCCAGCACACCGAGGCACTGGGCGACAGCCGCGCCGTAGGTGTCGGCGTCCACGAGCAGGCTCGGCGCGTCGGGGGTGCCGAGCTCGGCAGCCAGGTTGACCGCCACGGTGGTGCGGCCCGGGGCGCCCGTAGGACCCCAGACAGTGACGATGCTCCCCCGACCGCCGTCCGGCCCGGCCGGGTCCCGTCCCTCGACACCGCCGTCCCCGCCCTCCGGGTCCGCAGCGGGCCTCGGGTCGGCCGGTGCCAGGAGGGGTGACCCTGCCTCGGGCACGCGCACGGCGGGCTCGCTCACGACCACAGCGAGCGCGGCCTCGACCACCTCGAAGCCGGCGTCGGCGCTCACCACCTCGCTCACCCCCCACCGGCGCAGCGTCCGGGCGCCGACCTCGTCCGCGGGCGGGTGGACCCCGAGGACACGGACCCCGTAGCCACCGAGCTCGGCCACCGTCGAGGCGTCCAGGCCGCGGAGGTCGACCGAGACCGCGGCGACGCGGGCGATGCCGGCGGCAGCACAGCCCAGCAGCTCGGCGAGGTCCGCACAGCGCCGCGCGACATGGACGTGGCCGCTGCGGTCGAGATGGGCCGCGAGGTCGCTCTCCCACCGATGCGTGACCGCGGTGAGCGCCGGCAGCGTCATCGGCCCGGTCCCTGCGCAGCCCGCGGCGCCGGGACGAGCGTCATCCGAGCCTCCTGGTCGACACCGGCGATGACGGCGGCCACCTCGTCGGCGGGGACGACGACCTGGACCGCGGCGCGACCGACCCCCATCCCGAGAGCACCCGTCTCCGACGGCACCTGCGCCACCACGGCCTGCTCCAGCAGCAGCTCCGGCTCCAGGTAGCGCACCCCGGCCTCGTCCGGGTCGCGGCGGCTCACCCAGACGTCGACGACCGTGCCCGCTCCCAGCGTCGAGGCAGCCGCCGGGTCCACCGGCACCGTCACGGTCTTGTCCTTCGCCTCGCGCGCAGTGCCCAGGGCGGCCGCCGGCACCAGCTCGCCCTGCTCCACGGCACGCAGGGCGAAGGTGCCCGGCTCCAGTCCGCGGGACCCGTCGAGGTAGGCCGGCAGCGAGTCGTCCATCTGCACCGGGACAGGCACCAGGTCGGCGGCCATGACCTCCTGGCCAGGTAGGAGCGTCCGCGCCGCGGCGTAGACCGGCGTCCTGTCGTCCACCGCCGCGACCAGCCGGGCACCGGCCAGGACGGAGAGGAGGACGAGCAGCACGCCCACCACCAGACGGACATCCCGCCAGCCCGGTCGTTGCAGACGACGGGCCTGGGGCACAGCAACCTCGGACATGGTGTTCCCTCCCTGATGATCCCTCCCCGCCGCAGCGGGACCGCAGACATTATGCGGGGCTGCTCCACCCTGGCCGGCACCGGTGTCCACAGCGCCCGCGCGGCCGTGCGACCACGCGCCATAGAATCGCCGCAGCCCTGTCCGGTGCGCATCGAAGGAGGACCCGCTGTGGAGCGACGCTTCCTGACGCTCACGGACGTCTCGGAGATCCTCAACGTCACGATGGCGCAGACCAAGGCGCTGGTCCGCAGCGGTGACCTGCCTGCCATCAAGATCGGCGGTCGAGGGGCCTGGCGGGTGGAGCAGAGCGAGCTCGAGGCCTACATCCAGCGCATGTACGAGCAGACCCGGGAGTTCATCTCCCGGGACGAGGACAGCCGCCCTCACACCTGACGCACGGCCGCGACGGCCGTGAAGGGCACGGCATGGTACAGGCGAACGGCCCCGGGACGACGGGGGACGTCGTCGGGGTGGTCGGCGAGGTCGAGATGGTCCAGACCCACCCGGTCGATGGTCCCCGTCAGGTCCGCCCCGTCGACGTCCACCAGGCGGACCACGGCCCGGTCCCGGCTGAGCGCCCGGAGCGCGTGCCTCAGGTCCAGCCGACGCGGAGCATGGGTGGCCGGCCGGTCCGCGCGGACCGGCAGCCCGCCGAGCGTCGACACCGCCGGGAGTGCCACGAGGACCGGTCGGCGCCGCTCGGGCCCGGCCACCGAGGTCTGCAGGACGCACCAGCCGGACCCCACCTCCACGAGCACCCCCACGACGGTGCCGGCCCCGCGCACGCGCAGCCGCACCGTCGCGCCGACGGATGCGGCGAGCCGGTCTGCCAGCGCGACCTGCCCTCGCTCCGCACGCACGTGCTCGGCGACCTCGAGCCCGAGCTCCACGCGGTCGACCTCCGCCAGCTGTGCCTCGAGGTCGTCGAAGAGCAGGGACCAGCGCATGTCGGCAGTCTCTCAACAACCGGGGGTCCTCGAGCAGCTGGCGTCCACACCCTCTTGCGCGATGCGTCGCATCTGGTTTGATATGAACGCAAACGGACGCAAACGAACGCATTGGGGACAGACATGGGACGAGCGGAGCAGGTGCCGCAGTCGGGCCGGGCGGCCGCGCTGGGGCTGGCGGTCACCGGGGGGATGCTGGTGCTGGCTGGGTGGACGGCACAGCTGACCTGGACCGGTCTGGGCTCGGCCGGGCACGGGCACCCGGTGGAGGTCGAGGCGGGCATGCTCGTCCTGGTGTCGGCGGTCAGCACCGTCTGTGCCGGCGCCTGCGCCTGGGCGGCGCTGGTCGGCGCTCTGGCGGTCATGCCGCGCAGAGCAGGACATCCCCAGGCGCGGGTCCCCGCGCCTGGCTGGGCGCCGCGCGCGGCGGCGGTCCTGCTGGCTGTCAGCCTGGCCACACCCGCGACGGGGGCCGCGGCGACAGGGCAGACGACCGTCCAGGTCACGACCGCGGCGGCAGCGGCCGGTGCGGCGTCCGTGCCCGACGCGCCGCGCGAGTCGACGCAGGTGCCCGTCCCGGGGTGGACCCCACCTGCTGCCCCCGTGCCCGCTCATGCTCCGGACCTGGTCAGCCGGGGCAGCGCGCAGGACCGGACCGTGGTGGTGCACGGTGGCGACACCCTGTGGTCCATCGCCGCGCACCACCTCGGCCCCGACGCGACGGCCGAGGAGATCGCGGCGGCCTGGCCCCGGTGGCACGAGGCGAACCGCGGCGTCATCGGCGACGACCCCGACCTCGTGCTTCCGGGTCAGCAGCTCGTCGCTCCGCGGCCGCAGGGAGAGCTCCGATGAGCGTCCTGGCGCCGCTGAGAGTGCTCCCCGTCCCCCGGAGTGCTCCTCCTGTGGTGGTCCTCACCCCAGCGGACTGGAGCACCCCCGTAGAGGAGGAGTACGTCCAGGGCACGCTCGCCGTCGACGTGCACCCCCTCGACCACGACCCGCACTTCGGGCCCCAGGCCACCCGGGCTGCGGACCTGCCCGACCCCGCCCCCTGGGCGAGGCAGATCATCCGTGTCTGCCTCGAGGTGGTCGACGGTGTCAGGCCGGCCAACCAGCTCACTCGGAGGGTCAGCCCGGAGCTGCGGGAGAGTCTGGCACGACGAGGGGTCCTGGCCCGACGTCGACGGCAGCGGCAGCGGCATGCCGTCCGGGTCCGTGCGCTCCTGTGCAGCCAGCCGGCGGACGGGGTCGCCGAGATCTCGGCGGTCGTCACCCACAGCTCCCGCGTGCGCGCCCTGGCCTTGCGGATGGTGGGGGTCGACGGGCGCTGGGTGGTGACGGTGTTCGACCTGGGCTGAGGGCCCGGAACCGCCGGCGTCAGCGGCCGGTGCGCCCCGCCTTGCGACGCTCCGCCCGGTTGCCGGAGCGCTGGGGGGTGCTGCCGGACAGCGGGGTGCCGTCTCCCGACACGCGCCGTTCGGACACCGAGCCGTCCTCGCTGGGGGCTGAGTACGTCAGTGCGGTGGGGCGCCGCGGCTGCCCGAGGCCGCCGGTGGCGCCACCGGCCATGGCAGCGGCGGCGGCCGAGGATGCATCCAGCCGCACACCGGCCCCCGGAGTGGACGAGGTCTGCCCCTCCGCGTCGGTCTTCTTGATCTCGGCGTTGAACAGGAACCGGACCGACTCCTCCTTGATCGCCTCCATCATGGCCTGGAAGAGCTGGTAGCCCTCACGCTGGTACTCCACGAGCGGCTCCCGCTGGGCCATGGCCCGCAGGCCGATGCCCTCCTTGAGGTAGTCCATCTCGTAGAGGTGCTCCCGCCACTTGCGGTCGAGCACCTGCAGGACGATGCGCCGTTCGACATCCCGCATCAGCTCATCCCCGACGGTCTCCTCGCGCTCGTCGTAGGCGTGCTGGGCGTCGGAGGTCAGCTGCTCGAGCAGGAGAGCGGGAGTGATCGCCTGCTCACCTCCTGCCACCGCGGCGACGTCCGCGCGCGTGATGCCGACCGGGTAGACCTGGCCCAGCTGCGTCCAGAGCTCGTCCAGGTCCCAGTCGTCGACGAAACCCTGCCCGCTGGCGATCTGCACGTGGTCGGCCACGACGTCGTTGATGAAGTGCCGCACCTGCTCGTGCAGGTCCGCGCCGGCCAGGACCTTGCGCCGCTCGGCATAGATCACCTCGCGCTGCCGGTTGAGGACGTCGTCGTACTTGAGGACGTTCTTGCGGGTCTCGAAGTGCTGGGCCTCGACCTGGCTCTGAGCCGATGCGATGGACCGGCTGAGCACCTTGGACTCGATCGGCACGTTGTCGTCCATGCCCGCGGTCGACATCACCCGGTCGACCATGCCGGCGTTGAACAGCCGCATCAGGTCGTCCTGCAAGGAGAGGTAGAAGCGGCTCTCGCCCGGGTCGCCCTGGCGGCCGGCGCGTCCGCGCAGCTGGTTGTCGATGCGCCGCGACTCGTGCCGCTCGGTCCCCAGCACGTAGAGACCGCCGACATCACTGACCTCGTCGTGCTCGGCGGCGACGGAGGACTCCGCCCTCTCCAGGGCCGCGTCCCAGGCTGCCTCGTACTCCTCGGGCGTCTCGTGCGGGTCGAGCCCTCTCCGTCTGAGGTCCTGCACAGCCATGAACTCGGGGTTGCCGCCGAGCATGATGTCGGTGCCGCGACCTGCCATGTTGGTCGCCACGGTGACGGCTCCCTTGTGACCTGCCTCGGCGACGATGGCCGCCTCCCGGGCGTGCTGCTTCGCGTTGAGCACCTCGTGGGGGATGCCCCGCCGTCGCAGCTGCTCGGAGAGGTGCTCCGACTTCTCGACGCTCGTCGTCCCGACGAGGACGGGCTGGCCCTCGGTGTGACGCTCGACGATGTCGTCCACGACCGCCGCGAACTTCGCCTCCTCGGTGCGGTAGACCAGGTCGGCCTTGTCCGCACGCACCATGGGGCGGTTGGTGGGGATGGAGATCACACCCACCTTGTAGATCTGGTGGAGCTCGGCAGCCTCCGTCTGGGCCGTGCCGGTCATGCCGGCCAGCTTGTCGTACATCCGGAAGTAGTTCTGCAGCGTCACCGTGGCCAGGGTCTGGTTCTCGTTCTTGATGTCCACCCCCTCCTTGGCCTCGATCGCCTGGTGCATGCCCTCGTTGTAGCGCCGTCCGGCCAGCATGCGGCCGGTGTGCTCGTCGACGATCATGATCTGGCCGTCGACGTTGACGTAGTCCTTGTCGGCCTTGAAGAGCTCCTTGGCCTTGATGGCGTTGTTGAGGTAGCCGATGAGCGGGGTGTTGGCGCTCTCGTAGAGGTTGTCGATGCCGAGATAGTCCTCGACCTTCTCGATGCCGGCCTCGAGGACCCCCACGGTCTTCTTCTTCTCGTCGACCTCGTAGTCGCCGGTGCCGTCCTCGCCGCGTGTCAGACGCTGGGCGATCTTCGCGAACTCGTTGTACCACTTCGTCGCCTGGTCGGCCGGACCGCTGATGATCAGCGGCGTGCGGGCCTCGTCGATCAGGATGGAGTCCACCTCGTCGACGATCGCGAAGTGGTGCCCACGCTGCACCAGGTCGTCGAGGGACCACCCCATGTTGTCGCGCAGGTAGTCGAAGCCGAACTCGTTGTTCGTACCGTACGTGATGTCCTTGGCGTACTCGGCTCGCCGCTGGGTCGGCGTCATCGCGGAGAGGATGCAGCCGGTCTCCAGACCCAGGGCACGATGCACGCGCCCCATCAGCTCGGACTGGTACTCCGCCAGGTAGTCGTTGACCGTGACGACGTGAACGCCCTCACCGGTGAGAGCGTTGAGGTACGACGGGAGGGTCGCGACGAGGGTCTTGCCCTCACCCGTGCGCATCTCGGCCACGTTGCCCATGTGCAACGCCGCGCCTCCCATGATCTGCACGTCGAAGTGCCGCTTGCCGAGGGTGCGCTTGGACGCCTCGCGGACAGCGGCGAAGGCCTCGGGCAGGAGGTCGTCGAGGGTCTCGCCGTCGGCCAGTCGCTTGCGGAAGGAGTCGGTCTCGGCGCGCAGCTCGGCGTCGGAGAGTCCCTCGAAGTCGGGTTCCAGGGCGTTGACCTGCTGGGCGACGGCTTCGAGCCGTCGCAGGGTGCGGCCCTCACCGGCGCGCAGGAGCTTCTCGAACAGTTTCGGCACCCCCCTAGGCTAAGCCGTTCGGGGAGCAGATGGGGCAGGAGGCCCGATGACGACGCACGAGCAGACCGGAGCCGGTCCGGCGACCGCACCTGTGCTGCGCTCGGGCGAGGTCGTCCTACGCCCCCTGGCGGAGCACGACATCCCCGCGCTGGTGGAACAGGAGCGCGACCCGCAGACGCAGCGGTGGACACCGTCGGAGCCGCTGTTCGGACCCGAACAGGCACAGGCCAGGGTCCGTGCCGCGCGCGAGCAGTGGGCCGCTCGCTCCGCGACGACGCCCCGCCGCTGGGCCATCGGCCTGGGCGAGGGAGAGCCGGGCCATGCTCCCTATGCGGGCACCGTGGAGTACGTCCCCGACGGTCACGGTGGCGCCGAGGTCGGGTTCGTGGTCCACCCCGCCCGACGCGGACGCGGACTGGCGGTCCTGGGTCTGGGCCTGGCTCTGCGACACGCGCACACGACCGACCGGGTGGAGGTGGCCCACTGGCGCAGCGAGGTGGGCAACTGGGCCTCTCGCCGGGTGGCCTGGCGGCTGGGCTTTCGGGTCGAGGGGACGGTCCGGGGCATCGCGCCGCACCCCGACGGCCCGCGGGAGGGGTGGTGGGGCACCCGGCTCGCCGCGGACCCGCAGTCGCCTGCCCACGCGTGGTGGGAGACGCCGCGTCTGGAGAGCGACGCGGTGCTGCTGCGTCCATGGGAGGACCGGGACGCCGGTCGGGTGCCGGGCGCCACCTCGCTCGTCTCGGCCGGCGAGCAGGACGTCCGGCAGCCCGCGGAGGGTCCAGCCTTCACCTCGTGGCTCGACGCCTGCCGTGCCGGCGCAGCGTCCGCCTCCCGCGTGACCTGGTGCGTCGCCCGGGCCGACGACGGCCCGCCGCAAGGGGCCCTCCACCTGCGGGTGAGCAGCGGCGCCCGTCGCGGGAGCGGCGAGCTCGGCTGGTGGATGACAGGAGACCCCCGCACCCACGCGGCCCCGCTGCTCCTCGGCGGGCTGGTCGCGGTGGCCGGCCAGGTCCTCGGGCAGGGGGCGGCGCTCCCCCGCACGGGCCTGGCCGTCCCCAGGCTGCACCGTCTCGGGGCGACCATCGGGGTCGACGACGCGGACTCTGCACGCGCTCTCGAGGGGAGCGGCTTCCACCGCGTGGGTGTGGAGCACGCCACCTGGACGGGCCGGTCCCACGGCGTCCCGGAGGACACCGCACGCTATGAGCTGCTGGCCCTGCCCTGACCGAGCGCGGGGACGGCCTCAGGGCATCGCGACGCGCTCCAGGCCCAGCCACCGTGCCGTGCTGGCCAGCTCGGCGCGCAGATCGTCGACGGCGTGCGAGGGCGCCGACGCCTCGAGGTGGACCGCACGGACCACCAGCATGCCCGTCGCACGGTCGGCCTTGAGGTCCACCCGTCCCACCAGCTGCTCGTCCAGGAGGAAGGGCAGCACGTAGTAGCCGTGCACACGGCGGGCAGCCGGCACGTAGATCTCGAGTCGGTAGTGGAAGCCGAACAGCCGCTCGGTGCGCCGGCGCTGCCACACGAGGGAGTCGAACGGGCTCAGCAACGCCCGCCCCGGGACAGAGCGTGGACGCCTGGCAGTGACATCGAGGTAGGCCGGCTGGTCCCACCCCTGGATCCGCACGGCCTCGACCTCTCCCGCACGCTCGAGCACCTGCAGCGCCTGTCGCCCGGCAGCCGCGCCGAGCCTGAAGTAGTCACGCAGGCACAGCTCGGTGCCGATGCCGTGTGCCCGGACCGACCTGCGCATGAGCTCGACCGCGCAGGTGAGGTCGTCGGGTGCGTCCGGAGCGCCCGGCGCCATGGCTACCACCTCGGGCGGGAGCACCTGGGTCAGCGGTGCGTATCGCCGCTCGAACTGCGCCGTCCGTCCGGCGCTGGTGACGGCACCGACCCGGAAGAGGTGCTCAAGGCAGACCTTGACCGCCGACCAGTTCCACCCCCAGTGCTCACGCCGCGAGCCTGCCCCGTGCGGGAGATGAGCCTCGACCTCGCGCGCGGTGAGCGGGCCATGGCCATGCACGACCTCCTCCACGGCCTCCAGCAGCCCCGGATGTCGGGCTCGGATGCCGGCGGTCGAGGCGTCGACCCGTGGCCCCCTCATCCGGAACCCGAGCCAGGGCCACGTCTGGGGCGGGATGAGGCTCGCCTCATGGGCCCAGTGCTCCACCAGCCCCCGCGGGCGCGGCCGGCCACCTGAACGTCCGTCTCGAAGGCCGTCGAGCAGGCTCCGGTCATAGGGCCCGAGGCGGGACAGGAACGGGAGGTAGTGACTGCGTGCGACTACGTTGACACTGTCGATCTGCACCACCTGCACGCGGTCGACGACCCGGAGCAGATGTCGACGAGTCACCCTCCCACCGGGCAGTGGGTCGGCGAACCCTTGGGCCGCCAGGGCGATACGCCGAGCCTGGGCCAGGCTCACGGTCGCGGTCATGGGGTGACCCTAGTGCGAGGGCAGCCGACTGGACCGGCCCAAACCGACGGCGAGCGTCGGGTCACCCCTCGGAGACCCGACGCTCGCCGGACCGTGCCGGACGACGGTCAGCCCGCTGCCGCGGCCTGCTCCTCGTCGTGGGAGTCGTCGGTCTCGGTCAGGGCCTCGTCGAGCCGCAGCACCCCGTAGGACCAGCCACGCCTGCGGTAGACCACGCTCGGCAGCCCGGTGTCGGCGTCGTGGAACAGGAAGAAGTCGTGGCCCACCAGCTCCATCCGGCTGAGTGCCTGACCGACGGTCATCGGCGCCGACGAGTGGGTCTTCTCGCGCAGCTCGATCGGGCTGTTCCCCTCGGTGCCCAGGGCCTCGTCGACGGCCTCGGCCGGGTCGCGCGCCTCCTCCGGCTCGCTCTCCGCAGACCCCAGCGGGTCGGTGGGCAGGCCGAACGTCGCCTCGGCGACCGAGGGCAGGCGGTGCTTCCCGCTATGGCTGATCCGCCGCTTGTCGTGCGCCCTGCGAAGCCGCTCCGTCAGCTTGCTCATGGCCAGGTCGAGAGCGGCGTACTCGTCGTCCGCGGCCGCCTCGGCGCGCACGACGGTGCGCTTGATGTAGCAGGTGATCTCCACCCGCTCGCTCGTCTTGGCCAGCCGCGGGTTGGCCTCGTGCGTCAGCACGACCTCGGTGCGCGAGACGCGCGGGGCCAGCTGGGGGATCTTGTCGAGCTTGTCCTCGAGGTGGCGGCGGTAACGGTCGGAGACCGTCTTCTTCCGGCCGGTCACGGTCACGTCCATGGGTCCTCCTTGTGAGGGATGTGATGCAGGTCGTGGGCGTCCAGGTGCCCTCATACCGTCTGGCCCCACCCCCGTCCCGGAGCACCGTCGGGGTGCGTCTGCGGTGCGGGAAGTCTTCCCATGACCCCACCCTAGACCCGGCCCGGACCAGCCGGTAGAGCTGCCCCCGCGGGCGGCGCGTCGAGCCGTCGGTGGGTGGCCGCGAGGGTGACCGCGACCACGTCCTCGACCCCCGCCGACCCCAGTGCTCGTGCTGCCTCGCGCAGGGTGGCACCGGTCGTCACGACGTCGTCCACCACGACCACGCATGCCCCCTCGAGGCCGGCCAGACGGCGTTCGCGCACCCTCATCGCGCCAGTGAGGTTGTCCAGCCGGTCGGAACGCCGCAACCCCGCCTGGTCGCGCACCCGGCCCGTCATGACCAGCGCGGGCACCAGGCACACCGCGAGGTCGTCCGGCAGCCGGGACAGCACCGTATCGCAGAGCTCGGCCACCGGCCTCCAGCCGCGGGCGCGGGCTCCCGCGGCCGCCGACGGCACCGGCACGAGCGCCACCGGTGCCCCGGCGGCCAGCCGGGCCCTCCATGGACGGTGGTCCCGCAGGGCCACGCCGAGGCTTCTGGCCAGCACCGGCGCCAGGAGCTGGGTCAGGTCGGCGCGCCCACCGTCCTTCCACGAGACCACGCAGCCGCGGACCGGACCGCTGTACGGCAGAGCGGCCCAGGCCGGGGGAAACCCGGGGGGAGCCGGTGTGGGTGACCACGGGACGGGCACGGCGACCCGGAGGACACCGGCGCACGAGGAGCAGCAGCGCACGCCGGCCGAGCCGCAGCCGCCGCACTCCACCGGGAGGGAGAGGTCCGCCAGCGCCCTCAGCCCGCGGGCCAGGTGAGCGGGCGACGGCATACCGCCACCCTGGCACGCCGAGGGGACACCGGGCAGGCCCGTGGGCGTGCTGTGGACGACGTCACCCGGCAGGGATCACCAGGTCGTCCCCGTTGCGGTAGGAGAACCATCCGGCACCCTCGAGGGTGAAGATCTCTCCGGCGACGGTCACCAGGAACATCTCGTACCCCTCCTGCTGGGGAGCAGCCCGCAGCTGCACCGCCCCCGGCTCTGCACGGACAGAGGTCACCCAGCTGCCCAGCGGCACCTGGAACGGTGTCGGACCGTCGTCCTCGGCCCGCTGGCCCAGCACCACCAGTGAGGTCGTGGACGTCCAGGCCAGCGACGACACGGTGTCCAGGACGCCGGCGACCGGACGAGGCTCCTTGAGTGCACGGGGCCGGCCGTCGCTGTCGCGGACCACGCCGGACAACGCGAGCTCGTGTGTGCCGCTGGTGGGGTCCCAGATCTCCAGCACGACCCGCTGACCGTCCGGTGCCACCCGCAGCTTCTCGATCACGAGGTCCTCCCCCAGCCACTCGACCTCGATCCGGCGCGCCACCGTGTCCAGCGACCCGCCTGCGTCCAGCGCCCACACCCGCGACCCGGTCGCCGAGCGGCCGGCCAGCCAGAGGGAGCCCAGCCGGTCGAAGACCGGGTCGGTCAGCCCCACCCCGATCTCGGGACGCTCGACCTCCTCACCGTCCCGCCAGCGCCATAGAGTCGCGCGGTCGGCGCTGACGCCGGCGAGCTGGGCGATGTCGGGGTCGGTCGCCAGGGACTGCCACCGGACCGGCACGTCCGGCACCTCCGGCAGGCCCTCGGTGCCCGGGGGCACCGACCTCAGGGCGTAGTCGTCCGGGTCGACGAGGGTCAGCTGGTCCTGGACCCGCAGCAAGGCGTACTCGACCGAGGGGTCGACCTCGGTGAAGCCCAGATCCTCCGCGCTCTCCACCGGCCCGTCGACACCGGGCACCATGACCGACTGCCCGTTGATCTGCAGGTCCACCCGGCGCACACCGCCCGCCTGGGTGAGCGTGCGGGTGAACTGGGCCCACAGCCGGCGAGCACGGTCGGTGTCGTCACTGAGCCCAGGGCCCCGCAGGTTCACCACCGCCGTCGCGGTGGCGGAGTCCACCGGCACTGCACCCGCCACCAGCTCCATGTCCTCGGTGACGGCGGTCACCACCGCACCGTCCAGGTAGTCGGGCACGGGCTCCAGCAAGGCCCGGCTAAGCGCTGTCGGCAGGCCGTCGTCACGGGGGAACCAGCGCACGTCGGGCACGAACACGTCGCGTACGGGCGAGAGGTAGGCGACCGAGGCGGTGCGGAACTGCAGCTCGAAGTCCGTCGCGGACAGCCACAGCCCGAAGTCGTCCGGGAACTCCTCGATGCGCCACTCGCCCGAGACGAGGGTCAGACCGAACTCCACGCTGCGCCTGTTCCCCTCAGGCAGCTCGGAGAGCTGTCCCTCCTCGTCGAGCAGCCCTCGCACGTCCGCAGACACCTCGATCACGCCGGCGTCGACGGAGTCCAGCTCGTAGTCCCCGTCGTGGACGACGACGTTGTCGGTCGGCACCCACGATGCGGCGAGGTCGTCGGTGAGGTAGTCGCGTGCCACGTCGTGGCTGTCCACGAAACCGACGTTGGCCAGGAGGAAGCCGCGGACGATCTCCTCCTGGGAGGCGTCCGGGCGCGGTGCCTCCGGTCTCGCCTGGGGTCCAGGCCTGGGCTGGCCCAGCACCGGCTGACCGGGACGCGGTGTGGTGTCGGTGGGCAGACCTGCGCAGGCACCCAGTGCGAGCACCGCGAGCAGGACCACCCACACCGTGCCGACCCGACTCCGAGGACCCATCTCAGACCACCTCTCGCACATGGGCGGTCGCGACCGCCGGCGGGACGGGGTCGCGCTCGGGCTCCCAGGGCACCGCTCCGGGCTCCTCCGGAAGGCGGATGTCCTGGCTGAGCGGAAGCACGAGCCGGAAGCAGGCCCCCTGGCCCGGTCGTCCCGTCGCCTGCAGCCAGCCCCCGTGCAGGCGCGCGTCCTCCCGGGCGATCGAGAGGCCCAGCCCGGTGCCGCCAGTGGACCGGACCCGCGCCGGGTCGGCCCGCCAGAACCGCTCGAACACCCGCTCCACGTCTTCCGGGGACAGCCCGACGCCACGGTCCCGCACGGTCACGACGGCGATCTCCTCAGACCGGCAGACAGTGATGTCGATGGGTTCGCGCTCCCCGTGCTCGATGGCGTTGACGACCAGGTTGCGCAGCACCCGCGCGATCCGTCGGCCGTCCATGTCGACGAAGACCTCCGGCGACCCTGCGTGGACCCTCAGCGGGCTGCCGGCGCGCTCGGCCAGCGGCTCGACACCGTTCACGACCTCTCTGGTCAGCGCGACAAGGTCACCGCGCCGAGGCTGCAGCACCGTGGTGCCGGAGTCGTAACGGCTGATCTCGAGCAGCTCGTCGAGCAGGTCACCGAAGCGGTCCAGCTCGCTGTAGAGCAGCTCGGCGGAGCGGGCGACCGGGGCGCTGAAGTCCTCGCGCGCCATGTGCAGAACCTCACCTGCCATCCGGATGGTGGTCAACGGGGTGCGCAGCTCGTGGGAGACGTCCGAGACGAACCGCTGCTGCACCTGGGACAGGTGCTCCAGCTGGACGATCTGGTGCTGGAGGCTGTCGGCCATGGTGTTGAAGGACATCGCGAGGCGGGCCAGCTCGTCGGTGCCGCGGACCGGGAGCCTCTCGTCCAGCTCACCACGGGCGAGCTCCTGGCTCACCGCAGCAGCCTGGCCCACCGGTTCGGTCACCAGACGTGTCGCGAGCCATCCGATGCCACCGACCAGCAGGGAGAGCATGAGCCCACCGATGAGGAACCACTCGCGGACCAGGTCGAGGATCTCCTGCTCGCGCTGCATCGGGTAGATGAGCACGAGGTCGTAGGGACCTGCTCGGGGGATCTGGACGCGGGAGGCCACCATCACGACGGTGTCGCCCGCGTCGACCTGTCCCTCGGGCAGCTGGGTCACGAAGACCTGCTGGAGGTTGGGGTTGTCCTGAAGCGCCTCCCGGAGCTCCCGCGGCACGGCCGTGGCGGTGATGGGACCGGACACCAGTGGCGCGATGAGGGTGTCCCGGTCGCTGTCCAGGGAGCGCGCGAGCATGACCATCCGCTCGTCCCCCTGAGCGCCCGGCGAGATCTGGGAGATCGTCTGGAAGGCGGTCGCCGACAGGCCCACGTTGTCCCGCCGGTCGGTGCTGTCGAAGAGCTCCTGGGCCTGCTGCACCTCACGTGCGGCGTCGACCTCGGCGTTGGCGACGGCCTGTTCGACCAGGCCCGCCGCCACACGCTGGTAGAGAAGCGTCCCGGTCAGCGTGGTCAGCACCGTGCCCAGCACCACGGTGCTGACGATGACCCGCACCCGCAGGGAGGACTGCCACCAGCGCAGCAGCCGACCCCCGAGCGCAGCGAGCCAGGAGATGCCGGTGCTCTCCTCCTCCCCCGCGCGCGCAGGGCGGTCCTCAGCTGCCGCCGGCCTTGTATCCGACGCCACGCACCGTCACCACGATCTGGGGGTTCTCGGGGTCCTTCTCGATCTTCGACCTCAGCCGCTGGACGTGCACGTTGACCAGCCGGGTGTCCCCGGCGTGCCGGTAGCCCCAGACCTGCTCCAGCAGCGACTCGCGGTCGAAGACCTGGCTCGGCTTGCTGGCGAGGGCGACGAGCAGGTCGAACTCGAGCGGGGTGAGCGGCACGTCGGCGCCGTCGCGGGTCACCGAGTGTCCGGCGACGTCGATGACCAGGTCGCCGACCCGCAGCTCGACCTCGCGGTGCCGGTCCAGACGGCGGAGCCGGGCCCGCACCCGGGCCATGAGCTCCTGCGGCTTGAAGGGCTTGACCACATAGTCGTCGGCACCTGCCTCGAGACCCGCGACGACGTCCTGCGTGTCCGTGCGAGCAGTCAGCATGACGATCGGCACCCCGGACTCCGCACGCAGCTGGCGACACACGTCGACGCCGTTGACGGTCGGCAGCATCACGTCCAGCAGCACCAGGTCGGGGCGGTACTCCCGGAACATCGCGAGGGCCCGACCCCCGTCGGCGCAGTGAGCGACGTCGAGGTCATCCTTGCGGAGCACGATGCCCAGCATCTCGGCAAGGGCCTGGTCGTCGTCGACCACGAGCACGCGAGGGTTCACAGGATCCGGCCTCCCAGACGTCAGTAGCGGTAGTGCTCGGGCTTGTACGGCCCGGCCACATCCACACCAAGGTACTCGGCCTGCTCCTTGGTCAGCTCGGTGAGCTCGGCCCCGAGCGCCTCGAGGTGCAGTCGGGCCACCTCCTCGTCGAGCTGCTTCGGCAGCACGTGGACACCCAGGGGGTAGTCCTCGGGGCGGGTGAAGAGCTCGATCTGCGCCAGCGTCTGGTTGGCGAAGGAGTTGGACATGACGAAGCTCGGGTGGCCGGTGGCGTTGCCCAGGTTGAGCAGACGCCCCTCGGACAGGACGATGATCGAGCGCTCCTCCTCGCTGTGCTCGTCGGCCGGCAGCACCCACTCGTGCACCTGGGGCTTGATCTCCACCCGCTGCACACCGGGGATGCGGGCCAGCCCGGTCATGTCGATCTCGTTGTCGAAGTGGCCGATGTTGCCGACGATCGCCTTGTCCTTCATGCCGCGCATGTGCTCGGCGGTGATGACGTCGCGGCAGCCGGTCGTGGTGATGAAGAAGTCGGCCTTGTCGAGCACGTCCTCGAGGCGGACCACCTGGAAGCCCTCCATCGCGGCCTGCAGCGCGCAGATGGGGTCGACCTCGGTGACCACGACGCGGGCACCCTGCCCTGCGAGCGCCTCGGCGCAGCCCTTGCCCACGTCACCGAACCCGGCCACGACCGCGGTCTTGCCGCCGATGAGAGTGTCCGTCGCCCGGTTGATGCCGTCGATCAGGCTGTGCCGGGTGCCGTACTTGTTGTCGAACTTGGACTTGGTGACCGAGTCGTTGACGTTGATCGCCGGGAAGAGGAGCTTGCCCTCCTCGTGCAGCTGGTAGAGCCGGTGCACGCCGGTGGTGGTCTCCTCGGTGACCCCGCGGATGCCGTCGGACACGGTGGTCCACAGGTTCGGGTCCTGGGCCGTCGTGCCGCGCACGGTGTCCAGGATGACCTTCCACTCCTCCGGGTCGTCCTCCGCGGCCGAGGGCACGACACCTGCCCGCTCCCACTCCCGGCCCTTGTGGACCAGCAGGGTGGCGTCACCGCCGTCGTCGAGGATCATGTTGGGGCCGGAGCCGTCGGGCCAGCTGAGGATCTGCGTGGTGCACCACCAGTACTCCTCCAGCGTCTCGCCCTTCCAGGCGAACACCGGGACGCCGGCCGGCTCCTCCGCCGTGCCCCCCGCGCCGACGACGACCGCTGCGGCGGCCTCGTCCTGGGTGGAGAAGATGTTGCAGGACGCCCAGCGCACCTCGGCACCCAGAGCCACCAGGGTCTCGATGAGGACAGCGGTCTGCACCGTCATGTGGAGGGAGCCGGCGATGCGGGCCCCGGCGAGCGGTCGGTCCTCGGCATACCGCTCGCGCAGCGTCATCAGCCCGGGCATCTCGTGCTCGGCCAGACGGATCTGGTGGCGGCCGGACTCGGCCAGGGACAGGTCTGCGACCTTGTGGTCGAACGTCATCGCTATGTGGTCCTTGTCAGGGTGCGGATGGTGCGGGCGCCGGAGGACAGCCGCGAACAGGCTGGCCCCAGGGTGAGGCGTGTGCCTGGGAACGCGCTGCGAGCACGGGTGCTTCCCTCACGTCCCATGGTAGGGGCCGGTGAAGTCCAGCCCGAGCAGGGCGTTCTCCACGACCTCGCTGAGCGCGGGGTGGATCCAGTAGTGGGTGCGCGCCAGACCGTCGACAGGACGCCCGGTCTGCACCGCCTCGATGAGCGGCTGGATGAGGCTGGTCGCATGCGGACCCATGAGGTGGGCACCGAGCAGACCCCGGGTGCGACGGTCGGCCACGAGCTTGCACAGGCTCGAGGAGTCCTCCATGGCCCAGCCGTATGCCGTGTCGCCGTACATCTGGACCTTCACCGTGACGTCGTGTCCGGCCTCCCTGGCCTGGCGCTCGGTCAGCCCGACCGAGGCGAGCTGAGGGTGGCTGAAGACCCCTGCGGGGACGGCACGGTGGTCGAAGGACCTCAGGTCCTGCGGATGGGCCAGGTTGTGTGCCAGCACGCGCGCCTCGTGGTTGGCGACGTGCTTGAGCTGGTAGGGCGAGCTCACGTCACCCATGGCCCAGACACCCTCCACGCCGGTGCGTCCGTGCTCGTCGACCAGCACCCGCCCGTCCCGGTCGGTCCGCACACCGAGCGCCTCCAGCCCCATGTCGTCGCTGTTGGGCTGCCTGCCCGTGGCCACGAGCAGCTCCTGTGCCTCCAGGGCACTGCCGTCCGTCAGCTCCATGCGCACGACCCCCTGGGGGTCCCGGGTCACCGCGCGTGCCTCCACCCCGAGATGGACGTCCCAGTGCTGCTGGGCCAGTGCCGTGAAGCCGGCGCTCACGGTGTCGTCGAGGTGGCGAAGCAGCCCGGAGCCGCGGGTCGCGAGACTGACCCGGACCCCGAGCGCGGAGAGGATGTGCGCGAACTCGGACGCGATGTAGCCGCCGCCCAGGATGAGCATGGACTCGGGCAGCTCCTCCATCCTCATGACGGTGTCCGACGTGTGGAAGCGCACACCCGAGTCGAGGACCTCGTCGGGGACCCAGGGACGGGCGCCTGTGGCGATGACGACCTGGTCGCCCGTGATCCGCGCGGACCCACCTTCCGGGAGCCCCGTCACCTCGAGCTCGCGCTCGCCGGTGAACCTGGCCCGGCCGAGGTAGGCGGTGGTGTTGGGGCCCTCGACGCGGTAGTCGCGGCCCGCCTCCGCGATGGGGTCGATCCGGCCGAACACGCGGTCACGGATGTCGTCCCACCGCACCCGGTCGAGGGTGGCGTCGACACCGAAGCGTGCGGACTCGCGGACCGAGGTCGCGACCTCTGCTGCGTAGACGAACATCTTGGTGGGGATGCAGCCGACGTTCAGACACGTCCCACCGAAGACCCCCTCCTCCACGACGGCGACCCGCTTGTCGGCGAAGTCAGGGGTGACCAGGGAGTTGCCCGAGCCCGTGCCGATGATGACCAGGTCGTAGTGCGAAGACGTCACGCGGCGCAAGACTACCTGGACAGCTCCTCGAGCACGGCGCGGATCTCGGTCAGCCCGACCTCCACCTCGGCGAAGGTCGTGGACAGCGGTGACAGTCCCAGGCGGAGTCCGTCAGGCGCCCGGAAGTCGGGGATGACACCCCGCTGCCAGAGCACCGGCAGCGCCTCGCGGAAGCTCGGGTGCCGCAGGGTGAGATGACCCCCACGTCGCTGGTGCTCGCGCGGTGAGGCCACCTGCACGCCGAGCCGGGAGGGCCACTGGTCCACGATCGACCAGGCGTGGTCGGTCAGCGCGAGCGACTTCTGCCGCACCGCGTCGATGCCGGCCTCGGCGAGCAGCTCGACACCCCGCCACAGGGGCACCATCGACACGACCGGCGGTGTGCCGCTGACGAGGGCGCGGACGCCGGCTGCCGGCACGTAGCCGGGGCCCATCTCGAAGGGGTCCTGACGTCCGAGCCAGCCCTGCACCGGCTGTCGCACGCTGTCGTGGTGGCGTGCGGCGAGATAACCGAAGGCCGGAGCGCCGGGACCACCGTTGAGATACTTGTAGCCGCATCCGACCGCCGCGTCGGCGCCCCAGTCGTCCAGCTGCGCCGGCACGGAGCCGACGGTGTGGCTGAGATCCCACACCACGTGCCCACCGCTGTGGTGGACGGTGCGCGTGATGGCCGGTGCATCGGCCACGAACCCGGAGCGGTAGGCCACGTGGCTCAGCAGGACGACCGCGGTGCGCTCCCCCACGACCGCGGCCACCTGCTCGGCGGTCACCCCGGTGTCCGGGTCGGCCTCGACCCAGCGCAGGTCCAGTCCGCGCTCCGCGGCGATGCCCTCGGCGACATAGCGGTCGGTGGGGAAGTTGTCCGTGTCGACGACCAGCTCGCGCCGCTGCGGGTCCTGTGCCGTCCGGGCGTCCGCCAGCGCGCGGACCAGCTTGTACAGCATCACCGTGGTGGAGTCGGCCACGACGGTCTGGCCGGCCGCGGCGCCGAGGGCCACCTCCCCCAGCCGGTCGCCCAGACGCTCGGGCCAGGTCATCCAGCCTTCGTCCCAGCTGCGGATCAGCCGGGTGCCCCACTCCTCCCGGACGAACCGCGCCATGTCCTCCGCCGTGCCGGCGACCGGCCGTCCGAGGGAGTTGCCGTCGAAGTAGGCGCGGACCCCCGGCGCGGGCTCGAACCGGAGCGTGAAGCTGCGCAGCGGGTCGGCGGCGTCCAGCTCCGCCGCGGGCCGTGACGTGACGGTCATACCTGCGCCTCCTGGATGCGGCTGCGGACGGTGTAGAGCTCGGGGAAGAACGTGAGGTCGAGCGCCCGACGGAGGAAGGGCACCCCCGAGGAGCCGCCGGTGCCCGGCGTGGAGCCGATGATGCGCTCCACCGTCCTGAGGTGACGGAACCTCCAGAACTGCATGTTGTCCTCGACGTCGACGAGCTCCTCACACAGCTCGTAGACCCCCCAGTGCCGGGTCGGGTCGGCGTAGATGTCGGCGAAGACGTCGACCACCTCCTCGTGGGGGGTGTACGGCTGCGACCAGTCGCGCTCCAGCACCGCGGCCGGCACGGCATACCCCTGCCGCGCCAGCCAGGCCAGGACCTCGTCGTACAGGCTGCGTTCGTGCAGCAGCGCGGAGAGGTCGGTGTGCACCTGAGGGTCGTGCTCGAAGACGCGCAGCATCTCGGCGTTCTTGTTGCCCAGCAGGAACTCCACGGAACGGTACTGCCAGGACTGGAAGCCCGAACCCGTGGCCAGGAAGGCTCGGAACTCTGCGTACTCACTGGGGGTCAGCGTGGCCAGGACCGACCACTGCTCGGTCAGCGTGGCCTGGATCTGCTTGATCCGCGCCAGGCGCTTCAGAGCAGGGGGCAGGTGGTCCTCCCGCACGAGGTCCCGGGCGGAGACGAGCTCGTGGAGCATCAGCTTGAGCCAGAGCTCAGAGGTCTGGTGCTGCACGATGAACAGCAGCTCGTCGTGCCTCGGCGGCACGGCGCGCGGGTGCTGGGCGGACAGGATCCGTCCCAGGTCGAGGTAGTCGCCGTAGGACATCGCGCGCGAGAAGTCGCGCTGTATGCCGTCCTCCAGCTCGCGGTGGGTGCCCATGGAGCCCTCCTCAGCGGGTGCGGTCACGCAGGTCGGCCACGTGCGGCGAGACGGACGGGTCCAGACCCAGGCCGAGGGCCAGGTAGGTCGCGGTGAAGTCGACGGTGGCGACGAGGTCGGCCAGCCGGACGACCGGAGCCCCCGGTGCGGCCCGTCTCTCCATCACGCGGACCCCGGCCTCACGCGCGGTCTGCAGGACGGCGTCGGTCAGGGCCGCGGATTCCTCCGACTCCCGCGACGGTGGGTCGGCCGTGGCGTCGCGCAGCATCAGCAGGCCCAGCCGGGGCGGGACCGCCGTGTCCAGGTAAGGGTCGGCGAACAGGTCCCCCGTCTCTTCGCCGGGACCGCGGCGGCGCTCCATCAGCTCCCCCTCGGGCTCGTCGAAGTGATGCGGCTCCCAGCGGCTCGTGTCGATGTCACCCAGGCGGATCCGGCGCTCGTCGTAGGTGCCCGGGCGGCGGCCGCCGATGGCCGTGTAAGGCCCGTCGAAGCAGGCGACGATCTGGCTCGCGGCGTCGGGAAGCTCACCGAACGGAGCCGGGACGCGGGCGGTCCGGGCCAGCATCGAGCTCGCACGGGCGGCTGCGACGCCCCCGAGAGGACCGTCGCCGAGGACGACCGGCACGGTCTCGGCGAGCTGGACAGCCAGGAGCTTCGCCGGGTTGACGAAGGTCTCCGAGGAGGGGCGGAAGGACTCCGCACACTCGTCCAGCCGGTCCGCCGCCTCGGCCATCGTCCTGTCCGGACAGTCGATCAGGCCCAGGACGTCGGCCCCCAGCAGGACGGGGGTCAGCAGGCTCCACAGGGCCGTGCGGCTGTTGGCGCGGGGGCCCCTGCCGGTGCCGACATGGACCCCACGCGCCCGCCGGGAGACCTCTGCCAGAGGCGAGTCGTCGGCGCCGACGGTCAGCAGGCTGGCGCCGCGTCGCGCGGCCTCCGCGGCCACGGCGAGCGGACCGGGGGCCCGGCCGGAGAGCGACACCGCCACCACGAGGTCGAGCGGACCGACCCACCCCGGCAGAGGGAGGTTGCGGCGTGCCTGGACCGGCACCGGGGAGCCGGGCTCGGCCAGCAGCTCCAGCACGTCGGCGACCAGTGCCGACCCGCCCAGCGCCGCCACCAGGACCGACCGCGGACGGTCGAGGCGACCGAGCCTGTCGATCCCCGCCTCGTGGGTGAGCGCGACGGCCTCGCGGGTCTGCGCCCCGGCAGTGGCCAGAGCGCGGAGCGTCTTCAGCGAGTCCTTGCGCAGCAGCTCGTCGGTGTCGTCCAGCAGCGCGTCGTCGATGTGCGGAGCCACGGCGTCAGCGACCTGTCACGGTGCTCTCGGCCACCAGCAGCACCGGGATCCCGTCGGTGACGGGGTAGCTGCGCCGCTGGCCCGGCCCCGGGCAGTCCTCGGCACACACCATGACGGGGTGGCCGGCGTCGTCCGTGCCGTCGACGAGGGGATGGTGCCCGACCGGGCACCGCAGCAGCTCGCGGGCCCAGGCAGGGATGGTGGGGCTCATGGGCCTACCGTACCCATCCGGACGAGGTCGAGGACGGTGTCCCTCAGCCGCTCCATCGTCGCGGTGTCGTCGGCCTCCACGTTGAGGCGCAGCAACGGCTCCGTGTTGCTCGGCCGGACGGACACCCACCACCCCGGTCTGCCGGTGTGTCGGAGCATCAGGCCGTCCAGGTCCTCCATGACCACGCCCGGCTGGTCGGCACCCCAGGACCGCACCCGCGCGGTGGCGGCAGGGACGTCGTCGACCTCGGAGTTGATCTCCCCGGAGGCGACGTAGGGGTCGTACGGGGCCACCATCTGCGAGAGCGGGCGCTCGTCAGCACCCAAGGCTGCGAGCACATGCATCGCTGCGAGCATCCCGGTGTCGGCATACCAGAACTCACGGAAGTAGTAGTGCCCCGAGTGCTCGCCACCGAAGACCGCCTCGTGCTCGGCCATGCGAGCCTTGACGAAGGAGTGGCCCACCCGGGAGGGCACGGCGCGTGCGCCCAGCCGCTCGACCGTCTCCGCGACGGCTCGCGAGCTGATGATGTTGTGCACGATGCTGACCTCGTCCGGCGACCTGCCCGCGGCGAGCTCCCTGAGGATCTCCCGCTCGGCGACCAGGGCCGTCACGGCGCTGGCGGTGACGAGCTCTCCCTGCTCGTCCACGACGAAGCACCGGTCGGCGTCGCCGTCGAAGGCCAGGCCCAGGTCGGCGCCCTGATCCAGCACGGCCCGTTGCAGGTCGACCAGGTTGGCCGGGTCCAGCGGGTTGGCCTCGTGGTGGGGGAAGGTGCCGTCGAGCTCGAAGTAGAGAGGCACGACGCGCAGGGGCAGTCCGTCTCGCTGCAGCACCGCCGGCACCGTGTGCCCGGCCATGCCGTTGCCCGCGTCGATGACGACGGTCAGCTCACGGCCACCGGTGAGGTCGACCAGCGCGTGCAGGTAGGCCGCGTAGTCGGCCAGGATGTCTCGCACCGTCGTGCTGCCCGCCCGTGCCGCCGTCGGCAGGTCGTGCGCACCGCCCCGGTCGAGGAGCCACTGGGCGAGGTCGCGCACCTCGGCGAGTCCGCTGTCCAGGCCGACCGGGCGCGCTCCCGCGCGGCAGAGCTTGATGCCGTTGTACCTGGCCGGGTTGTGGCTGGCCGTGAACATCGCACCGGGGAGCCCGGTGACACCGCTGGCGTAGTAGAGCGCGTCGGTGGAGCACAGGCCGACCAGGGTCACGTCGACCCCCTGGCGACGGACCCCCTCGGCGAAGCCTGCGACCAGCGACGGCGAGGAGTCGCGCATGTCATGGCCGACGACCACGCCCTCGGCGCCCTCGGGCTTCACGACCACCTGGGCGAAGGCCGACCCCAGCGCCTCGCACACGCCGACGTCGAGCTGTTCGGGGACCAGACCCCGCACGTCGTAGGCCTTGATGAACTCCGACAGGCGCACGCTCACCAGAACGTGACCCTAGCCGTCCCGCAGCACCCGGAGGTGACCGCGCCGCGTCACCTCGGTGACCGTCGCGGGCGGCGATGCCGGCCGGCCCGATCCGGCGCGGCCCCGCTCGCGCACGGCCTCGGCCAGTGCCACCAGGTCGTCCGCCGGCGGGGCGGGCGTCCCGTCCGGGTCGTCCAGACGGACGATGTCCCACCCCCGGGGCGCGGTCAGCCGTATGGCGTGACCCGTGCAGAGGTCGTAGGAGTGCGGCTCGGCGTAGGTCGCCAGCGGCCCGAGCACTGCGGTCTGTTCTGCGTAGACGTACGTCAAGGTGGCGACAGCCGGGTGCCCGCAGGCGGTCCGGGAGCACTGGCGAGAGATCGTCACGATCACCAACTCTAGGTCCCCACGCCGACAGCAGCCCGGATCACCACGCCGCAGGTAGTGTCGGAACGTGCCTCCACGTCGCCGCGACCGCCACGACCGGGGGCTGCGGGGCCCGCTGGCCTGGCCGCCCGTGCCTGCCATGACCTCACGCCGGCAGCGGTTCGACGAGGCGGTGCTGGATGCCCTGCATGCCGTCGAGCAGCGGCTGCGTGACGACCTGCCTCCGCTGGAGCTCGCTGTCGAGGACGTGCCGCCGTCGGACCCAGCCCCGTGGGAGGACGGGGTGGCCCTGGGCAGGCTCTTCCCCGCCCAGGGTGAGCTGCCCGCACGGCTGGTCGTCTATCGCCGACCGGTGGAGGCCCACGCCCGCGAGCACGGCGAGACGGTCGCCGTCGTGCACCAGGTCGTCGCCGAGCAGATCGCGCAGATGCTGGGGATCGACCCGGACGAGGTGCTGTAGCCCTCAGGGCCGCGCCGGTGCCACCGAGGTGAGGCTGCTCACGAGCGGCAGCCCGCTCAGCGGCACGACCGCGCTCAGGTCGCCCCCGTCGTCGGTGACCCCGAGCAGCAACGCGGCACTCAGCTCACCCGACAGCGGACGCACCCAGACGCTCACCGCGTCGCCGACCGGCACCTCCGCCGTGGTGTCCGGCTCGACCTGCTCCTGCTGGACGGAGACCTCACCGTCGGCCCTCACCAGCAGCACCTCGGCGGTGCCGCCCGCGGTGCTCGCGAGCTGGAGCAGACCGTCCCAGTCCTGCTCGAGGTCCGGCAGCGGCGCACCGGCCAGTCCGGTCACCGGCGGTGACGCGGGAGCCCAGGCCTGGTCTGCGACCCCGTCCTCGGTCGAGCTCGTCGTCGACATCGCGCCGGCGACCACCGGCTCGTCGCTGAGGACCTCCAGGGCATAGGCCCCTGCCGGGAGGTCGCTGAGCTGGATGTCCTGTGTCCTGCCGCCGGGCACCAGTGTGACGTCCTGCTGCACACGGACCGGACCCGAGGGGGTCAGGGCCTTCACCTGGACGACCGCCTGTGACGGGCCGGGCACGGCCACCCGCAGGGCTGTCCCGGCCTCACCCTCTGCCACCCGCACTCCGGGGACCAGCTGGGCCGGCGAGGGAGGGAGGGTGGCGGACGTCAGGGCCAGGCCGCGGTCGGTGCTTCCCTGCAGCCAGCGGTCGCCCAGGAAGGCGCCGACCGGGCCTCCTTCGGAGGTGACACGGACGACGGGTGTGGCCAGCCCGGGGGCGAGCGCATCCAGGAGCGTGACGACGCGCCCTCCTCCCGGCACCACCAGCGACTCCCCAGCGGCCGTCTCGGGGGTGCCGTCGCCGCCCAGCACCTGCAGCTGCACGGTGACGGGGTCGGTCGCCGGGTTGACCAGCACGAGCCTCTCCACGCGGCCGGCCTCGCCGCCGCCGGCGACCAGCCAGGACTCCTCGGCCGGCACCGTGCACGGTGTCGCCGTCATGCCCCTGCGCTGCTCGTCGAGGGACAGGTGCCACTGTCCCGCCGCGAGCCCCGGCGCCAGCACTCCGTCGGCGAGCACCAGCACTCCCTCGGGCTCGCGCAGGTCCAGGCTCACGCGCTCGCCCCGCGAGCCGGTGGTCACCGCGGCGTCGTCGCCGGTGGGCATCAGGGAGAGCTCACCCGTGTGCTGGGCAGGGTCACCACCGGGCCCGGTCGCCGGCTCGTCGGGCAGTGCCTCGGCAGGCACCGTCACCCCGGCCACCGTGACCTCCTGGGGCTGCTCCGGCACCGTGGGGTCCACCAGTCCCTGCTGCTCGGGCCCGGGGCAGGCCAGCGCCGAGGTGCGCACCAGCGCCGTCTCCTCCCCGGGCGCCGCCACCTCGTCGGCCACGGTCGGGGGCAGGACCAGGGGCACCTCGAGCCAGCCTGCGCCGACCGCCAGCCCGGCGACCGCAAGGACCACCACGGTCCCGCGCAGCGTGGCGGCGGCACCGGGCCTCACGAGGTCCGTCCTTCCCGGCGGCCGCCGCCGACCGGCAGGGCGAGGAACCCCACGAGCGCCGCCAGGGCTCCGGTGGCGACCCACCAGGCGCGGTCCGCGCGGGGCAGCTCGACCTCCACCTGCTCGACCCCCTCGGGCAGGTCGTAGGTGGGCGGCCACCCCGGTCGGGCCGGCACCAGGTCGCCGTCGGCCCGCACCTGGGCGACCGCGGGCCACCCGGCCCCTTCGGAGACCACGAGGCGACCACCCGCTCCCCCCTGCGGGAGCTCCGCGGACACCTGGGAGTGGGAGCCGCGGACACCCAGGACCGCCACCTGGTCACCGGCGGGGTCCAGCACGCGCACCCGCCCCGGCACGGCGTCGGGAGCGTCCTCACCCGCGGTCACCCGCCAGAGGACCCCACCCTGGGGCGCACTGATCCTGGTCAGACCCGGGACCCTCTCCAACCCGGCCACGAGCGGGTGGTCCTCCTCCGCATCGAGGTACACGTATCCCACGGCGAGAGCGGCCAGCGCGGCCCCTGGCGCCTCACCCACCGCTCCGGCTGCCTCCACACCCACCAGCTCCTCGACGGCTGCCGACGCGGGCTCGGTGGAGCGGGCGGTGACTGTGCTCTCCTCCACACGGTCCCGCACCCAGGGGTCGACCTCGGTGCCGCGCAGGGCATAGCGCACCGCATAGGACTCGGCCGGCCCCTGCGTGGTGAGGCTCAGCCAGCGCACCGCGGTCGGGCCCGACGCCTGCTCTGCCACCACGGCCGGCACCGCCGGCGAGGCGACCGCGAGGGTGGGGTCCGGAGAGCCGACCGCCCGCCACACCACGACGCCGGCCGAGGCGGCCGCGGCCACCATGGCCAGGACTGAGACGGCACCGGCGAGGGCGCGCAGCGGCGGACGTGCAGCCCTCGGTCGCCCGTTCAGGACCGGCTCCACGGCCAGCACCGCCGCACCCAGGAGCGCAGCACCGGTCAGGCTCAGGAACACCCCCGGCCACAGGGTGACGACCCGTCCCGCCTCGGCGTACCCCGAGGGCGTGACGCCCAGATGCACCCACGGTGCGACGAGCGCCCCGGCCAGGGCGACCAGTGCACCGACGAGCAGCCACCCGGCGCGGCGACCACGCGGGTCCGGCCACAGCACGGCCGCGACGGCCAGCAGCCACAGCGGCGCCGTCCACCACAGGACGGGCGGCACCGGTCCACCCGGGTGAAGGAGCAGGGCCTGCCACGTCGGGACCACACCCTGGACCGTGCCCGTGCCGGCCCCGCCCAGCACGAGCAGTGGCTCCTCCCACAGGGTGCGCAGCCACGGTCCGAGCAGCAGGAGGGGCAGCACCCCGACGGCCAGGCCCCGCCATCGCACCCGGCGCGGACCGCGCGCCAGCATCACCAGCGCCATGACGCAGGTCCAGACCAGCACGGCCGGGACGAACCAGGCGACGATGCCGACGACCAGGACGGTCGCAGCGGCGAGTGTGGTCCCCGTGCGCCCGCCCACAGAGCTGTCCATGGCCGCCACCACCCCCGCGACGACGAGCGGAGCGAGGACGTGCAGGACCACCGGTCCCACACGGCCCTCGTCGACCCCGACGGCCAGGGGCGCCAGCCCGACCCACGCCAGTGCGGCGACGGCGCGGACACCGCGGCGCCTCGTGGCCACCCGCAGGGCGACATAGGCGCAGACACAGGCTGCCGGGAGGGCGGCCCACAGCAGCCAGGCCGTGACGACGTCGACGGAGGAGGACGCGCCAGGGCCGCCGGGGAGGCGCTCGGCCACCCAGGCCAGCCCGGCGAGCGGCAGGACCCACGGCGGCGCCTGGCCCGCTGACCCCAGGCCGGAGCCCGTCCACGGCAGTGCCCACAGCGCCCAGGCGTCACCGGCGCCTGCACCCGAGCTCAGCAGCTCGCCGCCACGCACCCCGTCCCCCGCGGGTGCCAACCCTGCCCAGATCTCCCGCCAGCGGGCCACGGACACCACGGTGGCAAGGACGAGAGCCGCGGTGAGCCACCAGCTCCACCGGCGTGCTCGCCCCCGGACGTCGTCGTCGAGGGAGACCACCTCCTCCCCGACGGGACCGGTCTCGACCCCCTTCCGTGCCGGCTCCGAGGCATCGCCCGCCGGTCGTGGCGACAAGGCCTCCTGCAGGGTCTCCCCGGTGCCCCGCCACCCGGCTCCGGCCGGCGCGAAGAGCCCTTGCAGGTCTCGCTCACGGACCGTCCGGCGACCCCGGAACCGCCAGCGTGCAGCGGTGCTGCGTCCCGGCGCCAGGACGGCGGTGAGGTCTGCCAGCTCTGCGCGCGCCTCCTGGGGTCGCTTGAGGAGCAGCAGGGCGAGCGTCGACAGCACCGCGGCCAGCGCGATGGCGGCGGTCCGCGCGGGGGTCCGCCACCATGAGCCCCGGGCCAGGGCCACCTGGCGCAGGCGACGACGGTGCTGCACGGGCGAGGTGATCCCTGGACCGTGGTCGCCCTGGGCCACGACAGCCTGGGTGGCGACCACGACGCGGTGACCTCGCAGGTGGCTGCGCCAGGACAGGTCGAGGCCCTCGGTGCCCTGGTCGAAGGCCGGTTCCACCCCACCCACCTCGGCGAGCACGTCGCTGCGCACGAGCATGCCGGCCAGCGGCACCCCGATGACGTCGGTGCGGGTGTCGAACTGGCCCTGGTCTACCAACCGCTCGGGCCCGTCGTCCGCCGACCGTCCGCCGCGGGTGACCCGGTGTCCGACACCGAGGAGCACCCGCGGGTCGTCCCTCCGGACCAGCTTGGGACCGACGACCCCCACCCGGCTGCTGCGCCGAACCGGCTCCAGCAGCGCGGTGAGTGCGTCCGGCCGGGGCAGGGAGTCGTCGTGCAGGACCCAGACCCAGCGTCGTGGGTCGTCGGGCAGCACGTGGAGCGCGTCGTTCACGGACGCAGCCCGAGGATGGTCGACCCCGATCGCCGGCGGACGCAGCAGCACCTCGACCCCGTCGAGGGTGATCGGGTGGGCCTGCGCCCGGGCAGCCTCCGGCGAGTCGGGCGCAAGACCCGTCACGACGACCTGGTCGGGGCGGGTCGACTGGGCCCCCAGGGCATCGAGCACCTCGTCGACGACGCCGCCACCGGGACCGGCCAGCAGGAGGACGCTGACCCCGTCGACGGCAGCACGACGCGAGGCCGGGCTCACGGGTCGGCTGGGGGTGGCAGGGCTCAGACGGCCCGCTTCTTCAGCTTGCGCCGTTCACGCTCCGACAGCCCGCCCCAGATCCCGAAGCGCTCGTCGTTCGCCAGGGCGTACTCGAGGCACTCCGCGCGCACCTCGCACCCGACGCAGACCTTCTTGGCCTCCCGGGTGGACCCCCCCTTCTCAGGGAAGAAGGCCTCTGGATCCGTCTGCGCGCACAGCGCGCGCTCCTGCCAGGACGCCTCCTCCGTCCCCTCTTCCACACTCAGCAGTGTCAGCATCTCCATCTCGTGCACGGCTCCTCCTCCGACATCGCCAGCACCTGTCGGACCCGCCCCTCCGGTGGACCGGAAGCAACATCACGACAAGTGAATTACACGCGTGTCATCCCGCCCCGTCAACCCCTGGTCTGCTACAAGCTCCCCGCCAGCGACAATGGAGGCATGCGCATCACAGCTCTGACCGGCGGCGTCGGCGGTGCCCGCTTCCTCCGCGGGCTCCTGCACCACCTCTCCGAGCGTGCCGAGGCGGACCGTGCCGAGGTGACGGTCATCGGCAACACCGGCGACGACATCACCCTCTACGGCCTGCGGGTCTGCCCCGACCTCGACACCGTCCTCTACACGCTCGGTGGCGGGGTCGAGGACGACCAGGGCTGGGGGCGCGCGGACGAGACCTTCCACGCACAGGAGGAGCTCGCCGCGCTCGGCGTGCGACCGCAGTGGTTCCGTCTGGGCGACCGCGACCTCGCGACCCACGTCGCCCGGAGCCAGTGGCTCGGGCAGGGTATGCCGCTCAGCGCCGTCACCACACGGCTCGCCACCCGGTGGGGCCTGCCCGAGCAGGGGGTGACGCTGCTGCCGGTCACGGACACTCCGATCGAGACCCACGTGGTGGTCCGCGACCAGGCCTCGGGGACAGAGCCCGGCGTCGAGCGTGCCGTGCACTTCCAGCAGTGGTGGGTGCAGATGAGGGCGGAGGTGCCGGCAGAGCGTTTCACGGTCGCCGGACTGGACCGCGCTGTCCCCGCACCGGGAGTGCTCGACGCGATCCGTGAGGCAGATGTCGTGCTGCTGCCGCCGAGCAACCCGGTCGTGTCGATCGGCATCATCCTCGGCGTCCCCGGGGTCCGGGACGCCCTGCGAGGGACCCGGGCGCCCGTGGTCGGGGTGAGCCCCATCATCGGGGGCGCCCCGGTGCGTGGGCACGCCGACGCCTGCCTGGCCCCCTTGGGCGTCGAGGTGAGCGCCGCCGGCGTCGCCGGCCTCTACGGGGACTTCCTCGACGGATGGCTCGTCGACACCCGCGACGCCGCCAGCCCGCTCCCTGCCGGCATGCGGTCCGTCCAGGTCCGCGACCGCGACCTGCTGATGCGCGACGTGCGGACGGCCGCCGGGATCGCGGAGGCCGCGCTGGACCTCGCTGCCGCCGTCGGGCCACGCACGGCGGGCGCCTCGGTATGAGCGTCGCCGGCACCGTCAGCCTCATCCCGCTGCACGACATCCCCGAGGTCGAGCAGCACCATGACCTCGGCAGGCTCCTCCGAAGCGCCCTCGACGGCGCCGGGGTGACGCTGCAGACCGGCGACGTGCTGGTCGTGTCGGGCAAGCTCGTCTCCAAGGCCTGGGGCCTGCACACCGACACGACGGACCGGGACGCGGTCGTGCTGGCGCAGAGCCGGCGCGTCGTGGCCGAGCGCCGTTCGCCGTCGGGGACGACCCGTGTCGTCGAGGCGCTGGCCGGTCCGGTCCTGGCCGCTGCCGGGGTGGACGCGTCCAACACCGGCCCGCGCGGCGGGCTGCTGCTGCTGCCCGCCGACCCCGACCTGGCTGCCCGTGCGCTCTATGCCGGTCTTCTTCACGCCTACGCGCCTGCACCGCTGCCGGAGATCGGGGTGGTCCTCAGCGACACCGCCGGGCGCCCGTGGCGCGAGGGACAGGTCGACTTCGCCCTGGGCGCCTGCGGTGTCGCAGTGCTCGACGACCTGCGCGGCGGAGAGGACGTCGACGGGCGACCGCTGAGGGTCACCTCTCGTGCCGTCGCCGACGAGATCGCTGCCGCCGCCGACCTCGTGAAGGGCAAGTCCGCAGCGGTGCCGGTAGCGCTCGTGCGCGGACTCCCCCAGGGCACGGTGACGCGTCCGGGCGCCCCAGGCGCCGCACACCTCGTGCGCACCGGCCCCGGGGACTGGTTCGGGCTGGGTCGGGCGGAGGCCGTCAGGTGTGCGCTGGGCGCACCACCAGGGTCGGCAGTGGCCGCCCAGGTCGGCATCGCCTCCGTGCTGCCCGAGCCCGAGACGGACAGGGTGTCGCGCGCGGTCGCGCTCGCGATGCTCGGCAGCGACGGCCGGGCGGAGGTCGAGGACACCGGGACGGTGCTCTGCATCCGGTGCGCCGACCCCTACGAACGAGGTCGGCTGGCGGCTCGTCTGGAGGTGGCCCTGCACTCCGAGACGGTGGAGCGGCGTGTCGAGGTCACCGCCTGAGGCACCACCGGTCGGGCGGGTCTCAGCGTGTCGGCAGATGGTGGCGCGGGGCCATCCGTGGCCCCCGGCGAGGTCTCCGGACTCCGACGAGCTCCAGGAGCCGCTGCACGCGGTAGCGATGACCCCGGTAGGGATCCAGCAGCTCGGCGAGACCGGTGTCGTCCACCTCGACCCCGGTGAGCGCCCACCCGATGTTGCGTGCCACGTGGTAGTCACCGAAGCTCACGGCATCAGGGTCGCCGAGGGCACGCTGCGCCGTCTCCGCGGCGGTCCACACCCCGACCCCGGCCACCGCGGTCATCCGCCGCCGGGCAGCCGCCCGGGTCAGCTGGGGCAGCTCCTCCAGGCGGTCGGCCAGGTGCACCACCCGCATGACCGTGTCCGCACGCTGCGGGCTCACCCCCAGCTGGAGCCACTCCCACGACGCGACCGACCGGAGCCGGTCGGCACCGGGGGGCGCGACGAGGCCGAGACCGGCACCCGGCCCCGGAGCCGGCGTGCCGTGCTTCCGCACCAGCCTGCGCTGCCCACCGAAGGCCTCCTGGCCGGTGACCTTCTGCTCGATCACGGCCGGCACCATGGCCTCCAGGACCAGCCCGGTGGCCGGCACCCTCCACCCCGGGTGCAGCCGCAGGGCGCGCTCGAGCACCGGATGACGAGGCTCGAAGCCCGCGGGGTCGTCATCGGCGCCCAGCATGCGCGGGAGGGCGTCGAGCAGGCGGTCCACCGACTCGGCCGGCCCCCAGGCCCGGGCGACCACCCGCTCGTGCCGGGCGTCCACACCGACCCTCAGGGTGACTGCTCCGAGCGGAGTCGCGAGAGCACGCCACAGGACTCCCCCCGAGACCAGCCACGCGGGGTCGCCCGCACCGCGACGCAGCGTCCCCCACGTCGCGAGCACGTCCACCGGACGTCCCGGGTGCCAGACCCGCGAACGGGTGGGGGGCGCCGGCACGGTCGACATGCTCGTAGCGTCGCACGGCCGGGTCCGCGGCCCGCCGCGGGCCCCGGGGCCGTGCACTAGGTTGGTGCGGGTGCACACTCCCGCCGACGTGCTGGCCCAGCTGCTCGCCGACGACGCGAGCCGGCCGGCCCTGACCTTCTACGACGACTCTCCGGGGCCGACCCAGGGCGAGCGGATCGAGCTGTCGCGCAAGGTGTTCGCGACCTGGGTGGCCAAGGCCGCCAACGCCCTGCAGGAGGACTACGACGTCGCTCCCGGCAGCGTCGTCCGGCTCGAACTGCCTGCCCCCCACTGGCGCAGCCTCTACTGGGCCTTCGCGGTCTGGTCCGTCGGAGCCACGGTCACGGTCGACCCGCACGAGGGCGCTGACGTGCTGGTGACCACGGATCCGGCCGGCCGGGCTGCGGAGGACGCCGACGAGGTCGTCGCGGTCGCCCTGCCTGCGCTGGCGCGGAGCTTCGGAGCCGAGCTGCGCTCGGGAGTCATGGACGAGGCGCGCGACCTCGCGAGCCACGGTGACGACTTCACCCCCTGGGACGAGCCGGATGCCGAGGACCCCGCCCTCGTCGCCGACGGGGTGCGCACGGCATACCGCGCGCTGATGCCGCGCGCAGTGACGCCAGGCACGCGTGTGCTGGTCACGACCGACCGGACCGACACCCTGCTGCACCAGGCACTGGCGGTCTGGGCGGGGCACGGCTCCCTCGTGATCGTGCGTGGCGGCTCCCCGCAGGCGGAGGACCAGCGGATGCGGTCCGAGGCGGTGCAGCGCGTGGCGGGCCCCGGAGCGGACCTCGGCACCGCCGACTAGAGTCCCCGGCATGGACAAAGTCGTCGCCACTGCTGCCGAGGCCGTCGAGGGCATCTCCGACGGCATGACCCTGGCCGTGGGCGGGTTCGGCCTGTGCGGGATCCCCTCCGTGCTGATCGCCGAGCTTCTCGCCCGCGGCACCGGTGACCTGGAGGTCGTCTCCAACAACTGCGGTGTCGACGACTGGGGCCTGGGCGTGCTGCTCGGGGCGGGGCGGATCCGCCGGATCATCGGGTCCTACGTCGGGGAGAACAAGGAGTTCGCGCGGCAGTACCTGTCCGGCGAGCTGGAGGTCGAGCTCACCCCGCAGGGCACCCTGGCCGAGAAGCTCCGGGCCGGCGGCTCCGGCATCCCCGCCTTCTTCACCGCGACCGGTGTCGGCAGCCAGGTCTCCGAGGGTGGCATGCCCTGGCGCTACGACAGCGAGGGCAACGTCGTGCTCGCGTCCCCGCCGAAGGAGACCCGTCGGTTCGACTTCCTCGACCAGACCCGCGACTACGTGCTGGAGGAGGCCATCACCGCCGACTTCGGCCTGGTGCGCGCGTGGAAGGGCGACCGCCACGGCAACCTCGTCTTCCGGCAGAGCGCCCGCAACTTCAACCCGCTGTGCGCCATGGCCGGACGCGTCGGTGTGGCCGAGGTCGAGGAGCTCGTGGAGCCGGGGGACCTCGACCCCGACAGCGTGCACCTGCCCGGCATCTACATCCAACGCGTGCTGCCGCTGACCCCCGACCAGGCGGCCGACAAGCGCATCGAGAAGCGCACGGTGCGCCCCGCGACCACCCCCGCGACAGCACAGGAGTCCTGACATGGCGCTGACCCGTGAGCAGATGGCTGCGCGCGCGGCCCGGGAGCTGGCCGACGGCGACTACGTCAACCTCGGCATCGGGCTGCCCACCCTCGTGCCGAACTACGTGGCCGACGACGTGGAGCTCGTGCTGCAGTCCGAGAACGGCATCCTCGGTGTCGGCGCCTACCCCGTGGAGGGCCAGGAGCACCCCGACCTCATCAACGCCGGCAAGGAGACCGTGACCGTCCGGCCCGGTGCGTCCTTCTTCGACTCGGCGACGAGCTTCGGCATGATCCGGGGTGGCAAGGTCGACGCGGCGATCCTGGGCGCCATGCAGGTCTCGGAGGGCGGCGACATCGCCAACTGGATGATCCCCGGCAAGATGGTCAAGGGGATGGGCGGGGCGATGGACCTGGTCCACGGCGCCAAGAAGGTCATCGTGCTCATGGAGCACGTGGCGCGCGACGGCTCCTACAAGCTCGTGCGGGAGTGCACCCTGCCGATCACCGGGCTGGCCGTCGTCCAGCGCATCATCACCGACCTCGCCGTCGTCGACGTGACCGACGAGGGGCTGGTGCTGCGCGAGCTGGCTCCCGGGGTCACCGAGGACGAGGTGCGGGCCAAGACGGAGCCGGAGCTCCGCTCCGCCCTCTGAGCCCCACGAGGAAGCCCGTCCCCCAGCTCAGGTGCATGGTCGCCAGAGCCGCCGGCACGCGCACCCGGACCGCGACCGGCTCGCGCCGCGCGATCCACCAGCCGCCGAGGGCGACGGCAGCGGCATACCCCAGCGGCAGCACGGCCAGGGGCCGGTATGCCGTTGCCCCCACCGCCCCGAGCGTCACCGCCAGCACGGTCAGCGGCGGGGCGAGGAAGCGTGGGCCCAGGGCGCCCTGGTGCTCTCGCGCGAGGCGACGCCGCCACTGTCCTGTGCTGTAGAACTGGCGAGCCAGCTCGCGCAGCCCGGCGCGCGGCCGGTAGGTCACCCGGAGCGCGGGCGTGAACCAGACCACGCCCCCCGCCTGCCGGATGCGCAGGTTGAGCTCCCAGTCCTGCGCCCGGTCATAGCGGGGGTCGAAGCCGCCGACCCGGTCGATCCACTCACGACGGAAGACGCCGGGGAAGACGGTCTCCGCCTCGCCCTCGGCCCCGCCCACCCGGAATCGCGCGCCCCCCATGCCCAGCGGTGAGCCCATCGCGGTCGCGATGGCGCGTTGCATGGGTGTCCGCCCCTCGGGCAGAGCCACCCCTCCCACGTTGGCGGCACCGGTGCGCTGCAGCACCTCGACCGCTGTGCTGAGGTAGTCCGCCGGGAGCGCCCCGTGGCCGTCGACCCGGGCGACCACCGGATGGCGTGCCCGGGCGAGAGCGAGGTTGAGACCGTCCGGGGTGCGCCCTCCCGGGTTGCCGACCACGACCACCCGGGCGTCCCCGCGGGCCAGGGCCTCGGCCACCTGCTCGGTGGCGTCCTGGCTCGGGGCGACGGCGAGGACGACCTCGATCTCGCCGGCGTAGTCCTGGGCGAGCACGGAGCCGACCGACTCGGCGAGGTGGTGCTCCTCGTTGCGCACCGGCATCACGACCGACACGGCGAGCGGGCGGTGTGCCCCGTCGGCGGGGTCGGTCGGTCGGGTCGGCACGCGTGCAGGGTATCGGGCAGAGGCTCGCATACCCTGAAGGGCGTGCCGCACCGCCCCGAGGACGACTGGACCCGCCCGCTGCCTCGCACCCGTCGAGGTGAGCCGGCCCCGTGGCCGACCGACGACGGCTGGGACCAGGCGCCCGACGAGCACTGGGACCAGGCCTCCGACGACGGTTGGGACCGGGCTGACGACGAGCGCTGGGACCAGCCCTCCGACCCGTGGGAGGACGGAGGCTGGGTCGAGCCCCGCCGGCGACGGGAGGGTCCGCGCGACCTGGCCGAGGACCGTGCGGCCTACCGCGTGGCCACGACACAGCGCCCGGCACCCTCCCGGCAAGCGGCTCAGCCCCCGCCGCGGCCGCCCCGCTACGGCGCCCGACGCGTCCTCGTCGTGGTGACCGCAGTGGTGCTGGTGTATGTCCTGGCCCTGGTCTGGGCAGCCGCGGCGAGCTGGCTGGCCATCGGACGGGTCGACGCCACTCCGGACAACCCCGCCCGCCCCTCGCCCGCCGCCGGCACGAACATCCTGCTCGTGGGCACGGACAGCCGCGCAGACCTGACCGACGAGCAACGCCGCGAGCTGCGGACGGGCAGCGTCGAGGGTGCACGGGCCGACACCCTCATGGTGCTGCACATGCCCGGGCTCGGGCAGGACCCCACGCTGCTCTCGGTGCCCCGCGACTCCTACGTGGAGATCCCTGGCTACGGGTTCAACAAGATCAACGCCGCCTACGCCCTGGAGGGCCCCGCGCTGATGGTCGACGCCGTCGAGCAGTCCACGGGGCTGGCGATCGAGGGGTACGTCGAGATCGGCTTCGACGGGTTCGTCGGCGTGGTCGGCGCCGTGGGCGGCGTGCGTATGTGCCTGCCGGAGCCCGTCGTCGAGGAGCGCAGCGACCTCGACCTCGCGGCAGGCTGCCAGGAGCTGGAGGGCAAGGACGCGCTGGCCTACGTGCGGATGCGGTACGCCGACCCCCGCGGGGACCTCGGCCGGGTCGAGCGGCAGCGCCAGTTCCTAGCCGCCCTCGTGCAGGAGATGACCCGGCCCAGCACGCTGCTGGTGCCCTGGGCGCTGCACGAGGCCGGCACCGCCACCGGGTCGGCGCTGCGCATCGGTGAGGACACCTCGCTGGTCGACATGGTGCGCGTGGGCCTGGCGATGAGGAGCATCTCAGGCGGTGACGGCACCTCCCTCACGGTGCCGGTCGCAGACTCCAACTACCAGACGGAGGCGGGCAGCTCGGTGCTGTGGGACGAGACGGAGTCCGCTCGGCTCTTCCAGGCCCTGCGCGACGGCGAGTCCCTCACCATCGAGCCGTAGTCCGTCCCGGGACCAAACCCTAGGCGTCCCAGGACCTTCGCCTCTGGAGTTCGTCCGCCTGCCAGGCCATCCTGAAGGTGTCCCGTTATCCCACCAGGAGGTCGCCATGACACACCACATCAGTCCCCGTCCCGTCGTGGTCGGCTACGACGGATCAGCCACTGCGGACGCCGCTGTCGACTGGGCCGCCCGCGCCGCCGTGCACGCCGGTGCGCCCTTGGTCGTGCTGCACGCCGCAGACCGCATCACCTACGCGCACGACGTGAGCGTGGGCCTGTGGAAGCCCGACCGTGTGCACGAGGCCGCACGAGCGGTCGCGGCACGTGGGGTGGACCGGGCGCGCGCAGCTGCTCCGGAGGTGGTGGCGGATGTCGCCAGCTCACTCGTCGGACCGGCCCTGGCGCTCGACGAGGCGTCCACCGGCGCCGCGATGGTCGTCGTGGGCAGCCACGGCCGCGGTCGTGTGCGCGGCGCCCTGCTCGGCGCCACGGCATACGCCGTCAGCGGTCACGCCCGCTGCCCCGTCGTCGTGGTCCGTGAGGGCGACGCCGAGGTGCCCGGCCCCGACCACCGCATCGTCGTCGGCTCCGACGGCTCCGTCGGCGCCGACCGCGCCGTCGACAGCGCCGCAGACCTCGCCGCCAGCTACGGCGCGGAGCTGCACATCGTCACCAGCTGGCACCCGCCGCACCCGGACCCGTGGGACCTGCCGCCTGTCGGATACTCCTCCACGGCCGAGGCGGTCAAGGACCGGCAGGACGGCGCCGAGCGCACCGCCAAGGACGCCGCCGCGCGGGTCACCGCGAAGCACCCGGACCTGGTCGTCACGACCGAGACGCCGGAGGACCGCCCGGAGGACGCGCTGCTCAAGGCTGCCGAGGGCGCCAGCATCGTCGTCGTCGGCTCCCGCGGCCACGGAGCGCTGGCCGGGCTGATGCTCGGCTCCACGTCCCGTGCGGTGCTCCACCACACGCGGATGCCGGTGATGATCGTCCACTGACGAGCCCGCCGACCGGCCGCACGGACCGGATCCCCCTGGGGCGTTGGCCCCAGGGGGATCCGGTCCGTCAGTCCTGGTCCGTCGGTCCTGGCTCTACCGCAGCAGCTGGCGGGCCATGACGACCCGCTGGATCTGGTTGGTGCCCTCGTAGATCTGGGTGATCTTGGCGTCGCGCATCATGCGCTCGACCGGGAAGTCCTTCGTGTAGCCGTAGCCACCGAGCAGCTGCACCGCATCGGTCGTGACCTCCATCGCGACGTCCGCCGCGTAGCACTTCGCCGCGGCACCGAAGAAGGTCAGGTCGGCGTCCCCGCGCTCCGACTTGGCAGCCGCCACGTAGACCAGCTGCCGCGCCGCCTCGAGCTTCATGGCCATGTCGGCGAGCATGAACTGCACACCCTGGAAGTCGGCGACAGCCTTGCCGAACTGCCTGCGCTCCTTGACGTAGCCGAGGGAGAAGTCGAGCGCTCCCTGGGCGATGCCGATGGCCTGCGCGCCGATGGTGACCCGGGTGTGGTCAAGGGTGTGCAGCGCCAGCCGCAGACCTTCACCGCGCTCCCCCACGAGCCGGTCACCGGGGATGCGGCAGTCGTCGAAGAGCAGCTCCCGCGTCGGCGACCCCTTGATGCCCATCTTCTTCTCCGGAGCACCGAACGTGAAGCCCTCGTCCGAGCGCTCGACCACGAACGCACTGACGTTGCGCCCTCGCGGTGCGTCGGGCTCGGTCACCGCCATCACGGTGTAGAACTCCGACTCCCCGGCGTTGGTGATCCACGACTTCTGGCCGTTCAGCACGAACGAGCCGTCCGGCTGCTCGACGGCCTTGCAGGTCATGCCGGCGGTGTCGCTGCCGGCGTTGGCCTCGGACAGACCGTAGGAGAACATCGCCTCCCCACGTGCCACCGGCGGCAGGTAGCGCTGCTTGAGCTCGTCGGAGGCGGCCAGGATGACCGGCATCGTGCCGAGCTTGTTCACCGCCGGGATGAGGGAGGACGAGGCGCAGACGCGGGCGACCTCCTCGATGACGATGCACGTGGCGAGAGCGTCGGCGCCGACTCCGTCGTACTCCTCCGGGATGTGCGGGGCATGGAAGTCGGTCGCGGTCAGCGCCCGGAGCGCCTCGGAGGGGAAGCGGCTCTGCTCGTCGACGGCCGCGGCGTGCGGGCCAATCTTGGCCTCGCACACCTCACGCACCGCCTCGCGCAGTGCCTCGTGGTCCTCGGTGGTCCGGAACAGCTCGACGTCGCTCACACTCGCACCTTACTCGCCGGTAGGGACAGCTGTCACCGCAGCTCGGGCATGACCTCGTGCTCGAAGAGCTCGATGGCCGAGATGTCGTAGGCCGCCTCGGCGAAGTAGGTGACCGCATAGGTCATCCCGGCGTCCTGCAGCTCGCGCAGGGTCTCCACGACCTGTTCGGGGGTGCCGACCGCGGGGCCGGCGCGCAGCCCGGCGACGACCTCGTCCGCCTTGGCGTCGCTGAGGCCGGCCTCGAGCACCTTGCCCCGGATCATCGCCAGCCGGTCCTCGACCTCGGCCTCGGTGCTGCCGATGACCACGTTGTAGTTGGCGCTGCGGACGATCTCGTCCATGTCCCGCCCGATGTCGGCACAGTGCCCGGCGAGCACCTGGGACTTGTGCCGGAAGCCCTCCAGGGAGCCGTCGAAGTTGGTGTAGTCGGCATACTCGGCCGCGATCCGCAGGGTCTTGCGCTCCCCGCCCCCCGCGACCCACAGGGGTATGCCGTTGCGCGCGGACCCCGCGTGGCTCGTGCCCTGCAGCGGCTGGGGGTGACACAGGGCGCCGTCGACCTGGTAGTGCTCCCCGTCCAGGGTCGCCGACCCGGTGGTCCACATCTGCCGGAAGATCTCCACGCCCTCCCGCAGCCGCGCCAGCCGCTCGCCCGCGGACGGGAAGCCGTAGCCGTAGGCCCGCCACTCGTGCTCGTACCACCCGGCGCCGATGCCCATGTCCAGACGCCCGGCCGAGATGGCGTCGACCGTCGCCGCGACCTTCGCGAGGTAGGTCGGCTCGCGGTAGCTCATGCAGGTGCACATCTGGCCCAGACGGGCCCGGAAGGTCACCACGGCCAGGGCGGACATCAGGCTCCAGGCCTCGTGGGTGGCGTGCTCGCTGGGCTCCGGCACGGTGTGGAAGTGGTCGTACACCCAGATGGACTCCCAGGCGTCGTGGTCGTCGGCCCGGCGGGCCAGGTCGGCGATGACCCCCCACTGGTCCTGCGGGTCGATCCCGACCAGGTCCATCCGCCATCCCTGGGGCACGAAGATTCCGAATCGCATGCGCTCAACCTACTCCGCCACACTGGTCCCATGACGACCGCACCAGCCCCCCACCAGAACGACCCCGCCGTCATCACGCGGGTCCTCACCACGCCCGGCACCTGGGCCGTGGTGGGCCTGTCCGGCAACACCTCCCGCACCGCCTACGGGGTCTCACGCTTCCTGCAGGACCAGGGCCACCGACTGGTCCCCGTGCACCCGCGTGCGGAGACCGTGCACGGGGAGACCGGCTACGCGCGGCTCGCCGACATCCCCGACGGCCCGGTCGAGGTGGTCGACTTCTTCGTCAACTCCGCGCGGGTGGGTCGCTGCGTGGACGAGGCGGTCGAGCAGCGGGAGCGCCTCGGCATACGCACCCTGTGGCTGCAGCTCGGCGTCGTGGACGAGGAGGCCGCCCAGCGGGCGCAGCAGGCCGGTCTGGAGGTCGTGATGGACACGTGCCCGATGATCGAGTGGCCCCGTCTCAGTCGCTGACCCGCGAGCGGAGCCGCTCCCCCTTGGCCTGGGCCAGCACGCGCAGCTCGTCGGCGAAGACCTCGAGACGACCGCGCAGCGCGAGAGCCTCCTCGTCGGTGCCGGCCGCGAGGATCCGCGCGGCCAGCAGGCCGGCGTTCCGGGCGCCCCCGATCGACACGGTGGCCACCGGGATCCCGGCGGGCATCTGCACGATCGACAGCAGCGAGTCCATGCCGTCCAGGTGCTTCAGCGGCACCGGCACCCCGATGACCGGCAGCACCGTCACGGAGGCGAGCATGCCGGGCAGGTGGGCCGCTCCCCCGGCGCCGGCGATGACGACCCGGAGCCCACGCCCGGCGGCCGACCGGCCGTAGTCGACCATCTCCACGGGCATGCGGTGGGCGGAGACGACGTCGGCCTCGTAGCCCACGTCGAGCTCGTCGAGCACCAGCGCAGCCTGCTCCATCACCGGCCAGTCGCTGTCACTGCCCATGACCAGCCCCACCGGGACCTGTCCGCTCATCGGCCTCGCACCGCCCTCACTCGTCGATCACCCCGCGCAGGTAGTCGGCAGCGTGCCCGGCGCGCTCCCGCAGGTGGGTCAGGTCGTCGCCGTACACGGTGACATGGCCGATCTTCCTGCCCGGCCGCACGCCCTTGCCGTAGAGGTGGACCCGCAGCCCCGGGTCGCGCGCCATGAGGTGCCGGTAGGTGGGGTAGAGGTCGGGCTGCTCCCCCCCGAGCACGTTGGCCATGACCGCCCACCGCTCCCGCGGCGAGGTCTGCCCCAGCGGCAGGTCCAGCACCGCCCTCAGGTGCTGCTCGAACTGGCTCGTCACCGCCCCGTCGATGGTCCAGTGCCCGCTGTTGTGCGGGCGCATCGCCAGCTCGTTGACCAGGTATGCCGGGGCACCGGTCGCCGGGTCGGTCACCTCGAAGATCTCGACCGCCAGGATGCCGGTCACGTCGAGCTCGCCGGCGATGCGCAGCGCGGCCTCGGCGCAGGTGACCGCCAGGTCGTCGTCGAGGTCCGGCGCCGGCGCCAGCACCTCGGTGCAGATGCCGTCGGTCTGGACGGTCTCCACGACGGGGTAGGCCGCCGCCTGCCCGCTGGGGCTGCGTGCGACCACAGCGGCCAGCTCGCGGCGGAAGCCGACGGCCTCCTCGAGCAGGATGCCGTCGGCCAGCGGCCCCGGCTCACCGACCACGGCCAGCCAGTCCGACAGGTCGGCGGCCGCGCGCACCAGGCGCACCCCCTTGCCGTCGTAGCCCCCGCGCGGGGTCTTGGCGACCACCGGCCAGCCGACCCGGTCACCGAACGCCTGGACCTCGTCCTGGCTGCGCGCGGCGGACCACCGGGGGCACGGGATGCCGAGCTCGGTGAGCCGCCTGCGCATGGCGAGCTTGTCCTGAGCGAACAGCAGCGCCTCGGGTGAGGGGTGCAGGCTGGTCCCGTCCTCGACAAGGGCCCGCAGCACGTGCGCAGGGACGTGCTCGTGGTCGAAGGTGACGACGTCGCACGAGCGGGCGAAGGCCCGCACGGCCTCGACGTCGGCGTGGTCACCGACCGGGCTGTGCGGCACCACCAGCGCCGCCGATCCCGTCGAGGTCTCGGCCAGCACCGAGAGGGTGAGCGACAGCGCGACGGCCGGCGGCTGGCACATCCTGGCCAGCTGGCCCCCGCCGATGATGCCGACGACGGGGAAGCCCCCCTCTGCGCGCAGCGGCGGGTTCGGGTCCTCGGACGCGGGCACACCAGTCACGACCGCACAGCCTAGCCTCCACGACGTATGCTGCGAGAATGCCCGGCCCGTTCTCCACCCTGCTGCAGCGTGCCCGCGGTGTCTACGACCTGCTGGCCCTGGAGGTGGGCAAGTTCGGGTTGATCGGGCTGGGCGCGTTCGTCATCGACACCACGCTCTACAACCTGGTGGTCTTCGGCGTCCCGGGCACCCCCGGGGTGGGCCCGATGCACGACATCCCGCTGCGTGCCAAGATCCTCGCGACTGCGATCGCGATGGTGTTCGCGTGGCTGGGCAACCGCTACTGGACCTTCCGCCATCGGCGTCGCAGCCGCAAGTCGCACGAGTTCGTGCTCTTCGTCGTGTTCAACGTGCTGGGCCTGGCGATCGCCCTGGCCTGCCTGGGCTTCTCGCGCTACGTCCTCGGCCTGGACAGCCAGCTCGCCGACAACGTCAGCGCCAACGGCATCGGCCTGGTGCTGGGCACCGTCTTCCGGTTCTGGGCCTACCGCACCTACGTGTTCTCCCACGTCGGGGACGCTCAGGGCGCGGGGGCCATGGAGACGTACAGCACGAACACCGCCGGCGACGCCTGAGCCAGCTCGAGGCGTCCCCCGAAGGACTCAGCGGTCTCCCGGGCGACCGCCAGGCCCAGACCCGTCCCCGCCCCGCTCGTGACGGCACGGTCGAAGACGTGACGGGCGAGGTCGACGTCGATGCCCGGGCCCTCGTCCCGGACCTCGATCATGGCCGAGGGACCGCTGCGGACGGCCGAGACGGTGAGCAGGCCGGCCCCGTGCTGCAGGGCGTTCTCGACGAGCGTGTTGAGGATCTGGGAGATCGCCGACGCGCTCGAGCGCACGATCATGGCGCGCTCGGCACTCACCACGATGGAGCGCCCGGCCGCCTCGAAGGCCGGTGCCCACTCCTGCTCCAGCCCGGACAGCACCGTGTCGAGCGACACGGACCGGCCACCGTCGGCGTGGCCCGCCCGGGTGCGGTGCAGCAGGTCGTCGACGACCCCCGCGAGCCGCTCGGTCTGGCCGATGGCGACGTCCGCCTCCACCTTCGCCTCGGCGAGGTCGTCGGTGTGCACGATCTCCTCCAGCCGCATCAGCAGTGCGGCGAGGGGGGTGCGGAGCTGGTGGGAGGCGTCCGCGGCGAACGACCGCTCGGCGGACAGGGCCCGGGACAGCGCCCGGTGGTTGCGCTCCAGGATGCGGCCGACGGTGTCGACCTCGGCGACCCCCGTCTGCCAGTCGTCCTCCCCACGCCCGAGCTGCTGGTCCAGGCCTGCCACCGGGTCGATCGAGAAGCCACCGGCACCGAAGTCGTCGGCCCGTTGCGCCAGCCGCTGCATGGCCCTGGTCAGGGTGCCGGCCGTGCGGTCGGCCAGGGCCGTCGCGCTGGCCAGGGTGACGAGCGCCGTGACCACCACCGTGATGACCAGGGCCCCCGCGATCCACCAGCCCGGCACCGGCGGTCGACCCTGGTCGTTGCGCAGCTGCTCCTCCGCCAGCAGCAGGCCGGCGGCGAGCGCGCCGACCAGCAGGGCCGTCCCGGCACCGATGCCGGCCCCCTGCAGCGCGGTCCGGCGCACCAGCTGCCGCATGCCGGTGCCGGTCAGCGCTCCGGCTCGTTCTGGAAACGGAAGCCCACACCGCGCACGGTGACGATGTGCCGGGGGCGGTTGGCGTCGTCGCCGAGCTTGCGGCGCAGGACGGAGATGTGCATGTCCAGGGTCTTGGTGGAGCCGAACCAGCTGTCCCAGACCTCGCGCATGAGGGCCTCGCGGGAGACGACGCGCCCCTCCTCGCGGGTGAGCACCCGGAGCAGGTCGAACTCCTTGGCCGTCAGCGCCAGCTCCTGGCCGTCGAAGAACGCCCGGCGCGCCTTGATGTCGATGACCACGGGCCGGTCCCCCGCCTGCTGGCTGTCGGTGCCCCGTCGCAGCAGGGCACGCACCCGAGCGAGGAGCTCGGCCAGGCGGAAGGGCTTCGTGACGTAGTCGTCGGCGCCGGCGTCCAGGCCGACGACCGTGTCCACCTCGTCGCCGCGCGCCGTGAGGATCAGGACCGGGGCGGTCAGCCCTTCCTGGCGGATCCGGCGGCACACCTCCAGCCCGTCCAGGTAGGGCAGCCCCAGGTCCAGCACCACCAGGTCAGGGGTCTCCTGCTCGGCCAGCGTCAGGGCCGCGCGCCCGTCGGGGGCGACGTCCACGACGTAGCCCTCGCGACGCAGCGCGCGGGCCAGCGGTTCGGAGATGGTCTCGTCGTCCTCAGCCAGCAGTACCCGGGTCATGGGGACGATGATACGGACGTGACGCTCAGATGCCCGGCCATCGGGGCGCGCGCTTCTCCGCGAAGGCCGCCACCCCTTCCCGGCGGTCGCCGGAGAAGGCGGTGGCACGCCAGCACGCGTCCTCCACCTCGAGCCCGGTGGTGAGGTCCACGTCCGAGCCCAGACGCATGGCCCGCTTCGCGTTGCGCACCCCCACCGGGGAGTGTCGGGCGACGAGCGCGGCCAGCGCCAGCGCGCGCTCGCGTGCGCTTCCCGCCGGCACGACCTCGTCGACGACCCCGAGCCGGCCCGCCTCGTCGGCGGGCACCTTGCGCGCGGTGAAGATGAGCGAGGCCGCCCGCGACCAGCCGACCCGACGGGTGAGCAGCTGGGTGCCTCCCCCACCGGGGACCACCCCCACGGACACCTCCGGCAGGCCCAGGGTGGCCCGCTCGCCGGCGACGATGAGGTCACACGACAGGGCCAGCTCCATCCCTCCGCCCAGCGCATAGCCCTCGACCGCGGCGACGGCCGGCACGGGCAGCGCCAGCACCCCGCCGTAGGCGCCTCGGGTGACCGGGCGCTGGGCCATCAGGTCGGCGTCGGTGAAGCCGTTGCGCTCCTTGAGGTCGGCGCCCACACAGAACGAGGTGGGGTGGGTGCTCGTCAGCACGACGGCGCGCACCGTCGGGTCGGCGGCGAGCCGGCCGGTGACCGTGGCGATCTCCTCCGCGAAGGCGGTGGAGATGGCGTTCAGGGCCTCGGGCCGGTCCAGGGCGAGCTCCACCACGTGCCCCTCGTCGCCGTGCCGGGTCAGCTGCAACATCGTCGGTGCGGTCTGCGTCATGCCCGGCAGGCTATCGCCGCCGGCCGGGGTCAGCGCTCCGTCGACCGGTCGTGGCGCAGGTGGACGACGTCACCGGCGTGGTGTGCGCGCGTCCCCGTCGCGCTCTGGACGAGCAGCGCACCGGAGTCGTCCAGGCCCACGGCCCGGCCCTCCTCGGTGCTGCCGTCGGGCAGGTGGACACGCACCGGCTGCCCGAGCGTGCGGCACCGCCGCGCGTAGGCGGCCCGAAGCGCTGCGGGGTCGCGCTCCAGCAGGTCCAGGAGCCCGTCGAGCGCACGCAGGTAGTCCTGCAGCCACGCCTGCCTGGCCGACGGCGGCAGGGACTCGCTGCCGCACGCCAAGCGCCAGGAGGTCGCAGTCGGCACCGGCAGGTCCTCGCGGTCCTGGTCGAGGTTGATCCCCGTGCCGAGGACCACCACCGGCCCGGGTGCGGAGGCCGCGGGCACCACCTGAGCCAGGATGCCGCACACCTTGCGCCACTGACCGTCCTGCGGCACCAGCACGTCGTTGGGCCACTTGAGAGCGGCCGGGACGGCATACGGTCCCGCGCCGAGGGCCTGCACGACGGCGAGACCCGTGAGCAGCGGCACCCACCCGACGACCTCCGGCCGCGGTGCCGGCAGGGCGACGCTCACCGCCAGCGCGGCTCCTGGTGGCGCGCTCCAGGTGCGTCCTCGCCGACCCTGCCCGGCACTCTGGTGCTCGGCGACGACCACCCGCCCGGGGCGGGGGTCGCGCAGCAGCGCGCTCTGGGTGGAGTCGATGGTCCGATGCCACTCGGGGCGTGCCCATCGGTGTGCTTGCACGCGGAGAAGACTAAGTTGTCCGGCATGACCGACTCCAGCACCGAGGGCACGCCGGACATGCGGACCACTGCAGGACGCCTTGCGGACTACCGCCGTCGCATCGACGAGGCGGTCCACGCGGGCTCGGCCCGGGCCGTGGAGAAGCAGCACGCCAAGGGCAAGCAGACCGCGCGTGAGCGCATCGACCAGCTGCTCGACGAGGGCTCGTTCACCGAGCTCGACGAGCTGGCCAGACACCGTTCGGTGGCCTTCGGGCAGGACGCCGACCGCCCCTACGGCGACGGCGTCGTGACCGGCTACGGCACCGTCGACGGGCGGCCCGTGGCCGTCTACGCCCAGGACTTCACGGTCTTCGGCGGGTCCCTGGGCGAGGTCTTCGGCGAGAAGATCGTCAAGGTGATGGACCTGGCGATGAAGGTCGGGTGCCCGGTCGTCGGCATCAACGACTCCGGCGGCGCCCGGATCCAGGAAGGGGTGGTGGCCCTCGGCCTCTACGCCGAGATCTTCCGCCGCAACGTGCACGCGTCCGGGGTCGTCCCGCAGATCTCGCTGGTGATGGGCCCGTGTGCCGGGGGCGCGGTCTACTCCCCCGCCATCACCGACTTCGTCGTCATGGTCGACAAGACCTCGCACATGTTCATCACGGGTCCCGACGTCATCAAGACGGTGACCGGCGAGGACGTCACCTTCGAGGACCTCGGTGGCGCGGTGTCGCACAACACCCGCTCCGGCGTGGCCCACTACGCGGCACAGGACGAGGCGGACGCGATCGCCTACGTGCAGGACCTCCTCGCGCACCTGCCGCAGAACAACCTGGAGGAGCCGCCCGCCTTCGACACGGTGGTCGACCTGGAGGTCACCGCCGACGACGAGGAGCTCGACACCCTCGTCCCGGACTCCCCCAACATGCCGTACGACATGAGGACGGTCGTCGAGCACGTCGTCGACGACGGCGACTTCCTGGAGGTCCAGGCGCTCTTCGCCCCCAACATCGTGGTCGGCTTCGGCCGGGTCGAGGGACACAGCGTGGGCATCGTCGCCAACCAGCCGATGCAGTTCGCGGGCACCCTCGACATCGACGCCTCGGAGAAGGCAGCCCGCTTCGTGCGCACCTGCGACGCGTTCAACATCCCGATCCTCACCTTCGTCGACGTGCCCGGCTTCCTGCCCGGCACCGACCAGGAGTGGGGAGGCATCATCCGGCGCGGGGCCAAGCTGCTCTACGCGTATGCCGAGGCGACCGTCCCCCTGGTCACGGTGATCACCCGCAAGGCCTACGGGGGCGCCTACGACGTGATGGGCTCCAAGCACCTCGGGGCCGACATCAACCTGGCCTGGCCCACCGCCCAGATCGCCGTCATGGGCGCTCAGGGCGCGGCCAACATCCTCTACCGCCGGCAGCTGCAGCAGGTGGCGGCCGAGGGAGGCGACGTCGACGCGGAGCGTGCCCGCCGCATCCAGGAGTACGAGGACACGCTGGCCAACCCCTACATCGCGGCGGAGCGCGGCTACGTCGACGCCGTGATCGCGCCGTCGATGACGCGGGTCCAGGTCACCAAGGCCCTGCGCACCCTGCGCACCAAACGGGCCAACCGCCCGCCCAAGAAGCACGGGAACATCCCGCTGTGAGCACCGACCAGCCCGCGACGGTCCTGCGGATCGCAGGGTCACCGACACCGGAGGAGACGGCCGCCGTCGTCGCCGTGCTGAGCGCGCTGGGCGCCGGCTCCGGCGAGCCGACCGGTCCGGCGGCGTCGGGCCGGCGTGGCCTGTGGAACGCCCGCTCCCGCGCAGCCCGGCCCCGGCTGAGCCCCGGGCCGGGGGCATGGAAAGGCTCGGCGCTGCCGCGCTGACGAGGTTACCTTTCGGTAACGATCGGTTCAGGAGAAGGTAAAGACATCGTCCGAACGGTTGCGATGTGACGTGGATCATGGACGATAACGGGGCACCGTCATATCCATCCAAGGGAGCAGTTCATGCCACACACCCCCCATTCCCGGTGGGCTCGACGAGCCCTCGGAGGTCTCGGCGCCGCGGCGCTGATGGCCGCCACCCTGGCGCCCGGAGCGTCCGGGGCCGACCCCGACGAGCCGGCCTTCCTGGGCAGCGCCGAGGACCTCGGCGTCGTCCACCCGGGCGGCGACGAGGGCAAGGCGCACACCCAGTCGGACGCCTGGTTCGTGCAGCTCAAGGGACAGCCCACCGCCACAGGGGGCAACGCGTCCTCCGTCAAGGCCACGCAGCGACAGTTCGAGCGCGAGGCGCGTGCCGCAGGCGCGGACCTCGAGGTCACCCGCAGCTACGGCAAGGTCTGGCAGGGAGTCGCCGTGAAGGGCTCCGAGGCCGACGTGCGCAAGGCCGCCCGGACCTCGCAGGTCGAGGCGGTCTTCCCGGTCGAGGTCATCGAGGCGCCCGCGCCCGAGCAGGGCGAGCAGCCCGACATGGCCTACGCCGTCGGCATGACCGGCGCGGACGTCGCGCAGAGCGAGCTGGGCCTCACCGGTGAGGGCGTCAAGGTCGCCGTCATGGACACCGGCATCGACTACGACCACCCCGACTTCGGCGGCAACGGCGCGGACGGCAGCACCGGCTTCCCGACCGAGCGGGTCGCCTACGGCTACGACTTCGTGGGCGACAGCTACAACGCCGACTCCTCCAGCGAGGACTACCAGCCGGTCCCGCAGCCCGACGGTGACCCGGACGACTGCCAGGGCCACGGCACGCACGTGGCCGGCATCGTCGGCGCCGACGGCGAGCAGGTGGGTGTGGCCCCCGGGTCGACGCTCGGCGCCTACCGGGTCTTCGGGTGCGAGGGCTCCACGACCGCCGACATCATGCTCGCCGCCATGGAGCGGGCCTACGACGACGGCATGGACGTGCTCAACATGAGCATCGGGTCCGCCTTCTCGACCTGGAAGCAGTACCCGACCGCCGCCGGTGCCGACGCTCTCGTCGAGGCCGGCATGGTGGTCGTCGCCTCCATCGGCAACTCCGGTGCCGCCGGCACCTGGTCGGCCGGCTCCCCGGGTGTGGGCGAGCACGTGATCGGGGTCGCGTCCTACGACAACGAGTTCTTCACCGCCAACGCCTTCACGGTCAGCCCCGACGACCGCGCGGTCCCGTATGTCGTGGGGTCACCGGCGCCGGAGCCCCCCACCGAGGGCACCGCAACCCTGTCGCGCCTCGGTGCGCCGGGGTCGGCCGAGGCGCAGGCCTGTGACCCGATGGACGAGGGCCTCCTTGACGGCACCGTCGTGCTCATCGAGCGCGGCGTGTGCACCTTCCACCAGAAGGCCGTGAACGCCCAGGACGCCGGTGCCGAGGGCGTCGTGCTCTACAACAACGCTGCCGGCTACATCAACCCGTCGCTGTCGGGTGACCCGGCCGTCACCATCCCCTTCGTCTCGATCTCCCGGGCCGACGGCATCCTGATCGACGAGCGCATCGTCGACGGCGGCGCGGAGATGACGTGGACCGACGAGACCGCCACGGCCCCGAGCCCGACCGGCGGCCTCATCTCCAGCTTCAGCTCCTACGGGATGAGCGCCGAGCTCGAGCTCAAGCCCGACCTCGGGGCCCCCGGTGGCCAGATCTACGCCACCTACCCGCTGGAGAAGGGCGGCTACGCCACCCTGTCCGGCACCTCGATGTCTTCGCCGCACGTGGCCGGCGCCGTGGCCCTCCTGCTCGAGGAGAAGCCCGACACCGAGGCGCACGACGTGCGTGCCATGCTGCAGAACCACGCCGACCCCGCGGAGTGGAACCTCGCGCCCGGTGCCGGCTACATCGAGCCCGTGCACCGCCAGGGTGCCGGCATGCTCGACATCGACGACACGATCCTGGCGACCACCTCGGTCACCCCGGGCAAGCTGTCGCTCGGCGAGAGCGCCGCGGGCGGGCACGAGGTCACGATGACCCTGCACAACGAGGGCGCCGAGGCGGTGACCTATGACGTCGGGCACGTCGGCGCGCTGTCGACCGGTGGGCTCGACCCCAACGACCCCGGGTACTACGGTCCCCTCGGATCGATGGATGGCCCCGAGTCGGTCAACGTCCCCTCCGGCGGCAGCAGCGAGGTCACGGTGACCATCCAGGACACCGGTGAGAACGCCCTCGCGCAGTACGGCGGCTACGTCACCTTCACGTCGGAGACCTCCGGCACGCTGCGGGTGCCGTACGCCGGCTTCGACGGCGACTACCAGGAGCTGCCGGTGCTGGAGCACCCGACGTTCCCGGCCCTGGCCCAGCTCACCGGCTGCGACCGCCTCATCGGCGTCGACTGCACCATGAACGGCAGCTGGGACCTGGCCGACGAGGGCACCGTCTTCACGATGGAGGATGGCGACGTGCCGACCGCCGCGGTGCACCTGCGGCACCCGGCCCGGTCGGCCACCTTCGAGGTCTACGAGGCCAACGCCGACGGCACCAAGGGCGACCTGGTGCACCCGGCGTTCCCCGTGGTCATGGAAGGCGACTACCTCGCTCGCTCGGGCAGCGCCGACGGCTTCTCGGCCTGGGCGTGGGACGGCACCCGGGACCACAACCAGGGCAACGACAAGCGCAAGACGGTGCCCGACGGCGACTACATCCTGGAGCTCACGGTCGTGAAGGCCCTGGGTGACGCGAGCAACCCGGACCACGTCGAGACGTGGACCAGCCCGTCGTTCACCATCGACCGTCCGGACAGCGCTCCGGGCAACAGCGGTGGCAAGGGCAAGGGGAAGGGGAAGGGCAACTGACCCCTGGCACCTCGCGGTGACACCGGCGGCCCGCCTCCCCCTCGGGAGGCGGGCCGCCTGCGTGTGCGGCCGTCAGTGGCTGCGCCGGCGGAGCGAGCGCTCGAGCTCGGCGTGGTCGTCCGGGTGCAGGCAGCCGGCCACCAGGAGTGCGGCCGCCAGGTCCCGCTCCCCCATGAAGGCCGCGAAGGCGTCCATGACGTCCAGACCGTGCTGCGGCGGCTCGCCGGGCACGACCGGGTCACCCGGGCGCAGGGTGCCGGGCACCTCCACCGCCAGGTAGGCCCCGGGTCGGCCCCGTTCGGTGAAGCGGCGCACCCACGCCGGCTCCCCCATCCGGACGGCGAAGGTTTGGCACGGGATGCGAGGCCCGCAGACCCGCAGGACGACCCGGTCACCGACCTGCCATCGCTGTCCCAGGACGGCGGCGTCCACGTCGATGCCCTCCGTGGTGAGGTTCTCGCCGAACATCCCGTCGGGCAGGTCGCGGCCGAGCTCCGCCGACCAGGCGTCCAGCTCCTCCCGCGCCAGGGCATACACGGCCTGCTGGTCGCCTCCGTGGTGCCGCAGGTTGCCGATGACGTCACCGGCCACGCCGCTGCCGCCGCCGTCCCGCTTGGGGCCAGGGGCGCGCACCTCGATGGACCGCACGGGTGCCGTGTCGATGCCGGTCACCCCCGTGGAGGCCTCCGGCATGGGGTGGGCCCGCCCCGTGTTGACCGACCTGATCCGAGCACTCGCCATGCCGACGAACGTAGTACGTTCGGGACCGTGACCGAGCAGACCCGAGACCGGACCGAGATCGACCGCATCGCCGATGCCCACCTGGACACCTCCGTGGAGCTGAGCCCGCTGGAGGCGACCTACCTGGGGGTGCCCGGGGCGGACGACCGCATCGACGACCTGTCCATCGAAGGCGTGCGCGCGCGCGTCGACCTGGCCCGGCGGACCCTGCACGCCCTGGACGGTGCCGACCCGGTGGACGACGTCGACCGGGTCACCGTGGCGGCGCTGCGCGAGCGTCTGGGGCTGGAGGTCGAGACCGGCGAGCGGATGCTGCAGGGCGTCGACCCCATGGAGCTCAACGTCATCGCCTCGCCCGTCCAGGCTGTGCGCGACATCTTCGACCTCATGCGCAAGGACGACGCCGCCGACTGGGGTGTCGTGACGGCCCGGCTGCGGGCGGTCCCGGTCGCGCTGGAGCAGTACGCCTCGGCGCTGCGCTACTCTTCCGACCGAGGAGCCATCGCCCCCCGCCGCCAGGTCGACAAGGTCGCCGAGCAGTGCCGGGAGCAGGCCGGTGCGGACAGCACCTTCCGCATGCTCCTGAGTGAGGCGGGCGGGCAGGACGAGGAGCTGCGGGACGACCTGTCCGCGGCGGTCGACGCCGCCTGTGCGGCATACGGTCGTCTGGCGCAGGCCCTCACCGAGGAGCTCCTGGACGATGCCCCCGTCTCCGACGCCGCGGGCACGGAGCGCTACCGGCTCATGTCGCGCAGCTTCCTCGGCGCGGACATCGACCTCGCCGAGACCTACCGCTGGGGGCAGGAGGAGCTGGCCCGCATCACCGCTCTCATGGAGGAGACGGCTGACCGGGTGCGCCCCGGCGCCAGTGTGAAGGAGGCCGTCGCGCTGCTGGACCAGGACGAGCGCTACCAGCTGCACGGCACCGAGGCCCTGCGCGAGTGGATGCAGGTCAAGGCGGACGAGGCGGTCGCCGACCTCGGGGACGTCCACTTCGACATCCCGGAGCCCATCCGTCGCATCGAGTGCCTGATCGCACCCAGCCAGACCGGCGGCATCTACTACACGGCTCCCTCCGAGGACTTCAGCCGGCCGGGCCGGATGTGGTGGTCGGTGCCCAAGGGCCTCACCGAGTTCAGCACCTGGCGCGAGCTGACCACCGTCTACCACGAGGGCGTCCCCGGTCACCACCTGCAGATCGGGCAGACCGTCTACCGCAGCAGCCTGCTCAACCGCTGGCGCCGGCTGGCCTCGTTCACCTCGGGGCACGGCGAGGGCTGGGCGCTCTACGCCGAGTGGCTCATGGCCGACCTCGGCTACATGGACGACCCAGGCATGCGGATGGGCCTCCTGGACGGCCAGTCGCTGCGGGCAGCACGGGTGGTCCTCGACATCGGGGTGCACTGCGGCTTCGAGGCCCCCGACGAGGTGGGCGGCGGCGAGTGGACCTACGACAAGGCCTGGGAGTTCCTCAACGACCACGTCAACATGGACGAGGGCTTCGTGCGGTTCGAGCTCGACCGCTACCTGGGCTGGCCCGGCCAGGCGCCGTCCTACAAGGTGGGTGAGCGCCTGTGGCTCGAGCTCCGCGACGAGCTGCGACGCCGCGAGGGTGACGCCTTCGACCTGAAGGCCTTCCACCGCCGCGCGCTCGACATCGGCGGGGTGGGGCTGGACACCCTGCGGGCAGCGCTGCTGGACGAGCTCTGACCCTGCAGGAGCCACGACCCGGTGCGCGGGGGCCCTGCCCTGACGCTACCGGTAGGTGGTGGGACGCTCCTGCGGCCGCTGGTCGCTGAACTCCCCGCCCTCCCGGCCACCGAAGGGCCGGCCGTGGTCGGCGAACTCCTCGCGGGCGTAGGACATCGTCCACTCCCCCAGCTGCACCCGCGAGCCTGTACGCAGCACCTGGGTGTCGGCCTGCGCCCCGTTGACCCGGGTCGGCTCCGCGCCACCGAGCGCGTGCAGGAAGTACTCGTCGTCCTCGGCCCGGCGACGCACCTCGGCGTGCTGGGGCTGCAGGCCCTCGAGCACCAGGTCGTTGGTCGGGTCGCTGCCGATGGTGGTCGTGCCCCGGGCGAGGTAGTAGACACGCCGGGTCGCGCCCACCACGGGGGCCTGCGAGACGGAGAAGACCAGTCTGGGCCGGCCGCCCCCGCGCGGGTCGTGGGTGGTCGTGATGCGCCGTCGGCGGTAGCGGAAGGTCGGTGCGGGAGGCCAGGGCGTGCCCGGTGGCAGCAGGTCCGCCAACGACGGGCCGCCGGTGACCCTGCCCCGGCTGCGCAGGAGGGCCCGCGCCTGCCCCAGGTCGTCGATCCGCAGGTGCGGCGACCGGATCGCCAGTCGCTGGAGCACAGGCACCTTGACGGCCCCGAGGGTCAGCACACGACCCTCGGGACCGTTCAGGGACACGCTGAGGCCATGGTCGGCCAGCTGCTTGGCGATCGTGCGGGCGGTGGCTGCGGACCCCCGCATGGTCGTGCCGGGCGCGAGCGACTCCAGCCGGTCCACGGTGATGTCGACGTGGGTGCCGTCCGCCGTGACGGTCCCCTGGACGACCGTGCCCTCCTGCCCGTCGACGGGTGGGTTGCTGACCGAGAAGGTCAGGTCGGCGTCCAGTCGCAGCTGCCGCGTCATGCCGGTCAGCCGGTGAAAGGGTCCGAGCCGGACGACTCGTCGTCGGAGGTGGTGATGCGCAGGGTGCCGTTGAGCTTCCAGGTCGCGCGGGGGGCGTCGGGGCCGGTGTCCCGCGGCACCTCCACCTCCATGTCGACGAAGCTGTAGTTGATGGCCGCACCGCGACCGGTCAGGTAGTTCCACAGGTCGTGGCCCAGGTCCGTCCAGGAGACGTTCTCGGCCTGCTGCGGGTGCTGCGTGGGTTCGCTCATCGTTGACTCCTCGTGAAGTTTTTCACAAATCGAAGGTTCTGCCATGGTCCCCCGAACGGGTCCTCCACGCAACCCCACCTCGGCCGCGACCGCAACCGGTATCGTGCGGGCCGTGATCCCTCTGGTGCTCGCATCGGCCTCACCCGCCCGGCTGTCCACGCTGCGCGCCGCAGGCGTGGACCCTGAGGTAATCGTCTCCGGGGTGGACGAGGACGCCGCCCTGGACGAGGCGAGGAGGAGGTCCGGACCCCTGACCCTCGACGAGGTGCCCCTGGTGCTGGCCCGGGCCAAGGGTGAGCGGGTCGGGTCCAGGCTGCTCGAGCAGGGCCGGCGGGCACCACTGGTGCTGGCCTGCGACTCGGTGCTCGAGCTCGACGGGCAGGTGTTCGGCAAGCCCCGCGACCCCCACCAGGCGATCGCCCGTTGGCGGCGGATGCGCGGCCGCAGCGGCGTGCTCCACTCGGGCCACTGGATGATCGACCAGCGCGTGGCCGGTCACGAGCGGCACGTGGGGGCGACGGCGTCCACGGTCGTGCACTTCGCGGACCTGAGTGACGAGGAGATCGAGGCGTACGTCGCCACGGGAGAACCGCTGCACGTCGCCGGGGCGTTCACCGTGGACGGTCTCGGCGGCCCCTTCGTGGAGCGGATCGAGGGCGACTACCACGCGGTCGTCGGGGTCAGCCTGCCGCTGGTGCGCACCCTGCTCCGCGAGCTCGGCCACGTGTGGCACGAGCTGTGGCCATGGGCCTGAGCGCGCTGCTCAGACCGGCGGCACCCCACGGTGCCGGGTGGAGAAGTGCCGGTCCCTGCGTGCCGCGTACCGCAGGCGGTGCACCAGCTCGGCGCGCAGCGCGTCGGCCTCCACGATGCCGTCGATGACCAGGTCTGCCGCCAGCCGCTCGAGGTCGACGTCCTCGAGGTACTCCGCTCGCCGGGCCGCGACGAAGGCCTCCCGGTCGGCCGGGTCGTCGATGGCGGCGACCTTGTTGGCGTAGACCGCGTTGACGGCAGCCTCAGGCCCCATCACGGCGATGCGCGCCGTCGGCAGGGCCAGCGTGGCGTCCGGCCCGAACCCCGGCCCGCCCATGGCGTACAGGCCGGCGCCGTAGGCCTTGCGCACGACGACGCAGAACTGCGGGACCGTCGCCTCGGACACCGCGGAGACCATCTTGGCGCCGTGGCGGATGATGCCGCCACGCTCCACCTCCGAGCCGATCATGAAGCCTGGCACGTCCGCGAGGTAGACCAGCGGGATCCCGAAGGCGTCGCACAGCCAGATGAAGCGTGACGCCTTGTCGGCGGAGTCGCTGAACAGCACCCCACCCTTGACGGCGGAGTTGTTGGCCACCAGGCCCACCGTCTCCCCTGCCATCCGGCCGAACCCGATGACGAGCTCGGGCGCGAAGAGCGGCTTGATCTCGAAGAAGCTGTCGGCGTCCACGAGCCCGTCGATGACGTCGTGGACGTCGAAGGGCACCGACTCGGCCTGCGGCACCGTGTCACGGGTCAGCGGCAGCGAGGGCTCCTCCACCTCGTACCGGGGCGTGGGCGTGCGCCAGCTGTCGGGCACGTAGGAGAAGTACAGCTTGGCCAGCTCGATGGCCTCCGTGTCGTCGGACGCCAGGAGGTCGCCCACCCCGGAGACCGTGCAGTGCATCCGAGCGCCCCCCATCTCCTCCAGGGAGACCGTCTCACCGACCACCATCTCCGCCATCCGCGGGCTACCGAGGTACATCGAGGCGTTGCCCTCGACCATGACCACGATGTCGGTGAAGCTGGGGATGTAGGCACCCCCCGCCGCCGAGGGCCCGAAGAGGCAGCAGATCTGGGGCACCTTGCCCGACAGCGCGACCTGGTTGTGGAAGATCCGGCCCGCACCGCGCCGACCGGGGAAGAGGTCGACCTGGTCGGTGATCCGGGCTCCGGCGGAGTCCACGAACCAGAAGACGGGCAGCTCCTCACGCAGCGCGGCCTCGGTGGCCCGGATGATCTTCTCGACCGTGCGGGCACCCCACGAGCCGGCCTTGACCGTCGGGTCGTTGGCGACCACGATGGCCGCCCTCCCGTCGACCTCGCCCCGGCCCGTCACCACGCCGTCGGCGGGCAGCCCCGTGGCCGTGGCGTTGGCGTAGCGCCCGTCCTCGACGAACGTCCCCTCGTCGAAGAGCAGCGCGATGCGCTCGCGGACGTAGAGCTTGCCCTGGGAGTCCAGCTTGGCGCGAGCCTGCTCACTGGGGCCGGCGGAGGCCTCGAGGGCCACCTCGAGCCGTTGCCGCAGGTCGGCGACCCGTGGGTCGGGATGCGCGTTCGTCATGGGGGCCATCGTGTCAGGCCGGCAGTCCCAGGCCCCGCGCGATGAGCATGCGCTGGACCTCGGAGGTGCCCTCACCGATCTCCAGGATCTTGGCGTCCCGGAAGAACCGGGCGACGGGGTACTCCTCCATGAAGCCGTTGCCGCCGAAGACCTGCGTGGCGATGCGGGTCGCGGTGACCGCGGCCTCGGTGGAGTAGAGCTTGGCGATGGCGGCGGCCTGCTTCACCTCGGCCACCCCCCGGCGGCCCGCCTCCTGCTCGTCCTTGAGCCAGGCGGCCTTGTAGGTGAGCAGCCGGGCGGCCTCGACCATGACGGCCAGGTCGGCGATCTGGAAGGAGACGCCCTGGTTGACCGCGATCGGTCGGCCGAAGGCGATCCGGGTCCGGCTGTACGAGCTCGCCTCCTCCAGCATCCGCTGGGCGCAGCCCACGGCCAGGGCGGAGATGGCGATGCGCCCGTCGTCGAGGGTCTTCAGGAACTGTTTGAACCCCTCCCCGCGCGCTCCCAGGAGGTTCGCCTCCGGGACCTGGCATCCCTCGAAGGTGAGGCCGTGGGTGTCGCTGATGTGCCAGCCGAGCTTGCGGTAGGCCGGCTCGACGACGAAGCCGGGAGTGCCGGAGGGCACCATGACCGCGCTGAGCTCAGGCTTGCCCTCAGAGGTCTCGCCGGTCTTGGCCGTCACCGTCACGACCGAGGTGATGTCGGTGCCGGAGTTGGTGATGAAGGCCTTGGCCCCGTTGACCGTCCAGGTCCCGTCGGCCAGGGTGGCCCGGGTCTTCGTGGCACCGGCGTCAGAGCCTGCCTCCGGCTCGGTCAGCCCGAAGCCCGCGAGGGCGCGTCCTGCCACGAGGTCGGGCAGCCACCGCTGCTTCTGCTCGTCGGTGCCGTAGGTGAGGATCGGGTTGATGCCCAGGCCCACCCCGGCGGACAGGGTGATGCCGATGGACTGGTCGACCCTGCCCAGCTCCTCGATCGCCAGGCACAGGTAGGTGAAGCCCCCCTCGTCCAGCCCTGCGCCGCCGTACTCCTCCGGGGCGTTGAGGCCGAACAGGCCGAGCTCGCCCATCGCGGGAACCAGCTCGGTCGGGAAGTGGGCCTCGGCGTCCCAGCGCTCCACGTGCGGTGCGACCTCGTTCTGCGCGAAGTCGCGCACCAGCGCGCGGAAGTCCTCGTGGTCCTTGCTGAGCTCGAACATCGGCGGTAGGCCTCTCTGCCTTCGGTGTCTTGACCCGTGTCTTGACGTTAACGTCAACGTAAGGTAGCAATCTGACCTTGCGTCAAGACAAGTCCAGCCCGGTGGGGGCTCCTGGTTGACCCGCGCGTCGGGACCGTTCACGATGCCGCTTATGTCCCGCACTCCCCGCACCTGGACCATTGCCGAGCTCGCCGACGAGTTCGACGTGACACACCGGGCGCTGCGGCACTACGAGCAGCTGGGACTGCTGGGCCCGGAGCGGGTCGGGCCGGGAGGCTCGCGGCGCCTCTACCACCGGCGCGACCACATCAGGTTGGCCCTCATCCTGCGCGGGCGCCGGCTGGGCTTCCCCCTGGACGAGATCCGGACGATCATCGACATGTACGACGACCAGCCGGGCGAGGCGGGGCAGCTGCGCTACCTGCTGGACCAGATCGGCCACCGCCGTGTCGACCTCGAGCGCCGGCGCCAGGACATCGAGCAGTCGCTGGCCGAGCTCGAGGACCTGGAGCAGAGGTGCCGCGCGGATCTGGACAGGATGGCCTGAGTGGCTCACCTCGCTGCCCGGCCGGCAGGGTCTAAGGTGACCCCCATGCCGATCAGCAAGGTCCTCATTGCCAACCGCGGCGAGATCGCCGTGCGCATCGCCCGCGCCTGCAAGGACGCAGGCCTGGGCTCCGTCGCCGTCTATGCCGACCCCGACCGGGATGCGTTGCACGTCAAGGTCGCCGACGAGGCGCACGCCCTGGGGGGCAGCACGCCCGGCGAGTCCTACCTCGTGCAGGACAAGCTCATCGAGATCGCCCACACGGCCGGCGCCGACGCGGTCCACCCCGGCTACGGCTTCCTCGCCGAGAACGCCCACTTCGCCCAGGCCGTCATCGACGCCGGGCTGACCTGGATCGGCCCTCCGCCGCAGGCCATCGACTCCCTCGGTGACAAGGTGAAGGCCCGCCACATCGCGACCGCGGCCCACGCGCCTCTCGTGCCAGGCACCCAGGACCCCGTGGCCGATGCCGACGAGGTGCTCACCTTCGCGCGCGAGCACGGGCTCCCGGTGGCGATCAAGGCTGCCTACGGTGGTGGCGGCCGCGGCCTGAAGGTCGCCCGCACCTTCGAGGAGGTCCCGGAGATGTTCGACTCCGCGGTCCGCGAGGCGGTGGCGGCGTTCGGCCGGGGTGAGTGTTTCGTCGAGCGCTACCTCGACCAGCCGCGCCACGTCGAGACGCAGTGCCTGGCCGACCAGCACGGCAACGTCGTCGTGGTCTCCACCCGCGACTGCTCGCTCCAGCGGCGGCACCAGAAGCTCGTGGAGGAGGCTCCTGCCCCGTTCCTGTCCCAGGAGCAGAACGATGAGCTGGTGCGTGCCTCGACGGCCATCCTGCGCGGGGCCGGCTACGTCGGCGCGGGCACGTGCGAGTTCCTCGTGGGCCAGGACGGCACCATCTCCTTCCTCGAGGTGAACACCCGGCTGCAGGTCGAGCACCCGGTCACCGAGGAGGTCACCGGCATCGACCTGGTCCGCGAGCAGTTCCGCATCGCCGACGGCGAGGAGCTCGGCTACGAGATGCCAGCCGCCCGTGGGCACAGCATCGAGTTCCGGATCAACGGCGAGGACCCGGGCCGCGGCTTCCTGCCCGCTCCAGGCACCGTGCTGACCTACCAGGTGCCGAGCGGCCCCGGTGTGCGCGTCGACTCGGGTGTGGAGGCCGGCGACGTGGTCTCCGGCGCCTTCGACTCCATGCTCGCCAAGCTCATCGTCACCGGCCGCGACCGGCAGCAGGCGCTGGAGAGGGCGCGGAGGGCGCTGGACGAGTTCGTGGTCGAGGGCATGCCGACCGCTCTCACCTTCCACCGTGCCGTGGTGCGGGACCCTGCCTTCGCGCCGGCCGACCCGGCCGAGCCGTTCGCCGTGCACACCCGGTGGATCGAGACACAGTTCACCAACACCATCGAGCCCTACGCCGGGCCCACCGCGGACGGCGACGGCACGCCCGAGGAGCGCCAGCGGGTCGTCGTCGAGGTGGGCGGCAAGCGGCTAGAGGTCTCCCTGCCGGCCGGGGTGAGCCTCGGCGGTGGCACAGGCAACGGCGCCGGCGCCCGCAAGAAGGCCCCCAAGCGCACCCGCGGTGGCTCCGGCGGCGGGGTCGCCTCCGGGGACGCGGTGACCGCACCGATGCAGGGCACGGTCGTCAAGGTGGCGGTCGAGGACGGCCAGGAGATCGCCGAGGGCGACGTCGTGGTGGTCATCGAGGCGATGAAGATGGAGCAGCCCATCAAGGCCCACAAGTCCGGCACGGTCAGCGGGCTGTCGGCGACGATCGGTGCGACGGTCACCAACGGCGCCGTCATCTGCGAGCTCACGGACTGACCTCAACGGTCGCGCGGTAACCGGTCGGCCCGGAGGCGCACCGGCGCGGTCAGTCCGCCACGGAGTGCAGCTGTCGGGCCGCCTCGGCGATCGACCCCGACATCGAGGGGTAGACGGTGAACGTGGAGGCGAACTGGTCCACGTTGAGCCGAGTCGCGACGGCTAACGCGATGGGGAAGATCAGCTCGCTGGCACGCGGCGCGACGACCACGCCGCCGAGGATGGTGTCGCTGCCGCGACGGGCGAAGATCTTGACGAAGCCGTCGCGCACGTTCTGCATCTTGGCGCGCGGGTTCTTGGTGAGCGGCAGCATCACGGTGCGGGCGTCGACCCTGCCCTCGTCGATGTCGGACTGCGCGACCCCCACGGTCGCGATCTCCGGGTCGGTGAAGATGTTGGAGCTCACCCGTCCCAGGGACAGCGGCGCCACGGCGTCCCCCAGCGCGTGCGCGATCGCGATGCGCCCCTGCATCGCCGCGACTGAGGCCAGCGGCAGCACACCGGTGCAGTCCCCCGCGGCGTAGACACCCGGCACCGACGTCCGGGACACCCGGTCGACCACCACGTGCCCGGGGGGCGTGAGGTCCACTCCCGCCTCCTCCAGGCCCACGTCGGCGGTGTTGGGCAAGGAGCCGACGGCCAGGAGCGCGTGGGAGGCGGCCACCTCCCGACCGTCCTCGAGGGTCACGACCACGCCGTCCCCCACCACCCGCACGGCAGCGGCCCGCGAACGGTTGAGCACCGTCATGCCGCGGCGTCGGAAGACGTCCTCCAGCACGTTGGCCGCGTCGGCGTCCTGTCCCGGAAGGACCCGGTCGCGTGAGGAGACCAGGGTGACCGCCGACCCCAGACCGAGGTAGGCGTGCGCCAGCTCGGCACCCGTCACCCCCGAGCCGATGACCACGAGGTGCTCGGGCAGCGCCTCCAGCTCGTAGATCTGCTGCCAGGTCAGGATGCGGCGGCCGTCCGGCACCGCACTGTCGAGGATGCGTGGTCGGGCCCCGGTCGCCACGAGCACGATGTCCGCCGGCAGCTGCTCCGCGGTGCCGTCGGCGTCCACCACCTCGACGGCGTCCCGCCCGGCCAGGCGACCGCGGCCCTGGACGACGTCGACACCCGCGGACTCCAGCCGCTCCTGGATGTCCCGGCTCTGGGCCGCAGCCAGCCCCATGATGCGGGCGTTGATGTCGGACAGGTGGGCGGTGACCCCCTGGTCACCGGGAGCGCCGTCGAAGCCGACCCCGATCCGCTTGGCGGCGCTGAACCGGTCCATGAAGTCCGCCGTGGCGATGAGCGCCTTGCTCGGCACACAGTCGGTGAGCACGGTGGCACCTCCGAGCCCCTCCGCCTCCACCACCGTGACCTGCGCGCCGAGCTGGGCGGCGCCCAGAGCCGCCTCGTAGCCGCCGGGGCCGCCGCCGATGATCACCACGGATGTCTGGGATGCAGTCACGCTCCCATCCAACCATCGGTAGGGTGCGCGGGTGAGCAACCATGCACTTCTCGACCTCTCCGACCCACAGACCGACCCGTTCGCCGTGGCCCGCGCCGCGGCGGACGTGATCGCCAGCCGCACCGGCGCCGACAGCCATCATGTCGCCCTCGTGCTCGGCAGCGGCTGGGGGCCCGCAGCCGACATGGTGGGCGAGACGCTGGCCACCGTCGACAACACCGACGTCCCGGGATTCGCGCAGGCTGCCGTCGAGGGCCACAGCGGCACGATGCGCTCGGTCCGGATCGCCGGCACGGACCGACGGGCACTCGTGTTCGGCACCCGCACCCACTTCTACGAGGGCCGGGGCGTGCGGGCGGTCGTGCACGCCGTGCGCACCGCCGCGGCTGCCGGGTGCTCCTCCATCGTGCTGACCAACGGGTGCGGGGGGCTGCGCCCGGAGTGGCAGCCCGGCACGGCGGTGCTGATCCGTGACCACCTCAACCTCACCGCCCACTCCCCGGTGGAGGGCGCCACCTTCGTCGACCTCACCGACCTCTACAGCCCCCGGCTGCGGGCGATCGCCCACGAGGTCGACCCCGACCTGCCCGAGGGTGTCTACGCCCAGTTCCGCGGGCCGCACTACGAGACCCCTGCGGAGGTGCAGATGGCCCGCGTCATCGGTGCCGACCTCGTGGGCATGTCCACCACGCTGGAGGCGATCGCTGCCCGCCAGGCCGGCATGGAGGTGCTGGGCGTCTCGCTGGTCACCAACGCCGCGGCCGGCATCAGTGAGGTGCCGCTGTCGCACCAGGAGGTCATCGAGGCGGGCCAGGCCGCCGCCCAGCGGTGCGGGCGCCTGCTCGCGGACATCGTGGGGCGCATCTGATGGCCGCCGAAGGTGGGCGTATGTCGCAGCCGGACCTGCTCAGCCGGGCCCGCACCTGGATGGCCGACGACCCCGACGAGCAGACGCGGGAGGAGCTCGCCGCCGTCATCGCCCGCGCCGAGCAGAGCGGTGACCTCAGCGACCTGGCCGACCGGTTCAGCGGGTTCCTCGAGTTCGGCACCGCAGGCCTGCGAGGTGAGCTCGGCGCGGGCCCGCACCGGATGAACCGGGCGGTGGTGATCCGCGCCGCCGCCGGCCTCACCGCATACCTCAAGGAGCAGGTCGACCCCGAGCCGACGGTGGTCATCGGCTTCGACGCGCGGCGCAACTCCGACGTCTTCGCCCGCGACACCGCCGCGGTCGTGACGGCGGCCGGCGGCCGGGCCCTCGTGCTGCCCGAGCCCCTGCCCACCCCGGTGCTGGCCTTCGCGGTCGGTCACCTCGGTGCCGACGCCGGTGTCATGGTGACCGCCAGCCACAACCCGCCCCAGGACAACGGCTACAAGGTCTACCTCGGCGACGGTTCACAGATCGTCCCGCCGACCGACAGCCAGATCGCCGACCGGATCGACGATGTCAGGTCGGCGGCGCAGGTCCCGCTCGTCGACGACGGCTGGACGACGCTGTCCGAGGACGTCGAGGAGGCCTACCTGGACGCGGCAGCCGCGGTGGTCTCGCCCGACTCCCCGCGGGAGGTCTCCCTGGTGCACACAGCGCTGCACGGCGTGGGCGCCGAGGTGATCCGTCGTGCCTTCGAGCGCGCAGGGTTCCCCGCACCCGCCCCGGTCGTGGAGCAGGAGGCCCCGGACCCCGCCTTCCCGACGGTGGCCTTCCCCAACCCCGAGGAGCCCGGGGCCATCGACGCCGCACTGACCCTGGCCGAGGCGGTCCATCCCGACGCGGTCATCGCCAACGACCCGGACGCCGACCGGTGTGCGGTGGCCGTGCCCGGTCCTGACGGCTGGAGGATGCTGCGGGGCGACGAGGTCGGCGCGCTGCTGGGACACCACATCCTGCAGCGTGGCCTGCGCCCGGACGCCGGGCGCACCGTCCTGGCCCGCTCGATCGTGTCCTCGCGGCTCCTGGGCGCCATGGCCGAGGAGGCCGGCCTGCCGGCGGTGGAGACCCTCACCGGCTTCAAGTGGATCGGCCGCGTCGAGGGGCTGGCCTACGGCTACGAGGAGGCGCTGGGCTACTGTGTGGACCCCGCTCGCGTCCCGGACAAGGACGGTGTGACCGCGGCGCTGCTCGTCGCCGAGCTGCTGGCCGTCACCCGCGCAGAGGGCCGCACCCTGCTGGACGTGCTCGACGACCTGGCCGTCCGGCACGGCGTCTACGCGACGGACGCCTTCAGCGTGCGCGTGGCCGACCTGTCCCTGATCGCACCCGTGCTGGCCCGGCTGCGCGCGCAGCCGCCCCAGCACATCGCGGGGGTGCCGGTGCGCTCCGCCGAGGACCTGGCGGAGGGCTCGGCACACCTTCCTCCCACCGAGGGTCTGCGCTACTACCTCGAGGACGACACCCGGGTCATCGTGCGGCCCAGTGGCACCGAGCCCAAGCTCAAGGTCTACCTCGAGGCCGTCGTGCCTGTGACGCTGAGCGAGCCCCTGGCCCAGGCCCGCGCGCGGGCCTCAGGTCGGCTGCAGGCGGTGCGGGAGGCGATGGAGGAGCTGACGCGCACCGAGGGGTGACCTCCGGGGTCCGTCAGAGCAGGAGCGCGAGCAGCAGCAGCACGGCAGCCCCGCCGAGGGGCCCGAGGGCGCTCCAGGCCCACTGCCTGCGGGCGGGCGCGTCCGGCTCCACCACTCCCCCCTCGAGCCTCCATCGCTGCCACTCCCGCTGCACGTCGTCGGCCACCACGATCGCCGTGGTCCCCGGCCGCCCGCGGCGCCGTGAGGTGGTCTCGGCGAAGTCGTCGAAACGCCGGCGGGCCGAGAACTCACGCTGCTTGGGCACCGCCCAGGCACTGTGCCGCCGGCCCGCGGTGTCCGTGAGCTCCAGGGCCCACTGGTGACCGACCTCCTGAAGCCTGCTGAACGGGACGTCGGTGTCGGTGAGCAGGTTCCGGTGGGTCACGCCGTCACGGCGCAGCTCGACGTGGGGGCGCAGCAGCACCACCCAGACGACGGCCAGGATCGTCAGGGCGATGGCGACCGGCGGCAGGACCGGCCGGCCGAGCTGGGCCTCGGTCCGCACGACGACGAAGCCGATGCCGATCACGCCCAGCGCCATCCCCCACCCGATGATGCGGGCCGGCAGCGTGCGGTAGACGGCGATGCTCCGGTCGCTCCCCTGCGGTGTGCTCCTCATGATCGGGCCAGTGTAGGCAGGCCGGACGGCTAGACTGCCGGTCCGTGATGACCGCCCCCACCGCCAGGGTCCTCGTCCTCGCCGGTCCCAGTGGCTCCGGCAAGTCACGCCTGGCCCGCCGGCTGCAGGCCGAGCACGGGTGGCCGGTGGTGGAGCTCGACGACTTCTACCGCGAGGCCGGAGACCCGTCGCTGCCCATGTCGCCGCTCGGTCTGCCCGACTGGGACGACGTAGGGTCGTGGGACCAGGAGGCAGCGCTGGCCGCGATCCGTGCCCTCTGCAGGGAGGGCGAGGTCGAGGTCCCCGTCTACGACATCAGCGCCTCGGCACGCGTGGGCAGCCGGCGCGTCCGGGTGGGGTCGGCACCCGTCGTCGTCGTCGAGGGGATCTTCGCGGCACACATCGTGGCGCCTCTCGCCGAGCAGGACCTGCTCGCAGGTGCCTGGTGCATCAGCGGTCGCCCGTGGGTCACCTTCGGACGACGCTTCGTCCGCGACGTGTCCGAGCGACGCAAGTCGCTGTCCACCCTCTGGCGAAGGGGCCACCACCTGCGCCGCAGTGAGGAAGGTATCGTCAGGGCGCAGCAGGCTCTGGGAGCACTCCCGATGACCAGCGCGGTGGCCGAGGCACGAGCCCGGGACCTCCTGGGGGACCCTGCGCCGTGACCGGACCGAGGGGAGCACACCGATGAGCCAGGAGCCGCCCGGTGGGGGCTGGGCTGCCCCGGGCGGTCCGGCCGAGCCCACGCGGACCCCGCCCGCCGACACGACCCCGCCCGCCGGGTACGGCCCACCGCCTCCACCGCCACCGGGCGTCGGCCCACCGCCACCACCGCCACCGGGCTACGGCCCCCCTGGCCCCGGAGGGGGCCCGCCTCCGGGACCAGGGTGGGGCACGCCCGCGCCCGCCGGGTGGCAGGGGCTGAGCCCCGAGCAGGTGGCCCGCATGCACCGCCCGGGCGTCATCCCACTGCGTCCGCTCACCCTCGGCGACATCTTCGGCGGGGCCCTGTCGACCATGCGCCGCAACCCCGAGGCCACCCTCGGCATGTCCGTCGTGGTCATGGGGGTGGTGCTGCTTCCCTCCCTGCTCATCAGCCTGGGGCTCGGGGCGCTCACCCGGCTCAGCCCCGAGGACATCTCGCTCGTCGGCATCTTCCTGCCCTCGCTGCTGTCGATCTTCGCCACCCTCGCGCTGAGCGGCTTCATCATCTACGTCGTGAGCGAGGCCGCGCTCGGTGACAAGGTCGGGCTGGGCCAGACCTGGGCGGCGGTCCGCGGTCGGATCCCCGCGCTCGTGGGCGTCACCCTGCTGGCCACCCTGGCGCTGCTGGTAATCGCCGGTGTGGTCCTCGCGCCCACCCTGGTCCTCGCCGCCGCCGTGGGGGAGGTGGCCGGGGTCCTCCTGGTCGTGCTCGGGATGGTCGCACTGGTGGTGCTCATGGTCTGGGTCGGGGTGCGTCTGGCCCTGGCGTCGGCACCTGTCGTCCTCGAGCGCACCGGGCCACTGCGCGGCATCGGGCGCTCCTGGTCACTCACCTCCGGGGGACAGTTCTGGCGCGTGCTCGGGATCCTGCTGCTCTCCCAGCTGCTCGCCTCGATCTTCGCCTCCGTCGTGGCCACCCCGGTCCAGCTCCTCTTCACGGGGCTCACCGCGACGGCGACCGACGACCTGGCGGTGATGTCGACCGGGCTCGTCGTGGTCCAGCACCTAGTGCAGTTCGTCACCTCGGTCATCGTGACCCCCTTCACGGCCGGGGTGACGGCCCTGCTCTACCTGGACCAGCGTATCCGCAGGGAAGGCCTCGACCTGCGCATGCAGCAGGCCGCGCTGCAGCGGGCCGGCACGCGGACGCCTCGGTAGCGGCACGCCGTGCTCCGCACCCACGCCGTGACCCTGCAGGCCCTGGACCCGGACCGGGACGAGGCCCGGGACTGGCTCGTCGCCGAGCTGTCCCAGCCCGACTACAACCGCGCAGAGCCCTTCCTCACCCGGATCTACGACTGGTTCGTGGGCCTGCTGACGGACCTGCTGCAGGTCGTGCCGGCATCGCAGTCCCTGGGATGGCTGGTCGTCCTCGGCGTGCTTGCCGCAGCAGCGGTCGCGGTGACCTTCGGTGTCCTCGGGCGCCGGCGCGGCAGCACGCTGCGCGCCGCCCCTTCCGGTGGAGTCCTGGAGGAGGATCACCTCACCCCGGAGGACTACCGGGCCCGTGCAGCCGAGGCGGCCGGTCGCCAGGACTGGGACACCGTCCTGCTGGACTCCTTCCGCGCGCTCACCGCGGACGCTGCCCGGCGCACCCTGCTCGACGACGTCCCGGCACTCACCGCACACGAGGTGGGCGCGCTGCTGGCTGCCCCGTTCCCGGGCCACGCGGCGTCGCTGGACCGGGTCGCACGGGAGTTCGACGCGGTGCGCTACGGCGGGCGCCACGCCGACCGCGGGTCCGCCGAGGCGGCGCGCGACCTGGACCGCAGCCTGAGCCGGGCACGGCCGGCCCTGGAGCAGGTCCGGTGACCACATCGGCCGAGAGCGCGCGTGCCGACCACGCGCGTGCCGACCAGGGGTCGAGGCCCGTCGCGGGCCCCCGCTACCGGCGCTGGCTCCTGTGGGCCGCCCTCGTCCTCGCGCTCGCGCTGCTGTCCGCCGTGCTGGGTGGCCTGGCCGCACGCAACGGCGAGCCCCTGGACCCCGAGAACCCCGATGCCAACGGTGCCCAGGCTCTCGCCCGGGTGCTCTCCGAGCGCGGGGTGGAGGTGGAGGTCGTGCGAGGCCTCGACGCGCTGCTGGACACCGACCTCGACGGCGTCACGCTGGTCGCGGCCCGTAGTGAGCTGCTCTCGGCCGACGCGGGGCAGGTCCTGCGCGACCACGCCTCCGGAGCCGCGTCGCTCGTGCTGCTGGACCCCGGGCCCGGCGTCGGCGAGCTCCTGGACGCCCCGGTCGAGGCCCGCGCGTTCACCCTGGGCACGCCGATGGACGCGGGCTGCCAGGGAGCCCCGTGGCGGGAGGGGGACCGCGTCGACGGGGGCAGCACGCTGGTCGAGGTCACCGACCGATCGGCGCAGGCCCGGGTCTGCCTGCCGCCGTCGGCCGGATTCGGGGCCGGGGGCCGGCAGGCGGGCCACTGGGTCGAGCTCCCGGCCACACAGGAACGGCCACGGACCCTCCTGCTCGGCATCGGCGAGGCGCTCACCAACGGTCGGATCACGGAGGACGCGAACGCGGCCGTGGGCCTGCGAGCACTGGGCGGGGAGAGCAGGCTGGTCTGGTATGTCGCACAGCCGCTCGACGCCGGGGAGGCCCCCGCACGGACCCTCACCGATGTGCTGCCGGAGGCCTTCGTCCCCTCGGTCGGTGTGCTGCTCCTCGCCGCCGTGGCCTGGAGCCTGGTCCGCGCACGCCGCCTGGGGCGGGTGGTGCCGGAGCCCCTGCCGGTCGTCATCCGCTCGGTGGAGACGACGCAGAGCCGCGCGCGGCTCTACCAGGACGCGGCCGACCGCCGACGGGCCCTCGCCAGCCTGCAGCTGGCCGCACGCCGACGGTGGGCCGAGCGCCTGGGTCTCCCTGCGACGACGGCCGTGCCCGACCTGCTCGATGCCGTGGCCGCCGCCACGGGTGTCGACCAGCGGGAGCTCACCCGCGTGCTGGCCGACGCCGACGCGGACGACGACGAGACACTGGTGCGGACCGCGCGCGCAGCGCGGTCCCTCGAGGAAGGGAACCTGCCACGATGACCACTCCACCCGCGGACCACCACGACCGCGACCCCGACCAGGCCCGCGAGGCCCTGACCAGGGTGCGCGCGGAGGTCGGCAAGGCCGTCGTCGGTCAGGACGCCGCAGTGACCGGTCTCATCGTGGCCCTGCTCTCGCGCGGCCACGTCCTGCTCGAGGGGGTGCCGGGTGTCGCCAAGACGCTGCTCGTGAGAGCACTGGCGACAGCCCTGGACGTCTCGACCTCCCGCGTGCAGTTCACGCCGGACCTCATGCCCGGGGACGTGACGGGCTCGCTCGTCTACGACACCCGCAGCAGTGACTTCGAGTTCCGTCCCGGCCCGGTCTTCACCAACCTGCTGCTCGCCGACGAGATCAACCGCACACCCCCCAAGACCCAGTCCTCGCTCCTGGAGGCGATGGAGGAGCGGCAGGTCACCGTCGACGGACGGGCGCGGGCGCTTCCCGACCCCTTCCTCGTGGCCGCCACCCAGAACCCCGTCGAGTACGAAGGCACCTACCCCCTTCCTGAGGCGCAGCTCGACCGGTTCCTCCTCAAGGTGGTGCTGCCGCTGCCGCCGCGTCACGAGGAGGTGGACGTCCTGGAGCGCCACGCCGGTGGCTTCGACCCGCGCGACCTGGCTGCCGCAGGCGTGCACCCGGTGGCCGGGGTGCCCGACGTCGCGGCTGCCTCGCGCGCCGTGCGCACCGTGCAGGTCACACCGGAGGTGATCGGCTACATCGTCGACATCGCACGGGCGACCCGGAGCTCGCCCTCGCTGCAGCTCGGGGTGAGCCCGCGTGGTGCCACGGCCCTGCTCAGCACGGCACGGGCGTGGGCGTGGCTCTCGGGGCGCTCGTTCGTCACCCCCGACGACGTGAAGGCCCTGGCCCCGGGGACCCTCACCCACCGCCTGTCGCTGCGGCCCGAGGCGGAGCTGGAGGGGGTCTCGGTCTCCTCGGTGCTCGAGTCGGCCCTGCACTCCGTGCCCGTCCCGCGCTGACCGGCGGCTGCCCATGGCACTGCGACCTCCCGTCCTGGCCCTCGTCCTGGCCGGGCTCCTGCCCGTGGCCCTGTGGCCCTCGACCAGCACCGTGTGGCTGTGGGGGCTGCTGGGTGTGCTCCTCGTGGCCGTCGACGTGGTGGCGGCCCCCTCACCGAGCTCGCTGCGGCTGTCGCGCACGCACGGCCGGGACGGGACGCCGCAGGTCCGCACCGGCGAGCAGACCACCACCACGGTGCAGGTGCACAACCTCGGGCGGCGACGGGCCCGAGGCGTCCTGCGGGACGCATGGGTGCCCTCTGCCGGCGCGGACGAGGCCCGCCACCCCCTGGACGTCCCACCCGGGGAGCGACGCCGGTACGTGACCGCGCTACGCCCCACGCGGCGCGGGGACCGGCGGACCGACCGGGTGACGCTGCGGGTCCACGGCCCACTGGGGCTGGCGGCCCGGCAGGTGTCCTACGTCGTGCCCGGCACGGTCCGTGCCCTGCCGCCGTTCCGCTCGCGTCGCCACCTGCCGAGCCGGCTCGCCCGGCTTCGTCAGCTCGACGGCCGTTCCGCAGTGCGGACCCGCGGCCAGGGCACGGAGTTCGACTCCCTCCGGGACTACGTCGAGGGCGACGACGTGCGCAGCATCGACTGGCGCGCCACCGCTCGACGGCAGCATGTGGTGGTGCGGACCTGGCAGCCGGAGCGGGACCGCCGGCTCGTCCTCGTGCTCGACTCCTCACGCACGAGCGCCGCCCGGGTGGGTGACGAGCCTCGGCTCGACGCGGCGATGGACGCCGCGCTGCTGCTGGCGGCCCTGGCCTCCCGCGCGGGCGACCGGGTCGACCTGATCGCCGGTGACCGGGCCCTGCGCGCCCGGGTGCGTCCCGACACCTCCCGCACGTCCCTGCTGAACACGATGGTCACCGCCATGGCCACGGTCGAGCCGGTCCTCGTCGAGGCGGACTGGTCGCTCCTCGCCGGCGCGGTGACGGCGACCACCCGGCGGCGCTCCCTGGTCGTGCTGCTCACGGCTCTGGACCCCGCTGCGGTCGAGGAGGGGCTGCTGCCCGTGCTGCCGGCGCTCACCGCCCACCACCAGGTGGTCCTGGCATCGGTGGCGGACCCCGTCGTGCTGGCCATGGCCGGCGACCTGAGCGACGTGGACGCGGTCTACGGGGCGGCAGCAGCCGAGCGGACCCTGGCCCTGCGCCGCAGGACCGCAGAGGCGCTGGAACGCATGGGGGTGCACGTGATCGAGGCAGGCCCGGAGGCGCTGGCGCCGCGCCTGGCGGACCACTACCTCGCGCTCAAGGCCCGGGGTCTGCTCTGAGGCCTCAGAAGGCCATCGGCGCCTGGTCGGCCGGCTGGGAGTCGGCCACGTCGCCCGTCAGGCCACGCCGCACCGCGCTGCGCCCGAGCGTCCACACGTAGGTCAGGAAGGCCGCCAGCGCCAGGACCCCGATGCCCACCCGGGCCCAGGTCGGCAGCGGCGAGGGCGTCACGAAGCCCTCGATGACGCCTGACACGAGGAGCACCACCACGAGCCCGAGGCTGACGGTCGCCGCCGACCTGCCCTCCGCGGCCAGTGAGGCCAGCCGGGTGCGGGGCCCGGGGTCCACCCACGCCCAGAACAGCCGCAGCCCGACCCCCGCGGCGACGAAGATGGCCATCAGCTCCAGCAGGCCGTGCGGGGTCAGCAGGCCCCAGAAGACCCCGGCCCGGCCCTCGGCGTGCATGAGCGCACCGATCACGGCGACGTTGGAGATGTTCTGCCAGAGCACCCACAGGACCGGAAGCCCGAGCACGCCGAACGCGATGCACTGGGCCGCGACCCAGGCGTTGTTGATCCAGACGAGAGTGGCGAAGCTGCCCGCCGGGTTCTCGGTGTAGTAGGTCTCGAAGTCGGAGTCCACCAGCTGCTGGATCTCCGCGGGTGTCAGCAGGGTGTTCTCCACCACCGGGTTGTAGAACAGCCAGGTGCCCAGGGCGACCCCGACCGCGACGTTGGCCAGCGCCGTCACGACCCACCACCGCCGCATCCGGTAGAGCGCGGCGGGGAAGTCCTCGACGAAGAAGCGGCCCACCCCGGCCCAGCCCGCGCGAGCCGGGCTCGTCGCGCGCAGCCGTGCCCCGGTGAGCAGCAGCGACAGGTGGTGCACCACCGAGGCGTCGGGCGCGCTGGAGCGCACGATGGACAGGTCCGTCGCCGTGCGGGCATACCCGTCGAGCAGCTCGTCCGCCTCCGCTCCGTCCAGTCGCCGGCGGCGGCTGAGGGCGCCGAGGCGCTCCCACGCCCGCTGCCGGCGTGCCACGAGTGCGTCCAGGTCCACCGGGTCAGCCTAGCCGTCGGCCGCCAGGGCTAGTCTGGGCGCCACCATGGCGAACCAGGGCATCTTCGACACCGAGGGCTTCGTCACGTCCGAGGCCGTGGAGCTGGACCTGCCGGCAGCCGGCCTGCCGCTGCGCATGCTCTCCGGGCTGGTCGACGTGCTGGTCGTGGTCGTCGTGCTCCTGCTCGGCGCCTTCGTCGTCTCCCGGCTCGGAGGCCTGGCCGACGTCGCCCTGCTCCAGGCCGCGGTCATCGCCGTCACCGTGCTCGCCCTGGTGGCCGTCCCGGTGACGCAGGAGACCCTGCTCCGGGGCCGCACCCTCGGCAAGCTGGCGCTCGGGCTGCGCACCGTGCGTGACGACGCCGGGCCGATCAGCTTCCGGCACGCCGTCATCCGGGCCTTGGCAGGCGTCGTGGAGGTCTGGCTGACGGCGGGCTCGGTCGCCCTCATCGCGGCCGCGTCCAACGCCCGTGCCAAGCGCCTCGGCGACTTCCTCGCCGGCACCTACGTCGTCCGCCAGCGCTCGCGGCTGCAGGTGCCCACCCCTCCCCGGGCGGACCCCTTGCTGGAACCCTGGGCTCGCTCGGCCGACATCGCCGCCCTGCCGGACGCACTGACGGTCGCCGTGCGGCAGTTCCTCGCCCGCACCGGCTCACTCGCTCCGTCCGCGCGGGCCGCCACCGGCGCTCAGCTGTTCAGCGACGTCCTGGGCTACGTCGCCCCGCCGCCACCGGCGGGCGCCCCGCCGGAGCAGGTGCTGGCCACCGTCCTGGCCGAGCGCAGACGCCGGGACGTCCTGCGGCTCGAGCGCGCCGATGCGCTGCGAGCGCGCTACCTCGGCCCCGACCCCCTGGATGAGGCCGGGACGTCGCCGGCCACCCGGGCGTAGCCGGGGAGGATCACCTCGTCGATGACGGCGCGGCGTCGCGGGTAGGGCAGGAACGCCGACTTGATAGCGTCGACCGTCACCCGTCGCAGGTCCGGGAGCTCCCACCCGGCCTCCCGCACCAGCAGCTCCATCTCCCTGGTCATCGACGTGCCGCTCATGAGGCGGTTGTCGGTGTTCAGGGTGACCCGGAAGCGCAGGCGCTCGAGCAGGGTGACGGGATGCTCCGCGACACCGGCCGCCGCGCCGGTCTGCAGGTTGCTCGACGGACACATCTCCAGGGGGATCCGTCGGTCGCGCACGTATGACGCCAGGCGGCCCAGCCGGACCGAGGCCACCTGCTCGTCGGTCCACGCCGCGAACGGGGTGCCGACCTCGGTGACGGGCACCCCGTCCAACGTCATGTCGTCGACGATGCGCACGCCGTGGCCGAGCCGCTCGGCGCCGCACCACTGCAGGGCCTCCCAGATGCTGGGCAGACCGAAGCCTTCTCCCGCGTGGATCGTGAACCGGAAGCACTCCCGCCGCAGGTACTCGAAGGCGTCCAGGTGACGGGAGGGCGGGAAGCCTGCCTCGGCGCCGGCGATGTCGAAGCCGACCACCCCGGCGTCACGGTGGCGCACCGCGAGCTCGGCGATCTCCCGGGACCGTGCAGCATGGCGCATGGCGGTGAGGATGGTGGTGACCACGATCGTCGACCCGCCGGCCCGCGCCTGCGACATCCCCTCGGCGAAGCCTGCGGTGACGGCCTGCACCACCTCGTCCAGGGTCAGCCCCTGGGTGAGGTGCTGCTCGGGCGCGTAGCGCACCTCGGCGTAGACCACGCCGTCGTCGGCCAGGTCGAGCACGCACTCGCGCGCGACCCTCCGCAGGGCGGGCTCGGTCTGCATCACCCCCACCGTGTGGGCGAACGTCTCGAGGTAGCGCTCCAGCGAGCCGGAGTCGGCGCTGTCACGGAACCACCGCTGCAGTCCCTCCACCGTGTCGGCCGGCAGGTCCGCGTACCCCTGCTCGCGGGCGAGCTCGAGCACGGTGGCGGCGCGCAGGCCCCCGTCCAGGTGGTCGTGCAGCAGCACCTTGGGCAGCGCGCGGACCTGGTCAGTCCTCACGGTGGGCCGCCTCCACGTCGAAGGCAGGCACGCACACGGCCAGGTAGTCGGCGCCGTCCGGGCCGGCGGCGTAGCGCACCCACGCGCCCGCACGGGACAGGACCACCTCTCCCGTCTTCACCGTCTGCGTGCCGTCCCGGTGCTCCACCTCCAGGGACCCGGAGACGACATAGGTGACCTCGTCGAACTCCGGGACCTGCGCCGGCTCGGACCACCCTGCAGGGGCTGTCATGTGCGCCACCGACACGTTCGTGTGGCCGGTGCTGATGCGGCCGACGAACTCGTCGATGTGCTTGCCGCCAGGCACGGGGAAAGGGGTCGCTCGCAGGATCTCGGCCATGCCCGGCAGTCTAGGCACGGTCGGGCAGCACCCGTGCGACGGCGTTAAACTCACCCGGTGAGCACCCCTACCGAGACCGATGCCGAAAGCCGTGCCCGGGACATCCTCGGCGTCTCGCGGCTGACCAACCCGGCCCTCTCGTCCTGGCTGCAGGGCCTTCCGGGGGTGGACCAGGTGGGCTGCGAGGCGCGCGCGGCCTCCTTGGGCACGCGGTCGGTCAAGACCACCTCCAAGGAGTGGGCGATCGACACCGCGATCGGGATGATCGACCTCACCACGCTCGAAGGGGCCGACACCCCCGGCCGGGTGAGTGGTCTGTGCACCAAGGCGCTGTCCCCTGACCCCACCGACCTGAGCACCCCCCGTCCGGCAGCCGTGTGCGTCTACGGCGACATGGTGCCGGTGGCCAGACAGACCCTCGGCGACGGCAGCGGTGTCAAGGTCGCTGCCGTGGCGACGGCCTTCCCGAGCGGCCGGGCCAGCCTGGCGGTCAAGCTCGCCGACACCGCGGACGCCGTGAGCGCCGGCGCCGACGAGATCGACATGGTCATCGACCGCGGCGCCTTCCTCTCCGGCGACTACCGGACGGTCTTCGAGCAGATCGTCGAGGTCAAGCGCGTCTGCGGTGGCGCCCGGCTCAAGGTCATCCTGGAGACCGGCGAGCTCGTGACCTACGACAACGTGCGGCGCGCCTCCTACCTGGCCATGCTCGCCGGAGGTGACTTCGTCAAGACCTCGACGGGCAAGGTGCAGCCCGCGGCCACCCTGCCGGTCACGCTCGTCATGCTGGAGGCGGTCCGAGACTGGCGCGAGCTCACGGGGGTGCAGGTCGGTGTGAAGCCGGCCGGCGGCATCCGCACCAGCAAGGACGCGATCACCTTCCTGGTGACGGTCAACGAGATCGCCGGCGAGGACTGGCTCGACCCCTTCTGGTTCCGCTTCGGCGCCTCCAGCCTGCTCAACGACTTGTTGCTGCAGCGTCAGCGGATGCGCACCGGCGCCTACTCGGGCGCCGACTACGTCGCCGACGACTCCCCCAGCCTGTACTGACCGCCGGACACCCCACAAAGGACAGCAACCATGCCGACCTTCGAGTACGCCCCCGCGCCGGAGTCCCGCGCCGTCGTGGACATCGCCTCCTCCTACGGGTTGTTCATCAACGGTGAGTTCACCGACAGCCAGGGTGGCGGCACGTTCAAGACCATCAGCCCCGCGACGGAGGAGGTGCTGGCCGAGGTCACCGAGGCGAGTGCCGAGGACGTCGACCGGGCGGTCGCCGCAGCCCGCACCGCCTACACCCGCGTCTGGTCACGGATGAGCGGCGCCGACCGGGGCAAGTACCTCTTCCGCATCGCGCGCATCCTGCAGGAGCGGGCCCGCGAGTTCGCGGTGCTGGAGAGCCTGGACAACGGCAAGCCGATCAAGGAGAGCCGCGACGTCGACGTCCCGACGGCAGCGGCACACTTCTTCTACCACGCGGGGTGGGCGGACAAGCTCGACTACGCCGGCCTCGGTCCGGACCCGCGCCCCCACGGCGTGGTCGGCCAGGTCATCCCCTGGAACTTCCCGCTGCTGATGCTGGCCTGGAAGATCGCCCCGGCACTGGCCACCGGCAACACGGTCGTGCTCAAGCCGGCCGAGACCACGCCGCTGACCGCGCTGCTGTTCGCGCAGGTGTGCCAGCAGGCCGACCTGCCGGCGGGCGTCGTCAACATCATCACCGGCGCCGGTCCCACGGGGCAGGCGCTGGTCGGGCACGAGGACGTGGACAAGGTGGCCTTCACGGGGTCCACGGGTGTCGGCAAGGCGATCGCCCGCACCATCGCGGGCACGCGCAAGAAGGCCACGCTGGAGCTCGGCGGCAAGGCCGCCAACATCGTCTTCGACGACGCGCCGCTCGACCAGGCGGTCGAGGGCATCGTCAACGGCATCTTCTTCAACCAGGGCCACGTCTGCTGCGCCGGGTCGCGGCTGCTGGTGCAGGAGTCGATCGCCGACCAGGTCGAGGCCCGGCTCAAGCGCCGCCTGGAGACACTGCGCGTCGGTGACCCGCTGGACAAGAACACCGACGTCGGCGCCATCAACTCCCGGGCACAGCTCGACCGGATCACCGAGCTCAGCGAGGCCGGCGAGGCCGAGGGCGCGACCCGGTGGAGCCCGGAGTGCGAGCTGCCGAGCAAGGGCTTCTGGTTCCGTCCGACCGTGTTCACCGGGGTCAGCCAGACCCACCGGATCGCCCAGGAGGAGATCTTCGGCCCGGTCCTGTCGGTGCTGACCTTCCGCACCCCCGGCGAGGCGGTGGCCAAGGCCAACAACACCCCCTACGGGCTCTCCGCGGGCATCTGGACGGAGAAGGGGTCGCGCATCCTGTGGATGGCCGACCAGCTGCGGGCCGGCGTGGTGTGGGCCAACACCTTCAACAAGTTCGACCCGACCAGTCCCTTCGGCGGGTACAAGGAGAGCGGCTACGGCCGCGAGGGCGGCCGCCACGGGCTGGCTGCCTACGTCACGACGGGAGACGCCACGTGAGCACGTCCACCAGCGCCCGCCGAGCCCCCGCGGCCGGACGGGTCGACGTCCGCAAGACCTACAAGCTCTACATCGGCGGGGCGTTCCCCCGCAGCGAGTCGGGGCGCTCCTACGAGGTGTACGCCGCGCCGCGCGGCTCCCGCGGGTCGACGCCCGTCTTCCTGGCGAACGTCGCGAAGGGCTCCCGCAAGGACGCCCGCAACGCCGTCGCCGCTGCGCGCAAGGCGGTCGGCGGGTGGTCCGGGGCCACGGCCTACAACCGTGGGCAGGTGCTCTACCGCATCGCGGAGGTGATGGAGTCCCGGCGCTCGACGTTCGTGGAGGACGTGCGCATCGGGGAGGGCCTGACCCCCGCTCGCGCCGAGGCCGTCGTCTCCGCGGCCATCGACAGGTGGGTCTGGTATGCCGGGTGGGCCGACAAGTTCGCGCAGGTCACCAGCACCGTCAACCCGGTCGCCGGACCGTTCTTCAACATCTCCGCCCCTGAGCCGACCGGCGTGGTGGCGCTGCTCGCCCCGCAGGAGTCCTCGCTGCTCGGCCTGGTCTCGGTCGTCGCGCCTGCGATCGTGACCGGGAACACGTGCGTGGTGCTCCCCAGCCGGCAGCGGCCCCTGCCGGCGGTCGACCTGGCCGAGGCGCTGGCGACCTCCGACGTGCCGGGCGGCGTCGTGAACATCGTGACCTGCCACACCGCCGAGGTGGCCCCGTGGCTGGCCTCGCACCGCGACGTCAACGCGATCGACCTGACCGGCACGGCCGGGGTCGAGGACCTGGCCTGGGGTGAGCTGGAGCTGGCGGCGGCAGAGAGCGTCACCCGCGTGCTCCGACCGGCGGGGCGCGGCCCCGCTGCGGTGGAGGAGGACTTCACAGCCGAGCCGGGGACCGCCCGGATGCAGGCGTTCGTGGAGACGAAGACCGTCTGGCACCCCAAGGGCCTCTGACCTGGCTGCCGGGTCGCCCGGCTAGCGGGCGGAGACCCGGTCGAGCACGAGGTCGTGCGTCGACGCATCGGCGACGTCGTCGACGATGTCGTAGCTGTCCTGGAGGATCTCCTCGGCGCGCGCGAACCGCTCCGGGGTGTCGGTGTGCAGGGTGAGCAAGGGCTGGCCGGCGCGCACGCGGTCCCCGGGCTTGGCGTGCATCTCGACCCCTGCCCCGGCCTGCACCGGGTCCTCCTTGCGGGCCCGCCCGGCGCCGAGCCGCCACGCGGCGACCCCGACGGCGAGGGCGTCGAGACGGCCCAGCACCCCGTCGCGCTCTGCGGTGACCTCGTGCCTCTCCTGGGCCACCGGCAGCTCGGCGTCCGGGTCACCCCCTTGGGCCGCGATCATGCGCCGCCAGGTGTCCATGGCCCGCCCGTCACGCAGCGCCTCGGCGGGGTCCTCGTCGGTGCGCCCGGCCCCTGCGAGCATCTCGCGTGCCAGGGCGACGGTGAGGTCGACGACGTCGGAGGGACCGCCACCGGCCAGCACCTCGACGCTCTCACGCACCTCGAGGGCGTTGCCGGCGGTGAGCCCCAGGGGTGTCTCCATGTCGGTGAGCAGCGCCACGGTGTGGACCCCGGCATCCGTGCCGAGCGCCACCATCGTGCGAGCGAGCTCGCGGGCGTCGTCCAGGTCCTTCATGAAGGCGCCGCTGCCGACCTTGACGTCGAGCACCAGCGTGCCGGTGCCCTCCGCGATCTTCTTGGACATGATCGAGGAGGCGATGAGCGGGATGGCCTCGACCGTGCCCGTGACGTCGCGCAGGGCGTAGAGCCGCTTGTCCGCGGGAGCGAGCCCGGAGCCCGCGGCACAGATGACCGCACCTACGTCCTCGAGCTGGGCGAACATCTCCTCGTTGGACAGTGCTGCCCGCCACCCTGGGACGGACTCCAGCTTGTCGAGGGTGCCACCGGTGTGCCCCAGCCCCCGACCGGACAGCTGGGGCACGGCCACCCCGCAGGCAGCGACCAGGGGTGCGAGGGGCAGCGTGATCTTGTCGCCCACCCCGCCTGTCGAGTGCTTGTCGGCCGTCGGGCGGGAGAGTCCGGAGAAGTCCATCCGCTCGCCGGAGGCGATCATGGCGGCCGTCCAGTCGGCGATCTCGCGACGGTCCATGCCGTTGAGCAGGACGGCCATCGCCAGCGCGGACATCTGCTCGTCCGCGACGACCTCGCGCGTATAGGCGTCGACCACCCAGTCGATCTGGGCGGTGGTCAGGGGGTGACGGTCCCGCTTGGCCCGGATGACATCCACGGCATCGAAGTCCTCGCTCATGTGTTGCGTCCTCCTGTGTGACATCCTGGCCCGCGTGAATCTCGCGCAGGCTATGGCCCTCATCGTGCCACCCGTCACCAACCTCAAACAGCGCGCCCTCACCCGCTCCGACGGGGAGCACACGATGTTCCCCACCGTCGTCGCCCTGCGTGACGACCGGGTGCTGTGCGTCGTGACGTCACCGCGGACGGCGGTCACCCTGGCGTGCGCCCACACTCTCGCCGTGGGGCTCGCCCCCCAGGCCCTGGCGCTCGCTGCGAAGGTGCAGCTGGACGACGGGGGCGAGGCGATCTCCTACACGGTCATGTCACGGGAGCGCAGCGCAGGTTTCGCCGTCCAGCCGTATGCCGTGCGCGAGGGCTCGCTGCTCTTCGGGACGCCCGAGAAGGGCACGCCGCACGACCGGGGGCTCATGGACGAGCTGGCCCGAGCGATGTCGCACGCGCCCCTGGACGCCACCCGGGTGAGCCGCAAGGACGGCGCGGACAGCGCCGCCAACCCCTCGTTCCTGCCGGAGGACGAGGGCCGGATGGCGCTCGACTCCGGCACCTGCGCCTCGCTGCAGAGCAAGGTCGCCGGCGTGCAGGGCACCACCCTCTACCTCGCGCGGGACGGCGAGCATGCCACCCGCCTGCTGGCACACGGCATGCCCAAGGAGGTCCTGCTCCGCTGAGCAGGTGGTGGGACCCGCATCCGGTCAGACCTTCCCGAGAGCCTCCGGACCGAACGCCTGGGGCAGCACCTCGCGCATCGGCAGCGGGCCCTCGGGTGTCAGCAGCACGCAGTCCGCTCCCCCGTGCTCCCAGATGAGCTGTCGGCAGCGGCCGCACGGCATGATCGCCTCGCCACGGGCATCCACGACCACCACGGCAACGAGCCGGCCGCGCCCACCGGCCACCAGCTCGCTGACCATCCCACACTCGGCACACAGCGTGACGCCGTAGCCGGCGTTCTCGACGTTGCAGCCCGTCACGACCCGGCCGTCGTCCACGAGCCCTGCCGCACCCACCGGGAAGTGCGAGTAGGGCGCGTAGGCCTGCTGCATCACCGCGGCAGCTCGCTCCTGCAGGTGGCTCCAGTCGATGGTCGACATGGTCAGTCCTTCGTGTAGGCGGTGCCGTTCGCGGCGGGGGGTCGGACGCGGCCGACGAAGCCGGCCACGGCAAAGATGGTAATGATGTACGGCAGCATCAGCAGCAGCTCCGAGGGCACGCCGCTGCCGATGGTGGACAGGACGTTGCCGAGGTTCTTGGAGAAGCCGAACAGCAGCGCGGCCAGCACGGCGAGCCTGGGGTTCCACTTGCCCAGGATCATGGCCGCCAGCGCGATGTAGCCCTGGCCTGCCGACATCTCCCGGCCGAAGGCCAGACCCGAGCCCACCGTGAAGAAGGCCCCACCCAGCCCGGCGACGGCACCGCCGAGCACGACGTTCCACACGCGGCGGGTGTTCACCTTGATCCCGACGGTGTCGGCGGCCTTCGGGTGCTCACCCACGGCCCGGGTGCGCAGACCCCAGCGGCTGCGGAACAGCATGAACTGCAGCACGGCCACCAGGACGTACATGATGTAGACCAGGATCGTCTGCTGGAACAGCACCGGTCCCAGCACCGGGATCTCCGAGAGCACCGGGATGCGGATGACGCCGAGCGGCTGTCGGGCGTTCCACGACCCCGGGTCGTCGGCCATCAGGGTGGAGAAGAGGAACCCGGTCAGACCGATCACCAGGGTGTTGAGCACCACGCCGACGATGATCTGGTTGACCCGGAAGCTCACCGCGAACCAGGCGAGAAGCGCTCCCACCGCCGCACCGGCGAACGGCGCCGCCGCCAGCCCGGCATACCCACTGGCGAACTGCGAGGCGATGGCAGCGGCCACGAACGCACCGAAGAGCAGCTGGCCCTCGATCGCGATGTTGATGACACCACTGCGCTCACAGATGACGCCCGACATCGCTCCGAAGATGAGCGGCACCGACAGCGCGAGCGCGCCGGCGAGGAGCGAGGTGACCGGGATGACCGAGGTGCGCCCCGCGCCGGCCCAGACCAGGAACGAGACGACGAAGGCGACGCCCACGAGCAGGTGCAGCCAGACCGGGACGCCCCGTCGCGACCGCAGCAGGACGTAGGCCCAGCCGGCTGCGGCCAGCTGTGCGGCCGCGAGCAGGAGCGCCCCGACCAGGGAGGGGACGCCGAAGTTCGGGATGGTGAACCAGCTCGACCCGGAGGCCAGCTGGAACGTGGTGCTCGCGTCGGGGTCGGTGCCGACGGCGAAGACGAACAGGGTCACCAGACCGGCCAGGGCATACATGACCGGGGTGCGGTAGCTGATCCTGGCCAGCACCTGCTCCTCGGCGGGGGCCGCGTCGGCCCGCTCGGGGGCGGTGACGGTGCTCATGCGGCGACCTCCTTCGTGCGCGTCGCACCGGACCGGCGACGGGGCTTGGTCGGGTCAGGCACCCTGAACACGGCACGGACCAGGGGCGGGGCCGCGATGAGCAGCACGATGACCGACTGGACGACGAGCACGATGTCGATCGGCGTCTGCGTCAGCGACTGCATGAGGAACCCACCGGCCTTCAGCGCGCCGAAGAGCAGCCCCGCGACCAGGGTGCCCAGGGGTCGGGACCGGCCCAGGAGCGCGACGGTGATCGCGTCGAACCCGTAGGAGGCCGCGACACCTGCTGTCAGTGCTCCCTCGGTGCCGAGCACCTGGGCGGTGCCGGCGAGACCCGCGAGACCACCGGCGATGACCATGGTGATGAAGATGGTGCGACCGACCGACATGCCCGCGGTCCGGGCCGCATGTGGGTTGGCGCCCGCAGCGCGCAGCTCGAAGCCGATGGTCGAGCGCTCCAGCAGCCACCACACGAAGACCGTGGCGAGCAGAGCCACGACGACGCCCCAGTGCAGGCGGAAGTTGTTGCCCGGCACCAGCCAGTCGGGGATGAGCAGCGGGTAGGTCGCGGAGTCGGCGACGTTCGGGCTGCGCTGCCCGGAGCGGCCGGGGTTGAACACCGGCTGTTTCAGGATGTAGCTGATCAGGTACACCGCGATGTAGTTGAGCATGATCGTGACGATCACCTCGTTGGCGCCGAAGCGTGCCTTGAGCCCGCCCGGGATGGCCCCCCACACCGCCCCGCCGACCGCGCCGCCCAGGACGGCGAGCAGCAGGTGCAGGCCCACCGGGAGGTCCCAGGCGAAGCCGATGTAGGACGCGAAGATGGCGCCCAGGATGATCTGGCCCTGCGCGCCGATGTTGAACAGGCCCGCACGGAAGCCGACGGCGATGCCCAGGCCGGCCAGCACGAGAGGCACGGCGAAGACGACCGACTCGGTCAGCGGTCTGACCTGCCCGACGAAGGTGGCTGCCTGCCAGTCGAAGATCGCACCGCGGAAGAGCGCGACGTAGGCCTCGCTCACCGCCTGCCAGGCCGCGCTGAGCAAGTCAGCGGGCCGGGAGAAGAAGTAGGTGGCGGCCTCCCGCACCTCCTCGTCGGCGAAGGCGATGAGGAAACCGCCGATGACCAGGGCCAGCACGACGGCCAGGACGGAGATCATGACGTTGCCACCGAGGACACGGCGCATCAGGTCGTCACTCAGCTGCGACCGCCGGGGGCCGTCCTCGGCGGAGGGTGAGGTGACGGGCGGGGTGACCGAGGGGTCGCTCACGGCTGCTCCTCATGGGGAAGGTGTCCCTGGTCGGCCATGGCCAGGGTGGACTGGTGCTCGGCCGCCTGGGCCGTGGCCTCCTCGTACGGGACACCGGCCATCATCAGGCCCAGGACGTCCCGGTCGACGCCGCCGGCCTGGGCCGCGTCGACGACCCCCACGACCCGCCCCCGGTACATGACCGCGACGCGGTCGGCCAAGGCGATGACCTCGTCGAGCTCGGTCGAGACGATGATGACCGGGGTGCCCTTGTCGCGTTCGGCGACCACGCGCTGGTGCACGAACTCGATGGACCCGACGTCGAGCCCGCGCGTCGGCTGGGAGGCCACGAGGAGGCTCAGGGGGCGGGAGAGCTCGCGGGCGAGCACGACCTTCTGGGCGTTGCCGCCGGACAGGGTGGAGATGGGGTCCCGGACGTCGGTGAGCCGGACGTCGAACTCCTGGGTGAGCTGCTCGGCGTTCGCCTGCACCTTGGCCGGGCTCATGGTGACACCGCGGGCGAACTCGGGGGTGTCGTAGAGGTCGAGCACCAGGTTCTCGGCGATCGTGAAGGAGGCGATCGCGCCGTCGGTCGACCGGTCCTCCGGGACGAAGCCGATGCCGGCGCGCAGCCGCTCCCGCACGCCCTTGCCCCGTAGGTCCTGCCCGTCGAGCACGATGGAGCCGGCGGCCGCCTCGTGCAGCCCCAGGATGGCCTCGGCCAGCTCGGTCTGCCCGTTGCCCTGGACCCCTGCGACACACAGGATCTCGCCTGCCCGTACGTCGAGGTTCACCCGGTCGACCACCGGGGTCCCGGTCGGGCTGAGCACCGTGAGGTCCTTCACCTGGAAGGCGGAGGCTCCCGGGTCGGCCGGGGTCTTGACCACGGACAGGGAGACGGAGCGGCCGACCATCATGCTGGCCAGCTCGGTCTCCGAGGAGGTCGGCCTGGCCTCACCGACGACCTTACCGCGCCGGATGACCGTGATCCGGTCGGCGATCGCGCGCACCTCGCGCAGCTTGTGGGTGATGAAGACGATGGAGGTGCCGACCTCCTTGAGCTCCCCCATGATGCTGATCAGCTCGTCGGTCTCCTGGGGGGTCAGGACCGCCGTGGGCTCGTCCAGGATGAGCACCTGCGCGTCCCGCGACAGGGCCTTGATGATCTCCACGCGCTGCTGGACCCCGACCGGCAGGTCCTCCACCAGGGCGTCGGGGTCGACGTGGAAGCCGAAGCGCTCGCTGATCTCCGCGACACGCCGGCGCGCCCGGTCCAGGTCGAGCACCCCTGCGCGCCCTGTGGGCTCGTAGCCCAGTGCCACGGACTCGGCGACCGTGAAGACCGGCACGAGCATGAAGTGCTGGTGCACCATGCCGATGCCGGCCGCCACGGCGTCACCGGGCCCGGTGAAGGTCACCGGCCGGTCGTCGAGCAGGATCTCGCCGTCGTCCGGGTCGTAGAGGCCGTAGAGCACGTTCATGAGGGTGCTCTTGCCGGCGCCGTTCTCGCCCAGGAGTGCGTGGATCTCGCCGGGCTCGACCACCAGGTCGATGTGGTCGTTGGCCACCAGAGACCCGAAGACCTTGGTGATGCCGCGTAGCTCGAGCTTCATCGCCCGACCGCTCCTTCGTCACAGGGGGAGTGGACGACAGCGGCCCGACCCCCTGGGGCCGGGCCGCTGTCGCAGTGGGTCCTACCGGTCCCGGGTCAGGGGGAGTTCGGGGACTCGACGGTGAGCTCGCCGTCGACGATCTGCTGCTCGAGCTCGGTCAGACGGTCCTTCAGCTCCTGCGGCACGTCACCGTCGAAGTCGTGGAACTCGGCCAGGCCGACACCGTCGTTCTCCAGCGTGCCGACGTAGGGCTCGTTGGTGAAGCCGTCCTCGTAGGACTCGGTGATGGTGTCCTCCACCGCCGGGCCGATCTGCTTCAGCACGGAGGTGAGCATGAGGTCGCCGTACTCCGTGGAGTTGTAGCCGTCGGAGTCGACCCAGATGATCTTCGTGCCCTCCTCGCCCTCGGCGGCCGCGGCAGCCCCCAGGCCGACCGGGCCGGCGACCGGCATGATGATGTCGGCACCCTGGGCGATGAACTGCTCGGTCAGGGTCTGGCCCTGGCTCTGGTTCTCGAAGTCACCGGAGAAGGAGCCGTTCTGGGCCTCCTTGTCCCAGCCCAGGAGCTGGACGTCGGCGTCGTTGTCCTCGTTGTAGAGGTCCACACCGTCGGCGAAGCCGTCCATGAAGATTGCCACCGACGGGATCTGCAGGCCGCCGAAGGTGGCGACGGTGCCGGTCTCGGACATGCCGGCAGCCAGGTAGCCCGCCAGGAAGCTCGCCTCTGCGGTGTTGAACAGGATCGGCTTGGCGTTGTCCAGCTCGACCGCGTTGAAGTCGGTGTCCGAGAAGGCGGAGTCGATCAGCGCGAAGTTGGTGTCCGGGTTGTCCTCGGCACCGGCCTGGATGGCGTCCTCGAGGAGGAAGCCGACGCCGATGGTGATGTTGCAGCCCTGCGAGACCAAGGTGTTGACGTTGGTCGCGTAGTCGGCGTCGGACTGGGACTCGACCAGGGTGGTCTGGATGCCCAGCGCCTCCTCGGCCGCCTCCATGCCCTCACGGCCCGACTGGTTGAACGACTGGTCGTCGAAACCGCCGGAGTCGGAGACCATGCAGGCCTGGAAGTCGGCACCGTCACCGGTGGCGGCACCGTCACCGGGGGCGGCGCCGGTGTCGTCGCTGGTGGCCGAGCCGCTGTCGGCGCCGTTGCCGGCGTCCGCGGTGTCGTCCTCGGGGGCGTCGCCGCACGCGGCGAGCGTCAGGGTGGCAGCTGCTGTCACGGCTGCGAGCTTCAGAACCCGTCGCACGGGGATCTCCTTCGTGATGGTAAAGGCAGAGCGTGGGCCGACCAGGGAAGACGGCTCACCGGGCGCATACTACCCCTGAGTAGAGGGTGCGTGAGGCCGCCACCCATGGGCGTGACCCAAGTGTGACCAATCTCCCGCCGGGGGTCAGCGCAGCGCGACGGCGGCCATGAGCTGGGCCGCGTGCATGACCGACTCCTCGTCGACCACCAGGTCACCCTGGTGCAGCTCGAAGGTGGGGCCACCCGGTGAGCGCGTGCCCAGCCGGGCCATGGCGCCGGGCACCTCGGTGAGGTACCACCCCAGGTCCTCACCGCCGAGAGACTGGGGGGTCGGGACGACCGAGTCCTCGCCGACCACGCGACGGGCGGCGGCCTCGAAGGCGGCCACGGCAGCTGCGTCGTTGACGACCGGCGGCACGCCCTTGACGTGCCGCACCGTCGCGCGGACACCGTAGGGGCTGACCACGCTGTGCACGATCTCCTCGATGAGCCGCCCCGTGGTGTCCCAGGTCTGTGCGTCCAGCATCCGCAGCGTGCCCACGCACTCACCCGAGGCCGGGATCACGTTGGACACGGTGCCCGCCCGCACGGCCCCCCAGACCAGCGCCGTCCCGGAACGGGGGTCCAGGCGCCGTGACAGCACGGCCGGCACGTCGGTGATCACCTTGCCGAGCGCGTACACCAGGTCCTGGGTGAGATGCGGCCGCGAGGTGTGTCCGCCGCGCCCCGTCAGCATCACGTGCACCGAGTCGGAGGCCGCGGTGATCGCGCCGACGCGCAGCCCGACCGTGCCGACGTCGATGGAGGGGTCGCAGTGCACCGCGAAGAGCCGGTCGACCCCGTCTAGCGCGCCTGTCGACATGACCTTGTGGGCCCCACCGGGGATGGTCTCCTCCGCGGGCTGGAAGATCAGCCGCACCCCGATGCCGAGCCTGACCAGGTCGTCCTGGACGCGCGCCAGGGCCAGCCCCGCCCCGAGCACCCCCACGGTGTGGACGTCGTGACCGCAGGCGTGGCACACGCCCGGGTTGCGTGAGGCGAACTCCAGCCCGGTCGCCTCGTCCAACGGCAGCGCGTCGAGGTCGGCGCGCAGCGCGATCCGCCGGGACGGCTCGGGGGCACCGAGGTCGGCGACCGCACCCGAGCCCGGCAGCGGGCTCACCCGGACGCCGGCGTCGGTGAGGTGCTCGATGACCACGGCCGTGGTGCGGTGCTCCTGCCAGGACACCTCGGGGTGACGGTGCAGCTCCCGGCGCCAGCGCAACAGCGAGGGTCGCAGCTCCTCGACGGCTGCGGACACCTGTGCGGCAAGTTCGCTGGGGGGCATCGTCCTGGGGAGGGTCTCGGCAGTCACGTCAAGGGCTTCGCGGTGGGGAGCAGGTCACAACGGACCATACCGCCAGCCCGCCGGGAAACCGCTATCGCCCGTCTCAGAAGGTCTCCCGTGGGACGTACTGCCCCCACTCCTCCCGCAGCGCGTCGGCCACCTCGCCCCCGGTCGCGCCGGCGCGCAGCGCGTCCTTCATCGGCACCAGGACGTTGTCCGTGCCCCGTGCGGCCGCCCGGACCCGGCCGAGGGCCTCGGTGACGGACGCGCCGTCCCGCTCCTGCCTCAGTCGTGTGAGGCGTGCGCACTGGGCCGCCTCGATGGCCGGGTCCACGCGCAGTGGCTGGTAGGGCTCGGACTCGGCGATCGCGTAGCGGTTGAGCCCGACGACCACCCGCTCCCCGGAGTCGATCTCCTGGGCGGTGCGGTATGCGGTGCGCTCGATCTCGCTCTTCTGGAAGCCCTCCTCGATGGCGCGGACCGCACCCCCGCGGTCCTCGACGGCCTGGATCAGGGCCAGGACCGCCTCCTCCATGTCGTCGGTGAGCGACTCCATCACGTACGACCCGGCGAAGGGGTCGACGGTCTTGGTGACATCGGTCTCGTAGGCGATCACCTGCTGCGTCCGCAGCGCCAGCCGTGCGGACTTCGCCGTCGGCAGCGCGATCGCCTCGTCGAAGGCGTTGGTGTGCAGCGACTGTGTTCCCCCCAGCACGGCCCCCAGGCCCTGCAGCGCGACCCGCACCAGGTTGACCTCGGGCTGCTGCGCGGTCAGCTGCACGCCCGCCGTCTGCGTGTGGAAGCGGAGCATCAGGGACCTGGGGTTGGTGGCGCCGAACTCCTCCTTCATGATGCGGGCCCAGATCCGGCGCGCGGCACGGAACTTGGCGACCTCCTCCAGCAGGGTGGTCCGCGCGACGAAGAAGAAGGACAGCCGCGGCGCGAAGTCGTCGACGTCCAGACCCGCAGCCAGCGCTGCCCGCACGTACTCCTTGGCGTTGGCCAGGGTGAAGGCGATCTCCTGCGCCGGCGTCGCCCCGGCCTCGGCCATGTGGTAGCCCGAGATGGAGATCGTGTTCCAGCGGGGCAGCTCCCGGTGGCAGTACGCGAAGGTGTCGCTGATGAGGCGCAGCGACTGGGCCGGCGGGTAGATGTAGGTGCCCCGCGCGATGTACTCCTTCAGCACGTCGTTCTGGACCGTGCCGGTGAGGCGGTCCGCGGCGATGCCCTGGTCCTCGGCCACGAGCTGGTACATCAGCAGCAGGCTCGCCGCGGTGGCGTTGATGGTCATCGACGTGGACACGCTGTCGAGCGGCAGCCCGTCGAAGAGCCGGCGCATGTCGTCGAGCGAGTCGACCGCCACGCCGACCTTGCCGACCTCGCCGTGGGCCAGGTCATGGTCGCTGTCGTAGCCCATCTGGGTGGGCAGGTCGAAGGCGACCGAGAGCCCACCGGTGCCGTTGGCGACCAGCTCGTGGTAGCGGGCGTTCGACTCGGTGGCGGTGCCGAACCCGGCATACTGCCGCATCGTCCAGGGTCGACCCGTGTACATCGAGGGGTAGACACCCCGGGTGTAGGGATACTCGCCGGGCTCCCCGAGCACGGCGCCGGGGTCGAAGCCCTCGAGGTCCTGCGGCCCGTAGACCGCCTTCAGCGGCAGTCCTGACTCGGTGCGCTCGTCCGTCATGCGCTCAGGCTACCGACCGGTCCTCCGCCACCTCGTCCTCGAGCCTGGACACCGCCCTGCTGGCGGCCAGGCCGAGCCCCAGGAGCACGACGACCATCGCACCGAAGCCCAGCCATCCGTTCAGCGTCAGGGAGAACACGACGTACCCGCTCAGGGCGCCTACGGCACCGGTAACGGCGTACGGCAGCTGCGTCGTGACGTGGGTGATCACGTTGCAGCTGGCGCCCGTCGAGGACAGGATCGTCGTGTCCGAGATCGGTGAGCAGTGGTCGCCGAAGACCGCGCCGGCCAGCACGGCCCCCAGCGCCGGGAGCAGGAGCTCGGCCTCGCCGACGGAGTTCATGATGTCCCCCGCGATCGGCAGCAGGATGCCGAAGGAGCCCCAGGAGGTGCCGGTCGAGAAGGCCATCGCACCGGCCAGGACGAACATCACGGGGATGAGCCACTCAGGCGCGATGTTCGCGTCCTCGACCAGTCCGCCGAGGTACTCCCCCGTGCCGAGCTCGGAGATCAGCGCCCCGAGCATCCAGGCGAGCAGCAGGATGTAGACCGCGGGCGCCATCGACTTGATGCCCTCGAGCAGGCCGCGGCCGAGGGTCGAGGCGCCGAACCGCGGGTTGGCCGAGGTGTAGCGCCAGTAGTAGTAGAGGGCGAACGCCATGCCGAGCACGCCACCGAAGATCAGGGCAGCCGTGACGTCGGTGCTGGCCAGGATGTCCAGCGGCGACCAGCTCGGCTCCTCGGCCCCGGTGTACCCCGTGTAGACGATCCCTCCCAGGACACCGAGGACGAGCGCGAGGAAGGGCACGATAAGGGCCCGCATCGCACCGGGCTCGTGGACCGGGAGGTCCTCGGCGAGCTCACCGGGGATGTCGAGCGAGTCGTCGTAGGTCTCACCGTGGACGAGGGCCCGGTGCTCCTCCTTGCGCATGGGGCCGACGTCGAGCTGGAAGACCACGACGATCGCGACCAGGATCAGGGCACCGCTGGCGTAGTAGTTCATCCCGGCGGCGATCACGAAGGCCTGCACGTCGCTGACGGCCAGCGTGGAGGCCGCCACGATCGGCGCCATGATGCCGATGATGCTGGCACCCCAGCTCGAGAACGGTGCCAGCACGGCCACGGGCGCCGACGTGGAGTCGATGAGGTAGGCGAGCTTGGCCCGGGCGACACGGTGCCGGTCGGTCACCGGGCGGGCGACCTGCCCCACCGCCAGGGCGTTGAAGTAGTCGTCGATGAAGATGACGACGCCGAGGATCGCGGCCAGCGCCTGTGCCCCACGTCGCGAGGTGATGCGCTGGACGGCCCACTCCGAGAAGGCGGCACTGCCCCCCGCCATCAGGATCAGGGCGGCGATCATGCCGAGCATCAGCGTGAAGACCAGGATGTAGACGTAGTAGGTGTTGACCGCGCCTTCCTCCCAGAAGATGCCGGAGAAGGCCTCCCACACCAGCGAGAGGGTCTCCAGGGGGTTGTAGCCCGCCACGATGAAGGCCGCGCTGAGCACCCCCGCCCCCAGGCTGACCAGCACTTTCTTGGTGCTGATAACCAGGACGATCGCCAGCACGGGCGGGATGATGCTGATCCAGGATGCTGCGCCGTCGCCCATGGCCACGTCCCCTCGGTCGGTTTCCGGTCAGGCTAGAGGCAAGCCACCTCGCCCACAAGGGCCGGCCCGGCGTAGACCAGACCGGTGTAGAGCTGCACCAGGCTTGCACCTGCGTCCAGCATGCGCGCTGCGTCGTCGGCCGTCATGAGGCCACCGACCCCGATGACGGGGAAGTCCGTCGTCGCGGTGATGCGGGCCACGACCGCCCTGCTGCGCTCGGTGAGCGGGGCACCGCTGAGCCCGCCGGGCTGCTCGGCGGTATGTCGCTCCTGCGGATGGACGCCGTCCCGCGACAGTGTCGTGTTGGTCGCGATGACGCCGGACACCCCCGTGTCCCCGGCGACCTGGAGGGCCTCGTCGACCGCCTGGTCCGTGAGGTCCGGAGCGAGCTTCACGAGCACCGGCACGTCGCCCGCCTGGGTCACGACGGCCGCGAGCAGCTCCCGCAGCGGGCCGGCGTCCTGCAGCGACCTCAGCCCCGGGGTGTTCGGGCTGGAGACGTTGACGGCCAGGTAGTCGGCCAGACCCGTCACCGCGCGCACCGAGACCAGGTAGTCGTCGACCGCGTGCTCCACAGGGGTCACCTTGCTCTTGCCGACGGACACCCCGACCGGCACGTCGACCAGGCCCGCCTCCCGCGCCCGCCGCAGCCGCTCCGCGAGGGCGTGCACACCTGCGTTGTTGAAGCCCATCCGGTTGATGACGGCCCGGCTGCGGGGCAGACGGGCCATGCGCGGGCGGGGGTTGCCCGGCTGGGGCACGGCGGTCACGGTGCCGAGCTCGACGTGGCCGAAGCCGAGCGCCCCCCAGGCGGCCAGGGCCCGCCCGTCCTTGTCCATGCCCGCGGCCAGCCCCACCCGGTTGCGGAAGCGCAGGCCGAGCACCTCCACGGGAGCGTCGGCAGCCGTGCAGTCCCCCGAGAGCGTGCGGGCCAGGCTCCGGCCCGGCCCGGTCGCACCCAGCACCTGGGCGGCTCGCAGGGTCGCGTGGTGGGCCCGCTCGGGGTCCAGCCCGAAGAGCACCGGACGCAGGACCGAGGAGTAGCCGGCGGTGAGCAGGCGGGTGTGAGGAGCGGGCACGGCACGCAAGCCTACCGAGGCCCTCGCCCTAGACTGACCCGATGACCAGCCCTCCTTCCGAGATCCCCGGCTTCTACGGTGTGATCCCGGCCGGCGGCTCGGGCACCCGCCTCTGGCCGTTGTCACGCCGGGCCTCCCCCAAGTTCCTCCAGGACCTCACCGGCAGCGGGCACAGCCTGCTCCAGGCCACCGTGCAGCGGCTGACCCCCCTCTGCGACGACCGGCTCCTCGTGGTCACCGGCGCCCGGCACGTCGAGGCGGTGCGGCAGAGCCTGCCCGACCTCGGCACGGACTCGGTGCTGGTCGAGCCCAGCCCCCGTGACTCGATGCCGGCCATCGGCCTCGCGGCAGCCGTGCTGGAGCGCCGTGACCCCGACGCCGTGCTCGGCTCGTTCGCCGCCGACCACGTCATCGGCGACACGTCCGTCTTCCGCGACTGCGTGACCCAGGCGGTCGCCATGGCCCGCGAGGGTGCCCTGGTGACCCTGGGCATCACCCCCACCTACCCCGCCACCGGCTACGGCTACGTCGAGGTGGGCGAGACCTATGCCGTCACCGGCGCACCGGACGCCCACCGTGTGGTCCGGTTCGTGGAGAAGCCTGCCGTGGACGTCGCCCGGTCCTACGTCGCCGACGGCCACCACCTGTGGAACGCCGGCATCTTCGTCGTCCGCGCCGGCACCCTGCTGGAGCTCCTGGCCCAGTGGCATCCCGAGCTGGTCGCGGGGCTGCGCCGCATCGCGGACGACCCCGCAGCCATGGACGAGGTCTGGGACGACCTCCCCCGCATCGCCATCGACCATGCCGTGGCCGAGCCCGCCGCCGCCCAGGGCAGGGTGGCCGTCGTGCCTGCCCGCTTCCCGTGGGACGACGTCGGCGACTTCGCCTCCCTGGCCTCCGTGCTGGAGGAGTCCACGACCCACCCGGGGCTGCGGGTCCTGGGAGCCCAGGAGCTGGTGCTCAGCCGCGACAGCACCGGCGTCGTGGCGGCCCACGGGGGCCGCACCGTCGTGACCCTCGGCGTGCCCGACGTGGTGGTCATCGACACCCCGGACGTCATCCTGGTCACGACCCGCGAGCGGGTGCAGGATGTCAAGGGAATCGTCGAGATGCTCCAGCACGGTGGACGGGAGGACCTCACCTGACTACGGACCTGACCCAGGAACCCGCGCCGACCCGGCGGCGGGACGGTGTCGGTCACCCACTGGTCACCCGCCGCACATCCGCCGCACCCGACGACGTCGCCGACCGGGCACCCGACGCTCCCACGATGGAGCACGTGCGCGTCGCCATCGTGACCGAGTCGTTCCTTCCTGCCCTCAACGGGGTCACCACGAGCGTCTGCAAGGTGCTGGAGTGCCTGCGCGACGACGGCCACGACGCCGTCGTCATCGCTCCGGGCACCAGCCCGTGGAGCCCCGTCGCCACCCCCGAGCGCTATGCCGGCTTCCCCGTCCACCCCGTCACCAGCGTCCCCGTGCGGCAGTTCCGGGTCGGCCTGCCCTCCTACGAGCTGGAGACCGTGCTGCACCGGTTCGGCCCCGACGTCGTCCACGTCGCCTCGCCGTTCGTGCTGGGAGTCCGAGGTCTCATCGCCGCTCGGGCCCTGGGCCTGCCGACGGTGGCCGTCTACCAGACCGACATGCCGAGCTACATCCGCCAGCACTCCGGACCGGCCGGCGACCTGACCGCGCGCGCCGCGTGGGCGTGGATCCGTCGCATCCACGCCCACGCGGACCTCACCCTGGCCCCTTCGACGTCCGCGCTGGAGGACCTGCAGGCCCACGGCATACCACGCACCGCACTGTGGGGCCGCGGGGTGGATGCCGAGCTCTTCCACCCCGACCGGGCACTGGACGCCGAGACCCTGGCCCTGCGGCAGCGGCTCGCGCCGCACGGCGAGGCGCTTCTCGGCTACGTCGGCCGACTGGCCCCGGAGAAGGAGCTCCACCGGCTGGCCGAGCTCAACACCGTGCCGGGCACGCGGCTGGTGCTGGTCGGCGAGGGACCGAGCCGGGAGGACCTCGCCCGCCAGCTGCCCGGGGCGGTGTTCCTCGGACGGCGTGAGCGGCTCGACCTCGCACGCTGCTACGCCGCCTTCGACCTGTTCGTACACGGCGGCACCCGCGAGACCTTCGGCCAGACCCTGCAGGAGGCCGCCGCCACGGGCCTGCCGGTCGTGGCTCCCGCCCGCGGGGGCCCGGTGGACCTCATCGAGCACGGTCGCACGGGGCTGCTCTTCGACCCTGACCGCGCCGGCGCACTGCGTGCCGCGGTGAGCTCGCTCCTGGTCGGGCCGGACGCCGCGGCCACCCGACGGGTCATGGGGTCGGAAGGGAGGCGACGTGTGGAGGACCGCTCCTGGCGACGCCTCACCCGCGAGCTGGTGCGCCACTACTCACGGGCCGTCGCCCACACCAGCCGGTCCGTCGCCTAGCGCCCCAGGACGAACTCGGTGTCGTGCCGCCAGACTCCGTCGCCGTTGTGTGCGTAGAGCCGGATCCGGTCGGCCAGGAACCGGCAGGTGAAGTCGGCCAGCTGCTCGAAGGCACGGTCGAGTGCGGACTCCTCCAGGTCGTGCGCGACCGTGACGTGCGGGTGGTAGGGGAACTGCACCGTGCGCTCCACCGGGCCGCTGCGCACGCGCCGCTCCAGCACCTCGCAGGAGGCCACACCGCGGGCCACCTGGATGAACACCACGTCGGACACCGGCCGGAAGGTGCCGGTGCCACGGAGCACGACCGGGAAGGCCTGGTGACCGGAGGCCACGCCGTCGAGGTGCGCGCGCAGCCGGGTCACCACGGGCACCGGCACCGCCGTGGGTGGCAGCAGGGTGATGTGGGTGGGGATGTGGCGCGCCTGCACGTCACCCAGCCGGATGCGGGCCTGCTGCAGGTCACTGCCCCAGGGGTCCGGCACCGGCAGGGCCACACCCACGGTGGTGGTCTCCTCGGGCTGGCTGTCCACAAGAGCCGACCCTACAACCGGCGACCGAGGACGGTGGCGGGCCGGTCCGACATACAGTCGGGTCATGAGCGAGAAGCAGGAGCCGACCGAGCCCACGCCGCCGGGTCACACGTCCTCCACGGCGCCGGCCGACCCGACCGACGACCTGGTGACGACCGAGCACACCCTGCAGGTCGAGGACCGCACCGTGCACTACACGGCCACCACAGGCCGCATCGTGCTCCGCGAGGAGGTCTACGACGACGGCGTCTTCACCGGCGTGGTGCCGCGTGCGGAGGTCTTCCTGACCTCCTACGTCGCGACCGACGGCGAGCGCGACCGACCGGTGACCTTCGCGTTCAACGGAGGTCCGGGCTCCTCCTCGGTCTGGCTGCACGTCGGGCTGATGGGGCCCCGTCGGGTGCGTATGGGGGACGTCGGTGACCTGGTGCCGCCGCCCTACCACCTGGTCGACAACCCCGAGTCGCTCCTGGCCGTCTCTGACCTCGTCTTCATCGACCCGGTCTCCACGGGCTACTCCCGCGCGGTCGAGGGCGGCAAGCCCGGGGGCTACCACGGCGTCAGCGGGGACATCGAGTCGATCGGCGAGGTGATCCGGCTGTGGACCGCACGCAACGAGCGCTGGATGTCGCCCAAGTTCCTGGCGGGCGAGTCCTACGGCACGCTGCGCGCCGCGGCCCTGGCCGACCACCTGCAGAGCCGGTACAGCCTGTCGCTCAACGGCGTCATGCTCATCTCGGCCGTCCTCGACCTGGGCTCCATCGGGCTGCACGAGCCGGACACCGACCGGGCCTTCGTCAGCTTCCTGCCGACGTATGCCGCGGTGGCCCACCGACACGGCAGGCACGGTGACGCCACCCTGGAGGAGGTCGTCCAGGAGGCGCGCGACTACTGCGAGCGGGACTACCCGTGGGCCCTGTCGCAGGGACGTCGGCTGGTGGGTGAGGAGCGCGCCGAGCACGTGCGCAAGGTCGCCCGGCTGACCGGCCTGTCGCCCGCCTGGGTCGACCGGGCCGACCTGCGCGTCGAGCACATCCGCTTCTGCACCGAGCTGCTGCGCGACGAGCGGCGCGTCGTCGGGCGCCTCGACGCGCGGTTCACCGGACCGGCCGCGGCGGGCAACGCGGAGACGTTCGACGCCGACCCCTCGCACGACGCCATCGCAGGCCCCTACGCCGCAGCGTTCAACCACCTCGTGCGGGTCGACCTCGGCTACGCCTCGGACCTGCACTACGAGCAGATCTCACCGCGGGTGCACCCGTGGTCCTACGCCGACTTCGAGGGGCGCTCCGTGGACGTCAGCCCCCGCCTGGCGCGGGCGATGCGAGCCAACCCCCACCTAAGGGTGCACGTCGCCTACGGGTGGTTCGACGTGGCGACCCCCTTCCGTGGTGCAGAGGAGACGCTGGCCGCCCTGGCGGTCCCGGTCGACGACCTGGAGCGCATCGAGCACCACTACTACCCGGCCGGCCACATGATGTACGTCCACGAGCCCAGCCGAGTCAAGCAGAGCGCCGACCTGGCCGACTTCGTCCGCCGTGCCGTGCGGGGCTGAGGCACGCCGACCACAGGTCGTGGTGTCTCAGCCGAGGGCGCCGCCCAGCCCGCCGAGCTTGCCCATCAGCTCCTTCGGGTCGATGCCGTACTTCTCCAGCAACCCCGAGTCGCGCTCGGTGTCCACCTGCTGCGGCAGCTCGGAGTCGGCCTGCGAGGCCTTGTCCTGCTCACCGCGTGACTTGAGGAACTCGATGATCTGCGCCTTGTCGATCTGCATGGTGCCTCCATAGCTCGAGGTTGACGTGCGACGTCGACACTAACGAGGACCTGGCGCGCTGCAACCGTGGACGACACCGGGCGTCCTCCGCGGCACCGTCAGCCGTCGTGCAGCTCGGCCAGCACCTCGTTGAAGGTCGCCGACGGGCGCATCACCGCGGCGGTCCGGTCGGGGTCGGGGCGGTAGTAGCCCCCGATGTCCACGGGTCGTCCCTGCACCTCGACCAGCTCCTGGACGATGACGTCCTCCTGCTCACCGAGGCGGCGGGCCACCTCCCTGAAGGCCTGGGCGAGGTCGGTGTCCTCGTCCTGCACAGCCAGCTCCCGCGCCCAGTAGAGCGCCAGGTAGAAGTGGCTGCCCCGGTTGTCGATGCCGCCCAGGGCCCGGCTGGGCGAGCGGCCCTCGTCGAGCAGGGTGCCGGTGGCCCGGTCGAGGGTGTCGGCCAGGATCTGGGCACGCTGGTTGCCGGTGACCCCCGCGAGGTGCTCGAAGCTGACAGCGAGGGCGAGGAACTCGCCGAGGCTGTCCCACCGCAGGTAGTTCTCGCTGAGCAGCTGCTGGACGTGCTTGGGAGCGGAGCCACCGGCCCCGGTCTCGAACAGTCCGCCGCCGCTGATGAGGGGGACCACCGAGAGCATCTTGGCGCTGGTGCCGAGCTCCAGGATCGGGAAGAGGTCGGTGAGGTAGTCGCGCAGCACGTTGCCGGTGACCGAGATGGTGTCCTCGCCACGCCGGATCCGCTCCAGGGTGTGGGCGATGGCCTGCACGGGAGCCATGATGTCGATCTCCAGGCCCTGGGTGTCGTGCTGGGCGAGCGCCTCCGTGACCTTGGCGACGAGGTTGGCGTCGTGGGCCCGGCTCTCGTCGAGCCAGAAGACCGCAGGTGTCTGCGAGGCTCGGGCTCGGGTGACGGCGAGCTTGACCCAGTCCTGGATCGCGACGTCCTTGGTCTGGCAGGCACGCCAGATGTCCCCGGCAGCCACCGTGTGCTCCAGGAGCACCTCGCCCGAGCCGTCGACGACCTGCACGGCGCCGGGGCTGTCGATCTCGAAGGTCTTGTCGTGGCTGCCGTACTCCTCAGCGGCCTGGGCCATGAGGCCCACGTTGGGCACCGAGCCCATCGTGCTGGGGTCGTACGCGCCGTGAGCCCGGCAGTCGTCGATGACGACCTGGTAGATGCCGGCGTAGCTGCTGTCCGGCAGCACCGCCAGGGTGTCGGCAGGCTCACCGTCCGGACCCCACATCTGCCCCGAGGTGCGGATCATGGCCGGCATGGACGCGTCAACGATGACGTCGCTGGGCACGTGCAGGTTGGTGATGCCCTTGTCGGAGTCGACCATCGCCATGGCCGGCCCCTCCTCCAGGCCACGCCGGACGGCCTCGCCGACCTCGGCACGGACGGCCTCCGGCAGGGCGTCGAGGCCGGACAGGATGCCGCCGAGCCCGTTGTTGGGACTGAGCCCTGCCGCAGCGAGCTGGTCCCCGTAGGTGGAGAAGACGTCGGGCAGGAACGCGCGCACGGCGTGACCGAAGATGATCGGGTCGGACACCTTCATCATGGTGGCCTTGAGGTGCAGCGAGAAGAGCACGCCGCGCTCCTTGGCCTCGGCGATCTGGCGGCCCAGGAAGGCCTGCAGCGCGGCTGCCCTCATCACCGAGCTGTCGACGACCTCGCCGGCCTGCACCGGCACCGACTCCTTCAGCACCGTCACCGTGCCGTCGGTGCCCACGTGGCGGATGCTCAGGGTGTCCTCGGAGGCGGTGACCACCGACTGCTCGGTGGACCGGAAGTCGTCGGCGCCCATCGTCGCGACCTGCGTGCGGGAGTCGGCGGACCACTGCCCCATGGAGTGCGGGTGGGCGCGGGCGTACTGCTTCACCGAGGCGGGGGCGCGGCGGTCGGAGTTGCCTTGCCGCAGCACCGGGTTGACCGCACTGCCCTTGACCGTGTCGTACCGGGCGCGGGCGTCGCGCTCCTCCTCGGTGGACGGCGCGTCGGGGTAGTCCGGGAGGTCCACTCCCTGGGACTGCAGCTCGGCGACGGCCGCCTTGAGCTGCGGCAGGGACGCGCTGATGTTGGGCAGCTTGATGATGTTGGCCTCCGGCGAGCCGGTGAGCTCACCGAGCTCGGCCAGGGCGTCGGGCACCTGCTGGTCCTCCGGCAGCCGCTCGGCGAAGGCTGCCAGGATGCGGGCGGCCAGGGAGATGTCACGTGTCTCCACCTCGATGCCGGCGGTCGAGGCGAAGGCCTCCACGACGGGCTTCAACGAGTGCGTGGCCAGCATGGGCGCCTCGTCGGTGACGGTGTAGATGATCGTGGCCATGGGGCGCGACGTCTCCTCGGATCGATGCGGGTGGCGTGCTCTGACTTCGACTCAGGCTATCGTGCGCACGCTCGCAGCGAGCGCCAGTGCTAGCGTCGCGCTGACGCATATCCGAGCCGCACCGAAGGGTCCATTCGTGAACACTCCCGTCAAGGTCGCCGTGACCGGCGCCGCCGGACAGATCTGCTACAACCTCCTCTTCCGCATCGCGGCGGGCGACATGCTGGGCAAGGACACCCCGGTCGAGCTGCGCCTGCTGGAGATCACCCCGGCGCTCAAGGCCCTCGAGGGCGTCGTGATGGAGCTCGACGACTGCGCGTTCCCGCTGCTGTCCTCGGTGGAGATCGGCGACGACCCGGACGTCGTCTTCGACGGGGCGAACATCGCCCTGCTCGTGGGCGCCCGGCCCCGCACCAAGGGTATGGAGCGGGGCGACCTGCTGGAGGCCAACGGCGGCATCTTCACCGGGCAGGGTCGGGCCCTCAACGAGCACGCCGCAGACGACGTGCGGATCACGGTGACCGGCAACCCGGCCAACACCAACGCCCTCATCGCGATGCACAACGCCCCGGACATCCCCACGGAGCGGTTCTCGGCGCTCACCCGGCTGGACCACAACCGTGCCGTCGCCCAGCTGGCCCACCGCACCGGCGCCTCCGTCACCGACATCCGCCGGATGACGATCTGGGGCAACCACTCGGCGACGCAGTACCCTGACCTGTTCCACTGCGAGGTGCGCGGTCGCAACGCCGCCGAGACCGTCGACGACCAGGGCTGGCTGGAGGACACCTTCATCCCCACGGTCGCCAAGCGCGGCGCCGCGATCATCGAGGCGCGTGGGTCCTCCTCGGCGGCCTCGGCCGCCTCGGCCACGATCGACCACACCCGCGACTGGCTGCGGGGCACGGCTGAGGGCGACTGGGTGTCGATGGCGGTGCGTTCGGACGGGTCCTACGGTGTGCCGGAGGGTCTCATCTCCTCGTTCCCGGTGACCACCAGCGGAGGGGACTGGTCGGTCGTGCAGGGGCTGGAGGTCGACGACTTCTCCCGAGGACGCATCGACGCCTCGGTCGCCGAGCTCTCCGAGGAGCGCACCGCCGTCACCGAGCTGGGGCTGGTCTCTTAGCGGATCACCAGGCTCGAGCTCAGCACGGCGGCCGCCGCGGCCAGCGCGAGCAGGAGCCCGACGTCCCAGAGGCGCGAGCGCACGACCAGCCCGCCGGTGCGCTCCTTGGGGAGCAGCCCACGCACGATGGCCGCCACCAGCAAAGTGGCGGCCATCGCGTACCCGTAGGCCCGGATGCCGCCACCCAGGATCAGCCACACGGAGACCGCCAGTCCGGCCGGCAGGAGCCACCATGCGCCGAGAGGCTGGTAGGTGTGCCCACGGGAGGTGCCGCTGCCGGCGGTGCCGCCGACGGCAGGGTCGCTCATCGACGGGGGCTCACGCGCCGGCCTCGTCGGCGGCGCGCTCCGCTGCCGCCACGACGTTGCTCAGCAGCATCCCGCGGGTCATCGGCCCCACCCCACCAGGGTTGGGCGAGAGCCATCCGGCGACCTCCCGCACGCCGGTGGCGACGTCACCGGCGATCTTGCCGTCACGGCGGGCGACGCCCACGTCGAGGACGGCCGCACCGGGCTTGACCATGTCGGCCGTGACGAGGTCGGGCACTCCGGCCGCCGACACGACGATGTCTGCGCGCCGCGTGTGGGCGGACAGGTCCCGGGTGCCGGTGTGGCACAGGGTGACGGTCGCGTTCTCCGAGCGCCGGGTGAGGATCAGACCGAGCGGGCGTCCCACCGTGGTGCCCCGGCCGACCACGACGACCTCGGCCCCGTCGAGGGCCACCCCGTGCCGCCGCAGCAGCTCGACCACGGCGACGGGCGTGCACGGGAGCGGTGCCGGCTCCCCGAGGACGAGCGAGCCGAGGTTGACCGGGTGCAGACCGTCGACGTCCTTGACCGGGTCGACCCGGGAGAGGATGGCGAACTCGTCGAGGCCGGTGGGCTGCTGCACGAGGAAGGCCGTGCAGGCCGGGTCGGCGTTCAGCTCGTCGACGACGGCCTCCACGTCGGCCTGCGAGGCACCGGCGGGTAGGTCACGCCGGATCGAGGAGATGCCGATCTCGGCGCAGTCACGGTGCTTCGCCCCGACATACCACGTGCTCGCCGGGTCCTCGCCCACCAGCACGGTGCCGAGGCCCGGGGTGACGCCTCGAGCCGCGAGCGCAGCCACACGCTCCCGGAGCTCGTCCTTCAGGGTGGCCAGGACGGCCCTGCCGTCGAGCGTGCGCGCGGTCATGGCGCCCACTGTAACGACCGCAGGCGTGCCCGGCGGGAGGCCAGTCCGGCCCCCGCCGCAGCCACCACGGTGATCCCCACCCCGACGAGCATCTGGAGGCCGACCTGGTCCCGGGTGGCCGGGTTCGCGAGGTCGAGCACCAGCGCGGTCGCCAGCTGGCTGGTGACGGTGACCAGCCCGAACAGCAGCACCCCGGTGTGCTGGACGGCCCACGCGGCGAGGGCGATGAAGACGACGCCGCACATCCCGCCCCACCACGCCCAGCCCGGTGCGGACCAGTCGGTCGGCAGCCCCGCCCGCCACACCGGGACGGCCCCGATGAGCAGCAGGGTGCTCGTGCCCGCGACGAAGTTGACCCAGGCGGTCGCGGTCGCGTCGCGGGTCACCGTCGTCACGCGCCCGTTGAAGGCCTGCTGCACGGCGACCGCCATCCCGACGAGGAAGGCGAGCAGCACCGGCAGCAGCACCACCGCCGAGCCGTCGTCGGCCGACGTGGCCGCCACGGCCACCCCCACCACGGCCAGTGCCGCCGCCACCACCCGGGCAGGCGACAGCGCCTGGGCTGCTGCCGGCCCCAGCCCGAACCGGTCGACCAGCAGGGCGCTGACGGTCTGCCCGCCGATCGTGGCGATGAGGAACGCGGCCACGCCGACGATCGGCACGGCATACGTCTGCGTGCCGACCAGCAGACCGCCACCCACTCCGCCGAGGACCTGCCACGGGGCCAGCCGGCCGTCGCGCAGGGCCGAGCCCACCCGCGCGACACGGGCACGCTGTCTCGGCAGCACGAGCAGCAGCGACAGCACCAGCAGACCGGAGCCGAAGCTCACCCACGCCGCCGGGAAGCTGCCCACCGACTCGGACAGCCGACCGTTCATGCGCGACTGGACGGCGATGAGCGCACCGCAGCCGAACGCCGCCAGCAGCGCCAGGGGTCCTGCGAGCCGCGGCTCAGCCAGCCGCGGCTCAGTGGGCAAAGTGGCGGGTGCCGGTGAAGTAGAGGCTCACGCCGGCGCGCTCGGCAGCCGCGACGACCTCCTCGTCCCGGATCGAGCCGCCAGGAGCGACCACCGCACGGACACCCGCGTCGAGCAGCACCTGGAGCCCGTCCGCGAACGGGAAGAACGCGTCGGAGGCCGCCACGGAGCCTCGAGCCCTCGCACCGGCACGGTTCACCGCCAGATGGCAGCTGTCCACCCGGTTGACCTGACCCATGCCGATGCCCACGCTGGCGCCGGAGTCGGCCAGCAGGACCGCGTTGGACTTCACCGCCCGCACCGCCCGCCACGCGAACGACAGGTCGGCCATGGTGGCCTCGTCGGCCGCATGGCCGGCGACCAGGCGCCAGCGCTGCGGCGCGTCCCCTCCCCCCTCGACCTCCGCGTCGATGGCGTCGCGGTGCTGCATGAGCAGGCCCCCCGACACCGGCCGGATCTCCACCCCGCCGCGGGCCGGGGACGCGGCGCGGATCAGCCGCAGGTTCTTCTTGCGCTGCAGCACGGCCAGGGCGTCGGCCTCGAAGCCAGGGGCCACCACGACCTCGGTGAAGATCTCGGCGAGCTGTTCGGCCATCCGGCCGGACACGGGGCGGTTGGTGGCGACGATGCCGCCGTAGGCCGAGACCGGGTCGCAGGCATGTGCCTTGCGATGGGCCTCGGCGATGTCCGACCCGACCGCGATGCCGCAGGGGTTGGCGTGCTTGATGACGGCGACGGTCGGCTGCTCCCCCTGGTCGTGGGCGGCCCGGCGGGCAGCGTCGGCGTCGACCCAGTTGTTGTAGGACATCTCCTTGCCCTGCAGCTGCTCGGCCTGCGCCAGCCCGGGGCCGTCGGGGTGTCCGTCGGCGTAGAGGGCGGCCGGCTGGTGCGGGTTCTCCCCGTAGCGGAGCACCCCGACGCGCTCCCAGGTCGCGCCGACCCAGCGCGGGAAGCCGGTGCCGTCGGAGGTGTCGGAGACGACGTTGCCCATCCAGGAGGCCACCTGCACGTCGTAGGTGGCCGTGTGGACGAAGGCCTGCGCGGCCAGCTGCTGTCGCGCGGCGAGCGTGAAACCGCCCGCCCGGACGGTGTCCACGACGGTGCCGTATGCCGTCGCGTCGACGACCACGGCGACGCTGCGGTGGTTCTTCGCCGCGGCCCGCACCATGGACGGGCCGCCGATGTCGATCTGCTCCACACAGGCCTGCGGGTCGGCCCCCGCGGCGACGGTCCGGGCGAACGGGTAGAGGTTGACGACCACGAGGTCGAACGGCTCGATCTCGAGGTCGCGCAGCTGGGTGACGTGCTCGGGGTCACCCATGTCCGCGAGCAGGCCTGCGTGCACACGAGGGTGCAGGGTCTTGACCCTCCCGTCGAGGCACTCGGGGAAGCCGGTGAGCTCCTCGACCCGGGTGACGGGCACCCCGGCGTCCTCGATGCGTGCGGCGGTGGAGCCCGTCGAGACCAGGGCGACCCCGGCCTCGTGCAGGCCACCGGCGAGCTCCTCGAGACCGGACTTGTCGTAGACCGAGATCAGGGCCCGGCGCACCGGACGGCGCTGGTCGGTGGAGTTCACAGGAGCGTGACCTTTCTGTCGGTGAGGGTGTAGCCGTGGGTGACGATGCGACCGACCGTGCGCACCAGGAGGTCACGCTCGACGACCTTGATGCGTTCGTGCAGGGACTCCTCGGTGTCACCGGCGCGCACCGGCACCGCCCGCTGTGCCACGATCGGGCCGGTGTCGACGCCGGCGTCGACCAGGTGGACCGTGCAGCCGGTGACAGCCACACCGTGCGCCAGCGCGTCGCGCACGGCGTGGGCGCCGGGGAAGGCCGGCAGCAGCGCGGGGTGGGTGTTGAGGACGGTGCTGCAGCCGAGCACGGCCGGCCCGAGGACCTTCATGAAGCCGGCGCTCACCACCCATCGCGGGTCGACGTCGGGCAGGTGCTCGACGAGCAGGCCCGCCATGGCCCTGTCCCAGGCGCGTCGGTCGGGGTGGTCCCCGACACGGCAGACGAAGGTGGGGATGCCGGCTCGCTCGGCGCGCGCGAGGCCGGTGACCGCCGGCCGGTCGGCTCCGACGGCGGCGATCCGCACACCGTAGGACGGGTCGGCTGCGGCGTCGACGAGCGCCTGGAGGGTGGTGCCGCTGCCGGAGACGAGGACGACGACCGGCCGGGCTGCACTCACGGGGTGAGCCTATCCCCCCGTGCTCAGAGGCGACGCCGGGCGAGATGAAGGACGGTGACGGCCACCACGGCTCCGACGAGCAGCTGGCCCAGGAGTGCCGCCGTCACGCCCACCGGGTCGACCCCCACGGTGCCGAGCAGACCAGGGGTCAGCCCACCGCTGGACAGCCAGCTCAGCACGAGCACGGCGACGGCGACCCACGCCGAGGCCGCGAGGGCCACCTGGGCCTTTGTCCACCACGAGGCCAGGCGTGGTGCCGACCGGGCACCACGGAACCCCAGCCACACGCCCGCCAGGACCGGGACCGCGCCGAAGGCCCACATGGCTGCCGGCATCGGACCCGGCTCGGGCAGCGTCGCCAGGACAGGGATCAGCGGGAGGTCCCCTCCGGTGACACCGGCCCAGCTGACATGCACCGTGCCGACGCTCACCCCGGAGCCGACCAGCCAGGCCAGAGCCCACAGCATCACGTTGGGCAGCAGCAGCAGCTGCCCCAGGGTCATGACGGCCACGCCCACACCACCGGCGTCCAGCGCCGTCGTGAGCGTCAGCACCCGGTCGACCCGCACCACGAGCAGCACGACGACCACGAGCAGCGAGGCCACCATGAGCCCGGCCAGGGCCTCGCCCGCGGGCGCCAGCCCTCGACGGACCAGCACAGGGATGCGCGCGGCGACCCAGCGCAGGGCGCGGTCGACGGTGGGGTGCTCCTGACGACGGTGCTCACGCACCAGGGCCAGGACGATGCCTGTCGTGGCCACCAGCACCAGCCCGGGAAGCAGGGGGACGACCGGGACGGGCGCCTGCCCCAGCCCGGTGAGGAGGGCCAGGACCACGCCGAACCCGACGTAGCCGAGCACGAAGATGACGAGCTCGGTGGCGCGCAGCGCCTGCCACGCACCGGCGAGCCCGCCGATGCGCGTCGGTCCCGAGGCGGAGGGCGGGTCGGCGAGCACCTGGCGCACGGCATACCTGGTGAGCAGCACCGCGGCTCCGGTCAGCACCAGCGGGGCCAGCCGCACGGAGACCTCAGGAGTGGTGACCACACCGTGGTGGGCCAGAGCCCAGACATCCCCGGCGATCCCCATCGCCGGCCACATCGGGACCGTGCTCATCGGGTCGGCCAGCCAGGCGAGCAGCACCGGCACGGCGACGAGCAGCCACCCGACGAGGCCGGCCATCGCACCGGCGGCCAGCGCCAGCGCGACGGCACGGGCCCGTGCGGCCAGCGAGGGTCTCGGCGCGCCGGGGCTGGTCCGGTCGCGGACGGCGGCGATGCGTTCCTGGACAGTCATGACGGGACCATGGTCACCTTCCCTGCCGAAGGTGGCGGGGAGGCGCACCGAGGGCCAAACAAAATTTCCGTCCGGCCCTGCGGGTCGTGGGTGCCGGCGGAGCCGGCCCGGGCTCAGCCCTGCAGCCCCCGCACGATCTCGTGGAGCAGCTCCGCGGTCTGCGACGGCGTCTTGCCGACCCGCACGCCGGCGGCCTCGAGCGCCTCCTTCTTGGCCTCTGCCGTGCCGGAGGACCCCGAGACGATGGCACCCGCGTGGCCCATCGTCTTCCCCTCGGGTGCGGTGAACCCTGCGACGTAGCCGACGACCGGCTTGGTCACGTGCTCGCGGATGTAGTCGGCGGCACGCTCCTCGGCGTCCCCGCCGATCTCACCGATCATCACGATGGCCAGGGTGTCCGGGTCCTCCTCGAACGCCTTCAGACAGTCGATGTGCGTGGTGCCGATGACCGGGTCTCCCCCGATGCCGACGCAGCTGGTGAACCCGACGTCGCGCAGCTCGAACATCATCTGGTAGGTGAGCGTGCCCGACTTGGACACCAGACCGATCGGCCCCGCCTTGGTGATGTCGGCCGGGATGATGCCGGCGTTGGACTGTCCGGGGCTGATGAGGCCCGGACAGTTGGGGCCGACCAGGCGGGTGGTGCCCGCCTGTGCTGCGTAGGTGTAGAGCTCCGCGGTGTCCTTGACCGGCACCCCCTCGGTGATGACCACCGCGAGCGGGATGCCCGCGTCCACGGCCTCCACGACGGCACCCTTCGTGAACTTGGCCGGGACGAAGATCACCGTCACGTCGGCACCGGTGGCCTCCACGGCCTCGGCCACGGAGCCGAAGACAGGCACCTGCACGCCGTCCTCGAAGTCGACGGTCTGGCCGCCCTTGCCGGGGGTCACACCGCCCACGATGCTGGTGCCGGAGCGCAGCATGCGCTGGGTGTGCTTGCGCCCCTCGGAGCCGGTCATGCCCTGGACGATGACCTTGGAGTCGGAGTCGAGAAAGATCGCCATGTGTGTAGTCCTTCGTCCTCAGCTGTTCGTGGTGACGGCGAGCTCGGCGGCCTTGCGCGCCGCACCGTCCATCGTGTCGGCCAGGGTCACCAGCGGGTGACCGGCCTCGGTCAGGATGCGTCGCCCCTCCTCGACGTTGTTGCCGTCGAGACGGACGACCAGCGGCTTGGTCTCCTTGTCGCCCAGCATCTCCAGAGCCTGGACGATGCCGTTGGCCACCGCGTCGCAGGAGGTGATGCCACCGAAGACGTTGACGAACACCGACCGCACCTGCTCGTCACCCAGGATGACGTCGAGGCCGTCGGCCATCACCTCCGCCGAGGCACCTCCGCCGATGTCGAGGAAGTTGGCCGGGCGCGCCAGCACCCCGTCGACCTCGCCGAGGTCCTCGCCGGCGTAGGCCACGACGTCGAGGGTGGACATGACCAGCCCCGCGCCGTTGCCGATGATGCCGACGTTGCCGTCGAGCTTGACGTAGTTGAGCCCCTTCTCCTTGGCCTTCGCCTCGAGCGGGTCCGCCGACGCGGCGTCCACGAGCTCGGCGCGGTCCGGGTGGCGGAAGTCGGCGTTGTCGTCCAGGCTGACCTTGCCGTCCAGCGCCAGGATCGCGCCGTCCTCGGTCTTGACCAGCGGGTTGACCTCGACGAGCGTCGCGTCCTCGGCCTCGTAGACCTTCCAGAGCTGCTGCAGGACGTCGGCGATGGCGTCCTGGTCGGTGGTGAAGCCCGCCTGCTGCACGATCTCGGCTGCTGTCGCGGCGTCGATGCCGACCAGCGGGTCGACCGGCACCCGGGCCAGCGCCTCGGGCCGCTCGACCGCGAGCTGCTCGATCTCCACGCCACCCTCCTTGCTGCACATCGCCAGCAGGGTGCGGTTGGCCCGGTCCAGCAGCAGCGAGACGTAGTACTCCTCCGCGATCCGGGCCCCCTGGGCGATCATCACGGTGCCCACGGTGTGGCCCTTGATGTCCATGCCCAGGATCTGCTCTGCGGCCTCGGTGGCCTCCTGCGGGGAGCGGGCCAGCTTGACGCCGCCGGCCTTGCCCCGCCCGCCGGTCTTGACCTGTGCCTTGACGACGACCACGCCGCCGCTGGCGGCCCCGACCCGCTCGGCGACCGCCGCTGCCTCGGCCGGGTCGGTGACGACCTCAGCCGGCAGGACGGGCACACCGTGCGCCTCGAACATGTCGCGTGCTTGGTACTCGAACAGATCCACGTGTCAGCTTCCCATCGTTATGTCGGTGGAGGTGGTCCCGAGCGCACAGGGCGCTGCGGACCGGATCACGCGCGGGCCCGGGCCAGGTGCTCGTGCACCCACCCCGTGATCTCCCCGGTCGTCGCCCCGGGCGTGAAGATCTGGGCGACCCCCATCTCCTGCAGGAGCGGGATGTCGGCCTCCGGGATGATCCCGCCGCCGAAGACGACGATGTCGGAGGCGTCCCGTGCGGCGAGCAGGTCGATGACCTTGCGGAAGAGGGTCATGTGGGCGCCGGAGAGGACGGACAGGCCGACCGCGTCGGCGTCCTCCTGGATGGCGGCCTCGACGATCTGCTCGGGGGTCTGGTGCAGCCCGGTGTAGATGACCTCGACCCCCGCGTCACGCAGAGCCCGGGCCACCACCTTGGCGCCCCGGTCGTGCCCGTCGAGACCGGGCTTGGCGACGACCACGCGCAACGGTGAGTTGGTCATGCAGCGCAGGTTAGCGCACTCACGACGAGCCGCGACCGCTCGCACCGGCGGCTCACCCGGCCCGCCGGGGCCGTCCACATGCTCGGTCCGGGCCTTGGGTGAGACGCGCGGTTGCGCTAGCCTCGGTGGCCCGACGACCGCACCCTGCCGTGGTCGACGGATGCCCGTGCTGACCCGACCCTGGAGTCCCCCTGTGTCCTCGCGTCGAACCGGACGTCACCGCTGCGTCGCCGTGACCCCGGACGACGCCCTGGCCAAGGACGACCTCACCCGGCGGGAGTACCGCGCGCTCGTCCAGCAGAGGCCCGGTCACGTCCCGGAGCACCGCACCTCGCCCCGGCGCCGCCGTCGGGAGCACCTGAGGCGGCGACGCCGGCAGCATCTCCTCGGCCGGGTGGCGCCCACCCTCGCCACGGCCGCGCTCGTCCTCGGCACCGGCACGGTGGTCGCCTCGCAGCAGACCGGCCTGGCCGCCGGCTCCGCGGAGGCGGCCCTGCCGTCCGCCCAGGTGGTCTCCTCCGGCAGTGGCGGGCAGCCCGCCCGGGTTGCCGTCGCGGCACCGGACCCCCGCGCCCAGGGTGCGTCGCGCTCCCAGGCCCGCCCCGCGCTGGCCGTCGTCGCCGCTGTCGCCGCCGACGTCACCGCGGCCCGCTCCGAGCTGCACGCCGGCGTCCGCGCGCACGCGGCCGTGGCCGCCACCACCGCGTCGACAGCAGCCGCGACGAGCGAGACGCTCGACGGGGCGCGGTGGCGGGAGTCGTTCCACCCTCCGATCACCGACGCCTCGGTGACCTCCGACTACGGCCCACGCTGGGGTCGCATGCACCAGGGGATCGACTTCGGCGCTCAGACGGGCCACCCCTTGCACGCCGTCGCCGACGCCGTGGTCACGACGGCCGGCTACAACAGCGGGCTCGGCTACCACGTCCGGCTCACCCTCACCGACGGGACCGTGGTGTCCTACGGCCACCTCTCCCGCGTCCTCGTCGAGCGCGGTCAGCGGGTCGACGCCGGTGACATCGTGGGCCGGGTGGGCAGCTCGGGACTGAGCACCGGGGCCCACCTGCACCTCGAGGTGTGGCAGGACGGGGAGCCTGTCGACCCACGACCGTGGCTCGTCGAGCGCGGCCTGCTCTGATCAGAGCTTCTCCAGCGGCGCGTAGCGCAGCAGCAGCCGCTTGACGCCCGTGCTGCCGAAGTCGACATGCGCCATGGTGTTGTCGCCCGCTCCTTCCACCCGCACCACGGTGCCCAGCCCGAAGCTGTCGTGTGTGACCCGGTCACCGGATGCCACGGACACCAGCGCCTCGGGACGAGGACCCCGGGGCCGCGAGCCCCGCGGGTCCAGACGGACCACGCCGGGGCTGCTCGAGGCACTCGGCCTGCCCCGCACGCTCGCACGGTCGGCGTCCGAGCGCTCCCACGTGACCAGCTCGTGGGGGATCTCGTCCAGGAACCTCGACGCAGGGTTCCACTGCGGCGAGCCGAAGGCGGCCCGGCTGCCCGCCCGGCTCAGGAACAGCCGCTGCCGCGCCCGGGTGATCCCGACGTAGGCCAGACGCCGCTCCTCCTCCAGCTCCGACGGCTCGTTGAGGGACCGGACGTGCGGGAAGGTGCCGTCCTCGAGCCCGGTCAGGAAGACGACGGGGAACTCCAGCCCCTTGGCCGTGTGCAGGGTCATCAGCGTCACCACACCGGCGCCGGCACCGGGCTCGCCGTCGGGGATCTCGTCGGCGTCGGCGACGAGGGACACCTGCTCGAGGAACTCCACGAGGGTGCCGTCGGGGTAGGAGTCGTCGAACTCCTTGGCGACGGCGACGAGCTCGGCGAGGTTCTCGACGCGGGACTCGTCCTGGGGGTCGGTGCTGGCCCGCAGCTGGTCCAGGTAGCCCGAGCGGTGCAGCACGGCCTCCACCAGGTCGGCGACCCCGGTGCCCGGGTCGGCTGCCAGCTCCTGGAGGCCCTCGAGCAGCGCGGTGAAGCCCCGGATCGCCGTGACCGACCGGGACACGATGCCCGGAGCGTCCTCGGGACGTCCCAGGGCCGCGACGAAGGGGATCCGTTCGCGCTCGGCGAGCGAGGCGATGCTGCCTTCGGCGCGGTCCCCGATCCCCCGCTTGGGGACGTTCAGGACCCGTCGCAGGTTGACGTCGTCGGTGGGGTTCGCGACCACCCTCAGGTAGGCCAGCGCGTCCTTGATCTCTCGCCGCTCGTAGAACCGCGTCCCCCCGACCACCTTGTAGGGAAGTCCGGTGCGCACGAGGACCTCCTCCAGTGCGCGGGACTGGGCGTTGGTCCGGTAGAAGACCGCCACGTCCCCCGGTCGGACGCCGTGCGCGTCGCCGAGCGCGTCGATGCGGCCCGCGACGAAGGAGGCCTCGTCCCGCTCGTCGTCGGCCACGTAGCCGACGATCGCGTCCCCGTCACCCTCCTCGGTCCACAGCCTCTTGTCCCGGCGGGTGGTGTTGCGTGCGATGACCGCGTTGGCCGCCCGCAGGATGGTGGACGTGGAGCGGTAGTTCTGCTCCAGCAGGATCGTGCGCGCCTGCGGGTAGTCCTGCTCGAACTCGATGATGTTGCGGATCGTCGCACCACGGAAGGCGTAGATGGACTGGTCGGCGTCGCCGACCACGGCGAGCTCTGCCGGGGCCGTCCCGGTGTCGTCGCCCTCGTGCCCGACGAGCTCCTTGATCAGGACGTACTGCGCGTGGTTGGTGTCCTGGTACTCGTCGACCAGCACGTGGCGGAAGCGTCGGCGGTAGTGCTCCCGCACGAGGGGGAAGGCCTGCAGCATGGTCACCGTCATCATGATGATGTCGTCGAAGTCGAGGGCGTTGGCCTGCCTCAGCCGCTGCTGGTAGAGCCGGTAGGCGTCGGCCACGGTGCGCTCGTAGTGGTTGCTGCCCACCTGGGCAGCGAAGTCCTCGGGGTCCAGCAGCTCGTTCTTGGCGGCCGACACCTTGGCCGTGAACGCGCGTGCGGGGTAGCGCTTGGGGTCGAGGTCCAGGTCACGGATCACCATCGACATGAGCCGCTGGCTGTCCGCCGCGTCGTAGATGGAGAACGAGGACCGCAGGCCGACGGTGGCGGCCTCCTTGCGGAGGATGCGCACGCATGCGGAGTGGAAGGTCGAGACCCACATGGCGCGCGCCCGGGGGCCCACCAGGGCCTCCACCCGCTCTCGCATCTCGGCGGCCGCCTTGTTGGTGAAGGTGATGGCCAGGATCTGCCCGGGCTGGGCGCCACGCTCCCCCAGCAGGTGGGCGATGCGGTGGGTGAGCACCCGCGTCTTGCCCGACCCCGCCCCGGCGACGATCAGCAGCGGGCTGCCTGCGTGGACCACGGCCTCGCGCTGCGGGGGGTTGAGCCCGGCGAGCAGGTCCTCCGTCGAGGTCGCCGCCCTGCTGCGGGAGGGGACGTCGGCGAAGCCCGGCGCCGGGGAGTCGCCCGCGCGTGCCCACGCAGGCAGGCCGCTGTCGTCCACCTCGGTCCGGGAGGTGCTGGAGACGGGCAGGGGGACGTCGTCGAAGAGGCTGCTCATGTCCGTCCCATTCTACGGTCGGGTCCCGACAGGAGCCCGCGAGCCGCGGCATACCCTGGACCTCGTGATCCGCGCCGCTGAACCAGCCGACCTGCCCCAGATCCTCGACCTGGTCCGCGAGCTCGCGGCCTACGAGCGCGAGCCGGAGGCGGTGACCGGCACGGTCGAGAGCTACGGCTCGTGCCTCTTCCCCGACGGCGGCTCCCCGACGGCGTGGGCTCACGTGGCCGAGGTCGAGGGGCGGGTGGTCGGCATCGCCGTGTGGTTCCTGACCTTCTCCACCTGGACCGGCCGCAACGGCGTGTGGCTGGAGGACCTCTACGTCTCCCCCGCGCACCGCGGGGAGGGGCTGGGTGCGGCCCTGATGGCGGCCCTGGCCAAGATCTGTGTCGAGCGCGGCTACCCGCGCATGGAGTGGACGGTGCTGGACTGGAACGAGCCGGCGCTGGAGGTCTACCGTTACCTGGGCGCCGTCCCGATGCACGAGTGGACCACCCAGCGGCTGACCGGAGACGCGCTGCGCACCCTGGGCGGCCGAGCGTGAACGAGCCCGCCGGCACCGGCTACCTCGACGTCTGGACCGGGATCTCGCTGGCGCTCGGGCTGGTCGTCGCCGGCATCTGCGGCGTCGCGGCCCTCCGCGGACGGCCGCCGGGCCGGGTCACCGTCGGGGCGACCCTGGTGCTGCAGGCCGTCCTGCTGGCCTACACCGTGCGCTACCTCGTCGTCTCGCTCCAGGGCCAGTCGCCCGTCGGTCCGGTCTGGGAGCTGTGGGCCTACCTCGTCACGGTCGTGCTCCTCCCCGCCGTCGGGCTGCTATGGGCCAGGGACGAGCACACCCGCTGGGGGACCCTCGTGCTGGCTGCAGCCGCGTTCATCGCCGCCGTGATGTGCGGGCGGGTCGCACAGATCTGGGCCGGGGTCGGCTTCTCGTGAACCCGGACCACCGCCGGCACGGCCCGGGCAAGGTCATCCTCGTCCTCTACGTCGTCTTCGTCATCGGCTCGGTCTCGCGCGCCGGCTACCAGATCCTGACCCGCTGGGAGGAGGCACCCCTGGCCTACGGGCTGTCCGCGTTCGCGGCGGCGGTCTACGTCGTGGCCACCGTCTCGCTGGCCCTGCCCGGGGACCGCGCATGGTGGCTCAGCGTCACGACGATCAGCATCGAGCTGGCAGGGGTGCTGATCGTGGGGCTGTGGAGCGTGCTGGACCCCGCGGCGTTCCCCGACGCCACGGTATGGTCCCGGTTCGGCCAGGGCTACCTCTACATCCCGCTCGTGCTGCCCGTGATCGGGCTCTGGTGGCTCCTCAGCCCCAGAGGACGGCCACCAGCACGTTGAGGGCGGCGAGGGCCCCGGCGGCGTGCACCAGGCCGGGGGCAGCGGACCCGCGCTTGCGAGCGCGCGCCGCGGCGATCTCGGCCACGGCCACGACCACCAGCGACACCGCCAGCTTGACGCCCACCTTCGCGTGGTCGTAGTCGTAGTCGAGCACGGCCTCACCCAGACCGACGATGACCAGCCCGGTGAGCAGCTGCACGCGGGCCCCCCACAGCATCACCGGTCCCGGCCCCCCGGAGCGGTCGCCACCGGTGCCCGCCACGACCAGGTAGCCGCCCACCAGCGCCGCCATACCGAAGAGGTGCAGTGCCACGACCAGGGAGTAGATGAGGTCCATGCCGGACAGGGTAGGTCACCCCAGGACCCGCTGGACCAGCGGGACCGCCCACGGCTGCAGCCTCCTGGAGGCGAGCACATCCACGGGCACCCAGTCTGCGCTGTCGGTCGACCCGCCGACGTCGTGCACCACCGTGGGGCCGGGCTGCGGGCAGTCGGCGACGTAGACCAGGCGCACCGCGTGGAAGTCCTCCCACCGGCCACCGGGCGAGCGCCCGGTCCAGTGGGCCGAGTCGACGGCCAGCTCCTCCCTGAGGTGCACCCACTGCCCCGTCTCCTCCCAGACCTCCCGCAGCACTGCCGCCCCCGGGTCCTCGCCGTCGTCGATCCCGCCTCCCGGGAGGCCCCAGAGCTCCGGTGCCCCCGTGAAGCTCGTCAGCAGCAGGCTGGGCGTCCCACGGTGCCGGGCCACGACGACTGCGTATGCCGCGACGCGCTGGAAGGGGTGCGGCCGCGGAGCCGGCAGTACGGCATACCGGATCACGGTGCGCCCGTGCTCGTGGTGGGCCCCGGTCCAGCGCCCCTGCCAGCCCGCGCCGCTGAGCACCGTCTCCGGGTCGGCGCCATGCGGGAGGTCGACCTCGTGGACGACCTCACCACTGCCGTCGACGGCACGGATGCGCACCCTGCTCACCTCGCGGTCCGCCCGTCCTCGATCCTCACCCCGACAGCCTGCCACGACGGGTAAGGTGCCTGAGTGCTCCGTACGCCTGCTGCGCCGACCCGGCCGCGGGACGGACACCGTCGCATCGGGAGGGGGGACGGGTGAGAAGGCCCGGCTGGAAGGAGCTGCTGCAGTCGGTCGTCGGCTTCGCGATCGCGATCGTGCTGGTCACCTACGCCCTCCCTGCGGTGACCGGCACCACCTGGCCGCAGATCGGCACGCAGCTGCGTCGCGTCGGCACCGGGCCGGCCGTGCTGATGTTCGTCCTGCTCATGGTGGGCCTGCTCTGCTACACGTTCACCCTGATCGCCTCGCTGCCGGGGCTGACCAACCTGCGGGCCCTGATCGTCAACGCCGCCGGGACGATGGTGAGCACCATCCTGCCCGGGGGCGGGGCCGTCGGGGTCGCGCTCACCTACATGATGTACCGGTCCTGGGGCTTCAGCCGGCGCAACATCTCGACCTCGATCGTGGTGACCTCGATCTGGAACATCCTGTCGCGTCTGGCGCTCCCGGTGCTCGCGGCGGTGGTCATCGTCTGGTGGACCGCGGACGCGCCGGATGCCCTGGTGTCGGTGGCCGTCGTCGCAGGGGTGGTCGGCACCGTCATCATCGCGCTGTTCGTGGCCGTGCTCTTCAACGACACCGTCGCCGGCGTCGCCCACCGGCTCGTCGGGAGCCTGACCCGGCCCCTGGCACGGCGGTGGCCGAGGGCGGCTCACTTCGAGCGGCTGCTGGCCGACCAGCGTGCCCGCACCGGCATCGTGGTGCGCACGGGGTGGGCGGGCATGACCTTCGGGCTCGTCGGGATGTTCGCCTGCTTCTTCGTGCTCTACGTCGTCTCGGCGCGCACGATGGGGCTGGACCTCGCGCTGCCGCAGCTGTTCGCGGCCTACGCCATCCGGCAGTTCCTCACCACGGTCGCGGTCACCCCCGGTGGGCTCGGGGTGACGGAGGTGGGCACGGCCGGTGTGCTCGTGGCGTTCGGCGGGGACCCGTCGGCAGCGGCGGCGACCGCCCTCCTCTACGCCATCTACACCCACCTGCTGCAGGTCCCGATCGGGCTGACGGCCTGGGGCGCCTGGTGGTTCGGTCCGCGGGACCGGCAGGCGCAGGGCCAGATCGCCTACGAGCTCCTGGACGACGTCGAGGAGGCCGAGGACGACCGCTCCCGGGTCATCGACGACGACCGGTGAGCCGCACCACCTGACGCTGGTGAGCCTCGTCGGCGATGCGGTCGTCGAGCTCCCCGGGCACGAACTCGCCCGTCACCCGCCGCGCCGCGATCTCCAGCAGGCCGTCCGCCAGGCGAGGGTTGGCCGGCAGGATGGGCCCGTGCAGGTAGCTGCCGACCACGTTGTGGGTGCGGGCGCCCTCGGTCCGGTCCTGGCCGTTGTTGCCCTCGCCGTGCAGCACCGAGCCGAAGGGCTGCTGGCCAGGCCCCAGCACCGTCGACCCGGAGTGGTTCTCGTAGCCCACCACGGTGCCGAAGTCGGTGTCGAGCACGACCGGCCCGATCATCCGGGTCCTGTTGCCCGTCGTCGTGACGTCCAGGACACCCAGGCCGGGCAGGCGCCGTCCCTCCACGGTGATGAAGGCCTCCCCGAACAGCTGGTACATCCCGCAGATCATCAGCATGGGCACGCCGTCCGCAGCGAGCTCGCGCAGCCGGTCGGCCTGACGGTCCAGGTCGTCCTGGACCCGCACCTGTCCGGAGTCCTGGCCACCTCCGCCGAGCACCAGGTGGGCCTGGGCGGGCCACCGCTCCCCCGGGTGGTGGCCATGCACGACCGGCTCGTAGCCGTGCCAGCGCAGCCGCGCCGCGAGGCACCGGGTGTTGCCCAGGTCGCCGTAGATGCTCATCTCCCGGGGGTACAGGTGGACCAGGTGGACCTCGCCCTTGTGGGCTGCGCTCATGCGTCCGGGTCCTCTCCGAAACGGGCCAGGTCGTAGCGCGTCGCCAGGCGCCGACGCAGGTGCATCATGGCCGTGTACGTGCAGAAGATGCGGGTCGGCTCGCCCCGGTGCAGGCCGAGGAAGGCATCCAGCGCGGTGTCCAGGTCCGCCTCGACCCGGTCGACCTCCACCGCGTCGTAGCGCAGCCGTAGCGCCATGTCCCAGGCCCGCACACCGGACGTCACGGAGACGCCCCTGTCCCGCAGGGACTCGAACGACACGTCGTAGAGCCACGACACGTCACGACCGTCGGCGTAGTTGTCGTTGATGGCGATCATCGTCGCCACGGGCTCGTTGCCGTACGTGCCGAGCGCCACCGTGAACCCGGCGGGGTTCTTGACCAGGACCAGCTCGAGCGGGGCGCCGTCGACGTCGATGACCTCACCCCGGCCGAAGGGCGGGTGCACCGCCTCGAGGGCCGACGAGGCCGTCGCGGCGTCCCAGTCTGGCCCGAGCAGCACCCGCGCCATGGTCGTGGCCGCCGTGGCGTTGATCATCGCCGCCAGCCCCCGCTGCCGTAGGGTGAGCGGCCCGACGTCGACGCCCCCCGGGAAGCGGATGGTGAAGGAGCGCTCGTCGTGCGGCAGCAGCAGCCCGTCCTGGTCGCCCAGGGTGGGCGCGTCCGCAGGGTCGTCGAAGCGGACGTCGGCCTCCTGGATCTCGGGCAGGCGGTCGGCGACCGCGGGGTCGACGGCGAACCACTGGACGCCGACGCCAGGAGCCAGCTGTCCCGCGATCCGTGAGACGAAGGCGTCGTCGGCGTTGAGCACCACGGCCTGGGTGGTCTGCTCCGCGAGCGTGGTGAGCAGCCGGGCGGTGTGGTCGATCTCGGCGAACCGGTCCAGCTGGTCGCGGGCGACGTTGAGCAGCAAGGCGTGGGTGGGCGCCACGACCTCGGCGAACTTGAGGGCATGCGCCTCGTCGAGCTCCAGGACCGCCACGTCGGCGTCCACCCGGCCGCTGATGCCGACCTCGCCCAGCAGCGCCGAGATCACCCCGCGGGTGAAGTTGCTGCCGGTCGGGTTGGTGAAGACGCGCAGCCCGTGCGCGCGCAGCAGCGCCACGACCATCTTCGTGGTGGTGGTCTTGCCGTTGGTGCCGCTCACCACGACGACGCCACGCGGCAAGGAGCCCAGGGTGTGCTGCAGGATCGCCGGGTCGACGCGCTCGGCGACCAGGCCGGGCAGCGCGGAGCCGCCACCTCGCATCCGGGACGCCACGCGAGCGGCCTTGCCGGCGGCGATCGCTCCACTGGTGCGCAGTCCGGCGATCACCCCCACGTGCTCGCCGCTCTCGTTCCGGGACCGATCCGCATGGGCGACACGCTACCGTCCGCCGCCGCGGCCCCGGCACCGAGGCACGCTGGTCGGCGCAGGACGAGCGGGCGTGGCTCCACCTGTCCGTCGACGGTGGGAGCCACGCCCGTCAGGGCCGGTCGACTACGCGCTGGGCACGCAGTGGGTGGTGTCGAGGTCGACAGGCTTGCCCTGGTGGTTGTAGCACGCCACGACGTAGGGGTCTCCACCACCGGTGGTCTCCATGGAGAAGCCCTCGCCGGCCGCAAGACGGTAGACGGTCTGCTCGCCGGGGTAGTAGACGTCCACCGTCCACTCCTGCTGCGGGTGCGACGCGGGCACACCGTAGTCCGTCCAGCCCTCGGTCCCGACGGTGCAGGTCCGGACCCGGTCACCGCCGGGACCCGAGTCGTCGTAGGTGCCGCCTGCTGCCAGGCACGCCGCCTCGTTGGCGGCCAGGTTCGCGCCGGGCTCGTGGTCATCCGCCGCGGCGGGTGCGGCCGCCAGCCCGAGGACCATCAAGGGTGCTGCGAGTGCTCCGAGAATGCGCTTCATGGCAGTTGCCTCCTCGCCGGTGTCACTCACCGGCCACGGTGTGGGAGGGGCCCCGTGTGGCCCGTCCCGGTGCGCGCACGAGACCCCACACCCCCGAGCCCCCGACGAGCCTCGTCCGACACAAGTGACCTTACTCACACCTCGGCGGTACCGCACTCGCACTGCCCCGCCCGATCCGTTGTGTCGCAGTCACTCCCACTCGCAAGTTCTAACAACAGTGCTTGGAGTACACTTTGAGATCTCCCGCCAGGACGAACAGCCCGCGCATATGCACGGGCAGAAAGGTTTTGGCGATGGGAGTTACTTCTATCTCGCTCGAAGCGGCGATCGAGCAGTACCTTCGCAACCGGTCCTCTCGGTGCGCGGCTACGACGGTCCGCAACGAGGGCCACGTGCTGCGTCGCTTCTCGTCTTGGTACGGGCCGTGTCAAGTCCGACACCTGCGAGCGGCACGTGTAGAGGAGTGGTTCGTCAGCCTGAGGTCTCAGCACCGGACGAGGGACAGACGCCTCCGGCCAGCGATCGGCGCTACGACGTACAACTACTACCGCACACGCCTGGCGATATTCTTCACATGGTGCACCCGCCAGGGTTGGCTCAAGAGTGATCTGTTGGCTGATGTGTGGCCGCTCCCGGTCACGAGGCGTCCCCGGCTCCGCCCCGACGCTTACGTCCTCAGCGAGTTGCCCACCCTGACGGACAATGCCCGTGACAGGGCGTACCTGACTCTGATCATCAACTCGGCCCTTCGGGCAGGCAGCGCGGCTCAGATCACGGTGGGGGACGTCGATCTGGACGGCGGCTGGCTGACCGTGAAGATCACTAAGACCTACGAGGTCGACCGCTTCCCGATCACAGCCGACCTGTCGCCTGAACTTGAGGGCTGGTTGCACGAGTACGCACTCACCATCGGCAGGCCGCTCAGGCAGTCGGACTACCTCTTTCCCGTGCGTGTCCCCAGCCGGTATGCCTGGGTCACGCTGGAGGACGGGACCAAGGAACGTCGCCACACTCCGTCATCCTGGGAACCCACCCGGCATGTGACCAAGACCGAGCGCATCGTTCAAGGCGCACTGAAGAAGGCGGGCTTGCCCACGAGGGGTGAAGGGACGCATACGATCCGCAGGGGGGTTGCTCGTGCCTACTTCGACATGCGCAGCCAGGTCGTGGGGTACGACGGGGCTCTACGAGACGTCAGCGCCATGCTGCACCACTCTAGTAGTGCCACCACGGAGAAGTACCTAGGCATGCAGGCCGAGCGGGAGCGCCGGGACAAGGTCTTGCGAGGTCAACCCTTCTTGTCGGCTATGACCGGGACGAGTGCCTCGGTGCTGCCCCTTCATCGCGCGGGGGCCTCTTCCCCCCACCAGTGAGCCCGTCGCGCGGCAACTCGGTCTGGGCGGGGCTGGCTGGGGTCACGGGGGTCCGGGTGCGTCCGGCCCTGTCCCTTTGCGGCAAGCACCGACTAAAGGCTGGACGGGGCACTCACGCTCCGCTCAGGGCCCCACAAGGCCCTGCGTGCCGACCCTCGGGAGCCAGCGTGAACTCCGAACACGCAACCACTAGTCCTTCTCTCCATCTTGATCACCTAGGTAGGACTTTCGACAAGTCGTTGATGTTGCCAAACGGATCCAGACACCGGCGATGCGGCGAACGACCGAGCCTGTGTCCGCATCGACCTTCTTGGCTTGATCACAGCACCGGAGAGGTCATCCAGGACCAACGTTGTCGTCGTCTGACCTGCGACCACTGCGTCCACACGCATGTCTTCCACACCAGCCTTGCGATCATCCTGGCCGAGCCCGAGCAGATGGTCACGCTCACCCTGCTGCCTGACTCCGCTCATAAGGCGCGCCCATGCATCACCAGAGTCTTCAGGACCCTACGAAGACACTATGGCACCGCTCACTGCGCCACCATCGAGCGCCACCGGTCGGGTCGTCTGCACTGCCACGCGCTCACGCACGGCAGGCCGCTCCCCAGATCGGAAGTCCAAGAGGTCGCGACCAGGGCAGGGCTGGGAGCGAGCCATGTCTCCGCGATGAGGGTGCAGACGGTCAGTGGAGGCGGCTACCTGATGAAGGAGTCACTCGATCCGGCGACGAGGTCCGCATACCTAGCCAACAACGGGGGCCGGCTGCTGCTGTCGGCCTCGCGTTCATTCTGGCGGGACGGTGTTGACGGTCCCCTCCTCGGCGGCAGGACGGGAGCCACCGCTCGCGTGCGGCAGTCATACCGGCTTGCCAACAGGTGAGGTGAGAGGCGTGCCTCTGGGCACCTCGTTGACCCTGGCACGGTCAGGCCCTGTCTCAGACGACCCCACTCCTGGCGAAAGGGTGGAGGACCTGTCATCCGGACGGGTCCGGAAAGCACGAGGACCACGATGATCCATCAACCAGAGCACGTGCCAACGCTGATGACCCTGCGTCAGGCGGCGAAGTACACCACGTTGAGCGAGCGCACCCTGCGCCGCGAGATCGCAGGGGAGCGTCTGGCAACTGTCCGTGTTGGACGGTGCCTTCGCCTGCGCCGACAGGACCTCGACAGTTACGTGGGGCAGCACCGCGTTCCGGCCCGTGACGAGTTCAAGACAGAGGGCGACGGTCGCCGCGTTGGCGGAAGGAGCGACCGATGAAGGATCACGCTGGCGACGGCAACTCGCGGCAGGTCAAGGTAGAAGTAACTCAGCCTCCACCGACCCGACGACTGCACCATCTGTGCGAATGCGGCCATTACGCAAGTGAGCATCCCTACAAGGGTCTCAGGAAGTGTCATCGCCATGGCTGCCCCTGCACGGTGTACAACCGGACTCCCCTGCCCGTGTGCAAGACCTGCGGGCACCGCGCGTCACTACACGGCTCGCCCGAGCGCAACCCGGACGGCCACTGCAAGGCCCTCTATTGCAGGTGTGCAGCATGGGCAGGGGACGGCCACGGCTCCTCGTCGGCGTCAGTAGTCGTGAGCATCGCTGGAACGGCGGAGATCATCATCAACATCACCGTCACCTGATGAGGACAAGGACGAGGCACACCCACCTTCACACCCAGCGTTGTGGGTGTAGCCCTCGCTCGGACCTATACCTTGGACGACGCTATAAGTCACGCACGGCGCGGGTCGCGGATCCTGGGGCATACCAAGGACGCTTGAAGTGGCGGTGCACTAAGTGGTAGCGCTGGACCGCTTGGTGCATCGCCACAGAAGGCCTAGGCCGAAACAGCGCTGTAGTCTTTGGCCCGACTGCAGAACAGAGACGGCATCCAGCGATGAACAGGACGATGGGGACTAAATGCGACACACCGTGACCATGGTGGTCTGTCTCGCCTTCCTTTTGGCTGGGTGCTCCCAGGACTCGGAGACGTCGGGCACGACCGGAACACAAGGCGTTGCGGCACCTGTGGCCACGGCCACTCCCGACCCAGCGCCTGTGACGGTCACTGTCACCGCTGAGCCGACCGCCACCGTTACCCAGACGGCGGAGCCCGAAGCGGACACGAGTGAGCCTCCTGTTGACCTTGACGACCTTCAGCAGGCGGCCATGGAAAGAGTGTGGAGCGACAGCAGCGAGGAAGAGCAAACGTTCATGTGTCTGGACGCACAGGATCGGGGTTACGACGAGGTCGGCAAGTTCTTGGCGGACGTGGAGGGCAGCCTCGCTGACGCGGGACTGGCTGCGGACTTCCTGCGGACCACCTGCACTGCACTCTTCGCCTCCGAGGACTTCTGCGACCCCTATGCGCTGCCTGAGACCGAGGACGACATCTGCTGGTTTGGCGACGAGGAGTTGGGCACCGATGCGGGGGGCGGCTCCTCGGAGTTCGAAGACACGCTGGAGTGGACTGCATGGGAGCGGACGTGGAGCGAGTTGTCCTCGGCAGACCGGTCGGACTGGTGCGAGAGCATCGATCTGTTCGGGATGGACTACGTCCTGGACGCGGGTGAGGAACTCGACCCGCTGTTCGATAGGGAAGTGTCGCGTGCCTTCTTCGAGTCCAAGTGCGGTTCCTGATGTGTAAGGCGGCGCGGCATGAGTGAAGACTCCGTCACGCTCGACAGCCACCCCCGTTCACCATCTGGTAGGGCTGTCGTCAGCGGACTCCTGGCAGTGCTCCTCGTCAGTGCGTGCAGCGATGGCGGAAGCGACGCTGACACGGCCAGCGGGCCCACTCCGGCGTCAGCCAACGAAGACCGTGCAACCGTCACCGTGACAGCCACTGCGACCGTGACGGTCACCTCGCCAGAGCCCACTCCAGCAGCATCAAGCGAAGGCAATTCGATCGACTCGTTGGCCGAGTCGGTGCTCTTGCAGATGTGGTTGGAAGGTGACGACGACGACCGTGCCGTCAGATGTGACCTCGTCAACGATGACGGTGATCTGTACCTGGACATGACCAGAGATGCCCTGACCCTGAACCCCAACATGGACGGCACGCCATCTCGGGAGGTCATCGAGCAGTTCTACGCGGAGCGCTGTGGCGACGTCGAGACCGAGAACGGCGAGGAGGAAACGGATGCTGGGTCTGGGGCTGGCACCTCGACCGAGTCTGGTAGCCGCGCCGATCCGTACCCCCCTGGTGAGCCGAGCACCCTGCCGAACTGGGAGGTCACCGTTGGCCCTACGACTCGGGACTGGGAGGCAGCGGTGATGGCAGAGAACCAGTTCAACGACCCAGCGGGATCCGGCAACTCTATGGTGCGCACCCAAGTCGATCTCACCTTCACGGGTCGGGCCGACGGTGAGGAGTACGACTCTCCCTGGCTATCCCTGGACTTTGCCTTCGTCGGCAGCGACGGCAGGGAGTACGCCGAGGACTGTGGCGTGATACCCGAGGACGTCGGCGACATCGACGACCTGTTCCAGGATGCCTCTGCCAGTGGCAACGTGTGCATGATTGTGGCGACAGATGCGATCGAGGGTGGGACTTGGTACGTCCAGGAGTCCTTTGGAGACCAGGAGCGCTACTACTACGCCACTGATTGACCGGTCCCAAACCTGGTCTCGACACTCGGATGCGGATGGCGCCCTAGTGGCTGATGGCCGGGCGCACGTGGGTCAGCGGACGCACCCCGAGTAAACAGCCCATTCACTGGGGTCAGCCCAGGCCATCTGGGTGCGCCTGTGCGGGAACCGATGAACGGCGCCCGACGTCACACAGGCACATTTACTTGCATCTCTGCCAACGGAGCCATGTCGTGCCTGCTGCTCGTCCCGTCATTGCCTTGCCCTTCCCCGCCGACAGCCCGGACTGGGCCACCGCCGCTGAGGTCTTCCTCCGTCGAGACCTGGCCCCGGGCACCCGCCGGGTGTACCGGCTCACCCTGAAGCGGGTCGGAGCGCACCTGCCATCAACCTCCCTGCACGGCCTCTCAGTGGGCGACGTGGCCCTCGGGGTGGCCAAGGCCTACCCGGCGGCCTCAGCGGCCTCCTGGAACCGCGTGGTGGCCACCGTGCGGTCGTTCCTGGCGTTCAACGCTCGCCACGGATGGGCGTCCGAAGGACTGGCCTCCGGCCTGGAGCGGCGCACCGTCGTCGTGGACCACAACCGGGCCCTCTCCCGCGACGAGGTGGACCGGCTGCTGAGCCTGCGCACCGCCCACGTCCGCGACCGGGCACTGTGGACGTTGCTGTACGAGAGCGCCGCCCGAGCCAAGGAGGTGCTCCTGCTCAACGTCGAGGACCTCGACCTCTCAGCGCGCCAGGCACACACCATCCGCAAGGGCGGCGACATCGATACCCTCCACTTCGCCACCCGCACCGCCCGGCTGCTGCCCAAGATCATCGACGGGCGCGCCCACGGTCCCCTCTTTCGCACGCACACCCCCTACGGAGGCACCCGCGTCGTGGCTGCCGCAGACACTTGCCCTGACACCGGCAGAGGCCGGCTGTCCTACGACCAGGCCCAAGCCATCTTCAAGGAAGCGAGCCGAGGCAGGACCCTGCACCAACTCCGCCACTCAGCCATCACCCACCTCGCCGAGCAGGGAGTCCCCCTACCCCTGCTGATGGCCAAGTCCCGCCACACCTCCCTGGCGACCCTGCAGCGATACGCCAGACCCTCCCAGGACGCCGTGGCGCGCCTGACCGCCACTCACGACCCCCTGGCACGCCGCTGAGAGAACAGCCCAGCGGGATGCAGCCAAGTGCAGGGCGGGGCGAGCGAAGGTGTGACAACTCGGTCCTGACTGGTCCCGCATCTTCTGGGCCCATGCTCTCGTCACGGGCTCTGCGGCGGGTCGTCCGTGATCTCGGCTTCGTCTCGGCGAATATGGCTAAGGCAAGATGCATGGTTGGAGAGATGCCGTCGCGGGCTGATCCCAGTCGATCCCGCTGGTGGGGTCCCGACGGGGGTTGCACCTGGCCGGGGGTGCTCCACGTGCACTGTTACCCGGCATAGTGGCGGACTCGGAGGAGTGGAAGACGTGGGGAACCCCAACAATCCAGCCGGGAGGTTGCACACCGTTCTCGCCAGAGTACGTGAAGCCTCCAGTGGATCGGTCTCAGTGCGAACAGCGTGGGCCAGTGTGCTCGGTGTGCAGGACGATTCCGCAGCCGTGATGCGTGGTCTGGCGATCGTGGCAAGTCTGCTCCGCGATCTCGAGCGGAGGGTGGACAGCACCAATTCTCAAGAGGTTCGAGACATTTTTGATCAGCACTGGGGCGCTTGGGCCTCGCCTGTGTTCACCCCTGGCTTGCTCTGGAAGAACGCGTCGGAAACGCTGGTGGACAACAGTTCTCTGGTAGCGCTTAACGGACTCTCGTTCACACTCGCTGTGGCTGCTCCCGACGGCCCTCCTCTGCCCGATCCCGAGGTGACCGCCGACTTGGCGCAAAGTCTGCGCGACCTGGAGCAACTGGTGCAGGAAGCGAGCGACCTAGGCGAGGACCTACGGGCGCTGCTCCTCCGCCGCATCGCCGACATTCTCTGGACGCTTGAGCATGTCGATATCGTTGGCCCAGGGGGTGTAAGGGACGGTGTAGCCGGGCTTGCCGGGGAGGTAGCCATTCATGTCAACAAGGATCCCTCGTCTGTCAGCAACCCGCTGCTAAAGAGGTTGATGCTCATCGCCGGTGTGGTTTGGGCCGTCTTCACCGGGGTGCCTGAAGCACAAGACGCCTGGGACGATTGGGCCGCCATGGTGCCTGTCATGTCGCTGCCCACCGAGGTGCCGGAGCCGTCAGAACTCCCCACCTACCCGCTCCAGGCCGCTCTACCGCCTGGTCGAGGCGACCTCGAGGAGGTCTCACCGGAATCGAGACAAGTGCCTGAGGACGAGGACTCCCCGTAGCGGAACGGCTACCCGGGGCCTGCCTCGTCGTCGCCCAGGGTGCGTGAAGGCAGCCGGAACTGGGCATACAGGAACATGGCGGAGAAAGATCCCCTGGTTGCACCTGCAGCATCGACCAATGCAACCGGGATAGCGCGGCGGTCACTACCCAGTTGAGCAGGCGGAGACTGCCTCGTTCTCAGTGAAGTACGTGATCCAGGTTCCACCAGAGGGGACAGAGCAAGTCGGGTTCAAAGACAAGAGGTCCTCGTTTACGAAAAGGCGGTCTGGGGAGACGATCACCCCTGAGTCGCCAAGCATGCCCTCAATGACCGGCTGAGCCTCTTCCTCAAGGACCGACCTGAGCCTAGCCTTGTGGTCCAGCGAGACGACCGACGAGTCGCCGACGTCCAGATTGGGGATGTTGAAGGACACTAGGTCTCGCGAGCAGTAGTCACCTAAGGAGACACCCCTTATGGTCCTAACCCAGTCCGGGCAGAACTCGATGGGGGTAAAGACCTCCAGGCTCGCGCCCATGTCCTCCGTGTTACGTCCGTCCGAGACATTCGTCACCCTGACTGTCCCGAAGGTCTCGATGAAGATTTCCGTCTCACCGGCGTCAGCGTCCGCCTTGTCTTCCCTGACATCGAACGAGCCGTCCAGTTCCAGACGCACTGTCCGGTCAGCGTCCATCCGGACCTCCCAGGTGCCCTGCATCTCCCTCTCACCTTCGGCATCCTCCTCAGCCTCGGTCTCCTCGGCTTCAGCGGGAGGGACTGGTGGTGGGTCCTCGCGCGACGCCTCTGGCTGGGCTCCGGGATCCGGTTCATTCCTGTCGGCTGCACAGGCACTCAACAGAACCAGTGCTGCACCCACCCCGACAGCAAACATCGATGGTCCCCCTGCTGTCCGCCCTACATGTGTGCCCCAAGGTGAACGCATACCGGCACTCTAGCGGCGACGTCACGGCTCCCATGAGATGTTGGTCGCGAGTTGGTCGAAGGGCAGCAGCCGGTAATTACCTCTGCCCGGCGTGCCATCATGAACCATGACTAGTGGTTGCCCAGCGCGAAGATCGCCAGGGACCTCGGCATCGGCCAAGCGACTCCGCACAACGCGTTGCCGCCCGTAGGGCCTCTTCATGAGCACTCGTCATCAGCCAGGCTGCGACCGCTGTTCTCACCCACTGGGCCGGTACACAGCCCGGTCGAGTGGGGACTCTGCCGACCTGGAACGAAACGGTGAACCGTACATGGCAGTCAACGTGCTGAGTTCGAAGGGCGTAGCACCGTTGTACGAGGTGCAGTTCAGCGACGGCATCTGGAGGCTGGCCTCGCTGTGCGACCTCCTACCGGCCTTCCGTCTGCCCTGCTGGTCCCCCCATACGTGGCTTGCATGGGACTACTCCGAGAAGTGGAAGGGCTGGGATACGCCCGTGATTGATCGAGACACACTGACCGATCTCCTCGGGTGGACAGCAGAGCCTCACGAGTGGGCGAGCCAGTGCCTAGTCGCGCAGGACCGGCTAGAGCCCCGTTGCGATGGTCTCTATGACCTCAGCGCTCTCGGCTGGACCATTAGGAAACTGCCCCTACCTCAGACGCGGCGTCACCTCGGTTGACCACTTGAGTCCTGCCGGTCGCTTGCCGGGATGAGCGGCCCCCGCTCCCGGACACGACGGTGAGGTTGTACTTGACGCGGTGCTGCGAGATCGAGGAGTAGCGGGGTGGTCCGGACTCCCACCCAGGAACGAGGCGAAGCCGTAGCGTCGATCGACAGCCCTGCTCCCTGTTGAGAACGCCGACCTTCATGCTTCGGGGATCGACACGTTCGCCGCCGCCGGACAGGACGGCGACGAGGCTGCACCGCGCGGAGGACCGATGACGACCTGGCCGTCCGGTTCTCCCTGACGGCGTCCACCGGGGCGGGCGCTCGGGACCAAGGGGCATGGGTGCACACGGCGTCGCCCCGACGCTGCCGCTCGGGTGCGGAGGGGTGTGATCACCGTGACGTCCTCTCGAACCGACAGGTGTCGCGCAAGGGGCTGAGCAGTGCGGGCCGACAGATGACCATGCGACCGGGTCAGGCTATGCGTCTCCTCGCGGCACACCTTCCTACTGGTTTGCCTCTCCTTGCTCGTCGAGCATGATCTCGCTATCCAGACCACGGATCTCCGCCTCGACTCCTAGCGCCTGCTGCAACAGGACTCTGAAGTCCAAAGGAAGTCCGTGCCGCTGCACCTTGCCTATGGCTTCACCCAAGGTGGACCCAGTCTCCATGTGCTGATGAATCTGGGTGAGCACCTCATCAATCCGCTGCCGCTCGGGAGCCGTGTGCGAGCGGACCTCATCACCGTCTCCCTCGAGTTCAAGCACGAAGTCGGCCAGCGCCTTGGTCCCGGAGTAGGTGGACAGTTTCACCCACAGGTTCTCGCGCTCCACAATCTTCCCCCGCCTCAACATCCCTGCCCGTGCGCGGTGACCCTTCCGGCGGTACTCGTCTGCCAGTCGTTGTCCCAGTCCGTTGGTCTCATGGTCGACCGCAACTTGGTTCAGAGCCTGCGGCAGCCTTTCCCATCGCACCCCATCGACCCACCCCCGACTGGACTCCAGGAGTCCGTACTCGGCCAGGAACGCGCGACTCCTCTTAGACGCAGTACTGCTGGTGCCTACGGACTCCAGGCGCGCAGTGGACCAGGGGCCGGTGGTCAACGACAGGTGCAGGACCAGCGGATAAGCAGCACGTGCGCGACGCGCTCGCCAGCCATCGTGCGCAGGCATCGTCCGCCTCAACCAACCGCGAAGGTCCGTCGAGTACGGATAACTACCACTACTACTACTAGAAGAGACGTCAGCATGCGTACTCAACGGACCATTGGACGGTCTGCAGTGCAAGTCGTAGACAGCCGACGTCATCGTGAGGAGGTCACCCTCGCGGATCTTCGTGACGTATGTCCCAACCGCTTCGTCCGTGATGGGACGGCCCGCAAGCACCTTCTGCACAACCGACTCCGAGTACGCACACCGCTGGGAGATACCGAAGGCCCCCTCTTGGATGCGCCCGGCGTCACGTGCAGCATCGGCCATGACCATGAGCACGATCTGCTTGGCTGCCGTGAGCGCGGCGTCGCTGTGAACTTGTTCAAGGAACCGTTGGACGTCCCAGGGTTGCTCCGGGGGTGGCGTCTCCGTCCTGTCCGGCGGTGGGGTCACTGTGGAATCACCAACCTTCGGGGACGCGGTGACGCATCCCCGTGAGGTGGGAGCGCAGCGACCACCGAGCCGCGAAAAAGAGCGACCGAGCGTCCGGGAGCGAGCGCAGCGAGCGGTTCGGCGCGAGGGAGAGTTACCGCGCGGAGCGCCCGCAAGGATCCCGTCTCAGCACCACGGCAGCGCTTCAGCGCTGTCATCTCGGGTCAGACCCTGGAGACGAGACTCGGGACAGGTCCGTGACCAGTCTTCCGAGCGACCGGAGTTCGATGATCACCTGCTGCAAGGTGATGTCGGGCGGGTATTGGACTCTGGCTCCGAAGAGGCAGCCACCCCCGCGTTGGCGTGCCTGGGCTTCACCGAACCCGACACCGAGGTAGCGGGGCGCTCCGGCGGCCACGATCCGCTGGTGGCCCTCCCGGTCATGAGCGGCGCGGGGCCGGGCTGCGTGGGTGACCCAGTCCGTGCGGGCGGCTGCCATGGTCGGCCAGAGCGCGTGCAGGTACTCCCAGTCGAACCCGGCGGAGGTGCGCACTTCGGGTTGCATGAGCATCACCTTGGCGCTGGGGCCGAGTGGTTGGTGCCGGTTGCTGGCGTAGTGGTACTTCGGGTAGTCCCGCACCGGCAGGTTCTCCTCAACTTCGGCGACCATCTGGTAACCGGAGCGGGGGGCGTCGGCGATCTGCCGCAGGACCCAACTCACGCCGGCTGCGGAGCCGACGAGGTCGAGGTCGATTCCCTCAGGAGGCTGGTAGTTGCTGTAAAGCCACGCCATGCGGGCCCTGAGAGCCAGAACGAAGTCCTGCCCCTCGTCCAGGTCACCCCAGACCGTGGAAGCGTCCACGCGGGGCAGCGAGGTAGCCAGATGGTGGCACCACGCAGCCGCTGTCTGAGCGACCCAGGGGTGGCTGCTGGAGGTGTAGCAGTCGAGCAGGTCCTCCCAGTCCAGTCCTCGCCAATCCGGCGCACCGGTCACGTCAAGCGCGAGCCTTCGCGGATACACCAAGACGTAAGCCCTCGCCCCGGGCTCGGCGGCCTGGTACCGCAGCAACTGGCGGTACCCCAGACCGGCCAGGACCTTGATTTCGATGACCGCGACCCGTTGACCGTCGTGGGTCAGGACGATGTCGGGTCGGTTGGCCCGGTCCACCGCTACCTCACGGTGCACCTGCACCGCAGCAGCCGGGACCTCCAGATCCAGGAGGCGGCACATCGGTTCGGGGTCGGTGGCGACCAGGGTGGCGAGCATGTCGGACCACCGGGATTCCGAGCCCAACGGCAACGCGTAGTCGATCCGCAGGGTCATGGTCAGTAGTCCGTGGCGACGTCGCCGGTGTACAGGGCTTTAGCGTCCTCGGTCTGCCGGACGGCGGACCGGACGTGGGGTTTTGTCATGTCGAGGACTCGCAGGTCTCCTGCGACCTTGGCGACGGACTCGATGCGTCCGTACTGCTGGCCGTGCTCTTCGGCGAACTCGGCCAGGCCCCGGAGTTTGGGGACCGCGTCGGCGAGGTGGGCTTGCATCCGGCAAATGCTTGGTTCATCGCTCCTCGTCCATCTCCGAACCCATGACCTCTGCCTGCTTCAGGATGAGTTCGGTGGCTTCGTGGGTCCTGTCGGGCGGGTAGCCGTGCTTGAGCAGCAGCCGCTTGATGGTGGTCCGCAACTTTGCCCGTACTTGCTCTTTGACTGCCCAGTCGGTCTTGGCGTCGCGTCGGACGATCTCGGTCAGTTCGTGAGCGATCTGTTTCATCACCTCGTCTTGCATGGCCTTGACGGCGGACTCGTTGGTGCGCAAGGCGTCGTAGAAGGCGAGTTCGTTCCCCGACAGGCCGGTGCTGGCCCCTCGGTCGTGCTCAGCGTTCATGGCGCGCGCGAGGCCGACGAGTTCGGCCACCACGGTGGCCGTGTCGAGGCTTCGATTCTGGTAACGAAGCAACGAGTCGTTTAGCATCTCGGAGAACTCGCGACCCTTCACCACGTTGCGCTTGGCGATGGCCTTGATCTCGCTGCTGAGCAGTCGCTTCAGCGCTTCCAACTGGATGTTGGGGCGGTCGGACTCGGTGATCTTCTGGACGAATCCCTCGTCGATGAGAGAGATGTCGGGGTTGGCGATCCCAGCCTCGGCGTAGATGTCTACCACCCCAGTCCCGGTCATATTCTCCGAGACGATCTGCCGGATCGCGGTGTCAAGTTCGGCGTTGGCGTCTGTGGCTCCCCGGCCCTGGTTCTCGATCTTGGCGATGGCAGCCCGTACGGTGTCGAAGTACGCCACATCCTCGCGGATGCGGGTCGCCTCTGGGGTGGCTGGGACGAGGGAGAAGAACGACCGTAGCCGCTTGGTGTGCTCCACGAACCGCTGCTTCACGGTGAGTGGCTTCTGGGCTCCGGCGGCCCCCAGGCCGTCCGTCGCGTTCCGGGCGTGCTCCCCGGCCATCAGCCATTCCACGCACGCCAAGACAGCGTTGAGGAATGCCTTGGGAGAGGTGTCGTCTACCAGGGGACGCCACTGAAAGCCAGCCAGGATGGAGCACACAATGTGGTGCTCCTGAAGCATCTCCGGGACGGCGGTGTCTTCGATGGCGGCACCGATCTGGCCGTTTTCCTGGTCGCGCTTGGTGTAGTTAGACAGGGCTTCCTTCAGGTCTTCCGCGACGCCGATGTAGTCCACGATGAGCCCTGCGGGCTTGTCCTTAAAGGTCCGGTTGACCCGGGTGATCGCCTGCATCAGCGACACGCCGCGCATCGGCTTGTCCACATACATGGTCGTCATCGACGGCGAGTCGAACCCTGTCAGCCACATGTCCCTGACGATCACGACTTCCAGTGGGTCGTCCGGATCTGAGGCCCTTGCCTTGAGCGCTCGCATTTGAGCCTTGTTGCGAATGTGCTCCTGCCATCCTTCGGGGTCGGTTGCGCTGCCGGTCATGACGACCTTCATCCGTCCCCGTTCGTCGTCAGCGTCGTACCACTGCGGACGCAACGCCTTGAACTTGTCGTGGAGGGCAACTGCGATCCGGCGCGACATGGTGACGATCATGCACTTGGACTGGGGCATGATCTCGTGAGTGCGGTCCCAGTGGGAAAGGATGTCCTTGGCCAACTCCTCTAGTCGCTCGTCCGCACCGACGATGGCCTCGATCCTCGACCACTTGCTCTTGAGACGCTCCTGAGCCTCTTCCTCGGTTCCGGAGACGGCTTCTGCGAACGCCTCGTTAATGTCATCGAACGCCCTTTTGGGGAGCCGCACCTTGGCGAGTCGGGCCTCATAGAGCACCTTGACCGTGGCACCGTCCTCGACCGCCTGGGTGAGGTCGTAGGCATCGATGACGGGTCCAAAGACGGCTATCGTGGATTTGTCTTTGGCCTCGATCGGGGTGCCGGTGAAGCCGATGAACGTGGCGTTGGGCAAGCCATCCCGCAAGTGACGAGCGAAGCCGTCGATGAAGTCATAGTTCGAACGGTGGGCCTCATCCACCATCACCACGATGTTCGTGCGCTCCGAGAGCGTGGGGAAGGAGATGCCCGCTTCCCGCTCGTCCTTGGTCAGGCCGAACTTCTGGATCGTGCTGAAGATGATCCCGCCCGACTGCCGCCCTGTGAGCAGGTCCTTCAACTCCTGACGGGTCTCGGCCTGCACCGGCGGGTCCAGCAGTGGAGCGCCCGGCTTGGTCGCGGCGAACGTCTCCTCGAACAGTTGGTTGTCCAGGTCGTTGCGGTCTGTGAGCACGACCAGAGTCGGGTTCTCCAACGCTGGGTGTCGGCTCAGCGCACCCGCGTACCAGGCCATCTCGAAGGACTTGCCCGACCCCTGGGTGTGCCAGACGACCCCCGCCCGACCGTCATTCTCGACCGCCTCAACAGTCTGCGCTACAGCCTTGGTCACCGCCCAGTACTGGTGGTACTTCGCTCCGATCTTGGTGGCTCTTTCCCCATCGCCCGAAAAGGCCACAAAGTTGCGCACCCAGTCCAGGAACACGTCGGGGCGAAGGTACCCGGCAACCATGACCTCGACCTGAGGGCGGTAACTGGACACCAGGTTGCTACCATCGATGGTCTTCCACGCCTGGAAGTGGTTCGCCGGAGCCGTCACAGTCCCCATCTGAGCGAGCAAGCCGTCCGAGATGACCACGCCTTGGTTCCACGTGAACAGGTCAGGGACCTGCGACTTGTAGGTCTGAATCTGGTTGAAAGCCCCCCCGATCGTGGCGTGTTCCTCGCCCGGCTTCTTCAACTCGACCACGCACAAGGGGAGCCCGTTGACGAAAAGGACCACATCGGGACGCCGCGTCTTCTTGGGCCCTTGCACCGTGAACTGATTTACGGCCACCAGGTTGTTGGCGGCCAGGTCGCACCAATCCACCAGTCGCGCCCGAACGCTCCGCAGCGCTCCCTCGGTGTCTCGGTACTCGACCGGCACCCCGAACACCAGCAATTGGTACGTCCGCCAATTCTCAGTCTGGATGACTCCCGACTCCGGGCGGAGCGCAGCCTTGATGGCGTCCTCGACGGCGCTGCTTGGAAGGCCGGGGTTGAGCCCGTGGATTGAGTCACGAAGTCGCTCCACCAGAACGACCTCGCGATAATCCGAGCGCTCCGCACTCGGCATGCCCGGCGCGATGTCAGCCCCATGTATGGTCTGCCAACCCTGATGGGCCAGCATCTCCATAACCCAGTCCTCCAAGTCAGCCTCCGCCACGACCATGACTAGGCAACCCCCTCCAGGCTAGACACCCTTAAATCGCCCGACATCAAGAGCGGAAGGAGTTCATCGCGCTGACTGACAAGTTCCGCAGCCTCTGTCCGACCTTGGCCCGCTCCTTGCACTAGAGCGGTGATCGCCACGCGGGCACTCGGCGCTAGCATGCGAACGTCTGGAACCATGATCCTTGGGACTGCGGCCTTGTCTACGCGCTGACGACTGTTGGTGGTGCCGCTGGCAGACCCTTGCATCTGGCTCCAGAAGTCATCCGTGCTGGCCACGGCCCATACCTCCTCGGCGTCCACATCGGCGGCACCCATAGCCACGACAAACTCGGGCGAGCAGACCGCCTCTCTCTCTCCGGGATATGCCATCCAGGTCCGCGCTGTGGACGGGTTCAAGCGCGACACTAGAACAGAGGGTTCAGTCAAGGTGTGCTTGCCGCTGAGGATCCTGTCACCAGATTCGCGCAGCGAGAGGCGGCCCGCGTCGAACGCCGGAATCGAGAAGTGGTCAACTGTCCCCAGCGGGCGACGCTGTTTCAATTTCGGAAAGGTCGCCAGTTGGTCCAGGGGCACCTGCTCCGGGACCTGGGAAGCCAGCACCTGCGCCAGGCGCTCCTCGCTGATTGCGAGTCTTAGGTTCGTGTCGATGAGATCATCGAAGGCCCCGAGCACACGTGCTATGCGCTCCTGCTCAGGTCGCGGCGGTAGTAGGACGGGGAGGCGACTGAGGATGTCGGTGTTCAGGTTTGCCATGGTGGCGCCCACTGACTGGTTGAGCAACCACCGGTGGATCTTTGGTTGACTCAACCAAAAGGACAACCAGAGCGGATCAACTCGTGCGGACGGCCTCACTAGCAGACACCCGGTCCCGCACAGCCAGCCTGCCTCGGTCGGGGTGATGAGACCCCGCTTCGTGATGTCGCCTCGCCGGGAGTACACGATGTCACCCGGTTCCACCCTGTGGCGGGCAAGAGTTGTGGCGATGTCCGCATGATCCCCAACTCAACGACGCGACCATCGCCGATGTTCGTAGGCATAATGACGGGCACACCGACCGCCGTGTAGTCGCTCATGTGCAACTGCGAACCGAACGGACCAGTCTGGATCAAGCCATCCCCCGCGCAGACGGATTGGAGGTCCGACTCTTCCCACTGCGTGTTCACTCGTCCGACTCCAGCGAATCTAGCGCCGCGACGATGCGTCCCTGGAGTTCGGCCCGCCGCTCGAAGGCCTCCCGCACCGTGCGGCTGAGCAGGGCGATCCGTTCGTCGACCGGCATGGCATCGACCTCGGCCTCTTCGGTGCCAACGAAACGTCCGGGACTCAAAGCATAGTTTGCTTCGGCCACCTGTTCGTTTGTCACCGAGACGCAGAAGCCCGGTACGTCCTCAAACGGTGGGAGGTCTGGGTCGCCGCGCCAGGCGTTGTAGGCCGCCGCGATCTTCGCTGCGTCCTCGGGTGAGAGATTGCGGTGGGTACGTGACTCCATGTATCCCATCTCGCGGGCGTCGATGAAGAGAACCTCACCTTGGCGATCCCGCTGAGGGCGCTCCGGCTTCACCCTTCGGGCGCTTTTGTCCTTGGTAAGGAACCACAAAGAGACGGGGATCTGCACGGAGTAGAATAACTGGGATGGGAGAGCGACGATGCACTCCACCGCATCGTCCTGGACCATTCTGCGTCGGATGTCAGCCTGGCCAGACGAGTTGACCGTCAACGACCCGTTCGCCAAGACCACTCCCATCGTTCCCGTGGGTGCCAGGTGGTGGAACATGTGCTGGAGCCAGGCGTAGTTCGCGTTGCCAGGAGGCGGCGTGCCGTACTCCCAGCGGGGGTCAGTCGTGAGCCGTTCGCCACCCCAGTTCGAGACGTTGAACGGCGGGTTGGCCAGGATGAAGTCGGCCCTCAGGTCGGGGTGCTTGTTGTCGTGAAAAGAGTCGCCCCACTCCGGGCCAAGGTTTGCTTCGATACCCCGGATGGCCAGGTTCATCTTCGCCAGACGCCAGGTCGTGGGGTTCTGCTCCTGGCCGAAGACCGAAATGTCGTTGCGCGCGCCACCATGAGCCGTGACGAAGTGCTCAGCCTGGACAAACATTCCGCCCGACCCGCAGCAGGGGTCATACACCCGTCCGTTGAAGGGCTGGAGCATCTCCACGATCAGCGAGACGACCGAGCGGGGGGTGTAGAACTCTCCGCCGTTCTTCCCCTCATCGGAAGCGAACTGCGCGAGGAAGTACTCGTAGACGCGTCCGAGCACGTCTAGGCCATCGTGTTCGGCGGCAGCGAGGTCATCCCGCGAGAAGGTGTCGATGAGACCAGCGAGGGTCAGGGCGGTGAGTTCGCGCCGGTTGAAGTTCTTGGGAAGCACACCTTTCAGTGAAGGGTTGTCCTTCTCCACCGCTTCCATCGCGGTGTCGATCCGGGCACCAAGGTCGGCCTGCTTCGCAGCCTTACGCAGGTCGCTCCAGCGGTGACCTTCCGGTACCCAAAAGACCCCGACAGCGGTGTACTCATCGCGATCGTCCAGCACGCTCTGCCGTGCCGCCGCCGTGGGCATGAAGTAGTCGCTCGACTCGTCCTGGACTAGATTGTTTAGACGGACGCGGTGGAACTCGAACTTGTCCGAGATGTACTTCAAAAAGAGCAGCCCCAGAACGACGTGCTTGTACTCAGCAGCATCCATGCTCGACCGCAGTTGGTTGGCAGATGCCCAGAGTGCATCCTCCAAGCCAAGTGAAGCCGTCTTGGTCCCACGTGGTGCCATATGTGCTCTCGATTCCAGTGTCTAGGGTGCGTCGCCCAGCCTAGGACGACGGCGCTGCAGGTGACGGGTCAAACTCGCTCGGATCAGAACCCCCCATCAACGCGGCCCCTGTCGCACATACACCACTCGGCACTTATTGCATGCTTCCGGAGGTGTCATGGGGCGGACGCTAGTAGCCCTCGCGCCGAGGTGCACAGTCAGTCGAGCCACCCCGTCGATCAATCTGGGTATCCAGCCGCCCGCAGTTCGGCCAGAGCGATGGGCTCATCGAACTGCGCCTCCCAGTACGTCCAGCCGTCAACATCCTCAGCGCCGTCTGCTTTGGCTGCCAGATCCGGAGTCCGATGCTCGGTGTCGTCGAGCCGGATCGTGCCATCCTCCGTTACTTCCGCGATGGAATCAGTCTCGGCATCGGCGGGGGTCAGGAGTGTACCGATCGGGAGCACCCCCGACCTGACGAGGGCGTCGAATGTCGGCATCGCCGGTTCGGTCCGTGGCGCGTCCGCTGGTGGGGAGGGCCGGTAGTTCGGATCGGCGAGTTTGCGGAAGCCCTCGCGCGTGACATCTGCGATGAGTCGACGCCGTCGTTCCAGAAAGACGGAGTAGCCCATACCGACCCATCCCTCGGGGAGGGCATGCCACCAGGCTTGCTCAGCAAGCCGATCGCTGCCGATCTGCTTGTCCTCAACCTGAGCAGGCCAATACGTCGCTGGTGCAGTGTTGGAGATATCAATGTTGTCAGACCACTCCACGAGCGCCTGATTCGCGACTTGGTTAATCTGCCTGGTCGTGGTCACTCCCAAAGCAGTGCGTAGGTGGTCCTTCGGGAAGAGGTGGTGCTTCTCGATACCCTTTACAGGTCGCCGGTTGGGGTCGATCCAGTCCTTGACCTTCAGGGTCGAGAGCAAGACATCGGCATCAAGGATGTTCAGGGCCGCGATGTAGCCCGTGTACGCGGGACCCGTCATGGACGAGGTGTGCAGGTCCTCCGGGAGAGTGACCCTCCACCAGTCATCAGTGAGCGCGGTCTCGATCTGCCCGTTGATGGCCTTGACGAACTCTTCCGGGCGGGGTGACAGCCCGGAGAACCGGTTGAGGTCCTCTTGACCTCGCGTCTCGGCGCTGCCGCTGTACCGGCCAGTGATCTGAGCCATGAAGTACCACCTGGCCATCACCTCGCGTAGATCATCGACGGGCACGTGGAACTCGGTCCGCCCGATGAGCCAGTACGCGTAGCAGAAGAGGAGAGCATTCTTGGACGTGACCATCGTGCTGGTCCGGATGCCGGCCCGCTCGATGACCTTGAGGAACTCGTCCCAGTGCTTGGGATCTAGCGCTCGTGCCTGACCGTCCTTGAGGCGGCTTAGTTCGGCCTCGCGGAGGCTCTTGACGATCTGTCGGGTTCGTGGGTCTCGGCCACGTAGTGCGTTGTACGCATCTTGCAGTTGGGCACGCTTGTTCCCCACAGCCACGACGACGCGCAAGACGTTGCCCGGATCGAGTGTCAGATAAGCGTTCTTGGGGGTCCAGCGTACCGTCGGGTCCTGGCCCATCCGATTCATCTCCTCTGGGGTGAAACGAGAGGCCCGAGCGAAGTCTTCCATCTGCGTGCGGCCCTCCTCCCAGAAGACCGACAGCCAGGTCAGGATGAAGTCAGTCGAGGAGAGTTTGACTCCCTCGGAGTTGATCCTGACGAACACGTCAGCGACGGTCTCCCGGGTCACCGCTGGCTTGAGTTGAACGACCTGGAACTCGTAATTAAGGACCTCGCCCAACCGCGTGATGGCTGTCTCGATCTGCTCTTCGTCCTCGGGCTCCAGACCGTCGACCTCCCGCGCCTTGGCCAACCGCTTCAGGAAGGCCTTTCTTGCCTTGATCGGGGAGTCGAACACGTCCCTGATGTCCTGTACCCACTCTGCTGACCGAGTAGCCGCCGTTGGCACCTCGAAGCGTTGCGTCAGAGGATTGAACGCGATGGTGATCCGGTCGGGGAGGTAGTCATCTCGGAGGACGGGAGCACCCTTGACGACGGCGTATAGGGATGTAAGACGCTGCTGTCCGTCGATGACCTGCATAGACCCGTGTTGAGTCTTGGGCTCTGAGCCGATAGTCCGGGAGTGAGACTCATCGGTGTTCTCCCAGAACATCAACTCCCCCACTGGGAAGCCCTTGTACATCGAGTCGACTAGGTCCCGCACCTTCGCATTGGCCCAGACAAAGGGCCGTTGAATGTCTGGCAGACGCACTGTCCCGCTAGCAACCCCGCCCACTAGGTCCTGCACCGTCCACGGGTGGTGACCGAAAGTCTCAGCCATGAACATGCCCCGTCATCCGAAGGCTGCTAGGTCGTGCAGAAGCACGCAAGGGCGCATGGCTCGCTCGGACCGCCGAGAGCCAGCCCACGCGTGTCTGTCTGCTGCATGGATGCGCAATCCCGTCCGGAAACCGCTGAACGTCACCTAAGGGTCTTCCGCCCTCTGGGATCACACGAACCAGGTCGCCTCGCCGCACTCCCCCCTGGGACGGTCCTACAGCCTTCGGCTGATGTGGCTCGCTGTCCAGGCCGGACGAGCGTTGGGCGTGGAGCGTCTTGTAGTCCGGCTCCCTTTGAACAGCCAGGACTGAAGCGTTGGCTTGCACCTGCCGGATCAAGCCCATCCGTCGTGACATCGAATCCCCTGCATATCGTTTAGTCACCTTCCGATCCCGGCAGCCTACCTAGCGGCGAAGACAGTTGCACGAGCGACACCCCGGCAGTGAACCGAGACTGTCCAGGCTGCCGCACCGCCGGTACGCTGTCCCAACCGGGGCATCCGCCCCGTCCACACGCTTGATGGCGGGCCGCAAAACTGCAGATCAGAGTTGCTGTCTCACTCCCACTCGATGGTGCCCGGCGGCTTGCTGGTCACGTCGAGCACGACCCGGTTGACCTCGGCCACCTCGTTGGTGATCCGGGAGGAGATGCGGGCCAGCACGTCGTACGGCAGCCGGGTCCAGTCGGCGGTCATGGCGTCCTCGCTCGACACCGGGCGCAGCACGACCGGGTGGCCGTAGGTGCGGGCGTCGCCCTGGACCCCGACGGAGCGGACGTCGGCGAGCAGCACCACGGGACACTGCCAGATCTCGCGGTCCAGGCCCGCGGCCGACAGCTCCTCACGGGCGACGGCGTCGGCACGGCGCAGCGTCGCGAGCCGGTCGGCGTCCACGGCACCGACGATGCGGATGGCCAGCCCCGGGCCGGGGAAGGGCTGACGCCATACGATGGCCTCCGGCACACCCAGCTCCAGGCCGACCTGGCGCACCTCGTCCTTGAAGAGCGTGCGCAGCGGCTCGATGAGCGTGAACTGAAGGTCGTCCGGCAGACCCCCGACGTTGTGGTGGCTCTTGATGTTGGCGGCTCCGGTGCCCCCGCCGGACTCGACCACGTCCGGATAGAGGGTGCCCTGGACGAGGAACTCCACGGGATGGCCCTCGGCGTCGGCCGAGCCGGCGATGTCACGGGCTGCCTGCTCGAACACCCGGATGAACTCACGCCCGATGATCTTGCGCTTCTGCTCCGGGTCGCTGACGCCCGCCAGGGCGTCCAGGAACCGCTGCTGTGCGTCGACGACGACGAGATCCACCCCCGTGGCGGCCACGAAGTCCTGCTCGACCTGCTCCGCCTCCCCCTCGCGCAGCAGTCCGTGGTCGACGAACACGCAGGTGAGCTGGTCGCCGACGGCGGCGTTGACCAGAGCGGCCGCCACGGAGGAGTCCACTCCCCCGGAGAGCCCGCAGATGACGTGGGCGTCACCGACCTTCTCGCGGATGCTCGCGACGAGCTCCTCGGCGACGTGCGCGCTGGTCCAGGTGGGCTGCAGACCCGCGCCACGCAGCAGGAAGTTCTCCAGCACCTGCTGGCCGTGGGAGGTGTGCAGCACCTCGGGGTGCCACTGCACACCGTAGAGCCGGCGCTCGTCGTCCTCGAAGGCGGCCACCGGCGCCCCCGGCGTGGTCGCGGTGACCCGGGTGCCGGAGGGCGCCGTCGTCACGGCGTCACCGTGCGACATCCACACGGACTGCTCGGCCGGCTGCCCGGCGAACAGCGTGCTGTCCGGCTCGGTGATGGTTGCAGGCGTGTGACCGTACTCCCGCTGTCCGGTCCGTGCCACGTCCCCACCGAGGCAGCCGGCCATCGCCTGGAAGCCGTAGCAGATGCCCAGGACCGGCACACCGGCCTCGAGCAGCCCCCCGTCCAGCCACGGTGCACCGTCGGCGTAGACCGACGACGGCCCCCCGGAGAGGACCACGGCCGCGGGCTGCCTGGCCAGCATCTCCTCGGTGCTCATCGTGTGCGGCACGATCTCGCTGTAGCAGTGGGCCTCCCGCACGCGGCGGGCGATGAGCTGGGCGTACTGCGCGCCGAAGTCGACGACCAGGACGGGGCGCTCGTGCAGGGTGTCGGTCACCCGGACAGGGTACCGGCGGCGTGCCGATCGGAGATCTCCTGCTGGGCGCCCGCGCTCACCCTGTGCTCGACCCAGAAGGACAGGAACGGCACGGTGCCGGCGAGCATCACGCCCACCATCTTCAGCAGCCCCCACCGCAGCTCGAACCCGAGGAGGGCCACGGCCACGAGGTAGACCATGTAGAGGAAGCCGTGCGGCTGCGCCCACCAGTCGAGCAGATGGTTGTCGAAGCCGTAGCGCAGCACCATGTGCAGTGTCAGCACCAGGAGGGCGACACCCACGACGAAGGCCATCACCCGGAAGAACGTCAGCTTGCCCTGATCGGTCACGACGGCACTGTATGACGTGAGCCTGAGGCCTCCTTGAGGAACCTCAGGTACATGTAGACCGCGAACCCGGCGAAGACCCACCACTGGAGGGCGTAGCCCAGGTTGCCCCAGTCCACCCCCCGGCTGCTGAGCAGGGGGGGCGGCACGGGCTCGACGGCCTCGGACGTCAGCGGGGGCTCCTCGCCGGTGGCGAAGACGAAGGCGTTGTAGAGGTCGCCCTCCCAGGTGTTGGCCAGGACCGCGAGGTCGACCGAGGCCAGCTGCCCAGGGGGCAGCACCTCGGTCGCCGGCGACTCGCCCGGCGCGAGCGTGCCGGTCACCGACACCGGCGTGCCCGGGGGCGCATCCGCCTCGGCAGGGTCCGCGACCCAGCCGCGGAGCACGGTCAGCAGGTCGCCCTGCTCCGTGCGGAGCGGCGTCATCACCCAGTAGCCCTCGCGCCCCTCGAGCAGCCGGTCCGGGACGAGGAACTGCAGCTGCGCGTCGTAGGACCCGTCGACCTGGACGGGACGTCCCGACGCGTCGTTCGGGAACGGGCTGAAGGGTTCCAGCACCTGCGCGATGGGCACCTCGGGCTGCGCGGCCTGGGCGGCCAGGGTGTCCTCGAAGACGCGGTCCTGGGCGACGGCGAGCTGCCACAGTCCCAGCCGGACGAAGGTGTAGACCACGACGACCAGGACAGCCAGCAGCGCGAGCCAGCGTGGCTGCAGGGCCGTCCTGATCACGTCGCGGCGGCCTGGTCGTCGAAGACGTAGATGCTGCCGCCGTAGCAGGCGACCCACACGGTGTGCGTCACCGGGTCGTAGGTGATGCCGATCGGGTTGGCGTCCGTGGGCTCCTTCTGCAGGACCTGCATGTCCTCGGTGGAGATCTTGGAGACCGAGGGCTCGTAGTAGTTGACGACGTAGAGGGCCGTGCCGTCGGAGGACAGGATCATGCTGCGCGGCTCACGGCCGGACTCGACCTGGTCGACGATCTCGTCGGTCGCGGTGTCGATCTTGTAGATCGTGTCGGAGCCGCTGACGGCCATGTAGAGGTAGGCACCGTCGTCGGAGAGGTTGAGGTGGCGAGGCTTGCGTGGTGTGTCCATCGCCACCTCGCTGGTGCCCGCCTCCAGGTCGACCTTGAACAGCTTGTCGGCATACATCGCCGCGACGTAGGCGGTCGTGTTGTCGGGCATCACGTCGATGCCCCGGGGGGCCGCGGCGATCGGGATCGTCTCGGTCTCCTGGGCGGTCTCGATGTCGACCACCGAGACGGTGGAGTCGCACCAGTTGCTGACCAGCACGCGGGTCTGGTCGGGTGTGATGTCGACATACTTCGGCACGGCGCCCACCTCGATGACCTGGTCCCAGGCCATATCCTCGGCGTCGAAGCGGTAGAGCATCGAGGCGCCCACGCCGCTGTCCGGTGTGCAGTTGTCGAAGCCCTCGACGCCGAACCCCTGGCCGTACATCGTGTACTGCGACACGTAGGCGTAACGGCCGTCCTCGGTCCAGGCCGCCTCGACCGGGGCCCCACGTGAGGTGCCGGGGTGTCCCTCGATGCCGTAGTCGGCCAGGTCCACCGCGTCGTCCAGCGTCGCCACCAGCTCGCGGCTCCCGGTGTCGTAGACCGTCGCGGTGTGGCTGTACATCATGTTGTTGGCGATCACCAGGCCGTGCCCGTTGGCCACGACGGACTTCGGCGTGATGCCGCCGGTGATGTAGTCGACCCGTTCCATCTGCGACTGCGCGGACGGCACCGCCGGGGGCTCAGGGGTCGTGCCACCGGCCTCCGCCTGCTCGTCCGCCCCGGAGCCGCTGTCCTCGTCCGCCCCGGAGCCGCTGTCCTCGTCCGCCCCGGAGCCGCTGTCCTCCGCCGCCGCCGTCGCGTCGGCCGTCACGTCGGCGTCCTCGGCCGTCGACGACGCCGCCGGAGGGGTCGGCTCGTCCTCCCCTGCGGTAGCGAGACAGGCCGTCAGGCTCCCCGCGAGGACCAGCCCCAGGCCGCCGAGCACGGCCCGTCGGCGACGACGGTAGACGGCTTCCTGGCGCACCTGCATGTGGGACCTCCCGAGAGTGTGTGCCTCCAGGGTAAGTCGCGAGCCCCCCAACCCCGGAAACGCCGGGCCACGACGCGCGGCGGCGTCCTCAGTACGGCGAGACGACGACCTCGACGCGCTGGAACTCCTTGACGTCGGTGTAGCCGGTCGTCGCCATGGCGCGGCGCAGGGCACCCATCAGGTTGGTCGCACCGTCGGCGTCCCGGCCGGGGCCGAGAAGGATCTCCTCGAGTGTGCCCTTGGTGCCGACGTGGACGCGCTCACCACGGGGCAGCAGCGGGTGGTGCGCCTCCGAGCCCCAGTGGTAGCCGCGGCCCGGGGCCTCCTGCGCACGGGCCAGCGCCGCCCCGATCATGACCGCGTCGGCACCGCAGGCCACTGCCTTGACGATGTCACCGGACTGGCCCATCCCGCCGTCGGCGATGACATGGACGTAGCGGCCGCCGGACTCGTCGAGGTAGTCCCGCCGCGCTGCGGAGATGTCGGCGATGGCGGTCGCCATCGGGGCGTGGATGCCCAAGGTCGTGCGGGTGCGGTGCGCCGACCCGCCCCCGAAGCCGACCAGCACCCCCGCTGCGCCCGTGCGCATCAGGTGCAGGGCCGCGGTGTAGGTGCCGGCGCCCCCGACGATGACGGGCACGTCCAGCTCGTAGATGAAGCGCTTGAGGTTGAGCGGTTCCGCGTGGCTGGAGACGTGCTCGGCGGAGACGGTGGTGCCCCGGATGACGAAGAGGTCGACGCCCGCGTCGACGACGGCCCTCCAGTGCTGCTGGGTGCGCTGCGGGGACAGCGCTCCGGCCACCGTCACGCCGGCCTCACGGATCTGGCGCAGGCGGGCGGTGATGAGCTCGGGCCGGATGGGCGCGGCATACAGCTCGCGCATCCGGGGCGTGCACTCCTGCGGGGCGAGCTCGGCGATCTGTGCGAGGTGCTCGCTGGGGTCCTCGTAGCGGGTCCACAGCCCTTCGAGGTCCAGCACCCCCAGCCCTCCCAGACGCCCCATGGTGATGGCCGTCTCGGGGGAGACGACGGAGTCCATCGGCGCGGCGATGACGGGCAGGTCGAAGTGGTAGGCGTCGATCTGCCAGCCGATCGACACCTCCTCCGGCCCGCGGGTGCGCCGCGAGGGCACGACGGCGATGTCGTCGAAGGAGTAGGCGCGGCGGGCCCGCTTGCCTCGGCCGATCTCGATCTCGCTCACCGGGCAAGGGTACAAGCGAACTGCCCGGGCGCGAGCGCCCTCACCGGGAGGAGTAGTTGGGCGCCTCCGCCGTCATCTGGATGTCGTGCGGGTGCGACTCCTTCAGCCCGGCCGCGGTGGTCTGGACGAAGCGTCCACGCTCCTTCAGCTCCGGGACCGAGCGGGCCCCGACGTAGAACATCGACTGCCGCAGCCCGCCGATGAGCTGGTACGCCACGTTGGCGAGGGGGCCGCGGTAGGCGACCTGCCCCTCGATCCCCTCCGGGATGACCTTGTCGTCGTCCGCCACGTCGGCCTGGAAGTAGCGGTCCTTGGAGTAGGAGCGTCCCCGTCCGCGGGACTGCATGGCACCGAGGCTGCCCATGCCACGGTAGGACTTGTACTGCTTGCCGTTGATGAACACGAGCTCCCCCGGCGACTCGTCGCAGCCGGCCAGCAGCGACCCGATCATGACCGTGTCGGCCCCGGCCACGAGTGCCTTGGCGATGTCGCCGGAGTACTGCAGGCCACCGTCGCCGATGACCGGGACCCCCGCCGGACGGGCTGCCCTCGCGGCCTCGTGGATCGCGGTCACCTGGGGCACGCCGACCCCCGCGACCACGCGGGTCGTGCAGATCGAGCCTGGGCCGACCCCCACCTTCACGGCGTCAGCACCGGCCTCCACCAGCGCTCGGGCGCCGGCGTGGGTCGCCACGTTGCCGCCGATCACGTCGACGTGAGCGGCGCGAGCCTCCCTCTTGATGCGGCGGATCATGTCGGTGACGCCCCGCGCGTGGCCGTTGGCGGTGTCCACGACCAGCACGTCCGCCCCCGCGTCGACCAGAGCCATGGCCCGCTCCCAGGAGTCGCCGAAGAAGCCGATCGCCGCACCGACCCTCAGCCGACCCTCCTCGTCCTTGGTGGCCCACGGGTACTGCTCCGACTTGGTGAAGTCCTTGACGGTGAACAGCCCGCGCAGCACGCCCGCGTCGTCGACGATGGGGAGCTTCTCGATCTTGTGGGTCGCCAGGAGCGCCAGTGCCTCCTTCTTGTCCACGCCGACGCGTGCGGTGACGAGCCCTTGTGCCGTCATCACCTCACCCACCGGTCGCGAGAAGTCGTCCTCGAAACGGATGTCCCGGTTGGTGATGATGCCGATGAGCCGGCCGTCGTCGTCCACGACCGGCAGGCCGGAGATGCGGAAGCGGCCGCAGAGCTCGTCCATCTCGGCCAGCGTGGCCTCCGACCCGATCGTCACAGGGTCGGTCACCATGCCGTTCTCCGAGCGCTTGACCCGGTCGACGTGAGCCGCCTGCTCCTCGATGGACAGGTTGCGGTGCAGGATGCCCAGCCCACCCTCGCGAGCCATCGCGATGGCCATGCGGGCCTCCGTCACGGTGTCCATCGCGGCTGAGACCAGGGGCATCCGCACGTCGATGCGCCGGGTCAGCCTCGTCGTCGTGTCCGCCTCGCTGGGGATGACGTCGGTCTCCCCGGGCAGCAGGAGCACGTCGTCGTAGGTGAGCGCGAGGGCGGCGAAGGTGGACGGGGCATCAAGGGGGATCTCGCCGGACGTCATACCAGCGATTGTAGGCGTCCGGTGCGGTCAGCCGGTCGGCCCGCCGTCCCCCAGGTCACCGGTGGTGGGCTCCACCGGAGCGATGTCCTGCGACGGGTCCGTGCCGGTCGCTCCGCCGCCGCCGGGGGCTCCTGCACCGCCGGGGGCTCCTGCACCGCCGGGAGACGTCGCAGCGGGGTCCGTCGGTGCGGGGTCCGTCGGTGTGGGGTCCGTCGGTGTGGGGGGCGTCGGTGACGAGGGCCCGCGGCGCGGGTCGTCCGTGGCGGTCGGCAACGACGACGGGGTAGGCAGCTCGCTGGGACGTCCGGTGTCGGTCGCCCTCGGCGGGTCGGTGCGGCTCGGCGGCGCAGTCGGGGTGGTGCGGCCCTCCTCGACCTGCCCCGGAGGGTCGGCCGGCCGCGGCGGGTCGGTGCGGCGCGGCGGCGCAGTCGGGGTGGTGCGGCCCTCCTCGACCTGCCCCGGAGGGTCGACCTGCCCCGGAGGGTCGGCCGGCCGCGGCGGGTCGGTGCGGCTCGGCGGCGCAGTCGGGGTGGTGCGGCCCTCCTCGACCTGCCCCGGAGGGTCGGCCGGCCGCGGCGGGTCGGTGCGACGCGGCGGGTCGCTCTGCGTCGCCGAGCCGCTCTGCTGCGGGCTGCTCGTCCCGTCCCCCTCGGGCTCCTCGGCCGAGGACGACACCGGGCCCTGAGGAGGATGTGTGCCGTCGTCCTCGCCCACCACCGTCGAGCCGCTCCCGGTCCCCTGGAGCACGTCCGCGGTCTCCTGAAGCACGCCCGCGGAGCTCTGCAGCCAGTCCGAGCCGGACCAGCCGTCCAGGACCGCTGACAGCAGGACACGCGTGCTGGAGGCCTGCTCCACCTCGTGGTCGTGGTCGTGGTCGTCGGCCGTCACACCGGTCGCATCATGCTCTGCCGAGGCACGGTCGTCGGCTGCGGCCGACGCCGCGTCGACCTCGGCCAGCCACGCGTCGCCGCCCGGGGCGAGCGCCAACACCTCGCGCCCCATCGCCGTGAGCACCGGCACGTCCGCACCGGTGAGGGCAGCCGCCACGGACGAACCGCCGAGGGTGAGCACGACCGCTGAGATCAGTGGGACGCCCGGAGACCGCCGGCGATGGCGCCCGCGGGCTCGCGGGCGGCTCGTGGCGGAGAGATCCGCGTCGATGTCGTCCACCCAGGCGACCAACCCGCGCACCACGGGGTCCGCGGAGCCGGTCGGACGCCGGGAGCCCAGCGCATCGAGCAGCGCGTCGTCGGCGGCGATGTCCCGCAAGGAGTCCTTCATATCGCCACCTTCCACTGGTCGCGGAGCTGGTTCAGCGCCCGGTGCTGTGCCACCCGGACCGCGCCGGACGTCATGCCCAGGGCCCGGCCCGTCTCCTCGGCGGTCATCCCGACGGCCACCCGCAGGACGAGGATCTCGCGCAGGTGGTCAGGCAGCGTCCCGAGCATGCGGGACACGCGGCGGGACTCGTCGCTCGAGAGCGCGATGTCCTCGGGGCCCGGAGCCGGGTCGACGGAGTCGGGGACGTCGTCGGTGGGCCGCGGGGCGCGCAGGGCACGTCGCTGCGCGTCGCTGACCTTCCTGCTGGCGACGGCATACACGAAGGACTCGAACGGTGCCCCTCTGTCCTCGAAGTCCGGCAGGGCTGCCAGGACGGCCACACACACCTCCTGGGCGACCTCCGCGGAGGCCCCCGCTCCGTCGGGAAAGGCTCCCAGCCGGCCGCGGGCGTAGCGCAGGGCGATGGTGTGGGTCTGCGCCAGAAGCCGCTCGCGCGCGCTCTCGTCCCCGGAGCGTGCCTGCCCCACCAGCTCGGACAGGCAGGGAGGCCCGGGCACCCGGTCGAGGCTGCGCACTACGGCCGGGCGGGGGGCGCGCTCAGCCACGGGACGGGGGCCGCGCCCAGCGCCTGCGTTCGGGACCGGCACGGCCCACATGGTCCCCCTCCTCGTCTTCTCGCTCGCACAGAGAGTACCGCCTCGACGGCGCCCGTGGACAGCCTCGTGTTTGCGGAGTCTACGGATGGGTAACTACCCCTGTACGAGGTGCACACGCGCCGGACTACGACATGAGGAGGAGCACGGTGGCCGAAGTAGCACGTCAACCCGGGCCGGTAGCCGAGCTGTGGGAGTGGCAGTACCGCGGACTGTGCCGGACCGTCAGCCCGGAGGTCTTCTTCCACCCCGAGGGTGAGCGGGGGCCGGCTCGCCGGCGCCGCGACGAGCGGGCCAAGCAGGTATGCCGTCAGTGCCCGGTGCTGGAGCAGTGCCGTGAGCACGCACTCCAGGTGCGGGAGCCCTATGGGGTCTGGGGCGCCATGACCGAGAGCGAGCGCGAGGCGGCCTACGGGCCGGCCTGAGCGACGACGACGGCCCCGGACGATCCATGGATCGTCCGGGGCCGTTGCCGTGTGCGCGGCAGGGTCGGTCAGTGACCGTGCCCGTGCCCGTGCCCGGCGGCGGCCGGCTCCTCCTCCTCGGGCTTCTCGACCACCAGGGTGTCGGTGGTGAGGACCATCGCGGCGATGGAGGCCGCGTTGCGCAGGGCGGAGCGGGTGACCTTGACCGGGTCGATGACACCCGCGCCGAAGAGGTCACCGTACTCGCCGGTGGCCGCGTTGAGTCCCTGACCGGGCTCCATCTCGGCCACCTTGGCAGTGGCCACGTAGCCCTGCATGCCGGCGTTCTCGGCGATCCAGCGCAGCGGCTCGGCGGCCGCCTTGCGCACGATGGTGGCACCGACGGCCTCGTCACCGGCGAGGTCGAGCGAGTCGATCACCGCAGCGGCGTGGATCAGCGCAGACCCACCCCCGGCGACGATGCCCTCCTCGATGGCGGCGCGCGTGGCGGAGACGGCGTCCTCGATGCGGTGCTTCTTCTCCTTCAGCTCCACCTCGGTGTGGGCGCCCACCTTGATGACGCAGACACCGCCGGAGAGCTTGGCGACCCGCTCCTGGAGCTTCTCGCGGTCCCAGTCGGAGTCGGTGGCCTCGATCTCGGCCTGCAGCTGGGCGACGCGCGACTGCACGTCCTCGTGGCTGCCGGCACCCTCGACGATGGTGGTGCCGTCCTTGGTGGCGACGATGCGACGGGCCTTGCCCAGCACCTCCAGCCCCACCTGGTCGAGCTTGAGGCCGACCTCCTCGGCGACGACCTGGCCACCGGTGAGGATCGCCATGTCCTGCAGCATCGCCTTGCGGCGGTCGCCGAACCCGGGCGCCTTGACCGCGACCGCGTTGAACGTGCCGCGGATCTTGTTGACCACCAGGGTCGACAGGGCCTCGCCCTCGACGTCCTCGGCGATGATCATCAGCGGCTTGTTGTCGGCGACGACCTTCTCCAGCAGCGGCAGCAGGTCGGAGACCGAGGAGATCTTGCCCTGGTGCAGCAGGATGTAGGCGTCCTCGAGGACGGCCTCCATGCGGTCGGTGTCGGTCACCATGTAGGGCGAGAGGTAGCCCTTGTCGAACTGCATCCCCTCGGTGAAGTCCAGCTCCATCAGCGTGGTGGAGGACTCCTCCACGGTGATGACACCGTCCTTGCCGACCTTGTCGAACGCGTCGGCGATGAGCTCGCCGATGGTCTCGTCCTGGGCGGACAGGCCCGCCACCTGGGCGATCTCGTCACGGCCCTCGAGCTCGCGGGCGGTCTCCAGGAGACGGTCGGACACGGCGGTGACCGCCGCGTCGATGCCGCGCTTGAGGCCGGACGGGGCGGCCCCCGCAGCGACGTTGCGCAGACCCTCCTTGACCATGGCCTGCGCCAGGACCGTCGCGGTCGTGGTGCCGTCACCGGCCACGTCGTTGGTCTTGGTCGCGACCTCCTTGGCGAGCTGTGCCCCGAGGTTCTCGAAGGGGTCCTCGAGCTCGACCTCGCGGGCGATGGTCACGCCGTCGTTCGTGATCGTGGGGGCGCCCCACTTCTTGTCGAGGACGACGTTGCGGCCCTTGGGGCCGAGGGTCACCTTGACAGCGTTGGCCAGGGCGTCGACACCCCGCTCCAGCGCCTTGCGCGCGTCGTCGTTGAATTCCAGTTGCTTGGCCATGGGCAGCCAGTTCCTTCCTACGGGTGGACGGACGACGCCCCGGCTCCCCGACGAACGTGGGGTGACCGGGGCGTCCTCGGTTGGCTCAGACGACGACGGCGAGGATGTCGCGCGCGGACAGGATCAGGTAATCCTGGCCGCCGTACTTCACCTCGGTGCCGCCGTACTTGCTGTAGATGACGCGGTCGCCGACGGACACGTCCATCGGGACACGGTTGCCGTTGTCGTCGATGCGACCCGGGCCGACCGCCAGGACCTCGCCCTCCTGGGGCTTCTCCTTGGCGGTGTCCGGAATGACCAGGCCGGAGGCCGTGGTCTGCTCGGCCTCGACGGCCTTCACGACGATCCGGTCTTCGAGCGGCTTGATGGAAACCGACACGGTGGGGCCTTCCCTTCGTCAGTGTCGACTGGGTGATGTCAACTGCTGGTGGTGAGTCACTCGTCCTGGTCGGACCGCCGTCGCGGGGGTCGACCCGACCAAGCTCTGGCACTTGCATGCCGCGAGTGCTAAGTCGAATCTAGGCAGTCTTTAGCACTCGGTCAAGCCGAGTGCCAGAGGCCCGTCCTCACAGCAGGGGCTGCAGCGGGCGCAGCACCCGCTCGACGGCCCGGTGCACCAGGTCGCGGTCCTCCCACTCCTCGAGCGTCATCTCGACACTGTTGGCGAGGTCGGCGCGGAAGATGGACTCCATCACCTCGGCCTGCCCGGCGTCGAGGATCTCCAGGTTGACCTCGTAGTTGCCACGCAGGGAGAGCCGGTCGATGTTGGCGGTGCCCACCGTGGTCCACGCACCGTCCACCGTCGCGGTCTTGGCGTGCACCATGGCGTCGCAGTAGAGGAAGATCCGCACGCCGCCGCGGAGCAGGTCGGCGAAGTAGCTGCGGGCCACCGCGTCGGCGACGACGTGGTTGGACCGCTCCGGGGTGAGCACCCGCACGTCGACGCCGCGGGCCGCCGCACTGAGCAGGCCGTGCATGATCTCCCGGTCGGGGATGAAGTAGGCCTGGGTGATCCAGATGTGATGGCTGGCCCGGTCGATCGCCTCGAGGTACACACCGCGCACCGGGAAGACCACCCGGCTCGGCTCGTTGCGGGCGGCCCGGATCGTGGCGTCCCAGCGCGGTGAGCCGCTGTCGTGCAGCGCCGGCAGGCCGGGTCGGCGATGCCGGTTCCAGAAGTCGACGAAGGTGTTGGCCAGCTCCCACACCGCCTCCCCCTCCACCTGCAGGTGGGTGTCCCGCCACTGCGTGGCGTAGAGGTCGCCGATGTTGTAGCCGCCCACGAAGCCGATCCGGTCGTCGACGACGAGGACCTTGCGGTGGTCCCGGCCCGTGCGACGGACGTCGACCAGGGCCAGGCCCGGGCGCAGCGTGGGGAACTTCATCAGGTGGACGCCGGGAGGGAACTCCTTGAACTCCCGTGGCACGACGAGGTTGGCGAAGCCGTCGAAGACCACGCAGACCTGCACGCCCCGGTCGGCCGCCGCGACGACGGCGTCCTTGAAGCGCTGACCGACCGCGTCACCCTTCCAGATGTAGCTGGCCAGGTAGACATGGCTCTCGGCCTGCTCGATGGCCTCGAGCATGGCCTCGTAGAGATGGTCCCCGTAGGTGAAGGTGGTGAGGGCGTTGCCGCTCACCACCGCGCGTCGCGGCGGGTGGTCGGGTGCCTCGTGGACCTCCGTGGTGCGCCGCTTGCGCACGGCGTCGACGCCGGTCACCACTGCGGCGACGCCCAGCGGGGCGCCGGCCGCCAGCGCTCCCGTCCGGAGGACCCAGGACTTCCATGCGTGCCCCATGCGCCCATTCAACCAGCAGGTCACGGCAGGATAGGGGGGTGGACGCCCGCACCGTCGCCTGGCTGGCCGGCCCTGAGGGGCGGGCCGTGCTCGGGTCCCTGCCTCCCTACACGGAGGACCAGGCGCTCGCGGTCGCCGAGCGGCTGCGGCACACCGGGCTGGGCGCCGACCTGGTCGCGGCCGTGATGACCCAGTCCCGGCTGCGGGGGCGCGCGGTCACCAAGCTCGGTCCGGCCTCGCAGCGGATGCTGTTCACCGCCGACGGCCTCGAGCAGGCGTCCCGGGCCGCAGTGGCGCGGCGCCATGCCGGACGGTTCGCCGACGCGGGCACGCAGCACGTCTGGGACCTCGGGTGCGGCATCGGGGTGGACACCGCAGCGCTGGCACAGCGAGGTCTGGAGGTGACGGCGGTGGAGTCCGACCCTGTCACAGCAGCAGTGGCAGCGGCCAACCTGGCGGACCACGACCGGGTCAGGGTGCTGCACTCCCGGGCCGAGGACGTGGTGCTGCCCACCCCCCCGGCCGAGGGCGCGGGGGCCTGGCTGGATCCGGCCCGGCGGGTCCCGGGCGTCGCGGACGCCCGTGGCCGCACCAGGCGGGTCTTCCGTCTCGGCGAGGTGTCACCGTCCTGGGACTACGTGCGGTCCGTCGCTGCCCGGCTCCCGGCCGTCGGAGCCAAGCTCGGCCCCGGCTTCCCGCATGCCGAGGTGCCCGACGGGGCTCAGGCGGAGTGGCTGTCCTACGGCGGGGAGGCGCTCGAGTGCACCATCTGGTGGGGCGACCTCGTCGACCGGCCCGGCCGCAGTGCCGTCGTGCACGACGGCGCCCGGTGGCACGCGCTGTCGGCTCCGGTCGCGGACCGACCGGAGACCGGAGGGACGGTCACCGCCGGTGACTACGTCTACGACCCCGACCGGGCCGTCCTGGCCGCAGGCCTGGTCCCGGCGGTGTGCGGGGTCGTCGGGGGCGGCGAGTGCGCGCCCGGTGCGGGTTATGTCGTGTCCGACCGTCGGGTGCTCACGCCCTGGGCACGCTGCCTGCAGGTGCGCGAGGTGCTCCCCCTGCAGGTCAAGGTCCTGCGGCAGTGGGCGCGCAGCAACGACATCGGCCCCCTGACGGTGAAGAAGCGCGGTGGCTGGGTCGATGCCGAGGAGCTCCGCCGCAGGGTGCGCCCGCGGGGGAGCCAGGAGGCGACGCTGGTGCTGGTGCGCGTGAGCAGCCGGGGACGGACCGCGGGCCCGGCAGGCACGGCCCTGTGGGTGACGCCCTGCGCCGGCGGGTCGACCTGAGGGCGGTCAGCCCGTGCACCCGGTGCCGATGGCGTGCCGGCCGACCTCCACCGGCAGCGTGCCGGGGGCGTCGGCGGCTCCGGTGAGAACCGCCACCACGGCTGCCATGGCCGCCGCCGAGTCGTCGTAGGCACCGATCACCACCTGGTCGGGTGCCGCCTGCGCCAGGGGGAACGGTGCACCGAGGCTCACCACCACGTCGGCCTGTCCCGCCACGCCAGCCGGGTCACCGGGGTCGTCACCGGCAGCGCGCAGGCCACGTGGCGGCACCAGCGCGACCACGGGCCCCGTTCCCGTCGTCAGCCCGGCCTCCGTGGCTGCGGTGCTGAAGCGCTGCCGGTCCTGCTCACGTCCGCCCGCCACCTGGACGGCGTCGTCCAGCACGGGCTCGGCGCAGCCGTCCCCGAGCCAGGTGACCGCCGCGGCGGCGAGCTCGTCGGCCAGTGCGCCGTCCGCCCCGACCCGTCCCGGGTCCGGTCCGGCGACCGCTCCCGCCGCGCGCACGGTGGCCACGACGACCGCGGCCGACCGCTCGAGGCGAGCACGGTCCAGCCGTCCCTCCTCCACGGCAGCGACCAGCGCGTCGACCGCAGCGCCGGGGTCCGCCGGCATGAGCACGACGTCGGCACCGGCCTCGACCGAGCGCACGACCGCCTCACCCGACCCGGCGACCCCGGCCACCGCCTGCATGTTCAGCGCGTCGGTGACCACCAGGCCGCCGAACCCCAGCTCATCCCGCAGCAGCCCGGTGAGCACGGGACGCGACAGGGTGACGGGCGCGTCGGGGTCGAGGGCCTCCAGGACGATGTGAGCGGTCATCACCGCCGGCACCCCCGCGTCCACCAGCACCTCGAAGGGCAAGAGGTCACGCTGCGCCAGGGTGTCGAGGTCGGCCTCCTGGCGGGCCTCCTCCACATGGGTGTCCGCCGGCACCGACCCGTGCCCCGGGAAGTGCTTGGCGACGGGCACCACCCCTGCCTGGAGGTAGCCGTGGGTCTGGGCGAGGGCGATCCGGCCCACCAGCGCCGGGTCGGAGCCCGGTGAGCGCAGGCCGATGGTGGGGTCGTCGGGCCCCGTGGTGACGTCGGCGACCGGCGCGAGGACGACCGTGTAGCCCAGGGCCCTGATCTGGCTGCCCGAGGCCCGCGCCACCCGGCGGGCCAGGTCGGTGTCCCCGGCCGCCCCGAGGGCCATCGCAGCCGGCCAGCGGTCCAGCGGGGCGCCGACCCGGGTCACGGGCCCGCCCTCCTGGTCGATCGCGAGGAAGGCGGGCCAGTCCCGTCCGTCCGCGCGCACCGCGGCGTCGACCGTCTCGGTGAGCGCGGTGAGCGTCTCGACCCGCTGTCCGGGGTCCGCAGGCACGTTGTCGCCCAGCGTGATCACACCGGCCAGGTGGTGCTGCGCCACGAGGTCTGCGGCGGCACGAGGGTCGGTGCCACCGTAGGAGGCGACCACCAGCTGGCCGGCGAGGCGGCGGAGGCTGAGCTCGCCGACCTCGGACCCGGCCTGCGCCACGTCCTCCTCGGACGGCAGGCCCGGCAGGACGGCGTCGGTGGCGGTGGCGGTGGGTGTGGCGGTGTCCCCCTCCGAGGGCGTCGCAGTCCGCGCTGACGGTGCCGTGGCGGTGGCCGTGGCCGCCGGCGCCCTGGTCTCCCCGCCGCCGTCACCCTCGGAGGTGCTGCACGCGGTCAGCAGCAGGACCAGCGCGGCGGCCGCGGACCCCGTGCGGCGCAGAGACCTCATACCTGGACGACCTCCACGGGCTGGGAGGAGTCGGCGGGCAGGTCGAGCCGGGAGGGTGGCCGTCCCGCCGTGACCATCAGTGCGCCCAGCGCAGCGACCATGGCTCCGTTGTCGGTGCAGAGCCCGGGGCGTGGGACCCGCATGCGGATGCCGGCCGCGTCGCACCGTTCCTGGGCCAGCGCACGCAGCCTGGTGTTGGCGGCCACGCCGCCGCCGATGAGCAGGTCGTGGACGTCGTGCTCGCGGCATGCAGCGACGGCCTTGCGGGTGAGCACGTCCACCACCGCCTCCTGGAAGCTCGCGGCCACGTCGGCCACCGGCACCGGGTCGCCCGACTCCTCACGGGCGTGCACCCACCGGGCGACAGAGGTCTTCAGACCGGAGAAGGAGTAGTCGAACCGGTGTCGCTGGAGGTCACGACCAGAGGTGAGGCCGCGAGGGAAGTCGATGGCGACACGGTCACCCTCCCGGGCGACGCGGTCGATGTGCGGTCCCCCCGGGAAGGGCAGCCCCAGCACGCGGGCGACCTTGTCGAACGCCTCTCCGGCGGCGTCGTCGACCGTGGCGCCGAGCGACCGGATGTCGTGGGTGACGTCGGGCACCAGCAGCAGGTTGGAGTGACCACCGCTCACCAGCAGCGCCATCGTGGGCTCCGGCAGGGGACCGTGCTCCACGACGTCGACCGCCACGTGCGCCCCCAGGTGGTTGACCCCGTAGAGCGGGACATCGAGCGCCAGGGCGAGCGCCTTCGCGGCAGCGACGCCCACGAGCAGCGAGCCGGCCAGGCCCGGGCCGGCAGTGACGGCGACGGCGTCGAGGTCCTGGAGCCGCACCCCCGCCTGCGTGCAGGCGCGCTCGACCGTGGGGACCATGGCCTCGAGGTGGGCGCGGCTGGCCACCTCCGGCACGACCCCGCCGAAGCGTGCGTGCTCGTCGACGCTGCTCGCCACGGCGTCGGCCAGCAGCGTGTGGCCGCGCACGATGCCCACGCCGGTCTCGTCGCAGCTGGTCTCCAGGCCGAGCACCAGCGGTGCGTCAGACATCGTGTCCCTCCTGGGCCTCTGCTCCGAGACTGCGCCGGAGCACGAGCGCGTCGACACCGGACGGCTGGTAGTAGCCACGCCGCCGGTGCACCAGGACGTAGCCGTGCCGGTCGTACAGCCCACGGGCGGCACGGTTGTCCTCCCGCACCTCCAGCAGCACGGAGTCGCAGCCCGCACGGGCAGCCCGGGAGTGCAGGTGCTCCATCAGCGCGTCACCGTGTCCCTGGCCCTGCCGCTGCGGGTCGACGGCGACGGTCATCACGTCGGCGCTGTCGCCCGCGAGGTCGAGCCCGGCGTAGCCGACCAGCTGCTCGCTCTCGACCCGCACGACGTAGTCGCGACGAGGGCGCTCGGCGAGCTCGGCCCACCACGTGGCCACGCTCCAGGGGTCGTCCGGGTGCAGCAGCTGCTCCAGCGAGGCGACCGCGGACAGGTCCTGCCAGCGCAGGGGCCTGGTGACCGCACTCATCGTGCTCGCGCTCCTGCAGGAGCCGCCGCGACGGCGTCCGGGCGGCGGAGGTAGAGAGGCTCCGGGGGCAGCAGGACGGTGTCGGGGCCGTGCCCGGCCAGCGCGCGCACCGCCAGGGAGGCGAGCGCGCCGGGTCGCACGTCGCGAGGGCCCGGTATGCCGTGCAGCGCCTCCGGGTAGAGGTCCGGCCCGCGCCCCACCGCGGGGAGGCCACGCAGGTCCTCGGGCAGGTCCGTCGCCCGCGCCACCCCCGGGCCCTGGACGCGTCGCGCCAGCCCCCCGGACACGGCATACCGCGCCCAGTAGACCTCCTTGCGGCGCGCGTCGGTGGCGACGAGCAGGTCGGCCGGCGCAGACGCGGACGTGGCGGCGTCGGCCGCCATCGCGTCCAGGGAGCACAGCCCGTGCACCGGCACCCCCAGCACGTGCCCCAGCACGAGGGCGGTGACCACACCCACCCGCAGCCCGGTGAAGGGTCCCGGTCCGACGCCGACCGCCACGACCGTGACGTCTCGGCGGGAGCACCCCGCCTCCCCCAGCGCCGCCTGCACGGCCGGGGCGAGGAGCTCACCGTGCCGACGGACGTCCTCCCTGGCCACCTCGCTGCGCAGGACGTCGCCGTCGTGCACGGCCGCCCCGACCAGGGACGTGGAGGTGTCGATCGCGAGCAGCACCGCCTCAGGCTAACGTGGGAGGCCCAACCGCACACGGAAGGACCACCATGCTTTCCCGTCTGTTCTCCCTCGTCGGCATCGAGACCCTCGAGGTCTCCGCGCACTGCGACCTGCCCTGCGGTGTCTACGACCCGGCTCAGGCTCGGATCGAGGCCGAGTCGGTCAAGAAGATCATCGAGAAGGTCAACGACAGCGACGACACCGACATGCGCATGCGCGGGACGATCATCAAGGAGCAGCGCTCCGAGCTCGTGAAGCACCACCTGTGGGTCCTGTGGACCGACTACTTCAAGCCTCCGCACTTCGAGGCCTACCCCGAGCTGCACACCCTGTTCAACGAGGCGACCAAGCTCGCCGGGGCGTCCGGCACGAAGGGCTCCTGGGACGTGGCCAAGGCCGACGAGCTGCTGGCCAAGATCGACCGGATCGCACAGATCTTCGCCGAGACCAAGAAGGCCTGAGCAGCGCCGCGGCGGCGGTCAGAGGTCGAGCGAGCGGAGCTCCTCGTGGGTGATCTGGCCGCCGCGCCGCAGCACCCGGCCCAGCGCCCTGAGCACCTGGGGGTCGTAGTCGTACCCCGCGCCGAGGCGTAGCCGCTCCAGGGCCGCCACGCGGTCGCCCTCGCTCCCGGTGCACCCGGTCAGGTCGTCGTAGGCGTTGACCACGCGGACGATCCGGCTGCCCAGCGGCAGCACGCCCAGCTGGTCGGTGCGCCAGTAGGGCGTCGCCTGGTGGGCCACGACCGCGGAGAGGCGGGAGAGCTCGGCCGTGCGGGCCAGCAGTGCCGCCCCCGTCGCCGCCATCCGCCGCTGGTCCACCGCGGAGATGTGCACGGTGGCCCCGCCGGGGATGGGGCGGTCGAGGGAGACCTGACCGAGGTCGTGCAGCAGCGCTGCGTACTCCACGTCACGCAGCTCCGGCTCAGGCATGCCGAACTCCCGACCCACCTGCACGGACAGCCGGGCCACCCGGGTAGCGTGCCCCGGCCGGGTGAAGCCACCCTGGTCGGTCAGCCGGGACAGCGCGTAGACGGTCTGGCGCTGGGCGGACCGGACGACCGCCTGCCGCCGGATCGCGATCACGAGGAGCACCAGGGGGAGCAGGAAGACGGGCACGGCGACCGCGCCCACGGCGCGCGCGGCCAGCGCGACCATGACAGCGCTGCTCACCATGCCCAGGCCCAGCGGACCGAGCGCGATGACCTCCTCGGCGACGGCGTGCCGCAGCACGATGTGCTCGCGGACGCTCCGCTCGACGCTCCAGACCATGAGCTGCAGCAGCACGGCGACCGCCGCCACGATGAGCAGGCTCAGCGCCAGGGTCCAGCCGTAGCCGGACCAGTCCCCCTGCTGTTCCAGCAGCGCCTCGCCGCCCGGGAGCGGGACCCGCGTCAACGCGATGACCAGGCAGGTGACCAGCAACCGCGTGGCGATCTCCGGCATGGTCCAGGTGCGCCCCTCTCGTCGCAGGCGGACCCACGAGCCGACCAGCATGCCGGCACCGACGACGAGCACGACCAGACCGCCCGGCAGCGTCACCACCTGACCACCGGGGAGCTCGGCGATCATGGGCAGCGCCATGCTCGCGGTCAGGCCCACCGGGGCGCTCTCCCGACCGTCGGCGATGATGACCGGTCGGCTGTCGGCCACGACGATGACCCCGAAGGTGAGCAGGATGAGCAGCCAGACGTGCCCGTCCGACGGCGGCGGGGGCACCGGCGGGGAGAGCACCAGCAGGAGGGCCACCAGACACGCCGAGGCCAGCACGACGGCCTGCCGCAGGCGTCTGGCGCGGTGCGCGATGCTCACAGCCGCAGGCTCTCGACGTCGGGCTGCCACGCGGCGTAGTGGTCACTGACCTCGGGGTCGTCGTGGTCGTAGACGTCACCCGTCCGCTGCAGGACCGCGTCGTCGATGATGGTGGGAGTCCACGGGGAGGCGTCCAGCACCTCGTGCAGCGCCTGCACGACGCGCGCGTCGAGGTGCGATCCTGCACGGCTGTCCATGCGACCCAGGGCCTCTCGCTGCGTCAGCGCGGGCCGGTAGGACCGGGTGGTCGTCAGGGAGTCGAACGCGTCGGCCACGGCGATGACCCGGGCCGTCAGCGGGATCTCCTCACCGACGAGACCGGCCGGGTAGCCTCGTCCGTCCACCCGCTCGTGATGGTGCAGGATGCCCGGCAGCGCCGGCGCGAGGAAGTCGATGTCCTCGAGCATGCGCACCCCGGCGGCCGGGTGCTCCACGACGGCGGCGAGGTAGCTGATGTCGACCGGACCGGACCCCCGGGGCAGCCGGGGAGCGGTGGCGACCAGCCCGAGGTCGTGCAGGTGAGCGGCATACAGGAGCGCCTCCGCGTCCTCCCCCGCGATGCCCAGCCGCGGAGCCATGCGGTCACACAGCTCGGCGACACGCGCGCTGTGGCCGACGGAGTAGGGGTTGGCCAGCTCCAGCGCTCCCATGAGGGTCGAGACGGTGCGTGCGTGGGCGCGGCGCTCGGCGGCGTCGCGGCTGAGCGTCCACTGGGCCAGGAGCAGGGGCCCGAGGATGAGCACCGCGCTGAACACGCCCACCTCGACGGGCACCCACAGGATGACGAGCAGCAGACCGAGCACCACATGCATCAGGTATCCCGGGCCCAGGCTGCGCAGGACCTCCCAGGCCGCGCGGAGTGCCGGGCCCCCGCGGACCAGACGCGCCATGACCCCGATCAGCAGGGTGTTGATGAGCGTCATCACCAGGTAGCCCAGCACCAGGGGACCAGCGACCCCGACGAGGATCTCGCGTGGTGAGATCGCCACCGGGATGGGCGTCAGCCCCCCGGCGGCCACATAGACGAACCCGCCGACGCCCCCCAGGCATCCGGTCATGCCGGCGTTGAAGAGCCGTGTCCGGAGCCGCTGCCGGCGGACGTCCGCGAGGTAGCTCAGGAACCCGACCACGACCGCGCCGCCCGGCCCCACCAGCGCCAGGGCTGCGGCCAGGACGACGGTCGCGAACGAGACCCCCAGGTATGGGCCCAGCTCGCGCTCTCGCAGGGAGGCGCCGGTGGCACCGAGGGCCGTCAGGACGGCGACGAAGTGCCAGGCGGGGGGGTCGACAGCAGTCAGGCCGGCCCAGCACAAAGCCCCCGCACCCGCCACGACGAGCGCGACGTATGCGGGGACGAGGCGAGGGGCAGCGTCCGGGCCCGCTCGCCGCGGGCCCCGTCGGCGCCCTATTTCTTCTTGTCCTCCCAGGACACCACATCGAGACCGGCGGTCCCGGTGCCGAAGGGCGAGGACAGGGTCAGGAAGTCGAGAAGGGAAAGCATATGTCGTCCTTTCGTCCGTCCCGGGCTCGCGGCTGGTCAGGGGTGTTGCTCGCCGACTGGGACCGGGATCTGCAGTAAGAGTGACACATCCGCAGCCCTGACACCTACGCACAGGCCCTTGCGCCCCAAGCCTTTAACAAACCTTTACCCTTGCAGGCCCCCCGGCACGCCTCGGACCGTGTGCGAAAATGAGGTCCACGGCCCCGCACGCACGGTGCGGGCGCCCGCACATGCGTTGGGAGTGACATGAGCAAGCGAGCCCGCAAGCGCCGCGACCGCAAGAAGAAGGGCGCCAACCACGGCAAGAAGCCGAACGCCTGAGCGTGGCCGCGAAGGCCCCGTGACCGGAACGGTCGCGGGGCCTTCGCATCTCGGGCAGCGCGGCGCACGGGAGGGTGTCCCTGTCAGGAGCCGTCCTGGGTGACGTCGCTCCGCACGACCGTCACCGAGGTGATCCGGGTGAGGATCTGCATCCGGAGCTGGTGCGGTGCTCGCTCCGGGCCGCAGGCCCGACGGACCAGGGACTTCAGGAGCAGGTCGCGCTCGTACTCGCGCAGGCAGGAGCCGCAGGCGTCCAGGTGCTGCTCGATGCGCTCGCGGTCCTCGGGCCCCGCCTCGTTGTCGACGTACTCGAACAGCCGGAGGACGACCTCCGCACAGTCCGGCTCGGTCGACCGGCGCTCGGGGTGGACGTCACTCACCGGTCCACCTTCCCTTCGTTGACGAAGCCACGGTCGACGGCGTAGTCGGTCAGGAGGTCGCGCAGCTGGCGACGGCCGCGGTGCAGCCGTGACATGACCGTGCCGATCGGCGTGTCCATGATCTCGGCGATCTCCTTGTAGGCGAAGCCTTCGACGTCGGCCAGGTAGACCGCCATACGGAAGTCCTCACCGATCGAGGCCAGCGCCTCCTTCACGTCGGAGTCGGGCAGGTGGTCCAAGGCCTCCGCCTCGGCCGATCGCAGACCCGAGGACGTGTGCTGCGCGGCACGCGCGAGCTGGTAGTCCTCGACCTCGGCCGCGTCGGACTCCTTGGGCTGCCGCTGCTTCTTGCGGTAGGTGTTGATGTAGGTGTTGGTCAGGATGCGGTACATCCAGGCCTTGAGGTTGGTGCCCGGCCGGTACTGGTGGAACGCGGCGAACGCCTTGGCGTACGTCTCCTGCACCAGGTCCTCGGCGTCGGTCGGGTTCCGGGTCGTGCGCAGAGCGGCGCTGTACATCTGGTCGAGCAGGGGCATGGCCTCCCGCTCGAACCGTGCGGCGCGCTCCTGCGGGCTCTCGGTGGACACGTCCACCGTGGCGTCCGCCTCGCGCTGGGTGTCGTCGTCGGTCGGCAGTGTGGTCATCGCCCTCCAGGCTACCGTCCGGCGCGCGGCGCCCGTGCAGCGCAGGGCGCTGGTGCGCACGCCGTCGACGGGCGCGAAGGCCGACACTGTCATGGCTGCTCTGCTCCTCCGGGTGGGCACGGGTCCTGTGAGGCTCAACAGGGCCAACCCGGTCGCCATTCCCCCACGTCCTGCGCGATCCGGACGGACGAGCCTCACCGGCTCACGGCGCGAGGGCCTCGCTGACCCGCTGTGCCCACAGGTCCGCCGCCTCGGCGGTGGGGTTGCCCTCCGCGTCGTTCACCCCGACGTCGGGGGTCTGCTCCGCCCAGGCCGCGTCCACGTCCAGCACGGCGACGTCCGCCGACCCGGCCCACTCGCGGACCGCCTCCGTCGTCTCCTCGTCCCCGCCGGGCTGCACCACGACGCCCACCGGTGCGTCCGGGGCGATGGCGCGCAGCTCGTCGACGAGCTCCTCCAGGCCCGAGGCCACCTCGTCCGCCTGGTCGTCGCGGCCGAAGCTCAGCAGCACGAGGTCCGGGGCCTGCGGGACCAGCGCCTCCAGACGGTCCGCAGCATCTGCGGCCGACGAGCCCGTCACGCTGCCCGACCACACGGTGGCCGGCTCCTCCCCCTCGGTCAGGGTGACGTCGTCGTTGTACCCCTCGTCGTCGGCCTCGTCCCAGTGCGCGACCGTGACGGCACGGTCCTCACCCAGCCCCTCGGCCCACAGCTCGACCCACTCGGCCCGCGAGTTGCTCGTCGAGTCGCCCAGCACCAGGACCTGCACGTCCTCGACGGCGAGTGCGGTGCGCAGCGTCCCGAGGTCGACGGGAGCACTCGTCGCGGTGAGCTCGGTCTCGTCCCCCGGAGCCGGCGACGTGACGGCCGCGTCGTCGGGGGCCGCGCCGGTCGCGGTCGCACCGACCGCCTCACCCTCGGAGCCCCCCGGTCCGGGGAGCACCTCGACGTGCTGCAGGGCGAGGTAGGCCAGGCCGGCCGTCGCGACGGCGAGCACACCCAGCCCGAGATCGACTGCCCGCATCGGTGCCCTCCTCGTCTCGACCGCCTCACCCTCTCCAGGGTGACACCATAGAGGGGTGAACGCCTCGCCCGCCGTCGCCCGGCAGCTCCGTCCCCTGGGACAGTCCGGCAAGCTCGCCAACGTGCTCTACGAGATCCGCGGGCCCGTGGCGGCACGCGCGGCTCAGCTCGAGGCGGACGGGCACCGCATCCTCAAGCTCAACATCGGCAACCCTGCACCGTTCGGCTTCGACGCGCCCCAGACGATCCTGCACGACATGCTTGCCGCGCTCCCGGACGCGCAGGGCTACTCGGACTCACGCGGCATCTACCCTGCCCGACGGGCCATCGTCTCCCGCTACCAGGAGATCCCGGACTTCCCGCGGTTCGACGTCGACGACGTCTTCCTCGGCAACGGCGTGTCCGAGCTCATCATGATGACCCTGTCGGCCTTGCTCGACACCGGTGACGAGGTGCTCGTCCCTGCCCCCGACTACCCGCTGTGGACCGCCGCCACGAGCCTGGCCGGAGGCACCCCGGTCCACTACCTCTGCGACGAGCAGGACGACTGGAACCCCTCCGTCGACGACATCAGGGCTAAGATCACGCCACGCACGAAGGCCCTGGTCGTGATCAACCCCAACAACCCGACGGGCGCCGTCTACGCGCGGGAGGTGTTGGAGCAGATCGCGGAGATCGCCCGCGAGCACTCGCTGCTGCTGCTCTCGGACGAGATCTACGACCGGGTGCTCTACGACGGCGCCCGTCACGTGAGCACGGCCGAGGTCGCACCCGACCTGCTGGTGCTCACGTTCAACGGGCTCTCCAAGACCTACCGGGTCGCCGGGTACCGCTCCGGGTGGCTGGTCATCACCGGGCCCACGGCACACGCGCGGGGGTTCCTCGAGGGGATCGAGCTGCTCGCCTCCACCCGGCTGTGTCCCAACGTGCCAGCGCAGCACGCCATCCAGGCGGCCGTGTCGGGACATCAGAGCATCACCGAGCTCATCGGGCCCGGGGGCAGGCTCAGCGAGCAGCGGGACGTCGCGTGGTCGATGCTCAACGCCATGCACGGCGTCAGCTGCGTGAAACCCAGAGGGGCGTTGTACGTCTTCCCTCGCCTGGACCCGGAGGTCCACGAGATCCGCGACGACGTGCAGCTGTGCCTCGACCTGCTCGAGCGCGAGCACATCCTGGTCGTGCACGGCAGCGGCTTCAACTGGCCCGCCGCCGACCACTTGCGCATCGTGACCCTGCCCGGTGAGCGCGACCTGCGCACCGCGCTGGAGCGGATGGGCAACTTCCTGGCGGGCTACCGCCAGTGACCGGCCGAGGTCTGCTCTGATGTGCGGGAGGTATGCCGCGAGCGCGCAGCCCGACGAGCTGGTGGAGCTCTTCGAGGTCGAGCTCGACGGCACGGGAGAGCCCACACGCAGTGTCCTGGTCAACCCCCAGGACCCTCCCCCTGCCACGCCCGACTACAACATGGCACCGTCCAAGCAGGCGCAGGTGGTGCTGGAACGAGCAGGGCGTGACCCTGCCGACGACGCCGTCCGTCGCCAGCTCCGGCTGCTCACCTGGGGCCTCGTCCCCTCCTGGGCCAAGGACGCCCGCACCGGAGTGCGGATGACCAACGCCCGTGCCGAGACGCTGCTGGACAAGCCCGCCTACCGTCGCGCCGCGACCTCCCGCCGGTGCCTGGTCCCCGCATCCGGGTGGTACGAGTGGCAGGCGTCCCCGGTGGCCGTCGACGCACGCGGCCGCCCGCGCAAGCAGCCCTTCTTCGTCCGCCGCCACGACGACGACGTGCTGGCGATGGCCGGGCTGTACGAGTTCTGGCGGGACCCCGCGACCGCACCGGAGGACCCGCTCGGCTGGCTGGTGACCTTCACGGTGGTGACCACCGCGGCCGAGCCCGGCCTGGACCGCATCCACGACCGGCAGCCCGCCGTCCTGGACCGGGACCGCTGGGACGCCTGGCTCGACCCGGGCCTGACCGACCCCGACGCCGTCGCCGACCTGCTCAGCGCCCCCGACAGCGCCAGGTTCCGGGCGTGGCCCGTGAGCCGGGCGGTGAACACCACGGCCCACAACGGGCCCCACCTGCTCACCCCGGTGCCCGACGAGGACCTGGTCGGCGTCGTCGACCCCGCGACCGGCGAGGTGCTCGGAGCGTGACCGGCCGGGCACGGGGGCGACGCGTCGACACGCCGCAGGGGCCGGCAGAGGTCCGGCTGCACCGTGCCGAGGGGCCGGGCGGCGGCACCCTCGTGCTGGGTCACGGCGCGGGAGCGGGAGTCGAGACGGCCGACCTGCAGGCGCTCGTCGGGCTGGTCTCCAGCGGGTGGACGGTGGCTCTGGTGCAACAGCCCTGGCGGGTCGCCGGACGCCGGGTCGCCACCTCGGCGCCCACCCTGGACGCCGCGACGACGGCTGTGCTCTCGACGCTGCGTCACGGCCGGTGGCGTGTGCCCGAGCCGGTCGTCCTGGGTGGACGCAGTGCCGGTGCCCGGGTCGCCTGCCGGCTGGCCGGCGCCGTCGGTGCGGCCGGTGTGGTGGCGCTGGCCTTCCCGCTGTATCCACCCGGCCGGCCGGAGAGGTCGCGCGCCGACGAGCTGCTCGCCCCGGTCCGCGACGGCATACCGACCCTCGTCGTGCAGGGAGCCCGTGACCCCTTCGGCGGACCGCGCGAGATCCGCTCGGTCCTCGCCGGTCGTGCGGCCCGCGTGGTCGAGGTGCCCGGCGACCACGGGCCCACACGCGACCTGCCCACCCTGCGCGACGCCGTCAGCGACTTCCTGGACGGACTACGGTTGTCGCCTGCCGCGGGCCCCTCGGGACGGGCTCAGGAGCCGGACACCGACGAGCACCCGCCACCGACCAGGAGCACACACGTATGACGTCCCCGCAGAGCGCCGCGGCATGGGCCGCCCCGGCCACCCGTGACCCGGTGCACGGGACGGTCCGCGTCCCCGGCAGCAAGTCGCTCACCAACCGCTACCTCGTGCTCGCCGCGGTCGCCGCAGGCCCCACGACGCTGCACCGTCCACTCGTCTCGCGGGACACGCTGCTGATGGTCGGCGCCCTGCGGCAGCTGGGCGTCACGCTGGACCGTGGGGACGACAGCACCTGGGTCCTCACCCCGCCGGCGCGGCTGCGCGGCGGCGGTGACGTCGACTGCGGCCTGGCGGGCACCGTGATGCGGTTCGTGCCCCCGGTGGCCGCCCTGGCCGAAGGCCCGGTGCGCTTCGACGGTGACGCCGCCGCCCGCACCCGTCCGGTCGCCCAGCTCGTCGGTGCCCTGCGCGACCTGGGCGTCGTCGTCGACGCCGGGGGCGACGACGACCCTCGTCTGCCGTTCACCGTCGCCGGCTCCGGCTCCGTCACCGGCGGCAGGGTCGTCATCGACGCGTCCGCCAGCTCCCAGTTCGTCTCCGCCCTCCTGCTGGCCGGGGCTCGCTACGACCGAGGCCTCACGCTCGTGCACCGCGGGGAGGCCCTGCCGTCCCGGCCGCACATCGACATGACGCTGCAGGCACTCGCCACCGTGGGCGTCGTCGTGCACGAGGACGCCCAGGACACCTGGCACGTGGAGCCCGGGCCGGTGCAGGGCGTCGAGGTGACCATCGAGCCCGACCTGTCCTCGGCCGCCCCGTTCCTGGCCGTGGCCGCGGCGACCGGGGGACGTGTCACGGTGCCGGACTGGCCCGCGTCGACCACCCAGGCGGGCGACGCCATGCGTGAGCTGCTGAGCCGGATGGGGGCCGCGGTGACGCTCGGGCCGGCGGGTCTCACGGTGACGGGCCCACCACGGGGCGAGCTGCGGGGTCTGGACCACGACCTGGGCGACGTCGGCGAGCTCACACCCGTGGTCGCCGCGCTGTGCGCCCTCGCCTCGTCACCCTCCCGGCTGCGTGGTGTCGCCCATCTGCGGGGTCACGAGACCGACCGGCTGGCGGCCCTGGAGACCGAGCTCGGCCGCATCGGTGCCGACGTGACGCAGACCCACGACGGGCTGGTGGTCCGGCCCGGGCGCCTGCGGGCCGCGACCCTGCAGACCTACCACGACCACCGCATGGCGATGGCGGCCTGCCTGCTCGGCGCCCTCGTCCCGGGCACCCGGGTGGTCGACGTGGCCACCACCGGCAAGACCTTCCCCGGCTTCGCCGAGACGTGGGCCGGGCTGGTGGGCTGACCGTGGGGCGCTACGACCACTACGACGAGGACTCGGTGCGGGTGCGGCCGGCACGGCGGAGCCGGCCTCGCACCAAGGACCGCCCCGCCCACAGCGATGCGGAGGTCGCCATGGTGGTGGCCGTCGACCGCGGCCGCTACACGACACAGCTCGACGGTCGCCGGGTCGTCGCGATGCGGGCGCGCGAGGTCGGTCGCAGGCAGGTGGTGGTCGGAGACCGGGTCGCCATGGTGGGTGACCTGTCCGGCGACCCTGACACCCTGGCCCGCATCGTGCGTGTCGAGGAGCGCGACACCGTGCTCAGGCGCAGCGCGGACGACACCGACCGCGTCGAGCGGGTCATCGTGGCCAACGCCGACCAGCTGGTGGTCGTCACCGCCCTGGCCGACCCCGAACCGCGGCCCCGCATGATCGACCGTTGCCTGGTGGCCGCCTACGACGCCGGGCTGGACCCGCTGCTGGTCCTGACCAAGGCCGACCTGCAGGACCCCCGACCGCTGGTTCAGCAGTACGCCGCACTGGAGGTGCCCTACGTCGTCCTGGCTCTCGGACCGGACGGGCTGGACGGCGACCAGGCCGGCCTGGAGTCGCTGCACGAGCATCTCGACGGCCGGGTCAGCGTGCTCGTGGGCCACTCCGGCGTCGGCAAGTCGACCCTCGTCAACGCCCTGGTGCCGGACGCCGACCGCGCCGTGGGTGTGGTCAACCTCGTCACCGGGCGCGGCCGGCACACCAGCACCAGTGCCGTCGCCCTGCCACTGGCCGGTGACGGATGGGTGGTGGACACACCCGGGGTCCGCTCGTTCGGTCTGGGTCACGTGGACCCTTCCACCTTCGTCTCACACTTCCCGGACCTGGCCGACGGCATCGCCGGGTGCCCCCGCGGCTGCAGCCACGACGAGCCCGACTGTGCGCTCGACACCTGGGTCGAGCAGGGGCATGCCGGGCCCAACGGTCCGGCCCGCCTGGAGTCGCTGCGCCGGCTGCTGCGCAGCCGCACGGGCGAGTAGACGCACCACCCCGACGGGCCGCCGGATACGGTGATGCCCGTGGCCACCTTCGCTGACGACCTCCGGCTCGCCCATGTCCTCGCCGACGCGGTGGAGCGCTACACCCTCGAGATGTTCCACTCGGTGGACCTCCACGTCTCGCTCAAGGAGGACGGCTCCCTGGTGACCCAGGCCGACCGGCACACCGAGGAGCTCCTGCGACACCAGCTGGGGCGCACCCGCACCCGCGACGTGGTGCAGGGCGAGGAGCTGCCGACGACCGGGCACGGCCATCGCCGGTGGATCCTGGACCCCATCGACGGCACCACCAACTACATCCGGGGCGTCCCGGTCTGGGCCACCCTCATCGCGCTGGTGGTGGACGACGAGCCGGTGCTCGGCCTGGTGTCCGCACCGGCGCTGTCGCGGCGGTGGTGGGCCGCCGTCGGCTCAGGGGCCTGGACCGGCCGCACGCTCAGCAGCGCACGGGAGATCCAGGTCTCCGACACGACGGTCCTCGAGCACGCCTCCCTGTCGCACGCCGCCCTCGACAAGTGGTGGGACCACCCCCAGCACGCCGGCTTCCTCGCGCTCGCGGAACGCTGCTGGCGGACCCGCGGCTACGGCGACTTCTGGACGCACGTGCTGGTGGCCGAGGGCGCGGTGGACATCGGCGTCGACCCCAGCCTGGCTGTGCACGACATGGCGGCGCTGGCCCCCATCGTCTCCGAGGCCGGGGGTCGGTTCACCGACCTCGACGGCATCGACGGACCGTTCGGGCTGAGCGCTGTCTCCACCAACGGCATCCTGCACGAGGACACCCTGCAGACCCTCCGGATGGTCGGTGAGGGCTGAGCGCCGGCAGCACGCTCCGGCCGGTGACGTCAGCCGCGGACGACGGTGACCTCCCCGAAGCCGGTCGTGGCCAGGCCCTCGGCGTGGAGCGTCGCGTCACCCACGACGACCAGGGTCCACGCAGGACCGGCGCGGACCTCGTCCCACGCTGCCGCGACCCGGCTACGGTCGAGGGTGCGGACCTGCTCCACGGTGCTGGTGACCGTGTCGACGTCGAGGCCGTCCAGGCCCAGCCGCACCACCTGGTCGGCGACCGCGTCCGAGGTGGCGTAGCGACCCGGAGCCGTCTTCGCCACGAAGTCGGCGGCATGCCTGACCTCGTCGTCGGTGAGGTCGTCACCGGTGAAGGAGAGCACCTCCTGCAGCGCCGCCACCGCCTCCACGGTCGCGTCGGCGCGCACTGCGCCGCTGACGACGCACAGCCCGCCGCTGCGCCGCGGTCGGAAGCCGGCCCGGATGCCGTAGGTGTAGCCGAGACCCTCTCGGAGCACCGCGTCGATCCGCGCCTGTGGTGAGCCGCCCAGGAGGAAGGCCAGCACCTGGAAGGCGCCCCAGCCGTGGGGCGTCCGCCGGTCCGGCCCGGGACGGCCCAGGTAGAGCTCGGTCTGCGCCGCCCCCGGCCGGTCGACCAGGACGACACGACCGGCGTCCGGCGCCCGCGCCCCTGACGACGCACCCGGGCGGCGCTGTCCCTGAGTGGCGGACCACCGCCCCAGTGCCCGGTCCACGAGGTCGGCCGGCGCACCCGGCATGCCGTTGACGTCACCGGCCACCACGACGAAGGCGCGGTCGGGATGCACGTGCGCGGCATGGAAGGCCCGCACGTCCGTAGCACTCACCGCTCCCACCGTGTCAGCGGACCCGCCGGCGGGCCGGGCGGCACGGTCGGTGGCGTCGTAGTAGGAGCCGATGAACTCCAGCGCCGCGCGGGAGCCGGCGTCGGCCCGTTCGTGGGCGATGTCGGTCAGCCGGCTGCGCACGTGCCGGGCGACCTCGGGCTCTGGGAAGACCGGGTCGACCAGGCACTCGGCGAGCAGTCCCAGCGCTTCGGGGAACGAGCTCCCCGGCACCTCGAGCTCGACGACGAGCCCCCGTTCGCCGACGCCGGCCCCCAGGGCGATGCCCGCCCCCTCGATGCGCTGGGCCATCTGCTCCGCGTCGTGCGCGCGGGTGCCCTCGTCGAGCGTGCGTGCCATGACCAGCGCCACACCTTCCCTGTCCCGCGGCTCTGCGGTCAGGGTGAGCGGCACGGCGACCCTGACCGAGACGACGTGCTGACCCGGGAGGTCGACACACCGCACGCGGAGCCCGGAGGGCAGGACATGGTCGGCCACCTCCGGGAAGGCCCAGGCCGGTGGGGGTGTCACCGCGGGGCAGGGCCGCCGGCTCACCGTCCCCGCCCCGCGTCCGACGCACCCGGCCCGGCCCGGTAGGACAGCACGGTCCTGCTCTCCGGTGTGAGCCAGCGGCCTGCCACCCTGGCCACGTCCTCGGCCGTGACCCCACGGACCAGGTCGTGGTGCGCGTTCACGTAGCAGGCATCACCGTGGGTCGAGGCCGCGCGGGAGAGCAGCTCGGCCCGCTCGTCCGTCCCCGCCAGGGCCTCCAGGTAGGACCGTTCGGTCTGGGCCAGGGCTGCCCGCACCTGCTGGTCGCCGGGCCCGCGCCGGGCGAGGACCTGCAGCTCCTCGCAGACCGCGGCGTCGACCTCGGCGCCGCTGTGCCCGTCCTCGACGTCAGCGACCAGGTAGCCGAGGGAGGTGCCGTCCACCAGCCCCATGGCTCCCGCCCCGCAGCCGGAGACCGACTCCTCGCGACGCACCAGGCGCTGGTGCAGCGAGGACACCGCCAGCCCGGCCAGGACGTCCAGGGCGACCGTCGCGACGAGGAAGTCACGGTCGGTGACCGCAGGCAGCCGGAAGCAGGCGTAGACGCGCTCGGAGGGGACGTCGTCCACCACGGTCTCGTTCACGCCTCCGGCAGGCGGGAGCGGGTCGGTTGCAGGCATCCGTGGGACGGTCCGGTCCGCTGCATCCCCGAAGTAGCGCTCGGCCAGCTCGAAGGCCTCGTCGGGGTGCACGTCCCCCACCATCGTCAGCACGGTCGTGGAGGGCCCGTAGTGGTCCAGGTAGAAGCGGTGGACGTCCTGCAGCGTGGCGGCCCGGAGATCGGTCATGTCGCCGATGGGTGTGTGCCTGTATGGGTGTCCGTCAGGGAAGACGAGCCGGCACATCCGTTGGAACGCGTCGCCGTAGGGGTGGTTGTCGTAGCGCTCGCGCTTCTCCTCGAGCACGACGTCTCGCTGGTTGTCGAGGTTGCTCTGGGTGACCGCCGGCAGCAGGTCGGTGTGCCGGTCCGACTCCAGCCACAACGCGAGCTCCAGGGCGCCCGTCGGCATCGACGACAGGTAGGTCGTGCGGTCGAACGAGGTGGTGGCGTTGGCGTGGCCGCCGTGCCCCTGGAGTGCGCGGAAGTGCTCCCCCTCGGCCACCTGCGCCGAGCCCTCGAACATGAGGTGCTCGAACAGGTGCGCCAGGCCGGTGCGACCCGGCGACTCGTGGCGCGAGCCCACCTCCACCCACATGTTGAGGCTGACCCGCGGCACCAGATGGTCCTCGCTCACCACCACGCGCAGTCCGTTGTCCAGGGTGCGGGTGGCAACGGGGTAGGTCAGTGACACCTGTCCACTGTAGGTCGACGGCGCGCGCGGCCCTCGCGGTGCCCCCTCGGGGCCGGGGCTCAGCCCCCCTGGGGTCCGGGCTGCTCCGTCGCCGCGTCCGGGATGTCGCCGTCGGGCACCCCCGGACCGATCTTGCGCGCGGCCTTGTCCCGGATCTCACGGCCGGACGCCAGCATCGCCAGCCTGCCGAACACCTGCTGCTCGGTGATGGTGCGCTCCCCCCGCTCGCTGCCCAGCCAGGTCACGGCCCAGTGGATGAGTGTGGTCACCTGTGACTTGAACCCGATGATGTAGAAGAGGTGGACCACCAGCCACATCACCCATGCCGTGAAGCCGGTGACCCGGAGTGCGCCGACCTCGGCCACGGCCCGGAAGCGCGAGATCGTCGCCATGTTGCCCTTGTCGTTGTAGACGAAGTCGCGACGCTCGTGGTCACCGCGCAGGGCCCGCCGGATGTGGTCGGCGGCGTGACGCGCGCCCTGGATCGCGACCTGCGCCACGCCCGGCAGGTCGTCCAGGGCCATCATGTCGCCGACCACGAAGATCTCGGGGTGACCCGGCAGGCTGAGGTCGGACTGCACCGGCACCCGCCCTGCACGGTCGACCTCGACCCCGCACTGCTCGGCCACCATCCGGCCGAGCGGGCTGGCGCTCACCCCGGCGGCCCAGACCTTGGTGGCCGCTTCGATGCGGTGCTCGGCACCGGCGGCGTCCACGTAGTCCAGGCCGCTGCTGTCGAGGTCGACGACCTTGGCACCGAGGCGCACGTCCACCCCCAGCTCGCCGAGCTCGGCCCGGGTGCTGGCCTGCAGCTCGGGGTGGAAGGTCCCGAGCACCGCGTCCGCGGCGTCCAGCAGGACGATGCGGGCGTCGCGCGGGTCGATGTGTCGGAAGTCGCGTCGCAGCGTGCGGTGGGCCAGCTCGACCAGCTGCCCGACCATCTCCACCCCCGTCGGTCCGGCCCCGACCACGACGAAGGTCATCAACCGGTCGAGGGCCTCCTGGTTGCCCCTGGCCGCAGCCACCTCCGCCAGCTCGAAGGCACCGTAGATGCGGCCGCGCAGCTCGAGCGCGTCGTCGATGCTCTTCATGCCCGGTGCGTTGCGGGCGAAGTCGTCGTTGCCGAAGTAGGACTGCTCGGCTCCGGCCGCGAGGACGAGGTAGTCGTAGTCGTAGTCCAGCTCGATCCCGAGCGTGGTGGCCGTGATCCGCCGGGACTCCACGTCGATCGCGGTGACGTCACCGAGCACGACCTCCACGTTGTCCTGCTTGGCGAGCACCTCACGCGTGGCCGGGGCGATGGCGCCCGGGGAGAGGATGCCGGTCGCGACCTGGTAGAGCAGAGGCTGGAAGAGATGATGCGTGGTCCTCGCGAGCATCGTGATGTCGACCTCGGCCCGCTCGAGTGCCTGGGCAGCGAACAGGCCACCGAAACCGGAGCCGACGATGACCACGCGAGGGCGTCCGGGAGTGGTGTCCATGACCCGACGATAGTGGCCAGGAGCCGCAGCGCTCATGCCGAAGGGGCCCCGGCGCGCCGGGCGCACTAGGGCTGCGCCTCGATGACCCCCATCATCCCCAGGTCCTCGTGGTCGAGGATGTGGCAGTGGTAGACGGTGCGTCCTGGGATGTCCTCGAAGGCGATGCGGACGGTGACCTCCGAGCGCGCCGGCACGTTGACGACATCCAGCCAGAGCGGGTCGCGGACCTCGCCGTCCGCGTCGCGGACCACCTGCATCGGCCAGACGTGCAGATGGAACGGGTGGTCCATCGGGCTGTCGTTGCGGACCGTCCACTCCTCCACGGTCCCCAGACCCACCTGCTGGTCGGTGCGGTCCGCGTCGAACTCGCGCCCGTCGATGGTGAACGCCATGCCGGGCCCGCCGCCCGGGCCGCGGCCACCCCCGGGCCCTCCCATCGCGAACGTCAGCGTGCGGCTGCCGTCCACCGGCGATCCGCGCAGGTCCCGCGGCCCGGGGCGGGACGGCGGGGAGTCCGGCTGCTCGACGGACTCCCCGGAGCCCTCCAGCACCACGAGGCCCATGGTGCCTCCGCCGCCGGGGCGGGAGCCCTGCATCATGCCCATGCCACCGCGGTCGACCGGGTCGGTCATCAGCGCCCCCTCGCCCGGAGCCACGGTCACCAGCAGCTCGGCCCTGTTCCCCGGTGCCAGCAGCAGGCCCTCTCCGAGGTCGTGGGGTGTTCCGAGCACCCCGATGTCACGTCCGAGGACCTGCGCGTCGTGGTCCCCGGCCATCCGCAGCGACAGGAAGCGGGACGTGCAGGCGTTCACGACGCGCCAGTGCTCGCGCTCACCCGGCCGGGCGGCGAGCCGGGGCTCGACCTGGCCGTTGACCAGGAGGAGGTCGCCCTCGCGCCCCGCCATCCGGTCCATCATCGAGGCCTGGACGACCCTGCCGTCCGAGCCGAGGGCGATGTCGCCGACGACGAGGAGCCGCTCCCTGCTCGCCTCCACCGGGGAGGGGCCCTCCACCACGATCGCCCCGTAGAGGCCCCCGAAGAGCTGGTCCGCCACGGTGCCGTGATGGTGCGGGTGGTACCAGTAGGTCCCGGGTGGGTGGTCACCGGGCAGGACGTACTCGTAGTCGAAGGAGTCCCCCGGCGCGACCATGAGGAAGACGTTGTCGCTGTTGCCTTCCGGCGAGACGTGCAGACCGTGCACGTGCAGGTTGGTCGGCTCGTCGAGGCCGTTCGCCAGGCGGAGCCGGATCGTGTCACCGGGCCGCACCCGCAGCGTCGGGCCCGGCACCGCACCGTTGAAGGTCAGGGTCGTGGCCTCCCGCCCGGCGAGCCGGTGCGTCGTCATGGCGGCGTCGAGCTGCAGCTCCAGCACGCCGTCCTGGCTGCGCAGGACCTCCGGCTCGACGACCTCGCCGCCCTCCACGGGCGAGAGCCCACTGTCCGTCCCGGAGACCTCGGTGTCCGGAACGAGCCATCGCTGCGAGAGGCCGACGGCGCCGAGCGCGACCGAGGCTGCCCCCGCTCCCCCCAGGACGAGGACCCCACGGCGGCTGACCGGCTGCATCAGTCCTCCTCCAGCGCGCGCACCCGCTCGCGGTACTCCTCCGTGGTCAGCTCACCCCCGGCATACCGCTCGTCCAGCCGTTGCCGTGCCGCACTGCGGGCTGCGTTCCGGCGGCCGGAGGAGCCGACCCCGCCCACCAGCACCCACACCACCAGGACCACCAGGAGCACGATCCCGACCATCACCAGCAGACCCCACAGGCCCATCCAGCCCATTCCGTTCCAACCCATGCCGTTCCACATACGGGCCTCCTCGTCCTCAGGCTACGCCTTGCACGGGCTCTGTCGTCAGTCGCCGAGCCCGGCGACGCTACGGCCACCATCCACCGAGTGCAGGTTGCCTGTCCCGGTCACCACGAGCACGTCGGGGTCACCGGTGCCGGACGCGACCCAAGTGAAGGCCTGGATGTCCGTCCTGACCTCATCCCGCACCTCCCACGTGCTCGCGTCGTCCGTCGGGACCGCTGACACGCAGCTACCCGTCGAAGCCGACGACATGCCCTGGTTGAGGCGGAGAGTGCGTGGAAGCCGGAGTCCCCCACCCGTGACAGGAGCCCGTGCCCCCGAGGCCACCAGTCGTCGTGGTCCGACCACCGCGAACCCCGTGCGGTCGATCTGCGGTCCCACGCGCTCAGTGTCGTCGGCGCCGTCGTGGTACAGGCCGTCGTGCGCCACGACGTGGACCGTGCCGTCAGCGGGGTCGACGCCGACGCTGCTGCCGTGGCAGCGGAAGTCCGGTGGCACTCGAGTCCGCGACCGCGGGCTGCCGGTCCGTGTCGCGATCGGAGCACGCCGCCACGGCAGGCCCCAGCGCGATCGTGACGACCAGGAGAGCACAGGCTCGCGACGTCTTCATGCGGTGAAGGCCACGCCGGGTCGAACGCGACAGGGCGGGCTCCCTGCGGGAACAGCGCTTGGACGTTCGCCGTTGCCGCCACCGTCCCCCACGAGAGGTATGCCGTGAGCGCCCCCCGGATCTACGCCCTGCACGAGAACCCCGAGTGGTTCCCACCGTTCGCCCGGGCGTTCGCCGCCGAGGGCCTGCCCTACGAGGAGTGGGTGCTGACCGAGGGCACTGTCGACCTGGACTCCGCACCTCCGGAAGGAGTGTTCTGGTCGCGCATCAGCGCCTCGGCGCACACCCGCGACCACGGGCTGTCCAAGGACTACACGCGCGCCGTCCTGTCCTGGCTGGAGGCGCATGGTCGGCGCACCGTCAACGGCCGGCGCGTGCTGGAGCTGGAGATGAGCAAGGTCGACCAGCTCGCGCAGCTGCGTGCTGTGGGGATCGAGACTCCCCGCACCGTGGCCGCGGTGGGACGCGAGCAGATACTGCGCGCGGCACGCCGGGTCGCTCCTCCGTTCGTCACCAAGCACAACCAGGGCGGTAAGGGTCTGGGAGTGCGCCGCTTCGACTCCTTCGACGAGCTCGCGGCCCACGTCGGCTCGGAGGACTTCGAGGCGTCGCCGGACGGCGTCACCCTCGTCCAGGAGTTCGTCGTGGCCGCCGAACCGACGATCACCCGTGCGGAGATCGTCGCCGGGGAGCTCGTCTACGCGATCAGCGCCGACACCGCTCGGGGCGGGTTCCAGCTGTGTCCCGCGGACGCCTGCGCCGTCGACCCCGCCACCGGGCAGCCGGTGATGCCGCCCGGCGCGACGATCGCCCCTGAGCCCGGGCAGGAGCTCTTCAGCCTGCGCGAGGGCTTCGAGCACCCCGTCATCGACCGCTACCTGGAGTTCACCCGCCGTGTCGGGCTCGAGGTGTGCGGCATCGAGTTCATCGAGTCCGCCGACGGGCGGCTGCTGACCTACGACGTCAACACCAACACCAACTACAACGCCGCCGTCGAGGCCGTCGCCCCCAGGTCGGCGCCTCGGGCCCTCGCCCAGCACCTCGGGCGGCTCCTGCAGGAGTGCGTCTCCCGGTGACACGGAGAAGGCCCCCAGGGTCTCCCTGGGGGCCTTCTCCAACGTGGTAGCGGGGGCAGGATTTGAACCTGCGACCTCCGGGTTATGAGCCCGGCGAGCTACCGAGCTGCTCCACCCCGCGTCGGTGTCACCACCATACGTCAGGCCCCGCAGCCCCACCAAATCGGTGCGGCGCGGGGCCTGACGTGGCCGTCCCAGCCTGGCTTCAGGGGGCCTGCGTCTCCTCTGCACTGTCCTCTGCAGGGGGGTCCAGCTCGACCGAACCGCCCTCGGGTGCGGCCGCCACGGCCCGCTCGATGGCCTCGGCCAGCCGGTCCTGGGCCTCCGCATAGGCTGCGAGGTCGCCGTCGCGCAGGGCTGCCTGGCCCTCGTCGTAGGCCGCCTGGATGTCGGCCAGCGCCTCGGCGAGGTCGCCTGCCGGCTCCTCCTCCTCCGGCGGAGGAGCGGTCGAGTCGGCGCCGTCTCCCTCACCTTCGGCGTCCGGGTCGAGCACCGGGTCGTCCTCGGGGTCGATGGGAGTGTCCGTGCCCGTGCCCGAGTCCGGAGCCGTGGCCCCCGAGTCGCCGCCGTAGAGCTCGTCCAGCGCACCGTCCAGGGTGTCCGACCAGGCCAGGTCGTTGCCGAAGGCCACCACGACCAGCCGCTGCAGCGGGTAGGACGACCCGCTGCGCGCGCTCACGTAGATCGGCTCGACATAGAGCAGCCCACCACCCACCGGCAGCGTGAGCAGGTTGCCGAGGTCGACCGTCGACCCCGCCTGGCGGTTCAGGCTCAGGAACTGCGAGAGCGTCTGGGTGAACGCCTCGGAGTTGGCGTTCGAGCTCTCGATGTCGTTCTGGAACTGGCCTGGCCCTCGCACGGTCGAGTCACGCGGCAGCTCGAGGATGCGCAGCTGGCCGTAGTCCTCCCGGCGCATCCCGTCCTCGGAGCCTGCGTCCGCGTCGGCCGCCATGTAGCCGACCAGGTTCTGCCGGTCCTCACCACGTGGGATGAAGTTGGTCGTCAGGGAGAAGGTCGGCGCGTCCTGCCCGGGCATCTCGATGCTCAGGTAGTAGGGCGGCATGTCGACGTCGATCTCGCCCCCGGCGCTGGGGTCCTCGGAGACCCGCCAGAAGTCCTGCCCGCCGAAGAACGCCTCGGCCGACTGCACGTGGTAGCTCGACATGATCTCGCGCTGCACCTTGAACAGGTCCTCGGGGTAGCGCAGGTGGCTCATGAGCTCACCGTCGATCTCGCTGAGCGGCTGCACCGTGTTGTCGAAGGCCTGCGACCAGGCCATCAGCAGCGGGTCCTCCTCGTCCCAGGCGTACAGCTCGACGCTGCCGTCGTAGGCGTCCACGGTGGCCTTGACCGAGTTGCGGATGTAGTTGACCCTGCCCGCGCCGATGGACCGCACGTTGCCGGCCTGGGCCACCAGGGAGTCGGTGGTCACCGACTCGAGCTCGGCCAGCTGGGAGTAGGGGTAACGGTCCGACGTCGTGTAGCCGTCCACGATCCACGTGATCCGCCCACCCACCACGGCGGGATACGGGTTGCCGTCCAGCCGCAGCCACGGCGCCACCCGCTCGACCCGCTCCCGGGGCTCCCGGTGGTCGAGGATCCGCGACTCGGAGTTCACACCGTCCGAGAGCAGGATCTCCAGCTGTCGGTACTTCAGGGCGTAGGCCACCTGGCGGGGCAGGGAGCCGATCGGCACGCCGCCCTCGCCGCTGTACGTGTTCCGGGTCTCCCCCGTGTCGCTGTCGCTGTCGGGGAAGTCGAGCTCGCGCGGTGTCGCCCCTTCGGGCGCGCCGACGATGGAGTAGGTCGGGGAGTACTCCCCGAAGTAGATCCGCGGCTCGTAGTCGCCGAGCGCGCCCACCGGCGGGATGTTGCGCTCGAAGAAGATGGGCTCCCCCTCGGTCGAGCGGCGGTTGCCGTAGGCCGCCACGGCGCCGAAGCCGTGTGTGTAGACGGTGTGGTCGTTGACCCAGTTGCGCTGGGCCTCCGGAAGGCCGCTGAGCCGGATCTCGCGCAGTGCGATCACCGTGTCCACCAGCTCGCCGTTCACGTCGTAGCGGTCCACGTCGAGAGCCTCGGGGAACTGGTAGTAGCTGCGGACACCCTGCAGCTGCCGGAAGGTCGGCGAGACGATGGAGGGGTCCACGATGCGGATGCCGGGGATGGTCGCCGCGTCGTCGCGCAGCTGGCCGCGAGTCGCCTCGACCTCCTCGTTGCCGTACGGGATGAACTCCGCCTCGTCGATGCCGTACGCGGTGGTGGTGGCGTCGATGTTGCGCTGGATGTACGGCTCCTCCAGGATCGCCTCGGAGGGGCGGACCCGCAGCGACTGGATGAGGGCCGGGTAGGCACCGCCCACGAGCAGCGCGACGACGACGAGGCCGACGAGGCCGACGATGGGCAGTCGCCAGGTGCGGGTCCAGATGGTGCTGACGAAGAAGGCCGCACAGAGCAGGGCCGCCACGGCCAGGACACCGCGGGTGGGCAGCACCGCGTTGACGTCGGTGTAGTTCATGCCTGTGATCCGTGGGTGGCTGCTGGTGGTGAGCCCGTACCGCTCCAGCCAGTACCCGGCGGCACGCACGGCCACCAGGGCCGCGAAGAGCAGGGCCAGGTGGATGCGGGCGGCCGGGGTGGTCTTGTCCCCCGGACCCTGCAGCTGGACGCCGCCGTAGACGTAGTGCGTCAGCACGGCACCGAGGGCGGACACACCGAGCGCGAGCGTGGCGAAGCCGACCAGGAAGTCGAGGAAGGGCAACGTGAACACGAAGAAGCCGACGTCCATGCCGAACTGGTCGTCCTGCACGCCGAACGGCTGTCGGTTGAGCCACAGCAGCACGGTCTGCCACTGCGCGAGCGCGGCCGCGCCTGCGAACAGGCCCAGCACCACCGGGACGGCGACGAAGACGAGCTTGCGGACCGGCTCCAGCGCCGCGCGGTAGCGGTCCAGGTTGGCCTGCTCCGGGCTGCTGGGAGCGTAGATGGGCCGGTTGCGGTAGGCCAGCCACAGCGAGGACCACACGAGTAGCCCGGTGACCAGACCAGCGAGCAGGAACAGGCCGACCTGGGTGAGCAGGCGTGTGGTGATGACGTCCCGGTAGCCGACGGACTCGAACCACAGGAACTCGGTCCACAGCTGGGCGACCCACGTGATGCCGGCGAGCACCGCGACCACGATGGCGATCGTCGGACCGAGACGTCCGCCCCCGCCGCGCCGCGGCGGGGCAGGCCGGCGCGGCCCTGAGGGGCCTCCCCCTCCCGGCCCGGGGACTGGGCCCCCACCGGGCACTCCCGCGGCGCCGAAGGCGCTCGTCGGGTCCTGGGGCTGCTCCGGACCCGCCGGTCCCCCACCCCCGGTGCTGTCACGTCCGAGGTCGTCGTCCCGACCATCCTCGTCGCGGGGCTCTGGCCCGTCCATCTGACTCACTGCAGACCTGCTCCTGTGCCATGGGCCGACCTCACCGCGAGGGTGTGCGCCGGGTGCGTGCGTGGGTGCTCAACCTAACCGACGTTCCTGACAGACAGGTGAGCGCATCGCCTGGGAGACCGGCGGTCCGTGGTGAGACCATGCCGGGGTGTCCTCACCGAACCAGCCCGACCGCACGTCCGCTGCCCTGCACCCGCTCACGGCGGCCGCCGCCGACACCGAACGCCACGTGGCGCGCGCCGGGTGGGACCAGCCACCGCGTATGTTCGCCCTGGTGCGCAACGCGCTCCTGCTCGAGCGGGAGCCGAGCATGGCCGAGCAGCTGCGGGAGGCCGAGCCCGCGGGCTACACCGCCGTGGAGCAGGACGGCCTGCCGCGCACCACCGACCTCGAGTCGCTGCTGGCACGCGTCGGGTGGCCCGAGGAGGTCGCCGGCGTCGCCCTGGCGGTCGAGCGGATCGTGGTGCCGCCCGACGCCGAGCGCGACCTGCCCAGGAGCCGCGACGAGGCCACCGAGCAGCTCGCCGCCCACCCGGACCGCAAGGACGTGCGGCTGCTGGTCGCGGTCACCCGGGACGGCGGCTCCGTCTGCCTGCTGCGCCAGCGCGACCACGACGACGACGACGCGGTCGCCGTCGGTCAGGACATCGCGCCCGGGCTGGTGCACGCCCTCCGGGTCACCCTCGAGGACTGAGCGCCGGCTACGCGGCGTCCGCGCAGGTGGGCACCTCCACCTCGGCTCCCTCACCGAGCGCCTCGACGAGCTCGAGCGCCTGGTCGAAGGTCTCGATGCGGGCCACGGTCAGCCCCTCCGGCTCGTGGCCCAGGACCTCGGGACAGTTGGCGGCCGGCGCGAGGAAGTAGTCGGCTCCCGCCCGGTCGGCTCCCACCAGCTTCTGCTGGATCCCTCCGATGGGCCCGACCTCCCCCAAGGAGTTGATGGTCCCTGTCCCGGCGAAGTCCAGGCCTCCGGTGAGCTCGCCCGGGGTGATCGTGTCGTAGAGGGCCAGGCTGAACATCAGGCCGGCCGACGGTCCTCCGACGTTGCCCGCGTCGATGGTGACCTCGTAGGGCAGGTCGAAGTCGGACCGGATGTAGACCCCGATGACGGTGCGGCCCTCGTCCTCGCCGGTGGGGACCTCGATCGTCTGCTCCTCGCCGTCCCGCACCAGCCTGAACGGCACGTCGGTGCCGGGCTCGAAGTCCTGCAGGATGTCGCGCACGTCGTCGGGGTTGGCGACGTCCCTGCCGTCGACCTGACGGATCTCGTCGTTGACCCGCAGCACCCCGTCAGCAGGAGCGTCGACGATCACCTGTGCCACCTTGACCTGTTCGGGGACGCTCTCACCGACGGCCCGCAGCGCCACGACCGCCGCCTCCTGCTGCGAGTTCTGCATGAGGGCGACGTTCTGCTCCCGGATCTGGTCTGCGGTCGCGTCGGGAGGGAAGACGTCGGCCTCGTCCGCGACGGTGGTGGAGGGGTCGAGGTAGGACGTCAGCCAGTCCCAGGCCGTCACAGGGAAGCGTGGGCCACCGGACACCGTGACCGTGGTGAAGTCGAGGCGTCCTGTCGTGGGGAAGGTCTCGACGTCCTCGATGGAGACCACCGGTCTGCCGTCGACCTCGCCCAGGGTGTCGTAGACCGGGCCGGGACGGTAGATCACCTTGGGCACCTCGACGAGGTTGAGCAGAGCCACCACGGACACCGTGGCGACGACGAGCAGCAGCGCGATCGCGGCCCTGGCCGAGACCCCGGTGTGCTCCGGACGGGAGAGAGGGGTCTCGGTCACAGTCCGACCCACTGCTGCTCGCCGTCCTGGAAAAGCTGGTGCTTCCAGATGGGCACCTGCGCCTTCAGCTCCTCGATGAGCGCACGGCCGGCCTCGAAGGCCTCCGCACGGTGCTCGGCGGAGACCACGCAGACCACCGCCAGGTCACCCACGGCGAGTGCGCCCTGACGGTGCACGGCGGCGACCCCGCATACGCCGTCTCGCCCGGCCACACGGTCGACGGTCGCGGCCAGGACCTCCTGGGCCTGTGGGTGCGCGGTGTAGTCCAGGCGCTGCACTCCGGCACGCCCGTCGTCGTGGTCCCGGACGACGCCGATGAAGGCCACGACGGCTCCCGCGCGAGAGTGCTGCACCACCTCGAGGGCAGCATCGACGGACAGCGGCTCGGACTGCACGGCCGCCCAGGTCGTCTCACTGCGCACGGTCATCGGGCCATCATCCACGATCTCTCCTGGGCGGTCGCTGGGAATGCGGGACGGCGACCAGGGCCGACGGCTCAGCCGCGCTTGCGACGCCGTCGCATGATCGCTGCCGTGGCGGCCACGGCCACCGCCGCGCTGGCTGCCCCGGCGGCACCGATGGCGGCATCACGACGCTCCACGCGCCGGGCCATCACCGCGTGCCGGCCCCGGACCGTCTCCAGCAGGATGCTGAGACAGGTGGAGTTGTCGTAGGCGGGGTACCACCCGTGCTGGCTCAACGCGGTCGGCGCGACCACCCAGGGGAAGGAGACGTAGGCCAGGTCGCTGGAGGGCACCGGGATGACGCCGAGGCGGTGCAGCCGCTCGGCGGCTCCCTCGGCCGAGGCCGGCGAGAGCTCCACCCTGCGCAGGCCGGAGATCTCCTCCACCTCATCCTGGGTGAGACTGCCCCAGGCACCGACGGCGACCGCGTCGGCGAGCTCCTCACGCACCACGACGGAGACGGCGGTCGCGAGGTCCTCCACGTGGCAGAACTGCCAGGCCGGCACGCGTCCGCGCAACGTCAGCAGGCGCGGCGCCTCGAAGTGCCTGGAGACCATCGTGTCGAGGCCGGGTCCGACGAGCGCGGCAGGTCGCACCGAGGTGACCAGCAGGCCCGGGTGCACCTGTCGGGCGACCTGCAGCAGCTCCTCGACCTCGACGAGGTCGGCCACGATGCCCTCGGTGTCGTCGGCCCGCAGAGGGGAGTCCTCCGGCAGAGGGACGGGGTTGTCCTCCCGGGCGCCGTAGACCATGGCGCTGGTGACGACGACCAGGTGGGCCACACCCGCGGCGGCCGCCGCCGTCGTCAGCGTCTGGACCTCCCGGATGAGCCGGGCCCGTCGTGTGGACGGCTGCTCGGCCAGCGCAGCCTCGAGATCGGCGTCGTAGGCCAGGTGGACCAGGGCGTCGATGTCGCCGAGCGCGCCGACCACCGACGGTGACGTGATGTCCGTGAGGCGCCAGTCGACATCCCCGGCGGTGCCGCTGCGCTGGTCCAGACCGACGACGCGCTCACCCCCGCTGGCCAGAGCACTCGCCAGTGCGGATCCCACCGCCGAGGTGGCCCGGGTGACCGCGACCCGCTGCGGTCCGACGCGTCGCCGGGAGCGGACCGGACTGGGCTGGGAACTCACAGGCCCTCCTTGTGGTTGTCTGGTGGGAGACCATCCTGTCAGCACGGACACGCCGATGCACCACCCGATGTGGAAGGAACCCCAGCCGTGTCGCACCCCGAGCACAGCCCGGACGACCAGCCCGACGACGACCCGCTGTCCGCGATCTTCGGTGGGCAGGTCCCTCCGGAGATGCGTGAGGCCCTGGAGTCGATGGGCCTGACCAACCTGGACCCCGCCATGGTCCGACAGATGCAGGCCCAGGTCCAGGCCATGATGAGCACCTCCGACGACAGTGCGATCCACGAGGACCTGGCGAGGGACACCGCACGCGGGGTCGTCGCGCAGCAGGGTGACACGTCGTTGTCCGACCGCACCCGCAGCGACGTCGAGCAGGTGGTGCAGGTCGCGACCCTGTGGCTGGACGCCGTCACGGACTTCCCACCCCCGCAGGGCCGGGGCACGGCGCTGAGCAGGGCCGAGTGGGTCGAGCAGACGCTGCCGCTGTGGCGCACCCTGACGACCCCGGTGGCCGAGGGAGTGCGCGCGGCGCTGACCTCGGCGATGCAGCAACAGCTCAAGGACCTGGGCGAGGGCGACATGCCTGTCGAGATCCCCGGGTTGCCTCCGGGCGTGAACCCAGCAGCGGTCATGGGACAGATGGAGCCCATGATGCGCCGGATGAGCGGCGCCATGTTCGGGGCACAGGTCGGTCAGGCGGTCGGGACGCTCGCGGGCGAGATCGTGAGCGGCACCGAGGTGGGTCTCCCGCTCATGCCCGACGAGACCGTCGCCATGCTCCCGAGCAACGTCGCGGCGTTCGCCGAGGGACTGGAGGTGGATGCCGGTGAGGTCCACCTGTACCTGGCGGTGCGCGAGGCGGCCCGCGTGCGGCTCTTCGCCGGGGTGCCCTGGCTTGGCCCCCAGCTGCTGACCGCGGTGCAGGACTATGCGCGCGACATCCGCATCGACACCGAGGCCATCGAGCAGGCGGTGCGCTCGGCCGACCCGAGTGACCCCGAGGCGATGCAGCAGGCGCTCTCGGGGTCGATGTTCTCGCCGGAGCCGAGCCCCGCCCAGCAGTCGGCCCTCAGCCGTCTGGAGACCTACCTCGCCCTCGTCGAGGGCTGGGTCGATGTCGTCAGCGAGCGCGCCAGCTCGGCTCACCTGCCTCATGCCGCGGCCCTGTCCGAAGCGGTCCGCCGGCGCCGGGCCACCGGTGGCCCGGCCGAGAAGGTCTTCGCGTCGCTGGTCGGCCTGGAGCTGCGGCCACGACGGCTGCGGGACGCCGCCAACCTGTGGTCCGCCCTGGAGTCGGCACACGGAAGCCACGCCCGGGACGAGGCATGGGCCCATCCTGACGTGGCTCCCACCGCGGCCGACCTCGACGACCCACTGGGGTTCGTGGACCGACGCAGTGCCGCTGCGTCGTCGGAGACCTCCCTGGACGACGAGCTGGAGGCTCTGCTGCGCGACGAGGGGGAAGCCGGCCCGTCGGGCCGCGCCTGACCGCCGAGCCCGGAGGTGCCCAGGAAGGTCGGCCTCAGTCCCGGCCGTCCGGGCCCTCCGCGGCGGTGGCCCCACCCCGTGCCCATGCCGCCCCGGAAAGGAAGGCCTGGGCCTCGGCGTAGCGCGGGTAGCGGCTGACCCAGGCGTGGAAGGCCGCAGAGTGGTCGGGCACGAGCAGGTGGGCCAGCTCGTGCACGAGCACCGCGTCGACCACCCAGGAGGGCATCTGCTCCAGGGCGTCGGAGAGGCGGATGGTCCGCGAGCCGACCGAGCACGACCCCCACCTGCGGCCCTGGTTCGTGACCCACCGCACGGACACCGGGTCGGCCCGCCCCTCGAGGTAGGTCTCGGAGAGACCGCGGGCCCGCCCCAGCAGGTCCTGGGTAGCGAGCCGGAGCCGTCGACGGGAGCGCTGCAGGCGGGCGACGAGTTCCTCGACGTGACGCTCCTCCTCTGCCGGGGTCAGCCCGCTCGGCATCAGCACGACCACCCGGTCGGCCTCCACCCGCGCGCTCACCGTGCGCCGTCGGCGGGCGCTGCGACGGATCTCGATCCGCTCCGGGACGGTAGGGCCCCCGTCGATGCCGCTCTGCTCGCTCACAGGAGGCACGCTAGCCCGCAGCGCCGACACGGGTCCCGTGGCCGCAGCTCGCTCCGACACGCCAACGGCCCGACCCGCCACGCAACGTGGCGAGAACCCGCAGGTCGTCTAGGGTGGTCCAACAAAGCAGGGCCCGCGCGCCCGCTCACTGCCGGGTGCGTGCACCCGGCCCGGACCCAGGAGGCACCCCATGGCTGAAGGCACCGAGACCTACGCAGGCGAGTTCTACTGCGTGAAGTGCAAGGAGAAGCGCGAGGCAGAGGGCCGCGTCGTCGAGACCAACGGCCGCAGGATGGCCAAGGGGGTCTGCCCCGTCTGCGGCACCAACCTGAACCGCATCCTGGGCAAGGCTGCCAGCGCCTGAGCCACCCCGTGACACCGCCGTAGGGCGGGACCGGCCACGTGTGCCGGCCCCGCCCTACGGCCGTCCTGTGGACGGTCACCGTCGAGCGACGGGCCGAGGTGACACGCTGGCGACATGTCCCAGACAGCTGCTCGCCGCACCGGCCCCGCGGGGAGCCCCCGTCCCGTCGACCCTCAGGCGGTGGCCGCCGCTGAGGGTCTGCGACCGCTCGTGACTCCGCTGCGCAGAGGTGCCGGCGAGGTGCAGTTCGGGACCGCGCCGGGCAGCGGCGTGGTGCTCGCCGGCCTGACGGAAGCGGAGTCGGCCTGGCTCCTCTCGCTCCGTCCGGGCCGCACCTCCCGGCCCCCGGGCGCCGGTGTCGCCTGGGGACTGGACCCGGTGCGGGTGACCGCGCTGGCCGACCTGCTGCGCGCCCACGGTCTGGCCGACGTCGACCGGTCCCCGTCGGCCCGTGAGGGCCGCAGCGTCGCGGTGCTCGGCCGTGGTCCCCTGCACGACCAGGTGTGCGGCCAGGTCCGGAGGGCGGGGGTCCCACAGGTCACTTCTGCGCTGGACCCCGAGGACCCTCCCGACCTCGCCGTGCTGCTCGCGGCCGAGGCGGTCGCACCCCACGAGGCGAGGTCCTGGGCAGCGTCCGGCGTCCCGCACCTGCCCCTGGTCGTGTCCGGGCGTCGCGCCGTGGTCGGACCCCTCGTCGGCAGGTCGGGTGCTCCCTGTCTGCACTGCCTGGACCTCAGCCGCCGGGACCTGGACCCTGCCTGGCCCTGGCTGTTGAGCCAGCTCCTGGCTTCGGACCGGCATGCCCAGGTCGGTCTCTCGGTCGATCCGGCACTGGCCACCACCGTCGCCGGACTGGTCGGGATCCTCGTCCAAGGGCACCTCGACGGCATACCCGTGCCGGCGGGGGTCACCTGGGAGGTGGCACTGCCCTCCCCCACGGTGACCGCCCGCCGGTGGAGCCGACACCCGCGCTGCCCCTGCGCGCAGGAGACGGGTCAGGCTGCCACGTCGTTCTTGCGTGGCCGCCCCCTGGGGCGCTTGCGGGCGACGACCACTCCCGAGAGCACGAGCTGACCGCCCCAGACGCCCCATGGCTCGGCACGCTCGAGGGCACCGGCCAGACACTGCTGACGGATCGGGCAGTCGGTGCACAGGGCCTTGGCCGCCTCCACCTGTTCGGGCAGCTCGGCGAACCACAGGTCCGCGGGGTGCTCATGGCAGGGCAGGCTCGCGGCGGGCCGGAGGCCCACCCGGTCGAGAGTCGCTGCGTGAGTCGACACGCTGGGTCCTTCCTGGTCTGCGGGGGGTGGTGCTGGAGGGCGGTGCAGGTCGGTCATCGGGGTTCTTCCGTGTGCTGGAGGATCCGCCGGATGCCGCCGCACCGCCCCTGTGCGGGGCCCGTGGGCAGACACATCGGCCGCGGATCCGGTCCTGGTGGGGACGGGGCCGCGGCCGGGGCTGAGGACGTCAGAGGGTCATGAGGTCCGTGAGCCGCACAGGCCGGAGGCCACGTCGGGGGCAAGGTGGGCGAACAGCGCGCGAGGTCGCTTGGGCAGGGTGAACCCCTGCGCGGAAACGACGGGTGCACCGCTCGGCACGACGCCGACCGTGGTGATGATGAGCTTCATCGTCTCCGCCTCCTCTCGCATGGCAGCTGCTGCCCCACCGCCGACGCCTTCTCGGACACGACCTGTGGGACGGACGACGAACAAACTACGCCCCCCTCGGCCCGTGGCGCAACGCCTTTTACTGCGACACCTCTCCCGGGACCTCCTCGGCGAGGATCGACAGCACCTCGTCCCCGTAGAGGTCGAGCTTGCGCGGCCCGACACCCGAGATGCCGGCAAGGTCACCGTGGGAGCCCGGCCTGCGCTCCGCGATGGCGGTGAGCGTCGCGTCGGTGAACACCACGAAGGCGGGCACCTTGGCGTCCGTGGCTGTCTGCAGCCGCCAGGCACGGAGGCGCTCGAAGGTGGCCTCGTCGTAGGACGGCGGACAGTCCGAGCACCGCCCGACCTTGCGCTCCGCGGCAGCGGCGAGCTCGGTGCCGCAGACCCGGCACACCCTCGGCACCGGCGCCGACCTCGAGGCCCTGGAGCGTGGGCGCGGCGTGGAGGCCGCCGACGCACCGAGCACGGAGGCCGCGGGCGCGAGGAAGCGTGAGATCTTGCGCGTGCCCCGCCCTCCGGCCCCGCGGCCGGCCGCCCAGCTCAGCCGGAGCTCCCGTCGGGCCCGTGTCAGGCCGACATAGAGCAGCCGCCGCTCCTCCTCGACCCGCTCCGCGGAGTCGGCCATCGAGATGGGGAGCAGCCCCTCGCTGCACCCGACCACGAAGACCGTGTCCCACTCGAGCCCCTTGGCCGCGTGCAGGGAGGCCAAGGTGACCCCCTGCACCGCGGGCGCGTGCTGCTCGCTGGCACGCCGGTCGAGCTCGGTCACGAGCTCGCGCAGCCCGGCGCTCGGTTCCACCTTCGCCAGGTCGTCAGCGAGGTGGCACAGTGCCTGCAGCGACTCCCACCGCTCCCGGGTGGCACCTCCGCGCGAGAGCGGCTCCTGCGTCCAGCCCGCACCGCCCAGCACGTCCCTGACACGGTCGCCGAGTGGCATACCTCCGTCGTCACCGCGCACCTGGCCCCGCAGGAGCAGCACGGCCTGGCGGACCTCGGTGCGCGAGAAGAAGCGCTCCCCTCCACGCACCAGGTAAGGGACCCCTGCCTGGGACAGCGCACTCTCGACCGCCTCGGACTGGGCGTTGGTCCGGAAGAGCACCGCGACCGAGGCGGGGGGCACTCCCCCGTCGACGATCTCACGCACGGCCGAGGCGACCCCCCGTGCCTCCGCCTCGTCGTCGGGGTATGCGGTGAGCCTCGGCTCGGGGCCGGGGTCCTGCTGGGAGCGCAGCCGACCGGATCCACCGGGGAGGACGAGGTTGGCCAGGTGCACCACCTGGGGGGTGCTGCGGTAGTTGCGGACCAGGTGCACGGTGCGCGCGCCGGGGTGCCGGGCTGCGAACCCGCGCAGATGGTCGGCAGACGCGCCGGTGAAGGAGTAGATCGTCTGGGCGGGGTCGCCCACCACACAGACGTCCTCGCGCTCACCCACCCAGAGGTCCAGCAGCTGCTGCTGCAGCGGGTTCACGTCCTGGTACTCGTCGACCACGAAGTGCCGGTACTGCTGGCGTACCGCCTGTGCGACCTGGGGGTGCTCGGCCAGGACGCCCACCATGAGCAGCAGCACGTCCTCGAAGTCGATGACATGCCTCTCGGCGGTCACCTCCTGGTAGGTCTGCATGAGCCGGGCGAAGGCCGTGCCGTCCAGCCCGGCGGGCCTGCGGTCCTGCTCGCGCGCGACGCGAGGGTAGTCCTCCGCGGTGAGCAGGCTCACCTTGGCCCACTCCACCTCGGCCGCGACGTCCCGCAGCTCGGTGCGGTCCAGGCCCAGCCGAAGCCGGCCCGCGGCCTCGGCGATGGCCGGCGCCTTGTGTGCGAGCACCTCCGGAGGTGGTCCCCCGACGGCCTGGGGCCAGAAGAAGTGCAGCTGACGCAGGGCAGCGGCGTGGAAGGTCCGTGCCTGGACACCAGGCACACCCAGGGACCGCAGACGTGTGCGCATCTCGCCCGCAGCGCGGGCCGTGAACGTCACAGCGAGCACCCGGGGGGCCTGCAGCGCACCCGTCCGCACGCCGTAGGCGATGCGGTGCGTGATGGCCCGGGTCTTGCCCGTGCCCGCACCGGCCAGCACCACCATCGGCCCCAGCGGGTGGGCGGCGACCTCTCGCTGCTCGGGGTCGAGGTCCTGCAGCACCTCCTCAGGGCTGCCGGGTGCCGCAGCACTCACGATGCGTCGCGACCACGGAACGGCCCCGCGGGCTCCGCGAGCTGCTCGATCGGGCCGCCGTTCCAGTCCTCGATCAGGCGTCGGGCGATGGACACCCGTGGAGGCAGCGCCACCCGGCCCGAGCGCACCGACCAGCCGAGCTCCCCGCGGGCGAACCACGCGGCCTCCGCGATCTCCCGTTCGTCCAGGACGAGCTCCTCCTCCAGGGTGCGCGCGGTGAAGCCGACCATGAGGGAGGCGGGGAAGGGCCACGGCTGGTTGCCGCGGTAGGTCACGTCGCGCACCGTGAGGCCGACCTCCTCGCGCACCTCGCGGGCCACGGCAGCCTCGAGCGACTCGCCCGCCTCGACGAAGCCCGCGAGCACCGACATACGACCCTCGGGCCAGTGCGGCCCACGCGCCAGCAGGATCCTGTCCTGGGTGTCCGTGACCGCGACGATCACGGCGGTGTCCGTGCGGGGGTGGTGCTCGGAGCCGTCGTTATCGCAGAACCGGACCCAGCCCCCCTGGGCGGGCGTCGTCTCGGCCCCGCACCGTGGGCAGCGAGGGTGGCGGGCGTGCCAGTTGGCGAGGGCGACCGCACTGGTGAGGATGCCGGCGTCGGTCGCCCCCAGCTCGGCACCTGCCTCCCGCAGGTTGCGCCACCCCTTGGCGCGGGCGTCGGGTCGCTCCGGGTCGGCGTCGGCCCGGACGACGGCGATATGGTCCCGTTCCTGGTCGTCACGCCCCAGGTAGAGCGTCAGACGGCCGGCGTCGGCGACCTCGGGCGCCCGGGGCACCAGCCGGAGAAGGCCGTCCACCCTGCAGGTGCGGACCTTGCCCTCGACGAGGTCGTAGACACGTGTGCCCGAACGCCCGAGGGCCTGCCTGACCAGCTCGGTGTCCCGACGGGCGTTGCCGACACGGTCGAGGGTGCCCCGCGCGAGCGAGAGGTCGAACAAGGTCTCGTCCGCGTTGCTCACACCATCACTCTAAGACCGATCCGGACCGCCAGCGGCCTCGCCTGCGGCGAATGCGCGGGTCGACGTCCTACGGTGGCCGTGTGACCCGCAGCGACCTTGCCCTCGCAGGACTCGCCTGTGCTGCCGTGCCCGGCATGAAGCCCGTCTCGGTGCAGGAGCTGCACCGAGGCCCGGAGGCCGAACCCGCCGGACACCAGACAGCACTGGTGGAGGACTCGACCGGCCGACGCTGGCTCGTCGTCGCTCCGTTGACGGCCGCCGCTGCCGCCGACCTGGAGCGCAACGACGTGCTCGTCCGCCAGCTCGGGAGACATCTCCCGTTCAAAGTGCCGGTGGCGACCGGGTATGCCACGGCCGGTGACCACGGGAGGGCCGCGGTCTTCCCGTACGTCGAGGGAGCAAACCTCAACCTGCACACGCTGCCGGCCGGTCCTGGCCTGGCCAGCGCCATCGGACGGGCCGTCGCGGCGGTCCACAACATCTCGGCCGGGCTCTTCGAGGAGTTCGGTGTGCCCGTCTTCGACGCTGCCGCCCACCGCGAGCGTCGGCTGTCCGAGCTGGACCGCGCGGCAGAGACCGGTCGTGTGCCGACCGGGCTGCTCGCCCGCTGGGAGCATGCCTTCGAGGCGCCGGCCCTCTGGCACTTCGCCAGCACTCCGGTCCATGGGTCCCTGGACGGCTGGGCCTTCCGTGTCGCCTTCTCCGAGAACGACGCCTCCACCGGCCGCGTCGTGGCTCTCACCAACTGGGGACAGGCCAGCGTCACCGACCCTGCCGAGGACTTCGCCCTGCTCGTACAGCAGGCCACGCCGGCTGCTGTGGACAGCGTGCTGGAGAGCTACGCGCTCGCACGGTCCCAGCGTCCCGACCCGCACCTGCTGACCCGCGCCCGCCTTGCGTCCGAGATGCGCCTCATCAGGGGCCTTGCCGCTGCGGTGGGCGCAGGCGACGAGGAGACGGTCCGCGACAGGGTCGACCAGCTCCGCAAGCTCGACCGGCTGACCTCGGCCGACGACTCCCTGGTGCCGGCTGCGCCGGTGGAGCACGTCGTGGAGACCAGCCCCGCGAACGACCCTGAGGAGGAGACCGAACAGGAGATCGACAGGGCGGAGGGCGAGCAGGAGCTCAACCAGGCGGAGGACGTGCCTGCGCACCGGTCGCCCGCCGGTGCGGAGACGGAGGCGGACACCGCCGACCCTGGGACCGGGCAGCCCTCTGGGCACGAGCCGGCACAGGGACCGCTGGAGACCGACGAGGACTCCCCCTCCGACCCCACCGAGACGATCCCGGTCGTCCGTCTCGGGGAGGGGCTGGACGAGCGCACCCGGCTGCAGGACCTGTACGGCATGCCCGAGGACGTGGTGCACGACCTGCGGGCGCAGGACCCGGACCGGTCCGCGGCGCAGAGCGCTGCCGAGGAGTCGCCGGCACCGTCGGAGGTCTCCGGCAGCACAGACAGCCAGGAGACCTCCCCCCTTCACGAAGGACGCACCGAGGTGCCCCCTGACAGCGAGCCCACGGATGGCGACGACGGCTCGGCCGACGCGTCGGAGGCGCCCCCGGACGCGCGACCGGACGGTGCGGCACCGCCACCTTCCCGCTGACCTGCGCCACCGGCGGTCGCGGCGTCGGCCATGACCGCTGAGAGGCGCCGCTCCAGCTGCTCGGCGGAGGGCAGCTCAGGGCGGAAGGTCTCACCCGTGGAGGCGAAGTAGAAGGCCGCGTCGACGGTGTCCACCTCACACCCGTGCAGGCGCGCGTAGGCGACGCGGTAGACCGCCAGCTGGAGGGACCTCACCTCCTGCTGTGTGGCCGTGCCGGGACGGCCGCTCTTCCAGTCCACGACCGTGAACCCGCCGTCCACCCGAGGGAACACGGCATCGATGCGGCCTCGCACTGTCCTGCCGGCCAGGGAGGTCTCGACGGCCACCTCGACCTCGACCGGGACGCGCGTGGCCCACTCGCTGGCCAGGAAGCGCGCGCGCAGCTGCTCCAGGTCATCGGCGGTCGGCTCGTCCGCGCTGCCTGGCAGGTCGTCCAGGTCGACGAGGCTGGCCGCGGAGTAGTGCTGCTCGACCCAGGCGTGGAAGTCGGTGCCCACCTGCGCGAGGGGAGACGGGGGGCCGGGCATGGGCCGTCGGGTCCGTCGCAGGAAGTCCTCACGGTCCTGTGCGAGCGCCAGGAGTGCCGATGTCGACAGGTGTTCGGGGAGGGCAGCAGGCTGCGCCGACCGTCCACGCTCGGCGTCCCGCTCGGACAGCAGCATCCGCGCCTGCTGAGCGCGGGCGTCGTCGTGAGGCATGGTCCCCGTGGTGCCGCGGCGTGCCAGACGGCTCTCCCGCACCGCCTGCACGACCTCGGCCGCCGCGCGCCGGCGGGCCGAGGGCTCCACCGGCCACGGCGCCGTCGTCTGCTCGGCCAGCAGCGGGTTGTCCTCGCTCCCGTCGACCGGCATGTCGGCCCACGGGTCGGCCGGGATCCCGGTCGTGGGACCGTCCGCCCCCAGCACCTCCTCGAGGAAGCGGGAGGTGACCCGCGGGGTCTTGCCGGTCGACCAGACCGGCGCCGTCAGCAACAGCTCGTGCCGGGCACGGGTGAACGCGACGTAGGCGAGCCGTCGCTCCTCCTCTACCCGGTGCGCGATGCCGGCCTGGTAGACCTCCTGGAGCGCATCGTCCAGGTCGTGTGTCGTCCGTTGTGCCTCCCAGGCCAGCGATGGCAGCCCGTCCCTGTCACCCCGGAGCGGGTAGGGCAGCGCACCGATGCCGGTGAGCCAGCCCTTCACAGCGTGGGGGTGGTGCACCCACCTGCCCTCCACGACCCTGGGGGTCCCCCGGACGACAGGGAAGACCCCCTCGGCCAGACCCGGCACAGCCACGACGTCCCACTCCAGCCCCTTGGCGGCGTGCACTGTCAGCACCTGGACGGCACCTGAGCGCACCGAGACCTCTGCCAGCTCGGGCACCTCGACGTCCTCCAGACCACGTTCGTGCTCACGGGCCGCTTCCAGCCAGTCGAGAAAGCCCCCGAGCGTCGGCCTGTCCGCCGTGGCCGCGAAGGTCGCAGCGACGTCGGCCAGCGCATCCAGGTGCGCCCGGGCCCAGCTCTCGCCCCAGCCGTCCGGCAGGTCGGGGTCGGCCCCGACCTCGATGTCCAGACCGAGGGCTCGCTCGGCCTCCACCACGAGGTCAGGCAGCGGCAGTCCCGTGGCAGCGCGCACCCGTCGGACCACCTGGGACAGCATCTCCAGACGCCCGTGGGCGGTCCCCGAGAGCTGGTTGCCACGCGGGCTGGTCCACTGCGGCGGCGGCAGATGGTCCAGTGCCTCGCCCAGACTCGCGTCGTCGTCGGGGTGCTGCTCCACCAGGTGGCGTGCCCAGGCCCACAGGACCTCCAGGTCTGCCGCTCCCAGACGGCTCACCGGACCGGTGAGCAGGCGCATCACATGGTCACCGCGGCCGGGGTCCTGGACGGTCCACAGCAGGCTCACGAGGTCGAGGAGCTCCGGGGCGTTGAGCAGCCCGCCCAGCCCGACCACCTCGACCGGCAGCCGCTGCGCGCGCAGCGCGGTCACGACCGTGTCGAACTGCGCTCGGTTGCGGCACAGGACCGCCGCGCTCCGCCCGGTCCAGGCACCCTCTGCGGTGTGGAAGCGCTTCTTGACCCACCGCGCGACGTGGTCCGCCTCCGCCACGTGCGTCGTGAGTCGGGCGGACTGCACCTCCCCCTGCACGGCGTGCGGTGCTGCCCGCAGCTCACGGACGTCGACGCGGCTGAGACGCCGCAGGGGCTCGGAGACCGTGTTGGCCACCCGGAGGACGGCGTGGCTGTTGCGCCACGACGTGCTGAGTGGCATCACCGGTGCGGGTTCGGACGGGGATCCGAACAGCCGGGGGAAGCGACTGAGCGTCGTGGCGCTCGCTCCGCGCCAGCCATAGATCGACTGGTGGGGATCGCCGACCGCCGTGACCGGGACGTCGCTGTCGGCGAACAGCGAGGCGAGCAGCACCATCTGCGCCTCCGAGGTGTCCTGGAACTCGTCCAGAAGCACGACCCGGTAGCGGCTGCGCTCCGTCGCCCCCACGGTCGGCAGGTCACGTGCCAGCCTGGCCGCCAGGGCCATCTGGTCGGCGAAGTCGAGCGCGGACCGGGCCCGCTTGGCCGCACCATAGGCCTGGACCAGCGGGACCACCAGCGCCTTCGTCCGCAGCAGCGCCGCGGTCTCCGCCCCGTGCCGGGTCACCTTCTTGCCGTCCCGGCCAGGGAGCGCCACCAGCGCGTCGGCCTGCCGCTCCAGCCAGGCACTGACCTGCGAGGTCTCCACGAGATGCTCTGCCAGCTCGCCGGAGAGGTGCATGACCGCATGCACCACCGTGCTGCCGGCCAGGTCCAGACCGGGCATCTCGCCCGTGTGGGAGTGCACCACCTCGTGTGCGAGCTGCCATGCGGCCGCCTCCGTCAGGAGCCGGGCATCCGGCTCCACCCCGACGCGGAGGCCGTGCTCGCTCACCAGGCGCCCGGCATACGCGTGGTAGGTCGACACGGTCGGCGGGACCAGGTCGGCCTCCCCCGGGCCACGACCTGCCGACCAGACCCCGGCCTGGCGGAGCAGCCGGAGCCGGTCACCCAGCCGGGTCGCCAGCTCCATCGACGCCTTGCGGGTGAAGGTGAGACCGAGGATCTCACCAGGGTCCACCAGGTCGTTGGCGACGAGCCAGAGCACCCGGGAGGCCATCGTCTCGGTCTTGCCCGAGCCGGCACCTGCCACCACGAGTGTCGAGCGCAGGGGACCTTCGATGACGGCCTGCTGCTCCGGTGTCGGAGGCGGGGCGTCCAATGCCTGGGCGATCTGCCGGGCCGACCAGGTGACGGCCTCCTCACGACGCGCGGTCATCGCGAGTCGCCGTCCGGCTGGAGCGGGCAGGAGAAGGTCACCGGACAGGTGCGGCACCAGTCACCGACGGTCGCGGTGAAGGACGCCCCGGCCATGCCGTCGGCCGAGGAGCGCAGCAGCGCCTCCGCCCACCCCGGGTCCTCGTCCTCCTCCAGCGGGGGCTGTACCTGCGGGACGCCGGTGCGGACCGCCGCCCGTCCCAGGTGTGCCAGAGCCGCCCCCGCCGAGACCGGCGACGGCCCGGTGACCTCTGCGAAGGCTCCTGCCCGGAGTGCCACCTGGTAAGCCCCGAGCTGCGGGTGCCTGGGCACGTCGGCCTTGGCCGGCTTGCCCGATCCGGTCTTGAGGTCGACCACCAGGAACCTGCCATCGGCGTCCTGCTCGAGCCGGTCGACCTGGCCGACGACGAGCGCCCTCCCGACCTGCACGCGTCCGGGGACCTCGACCCCCACCAGCTCACGGCCCTGTCCTCCTGCATGCTGTCGGTAGGTGACGTAGGCATCCAGCATGGCCTCTGCCCGGGTGAGCTCCCGACGGGAGACCCACGAGTCGTCCATCCGGAGCTCGGGCCAGCGCGCCCGGAGCTGCTCGCACAGGACCGACCTCTCGGCGTGCGGGGACGCGGCCACGACTGCGTGCACGAGCGTGCCCACGGCGCTCGAGACGACCGTGCGACTGTCACCGCCGTGGCTGGTGAGCAGCCAGCGCAGGGAGCACTCGCTGAAGGCCTGGACCTTGGACGGCGACACCGGCACGGGGCCGTCCGGGACGCGGGGCAGGTCGGTCGAGGGCTCCCGTGCGTCCCACCACCGCGCCGGGTCGCTGCCCGGGACCCCTGCGTCGGCAAGGACCTCGAGCAGGTCGGCCCTCGCGTCACGCACCGCGGCGTCCCCGTCGGCGTGGGCCCGTGCCAGGTCCCGTCGCAGCGCCGCGACGAGACCACGCAGGGTCGGCGCCACCGGGACCTGGCGTGCCGCGGACAGGTCGGTGTCCGGGTCGACGAGCGACAGGAACGAGGAGGGCTGCTCGTCCGTGCTCGCGACCGCGGTGACCAGGAGCCGCCGGCGCGCCCGGCTGACGGCCACGTGGAACTGGCGCGTCTCGTCGGCCAGCACCGAGGCGTGGGCGGCTCGGATGCCGGCAGCTCCGTCGACCGGTCGGCCACGCAGCACCTCCACGAGGGCCTGTGCCCCGAGCAGCGAGTCGCGCAGCCGGAGGTCCGGCCACACGCCCTCCTGGACACCCGTGACCGCGACCACGTCCCACTCCCGTCCTGCGGCTGCGAACGGGGTGACCACCTCGACCGCGTCCACGCGGAGGCCGTGCGGGACGAGGCTGTCGGGTGCCAGCTCCTGCGCGGCCACGTGCTCGAGGAAGCCGCGCGCGTCGCTGCGACGCAGCCGGGTGACGTAGTCCTCGGCTGCTCCGAAGAGCACCAGCACCGCGTCGAGCTGACGGTCTGCACGCGCACCTGCCGGCCCGCCCTGGAGCGCCTGGCGCTCCCAGACCGGGGCGAGCCCGCTGGCCTGCCACAGCGACCAGAGCAACGTGTGCGCGTCCTTGGCCGCCCCGGAGTCGCCGCTGAGCACGGCGACGCCCTCGCGCAGCAGGTCCGCCAGACGCACGGCAGGAGCCAGGTCCTCCGTCTCTCGCACCGCGGGGTCGAGGGACCACACCGGGTCGCACACGACGCGGGCGAGGAGCTCGTCGGCGGTGGGCTGCAGCGCCGGCCGCAGGTCGACCGGCTCCCGAGGCGCGTGAGGAGGCGGCCCACCGCCGTCGACCGCTCCCCCGCGCTCGGCGTGGTCCCGGCGCAGTGCGCGCCGGAGGCGTCGCAGCGTCACCGGGTCGGCACGCCCGAGCGGCGAGCCGACGAGCTCGACGGCGTGCTCAGCCGTCAGGGCGGGGGACGCCCCGTCCCGGGCACGCAGGACAGCACCGTAGGCCAGCAGAAGTGGTCGGGTCGCCGGATCCTGGCCCAGCGGCACGGTGCTGCGCCCGGGCTGCACCGGGACCCCTCCCGACTGCAGAGCACGGCTGACGGCCCCGTGCGCGGACCTCGACCGCGCGACCACGGCCATGTCCGACCACGCGACTCCCTCCAGCAGGTGGGCCCGCCGGAGGCACTGAGCGACGTAGGCCGCCTCCTGCGCAGCGGTGTGCAGCGTGACCACCTCGACCTGACCGTCACCGGGTCGGCCGGTCACGGCGGGACGTCGGTGCCCGGCTCCCGCGGAGACACCGATGCGGTCCGCCACCCGTGCCGTCACCTCGGCCAGAGCCGGAGCCTGGCGGTATGCCGTGGACAGCACCAGTCGCACCGGGGAGCGACGAGGGGTCCTCGCCGCGAGCTCGTCGGCGAGTCCGACGAACCGCTCCGGCGCCGCGCCGCGAAACCCCTGGACGACGGCATCCCCGTCACCGATCAGGACCACCGTCAGGCCCGCGCCGTGGAGCGCCGCCAGCAGCCGTGCCGCAGAGGCGGACACCTCCTGTGCGTCGTCGACGACGACCAGACGCAGACGCTCGGTGAACCGGCGGCGCAACATCTCGTCGCCCTCGAGACGGTCGGCGGCCGCAGCACAGATCCAGGCAGGGTCGTACGCGCCCGGCGTCGACAGCGCGGTGACCTGGTCGTACTCCTCCATGACCCGCGCCGCAGCGACCCATTCGGGCCGGCCCAGCCTCCGCCCGAGGTCGGCCAGAGCGTCGGCGCCGACGCCGTGCTCGACGGCTCGCATCAGCAGGTCGCGCAGCTGGGTCCGGAACCCGGAGGTCCCCAGCGCCCCCCGGACGTCCTCGGGCCATCCCGGGGCCGGCGCGTCACCGGAGGCGTGGCCCTCCAGGAGGTCCCGCAGCACGGCGTCCTGCTCCGCCCCGGTCAGCAGCCGCGGCGCACCGAGACCCTCCGTGGCAGCTGCATGGCGCAGCACGGAGAAGGCCAGGGAGGACGCCGTGCGGACCAGGGGCTCGGTGTGCGTGCCACCGATGTCCCGATCCATCCTGGCTCGCAGCCTGCCGGCCTGGACACGGCTGGCGGCCAGCACGAGACACCCGTCGAGGGCCACACCGTCGCGCACGGCCCGGTGGACGACGGCCCTCGCAGCGGTGGTCTTGCCCGTGCCGGGCGCCCCGGTGACCAGGGCGACCGACCCCGGCTGGGCAGCGACGACGTCGGCCACCCCGTCGGGCTCGGTCGTCCTGGTCTCCGGTGGCATGCCCCTATCCGACCAGGCGGCACCGACAGAGGTGTCGCCGGGTCGTCGCACCTCGCCTCGATCGGGCCTAGGATCAGGGCGAACCGACAAGGGAGTGACCGGTGGCCATCCAGAGCAGCGGAACCCGTCAGCGCCTGTCCCGCACGGAAAGACGGGAGCAGCTCCTCGATGCCGCGCGCACCGCGTTCGTCCACACGGGCTACCACGCCACCGCGATGGACGACATCGCCGAGCGGGCCGGCGTGTCCAAGCCCGTCCTCTACCAGCACTTCCCGAGCAAGCTCGACCTCTACCTGGGACTGCTGGACCAACAGGCACACACGCTCGTCGACCTGATCGAGCAGGCACTGCAGTCCACCGAGGACAACGAGCAGCGCATCGCGGCCACCGTGGACGCCTACTTCGAGTTCGTGGACACACCCGACGGTGCCTACCGCCTGGTCTTCGAGTCGGACCTCGTGGCCGAGGCCGACGTCAAGCGGCGGGTCGAGGCCGTGACGGACGCGTGCGCCGGCGCGGTCGCCGAGGTGATCCAGGAGGACACGGGGCTGGACGCCGACCAGGCCTTCCTGCTGGGGGTGTGCCTCGCGGGCATGGCCCAGGCCTGCGCCGCGCGATGGGTGGCCCTCGGCCGCACCGTCCCCCGGCAGCGGGCAGCCGACCTGGTGAGGGCCCTCGGCTGGGGTGGTCTGGAGTCGTTCCCGCTGACCCGGCCGGAGGACTGAGGCCAGGATCAGGCACCATGGCTGTGACCAGCCCACCCGCACCGGTGGGCAGCACGAGCAGGAGGACCACTGTGGAAGTACGGATCGGAGTGCGAGAGGTCGCACGCGAGGTCACCTTCGAGTCGGCCCAGTCCCCGGAGGAGGTCCAGGCTCTGGTGACCGCGGCACTGGAGGGGAACGACCAGACGCTGACCCTGGCCGACGAGAAGGGCCGCACCGTCGTGGTCCCCGTGCAGGCGATCGGCTACGTCGAGATCGGCGCTCCCGAGAAGGGAAGGGTGGGCTTCGGCACCCGCTGAGCGCAGCGCGGGCGTCACCGGCCTCAGCCCCTGGCCCACCGGGTCAGGCGCTGAGGCCGATCCGTCGCATGCGCAGCGTGTGCGCCTCGGTGAGCCGGGTCAGCATGCGACCGAGCTCCACAAGATCCCCTTCCGCTCCCGGCACGTCCCACGCGCCCACCAGGAGCGCGGCCAGGGCGTCCCGCTCGACGGCCACCCGCTGAGTCTGGGCGATCGCCTCGCCCACGAGCCGTCGGCCCCAGAGGGCGAGCCGCCCGGCCTCCTGAGGGCTGCGCTCGAGCGCATCGCCGATCACCTCCGCGAGCAGGGCCTCCTGCCCTCGGTCGGCCAGCACGCTGTCCATCAGGTCCCGGGTCTGCGGGTCCACCCGGCGGGCCACCTCCCGGTAGAAGTCGCGGGCGATGCCGTCACCGACGTAGGCCTTGACCAGCCCCTCCAGCCAGTCGCGCGGCTCCGTGCGCTCGTGGAACCCGTCGACGGCCACCGTGAACGGGCTCATGACCTCCTCCGGGGACTCGCCGAGGTCGGTCAGGCGCGACTCCAGACGCGTGTAGTTGTCCCAGGAGTGAGCAGCGATGCGCGCCAGGGTCAGGCGCTCCGACAGGCCCGGAGCACGGTCGGCGTCCACCGACATGCGCAGCGAGCCGGACAGCTCGGCGTACGCCAGTGCTCCCAGCACGTCCACCACTGCCTGGTGGTAGGTGGCCTCGCCGACGCTCGCGGGATTCATGCCCTCACGCTACTGCGGCCTACACTGGAGGCACCACGGTGCCCGGTCGGCACGAACGGAGTGGCCGCCGGCGCGGCCTGCAGGAGAAAACCCCGATCGGCTCCGCCGCTTCGCGGCGTCTCCCGCGCCGCGACCACCGATCAGAGGACCTTCATGGAAGAGCACCGCAGCTTTGCCGATTTCGGCATCCACCCCGACGTCGTGGCCGCGCTGGCCGACCACGGGATCACCCACCCCTTCCCGATCCAGGCGATGACGCTCCCGGTCGCCCTCGGCGGGCACGACATCATCGGCCAGGCCAAGACCGGCACCGGCAAGACCCTCGGGTTCGGCATCCCGATCCTGCAACGGGTCGTGGCCCCCTCGGACCCCGGGTTCTCCTCCCTGGCCGTCCCCGGCGCCCCTCAGGCGCTGGCCGTCGCCCCCACGCGCGAGCTCGCGGTGCAGGTCTCACAGGACATCACCCGTGCCGGCGCCCGCCGCGGCGTCCGCGTCCTCACCGTCTACGGCGGCCGCGCCTACGAGCCGCAGATCGAGGCGCTGCAGAAGGGCGTGGAGGTGGTCGTCGGCACCCCGGGCCGCCTCATCGACCTGGCCCAGAAGGGCCATCTGTCCCTGGGACACGCGCGGACGGTCGTGCTCGACGAGGCCGACGAGATGCTCGACCTGGGCTTCCTGCCCGACGTCGAGAAGATCCTGGCCATGACCCCCGCGGGGCGCCAGACGATGCTCTTCAGCGCCACCATGCCGGGGGCCGTGGTCTCCCTGGCCCGCGGCTACATGACCCAGCCCACCCACATCCGCGCGATGGCCGAGGGTGACGAGGGCGCCACCGTCGCCGCGGTGGAGCAGTTCGTCTTCCGCGCGCACGCAATGGACAAGGTGGAGATGCTGGCCCGCATCCTCCAGGCGCGGGAGCGTGGTCTCACGATCGTCTTCACCCGCACCAAGCGCACGGCCGCCAAGGTCGCCGACGACCTGGCCGCGCGCGGGTTCGCCGCGGCGGCCATCCACGGCGACCTCGGGCAGGGAGCCCGTGAGCAGGCGCTCCGGGCGTTCCGTGGCGGCAAGATCGACGTCCTCGTGGCCACCGACGTCGCCGCCCGCGGCATCGACGTCGAAGCCGTCACCCACGTCATCAACTTCCAGTGCCCGGAGGACGAGAAGACCTACCTGCACCGCATCGGTCGCACCGGCCGCGCCGGGGCGACCGGCATCGCCATCACCTTCGTCGACTGGGACGACCTGCACCGCTGGGCGATGATCAACAAGGCCCTGGACCTCGGCATCCCCGAGCCCGAGGAGACCTACTCGTCCTCGTCGCACCTCTACTCCGTGCTCGACATCCCGACCGGGACGACCGGGGCCCTGCCGAAGTCGGCACGGACCCGTGCCGGTCTGGAGGCGGAGCAGGTGGAGGACCTGGACGGTCCGGGGGGCAGGCGGACCCGTCGCCCGGAGCGCGGCCAGACCCAGGGACGCTCCTCCGGCGCACGTTCCGGTGGCGGCCGCAGCCGCGGACCGGCCCAGGGCTCGGGCGAGGGCGGGTCACGCCGCCGCCGGCGCCGCACCACCCCGGGCAGGGAGGCCTCCGCCTCGGGCGAGTGAGCCGACGTCGGGAGCCCGGGGGCGGGAGTCACCGGAGCGGAGCGCCCCGCGTCGACGTGCCGGAGGCCAGGGAGACGATCGCCTGCAGGACCTCCGGTGAGGTGGTGTTCTCCCCGAGGCGGTTGGGCTTGCCCAGCCCGTGGTAGTCGCTGGCCCCCGTGGCGAGCAGCCCGAGCCGACGGCACAGACGACGGGCGTGCGCGCGCTCGGCGGCCCCGTGGTCGCGGTGGTCCACCTCCAGACCGCGCAGCCCGGCCTCGACCATGGCCTCGATGACCTCGTCCCCGACCGTCCGGCCCCGAGCCGCGGCGAAGGGGTGTGCCATGACCGGCACTCCCCCCGCCGCGGCCACCATCTGCACCGCCTCGACCGGGTCCGGGGCCCAGTGCTGCACGTAGTAGCGGCTGCGCCCGTGCAGCACGTCGGTGAAGGCCGCGTCGCGGTCGGGGTAGCGCCCGGCACGCACCAGCGCGTCCGCGACGTGGGGCCGTCCCAGCGTGGCGCCCGCGCCGGCATGGGCCACGACGTCTGAGTAGTCGACGGGGTACCCGTCCGCGGCCAGCAGCTCGACGGTGCGCTGGATCCGCGTGTCCCGGTGCCTCCTGACCGCCTCCAGCGTGCTGCGGAGCCCGGGCTCGTCCGGGTCGGGCAGGTAGGCCAGGAGGTGCACCGAGACGCCGGAGACCTGGCAGGACACCTCGATGCCCGGCACCAGCACGATGCCGAGCTCCGTCGCCGCCTGTTCGGCCTCGTCCCATCCCGTCACCACGTCGTGGTCGGTGAGCGCCACCACGTCGACGCGCGCGCGGACCGCCGCGTGCATCACCTCCGCGGGGGTGTCCGTGCCGTCACTGCAACGGGAGTGGGTGTGCAGGTCGATGACCGGACCGATGGATGACATGACTGCACGGTATGCCAGGAAGATCGGCATACTGAGACCGTCCGCACGCTGACGGTGCCCGCGCTCGGGTGCCTGCCCGGAGGAGTCAGATGAGCAACCGCGCCCGCGCCTGGGTCGTCCCGACGACCGTGGCACTGTCCCTGGCCCTCCTCACCGGGTGCTCCGGGGAGGACGACCCTGCAGGGTCCGCCGACCCGGTCACCGACGTCCAGGAGACCTCCGCGCCGGACGACGCGGCGGTCACGACGTCTCCGCCCGACGACGCGGAGTCCACCACCGAGGCACCGGCTCCCGTCACCTCCGCCGACGACGCGTTCTCCTTCGAGGTCCCTCAGGAGTGGAGCGACGCGGGCGACCAGGCCGGCGCCGACGCCGTCGCGGCCGCGAGGGCCGACGAGCGCACCGACGACTTCTTCACCAACCTCGTCGTCGTCACCGAGGAGCCCATCTCCGACCTCGAGGAGGCCATCGAGGAGGCGGCTGAGACGATCGCGGGCGAGGACGGCAGCCACGAGATGCTCGAGGACATCGAGATCGACGGCCGCACCGCGTACGGCTACCAGCTGACCCGGACCGTCGAGGACGTCGACATCGTGCAGGTCCAGCGCTGGGTCGAGCACGAGGACTCGCTGTACATCCTCACGCTGTCCGCCGCGGAGAGCAGGCTCGAGGAGGCGCAGGCCGAGCTGGAGGAGATCCTCGGCTCCTGGACCTGGCAGTGAGCTCGGGGGAGCGCGTGCCTCAGGAGCGGTAGGCACCCACCGACCGTCGGCGTGCCCGGATCGAGGCACGGTCGAGGCCGAACCTACGGCGCGCCGCGTAGGCACCCAGGGACAGCCCGGCCGCGAGCCCCAGCCCGGTCGACGCCGCCGTGACGAACTCCATCGCCGCAGCAGTGACCAGCTGCGGCGAGTCCGACATGATGTAGAAGAGACCGCGGTAGACCGCGAGGCCGGGCAGCAGGCTGACGATGGCTGCCGTCGTGATCGCGAGCTCCGGGACCCGCAGCACCCGGTAGACGGTGTGTCCGAGCACCCCGACCACCGTCGCTGCGGCGGTGACCGTGGCCGTCGTGCCCACGCCGAGCACCGACACCAGCTCTAACGCGACCCAGGCGACGGCCCCCAGCGCCGCTGCGACGGCCGTCGCCCGCGGGCCGCTGTAGCTCGACAGGGAGAACCCGATGGCCACCACCGTCGCACCGATGGTGCCGAGGACCGGTGAGCCGCCGAGCGCGATGAAGGGCGCGATCTCCATCGGGACGCCCAGGCGGTTGGCGGTAGCGAGAACGGCCGAGATACCGATCGCGATGCCCAGGGTCATCATGACGACCTCCAGGCCGCGGGCTCCCGCCGTCACGTAGTAGCCGTCGACCGCGTCCTGGGCTGCACCCATGACCCCCAGGCCGGCCAGCAGCACGATGATCCCTGAGATGACGACCAGCGAGGGCGAGTCGACCCCGGGCACCGACAGCCCGACGTCGTCCAGGGTGAACAGCAGGACCGCGATCGTCGTGGGGATGCCGGCGCTCACGGCCTGGCTGAAGAAGGCGGCGACCCCTGCCGAGTGCAGCAGCCGCTGCACCCGGTCGACGATGGCCGCGCTGAGCCCGGCGACGACCCACATGCCGGGCCCTCCTCCGAACAGGACGACGACCCCGACGGCGATCAGCACCTGGCCCATCGTCACCACCCAGCGCCGGTAGGGGTGCGGCGCCGAGAGGATGTCACCGAGGTCCTGCCGGGCCTCCTCGACCGGGCGCATCTCCTCCCCGCGCCGCGCTCTGCCGGCGACGTCGTCCACGAGCAGCTGGATCTGCTCCAGCCGTGAGTAGTCGGGCGAGCGCGTCTTGATGACGCGCATGACGGCCAGGGGGTCCTCGTCGACCCCGCGCTGGATCGACACCGAGATGGAGGTGTAGGTGATGTCGACGTGCGCCGAGCGCACGCCATAGGCGTAGGTCAGCCGCAGGACGGTGGTGACGACGTCCGCAGCCGAGGCGCCGGTGCTCAGGAGAGCCTCACCGATGCGCAGCGCGAGGTCGATCACGGAACGGGCGTGACGCTGGGACAGGTCGTCGTCACTGCCCGGCAGCGCGAGGGGCACGGTGGGCGGACCGAGCCCGCGCACCGCCCACTGCGCCTTGGCGCGCCAGACCCGACCGACGTTCGTCGCGGGCCTCACCATGGGTCCGGTGATCTCGGTGCGACCAGGGAGGGCGGCGTCGTGCCGGGGGGGCTGCTGCGTCACGCCCTCAGCGTAGGCAGGCGGGGCGACGGGAGCGAAAACTCCATGCCACGATGGCGGGGTGAGTGAGAAGCAGCCCAAGGCCGAGCACCGCAGCCGCCCCACGGGGGCGGCCTTCCGACGTTTCATGACCCAGGGCTGGGCGGCGCGCGCCGACGCACGCCCCGACCTGACGGAGGCGGCACGGTATGCCGTCGCACGACGGGACGCCGTGTCCGCCGCGTTCCCCGGCGAGCGTCTGGTCGTCCCTGCCGGTGGCTTCAAGGTCCGCAGCAACGACACCGACTACGTCTTCCGCCCGCACAGCGCCTTCGCGCACCTCACCGGCCTGGGTGCCGACCGTGAGCCGGACGCGGTGCTCGTGCTGGAGCCCCTCGCAGAGGGTGGTCATGAGCCGGTGCTCTACTTCCGTCCGCCGGCCGACAGGGACAGCGACGAGTCCTTCGCCGACTCGCGCGTCGGGGAGTTCTGGGTCGGCGACCGGCCCACCCTGCGGACCGCGGCCACCGAGCTGGGCGTCACCACGCGGCACCTGGACGAGCTGTCGGACGCGCTTGCCAAGGATGTGGGCTCGGTCGGCGTGCGCGTCGTGCGCGACGCCGACCAGGAGGTCACATCCCTGGTGGAGCAGGCGCGGGCGCAGGCGGCGGAGACGGTCTCCGCAGAGGAGCAGACCGAGCAGGACCTGGCCCTGGCGCGCTTCCTGTCCACGCTGCGGCTGGTCAAGGACGAGTGGGAGGTCGCCCGGATGGAGGAGGCCGTGGAGGCCACCGCCGAGGCGTTCGACGCCGTGGTCGCCGGCCTGCCCGAGGCGATCCGCCGGGGTCGGGGAGAACGCTGGGTGGAGGGCCTGTTCGGGCTGCACGCCAGGCACCGAGGCAACGGTGTGGGCTACGACTCCATCTGTGCCGCCGGCGACCACGCCACCACCCTGCACTGGATCCGGAACACCGGAGAGGTGCGCGACGGGGACCTGGTCCTGGTCGACGCCGGTGTCGAGACGGACGCGCTCTACACCGCCGACGTCACCCGCACGCTCCCGGCCAACGGCACCTTCACCGAGGCACAGCGGCGAGTCTACGACGCCGTGCTGGCGGCCCAGGAGGCCGGCCTGGCTGCGGCCCGTCCGGGCAACAGGTTCAGTGACATCCACGCGGCCGCGATCGCCGTGGTCGCCGAGGCCCTGCACGACTGGGGTCTGCTGCCCGAGGGGGTCGACGTGGAGGAGACCCTGCACGAGGAGCGTGGCCAGTTCCACCGGCGGTGGATGGTCCACGGGACCAGCCATCACCTCGGCATCGACGTCCACGACTGCGCGCAGGCCCTGCGTGCCGACTACCTGGACGCCGAGCTGCGCGAGGGCATGGTGCTCACGGTCGAGCCTGGCCTCTACTTCAAGTCGGACGACGAGCTCGTGCCCGAGGAGCTGCGGGGCATCGGGGTGCGCATCGAGGACGACGTCGTCATCACCGCCGACGGCTGCCGCAACCTGTCCGCGATGCTGCCTCGCACGGCCGACGACGTGGAGAGGTGGGTGCGCGCAGGGGGTCAGCGCTGAGGCGCTGCGGGCATCCGCTCCAGCAGGTCCCGCGCCTGCTGGGCGAACTTGTGCTCGGTGAGCAGCTCGTACCGCGTGGCCACCACCTGGGAGACGGAGGTGAAGTCACGCTTGCCCCGGGTCAGCGCGTACCCGGTCATCGCCCAGACCAGCCCGAACACGGCGCCGTAGGCGATGCACCACATGATCGTGGTGAGCGTGTCACCCGGGGTGGCGAAGAGCGCGAAGATGAGGCCGACGAAGAGGCCCAGCCAGGCGCCGGACAGCAGCCCGCCCAAGGCCACACGGCCGGTGCTGAGACGACCGGTGACCCGCTCCACCTGCCGCAGCTCGGTGCCGACGATCATGCAGTTCTCGACCGGGAACTCCTCGTCGGAGAGGTAGTCCACCGCGCGCTGCGCGTCCTCGTAGCGGTCGAACACGCCCAGGGACATCGGGTAGTTGAGGGTCAGGCCGGCGGTGCGACGAGGCTTGCCCTGCTGCATCGGGGAGGTCACCTCCCCATTTTGTCATCATGGACGCCCGTGTGCCGTCCCTCGCGCCGGTGAGGCACGACGAAGCCCCCGTGCCGGCGGTCCGGACGGGGGCTGGGCGCACAGTGAGGCTGAGGCGTGCTCAGCCCCGGCGGGGCCGGCGGCGTGGCTTGACGGGCCGGCGCGACACCTCGGCGGCGTGGGTATGCCGGAACGCACGTCCGGCGGCGGGGGTGTACGTGATCCCGGAGGGGATGGCCATTGCGGGCGACGACCTTTCGGTGGTCTCGACGAGTTCAGGGGCATCATGGTCAGCGCCGCAGGGCCCGCAGGCATTCCCGCCGGGCGGGTGACCGCCGTCACCCGACCCTCCCGGCTCGGTATCCTGCAGCGGTGAGCAGCACTCGCGTCTTCGTCGCCCGGTTGAACGGCCTCAGCGTCTTCGACCCGCTCGGTGACGAGGTGGGCCGGGTGCGCGACGTGGTGGTGGCCCTCTCCGGCCGCGCCTCCGAGCTGGCCCCTCCCGTCATCGGGCTCGTGGTGGAGGTGCCGGGCCGACGCCGGGTCTTCGTCCCCATGACCCGCGTGACCAGTGTCGACGCCGGGCAGGTCATCACCACGGGCCTGGTCAACATGCGGCGCTTCGAGCAGCGTCGCGGCGAGACCCTGGCGGTGGCCGAGCTGCTGGACCGTCGCGTCACCGTCCGCCATGACGGCGAGGGCTTCCCCGCGGTCGTGGTGGACCTGGCGATGGACCTGCAGCGCAACCGGGACTGGCGGATCACCAAGGTCTTCTGCCGCAAGGGCGACGGGGACGAGCGACGGCACCGTGGCCTGCGCCTGCGGCGCCGCGGTGGGGAGACGCTCCTCGTCGACGTCGACGAGGTCGTGGGCCTGGCGAGCAGCGGGCCTGTCCAGGCCGCCGACGCCCTCCTCGAGGCCTACGAGGACCTCAAGCCCGCGGACCTCGCGGAGGCGGTCCACGAGCTCTCGGTCAAGCGTCGGGGCGAGGTCGCCGACGCGCTGGACGACGCCACGCTGGCCGACGTCCTGGAGGAGCTGCCGGAGGACGACCGGGTGCACATCCTGGTCAACCTCGACATCAAGCGGGCCGCCGACGTGCTCGAGGCCATGGAGCCCGACGACGCGACCGACCTCATCTCCGAGCTGCCCGAGGAGAAGGCCGAGCAGCTCCTGCAGCTGATGGAGCCCGACGAGGCCGCGCCGATCCGTCGCCTGCTCACCTACGACGAGGACACCGCGGGCGGCATGATGACGACCGAGCCGGTGATCCTGGGGCCTGACGCCAGCATCGCCGAGGCCCTGGCCGTGGTCCGCCGGGAGGAGCTCTCCCCGGCGCTGGCCTCGCTGGTGTTCGTGGCCAGGCCGCCGCACGAGACCCCGACCGGCAGGTACCTCGGGCTCGTCCACATCCAGCGGCTGCTGCGCGAGCCCCCCCACGAGGCGATCGGCGGCATCCTCGACAAGGGCGTCGACGCCATCGGCACACAGGCCAGCCTGCCGGTGGTCACGCGTCTGCTGGCCGCCTACAACCTGGTCGCCCTCCCCGTCACCGACGACGAGGGCCGCCTCGTCGGGGCGGTCAGCGTCGACGACGTCCTCGACCACCTGCTGCCCGACGACTGGCGCGAGCGGGACATGACCCCGGAGGCCGCAGATGTCTGAGCCCACGCGCCCCCGGGCGGCGGTGCGACCCGGCGGCAGGCCGGCCGCCCGGCTGGACCAGCCCCTCGTCGACCGTCGCAACCCGTTGTGGCAGCCCCGCATGGACCCCGACGCCTTCGGACGCTTCGCCGAGACGTTCGCCCGGTTCATGGGCACCGCGCGGTTCCTGTTCTACATGACGATGTTCGTCATCGTCTGGCTGCTCTGGAACAGCCTGGCCCCGGCGGACCTGCGGTTCGACCCCTACGCGTTCATCTTCCTGACGCTGATGCTCAGCCTGCAGGCGTCGTATGCCGCACCGCTCATCCTGCTGGCACAGAACCGCCAGGCCGACCGCGACAAGGTCATGATGGAGCAGGACCGCACCCGCGACGAGCGCAACCTCGCCGACACCGAGTTCCTCACCCGGGAGGTGGCGGCCCTGCGCATCGCACTCAGGGACGCGGCGACGCGTGACTTCGTCCGCTCCGAGCTGCGGGGCCTGCTGGACGACATGGAGGAACGCGGGCTGCGGGTCGTGAACGCGGAGGTGGCCCACGAGCCGGACGAGGCCGGGGACCGGGACCGCTGAGCGGCGACCTACCATAGGGAGCATGCCTGTCCCCTCCCTCGACGCCCTGCATGCTGCTCTGGCCACCGTCGACGACCCAGAGATCCGCAAGCCGATCACCGAGCTCGGCATGGTCGAGTCCGTCGACGTCGACGAGTCGGGCGGGGTGCTGGCCACCATCCTGCTGACCGTCCCCGGATGCCCCATGAAGGAGACCATCACCAAGGAGGTCACCGCCGCGCTGACCGGGGTCGAGGGGGTGCGCGAGGTGCAGGTGCGGCTGGGCGTCATGAGTGACCAGCAGCGCGCCGACCTCCGCTCGAACCTGAGGGGCAACGCTCCCGAGCGCGAGATCCCCTTCGCCCGGCCCGACACGCTCACCCGGGTGTATGCCGTGGCCTCCGGGAAGGGGGGCGTGGGCAAGTCGTCGGTCACCGTCAACCTCGCGGCCTCCATGGCTCAGCAGGGGCTGCGGGTCGGCGTGGTCGACGCCGACATCTACGGCTTCTCGGTGCCCCGGATGCTGGGGGTCGCCCACGCGCCGACCCAGGTCGACGACATGATCCTGCCGCCGGTCGCCCAGGACGTGAAGGTCATCTCGATCGGCATGTTTGTCCCCGGCAACCAGCCGGTGGTGTGGCGCGGGCCGATGCTGCACCGGGCCATGCAGCAGTTCCTCGGGGACGTCTTCTGGGGCGACCTCGACGTGCTGCTGCTCGACCTGCCGCCCGGCACCGGGGACATCGCCATCACCGTGGCGCAGCTGCTGCCCAACTCCGAGCTCATCGTCGTCACCACCCCGCAGCAGGCGGCTGCCGAGGTCGCCGAGCGGGCCGGCGCGATCGCGCTGCAGACCCACCAGCGGCTGGTGGGCGTCATCGAGAACATGTCGTGGCTGGAGATGCCGGACGGCAGCCGCCAGGAGATCTTCGGGTCCGGGGGCGGCCGGCAGGTCGCCGACTCGCTCAGCCGCTCGATCGGCGCGGAGGTGCCTCTGCTGGGCCAGGTGCCGCTGGACACCCTGGTCCGCGAGGGCGGCGACCGCGGGGTCCCGGTCGTGCTCGGCGAACCCGACTCGCCGGCCGCCACCGCACTGCGGGCGGTCGCCCGGGGGCTCGCGGCGCGCGGGCGTGGCCTGGCCGGACGCAAGCTCGGCATCACCCCCACCTCGCGGGTGTGAGCCGCAGGGCTCAGGTCGCGTCGACGTCGAACGGGGTGGGCAGCGCCGGGTCGTGACGCACACGGGTCCGACGAGGGCGGGAGCGAGGGCTCCGCGCGCCTGCGGGCGACCGCTGGGACGTCGTCGGCTCCACCGGCACCATGCCGGCGGCGGCCGCGGTCGTCGTGGCCCCTGCGGCGCTCTGGCCGGGCCCCGCGGGGGAGCCTGACGGCGTGGACAGCGCGTCCCGGACGATCCGTCGCGGGTCGTACTGCCGGGGGTCGAGCTGGCGCCAGTCGATGTCGTCGAACGCCGGGCCCATCTCCTGCTTGATCTGGGTCTTGGCGCCCTCGGCCATGTCGCGCAGCGCACGCACCGCGTGGGCCAGCTTGGCGGCATACTCCGGCAGCCGGTGGGGGCCCAGGATGACGACGGCGAGGACGAGCAGGAGCAGCAGCTCGCCACCCTGGATGTTCAGCATCAGCAGACCCCTCGCGTCACGGGGTCAACTATGGCAGCCGTCACCCGTTCGACCCCTGCAGCGTCACCGAGACGGTGCGCTCGTCGCCGTCGGAGGACCGGACCAGGACCTGCACGCTGTCCCCGATCCGGTAGGAGCGCAGCACCACGATGAGCTGGCTGCTGTCGTCGATGCGCCGACCGTCGATCTCCAGGATCACGTCACCGGGGCGCACCCCGGCCTCCGCAGCAGGTCCACCGGGGATGACCGGCTCGACGTCCTCGGTGGCCTCGGTCAGCACGCGGGCACCCTCCCCGGCGTACTGGACGTCCACGTGGATGCCCATCACCGGGTAGTCGCTCGTCCCGGTCTCGATCAGCTGGGAGGCCGTGCGCTCCGCCTGGTCGGCAGGGATCGCGAAGCCGAGGCCGATGCTGCCCCCCGGGCTCAGGCCGGCACTGTTGGGCAGCTGCGCGATCGCCGAGTTGACCCCCACGACGCGCGCGGCCATGTCCAGCAGCGGGCCACCCGAGTTGCCCGGGTTGATCGCGGCGTCGGTCTGGATCGCGTTGATGTAGGAGGTGCTCTCGACGTCGCCGGCCACCACCGGGCGGTCGAGGGCCGACACGATGCCCGAGGTCACCGTGTTGTCCAGCCCCAGCGGCGCACCGACCGCCACGACCGGCGCCCCGACCTGCAGGGCCTGGGAGTCCCCGAACTCCAGGGCCGGCAGTCCGTCCCGGTCGACCTTGAGCACCGCGATGTCGTAGTTGGCGTCACCGCCCACGAGCTCGGCGGGCAGCGACTCGCCGTCGGTGAACTCGACGGTCACCTCTCCGTCACCGTCGGCAGCCGCCTCGATGACGTGGTTGTTCGTGACGATGTAGCCGTCCTCCCGGATGACGAAGCCCGAGCCGACGCCGCTGTCGCTGTCCGACTCCACGGTGATGAACACGACGCTGGGCAGTGCGACCCGGGCGATCTGGCTCACCGTCGCACCGCCGGAGGACGAGTCGGACGACACCGGCACAGCCTCGGTGACGGTCGGACCACCGGCCGAGGTGTCGCCGCCCCTGCTCACCGCATACCCTCCGGCCAGGCCGCCCACGAGACCGGCCAGGAGTGCGGTCAGCAGGACGGTGAGCGGACCCGCGCCCCGACCGGCGCGGTTCCCCTGGCGCGCAGGGTGGGCCGACGTCGGGGGCGCGGGGTGGGCTAAGGGTGGAGGCAGAGGTGCAGGCCCGGTCCGGGACCATGGGGTGTCCACGGGGAGACCCTGGGTGCGCTCGTCGTCGGGCATACGGCTGATTCTGCCTGATCGACGGTGCTGCCCGGTCCCCCGGACCGGTCAGCCCAGCACCGGGACGGCGCGCCCCGGGCGTGCGGGCCGTGTGGCGCGTGCGGGCTCGCGGTGGGCCAGCGACTGGCGCAGCTGCGCGCGGCCCCGATGGATGCGGGAGCGCACGGTGCCCAGCTTGATCCCGAGCGTCTGGGCGACCTCCTCGTAGGAGTAGCCCTCGATGTCGCAGAGCACGACCGCGGCCCGGAACTGCGGGGAGAGCGCGTCCAGCGCTGCCTGGATGTCCCCGTCGAGGTGGGTGACGTCGAAGACCTCCTCCGGGGCACCGGTCCGCGACGGGAGACGGGCCGCGAGCTCGTCGGAGAGCGCGTCGAAGCGGATGCGCTGCTTGCGGCGGGCGCGGTCCAGGAAGAGGTTGGTCGTGATGCGGTGCAGCCAGCCCTCGAAGGTGCCGGGCCGGTAGGAGTCGAGCGAGCGGAAGACCCGGACGAACACGTCGTGCGTGAGGTCCTCGGCGTCGTGCTGGTTGCCGGTGAGCCGGTAGGAGAGCCGGTAGACACGGGCGGAGTGGTCGCGCACGACGTCCTCCCACGTGGGTGGCTGCCATTCCGGCGCGACGGAGGAGGGCGGGACCTGGGGGACGGGGGTCTCCATCTCGCGAACCTCCTCACGGGCGTCGCACGGGGGGTGCGTCGGGCCTCGATCGTGGCAGCGCAACCTGTGGATTGTCTGACAGGTCACGCCGTCGGGCACGTGCGGCCCCGCGCACTAGGCTGGGTCCCATGGCAGCCCCACGCATGGCCTCATGGACCTACGCCGAGGAGTTCATCACGCCCGCCGAGGTGGTGGAGCAGGCGACCCTGCGCGGTGAGGGGCTGGGCTGCACCCCGGTGCCGTCGTCCGTGGGTGCGACCCTGCGCCTGCTGGCCGCCGCCGTCGCTGCCCGGCACGTGGTCGAGATCGGCACCGGCGCCGGTGCCTCAGGCCTCTGGCTGCTGGAGGGCATGAGCCCGGACGGGGTCCTCACCACGATCGACGCCGAGCCCGCCCACCAGCGTGCGGCCCGTCAGGCCTACGCCGCAGCGGGCGTGCCCCCTCAGCGCACCCGGGTGATCGGTGGCGACGCCGCCCAGGTGCTGCCCCGGCTCACCGACGGCGCCTACGACATGGTGCTCGTCGACGCGGACAAGGACGCCTACCCGGTCTATGTCGAGCAGGCGGTGCGGCTGCTGCGCAGCGGAGGGGTCCTCGCGGTGGACAACATGCTCTGGCAAGACCAGGTGGCCGACCCCGCGGCCCGGGACGAGACGACGGTGACGCTGCGCGACCTCGGCAAGCAGCTGCGCGAGGACGAGCGCCTGCTCCCCTGCCTGCTGCCCGCCGGCGACGGGCTCTTCGCCGCAGTCCGCCGCTGAGCGAGCCGTCCGCACCCGCACGCACGAGGGCCCCGTCGTCTCGAGACGACGGGGCCCTCGTGCTGACAGGGGAGACTCAGCCCAGGCAGTCCTTGATCGCGTCGCCGAGGGCGCCCGCCTCCTCGGCGTTCATCTCGACGACCAGGCGGCCGCCCCCCTCGAGCGGCATGCGCAGGACGATGCCCCGTCCCTCCTTGGTGACCTCGAGGGGCCCGTCCCCGGTGCGAGGCTTCATAGCTGCCATCGTGAACCTTCCTCCTGACGCGGCGGCGCCGCAAACGCCCACCGCTCGTCTGCGGCTGAGCTGAATTAGTCGCAGCCCAGTATCCCCCGATCTCCAGCACACGTCCTAATCAGTCGGGCACACTGGACCTCGTGCAAGCGCGTTCAGCGGTATTCGACCTGTACGGCGACCATCTGGCCGGTCACGGGTACTGGGCACCCATCTCGGCGGTGATCACGCTGACCCGGACGTGCGGCATCCAGCCACCGGCCACCCGCACCGCCGTCTCCCGGATGGTGGCGCAGGGGTGGCTGCAGCCCCGGACCATCGACGGGCTCCGCGGGTATGCCGCGACCCCGGTGGCCCGGGAGCGGCTGCGCCGTGCACACCAGCGCATCTACGCCGCAGGCGGAGACCCGTGGGACGGACGCTGGCACGTGGTGGTCGTGGACGCGCCGAAGGACCGCTCCCTGCGCGACCGGCTGTCGGCCAACCTGGGCTACCTCGGCTACGGCCGGCTGGCCCAGTCCACGTGGGTGAGCCCGCACCGCAGCACCGAGCTCGCCGAGACACTGCAGGACGCCGACGTCACGTGGACCGACTTCCACGGGCCCTCCCAGGAGGACCCGGTGGCCCTCGTGCGGCAGGTCTGGGACCTGCAGGAGCTCAGCGAGGCCTACGGCGCCTTCCTGGCCGGCATCCCCGACCTCGAGGTGGCCTCCGCGCTGGCCCCCGAGGACGCCTACCCCGTGCGCACCGACCTCGTCCACCGGTGGCGCAAGTTCATGTTCACCGACCCCGGGCTCCCCCGGGAGGTGCTGCCGGCCGGCTGGCCGGGGCAGTCCGCACGGGAGCGCTTCCTCGAGGTGGCCGACGAGCTGCAGCCCGCAGCCCGTATGTTCGTCACGGCAGTCCTGGCCGAGACCCGTGACCAGGCACCCGCGACACGAGGAGGACCCGATGACTGAGCCGGTGAGCGTGACCCGTGGCGGTGGCGTGGCCACGGTGCGCTTCGAGCGACCCGAGGCGATGAACTCCCTGGACATCGCCACGAAGGAGTCACTGCTGGCGGCGTTGCAGGACGTCGCGGAGGATCCGGCGGTGCGGTGCGTCGTCCTCACCGGCAGCGGGCCGGCCTTCTGCGTGGGACAGGACCTCAAGGAGCACGTGAGGCTGCTCCAGGAGGACGCCGCGGCACTGTGGTCCACGGTGCGCGAGCACTACAACCCGGTCGTCCGGCTCATCGCCACGATGGACAAACCTGTCGTCGCCGCTGTCAACGGGGTCGCGGCCGGCGCCGGAGCAGCCTTCGCGTTCGCCGCGGACCTGCGCTACGTCGCCGACACCGCGGGCTTCAACCTCGCCTTCGCGGGGGTCGCGCTGTCCTGCGACTCCGGGTCGTCGTGGTCGCTGCAGCGGCTTGTCGGCGTGGCCAAGGCCAAGGAGCTCCTCTTCATGCCCCGCACGGTCAAGGCCGCCGAGGCCGCCGAGCTCGGACTGGCCACCGAGGTGGTCCCCGTCGACGCACTGGAGCAGCGGGTCGCCGAGGTGGCGGCCCAGCTCGCTGCGGGCCCCACCCTCGCCTACGGAGCGATGCGGCGGGCGCTCGCCTTCTCGGCCGGGCACCCGCTGACGGAGTCGCTGGCCCACGAGGCCGACATGATGGACCGCACCGGGACCAGCGCCGACCACGCCGCGGCGGTGGCCGCCTTCCTCGCCAAGGAGCGGCCCACCTTCACCGGGCACTGACCCCGGAGCCGCGAGGGCTCACGGCGGGAAGTCGCTCGGCGGGACGAAGCGGAACAGCTCCCAGGTCCACCACACCTGCCACCCCACGAAGAGGGTGACCAGGACGGCGGTGCGCACGCCCAGCAGCCACCCGGGTTGTCGTCCTCGCCGGTCGTCGCGCGCCCAGCCGGCCCCGACCAGCAGCACGAAGAGCGGGAAGAGCGGCAGCAGGTAGCGGTAGATGCTCGTCCACGGGTCGAGCGCGGCGGCGAGGTAGAGCGGGTAGGCCAGGCACCACGTGCGCAGCTCGACGCCCAGCCCGCGGGCCCACGGCCCTGCCACGGCCAGCACCAGCAGACCACCGGCCCCCAGCAGCAGCAGCGGCCCGCGCAGGTCACCGAAGAGGAGCTGGGTGACCTCGACCGTGGGCACGAAGGGGGTGATCGGCTCTCCCTGCCGCCAGGCCGACATCGTCACCGTGTAGGCGTCGGGCCTGCCCGTCCGCACCCAGGCGACGGCCGGCCAGATGAGGCCGGACGCGGCACAGGCTGCCAGGGCGGAGACCATGCCGAGCCCCTCGCCCCGCGAGATCGGCTCCTCGTGCCGCGAGCGCCAGCGCACGAGGACGGCGACGAGCGCCACCAGCCCGAGCGGGAGGGCGATCGGGCGCGCCAGCCCGGTCAGCAGGGCGACACCCGCTGCGGGCAGCCAGCGGCGACGCACCAGCAGCCACAGGACGGTGGCGAGGAGCAGCAGTGCCAGCGACTCGGTGTAGGCCACCTGGAGCGTCGGTGCAGCAGGGAAGGCTCCCACGAGGGCTACCGCAGCCAGCGCGCCCGGTGCCCCCACCAGGTGCCGCAGCAGCCCGGCGATGGCGAGAGCGGCGGCATACCCCAGCACCGTCGCGACGGCGGTCGCAGCGACGCCGAAGGGCAGCCCGGTCCCCCCCATGAGGAGGCGGACCGTCAGGGGGAACACCGGGTAGAAGGCCCAGGGGTTCTGCTGCACGTCGCCGGCAGCGTCGACGGGCAGCTCGCCGGGGTAGCCCTCGACCGCGATCCGCTGGTACCACTTGCCGTCCCACAGGATCGCGACGTCGAAGAAGGGGGGCTGGGTCCCGGTGAAGACCGACGGGTCCTGCTCGGCATACGTGACCCAGAGCAGGATCGTCGTGGTCACGATCCGCAGAAGGGTCCAGACGGCCAGCACCGTCAGGACGAAGGGCACCCGCTCCCCCGTCAGCGCCCGACGGATCATGCGTCCGCCCGGTGACACCCGGCCAGGTGGTCGTCGACCACGCCGCAGGCCTGCATCGCGGCATACACCGTGGTCGGTCCGAGGTGCGCGAACCCACGGTCCTTGAGCTGCCGGGCCAGCACCACCGACCCGGGGGTGCTCGCCACGACGTCCGCCGCGGTCGCCGGCCGACGGTGCACCGCGGGCTGCGCCGACCAGACGAGGGCGTCCAGCCCGCCGCGGTCGCGCAGGGCGAGCGTGGCACGGGCGTTGGTGACCGTCGCCTCGATCTTGCGCCGGTTGCGCACGATGGCGGGCTCGTCCATGAGCGCCTCGACCTGCCCGGTCCCGAACTCTGCCACGACCTCGGGGTCGAAGCCCGCGAAGGCCGCGCGGAAGGCGGGCCGCTTGCGCAGGATCGTGAGCCAGGCCAGCCCCGACTGGAAGGCCTCGAGGCAGAGCCGCTCGAGGAGCGCACGCTCGCCGTGCACCGGACGCCCCCACTCGAGGTCGTGGTAGTCCCGGTAGTCCTGGTGGCGCTCCAGCCCGGGCCACGGGCAGCGCACCAGCCCGTCCGGCCCGGGCAGCTCCCCGGGCCGGTGGTCCTGCGCGCTCACCCCTGCTCCGCCCGCCGCACCATCCGGTCCAGCGCGCGGCCGAACATCCACCGGTTGACCGGGTCGAGCAGCGGCCCCAGACGGCTGCCGAGCACCGCGGGGCGGGGCACGATCTCCTCTCGCCACACGAGACGGGTGAACGGGCCGTCCTCACTGAGGTGCACCTCGGCCCACCCGTCGAGGGCAGGGCCCCGCTTGTCGACCCGGAAGTGCCGGTCCGGCTCCCAGACGGTCACCTCCATGCGGTCGACCAGGGCCAGCGGGCCCAGGCCGCTGCGCCCCACGAAGCGCCAGCCGGGTCCGGGCGACCCGGCGTCCGTCTCCATCCGGGTCAGCGGGATGAACTCGCCGTGCGAGCCGAAGTCGGAGACCACCGCGAACACCCGGCTCCGGTGGGCCCGGGCCGTGCGGACCACCTCAAACGTGCCCATCGCCGTCCTCCCCCCGCAGCCGCGTGATCTCGGCGTCGCGCTCGGCCAGCTCCGTGGCCAGCCGGGCCAGCGTCTCGTCGACCTGCGCCATACGGTAGCCGCGCAGGGCCTGGTCGAAGCGCAGGTCGTGCAGGTCCTCGCTGCGCAGCGGCCCCTCGGGCACACCGGGGAAGGACTCGGTCGTCACCGCCGGCGCGACGCCGGGCACCTGGATGCGCGCCAGGGCGACCGCCGCCAGCAGCCCCACCAGGAGCACCCCGAGGGCGACGAAGACGATGATCACGGGGCGATGGTGCCACGGCGGGCTGTGACGATGATGTCGACCGCCTCGTGGGGGTCGTCGGTCAGGTGCAGCAGGGCCACCTCGGCCTCGGAGATGGTGCCGTGCCCGACGAGCGACTGGCGCACCCAGTCGACGAGGGGGCCCCAGAACTCCGTGCCGACGAGCACGATCGGGAAGTGCGTGACCTTGCCGGTCTGCACGAGGGTGACCGCCTCGAAGAGCTCGTCCAGGGTGCCGAACCCACCAGGGAGCACGATGAACCCCTCGGCGTACTTGACGAACATCGTCTTGCGGGCGAAGAAGTAGCGGAAGTTGATGCCCAGGTTGACGTGGTCGTTCAGGCCCGTCTCGAAGGGGAGCTCGATGCCGAGGCCCACCGACGTGCCACCGGCCGTCGCGGCACCCTTGTTGGCGGCCTCCATGGTGCCTGGGCCGCCCCCCGTGATGACGGCGAAGCCGGCCTCCACGAGAGCCGTGCCCACCTGTTCGGCCAGCTCGTAGGAGGGGTGACCGGGGCCGGTGCGTGCGGAGCCGAAGACGCTCACGGCCGGGCCGACCTCGGCAAGAGCGCCGAAGCCCTCGACGAACTCCGCCTGGATGCGCAGCACGCGCCACGGGTCGGTGTGCACCCAGTCGGCCGGCCCACGGCTGTCCAGCAGGTTCTGGTCGGTGGTCCGCTTGGGGACCTTCAGTCCACGCAGGGTGACCGGGCCTCGGTGGTAGTCCTTCTCGTCGCTCACCCGCCTGACGCTACCGGTCAGGACAGCCAGCGTCGCAGCGCCTCCTCGCAGGCCGGGATGTGGCGGACCGGGCACCGCTCGTCGTCGGTGTGCGCGTAGCCGGTGAGCCCGGGGCCGAAGTTGACCGCGGGCACGCCGAGCGCGCTGAAGCGCGCCACGTCGGTCCAGCCCAGCTTGGCCCGCACCGGGAGCCCGACCGCGCTCACGAAGTCGGCGGCAGCCGGGCGGTCCAGGCCGGGCCGGGCGCCGTCTGCGGTGTCGACGACGTCGAGCTCCAGACCGGCGAAGACCTCCTCACGCAGGTGTCGCACGGCCTCGTCGGCGCTCCGGTCCGGGGCGAAGCGGTAGTTGACCCGCAGACGCGCGACGTCGGGGACCACGTTGTCGGCGACCCCGCCCTCCACGGCCACGGCGTTGAGGGACTGCCGGTAGGTCAGCCCGTCCACCTCGACCGGGGCGGGCTGCGCCACCGCGATGCGCTGAAGCACCTCGCCGAGGTCGTGGATGGCGTTGTGCCCCTTCCACGGCCGGGCGGAGTGGCTGGCCACCCCACGGGTCGTGACGGTCACGGTGGCGTTGCCGTTGCAGCCGCCTTCGACCCCCTCGTCCGTGGGCTCGAGGAGCACGGCGAAGTCGCCGCCCAGCAGCTCCGGACGCTGTGCCGTGACGCGCCGGAGGCCGTTGAACTCGTCGGCGACCTCCTCGCAGTCGTAGAGCACGTAGGTGACGTCGCGGGTGGGGCGCAGGAGGCCTGCGGCCAGCCGCAGCAGCACGGCACAGCCGGCCTTCATGTCGGTGGTCCCCCGGCCCACCAGGTCGTCTCCCTCGACGCGCACCGGCAGGTTGGGCGGGTCGGTGAGCGGGACCGTGTCGATGTGGCCGGCCAGGACGACGCGCTGGTCGTGCCCCAGGTCGGTCCTGGCCACGACCGTGTTGCCGACACGCTCCACCTGCAGATGGTCGCGTCCTCGCAGCGCCCGCTCGACACGGTCGGCGAGCTCCTGCTCCTGGTGGCTGACCGAGGGGATGTCGCAGAGCGCCCGGGTCAGGGTGACGACGTCGGTGTCGAGGTCGAGCTCGGGAAGGTCGGCGTCCATGAGGGCTGAGCGTAGCGCCCGCGGCTACAGTGCCCCCTGTGCCACCGACCGCTCGACTCCTGACCGCGCTCACCGTCGTGGCCGTGGTCGGCACCGCGGGTGTGCTCGGGGCCGGGTGGGCGGTCGACGCGCTGCGCGACCCGGTGTGCCGCTTCGAGGCCACCGAGAGCACCCACGAGGTCACGCCGGAGCAGGCCGCGAACGCCGCCACCATCAGCATGGTCGCCGTGCAGCGCGACCTGGCCCCGCGCGCCGCCACGATCGCCCTGGCGACCGCCGTCCAGGAGTCGAAGCTGCGCAACATCTCCTACGGCGACGCCGACTCGCTGGGGCTGTTCCAGCAGCGCCCCAGCCAGGGCTGGGGCACCCCGGAGCAGGTCACCGACCCGGTGTATGCCGCAGGCCGCTTCTACGACGCGCTCGTGGAGGTCGAGGGGTGGCAGGACGGCGTCGTCACCGAGGTCGCCCAGTCGGTGCAGCGCAGCGCCTTCCCGGACGCCTACGCCGACCACGAGGGCGAGGCGCGGGTGATGGCCACGGTGCTGACCGGGCAGACCCCTGCCGCCCTCACGTGCCGCCTCGAGGCCCCGGCGGGGCCTGCAGACCCTGCGGGAACGGCCCGGAAGGCCCGTGAGCAGGTGGGCGCGGCTCCCGAGGTCGACGGTCCCACCCTCACCTTCCAGGCACCGACGTCGGCCTCGGCGTGGGCCACGGCCTCCTGGGCGGTGGCCCACGCCGAGGCCGAGTCCGTCGTGCGGGTCGACGTCGCGGGTCAGCGGTGGACGCGCGGCACCGATCCGCACCGGTGGGGCGGGTCGGGCCTCACCGTCGACGGCTCGACGACCGTCGTCGTGCGGCTCTCGAGCGGCTGAGGGCGCACCCGCCGAGGGTGTGCGGTCAGCGGCTCTCGACCGGAGAGTAGGCGCGCTCCGGGGAGCCGGTGTACAGCTGGCGGGGGCGGCCGATCTTGGTCTGCGGGTCGTTGATCATCTCGCGCCACTGGGCGATCCAGCCGGGCAGCCGGCCGATGGCGAAGAGCACGGTGAACATGTTGCTCGGGAAGCCCATCGACTCGTAGATGAGGCCCGTGTAGAAGTCGACGTTCGGGTAGAGCTTGCGGTCGACGAAGTAGTCGTCCTCCAGCGCCGTCTGCTCCAGCTCCATGGCCAGGTCGAGCAGCTCGTTGGTGCCGATCTTGCTGAGGATCTCGTGTGCCGTCTCGCGGATGATGGCGGCCCGGGGGTCGTAGTTCTTGTACACCCGGTGGCCGAAGCCCATCAGACGGACGCCCTCCTCCTTGTCCTTGACCTTGCGGACGAACTCCTTGACGTCGCCACCCTGGGCCTTGATGTCCTCCAGCATGGCGAGCACCGCGGAGTTGGCACCGCCGTGCAGCGGCCCGGACAGCGCGTGGATGCCGGCGGACACCGAGGCGAAGAGGTTGGCCTCGGAGGAGCCGACCAGGCGCACCGTGGAGGTCGAGCAGTTCTGCTCGTGGTCGGCGTGCAGGATGAAGAGCAGGTCCAGCGCCTTGGCCAGGTCGGGGTCCATCTCGTACTTCTCGGTGGGCTGCCCGAAGGTCATCCACAGGAAGTTCTCGACCAGGTTGTAGTCGTTGTTGGGGTAGAGGAACGGCTGCCCCAGGCTCTTGCGGAAGGCGTAGGCCGCGATGGTGGGCAGCTTGGCCATGAGCCGGATCGTGGAGATCTCGACCTGCTCGGCGTCGAAGGGGTCCAGGCTGTCCTGGTAGAACGTGCCCAGCGCGGAGACCGCGGAGGACAGCACCGGCATGGGGTGGGCGTCGCGGGGGAACCCGTCGAAGAAGCCCTTCATGTCCTCCACCAGCAGGGTGTGCCGGCGCAGCTTGTCGTCGAACGCGGCCAGCTCGTCGGCGGTCGGCAGCTCCCCGTAGATGAGCAGGTAGCTGGTCTCCAGGAAGGTGGACTGCTTCGCCAGCTGCTCGATCGGGTAGCCCCGGTAGCGCAGGATCCCCTCGGCACCGTCGATGTAGGTGATCTCCGAGCTGCAGGACGCGGTGTTGACGAAGCCGACGTCCAGCGTCACGTCTCCCGTGGTCTTCAACAGCGCTGAGATGTCCAGCCCGCTGTTGCCCTCCACCGCAGGCACGATCGGGAGCTCGAGCTCGTGGTCACCGTGACGGAGCGTGGCGTTGTCGGTCATGCGTTCCTCCTGGTCGCGCCCGTCGTCGGGCGTGTCTGCGGACGTTGCGTGTGTGGACAGCGGTGAGTCACCGTGCGGGGCTGCGGCCCCCTCGGGTCACTCGTCGTGTGACTGCGGGGGCAGGTCGGCGATGATCGGGTGGTCCTTGGGGATGAGCCCCAGCTTGGCCGCGCCACCGGGGCTGCCGAGGTCGTCGAAGAACTCGACGTTGGCCTTGTAGTACTCAGCCCACTGCTCCGGCACGTCGTCCTCGTAGTAGATCGCCTCGACCGGGCAGACGGGCTCGCAGGCACCGCAGTCGACGCACTCGTCGGGGTGGATGTACAGCGACCGCTCACCCTCGTAGATGCAGTCGACGGGGCACTCCTCGATGCAGGCCTTGTCCTTGAGGTCCACACACGGCTGGGCGATCACGTATGTCATGCCGACAGTATGCCTGCCCTGCGGCCCGTCCCGAAGTTCGGCCCGTGCTCGGCGCCGCTACCCCGTGCAGGTGACTCCGGGCGAGGGCTGGTACGTCGTCGTCCAGCTCTCCTCCCGCACGACGTCTCCCGAACGGGACAGGGTGCGGGTGACCGTGACCGTGAACCCCTCGACCGCGGTCTGCGTCAGGCAGTCAGGGCTGTCGTCGGTGAAGGAGTCCGGCTCCTGGATGTCGCGACGGGGGCCGGTGGTGGTGTCCACGGTGTACTGCCGGTCCCCCCAGAACCGCATGACGATCTCGTCACCCTCGATGCGGGTCTGGACCACGACCGGGCTGTCGGTGTCGTTGGTCCAGACGTTGTCGATGAGCCCGACCGCGATGGTCGCCTCCCGGCCCTCGGGGTAGCGGGAGATGTAGAAGGAGTGCGGCGTCCACTCGTTCAGCTCCACCCCGGCGAACCACGCCGTGTTGAGCAGGGTCGTGGACACCTGGGACAGGCCACCGCCGATCCCGTCGACCAGCCGCCCGTCGACGATCACCCCCGCCTCGACATACCCGCGGTCGGCGGTGATGGGAGCCAGGGTGTCGGCCAGGCTGAACTGCTCGCCGGGCATGACCACCGACCCGTTGACGTAGCGCAGGCCCACCCGGATGTTCTCGGTCCGGTCCTCGTTGGCCTCGCCCGTCGGGAACTGGCTGCGGAACTCCGACATCACGGCGTCCACCTGCCACGCGTCGGCGTCCTCGTCGGTGATCTCGGGCTCCACCTCGATGGTCTGGACCGTCACGGTGCGGTCCTCGACCGTGGGCTCGGCGGCGGGCTCGGGCCGCTCCGGTGACGAGGTGGCCTCCGCCTCCTCACCCTCGCCGTCGGACTCCGTGCCCTGCGGCAGCGCGTCGTCCACCTGCAGCACCTCGCGCACGCCGAGCAGGACGGCCGCGTCGTCGATCTCGGCCCCCACGCGCGCAGGCAGGACCTCCGGGCGACCGGACTGTCCCAGGCGGACGGCGGCGTCCCGCGGTGCCTGGGCGACGTCGCCCAGACCGCCGTGCACGAGCTCGAGCAGGCCCTCCTCGTCGAGCAGCAGCACCAGGCCCTCGTCGTCGGCACCCTCGCCCGGCTGCTCGACCGTGAGCAGACGGGAGAGCTGGTTGGGGGTGACCGTGGCGGTGCTCTCGTCGACCACGACCTCCACGGGCGAGGCGACCGCCGGCTCGACGACGTCGGCGACGAAGGTCTCGACCTCCTCCGCCGTGAGAGCGGCCGGGACGGCGCTCACCGCGGCCTCCACGACAGGCTCCTGCGGCCACTGGTCGGCCACCCGTTCGGCGGTCTCCTCGACCTCGACGGCCACACCCGGCTCCGGCAGCACCACCCGCACCTCACCGCGGCTCAGCGCGACCTGGGCCTGGACCGGCTCGGCGTCGAGCTCCTGCGCGACGGAGGCCAAGGCGCCGTGGAGCGCGTCCTCGTCGACGGTGGTGCGCAGCTCGAGAGCCCGCCCCTGCCCGGTGAGCGAGGCCCACAGGTTGCGCGGGTCGAAGGTGAGCCCGGTCACGCCGTCGACCGTGCCCTCGTAGTCGGGGGCCAGCCCGAGCTGGCCGGGCTCGACCTCGACGCTGCTGCCGTCCACCACGACCTCGACGGGCTGCTCGACGAGGGGGTCGAGCTTGTCCCCGAGCACCTCCACGGCAGACTCCTCGTCGAGGGTGCCGATGTCGACGCCCTCGACCGTCGTGCCGTTGGGGATCCGGTCCCCGAGGTAGTAGGCCAGCGCCACGTAGGCCCCGGCGAGCACGAGGAGGGCCACCAGCGAGCGGACGGCGATCCCCCACCACTCGTTGCGCCGGGGCTCGTCCGCGACCGGCTCGGGGCGCGGGGTATCGGCGAGGGGCTCCGGGTCGGTCCGGTCCTGGTCCACGTGTCGTCCCTCGTCGGTCGGTGCGGCGGGCTGCTCAGCCGAGCGCCGTGTAGGTCCCTCGGAAGTGTACGAGCGCGGGCGCGGCATCGGGCCCGGCACTCACCGACACCACGTCTCCGACGATGAGGCTGTGGTCACCGGCGGCGTGCACCTGCCGGGTCCTGCACTCCACGGTCGCCAGCGCACCGTCCAGGAGGGCCACACCGGTCGCACCGCGGTGGTGCGCTACCCGGTCCAGCTGCCCGTGCAGCGGCCGGCCGGGCATGGAGAGCCACTCGGCGGTCCCGCGAGCCGTGGCGGGCAGCACGCTGACGCCCCAGACGCCGGCCTCCATGACCGCCTCGTGCCACCGCCCCTCCTGCTGGGCGCTGATGAGCAGCAGGAGCGGGTCCAGCGACACGCTCGTCACCGAGTTCACCGTCATGGCGACGTCGTGCCGGCCCGACAGCGTCGTCGCCGCCACCACACCCGTGGCGAGGCGACCCATGGCCCGGCGGTAGTCGCCCTCGCTGACCGCGGGCTCGCGGCGCTCACCCATCGAAGCGCCACGGGGTGTAGCCCTCCCGCACCGGCAGCCGTGCGGCGATGTCGTTGCTGAGCGTGAACCAGCCGTCGTGCACGGTGACCTGGGTGCGGTGGTGCCGCAGCGCGCGGTCGCGCAGCCCGACGGCCTCCGGTGCCACCAGGTGATGGGTCACCCGCTCGTCGGGGACGACGGAGGGCGGGAAGGGGGCGTCCGGAGCCGGCACGCTGACCCCGCTGTCGCCCCGCACGTGCTCGGCCAGCCAGCGGCGGTCCTCCTGGGCCCAGCTCACGGGGGTCAGGACCGTGAGAAGGACCGGGCGCTCGTCGGGCGGGAGCGAGGCCACGGCGGCGACCGTGACCCGGTGGGTCTGGATGTGGTCCGGGTGGCCGTAGCCTCCCTCGGGGTCGTAGGTGAGGACCACGTCGGGTGCAACGGCCCGCACCTGCCCGGCGAGGACGGCAGCGGCCTCGGCGACGTCCGCCCGGGCGAACGCACGGGGGTGCTCGTATGCCGGGGAGCCGGCCATCCCGCTGTCCCGCCAGCGTGGCAGGTCACCGCCGAGGAAGTGGTGTCGCACGCCCAGCGTCGCCATCGCCCCCGCGAGCTCGCCGGCGCGGTGGGGGCCCAGGTCGTCGCTGCCCTCGAGATGAGCGAGCTCGGCGGGGATCACCTCACCCTCCTCCCCCAGGGTGCACGTGACGACGTGCACCTCGTCACCGAGCAGGCAGTGGTGCGCCAGCGCCACCCCGGTCGCCAGGGTCTCGTCGTCGGGGTGCGCGTGGACCGCGAGCAGCCGGATCCCCGGCCGGCCCGGTGCCGGCACGGCGCTCACGACCGCTTGGCCCGGGCGGTGGCTCGTCCCCGCTCGGTCGCGTTGAGGATGACCTTGCGGATGCGCACGGCCTCGGGGGTCACCTCGACGCACTCGTCCTCGCGGCAGAACTCCAGCGACTGCTCGAGGCTCAGCATGCGTGGTGGCACCAGCCGCTCGAGCACCTCGGCACCGGCCGAACGCACGTTGCTGAGCTTCTTCTCCTTGGTGATGTTGACGTCCATGTCGTCGGCCCGGGAGTTCTCGCCGACGATCATGCCCTCGTAGACCTCGGTGGTCGGCGAGAGGAAGAGCGTGCCACGCTCCTGCAGGTTGAACATGGCGTAGCTCGTGGCCACCCCCGCGCGGTCGGCCACCAGGGAGCCGGACTGACGGGTGCGGATCTCGCCGTACCACGGGGCGTAGCCGTCGAACACGTGGTGGGCGATGCCCGTGCCCCGGGTCTCGGTGAGGAACTCGGTGCGGAAGCCGATCAGGCCGCGGGAGGGCACCACGAACTCCATCCGGATCCACCCGGTGCCGTGGTTGGTCATCTGCTCCATGCGCCCCTTGCGGGCCGCGAGCAGCTGCGTGATCGTGCCGAGGTGCTCCTCAGGGGTGTCGATGGTCAGCCGCTCGACGGGCTCGTGGACCTTGCCGTCGACCGTGCGGGTGACGACCTGGGGCTTGCCGACGGTGAGCTCGTAGCCTTCCCGGCGCATCTGCTCCACGAGGATCGCGAGCGCGAGCTCACCCCGGCCCTGGACCTCCCACGCGTCCGGGCGGTCGGTGGGCAGCACCCGCAGCGAGACGTTGCCGACGAGCTCCTTGTCCAGGCGGTCCTTGACCAGGCGGGCCGTGACCTTGGCGCCCTTGACCCGCCCGGCCAGCGGGGAGGTGTTGATGCCGATCGTCATGGAGATCGCCGGCTCGTCCACGGTGATCAGCGGCAGCGGCACCGGGGACTCCGGGTCGGCCAGCGTCTCACCGATGGTGATCTCGGGGATGCCCGCGATGGCGATGATGTCGCCGGGCCCGGCCGACTCGGCGGGGAAGCGCTCGAGGGCGTCGGTCATCAGGAGCTCGGTGATCTTGACCCGCTCGACGGAGCCGTCCCGGCGGCACCACGAGGCCTGCTGGCCCTTGCGGATGGTGCCGTTGTGCACGCGGCAGAGCGCGAGCCGGCCGAGGAAGGGCGAGGAGTCGAGGTTGGTGACGTGGGCCTGCAACGGCGCGCCCTCGACATACGTCGGGGCGGGGATCGTCTCCAGGATGGTGTCGAAGAGCGGCTCGAGGTCGGGGCTGTCCGGCATCTGCCCCCGGCCAGGCGACGCCATCGCGGCCCGGCCCGCCTTGGCCGAGGCGTAGACGATGGGGAACTCCAGGGCGTGCTCGGCGTCGGTGGTGTCCTCGATCAGGTCCATGAAGAGCGCGTAGACCTCGTCGACCACGGCGTCGATGCGGCTGTCCGGCCGGTCGACCTTGTTGATGCAGAGGATGACGGGCATGTGCGAGGCGAGCGCCTTGCGGAGCACGAAGCGGGTCTGCGGCAGCGGCCCCTCCGAGGCGTCGACCAGCAGCACGACCCCGTCGACCATCGACAGCCCGCGCTCCACCTCGCCGCCGAAGTCGGCGTGGCCCGGGGTGTCGATGATGTTGATGGTCACGCCGTCGGGCGAGCCGTGCTGGGCGGCAGCGGGACCGGTGTAGCGGATGGCGGTGTTCTTGGCCAGGATGGTGATGCCCTTCTCCCGCTCCAGGTCGCCGGCGTCCATGACACGCTCGACGTCCTCGCCGCGGCGGTCGTCGAACGCTCCGGACTGGGAGAGCATGCCGTCGACCAGGGTCGTCTTGCCGTGGTCGACGTGGGCGATGATCGCGACGTTGCGCAGGTCGGAGCGGGTGCGCAGGTCCTGCGCGCCGGAGGCAGTTGAAGGCATGGGCCCCAGTCTCTCAGCCCGAGGTCATGACGTCCGCATCGTCGCCCGGAGCACCTCGACGACGGCGCCGTTGCTCGGCAGCCAGGCGACCTCGTCGAGCTCCTCGGCACCGAGGCTGCGCAGCGCGTCGTGGTCCTCCAGGGGGGTGGGCGTGCCGTCGACGACCTGGGCCCACCACAGCAGCATGTGCAGCCCCGGCGCGAGCGGCCAGGCACCGTCGTCGGGCCCGGGGACGCCGGCGCCCAGGCGCACTCGCACGCCCAGCTCCTCGGCGAGCTCGCGGTGCAGGGCCTCCTCCGGCTCCTCGCCCGCCTCCACCTTGCCGCCGGGGAGCTCCCACCGTCCCGACAGGTGGGCGGGGGCGGTGCGCCGGGCCGCGAGCAGTCGACGCGGTGCGGCCAGGTCGTCGACGAGCGCCGCCGCGACGACGAGGATCTTCGGTGCCTGGCCCCGGGACATAGGGAATGGGTAGCACACAGGCCCACCCGTCCTCGGGAACGGCCCAAGGTCAAGGTTGGGTCACGTTTCGTCGCGCCGGGAAGCAACCGGCTCGGGGCGTGGGTAGATTGCGGTCGTCGGCCGCGTGATCGGTCGACCCCCGGCGAGCGAGACGCTGCGTGGGGGCTATCCACGAGGAGGCACAATGATCAACCGCAAGGTTGCAGCTGTGGCGGGGACAGCAGCCCTGGCTCTGGCACTCACGTCCTGCGCGGAGTCCGAGCGCGACGACGGCGACGCCGGTGGCGGCGACGCCGGTAGCGCCACCGATGACGGCGGCTCGACCGGCGAGGATGCGGGCAGCAGCGACGCCCAGTTCGTGTTCGGCGCCGCGGGGGCTCCCACCACCTTCGACCCCTTCTACGCCAGTGACGGCGAGACCTTCCGGGTCACCCGCCAGATCTTCCAGAACCTCATCGGCATCGAGGAGGGCGGCACCGAGGGCGTTCCCGAGCTGGCGACCTCCTGGGAGGGCAGTGAGGACGGGCTGACCTGGACCTTCGAGCTCCAGGAGGGTGTGACCTTCCACGACGGCACGGAGTTCAACGCCGAGGCCGTGTGTGCCAACTTCGAGCGCTGGGCCGACCAGAACGAGGTCGGGCAGAGCCAGGCGGTCGCCTACTACTACGGCAACGACTTCGGCTTCGGCGACGACTCGCTCTACGAGTCGTGCGAGGCCACCGACGACCTCACCGCCGAGGTCACCGTCACCCGGGTGACCGGCAAGTTCCCGATGGTCCTGAGCCAGTCGAGCTACGCCATGCAGTCGCCGACGGCGATGGAGGAGTACAACGCCAACGACGTGCAGGCCGAGGGCGAGGCGTTCGTCTACCCGGAGTACGCCCAGGAGCACCCGACCGGCACAGGCCCGTTCGTGTTCGAGGCCTACGACAACGCCGGCGGCACCGTGTCGCTCACGCGCAACGACGACTTCTGGGGCGAGCCCGCGGGGGTCCAGGACCTCATCTTCTCGATCATCCCCGACGAGAACGCCCGTCGCCAGGAGCTCGAGGCCGGGACGATCCAGGGCTACGACCTGCCCAACCCCGTCGACTGGCAGTCGCTGGAGGACAACGGCAACCAGGTGCTCATCCGCGACCCGTTCAACATCCTCTACCTGGCGCTGAACCCGGTCGCCGACCCGCAGCTGGAGGATCCGCTGATCCGCCGGGCGCTCTACCACGCCATCAACCGCGAGACGCTGGTGCAGAACCAGCTGCCGGACGGCGCCACCGTGGCCACGCAGTTCTTCCCGGACACGGTCTCGGGCTACAACACCGACATCCAGCCCTACGCCTACGACCCGGAGGAGGCGGAGGCGCTGCTGGCCGAGGCGGGCGCCGAGGACCTGGAGATCGACCTGTGGTACCCGACCGAGGTCACCCGCCCCTACATGCCGGACCCGCAGCGCATCTACGACGCCGTGCGGGCCGACTGGGAGGCCATCGGCGTCACCATCAACCCGGTGTCGCGTCCCTGGGCCGGTGGGTACATCGACGGCACGCAGAGCTCGCAGTCCCCTGCGTTCTTCCTCGGCTGGACCGGTGACCTGAACTCGGCGGACAACTTCCTGTGCGCCTTCTTCTGCGGTGACGACAACCAGTTCGGCACCTCGGCGTACGACTGGCACGGTGAGCTGCAGGACGCCCTGCGCGAGGCCGACGGCGAGCCCGACGAGGCGGCCCGCGAGGAGATGTACCGTGAGCTGAACGAGAACATCATGAGTGAGGAGTGGCTCCCGGGGCTGCCGATCTCGCACAGCCCGCCGGCCATCGTGGTGGCGGAGAACGTGCAGGGTCTGACCCCGAGCCCGTTGACGGCGGAGGACTTCTCCACCATCACGCTGAGCGAGTGACCGTGGTCGCGAGGCGTTCGCGCCCCACCCCGCGTCGCTCCTGACGCGGTCACGGACACCACGGCGGGCTGGGCATCCTGTGCCCGGCCCGCCGTGCGTGACCGGCCCATCCGTCCCTGACCCTGCGGAGGACCCGTGCTGAGGTTCATCGTGCGCCGGCTGCTGCAGGCCGTCCTGGCGCTGTTCATCCTGAGCGTGCTGCTCTTCGCCTGGCTGCGGTCGCTGCCCGGGGGCCCGGTCGCCGCCCTGCTGGGCGAGCGTGGCACCCCCGAGTCGGCGGCCGCACTCCGCGCGCAGCTGGGCCTGGACCAGCCGCTGCCGGTGCAGTACTTCCGCTTCGTCGAGCGTGCGGTGCAGGGCGACTTCGGCATCTCCAACGGCGTGTTCCGCGGGCAGCCGGCGATGGAGGTCTTCCTCCAGCGCCTTCCTGCCACGATCGAGCTCAGCGTGGTCGCGATGGTCATCGCGCTGAGCCTGGCCATCCCGCTGGGCTACATCGCGGCCCGGCGCCGGGGCGGCCCGCTGGACACCGGCAGCGTCGTCTTCTCCCTCATCGGCGTGGCCGTGCCGGTGTTCTTCCTCGCCTACGTGCTCAAGTACGTCTTCGCCGTCCAGCTGGGCTGGCTGCCGCCCTCCGGGCGGCAGACCGTGGGCATCGGCGCCACCCACATCACCAACTTCTACGTCCTCGACGGCATCATCACGCGTGAGTGGGACGCCGCCTGGGACGCCTTCCGGCACCTCATCCTGCCGGCACTGGCCCTGAGCTCCATCCCGTTCGCCGTCGTCTTCCGCATCACGCGGGCCGCGGTCATCGACGTGATGGACGAGGACTACGTGCGCACCGCCCGCGCCAAGGGGCTCACCGCGGGCACGATCCGCGGCCGGCACGTCATGCGCAACGCGCTCATCCCGGTGATCACCATCATCGGTCTGCAGATCGGCGCCCTCCTCGCCGGTGCGGTGCTGACCGAGAAGGTCTTCGCCTTCCAGGGCATCGGCCAGGCCCTGGCCATCGGGTTCGAGCTGCGCGACTACCCCGTGCTGCAGGTGCTCATCATGATGGCCGCCCTGATCTACATCGTCGTCAACCTGCTCGTGGACATCGCGTATGCCGTGATCGACCCACGCGTGCGGACCAAGTGAGGAACGGGTCGATGACCGACAAGCACACCGAGCCCGAGGCACAGCCCACGCAGGAGCCGGACTCCGCGGAGGGCCACCGCCCCCGGTCCTACGGCCAGTGGCGCAAGGACCGGATCGACCGTCTGGCCGAGTCCGGCAGCATCGCCGACGAGGACGGCGTCAGCCTGTGGCAGAGCGCCTGGCGGAGGCTGCGACGCGACCCGGTCTTCCTGGTGGGCGCCGGCATCATCGCCGTCTTCGTCGTCGTCGCGATCATCGCGCCGTTCATCGCGCCGCACGACCCGACCCGGGCCATCCCGGAGCTGCGCGCGCAGATCACACCCTCGACGCCCATCCCGCCCGCGCAGCCCGGCCACCTGCTCGGCGGTGACAACGCCGGGCGTGACCTCTTCTCCCGGCTGCTGGTGGGCTCGCGGCAGACGCTCATCGTGGGTGTGCTCGCCACCCTGGGCGGACTGACGGGTGGGATGGTGCTCGGCACCCTCGCGGGGGGCATCGGCGGCTGGGTCGACAGCGCGGTCATGCGCATCGTCGACGTCATGCTGTCCATCCCCTCCCTGCTCATGGCCTTCTCGATCGCGGCCCTCTTCGCCCGGCCGAGCCAGTGGACCGTCATCCTGGCCATCGCGATCATCCAGATCCCGATCTTCGCCCGGCTGCTGCGTGGCTCCATGCTCTCCCAGCGGCACAGCGACCACGTGCTGGCGGCCCGGGCTCTGGGGGTCAAGCCGACGCCGATCGTCTTCCGCCACATGCTGCCCAACTCCGTCGGGCCGGTCATCGTCCAGGGGACGCTCGTCCTGGCCATCGCCATCATCGACGCAGCGGCGCTGTCCTTCCTCGGGCTGGGCAACCCGGACGACACCGTCCCCGAGTGGGGCCAGATGCTCGGCAAGGCGCAGACCTTCTTCAACACCTACCCGCACATCGCGGTGTACCCGGCCCTGTGCATCATCGTCGTCGCCCTCGGCTTCACGCTGATGGGCGAGTCGCTGCGCGAGGCTCTCGACCCCAAGTCCCGACGGTGAGGTGCGCACGATGACGACCACGACCGGAGACCGCCTGGACGGCAGGCATCCATCCGGCTCCGCGGAGCCGCTGCTGCGGGTCGAGGACCTGCGGGTCACGTTCGGACGAGGAGCCACCGAGTTCGCTGCGGTCGACGGCATCAGCTTCGACGTCGCGCCCGGACAGACCGTGGGCCTGGTCGGGGAGTCCGGCTGCGGCAAGTCGGTGACCTCGCTGGCGATCATGCGGCTGCTGCCCGAGCGCGGCAACACGGTCACCGGGCGGGTCCTCTTCGAGGGCAAGGACCTGATGACCATCAGCACCGCCGAGATGAGGGACCACCGCGGAGCCGACCTGGCGATGATCTTCCAGGACCCGCTCAGCTCCCTGAACCCGGTGGTGCCGCTGGGGGTGCAGGTCGCCGAGGTGCTGCAACGGCACAAGGGCATGAAGCACGACGTCGCCCACCGCAGGTCGGCCGAGCTGCTGGAGAAGGTCGGCATCCCCGACCCGACCCGCCGCCTGAGCGAGTATCCCCACCAGCTGTCGGGAGGCATGCGCCAGCGCGCCCTCATCGCGATGGCGCTGGCCTGCGAGCCGCGGCTCCTCATCGCGGACGAGCCGACGACCGCCCTGGACGTCACGATCCAGGCACAGATCCTCGCTCTGCTCAAGGAGCTCGTCACCGAGTCCGGGACGGCGCTGGTCATGATCACCCACGACCTGGGCGTGGTCGCCGGCCTGTGCGACGAGGTCAACGTCCTGTATGCCGGCCGCATCGTCGAGCGGACGCTGCGGCACGACCTCTTCGCGATCCCCCGGCATCCCTACACCGGCGGCCTGCTCGACTCCATCCCGCGGCTCGACCTCCCCCGGGGCGGGCGGCTGAACCCGATCCAGGGGTCCGTGGCGGACAACATCCCGTGGGAGCAGGGGTGTGCCTTCGCCCCTCGGTGCTCGTCGGCGACGGAGATCTGCCGTCAGGAGACTCCCGAGCTGCTGGCGGACGACGCCGTGCCCGACGAGCGTCTGCTGCGCTGCCACAACCCGCTGCCGGTCACCGGCCGGCACCCCGAGGAGACGTCATGAGCACGGTCGCCCCCGAGACCGCCCGCACGGACGCGCAGGACGGCGACGTCCTGGTCGACGTCCGCGGGCTGAAGGTCCACTTCCCCATCAAGCGCGGGATCATCTTCGACCGCACCGTCGGCTACGTCTACGCGGTCGACGGCATGGACCTGCAGATCAGGCGCGGCGAGACCTACGGTCTCGTCGGTGAGTCCGGCTGCGGCAAGTCCACGTTCGGTCGCGCCCTGCTCCAGCTGGAGGAGCTCACGGACGGTGAGGTGCACTTCGACGGAGTCGACCTGTCCTCGCTCAAGGGCGAGGAGCTGCGGCTGCAGCGGCGCCACATGCAGATGGTCTTCCAGGACCCGATGGGCAGCCTGGACCCACGGCAGACGGTGGAGCAGCTGCTGCTGGAGGGCATGCGGGCGCACGGGCTCACCAAGACCCAGGATGCCCGGCAGCGGCTCGTCGACCTGCTCAAGGCGGTGGGGCTGCCGCGCAACGCTCTGAACAAGTACCCCCACGAGTTCTCCGGCGGGCAGCGTCAGCGCATCGGGATCGCGCGTGCCCTGGCCGTCGACCCGCAGCTCATCGTGGCGGACGAGCCGGTCAGTGCCCTGGACGTGTCGGTACAGGCCCAGGTCATCAACCTGCTGGAGGACCTGCAGGAGCAGTTCGGCCTCACCTACCTGGTCATCGCGCACGACCTGGCCGTGGTCCGGCACATGAGCGACCGCATCGGGGTGATGTACCTCGGGTCCCTGGTCGAGGAGAGCCACGCCGACGAGCTCTACGCCGAGCCGCTGCACCCCTACACCCGTGCGCTCATGTCCGCCGTCCCGGTCCCCGACCCCGTCGTCGAGGACTCGAGGGAGCAGATCCTGCTGCCGGGCGACCTGCCCAGCCCGGCGAACCCTCCGAGCGGATGTCGTTTCCACACCCGGTGCCCCTGGCGCCAGGAGACGCTGTGCGACACCGAGCGGCCGCAGCTGCGCACCCTCGACCTCCCCGAGGTGACGGCAGGGCACCGGGTCGCGTGCCACTGGGCAGAGCAGATCGCCTCCGGTGAGATCCAGCGGCACGAGGTGAGCGCGGTCGCCACCGAGCGGACGCCGACCGGCAGCGCCGACGGCTCCAGCCTGTTCGGCCCACAGTCGGAGATCGAAGCCGAGTGACCCCGCGTCTGCTCGTCGTCCAGCACGAGGACACCTGCCCGCCGGGGCTGCTCGGTGCGTGGCTCGCCGAGGCCGACGTGGCCCTGGAGGTCGTCCGGGCGCACCGCGGCGACCCTCTCCCGGAGTCGCTCGGCCAGCAGGACGGCCTGGTGGTGCTCGGCGGCGAGATGGGCGCGCTCGACGACGACGTCGCCCCGTGGCTGCCGCGGGTCCGCCGCCTGGTCGCGAGCACCGTCGAGGCCGGCCGCCCGTTCCTCGGCGTCTGCCTGGGCCATCAGCTCGCAGCCGCGGGGCTGGGTGGCACGGTGACCCGCAACCCGGCCGGCCACTCCCAGGGGGTCACGCCGTTCCGGCACACCGGGCAGGGCGCCGACGACCCGCTCCTGTCCTCGGTCGCCCCGGACAGCCCGGTCGTGCAGTGGAACAACGACATCGTCGTCGACCTGCCCCCGGGGGCGGAGTCACTGGCGACCTCCCCCGACGGGTCGGTGCAGGCGGCGCGGTTCGGCCCGCTGGCGTGGGGGGTGCAGTGCCACCCGGAGGCGACCCCGGCGATCTTCCGCGGCTGGACGGTGGAGAAGCCGTCAGCGGCCCGGCTCGCAGAGGTCGGCATCGACATCCACGCCGCCGCCCGCGTCGTGGCGGAGCGGGCGCGCGAGATGGAGGCCGCCTGGGCGCCCTTCGGCCACCGGTTCGCCGCGGTCGTCCGGGAGCACGCCCACTCCTGACGGGCCCCGCCCGTGCGAGGCCCTCAGCCGACGACGGGCAGGGGCGTCGCCCCCGACTCCGCAGCCACCGCCTCGGCAGGGTACGCCGTGCAGTCCCCCTCGACCCACAGCCGCACGTCGTCGCCCGGCTCGACCGCCGTGACCGGGTCGTCGATGACCCGCACCATCGCGGTCTGCGACCCCGGCACGTCGACCGTGATGAGGGCGTCGTGGCCGTGGTAGGCGATCTGGGCGACCCGGCCCGGCACGGCGTGGCCGGGGGCCAGGGTGCCGGCGCGCACGATGCGCACCTGCTCCGGCCGCACCAGCGCGGTCGGACCTCCGGCGAGGTCGACCAGGTCAGGGCGCAGCCGGACGACACCGAGGCGGCTCATCCGCTCCGCGTGACCGGCCGGCCCCTCCAGGGGCAGGAGCATGGCCTCGCCGACGAACTGGGCGACCCAGCTGTCCACCGGGTGGCGGTAGACCTCCGCGGGGGTGTCGAACTGGTGGATGCGTCCGTCCCTCATGACCGCCACCCGGTGGGCCATGGACAGCGCCTCACCCTGGTCGTGGGTGACGAGCAGGGCGGTGGCTCCGTCCTCGGCCAGCGCGCGGCGCACGTCCTCGCGCAGTCCGGTGCGCAAGGAGGCGTCGAGCGCGCTGAACGGCTCGTCCAGGAGCACCAGAGGTGGGTGGGGGGCCAGGGCCCGGGCCACGGCCACCCGCTGCTGCTGACCGCCGGACAGCTCGTGCGGCATGCGCGCCCCCAGCCCACCGAGCCCGACCAGCTCGAGGCACTCCTCCACCCGCGCAGTCTTGCCCCGCCCGCGGCCGAGGCCGTAGCCGACGTTGTCGGCGACCGACAGGTGGGGGAAGAGCGCCCCGTCCTGGGGCACGACGGTGACATGGCGGCGATGCGGCGGCATGTGCACACCGGGCAGGGTGACGACGCGACCGCCGAGGGTGATGCGACCGTGGTCGATGCGCTCGAAGCCGGCGATGCACCGAAGCAGGGTGGTCTTGCCGCAGCCCGAGGGGCCCAGCACGGCGACGAACTCACCTGTGTCCAGGGTGAGGTCCACCGAGTCGAGCGCGACGACGTCGCCGTACGACTTGCCGACCTGCACGATCTCTACCGCGGTCACTGCTCACCTCCCGTTCCGGCACCGGTCAGGACTCTATTGTCACCCGGGTCCTCGGTGACCAGGTCCAGCACCTCCGGCCGCCGCTCCAGCCGCGGCGCACCGACCACGCCGGTGCGCCTGGCCAGCACCCAGGTCGGGAGCGCAGCCAGCACCACCAGGAGGAACGCGTACGGGGCCGCCTCCGCATACCGCTGCACACCCGTGGCCTGCCACAGCTCGGTCGCGAGCGTGTCCAGCCCGGTGGGTCGCAGCAGGAGCGTCGCCGGCAGCTCCTTCATACAGGCGAGGAACACCAGCGCGGCCCCGGCACCCACCCCCGGCATGGTCAGCGGCAGCGTGATGGTGCGGAACACCTCCCAGCGGTTGCGCCCGAGCGACTGGCCGACCTCCTCCAGGCTGGGCGGCGCCTGGCCCGCCGCCCCGATGACGGCTGCCACCCCCAGGGGCAGGAAGAGCGTCGCGTAGGCCAGCGCCAGCAGCCAGGTGGTCTGGTAGAGGGGCAGGGCGACGGTGACCCCGAAGAAGACCAGCGACAGGCCCACGACGATGCCGGGCAGGCTGTGTGCGACGTAGGCCGCACGCTCCAGGGCTGCGCTCAGCCGGCTGGAGTGGCGCGCCGCCAGCAGGCCCACCGGCACGGCCAGCAGCATGGTCACCACCGTGCCGGCCAGCGAGACGCTCAGCGAGCCCGCGGCTGCAGCGGCGACGTCGGCGACCGAGTCGGGCCGCGACACCCCGGCACCGACCCACCGAACCATCGACAGGGCGGGGACCCCGAGGGCGGCTGCCGCCACGGCCAGCAGACCCGCCAGCCCGGCCCACCGCCATACCCCCAGGTCCGCCGGCTGCACCGGGCGCGAGGTGCCGCGGCTGGAGTAGCGGGCGCCCGAGCGCCGGGTCCGCGACTCCAGGGTGAGGATCACGAGGGTGAGGAGGAGGAGCAACGTCGACAGGGTCAGCGCCCCGATCCGGTCGAACCCGGCCGTGAAGGCGGTGAAGATGGCCCGGGTGAAGGTGTCGACCCGCAGGATGGACACCGCCCCGAAGTCGGCGAGCACGTAGAGCACCGCCAGCAGGGACCCGCCCGCGACGGCAGGACGCACCTGCGGGAGGGTCACGGTGAACAGGGTGCTCCACGGGCCCCGCCCCAGCGAGCGCGCCACCTCCTCCTGCGCCTGGTCGGCACCGACGAGCGCCGCAGCCACGGGCAGGTAGACGTAGGGGTAGGTGTAGAGGGTGAGCACGAGCGCAGCCGGCCAGAAGCCCTCGAACCGTGCGGTGGAGGACCAGAGGTCGGCCACCGAGACCCAGGTGAAGGCGGCGACGTAGCTGGGCACGGCCAGGGGCAGGGCGGCGACCACGGCGAAGAGCCCACGCCCCGGGACGTTCGTGCGGGTCACGAGGTAGGCGCTGCCCACCCCGACCACCAGGCAGCCGACCGAGACGACGACGCCCAGCAGGATGCTGGTCATCGTCAGCTCGGCGACCCGAGGGGTCGTGACCCGGTCCCACCACGCCGGCAGGCCGGCCTGCACCGTGCGCAGCAGCAGGTAGACCAGAGGGATGAGTGCGACCGCCGTGGCCGCAAGGGCCCCGGCGGTCAGCACCAGAGGGGGTCGACGGGTCAGGACAGGCCTGCCTCGCTGATCATCTCGACGGTGGTCTGCAGGTCCTCGAGGTCGTTGAGGTCGATGTCGGGCACCTCGAGGTCGTCCAGCGCGGGGAGCCCCTCCTCGGCGTCCACGCCCTCGACGAGGGGGTACTCGTGGGTCTCGCCGCGGAAGTACTCCTGGCCCGCGGTGCTGAGCAGGTAGTCGACGAACGCCTGGGCGTCGCCGTCGGGCTGCTCGCCGACCAGCCCGACACCGGAGATGTTGACCAGCGCGCCGGTGTCCCCGTCCGGGAAGAAGTGGTGTGCCGCGTCCATCTCGTCCACGGTGACACCCTGCTCCTCCGCGAGCTCGTAGAGGTAGTAGTGGTTCACGAGGCCGGTGTCGACCACGCCGTCGTTGACGTCCGCGACGATGAGGCCGTTGCCTTCCCGGATCTGCGGGTCGTTGGCGGCCAGGTCCTCGAGCCACTGCCGGGCGACGTCCTCGCCGTGCTGGATGCGCATGGCGGTGACGAAGGCCTGGAACGAGGCGTTGGTCGGGGCGATGCCCACGCGGCCCTCCCAGTCCGGCTCGGTGAGCTCGAAGACGGACTCCGGCAGCTCCTCGGCCGACACCGCGGACGTGTTGTAGATCAGCACGCGCGAGCGGCCCGTGACACCGACCCAGGTGTTGTCGGCGGAGCGGTAGGTCTCGGGCACGAGGTCGAGGGTCTCCTGGTGGATGCCCTCCAGCATCCCCTCGGCGCTCACGGCGCCCAGGGCGCCTGCGTCCTGGGCCAGGAACGCGTCGGCCGGCGAGCTGTCCCCCTCCTCCAGGAGCTGGGCGGCCATCTCGGCGGTCCCGCCGTAGCGGACCTCGACCTCGATGCCGGTCTCCTCGGTGAACAGGTCGATGACGGGGCCCACGAGCTCCTCGTTGCGGCCGCTGTACAGCGTGAGCGTGCCGTCGGACTCCCCGGCGGTGGCGCCGTTCTCCTCGGCGTCGGTCGTGCTCTGCCCGTCGTCGCCGCAGGCGGCCAGTCCGGTGGTGAGAGCGAGGGCGGCCACCAGCGCGGCGGTGCGCGTGGGGCGGATGGTGCGTCGAGCCACGAGCGGGACTCCTTGGGGTGTGCGGGTTAGGACAGCCTTACCTCAGCACACGTGGCACCCGAAATCAATTCCGTGACGGCGATGTGTCGTTAATCACCCTACGGTCGGGATGCCGCCTCAGGCCGGGCGTGGACCCGAGCCGCCCCGCACCCGCAGCCAGCGGTAGCCGTAGCCGTCCAGCGACAGCTCGGTGGTGCCGTCGTCCCGCACCTCGACCCTGCCCCCTTCCAGGACGTCGACGACCTCCTGGTCGTCGTCGACCTGGGGCACCGGCACGTCCAGGGTGACCGGCTCGGCGGCCAGGTTGTGCACGGCCAGCACCGCGGAGCCGTCCAGCACGCACTGGTGGGCCAGCACCTGGGCGTGCGGCTGCTCGACGATCTCCACGTCGCCCCACCCGATCTCCGGGCAGTCGCGGTAGGCCACGATGAGCGACCGGACGAACGTCCAGAGGGAGTCGGGGTCGCGGATCTGGTCGGCCGCGTTGACGTGCTCCGGGGCGTAGCCGTCGGGGGCGACCGGCTGGACGAGCCTGCTCGGTGCCGCGGTCGAGAAGCCGCCGTTCCTGCCAGGCGTCCACTGCATGGGTGTCCGCACGGCCATGCGTCCCTCGGCCGCGAGGTCCTCGCCCATGCCGATCTCCTCACCGTAGAACAGCGTCGGCGTGCCCGGCATGGAGAACAGCAGGCTGTAGGCCATCCGCACCCGCCGCGGGTCGCCCCCGAGCATCGGCGGCAGGCGCCGCTTGAGGCCTCGCCCGAAGACCTGCATCCGCTCCTCGGGTCCGAACGCCGCGAAGACCTCCTGGCGCTCCGCCTCCGACAGCTTGTCGAGCGTCAGCTCGTCGTGGTTGCGCAGGAACGTCGCCCACTGGCAGGTGGGGTGGATCGGGGGCCGGTCGGCCAGTGCCGTGGCGAGCGGGCGGGCGTCACCCCGGGCCATCGAGAGGTAGGCCGCCTGCATGGCGATGAAGTCGAACATCATGTCCAGCTCGCCGCCGGTCTCCCCGCCGAAGTACGCCAGCTGCTGCTCGTGCGTGACGTTGACCTCGCCGAGCATCATGGCGCTGCCCTTGCGGCGCGACAGGAAGGCCCGGATCTGCCGCAGCAGCTCGTGGGGGTCTCCGGCCAGGCCGTCGGAGGCCCGGGTCTCGATGTCGTCGAGGAAGAAGGGCACGGCGTCGACCCGGAAGCCGTCGATCCCCAGCTCGAGCCAGAAGCCGATCACCCGCATGATCTCGTCCCGGACCGCGGGGTTCGCGACGTTCAGGTCGGGCTGGTGGGCGTAGAAGTGGTGCAGGTACCACTCCCCCGTGCGCTCGTCCAGCTCCCAGATCGAGTCCTCCTCGTCGGGGAAGACCACCTTGTCGGAGGTGTCCGGCGGCTCGGAGTCGCGCCAGACGTAGTAGTCGCGGTAGGGGCCGTCCTTGCTGCGCCGGGCGGCCTTGAACCAGGGGTGCTGGTCGGAGGTGTGGTTGACGATGAGGTCGGCGATGACCCGGATGCCACGGTCGTGGGCGGTCCGGATGACCTCCACGAGCTCGCCGTGGTTGCCCAGACGGGGGTCGACCCCGTAGAAGTCGCTGACGTCGTAGCCGTCGTCCTTGTCCGGGCTGGGGTAGAACGGCATCAGCCACAGGCAGGTGATGCCGAGGTCGGCGAGGTAGTCGATGCGCCGCGCCAGGCCGGCCAGGTCCCCGGTGCCGTCCCCGTTGGCGTCGTCGAACGTCTCGATGTCGAGACAGTAGATGACGGCGTTCTTCCACCACAGGTCGCTGGTGTCGGTGATGCGCATGGCTCAGCCCTTCCGTCCGGCGAGCTGCGGGAGCACGCTCTCGCCGAACGCGTCGATGTAGGCGGTCTGCTCCTGGCCCACGTGGTGCAGGTAGATGTCGTCGAACCCCAGGTCGGCGTACTCCCCCAGCCACTGCACGTGCTGGTCGAGACTCTCCGAGACGCGCACCGCCTGGTGCACGGAGTCCATCGTGACGTGGGCACCCATGGCGTCGAAGGTCTCGGCCGTCTCGGTGTTCCACGCGACCGGTGTGTCGAAGACGTTGGTGCGCCACTGGTCGAAGGCGAGGGCCTCCGCCTCGTCCCGGGTCGCGGCGTGCGACAGGTGCACCTGCAGCACCACGGGCCCGGTGCCGCCCGCGCCGCGGTAGGCGTCGATGATGCGGCGCAGCGTGTCGTGCGGCTGGTTGATGGTGATGAGACCGTCGGCCCACGACGCGACGCGGGCCGCCGACTCGACGGTGACCACCGGGCCGATGAGGGCCGGCATCTCCTCCGGCCGGTCCCACAGCCGTGCCCGGTCGACGGTGACCAGCCCGTCGTGCGAGACCTCCTCGCCGGCGAGCATGCGACGGATCACGTCGACACACTCCTCCAGCCGCTCGGTGCGCACCGCCTTCGGCGGCCAGCGGTCACCGGTGATGTGCTCGTTCATCGCCTCACCGCTGCCCAGCGCGGTCCAGACCCGGCCGGGGAACATGACGGCCAGGGTGGCGATCTTCTGCGCCACGATCGCGGGATGGTAGCGCTGGCCGGGTGCACAGACGCAGCCGAAGGACAGGTCCGTCGTGGCCAGCGCCGCCCCGAGCCAGGCCCAGGTGTAGCCCGCGTGGCCCTGACGCTCGCTCCACGGGGAGAAGTGGTCGGAGCACATCGCCATCTGGAAGCCTGCCTGCTCGGCGTGCTGCACGTCGGTCAGCAGCCGACGTGGGTCGATCTGCTCGTGGGAGGCGTGGAATCCGTAGCGGGTCATCCCTCCACCTCACCCCATCACAGGGCAGGTGACAACTCAGCTGTCGCGGGAGCGCACGACGACCACGGGGCAGCGGGCCACCTGCAGCACCTTCTGGCTGGTCGAGCCCAGGAGCTTGCCCACGAAGCCGCCCTTGCCCCGCGTGCCCATGACCAGCAGGTCGGCCTCGGTGCTCTGCTGCGCGATGACGCGTGCGCTGGGGCCGTGCAGGACGGCGACCTCCGTCGTCACGGAGGGGTGGCGCTCGTGGGCCTGCGCCAGGGCCGCCTCGACGCGACGGGTCTGACGCTCCTCGATCTCCCGCCACTCCGGGCTGGACGGCTCCGTCACGACATACCCGTTGACGACCTCGATGTGCCAGACGTTGAGCCCGACGAGCGTGGCGCCGCGCAGCTCGGCCTCCGCGAAGGCGGTCTCCGCCGCGCGTTCGCTGTCCCGGCCCCCGTCGAGCGCGACGACGACGCGTCCCCGGGGAGCGTCGTCGTTGCCGACCTCGGGGTCGACGACAGCGACCGGACAACGGGCGTGCGTCACCGTGGCGAGCGACGTGGTGCCCATCAGGATCTGGTCCAGGGCCGTCTTGCGTCCCCGCCCGACGACCAGCATCAGGGCGTCGTCCTGCTGGGCGAGCATGAGGGCGGACGCGCCTCCCATCGCCTCGAGCACCTCCACCTGCAGGTCCGGGTGCCGCTGTCGCACCTGCTCGGCGGCGGTCGCCGCGACCCCGGGCGCCACCCCGACCGCTGCCAGTGCCCCGGTCATCTCGGGGGTCGGGGTGCCCATCTCCACGGCCATGGCGCCCATGGAGAGGGCCTCGACGGCATGGACGATGCGCAGCCGTGCGCCGTGCAGCCGGGCGGTGTCGGCGGCCCAGAGCAGCGCTGCACCGTCGGATCCCGACCCGTCGACCCCGACGACGACCACCGGATGGGTCTCGGTCATGTGCGGGCTCCTCATCCCTCGACGGCACGTGCCTGCATTATGTCGCGCCCGGATAGCCTGGCCCCATGAAGGTCCTTCATCTGCACGACCTGGACGACACCGAGCGCGATGTCGAGCATGGCACGTGGCGCAGCCGCCGCTTCGTGCTGGCCGAGGACGGCGTCGGGTTCTCCTTCCACGACACCGTGCTGTATGCCGGCACCGCCACCGAGATGTGGTACGCGCACCATGTGGAGTGCGTCTACTGCTACGCCGGCACCGGCACCCTGGTCGACCGGGAGACCGGTCAGGAGCACCCCATCCGGCCCGGCACGATGTACCTCCTGGACGGCCACGAGCGGCACACGGTCGTCGCCGAGACGGACCTGCACATGGCCTGCGTCTTCAACCCCCCGGTCACCGGGCGCGAGGTCCACGACGAGCACGGCGTCTACCCACTGCTCACCCACGACGCAGCGGGCGACGACCCGGCGCACGCCCCCTGACGGCCCGGTCGAGACACGCGAGGGAGCGGACATGGCCACCATCTCGATCTACCTCGGCGTCACGTTCATCGCGGCGATGCTGGCGATCGGGCTGCGGCTGCCACCGCTGGTCGGGTTCCTCGCGGCAGGGTTCATGCTCAACGCCCTCGACGTGGGCGAGTTCCCCGGGCTCGACGTCGCCGCCGACATCGGCGTCACCCTGCTGCTCTTCGGCATCGGGCTCAAGCTGGACGTCCGCAGCCTGCTGCGGCGCGAGGTGTGGCTGACGACGGTCGTCCACATGAGCACCACCGTGCTGGTGGCCCTGGTGCTGCTGGGCATGATGAGCCTGACCGGCATGGCGCTGCTGGCCGACGCCGGGTGGACCGGCCTGCTCATGGTCGCCTTCGCCCTCTCCTTCTCCAGCACGGTCTTCGTCGTGAAGGTCCTCTCGGACCGCAGCGAGTCCCAGTCCCACTACGGACGGGTGGCGATCGGCGTCCTCATCGTGCAGGACATCGCCGCCGTGCTCTTCCTCACCGCCGCCGGCGGCTCACCTCCCAGCCCGTGGGCTCTGCTGCTGCTGCTGGCCGTGCCGGCGGCCTGGGGGATGCGCCGCATCTGGGACCAGGTGCCGCACGGGGAGATGCAGGCCCTCTTCGGCATCGTGGTGGCGTTCGTGCCCGGATACGCCGCGTTCGAGCTCGTCGGGATCAAGGGCGACCTGGGGGCGCTGGTCATGGGCGCCCTCATGGCCGGGCACCCCGCGGCCAACGAGCTCGCCAAGAGCCTGTTCTCCATCAAGGAGCTGCTGCTCGTCGCCTTCTTCCTGTCCATCGGCCTGGGTGCCATGCCCGGGGTCGAGACCACGGTCCTGGCGGTGCTCCTGCTCCTCCTGGTGCCGCTGAAGGCCGCGGGCTTCTTCCTGCTGCTGTGGCGCATGCGGCTGAGCCACCGCTCGTCCTTGCTGGCTGCTCTCGCCCTGGGCAACTACTCCGAGTTCGCGCTCATCGTCGCCGCTGTCGGCGTCGACGCGGGGTTCATCGACCAGCAGTGGCTGGTCGTCCTCTCGATCGCGGTCGCCCTGAGCTTCGTCGGGTCGGCGATCACCAACCGCACCGAGCACCTCTCCGTGCCGGCCCTCATCCGGCGCCTGCCCCCGCAGGAACCGGACCGGCTGCACCCGGAGGACCGGCCCATCGACCTGCGCGAGGCCGAGGCGGTCGTCCTGGGCATGGGACGCATCGGCAGCGCGGCCTACCGGCAGCTGCGCGACCAGTACGGCGAGCGGGTGGTCGGGATCGAGACCGACCTCAGCCGGGTGAAGACGCTGTGCTCACAGGGGTTCGACGTGCAGGAGGGAGACGCCACCGACGCCGCGTTCTGGGAGCGGGTCCGCCTGGCCGACGCGCTCGACCTGGTCGTCCTGGCGATGCCCTTCCACGGCTCCAACGTCGAGGCGCTGCACCTGCTCCACCGCGGGGGTGTGCAGAGCACGGTGGCCGCGATCGCGCAGTACGACGACGAGATGCAGGAGATCCGAGCCCTGGGCGCCCACGCCGTCCTGCATCTCTACAGCGGTGCGGGCACGCAGCTCGCCGACGAGGCGGTGGAGGCAGCCCGTGAGCGGACCTGAGGTGGACGTGGACGTCGTCGTGGTGGGCTCCGGCTTCGGCGGGAGCGTCACCGCCCTCCGCCTGGTCGAGAAGGGCTACCGGGTCGTCGTGCTCGAGGCGGGCCGCCGCTACCAGGACGCCGACTTCGCGCGCACCAGCTGGCGCCTGCGCTCCTTCCTGTGGGCGCCCGCTCTCGGGTGCTACGGCATCCAGCGCGTGCACCTGCTGCGCAACTGCCTCATCCTGGCCGGCGCCGGCGTCGGCGGCGGCTCGCTCAACTACGCCAACACGCTCTACCAGCCCGGCGACGCCTTCTACCAGGACCCGCAGTGGGCGCACCTGGCCGACTGGCGCTCCGAGCTCGCCCCGCACTACGACACGGCCCGCCGGATGCTCGGCGTGGTCACCAACCCCCACCTGACGCCCGCCGACGAGGTGATGCAGGAGGTCGCCGAGGAGATGGGAGTCGGGCACACCTTCACCCGGGCACCCGTGGGAGTCTTCTTCGGCGAGCCCGGCACGACGGTGCCCGACCCGTACTTCGGCGGGGTCGGCCCGCCCCGCACCGGGTGCCTGCAGTGCGGCGAGTGCATGACCGGATGCCGGCACGGCGCCAAGAACACCCTGCTCAAGAACTACCTGGGGCTGGCCGAGCGTGCCGGCGCGCAGGTGGTGCCGATGACCACGGTCACCGACGTCGAGCAGCGCAGCGACGGTCGCTGGACGGTCCGGGCACGCCGCACCGGCCCCGGCCGGCCGGGACGGGCGAGCACGTGGACCGCCCGTCACGTCGTCCTGGCCGCCGGCACCTACGGCACCCAGCGGCTGCTCCACCGGCTCCGTGACTCCGGCCGGCTGCCCGGGCTCTCACCCCGGCTGGGCGAGCTGACCCGCACCAACTCGGAGTCCATCGTGGGGGCGAGCACCATGCGGGTCGACCCTGCACGCGACCTGACCCGGGGGGTGGCGATCACCTCGTCGTTCCACCCCAGCGCCAGCACGCACATCGAGCCGGTGCGCTACGGCAAGGGGTCCAACGCGATGGCCCTCCTGCAGACCCTGCTGACCGACGGGGGCACCGGCCGGCCCCGCTGGCTGCAGCTCCTCGGCGAGGCCGCCCGCCGTCCGCACCATCTCGCGCGGATGCTCATCGCGCACCGCTGGAGCGAGCGCACGGTCATCGCGCTCGTCATGCAGAGCCTCGACAACTCGATCACGACGTTCACCCGCCGAGGGTGGACGGGGCGCCGGCGGCTGACCAGCCGGCAAGGACGGGGCGAGCCCAACCCCGGCTGGGTCCCGGAGGGCAACGACGCTGTCCGGCGGGTGGCACGGCTCATCGGCGGCTTCCCGGGAGGGTCCTGGGGGGAGCTCTTCGACGTGCCCCTGACCGCACACTTCCTCGGCGGCTGCGTCATCGGGGCGACCCGGGAGTCAGGCGTCGTCGACCCCTACCACCGGGTCCACGGCTATCCCACACTGTACGTGGTGGACGGCTCGGCGGTGTCGGCCAACCTCGGGGTGAACCCCTCGCTGACGATCACGGCCCAGGCCGAGCGCGCCATGTCGATGTGGCCCCGCCACGGCGAGGCGGACCCGCGGCCGGCGCAGGGCACCGCCTACCAGGTCGTGCCGCCCGTGGCCCCCGTGCGGCACGTAGTGCCCCTGTCGGCACCGATCTGGCGTCACTCCTCCCGCGGTGGCGGGAAGCCTCCCGTCGCGACCGGTCCCCAGTCGTCGATGCGCACCCGGATGAGCGACTTGCCCTGACGGCGCATCGCCTCGCGGTACTCGTCCCAGTCGGGGTGCTCCCCCGCGATGACGCGGTAGTAGTCCACCAGCGGTTCGACCGCGTCGGGCAGGTCGACGACCTCGGCGGTCCCGTCCACCTGCACGTAGGGCCCGTCCCAGTCGTCGGAGTGCACCAGCAGCGACACCGCCGGGTTGCGGCGGATGTTGCCGGCCTTGGCCCGTCGCGGGTAGGTCGAGACGACGATGCAGCCCTCGCGGTCCACCCCGGCGGCCACGGGCGAGATCTGAAGGCGTCCGTCGGCGCGACGCGTCACCAGCGTCACGTGGTGACGCTGCCGGACGAACTCGAGCAGCTCCTCGTGGGAGACCTGGTCTGCGGACGCGTAGCGGGGCGGCATGCGACCAGCGTAGGCCCCGGACCTCACCCGCGACCGCCCGGTGCGTGCACCGGCGGTCAGGGCCGGAAGGCGGACCCCACAGTCTCGAGCGCACCGTCGCTGACGGGGAGTCGTCCGTGCCGGACGGCCTCGACCAGGGCGGTGTGGTCGGCCTCCGTCTGGTCGGCGTAGCGGCGGGCGAAGGCGCTCAGCGCGGTGTCCACCTTGTCGGAGTGCCCCATGTAGCCCGCGATCATCGAGGCGCCGCTGGTGCGGGCGTGTCCCTTGGCGAGCAGGTGGCCGACGATGCCCGCGTAGTCCCGCAGCGCGGGGGCGTCGATGGCGTCCAGCGGGATGGTGCCCTTGCTGTTGCGGAACTGACGCACGTAGTAGGTGCGCCCCTGCACCGTGGCCCAGCCCAGGAGCGGGTCGCTCGCGGTCTGCAGCGCCTGCTGGTACTCCACCACCCGCTGGCCCTGGTGGTCGTGCCAGGCGGAGTCACCGTGCACGTAGCGGGCGATGACCGACCGGCGGGCCTGCTTGAGCTGCAGGAAGAGCACGTCGTCGGACGTGCTGCCCTCCAGCAGCGCGACATACGCACGCAGCCCCACGCTGCCGACGCCGACCACCTTGTGGGCGATGTCGACCAGGGTGTAGCCCCCCACGACGCGTCGCCAGTGCGGGGCCAGCGTCAGCAGGTACTCGTCCAGTGCGGCGGCGAGGGCCTCCCCTTCCTCAGGGTCGACCCACGTGACCGTCGGAGGGTCCTCGATGATGCGCCGCCGGCCGTCCTGCTCCTCGGTGAGCTTGGGCAGGGCCCGGTCGCTGGTGCGCTTGCGGGCCCGCCGGGCCGAGCGCTTGATCTCCTCGCGCAGGGTCTTCTCGGTGGTGGTCTCGTGGAGCCGGTGCACGTCGAGCCTGTTGTAGGACCTCATCATGAGCGGCTGCTCGGCGAGGAAGACGAGCTCGTCGCGGTATGCCGCCACGCACGCCCGCACCGCGTCCTCGCACTGCTCCTCGCTCGCGCCGTTCTCCCGTCCCGCGACCCAGATGCTGGTGACCAGCCGGCGCAGGTCCCACTCCCAGCACCCGGGGTGGGCCTCGTCGAAGTCGTTGAGGTCGATGACCAGCTCGCCTTCCGGGGAGGCGTAGAAGCCGAAGTTGCCGAGGTGCGCGTCACCGCAGATCACGGGCATGATGCCGGTCGCCGGAAGCCGGGCCACGTCGTCGGCCATGACGACCGCCGAGCCGCGCAGGAAGCCGTAGGGAGAGGTCACCATGCGCGCCACCCGCACCGGCACCAGGGACTCGACCCGGCCCTCGTGCGACTCCTCCAGGAGGGTGATGGGGTCGGGCCGTCCCGGCCAGGCGCGCCACTGCCCCAGCGAGCTGCGGGGGACGTCCTTGCGCATGGCCTTGCCCATCGCATAGCGCTCACCGCGTGAGGTGGGGCGCTTGCGCACGGAGGCGTAGGCGGCGCTGTCCGCGGTCGCGAGCACCCGGTGCCCGGACGATGTCGGCATGAGCCACTCCTCGGTGTCGCGGCCGGCTGACGCCGGTCCGCCGCCCATCCTGGCAGGGTCAGCGCCCCGATGCCTCCGACGAGTCCGGGGCGTCGAGGTCCTCGTCCCAGGGCACCGGGGTCGTCGTCCCGTGCTGCCAGTCGCGCCGCAGCACGGCATACGCGACCGAGGCGACCGGTGTGCCGCCCTCGACGGGCCAGCCCTCGCGGTAGTGCGCCTCCTTGACGTAGCCGGCTCGCACGAAGGTGCGTCGCATCGCCCGGTTGTCCTCGCGGGTCTGCCCCTCGAGGCGGTGCACGTCCAAGGTGGTGAACACGTGGTCGGTCAGGGCCCGCAGCACGACTGCACCCAGGCCGCGGCCCCGGTGCTCCTCGGCGAGCCTCAGGTCGAACAGAGGGGTCTCGTCGGTCAGGTCCTCCAGGACGACCAGGCCCAGTCGGCCCTCCTCGTCGCTGTCGACCCAGAAGGCCGCGTGGTCCTCGTCGTCGAAGCGCCCACGCTCGAGGGCCGCGGCCACGACGTCGGGTGTCGGCCTGGTCACCACGTGGAAGGGCCAGGTGTGAGCGGTGAGGAAGGAGACCAGCGCGTCCCGGTCGTCCCCACGGTCGTCGACAGGAGTGAAGGTGATGAGCACGACGTCGATGCTAGACGTCCGCAGGCCTATCCGCCGAGGTCACGCGGGTGCTACCTTGCGCAAAGTGGTCCGCGTCACAGTGCCGCGGCCGACTCACCCCAGGAGACCGGCATGAGCAGTGCCCCACGTCGACGCGCACGGCTCGCCATGGCTGTGGCCGGTGTCCTCCTCATGGCAGGCATGGTGCCGGCAGCGACCGCGGAGCCGCAGCTGCAGGAGGACGAGACCACGCTGGCCGCCGTCGCGCTGCCGGACAAGCCGGCCGAGGCGGGCACCTACATCGTGCAGCTCGCCGAGCCACCGGTGGTCGCCTACGAGGGCGGCGTCAAGGGGATCAAGGCCACCAGGCCGGCCAAGGGCAAGAAGGTCGACCCCCACCGTCCCGAGGTGCGCGCCTACGTCGACCACCTCGCGGCCCGGCAGGACACTGCCTTGCAGCGGGCCGGCGGCGGCACGAAGCTCTACAGCTACGCCTACACCTTCAACGGCTTCGCGGCCGAGCTCTCCGCCACGGCCGCTGCCGAGATGGCGTCCGTCCCGGGCGTGCTCGCGGTCAGCGAGAACGAGCTCCTCACGCTCGACACCTCCACGACCCCCGACTTCCTCGGTCTGACCGACGAGGGCGGGCTGTGGGACCAGCTGGGCGGGGGAAGCGCCTCGGCCAAGCGGGGTGACGGGCCAGGGGAGGACGTCATCATCGGGATCATCGACGGTGGCATCTGGCCCGAGCACCCGAGCCTGTCCGACCGGGACTCGGCCGGCAAGCGGGTCTACCAGCAGATCCCGGGGTGGAACGGCCGGTGTGTGCCCGGTGAGGAGTTCACCGCCGCCGACTGCAACCAGAAGGTCATCGGCGCCCGCTACTACAACGCGGGATGGGGCGGCAACGCCGGCATCGACGCCCAGCTGCCGGACGAGTTCAACTCTCCCCGAGACCTGGGCGGCCACGGCACCCACGTGGCCACCACGGCCGCCGGCAACAACGGGGTCCAGGCCACCGGTCCCGCCTCGGTGTTCGGCTCGGTGAGCGGCATCGCGCCGCGCGCCCGCCTCGCCGTCTACAAGACCTGCTGGGAGACCGGCAGCGGCGGCTCCTGCTTCTCGGTGGACAGTGTCGCCGCGATCGACCAGGCCGTCGCCGACGGCGTCGACGTCATCAACTTCTCGGTGAGCGGAAGCCGCACCAACTTCCGCGACCCCGTCGAGATCGCGTTCCTCTTCGCCGCCGACGCGGGTGTCTTCGTCGCCACCTCGGCCGGCAACAGCGGCCCCGACGCCTCGACCGTGGCCCACCCCGGACCCTGGCTCACCACGGTGGCCGCCGGCACCCACAACCGCACCGGCGTCGGGTCGGTCACCCTCGGCAACGGCGAGACCTACGAGGGTGCCTCCTTCGCGACCGCGGTGACCGGCGACCTCGTCGACGCCGCGGACGCGGCACTGTCACCGGCTACGGCCACCGACGCCGAGCTCTGCAACCCCGGCGCTCTGGACCCGGCTCTCGTGGCCGACGCGGTCGTGCTGTGCAAGCGCGGCGCCATTGCGCTGGTCGACAAGAGCCGGGCTGTGGCGGAAGCGGGAGGGGCCGGCATGGTGCTCTACAACGACCCGGCGGGAGCCGGCAACACCCTCGCCCTCTTCCACTCCGTCCCGGCGGTCCACGTGGCCGCGGACGACGGCCTCGCGGTCAAGGCGTATGCCGCGGAGGCCGGGGCCACGGCGACCATCAACGACGCGACCGCCGTCGAGGACGAGCCGGCACCGTTCACGGCGACGTTCTCCTCACGCGGCCCGCTGCAGGCCAGCGGCGACCTGCTCAAGCCCGACCTGATCGCTCCCGGGCAGGACATCCTGGCCGGGGTCGCACCCCCCGGCAACAACGGCCGGCTCTTCGACCTCTACAGCGGCACGTCCATGTCGAGCCCGCACGTGGCCGGTCTCGCGGCCCTGCTCATCCACGCCCACCCCGAGTGGTCGCCGATGGCGGTGAAGTCGGCACTCATGACCACCGGCTACGACGTGCTCGACAGCGCCTCCGAGGCCGACCGGATCTTCCGCCAGGGCGCTGGGCACGTGGACCCCAACAAGGCCGTCGAGCCGGGCCTGGTCTACGACGCCGACTTCGACGACTGGCTGGGCTTCCTCTGCGGCACCCAGCTGCCTGCCTCGTTCTGCACCGACTCCGGCATCGACGTGCTCGACCCGAGCGACTACAACAGCCCCTCGATCGCCATCGGCGCCCTCGCCGGCAGCCAGACGGTGACGCGCAGCGTCACCCACGTCGGCGACGAGCCCGCCACCTACGCGAGCTCCGTCACAGGCCTGTCAGGGGTTTCTGCCACCGTCGAGCCCGCCGGCCTGACGCTGGACCCGGGCGAGACACAGTCGTTCACGGTAACCTTCGCCACCACCGGAGCAGCGGCACTGAACAGCTACACGGGTGGAGAGCTGACCTGGACCGACGGGGCACGGGACGTCCGCATCCCCCTGGTCGTCCGGCCCGTCGCCCTCGGCGTGCCCGCCGCCGTGAGTGGCACCGGAGACCCCATCACCTACGACGTCGGCTTCGGCTACACCGGTGGCTTCTCGGCCACGGCCCGGGGCCTTGTGGAGGCGGCGACCACCGCCGGGAGCGTGACCCAGGACCCGGACCAGACGTTCGACCCGGCCGACCCGACCGGCACGGTCGCGATCCAGGTGGCCGTCCCGGCAGGGTCGACCTACGCCCGCTTCGCCCTCTTCGACGAGGACGTCGCACCCGGAGCCGACCTGGACCTCTACGTCTACCGGGAATCGACCCTGGTGGGAGCGAGCACGACGGCCACGTCGGCCGAGGAGGTCAGCTTCGCGCTCGGCGCACCGACCGGTGCTCCCATCGCGCTGACGGTCTACGTCCACGGCTGGGGCGTCCCGGGCGGCAGCTCGCCCTTCGTGCTGCACGAGTGGGGTGTCCCGGCGTCGTCGGACGGCACCATGACGGTCGACGCTCCGGCCACGGCCACGGCAGGCACGACCGGCAGCATCACGCTTCAGTTCACCGGGCTGGAGGCCGCCACCCGCTACCTCGGGTCGGTCGCCTACGGCGGCGCATCCGACCTGCCCTCCCCGACGGTCGTGAGCGTCACCACGCCGTGAGCGGCTGACCACCGGCGAGGGGCGGGTCCACGACGGACCCGCCCCTCGCTGGTCGCCGAGCCGGCGCGCTCCTAGACTGAGGGCGTCGCGGCAGGTCCGCGCTTCGGGGGAGGTGCATGCCGGACCTGGCCGCACGCCGATGCGACCGGGAGGCGGGCATGAGTGCAGCGCAGGTGCTGGAGCCACTGGTGAGGGCGGCCCTGCCGGCGTCCGCCCCCGTGCGGATCGACTGCTGGGACGGCAGCTCACTGGGGCCTGCGGATGCGCCGCTGCACGCCGGCTTCGAGCGTCGGCGGGCCCTGCGCCGGCTGCTCTGGCAGCCCAACGAGCTGGGGTTCGCCCGCGCCTACGTCTCCGGCGACCTCACCATCCATGGGGACCTGATGGCGGCACTGTCCTACCTGGACTCCCTCGCGGACCCCGACAGCGGGCCGGGCGTGCACATCGGCCGGGACACCACCGCAGCCATCGCCTCGGCCGCCCTGCGGCTGGGGGCCGTGGGTCCTCCTCCTCGACCTCCGGCGGAGGAGGCCAGGCTGTCCGGGAGGCGGCACAGCCTGCGCCGCGACGCCCGTGCGGTCGCCCACCACTACGACGTCGGCAACGACTTCTACGCCCTCGTCCTGGGCCGGTCGATGGTCTACTCCTGCGCCTACTTCGAGCGGCCCCCCTCCACCGGGTTCACCCTGGAGGACGCGCAGCAGGCCAAGCTCGAGCTGGTGGCACGCAAGCTCGGGCTGGACGCCGGCATGAGGGTGCTCGACGTGGGGTGCGGGTGGGGCAGCTTCGTCTGCCACGCCGCGCGCGAGCACGGTGTCGAGGCGGTCGGCGTGACACTGTCGCAGGAGCAGGCCGCCTTCGCGCGAGAGCGGGTGCGCGTGCGTGGCCTGGAGGGACAGGTCGAGATCCGGGTGCAGGACTACCGCGACGTCCCGGACGGTCCGTACGACGCGATCGCCAGCATCGGGATGGCCGAGCACGTGGGGCTGGCCCACCAGCCGGAGTACGCACAGTGCCTGCACGCCCTGCTGGCGCCCGGCGGCCGCCTGCTCAACCATGCGATCGCACGACGTGGCGACGCCGAGGGTGCGCCCGGGGACGCCCGCACGTCGTTCATCGAGCGCTACGTGTTCCCGGACGGTGAGCTGGTGCCGCTGGCCACAACGGTGGAGGCCCTGGAGTCCGCCGGTCTCGAGGTGCGCGACGTCGAGTCGCTGCGGGAGCACTACGCCCTCACCCTGCGGGCCTGGGTGGCCAACCTCGAGCAGCACTGGGAGGAGGCCCTCGCCCTGTCCAGCCCCGGGCGGGCACGGGTGTGGCTGCTCTACATGGCCGGGTCGGCGCTGGCCTTCGAGGCCCGACGCATCGGGGTCAACCAGGTGCTCGCCGTGCGTCCCGACCACGAGGGGCGCAGCGGTATGCCGTTGACCCGCCACCGCCTCCTCGACGGCGGTTCGGCCCGGGAGTCTGTCGCACATCCCGGGCAACCGTCGTCGATGTAACCGTTGCCGGCACCTTGTGGGGCGGCTCGTCCTGAGTACCGTGGGAAGAGCCAGATCCGCACCCGGACCTGACGACGGTGCCAGCTCGGGGGAGGCGCCGCCCCTTAGGTCGTCACGCTCTCGTGACCATCAGGCGTGGCGACGCACACGAAAGGCACACCCATGTCCCACACACCCCCTCGTCGTCGTCTCCTCACGTCCGTGGCCGCCGGCGCAGCCGCAGTCGCTCTCGCGGCCACACCCGCGATGGCGGGCAACCCGCACTTCATCGCCAGCCAGACGCGGGTCAGCCTGGTCGGCATGGACCTGTCCGTGAAGTTCAAGGAGGCCGGTCTCGAGAGCGGCTCACAGGTCACCGTGGAGCTGAGCGCCCACCTCGAGGCCACCTACCAGTGCATCAACAAGGGAGGCAACAACCCGGCCGATCCCAAGAAGACCACTGTCGACACCGACGTGGCGGCCAACGCACCGTTCACCGTGCCCAAGAACGGCAACCTGGTCGGCACGATCAACCTCCCGGCACCTGCGGCCGCCGACGTGCTGGACTGCCCGGGTGGGCAGACCTCCACGCTGACCGAGGTGACGTGGAGCATGCTCGAGCTCAACGACCTCACCACCGGGGCCTACCTCGCCCTGCCGGGGACCTACTCTGCCGGCGCCACAGTGGGCAAGGGCAAGTAGCCCTGCGCCGCCCATGTGCCGGGCTCCTGGCACGGGGCCCGGCACCCGGTGCCCGGTGCCGCACCTGCGCCTCAGCCGTCTCGGGCCGAGGCGTCCGCGACGTCGTCCACGAACGGCACCTTCGCGACATACTGCTGGTAGAGCGCGACGGCATGGGCAGTGGACACCTGCTCGAACTCGACCAGGGTCTCCAGTCCCTCCAGCTCGGCCCGGCACGCCTCGGCGCTCACGATGCGCTCCTGGGTGTCCTGCGACCTGATGAGGTTGGCGGCGACCGCCGCGACGACCGAGGCCACGGTGGCCAGCAGGCAGAGGGGACGCCAGATGTCGGACGCCACGCCCCCCACTGCATCGGCGGCAGCGTCCACGAAGATCTCCCCTCCCAGACCCGGCCCCGCGGTGAGCGCCGCCGCCACCGCGCTGCCGATGACGGAGGCGTAGGTCAGACGCGTCGCCCGCGGCCTGGCGGACCTGAGGTAGTCGTCCAGGGCACGCCGTCGTGCGGCGATCCGGGTCAGCAGCTGCTGCGGTGTCGGCTCCTGAGACATGGCTGTGGTCCTCTCGCCCCCCGAGGGTGGGTTGTGTCGTCTCCACCACCCAGCCTGGCAGCGACCGGACGGGCTGACCAGGGCAGGCCTCAGGCAGCCGGCCCGTCGGAGAACATGGCAGCGATGTCGCGGAGACGTCGGGCGAGGCGTGTGCCGAGCGCACGACCCAACGGCGGGTCCAGTGGTCGCAGCCAGCCGACCGTGTGCATGGTCTCCTGCTGACGCAGCACGGTGTGCCCGTCCTGCACGGTCAGCGTGTAGGTGAGGTCGCCCTCCATCGAGCCGCCCCAGAACCGCATGGCCAGGAGCCGACCCGGGACGACGTCGGTGACCTCGCTCCACATCGTCATCGCCAGCCCGGGGCCGACCCGGACCACCTCGCGCCATCGCGTGCCCACGCAGGTGGGACCCGGTGGCACCTTGTCCATGGCCCTGACCGGGGAGCCTGGCCCCGCCGCCCGGTCCTGGATGTCGGCGAGCACCGCGTACAGCTCACCCGGGGAGCACCGGACCGGCACGGACATGTCGAACTGCACAGCACCATCATGCAGGCGGCCCGAGGCTGAGGACTTCGGACGGGCAGCCGGGTCCTCCGTCGACGTCACACGTTGAAGCGGAACTCCACGACGTCGCCGTCCTGCATCACGTAGTCCTTGCCTTCCATGCGGACCTTGCCGGCCGCCTTCGCCTCGTTCATCGAGCCGAGGGCGTCCAGGTCCTCGAACGAGACGATCTCGGCCTTGATGAAGCCTCGCTGGAAGTCGGTGTGGATGACGCCCGCCGCCTGAGGCGCGGTCCAGCCCTTGCGGATCGTCCAGGCCCGCGTCTCCTTGGGCCCGGCGGTGAGGTAGGTCTGCAGCCCGAGGGTCCCGAAGCCGACGCGAGCCAGCTGGTCCAGCCCGGCCTCGCTCACCCCGACGGAGGCCAGCAGCTCGGCGGCCTCCTCCGCCTCGAGCTCGGCGAGGTCCTCCTCGAGCTTGGCGTTGAGGTAGATCGCCTCCGCCGGCGCCACGAGCGCGGCCAGCTCGTCGTGCAGCGCCTCGTCGGTCAGTCCGTCCTCGTCGAGGTTGAAGACGTAGAGGAAGGGCTTGGTGGTCAGCAGCCCCAGAGCCCGGGCCTGCTCGGCGGAGTAGCCGTCCACCCCGTCCTTCGCCGCCGCATACAGGGTCTCGCCCCGCTCGAGGACCGTCTGGGCCGCGAGGGCGGTGTCCAGGACCGCCCGGTCGACACGCTTGCCCTTGACCTCCTTCTCCAGGCGCGGGATCGCGTTCTCGAGGGTCTGCATGTCCGCGAGGATGAGCTCGGTGTTGATGGTCTCGATGTCGTCCTTGGGTGAGACCACCCCGTCGACGTGCACCACGTCGTCGTCGCGGAAGGCACGCACGACCTGACAGATGGCGTCGGCCTCGCGGATGTTGGCCAGGAACTTGTTGCCCAGGCCCTCCCCCTCCGAGGCGCCCCGCACGATGCCGGCGATGTCGACGAAGGAGACCGTGGCGGGCAGGATCTTGGCGCTGCCGAAGATCTCGGCCAGCCGCGCCAGGCGGGAGTCGCTGAGCGGGACCACGCCGATGTTGGGCTCGATCGTCGCGAACGGGTAGTTCGCGGCCAGGACCGTGTTCTTGGTGAGGGCGTTGAAGAGGGTGGACTTGCCGACGTTGGGCAGTCCGACGATTCCGATGGTGAGGGCCACGGGGACAGGAGTCTAGCCGCTGTGCTCCGCTCTCAGACCTCCAGCGCCCTGCGCACCCACGGGACGACCTGCCGGGCACCTGGGGCGGACATGACGACCGTGTCGTGGTCGACATCGGCCGGGTCGGCGACCATGACGTCAGGATGTCCTCCCCGTATGCCCGTGCGCGGACTCGACCGGCGCCCTCGGCCGCCAACGTCGTGTCACCGAGCCTGGGTGCCAACGTCCGGCGGTCTGTCGGTGGTCGGTGACAGAGTCAACGGCATGGAGATCTGGCAGCTGGTCCTGGTGTCGGCCTCGGTGGCCGTCGTCGCCGTGGTCGCGGGCATGTTCCTGGGCGCAGCCGTGGCCCGTGGTCGGGTCCGCGGCGAGCTCGGCGGGCTGCGTGGCGAGCTGGCCGGCGCCCGCGCCGAGCGCGACCTGCTGCAGGGCCAGGTGCAGGCAGCGGAGGCGTCGGCCGCCCGCGACCGCACGGTGGCGGCCGAGCTGGCACCCCTGCGCCAGTCCCTGGCCAGGGTCGAGCACCAGGTCGGGACGCTGGAACGCGACCGGATGGAGCAGTTCGGCCGGTTGGGAGAGACGCTGCGCGAGGTGGCCTCCCGCACGGACGCGCTCGGCCAGGAGACAGCCACGCTCGCCGGAGCGCTGAACTCCTCAGGGATCCGCGGCGCCTGGGGAGAGGCCCAGCTGCGTCGCGTGCTCGAGCACGCCGGGATGATGGCTCGCTGCGACTTCGACGAACAGGTCAGCGCGGTGACGGAGCATGACGCGCGGGTGCGCCCCGACGTCCTGGTGCGGCTCCCCGGTGACAAGTGCCTGGTGATCGACGCCAAGGCACCCCTGGAGGCCTTCCTGCGTGCGCAGCGGGACGACCTCGCCCCCACCGAGCGTGCGGCCCATCTCCAGCAGCACGCCCGGTCGCTGCGGGGGCACGTCGACTCTCTCGCCGGCAAGGCCTACTGGAGCGCGTTCCCGACCAGCCCCGAGCTCGTGGTGTGCTTCGTGCCTAGTGACGCCGTGCTGGCCGCCGCGCTGCAGGCCGCCCCGGAGCTCTACGACCACGCCCAGTCGCACAAGGTGGTGCTGGCCTCACCGGCGACCCTGCTCGCGGTGCTCCGCGCGACGGCCTTCGCCTGGCAGCAGGACTCGCTGACCGAGCACGCTCGTGAGGTGCTGCGTCTGGGGAGCGACCTGCACTCCCGTCTCGGCACCCTCGGCCGACACGTCTCCGACATGGGCTCGGCCCTGCGGCGCTCGGTGCAGACCTACAACAGGATGGTGGGCACGCTCGAGTCCAGGGTCATGGTCACGAGCCGGCAGATGCGCGAGCTGGGTGTCGTGCCGGAGGCACACCCGGAGGTCACCGCGGTGGAGGACTCGACCCGCCCACTGACCCAGGCCGACCTGATCGCCGAGCTGGACGAGGTGGCACCACCTCGGGCGGAGGCCGAGGAGGACGACACCGGCCAGGTCGGCGTGCGCGGCCTGCGCCGCAGTGGCTGAGCCGCGCTACGGCGCGGTCAGTGCAGTGCGCCTGCGTCGTGCCGCAGCTTCTTCGCCTCGACCCCGGTGCGGGCCTTGAGGTCCCGGCGCAGCTCGTTGGGCAGGGAGAAGACGAGCGACTCCTCGGCCGCGGTGACGAGCGCAACGTCCTCGTAGCCGCGGGTGGCGAGCCAGTCGAGCACGTCGCGCACCAGCAGCTCCGGCACGCTGGCACCGCTGGTCACGCCGACGGTCTCGACCCCGTCCAGCCAGCTCTCGTCGATCTCGTCGGCGTAGTCCACGAGGTGGCCGTCGTTGGCGCCGTGCTCGAGGGCGACCTCGACGAGGCGCACCGAGTTGGAGGAGTTCTGGGAGCCGACCACGATCATCAGGTCGGTCTGGGCGGCCATCTGCTTCACCGCCACCTGGCGGTTCTGGGTGGCATAGCAGATGTCGTCGCTCGGCGGGTCCTGCAGCTGGGGGAACTTCACGCGCAGGCGGCGGACCGTCTCCATCGTCTCGTCGACCGACAGGGTGGTCTGCGAGAGCCAGACCACCTTCTCCGGGTCACGCACCTCGACGTCGTCCACCTCGTCCGGGTTCTGCACCAGGACGATGTTGTCGGGGGCCTCCCCGGCCGTGCCCTCGACCTCCTCGTGCCCCTCGTGCCCGATGAGCAGGATGTCGAAGTCGTCGTCGGCGAAACGCACCGCCTCACGGTGCACCTTGGTGACCAGCGGGCAGGTGGCGTCGATGGTCTTGAGCTGCAGGCTGCGTGCCTCCTCGTGCACGGCGGGAGACACGCCGTGGGCGGAGAAGATGACCGTCTGGCCCTCGGGCACCTGGTCGGTCTCGTCCACGAAGATCGCTCCGCGCTTCTCGAGGGTACGCACGACGTGCTTGTTGTGCACGATCTGCTTGCGCACGTAGATCGGCGGACCGTACAGGTCCAGCGCCTTCTCCACGGTGATGACGGCGCGGTCCACACCCGCGCAGTAGCCACGCGGCGCGGCCAGCAGGACCCGCTTGCCGCTCGGTGCGGGGTCGGGGACGTTCTCGGTCGTCGGCTGGGTCGGCGAAGTCACCCCTCCATCGTAGGTGCCGTCGCTGGGCGCCCCCTGACCCACCCGCTCGACCCCCACCAGCACCCCGGACAGCCCGGTATGCACGACGCGAGCCGGGCCGGTGACCGCTGGACCTCCTAGGGTGTGGCTGTGACCTCCACCCCTCCCGGCGGACCGAGCGCCCTGCCGCAGGTCGCCCGCGAGACCACGGCCGAGCGCCCGTGGCCGGTGCGCACGCTCTCCCTGAAGATCTCCGACTACGTCGACAAGATGTCGCCGCTGTGGGTCGAGGGACAGATCGTGCAGCTCAACCGGCGCCTGGGCATGGGCACGGCCTTCCTCACGCTGCGTGACCCCGACGTCGACATGTCCCTGTCCGTCGCGATCCCGGTCCCGGCCCTCGACGCCATGCCCTCCCCACCGCAGGCCGGCGCCCGCGTGGTGGTCCACGCCAAGCCGTCGTTCTGGACCAAGCGCGGCACCCTCCAGCTCGAGGCACGTCAGATGCGGCACGTCGGCGTCGGCGAGCTGCTGGCGCGCCTGGAGCACCTGAAGCAGCTGATGCGCTCGGAGGGCCTCTTCGACCCCGACCGCAAACGGCCCCTGCCCTTCCTCCCGCGGCGCATCGGGCTGGTCACGGGCCGCAACACCGCCGCCGAGCGGGACGTCGTCACCACCGTGCTGCGGCGCTGGCCGGCAGCCCGGTTCGAGATCCGTCAGGTCGCGGTGCAGGGCACCGACACGGTGCCGGCCGTCACCGCTGCCCTGCGCGAGCTCGACGCCCTGGCGGAGGTCGACGTCATCGTCGTCGCCCGTGGCGGTGGCTCCTTCGAGGACCTGCTGCCCTTCAGCAACGAGACCCTGGTCCGCGCGGTGGCGGCGGCACGGACCCCGGTGGTCAGCGCCATCGGCCACGAGACGGACACCCCGCTGCTGGACTTCGTGGCCGACGTGCGGGCCTCCACGCCGACCCATGCGGCCACCCGGGTGGTCCCGGACGTGCAGGACGAGCTCAGCGGACTGCACACCGTGGTCACCCGCGCCCGCCGCGCGCTGGCCCAGCGCGTCGACCGCGAGCGCCGACGGGTGCTCGACCTGATGGGCCGACCGGTCATGGCCGACCGGCACGCCATCGTGCAGCGTCACCGTGACGAGGTGCTGGCGGTGCGCCTGCGCGGCCGCCGGCACGTCGTCTCCGTCCTCACCCGCGAGCACGACCGGGTCGACCACCTGACCCGCCACCTGCGGGCCGTGTCGCCCCAGCACACCCTCGAGCGTGGGTATGCCGTGGTCCGGCACACCGGCGGGGCCATCGTCCGCGACCAGGCAGAGGTGGACGCCGACGAGGTGCTGCGGGTCACGGTCGCCCGCGGCGACTTCGCGGTGCGCCCGGTCACCGGCGCCGCTCGCTAGGGTGTCCGGATGGCGGACGACACCCAGACCCCTGTGGCAGAGCTGAGCTACGAGCAGGCACGCGACGAGCTGGTGCGCCTGGTCGCCCGGATCGAGTCCGGCGAGGCACCCCTGGAGGAGTCGATGGCGCTCTGGGAGCGCGGTGAGGCACTGGCCGCCCACTGCCAGGCCAAGCTCGACCAGGCCCAGTCACAGCTGGACGCCGGCGCCGTCACCGCAGCCGGCAGCGATGCCACCACCCCGGGCACGGTCACGCAGGCCGAGGAGACCTGAGCTCCCCAGCCCCCGGCAGCCGGCAGCCGGCAGCCGGCAGCCGGCCTAGGGTTCGGCGACCTCGAGCGCCTCGACGAAGACCGCGATCTCCGGCACGTCGGCCGTGCCGTGCACGATCGTGGTCGCCGGCTGGTCCGGGGTGGGCGCGAGCACGAGCGCGACCTCCGGCACCCCGTTGCGGTCGACCCCGGTGAAGACGTCCCAGTCCTGCTCGCCGGCCGGCCCCTGCAGGGCCACGGGGCCCTGCTGCTCGAGGCCCCGCAGCACCTCACCACTCCAGCTCTCGGGCGGGTCCACGGTCTGCCGCAGGGCGACGTACTCGGTCTGCGGGGACACCCAGCCCATGCGCCAGGTGGGCACCCCGTCGATCGTCGCGTAGCTCACGGACGTCCCCGACCAGGTCTCCGGAAGGCCCACCGGGCTCCAGATGGGCCAGTCGGCCTCGCGGGCGGCGAAGCCCGCGGCCTGCTCCACCTCCGCCGGACGACGCTGCGGCTCGTCGGGGTTCGGCATGAGGGACCACCAGGCGAAGGCGACGACCAGGACGGCGAGCATCGAGTAGATCATGTTCTTGCTCGAGTAGGACAGCAGGCGCTTGCGGCGGGCGTCCTCGCTGGTCGGCGGTGTGGCCGACGGTGCCGGTGTCGGGGGGGTGCTCACCTCACCATGGTCGCACTGCCTCCTGTGAGACCCCTCCGATAGGGTCGTCGTGACCGGACACACAGGCGCGACGAAGGAGTCCCCATGGCCGACGAGACCCGCACGCGACGGGAAGCCGTGATCCCCGACCGCAACCTGGCCCTGGAGCTGGTCCGCGTCACCGAGGCCGCCGCCCTGGCCGCCGGCCGCTGGGTCGGGATGGGCCAGAAGGAGCTCGCCGACAACGCCGCCGTGGAGGCGATGCGCAAGGTCATCGCCAACGTGTCCATGGACGGCGTCGTGGTCATCGGTGAGGGCGAGAAGGACGAGGCCCCGATGCTCTACAACGGGGAGAAGGTCGGTGACGGCACCGGGGCGAAGGTCGACGTGGCGGTCGACCCGGTCGAGGGGACGACCCCGACCGCCAAGGGCATGAACAACGCCATCGCGGTCATGGCCGTGTCCGAGAAGGGCACGATGTACGACCCCAGTGCCGTGTTCTACATGGACAAGCTCGTCGTCGGGGCGGACTGCGCCGACCGGGTCGACATCCGCCTTCCGGTCGCCGAGAACGTGCGCCGCGTCGCCCGTGCCAAGAAGCGCTACACCGAGGACGTCACGGTGATCATGCTGGACCGCCCGCGCCACGAGCAGCTCGCCCAGGAGGTGCGCGATGCCGGGGCCCGGCTGCGTTTCATCACCGACGGCGACGTCGCAGGGTCCATCGCGGCCTGCCAGGAGGAGAGCGGCGTCGACATGCTGCTCGGCGTCGGCGGCACCCCCGAGGGCATCATCACCGCGTGCGCCATGAAGGCCATGGGCGGTGTGATCCAGGGCCGGTTGTGGCCCAAGGACGACGAGGAGCGGCAGAAGGCCATCGACGCCGGCCACGATCTCACCCGGGTGCTGACCACCGACGACCTGGTCACGGGCAACAACGCCTTCTTCGTGGCGACCGGCATCACCGACGGGGACATCCTCAAGGGTGTGCGCTACGGCTCGGGCACCGCGGTGACCAACTCGATCGTGATGCGCAGCAAGTCCGGCACGATCCGCTACATCGAGTCGCACCACCGGCTCGACAAGGTGGCGGCGATCGCCGACGAGCACGCCCCCCATGCCTGAGCCCGACGCCTCCTCCGTGCGGGTCCTGGCCGCCGGGGAGGCGCTCATCGACATCGTCCGCCCGCAGGACGGCACGGAGACCGAGCACGTGGGCGGCAGCCCGGCCAACGTGGCCGTCGGCCTGGCCCGGCTCGGTCATCCCACCCGGCTGGCGACCCACGTCGGCACCGACGAGCGGGGCCGCAGGATCACCGCATACCTGGCCGAGCGCGGCGTCCGGCTGACGCCCGGCAGTGACAGCGCCGAGCGCACCCCCACGGCCGCGGCGACGCTCGACGCCACCGGCGCCGCGAGCTACGAGTTCGACCTGAGGTGGGAGCTCCCCGAGATCGACCTCGCCGGGGTCGGCCACGTCCACACCGGCTCGATCGCCGCCACGCTCGAGCCGGGCGGCAGCCAGGTGGTGCGTCTCATCGAGCGGGCACGCGCGACAGCGACCGTGTCCTACGACCCCAACGCACGGCCGACCATCATGGGTGCCCCCGAGGACGCGCGGCAGCGCGTCGAGGAGTGCGTGGGGCGCAGCGACGTGGTCAAGAGCAGCGACGAGGACGCGGAGTGGCTGTATGCCGGGGCCTCGGCCGAGGTGATCGCCCGGGAGTGGGCACGGCTCGGCCCCGGGCTGGTCGTCATCACCCGTGGCGGTGACGGCGTCCTCATCCACGTGTCGGGCACCGGTGAGACGACGCAGGTGCCCTCCCGTCGCGTCGACGTGGTGGACACCGTCGGTGCGGGCGACTCCTTCATGGCCGGCCTCGTCTCGGGGCTGCTCGACGAGGGGCTGCTCGGCTCGGTCGCGGCCCGCGGCCGGCTGGCCCGAGCAGACCTGGCCACCGTCCGGCGGGCCGTCGCGCGCGGCATCGCGACGGCGTCCTACACCGTGGCGCGGGCCGGGGCCGCAGCGCCGACCCGGGGCGAGCTCGACACCTGAGTCACAGCGCCCCGAGGGCGCGCAGCCGCCAGGCCGCGAGCAGGCCGAGCGGCACGGGCAGCCACAGGGTGAGCAGGCGGTAGAGGACGACGGCGGGCGCGGCTGCCTCCAGCGGCACCCCGGCCGCCACGAGACCGCCGGTCATGGCCACCTCCACGCCACCGGTGCCACCAGGGGTCGGCACTGCCGCACCCACCCCCACGCCCACCAGCACGACGACGAGGGCGTCGGTGATCCCCACGGGAGTGCCCAGAGCGCTCGTCACGGCCCACAGCGTGCCCGCCAGGGCGAGGGAGAGCAGACAGGCTCCCCCGAACCCCTGGCCCAGGCGTCGCGGCGAGCGCACCACAGGCACGAGCGGGCCCACGGCCCGGCGCACAGCGGTCCGCAGCCGGTGCCCGTGGCGGGCTACGACCAGGCACGCGAGCCCCACCAGCGCCACCAGCACGAGCCCGTGGACCGGCGTCGGTGGCCCTGGGACGCCCGGCAGCACCAGCGCGCGACCCGGCACCACCGCGACGGCACCGAGCAGGACGACCGTGACGACCCCTTGGGCCGCCTGTGCCCCGGCCACCGCGGCGACGGCCGTGCCCGTCCCGCCGCCCGTCCGCTGCATCAGACGCACGTTGACCGCCAGGGCACCGGCTCCAGCGGGCGTCACCAGCTTCAGACCCGTGGCCGCCACCTGGACGGCCGTCGCTCGCAGGATGCCCAGGCGCCCGGGGGCGAACCCGGCCACGTTCCATCCTGCTCCGACGAAGGCGGCAGCCGAGCACACCCCCGCCACCAGGACCCACGCCCACTGGGTCCTGGCCAGCGCGCCGCTCCACGTCGCCGGCTCGAGCTGCAGCACCAGCGCCACGAGCACCGCACCGGCCGGCAGCAGGAGCAGCGCACCACGCCAGGCCCGCAAGCCCCGGGCGCCGGACAGGGCCGGTGCTCCGGCGGCCGCCGGCACCACGACACACGCGTCGACCTGTGCCATGCGCCTGCCTCCCGTCACCGGCGGCGGGGCGGCACCGGGCTCCGCATGCACCGGCGCCCGCACGGGTCCGCCGACAGGCAGGAGCGCCGTCGGCTGCGCCGTGATACGCGCGGTGCCGCCCGACCCCCCGGCACGAGCGCCCCGAGGAGCACTACCCTGTGCCCATGCCGGAGTTCCGCTACACCGACCTGCTACCTCTCGGTGCCGACGAGACGCCCTACCGTCTCCTGACGACCGACGGGGTGCGCACGGTCACCGGACCGGACGGGCTGGACTTCCTCACCGTGCAGCCCGAGGTCCTGCACCTGCTCACGGAGACCGCGATGCACGACATCGCGCACTACCTGCGCCCCGGGCACCTGCAGCAGCTGCGGACGATCCTCGACGACCCGGAGGCCAGCGCCAACGACCAGTTCGTCGCGCTCGACCTGCTGAAGAACGCCAACATCGCCGCGGGAGGTGTCCTGCCGATGTGCCAGGACACCGGCACGGCCATCGTCATGGGCAAGCGCGGGCAGCGCGTCCTGACCCCGGGCTCCCCGGGCGGTGACGAGGAGTCGATCGCCCGGGGCGTCTACGACGCCTACACCCGGCTGAACCTGCGCTACTCGCAGCTGGCGCCGATCACCACCTGGGAGGAGCGCAACACCGGGTCGAACCTGCCTGCGCAGGTCGAGCTGTATGCCGACACCAGGGCCGGACACGAGACGTCCTACTCCTTCCTCTTCATGGCCAAGGGCGGCGGGTCGGCCAACAAGTCGTTCCTGTTCCAGGAGACCAAGGCGATCCTCAACCCCGACTCGCTGATGGCCTGGCTCGACGCCAAGCTGCGTGCGCTCGGCACGGCGGCCTGTCCGCCCTACCACCTGGCGATCGCGATCGGTGGCACCTCCGCGGAGTTCGCGCTGAAGACCGCGAAGTACGCCTCTGCCCGCTACCTGGACAGCCTGCCGACCGAGGGGTCGCTGTCCGGCCACGCCATCCGCGACCCCGAGCTCGAGGAGCGCGTGCACGAGCTCACCCGGGACTTCGGCATCGGCGCGCAGTTCGGCGGCAAGTACTTCTGCCACGACGTGCGCGTGGTGCGCCTGCCGCGGCACGGCGCCTCCCTGCCGGTGGCGATCGCCGTCTCCTGCTCGGCGGACCGCCAGGCCCGGGCCAAGATCACGCCCGAGGGCGTCTTCCTCGAGCAGCTAGAGACCGACCCCGCACGCTTCCTGCCGGAGCAGGTCGACGCCGGCCTCGACGCGGAGGCCCACGGTGTCTCCGGCACGGGACAGCGTGCCGCCGTCCGCATCGACCTCAACCGGCCGATGGAGGACGTCCTCGCCGAGCTGACCCGGCACCCGGTGAAGACCCGCGTCTCGCTCACCGGGCCCCTCGTGGTGGCACGCGACCTGGCCCACGCCAAGATCAAGGAGCGGCTGGACGCCGGCGAGCCGATGCCGGGCTACCTACGTGACCACCCCGTCTACTACGCGGGCCCCGCCAAGACCCCCGCGGGCATGCCCTCCGGCTCCTTCGGCCCGACGACGGCCGGCCGGATGGACTCCTACGTGGAGCAGTTCCAGGCCGCCGGGGGCTCGAAGGTCATGCTGGCCAAGGGCAACCGGTCGCAGCAGGTCACCGACGCCTGCGCCGAGCACGGTGGCTTCTACCTCGGCTCCATCGGCGGACCGGCGGCTCGCCTGGCCCAGGAGTGCATCCGCTCGGTCGAGGTCCTGGAGTACGAGGAGCTCGGCATGGAGGCGGTCTGGAAGATCGAGGTGGAGGACTTCCCCGCGTTCATCGTGGTGGACGACAAGGGCAACGACTTCTTCGCCGACGTGAGCACACCCCTGGCGATGACGATCCAACGACGACCCGGCATGGAGGACGCATGAACAGCGAGCAGACCGACCCCTTCGACGACCTGCTGGAGGCCAACCGCGCCTACGCGCAGGACTTCGCGCATGCCGGCTTCGACGGCATCGCCCGTGCGGGGGTGGCCATCGTCACCTGCATGGACTCGCGCATCGAGCCGCTGCGGATGCTCGGTCTCGAGCACGGCGACGCCAAGATCTTCCGCAACCCCGGCGGTCGGGTGACGGACGCGGCCCTGGAGGCCCTCGTGCTGGGGGTGCACCTGCTGGGGGTCCGGCGTGTCGTGATCGCCCCGCACACGCGCTGCGCCATGGCCGCACACACCGAGGACGCCCTGCGCGACCGGATCACCGAGCTCGCGGGTCAGGACGCGTGGTGGCAGCACTTCCACGTGGTGCCGGACCAGCGTGCCGCCCTGGTCGAGGACGTGCGGCGGGTCACCTCCCACCCGCTCATCGCAGACCGGGTCGCCGTCGGAGGGTTCATCTACGACGTGGACACGGGCCTGCTCGAACGCGCCGTCTGACGCGGCGCCCACAGGTCCCGCAGCAGCACCGGCGGCCCGCCACGGAAGGTGTCGGGCCGCCGGAGGCGAACGGTCAGGCTGCGAGGCCGGTGACCGTGACCCCGATGTTGCCGCGCGTGGCCTTGCTGTAGGGGCACATCTGGTGGGCCGCGTCGACCAGGCGTTGGGCGGTCGCGTCGTCGACCCCGGGGATGCGCGCCTCGATGTCGACGGCCAGGCCCGCCCCGGTGCCGGTGTCACCCAGCGTCACGTCTGCGGTGACCGTGGAGTCGCTGGTGTCCAGACCCTCCTGCGAGGCGATGAGGTTCAGCGCCCCGCCGAAGCACGCGGCATACCCGGCCGCGAAGAGGGTCTCCGGGTTGGCCTTGGGGTTGGCGGTGCTGCCCGGCTTGCCCAGGGGAAGGTCGACGACACCGTCGGCGCTGGTGACCTGACCCCCTCGGCCACCCTGTGCGGTGGCTGCGGCGCTGTAACGGGCCTTGACGATCTGCTCCATGCTCATCCTCTTCGCGTCGGGGTAGGTCGTGGGACCCGCCCCTGCGGGCCGGGTCCGACGTCGTCAACCGGCTGAGCAGGGCAGACATTCCACCCCGCGCCGCCGCCGGGTCGTCGGGCGAAGCCTGCCCCGGGCTCAGAGGGCCCGGACCCGAAGGCCGGGACTCACAGGGAGAGGTGCCGGCGGACCACCCCGGCGAGGTGGTCGCCGAAGTGCTGGGCGCGCTCGGCGGTGTCGGCCTCGATCATGACGCGCACCACCGGCTCCGTGCCCGACTTGCGCAGCAGCACCCGCCCGCGCTCGCCCAGCTCGGCCTCGACAGCCTGCACCTCGGCCTGTACCCCCCCGTGGGTGTCGACGGCGTTCTTGTCAACGTCCTTGACGTTGATGAGCACCTGGGGCATGCGCTGCATGACGGCAGCCAGCTCGGACAGCGGCTTGCCGGAGGAGACGACCGCCCCCGCCACCGACAGCGCGGTGAGCACCCCGTCACCCGTGGTGCCGTGGTCCAGCATGATCACGTGCCCGGACTGCTCGCCCCCGAGGGAGTAGCTGTGGGCGCGCATCTTCTCCAGCACGTAGCGGTCGCCGACGCCGGTCTGCACCACGATGATGCCCTGCTGCTCCATGGCGCGCAGCAGGCCGAGGTTGCTCATGACGGTGGCCACCAGCGTGTCGTCGCGCAGCCGACCCCGCTCGTGGAGCTCGACCGCGAGGATCGCCATGATTTGGTCACCGTCGACGACCTGCCCGTCGGCGTCCACCGCGAGGCAGCGGTCGGCGTCGCCGTCGAGGGCCAGGCCGAGGTCGGCACCGCGGGCCACGACCGCCCGCTGGAGCTGCTCGAGGTGGGTCGAGCCGTAGCCGTCGTTGATGTTCAGCCCGTCGGGGTCGGACCCGATGGCGTCGACCGTCGCGCCGGCGCGCTGGAAGACCTCGGGGCCGACCACGCTGGCCGCCCCGTGCGCGGCGTCGATGACCACGTGCAGGCCGTCCAGACGCGCCGGCACGGCCTCGAGCAGATGGTCGATGTAGAACTCGGCACCCTGCGGGAACGGCCGGATCCGACCGACGGCAGCCCCGACGGGTCGCTCCCAGCCGGTGCCCATGCGCTCGGAGATGCGGTCCTCGATCTCGTCGGCCAGCTTGTGTCCGCCGGAGGCGAAGTACTTGATGCCGTTGTCGGGCATCGCGTTGTGCGAGGCCGACAGCATGGCACCCATCTCGGCGGACAGGCGCTTGGTGAGGTAGGCGATGGCAGGGGTGGGCAGCACACCGGCGTCCAGCACGTCGACCCCCGCCGAGGCGAACCCGGCCATGACCGAGGCACTGAGGAACTCCCCGGAGGCCCGTGGGTCACGCCCGACGACGGCGGTCGCGCGGCGACCGCCGTAGGCACCCCTCGCGCTGAGCTCGTGCGCCACCGCGACGGAGAGGTTCAGCGCCAGCTCGGCGGTCACGTCCCGGTTGGCCAGTCCCCGCACCCCGTCGGTGCCGAAAAGTCGTCCCATGTCGTCCTCGTCCTTTCCTGCGGGCGTCCTGCCCGTCCGGCGCATCCGATGGCGATGCGCCACCGGGCAGTATGACGCACGCGAGAGACCCCGGTCTCCCCTTCACGGGGAGGCCCGGGGCCTGTCACGTGCGGTGCCGCCTGATCAGCGCTTGCTGTACTGCGGAGCCTTGCGGGCCTTCTTCAGACCGGCCTTCTTGCGCTCCGGGACGCGCGGGTCACGGGTGAGCAGACCGGCCTTCTTCAGCGCGGGACGGTTCAGCTCGGCGTCCACGCCGTTGAGCGAACGGGCCACGCCCAGACGGACGGCGCCCGCCTGGCCTGAGGGGCCGCCACCGTGCACGCGCACGAGCACGTCGTAGGCGTCCTGCAGCTCGAGGACGCTGAACGGCTCGTTCACGATCTGCTGGTGGACCTTGTTCGGGAAGTAGTCCTCGAGGCTCTTGCCGTTGATCTTCCACTCGCCGGTGCCGGGCACGATGCGCACGCGGGCGATGGCCTGCTTGCGGCGACCCGTGGCTGCGCCGGGGACGGAGACCGAGCGACGCTCGGCCGCGGTGGCCGACGGAGCGGCCTCGGACTCGCTGGTGTACTCGGTGAGCTCGACCTCGTCGAGCTCGACGTCGGTGTCGTTGACAGTCATGTGTGTCAGATTCCTTACTGCGCGACCTGGGAGATCTCGTACGGGACCGGCTTCTGGGCCGCGTGCGGGTGGGTGTCACCGGCATAGACCTTCAGCTTGGACAGCTGCTGCCGGCCGAGGGAGTTCTTGGGGACCATGCCGCGGATGGCCTTCTCGACCGCCCGGGTCGGGTGCTTCTCCAGGAGCTCCTCGTAGCCCATGGCCCGCAGGCCACCGGGGTAGCCGGAGTGGCGGTAGGCCTTCTTCTGGGCCAGCTTGGAGCCGGTGAGGGCCACCTTGTCGGCGTTGATGATGATGACGAAGTCGCCCATGTCCATGTGCGGCGCGTAGGTCGTCTTGTGCTTGCCACGCAGGAGGATCGCGGCCTGGGACGCGAGACGGCCCAGCACCACGTCCGTGGCGTCGATGACGTGCCAGGCGCGGGTGACCTCGCCGGCTTTGGGGGAGTAGGTGCGCACGGTGCAAACCTTTGTGAGTCGTTCGGATGGCAACAGCTCCCCAGTCTACGGATCGCCACCCCCAGACCCCAAAACGCGTGTCGCCGCAGGTCAGCAGGCGTATGCGGTGCTGCCGCGCGGCTGTGCGGACGTCCGTATGCACAATGATTGTGCACTGGGCCTGTCGACCGCTACCGTCGGTCCATGCCGTCCGCCTCCTCGACCTCGGCCCTGCGGGTGCTGGCGCACCCGCTGCGTTCCCGTCTGCTCGCCGAGCTCCGCGTGCACGGCAACGCCACGGCGAGCGAGCTGGCCCGCGCCCTGGACACGCACTCGGGCGCCACCAGCTACCACCTGCGACGCCTGGCCGAGGTGGGTCTGGTGGAGGACACCGGGTCCGGTGGCGGCCGGCGCCGGGTCTGGCGGGCCGCCCCGGACCCCGAGCTGCGTCCCGACCTTACCGAGAGCCCCGAGGACGAGGACGACGCGAGCGCGGCCCGGTGGCTGGCGCTGGACTACCTGGCTCACTTCCACGACCGCGCGCAGGGCTGGGTCGAGCAGCGCGACGCCTGGCCCGCCGCCTGGCAGGTCGCGGGCCTGGAGGACCACCTGGTGCTGGTGAACGCCGAGCAGCTGACCGCCCTGCGCGCCGAGCTCGTCGAGGTGCTCGACCGCTACCGCCGCCTCGGCCAGGGCAACCCGCAGGCCAAGCGGGTGGTCGTCTACACCTGCGCTCTGCCGGTCGACCCCCCGCCGCGGGCCCGGGAGGAGACGACACCGTAGGCCGCGTCGAGCCGGCCGAGCTGGGCACGGACCAGGGGCTGGAGCGCCGAGGTCGCCGGGAGGCGCTGCTCCAGGGCGCGCCACATCTCGTAGTCGTCCGCACCCCACGGGCTGCGGGTCCACACCGTCATCAGGTCGGTGCGGCCGCTGCGGAACACCGCCTGGCGGACCTCCCCCTCCACCTCGGCGCGCAGGTCACGCACCCTTGGGGACTCCGAGTGCGGCAGCACCGGGCCCACGTAGGTGCGCAGCGCCGAGGCCACGTCGCCGGCTGCGACGTGAGCCTGCACCGCGTGCCAGTCCCCCGCCACCGGCACCCGCAACCGGTAGGGCCGTGAGCCCACCACGTCGTCGCCCACGAGATGGCGCAGCCTGTTCACCTCCACCCGGAGCGTCGAGGCCGTCACCTCGTGGGGGTAGGTCAGGGCAGCGAGCTCCTCGCCACTGAGACCGCCCGGCGCTGCGGCCAGCACCACCATCATCTCGGTGTGCCGCGGGCTGAGCGCGACGGTGCGCCCACCACGGCCCAGCAGACCCTCGCGCCTGCCCAGGCACTGCAGCTGGAACGCGTCCCCGCCGGCCTCCGGCACCCTGCCGTGGACGCCCCGGGAGGGAACAGTCCGGGCCAGCTCGGCCTCGGCCAGCCGCGCGGCGGTGGTGACCATGGCCAGGGTCTGGGGCACCGCGACGTCCGGCCCCCCGGTGATGTCGAGCACCCCGAGCACGGCACCCGTGAGCGGGTCGTGGATCGGGCTCGCGACGCAGTTCCACGGTCGCACCGCCACGCGGTAGTGCTCCTCGCCGGTGACCACGACCGGGCGTCCGAGGGCGAGGGCCGTGCCCGGAGCGTTGGTGCCTGCCAGCCGCTCGTCCCAGTTGGCGCCCTCGACGAAGCCGATGAGCTCGGCCCTGCGCAGCGTCGTGCGTGAGCCGCTCACCCACAGCAGCTGGCCCGCGTCGTCGCTGAGGGCGAGCAGGGCCTCGCACTCCCGTGCGGCACGGCCCAGGACCTCCTCCAGCAGGGGGTAGACCCGTGCCAGTGGGTGCGCGTCGCGGTGGTCCTGCAGCGCGTCGGAGGGCAGCGTGATGGCCGGGTCGGTGGACTCGACATCCACCCCGGCCGCCGCGGAGCGACGCCAGGAGTCGGCCACCTCGGACCGCATCGTGCGAGGCATACCGCCAGTAGAGACCGGATCGCGCGCCCAGGCAATACCCGCAGGGCGGGTCGGGTGCAACGTCGATGCAACGTGCCGCTGCCTACGGTGGCCGACACACCCCGCACAGGGGCCCACCAAGGACGTTGGGAGCACATGCAATGACTGTCTACGCAGCCCCGGGGAGCGCCGGTTCCCCGGTCTCCGTCAAGAGCCGCTACGGCCACTACATCGGTGGCGAGTGGGTCGAGCCGGTCAAGGGGGCCTACTTCGAGAACATCACCCCGGTCACGGGGCAGGCGTTCACCGAGGTGGGCCGTGGCACCGCCGAGGACATCGAGGCGGCGCTGGACGCCGCCCACGAGGCGGCCGGCCCGTGGGGCCGCACCTCACCCGCCGAGCGCGCCGTCGCGCTCCACAAGATCGCCGACCGCCTCGAGGACAACCTCGAGATGCTGGCCGTCGCGGAGAGCTGGGACAACGGCAAGGCCGTGCGGGAGACGCTGGGTGCCGACCTGCCCCTGGCCATCGACCACTTCCGCTACTTCGCGGGCACGATCCGGGCCCAGGAGGGCTCGATCTCCCAGCTCGACGAGGACACCGTCGCCTACCACTTCCACGAGCCACTGGGTGTCGTCGGACAGATCATCCCCTGGAACTTCCCGATCCTCATGGCCACCTGGAAGCTCGCACCAGCCCTGGCAGCGGGCAACGCGGTCGTGCTCAAGCCCGCGGAGCAGACGCCGTGGTCGATCCTCAAGGTGGTCGAGCTCATCGGCGACCTGCTGCCGCCGGGGGTGCTCAACATCGTCAACGGCTTCGGTGTCGAGGCCGGCAAGCCGCTGGCCTCGAGCCCGCGGATCGCGAAGATCGCCTTCACCGGCGAGACCACGACCGGCCGGCTCATCATGCAGTACGCCAGCCAGAACATCATCCCCGTGACCCTGGAGCTCGGTGGCAAGAGCCCCAACGTCTTCTTCGAGGACGTCGCCCGGGCCAAGGACGCCTTCTACGACAAGGCCCTGGAGGGCTTCGCGCTGTTCGCCTTCAACCAGGGCGAGGTCTGCACCTGCCCCTCACGGGCCCTGGTGCAGAGCTCCATCTACGACGGCTTCGTCGGCGACGCCCTCGCCCGGGTCGAGGCCATCAGGACCGGCAACCCGCTGGACACCGAGACCATGATGGGCGCCCAGGCGAGCAACGACCAGCTCGAGAAGATCCTGTCCTACCTCGACATCGGTCGGCAGGAGGGAGCCAAGGTCCTCACCGGCGGGGAGCGCAACGTGCTGGAGGGTGACCTCGCCGGGGGCTACTACGTGCAGCCCACCGTCTTCGAGGGCACTAACGTGATGCGTATCTTCCAGGAGGAGATCTTCGGTCCGGTGCTCTCCCTGACCCGCTTCGACGACGAGGCCGACGCCCTCAAGATCGCCAACGACACGCTCTACGGCCTCGGCGCGGGCGTGTGGAGCCGCGACGGCTCCACGGCATACCGGATGGGCCGCGGCATCCAGGCCGGCCGGGTGTGGACGAACTCGTACCACACCTACCCCGCGCACGCGGCGTTCGGCGGGTACAAGAGCTCGGGCATCGGACGCGAGAACCACAAGATGATGCTGGACCACTACCAGCAGACAAAGAACCTGCTGGTCTCCTACTCCCCCGACGCCCAGGGCTTCTTCTGATCGGCGGATGCCATGACCGAGCAGACTCCCCCCGCACCGACCCGGGCCGAGCCGCCCCCCGCACGGGTCGCCGTCACCGAGGCCGCCGCAGACCTGCTGCGGCGCCTGGTGGACCAGCACGGGCCGGTGATGTTCCACCAGTCCGGCGGGTGCTGTGACGGCTCCTCCCCCATGTGCTACCCCGCGGGAGAGTTCATGACGGGCGCTGCCGACGTGCACCTGGGCGACCTGGTCGTCGCGGGAGTGCTCGAGCCGGTCGCGGTCTGGATGTCGCGCAACCAGTTCGAGTACTGGAAGCACACCCATCTCACGATCGACGTGGTGAAGGGTCGCGGCGGCGGCTTCTCTCTGGAGGCCCCCGAGGGTGTGCGCTTCCTGATCCGTTCACGGCTGCTCACCGACGAGGAGGACGCCTACTTCGCGACCCTGACGACGTAGGCGGTCCTCCGCCACACGGCGGAGGGTCCGGGCCACCCTGTTCCCCTGCGGCCCGGGCCCTCCGTCTTCCGTGGTCAGCGGCCGACGAACACCGCCACCGTGTAGGCCGGCACGCTCGCCGTGGCACTGCCGGAGTCCCAGGTGGCCGCCTTCACCACGTCGTCGGCGCCCTCGGCCTGCACCTCCGACAGCTCGAGAAGCTCGCCCTCTAGGCCGGGCACCGGCTGCTCGACCGCCTCGCCCGACGCGTTGAAGACCACGACGAGCCGCTCGAGCTCGTCGTCCGCGTCGACCCCGACGGTGTCGTCGACATGCATGACGATGACGTCGGCGCTGCCGTCGTCCGTGCCCGACACGGGGAAGGACACCTTGTCGTTGACCGCCTCGGGGTCTCCGAGCCGGAACAGGTCGGTCGAGTAGCGCAGGCGCAGCAGGTCCTGGGACGTCTCGGCGGCCAGCTCGATGTCGGCCGGAGCCGGCGTGAGCGAGGGGTCGGCCAGCAGGGGGCGCATGAGGTCCCACTTGTCCTCGTTGTCCGCGGCCGGCGGCAGGCCTCGAGCGAACCCGTTGTCCTGCATGGTGAAGTCGAGCAGGTTGAACCAGTCACCGCTGTCGTAGGAGTTGCGGTCCAGGCTCTTGCTGCGCAGCAGGTCGGAGCCGGCGTGCCAGAACGAGATGCTCTGGCTCAGCGTGACCGTCGCCATGGACAGCGTGTTGAGGCGCACCCGGTCTGCCATGGGGGTGTCCTGGGGCAGCTTCAACGTCAGCGAGTCGAACAGCGTCTCGTTGTCGTGGGCATCGGCGTAGTTCACGACCTCGTCCGGGTGCTCGGCGTAGCCCGCCGGGGAGCCGTTGTAGCTGACCTGCGCACCGGTCACCTCGTCCCCGGTCTCCTGGCTGCGCAGCACGAAGTCGCGCAGGTTGCCGGCCAGGCCGACCTGGACCAGGTCGGTGTCGTTGGCGCTGGTGCCACCGGAGCCGAAGCCGCGGTCCGCCGTCGGGTCCTCGTCGAAGGGGCCACCGCCGCGCACACCGTCACGCAGACGGTCGTTGAAGGTCGCGATCGAGGTGCCGTCGAGCTGGCCCTGGGTCGCCTGGTAGAAGCGCGCGTTGTCGGCCACCTCGCCGAAGTTCCAGCCCTCGCCGTAGAGGGTGACGGCGCTGCCGTCCACCCCGTCGTACGAGACCGTGAGCTCGTCGAGCGCAGCGCGGACCGCCTCCATGTTCTCGCGGCTGTGGTGCCCCATCAGGTCGAAGCGGAACCCGTCGACCCGGTAGTCCCGGGCCCAGACGACGACGGCGTCCACCATGAGCTTCTCGGCCATCACGTGCTCGGTGGCGATGTTCTGACAGCAGGTGGAGGTCTCCACCTGCCCGGTCGCGTTGAGCCGGTGGTAGTAGCCGGGCACGACCCGGTCGAGCACGGACTTCTCACCCTGCCCGGACTGGGCGGTGTGGTTGAAGACCTTGTCGAGCACGACCCGCAGGCCAGCGTCGTGCAGCCCGCCGACCATCGTGCGGAACTCCGCGACCCGCTCCCCGCCGTCGGCCGCCTGCGCGGTCGAGGCGTAGGAGCCCTCGGGGGCCATGAAGTGCCAGGGGTCGTAGCCCCAGTTGAAGGCGTCGTCGCCCGAGGCGGCCTTGACACAGGCCTGCTGCTCCTCGCTGTCCGGGGCGTAGGACTCCAGGTCGCACTGCGGCTCGGACTGCTGGGCGGGGTCCTCCTCGATGGAGGCGATGTCGAAGGTCGGGAGCAGGTGGACCGTGTTGAGCCCGGCGTCGGCCAGCTCCTCCAGGTGGCGCCGACCGTAGCCGTCCTCGGCGAAGGCGAGGTAGGACCCCCGCAGCTCCTCCGGGATGTCGGGGTCGCTCACCGAGAAGTCACGCACGTGCAGCTCGTAGATGCTCTGGTCGACCTCCTGCTCCAGGGCCGGCGGGGTGGAGTCCCGCCAGATCTCGGGCTGCCATGCGGGGTCGTCCAGGTTCACGACCACCGACCGTGTGGAGTTCAGGGTGAGCGCCACCGCATACGGGTCGGTCACGAGGTTCTGCTCCACCTCGCCGGTGGAGGGGACGAAGACGGTCACCTCGTAGAGGTAGCGACCGTCCCGCCACGACCTCTTGCCCTTCGCCTCCCACGAGCCGTCGCCGGAGCGCTTCATCTGGATGCGCTGCGCGTCTTCCACGGGGGCGTCGTCGGCGGCGTCGGCCGGCCACAGGAGCAGGTCGACGTCCTGGGCCGTCGGTGCCCACAGGCGCAGGCTCGGGTTCGGGCCGCGCCAGGTCACGCCGTAGGCCGCCTCGCTCGCCGAGGCACCGTAGAGGTCGTCGAGCACCCCGGGGACCTGCAGCCCCGTCGCGTCGGTGACCCGGCCGAGGTCGTCGTAGGCTGCCACGGCCACCTGGCCGCGGAGGATCTCACCGGCCTGCCGCGCGGTCCTGGAGTCCAGCCGCAGGGCGCTGTAGCCCTCCAGATGCGGGAACCGCTCGAGCACGTCCTCCGGCAGCCCTGCCGGGTCGTAGGTCAGCGCGGCGGAGTCACCGCCGGTGACGCCCTCCGCGTCCACGGCCAGGCCGCCGTCGGGCGACCAGTGCAGCCGACCCGAGCTCAGCTCGGGATCGTCCAGGGTCGGCACCGCCACGAGGTCGGTCTCCACCCAGTAGGCCCGGGCCGTCGTGAGGTCGGGAGCGACCCCGGCCACCGACGTCGACACCGACATGACGTGGGTCTCGAGCACATAGCTGATCGTGGTCACCACGCCGTCGCTGGGCACCGAGAAGCCGACGTTCGGCCCGTCCTGGACCCCGCCCTCCCCGTAGTTGGTCGTCCAGGACAGGTCGTGGGCCACCTTGAACTCGTAGTTGCCGGCCGGGATCTCGGTCGTCGACCAGGTGTAGGTGCCGTCGCCGTCCGGGTCCTGCAGCCACGGACGCATGCAGTCGGGCTGCCAGTCACCCGGGCAGCCCAGCTCGGACTGGTAGCTGCCGGGCGCCGTGATGATGTCGCCCTGGGCGTCGCTGGTCACCCAGTGGGTGGCGTGGTCGTAGTAGAAGCTGACGTCACCGCCGTCGGTCGAGTAGCCGATGTCGGGCCCGCCGGGCACTGCGCCGGCGCCGTAGTTCTCGTCCCAGGACCGGTCGATGGCGGCCTTGTACTCCCAGTCACCGGCAGGGACCGCGTAGGTGCCCTTCCAGATCTGGTCCTTGGTGTCCAGACCGAGCTGGGCCTGGTCGCAGTCGGGCTGCCAGTCACCCGGGCAGCCCATCTCGGAGTTGTGGTTGCCCGGCACCGAGACGGCCTCGGGCTGCTCGACGGGGCCGACCGGCCCCGGGCCACTGCCCCCGCCGCCTCCGGAGCTCGCCGCACCGACGACGCCGTAGCTGCTGTCGGCCGAGAGCCGACCGTCGTGGTCCTTGAGCACCGCGCGGTACTCCAGCAGGGTGCCGTGGGCCATCTCTGAGACGTCGTGGAAGACGCGGTAGGGCTTGTTGTCGTCCGTGCCGAGCGGGGTCCACCCGGTGGTGCCCACCGGGCGGTAGGCGAAGCTCACCTGCGCGAAGGCGTTGACCGGGACCGCGGCACGGATCTCGGCGCGACCTCCGACAACACCTCCGGCCGAGGGGCTGGTGAGGTGCACCGCGGGGGCCTCGCCGGTGCCGCCGGCGGCCTTCGGCCCCTTGGGCCTGCCGGCCGGCGACAGGGCCTTGCCTGCCCGGTACACCTCGCTCGACAGAGGCCCGACGGTCACGTCGAGGAAACCCTCGGCGTCGGTCTTGACGCGCGCGTCGTCACCGTGGACGGCCCGGAACTGGGTCTTGCCCTGGTAGGTCGGGACCGACACGGTCTGCTCGCTCGTGGAGTTGTTGGTCACGACGACGTACTCGACGAGCTCCTCCGCGTCGATCCTGCTGAAGGCGTAGACGCCCTCGCCGCCGGAGGCGTAGCGGTGGACCTGGGCGCCGTCGACGAGGGCCGGGTGCTCCTCACGCAGGTCGGACAGCGCGGCGATCTGCCGGTAGAGCGGGTGGTCGGTGTCGTAGCGCTCGACGGCACCCGACGGGCCACCGAGCACCTCCTCCTCGGCATACTGCTGCGTCTGCGTGGCGAACATGTCCTGCCGGGCGTCCTTGTCGCCGCCGGCCCCGATGAAGCCCTGCTCGTCGCCGTAGTACACGACCGGCTGGCCGCGGGTGAGGAACATCAGCTCGTTGGACAGCTGCACCCGCTCCATGAGCTCGTCACCGGAGTAGCCGGCACCAGCCAGCATCATCGCGGCCCGGCCCATGTCGTGGTTCCCGGTGAAGGTGGGCAGCTGGTAGGCGTTGGAGTCGGTGTCGATGTAGTAGTCGTCCTGCGCGTAGAAGTCGCGCAGGTTCGTCGTCGCGGCGCCCTGGGCGAAGTCGACGGAGCGGGCCTGGAAGCCGAAGTCGATGACGCTCTGCAGCTCACCCTCGGTGGTGAAGGTCGACAGGTACTCCGGGCTGCTGTCGTAGACCTCGCCGAACATGAAGAAGTCCTCGTTGCCCGCGTCCTGTGCCGCCTCCAGCACGCGCGGGCTGAACTCCTGCCAGAACTCGATGTTGACGTGCTTCACGGTGTCGATGCGGAAGCCGTCGATGCCGAACTCGGCCCAGGTCGAGTAGATGTCGACCATGCCGTCGACGACCTCGTGGCGCTCGGTCCACAGGTCGTCCAGGCCGATGAAGTCGCCGTACTCGCTCGACTCCCCGGCGAAGGTCGAGTCCCCGCGGTTGTGGTAGAGCCGCGGGTCGTTGAGCCACTCCGGCACCTTGACGGTCGCGTCTGCCTCGTCACGGAAGACCGGGGTGTAGGGGAAGGAGTCGAGGTCGACCTCCGGGAAGGTGTCGCTGCCTGCGTAGTCCTTGTCGTCGAAGACGGCACCGTCGGCGTCGACGTAGGGGTAGTCGGTCTTCGAGCGGTAGCCGTACTCCCCCTCCTCGTAGTCGATCACGTCGGCAGTGTGGTTGGTGATGATGTCGAAGTAGACCTTCATGCCACGGCCGTGCGCCGCGTCGATGAGCGCGCGCATCTCGTCGTTGGTGCCCAGGTGCGGGTCGATCTGGGTGAAGTCGGTGATCCAGTAGCCGTGGTAGCCGGCGCTGACGTCGTCGCCGGAACCCTGCACGGGCTGGTTCTTGAAGGAGGGCGTGAGCCAGATGGCTGTCGTGCCCAGGCCCTCGATGTAGTCGAGCCGGTCCATGATCCCGGCCAGGTCGCCGCCGTGGTAGAAGCCCTTGTCGGTCGGGTCGAAGCCGTGGTCGAGCCGGTCGCCCGCGATGCCTGCCGTGTCGTTGGACGGGTCACCGTTGGCGAAGCGGTCGGCCATGACGAAGTAGAACTGCTCGTCGGTGACGAACTCGCGCAGGCTGTCCCCCGCGAGCGTCTCGTCACCCTCCTGGACGCCGCCGGCAAGGTCCTGCGGGACGATGCCGATGGCCTCGGACTCGGTGTCGAACGAGAACTCCAGCGTGGCCGGGCCCTCGAGCACGAGCGGCACGTCGTTCTCCGGGTAGGAGACCTCCCAGGCGCCGTCGAGGGCGACCTTGTAGAGGTAGTCACCGGCGGGGACCTCGAAGACCCCGGTGTAGGCCGTGTCGCTGCCCTCGACCGGTGTCAGAGCGGTGTCTGGGCAGGTGGGATCCCAGTCCTCCGCGCACCCCAGCTCGTCCTGCAGGGAACCCACCAAGGTGACGGTGGGGCCGCCGGCCTGGGTGGGCAGCACCGGCCCTGCGCTGCTCGTCAGAGGCACGGCCAGGGAGGTGGCGAGCAGGGTGGAACCGGTCAGGACTGCCAGTAGTCGGCGCGACATTGCGTCTCCAGAAGGATGCTGCGACAGGAAGGGCGGTCGAGAGGCACCGCCTACCTGGGCACGTTAGACCGCTGACGACAAAATCTCAACAGGTTCTCGCAAGATTTTGCGAAATCCTTACCCTCAGGGCACGACTCAGCTGTGCCGCACGCACCGTGTCGACCACGGACGGACCTCCAGGCGCCCCGGCGGGATCAGCTCGCCACAGGTGTCGCAGGCGCCGTAGGACCCCTCGTCCTCCTTGGCCAGCGCGCGTCGGACCTCGGCCAGCAGGGCACCGAGGGCGTCATGGGCGGTGACGGCGCTCAGGCGGTCGACCGCCATCGCCGTGCCGTCGCCCACCCGCTTGCCGAAGGAGATGCTCCCCTGGTCCTGCTGAGGTCGCGTCAGCACGTGCATCTGCTCCACGAGCTCGGCCTCCTTGGCCTGCAGGACGGAGCGCACGGTCGACGTCATCGGCCCAGCATGGCACGGCGGTGCGCGCGCGTGCTCGGGTCAGCGCGAGGTGGTGCGTCCGAACCTGCGCACCGCCAGCGGGACGAAGACGGCCAGCATGACCGCAGCCCCCAGGATGACGGTGACCACCGGGTGCTGCATCGGCCAGGTGTCCGGCGCGGGCACACCTCCGGTGTTGCCGAACAGCTCGCGGGCGGCCTGCACGAGCGCGGAGACGGGGTTCCAGTTGGCGAAGAACTCCAGCGGCCCCGGAAGGCTCTGCGCCTGCACGAAGGCGTTGGAGATGAAGGTGAGGGGGAAGAGGATCATGAACGAGGCGTTGTTGATCACCTCGGGCGTGCGCACCATCATGCCCAGCAGTGCCATCACCCAGCTGAAGGCGTAGGAGAAGAGCAGGAGCAGCCCGACCCCGGCCAGGAAGGACCAGAAGCCGTTGGTGAAGCGCCATCCGAGCACCCACGCGGTGGCGATCATGATGACCATCGAGATGCCGTTGAGGACGAGGTCCGAGTTGGTCCTGCCCACCAGCACCGCCGACGGGTTCATCGGCAGCGTGCGGAAACGGTCGATGAGACCTTCCTTGAGGTCCTGGGCCATCGCAGCGCCCGAGAAGGTCGACCCGAAGACGACGGTCTGCGCGAAGATGCCGGCCATGAGGAAGCTCGTGTAGTCGAGGTCGCCCCCGACGTCGATCGCGCCGCCGAAGACCTGGGAGAAGAGGACGACGAACATGATCGGCTGCAGGACCGCGAAGAGCAGCATGTCGGGAGACCGCTTGATCTTGCTCAGGTTGCGCCAGGTGACGGTCCAGCCGTCGGCGACCCAGGTGTTGAGCGCTCCGGTGACCTGGGGCCGCAGCGGTGGCGTCGCCGGGTGGGCGGGCGTCCGGCTCGGCGAGGTGGGGGCTGCGGTGCTCATCGGGTGGCCTCCTGCAGGCTCGGGGCGGACTCGTCGGGCAGCTCCTCGGCACGGTGCCCGGTCAGGGTGAGGAACACGTCGTCGAGGGTGGGGCGGCGCATCCCGGCGTCGTGCAGCCTGATGCCGTGGTCGCCGAGCTCGGCGAGCACCTGCTGTAGCGCCGGCGGCCCCTGGTCGACGGCGACGTCGAGCTCACGCCGGTTGTCGCTGACCGAGGGCTCGCCGCTGCCGGCGCGGGCCAGAACGGCGCGCGCCGCCGGAGCATCGCCGTCGTCGACCAGGGTGACCACCACGCGGTGTCCGCCGACCTGGGCCTTGAGCTCGTCCGAGGTGCCCTCGGCGATGACCCGGCCCTGGTCGATGACCGAGATGTGGTCGGCCAGGTAGTCGGCCTCCTCGAGATACTGCGTGGTCAGCAGCAGGGTCGTGCCGCCCTTGACCAGGTCGCCGATGATCTCCCACAGCGCCAGCCGGCTGCGTGGGTCGAGGCCGGTCGTGGGCTCGTCGAGGAAGAGGATGCGGGGGTTGTTCACCAGCGCACCCGCAAGGTCGATACGGCGGCGCATGCCTCCGGAGAAGCCCTTCACCGGTCGGCTGCCGGCCTCGGTGAGGTCGAACGCCTCGATCAGCTCCCGCGCCCGGGCCCGGGCCTGCCGGGTGCCCAGATGGTAGAGCCGACCCACCATCTCCAGGTTCTCCAGGCCCGTGAGGTTCTCGTCGACCGCGGCGTACTGACCGGAGGCGCCGATGACCCGGCGCACGCCCTGCGGGTCGGCCACGACGTCGATGCCGTCGATGGTGGCGGTGCCGGAGTCGGGCCGGATCAGGGTGTTCAGCACCTTCACAGTGGTCGTCTTGCCTGCTCCGTTGGGGCCGAGCAGCCCCTTGACCGTGCCCTCCGGCACGGTCAGGTCCAGACCGGCCAGCGCGTGCACCGTCTGGGACCGTGACATGTAGGTCTTGGTCAGGCCATGGGCCTCGATGATCGGCACTGGGGCCCCCTTCGGCTGGTCGGTCGCTCTGGGACAACGCTAGAACTCAGCGCCGACAGACCCCGGTTCATTCCCGGACCGCGCCACGACCTGCATGAACGTCCGGTGGACGGGCGCCCGGTCGACGATCAGCCGGCGCCCGTTCCCGCCCCGGGAAGCGTCCGCCGGGCCCGCGCCTGTGCCGCGCGCGCCGCCAGCCCCTCTTCGGAGGGGTAGCGGACCTCCTCCAGCGTGAGGCCGTGCGCCGGCATCACCGGCACCCGTGGGTCGCGCACGCCCCGGTCGCGGACACGCGCGGGCCAGCCCTCGTCCTCACGCCCTTCCCCCACCACGACGGTGGCACCCACCAGCGCGCGGACCATGCTGTGACAGAAGGCGTCCGCGACCACTGTGGCCACGAGGGTGCCGTCCTCCGCACGCTCCCACCGGTAGGTCAGGAGCGTGCGCACCGTCGTCGCTCCCTCGCGCCGTCGGCAGAAGGCCGCGAACTCGTGCAGCCCCACGAGCCCACCGGCCGCCCGGTCCATCGCCCCCACGTCCAGGGCCCGCCGGTGACGGACCGTGTCGTGCCGGCGCAGCGGGTCCAGGCGGGGCTGGTCGTCACAGAGCCGGTAGGTGTAGCGGCGGTCCAGCGCCGAGAACCGCGCGTCGAAGCCGGCGGGGGCCACCTGTGCGGACCGGACGACGACGTCGGCCGGGAGGACCCCCGCCAGCCGGGCGACAGCCGCCTGGCCCGGCGTCCGTTCGCTGCGCCCCGGCATCGCCTCCCACGCCTCGACGGGGACGTCCAGGTGGGCCACCGCCCCCCGGGCATGCACGCCGGCGTCGGTCCGGCCGCCGACCGTCAGCCGAGGGGGGGCGACGCGCAGGACGGTCGCCCAGGCCCTGGCCAGCTCGTCCTCGACGGTGCGCAGACCGGGCTGCGCCGCCCACCCCGAGAAGCCCGTGCCGTCGTAGGCCAGGTCCACCCGCACCCGGACGGTCGGCTGAGGGCTGGTCATGGTGCCCGACTGTACTGCGACGCCGCTGTCCCGAGTGCCGTGCCGGGCACGACGACGGGGCCGCTCCACCGTGAGGTGGAGCGGCCCCGCAGAGGTGCGGCAGGAGGGCTCAGGCCTTCGTGTCGTCCTCGGTGCTCTCGTCGGCACCGTCGGTGGCGGTGGTGTTGGCCGCCTCCGTGGTGTCGTCGGTGGCCGTGTCGTTGACCTCGACCGTCTCGGCCGGAGCGGCGACGGTGGCGCCCTCCTCGCGAGCGGCCTCGGCGTCGGCGAGCTCGGCCTCGGCGACGTCGGAGTCGGGCTCGACAGCCGGGGCGGCCGCGGCCTTGCGGTCCTTGGCGGAGCGCTTGGTGGCGCCCTCGGCCTGCTCGACGACCTTCTTCTTGGCGACGGGCTCACGGACGAGCTCGATCACGGCCATGGGGGCGTTGTCGCCCTTGCGGGGGGCGATCTTCGTGATGCGGGTGTAGCCACCCTCCCGCTCGGCCATGTCGGGCGCGATCTCCGTGAAGAGACGGTGCACGACGCCCTTGTCACGGACGATGGCCATGACCTTGCGCCGGTTGTGCAGGTCGCCACGCTTGGCGAAGGTCACCAGACGCTCGGCGAGCGGGCGGACCCGCTTGGCCTTGGCCTCGGTGGTGGTGATGCGGTCGTGCTCGAACAGGGCGGTGGCGAGGTTGGACAGGATCAGGCGCTCGTGCGCCGGACCGCCGCCGAGGCGCGGGCCCTTCTTGGGGGTAGGCATGGTGGGTCTCCTTCAGCGGAATATCAGTACTGCTCGTCCTCGGCGAACGAGGCGTCGCCCTCGTCCTCCAGGTCCTCGGTGTAGTCGGCCTGGCTCGGGTCGAACCCGGGCGGGCTGTCCTTGAGGGCCAGGCCCATCTCGCCCAGCTTCTCCTTGACCTCGTCGATCGACTTGGCCCCGAAGTTGCGGATGTCCAGCAGGTCGGCCTCGCTGCGCCCCACGAGCTCGCCCACGGTGTGGATGCCCTCGCGCTTGAGGCAGTTGTAGGACCGGACGGTCAGGTCGAGGTCCTCGATGGGCAGCGCCAGGTCGGAGGCGAGGGCTGCGTCACCGACGGACGGGCCGATCTCGATGCCCTCGGCCTCGACGTTGAGCTCACGCGCCAGGCCGAACAGCTCGACCAGGGTCTTGCCGGCCGACGCCATGGCGTCACGCGGAGCCATCGAGTTCTTGGTCTCGACGTCGACGACCAGACGGTCGAAGTCGGTGCGCTGCTCGACACGGGTCGCCTCGACCTTGTAGGTCACGGCGAGCACCGGGGAGTAGATGGAGTCGACCGGGATCCGGCCGATCTCCTGGTCGGCGTACTTGTTCAGCTGCGCCGAGACGTAGCCACGACCGCGCTCGACGGTCATCTCCATCTCGATCTTGCCGGAGTCGTTGAGCGTGGCGATGTGCAGGTCGGGGTTGTGCACCTCGACCCCGGCCGGCGGGGCGATGTCCGCGGCGGTGACCGCACCGGCCCCCTGCTTGCGCAGGTACATCACGACGGGCTCGTCGTGCTCGCTGGAGACGACCAGGCTCTTGAGGTTGAGGATGATCTCGGTGACATCCTCCTTGACCCCGGGGATGGTGGAGAACTCGTGCAGCACGCCGTCGATGCGGATGCTGGTGAGCGAGGCACCCGGGATGCTGGAGAGCAGGGTGCGACGCAGGGAGTTGCCGAGGGTGTAGCCGAAGCCGGGCTCGAGGGGCTCGATCGAGAACCGCGAGCGGGACTCGGAGAGAACCTCCTCGGACAGGGTGGGGCGCTGTGCGATGAGCACGGTTGTTCCTTTCCACACGGGCGACCGCTATATGACGCCGTGTCAGGGTGCAGGCCAGGGCCTGCGCAGGTCGGGCGACTCTGTCCTCGCCCGACCGACGTGCTGGTGTGGCATGACGGGCGTGCCACACCAGCACACCGTCCGGGACGAGCCCGGACGGAGGGTCCACGGGGGACGGAGCCCCCCGTGGGTGTCAGTTCTTCGAGTAGAGCTCCACGATCAGCTGCTCGGTGAGGATCGTGTCGATCTGCTCACGCGTCGGCAGCTGGTGGATGAGGATCTGCAGCGAGCCCGGGACGACCTTCATCCAGGCCGGGATCGGACGGTCGCCGAAGGTCTGGCGGGCCAGCTCGAACGGGAACGTCTCGACGGACTGCTTGCGGGGCTCGATGATGTCGTACTTATCGACCCGGTAGGACGGGACGTCGACGCGCTGCCCGTTGACCGTGAAGTGGCCGTGCGTCACGAGCTGGCGCGCGGCGCGGCGCGTGCGCGCCAGGCCGGCACGGTAGACGACGTTGTCGAGCCGGGACTCGAGGATGACCAGCAGGTTGTGACCGGTCTGGCCGGGGCGGCGGGCCGCCTCCTCGTAGTAGCGACGGAACTGCTTCTCCATGACGCCGTAGGTGAAGCGGGCCTTCTGCTTCTCCTGCAGCTGCGTCAGGTACTCCTTCTCCTGGGTCCGGCGACGGCCGTGCTGACCCGGAGGGAAGGGGCGGAGGTCGAAGTTCTTGTCACCGCCGACCAGGTCGACCTTGAGTCGGCGGGACTTCTTGGTGATGGGTCCGGTGTAGCGGGCCATAGTTGTCTTACCTTTCCGTTCCGACGCTCAGACGCGGCGCTTCTTGGGCGGGCGGACGCCGTTGTGTGCCTGCGGCGTCACGTCGCTGATGGCACCGACCTCGAGGCCGGCGGCGGTGAGCGAACGGATCGCGGTCTCACGACCGGAGCCCGGGCCCTTGACGAACACGTCGACCTTGCGCATGCCGTGCTCCATGGCACGACGGGCGGCGGCCTCGGCGGCCATCTGGGCGGCGTACGGTGTGGACTTGCGAGAGCCCTTGAACCCGACCTGGCCGGACGAGGCCCACGCGATCACCGCGCCGGTCGGGTCCGTGATCGAGACGATGGTGTTGCTGAACGTGCTCTTGATGTGAGCCTGCCCGAAGGCGACGTTCTTCTTCTCCTTGCGACGCACCTTGCGGGCGCCGGCCGTGCTACGGCTCTTGGGGGGCATTGCTGGACTCCTGATGACGAGGCAGTTGGGGGGTGTGGGGGGCGAGGCCCTCCACGGTGGTTACTTGCCGGCCTTCTTCTTGCCGGCGACAGTGCGCTTGGGACCCTTGCGGGTGCGCGCGTTGGTCTTGGTGCGCTGGCCGTGCACGGGAAGACCGCGGCGGTGCCGCAGGCCCTGGTAGCTGCCGATCTCGACCTTGCGGCGGATGTCGGCGGCCACCTCACGGCGGAGGTCACCTTCGAGACGGAAGTGGGTCTCGAGGTGGTCGCGCAGCTGCACCAGCTGCTCGTCCGTCAGGTCCTTGACGCGGGTGGACGGGTCGACACCCGTGGCCTCCAGCGTCTGGTCGGCGCGGGTGCGTCCCACGCCGAAGATGTAGGTGAGGGCGACCTCGACGCGCTTCTCGCGCGGGAGGTCGACACCGATGAGTCGTGCCATGTGGCGGTGCTCCTGATGGTCTCGCGTGGTCTGGAGCAGCACCGGTCCGCGTGTAGCGAGCGAGCGCATCGTGTGCTCGCTCCGCGGTCCTCGGCCAACGCGTCCGAGGGTGACGTCCCGACGAGGTCGGGGGCCGGGTGCTGCGTGTTCTGTTGTTGCTGGCGTGCGGGGAAGCCCGCGACGCGTGGTCGGTCAGTCGAGACTGACGGTGAGGCTGCTCAGCCCTGGCGCTGCTTGTGGCGCAGGTTGTCGCAGATCACCATGACCCGGCCGTTGCGGCGGATCACCTTGCACTTGTCGCAGATCTTCTTGACGCTCGGCTGAACCTTCATGTGTTCGCTGCCGTCTTTCGATCTGGGGGTGAACAGGTGGTGTCCCGGCTCCCGGACGTGGCCCGGGTGCCGGGGTCGTGCTCTGTGGTGCGTCAGCGGTAGCGGAAGACGATGCGACCGCGGGTCAGGTCGTACGGGCTGAGCTCCACGACGACCCGGTCCTCGGGGAGGATCCGGATGTAGTGCTGACGCATCTTGCCGGAGATGTGGGCCAGCACAACGTGACCGTTGGTCAGCTCCACCCGGAAGTTCGCGTTCGGGAGGGCTTCGACAACCGTGCCCTCGATCTCAATGACGCCGTCCTTCTTCGCCATGTCCTCCACATTTCGTTGACTGCACAAGAATCGGCCCACACGGGACCGACACACCAGTCTACGACACCGTGCGCGCAGGACACCAATCGGCAGGGCTGCTGCCACATCCGGCAGGAGGGCAGGTCAGGCCAGCGGCGCGAAGGTGGCGCCGGCGGCGGCCAGCCCCGCCTGGCCGCCGTCGAGCGCGGTGAGGACCCACAGCCCGCCCTCGGTGACGGCGACGGTGTGCTCCCAGTGGGCGGCCCGGGAGCCGTCGTCCGTGACGACCGTCCAGTCGTCGTCCAGCGTGTGGGTGTCGATCGTGCCGAGCGTCACCATGGGCTCGACGGCCAGCGTGGCGCCGACGGGCACCGTCGGGCCCTTGCCGCTCACCGCGAAGTTGGGCACGTGCGGGTCCATGTGCATCTCACGGCCGATGCCGTGCCCCACGTAGTCCTCGACGATGCCGTACTCGACCGACAGGTCCTGGGCACGTCGTCGCTCGAGTGCTGCGGCGACCGACTCCTCGACGGCCTCACCGACGGCATACAGCCGCTCGCCGTGCCGGAGGGCGGCGATGCCGGCCCACAGCGCCGTCTCGGTGTCGTCCATGACCGCGAGGTCCTCGGGGCGCGCCTCCTCGCGGCCGCCCACGACGAAGGACAGGGCCGCGTCGCCGTGCCACCCCTCGACGATCGCGCCGCAGTCGACCGAGACCAGGTCACCTGCGCGCAGCACGCGCTCCCCCGGCACCCCGTGCACGACCTCGTCGTTGACGCTGATGCACAGCGAGCCGCTGAAGCCGTGGTAGCCCTTGAACGAGGGCGCCGCCCCCTGGGCGCGGATGTGCTTCTCGGCCATCTCGTCGATGTCACCGGTGCGGGCACCGGCGACGGCCGCCTCGCGAGCCAGCTGCAGCGTCTCGCCCACGACCAGACCTGCCCGCCGCATGAGCACCAGCTGCTCGGAGCTCTTCGCCTCGATCTTGGGCCGGCGCAGGAAGGACATCAGTCCGCGGCGCTCTCGGCGGGCACGACATCGGCGAGCGTGCTCTCGATGCGCGCCGTGACCTCCTCGACCGTGCCCATGCCGTCGACCTGGCACAGCAGCCCGCGCTCGCGGTAGATCCGCGACAGCGGGGCCGTCTCCTCTGCGTAGAGGCGCATCCGCTCGCGGATGACCTCCTCGGTGTCGTCCACCCGACCCTGTTCCTGTGCGCGCTGCAGCAGCCGGGCCACGACCTCGTCGGTGTCCACGGTGAGCTCCAGCACGGCGTCGAGCCCGACACCGCGGTCCGTCAGCATCTCGTCCAGCGCCTCGACCTGGCCCGGCGTGCGGGGGTAGCCGTCGAGCAGGAAGCCGTCCCCGGCGTCCTGCTGTCCCAGCCGGTCACGGACGATCGCGTTGGTCACCTCGTCCGGCACCAGGCCACCGGAGGAGAGGATCGCGGTCACCTGCCTGCCGAGCTCGGTCTCGCCCTTGATGTTGGCCCGGAAGATGTCGCCGGTCGAGATCGCGGGGATGCCGTGGTGCTCGGCGATCCGGACCGCCTGGGTGCCCTTGCCTGCTCCGGGGGGGCCGAGGATGAGAAGACGCATCAGCGGAGGAACCCTTCGTAGTCGTGCTGCTGCAGCTGGGACTCGATCTGCTTCACGGTCTGCAGCCCGACCCCGACGATGATGAGGATCGAGGCGCCGCCGAACGGGAAGTCCTGCGAGGTCCCCAGCATGTTGAACGCGATCAGCGGGATGAGCGCCAGGATGCCCAGGTAGAGGGCTCCCACCGTCGTGATCCGCGTGATCACGTACTCAAGGTACTCGGCGGTAGGCCGTCCCGCACGGATGCCGGGGATGAAGCCGCCGTACTTCTTCATGTTGTCGGCGACGTCGACGGGGTTGAAGGTCACCGAGACGTAGAAGAACGTGAAGAAGATGACCATGGCGGTGTACAGCGCCATGTAGACCCAGTGCGTCTCACCGCTGCCGAAGCCGATGTAGGTGTTGACCCAGGTCACCCACTGTGGCGGCAGGCTGCCGTCCGAGGGGGTGTTGAACTGGGCGATCAGGGTCGGCAGCGTGAGGATCGAGCTGGCGAAGATAATCGGGATGACGTTGGCCATGTTGAGCTTGAGCGGGATGTAGGTCGACGTCCCGCCGTACTGGCGACGCCCGATCATCCGCTTGGCGTACTGCACCGGGATGCGCCGCTGGCACTGCTCGACGAAGACCACGAGCGTCATGATGACCAGGCCCAGCGCCAGCACGATGCTGAAGGTGGTCCAGGAGCGCTGCTGGATGACCGCCAGCGAGCCGGGGAAGCCCGCGGCGATGGCGGTGAAGATGAGCAGCGACATACCGTTGCCGACGCCACGCTCGGTGATCTGCTCGCCGAGCCACATGATGAGGCTGGTGCCCGCGGTCATCGTGAGCACCATCATCAGGATGACCGGGACCCCCTCGTCGGGCATGACGGTCGTGCACGTGCCGCCGAAGAGGTTCTCCGGGGAGCGGGCGAAGGTCACCAGCGTGGAGGACTGCAGCACCGCCAGACCGATGGTCAGGTAGCGCGTGTACTGCGTCATCTTGGTCTGGCCGGCCTGCCCCTCCTTCTTCAGCTGCTCGAACCGTGGGATGACCACGGTGAGCAGCTGCACGATGATGGCGGCCGTGATGTACGGCATGATCCCCAGCGCGAAGATCGACAGCTGCAGCAGGGCGCCGCCGCTGAAGAGGTTCGCGAAGCCGAGCACGGAGTTGGTGCTGGCGGTGGCGGCGTCCTGGCAGGCCTGCACGAGCGTGTAGTCGATGCCGGGTGCAGGGATGTGGGACCCCAGGCGGAACAGCGCCATGATGCCCAGCGTGAACAAGATCTTCTTGCGAAGATCGGGCGTCCGGAACGCCCGCGCGAACGCGGAGAGCACGTCGGATCCTCCTCGATGATCCCGAAGTGAGTGTTCCGGTCCGTGGGATCAGGCTCGGACCGGGCGACGATAACACCTGTGGGTGGACGAACGATGCCCCGAGCACTCGGTGAGGGCTCGGGGCATCGTTCGCACTGGCCGCCTCAGGACACTGCCGGGCAGGACCCGTAGGCCGTCGGCGACCGGAGCATCACTGCCCAGTCGCGGTGACGGACCCGCCGGCAGCCTCGATCTTCTCCTTGGCGGAGCTCGAGAACCGGTCGGCGGTGACGGTCAGGGCCACGGAGAGCTCGCCGTCACCCAGCACCTTGACGGGCTGGTTCTTGCGGACCGCGCCCTTGGCGACCAGGTCGGCCACGCCGACCTCGCCACCCTCGGGGAACAGCTCGGCCAGGGTGTCCAGGTTGACGACCTGGTAGGTCGTCTTGAACGGGTTCTTGAAGCCACGCAGCTTGGGCAGCCGCATGTGCATCGGCGTCTGGCCGCCCTCGAAGCTCTCCGGCACCTGGTAGCGGGCCTTCGTGCCCTTGGTGCCGCGGCCGGCGCTCTTGCCCTTGCTGCCCTCACCACGGCCCACGCGGGTCTTGGCGGTCTTGGCGCCGGGGGCAGGGCGCAGGTGGTGCACCTTGAGCGCGGCGCGCTCGGTCTTGGCTGTGCTGTCAGCCATGGTCAGTCAACCTCCTCGACGGTCACCAGGTGGGCGACCGTGCGGACCATCCCGCGGAACTCGGGACGGTCCTGCTTCACAACGGTGTCACCGATGCGCTTGAGCCCCAGGGAGCGCAGGGTCTCCCGGTGCATGTGCTTGCCACCGATGCTCGACTTGGTCTGGGTCACCTTGAGCTGTGCCATCACGCACCTGCCTCTGCACGAGCCTTGAGCATCGCCGCGGGCGCGACGTCCTCCAGGGACTTGCCCCGGCGGGCGGCGACGGACTCGGGACGCTCGAGGTCCTTCAGCGCCTGCACGGTGGCGTGCACGACGTTGATCGAGTTGTCCGAGCCGAGCGACTTGCTCAGCACGTCGTGGATGCCGGCGCACTCCAGGACGGCGCGCACCGGGCCCCCGGCGATCACACCGGTACCTGGGCTGGCCGGGCGGAGCATGACGACGCCGGCCGCGGCCTCACCCTGGACAGGGTGCGGGATGGTGCCGCCGATGCGAGGGACGCGGAAGAAGTTCTTCTTCGCCTCCTCGACACCCTTGGCGATCGCGGCGGGCACCTCCTTGGCCTTGCCGTAGCCGACACCCACGGTGCCGTCGCCGTCGCCGACGACGACCAGGGCGGTGAAGCTGAAGCGACGACCACCCTTCACGACCTTGGCGACACGGTTGATGGTGACGACACGCTCCAGGTACTGGTTGCGCTCGTCCTCTCGACCCCCGCGGCGGTTGTCACGGTTGTCACGGTTGGAGCCGCCGCGGCGGTCCCGACGGTCCTGACCGTCGGCACTGCCGTCGCCGGCGCCTCGGCGCTGCGGTTCTGCAGCCATCAGACGTTCCTCTTCTCGACGTTGACGTTCAGGATCACAGGGACAGACCACCCTCGCGGGCGCCGTCGGCGACCGCCGCGACGCGACCGGCGTACCGGTTGCCACCACGGTCGAACACCACGGTCTCCACGCCGGCGGCCTTGGCGCGCTCGGCGAGGAGCTCGCCGACACGACGGGCCTTGGCGGTCTTGTCACCGTCGAACCCGCGCAGGTCCGCCTCCATGGTCGAGGCCGAGGCCACGGTGTGGCCCTCGGTGTCGTCGACCAGCTGGACGAACACGTGGCGCGAGGAACGGTTCACGACCAGGCGCGGACGCTCGCCCGTGCCGGTGACCTTCTTGCGCAGACGCAGGTGCCGACGCGAGCGCGCAGCGCTCTTGCCCTTGGCACGCTTGACGATCATTGCCATGGCTTACTTACCAGCCTTTCCGACCTTGCGGCGGATGCGCTCACCCTCGTAACGCACACCCTTGCCCTTGTAGGGGTCGGGGCGGCGGAGCTTACGGATGTTCGCGGCCACCTCGCCGACCTGCTGCTTGTCGATCCCGCTGACCGAGAACCGGGTGGGGCCCTCGACCGCGAAGGTGATGCCCTCGGGGGCGGTCACCAGGACCGGGTGCGAGAAGCCGAGGGCGAACTCGAGGCCCGAGCCCTTGGCGACCACGCGGTAACCGGTGCCGTGGATCTCCAGCTTCTTGGTGTACCCGTTCGTGACGCCCTCGATCATGTTGGCGATCAACGTGCGGGTGAGTCCGTGCAGCGAGCGGGAGTTGCGCTCGTCGTCGGGCCGCGACACCTCGAGGGTGCCGTCCTCGGCACGCTCCACCGAGATCGGCGAAGCGACCGAGTGGGCCAGCCGGCCCTTCGGCCCCTGGACGGTCACGTCCTGGCCCTCGATGGACACGTCGACGCCCGCGGGCACGGTGATGGGAAGTCGTCCAATACGCGACATCTCTTGGCGCTCCCTTCGTTACCAGACGTAGGCGAGGACTTCCCCACCCACGCCCTTCTCAGCCGCCTGCTTGTCGGTCAACAAGCCGGAGGAGGTGGAAATGATGGCCACGCCCAGGCCGCCCAGCACGCGGGGCAGGTTGGTGGACTTGGCGTAGACGCGCAGACCCGGCTTCGACACCCGGCGCACGCCCGCGATGGAGCGCTCCCGGTTCGGGCCGTACTTGAGGTCGATGACGAGCGTCCTGCCCACCTCGGCGTCCTCGACGGACCAGCCGCCGATGTAACCCTCGGCAAGGAGGATCTCGGCGACGTGGGACTTCAACTTGGAGAACGGCATGCGGACCTGGTCCTTGTGCGCCGAGTTGGCGTTACGGATGCGGGTCAGCATGTCCGCGATCGGGTCGGTCATGGTCATGGGGCTTCGAGCCCTTCCTCATCGTGGTTTCAGCCGGAGCGCGGGTGCGATGCCGGCCGACCTGCGATGTCGTGTGGAGAGGTGTGGAGAGTGCGGTGAGCCGGACTACCAGCTGGACTTGGTCACGCCCGGCAGCTCGCCGGCGTGCGCCATCTCCCGCAGGCAGATCCGGCACAGGCCGAACTTGCGGTAGACCGAGTGCGGACGGCCACAGCGCTGGCAGCGGGTGTAGCCGCGCACCTTGAACTTCGGCTTGCGGTTCGCCTTGTTGACGAGGGCGGTCTTGGCCACGGTCAGTTCTCCTTGAACGGGAAGCCCAGCTGCTTCAGCAGCGCGCGCCCCTCTTCGTCGTTGTGCGCAGTGGTGACCACGGTGATGTCCATGCCACGAACGCGGTCGATCTTGTCCTGGTCGATCTCGTGGAACATCGACTGCTCGGTGAGACCGAAGGTGTAGTTGCCACGGCCGTCGAACTGCTTGGGCGACAGGCCACGGAAGTCACGGATGCGGGGCAGGGCCAGCGAGAGCAGCCGGTCCAGGAACTCCCACATCCGGTCGCCGCGCAGCGTGGTGTGCGCACCGATCGGCATGCCCTCGCGCAGCTTGAACTGCGCGATGGACTTGCGGGCCTTGGTCACGGCCGGCTTCTGGCCGGTGATCGTGGCAAGGTCGCGGATGGCGCCCTCGATCAGCTTGCTGTCGCGGGCGGCCTCACCCACACCCATGTTGACCGTGATCTTGACGATCCCCGGCACCTGCATGGGGTTGGTGTAGCCGAACTCGCTGGTCAGCGCGGGCTTGATCTCGTCGTGGTAGCGCTGCTTGAGGCGCGGCACGCCGGTCACGTTGTCGGTGGTCGTGGTCATCACAGGTCCTTACCCGAGCGCACGGCGATGCGGGTGCGCTGCGTCTTCGTCCGGCCGTCACGCTCGACGGTCTCGACCCGGGTGCCGACCCGGCTGGGCTTCTTGGTCTCCGGGTCGACCACGGCCACGTTGCTCACGTGGACCGGGGCCTCGGTGACCAGGATGCCGCCGGTGTTGACACCGCGCTCGCTGCCGGCCTTGGTGTGCTTGGTGATGCGGTTGACACCCTCGACGAGCACGCGGTTCGTGTCGGGGTAGACCTCGATCACCCGACCCTGCTTGCCGCGGTCGCCGCCCTTGGCCTGGGTGCGGCCGGCGATGACCTGGACGAGGTCGTTCTTCTTGATCTTCATCTTCGCCATGGCTCAGATCACCTCCGGGGCCAGCGACACGATGCGCATGAACTTCTTGTCACGCAGCTCGCGACCGACCGGGCCGAAGATTCGGGTGCCCCGGGGGTCGCCCTCGTTCTTGAGGATGACGGCGGCGTTCTCGTCGAACTTGATGTAGCTGCCGTCGGGGCGACGGCGCTCCTTCTTGGTGCGCACGATCACGGCCTTGACCACGTCGCCCTTCTTGACGTTGCCGCCGGGGATCGCGTCCTTGACGGTGGCGACGATGGTGTCACCGATGCCGGCGTACCGGCGGCCGGAGCCACCGAGCACGCGGATGCACAGGATCTCCTTCGCCCCGGTGTTGTCCGCGACACGCAGTCGCGACTCCTGCTGGATCACTGTCGAACTCCTGTCGTCGAGCGGGTTCTCCCCCGGTGGTCCCGGGTGAGCCTTGCCGAACGTTGTGGATGGATACGTGGAGGGATGATGTGGCTTACTTCGCGCGCTCGAGGATCTCCACCACACGCCAGCGCTTGGTCGCCGACAGCGGACGGGTCTCCATGATGAGCACGAGGTCGCCGACACCGGCCGAGTTCTCCTCGTCGTGCGCCTTCACCTTGTGGCTGCGGCGCATGACCTTGCCGTACAGGGCGTGCTTCACGCGGTCCTCGACCATGACGACAACGGTCTTGTCCATCTTGTCGCTGACCACGTAACCCTGGCGGGCCTTGCGGTAGTTGCGGGACGTCTCGGCCGCGGCGTCGTCCTGCGGAGCGTTGCTCACGTCAGCTGGCGTCTCGGTCATGTCAGCCCACCTTCTCGGTCTCGTCGGTCGTCTCGGTCTCGGTCCGGGCGGCCGGCTCGCGGCCGATGCCCAGCTCACGCTCACGCATCTCGGTGTAGATGCGCGCGATGTCCTTGCGGACCGCGCGGAGCCGACCGTGGCTCTCCAGCTGGCCGGTGGCCGACTGGAACCGCAGGTTGAACAGCTCCTTCTTGGCCTCGGTGAGGGCGTCCCGCAGGGGGTCGTCCTCCAGGCCACGCAGCTGCTCGGGAGTCAGGTGCGAGGATCCGACTGCCATCAGTTGTCACCACCCTCACGCGCGACGAAGCGGCACTTCATCGGCAACTTGTGCATGGCCAGGCGCATGGCCTCACGAGCGATCTCCTCGGAGACACCCGAGAGCTCGAACATGACGCGGCCCGGCTTGACGTTGGCGACCCACCACTCCGGTGAGCCCTTGCCGGAGCCCATGCGGGTCTCGGCCGGCTTCTTGGTGAGCGGACGGTCCGGGTAGATGTTGATCCAGACCTTTCCGCCACGCTTGATGTAGCGGGTCATGGCGATACGAGCGGACTCGATCTGCCGGTTGGTGACGTAGGCAGGCTCCAGAGCCTGGATGCCGTAGTCACCGAAGGCGATCGTGGTGCCGCCCTTGGCAGCACCACTCCGCTTGGGGTGGTGCTGCTTGCGGTGCTTGACTCGACGGGGAATCAACATCAGGACTGCTCTCCCTCGGTGGTGGCAGGGACGCTGGGCGTCTCGGCGGCCGGAGCCTCGGCCGGAGCCGGGGCAGCGGACTCACCGGCGCCACGGCGCTCGGGACGGTCGCCACGACGAGGACGGCCACCGGGGCGGTCGCCACTGTCACGACGGCCACGGGCCGGACGCGACGGGCCGGCAGCGGCCTCCTCGCGCGCGAGCTCCTTGGCGGTGAGGTCACCCTTGTAGATCCACACCTTCACGCCGATCCGGCCGAAGGTGGTGCGGGCCTCGTAGAAGCCGTAGTCGATGTTCGCCCGCAGCGTGTGCAGCGGCACCCGGCCCTCGCGGTAGAACTCCGAGCGGGACATCTCTGCGCCGCCGAGACGGCCCGAGCACTGGATCCGGATGCCCTTGGCGCCGGCCCGCAGGGCGGACTGCATGCCCTTGCGCATCGCGCGACGGAAGGTCACGCGGGCGGCGAGCTGCTCGGCGATGCCCTGAGCCACCAGCTGAGCGTCGATCTCGGGGTTCTTGACCTCGAGGATGTTCAGCTGAACCTGCTTGCCGGTCAGCTTCTCCAGCTCGCCACGGATGCGGTCGGCCTCGGCCCCGCGACGCCCGATGACGATGCCCGGGCGGGCGGTGTGGATGTCGACGCGGACGCGGTCGCGGGTGCGCTCGATCTCCACCTTGGAGATGCCGGCCCGGTCCATGCCGGTCGACATCAGCTTGCGGATCGCGACGTCTTCCTTGACGTAGTCGCGGTAACGCTGACCCGGCTTGGTCGAGTCGGCGAACCAGCGGCTGCGGTGGTCGGTCGTGATCCCCAGGCGGTAGCCGTTCGGGTTGATCTTCTGGCCCATCAGCGGGTACCTCCCTTGGTGGTCGTCGGGCCCTCGGCGACGACCACGGTGATGTGGCTCGTGCGCTTGAGGATGCGGCTCGCGCGGCCCTGGGCCCGCGGACGGAACCGCTTCATGGTCGGGCCCTCGTCGACCCAGGCGGCGGTCACGACGAGGTTGCGCTCGTCGAAGCCCTGGGCGGTCTGGTCGGCCCGGTAGCGCGCGTTGGCGATGGCGCTGTTCAGCAGCTTCAGCACCGGCTCGCTGGCCGACTGCGGGGCGAACTGCAGCGTCGCGATGGCGTCGGTGGCCCGCTTGCCGCGGATGAGGTCCACGACACGACGCGCCTTCATGGGCGTGACGCGCACGTACCGCGCCTGCGCCTTGGCTTCCATCGTGTTCCCTTCGATCTCGCTGGTGGTCATCGGCGACGGCCCTTCTTGTCGTCCTTCTCGTGACCCTTGAAGGTCCGGGTCGGAGCGAACTCACCCAGCTTGTGGCCGACCATCGACTCGGTCACGAAGACCGGGACGTGCTTGCGGCCGTCGTGCACGGCCAGCGTGTGGCCGAGCATGTCCGGGGTGATCATGGACCGACGCGACCAGGTCTTGATGACGTTCTTGGTGCCGGCTTCGTTCTGGGCGTCCACCTTCTTGACGAGGTGGTCGTCGACGAAGGGGCCCTTCTTCAGACTGCGAGGCATGTCTTCGTTAGCTCCTACTCAGCGCTTCTTGCGACGGCGACGAACGATCATCTTGTCGCTGGGCTTGTTCGGACGTCGGGTCCGGCCCTCCGGCTGGCCCCACGGGCTCACCGGGTGACGACCACCGGAGGTCTTGCCCTCGCCACCACCGTGCGGGTGGTCGACCGGGTTCATGACCACACCACGGACGGTCGGGCGCTTGCCCTTCCACCGCATCCGGCCTGCCTTGCCCCAGTTGATGTTGCTCTGCTCGGCGTTGCCGACCTCGCCGACGGTCGCGCGGCAGCGCGCGTCGACGTTGCGGATCTCGCCCGAGGGCATCCGCAGCTGAGCCATGGAGCCCTCCTTGGCGACCAGCTGCACGCGGGTGCCGGCGGAGCGGGCGATCTTGGCCCCACCACCGGGCCGCAGCTCGATGCAGTGGATGACCGTACCGACCGGGATGTTGCGCAGGGGCAGGTTGTTGCCGGGCTTGATGTCGGCCGACGGGCCGTTCTCGACCAGGTCGCCCTGGCGCAGCTTGTTCGGCGCGATGATGTAGCGCTTCTCGCCGTCGACGTAGTGCAGCAGCGCGATGCGCGCCGTGCGGTTGGGGTCGTACTCGATGTGGGCGACCTTCGCGTTGACACCGTCCTTGTCCGCGCGGCGGAAGTCGATGACGCGGTACGCACGCTTGTGGCCACCACCGATGTGACGGGTGGTGATCCGGCCGGAGGCGTTGCGGCCACCGGTCTTGCTCAGCGGGCGCACCAGCGACTTCTCCGGCGTGGAGCGGGTCACCTCGACGAAGTCGGCCACGCTCGAGCCACGACGGCCCGGCGTTGTCGGCTTGTACTTTCGGATAGCCATAGTTGTTGCAGTCCTTAAGATCTCGTCTCGACTACCGCGACACTCAGAGAGTGCCGAAGATGTCGATGGTGCCTTCCTTGAGCGTCACGATGGCGCGCTTGGTGTCCTTGCGCTTGCCCATCCCGAAGCGTGTGCGACGCGCCTTGCCCTGGCGGTTCATGGTGTGAACCGACTCGACCTTCACGCCGAAGATCTGCTCCACGGCCTTCTTGATCTCGGACTTGTTGGACCGGGGGTCCACCAGGAAGGTGTACTTGCCCTGGTCCAGCAGCGCGTAGGACTTCTCGGACACGACCGGCGACAGCAGCACGTCGCGGGGGTCCTTGTTGGTCACGGTGCTCACTTGGTGTCCTCCTGAGCAGCGGCGGCCGGCGTCCCGGAGGACGAGGCGGTGCCGTCGATGAAGGCGGTCAGTGCAGACTGCGTGAAGACCACGTCGTCGCTGCACAGCACGTCGTAGGTGTTGAGCTGGTCGACGAACAGCACGTGCACGTCGGCCAGGTTGCGCAGGCTCTTGACACCGATCTGGTCGCTGCGGTCGATGACCACGAGCAGGTTCGGTCGCGTCGTGAGCGTCGACAGGGCCGCCAGCGCCGTCCTGGTGGACGGGGCGTCGCCCTCGACCACGGCGGACAGGCAGTGGATGCGACCGTGGCGCGCCCGGTCGGAGAGGGCCCCGCGCAGGGCGGCCGCCTTCATCTTCTTCGGGGTGCGCTGCGCGTAGTCACGCGGCTTCGGGCCGTGCACGACGCCACCGCCGGCGAACTGCGGCGCCCGGATCGAGCCCTGGCGGGCGCGGCCGGTGCCCTTCTGGCGGTACGGCTTGCGACCACCGCCGCGGACCTCGGCCCGCGTCTTGGTGGAGTGCGTGCCCTGACGCGCCGCGGCGAGCTGGGCGACGACGACCTGGTGGATCAGCGGCACGTTGGTCTGCACGTCGAACATCTCGGCGGGCAACTCCAGGGTGCCGGCGTCGCCACCGGTCGGAGTGGTGATGGTGATCGTCGTCATGACGGTCAGGCCCCCTTCGCAGCAGTGCGGACCAGGACGACGCTGCCACGGGGGCCGGGGACGGCTCCCTTGACCAGCAGCAGGCCCTTGTCGGCGTCCACGGCGTGGATCGTGAGGTTGGCGGTGGTCTGTCGCTCGCCACCCATCCGGCCGGCCATCTTCAGGCCCTTGAAGACGCGGCCCGGGGTGGACGCGCCGCCGATCGAGCCGGGCTTGCGGTGGTTGCGGTGCGAGCCGTGCGAGGCACTGACACCGGAGAAGTTGTGACGCTTCATGACACCGGCGAAGCCCTTGCCCTTGGTGGTGCCCGTGACGTCGACGCGCTGGCCGTCCTCGAAGGTCTCCACCGTGAGCTCCTGCCCGAGGGCGTAGTCTCCGGCGTCGGCCGTGCGCAGCTCCACCAGGTGGCGGCGCGGGGTGACCCCGGCCTTGGCGAAGTGGCCCTTCATCGGCTGGTTGACCTTGCGCGGGTCGATGGCGCCGTAGGCGATCTGGACCGCGTTGTAGCCGTCGGTGTCGGTGCTCCGCACCTGGGTGACGACGCAGGGGCCGGCCTTGATCACGGTCACCGGGACCAGCCGGTTGTCGGCGTCCCAGACCTGGGTCATGCCGAGCTTCTCGCCGAGGACGCCCTTGACGGTGCGCTCAGTGGTAGCAGTCATGGTCGTAGGCACCTCCTTACAGCTTGATCTCGATGTTGACGTCGGCCGGCAGGTCGAGACGCATCAGCGAGTCGACCGCCTTGGGGGTCGGGTCGACGATGTCGATGAGGCGCTTGTGCGTGCGCATCTCGAAGTGCTCGCGACTGTCCTTGTACTTGTGAGGCGACCGGATGACGCAGAACACGTTCTTCTCCGTCGGCAACGGCACCGGGCCGACCACGGTCGCGCCGGCACGGGTCACCGTGTCGACAATCTTGCGCGCCGAGCTGTCGATGACCTCGTGGTCATACGACTTCAGCCGGATGCGGATCTTTTGTCCCGCCATCGCTTGTCTGACTCTCTCTCGTCGAACCGCTTACATGTCTGGCCGGTCAGTGCTCCGACCCCCGAGGTCGGGCGTGTCGCCCTCCCTCCGGGCACACGGTGATCAGTCTGCGATCGGTGTGTGTCGTCCGGAGCCCGTCTGACCGGGGCTTGTGCTGCCATCGCCCGCCGCGTGGGAACCCCTCGAGGTCCCGCTGCGGCGTGCCGGACGGCCGGCGGCGAGGACATGGGTCAACGCCGCGCAACAAGCAACCTGCCCAGTGTGCCACGACGGACCGTGCCGACTCAAATCGGTGGCGGAGCGGGCCCAGGAAGGCCCTTCGTAACAGGGCGAACGGGCTCGCCCGGCGGGCACAGCGAAGGGGCCCACACCGCATACGCGGCATGGGCCCCTCTCACGTCCCTGGCGCTTCCAGGGGGTGGGTCACTTCAGGATCTTGGTGACCCGGCCGGCGCCGACGGTGCGGCCGCCCTCGCGGATGGCGAAGCGCAGACCCTCCTCCATGGCGATGGGCTGGATCAGCTCGACGCGCATCTCGGTGTTGTCGCCGGGCATGACCATCTCGGTGCCCTCGGGCAGGTGCACGACACCGGTGACGTCCGTGGTCCGGAAGTAGAACTGCGGACGGTAGTTGTCGTAGAACGGCGTGTGCCGGCCACCCTCGTCCTTGGACAGGATGTAGACGTTCGCCTCGAACTCGGTGTGCGGCGTGATCGAGCCGGGCTTGCAGACGACCTGGCCGCGCTCGACGTCCTCGCGCTTGGTGCCACGCAGCAGCAGACCGACGTTCTCACCCGCACGGCCCTCGTCCAGGAGCTTGCGGAACATCTCGATGCCGGTGACCGTGGTCTTGGCCGGCGGGCCGGTGTGGATGCCGACGATCTCGACCTCCTCGTTGACCTTGAGGATGCCGCGCTCGATGCGACCGGTGACGACGGTGCCACGACCGGTGATCGTGAAGACGTCCTCCACGGGCATCAGGAAGGGCTTGTCCGTCTCGCGCTCCGGCTCCGGGATCGCGTCGTCGACGGCGTCCATGAGCTCCATGAGCTTGTCGCCCCACTCCTTGTCGCCCTCGAGCGCCTTCAGAGCCGAGACCTGCACGACCGGGAGGTCGTCACCGGGGAACTCGTAGGAGGACAGCAGCTCACGGACCTCCATCTCGACGAGCTCCATGATCTCCTCGTCGTCCACCATGTCGGCCTTGTTGAGGGCCACCACGATGTAGGGGACGCCGACCTGGCGCGCCAGCAGGACGTGCTCCTTGGTCTGCGGCATCGGGCCGTCGGTGGCCGCCACGACCAGGATGGCGCCGTCCATCTGCGCCGCACCGGTGATCATGTTCTTCACGTAGTCCGCGTGACCGGGGCAGTCGACGTGAGCGTAGTGCCGCTTCTCCGTCTGGTACTCGATGTGCGCGATGGAGATCGTGATACCGCGCTGCTTCTCCTCGGGCGCCTTGTCGATCGAGTCGAACGCGGACGCCTCGTTCAGGTCCGGGTACTTGTCGTGCAGCACCTTGGAGATGGCAGCGGTCAACGTCGTCTTGCCGTGGTCGATGTGACCGATGGTGCCGATGTTGACGTGCGGCTTGCTCCGCTCGAACTTAGCCTTCGCCACTGGGGGTCCTCCTCAGGACTTGTTGCGATTCGCCACTGACTCTTTTGACGCAGGTGGCGACGTGGGTGGATTACTTCTGGTGGTCCATCATCCCGCAGGGAGTGTACTGCTCACTCACCACGGATCTTCTTGATGATCTCCTCCGCGACGCTCCGGGGAACCTCGGCGTAGGAGTCGAACTGCATGGTGTAGTTGGCCCGACCCTGGGTGCGCGAGCGCAGGTCGCCAACGTAGCCGAACATCTCCGACAGCGGGACGAGCGCACGCACGACCTTGGCTCCGCTGACGTCCTCCATGGCCTGGATCTGACCACGGCGGCTGTTGACGTCACCGATCACGTCGCCCATGTACTCCTCGGGCGTGCGGACCTCGACCGCCATCATGGGCTCGAGCAGGACCGGGTCCGCCTTGCGGGCCGCCTCCTTGAACACCATGGAGCCGGCGATCTTGAACGCCATCTCCGAGGAGTCGACGTCGTGGTAGGCACCGTCGAGCAGGGTGGCCTTGACACCCACCATGGGGTAGCCGGCGAGGATGCCGTACTGCATGGCGTCCTGGATGCCCTGGTCGACGCTGGGGATGTACTCCTTGGGGACGCGGCCACCGGTGACCGAGTTGCTGAACTCGTAGAGCTCGCCCTCGCTGGTGTCCAGCGGCTCGAAGGTCATCTGCACCTTCGCGAACTGGCCGGACCCACCGGTCTGCTTCTTGTGGGTGTAGTCGTACTTGACGACGGGCTTGCGGATGGTCTCGCGGTAGGCGACCTGGGGGGCCCCGACGTTCGCCTCGACCTTGAACTCACGCCGCATACGGTCGACGAGGATGTCCAGGTGGAGCTCGCCCATCCCGCCGATGACGGTCTGTCCGGTCTCCTCGTCCAGACGGACGGAGAAGGTGGGGTCCTCCTCGGCCAGCTTCTGGATCGCGGTGGACAGCTTCTCCTGGTCGCTCTTGGTCCTGGGCTCGATGGCCACGTGGATGACCGGCTCCGGGAAGCTCATCGACTCCAGGAGCACCGGCTTCTGCGGGTCGCAGAGGGTGTCACCGGTCGTGGTGTTCTTCAGGCCGATCATCGCGTAGATGTGCCCGGCCGTGGCGAACTCCACGGGGTTCTCCTTGTTGGAGTGCATCTGGAACAGCTTGCCGATGCGCTCCTTCTGGCCCTTGGTGGCGTTCATGACGCCGGTGCCGGCCTCGACCCGCCCGGAGTAGACGCGCACGTAGGTGAGGCGCCCGAAGAACGGGTGGGAGACGACCTTGAACGCCAGCGCGGCGAAGGGCTCGTCGGCCGAGGGCTGGCGGACGATCTCCACGTCCTCGTCCTTGACGTCGTGGCCGACCATCGGCGGGACGTCCAGCGGGGAGGGGAGGTAAGAGATGACCGCGTCCAGCATCGGCTGCACGCCCTTGTTCTTGAAGGCGGACCCGCACAGGACGGGGTAGGCCATCGAGTTGACCGTCATGTGCCGGATGCCGGCGACGAGCGCCTCCTCCGACACCTCCTCGCCACCGAGGTAGGTCTCCATGAGCTCGTCGTCGTGCTCGGCGACCTGCTCGATGAGGGTCTCCCGGTACTCCTCGGCCTTGGCCTGCAGGTCGTCCGGGATCTCCTCGACGGTGTAGTCCTCGCCGATGGCGACCTCGCCACGCCAGGTGAGCGCGCGCATCTTGACCAGGTCGATGACGCCGATGAAGTCGTTCTCCACGCCGATCGGCAGCTGCACGACCAGCGGGGTCGCACCCAGGCGGTCCTTGATGGTCTGCACGGTGAAGTAGAAGTCCGCACCCAGCTTGTCCATCTTGTTGACGAAGCAGATGCGCGGGACGTCGTACTTGTCGGCCTGGCGCCAGACAGTCTCGGACTGTGGCTCCACGCCCTCCTTGCCGTCGAACACGGCCACCGCACCGTCGAGCACCCGCAGCGACCGCTCCACCTCGACGGTGAAGTCGACGTGCCCGGGGGTGTCGATGATGTTGATCTGCTGGTCCTTCCAGAAGCAGGTCGTCGCGGCGGACGTGATCGTGATGCCGCGCTCCTGCTCCTGCTCCATCCAGTCCATGGTCGAGGCGCCGTCGTGCGTCTCGCCGATCTTGTAGTTGATCCCGGTGTAGAACAGGATCCGCTCGGTGGTCGTCGTCTTGCCGGCATCGATGTGAGCCATGATGCCGATGTTGCGGACCTTGTTCAGGTCCGTGAGGACGTCGAGTGCCACTGTCTCTCTTCTCTGCTCAGTGCGGTGCTGGGTATGCGGTGTGCTGGCGGTCCGGGGTGCCGTCGCCGAGGGCGTCGGCACCCGGAGCGGGTCACCAGCGGTAGTGCGCGAACGCCTTGTTGGCCTCGGCCATCTTGTGGGTGTCCTCGCGGCGCTTGACCGCGGCACCCAGACCGTTGCTGGCGTCGAGGATCTCGTTCATCAGCCGCTCGGTCATGGTCTTCTCACGGCGCTGCCGCGAGTAGCCGACCAGCCAGCGCAGGGCCAGCGTGGTGGAGCGGTTCGGCTTGACCTCGATCGGCACCTGGTAGGTCGCGCCACCCACGCGGCGGCTCTTGACCTCCAGGGCGGGCTTGACGTTGTCGAGCGCGCGCTTCAGCGTGGCCACGGGGTCGGTGCCGGTCTTGGCACGGCAGCCCTCCAGGGCACCGTAGACGATCGTCTCGGCGACGGACTTCTTGCCGTCCGTCAGGATCTTGTTGATCAGCTGCGTCACCAGGGGCGAGCTGTAGACCGGGTCGGCGATGAGGGGACGCTTCGGAGCGGGGCCCTTGCGAGGCATTACTTCTTCTCCTTCTTCGCGCCGTAGCGGGAACGGGCCTGGTTGCGACCCTTCACGCCCTGCGTGTCCAGGGACCCGCGGATGATCTTGTAGCGGACACCTGGAAGGTCCTTCACACGGCCGCCGCGCACGAGCACGATCGAGTGCTCCTGCAGGTTGTGGCCGACGCCCGGGATGTAGGCCGTGACCTCGATGCCGCTGGTGAGCCGCACACGGGCGACCTTGCGCAGGGCAGAGTTCGGCTTCTTCGGGGTGGTCGTGTAGACGCGGGTGCAGACACCGCGTCGCTGCGGGTTGCCCTTGAGGGCGGGACTGTTGGTCTTCTTGACCTTGTCCTGCCGCCCCTTCCGGACCAGCTGGTTGATCGTGGGCACAGAGTCTCCGTCACATCGATGTTGTCCGTGCCTCCGCCGCAGGGCGAAGAGCACTCCTTGGTCGTCCCCCTCCCGGCACCCGCGTTCGGGTGTGTCGGTCGGGCCTCTCCCCTGCACTTCCCGGCTCACCGCAGACCTCGGCCCGTCGTGGGATGAGATGGTGAGACCGGACTGCCCGGCGAGAGCGGCGCCGGCTCCGACCCGATGTCCGTGTCCTGGCCCATCGAGCGGTTCCGGCCGTGCGCAGGCGAGCCCACACACAAGTCTCTACGTTACCGGCCGCGCAGAGCAGGACCAAATCCGCGGCCGGACGCCGGACGCGCCGCCCCCGGACAGCATCCCTGTCGGGGATGGCTGCCCGGGGCACGGCGCGTCCGGTCGGTCTGTCCTGCTCAGAAGCGACGCTCGTCGACGGCGAGGTCGTCGAGGCGCACGGCCTCGCCCGATCCCGGGCCGAAGTTGGCGTACTCATCGTAGGAGTCGTACGTCGGCACGGCGTAGGCCGCGGCCTTGGCCTCCTCGGTGGGCTCCACCGTGAGGTTGCGGTAGCGCGGCAGGCCGGTGCCGGCCGGGATCAGCTTGCCCAGGATGACGTTCTCCTTCAGGCCCAGCAGCGGGTCCGACTTGCCTTGCATCGCGGCCTCCGTGAGCACCCGCGTCGTCTCCTGGAAGGAGGCGGCGGACAGCCACGAGTCGGTCGCGAGCGAGGCCTTCGTGATGCCCATGAGCTCCGGACGACCCGAGGCGGGCTTGCCGCCCTCGGACACGACGCGCCGGTTCTCGGTCTCGAACCGGCCACGCTCGACCAGCTCACCGGGCAGCAGCTCGGCGTCCCCGGCCTCGATGATCGTGATGCGGCGCAGCATCTGCCGCACGATGACCTCGATGTGCTTGTCGTGGATCGACACACCCTGCTGGCGGTAGACCTTCTGCACCTCGTCGACGAGGTGCTGCTGGGTCTGCCGCGGGCCGAGGATGCGCAGCACCTGCTTGGGGTCGATCGCGCCGACCACGAGCTGGGTGCCGACGTCGACGTGCTGGCCGTCCTGGACGAGCAGACGCGCGCGCTTGCTGACCGGGTAGGCGTGCTCGTCGGAGCCGTCGTCCGGCACGAGCAGCAGACGCCGCGCCTTGTCGGTGTCCTCGACCTGGACCCGGCCGGTGGCCTCCGCGATGGGAGCGACCGCCTTGGGGGTCCGTGCCTCGAACAGCTCGACCACACGCGGCAGACCCTGCGTGATGTCGTCACCGGCCACACCACCGGTGTGGAAGGTGCGCATCGTCAGCTGGGTGCCGGGCTCACCGATGGACTGGGCCGCGATGATGCCGACGGCCTCACCGATGTCGACCAGCTTGCCGGTGGCCAGCGAGCGGCCGTAGCACCGTGCGCAGGTGCCCACCAGCGACTCACAGGTCAGGACCGAGCGAACCTTGACCTGCTCGACGCCGGCCGCGACGAGGGCGTCGATGACCACGTCGCCGAGGTCGATGCCGGCCTCGGCCAGCGTCTGGCCCTCGTGCACGACGTCCTCGGCGAGGGTCCGGGCGTAGACCGCGGTCTCGACGTCGTCGTGCTCGCGCAGCGCGCCGTCCTCGGTGCGGACCGCGATCGGCATGAGGAAGCCGCGCTCCGTCCCGCAGTCGTCCTCACGGATGATGACGTCCTGGCTGACGTCGACGAGCCGACGTGTCAGGTAGCCCGAGTCGGCGGTCCGCAGCGCGGTGTCCGCCAGGCCCTTGCGGGCGCCGTGCGTGGAGATGAAGAACTCCAGCACCGACAGGCCCTCGCGGAAGTTGGACTTGATCGGACGCGGGATGATCTCACCCTTGGGGTTGGCCATCAGGCCACGCATGCCGGCGATCTGCCGCAGCTGGAACCAGTTACCACGCGCACCCGAGGTCACCATCCGGTAGATGGTGTTGTCCTTGGGCATGGTGGTCTCCAGCTCGCGGGCGACCTCGTTGCCGGCCTGCGTCCAGATCTCGATGAGCTCCTGTCGGCGCTCGTCGTCGGTGATCAGACCGCGCTCGTACTGCGTCTGGACCTTGGCTGCCTTGGTCTCGTAGCCGGCCAGGATCTCCGGCTTGCGGGCCGGGGGCAGCACGTCGGAGACGGCCACCGTGGTCCCGGACCGGGTGGCCCAGTAGAAGCCGGTGTCCTTCAGGGAGTCCAGCGACGCGGCGACCTGCACCTTGGTGTAGCGCTCGGCCAGGTCGTTGACGATCCCCGACAGCCGCTTCTTGTCGACCACGTCGTTGACGAACGGGTAGTTCGGCGGCAGCGAGTCGTTGAAGATCGCCCGGCCCAGGGTGGTGTCGAGCAGGAAGCTGTCCACCACGCCGTCCTCGGAGACGGCGGCGTCCTCGGGCAGGTCATGACCCACCGGGGCCGCGGTCTCCCTCAGCCGGATGCGCACCGGGGTGCCCAGCTCGATCTGGTGGGCGTCGAAGGCCATGCGGGCCTCGGACACGGAGCCGAAGCTGCGCAGGTGCTCTCCGCCGTCCTCGTCGGTGAGGATCGGCTGCTCGCCGAAGCCCTCGCTCGTGAGGTGGAAGAGGCCGATGATCATGTCCTGCGTGGGCATGGTCACCGGGCGCCCGTCGGCCGGCTTGAGGATGTTGTTGGACGAGAGCATCAGGATCCGCGCCTCGGCCTGCGCCTCGGCGGACAGCGGCAGGTGGACCGCCATCTGGTCACCGTCGAAGTCCGCGTTGAACGCGGTGCAGACGAGCGGGTGGATCTGGATGGCCTTGCCCTCGACCAGCTGTGGCTCGAAGGCCTGGATGCCCAGGCGGTGCAGCGTGGGCGCCCGGTTGAGCAGCACGGGGTGGTCCGTGATGACCTCCTCGAGCACGTCCCACACGACCGAACGGCCGCGCTCGACCATGCGCTTTGCCGACTTGATGTTCTGCGCGTGGTCGAGGTCGACCAGACGCTTCATCACGAACGGCTTGAAGAGCTCCAGGGCCATCTGCTTGGGCAGGCCGCACTGGTGCAGCTTGAGCTGCGGACCGACCACGATGACCGAACGGCCGGAGTAGTCGACGCGCTTGCCCAGCAGGTTCTGGCGGAAGCGGCCCTGCTTGCCCTTGAGCATGTCGGACAGCGACTTCAGCGGACGGTTGCCCGGGCCGGTGACGGCACGACCACGACGGCCGTTGTCGAACAGCGAGTCCACGGCCTCCTGCAGCATCCGCTTCTCGTTGTTGACGATGATCTCGGGCGCACCGAGGTCGAGCAGCCGCTTGAGACGGTTGTTGCGGTTGATGACGCGCCGGTAGAGATCGTTGAGGTCCGAGGTCGCGAAGCGGCCACCGTCCAGCTGCACCATCGGGCGCAGGTCCGGCGGGATGACCGGGACGCAGTCGAGCACCATACCGGCGGGCTCGTTCGTGGTCTGCAGGAACGAGGTCACCACCTTGAGGCGCTTGATGGCGCGGGTCTTCTTCTGGCCCTTGCCGGTCGCGATGATCTCCCGCAGCGAGGCTGCCTCGGCGGTGAGGTCGAAGGTCTGCAGACGCTGCTGCAGGGCCGCCGCGCCCATGCCGCCCTCGAAGTACATCCCGAAGCGGTCACGCATCTCGCGGTAGAGGATCTCGTCGCCCTCGAGGTCCTGGACCTTGAGGTTCTTGAAGCGGTCCCAGACCTGGTCGAGACGCTCGACCTGCTGGTCGGCCCGGCGACGGATCTGGTTCATCTCGCGCTCGGCGGAGTCGCGCACCTTGCGGCGCGCGTCGGCCTTGGCCCCCTCCGCCTCGAGCTCGGCGAGGTCGGCCTCGAGCTTCTTGGCACGAGCCTCGACGTCGGCGTCGCGACGGTTCTGCAGCTCCTTGCGCTCGACGTCGATCTGCGCCTCGAGCGAGGGCAGGTCCTGGTGGCGGCCGTCCTCGTCGACGCTGGTGATCATGTAGGCAGCGAAGTAGATGACCTTCTCCAGGTCCTTCGGCGCCAGGTCCAGCAGGTAGCCGAGGCGGCTGGGGACACCCTTGAAGTACCAGATGTGCGTCACCGGGGCGGCGAGCTCGATGTGGCCCATCCGCTCACGACGCACGGCCGCACGGGTCACCTCGACGCCGCAGCGCTCACAGATGATCCCCTTGAAGCGGACACGCTTGTACTTGCCGCAGTAGCACTCCCAGTCACGGGTCGGGCCGAAGATCTTCTCGCAGAAGAGCCCGTCCTTCTCCGGCTTCAGGGTGCGGTAGTTGATGGTCTCGGGCTTCTTGACCTCGCCGTGGCTCCACTTGCGGATGTCCTCCGCGGAAGCCAGGCCGATCCGCAACTCGTCGAAGAAGTTGACGTCGAGCACGTGATTCCTTCTCTCGTGAGATCAGTTCGTCTCAGTTAGTCGTGACATCGATTTCAGGGGGTATGCCGTGGCACCCGGCCGGCCCGTCCTCGCGGGCGGGAGCCGGCCGGGGCACGTTCAGACTTCCTCGACCGAGCTCGGCTCGCGCCGGGACAGGTCGATACCGAGCTCCTCCGCCGCGCGGAAGACCTCCTGGTCGGAGTCACGGAGGTCGATGTGCGTCCCGTCGCTGGAGAGCACCTCGACGTTCAGGCACAGGCTCTGCATCTCCTTGATGAGCACCTTGAAGGACTCGGGGATGCCGGGCTCGGGCACGTTGTCGCCCTTGACGATCGACTCGTAGACCTTGACCCGGCCGGTGACATCGTCGGACTTGATGGTGAGCAGCTCCTGCAGCGCGTAGGCCGCACCGTAGGCCTCGAGGGCCCACACCTCCATCTCACCGAAGCGCTGGCCACCGAACTGGGCCTTACCACCCAGCGGCTGCTGCGTGATCATCGAGTACGGCCCCGTGCTGCGCGCGTGGATCTTGTCGTCCACGAGGTGGTGCAGCTTCAGGATGTACATGTAGCCGACCGACACCGGGTCGGGGAACGGCTCACCGGAGCGACCGTCGAGCAGCCTGGCCTTGCCGGACTCGCCGATGAGGCGCTGTCCGTCACGGGCCGGCATGGTCGACTCCAGCAGACCGGTGATCTCCTCCTCGCGGGCACCGTCGAAGACGGGGCTGGCGACGCGGCTGCGCGGCGGGGCCTCGCGGGCGTCCTCGGGGATGAGCTTGGCCCAGTCGGGCTGGCCCTCGATCTGCCAGCCCTGGGCAGCGGCCCAGCCGAGGTGCAGCTCCAGGATCTGCCCCACGTTCATGCGGCCGGGGACACCCAGCGGGTTGAGCACGATGTCGACCGGTGTGCCGTCCTCGAGGAACGGCATGTCCTCGACGGGCAGGATCTTGGAGATGACGCCCTTGTTGCCGTGCCGGCCGGCGAGCTTGTCACCGTCGGTGATCTTGCGCTTGTTCGCCACGTAGACGCGCACCAGCTGGTTGACGCCCGGGGGCAGCTCGTCACCCTCGTCACGGTCGAAGACCTTGACGCCGATGACGGTGCCGGTCTCGCCGTGCGGCACCTTCATGGAGGTGTCGCGCACCTCGCGCGCCTTCTCGCCGAAGATCGCGCGGAGGAGACGCTCCTCCGGGGTCAGCTCGGTCTCACCCTTGGGGGTCACCTTGCCGACCAGCAGGTCGCCGTCGCGGACCTCGGCGCCGATGCGGATGATGCCGCGCTCGTCCAGGTCGGCCAGCACCTCGTCGGAGACGTTCGGGATGTCCCGGGTGATCTCCTCCGGCCCCAGCTTGGTGTCGCGGGCGTCGATCTCGTGCTCCTCGATGTGGATCGAGGACAGGACGTCGTCCTGCACGAGACGCTGGGAGAGGATGATCGCGTCCTCGTAGTTGTGACCCTCCCACGGCATGAACGCCACGAGCAGGTTGCGGCCCAGCGCCATCTCCCCACCGTCGGTCGCCGGACCGTCGGCCAGCAGCTGGCCGTCCTCGACACGCTGACCCTCGTCCACCCGGACCTGCTGGTTGTAGCAGTTGCCCTGGTTGGAGCGGGTGAACTTGTCCACGCGGTAGCTGGTGTAGGTGCCGTCGTCGTTGGCCACGGAGACCAGGTCGGCGGACACCTCCTGCACCACGCCGGCCTTGGTCGCACGGACCACGTCACCGGAGTCGAGGGCGGCACGCCACTCCATACCGGTCCCGACCAGCGGGGCCTCGGCACGGACCAGCGGCACGGCCTGACGCTGCATGTTGGCGCCCATCAGCGCACGGTTGGCGTCGTCGTGCTCCAGGAACGGGATCATCGCGGTCGCGGCCGAGACCATCTGGCGGGCCGAGACGTCCATGTAGTCGACCTCGGAGGCCGGGACGTCGACCGCCTCGCCCTCCTTGGCGCGCACCAGGACGCGCTCGCCCTCGAACGTGCCGTCGTCGAGCAGCGGCGCGTTGGCCTGCGCGATGACGAAGCGGTCCTCCTCGTCGGCGGACAGGTAGTCGACCTCGTCGCTGACCTTGCCCTCGAAGACCCTGCGGTAGGGCGTCTCGACGAAGCCGAACGGGTTGATCCGTCCGTAGGAGGCCAGCGAGCCGATCAGACCGATGTTGGGACCCTCAGGGGTCTCGATCGGGCACATGCGCCCGTAGTGCGACGGGTGGACGTCGCGGACCTCCATGCCGGCACGGTCACGCGACAGGCCGCCCGGGCCCAGTGCCGACAGGCGGCGCTTGTGGGTCAGGCCGGCCAGCGGGTTGTTCTGGTCCATGAACTGGGACAGCTGGCTGGTGCCGAAGAACTCCTTGATGGAGGCGACGACGGGCCGGATGTTGATCAGGGTCTGCGGCGTGATCGCCTCGACGTCCTGGGTGGTCATCCGCTCACGGACCACGCGCTCCATCCGCGACAGGCCGGTGCGGACCTGGTTCTGGATGAGCTCGCCGACGCTGCGCAGGCGGCGGTTGCCGAAGTGGTCGATGTCGTCGACCTCGATCTGCAGCTCGGTGTCCTCACCCTCCCGGGTCACCGGCAGGGACTCCTCACCGGCGTGCAGGGCGACGATGTAGCGGATCGTGGCCACGATGTCGTCGACCCCGAGCACCGACTCGCTGAGCGGGGCCTCCAGGCCCAGCTTCTTGTTGATCTTGTAGCGACCGACCTTCGCGAGGTCGTACCGCTTGGGGTTGAAGTACAGGTTGTCAAGCAGGGTCTGGGCCGCCTCGCGGGTGGGCGGCTCGCCCGGGCGCAGCTTGCGGTAGATGTCCAGCAGCGCCTCGTCCTGGTCGGCCGTGTGGTCCTTCTCCAGGGTGAGGCGGATCGACTCGTAGTCGCCGAACTCCTCCAGGATCTGGGCCTCGGTCCAGCCGAGGGCCTTGAGCAGCACGGTGACGCTCTGCTTGCGCTTGCGGTCGACGCGCACGCCGACCATGTCCCGCTTGTCGATCTCGAACTCGAGCCAGGCACCACGGCTGGGGATGACCTTGGCGGTGTAGACGTCCTTGTCGGAGGTCTTGTCGAGCGCACGCTCGAAGTACACGCCGGGGCTCCGGACCAGCTGGGACACCACGACACGCTCGGTGCCGTTGACGATGAAGGTGCCTCGGTCGGTCATGAGCGGGAAGTCGCCCATGAAGACCGTCTGGCTCTTGATCTCACCGGTCGAGTTGTTGATGAACTCCGCGGTGACGAACAGCGGAGCGGAGTACGTCATGTCCCGCTCCTTGCACTCGTCGATCGAGTACTTCTGCTCCTCGAAGCGGTGGTCGCGGAACGACAGCGACATGGACCCCGAGAAGTCCTCGATCGGGGAGATCTCCTCGAAGATCTCCTCCAGACCGGAGCGGTCGGGGACGTCGGATCGCCCGGAGTCCTTGGCTGCGGCGACACGAGCCTGCCAGGACTCGTTGCCGAGCAACCAGTCAAAGCTCTCCGTCTGCAGCGCCAGGAGGTCAGGGACCTCCAGGGGCTCACGAATCTTTGCAAAGCTCAGGCGGCCAGATGCCGTCCGAGCGGTGGACACAGTCTTCTTCGCAGTGCGCGAGGCAGCCAAGGATGGTCCTTCCACGGGCCTGTACAAGCGGCTAGGTCAGCGCGGTGCTCACCACAAGCCCCGGTCCTCGACGGGTGAGCCCGGGACGGACGCCGGCACACCGTGATGGGCGTGACAGGCGGTCGGTCGTCGGCCGGCCGGAGAGGTGGGGCTGGAGGAGGGCAGCGCAAAGCACAACCATACACATCTGGGCACACTCCGTCCAATCCTCCCCCGAGGTCGGACGGACCTCTGCGCGGGCCTCCAGGGGGTCTCCTCGACGGAGCCGCGACCTGGTCGTCGCCTGCGGACGCGACGATCGTCCTCTCTCCCGGGGGCCACGTCAAGTCCTGGGAGTGCCGCACCTCCCCGGGAGGTGCCACGACGCGGACGGGCGGGACCACCGTGGGTGGTCCCGCCCGTCATACGTGCTGGGGTGTCCCGGGCCTGGCCCGGGACGGTGTCACTTGAGGGTGACGGTGGCGCCGGCGCCCTCGAGGGCCTCCTTGGCCTTCTCGGCGGCCTCCTTGTCGACCTTCTCCAGGACGGGCTTGGGGGCGCCGTCCACGAGGTCCTTGGCCTCCTTGAGGCCGAGGGAGGTCAGCGCGCGGACCTCCTTGATGACCTGGATCTTCTTGTCGCCCGCGGCCTCGAGGACGACGTCGAACTCGTCCTGCTCCTCGGCCTCGGCGGCCTCGCCGCCACCGGCGGCGGGGGCGGCACCGGCAACGGCGACGGGGGCCGCGGCGGTGACGTTGAAGGTGTCCTCGAACTCCTTCACGAACTCGGACAGCTCGATCAGGGTCATCTCCTTGAACGCGTCAAGGAGCTCTGCGGTGCTCAGCTTCGCCATGGTGGGCGTTCCTTCCTACTGGTGCCGTGAGTGGCGTGGTGTGGATGATGCTGGTCCGGGCGAGCCGGCTCAGCTGTCCCCAGCGGTGCTGGGGTCCGTGTCGCCACCCTCGGCGACGTCGGTGGTGGCCTCGGCGGGGGCGTCGGCGGTTGCGCTTTCACCCTCCTCCTCGACCTTGGCTCGCAGCGCGTCGACGACCCGGGCGGTCTGCGACAGCGGCGCGGCGAACAGGTAGACGGCCTGGCTCAGCGAGGCGTTCATCGCGCCGGCCAGCTTGGCCAGCAGCGTCTCGCGGGACTCCAGGTCGGCGAGCTTGGTGATCTCCTCGGCCGTCAACGGCTTACCGTCGAGCAGGCCGGCCTTGATCACCAGTGCGGGGTTGGCCTTGGCGAAGTCACGCAGTCCCTTGGCAGCCTCGACCGGGTCACCGGTGACGAAGGCGATGGCCGTCGGGCCCTGCAGGTGCTCGTCGAAGCCGGTGATGCCGGCTTCTGCAGCAGCACGCTTGGTGAGCGTGTTCTTCACCACGGCGTAGGTCGCGTGCTCACGCATCGAGGTCCGCAGCTGCGAGAGCTGGGCCACGGTCAGACCGCGGTACTCGGTGAGCACGGCCGCACCCGAGCCGCGGAACTTCTCCGTCAGCTCGGCAATGGCTGCAGCCTTCTCAGGTGTCGCCATGGGGCCTCCTTCGTCACGTGGTGCCGGACGGCCCGGACATGACGGGAGCCCCGGCGCAGGCGCACGGGGCTCGGGCAGCAGAGGATGCTGACTGACACTCGTTCACCTGCGCTGGTCGCCCGTCGATGCGGGGCCTTCGATCGGTGTGCCCCTCGCTCTTGCGAGCAGGGCACACCGATGACCGGCGGTCATTGGTAGGCACAGACTATCCGCACCCCGCCCCTCGACCCAAATCCCCTCCGTGGTCCTCCCCCACCGCGCCCGCACCCGTGACCGGTCCGCGCGCCGGTGTCGGCTTCGAGAGGGACACCGGCGCGCACATCGGTCACCGGGGGCCGGGCAGCACGAGGCCCCCTGGGCGTGCTGCTCAGGGGGCCTCGGGGTGATGCGTATGAGGTCAGCTCACTCCGCGGCGGAGTCCACCAGGTTGCTGGTGCGCGACGTGTCCAGCGGGATGCCCGGGCCCATCGTCGTCGCCATGGTCGCCTTGGTGATGTAGCGACCCTTGGCTGCAGCCGGCTTCAGCCGCAGGATCTCGTCCATCGCGGCGCTGTAGTTCTCCGCCAGGGCCTTCTCGTCGAACGAGGTCTTGCCGATGATGAAGTGCAGGTTGCCGTGCTTGTCGACGCGGAACTCGATCTTGCCGCCCTTGATGTCGGTGACCGCCTTGGCGGTGTCCATCGTGACGGTGCCGGTCTTCGGGTTCGGCATCAGACCACGCGGGCCCAGGACCTTGCCCAGCCGACCGACCTTGCCCATCAGGTCGGGGGTCGCGACGACGGCGTCGAAGTCGAGCCAGCCGCCGGCGACCTTCTCGATGAGCTCGTCGGAGCCGACGTGGTCGGCACCTGCCGTGCGGGCCGCCTCGGCGCGGTCACCGTTGGCGAAGACCAGGACCCGGGCGGTCTTGCCGGTGCCGTTGGGCAGGTTGACGGTGCCACGGACCAGCTGGTCCGCCTTGCGCGGGTCGACGCCCAGACGCAGGGCGACCTCGACGGTCGCGTCGTACTTCGTGTTGGACGTCTCCTTGGCGAGGCGGATGGCCTCGACAGGCCCGTACAGGGCGTCGGCGCCGATCTTCTCGGCGGCGGCGCGGTATGCCTTGCTGCGCTTCATGAGTGCTCCTTGTGGAGAGGGTGGAGGTGTGGTGAACGGACCAGCGCTGGTCCTGCCACGACGGGGCGGCCTGCGGCCGCCGACCGTCTCGTCGGGAGCGTCAGCCCTCGACGGTGATGCCCATCGACCGTGCAGTGCCGGCAATGATCTTGGCGGCCTGGTCGAGGTCGTTGGCGTTGAGGTCGGTCATCTTCTGCTCGGCGATCTCCCGGACCTGGGCCTGGGTGAGCTTGGCGACCTTGGTCTTGTGCGGCTCGCCGGAGCCCTTGGCGACTCCAGCAGCCTTCTTGATGAGCTCGGCGGCCGGCGGGGTCTTGGTGACGAAGGTGAAGGAACGGTCCTCGTAGACCGTGATCTCCACCGGGATCACGTTGCCGCGCTGGCTCTCCGTCGCGGCGTTGTAGGCCTTGACGAACTCCATGATGTTGACGCCGTGCTGGCCGAGGGCCGGGCCGACGGGCGGGGCGGGCGTGGCCTGTGCGGCCTGGATCTGCAGCTTGATGAAGCCGGAGACCTTCTTGCTCTTGGGGGGCATGTGTCGGGTCCTTCGTGTTGGGGTGTTGGGCCGACGCCATGGGCGATGACCCGGTTGCAGTGTCCTCGCGGAAGCGAGGTCCGTCGTCCGCTCAGATCTTGGCGACCTGGTTGAACGACAGCTCGACCGGGGTCTCCCGGCCGAAGATCGAGACCAGCACCTTGAGCTTGTGCGACTCGGGGATGATCTCGGAGATGGTGGCAGGCAGGGTCTCGAAGGGACCCTCCATGACGGTGACGGACTCACCGATCTCGAAGTCGACCTCGGGCTGGGTCTGCGGGGAGAGCCCGCCACCGGAGGCCGCCGCGGGCGTCTTGGCTGCTGCCGGCTGCTCGAAGACCGGGGCGAGCATGGTGAAGACCTCGTCGAGGCTCAGCGGCACGGGCTGGTGGGCGTTGCCCACGAAGCCGGTCACACCGGGGGTATGCCGCACGGCACCCCAGGACTCGTCCGTGAGCTCCATACGGACCAGGACGTACCCCGGCATCCGCACGCGGCGCACCTGCTTGCGCACGCCGCCCTTGATCTCCGTGACCTCCTCCATCGGCACCTCGACGGCGAAGATGTAGTCCTCCATGTTGAGGGAGGTGATCCGGGTCTCCAGGTTGTGCTTCACACGGTTCTCGTAGCCGGCGTAGGAGTGGATGACGTACCAGTCGCCGTACTGCGAGCGCAGCGTGGCCTTGAACTCCTCGACCGGGTCCACCTCGTCCTCCGCCTCAGCCGCGGCGGCGTCGTCCGCCGCGTCCTCGGCGGCGTCGGCCTCGCCGTCACCACCGGTCACGTCGTCGGTCTCCGCGAGGTCGACGGTCGGCGTCGCGTCGGTGTCCTCGGACGCGACGTCCTGCGGCGTGGTGTCCTCGTCGTTCTCGGGGGTCCACTCCTGCGACATGACCTAACTTCCTCACTTCTGACTAGCGGTGACCGCACGAGGGCGGTCAGGACGACCGGGCGACCCGGCGCGGTGTCGGTCGGACCGACGGCAGGCTCACCCGCCGAAGACGAAACCCACCAGGCGGGTGAAGACCTGGTCCAGCCCGAACACGTAGGCCATGATCACGCTGACGAAGACCATCACGACGATCGTGTAGGTGATCAGCTCGCGCTGGGTCGGACGGACGACCTTGCGCAGCTCGGCCATCACCTGGGCCATGTACGAGCCCGGTCGCGCGGGGAGGCCGGAGCCGCCGGAGCGGTCGACACCCTGGGTGTCGTGCGCGCTGCTGTTGGCCACGTCGGCGCCTCTCTGCTGGGTTGCCTGTTGTGCTGCTCTTTCGGTCGGGTGACCGATCGCGCAGGGCACGAGGGACTCGAACCCCCAACCGCTGGTTTTGGAGACCAGTGCTCTACCAATTGAGCTAGTGCCCTCCGGCGCCCGGTGGGCAGACGCCAGTGTGAGTGACTCAACACCCGACGCGGAAGTCTACGTGACATCGGGGGTGATGGCGAAACGGCCCTGATGACAGGATGGGCCTGTGAGCCAGAGCACCCAGCACCCGTCCCGCATCTCCGCCCGGATCGGCTCGATCGCCGAGTCTGCCACCCTCGCCGTCGACGCCAGGGCCAAGGCCCTCAAGGCGGAGGGCCGTCCGGTCATCGGCTTCGGCGCCGGCGAGCCGGACTTCCCCACGCCCGACTACGTCGTGGCGGCCGCGGTCGCCGCGTGCCAGGACCCGGTGAACCACCGGTACTCACCCGCGGGGGGCCTCCCTGCGCTCAAGCAGGCCGTCGTGGACAAGACGCTGCGCGACTCGGGGTATGCCGTGGAGCCCGCGAACGTGCTCATCACCAACGGCGGCAAGCAGGCGGTCTACAACACCTTCGCGGCGCTGCTCGACCCCGGCGACGAGGTCGTCCTGCCGACCCCCTACTGGACGACCTACCCGGAGGCGATCCGGCTCGCCGGCGGCGTCCCCGTCGAGGTGTTCGCGGGCGCCGACCAGGGCTACCTGGTGACCGTCGACCAGCTGGAGGCGGCCCGCACCGCCCGCACCAAGGTCCTGCTGTTCTGCAGCCCGTCCAACCCCACCGGGGCGGTCTACCCCCCCGAGCAGGTCGAGGCCATCGGCCGCTGGGCGCTGGAGCACGGGATCTGGGTCGTCACCGACGAGATCTACGAGCACCTGCTCTACGACGGAGCGCAGGCGCCGTCCATGCCTGTCGTGGTGCCCGAGCTGGCGGACACCTGCGTCGTGCTGAACGGCGTCGCCAAGACCTACGCCATGACCGGTTGGCGGGTCGGCTGGATGATCGGCCCGAAGGACGTCGTCAAGGCGGCCACCAACCTGCAGTCGCACGCCACCTCCAACGTCGCCAACGTCTCCCAGCGTGCTGCGGTCGCGGCCCTCCAGGGGTCCCTGGAGGCCGTCGACGAGATGCGGGTGGCCTTCGACCGGCGACGTCGCACAATGGTGTCGATGCTCAACGAGATCGACGGCCTGCACTGTCCGACACCGCAGGGTGCCTTCTACGCCTACCCCAGCGTGGAGGGACTGCTGGGCCGCACCATCCGCGGCCGCACCCCGCAGACCTCGGCCGAGCTCGCGGCCCTGATCCTCGACGAGGTGGAGGTCGCGGTCGTGCCGGGTGAGGCCTTCGGCCCCAGTGGCTACCTGCGGCTGTCCTACGCGCTCGGCGACAACGACCTCGCCGAGGGTGTGGGCCGCATCCAGCAGCTTCTCGGCGAGGCCCGCTGACCGCGTTGCCAGGGAGTCTGCACCCCCGCTGACCGTCTTGCCAGGGAGACTGCACCCCCGCTGACCGTCTTGCCAGGGAGACTGCACCCCCGCTGACCGTCTTGCCAGGGAGACTGCAGGCTGAGCGTCTTTGGCGATCCGTGCAGACTCCCTGGCAACGGACGAGATGAGCATGCAGACTCCCTAGCAAGGCGCGACGAGGGCATGCAGACTCCCTAGCAAGGCGCGACGAGGGCATGCAGACTCTCTAGCAAGGCGCGACGGGGGGGTGCAGACTCCCTGGCAGTCAGTCGTCGCCGCGGAGCTCGAACGAGCGCAGCCGGTGAGCCGTGACCAACGCCCCGCCGACGGTGAACACCAGGGCCGCGACCACGCCGTACACCAGGCTCATGTCGCGCACCACGAGGTCGAGGTCGTCGGTCAGCGCGCCGGCGACACGGCGCCCGAAGGAGCCCACGGACAGGTAGCGCAGCCCGGAGAGCCACGACGCGAGCAGGCCCTCGAAGACCAGCACGTAGATCAGCCCGGCGACCGTGCCATGACGCAGCAGCGCCGAGAGCGCGACGAAGAGCCCGCAGTAGGCGAGCCCGGCCACCACGGCCCCGAGGCCGAGTGCCAGCGCCTGGCCCGGCGACCCGGGGGCGAGGACCAGGGCGGAGGTGAGGACCGCACCGGCACCGAGCACCACGGTGACCACGGAGGCGACGACCTGCTTGCTCACCGCCACCGACAGCCGTGAGACCGGGGTGGCGAGCAGGTAGACGATCGAGCCGTCCTCGATCTCCGGGCCGATCACGCCGGTCGAGACGAGCAGCGCGACGAGCGGCAGGACCAGCCCGAGACCGAAGACGGCCGTGACCGGGTCGACCGCGGACGTCGCCTCGGTCAGCAGCGCCACCGCCATCGACAGCGCCACGAGCAGGAAGGGCAGGACGACCAGGAGGACGCCGCGGCGTCTGCCGAAGAGCGAGCGCGCGGCCAGGCGTGTGATGGTCGCGTTCACGCCGACACCAGGTAGGTGAAGACCGACTCCAGCGACTCGTCGGTGGGGATGACCTCCAGGAGGGTCAGGCCCGCCTCGCGGGCCAGCCGCGGAAGCGCGTGGGCGAACGTGCCGAAGTCGGTGACCTGCACCGCGACCGCCCCCCGTGGCTCGAGGCTGACGCCGCGGACGAAGTCCTGCGCCATGAGCAGCGCGGCCAGCGCCCGGTCGTCGTTGCTGCGCACCCGGTAGCGGGTGGGCCGGTCGGTCATCAGGCGTCGGATCGCGCCGAAGTCTCCGGAGGCCGCGTGGCGGCCCGCCACGACGACCTCGACCTGCCGCGCGATCTGCTCGACCTCTTCGAGGATGTGCGAGCTGAAGAGCACGGTGCGCCCCTCCTGGCCCATCCGGCTCAGCAGCACCATGAGGTGCAGGCGCTGGCGGGGGTCGACGCCGTTGAACGGCTCGTCCAGCAGCAGGACGGACGGGTCGTGCACCAGCGCCGAGGCCAGCTTGGCGCGCTGGCGCATGCCCTTGGAGTAGGTGCCGATGGGCCGGCCGGCGTCGGCGTCGAGCTCGACGATCTCCAGTGCCCGCTCGGTGGCACGCCCCACCTCGGAGAGCCCGTGCAGCTCGGCCTTCGCCCGGACGAACTGACGCGCGGTGAGGTAGCCGAAGCTCACCTCGCGCTCGGGGACCAGCCCCAGATGCCGGTAGGCCGTGGGGTGGTGCCAGACCTGCTCCCCGTCCAGGGTCACGGTGCCTGCCGACGGTGCCAGGAAACCGGCCATCATCGCGATCAGGGTGGTCTTGCCCGCGCCGTTGGGGCCGAGCAGCCCGGTCACCCCCGGGCCGATCTGCATCGTGACGTCGTTGACGGCCACCACGTTGCCGTACCAGCGCGAGACCGCGCGCACCTCCAGCATGCTCATCGCTTCCCCTGACGGTGGTAGTGCCGGACGAGCAGGGCCAGGCCCGTCCCGATGACGGCCAGCGCGGTGAGCAGGTAGACCGCAGCCATCACCCCTGTCTCGGGGGCGGCGGGATAGGACGACGTGCCGCCGAGCAGTCCGCTCTGCACCCCGTCGACCAGCGTGAACGGTGAGAGCAGCCCGGCCCACACCGCGACCGCCTCGTTGCCCTCGACGACGGCGATGGACTGCACTGCAGCGACGAAGCCGGTGCTCACCAGCAGTGCGATGACAACGGCACCGACGGCCAGGCCGCGCCGCAGGGTGAGTGCGCTCACCAGCCCGGCCAGGGTGGCCAGCACGGCTGACAGCAGGGCGATGCCGGCCGTCGCGACGAGCAGGTCGCCGGTCTGCTCGCTCACGTCGGCCTCTGCCGCAAGCGCGCCCGCGTAGAGCACCAGGACCGGCAGCATGACGAACATGAGGATCGCCACGGCCAGCGAGGCCCAGCGCACGAGGGCGAAGCCGGCGGCGCTCAGCGGCCGGGCGAGGTAGAGCACGATGGCCCCGGAGCGCAGGTCGCGCGAGAAGAGCACCGGAGCCTGGGCCGCGACGAAGATCGAGATGATGAGGAACAGGCTGGTCGCGTAGGTGCTGTAGTCGATGAACCCCTCGCCCAGACCGACCACGACCATGATCGCCACCAGGATGACCGCCGGCACGAGCATGATCGCCAGCACGACGAGGGGCAGCACCTTGGCCTTGGCCGACCGGCCGAAGCCGTAGGCGTTGAGCAGGCCGGTCGTGAACAGCGACGTCGCGACCGAGCCGGTGCCCAGCCGTGGGCCGTCGTAGGTGCGGTAGCCGATGTCGTGGATGACGGCCCGCCGTTCAGGACTGCTGGACATGGCTCACCTCCTGGCGGAAGACGTCCTCGATGCGGCCGTGCTCCGCCTGCACCCGCACGAGACCCACGTCGAGGGACACGGCTGTGTCGCGGACGGTGTCGTGGACGCGCTGTTCCGGGCGGTGGTGCCGCGTGTCGACCTCGATGAGCCCACCACGCGGTCGGCAGGCCAGGCCGGCCGCGGCCAGGGCCTCCCCCATGCGGTGCTGCGCCTGCGCGTCGCCGAGCACCTCCACGAGCAGCACACCGGTCGTGCCGGTGAACTCCCCGGTGGCCTGTGAGCGCAGCAGGGCGCCGGAGTCGAGCACGATGACGTGGTCGCTGACCCGCTCCAGCTCACCGAGGAGGTGTGAGGTGACGAGCACGGGGATGCCGAAGTCGTGCCCGATCCGGCTCACCAGGTGGAGCATGTCCTCCCGCGACGCCGGGTCCAGGCCGTTGGTGGGCTCGTCGAGCAGCACGAGCCGAGGGTCGTGGACGAGGGCCTGCGCGAGCTTGGCCCGCTGCTTCATACCGGTCGAGTAGCCCCCCATCAGCCGGTAGCGCTCCTCCGCCAGCCCCACGTGGCGCAGCACGTCAGCGGCCCGCTCGCGTGCCGCGGTCGGCGGCAGGCCCGACATCCGGCCCATGTGCACGACGAAGTCGATGGCCCGCACGTCCGGCGGCAGGCACTCGTGCTCGGGCATGTAGCCGACCTGGGCACGGATGGCGGCACCGTCGGTGCGGATGTCGTGCCCCAGCACGTCGGCCCGGCCCTCCGTCGGCGCGAGCAGCCCCAGGAGGATCTTGATCAGGGTCGACTTGCCTGCGCCGTTGGCCCCGACCAGCCCGGTGATGCCCTCCGACACCTGGACGTCGAGGGAGGTGAGGGCTGTCACGGGGCCGTAGCGCTTGGTGAGCCCCCACGTCTCGATCACCGGCATGGGCGTCACTGTAGCCACCCGCGCGGACGGTCCACGCCGTGCGATAGACAGGGCGCATGACCCGATCGGTGCTCGCGCTGCCCAAGGCGCACCTGCATCTGCACTTCACCGGGTCGATGCGCATCGAGACGCTGCGCGACCTGGCCGCCAAGCACGACCTCCGGCTTCCCCCGGCGCTGACCACGCAGTGGCCGCCGCAGCTGGACGCCCAGGACGAGCGGGGGTGGTTCCGGTTCCAGCGGCTGTATGACGCAGCTCGCGCCTGCGTGCGGGACGAGTCGGACATGCGCCGGATCGTGCGGGAGGCCGCCGAGGACGACGCCCGCGAGGGCTCCCGGTGGCTGGAGATCCAGGTCGACCCGACGTCCTACGCGCCGTTCGTGGGCGGGATCACCCCCGCGGTGGAGATCGTGCTCGACGAGGCCCGGCTCGCCGGCGCCGCCACCGGGACCCAGGTCGCGGTGGTCGTCGCCGCGAGCCGGATGCGGCACCCTCTGGACGCCCGGACGCTGGCCCGGCTGGCGGCCCGGCACGCCGGTGACGGCGCCGGGGCGGTCGTCGGGTTCGGGCTGTCCAACGACGAGCGCCGGGGCCGCACCTCGGAGTTCGCGCGGGCGTTCGACATCGCACGCCGCGCCGGCCTGGCCTCCGTGCCGCACGCCGGTGAGCTCCTCGGTGCCGACCACGTGGCGGTCGCGGCCGACCACCTCGCACCGGACCGTCTGGGCCACGGGGTGCGGACCGTCGAGGACCCGCCGCTGCTGCACCGGCTCGTCGCGGCCGGAGTGACCTTCGAGCTGTGCCCGGCCTCCAACGTCGCGCTCGGGGTCTACCCCCGGCTGGGCGCGGTGCCGCTGACCACCCTGCTGGAGGCCGGGGCGCAGGTGGCCCTCGGCGCCGACGACCCCCTGCTCTTCGGTTCGCGGCTGGCCGACCAGTACCAGTCGGCCCGTCTGGACCACGGGCTGGACGACACCGCCCTGGCGGACCTGGCCAGGTCCTCGGTGCAGGGCTCCCGAGCACCGTCGACGGTCAAGGCCTCGATCCTGCGGGACATCGACGCCTGGCTGGCCGCGGAGCCGGGACCGCCGGCCCTGCGCTGACACGGCAGCCCTCCCCCGGGGCCCGCTCACCCGGCCGACGACACGGGGGTCAGGGCCCCCTGGAGGTCCACCTGCTCGGGCGTCAGCCAGGGCGACACGGCCTCGAGCACGGCCTGGGTCGTGCGCTCGTCGGCCACCACCACCGCGACGTCCAGCACTCCGGTCGGACCCGCCCCGGAGCTCTGCAGCCCGTCGATGCCCGCGGCGCCGAGCGCGTCCTGCGCCTCACGTAGCTCGGCGGCCGTGGCGGCGTCCTCGCGCTGCTCCACACAGAGACCACCCGGCCACTCCTCGCGGAAGGCCTCGCGGGCGGGCTCAGGGTCACCGGTGACGAGCACGTTGAACACCGAGAACCCGTCGCTCACCCAGGAGCCCACATACCCGTCGTACCCCTCGAGCAGCAGCCCGAACCGGTCCATGGCCAGCATCTCGTCCTCGGTCTGCGGCACGAACCCCTCCTCACCACCGTCGTAGGGGTTGTCGCAGAGCTGCTCGAGCTCCGGGCCGCCGGCACCGCCGTCGGGCTCGACCGGCAGGGTGGGCTCGGCCGGCTCCTCGGTCAGCGTGAAGGACTGCCCGTCGTAGCGGCCGACGACCTCGACCTGGCCCCAGGTCACACCGGAGGCGCTCTGCGTGCCCGGCACGTCGTCCCAGTCGAGGCCGACCAGCGCCACCCCTTCGCACTGCGGTGGGAAGGACTCGGCCACCGGACCCAGACAGAGCTGCGGCCCGCCGCCGTCGGCCGTCTCGATGGCCATGCCCTGGCCGGTGTAGACGCCCGCGGGGTCCTCCGACGTCCCACCCGCGTCATCGGCCGGCCCGTCTACCTGGCTGCCACAGGCGCCCAGGGCCACGGCCGCGGCCAGCGCTCCTCCCGCCGCAAGGCCTCGGCGGTGCCACGTGGCCGGCTGCTGTCCCATGGGCTCTCCTCGGTGGTCGGCGCGCTGCTGCGGCTGAGCGGGGTGGGATGTGCTGGGGGTGGGACGCTCCTGAGCAGAGCAGGGTTCCGGGACCCGGCCGGCCCGGTCAGACGAGCCCCAGCCACGCCGCCACGCGGTCGGTCTCCCACCGGTAGACCTCCCCCCGCAGCTCGGGCACGACCGCACCGACACGCTGGCCGAAGAGCTCCAGCGAGACCGCACCGAAGACGTACGTCCAGGCCATGAGGCCGCGCAGGGCCCAGTCGGGCGGCACGTCGGGTCCCATGAACTCGACGAGGGGCGCCAGACCCTCCGCGGCCGGCCCCGTCACCGGCACGTCCGCGACCTGGGGCGGCCCGGCGTCCAGGATGTCGTGCAGGAGCGCCACGAGCAGCCGGGTCACGCGGGTGGCAGGGCCGATGGTGTCCTGCGGCGCCGCGTAGCCGGGGACCGGTGAGCCGTACACCAGGGCGTAGAGGTGCGGCTGCTCCAGCGCCCAGCTGCGGACCGCCCACGCGGTCGCGCGCCACCGGCCGAGCAGGTCTGCACGCGGCACCTGGGCCTCGGCCGCCTCGACCGTCCGGCCCAGCGCGTCGTAGGCGTCGACGATCAGCGCGGTGAGCAGCGCGTCTCGGCTGTCGAAGTAGCGGTAGACCGCCGAGGACACCAGACCCACCTCGCGCGCCACTGCGCGCAGCGACAGGCCTCCCGCCCCCTGCTCGGCGAGCTGCTCGCGCGCGGCGTCGAGGATCTCGGTGCGCATCTGGGCCCGGGCCCGCTCCCGCACTCCCTGGGCTCGTCCGGCGTTCGGCATACGCAGCAGTCAAGCACATCAGTGAGCGTTGCACCACGACGAGAGCAGTGCTCTTGACAGCGCCGGCAGTCGAGGTGTTCACTGATCACATCAGAGAGCACCGCTCACACAACGGAGGAACCGTGACCCACCATCTCGTCGTCGGCGCCGGCCCGGTCGGCTCCCGCGTCGCCCTGCTGCTGGCGGAGGCCGGCAGCCACGTGCGCGTCGTGACCCGCTCCGGCTCCGGGCCGGACCACCCACTCGTCGAGCGCGTCGCCGTTGACGCCGGGGACGCCACCCGTATGCAGGCGCTCGCCTCAGGAGCGAGCGCCGTCTACAACTGCGCCAACCCCGCGTACACGCGCTGGGACACCGACTGGCCACCGGTCGCTGCCTCCCTGCTCTCTGCGGCAGAGCGCAGCGGTGCCGTGCTGGCCACGGTCAGCAACCTCTACGGCTACGGTCGGGTGGGCGGCCCGATCGGTCCGGCCACCCCCCTCTCCCCCGCGGAGCACAAGGGGGAGGTCCGGGCACGCATGTGGACCGATGCCCTGGCCGCGCACGAGAGCGGTCGCGTGCGCGCCGTCGAGGTCCGGGCCAGCGACTACGCCGACGCCGGTCAGGCCTCCCACCTTGCCCGCAACGCGCCGGTCGTGCTGGCCGGCAGGACGGCGTGGGTGCTGGGCTCGGCCGACCAGCCGCACTCGTGGACCAGCACCCGGGACACCGCCCGGCTGCTCGTCGACGCGGCGGCGGACGCCTCCAGCCACGGACGGCCCTGGCTCGTGCCGAGCGCGCCTCCCCGCACCCAGCGCGAGGCCCTCGGGGACCTGGCGGAGGTAGCCGGTGTGCCGTCACCCACCGTGCGCGTGGTCGGCCCACGTCTGCTGCGCCTGGCCGGTGTGGCCTCACCCATGATGCGCGAGCTGTCGGGCACCGCCTACCAGCTCACCGCCCCCTTCGTCGTCGACGACGCCGCCACGCGAGCCCACTTCGGATGGGCGCCGGAGGACTGGGAGGTGACGCTGGGCCGGGTGGTCGCTGCAGCGCGGAGCACGGGCGGACCTGCCGACCCTCCTCGCCGAGGTTGAGGACCTAGGTCCCTGTCCCGCAGGCCCATCCGGGTGGATGCTGGAGACGTCGGTCAGCGGACCGTCACCAGCCGGAGGCGGCCCTGTGACCGGCGACCCAGGGAGGAAGCACCATGCGCACCCATCGACCACTCGTGGCCACCGCCCTCGCGGCGGCACTGCTGGCAGCGTCCGGAGGCACCGCAGCAGCCGTGCAGCCACAGGACACCTTCGGCGCCCACGTCAGCTGCGTCGCCCAGGCCCGGGGCGGGTTCTCCGGTGACCACAACCCTGGCAAGCATCAGGGCATGTCGGGCTGGGGGACCTGGAAGGGGGACGGCACGGGGGGTGGCTCACACGGCTGCCCGACCCGCCCGCACGGCGGCCACTGACGCTACAGCTCGAGACCGACCAGCACGGGCTCGTTGACGAGGGCGACCCCGAACGCGTCACGGACCCCGTCGCGCAGCTCGCGCGCCAGGGCCAGCACGTCGGCCGCCTTCGCGCCCCCGCGGTTGGTCACGGCGAGTGTGTGCTTCGTGGACAGCGCTGCCCGCCCCGGCAGCCCGTGCCCCTTGGCGAACCCCGCCTTGTCGATGAGCCAGGCGGCCGAGGTCTTCACGGTGCCGTCCTCGGACGGGAACTCCGGAGGCAGCGGACCGCCCGGGCCCAGCCTGTGCACGGCCCGCTCGCGCAGGAGTGCCATGTCCTCGGCCGACAGGATCGGGTTGGTGAAGAACGACCCGCACGACCAGGTGTCGTGGTCGTGCGGGTCCAGCACCATGCCGCGCCGGCGGCGCTGCTCCAGCACGGCCTCGCGCGCCACCGTCAGCGGGACCCGCTGCCCGGGCTGCACGCCGAGACCGCGGGCCAGGTCGGCATACGCGATGGGCTGGGACATCTCCGTGGGGCGCAGCTGGAACGCGACCTCGAGCACGACGTAGCGGGGGGTGACGCCGTCGCCGCCTGCGGTGCGCATCGACTCCTTGAGGAGGCTGTGCCGGTAGGAGAAGTCGCAGTCGGTGTTGGCGAGCGATCGCACCCGCTGCTCGTGGCGGTCGTAGACCCGCACCTGCCAGATCGTCTGCGAGACCTCCTGGCCGTAGGCCCCGACGTTCTGCACCGGCGTCGCGCCGGTGCTGCCCGGGATGCCGGACAGTGCCTCGACCCCGGACCACGACTCCGCGACGGCCAGGTCGACGAGGTCGTCCCAGGGCTCGCCCGCGGCCACCCGGATGACGACGCCGCCGCACAGGTCGTCGGACTCCACCCGCACACCCCGCGAGGTGACCTGCACGACCGTGCCGGGGAAGCCCTCGTCGGCCACGACGAGGTTGGACCCACCCCCGACGACGAGCAGCGGCTCCCCCGCCGCGTCGACGGCACGCACGGCGTCGACGAGGGCGTCGGCGTCGGCAGCCTCGACGAGCGCGCGCGGCGGACCGCCGACACGCATGGTGGTCAGCTCGGCCAGCGACCGGGTCACGGAACGGGCACCGGGGCCTGCACGACGGCGACCGCGCGACCCAGCACCTTGGTGCCGTCGCAGGTGACCGACAGCTCGACCGTGACGCGGCCGGTCTCCTCGTCGACCTTCGTGACCACGCCGGAGACCTCGACGTCGGCTCCGCCCGTGGCCGGCACGACGACGGGGTTGACGAAGCGGGTGCCGTAGGAGACCACGGCCGTGGGGTCACCCGCCCAGTCGGCCACGAGCACCACCGCAGCACCCATGGTCCACATGCCGTGCGCGATGACGTCGGGCAGACCGACCGAGTGCGCGAACTCCTCGTCCTGGTGGATCGGGTTGTGGTCGCCGCTGGCCTCGGCGTACGCGACGAGGCGCTCCCAGTCGACGTGGACGGTGCGGCGGGGCAGCTCCAGCCCCGGCCGCACGTGCAGCAGGTCGAGGGCCATCACTGCTCACCCCGGACGACGATCGTGGAGCTGGCGGTGCACACGGGGTCGCCGCTCGCGGTGGACAGCTCGCTGCGGGTCGTGACCATCGCATGGCCGCCGGCCTGCCGGACCTTGTCGACGTGCAGCACCCCGACGATCTCGTCACCGGCCACGATCGGGCGGTGGTGGGTGAAGGTCTGCTCGCCGTGGACGACGCGCGTGAAGTCGACGCCCGCCTCCGGGTCGGAGACCAGCTGCGCGTCGCACTGCTGGGCGACCACGACGGCGAAGGTCGGCGGTGCCACGACGCCGGCATGGCCCGCGGACCGGGCGGCACTCTCGTCGTGGTGCACCGGGTCGTCGGCACCCACCGCTGTCGCGAACGCCGAGATGCGCTCGGCGGGGACGGCATACGGGTCGGTGGGCGGATAGCTGCGCCCTTCGAACTCTGCGTTGACAGCCATGGATCTCACCCTAGCCGTGGGCGGGGACGACGAAGGGCCGCCACCCGGTGCGGGTGACGGCCCTCGTGTGCGCGGTGCGCTGGGGTCAGCGGGTCTCGCGGTGCGGAGTGTGAGCGCGGCAGCGCCAGCAGAACTTCGCGAGCTCCAACCGGTCGGGGTTGTTGCGGCGGTTCTTCTTGGTGATGTAGTTGCGCTCCTTGCACTCCGTGCACGCCAGCGTGATCTTCGGGCGGACGTCGGTGCTCTTTGCCACGGGGCAACCTGCTCTCGGAACTCGGTGTGGGGTGGTGCGGGGTGAATCTGTAGCGGGAGCGGGGCTCGATCCCGCGACCTCACGATTATGAGTCGTGCGCTCTAACCAGCTGAGCTATCCCGCCTCGGGAAGGCCGTGGACGTCGCCCTCGGCCTACCAGAGCCCCCAAACGGAATCGAACCGTTGACCTTCTCCTTACCATGGAGACGCTCTACCGACTGAGCTATAGGGGCCGGCTCGCGGCCATGGGAGATCCCGGTGGCTCGCGGCGCTGTGCAAGGCTACACAACCGGGGGCCGCTGCGTGAAATCGGGCGGGGTGCCGGTGCCGTGGCCTTCCTCAGCCCGTCTGGTCGGGCTCACGGACCGTGCCCAGGAGGTGCTCGCGGGCCCCGTCCCTGCCGGTCACGGCGAAGTCCCAGCCCGTCTCTGCGCGCCCGGCACGCAGCTCGACCGTCGAGGGCAGCAGGACGGGCTTGCGGAACTGCACCCGCACCGTATGGCGTGCGGGCAGCCTGCCCTCCAGCGCGGCGAGGACGCGGGCGTGGGTCCACATCCCGTGGGCGATGGCCCGCGGGAACCCGAAGGCTTTGGCCGCGAGCGGGCTGAGGTGGATCGGGTTCACGTCACCGGCCACCGCGGCGTAGCGCCGGCCCAGGGACGCCGGGAGCCGCCACTGCGCCCGCCACGGCAGGTCGACCACGTCGACCAGGTCGTCCTCGGGCTCGACGACGACGCCCTCGGCCGGGGCACCACGGACCAGGTAGGTGCTGCGACCCTGCCACACGGTCTCATCGCCCGCCTGGGCGCTGCCGACCAGGTCGACGGTGAGACCACGCCGGTGCGGGCGCAGGCTGTCGGCGTGGGTCGACAGGGTGAGCCGCTCGCCGAGGTCGACCGGCCGGTGCAGGGTCATCTCGTTGCCCACGTGGACCATGCCCGCCATCGCGAACGGGAAGTCTGCGGCGGCCATGAGGTGGACCTGCAGCGGGAAGGTGAGGACGTGCAGGTAGGTCGCCGGCACCTCGTTGCGCAGCGTCATGCCGCACACCCGGGCGTAGTCGGCGAGCTCGGCGACGTCGACGCCGACCCCCGTGCGCACGACCCGCCGGGTCGGCAGGTCACCGGCAGCACCGGGGCGCCCGGCCCCGGTCGCCAGGGCCCGGGCCACCAGCCGGGCCATCGACGGGCTCTGCTCGAGGAGCTCGACCTCGGTGTCGGGGACGCTCATGCTCAGGCTCCGATCTGGGACTGGCCGCACACACGGAGCACCTGGCCGGTGACGGCGGCGCTGGCAGGGTCGGCGAACCAGGCGATGGCCTCCGCCACGTCGACCGGCCTCCCGCCCTGCTGCACGCTGTTGAACCGGCGGGCGAACTCGCGCGTGGCGAACGGCACCTTCCCGGTCATCTCGGTCTCGATGAACCCTGGGGCGACGGCGTTGACCGTGATGCCGCGATGGGCGACCAGCGGGGCCAGGGCGTGCACCGCGCCGATGACACCGGCCTTGCTCGCCGCGTAGTTGGACTGCCCACGGTTGCCGGCGATGCCGCTGGTGGACGCCACACCGACGATGCGGCCGCCGTCGGAGAGCCCTCCGGGCAGCTCCGGGTCCAGGAGCACGTCGTTGATCCGCAGCTGGGCGGCGAGGTTCACCTCGAGCACGCTCTGCCAGCGCTCCTCGTCGGTGTTGACGAGCAGCTTGTCCCGGGTGATGCCGGCGTTGTGCACGACGGCGTGGATGCGCGACCCGTCGCCGTAGCGACCCGCCACGTGCGCGGCGATGCGCCGGCCGGCGTCGGGGGCCGTGATGTCGAGCTGCAGCGCCGTGCCACCCATCTCGTTGGCCACGGCGGCCAGCGGCTGTCCCGCTGCCGGCACGTCGACGGCCACGACGGTGGCGCCGTCGCGGGCGAACACCCGGGCGATGCCGGCGCCGATGCCACGCGCTGCGCCGGTGACGACCACGATCTGGCCCTCGAACGGGCGCGCCTCCGGCGCAGGCACCTGGCCGACGGTCCCGATGCGCACCGGCTGGCCGGACACGTAGGCCGAGCGCCCCTCGAGCAGGAAGAGGAGGGTCGAGGCGAGCTCCTGGGCAGACGTGCCGGCGACCTGGACCAGGTTGGCGGTGCCACCGCTGCGCATCTCCTTGCCCACGCTGCGCACGATGCCCTCGAGCGCCTGCGCGACGGCTGTCGCCTCGACTCCGTCGACCGCCTCGGGCTGCACTCCGAGGACGACGACACGGCCGGAGGACCCCATGGACCTCAGTGCCGGGCGCAGCAGGGCGCGCACGGTCTCCAGGTCGGCGATCGTGCGGGCAGCGGTCGCGTCGAGCACGAGCCCGCCCAGACGCTGCTCGTATGCCGGGGGCCGCGCCTTGCCCTCGTCGTCCGTGGTGCGGGTCTCGGGGGTGTCCAGGAGCGCGTCGACCGCGTCGACCCCCAGCAGGGCGAGGGTCTGGGCGGCCAGGCCTGCGGCGCCGATCGCCCCGAGGGCCACCGGCCGCTCCGGCAGCGTGCGGCCCCGGCGCAGGGAGGCAGGCTGCGGCAGGCCGAGGCTGCCGGTCACGGTCTTGCCCAGCGGGCTGCGGGTCAGGGTCGAGTAGAAGTCAGCCATCACACAGCCTCCAGGATCGCGACGACACCTTGGCCGCCGGCAGCGCAGATCGAGACCAGGCCGCGCGAGCCCGGTCCCTTCTCGGACAGCATCTTCGCCAGGCCGGCGACGATGCGGCCGCCGGTGGCAGCGAACGGGTGGCCCGCCGCCAGCGACGAGCCGTGCACGTTGAGCCTGGCGCGGTCGACGGCACCCAGCGGCGCCTCGAGGCCCAGCCGGTCCCGGGTGAACTCCGGCGACTCCCAGGCCGCCAGGGTGGCCAGGACGGTCGAGGCGAAGGCCTCGTGGATCTCGTAGAGGTCGAAGTCCTGCAGGCTCAGCCCCTGGCGGGCGAGCAGCCGGGGCACCGCATACGCGGGTGCCATGAGCAGCCCCTCCCCTCCACCGACGTAGTCGACGGCGGCGACCTCGGCGTCCACGATGCGGGCGAGCACCGGCAGGTTGCGGGCCCTGGCCCACTCCTGCTCGGCCAGCAGCACCAGAGCCGCGCCGTCGGACAGCGGAGTGGAGTTGCCGGCTGTCAGTGTGGCCCCCTCGCCCTTGCCGAACACCGGCGAGAGCTTCGCGAGCTTCTCCACGGAGGTGTCGGGGCGCAGCCCCTGGTCCCGGGTCAGCCGCAGGAAGGGCGTGGCGAGGTCGTCGAAGAAGCCCGCGTCCCAGGCCGCGGCGAGGCGGTGGTGGCTCGCGGCGGCCAGCTCGTCCTGCGCCTCGCGGGTGATGCCCCACTCCTTCGCGGTGCGGGCCTGGTGCTCACCCATGGACAGGCCGGTGCGCGCCTCGGCGTTCCGCGGGGTCTCCGGCGTGAGGTCTCCGGGGCGGATCGCGCCCAGGGCCTTGAGCCGCTGGGCCGTGGTGCGGGCTGCACCAGCCTTGATGAGCGCCTTGCGCAGCCCCTCGCTCACGGCGATCGGCGCGTCGCTGGCGCTGTCGACCCCGCCCGCGACACCGCTGTCGATCTGGCCCAGGGTGATCTTGTTGGAGACCTGGATGACGGTCTCGAGACCGGTGCCGCAGGCCTGCTGCAGGTCGTATGCCGGGGTGTGCGGGTCGAGCGCGGAGCCCAGGACGGCCTCGCGGGTGAGGTTGAAGTCACGGCTGTGCTTGAGCACGGCACCGGCCGCCACCTCACCGAGGCGCTGTCCGGACAGGCCGAAGCGTGCGACCAGCCCGTCGAGAGCAGCGGTGAGCATGTCCTGGTTGGAGGCGGCGGCATACGCGCCTCCGGCCTTGCCGAAGGGGATCCGGTTGCCACCGACGATCACGGCGGTGCGGGGGATCGAGGTCATGAGCGGCTCCTGGGAAAGGGGCGGTCCGGCGACGCGCGCGGACGACGATGGGACGACTAGCCGGTACCGACCGTAGCAGGTACGTGGAGTACTAGGTACTCTGAGTGCATGACATCGACGAACGCCCCCGCGCCACAGACCCCGGTGGTCACCGCGCGCGACGGACGCGACGCCCGCTGGGAGGCCCACCGCCTGCGGCGACGGCGTGAGCTCGTCGAGGACACCCTGCGGGCCATCCGGCGGCACGGGCCCGGCGTCGGCATGGATGACATCGCCGCCGAGGCCGGCACCAGCAAGACCGTGCTCTACCGCCACTTCGGCGACCGGACCGGCATCTACCTCGCGGTGGCCGAGGCCGTCGACGAGCTGGTGCTGACCGATCTCGGCGCGGTCGCCGACCAGTCCGGCCACGCCCCTGACGGCACACCCGCCGACGTGACCGAGGTGATCACGGCGATGGTGCAGGCCTACCTGCACCTCGTCGAACGCGACCCCGACATCTACCGGTTCGTCGTGACCCGGCCGCTGCTCGACCAGGACACCGACGTGCCGGACCCCGTGCTCACCCTGACCGGTCGCATCGGCGACCAGCTCGCCGCCATCCTCACCGCGCACCTGGAGCGGGCCGGTCGCGACAGCCGACCCGCCGTCACCTGGGCCCACGGCATCGTCGGCTTCGTGCGCGCGGCGGCCGACCACTGGGTGAGCGAGGCCCCCACCGACACCACCGCCGCGGACGTGACGGCCTTCGTCGTCGCCATGCTGCGGCCCGCCCTGCACGGGCCCACCCCTGACCCCACCCGCACCGACGCCCCCTGGAGGACGCATGACCACCACCCATGACCGGCCCGCCCACGTGACGGGGGCCGAGGCCACCGCTGCTGCGCCTCGCGACGACATCAGCCCGCTGGGGCGTGCCCTGCGCGTGGCCACCGGCGGCCGCTACCTGCACGTCCGCGACCGCGCCCGCCAGACCCTGTCGGCCGACGTCATGGTGCGCGACCCGGGGATGTCCCTGGACGAGGCGCGCGACTGGACCCGTGAGTCCCTGGTCCGGCTGACCGAGGCGGGGTTCGTCTGCAACGGCTACCCGGAGCAGTACGGCGGCCGCGACGACGTGGGCGAGGGCAGCGTCGACTTCGAGATGACCGCACACGGCGACCTGTCCGTCGCCGTGAAGTCGGGTGTGCAGTTCGGGCTCTTCGGCGGTGCGGTGGCCGGCCTGGGCACGCAGTGGCACCACGACCGCTACCTGGCCGACATCGCCTCGATGAGGTTGCTGGGCTGCTACGCCATGACCGAGATCGGTCACGGCAGCGACGTCGCGTCCTTGCAGACGACGCTGACCTACGACGCCGAGACCGACGAGATCGTGGTCCACTCCCCCACCCCGTCGTCGATGAAGGCCTACATCGGCGGGGCCGCCGTCGACGCCCGCATGGCCGTCGTCTACGGCCAGCTCTGGGTCGGCGAGGACTGCCACGGCGTGCACGCCACCCTGGTCCCGATCCGCGACGAGTCCGGGCAGACTCTTCCGGGCGTCACCGCCGGGGACCACGGCGCCAAGGGCGGCCTGGCCGGGGTCGACAACGGGACCCTGGTGTTCGACCACGTGCGGGTGCCCCGGGAGATGCTGCTCAACAGGTACGGCGGCGTCACCGAGGAGGGCGTCTACGAGAGCGCCATCGACAACCCCGGACGCCGCTTCTTCACCATGCTCGGCACCCTCGTACGCGGTCGGATCAGCATCGCGGCGGGCGGCGCGGTCGCCGGCCGCAAGGGCCTGTCGATCGCGACACGCTACGCGCTGGCCAGGCGCCAGTTCAGCGCGCCGGGCCACGAGGGCGAGGTGCTGCTCGTCGACTACCTCGCCCACCAGCGCAAGCTCTTCCCGGCCATTGCCACGGCATACGCGCTGCAGTTCGCGCAGAACGAGCTGAGCGAGCGGGTGCAGGACCTGCACGCGGCCCCTGAGAAGGACCAGCGCGCCCAGCGGGAGCTCGAGACCCGCGCCGCCGGGATGAAGGCCGTGGCCACCCGCTTCGGCAACGACACCCTGCAGATGTGCCGGGAGGCGTGCGGCGGCGCCGGCTACATGGCGGAGAACGGGCTGACCCTGGCCCGCCAGGACGCCGACGTGTTCGCGACCTTCGAGGGCGACAACACGGTGCTGCTGCAGCTCGTGGCCAAGGGGCTGCTGACCAACTACAAGGAGATGTTCGGCGACCTCGACATGAAGGGGATGGTGCAGTTCGCCGCCCGCTCGTTCGGCGGCGCGGTGATCGAGCACACCGCTGCCCGGCCGCTCGTCGACCGGCTGGTGGCCGCTGCCGGACGGCGCTCGGAAGACGAGACGCTGCTCGACCGCGGCTGGCACCTGGCGATGTTCGAGGACCGCGAGCGCCACGTGCTGGAGACCCTGGCCGGACGGCTGCGCGCGGTGAGCAAGGCCACCGACTCGTTCGAGGCCTTCAACGCCTCGCAGGACCACGTGCTGCTGGCAGCACGGACCCACATGGACCGGGTCGTCCTGGAGGCCTTCGTCGCGGGCATCGACGTGTGCACCGACCCGGTCGCCAGGGACCGGCTCGAGCGGCTCTGCGACCTCTACGCGCTGTCGAGCCTGGAGGCCGACTCGGCCTGGTTCCAGGAGCACAACCGGATGTCGGCGGCCCGCTCCAAGGCGGTCACGGCCCAGATCAACGAGCTGTGCCGGCAGCTGCGCCCGGACGCGATGGCCCTGGTCGAGGGCATGGGCTTCCCGGTGGAGTGGCTGGGCAGCTCGATGCTGGTCGAGCCGCAGTGGACGAGCTGAGGTGACCGCCGGCTGACCTGACGCTCCCCGGCCACTCCACCCGCACAGAGCGGAGGTGGGGGATGCGCGACGAGGCCGAGAGGCCACGTGGGCACGGCGGAGGCCGGGACCCCGTGGGGTCCCGGCCTCGGTCCAGGTATGCCGTGGGCTCAGCGCGCGGCGGCCGCCTCGGCGACGACCTCGGCGAGGGTGTCGGTCACCACCGTGAGCTCGTCCTTGGTGATGGTCAGCGGCGGCGCCAGACGGATGGTCGACCCGTGGGTGTCCTTGGCCAGGACCCCCTTCTTGGCGAGCGCCTTGCACGCGGCCTTGCCGGTCATGACGTCGGGGTCGATGTCGACGCCGGCCCACAGGCCGCGCACCCGGACGGCGACGACGCCCTTGCCGATGAGCGCCTCGAGCTGCTCCCGGAAGTAGGGCTCGAGCTCGGCGGCATGCGCCTGGTGCTCACCGGTGGCCAGCAGCTTGACGACCGCGTGGCCCACCGCCGCCGCCAGCGGGTTGCCGCCGAAGGTGGAGCCGTGCGTGCCCGGGGTGATGACGTCCATGACCTTCCGGTCGGCGGCCACGGCCGAGACCGGGATGATGCCGCCCCCGAGGGCCTTGCCGAGGGTGTACATGTCGGCCTCGACCCCCTCGTACCCACAGGCGAGCGTGGTGCCGGTGCGGCCGAGGCCCGACTGGATCTCGTCGGCGACCATGAGCACGTTGCGCTCCGTGCACAGCTCGCGCAGGCCTGGCAGGAAGCCCTCCTTGGGGATCTGCACGCCCTGCTCACCCTGGATCGGCTCGACGAGCACGGCCACGGTGTGGTCGGTGATCGCGGCCTCGATCGCGGCGAGGTCGCCGTAGGGCACGGTGACGAAGCCGGGGGTGTAGGGCCCGTAGTGGTCGTGGGCCTCCGGGTCGTCGGAGAAGCTGATGATCGTGGTGGTGCGACCGTGGAAGTTGCCGCTCATGACGACGACCTCGGCGGTGTCGGCCGGCACGCCCTTGACCAGGTAGCCCCACTTGCGGGCGATCTTCAGCGCGGTCTCGACCGCCTCGGCGCCGGTGTTCATCGGCAGGACCGACTCCTTGCCGACCAGGGCGGCCAGGTCACGGCAGAAGGGCCCGAGCTGGTCGTTGTGGAACGCCCGGCTCGTCAGCGTGGACCGGTCGAGCTGCGCCTTCGCGGCGGCGACCAGGTCGGGGTGGCGATGGCCGAAGTTGAGCGCCGAGTAGCCGGAGAGGGCGTCCAGGTAGCGGTTGCCCTCGACGTCGGTCACCCAGATGCCCTCGGCCTCGGTCACGACGACCGGCAGCGGGCTGTAGTTGTGCGCAGCGACCTGGTCCTCCAGGTCGATGAAGGACTGGTTGGTGGTGAGCGCGGTCTCTGTCATGGACTCAGCGTAGAGGCCCGCGGGCATGGTGGATGCGGTCACGGTGGTTCCTTGTCGGTGCGTGGCGGCTGATCGTATGCAGCATACAGCATGAGTATGCAGTGTGCGGGGACGTGCCAGGTCAGGCCGCCAGCCGCTCCCCGCGCTGCTCCGGCAGCAGGAACGCCGCGGCTGCCCCGAGCGCGAAGGCGGCGGCGAAGACGAGGAAGAGGCCGAGACTGCCGATCGTCGCCAGGAGGACGGGCACCGACAGCGGCGCGACGATCGAGGCGATGCGTCCGAACCCGGCTGCGGAGCCGGCGCCGGTGCCGCGCAGGGCCGTCGGGTAGATCTCCGGCGTGACGGCGTACAACGCCCCCCACGCACCCAGGTTGAAGAACGACATCGCCATCCCCGCGGCCAGGATCTGCGGCACGGAGTCGGCCAGCCCGAACGCTCCTGCGGCGAGCGCGGAGCCGACCAGCATGGTGGCCAGGGTGGGACGCCGGCCCCACTTCTCGATGAGGACGGCGGCCAGGGCGTAGCCCGGCAGCTGCGCAAGCGTGATGATGAGGACGTACTCGAACGAGCGGACGAGGTCGAAGCCGCGGTCGACCAGCAGGGTCGGCAGCCAGATGAAGGCTCCGTAGTAGGAGAAGTTGACGCAGAACCACACCGCCCAGATGGCACCGGTGCGCACCCGGTATGCCGGGCTCCACAGCTGCGTGGGCGCGGGCACCTTGGCCTCCGGCAGGTCACGCGAGGCCTCGGACGCGACGCCGGCGGACTCCTCGAAGTCCCGCACGACCTGCTCGGCCTCGGCGACCCGGCCCCGCCGCTCGAGGAACAGGGGCGACTCCGGCAGCCCGATCCGCACGACGATGGCGTAGAGCGCCGGCACGAGCCCGACGAGGAAGGCGTAGCGCCAGCCGTTGTCGTACTCCTGCACCACGAAGTAGCCCAGCAGCGCCGCGAGGATCCACCCGACCGCCCAGAAGGCCTCCAGGATGACGACCATCCGGCCCCGGATCTTCGTCGGTGACAGCTCACTGACCAGCGTCGAGGCGACCGGCAGCTCCGCACCCAGGCCCAGGCCGACCACGAAGCGCAGCAGCAGCAGCACCGCCAGCCCGGTGACGAAGGCGGAGGCACCGGTGGCCAGGCCGTAGAGCACCATCGTGGCCGCGAAGACCGTGCGCCGGCCGTAGCGGTCGGCCAGCCTCCCGCCCAGCGTCGCGCCGAGCGCCATCCCGATGAAGCCGATGGAGAGCAGCCACGACTGCTCGGTGCGGGTCAACGACCACTCCACGGCGAGCGCGGCACCGACGAACGAGATGAGCCCGACGTCCATCGCGTCCAGCGCCCACCCCGTGCCGGAGCCGATGAGCAGCTTGGTGTGCTTGCGGGTGTACGGCAGCCGCCCGAGGCGCTCGGGCCGGGTGGGCAGCTCTTCGACGGGCGTCGAGGTCACGGGCATCCCACCATCGTAGGCGGGGCACGGTCCCCCAGGACCCGCCGAGGGCCTCGCCGGTTACGACGAGGCCCTCGCGGTGCACGCTGGTGGCAGGTGCAGGATTCGAACCTGCGTAGGCATACGCCGACGGATTTACAGTCCGCTTCCATTGGCCGCTCGGACAACCTGCCGCGCTGTGCGGGTGAAAGGATAACAGCCACACACGGGCCTCGTGCCAACCAAGAGAACCGGGAGGGATCGTCATGGCGGACTCGTCGTTCGACGTCGTCAGCAAGGTCGACAAGCAGGAGGTGGCCAACGCCGTCAACCAGGCGGCCAAGGAGATAAGCCAGCGCTACGACTTCAAGAACGTGGGCGCGTCCGTGGAGCTGTCGGGTGAGTCCATCACCATGAAGGCCAACAGCGAGGAGCGCTGCCGGGCCGTGCTGGACGTGCTGCAGACCAAGCTGGTCAGGCGTGGCGTCTCCCTCAAGACCCTGGACCTGTCCAACGACGGCGAGCCCCGCGCGTCCGGCAAGGAGTACCGCCTGGACGCGGGACTGAAGGAGGGCATCTCCTCCGAGGACGCCAAGAAGATCGCCAAGATGGTCCGCGACGAGGGGCCCAGGTCGGTCAAGGCGCAGATCCAGGGTGACGAGCTGCGGGTGTCGTCGAAGTCGCGCGACGACCTGCAGGCGGTGCAGCGGATGCTCAAGGAGGCCGACCTCGACGTGGCGCTGCAGTTCACCAACTACCGCTGAGACCGGGCAGACGCGGCAGGCCCGGGGGCGAGCCGCGCCTGGGTGCTGCACCCGTCGGTCATAGGCCCGAGGACGTAGGCTGCACCGGTGGACCGGACCGCTCTTCGCCATGCCCTCCCGCACTACCTGCGCGGGCTGCTCATGGGTGCCTTCGACGTCGTGCCGGGGGTCTCCGGCGGCACGGTGGCTCTCATGGTCGGCATCTACGAGCGGCTCATCCACGCCATCAGGACGGCGGTCGAGGTGCCGACCGCCCTGGTCAAGGCGGACCTCTCCGGCGCCCGGCAGGCGCTGGGCCGGGTCGACTGGACGCTGCTCGTGCCCCTGGGCCTGGGCATCGTCACGGCGCTGCTGACCGGCGCGCGCTTCATCCCCCCGCTGCTGGAGGCCTACCCGGAGCAGAGCCGGTCGCTGTTCGCCGGCCTCATCCTCGCCTCGCTGGCGGTGCCGCTCGGTCTGATCGGCCGGTGGACCCCGCTGCGCGGGCTGGCCCTCGCCGGAGCGCTGGTGCTGGCCTTCGTGCTCACCGGGCTGCCACCGGCCGAGGTCACGGACCCGGGCTACCTCATCGTGCTGCTGGCCGCGATGGTCGCCATCAGCGCCATGATCCTGCCGGGGGTCTCCGGCTCGTTCCTGCTGCTGGCGCTGGGGATGTACACCCCGACGCTCACGGCTCTCGACCAGCGCAACCTCCCCTACATCGCAGTGTTCGTCCTCGGGTGCGCCCTGGGGCTGGCCCTGATGGCGCGCCTGCTCGAGCACCTCCTGCAGCACCGCCACGACGTCACCATGGCCGTCCTGCTGGGCCTCATGATGGGAGCGCTGAGAGCGCTGTGGCCCTGGCAGGAGGACGACCGGTCGCTGCTGCTGCCGCCCGACGCCGCAGGCGTGCTGCAGGCCCTGCTGTTGGCCCTCGTCGGGTTCGCCGTCGTCACGACGTTCATCCGGGCGACCCGCCGCAGGACGACGGAGCCGGTCGACGCCTGACGGTCCGGCCACCGCCCAGGACGTGCTGCCACAATGCGCTCGTGACCCTGCCCACCCCCGTCGACCTGCCCCGACCTGCTGCGCTCCGGCTGCGTGGGCAGGTCTTCGATGCCTCCCGTCCCGCGGTCATGGCCGTCATCAACCGCACCAGGGACTCCTTCTGGGCCGGCAACCGGCTGGCCGCCGTCGAGGACGCCGTGGCCGCCCTGCACGCCGCGGTCGAGCAGGGGGCCGACATCGTCGACGTGGGAGGGGTGCGCGCCGGTGCGGAGGGCGAGCACGTCGGTGCCACCGAGGAGATCTCGCGGGTCGTGCCCTTCCTCGAGGCCGCTCGCGCGGCATACCCGAGCCTCGTGCTGAGCCTCGACACCTGGCGCTCCGAGGTGGCCCTGGCCGCCGCACCCGTGGGCCTGGACCTGGTCAACGACACCTGGGCCGGTCACGACCCCGACCTCGTGCACGTCGCGGCCCAGGTGGGCGCCGGCGTGGTCTGCTCGCACACCGGTGGCCTGCCCCCGCGCACCGACCCCGTCGGGATGCGGTATGCCGACGAGCACGGCGACGACGAGCTCGCCGTCGTCCGCGACGTGCTGCGCACGCTGCGCACAGGCGCACGCCGCGCCCGCGAGGCCGGCATCCCCCGCGAGCGCATCCTCGTCGACCCGACGCTGGACTTCGGCAAGACCACCCGGCACAGCCTGGTCACCCTGCGCCACACCGCCGACGTCGCCGCCCTGGGCTACCCCGTGCTGCAGGCGCTGTCGCGCAAGGACTTCGTCGGCGAGACCCTCGACCTGTCGGTGGACGAGCGTCTGGAGGGCACCCTGGCGGCGACCGCCGTCGCCGCCTGGCTCGGGACCACGGTCTTCCGGGCGCACGACGTGCGGGCCACCCGGCGGGTGGTCGACATGGTCGCCGGCATCCGGGGCGACCGGGCCCCGCTGCTCACCGTGCGGGGCGAGCCGGCTCAGTAGCGCTGCGGACCGCCGGCCATGCCCTCCAGGCGCTCGATGCGCTGGGCCATCGGCGGGTGGGTCGCGAAGAGGCTCTTCACGTCGGCCGCGCGGAACGGGTTGGCGATCATCATGTGCGCGGCGTTCTGCAGCTGCGGCTCGGGGGCCAGCGGGGCCGCCTGCACCCCGCGCTCGAGCTTGCGCAGTGCCGAGGCCAGGGCCAGCGGGTCACCGGTGAGCGCCGCGCCGTCCTCGTCCGCGTCGTACTCCCGGGTGCGGCTGATCGCCAGCTGGATCACGCTGGCGGCGATCGGGGCCAGCAGGGCCATGGCCAGCAGGGCGAGGGGGTTGCCGCCGCCGCCCCGGTTGCCCCCGAAGATGTTGGCGAACATCGCCATCTGCGCCACCGAGGTGATGACACCGGCGACGGCGGCGGCGACCGAGGAGGTCAGGATGTCGCGGTTGTAGACGTGCATGAGCTCGTGGCCGAGCACCCCGCGCAGCTCCCGCTCGTCGAGCAGGTGCAGGATGCCCTCGGTGCAGCACACGGCCGCGTTCTGCGGGTTGCGTCCGGTGGCGAACGCGTTGGGGGCCGCCGTCGGGCTCACGTAGAGGCGCGGCATCGGCTGGCCGGCGCGGTCGGAGAGCTCGCGGACGATGCGGTACATCGCCGGCTGCTGCTGCTCGGTGACCGGGTAGGCCCGCATGGCCTTGATCGCCAGCTTGTCGGAGTTCCAGTAGCCGTAGAAGGTGGTGACGACACCGATGAGGGCGAAGAGCCAGATGTAGTTGCCCCCACCGATGAGCGCACCCATGCCCAGCAGGACGGCCCAGATCGCCCCGAAGAGCAGCGCCGTCTTGAGCCCGTTGTAGTGCCTGTTCATGTCTGTCCGAACGTCGGGGTCGGGCCGGGTGTTCCGGCAGGTCAGAAGATGCCGACGGGAGCGACGCTGCCGGCGACGAGCAGGGTGGTGAGCACCGCGATGAGCGCCGTGTGCCGGGCGGGCACCGCGGTGTGCGCGGTGGACCGGGTCTGTGCCTCGGCCTCCGCCGCGGCGAGGGCGTCGACCGGCTCGGGATGCTGGGCCAGCACCCGCAGCCATCTGAGGTAGACCGCGATGCCGAGGGCCACGTTGAGGGCGGCCACCACGGCCAGCCACCAGGTGCCGTCGCCGGCGACCGGGCGCAGCGCCACCACCTTGGCCACCAGACCCACGACCGCCGGGGGCAGCCCGGCCAGGGCCAGCAGCGCGAAGGCCAGCGGCAGGCCGAGCAGGGGGCTGTCCCGCAGCAGCCCCCGGTGGTCGGTGAGCAGGACACCCCGGCGCGCGCCGACGGCGACCACCACCACGAAGGCGAGCAGGGTCGCGACGGCATACACCGCGAGGTAGCCCCCCGCCGCACGGGTGCCCCGCGAGGAGAGGTCGGCCAGCGGCAGCAGCACCCACCCGCCCTGCGCCACCGTCGACCAGGCCAGCAGCCGGACCGTGTCGGTCTGCACCAGTGCGACGGCGTTGCCGACCGTCATGCTGAGCGCCGCCATCACCGCGACCGCGAGCAGGCTGGTGCCGCTCGCACCCGACAGGGCGGTGACGATGACGACGACTCCCCCGAGCGCCGCCACCTTGGACACGGTGGCCAGGTAGGTCGTGACCGGCAGGGGTGCTCCGTGGTAGGTGAGCGGGGTCCAGGCGTGGAAGGGCACCGCCGAGACCTTGAAGGCCATGCCGGCCAGCGCGAGGACCGCCGCCAGCGTGAGCAGCGAGAGCCGTGCCGGGTCGGCCGCGGCGACCGCGACCGCGTCGCCGCTGAGCACGGCGGTGCCGGTCGCGACCACCCACAGCGCCGCTCCGAGCGCCAGGAGGGCGAACGAGACCAGCGAGGTCGTCAGCAGCGCGACCGCACCGTCGACGGCAGCGGGCTGGCGGGAGGCCCTGCGCTCCAGCGCCACCAGGGCGGCGGTCGGCAGGGTCGCCAGCTCCAGGGCCACCAGCAGGGTCCCCAGGTCACCGGCCGCAGGGACGGCCACGACCCCGGCGGTGGCACCCAGCACCAGCGCGGCGATGACCGCGGTGCGACCGCCCTCGCCGTGCGACCAGTCGTCCCACGCGAGCACCAGCACCACGACACCGCTGAGCAGGGCCAGCAGCTGCAGGCCGGAGGTGAGCGAGCTCGCCTGGTAGAGGCAGGTGCCGTCGGGCAGGCACAGCGCGGCGACCCGCTCCCCCCGCCCCTGGAGCAGGCCCGGCACCGTCGCCACGGCACCACCGAGCAGTCCCAGACCCACGACGACGAGATGAGTCGCGCGGGCCGGGGGCCAGGCGATGTCGAGCACCAGCACGAGGACGGCGGCGACAGCGGGTGCCAGCACCGGCAGCAGTGCCACGAGGTTGAGGTCCAGGCTCATCGGACACCCCCGGTGAGCAGGGCCGCAGCATCGGCCGCGGTGACGTCCAGCAGCAGGGACGGGTAGACGCCCAGCACGAGCACCGCCACGACGAGCACCCCGATGAGCACTCCCTCGACACGGTGGGAGTCCGGGATCGCCGGCAGCAGCCGGTCGCCGGCCCACACCTCACGCAGGACCCGCACGGCATACGCGGCGGCGATCACGGCACCGACGGCGGCCACGACGGCGAAGAGCCGGAACCAGCCCTCGGTGCGGTCCTCGGCCGGGGCCCACGCTGCGTAGACCGCACCGAGCTCGCCCCAGAAGCCCGCCAGGCCGGGCAGGCCCATCGACGCCGCCATGCCTACCACCAGGGCGAAACCGAGACGGGGCGTGACCTCACGCAGCGCCGCCCGGGCGACGGTGAGGTCGGCGGACCCCCAGCGCTCCTTCAGCGCGCCGACGACGACGAAGAGCAGGGCCGCGATCACACCGTGGGCGACGTTGCCGAAGAGTGCCGCCTGCAGCCCGGTCTCGGTGCCGGTGGCCAGGGCCAGCACGACGAACCCCAGGTGGGCGATGGAGGACCACGCGATGAGCCGCTTGAGGTCCCGCTCGACCAGGCAGGCCAGACCCGCCCACACGATCCCGGTCACGGCCAGTCCCGCGAGCACCGGCGACGCGGTGGCGAACCCTTCCGGGACGACCGGCACGACGAGCCGCACGATGCCGTAGGTGCCCATCTTCAGCAGCACCGCGGCCAGCAGCACCGAGCCGGCGGTGGGGGCGGTCGAGTGCACCCACGGCAGCCAGGTGTGCAGCGGCCACACGGGCACCTTGAGCCCGAGGCCCACCAGCAGCAGCACCGCGACGAGAAGCTGCTCCCGGCCGCTGAGCGAGGCACCGGCGAGCTCGGCCCACCGGTCGACGTCGGTGGTGCCGGTGAGGGTGCTGAGGGCCAGGATGCCCAGCAGCATCAGCGTCGAGCCGGTGGCGGTGACCAGCACGAAACGCAGCGCCGCCCCGTCCCGCCGGGCCGCCTCGTGCGCGTCGCCGTGACGCGCGACGAGCAGCCACATCGGCAGCAGCACCAGCTCGAAGCCGACGAAGAAGACGATCGCGTCGCGGCTGAGGAACGTGACCAGGGCGCCGAGCAGCACCAGCTGCAGGCACGCGTGGTAGGCCGCGAGCCCGGGGACCCCGTGCTGGCCGACGAGGGGCGCGGTGCGGTCCTCCTCGGTGCGGTCGACGGGAGGCCGGGTGTGCCGCAGGGCGGTCGCGACGATGCCGACACCGGCGGTGAGCAGCACCAGCGGGGTGCTGATGCCGTCGGCACGCAGGTCGAGGTCGACCCCCAGGGCAGGGATCCACACCACGTCCACCCCGGTGCCGGTGAGCACGGTGCCCACGACACCCACCGCGGACAGCAGTGCGGAGCCCACGGACAGCCCGCGCACGAGCGGCTCGGACGGCGGCGAGGAGGTGCGGTCGGCCACGGCGAGGGCAAGGGTGGTCACCAGCAGGGGCAGCAGGGCCAGCGCGGGCCACAGGAGGTCGTTCACCGCAGCACCACCCCGATGACGGCGAGCACCAGCACGCCGGCGAGCACCAGCACCAGGGAGGGGGCCGGCTGCACCGGGCTCCAGCGCTCCCCGCCGCGCCCGAGCAGACGTGCGGCCCGGCCGGCCGCACGCACGTAGCCGTCGAGGACCTCCCGGTCCAGCCAGGTGACCCCGCGCGCCAGCGCCATGGTCGGCCGGGCGACCAGCGTCAGGTATGCCGTGTCGGCGCCGAGCCCGCGCTCGGCGGCCAGGTTGAGCACGGCGGGCAGGCGGGCCGCGGCGTCCCGGGTGCGCACCCCGCGGGAGGCGGCCAGCACGAAGAGCGCGGCAGCGGCCATGAGCAGCAGGGAGGCGACCAGCAGGGGCACGTTGAGATGGAGCTCCACGTCGAAGAAGGGGGTGAGGGGCAGCACGCCGCCGACGACGGTCAGCAGCGAGAGGGTGGTGATGCCGGCCCGCGCCGGGGAGGAGATCGCGGCCTCGGCCTCCTCGACACCGACCGCCTCCACCATGACCTCCGGCTCGGCGAAGAAGTCGTCCAGCTGCTCGCCCGTGCGGCCGTTGCCGCGGACCAGGACGGGTCGGCTCAGGATGAGCCAGGCCCGCATGCAGTAGGCCGCCGTCAGCGGCGCACCGGCGCCGACGGCCGCGAGCACGATGAGCGCCGGCCCCGGCGTCGCGGCCTGCACACCCGCCTCCGCGGAGCCGAGGATGAGCTCCTTGGAGACGAAGCCCACCAGCGGTGGCACCCCCGCCAGGGCGAGCAGCCCGATGCCGAGGGGGCGCCGGACGGAGCCGTAGCGGCGCACCCCGGAGACGGCGTAGGACACAAGCGTGCCTCCGGCCAGCACGGCGAGCCACCCGAGCGCGAGGAAGAGCAGGGCCTTGAAGAGCGCGTGCGAGACCAGGTGGAGCACCGCCGTGTCCGGCCCCTCCCCCACCGGGATGGCCGTCAGCGCGGCGAGCATGAGGGCGACCTGGCTGACGGTGGACCAGGCGAGCAGGCGCTTGAGGTCAGGCTGCGCGAAGGCCAGCAGCGCGGCGAGCAGTGTGGTGGCCGAGGCCAGCACCGCGAGCGTCGTCCGCGCCGGGTCACTGGCCTGCAGCAGCGGGAAGAGCTGGGCGAGCACGACCGTGCCGGCCGCGACCATCGTCGCTGCGTGGATGAGGGCCGAGGCCGGGGTCGGGCCCTCCATGGCGTCGGGCAGCCAGTCCTGGAAGGGCACCAGGGCCGACTTGCCGGCCACACCCATGATGACCAGCAGCATGGCCACGGTGAGTGCCGTGCCGGGCTCGGCGCGCCAGTGGTCGACGATGTCCGCGATGGCCGTGCTCCCCGGCCCGGCGGTCAGGGCGACCAGGCCGAGCACGAAGCCCAGGTCGGCGAAGCGCGTCACGAGCAGGGCCTTCGCAGCGGCGCGGCGGGCCGAGGCCTTCGCGGAGATGTGCCCGACGAGCAGGTAGGAGCACCAGCCCATCACCTCCCAGCCCACCAGCGTCAGCACGACGTCCCCCGACAGCACCACCAGGAGCATCGCGCCGCTGAAGAGGGAGACCGTCGCGGCGAACTGCCGGTAGCGGGGGTCGTACCAGAGGTACCAGCGCGCGTAGACCTGCACGACCAGCGCCACGAGGGCGACGGCCACCGCGGTGATCGCGGTCAGCGGGCTGGCCGAGAGGGTGAGCGGCACGGTGAGCTCGCCCAGGGCCAGCGGGCCGACCGTCTCGGACACCCGCGGCACCACGCCGACGCTGATGGTGTAGAGCTGCCAGGTGGCCGCCCCCAGCGTGAGGACGGCACCGGTGACCACCGTCCACGCCGCAGTGCGCGACGAGGTGCGCCCCAGCAGGAAGGCGAGCAGCGCGGCAAGCAGCGGGATCGCCACGACATACTGCGCCGCCGCTCCCGGGAAGTCGGGCAGCGGAGGCAACGCGGGCAGGTCGGGCAGGTCCGGCCACTGCAGGGAGGTCACGACTCACTCCGCTCGTGCTGCAGGTCGACATGGCCGCGGGCGCGGTAGAGCGCCATGACCACCGCGAGCGCCACGACGATCTCGGCGGCCGCGATCGTGATGACGAAGAGGGTGAGCACGGCACCGGAGGCCAACGGGTCGGGCGTCACCTGGCCGGTGGTCACCAGGACGAGCCCGGCAGCGGCCAGGATCAGCTCGACACCGACGAGCATCAGCACGGCGTGCCGTCGGGCGAGCACGCCGTAGACCCCGGCACCGGCGAGGACGGCAGCGAGCAGCATGGGCAGGGCGGGGGTGATCACGGCTCCTCCTCGGTGGCAGCTCCCACGTCCTCGACCGAACCGGCCCCCCGCGCCACGGCGACGGCGGCCACCAGGGCCAGCAGGAGCAGCAGGGAGAGCAGCTCGAACGGCCAGACCCAGGTGCCGAAGATCGCCGTGCCGATGTCGGTGCTGTCCGGTCCGGTGACCGGCACCCGGGTCCAGCCGACCACGGCGGTCAGCGTCACCCCCAGCAGGACCGTCAGCCCGGCGGCCACGACCCCCGCCAGCACCCGGTGCCCGGCCGAGGCCTGCACCGGGGCGTTGCCGTGCCGGGTCAGCATGAGCGCGAAGAGCACCAGCACGACGACGCCGCCCACGTAGATGAGCAGCTGCACGAGAGCGACGAGCTCGGCACCCAGCACCAGGTAGCACCCGGCCAGGCCCCCCAGCGCGACCACGAGCCACAGGGCGGCGTGCAGCACGACCCGGGAGGTGACGGCCAGGACGGCAGAGGCCGCCGTCAGCAGGCCCACCGCCAGGAAGAGCAGGTCCAGTCCGCTCACTCGGCGTCCCCCTGCTGCTCGGGCGGCTGCGGCAGGGAGGAGGGCGGCACGTCGGCCATCCACCCGCCGAGGCGGTCCTTGTCGTGCAGCAGGTTGCGGATGTCGCCTTCCGCGTAGGCGAAGTCGGGGGCCCAGAAGAGGGCGTCGAAGGGGCAGACCTCGATGCAGATCCCGCAGTACATGCACAGCGAGAAGTCGATGTCGAAGCGGTCGAGCACGTTGTGCTGTCGGGCCCGGCCGCCCTCGGGCCCCGGCTCGACGGTCTCCTTGTGGCTGTCGATGTAGATGCACCAGTCCGGGCACTCGCGGGCGCACAGCATGCAGGACGTGCAGTTCTCCGCCAGCAGGGCGATCACCCCGCGGGAGCGGTCGGGAAGGTCGGGCTCGACGTGCGGGTACTGCCGCGTGTGGGCCCTGGTGCCCAGCGTGCGTGCGGTCGTCCGCAGGCCCGAGAAGAGACCCTTCATCCCCAGATCACCACCCCTGCGCCGGTGAGCGCGAGCTGTCCGAGCGCGAGCGGCAGGAGCACCGTCCACGCGAAGCGCTGCAGCTGGTCCTCGCGGACCCGGGGCCAGGCCACCCGCAGCCAGATGATGAGCACGGCCACCGCGAGGCCCTTGAGCAGGGTCCACACCGGGCCCAGCGTGTCCGACCAGGGGCCGCCCCACCCGCCCAGGTAGAGCACGGCGAACAGCAGCGACATCACGACGATCCCCGCATACTCCGAGAGCAGGAAGAAGGCGAACCGGAGACCGGAGTACTCCGTGAGCGGGCCGAACACGATCTCGGCGTCGGCGATCGGTGCGTCGAACGGCGTCCGTTGCAGCTCGGCCACCGCGGCGGTGAGGAAGACGAAGGCACCGGGCAGCTGCCACAGCAGCCACCACGGGCTCCAGGCCCCCACGATCCCGGTGAGCGACAGCGTGCCGGCGGCCATCGCCACCGAGGCCGCCGCCAGCACGATGGGCAGCTCGTAGGACACCAGCTGGGCGCCGGCACGCAGCCCACCGATGAGGGAGTACTTGTTGCCGCTGCCCCAGCCTGCCATCAGCGTGCCGATCACCCCGACCGAGGTCACCGCGAGCACGAAGAGCAGGGAGGCGGGCACGTCCGCTGCCACCCACGAGGCCGACAGGGGGATGACCGCCAGCGCCACCAGGTAGGGGACCAGGGCGACCGCCGGGGCGAGCCGGAAGACGTGCCTGTCGGCCCCCGCCGGGGTGATGTCCTCCTTCTGCACGAACTTGATGCCGTCGGCGACGAGCTGCCCGATGCCGTGGAACCCGGCCTCCATGGGGCCCAGCCTGCCCTGCATGTGGGCCATCACCTTGTGCTCGGTCTGGCCGACGAGCAGCGGCAGGCTGAGGAAGGCCGCCATGACGGCCGCGGTCTTGAGCACGATCTCGAGCGCGAAGGCGAGGTCCATCAGCGCTCCTCCCCGGCCGGTGCTGCGGCCTGCGTGTGCCGGGGCCCCCAGGACGCGTCCGGCACGCCCGGCGGCAGCAGCCTCCGGCGGCGGGAGGCCCGGGCCGGCGTGGCCTCGGACTCCCCCGGCTCCTTGGCCCCCGGCCACGCCTTGGACGCCCGGGACGCCAGGACGAACGACTTGCGCAGCGGCGTGCCCTCGAAGCCCTCCGGGAGCAGCAGGGGACGCAGGCCCAGACCGCTGCCGTCGTCGAAGCCGCTGAACTCCACGCCGAACATCTCGTAGGTCTCGCGCTCGTGCCAGGCCGCACCACCGAAGACGCCGGTGATGCTCTCCAGGGAGATGCCGTCGGGCACGCGGGTGCGCAGCAGCACCCGCGCCCAGGGCCCGGTGCGGACGAGGTGGCAGACCACGTCGAAGCCCGGCGACTCGGCGTCGTCGGTCTGGTCGACCGCCGAGAGCCAGTCGAAGAAGGTGAAGCCCTCCTCCCGGGCCGCGCGCACCGCGGCGCGCCACTCGAGCAGCTCGACGTCGCGGGTGATGTCGGCCGTGGTCATGGCGCCTCCTCCGGGGGAGCCACCAGCGGACGGGTGACCTCCCCCGCCGTCACCGGGCCCGCGGCATACGGACGGTGCCCGCGGGCGCGGCCCGGGTGCTCGGCCTTGATCTGCTCCTGGAGCGTGATGATGCCGTTGAGCAGGGCCTCGGGGCGCGGTGGGCATCCGGGGACGTAGACGTCGACCGGGATGAGCTGGTCGACACCCTTGGTGACGCAGTAGGAGTCCCAGTAGGGCCCCCCGGAGTTGGAGCAGGCGCCGAAGGAGATGACGTACTTGGGCTCGGGCATCTGGTCGTAGAGGCGGCGGATCGCGGGGGCCATCTTGTCGGTGACCGTGCCCGAGACGACCATGAGGTCGGCCTGGCGCGGCCCGGGGGCGAACGGGATGACGCCCAGCCGCATGAAGTCGTGCCGGGCCATCGAGGCGGCGATGAACTCGATGGCGCAGCAGGCCAGGCCGAAGTTGAACACCCACAGGGAGTAGCGCCGCCCCCAGTTGAGCACGATGCGCACCGCGGTGGGGGCCCGGTCGGCGGCGGGCCCGACACGCGGCATCGGCAGGTCGGTCGTCACGGGCTCACCACCACCGCAGCAGTCCTCGACGCCAGGCGTGCCCCAGGCCGATCACGAGCACCCCGATGAAGATCGCCATCTCGACCAGCGAGGCGGGCCCGAGCTCGGTGCGGAGCACCAGCGCCCAGGGGAACAGGTAGACCGCGTCCACGGCGAAGACCACGTAGAGGAAGGCGAAGACCAGGTAGCGCACGCTGCCCTGCATCCAGCCCTCGCCGATGGGGTCCACGCCCGACTCGTAGGTCGTCTGCTTGGCGGTGGTCGGGTCGCTGGGCGCGAGCAGGCGCCGGGCGCCGTAGCCGGCAACGACGAGCAGCACACCGGCCAGCACGACCGCCAGCACCACCGCGTAGTCGCCCATGTCCGGCAGCCTAACGATCGAGGCGGTCCAGGGCACGGACGACCTGCACGGCATACGGCTCCCCGAAGAGGATCACGTGGACCAGCAGGGGCAGCAGGCGGTGCAGGCCGTCGCGGTCGCGCCACCCCGGCTGCAGGGGGGTGACCTCCTGGTATGCCGTGAAGGCCGCCTCGCCGAACCCGCCGAAGAGACGCATCATCGACAGGTCCAGCTCCCGGTGCGACCAGCTGACGGCGGGGTCGATGAGCCAGTGCCGCCCCGCCGTGTCGACCATCCGGTTGCCCGCCCAGAGGTCGCCGTGCACGAGGGAGGGCGGCTCGGGCGGGCCGCAGAGGTCCTCACCCCGGGCGACCAGACGCTCGACCGCGCCGAGCTCGCGGGGGTCCAGCCGCCGCATCTCCACGCAGCGCTGCACCAGGGGCAGCACCCGGCGGACGAGGTAGCTCTCCGCCCACGTGGACGCAGGGGTCAGGTCGACCTCGACGGTGCCGAGAAAGCCGCGTGTCTGGTCGTCGACGGCCCCGAAGTGCGGCCCGTGGGTGGCGTGCAGCATGGCCAGCGCGCGCCCGAAGGCAGCGTCGTCACCGACGCCGCGGGGGGCCGCATCGACCCACTCGAGCACCAGGCCGCTGTCGTCGACGTGCAGGACCTCCGGCACGGACAGTGCTCCGGCGGCCCGCAGGACCCGCAGCCCTGCCGCCTCGCGCTCGAACAGCCCCGCCGGGGCCTCGGGCAGGTGCTTGACGAAGACGGGACCCTCGGGGGTCTCCACCCGGTAGGCACCGGCGATGTCGCCGCCCGCGACCGGCGTCACCTGCCGGGCGTCGAGATGCCCTACGAGGGCCTGCAGCGACGCGCTCACCGGTCGCCGCTGAGGTGCTCCACCAGGCCCCGGCACGCGGTCTCCACCTGGTCGAACATCGTCACGAACTCGGCCTGTGGCCGTCCGTAGGGGTCGGGCACGTCACGCACGCCGGTGGTCCCGACGTCGGGCGCGAACTCCCCCAGGCGCACCACCCTGGCGGCGGACTCCTCGTCGGGCGCCATCTCCTGCAGCTCGGCGACGTTGCCCGAGTCCATCGCCACGACCAGTTCGAAGCGGGCGAAGTCGTCCGGGCCGAACTGCCGGCCGACGTGGTCGACCGGGATCCCCCGGCGCGCGGCCTCGGTGAGCGTCCCCTCGTGCGGTGGCTCCCCGACGTGCCACGGCCCGGTGCCCGCCGACTCCACCTCGACGTCGAGCCCCGCCTGATCGGCCAGGTGCAGGAAGACCGCCTCCGCGGCCGGGGACCGGCAGATGTTGCCCAGGCAGACGAAGCAGATGCGCATGCGCCCAGCCTGCCAGTTGGGCTTCTCGTCGCTGCCGCACCCCCGACCGGCCAGGTGGGAGCGGTCTGCAGACGGTGCCACCGGTGGCCACTTCTGCAGACCGCTGCTCTGTGTCCACAGGCCGGTCACACCGTGCGTGGGAGATGAGCCAGAGTCGGCCGCATGACCAGGGCGAGCCGGCGGCAGTCGCGGGCGCGGTTGGCTGTCGCGGCGGCAGCCCCGCACGGCGGCGTCGCCCTGCGCCGGCAGCTCCTTGCCGAAGGCATCACCAGCGACGAGATCCGCAGCGAGGTCCGTGCCGGACGGTGGACGCGCCTCGGTCGGCACACCATCGCCGTGTCGACACAGGAGCCGGTCGGTGCCGTCGACCCGGCTGCGCGTCTGTGGTGGGCGGTGTGGGAGTCCGGGTCAGGAGCGGCGCTGGACGGGGTGAGCGCCCTGATCGCCGCAGGGCTCACGGGCTGGACCGAACGCGCCGTCCACGTCAGCGTGCCGCACGGCCGCCGCGTGCACGCCCTGCCGGGGGTGGTGCTGCACCGCCCCCGGCCCTGGCACCCACCGTGCACTGCAGGACTGCCACGCGTCCCCGTGCCTGTGGCCCTGGTCCGGGCGGCGCACTGGGCGAGCAGCGACCGACAGGCCGCCACCCTGATCGCGATGACGGTGCAGCAGCGGCTGGTGTCGGCTGACCGGTTGCTGGCGCACTGGACCACGGTGCGACGGAGCACGCGGCGACAGCTGGTCGACCAGGTCATCCGAGACGTCTGCGACGGTGCTCACTCACTGTCGGAGCTGGACTTCGCGGCGCTCTGTCGGCAGCGTGGGCTTCCCGAGCCCAGCCGCCAGGTCGTGGTGCACGGGCAGGGTGGGCGCGCCTATCTCGACGTCTGGTGGGACGCCTTCGGAGTGCACGTCGAGATCGACGGGGTCCAGCACACCTGGGGACTCGCCCCGATGTCCGACGCGCTCCGGCAGAACGCGGTCGCCATCGACGGAGGGGTGACACTGCGGATCCCGGTCCTGGGCCTGAGGGTGGCTCCCGACGCCTTCCTGGACCAGGTGGGAGCAACCTTGCGGGCGCGCGGCTGGGGATCGTGATGCCCTGGACGGCGATCCTCGCCAGGAGGGGTGTGCCGTCGTGGTCACCCGTGGCCACATCTGCAGACCCATGGACGTGCAGACCCGCCATCCCGGAGCCGGCGGCCGGGACGCTCCGGGCGGGGTGGAGTCAGAGATGCGTCAGGACGTGGTCGGCAACCAGCACGTCCGCGCCGTCCACACCGCGGAAGCCGGGAAAGGCGTTGACGTCGACCACGACGGGCCCCGCGTCGGTCAGCACCACGTCGACGCCGTAGAGATGCACCCCGAGAGCGCCACCCACGCGCAGGGCCAGGTCGCGGAGGTCCTCCTCCGGGTCGAAGGGCTCACCTGTGGTCACATGACCGGCGGCGAGCGTCGAGGGCTTGCGCAGCGCGCGCACGCTCGACCCTGCGACATACAGCTTGCGGTCGGTGCCGTCGTGCCGCAGCAAGGGCTCCACCAGGAACGGCCCCTCGAACGGCGCGTCGTCGGGCAGGGAGGCGGCGTCCCCGCTGAGCACCGTCGCACCATGCCCCGTCCCCGACGCCGCCTTGACGACGACCTCGGTGTCCACGGCCAGCAGCAGCTCGGCCCACGTGTCGAACGCGGTGAGGGCGGGCGCCGGCAGGTCTGCGTCGTGCAGGAGCGGGCTCCAGCGCCGGCGGTCGAGGAGAGCATGCGTCCCGGCCCAGGGGTTGCACAGCGGGACCCCGCGTCCGTGCAGGGCCGCGAGCACCGGCTCGTCGCGGGCCCCGAGCCCGCGGTGGACGACGAGGTCGGCGCGCACCGCGTCGGGGTCGACCGGCTCATCGTGCGGCAGCCGCCGCCGGACCTCGCACCCGCGCTCGACGAGCAGCTCCTCGAGCCGTGCAGGCAGGGAGTCCGGGGCCGGGGGCTTCCCCCACAGACAGGTGACGTGCGCAGCCATCCGCCATTGTGGTCACGGTGTGACCACTTTCACCACCAGAGTCGGTCCCGTGACGTCTGTGCGGTGGAACAACCTACGGTCCCGTAGCATTGGGTCTGTTATGAGCAGCAAGCCCACACGCCGGTTGGACCGTGTCGTGATCCGTTTCGCCGGTGACTCCGGTGACGGCATGCAACTCACCGGAGACCGGTTCACCTCCGACACCGCCGCCCTCGGCAACGACATCTCGACCCTGCCCAACTTCCCGGCCGAGATCCGCGCTCCGCAGGGCACGCTGCCCGGCGTCTCCAGCTTCCAGCTGCACTTCGCCGACCACGACGTGATGACCCCCGGCGACGCCCCGGACGTCCTCGTGGCGATGAACCCGGCAGCGCTCAAGGCCAACCTCGCCGACGTGCCGCGCGGCTCCACCCTCATCATCAACACCGACGAGTTCACCAAGCGCAACCTCGCCAAGGTGGGGTATGCCGTGAGCCCGGTCGACGACGAGAGCCTCGCCTCGTGGCACGTGCACTCGCTGCCGCTGACGACCATGACGGTCGAGGCGCTGGCCGACTACGGGCTGACCCGCAAGGAGAAGGAGCGGGCCAAGAACATGCTGGCCCTCGGCCTGCTGTCGTGGCTCTACTCCCGCCCCCTGGAGGGCACGGAGGCCTTCCTGCGCGCCAAGTTCGCCAGGGCCCCCGAGGTGCTCGAGGCCAACCTCACGGCCCTGCGGGCCGGGCACGCCTACGGCGAGACCACCGAGGACTTCGCGGTGCGCTTCGAGGTGGCCCCGGCACCGATGCACGCAGGCACCTACCGCACGCTCACCGGCAACCAGGCGATGGCCCTCGGGCTGGTCTCGGCGTCGCACCGCAGCGGGCTGCCCCTGGTGCTGGGGTCCTACCCGATCACCCCGGCCTCCGACGTGCTGCACGCCTTGTCCACGATGAAGCGCTACGGCATCACGACGCTGCAGGCCGAGGACGAGATCGCCGCGGTCGGGATGGCCCTGGGGGTGTCCTTCGGTGGCGGCCTGGGCGTGACCACCACCTCCGGACCCGGCCTGGCCCTCAAGAGCGAGACCATCGGCCTGGCCGTCGCGACCGAGCTGCCGCTGATCGTCATCGACGTGCAGCGCGGCGGGCCCTCCACCGGCCTGCCCACCAAGACCGAGCAGTCCGACCTGCTGCAGGCAATGCACGGCCGCAACGGGGAGTCACCTCTCGCGGTCATCGCCGCCCAGTCACCGACCGACTGCTTCGACGCCGCACTGGAGGCCGTGCGCATCGCCACGACCTACCGCACCCCGGTCATCCTGCTCTCCGACGGCTACCTGGCCAACGGCTCCGAGCCGTGGCCGGTGCCGGAGGTCGCCGACCTGCCCGACCTCGAGGTCGAGTTCGCGACCCGGCCCAACGGTGTCGACGACAAGGGCGAGCCGGTCTTCCACCCCTACGCCCGCGACGAGGCCACCCTGGCGAGGGCGTGGGCGATCCCCGGGACCGCCGGCCTCGAGCACCGGATCGGCGGCATCGAGAAGGCCGACGTCACCGGCCACATCTCCTACGACCCCGACAACCACGACCGCATGGTGCGGCTGCGGCAGGCCAAGATCGACCGGATCGCCGACACGGTCCCGCCGCTGGAGGTCGAGGACCCGTCGGGCGAGGCGAAGGTGCTCGTACTCGGCTGGGGCTCGACCTACGGCCCGATCTCGGCGGCCACCCGGCTCGCCCGGGCCGCCGGCACCCCTGTCGCCCGGGCCCACCTGCGCCACCTCAACCCCTTCCCCCGCAACCTCGGCGACGTCCTCCGACGCTACGAGCGTGTCATCGTGCCGGAGATGAACCTGGGACAGCTGGCCATGCTGCTGCGTGCCCGCTACCTCGTCGACGTCCGCTCCCACACCGCCGTCCGCGGCCTGCCCTTCACCTCCGCCGAGCTGGCCGAGGTGCTGCACGCGCAGGCGCTGGACCTGCAGGAGGTCCCTTCATGACCAGCACCGACCTCGGTATGCCCTCGCTCGGCACCCAGGGGGTGCCCCGGCTCGACCCCGAGGCGCCCGCACAGACCAAGAAGGACTTCACCTCCGACCAGGAGGTGCGCTGGTGCCCGGGCTGCGGCGACTACGCCGTGCTCGCCGCCGTGCAGGGCTTCCTGCCCGACCTCGGCCTGCGCCGGGAGAACATCGTCTTCGTCAGCGGCATCGGCTGCTCCTCGCGCTTCCCCTACTACCTGGACACCTACGGGATGCACTCCATCCACGGCAGGGCACCGGCGATCGCCACCGGCCTGGCCACCACCCGCGAGGACCTGTCGGTCTGGGTGGTGACCGGTGACGGCGACGCGCTGTCGATCGGGGGCAACCACCTGATCCACGCGCTGCGACGCAACGTCAACATGACCATCCTGCTGTTCAACAACAAGATCTACGGGCTCACCAAGGGGCAGTACTCCCCCACCTCGGACGTCGGCACGGTCACCAAGTCGACCCCGGTCGGGTCGGTCGACCACCCGTTCAACCCGGTGTCTCTCGCCCTCGGCGCCGAGGCGACCTTCGTGGCGCGCACCATGGACTCCGACCGCGCGCACCTGACGCAGGTGCTCAAGGCGGCCGCCGCACACCGCGGCACGGCCCTGGTCGAGATCTACCAGAACTGCCCGATCTTCAACGACGGCGCCTTCCAGCTCATCAAGGACCGTGACGAGGGCCGCGCCCGGCTGGCCCACCTCGTGGACGGCGAGCCGGTGCGGGTCGGCGAGGACCACGTGGTCGTGCGCGACGGGTCCGCCCTGCGGGTCGTGCCCGAGGCGACGGCCGACCCGTCCGACGTCGTCGTGCACGACGCTGCTGCACCCGAGCCCACCCAGGCCTTCGCGCTCTCCCGCCTCGACGACGGCACGATGTCGCACGTGCCCATGGGCATCTTCCGCCAGGTCGACCGTCCCACCTACGACGACCAGGTCCGGGCCCAGGTCGACGGTGCCCGCGCCGCGGCCGGCGGACCCGCTGGTGACGACGACCTGCAGGCCCTGCTGCTCGGCAAGGACACCTGGACCGTGACCGGTTGAGCGCGCCCGCACCCACCCGCGCCACGCGTGAGACGGAGGCCGCGGCGAGGGAGCGGTCCCGCGGGACCGCATACGGGCTGGCTGCGTACGGGCTGTGGGGCCTGTTCCCCGTCTACTTCGCGACGCTCCGGCCGGCCGGGCCCGTCGAGGTGCTGGCCCACCGGGTCATCTGGTCGCTGCTGATCTGCCTGGTGGTGCTGGCGCTGATGCGTCGCCTCGGGTGGCTCCGGCAGCTGCTGCGCCGCCCCCGCATGCTGGCCGCGGTCGGTCTGGCCGGCGCCCTCATCGCCGCCAACTGGACGGTCTACACCTTCGCCGTGCTCAGCGGCCACGTCACCGAGGCGTCCCTGGGCTACTTCCTCAACCCGCTGGTGACGGTGGCCCTGGGCGTGCTGCTCCTGCGCGAGCCGCTGCGCCCGCTGCAGTGGGTGGCCGTGGGCATCGGCGCCGCCGCCGGCATCTACCTGACCGTCGACTACGGCAGCCCACCCTGGATCTCGCTGAGCCTCGCGTTCAGCTTCGCCGCCTACGGCCTGGTCAAGAACCGGGTCGGCATCTCGCTGTCCGCGATCCAGTCGCTGACCGCAGAGACGCTGGTGATCGTGCCGTTCGCGCTGTCGATCGTGGTCTTCCTCGCCGTGACCGGCCAACAGACCTTCACCACCGAGGGGCCCACCCACACGGTCCTGCTGGTCAGTGCAGGCCTGGCCACCATGGTGCCGCTGCTGTTCTTCGCCTCGGCCGCACGGCGGGTGCCCCTCACGACCATCGGGCTGCTGCAGTTCCTCACCCCGGTGCTGCAGCTGCTGTCGGCGGTGCTGCTGCTCGGCGAGTCGATGCCCGCCTCCCGCTGGGTCGGCTTCGGCATGGTCTGGGTCGCGCTGGCCATCCTGACCGCCGACTCCATGGTGGCGGTCGGCCGGTCCCGGCGCCTGGCCCGCGCCGCTCGCGGGGCTGCGGCCTAGGCCTGTGCCATGAGCCGCAGGGTGCAGCTCGTCTGCTGGGGCTCGCGGGGTGACGTCGCTCCGCTCGTCTCGCTCGGGCGGGGCCTGCTGGCCGCCGGCGACAGCGTCGCGGTGATGGCCGCCCGGGACTTCGAGGGCCTGGTCACGGGCGCGGGGCTCGACTTCGTGCCCTTCGACATCGACGTGCGGACCACGGCGGACTCCCCGGAGGGCCGCTCCTGGCTGGGTGGGCACCGCACCCTCTTCGGGGAGGGGCGGGCGCTGCAGCGGGTCCTGGACCGCTTCGCCGCCCCCCTGGTCGAAGGGCTGTGGGAGCGGACGGGCGAGGCCGACCTGCTCGTCAGCGGGCTGCTGACGGTCGACGCCTGTCTGAGCCTGGCGGACGCCCGCGGCCAGGACCACGCCCTGGCCCTGCTGGCGCCCCTGCTGCCGAGCCGCCATGGCCCGAGCTCGGCAGCAGCACCCCTGCGGGGCCAGGACACAGCGCTGAACAGGTGGGCAGGGGAGGCGGTGCTCACGTCCTCCTACCGGCTCCTGCAGGTGCCCGGGGCGCAGGTCCGGCGCCGGCTGGGGCACCGGCACACGGGGCCGCGGTGGTTCCGTCGCGAGCTCACCCGTACTCCGACCCTGCTCGGGGTCAGCCGTCACGTCGTGCCGCCACCCCCGGACCAGCCGCAGGTGCAGGTGACCGGCTACTGGCCGGCGTGGGACGACGCCGGCGCACCGTCGGACGCGGCGCGGATCGAGCACGACCTGGCACGGGCCCGCCGCCGCGGCCGGCCCGTGGCCTACCTGGGCTTCGGGAGCATGACCACCGGTGACCCCGCCGGCACGGCGGCACTGCTGACCGACGCGGCCACCCTCGCCGGGGTGCATCCTGTGGTGCACGCGGGGTGGTCGGGGCTGGACCGCCACCTCACCGGTCGTGCGGACGTCACGGTGGTCGACCACGTGCCGCACGGCTGGCTCTTCCCCCGCTGCGACGTGGTCGTCCACCACGGCGGGGCGGGCACCACGGGTGCCGCCGTGCACTCGGGGGTGCCCCAGGTCGTCGTGGCCCACATGGGTGACCAGCCCTTCTGGGCCGGCCAGGTCCACCGGTGCGGAGCTGCCACCCCGCCGCTGCGCAGGAGCGGGCTGCGCGCCGGGACGCTCGCCGCCGCACTGCGTGCGGTGACCACAGGACCGCAGGCCGGCCTCCTGTCGCGGGAGGCGCGCCGGCTGGCGGCCCTCACCGGGAGCGAGGACGGCGTGGGCACCGCGGTGCGGGCGCTGCACCACCTGCGCTGACGTGCCGCCTCCACTGGGGTGAGGGCGTTCCCGACGAGGTGGGACACTTCACACTCGTGCATTTTTGCACTCGCGTGCACCACTGCTTACCATGATCGTCATGACCAGCGGCGATGCATCCTCCCGCCGTGAGCGCAACAAGGCGCGCACCCGTCAGGCCATCAAGTCGGCCGTCCTCGACCTGGCGCTCGAGCGCGACATCGGGACCGTGACGGCCGAGGAGATCGCCGAGCACGCCGGCATCTCCCGGCGCACCTTCTTCAACTACTACGCCGGCCTCGACGCCGTGCTGGTCGAGGCCACCCTCGAGCCCATGCACGCGGTCGCCGAGCGCTTCCTGCAGCGTCCTGCGGAGGAGGACCCGCTGGCCGCCATGGTCGCGGCCCTGGAGGGTCCCGCGCCCGTCGAGCTGGCCCGCTGGTCGGTGGCGCTGTGCCGGGAGAGCACGCAGGGCACCGAGGTCTACGCCCGCATGTGGCAGCTGCACACGGCCTGGCTCCGTGGCGTCCTGCAGGACCGGCTGGGCGCGGCGTCGGTCGACCCGCTGTATGTCGCCGGGCTGGCAGGTGCGGTCATGTCCGTCTTCGCCGCGGCACAGGCGACCTGGCTGACACGCACCGGGGGTCGTCTCGACGAGGCCTCGCTGGAGGACCTCTCCCACGACGTGTGCTCAGCCCTGCAGCACGCCCGCGACGGCTGGCGCGCCCCTCCCCTCTCCGCCCGCACGACAGCCGACCGGCGCTAGCACCCGGCACGGGTGCGCCCCTGCCCTGTCCCTCCCCGACCTCGTCCCACGACGCGAAAGGAGCCCCCTGTGGCTTCCCTCCTGCACCGCCTCGGCCGATGGTGCGCCGACCACCACTGGACGACCATCGCCGCATGGGTGGCGGTCCTCGTGCTCGTCGGCGGCAGCGCCGCGGTCTTCAGCAAGCCGCTCACCACGGAGTTCTCCATCCCGGGCAGCCGCTTCGAGGTCGTCCTGGAGGAGCTCCGGCAGGAGATCCCGGTCGCCGCCGGGGCCACCGGGACCGTGGTCTTCACCGGTGAGGACGGGTTCGACGCCGACGACCGGACGGCCGTCGAGGAGGTCCTGCAGGGGTGGCGTGAGCTCGACGGTGTCGCCGAGGTGGTCGACCCCTTCGCCACCCAGGAACAGCTCGACACCGGCGACGAGGAGCTCGCCACGGCGGAGCAGGAGCTCGCCGACGGCCAGGCCGAGGTCGACGCAGGCCGCGAGCGGGTCGCCGAGGCCGAGGCCGAGCTGGACGCCGGCCAGGATGAGGTCGACGCCGGCCAGGCCGAGCTGGACGCGGCACAGGAGGAGCTGGACGCCGGGCGAGCCCAGCTCGAGGCCGGCCGGGACCAGCTCCCGGCAGAGCAGGTCGCGGCCGCGGAGCAGCAGCTCGAGGCCGGGCAGGCCGAGATCGACCAGGCGCGCGAGGAGCTGGACGCCGGCCAGGCCGAGGTCGACGCCGGCCGGGAGGAGCTCGAGGAGGGTCGGGCCGAGCTCGAGGCAGGTCAGGCGGAGCTCGACGCCGGACGCGAGCAACTGGCGGTCGGCGAGCGCCTCGCCGGGCTGAGCGAAGGGCTGCGGTTCGTCTCCGAGGACGGCACCGTGGCCCTGGCCCAGGTCCGTTTCGTCGACGACGTCAACAGCCTCGACCCCGCGCTCACCGAGCGCGTCCAGGAGATCGGCGAGCAGCTGGAGGGCAGCGGCGTCGAGGTCGACTACAGCCAGGAGATCGTGCAGGACCTCAGCGAGGTCGTGGGGCCCGGGGAGATCCTGGGTCTGGTCGTGGCGGCCGTCGTGCTGCTCGTCGTGCTGGGGTCACTCGTGGCGGCCGGACTCCCCCTGCTCATGGCCCTCGTCGGCGTGGCCGTCGGTGTCCTGGGGGCGCTGTCGTTCTCCGGCGCCGTGCAGATGAACGACACCACCCCTGCCCTGGCCCTCATGCTCGGCCTCGCGGTGGGCATCGACTACTCCCTGTTCCTCATCAACCGGCACCGGACACAGCTGCGCCAGGGCATGGCCCAGCGCGACTCCATCGCGCTGGCGACCGGGACCTCGGGCAACGCGGTGGCCTTCGCGGGGATGACCGTCATCATCGCGCTGGCCGCGTTGACCGTCACCGGCGTCCCGTTCCTCGCGGTCATGGGTCTGGTCGCCGCCGCCACGGTGCTCGTGGCCGTGCTGGTGGCCCTCACGCTGACCCCCGCGCTCCTGTCGCTGGTCGGCGAGCGGGTGCTGCCGAAGAGGCAGCGAGCCGGGGCCGACGGCGCCCGTCCGGGCGGACCCCGCCACTACGACGACACCGAGCGCGGCTGGGCCGCCGCCGTCATCCGCCGCCCGGTGCTCACCATCCTGGGCGTCCTGGCTCTGGTCGGGGTGATGTCCTTCCCGGTCGCCGACCTGCGCCTGGGCCTGCCCGACGGCAGTGCGGAGAGCGCCGACTCCACGGCATACCAGACCTACGACGCGGTGCGCAGCAACTTCGGGGCCGGCGTCAACGGCCCGGTCATCGCGGTCGCCGAGCTCGACGAGCCGCTGGCCGAGGGCGAGAGCGCCCTGGCGTCCGCCCAGGCCGACCTCGGTGAGGACCTGGCAGCGATCGAGGGGGTCGTCTACGTCGTGCCCTTCGGGGTGAGCGAGGACCGGCAGACCCTGGCCTTCCAGATGGTGCCGCAGGACGGCCCCTCGGAGGAGTCGACCGTGGAGCTCGTCGGCACCCTGGAGGCGGAGGGCGAGCAGATCGGCGCCGACAACGGCGCCACCCTCGGCTTCACCGGGCAGACCGTGGCCAACATCGACATCAGCAACCAGCTGTCCGACGCGCTGCCGGTCTACCTGGCCGTCGTCGTCGGCCTGTCCCTGCTGCTGCTGCTCCTGGTCTTCCGCTCCGTGGTCATCCCGCTGCTGGCGACACTGGGCTTCCTGCTCTCCCTGGGCGCAGCCTTCGGTGCCGTGGTGGCGACCTACCAGTGGGGTGTGCTCGACGTCGTCTTCGGGGTCAACGAGCCCGGGCCGATCCTGAGCTTCCTGCCGATCCTGCTCATCGGGGTGCTCTTCGGCCTCGCGATGGACTACCAGGTCTTCCTGGTGTCAGCGATGCGGGAGTCCCACGTGCACGGAGAGCCCGCCCGGCAGGCGATCGTCACCGGCTTCAACCACAGCTCCCGGGTGGTCGTCGCCGCCGCCGTCATCATGGTCTCGGTGTTCGGCGGGTTCGTCTTCGCCGAGCTGGCCATGATCCGCCCGGTGGGGCTCGGCCTGGCGGTGGGGGTGCTCATCGACGCCTTCGTCGTGCGGATGACCCTCACCCCCGCCGTGATGGCCCTGCTCGGTGAGAAGGCGTGGTACCTGCCTCGCTGGCTCGACCGGGTCCTGCCCGACGTGGACGTCGAGGGCACCGCCCTCGAGCGGTCCGTGGGCGTCGGCAGCCGACCTCAGGAGGTCGTGGACTCCCCCGTGAGGGCCTGACCCGCGACCGCGCGCAGGGCCTGTCTCCCGGCCGCCGCCGCCAGGGCACCCTCGGTGAGCTCGACGGCCAGCCTGCGCCCACTGCGCCGGTGCACCACCAGGCCCGGTCCGCCGGAGGCGATGTAGGCGCTGCGGTCGGGCAGCCAGCGCAGGCCCCACCCGCCCCAGGCCAGCGGGTCGAGGTCGGCGACCCCCACCCCCACGACGTCCTCTGCCCGCACCCTCAGCACCGTCACGGGCAGGCGGAGGGGGCGCAGCCGCAGCCCCTCGGCGTCGACCTCGGCGCGCACCTGCGCGAGCGAGTGCACGACCAGGGCGAGCGCCAGGCCGGGGGCCCCCAGCAGCAGCGCCGGCACCCAGCCGTCGCCGCTGCCGACCAGCAGCACCACCACGACCACGGCGACCGCCGCAACGAAGACCCCGACCCAGCGCAGCGACGGGGAGGTCGTGTCGGAGCGCCAGGGCACGCCGGGCACCGCCCCGGTGACCGGCACGACACGGTCCAGCTCCGGCACGGTGTCGAGCACCTCGGCCAGGGGAGGTCGGTGCTCGCCGTGGACGGCATACGTGAGCCAGCTCCAGCCCGCGGCCACCGGGAACGCGGCGAGGGCCCACCACGCGGTCACCGCGTCGGCGCCGCCACCGACCCGCACCCCGAGCACCGTGAGCACGTAGACCGCGGCCGCGCCCGCCCCGACGGCGGCGCACCCTGCCAGCACCACCCGGGACCACCGGGGCGTCACCAGCCGGGACAGCCCGGCGACGAGCCCCGCGGTGAGGGCGCTGATGACGGTCAGCGTCAGGGTGGTCCCCAACAGGGCCGTCCCGGACATGACCCTGTCGACGTCACCGCCGACCCCCCAGCGGGCGGGCACCGCGCCGGGAGGCGGAAGCACCGGTGCCAGCGCGAGGAGCACGGCGAGCGGGGCGATGGCCAGGAGGCCTGCGAGCAGGCGGCGGGAGCGTGGTGACGACACGTCGCCAGCGTAGGCCCGGCGCGGCGGCTCACGGATGTCCCCGACCGCCAGTGGCCTGCTGTCCCTGCAGGCCGATACGGTGAGCGGGTGACGGACACCGATCTTGCGCCCCCGGGTGATGTCGCCGCGCAGATGCGGATGCTGCTGGAGACGATCCAGGAGCTGGGCGGCGCCCAGGACCTCGTCTCCGTGCTGCAGCGCACGGTGGAGCTCGCCTGCCAGGTGACGGGAGCCCGCTACGGCGCACTGGGGGTGGTGGACGAGTCCGACACCGGCGCCATGACGCACTTCATCACCACCGGCCTCACGCCGCAGGAGCGGGAGGCCATCGGTGACCCTCCCGAGGGGCGCGGGCTGCTGGGCCGGCTGCTGCAGCACCCGACGCCGGTGCGGGTGGCGGACCTGAACCAGGAGCCCGACTCCGTGGGCTTCCCACCGGGGCATCCTCCGATGCGCAGCTTCCTGGGCATGCCCATCCGCATCGGCGGGCGCACCTTCGGCAACCTGTACCTCACCGAGAAACGCGACGCCCAGACCTTCACCGAGCGCGACGCGCTGCTGGTGCAGGGGCTCGCGTCGGTCTCCGGCGCGGTCATCGACGCGATGCAGCGACGGGTGCTCGGCGAGGTGCAGAGCAGTGTCGTCGACTCGGTGTGGCAGATCAACAACGCCCTGCTCTCCGAGGTCGACCCGGAGGACACCCTGCCCATGGTCACCGACCAGGCGCTGCGCGTCACCGCCGCCGACGCCGCGGCCGTCGTCGCCGCCGGGCCGACCGGGGAGGCGGCCCGGGTGCTGGCCTCCTCCGGGCTCGACACCGCCGCGGTCGTGGCCGACCTGCACGACCAGATCACGCAGGTGCTGGCCACCGGGGAGCCGTTGCACCTGTCCCTCGACGAGCGACGGGTCGTCCTGGACAGTAACCAGGGGCCGCGGCACACCAGCGTGGTGCCGGTCTCTCCCCGGCAGGGTGAGCGGGCCGCTCTCGTGGTGGCGCACTGGCGCTCGGCGCCGGCCACCGGGAGCCTGGGCATGCGCGACGTGGTCGACGCCCTGGCCGTGCAGGCCGCGCTCGTCCTCGACCGGACGCACACGGCCCGTGACCATGACATGCTCACCAAGCTCGCCGACCGCGACCGGATCGCTCGTGACCTGCACGACCTCGTCATCCAACGGCTGTTCGCCACCGGGCTGTACCTGCAGGGCGCCACCCGGCTCACCCGGGAGCCTGCCGTCGTCGAGCGGCTGGAGAGCTCCATCCATGAGCTCGACGCCACGATCCGCGACATCCGGGCGACGATCTTCGCGCTGCAGCACCGGCCCTTCGAGGGCTCGCTGCGCACCCAGCTGCGCAGCCTGGCCGACAGCTACACGACGACCCTGGGCTTCTCCCCGGTGACCCAGTTCACCGGCCCCATCGACAGCGTGCTGGCCGACGACGTCCACGACGCCCTGCTGCTGGTGCTGCGCGAGGCGCTGTCCAACGTGGCGCGGCACGCCGGGGCACGCTCGGTGCTCGTCGAGGTCGAGACCCGCGAGGACCGTCTGTCCCTCACCGTGACCGACGACGGGGTGGGCCTCGCGCCCGGAGCGGCCGAGAGTGGGCTGCGCAACGTGCGCCAGCGTGCCGTCGAGCTCGGTGGTCAGGCCGCGGTGGGTCCGCACGCCAAGCAGGGCACGGTCCTGCACTGGGAGATCCCGGTCCAGGCCTGAGCACAGCGGGTCACACAGCCCCGCACCGCCGGGACGTCGGCGCACGCACACGCAACCGAGCACACGCAACCGAGGGGCCGGACCGTACGGCCCAGCCCCTCGGCGTCCCCTGTGCGGCCGTCACACCGCAGTGCGCTCGGCACGGGATCCGTGCGTCGCCCACGGGCCTCGGTGCCTTCCACCACGATCCGAGGCCTCAGGTCTTCCCGAAAGCTGCACGGCGCCTCTCGCCCAGCCCCCTGCTCTGGGCGAGAGGTGGACCAGAGGCCAGCGCTGCCTCCATGTCCCATGGTGCTCGAGACCGCGCCGGGTCGACAGGGTCGACGGTCCCGGCCCGGCCGGGACCTAGGTCCCGGTCAGTGGTGGTCGTGGTCGGCGTCGAAGAGCTTCGACCCCAGCACCGCCGCCTGGGTGCGACGCTGCAGACCCAGCTTGGACAGCATCGAGGAGACGTAGTTCTTGACCGTCTTCTCCGCGAGGTGCAGGCGCTCGCCGATCTCTCGGTTGGTCATCCCCTCGGCGATGAGCGCCAGGATCCGCTGCTCCTGCGGCGTCAGCCGCTCCAGCTCACGGCGGTGCGGGTCGCCCCGGCGCACGCGCTCCAGCACCTGGGTCGTCACGCTGGGGTCGAGCAGCGACTGGCCGCCGGCAACGGTCCGGATGCCGTCCACCAGACCGGAGCCGGTGATCTGCTTGAGCACGTAGCCGGAGGCTCCCGCGAGGATGGCCGCGAACAGGGCCTGCTCGTCGTCGTACGACGTGAGGATCAAGGCGCGGATGGTGGGGTCGATCGCCCGCACGTCACGGCACACCTCGATGCCCGAGCCGTCCGGGAGCCGGGCGTCCAGCACCGCGACGTCGGGACGGAGCGCAGGGATCTGGGCTCTGGCGGAGACCGCCGAGCCGGACTCGCCGACGATCTCGATGTCCGGCTCGGCCGAGAGCAGGTCGTGCAGACCACGACGCACCAGCTCGTGGTCGTCGAGGAGGTAGACCTTGATCGGGGTGGTGGCGTCCGTCATGGTTCAGGCCGATCTGTCGGCCACACCGTCGACGAGCGCCCGAAGCGCCCGCACGGGTGGCTGGTCGGGCAGGTCCGCCAGGAGTGCTCGTGCCTCGTCGGCGACCTGCTGGGTATGCTGCCGCGCCTGCTCCATCGCCGGGTGGACCCGGAGCAGCGCGACCGCCTCTGCGACCTCGTCCGCGTCGCCGATCGGCCCCGCGAGCAGCTCGCGGAGCCTGGAGTCCCCCGGGTCCGTCGAGCCCCGGGCGTAGAGGACGGGCAGGGTCGCCTTTCCCTCACGCAGGTCGGTGCCCGGGGTCTTGCCGGAGTCCGCCGCCTCGGAGGAGACGTCCAGGAGGTCGTCAGCCAGCTGGAAGACCACGCCGAGCTTCTCGGCATACGAGGTCAGGATGTCGCGGGTGCGCGCGTCGCATCCGCCGAAGGTCGCGCCGTACCAGGCCGCGGTCGCGATGAGGGAGCCGGTCTTGTCGGCCAGGACTCCCAGGTAGTAGTCGGCCGGGTCGGCATCGGCGGCGGGTGCCCGCTCGTCGCGGATCTGGCCCGAGCACAGCCGCACGAAGGTGCGCGCCTGCACCTTGACCGCCTCGGGACCGAGGTCGGCGATCACGGACGAGGCGGTGCCGAAGAGCAGGTCACCGATGAGGATCGACACGGCGTTGCCATAGCGGAGGTTGGCGCTCTGCACACCGCGGCGCAGCTCGGCCTCGTCCATCACGTCGTCGTGGTAGAGCGAGGCGAGATGGGTCAGCTCGACGCCGACCGCGGCGTCGACGACCCGGTCGTTGCGGCCCTCCCCCACCTCGGCGCACAGCAGCGTGAGCAACGGCCGGAAGCGCTTGCCCCCGGCCTGCGCCAGGTGACCGGCCGCCTCGGCGATGAAGCCGTCGTCGTGCGCGATGACCTCCTGCAGCCGGCGCTGGACATCGGCCATCCCGGCCACCAGCCGGTCCTGCAGCGCACCGTCGATGTCCGGGATCACCGGCACGCTCACCGCAGTGGTAAGGGTGCCGGTGTCTCGGGTCGCCGAAGGTCCCATCAGCGCAGGAACTGCGAGGCCTGTTGGGTCAGCTCGAGCAGCGGCGAGGGCATGACCCCCAGGCCGAGGGTGACGACGACGCCGGTGACGATCGCGAAGGTCGTCATCGCCGACGGTGTGATGACCACCGTGTCGCCGTGGCTCTCGCCGAAGTACATCGTCACGATGACCCGGAAGTAGACGTAGGCGGTCACGGCGCTGGCCAGCACGCCGATGACGACCAGCCATGCTCCACCACCGGCCACCGCTGCGGAGAAGACCGCGAACTTGCCGGTGAAGCCGGAGGTGAGCGGGATGCCTGCGAAGGCAAGCATGAGGAAGCTGAAGCCCGCCGCCACCCACGGCGCACGCCGGGCCAGGCCCGACCACTGGGACACGTGCGTCGCCTCGCTGCCGGAGGAGCGGACCAGCGTCACCAGCGCGAAGGCGGGGATGGTCATGAAGCCGTAGGCCGCCAGGTAGAACAGCGTGCCGGAGATGCCTGCAGACTCCAGGGCCAGCAGACCCACCAGGATGAAGCCGGCGTGCGCGATGGAGGAGTAGGCCAGGATGCGCTTGATGTCGCTCTGGCGCACCGACATCACCGCGCCCACGATCATGCTCAGGGCGGCGACGACGGCCAGGATCGGCTGCCACTCCAGCCGGGCCGGCTCGACCGCGACGTAGAACACCCGCAGGATCGCGCCGAACGCGGCGACCTTGGTGCAGGCGGCCATGAAGCCGGTGACCGGCGTCGGGGCGCCCTGGTAGACGTCCGGTGTCCAGGCGTGGAACGGCACCGCGCCGATCTTGAACAGCAGGCCGACCCCGACCAGCAGGATGCCGGGCACGAGCAGCCCGTCCATGCCGACCCCGGTCCGCACCGCCTCGGCGATGACGTCGAAGCGCATCGAGCCGGCGAAGCCGTAGATCAGGGTGGCCCCGAAGAGGAAGAACGCCGAGGAGAAGGCCCCCAGCAGGAAGTACTTCAGGGAGGCTTCCTGGGACAGCAGCCGTCGCCTGCGCGCCAGACCGGTCAGGATGTAGAGCGGCAGGGAGAGGATCTCCAGCGCGATGAACATCAGGATCAGGTCGTTGGCCATCCCGAAGAGCATCATGCCGCCGACGGAGAACAGTGTGAGCGGGTAGACCTCCGTGGTGGTGGCCCCGAGCCGGGTCGCCAGCGACTCCTCCGCCGAGCCGGGCACGGACACGCCCGCCTGGGTGAAGGCATCCGCACTCTGCCCACCGAAGCGCTCGCTCATGACGAGCACCCCGATGACGGCCAGCGACAGGATGAGCCCCTGCAGCAGCAGCGCCGGACCGTCGTTGGCCACCGCTCCGGCGGCCGTGATGCCCTGGCTGTCCCGAGCGACGAGGACCACTGCCGCGAGGGCCAGCACCAGGGTGGCCACCGTGAGCGGCACCTGCACCATGTGGCGGTGGGCCCGGCCGGCGAAGCCCTCGACGGCCACACCGAGAAGACCGCCGACGAAGACGATGATCAGGGGCAGCAGCGCTGCCCAGTCGATGTCAGGAGCGGTGAACTCCATCACTCATCACTCCCCTCAGCGGCGGCGTCCGTGGGCACCGGGTCGCTCACCCCGACATGCTGCAGCGTGGTCTGGACGGCGGGCTCGAGCAGGTCGAGGGCCGGCTTGGGATAGAACCCGAGCACGAGGAACGCGACCATCAGCGGCGCGACGACGACCTTCTCGCGCAGGCTCATGTCCGGTGTCGCAGTGACCAGCTCGGGCGCGGCCGGACCGGTCGCGACGCGCTGGTACCACAGCAGGATGTAGAGCGCCGCGAGGATGACCCCGGTCGCACCGATGACTGCGAAGACGGGGTAGGTCTGGAAGGTCCCGATGATGACCATGAACTCCGAGACGAAGGAGTTGAGGCCCGGCAGCGCAAGCCCGGACAGCCCGGCCACGAGCAGCGAGCCCGCGATGAGCGGGGTCACCCGCTGCCAGCCGCCGAAGTCGGCGATGTCCCTCGAGCCACGGCGCTGGATGAGCATGGCGGCGATGAGGAACAGCGCGGCCGTGGTGAAGCCGTGGTTCACCATGTAGAGCGTCGCGCCCGTCTGGCTCACCGTGGTGAGCGCGAAGATGCCCAGCACGATGAAGCCGAAGTGGCTGATCGAGGTGTAGGCGATCAGGCGCAGCATGTCGCGCTGGCCGATGGCCAGCACCGCACCGAAGAGGATCGAGGCGACCGCGAGCGTCATCACCACCGGCGTGGCCCACTGGCTCGCCTCCGGGAAGAGCTGGAGGCAGAAGCGGATCATGCCGAAGGTGCCGACCTTGTCGAGCACACCGACCAGCAGCACCGAGGTCGCCGGTCGCGCCTCGCTGGCGGTCTGCGGCAGCCAGGTGTGGACGGGCCACATCGGGGCCTTGATGGCGAAGGCGATGAAGAACCCGATGAACAGGAACCGCTCGGTCGTGGCGTCCATCTGGATGCCGGTCAGGCTCTCGACCAGGAAGCCGTCGGTGCCACCGGGGCCCTGCAGGTAGAGCGCGATGACCGCGACCAGCATGATGAGCCCGCCGAGGAGCGAGTAGAGCAGGAAGCTCGTCGCCGCCTTGGCGCGCTGCGGCCCGCCGAAGGACCCGATCAGGAAGTACACCGGGATGAGCATGGCCTCGAAGAAGACGTAGAAGAGGAAGACGTCGGTGGCCGCGAAGACACCGATCATCATCGCCTCGAGGGCCAGCATCAGCGCGAAGTAGGTGTGCTGCCTGCGACCGTCGCCGACCGGCACGTCGTCCCAGGCCGCCACCAGGCAGATCGGCACCAGCACCACGCCGAGCAGGATCATCGCCAGCGCGATGCCGTCGACCCCCAGGGCGTAGCTCACACCGAACTGCGGGATCCACGAGTAGGTCTCGGTCAGCTGGAACTGCTCGCCGGAGTCGAGCCGGAACTGCAGGGCGGTCATCAGGCCCAGCACCAGCGTGAGCAGCGAGAAGCCGAGAGCCACCTCCCGCACGCGGGCGAAGCCGCGCGGCAGCAGAGCCACCACCGCCGCCCCCGCCAGGGGGACGAGCAGCAGGAGTGTCAGCCAGGGGAAGTCGGTCATCACTGCATCACCCACACGGCACCGAGAATGACGACGACACCCGCGAGCATCGTCATGGCATAGGAGCGGACGAACCCGTTCTGGGTGCGCCGCAGGAGGTCGGACAGGCCACCCAGGCCGCCGGTGGTCTTGCCCACCAGACCGCCCTCGACGAGGTCCCGGTCACCCTCCACGGTCGCCGTGACGACACTGGCGCCGGGCCGGCGCAGGAAGGTCTCGTTGAGCTCGTCCTGGTAGAGGTCCTGACGGGCAGCGCGGGTGAGGGCGCTGCCGGCCGGGGCCGTCTGCGGGACGCTGTCGCGCACGTACATCATCCAGGCGAGGGCCACGCCGACCACCACGAGGGCGAAGACCAGCAGCTGGATCGCCAGGACCGGGATCACCGGCTCCGGGTGCTCGGCGTGACCGAACACCGGGTCGAGCCAGGCGGTGAGGATGCCGGTCGGGTAGAGCGCCAGACCGAGGAAGGCCGAGCCGACGGCGAGCACCATCATCGGGATCGTCATCGTCAGCGGCGACTCGTGCGGGTCGACGTCGTCCGCCCACCGCGCCTTGCCGTGGAAGGTCATGAAGAACAGACGGGACATGTAGAACGCGGTCAGGCCGGCGGCCAGCAGTGCCGCCCCACCGAAGACCCAGGCCCGCCAGGCGCCGTCCCCCTGGTCGATGAAGGCCGTCTCGATGATGAGGTCCTTGGACCACCAGCCGGACAGGAACGGGAAGCCGATGATGGCCAGCCAGCCCAGCCCGAAGGTCACCCAGGTGACCTTCATGACCGAGGACAGGTTGCCGAAGCGGCGCATGTCGACCTCGTTGTGCATGCCGTGCATGACCGACCCTGCACCCAGGAACATGCCCGCCTTGAAGAAGCCGTGCGTGAGCAGGTGGAAGATGGCGTAGATGTAGCCCAGGGGCCCCAGGCCGACGGCGAGCATCATGTAGCCGATCTGGCTCATCGTCGAGGCAGCCAGCGCCTTCTTGATGTCGTCCTTGGCGCAGCCGACGACCGCCCCGTAGACGAGGGTGATCGTGCCGACCACGACGACCGCGAGGCGGGCGTCGGGCGTGAGGTCGTAGATCGCCTGGCTGCGGGCGATGAGGTAGACACCCGCGGTGACCATCGTCGCCGCGTGGATGAGCGCCGAGACCGGTGTCGGGCCGGCCATGGCGTCTCCCAGCCACGACTGCAGCGGGAACTGCGCCGACTTGCCTGCGGCACCCAGGAGCAGCAGGAGGCCGACCGCGAGCAGCGTGCCCTGGCTCATCGCGTCGGCGCTGCCGTGGACGGTCGCGTAGTCGAGTGCCCCGATGCTCGCGAAGATGACGGCCATCGCGGTGATCAGGCCGAAGTCACCGATGCGGTTGACCACGAACGCCTTGTTGGCCGCCGTGGCGTAGGCCGGGTTGGTGTTCCAGAAGCCGATCAGCAGGTAGGAGGCCAGGCCGACGCCCTCCCAGCCGACGAACAGCAGCAGGTAGGAGTCGGCCAGCACCAGGATCAGCATGGCCGCGATGAAGAGGTTGAGGTAGGCGAAGAAGCGGCGCTTGTCGGGGTCGTGCTCCATGTAGCCCAGGGAGTAGACGTGGATCAGCGACCCCACGAACGTGATGAGCATGACGAAGGCCAGGGACAGCGGGTCCATCAGCAGCCCGACGTCGACGGAGAGGTCGCCGGCGGCCACCCACTCCCACAGCTGGACCGACAGCGACCGCTCCTCGTCGGGCAGCCCGAGGAGCTGCAGGATCACGCCCACACCCACGGCGAAGGAGGCCCAGGACAGGGCGGTGGCCAGCAGTGGCCCCCACCGGTCCGTCGCCCGGCCGCCGAGCAGCAGGATGGCGGCGCCTGCCAGTGGCAACGCGATCATCAGCCAGCCGAGCGCGGCGAAGCCGTCGGCGTCGGTGGCGCGCACCGCGCTGGCGTCGGCGAGCACGAGGTGCAGACCGGCAGAGGTCTCGAGCACAGTCACGAAGGCTCGCTCCTTACAGCTTCAGCAGGTTAGCGTCGTCGACCGAGGCGGAGCGACGGGCGCGGAAGATGGACATGATGATGGCCAGGCCCACCACGACCTCAGCGGCGGCGACCACCATGACGAACAGGGCGTAGACCTGGCCGTCGAGGCTGCCGTGCATGCGGGCGAACGTGACGAGCGACAGGTTGCACGCGTTCAGCATCAGCTCGACGCCCATGAACACGATGATGGTGTTGCGCCGGGTCATGACGACCAGCGCGCCGATCGTGAACAGGATCGTCGCCAGGTAGATGTAGGCGACCAGGCTCATCGCTTCTCTCCCTCGCCGAGCTGGTCGGGCGCGTGCTGCTCCCCCGCAGGCTCGTCCCGGGTCGGCTCGGCCTCGACCGCGTCGACCGCAGCGGCCGTGGTCGCCGCGTAGTCGCTGTAGCGGGCGACCTGGTCACGCGCCACGAGCACACGGGGCACGGACACCTCGGTCGGGGTGCCGTCCGGCAGCAGGGCCGGGGTGTCCGCGGCGTTGTGCCGCGCGTAGACCCCGGGGTTGGGCTTGCCGGCCAGCCACTGGCCGGAGCGGATCTTGGCCTCGGAGGCCGAGCGCTGCGAGAACGCGGGGGTGAGCCGCTCGTGGTGCGCCAGCACCATGGCGCCCATGACGGCGATGACCAGCAGGGCGCCCAGGGCCTCGAACCCGAAGACCTGACGCTCGAAGATCTCCCTGGCCAGAGCCGTGACCGTGCCCTCCTCCTGCACCGCCGCCAGGCCCACCGCGTCCGGGAAGGACACGCGGGCGATGGACCCGATCGTCACCAGGGCGAAGAGCAGACCGAAGGCGTAGGCGCCCAGCCGCTGTCCGGGCAGGGTCTCCACGAGGGAGTCCGAGGAGTCCACCCCGACGAGCATGACGACGAAGAGGAACAGCATCATCACGGCACCGGAGTAGACGAAGATCTGGATGATCCCGACGAACTCGGCGGACTGTGCGATGTAGAAGACGCCGAGGGTCACCATGACCAGTGCCATCGACATCGCCGCGTGGACGGCCTTGTGGGCGAACAACAGACCGAGGGCCCCGAGCACCGCGGTGGGGGCCAGGACCCAGAAGAGGACGACTTCGCCTCCACTCATCGGTACACCTCCTGCGTCGGCGTCTGGGGGTCCTGGTCCGCGGCCGCGTCACGCTGCTCGACGTAGTCCTTCTGGACCTGTGTCGGCGCCGTGACCTGACCCCGGTAGTAGTCGCGCTCCTCCATGCCCTCCGCCATCGGGAAGGGCGGCGGAAGCATACCCTCTCGCAGGGGCGCCAGGAGCTGGTGCTTCTCGTAGATCAGCGGCGCGCGCTCGCTGTCCGCCATCTCGTACTCGTTGGTCATCGTCAGGGCACGCGTCGGGCACGCCTCGATGCACAGACCGCAGAAGATGCAGCGCAGGTAGTTGATCTGGTAGACGCGGCCGTAGCGCTCCCCCGGGGAGAAGCGCGCCTCGTCGGTGTTGTCCGCGCCCTCCACGTAGATCGCGTCGGCCGGGCACGCCCAGGCGCACAGCTCGCAGCCCACGCACTTCTCCAGACCGTCCGGATGCCGGTTCAGCTGGTGACGGCCGTGGAAGCGTGCCTGGGTCGGTCGCGGCTTCTCGGGGTACTCCTCCGTCGCGACCTTCTTGAACATCGTCGAGAAGGAGACCCCGAAGCCCGCCACGGGCGCGAAGAGGTCGGCGAAGAAGCCCCCTTGGGGCCGGTCGGGGTGGGGAGTGCTGTCCGGGCCTTGCAGCGCCGGGTCGTCGGCCTTGTCGCCGCGCGCGATGTCCTTGCCGCGGGCGACTTCCTTGCTGTCCTCGGCCTCAGCCACGGGTGTCCTCCGGGGTGTCGTCGTGCGTGTCGTCGTCGGTCGCGCCGGCGCTGACCGACACCGGGTCGGCAGCGCTCACCGCGGTGCGCGGCTCCACGACCCGCTGGCCGGGAAGCGGCGGCACCGGGTAGCCGTCGGCGAAGGGGTCGATCTCGGCCGGAGGCGTGCGGGCCTCCAGCGTGGCCTCCCTGGCGGCTGCGCTGCGCCGGTCCCACAGCAGCAGCGCGGCGATGACCACTGCGGCGATGACCACCACGGTGATGACGGTCGCCCACTGGCTGTCACCGAAGTAGCCGACCTGGGCAGCGCGGATCAGCGCGACCGCCACGACCCAGGCCAGGGCTGCGGGGATCATGAGCTTCCAGCCGAACTTCATGAACTGGTCGTACCGCACGCGCGGCAGCGAGCCACGGAGCCAGACGTAGAAGAAGATGAACATCCACATCTTGATGGTGAACCAGAGCAGACCCCACCAGCCCTCGTTGAACATCCCGTCGAACAGGCCGGCGATGCCGGGGGGCGCGGCGGGTCCGCCGAGGAAGAGCGTCGTGGCCAGGGCAGAGACGGTGAACATGTTGATGTACTCACCGAGGAAGAACATGCCGAACTTCATCGAGGAGTACTCGGTGTGGAACCCGCCACCCAGCTCGCCCTCGCCCTCGGCCAGGTCGAAGGGCAGCCGGTTGGTCTCCCCCACCATCGTGATCACGTAGACCACGAAGGAGAAGAAGAGCGGGATGATGTACCAGAGGCCCTCCTGCGCGGCCACGATCTGGCTGGTCGACATGGACCCGGCGTAGAGGAAGACCGCGACCAGGGACAGGCCCATCGCGATCTCGTAGGAGATGACCTGCGCGGTGGAGCGCAGACCGCCCAGCAGCGGGTAGGTGGAGCCCGAGGACCAGCCGGCGAGCACGAAGCCGTAGGCACCGACCCCGGCCACGGCGAGCACCAGCAGGGTGGCGACGGGGGTGTCGGTGAGCTGCAGGGGTGTCGTGTGGCCGAACATCTCGACCGTGCCACCCATGGGGATGATCGCGAAGGAGACGAAGGCCAGGGAGCCGACCAGCAGAGGGGCGATGACGAACATCACCTTGTCGGCGTTCTTGGGGGTGACGTCCTCCTTCATCATCAGCTTGAGCCCGTCGGCCAGGGTCTGCAGCAGCCCCAGCGGCCCGAACCGGTTGGGTCCTGGTCGCTGCTGCATCCGGCCGATGACGCGGCGCTCGAACCAGATGACCACGAGCACCTGCAGCAGCAGGTAGACGAAGACCAGGACCGCCTTGATCAGCGACAACCACCAGGGCGTGTCGCTGAAGTCGGCGGCCGGTGCGTCCTGCAGCACGATCGGTGCGGCCGAGACCACGGACGGCAGGTATGCCGTCGCCTCCATCACGATCACGCGAGACCTCCTGTGGTGGCACCGGTGGCGACAGCCGCGCCACCCGGTCGGAGCTGCACCACCGCGCCGGCGCCGACACCCAGGGCCGGGCGCACCGCCGATCCGGTGGAGTTGGTCGGCACCCAGACCACGTGGTCGGGCATGTCGGTCACCACGACCGGCAGCGTGATGCTGCCGGCGCCGCGCGAGACCACGATGTGCTCGCCCTCGGCCACTCCCACGGCCGCCGCGGTGCCGGCGGAGACCCGCGCCACGGGCAGCGGCGCGGTGCCCGCGAGGAAGGGCTCGCCGTCCTGCAGGGAGCCGGCGTCGAGGAGGTGGTGCCAGGTCGCCAGGAGCGCCTCGCCCTCGCCGAGGGCGGGCGGCGCCACCGGAGGCACGACGTGCAGCGGCAGGGAGCCCTGCCAGGTGCCCAGCGAGCTCATCTCGCGGCGCAGCTCGGTGAGGCTGCGAGCGCCCAGGTGCACACCCATCTCGGCCGCGAGCAGGTCGAGCACCGCGTGGTCGCTGAGGGCGCTGGTGTGGATGGCCCGGTCGAACGTGCGCAGTCGACCCTCCCAGTCCGCGTAGGCGCCGGCCTTCTCCTGCTGCGGAGCGACGGGGAGGATGACGTCGGCGTACTCGTGCACCGCCGACTCACGGATCTCCAGCGACACCACGAAGGCCCGCTCGAGGGCGGCCCGTGCCAGCGCGGGGTCGGGCAGGTCGTCCGGGTCCACCCCACCGACGACGAGCGCTCCGATCTCGCCCTGGGCCGCGGCCTGCAGGATCGCGGTCGTGTCACGGCCCGGCCCCTCGGCGAGCTCGACACCCCAGGCGCCGGCCACGTGGGCGCGGGCTGCGTCGTCGGCGACCGGGTAGCCACCGGGCAGCAGCGCGGGCAGGGCGCCCACGGCGACGGCACCGCGCTCCCCGGCGCGACGGGGGACCCAGCCGATGCGGGCACCTGTGACGTCGGCCAGGGCCGCCGCCGCGGACAGGCCACCGGGCACGGAGGCCAGGCGCTCCCCCACCAGGATGACGGAGGTCTCGGACAGCATGTCCGAGGCGTTGGCCATCGGGTCGACGCCGGGCAGGGGCTCGGCCGTGCCCTCGTGCGCCTCACCGCGGTCCTTGCGGTGGTGCGCGAGGGCGTGCATGACCTCGGCCTCGGTGCCCGGCACAGCGGTCACCAGGGTGCCGGAGAGCTTCTCCAGGCCGCGGGTCTCGAACGGCGCGATGCTGAAGACCTGCGTCTTGGTGCGCCGCACGCCCTTGCGCAGCCGCAGGAAGACGATCGGGCTCTCCTCCTCCGGCTCGAAGCCGACAAGCAGCACGCTGCTCGCCGTCTCCAGGTCGGCGTAGGTGAGACCGTGGTGGTTGACGATGGCGGAGGCGAGGAAGTCGGACTCCTCCTGCGAGTGGGGCCGGGCCCGGAAGTCCACGTCGTGCGTGCCGAGGGCCACCCGGGCGAACTTGCTGTAGGCGTAGGCGTCCTCGACGCTCGCGCGCCCCCCGACCAGCACGCCGACACCAGCGGAGGCCCGGGCCCGGGCGAGCCCGTCCGCGGCCGCCACGTAGGCCTCACGCCAGGAGGTGACGGCATACGCACCGTCCGCACCACGCACGACGGGGTCGCGCAGCCGGTCCGGCATGGTCGCGTAGGTGAAGGCCCAGCGGCCCTTGTCACAGTTCCACTCCTCGTTGACCTCGGGGTCCTCCAGCGCCATCCGGCGCAGCACGGTGCCCCGGCGGTGGTCGGTGCGGATGGCGCACCCGGAGGCGCAGTGCTCGCAGACGCTCTCCGTGGACACCAGGTCGAACGGGCGGGACCGGAAGCGGTAGGCGGAGCCGGTCAGGGCGCCCACCGGGCAGATCTGCACGGTGTTGCCGGAGAAGTAGGACTCGAAGGGCTGCTCCTCGTAGATGCCGACCTGCTGCAGCGCGCCACGCTCGATGAGCGCGATGAACGGGTCGCCGGCGATCTGGTCCGAGAAGCGGGTGCACCGGGCGCACAGCACGCAGCGCTCCCGGTCCAGCAGGACCTGGGAGGAGATGTTGATCGGCTTGGGGAAGGTGCGCTTGACGTCCTCGAAGCGGCTCACCGGACGCCCGTTGGTCATCGCCTGGTTCTGCAGGGGGCACTCACCGCCCTTGTCGCACACCGGGCAGTCCAGCGGGTGGTTGATGAGCAGCAGCTCCATGATGCCGTCCTGGGCCTTCTCGGCCACCGGCGAGGTGTGCTGCGTGCGCACCTGCATGCCGGGCGCGACGGTCATCGTGCACGAGGCCTGCGGCTTGGGCATCGGCTTGACGTTGCCCTCGCGGTCGGGCATCGCCACGTCCACCAGGCACTGGCGGCAGGCACCGACCGGGTCGAGAAGCGGGTGGTCGCAGAAGCGCGGGATCATGATGCCGAGCTGTTCGGCGGCCCGGATGACGAGGGTGCCCTCGGGCACGCTGACCTCGACGTCGTCGATCGTCAGGGTGACCTTCTTGACGTCCTCCGGCATCGCGGCGTTGTCGCCGGTGTCGACGGCGTTGCCGCCCGCTGAGGGTGAGGTGTTGACGGTCATGCGGGGAGGGTCTCCTTCGCGAACAGCGTCGAGCGCTCGGGCGGGAACAGCTCGGCGGCAGGGGTGTGCATGCCCGCCTCGAACTCCTCCCGGAAGTACTGCACGGCAGAGGTGATGGGGCTGGTGGCCCCGTCGCCCAGTGCGCAGAAGGCGCGCCCCAGGATGTTGTCACAGATGTCGACCAGCTTGTCGATGTCGTCCTGGCTGCCCCGGCCCGCCTCCAGGCGGTCCATGATCTGCTTGAGCCAGAAGGTGCCCTCCCGGCACGGGGTGCACTTGCCGCAGGACTCGTGGGCGTAGAAGTCGGTCCACCGTGCCACGGCACGCACGACCGAGGTCGTCTCGTCGAAGATCTGCAGGGCACGGGTGCCCAGCATGGAGCCCGCCTCGGCCACCGACTCGAAGTCCAGCGGCACGTCGAGGTGCTCGTCGGTGAAGATCGGGGTGGAGGAGCCGCCGGGGGTCCAGAACTTCAGGCTGTGCCCCTCCCGGACGCCACCGGCCATCTCCAGCAGCTCACGCAGGGTGATGCCCAGCGGGGCCTCGTACTGTCCGGGCCGGGTGACGTGCCCGGACAGGCTGAACAGGCCGAAGCCCTGCGACTTCTCGGTGCCCAGGTCGGCGAACCAGTCGGAGCCGTGCAGCACGATGGGCGGCACGGAGGCGATGGACTCCACGTTGTTGACCACGGTCGGGCGCGAGTAGAGGCCCGCGACCGCCGGGAACGGTGGCTTCAGGCGGGGCTGGCCGCGACGACCCTCCAGGGAGTCCAGCAGCGCCGTCTCCTCGCCGCAGATGTAGGCGCCCGCACCCGCGTGGACGGTGATGTCCAGGTCGAAGCCGGAGCCCAGGATGTCCTTGCCGAGGTAGCCCGCGGCATACGCCTCCTCCACGGCGCGCAGCAGACGCCGGTAGACGTGCACCAGCTCACCGCGCAGGTAGATGAACGCATGGTGGCAGCCGATGGCGTACGACGTGATGACCATGCCCTCGATCAGGAACTGCGGGGCGGCCATCATCAGCGGGGTGTCCTTGCAGGTGCCCGGCTCGGACTCGTCCGCGTTGACCACGAGGTAGCGAGGGCCGCCGTCCGGCGGGGGCAGGAAGCCCCACTTCAGGCCGGTCGGGAAGCCCGCACCGCCGCGCCCGCGGAGCCCGCTGTCCTTGGCCATCTGCACGAGGTCGTCGGCCGGAGTGTCCAGCGCCTTGCGCAGCGCCTGGTAGCCCTCGTACTCCTCGTAGGTGGCCAGGGTCCAGGACCGCGGGTGGTCCCAGAACCTCGACATGATCGGCGTCAGCTGGGTCATGAGCCCGCTCCTTCGTCGTCGGTCCCGGGTCCGACCTCTTCACCACCGGGGGTCTCGTCCGGCTCGTTGGTGGGCGCGTTGACGGAGTCGTGACGGCCCTTCTTGGGCGCGGTGCCCTCGTCGGCCGCCGCGGTGTCGAACTCGGTCGCCTCGTCCGGCTGGTGCCCGGCGTCCTCGCTGTAGGGCCGCTCGGAGCCGACCGGCGCGACCCAGCCGCGCTCATGGGCGACCCGCAGCCCTTCCAGGGAGGGGCCACCGGCGCCCACGCCCTCGTCGGCACGGCCGTCGGTGAAGCCGGCCAGGACCCGCGCGACCTGCTTGAAGGTGCAGACCCGGGAGGCGCCGCGCGTGGGGGCGACCTCCTCGCCGGTCCGCAGCCGGTCCACGAGCTGCTTGGTCGACTCGGGGGTCTGCCCGTCGAAGAACTCCCAGTTGACCATCACCACGGGGGCGTAGTCGCAGGCCGCGTTGCACTCGACCCGCTCGAGGGTGATCGAGCCGTCCTCGGTGGTCTCGTCGTGACCGATGCCCAGGTGCTCGCTCACCTCGTCGAAGATCTGGTCCCCGCCCATGATCGCGCAGAGGGTGTTCGTGCAGACCCCGACCGTGTAGTCGCCGTTGGGGTGGCGCTTGTACTGGGTGTAGAAGGTGGCCACGCCGCTGACCTCTGCGGTCGTGAGGTCGAGCTGCTCGGCGCAGAAGTGCACGCCGCGGCCGGTGATGTAGCCGTCGACCGACTGCACGAGGTGCAGCAGCGGCAGCAGCGCCGAGCGCTGCTGCGGGTAGCGGCTGACCAGCTCGGCGGCGTCAGCCTCCAGCTGCGCGAGGACCTCGGGGGCGTAGGGCGCGTCCGAGGCGTGCAGCGGGGTGTGGTGGTGCAGCGGGCCGTGGTCGGTGTCGTGCGCGGTCATCGGTCCACGCCTCCCATCACGGGGTCGATGGACGCGACGGCGACGATGACGTCGGCCACCAGGCCGCCCTCGCTCAGCACCGACGCGGCCTGGAGGTTGTTGAAGGAGGGGTCACGGAAGTGCGCCCGGTAGGGCCGGGTGCCGCCGTCGGACACGACGTGGCAGCCCAGCTCGCCCTTGGGTGACTCGACCGCGGCGTATGCCTGCCCCGGCGCGACCCGGAAGCCCTCGGTGACCAGCTTGAAGTGGTGGATGAGCGACTCCATGGACTCGCCCATGATCCGGCGGATGTGGTCCAGCGAGTTGCCCTGACCGTCCGCGCCGACGCTCATCTGGGCCGGCCAGGCGATCTTCTTGTCGGCGACCATGATCGGCTCGCCGACGGAGGCGCGCAGGCGCTCGATGGCCTGCTCGGCGATCTTGATGGACTCCCACATCTCCTCGATGCGGATGCAGACCCGACCGTAGGCGTCCATCGAGTCGCGCGTGACGACGTTGAAGTCGTAGGTCTCGTAGCCGCAGTAGGGGTCGGACTTGCGCAGGTCGTGCGGCAGGCCGGTGGAGCGCAGGATCGGGCCGGTGATGCCCAGCGCCATGCAGCCGGCGAGGCTGAGGTAGCCCACGTCGACGGTGCGTGCCTTGAAGACGGGGTTCTCCAGCAGCAGCCTCTCGATCTCGCCCAGACCACCCTTGAGGTCGGCGATCTCCTTCTCGAGGAGCTCCAGCCCACCGTCCGGGATGTCCTGGTTGACGCCGCCCGGACGCACGTAGGCATGGTTCATCCGCAGGCCCGTCACGGCCTCGAAGAAGCGCAGGATGCGCTCCCGCTCCCGGAAGCAGGTCGTCATGACCGTGGTCGCACCGAGCTCCATCCCACCCGTGCCCAGAGCGATGAGGTGGGAGCCGATCCGGTTGAGCTCCATCATGAGGACCCGGATCGTGGTCGCGCGCTCCGGGACCTGGTCGGTGATGCCGAGCAGCCGCTCCACCCCGAGGCAGTAGACCGCCTCGTTGAAGATCGGGGTGAGGTAGTCCATCCGGGTGCAGAACGTGGTGCCCTGGACCCAGGTGCGGTACTCCATGTTCTTCTCGATGCCGGTATGCAGGTAGCCGATGCCCGCCCGGGCCTCGCGCACCGTCTCACCGTCGAGCTCGAGGATCAGGCGGAGCACGCCGTGCGTCGAGGGGTGCTGGGGGCCCATGTTGACGACGATGCGCTCCTCGCCGACGGCCGCGATGTCCTCGACGACCTGGTCCCAGTCACCTCCGGCCGCGGTGAAGACCGCGCCGGCGTCGGCGTCGTCGCCGTAGAGGTCCTGGCTCTCCGTGCTGGTGTGCGTTGCCATCAGTTGTAGCTCCGTCGCTCGTCGGGGGCCGGGATGGTGGCGCCCTTGTACTCGACCGGGATGCCACCGAGCGGGTAGTCCTTGCGCTGGGGGTGGCCGGGCCAGTCGTCCGGCATGAGGATGCGGGTGAGTGCGGGGTGAGAGTCGAAGACGATGCCGAACATGTCGAACGTCTCGCGCTCGTGCCAGTCGTTCGCGGGGTAGATGTCCACGATCGAGGGGATGTGCGGCTTCTCGTCGGGGCAGGACACCTCGAGCCGCACCCGGCGCATGCCGTGGGTGATCGACTGGAAGTGGTAGACCGCATGCAGCTCGGCGCCCACCTGCTCGGGGTAGTGCACCCCGGAGACGCCGGTGCAGACCTCGAAGCGCAGGGCCGGGTCGTCGCGCAGGGCGCGGGCGACGGTGGGCAGCCGGTCGCGGTGGACGTGCACCGTCATCTCGTTACGGTCGATGACGATGGACTCCACCGACTGCGCGTATGCCGTGCCGAGCGCCCGCTCGAGGTGGTCGGCCACCTCGTCGAAGTAGCCGCCGAACGGCCTGGGCGAGGCCCCCGGGAAGAGGACCGGACGCTCCAGCCCGCCGTAGCCGGAGGTGTCGTTGCCGAGCGAGGACCCGAACATCCCCTTCTTGTGCGCGACCTCCCGGGCACCCACCGCGCCGGAGACCGCCGGCGCCTCTGCCGCACGCGGCCCGGCGGTGCCCTCGGCGCGGGTGTTCTCGACGTTCACCTCGGGGGTCTCGTCGGTGTTCTGGTTCTCGTCGCTCACGCCAGCAGGCCCTTCATCTCGTGCGTCGGCGTCGCACGCAGGGCGGCCGCCTCCGCCGCGCGGGCGGCCTTGACGCGGTCCACGCCCATCTTGTTGTTGCGGATCTGCTCGTGCAGCTCGAGCAGGGCGTTGATGAGCATCTGTGGCCTGGGCGGACAGCCGGGCAGATAGACGTCGACGGGCACGATGTGGTCGACCCCCTGCACGATCGCGTAGTTGTTGAACATGCCACCGGAGCTGGCGCAGACACCCATCGACAGCACCCACTTCGGGTTGGGCATCTGGTCGTAGACCTGGCGGACGACCGGCGCCATCTTCTGGCTCACCCGGCCGGCCACGATCATCAGGTCGGCCTGGCGTGGGGTGGCGGCGAACCGCTCCATACCGAACCGTGCGATGTCGTAGTCGGGCGTGCCCACGGCCATCATCTCGATGGCGCAGCAGGCGAGCCCGAACGTCGCCGGCCACACCGACCTCGACTGCATCTGCCCGACCATGCCCTCGACCGTCGTCAGCAGAATGCCCGACGGGAGCTTGTCCTCAAGACCCATGTCTCACACCGTCCCTTCGGCGCACCCGGCCGGGCACGTCATACCTGTGTCGTGGCTGGCTCCGGCCCTCAGTCCCATTCGAGACCGCCCCGGCTCCACTCGTAGATGAACGGCACCGAGACGACCACCAGGAACAGCAGCATCGCCAGCACCGAGAACAGCCCCACCTGGTCGAACGCGACCGCGAAGGGGTAGAGGAAGAGCACCTCCACGTCGAAGACGATGAAGAGCATGGCGGTGAGGTAGTACTTGATCGGCACACGCCCCCCGTCCAGCGCCTGCGGGGTGGGCTGGATCCCGCACTCGTAGGCCTCGGACTTCGCCCGGTTGTACGTCTTGCGTCCCAGCAGTGCGCCACCCGCGACGGACACTCCCGCGAAGAGCAGCCCGAGCGAGAAGAAGAACAGCAGCGGGAGGTAAGGATCAGTCATCCTCGCCCACCCTCCTTTCGGTCCCGGCGCATCGGACGGTCCCACCGCGCGATCTGGTCAAGGCTGGGTCAATCCTAGGGGTGCGTGTGGCGATCCCGCCGCAGGGGTCGGCGGGCGCGGTGCCCGGCTGCCGTCGACGCCCACGGCCGCGGAAGGCACTCGCCACGCCGTCCCGACCGGCATCCGTCCTGGGCGGCCGTGCTGCGGGATGTGCACCCACCCGTGACCTCCCGTTCTTGTGAAGACTTTCACGAACTCGCGCAGTCTACGCCGCAGGTGCGGCGCGGCGCCGACACGTAGACCCCACCCTGGGCCACACACCTCACATACCCGGGAAGTGTCGCTCCCACTCGGCGCCGGGCACAGGCATGGAGACATCCATGCCCCTCGAGCTGAGCAGGTCGACCACCCGGTGCAGGGTCGCCCGCGGGGTGCGGAAGATGTCACCCGAGGTCAGGGTCAGGAGGCGCCAGTCACGGGCTGCCAGGTACTCCCGCCGTCGTATGTCGTGGGCCCACTGACGAGGGTCATCGGCGTGATGTCGCCCTTCGTACTCCAGACCCACCCGGATCGAGGCGAACCCAAGGTCGATGCGGTAGACGACGCGGCCCTCATCCAGGACCTTGACGTTGACGGTCGGCTCGGGCAGCCCAGCGAGCACCAGAAGCAGCCGCGAACGCGACTCCATCGCTGAGTCGACCTCCGCTCGCACCAGATGGGCGGCATGTCTCGCGAGAGAGCCGCCACGACCCCGGAACTGGCTCGCAGCGAACCGGAGGTCCTCCGGCGTGCAGCGCCGTTGCCTCACCGGGGAGTCACCCAGCACAACGAGGTCCACCAGCTCCAGCGACCGGGCAAGGTCGACGAAGGTCTGAGGAGCGGTGGTCAGCGGCACGTCTGCGACAGCGTGGACGTCGATCCCGCCGGGGGCGACATGCGCACGGATTCCCGAGGTCTTCGGTCGTCTCTTCGCGCTCGGCACAGTGACATGGGTGTCATGGTGCCGAGGGACCACGCCGCCCAGGACCTCGGCCGCGGTGTGGTGGCTGACCACAGCACCCGGGCCGGCTACCAGCAGGGCAGCCCTCGCCCGGAGCATCGGGGTCAGCGGAGCGTCAGCACTGACCCGCACCGAGCGGAACAGGCGCCGGCAGGACGGGCCGTCGAGGCGATGCTCGGAGATGCCGGACGCCAGCCCGACTGAGCGCAGAAACGGGTGCAGGTCGTTCACACGCTCGTGAGCCGAAGCAGCTGATAGCGACATGGCGACAGCCTGAGGGACCGCACCCCCGCCGCGTCCTTCTTGTCCACAGGCTCGTCCCCGACGGGATAGGCCTACCGGCCCCGGCCCACCCGGTCACCTGACCGCAGGAGGCCGGGCGGCACAGGGACCGTATGCCGGGGGTCAGGGACGCGTGGCGTGGTGCAGGGCGACGACCCCACCGGTGAGGTTGCGCCAGCGGACGTCCCGCCAGCCTGCGTCGAGGATCTGCTCGGCCAGCTGTCGCTGCGCAGGCCAGGCCTGGATCGACTCGGCGAGGTAGACGTAGGAGTCGGGGTTGCTGCTGACGCGCCGGGCCACCACGGGCAGCGCACGCATGAGGTACTGGCTGTACACGACCCGGAACGGGCGCCACGTCGGCTGGCTGAACTCGCAGACCACCAGCCGGCCACCGGGAGCGGTCACCCGCCGGAACTCGCGGAGCGCCGCGTCCACGTCGGCCACGTTGCGCAGGCCGAAGGACATCGTGACGACGTCGAAGGCCCCGTCGGCGAACGGCAGCTGCAATGCGTCCGCGGCCGTGAAGGCCATGTCGGGACGCCGGCGGCGGCCCTCCCGGAGCATCCCGATCGAGAAGTCGGCCGGGACGACCTCGATCTCAGCGTCGGCGAAGGGCTCGGAGCTGGTGCCGGTGCCGGCGGCGATGTCGAGCACCCGCTCGCCCCGGTGGGCACCGACCGCTCGCACGACGGCCTTGCGCCACACCCTGGCCTGCCCCAGGGAGAGCACGTCGTTGGTGAGGTCGTAGCGGCCGGCGACGTCGTCGAACATCTCCGCGACCTCGTCGGGTCGCTTGTCCAGGCTGGCACGGTGCATGCGGTCATCCTCGCACTCGCGCCTTACAGTGATCCGTTGTGACCCCGAACGTCCCACCGCGCCTGTGTGCACGCACCGTGGAGGTGACCGACCGGACCGGGGCCGACGTGGACCTGCTAACCCTCGTGCCACCGGGGGTCGCGTCGGCGTCCGTGTGCTCGTGGATCCGTGAGGGCGAAGGGATCGTGGGGTGGGGCCGCGTCGCCTCCTGTCTCACCGCGGGCACCGAGCGCTTCGCCGTCGCGGAGCGGTGGTGGGCCGAGGTCTGCGCTGCCGCCACGGTGCGCGACGAGGTCACTCTGCCGGGCACCGGCATGCTGGCCTTCGGGTCCTTCACCTTCGCCCCGGACTCCGCCGACGCCAGCCGTCTCGTCGTCCCTGAGGTCGTCGTGGGACGCCGCGACGGGCGGGTCTGGCTCACGACCGTCGCCCCCGAGGGTCTCGAGCCCCCGCAGCCCACCCTCGGGGGCGCCGAACGGGTCCGGGCCGGCACCGGGCCGACGACGTTCGTCGACGGGTCGGTCTCGTCGGCGCAGTGGCCCTCCGTCATCTCCAGCGCCGTCGAGCACATCGAGGCCGGCAGGGTCGACAAGGTGGTGCTGGCCCGCGACGTGCTCGCCCGCTCGCAGGGTCCGGTCGACCTGCAGCGGGTCCTGCAACGGCTCACACAGCGCTATGCGGCCACGTGGACCTTCGCCGTCGACGGCCTGGTCGGCGCCACCCCCGAGATGCTCGTGCGGCTGCTCGACGGCCGGGCCCGTTCGCGGGTGCTGGCCGGCACCGTGCGCCGTGACTCCGAGCCGGCGCCGCTGGTCACCGAGGCCCACCCGGAGCTCGCGGAGCCACACCCCAGCGACCCCCGTCTGCGGCTGATCTCCAGCGACAAGGACCTCGAGGAGCACGCCTTCGCGGTGCGCTCCGTGGCCGAGGCGCTGGCACCGCACTGCCGCGACCTGCAGGTGCCCGAGGAGCCCTTCGTCCTCGAGCTGCCCGACGTCTACCACCTGGCCAGCGACCTGTCGGGGCCGGCGGTCGACGGTGCCACGTCCCTGCGCCTGGTGGCTGCCCTGCACCCCTCGGCGGCCGTCTGCGGCACGCCCGCGCCGGAGGCGGCCCGTCTCATCGCCGAGCTGGAGCAGATGGACCGGGGCCGCTACGCGGGTCCGGTCGGCTGGATCGACGCGGACGGCGAGGGCGACTGGGGCATCGCGCTGCGCTGCGGTGAGCTGCTCGAGGACGGCAGGACCATGCGGCTCTTCGCCGGTGGGGGCATCGTCGCCGCCTCCGACCCGCGCTCCGAGCTCGCCGAGACCGACGTCAAGCTCGCGGCGATGCGCCATGCCCTGGGCGACTGACGCGACCTCCGGCCTGGTGCTGCGACCGCCGCGGATGTCCGACGAGGACCAGCTCCGGGCCGGGCACGCCGAGCTCGTGCAGGAGGGCTTCCCCTACCTCTTCCACCCCGAGCTGCCCTGGGGCGAGCAGCTCGACCTCGTCGACCGCGAGGCACGCGGCGTGGACCTGCCGCCGGGGCGCGTGCGCGGTGACTACCTTGTGGCCCAGCTCGGGCCTGACCTGGTCGGCCGGGTGTCGGTCCGGCACGCGCTGACCCCTCTGCTGCTGGAGATCGGCGGTCATGTCGGGTATGCGGTCCGCCCGGCCTTCCGCGGGCGGGGCCTGGCCACGGCGATGCTCCGGTCGAGTGTGCACCGGCTCGCCGGGCTCGGGGTCACCGAGGTGCTCGTCACCTGCGACGACGACAACCCGGCCTCGGCCGCGGTCATCGAACGCTGCGGCGGGGTGCTCGAGGACGTGCGCCGCTTCGCCGACGAGGCGCCGGCCAAGCGGCGCTACTGGATCCGTTCGACCTGACCTGCATCCGGCGCGAGGCGGGCCTCGGGCCGGGGCTGCACCCGCAGGTTGCCCGCGAGCAGGATCATGACGACCAGGGCGAGGACCACCGCGTACAGCGCCTGGTCCAGGCCGAAGGCCTCGGCGAGCAGCCCGACCATCGGCGCCCCGAACAGGAACGCACCGTAGGCGATCATGCTCACGGTCGTGATCGAGCGGTTGCCGCGGCCGGGGATCTCACCCGCCGCCGAGATCGCGGCCGGAAAGACTGTCGATACACCCAGACCCCACAGCAGACCGCCGACGAGGGCGAGCCCGAGGAGGGGCTGCTGGGAGGCCAGCAGGATGCCGCTGATCGCGAGGACGCCACCGACCCGGGTCACCTGCACGCGCCCGAACCGGTCGATCGCAGGACCACCGACCAGTCGCCCGAGGGTCATGGTGATGTTGAAGAACATCAGCGCCAGGGCTCCGACCGCCTCGGGTGCACCCTGCACGTCCACCAGGAGCAGCGCCAGCCAGTCGTTGGCCGCTCCCTCGGCCAGCGTGCTGCCCAGGCAGACGACGCCGACCAGCACCTCCAGTGAGGTGAGCCCACGACGGGGCGGTGGCTCGGTGTCACCGACACCCCCCGCGCTGGAGTCCTCGGCGACGAAGCCGCGCACCGCGTACAGGCCGACCACGATCCCCACTGCACTCAGCACCGGCAGCTGCACGAGGCCGACCCCGAGCGTCGCGGCGAGCACACCCGCCCCGGCACCGACCACGGCACCACCGGAGAAGGCGGCGTGGAAGTAGGGCATGAGCGAGCGGCTGCGCCGCTGCTCCACGTGGCTGCCCTGGATGTTCATCGCCACGTCCCACACCCCCACCGGGCCTCCGGTCAGGACCAGGGCGGCCGCCAGCACCCAGACGTTGGGGACGAAGGCCAGGGAGGCCCAGCCGGCGGAGCCGAGCACGACGCAGGTCGCGACCACGGCCCGGCTGCCGAACCTGTCGACCAGACGGCCGGTGAAGGGCATGGCCAGCAGCGACCCCAGGCCGCCACCGACCAGGGCCACCCCCAGCTCGCCGACGCTGGCGCCCAGCGCGTCCCGCACTGCGGGCAGGCGGGCGAACGTCTGTGCCATGACGAAGCCCGCGGTCGCGAAGACCAGCAGGACCGAGAGGACGGAGCCACGACGGACGTCGTGGCCCGCGACGGGGACGGTGGGCACGGAGCAGACCTCAGATGGTGTCGGGCACGGCAAAGCGCCCGCAGTCCTGCGGGCTTCACCTCCATGCTAGGAGATGCGGGTCCCGGCCGTGACATGCCCGGCGTCGCGGAGACAGGTGGCGGACGGCCACCACGCTGGGCGAGGGTGGGGGCATGAGCTCGCAGACGACCCCGGGGCCGGGCAGCGGCCACCGCCTGGTGCCACTGACCCCGCAGGACGCCCCACGGATGACCCGCCTGGCCGAGACGGCCTTCTTCGAGATCGCTCCCGGCATCACGCCGGAGCAGATGGTCGCGACCTTCGCCTACCACCGCTCCTCGGGTGTCGAGACCGACGAGCCGGCACCGGTGGGCGTGCCCGCCGACGCACCCCGACCGCTGGTCGGCCTGTACTGCGCGTACGACATGCACGTCACCGTCCCCGGGCCGGGCGCCGGGCACGCGCAGGTGCCGATGTCGGGCCTGTCCTGGGTCTCGGTGCACCCCGACCATCGACGCCGCGGGATCCTGCGGAGCATGATGGCCCACCACCTGCACGGGCTGCATGACGACGGCGGGGCTCCGGTCGCCGGTCTCTGGGCCGCCGAGGTGGGCATCTACGGGCGCTTCGGCTACGGGACCGCCTCGCACAACATGAAGCTGGAGCTCGGTCGCGGCACTGCCCTGCAGGCTCCCCCGGCCGTGGTGGAGGCGGCTGCGGGTCTGCGCAGCCACATGGTGCCGGTCGACAGCGAGGAGGCCACCGCGGCGCTGCAGCGCGTGCACACGGCTGCAGCCGAGCACCAGCTCGGGGCCGTGACCCGGGGCGAGGACGTGCGTCGGGACTGGTTCCGCGACCTGCCCAAGGCGCGTGGGCCCAAGGAGCCGCTGCACGTCCTCTTCGTCACCCGCGACGGAGAGGCCACGGCCTACGCCACCATGCGTCGCGAGTCCGACTGGAACGACTACGAGATGCCGCAGGGCAAGGTGCGCGTCGGCGAGCTGGGTGCGACCGACAGCGCCGGTCTGTATGCACTGGTCCGCCGCCTCGTGGACTTCGACCTCACCGGCTCGGTGTCCCTGCCCGCCCGGGGCGTCGACGACCCGGTGCTGTGGTGGGCCGGCGGGCCGCGCTCGACGTCGGCCAAGGTCACCGACGCCCTGTGGCTGCGCCTGGTGGACGTCGACCGGGCCCTGAGCCGGAGGGGGTATGCCGCCCCGGTCGACGTCGTGCTCGAGGTCGCCGACGACACGTGCCCGTGGAACGCACGCCGCTGGCGGCTCACGGCCGGGAACGACGGCGTCGGCACGTGCGTCGCGACCGAGGACCCCGCCGACCTGCGGCTGCCCGTCGAGGTGCTCGGCGCCGCGTATGCCGGGGGCCGGTCTGTCGCCGCACAGGCGGCGGCCGGATGGGTGACCGAGGAGACCCCGGGTGCGGTCGTCCGGCTCTCGCGTGCGATGCGGGGTGACCACGAGCCTCTGGGCACCATCGGCTTCTGAGCCGTCCCGCGTCAGGTCGCGGTCGACCGGGCCGCCGCCCGCAGGCGGGCCCGCAGCGCCCGGTGGGCGGACGGGTCGAGCGGGACCTCCAGGACGCGCACACCCCGGACCGGTTCGGCCAGGGCGGCGAGCAGGGTCTGCGTGCTCGGCACCAGCCGGTGCTCCACGCCGTAGCCGCGGCAGAGGGCGGCCAGGTCGGCGCCGGTGGCGGTGCCGAAGACGCGTGCGAAGTCGGCGGCACGCTCGGGAGCGCCGTGCTCCAGCGTGGCGAAGATCCCCCCGCCGTCGTCGTTGAGGACGACCACGGTCAGGTCGGGGCGCGGCTCGTCCGGGCCGATGAGCAGGCCGTTGACGTCGTGCAGGAAGGTCAGGTCGCCGACCAGCGCCACCGTGCGACCCGGGGCTGTCAGCGCGACACCCACCGCGGTGGACAGCATGCCGTCGATGCCGGCCAGCCCCCGGTTGCCCACGACCGTCCGGGCACCGCGGGGCGTGGCGGGGTCGGCGAGGTCGACGTCGCGGGGCGGGTTGGACGACCCGAGCACCAGGGTGTCCCCGTCCGCCAGCGCCCCGAGGACGGCGACGGCAGCGGACGGCCCGGTCGTCGACCCGTCCTGCAGGACGGGAGCCACACGTCTGGCCAGGGCTGCTCCGGCCGCGTGCCAGCTCTGGGCCCAGCCAGGGTCCACGGGGCCGTCGGTGGTCGCGAGGAGCCTCCCCAGGGGATGCACCGCGCGCACGACGTGCGAGGGGTTGGTCCACGTCGAGGTGGCGCTGACGTGCTCGACGTGGACGTCGCCACGGCGCAGGAGTGCCCCGACCTCACGGCTCAGGGTGGCGCGGCCCACGGTCAGCACGGTCTCGGGCAGGTGCTGTGCGAGCCACGGCTCGTCGGTGAGCAGCAGCGGGCCGTGCGGCAGGGCTCCTCTGCGGTCGGACGTGCCGAAGGGCTCGGCGACCACCGGCCAGCCGCGGCGCTGCGCCACCGCCAGCACCTCGCCGGCCACCGCCGGGTCGGGCAGGTCACCGAGCACGAGCAGCGTGCGGGCGGGCAGGTCGGCGAGCGGCTCCATCCGGAGCACCGGCTGCGGTGCCCGCACCCACGGCCCGTCACCGGGCCTGCCGTCGAGGGGCTCTGGCCACGGCACCACCTCCTCACCGGGGAGGGCAGGGGGCAGGGGGTCCCGGAAGCCCACGTTGAGGTGGGCGGGGCCGGGGTCGCCCGCAGCCCCGACCGCGGCGGCCCAGGCCCGACAGGCCACGGAGCGCCATGCCGCCTGCTGGCCCGCAAGTGGCTCGGCAGGTGGCTGGTCGTGCTCGAGACGCACGACCGCGCCGAAGAGGCCCGGCTGCACCGTCGTCTGGTTGGCGCCGGTCCCCCGCAGCTCTGCGGGACGGTCGGCGCTCAGCACGAGCATCGGCACGCGGGCATGGTGTGCCTCGAGCACGGCCGGATGCAGGTTCGCCACGGCCGTGCCGGAGGTGGTGACGACCACCGCCGGCCTGCGGGTGACCTTGGCCAGGCCCAGGGCCAGGAAGCCGGCAGACCGCTCGTCCACCCGCACGTGCAGCCGTAGCCGACCCGAGCGCTCAGCCTCCTGCACCGCATACGCCAGCGGCGCGGAGCGCGAGCCCGGGCAGAGCACGACCTCGCGCACGCCGCAGCGGACCAGCTCGTCGACCAGGACGGTGGCCAGCGCCGTGGAGGGGTGCACAGCACGATCCTGCCACCCCGGCTCGACCCGCCCCTGGTGGGCCCCTGCCCGATCGGCGCCCGTGGCAGAAGCCTGGACGAGGCGGACATCCGCCCGTGTTACCTTCGCCGGTCACCTGTCCACCGAGGGAGAACGATGCCGAAGCAGATCAAGACCTGGCTCACCGCAGCCGCACTGTCCGCCGGCGTGCTCGGCCTGGCGGCCTGCGGCGCCTCCTCCGACGACGCGGGCGACAGCGTGGCCGACACCACCGCGACCGCCCCGGCCGACCCCGGCGACCCGGCCGCCCAGACGGCCCCTCCGGTCGCCGAGCCCGACGTCAGCGACGTGCCCGACGTCGTCGCCGAGGTCAACGGCGAGGAGATCACCGCCGAGGAGTTCGTCACGCTCTACGAGAGCCAGTACGCCCGGGTCGCGCAGCAGTCGCCGACCCCGGTCGACCAGGACGAGCTGAAGCTGCAGACCCTGGACAGCATGATCGGCAGCGCGCTGCTGGTGCAGACGGCCGAGAAGCGCGGGATCTCCCCGACGCAGGACGAGGTGGACGCGAGCCTCGAGGAGCTGGCGGCGGGCTACGGTCTGGAGTCGCCCGAGCAGTTCCTCGAGCTGCTGCAGGAGCAGGGCGGGCTCACCGACGAGGAGGCCCGTGCCGAGGTCGAGACGCAGGTGAAGGTCGACACCCTCATCGCGGAGGAGGCCACCGTCGAGGACCCCTCCGAGGAGGACCTGCGTGACCTCTACGACTCCCTGGTCAGCGACCAGGAGGGTGCTGCGCAGGAGGCCGAGGTCCCGCCGTTCGAGGAGGTGCGCGACCAGCTCGCCGATCAGCTGCGCGGCCAACGTGAGGCGGACGCGGTCAGCACGCTGGTGGAGGACCTGCGCGAGGACGCCGACATCGTCATCAACCTCTGAGGGCGCCGGCGGGACGCGCCGGCTCACCCGCCGAGCACGGCGACGAGCAGGAGCACCGCCGTCACCGTGCTGCCGAGCCTCTCGAGCACCCGGCTGTGGCCGGACAGGAACTGGGCCCAGCCGTCCCTGCCGAGCAGCACGAACTGCAGGATCGCCAGGCTGCGGGAGAACCCGAAGGCCGCCGCGACGGCAACGGTGAACCACCAGGGGTGGTGCGCGAGCACGAGGTAGCCGGCGACCATGTAGGACGCTGCCCCCGGGACGAGCGTGCGCACCCCTGAGCCGTACTCGACCCCGAACCGGAACAGGCCCCGGGCCAGCCCTCGGCCGAACACCTCCTGCGGGATCAGCCGGTCACGCTGCGGCAGGCGCAGGGTGGGACTCAGCAGGTCGGTCGCCAGCAGCGCGACCACCAGCAGCGCCGTCGTCAGCACCCGTGCCGCGGGAGGCACCGGCGAGAGGAGCCCCGACAGGACCGCCAGGAGCAGCCCGGTGAGGGCACCGCCGAGGGCCGTGCCGACCGCGAAGGCCAGCCAGTGGCGACGTCGTCCGTGTCCGCCCCCGACCGAGGCGAGCAGCGCCCAGGCGCTGTTGAGACCTCAAGTGGAGCCGGACAGCGACACCCCGGCCACCACGACGGCCGACAGCACCAGCACGGAGGTCGCTGCGGGCGCACCGGCGACCAGACCGACGGACAGGACGGCCAGCAGCACCATCGTGACCAGGGGGTCGGCGACCCACCGTCGGGACCGGGAGACCTCCGGGGGCATCAGACCACCCAGGGACAGATCGAGCGGTAGCACCCGGCCGAGCTGCAGGTCCACCCGTCGGAGCACCGGTAGGTGTTGCCGTCGCTGAACTTCCAGTGCCACGAGTCGTAGGTGCTCTGGTAGCACGCGTCCGGACGGTGCAGGTAGTAGGTGCCCCCTCGACCCGGCGCCTCCTTGTGCCAGCCGACCCGGTTGCCCGCGCCGTGGTGGTAGCGCCAGCAGCACTGGCGGTCCAGGCACATGGCGGAGGGGCCGCACTGGATGCCCTCCTCCGTGTGGCCCGCGGCGTAGGTGGCACAGGGCCCTGTGGTGGTGCTGGTCCAGTCCTGGAAGTAGGCCGCCCCCGCGCTCGACACGCCGCGGTTGACCAGGGCGAAGGCGCCGAAGGCCAGGCCGACGCCACCGAGCCAGGCGGTGCGCAGCACGCCACGCCGGGACACCGGGTGGCGCAGCCGAGACTGCAGGTGCCCGGTGTCGGCGGCGGGAAGGTCGTCGTACGTCAGGGGCATGTCATCGAGCTCCAGGGGCGGGACGGGAGGCGCGCAGGGAGGCGAGGAAGTCGCGGACCTGGTCCGCGTCGCCCGGCAGCGCCGTGCGGCCGATGACGCCGTCGGCACCCACCTCCATCAGGTACGGCGTGCCGGGGACGCCCAGACGCTCCATGAGGGCGGTGGTGCCCCCGGTGCACCTGGCCTCGTCCAGACCGGGGGGGAGGTCGTCGGGGCAGGGTCCGGTGGAGGCGATGACCAGGTGCCTGCCCAGACCCTGGGCGGCGGCCTCGCCGAGCGCAGCCTCGCAGGACGGACACCCCGGCGACACGAACGCGACGAGCCCTCCCGACACCGGGCGGAGCACGCCGAGGTCGCCGTCGGCCGGCAGCACCAGGCCGGTCAGGACGGGCGCGAGCCGACCCGTCCGTGCCCCGGAGCCGGCGAGGGCACGCTGCACCTCGCCGAGCTGGCGCATCAGCCCGGCGAACCCGAGGGCGAGGACGGCGATGGCCACCCAGGAGACCAGCAGCGCTGCGGTGGTGAAGGTCATGAGGTGGCCCTCCCGAGGACGAGTGGAGCCGACAGCGCGCGCGCCGCCGGCAGGTAGGTCAGGCCCACCGAGAGCGCCGTCGTGGCGCTCACCAGGACGACGACCTCGTGCCACGGGCGACCTGCCACCCCGGCGGCCTCGACGGCCACCGCTCCCCCGAGGGCCAGCAGCCCCAGCAGCACCGCCCGCAAGGTCACCCAGGGCCCCAGCGGGGACTCGCCCACCCCGCAGGCACAGGCGGATGCCGCACCAGGGCGGGCTCGCCAGGCGGCGTGGGCGTACCCCGCCAGCAGGAGGAACAGCGCAGCGGCCGTCAGGCCCAGCCCTCGCTGCGCCGGCGCGTCCCCGAGCAGGACCGCGGCGAGCAGGCCGGCCCCGAGCAGCAGCTCGACCGCCGTCAGCAGCACCACGACGGGGCCCGCCCACCCGGCGCCGAGCACCCCGTGGGCGACCACGGCCCGCCGGGTCGACGCGTGGGTCACCGCGTGAGCCAGCCCGGACGCGGCCAGCACGACGGCGGCGGTCGCCAGCAGGGCCGGGCTCATCCGCGCCTCACCTGCACCTGCGACATCGACCCGACCAGCACGTCCAGGTCGGTCTCCGGGAGCGGGATGCCGTAGACCACGTGGTCGGGCGCCTCGAGGATGACGTGGCGCCCCTCCTCCGGTGCGCTGCGACTGAGCCGACCGCCGGCCACCCGCCTGCCCGAGCCGGCCTCGCCGGGTCGTCCGGGCGTGAAGGCCCTGCGCACGTCCATGACGTAGCGCTGGCCACCGCGCACCTGCACCGGCACGACGGCGTCGTGGGTGCGGTAGGGGGACCACTCGATGCCGCCGCGCGGGTCGAAGCGGGGACCGGCAGCCGTAGTCGTCATGCGGGCCCCGACCAGCAGGGCGGCGAGGTCCTCGACCGACAGACCCGGTGGCGCCGGCCCGAACACCGGGTGGGGGTGCAGCTCGACGAGGAAGACGAGCCCGCTGCCGCCGCCCAGTGCGCCGGTGCGCAGGGTGGTGCCACCGCGCAGCGTGAGCGCCGAGGTCAGCGCCGACCCCGTCGAGGTGACGAAGTGCTCGGCCGCCTCCGGTGTGCCGGCGTTGACCTCGACCTCCCGCCCCGCCGCGAACAACACGCTCGTGCGCACGGGCGTCGTGAGCTCCTCGGCGTCAGGGACGTCGATGACGGCGGTCTCACCGTCGAGCAGCAGCGTCGTCAGCTCCATCAGCTGCCCCCCGCCCAGGGCAGGGTGCGACCGTACTGGTCCCGGACGATCGGCTGCAGCGACGAGGTGCCTCCCAGCACCGTGCCCGTGAGGTCTGCGGTGGCGGCGAGCCTGCTGCGCACCACGTCCGGCAGGTGGTCCGGCCGAGCCAGCAGCAGCGGGGCTCCCCGGGCACCGGCGAGCGCACCTCCGGTGACGGCGTCGGCGAAGCCGGTCCCCGTGGCCAGGTAGGAGGCCGAGGGCGTCCCGAACTCCGCGGCGACCGCGGCCGCGACGGCATACCGGTCGTCGCCACCGAGTCGGCGCAGCGGGGTGGAGCCGGTGGCGTAGCCGGCCAGCTCCGCGGCGACCGCGTCGCTCACCGCCGAGGGACCACCGAGCACGACGACCTGGCGCGGCTGCAGCCGGACGAGCTCCTCGCGGACCGTGGCGGGCAGCGACGTGCGGCGCACGAGGAGCACCGGGCTGTCCCGGTGCGCGGCCAGGGCCCCACCGGCCAGGGCGTCCGGGAAGTTCTCTCCCGTGGCGACATAGGCGGTGGCCACACCCGGCGCGAAGTGCTGCGCCACGAGCGCGGACGTGCCGTAGCGGTCCTCTCCGCCGACGCGCTCCACACTCGGGGCGTAGGCCTCCAGCGCCTGCGCGACGGCGTCGCTGACCGCGGTCGTGCCGCCGAGCACGACGATGCGGTCCGGGTCGAGGCGCTGGAGCGCCTGTGCCGTGGCCGCGGGGACGCTCCCGGTGCGCACCAGCAGCACCGGTGTCCCCGTGCTGCCGGCGACCGCCGCACCGCTCAGGGCGTCCGGGAAGGCCCCGCCCGCCGCCACGTATGCCGTGGGCACGCCGGCGGGGAAGGCGTCGGCGATGCGTGCGGCGGTGGCGTAGCGGTCGGCACCGGCGACCCGTGCCGTGGAGTTGGACCGGCAGTGGTAGACCTCCGCCTGGTCGACCTGCACGGACGTCGCCCGTCCCGAGGTCGCCCGGTGCTCGAACCAGGTCCCGAGCCAGCCGCTCTCGTCGGAGGTCGCCGGCGTGACGTCGACCGCGACACCACGCCACGACGACCCGGTGGTGAACGTCGTCAGCACCGAGTTGACGGCCACCCGAGCCCGCGCGACAGAGGTGCCCCGGGTCGTGAAGCCCAGGAAGGTCGACCTGCCGACGCTCACCTGGCGGTAGGGCAGGAAGAAGTGCTCGGCCTGCCCGGAGACGCCGGGCAGGTAGGAGCGGACGCTGTAGCTGCCGGCGGTCCCTCCGGCGTGCCGCGCGAAGCCGGTGTTGAAGCGAGGCTCCGGCAGGGACCCCTCGAAGCCCTGGACGTAGGTCGTGCCCGAGCGGCTGCGGCCCTCCGGGCAGGGGGCCTGGCCGCTGCGGTTGGGCGGGAAGGTCACCGGGGTGGCGGCGGCGTCGGTGGCCTGGGAGGACACCGAGGCCGGCAGGGGTCCGTCGACCGAGGCGACGGTCGCCGGTACCGTGGACAGACCGAGGGCCGCGACCGTGGCGGCGAGGACGACCGTGGTGCCCCTCCGGCGCGCGCTGGAGCGTCTGTACACCGTGTGTCCTCCCCGGGCCTGAGCAGGTGCAGGTCAGCGCCGGTCGGTTGGCGTGCCCTGCCGTGTCCGGAGTATACGACGGTGCTCGGCGTCCGTGCGGGATGTGAGCTGCCGGGCGTCCAGGTGCTCCAGCAGGGCGACGGTGACCCGGCGCGAGGCGCCCAGGGCGATGCGTGCCGCGCTCGTCGTGAAGGGCTGGTCGAGCGCGGCGAGGGTCTGCCACGCCCGCGCTGCGGCATCCCGGTGCAGCACCAGTCCGCGACCGAGATGGAGCACCCGGCCGGCTGCCGCCAGGTCCCGCACCTCCTGGGGCGTGACCTCCCACGCGGCCAGCTGGTCCTGGTGCGGGGCGGCCAGCGGTGCTGCGGCGAGGTGCTCCAGCAGCAGGCGCACCCCCGTGCCGTCCGGGGCCGCGGGTGTGCGCCGGCTCCGTCCAGAGTCGCGGGCGGAGACACCCCCCGGCTGCTCGAGCGCGACCCCTGCCAGGACGCGCCGGCCCCCCGGGTCGCGCACCACGACCCGGTCCCCCGGCTCCAGGGCGAGCGCCTGCGGGAGGCCGAGCCGCACGGCCCCCTCGCGCACCGTGAGCCGCGCCGACAGGGTCGTGGTCCCCACCGACACGAGCGTCTCCCGGGGCCAGCGCGGCGGCACGCTCACCGGCACCAGCCGTCCGCGGGCCGTGCGCGACCGCACCGGGTCCGGGTCCGCGGTGAGCAGCGTGCCCCGGGGCACCTGGTCCGGCGGCGTGCCGGCGAGGTTCACCGCCAGACGGGCCGGTCCCTGCGCCGAGGCCGTCGGCCGACCGTGGTGCTGCAGGCCACGCACCCGCATACGCTGCCCGCCGGCATACAGGTGGTCACCGACCACGACCCGACCACGAGCCAGGGTGCCGGTCACGACGGTGCCGGCTCCGCGCACGCTGAACGAGCGGTCGACCCACATCCTGGCCGGCCCCGGCGGGCCGGGCCGCTGTGCGGCGCCGATGCGCTCCAGCACCTCGAGCAGGTCGCCCCACCCCCGGCCCGTGCGGGTGCTCAGCGCCACGGCGTCGCAGGGCTCGAGACCGAGGTCACGCATCCGCACGGCCGCGCTCGAGAGCACCCCTGCGGGGTCGGCCAGGTCGCTCTTGGTCACCACGAGCACGACACGGGGCAGCCCCAGTGCCACCAGCGCGCCCGCGTGCTCCTGGGTCTGCGGGGACCAGCCCTCGTCCGCGGCCACGACGAGGAGCGCCGCGCCGGCAGCCGCCAGCCCGTGGACGGTGGTGCCCAGGAAGTCCTCGTGGCCGGGGGCGTCGACGACGGACACCTGCCGCCCCGACGGCAGCGTGGCGTGCACGTGCCCCAGCTCGATGGTCAGGCCACGGCGTCGTTCCTCGGCCAGCGTGTCGGGCTCGGTGCCGGTGAGCCGGCGGACCAGGGAGGACTTGCCGTGGTCGACGTGCCCGGCCGTCGCGACCACCGCCGTCGCGGTCGTCCCCGTGGCGGCTGTCCCCGTGACGGCCGCCGAGCGGCCTCTCTCGGGAGTGCTCACCCGGCCAGCGCGGCCTGCAGAGCGGCGACCAGGCGGCCGGTGTCGTCGGCGGCGACGCAGCGAGGGTCGACCAGACACCGTCCGTCCTGCACCCGCGCCACCACCGGGGGTGACCCCACCCTGAGCCGCTCGGCGACCGGGGCGGGTAGTGCCAGCGCCCAGCCCGCCAGCTCGACGCCGGGGGCACCCCCGCCCCCCACGACGGCGACGGAATCCACGACCTCCCCGCCGACCGCCGCCTGCAGCGCTCGCACCCGTGCCAGCAGGTCGTCCGGGCGGGCAGCCAGCGCGGCCGCCGTGGGCGTCAGGTCCCGCTGGCGCAGGGTGGCGGCGAGCGCCGCCAGGGAGAGCTTGTCGGCGCGCAGGGCACGCGCCACGGGGTGCCGGCGAGCCCTGGCCACCAGCGCCTCGTCGCCGAGGACGACACCACCCTGCGGGCCGCCGAGCAGCTTGTCGGTGCTGAAGGTGACCAGCGAGGCCCCCGCCTGCAGCGCGCTGCTCGCGTCCGGCTCGTCGGGGAGGACGGTGGAGGGGGCGAGCAGACCCGAGCCGAGGTCCACCACGAGGGGCACCCCGAGTCCGGCCAGCTCGCGGACGGACGGCGCACCGGTGAACCCGTGCAGCGTGAAGTTGCTCGGATGCACCTTGAGCACGCACCCGGTCCGCGGTCCGAGGGCCGAGGCGTAGTCGGCGACGCGCACCCGGTTGGTGGCTCCCACCTCCCTGACCGTGGCTCCGGCGCCGGCCAGCAGCTCGTGCAGCCGGAAGCCGTCGCCGATCTCCACCATCTCGCCGCGGGCCAGGACGACCTCCCCCGGCAGGGCCAGGGTCGCGAGCAGGAGTGCCGCCGCCCCGTTGTTGACGACCAGCGCGTCGCCGGCTGCGCCCACCCGGTCGAGCAGCAGCCGCCTGACCGCGTCGCCCCGCGCGGCCCGGCGACCGGTAGCCAGGTCATGCTCCAGGGCGACGTAGCCACCGGCGGCGAGCACCGACTCCCGGGCCGCCCGCGACAGCGCGGACCGCCCCAGGTTGGTGTGCACGATGACCCCGGTGGCGTTGAGCACCGCGACCTCCTCGGCGCGCGGGGCGAGCTCGGCTGCCGCCGCGGTCGGCACGTCGCCGACGGCCAGCGCACCGCGGCGTGCCCGGTCCTGGGCTCGCCGCACGCCGGCGCGCACGACCTCCGGGTGCAGGCCTGCGGCCGCCGTCCGCACGACGTCGGAGGCGAGCACCTCGTCGGTGCGCGGGACCGCTCGGCGCGGGTCGTCGCTCACGGGCCCCCCTCGGTGCAGGACTGGCGGAGGCGGACGGGAATCGAACCCGCCAGACGAGCGGTGCTCGTCTCGTCGGTGTTGAAGACCGCGGGGCCCACCAGGACCCGGACGCCTCCCTGGTGTAGTCCCGCGAGCCTATACGCTCGGCCCTCATGGACCGCCGCCCTCGCCTCACCTCCTACTCCTCGGGAGGGGGATGTGCCTGCAAGCTGCCCCCCGGCGAGCTCCGTGAGCTGGTCACCTCGCTGGGCCCCGGTGACGCGTCGCTGCTCGTCGGCGCCGACAGCGCCGACGACGCGGCCGTCATGGCGATGGGCGGCCCGGAGGCGACCGTGCTCACGGCCGACTTCTTCAGCCCGGTCGTCGACGACGCGGGAGACTGGGGCAGGATCGCCGCTGCCAACGCCCTCTCCGACGTCTACGCGATGGGGGGCACGCCGCGGCTGGCGATCAACCTGCTGACCTGGCCTCGAGGTGAGCTGCCCCTGTCGCTCGCGGCCGAGGTGCTCGCCGGAGCCCAGGAGGTATGCCGACAGGCGGGGTGCGCCGTCGGTGGCGGACACAGCGTCTCCGGCCCTGAGCCGCTCTTCGGGATGGCGGTCGTGGGGACCGTCGACCCTGCTCGGCTCATCCGGGTGGACCGGGCACAGCCCGGCCAGCCGCTGACCCTGACCAAGCCGCTGGGTGTCGGCATCCTCAACGCCCGCCACAAGGCCACCGGCGAGACCTTCCCCGAGGCGGTGCGCGTGATGACCACCCTCAATGCCGCGGCGGCGGAGTCGGCACGGGCGGCCGGTGTCACGGCCGGCACCGACGTGACCGGCTTCGGGCTGCTGGGGCACCTGCTGTCGATGGTGCGCGGGTCGGGTGTGTCGGCGGTCGTCCACGCCGGTGCGGTGCCCGTCGTCGAGGGCGCCCGCGAGTCGCTGGCCGCCGGCTACGTGCCGGGAGGCTCGCGACGCAACCTGGACTGGGTGCGGGAGGCGCTGCGCTCCGACCTGCCCGAGGAGGAGCTCCTCCTGCTGGCCGACGCGCAGACCAGCGGCGGGCTGCTCGTCGCGGGTGAGGTCCCCGGATACCCGGTCGTCGGCGAGGTCGTCGCAGCCGGGGGCGCGAGCACCGTCACGGTGCGGGGCTGACAGGCTGTCGGCCGTGCCCTCACCCGACCACCGGCTCCTCGTCGCCCTCTTCACCGCGTCCGGGCTGCTGCACCTGGTGCGGCCGTCCGTGTTCGAGCCGATCATCCCTGCCCCGCTGCGGCGCTGGGACCGCGAGCTCGTCGTCGGCAGCGGGGTCGCCGAGCTGGTGTGCGCGGCCGGTCTGGCCCATGCCCGCACCCGTCCCGCAGCAGGCGCCGCGAGCGCGGGGCTGCTGCTCGCGGTGTGGCCCGCCAACGTGCAGATGGCCGTGGCCCACGGGCGCAGCGCGCGCCGCCGTGGGGACCTCGCGTCACGAGCGCTCTGGGTCGGCAACGTGGCGCGGCTCCCGGTGCAGGTGCCACTCGTCCGCATCGCCTGGCGGGCGGCACGCAGCCGGACCTGAGGCGCCCGGCAGGAGGTGGTCCGTTCCCGGGCGGGCACGCGACTACCGTAGGACGGTGCCCTCCTCGACCCGCTCCCTCGCCGACGACCTGAGGCGGCGCAGCGACACGGAGCTGGCCGCACTGCTCGTCCGCAGGCCGGACCTGGCCCGCCCCGCTCCCGCCGACGTCACGACACTGGCCGCCCGCGCCACCACCCGCGCCAGCATCCAGCGTGTCCTCGACAGTCTGGACCTGGCCCACCTGCACACGCTCGAGGCCCTCGTCGTCGCCTCCCCCGCCTCGCGTGCCGAGGTCGCCCGCCTGCTCGGGGAGCCGCCACGGTCGTCGCGGGTGGCCGGCTGGGTGCAGGACCTGGCCTTCCTGTCGCTGGTCTGGGAGAGCGACGAGGGCTTCCGGGTCGCGCGCACCGTGGCGGAGGTCATCGGTGACCCCGCCGGGCTGGGGCCGGCCCTGCCGCAGACGCCGACCGGACCCGCCCTGGACGCCGCGCTGCAGGGCCTGGACCGGCACGGTCGGGCGGTGCTCGACGCGCTCACCTGGGGCCCCGCGACGGGGGTGCTGTCGGAGTCGACCAGCTCGGGGGACACCGCTGTGGGCGCGGCGGCGCGCAGCCTCATCGCCCACGGCCTGCTGCACCGGGTCGACGAGTCGCACGTCGTCCTTCCCCGTCAGGTCGCGCTCGTCCTGCGGCACGGTGTGCTGCACCGGGACCCGGCTGCGGAGCCGCCGCGGCCCCGAGGCCCGGTCGTCGACCCCGAGGTGGTCGACGCGACAGCCGGTGGCCGCGCCGCCGAGCTGCTGGTGCTCAGCGCCGAGGTCATCGACGCCTGGGGCGCCAAGCCCCCCAAGGTGCTGCGTGCCGGCGGGCTGGCGGTGCGCGACCTGTCGCGCCTGGCGTCGCGGCTGGAGATCGGGCAGCCGGAGACCGCCTGGCTGCTCGAGGTGATGCACGCGGCCGGCCTCCTCGCCCGCGACGACACCGAGGACGCCACGTGGATGCCGACCGGCGAGACCGACGAGTGGGTGGACCAGGACCCGCACCATCGGTGGGCCGACCTGGCGCACGCCTGGCTCACCATGACGGCCGCGCCCTCGCTGGTCGGGCAGAGCGAGGCGGGCCGGGTGAACGCCCTCAGCCTGCAGACCTCCTGGCCGGCGGGCCGACAGCGTCGGCGCGACGTCCTCACCGCGGTGGGCACCCTCCCCGCCGGGTCGGCGCCCGGGCAGGACGACCTGCTGGACCTGCTGCGCTGGCGCCACCCGGTCCGCATGGCGCGGGCCTCCGCGGCGGGCAGCGGTCCGGGCATCGAGGCGGTGCTGCGGGAGGCCGAGTGGGCCGGTGTGCTGGGCCGGGGCGCTCTCACCGCGCCCGGGCGGGCGCTGCTCGAGGACGGCCGGGACGCCGCTGCCTCGCTCATGGCGCCGCACATCCCGGCGGCGGTCGACCACGTCCTGCTGCAGGCCGACCTGACCGCCATCGCCCCGGGGCGGCTCGAGGGACCGGCCAGGGCCGTCATGCGCCTGCTCAGCGACGTCGAGTCCCGAGGTGGCGCGACGGTGCACCGCATCACCGAGGAGACCCTGCGACGCGCCCTCGACGCGGGCTGGTCGGCCGACCGTGTGCTGTCCGAGATCGCCTCGGTCAGCCACACCGGTGTGCCCCAGCCGCTCGACTACCTGGTGCGCGACGTCGCCCGCCGCCACGGGGTCGCGCGGGTCGGGGCGTGCGCCGCCTACGTGCGCTCCGACGACGAGGCGCTGCTGGACCGCGTCGAGGCGGACCGCTCGCTGTCGCTGCTTCAGCTGCGGCGCATCGCTCCCACCGTGCTCGTCACCCCGGTGCCGGCGGCCACGGTGCTCGACCTGCTCCGCGAGGAGCAGTACGGCCCGGTCGCCGAGGGCGTCGACGGCGGCATCTCCCTGGACCCGGGACGACACCACCGCACCACCCGGCGGGACACCCCACAGGTCCAGGTCAGCGGGGTGGACGCGGACGTCGCAGCACGGATCGTGGCGGGGATGCGACACGGGGACACGGTGCGCGACTCGCACCCCGACAGCGAGACGCCCCCCGCCACGGAGCCGGTCGTCACCCTCGCCCTCCTGCGTGAGGCTGCTGCCGAGGGAGCCGCGGTCTGGGTCGGCTACGTCGACGACATCGGTGGCGTCCAGCACCACCTCTTCCGTCCCGAGCACGTCGAAGGGGGCAGGGTGCGCGGCACGACAGGCGACGGCGACGCCCCGCGCACCCTCCTGCTGCACCGCATCAGCGGGGTGCGCCAGGCGCTGTGAGCCGCGGCCCGGGCACTGGTGAGAGTGCCTCATGGCACGCCCTGACGACACCCGGTCCAAGATCCTGCTCGACGAGTCGGAGATGCCGACGCAGTGGTACAACCTGGTCGCCGACCTGCCCGAGCCTCCCCCGCCCGCGCTGCATCCCGGCACCCACGCCCCGGCCGGCCCCCGACGACTTCGCCCCGCTCTTCCCGATGGCCCTCATCGAGCAGGGAGGTCTCGACGGCCGCTCCCTGCTCGCCGAGGACCCCGACCACCCCGGCTCGCTGGGCATCGCCATCTCCGAGGCCGTCATGATGGCCGTCGCCGACCCGCAGGCACGCTACGCCCTGGGCTCGGTGCTCAACCACGTGCTGCAGCAGACCGTCATCGGCGAGGAGGCCCTGCTGCAGCTGGCCAAGGTGGGTGAGAACCCCGATGTGCTGGTCGGGTGCACCGGCGGCGGCTTCAACTTCGGCGGTCTCTCCTTCCCGTTCCTGCGCGAGAAGCTCGCCGGCCGCATGAACCCGACCGTCCGCTGCGTCGAGCCCGCGGCCTGCCCGAGCCTGACCAAGGGCGAGTACCGCTACGACTTCGGCGACACCGCCGACCTGGCCCCGCTGATGAAGATGCACACGCTCGGTCACGACTTCATCCCCGAGCTCATCCACGCCGGCGGGCTGCGCTACCACGGGATGAGCCCGCTGGTCTCGCACATCTACGAGCAGGGGGTGGTGGAGGCGATCTCGGTGCCGCAGACCGAGTGCTTCGCCGCGGCGGTCCAGTTCGCCCGCTGCGAGGGCATCGTGCCGGCGCCGGAGCCCACCCACGCCATCGCCGCCGCGATCCGCGAGGCGCTCCAGGCCAAGGAGTCCGGGCAGGAGAAGGTGATCCTCACGGCCCTGTGCGGCCACGGCCACCTCGACCTGGCCTCCTACGAGCAGTACCTCAGCGGGGCCATGGTCGACTACGAGCTGCCCGACGAGCAGATCGCCACTGCGATGCGGGGGGTGCCCGTCCTGGACTGAGCGCCCCGTCGGGGGCGCTCGGTCCGGGAGCCGGATCTCAGAAGATGCGGACGCGCTCCTGCGGCGGGAGCCACAGGCCGTCGCCCTCCTTGGTGTCGAACGCGTCGTGGAAGGCGTCGACGTTGCGCACCGTGTTGCCGCGCAGGTCGGCCGGTGAGTGCGGGTCCACCGAGAGCAGACGCTTGGCCTCCTCGACCCGGGCCTTGCCACGCCACACCTGACCCCAGCCGATGAAGAACCGCTGGTCACCGGTCCAGCCCTCGATGTCGGGCGCGTCGCCACCGGTCGCGATGCGGTAGGCGGACAGCGCCAGCTCCAGCCCGCAGAGGTCGCCGATGTTCTCGCCCACCGTCAGCCCCCCGTTGACCCGCTGGCCGGGCACCTCACGGGGCGAGAGGGTGTCGAACTGCGCGATGAGGGCCTGGGCCCGCTCGTCGAACGCGGCGCGGTCCTCCTCGGTCCACCAGTCGGTGAGCGAGCCGTCGCCGGCGAAGCGCGAGCCCTGGTCGTCGAAGCCGTGGCCGATCTCGTGGGCGATGACCGCCCCGATGCCGCCGTAGTTGACGGCGTCGTCCGCCTCGACGTCGAAGAAGGGCGGCTGCAGGATCGCGGCCGGGAAGACGATCTCGTTGAGCATCGGATGGTAGTAGGCGTTGACCGTCTGCGGGGTCATCAGCCACTCGTCGCGGTCGATCTCCTCGCCGAGCTTGCGCAGCTCGCGGTCGGTCTCGACCGCGTGGCCACGGCGGACGTTGCCGACCAGGTCGGTCGGGTCCACCACGTAGGCCGAGTAGTCGCGCCAGGTGGGCGGGTGCCCGATCTTGGGGCGGAAGGCGCCGAGCTTGTCGAGGGCACGGGCCCGGGTGTCCTCACCCATCCACTCGAGCTCCCCGATCCGCCGGCGGAACGCCTCGATGACGTGCTCGACCAGCTGCTCCATCCGCTCCCTGGCCTGCGGAGGGTAGTGCTGGGCGACGTAGAGCTGACCAGCGGCCTCACCGAGCAGGGCCTCGACCAGGCCCACCCCGCGCTTCCAGCGTTCCTTGTTGTCCGGCGTCCCGCTGAGGGTGCGGCCGTGGAAGTCGAAGTGCTCGGCCACCAGGTCGTCGGTGAGGAACGGTGCGGTGGAGTCGAGCAGGCGCACCACCAGGAAGGCCCGCCAGTCCTCCACAGGCGTGCCGGTGAGCTCCTGTCCCACGGCCGTGAGCACGTCGGGCTGACGAGCGACGAGGTGCTCCAGGCGGTCGCGGGAGATCCCCAGGCCTTCGGCCCATGCCGTCCAGTCGAGCCCCGGGGTGCTGTCGACGAGCTCGGCCCAGGACAGCTTGTTGTAGGACTTCACCGCGTCCCGGGCGGCGACGCGGTCCCAGTGCGCGCCGGCGATCCGTGCCTCGAGGTCGAAGACGCGCTGCGGCACGTCGCCACCGAGGTCCAGCCCCACCTCGGTCAGCGCCGGGGCAGCGAGCTCCAGGAGCCGGCCGAGGTAGCCGAGGTAGGCCTCGCGCACCGAGGCGTGCTCCTCGTCGCGGTAGTACGCCTCGTCGGGCAGGCCGATGCCGCCCTGGTGCAGGTAGAGGACGTAGTCCTCGGGGCTGCCGGCGTCGGCAGTGACCCAGACGTGGGCGAGCCCGTCGACGCCGTGGCGCTGCAGGTGCGCGGACACGCGCACCACGTCGGAGGGGTTCTCGACCTCCGCGACGGACCGCAGGTCCTCGACCAGCGGGCTGGTGCCCAGGGCAGCGATCCGCTCGGTGTCCATGAAGCTGGCGTACAGCGCCCCGACCTTGCCCTCGGGGGTGTCCAGCGCGGGCTCCCTCGCCGCGGCCTCCTCGATGAGGGCCCGGACGTTGGCCTCTGCGGCCTCGCGCAGCATGTCGAAGGCGCCGTAGCGCCCGCGGTCCCCCGGGATCTCCGCCGTGTCGAGCCATGTGCCGTTCACGAACCGGAAGAGGTCGTCCTGCGGCCGGACCGCAGTGTCCATGTGGGTCGGGTCGATACCTGAGTGCATGAGCACACCGTATGCGGTCCCACCGGCCGACCTACAGTGGAACCCACGCCGGGGCCTGCGCTCGCGCAGTCTGTCGCAGGCCCGGCGCAGTCGTGTGCCCGTCAGCCCGAGAGGGCTCGCACGACCCGGCTCGGCGAGGGCCGGCCCAGGTGCCCGGCCATCCACCCGCTCGTCTCGACGAGCGTGTCGAGGTCGACCCCGTGCTCGACGCCCAGCCCGGTGAGAGTCCACACGAGGTCCTCGGTGGCCAGGTTGCCGGTGGCCGACCTCGCGTAGGGGCAGCCGCCGAGCCCTCCGGCGGAGGCGTCCACGACACTGACACCCCGGCCCAGGGCGGTCACCGTGTTGCTCAGCGCCTGGCCGTAGGTGTCGTGGAAGTGGACGCCGACCTGGTCGACCCCGATGCCGACCTCCTCCAGCGCGTCGAGCAGCCGCTCCACGTGCCCCGGCGTGCCGACGCCGATGGTGTCGCCGACGGAGAGCTGGTCGCAGCCCAGGTCCATCAGCCGGGCACAGACGTCGACGACCTGCTCCACGGGCACCGGACCCTCCCACGGGTCGCCGAAGCACATGGACACGTAGGCCCGCACCCACGCCCCCGCGTCCAGGGCACGCGACACGACCGGGGCGAACATGTCGACCGACTCGGCCACGGAGCGGTTGAGGTTCTTGCGGGCGAACGTCTCGGTGGCGCTGCCGAAGACGGCGACCGCGGACACGCCGGCCTCCAGGGCCCGCTCCAGCCCGCGCTCGTTGGGCACCAGCACCGGTCGCTGCCGACCGACACCCACCGGACCGAGCGCGGCGACGAGCTCCTCGGCGTCACCGAGCTGCGGCACCCACCGCTGCGGCACGAACGAGGTGAGCTCGACGGTGTCGAGGCCGGCGGCGACCAGGCGTCGCACGAACTCGGCCTTGACCTCGGTGGGCACCCGCGTCGACTCGTTCTGGAGCCCGTCGCGCGGCCCGACCTCGTAGATCGTGACGCGCTCGGGCATCCCGGAGCGGGGCTGGACCATCGGCAGCATCGACGACATGGCCCCAGCCTGCCACCCTCAGTGCGGGCGGAGCACCAGGGCGGTCGCCAGCGCCGCCGTCACCGCCTCGTGCCCCTTGTCCTCCGAGGACCCGGGCAGACCCGCGCGGTCCAGCGCCTGCTCCTCGTTGTCGCAGGTCAGCACACCGAATCCGACGGGGATGCCGGTGCTCACCGAGACCTGGGTCAGCCCCTGGGTGGCGGCCTGGCACACGTAGTCGAAGTGAGGGGTGCCGCCGCGGATCACGACGCCCAGCGCGACGACGGCGTCGTAGACACCGCTGCCCGCCAGCCGGGCGCAGGCGACCGGCAGCTCGAAGCTGCCCGGCACGGCGACGCGCTCCACCCGCCTGACGCCGGCCTCCTGCAGGGCCCGGTCGGCCCCGGCCCGCAGCCCGTCCATGACGTCGGTGTGCCAGGACGCGGAGACCACCGCGACCCGCAGGCCCGAGCCGTCCACCTCCACCTGGGGTGCGCCGCTGCCACTCATGAGGTCCTCCTGTCGTCGAGCATCCGTCGATGGGCGACCAGGTCGGCCACGCTCATCACCGGCAGGCCGTGGGCCCGCCCCAGCGCGTGCACAGCGGCTCCGCGCAGCATCTCCCCCTCGTCGTCGACCAGCTCGGCGATCGCGGCCACCGGGCTCAGCCCTGCGAGCCGGCACAGGTCGACGGCGGCCTCGGTGTGCCCGGGGCGCTCCAGCACTCCCCCCGCACGGGCGCGCAGCGGCACCACGTGACCGGGTCTGACCAGGTCGGCGGCCGTGGTGCGGGCGGACCCCAGCAGCTGCACTGTACGGGCCCGGTCGGTCGCACTGATGCCGGTGCTCACACCGGTCGCCGCGTCGACGGTGACCGTGTAGGCCGTGCGGAGCGGGTCCTCGTTGTCCTGCACCATGAGCGGCAGCTCCAGACGGTCGGCCCACTCCGCCGGCATCGGGGCGCACACGTAGCCCGAGGTATGCCGCACGGTCCAGCCCATCCAGCGCGGGGTGACCGTCTGTGCCGCCAGCACGACGTCGCCCTCGTTCTCCCGCCGGGCGTCGTCGAGCACCAGCACCGGACGTCCGGCGCACAGGGCCTCCAGTGCCTCGCCGACCACGACCTCGACCTCACTCACCGAGAGGTCCGGACGCGGGGGCGGAGGGCCGGGCCGCGGACGGGGAGCCGGCAGCCATCAGCCGCTCCACGTACTTCGCCAGGACGTCGACCTCCACGTTGACCCGGTCGCCCACCTGCCGACGCCCCAGCGTGGTCAGCTCGAGCGTCGTCGGGATGAGCGAGACGGTGAAGGTGTCGGCGCCGAGGTCGGCCACCGTGAGCGAGACCCCGTCGAGGGTGACCGAGCCCTTCTGCACGACATACCGGGCGATCTCCGGCGGCAGCCGGAAGGTGACGACCTCCCAGCGGTCACCCGGCTCCCGGGCGAGCACCTCGGTCGTGGTGTCGACGTGCCCCTGCACGACGTGCCCCCCGAAGCGCCCGTCGCTGCGCAGCGCCCGCTCCAGGTTGACCACCGACCCGACGGCCAGGTCGCCGATGCTGCTGCGGCTCAGCGTCTCGGCCATGACGTCGGTGCTGAACTCCCCGTGGCCCCACTCGGTGACCGTGAGACAGACCCCGTTGACGGCGACCGAGTCGCCGTGGCCGGCGTCCTCGGTGACCAGCGGGCCGCGGATACGCAGCTGCGAGGACGCACTGTGCTCCGTGATCGCCACGACCTCGCCGAGCTCCTCGACGATTCCGGTGAACATCCCTACTCCTCCTCCTGCCCGGCCACCGGGTGTGCGGTGATCCGGACGTCCGGCCCGATCCGGGCCACGTCGTCGATCTGCAGCCGGGCGATGCCGGCCATGCTCGTGATGCCGAGGTCACCGACCGCGGCCGGCCCGGCGCCCAGCAGCGCCGGCGCGACGTAGGCGACCACCTCCTCGACCAGCCCCGCCCGCCAGAACGCCGCGGTCAGCGTCGGGCCGCCCTCCAGCAGGGCCCGCCGCACGCCGCGGCCGTGCAGGCTGGCCAGGGCCGCGGCGAGGTCGTCCCCGGGCAGCTGGACCATCGGAGCCGCGCCGTCGTGCAGCCGCGCCTGCCGGGGCAGCGGGGTGCGACCGAGCACCACGCGCAGCGGCTGCCGCTCACGCGGCGTGCCGTCCGGGTGACGTGCCGTGAGCGAGGGGTCGTCGGCCAGTGCGGTGCCGGTGCCCACGACCACCGCTCCGCAGCGGCTGCGCAGGTCGTGCACGTCGGCACGGGCCTGCGGCGAGGTGACCCAGGCGCTGCTGCCGTCCGCCGCGGCCACCCGGCCGTCGAGCGTGCTGGCGGTCTTCCAGGTGACCCAGGGGCGGCCGTGCCGGGTCGCGAAGGACCAGTGCCGCAGCACCGCCTCGGCCTCGGCGCTGGGACGGTGCTCGGTCTCGACCCCCTGGGCCCGCAGCACGACGGCGCCACCGGCAGCCTTGGGGTCGGGGTCCGCGACGGCATACACGACCCGACGCACCCCGGCCTCGACGAGGGCACGCGTGCACGGCGGGGTGCGGCCGTGGTGGGCACACGGCTCCAGGCTCACGTACGCCGTGCCGCCGGCGGCCCGTCGGCCGGCCTCCCGCAGGGCCTCGACCTCGGCGTGCGGGGTGCCTGCGCCGCGGTGGTGCCCCACCCCGGCGACGACGCCGTCGGCGTCGAGCACGACGGCCCCGACCCGCGGGTTCGGGTCGGCCTCGGGTCCCAGCAGGGCGGCGTCCAGGGCGCGGCGCAGCATGGCGGCGTCGAGCGAGGTGTCCCCCGCGTGGCTCACCGGCCTCATCGTGCTCATCACCCTGGTCAGATCTCTGCTCGTCGGTCGAGCTCCGGGGTGGACACCGATGGTCGGTGAGCTGTGGTCACGCACGGACCCGGCGGGCACGCCTGGCGTGCCACCACCGCGGCCGACCGTGGCCACGGGCCTGCTGTCGCAGGCCCCGCGCTGCCTCCCATCCGGACTTTCACCGTCGGTCCTGGAGTTCCACCAGGTCAACCAGCCGCTGGCTGCGGCCGGGTCGCGGACTGTCACCGCCGGTTCGGACTTGCACCGACCCCGGAGCGCGTGTTGCTCCCTCCATGCTAGTGGACGCCGCGGGCATCCTCTGCCCCCGGACCGTCCCGGCCACCACGCCGGTCCTCACGGTCGGGAACAGGCGCACCGCATACCGGCGTTGTCACCCGGTGATGAGCGGCCCACTGATCGTCCAGTCCGACAAGACCCTCCTTCTCGAGGTCGACCACCCCGACGCCGAACCGGCGCGGCGTGCTATCGCACCCTTCGCCGAGCTCGAGCGCGCCCCCGAGCACGTGCACACCTACCGGGTCACCCCGCTGGGGCTGTGGAACGCGCGTGCCGCCGGCCACGACGCCGAGCAGGTGGTCGACGCCCTGGTCACGCACAGCCGCTACCCGGTGCCCAACGCGCTTCTGGTGGACGTCGCCGAGACCATGGCCCGCTACGGACGGCTCACCCTCGAGAAGTCCGAGGAGCACGGCCTCATCCTGCGCACGACCGACCGTGCCGTGCTCACGGAGGTGCTGCGGCACCGCAGGATCACGCCACTGACCGGCGACCGCATCGACGACGACACCGTGGCGGTGCACCCCTCCGAGCGCGGTCACCTCAAGCAGGAGCTGCTCAAGGTGGGCTGGCCGGCCGAGGACCTCGCGGGCTATGTCGACGGCGAGGCCCACCCGATCGCGCTCCACGAGGCCGACTGGCAGCTGCGGCCCTACCAGCAGCAGGCCGTCAACGGCTTCTGGGACGGCGGCTCCGGAGTCGTCGTGCTGCCCTGTGGCGCCGGCAAGACGCTGGTGGGGGCCGGCGCGATGGCACGCTCGAGCACGACCACCCTGATCCTGGTGACCAACACGGTCTCGGCACGTCAGTGGCGCGAGGAGCTCATCCGGCGCACCTCGCTGACCGACGACGAGATCGGGGAGTACTCCGGCGCCCGCAAGGAGATCCGCCCGGTCACCATCGCGACATACCAGGTGCTGACGCTGAAGCGCAAGGGCGTCTACCCCCACCTGGACCTGCTGGACGCCCGCGACTGGGGGCTCATCGTCTACGACGAGGTGCACCTGCTGCCGGCGCCCATCTTCCGGATGACCGCCGACCTGCAGGCGCGCAGGCGCCTCGGCCTGACCGCCACCCTCGTGCGCGAGGACGGCCGCGAGTCCGACGTCTTCTCCCTGATCGGCCCCAAGCGCTACGACGCACCGTGGAAGGACATCGAGGCCCAGGGCTACATCGCCCCCGCCGACTGCGTCGAGGTGCGGGTGACCCTGCCCGAGTCGCTGCGCATGGCGTATGCCGTGGCCGAGCCCGACGAGCGCTACCGCTTCGCCTCGTGCGCCCCGCCCAAGGACGCCGTGGTCGAGGAGCTCGTGGCCAAGCACCGGGGTCAGCAGGTGCTGGTGATCGGGCAGTACCTCGACCAGCTGGAGACCCTGGCCAACCGGCTGGACGCCCCGATGATCACCGGGGAGACCAGCGTGACCGAGCGGCAGAAGCTCTACGGCGCCTTCCGCACCGGCGAGATCGACCTGCTCGTGGTCAGCAAGGTCGCCAACTTCTCGATCGACCTGCCCGAGGCGTCCGTGGCGATCCAGGTGTCGGGCACCTTCGGCTCCCGGCAGGAGGAGGCCCAGCGCCTGGGCCGGGTGCTGCGCCCCAAGGGCGACGGCCGGACCGCGCACTTCTACACGATCGTGGCGCGCGACACCGTCGACGCGGAGTTCGCCGCCCACCGTCAGCGCTTCCTCGCCGAGCAGGGCTACGCCTACCGCATCGTGGACGCCGACGACCTTGACCAGCTCGACGGGGCACCCACCCTGCCCTGAGACTCCGACATCGACACCCCGCGGCCACCTGCGGTAGACAGGGACCGATGACATCTGCAGCCCGCGACACCGTCCTGCTCGACGTCGACGGCACCCTGGCCGACACGACCTACCACCACGCCCTCGCCTGGGCCCGGGCCTTCGCCCGGCACGACCTGGCCCCGCCGCTGTGGCGCGTCCACCGCGCGATCGGCATGGGCGGCGACAAGCTCGTCGCCATGGTCGCCGGCGACGACGTCGAGCGTGACCTCGGCGACGCTGTGCGCGAGCGCTGGGAGGTCGAGTACGAGCACCTGCTGCCCGAGATCGTGCTCCTCGACGGCGCCCGCGACATGGTCATGGCGCTGCACGAGCGCGGCCTGCGGATCGCCCTGGCCTCCTCGGGCAAGTCGCGGTTCACCGACCACGTGATCGAGCTGCTCGACCTTCCGGAGGGGGTCCTGGCCGCGGTGACCTCCTCCGAGGACGCCGACGAGTCCAAGCCGCAGCCCGACATCCTGCAGGCCGCCCTCCACGACGCGGGCGGCGGGCGGGCGCTGCTCGTCGGCGACACCCCGTACGACGTGGCCTCGGCCGCGCGGATGGGTGCGCCGTGCGTGGCGCTGCGCTCCGGAGGGTTCGGGGTCGAGGAGCTGGAGACCGCCGGCGCCGTCCTGGTCGCCGACGGTCCGCGCGACCTGGTGGACTCCGACTGGGACGAGCTGCTGCGCCGCGAGCCCCCCGAGCGCGCCGAGGGCACCCACGCCCCCATCCCGCACTGACCGGCGCCTTCCAGGGAGGCGGCACGAGGGCACCGGCGCGTGCTCCCAGGCGACCCCCAGCAGACTCACAGAATCGCCGTTCACACTGGGTGCATGAGCACACCCGAGGCCACCCTCCTCGTCGTCGAGGACGAGACCAACATCCGAGAGCTGCTGGCGACGAGCCTCAAGTTCGCCGGCTTCGAGGTCCACACCGCCCCCGACGGGGAGACGGCCCTGCGCCTGGCGGACGAGCACGAGCCCGACCTGGCCGTCCTCGACGTCATGCTGCCGGACATGGACGGATTCACCGTGACCCGGCGCCTGCGCGAACGCGGTCGTGACGTGCCGATCCTGTTCCTCACCGCACGCGACTCCCTCGAGGACAAGGTCAAGGGGCTGACGGTCGGCGGTGACGACTACGTCACCAAGCCGTTCAGCCTGGAGGAGGTGGTCGCCCGCATCCGCGCCGTCCTGCGTCGCACCCAGGAGCTGCTCCCGGAGACCGACACGACCCTGCGCGTGGCCGACCTCGAGCTCGACGAGGACAGCCACGAGGTGCGTCGAGGCGGCCGGGTGATCGACGTGTCGCCGACGGAGTTCAAGCTGCTGCGCTACCTCATGCTGAACCCGGGCCGGGTGCTGTCGAAGACACAGATCCTGGACCACGTCTGGGACTACGACTTCCGCGGCGAGATGGGGATCGTCGAGTCCTACATCTCCTACCTGCGGCGCAAGGTCGACACCCAGGGCGAGCCGCTCATCCACACCAAGCGCGGTGTCGGCTACGTCCTGCGCCCACCGCGCGACTGATGCCCGCCGCGACCTGCCCCTGGGACGGCCCGTGATCGGGGCCCGCTCCCTGCGGCAGACGGCCTACAGCCGGCTGCACGCCCTCTCGCTCACCACCCGGCTGGTGGCGGTGGTCGTGCTGATGGTGCTCGCGGCCTACCTCGTGACCACCACGCTCACGACGATGCTGCTGCGTGGCTACCTCACGGAGCGGATCGACACCGAGCTGCGGCAGTACATCGCCCCGCTGGGCCAGGTCGCCTACAGCAACCTGCCCGAGACCGGCATCGTGCAGACCACACTGGTCCCGCCCAACAACTACTTCGTGCTGCTGACCCCTCGGGCGACCGGCTCCACCACCTACACGCTGGTCACCCCGACCACCGGTGACGACCGTCCCGCGCTGCGGCGCGTCGACTGGGACGACCCTCGGCTGGGGGACGGCCCTTTCACCGTCACCTCCCCCGGTGGCCACGACTGGCGCGTGCTCGCCGACCGCGTGCCCACCGGTGAGGGCACCGTCGCGATCGCCCTGCCGCTGGCGCCGGTCGACAACACTGTCAAGCAGCTGTGGGTGCTCACGTCCTTCATCGGCGCCGCCACCCTCGCGGCGGTGGCGGTGCTCGGGTGGGTCGCAGTGCGCCGGGCCTTCCGTCCGTTGCGGCGGATCGAGGACACAGCAGCGGCCATCGCGGCCGGCGACCTGACCCGCCGCATCCCGCAGCCCGGTGCCGACGACGAGGTCGCCTCCCTGTCGGAGTCGCTGAACGCCATGCTCGCCCACATCGAGCAGGCCTTCTCGGTGCGGGAGGCCTCGGAGGCCCGCATGCAGCAGTTCGTGGCCGACGCCAGCCACGAGCTGCGCACACCCCTGGCGACGGTGCGCGGGTATGCCGAGCTCTACCGGGTGGGCGGGGTGCGTGACCCGGACGACGTCGCCGGGGCGATGAGCCGCATCGAGGGCGAGGCCACCCGGATGACCCGCCTGGTCGAGGACCTGCTGCTGCTCACACGCTGGGACACCGCACCACGGATGGCCGACGAGCCCGTCGACCTGACCGTCCTCGTCGGGGACGTGGTCCAGGACTCGAGGGTGCGCAACCCCGAGCACCACGTGCGGATGGTGCCGCTGGAGGGCGGCACAGGGTCGCCGGTCACCTGCGGTGACGACGGTGCCTTACGACAGGTGCTGACCAACCTCGTGGCGAACGCCGTCGCGCACACACCTGTCGGCACCGACGTCGAGGTCGCGCTCGGTGTGCAGCAGGCACGGTGCGTCGTCGAGGTGCGTGACCACGGCGCGGGCATCGACCCCGCCCTCGCCGAGCGGGTCTTCGAGCGCTTCTTCCGGGTCGACCCCTCACGCAGCCGCGAGCGCGGTGGCACGGGCCTGGGGCTGGCGATCGTCGCGACCATCGTGGCCCGCCACGGTGGCACAGTGCGCCATGTGCCCACCCCCGGCGGTGGCGCCACCTTCCGCGTGGAGCTGCCGCTGAAGACCCGTGACCAGGCACGGAGCGCCGTGCCCGCACCGACGGCCTGAGGTCTCCAGCCAACTCACAGCAGAAGCCCAGACTCGGCCGAGACCGGTGGTGTGTGATGGACCCATGCCTGATCCCTACACCGGTGAGCGGACCCCGCAGTCTCCGAGCGACTCCTCCACCCGCCAGCCCAGCGACACCCAGCCGTATGCCGGCCCTCCGGTCGGCAGCACCCCACCCACGCAGGGCTCCCCGTCGGCAGGCCCGCCGTCGTCCGCACCGGCGCAGCCACCGCCGCACGGTGGCAGCTCCCCGCGGCGCTGGTCCGACCTCCTCGTCGTGGGTGTGCTCTCCGCAGTGCTGGCCTCGGGCGGCACCTACGCCCTGACCGGTGGTCCGGGCGACGAGGGCCCGGTGGTCACGGGCGCCGGCGAGGTCGCCGAGAGGGAGGGCGGCAGCTCCCCTGCCTCGTTCACCTCCGCGGAGGACTGGGGCGGCGTGGCCGAGCAGGTCTCCCCCTCGGTCGTGGCCATCGAGATCGCGACCGGCTCCGGCGGCGGCTCGGGCTCCGGTGTCATCTGGGACGACCAGGGGCACGTCGTCACCAACGCCCACGTCGTGGCCGGAGCCGAGCAGGTGCGGGTCACCCTGGCCGACGGTCGCGCCTACGAGGCGGAGGTGTCGGGCTCCGACCCGGCGACCGACCTCGCGGTGCTCACCGTGACCGACGCACCGGATGACCTGCAGCCCGTCGAGGAGGGTGACGACCAGTCGCTCACCGTGGGCTCCCCTGTGATGGCCATCGGCAACCCGCTGGGCCTGTCGGGCACGGTCACGACCGGGATCGTCAGCGCCCTGGACCGCCCGGTGACCACGCAGTCCACCGAGGGCGGTCAGCCGACGGCCGTCGTCACCAACGCCATCCAGACCAGCGCGGCCATCAACCCCGGCAACTCCGGCGGTGCCCTCGTGGACGCCTCGGGGCGCCTCGTCGGCATCAACTCGGCCATCGCGTCGCTCTCGGCACCCACCGGCGGGCAGGCCGGCAACATCGGCATCGGCTTCGCCATCCCCATGCGCTCGGTGTCCTCCATCGTCGAGCAGCTCATCGAGACCGGGACGGCCGAGCACGCCTTCCTGGGCGTGGGCCTGGACGACGCCGAGGCCACCCTCGACGGTGCGGTCCTCGCCGGGGCCGCCGTCGTGCAGGTCGAGGAGGGCTCACCCGCCGCCTCCGTGGGCCTGGCCGCCGGAGACCTCGTCATCGACATCGACGGTGACCGCGTGTCCAGCGCCGAGGCCCTCGTGGCGCAGGTGCGCGAGCGCCGGGCCGGCGAGGAGGCCGTCGTCGGGGTGCTCCGGGACGGTGAGCGGCAGGAGTTCGAGGTCGTGCTCGACACCCGGCCCGACGTGCCCTGACCGGCTGCCTCGACCCTCGGCCCCACCCCGGGTGCTGCCTTGTCCGACGGGCGCTGTGCTGCAGGACGGCACGCGACGGACAAGGCGGCACCGGACGCGACCGGAGGCGCAGGACCTCTCCCCGATGCAGCTGCGTGCGGTCGGCCGGTGGGCCGCGACCGGCTCGCTGACAGTGCTGGGCGACATCGCGCAGGGCACGACGCCGTGGGCGACCACCTCGTGGGAGGAGTCCCTCGGGCACCTGGGAGCGGACGGCGCACACGTGGAGGTGCTCGAGCGCGGCTTCCGGGTGCCGGGAGCGGTCGTCGACTACGCCGCCCGCCTGCTGCCGCACATCGCCCCCGGCCTGAGGGGACCGTCGGTGCGGCACGACCGGGGACGGCTGGACGTGGTGTCCGTCGACGACCCGGTCACGGGTGCGGTCGCCGAGGTCGCCCGGGTCGCCCGCCACCCGGGCACCGTCGGGGTGGTGAGCACCGACGCCGCGGTGCCGACGCTGGCCGGAGCCCTGAGCGCCGCGGGCACGGCCCACGTGGTGCTGGGCCAGGAGCACGACGACACCCGACCTCCACGGACACAGGTCGTGCCGGCGACCCTGGCCAAGGGCCTGGAGTTCGACCAGGTGGTCGTCGTCGACCCCGCGGCGGTCGTGGCCGCCGAGCCGGACCGGCGCACGGGGCTGCGCCGGCGCCACATCGTCCTGACACGTGCCGTGTCCGGGCTGAGCGTCGTCCACGCAGCACCGCTACCTCCGGAGATGCGCTGAGTCCCACCCCCCGGGGTGGCGTCGCCGGGACACCTCGTCAAGGATGGGGTGCAGGGCCAGGTGGCCTCACGACCGTCCCGTCCTCGAGGAGATGCAATGCACCCCACCCACATCCCGATCCGCGTCGCGACCGGCGCCTACATCCTCAACTCCGGGCTGAGCAAGCTCGGGGCGGACAAGGAGACCGCGGAGGGCCTGCACGGCATGGCCTCCGGTGCCTACCCCTTCCTCAAGAACGTCAAGCCCAAGGACTTCACCGAGCTGCTGGCCTACGGGGAGATCGCCCTCGGCACCACCCTGCTGGCGCCGATGGTGCCCTCCGCGGTGGCCGGCACGGCCCTGGCGGGCTTCGGCGCAGGCCTGGTGGGCATGTACCTCAAGACGCCGTGGATGACGGGGGACGACGGCATCCGTCCCTCGCAGCAGGGGGTCCCGTTCGCCAAGGACGTCTGGCTGGTGGGCGCCGGGGTCACCCTGGCCACCCAGAGCGCCCTCGGCGCCGCCAAGTCGGCCGCCAAGAGCGCCAAGGGCTCGGTGCAGGACCTGGCCTCGGACATCGGCTCCACCACCAAGGACGCCCTGCCGTTCGGCTGACCTGACGGAGGCCGCACAGCCACCCCCCCGGGTGCTGCGCGGCCTCCCAGCGTGGTGACGTAGTCTCGGCGCCAGCACGATCGCCGAGGAGGATGGATGCCGCGCACACGCCTGCGCCCCGGCACGACCCGGGTCGCCATGGTCGCCTGGGGTCTCCAGGTGGTCTTCGCCGTCGGCTGGGTCGCCAGCAGCGCCGTCGACGGGGCGAGCTGGTGGATCTGGCCGTTCGGCCTCCTGTGGGCTGCCGTGGCCCTGGCGTTCCTCTACCGCGCGCACCGGCAGGCGGTCATCACCGACGACCAGGGCATGACGCTGCTCACGGGTCTCCACCGCACCGCCACGATCCCGTGGTCGGCCGTCGCCGACATCAGCGGCAACCCTCCGGGGCCACTGGTCACCCAGCTCGCCGTCGTGCTCAAGGACACCCGCATCGTCGAGACCCCCCTGGGCAGGAGCGACTCCCGGCTGCGGGAGATCTGGCTCGGGCGCACCGCACCCACGAGTGACGCCGCGGACTCACCGGCGGGTGAGCCCCAGCGGTGACCGCTGCTGGCAGACTCGACCCCATGGACGTGGGGACGCTGCCGGCCTCGGTGTCGGCCGCTCTCGTCGCGCTGGCGCCCGATGCCGGGCCCGAGCTGCACCGCGCGGAGCTGCAGCGGATCCACGCGGCCTGGGCCGAGCCGCACCGTGCATACCACACCCTCCGGCACCTGACCGAGATGCTGGAGGCGCTCGAGGAGCTCGCCTGCGCGGGCGAGCTCGACGACGACGCGCTCCCGGTCGCCCGGGTCGCCGCCGCCTACCACGACGTGCGCTACGACCCCCGGGCCGCGCCGGGCAGCAACGAGCACCGCTCGGCGGCTCTCGCCCGTGACCACCTGCACCGGCTGGGGGCCGACCCCGCGGACGTCGACGTGGTGGAGGCGCTGGTCCTGCTGACCGTCGACCACGACCCGGGAGCGGTGCGTGGTCTGCTGGGCCGGGAGCGCCTGCGCGACGCCTTCAGCGACGCGGACCTGTGGATCCTGGGTGCCCCCGCCACGCGCTACGCGGCCTACGCGAGGTCGGTGCGCGCGGAGTACGCACACGTGCCGACAGCCACCTTCCGCACCGCCCGGGCCGCCGTGCTGCGCACGCTGCTCGATCGTCACGCCCTCTACGCCACCGCGCACGCCCGTCGGGCCTGGGAGGACCGGGCACGCACCAACGTCGCCGGCGAGATCGCCGCGCTCACCACGGAGGGACCTTCATGACCCGCATCCACGTCACAGGCACGGGCGCCGCGCGCGCGGTGCCCGACTACGCCACGCTGCACTTCCGTGCGCAGGCCGAGGCAGCCACCCCGGCGGAGGCGCTGGAGACGGTGGGACGCTACGCGTCGGCCGTGCAGCGGACCCTGGACGACCTCGGCACCGACCGGGCCGACCGTGGCAACCAGAGCACGACGGTGCAGCGACGCAGCCGCTGGGACGACGGCACCGAGACGCTCCTCGGCTGGCAGGGGGCGATGACGACCGAGTGCACCGTGCGGGACGTGACCCAGGCCTTCCGGGTGCTCGAGGCGGTGGCCGCCCTCGAGCACGTGGGGGCGACCGGACCGGACTGGCGCATCTCGCAGGACAACCCCGCCCACGCGCGGGCACGGGAGGCTGCCGTGGCGGCCGCCCGGGCCACGGCGGAGGACTACGCGCGCGCCTGCGGGCTGACCCTGGGCGAGCTGGTGCGGGTCGGTGACGCGGAGCCGGTGGTGGGGCCGCTGCGGGCCGCCTCCATGCGTGCCGTGGCGGCCGAGACCGTCGACCCCGAGCTCGCCGAGGTCACGGCCACCGTGTCGATGGAGTGGGAGACGGCCTGAGCCGTCAGAGCCCCTGGCCCACCAGGAAGTGGTCGACCAGCAGCCACCAGTGCTGCTGCCCGCTCAGCCCGCGCGCCTCGGTGGGCGTCGCCCACCGCGCCTCGGTGACGTCGTCGGCGCGGGGCGCCACCGGAGGACGCAGCAGGGGGATCGAGGCCGAGAAGACGGCGATGTGGTTGTCCCCCGCGTCCCACGGGTGGACCTCGTGGCCGACGGGGATGGTGATGCGCTCGTAGCCCACCGGCCGCAGGGTGTCGGCGGTGAGCCGCAGACCGGTCTCCTCGAAGATCTCGCGCACCGCAGACTCGCGCACCGACTCGCCGTGCTCCCGCTTGCCGCCCGGCGGGGCCCAGCCGGGGCGGGAGACGTCGCGCACGAGCAGCAGGTGCACGCCGTCGGTGACCAGGACCACGGCGGCCCCTGAGGAGGCCGGGGGTTCCAGCGGGGAGGCGACGACGTCCAGCACGTGCGGTCCCGGCACCGCCGGCAGACCCTGGGGGTAGCGCCCGAGCGGCCGCTCACCCCTGCGCTTGCGGAACCGCAGGCCGCTGTCGCGCAGCCGGCGCGCGAGGTCGGACTGGGTGGTGGGCACGGCGCCCGCCAGCACGGCGTCGGTATGCCGTTCCTCGGGGATGTCGTAGTGGTCACCTTCGAAGGAGCGCACCGGGATGCCGGCCCGGGCCGCGAACTCGTGCAGCTCCTCGTAGGACGTGTCGCTGATGACGTGCGACCACAGGCGTCCGTGCGCCGGCCACGCCGGCGGGTCGATCCAGATGGCCACGCCGGTCAGCATAGAGGTGGGTGTCGTCGGTGAGCCTGTGGAGAACTCCTGCGACAGCCAGGACACCCGGCCTACGGTCTCGGCAGCGGGGGTGCCGTCCGGTCACCCCACCCACCACGACCCCGGGAGGACACATGAGCACCACCTTCAGCGTCGACACCGCGCGCATCGCCGCGGCGTCCGGCGACATCCAGCGCATCGCCGCGTCGATCGAGAGCGAGGTGCGCGCCATGATGGGCACGCTCACCGCCCTGCAGGACTGCTGGCGTGGGTCGGCGGCCGGCAGCTTCGCCGCGGTGACCCAGGACTGGAGCGCCACCCAGGAGCGGGTCCGCCAGTCCCTGCAGCAGATCTCGGTGACCCTGAAGACGGCCGGCGACGACTACGACCTCGTGGAGCAGGCCAACCGGGCACGGTTCATGCCGCAGTGAGCGACCGGGCATGACAACGGGGCGGCCTCCCGTGGGAGGCCGCCCCGCCGTGCTGTCCGCGAGGAACGCGGAAGTGGGTCAGGACCTGCTCAGAAGTCCATGCCGCCCATGCCACCGTCGCCGGCCGGCATGGCCGGGGTCTTCTCCGGCTTGTCGGCGATGACGGCCTCGGTGGTGAGGAAGAGCGCCGCGATGGAGGCGGCGTTCTGCAGCGCCGAGCGGGTGACCTTGACCGGGTCGGCGATGCCGAAGCCCAGCATGTCGCCGTACTCGCCGGTCGCGGCGTTGAGACCGTAGCCGGGGGTCAGGTTGCGCACCTTCTCCGCGACGACGCCGCCCTCGAGGCCGCCGTTGATGGCGATCTGCTTGAGCGGTGACTCGATCGCGACCCGGACGATGTTGGCGCCCGTGGCCTCGTCACCGGTCAGCTCGAGCTTGTCGAAGGCGGTCGAGGCCTGGATGAGCGCGACACCGCCACCGGCGACGATGCCCTCCTCGACCGCGGCCTTGGCGTTGCGCACCGCGTCCTCGATGCGATGCTTGCGCTCCTTGAGCTCGACCTCGGTGGCCGCACCGGCCTTGATGACCGCGACACCGCCGGCCAGCTTGGCCAGACGCTCCTGCAGCTTCTCGCGGTCGTAGTCGGAGTCGGAGTTCTCGATCTCCTTGCGGATCTGCGAGACCCGGCCGGCGATCTGGTCGGCGTCGCCGGCACCCTCGACGATGGTGGTCTCGTCCTTGGTGACGACGACCTTGCGGGCGTGGCCCAGCAGGTCCAGGTCGGCGGTCTCGAGCTTGAGGCCGACCTCCTCGGAGATGACCTGGCCACCGGTGAGGATCGCGATGTCGCCCAGCATGGCCTTGCGGCGGTCGCCGAAGCCCGGGGCCTTGACGGCGACGGACTTGAAGTTGCCGCGGATCTTGTTGACCACCAGGGTCGCCAGGGCCTCGCCCTCGACGTCCTCGGAGATGATCGCCAGCGGCTTGCCGGACTGCATGACCTTCTCCAGCAGCGGCAGCAGGTCCTTGATCGAGCCGATCTTGGAGTTGACGATGAGGATGTAGGGGTCCTCCAGGACCGTCTCCATGCGCTCGGTGTCGGTGACGAAGTAGGGCGAGATGTAGCCCTTGTCGAAGCGCATGCCCTCGGTGAGCTCGAGCTCCAGGCCGAAGGTGTTGGACTCCTCGACGGTGATGACACCCTCGTTGCCGACCTTGTCCATGGCCTCGGCGATCATGTCGCCGATCTCGTTGTCGGCAGCGGAGATGGAGGCGCTCTGGGCGATCTGCTCCTTGGTCTCCACGTCCTTGGCCATGCCCAGCAGCTCGGCGGTGACCGCGTCGACGGCCTTCTCGATGCCGCGCTTGAGGGCCATCGGGTTGGCGCCGGCAGCGACGTTGCGCAGGCCCTCGCGGACCATGGCCTGGGCGATCACCGTGGCCGTCGTCGTGCCGTCACCGGCGACGTCGTCGGTCTTCTTGGCGACCTCCTTGACCAGCTCTGCGCCGATCTTCTCGTAGGGGTCCTCGAGCTCGATCTCCTTGGCGATGCTGACACCATCGTTGGTGATGGTGGGCGCACCCCACTTCTTCTCGAGCACGACGTTGCGGCCCTTGGGGCCGAGGGTCACCTTGACGGCGTCCGCGAGGGTGTTCATGCCCCTCTCGAGACCGCGGCGAGCCTCCTCGTCGAAAGCAATGGTCTTGGCCATTCGGGTGGTTCCTCCCACACGCTGAACGGGTTGGCGACCGGGCCTGTCGCCCGCGACGGTACGAGTCGTTCGCCCCGGGCTCACGTCGCCCCGGACGGCGGACCCTCAACAGGATCGGTCGAGTGCACTTCTGTCACTCTCATGGTGAGAGTGCTAGAACCATGATTAGCACTCGACCCCCCCGAGTGCAAATACGGGCGCACGGCAGGTGCCCCGGCATACGTGCTGCCGCGCACGGCGTATGCAGCGCGCCGCTCAGCGGTCGGTCGTCTCCAGCACCCGCATGGCGGCATGGCGCAGCGTGGCGTCCTGCAGCCCCAGGCCCCGGCAGGTGGAGACGAGCTGGTCGACGTCCCGCACCCGGCCGGCGACAGCCTCGGCGAGGGTGTCGGCCAGCATCCCCAGACGACCGGCCTGCTCGACGACGAAGTCGCGGTCCACGACGTCCCCGTGCCCGGGCACGGCGATCGGCGCGTCCTTGACCTGCGGACGTGCGAGCAGGGCGTGCAGCGTCGCGGCCCACGCCAGCGGGAACGAGTCCTCCATCGCCGGGTCGGCGCCCTGCTCGATGACGTCGCCCCAGAAGACCACGCCGGCATCGGGCACCGCCACGGCCAGGTCGTGGTCGGTGTGCGCGGGCCCCCCGTAGAGCAGGTGCACGCTGCGCCCCCCGAGGTCGATCTGCGTGTCCTCCTCGACGAGGTAGTGGGGCACGACGATCTGCGTGGCCAGCAGCTGCGCCGCCAGGTGGGGGCGCTCGGTGGCGTGGAAGTGGGCCACCACCTGCTCCCGCTGGTGCTCGGCGGTGGCGCGCAGGTCGTCGGCGGCCCGGGTGTGGGCATAGATCTGCGAGTCACGGAACGCGGCGTTGCCGAAGCAGTGGTCGTAGTGGGCGTGGGTGTTGACCACGACCGGCTCGAGCGTGGTCACCTCCCGCACGGCGGCCAGCAGCTCCTCACCGCGCTCCTCGGTGCCCCGGGTGTCGACGACGAGGGCCCGGCCCTCGCCCACGACCAGCCCGCAGTTGAGCTCGAGCTCGACGTGCCGACGGACGAAGACCCCAGGGGCGATCTCCTGCCACGTCACCTCGGCCATGCCCCTGACCCTATGCGCTGCCGGCACCTCGCGGGTACCGCCACCCGCTCGACGACGGTCGACCCGGACACCCCCGAGACGGAAACGGAAGGGTTTCCGGTCGCGGTCCTCCCAGGTTGCGCCTACTTTCGCGGTGGCCGGTCACCGTCGACCCGAGGAGGGCCCCATGACCCAGTTCCCGCACCGCATCCTTTTCGCCGCCGATGGGTCGGCAGAGTCCGACATGGCGCTGCACCACACCGTGGACCTGCTCGGGCACACCCAGGCGGAGGTCCATGTCGTCCATGTCGGCCTGGTCTCGCCGTGGACCAACCCGGACGCGATGAACCCCACCCAACAGGCCCGGCTGCGCGCCGAGGGCCAGGTCGTGCTCGACGCCCAGGTGGCGAAGTTCGAGGCGGCGGGGATCACCCCCACCGCGACCTACCTGCGGATGGGGCGGGCCACCGACGAGATCCTGCGGCTGCGCGACGAGGTCGAGGCCGACCTGATCATCCTCGGAAGCCGTGGCCTCAACGCCTTCAAGCGCGTACTGCTCGGCAGTGACGCCGAAGGCGTCGTCCGCCATGCTCCCTGCCCGGTGCTCGTCGTGAGGAAGGACCGCTGATGCAGCTCCCCGCCCAGGTGCAGATCCCCATGCAGGAGACCACGACCCCCGACTTCACGGTGGGCCCCCTCGACCTCACGGTCATCATCGTCTACCTCGTCGCCAGCCGGATCATCCCGCTGTGGCTGGGCGCCCGCGCGAAGAAGAAGTCGACCAAGGAGTCCAGCGAGACCGAGAGCTACTTCCTCGGCGGCCGGAACTTCATCTGGCCCTTCGTGGGTCTCTCGCTGGTGGCGACCAACATGTCGGGCGCGACCTTCGTCGGACTCGCCGGCGGCGCCTACAACCAGGGCATCTCGATCTTCGCCTACGAGTGGATGACGACCGTCATCCTGGCGGTCTTCATCTTCTTCATCCTTCCCTTCTACCTGCGCTCCGGGGTCTTCACCCTGCCGGAGTTCCTGGAGAAGCGCTTCGACCGTCGGTCCCGGATGGCCTTCGCCGGGTTCAACCTCTTCGCCAACATGTTCATCGACATGGCGGCCGCGCTCTTCGCCGGTGCCATCGTCGTCCAGACCCTCTACCCCGAGGTGCCGATCTGGGTCGCCGTCGCGGCCCTGGCGATCCTCGCCGCGATCTACACCGTCGTCGGTGGTCTGGGCGCCGTCATGATCTCCGACAGCATCCAGGCGACCGTCACGATCCTCGGTGGCCTCATCGTCTTCATCGCCACCTGGCGGGCCATCCCGTCGTGGGATGCGGTCTACGAGACCGCCGGCGACGACAAGATGAGCCTGATCCTGCCGGCCGACAACCCCGACCTGCCGTGGCCCGGCCTCATCACCGGCGTGCTCATCATCGGGCTCTACTACTGGACCACCAACCAGCTCGTCGTGCAGCGCACCCTCGGAGCGCGCAGCCTCGACCACGGCCGCTGGGGCGCGCTGATGGCCGGCTTCATCAAGCTGACGTTCCTCTTCCTGTTCATCCTGCCCGGCGTCATGGCGCTCACGCTCTACGACCTGGACAACCCCGACACGGTCTTCCCCACCCTGGTCTTCGACCTGCTGCCGGCGGGCCTGTCCGGTCTCATCGTCGCCGCCGTCATCGCGGCCATCACCTCGACGGTCGACTCCATCCTCAACTCGGCCTCGACCATCGTCACGATGGACTTCGTCAAGACCTTCAAGCCGGAGACCACCGACCGCAGCCTGGTGCTCATCGGTCGCATCGCCACCGTGGTGGCGCTGGTCGTCGCCATCATCTGGGCGCCCTTCATCGCCCAGTTCGACACGCTGTACAACTACCTGCAGTCGGTGCTGTCCTACCTGGTGCCGCCGGTCGTCGCCGTGTTCCTCATGGGCATCGGCTGGAAGCGGGTCAACGCGACGGCAGCCTTCCTGACCCTCGTCATCCTGCAGCCGCTCGGCGTCATCGCGTTCATCTTCATCGAGGTCAACGAGGTCATCGAGCTGCAGTTCCTCTACGCCTCCGGCATCGGCTTCGCCACCGCGCTGATCATGCTCACCGTCATCAGCATCGTCGGCAAGACCCCCGACCTGGAGAAGACGGACGAGCTCACCTGGAAGCGCAAGTACTGGAAGGAGGAGACGGACACCCTGCGCGGCACGCCGGTGTGGGCCAACTACCGCGTGCTCACCGGCATCATGCTGGCCGCCACCGTCGGCCTCGTCGTCTGGTTCGCCTGACCACAGCGGTATGCCGTGTCCCTCGTCGGAGGGACACGGCATACCGCTGTCTCAGGACAGGCCCACGACCTGGCCGTCCTCGTCCAGGTCGATCCGGTGCGCCGCCGGGTGCAGGCTCAGGCCGGGCATGGTGCGCACCGTGCCCGCGATCGGGTAGACGAAGCCGGCTCCCACCGACGCGCGGACCTCGCGCACCGGCATCCGCCAGCCGGTCGGGGCGCCCAGCAGCGCCGGGTCGCTGGAGATGGACGCGGGCGTCTTGGCGATGCAGACCGCCAGGTCGCCGAAGCCGGCCCGCTCGTAGGTGTCGAGCTGCCTGGCCGCCTGGGGCGACAGGTCGACCCCGTCCGCACCGTAGACGCGGGTTGCGATCGTCTCGATCTTCTCCCGCAGGGGCATCGTCAAGGGGTACAGCGGGGCGAAGGTGCTGGGCTCCTCGGCGGCCTCGCGCACAGCCTCGGCCAGCTCGACGGCGCCGGCCCCACCGTCTGCGAAGTGGGTCGAGATCGCGACCCGCGCACCCACCCCCTCGGCGATCCGGCGCACCGCCTCGTGCTCGGAGGCGTGGTCGGTCGGGAAGGCGTTGATCGCCACGACCGGGGAGACGCCGTGCAGCCGGAGGTTCTCGATCTGCTTGACCAGGTTGGCGGCGCCGGCCTCGACGTCCGCCGGGTTCTCGGCCAGCAGGTCCGCGGGCAGGGGCTTGCCGGCCTGGATCGTGAACCGGCCGGAGTGCATCTTCAGGGCCCGGGTGGTCGCGACGAGCACGGCGGCGTCCGGGGCCTCGCCGGACACCCGGCACTTGATGTTGAAGAAGCGCTCGGCGCCCATGTCTGCGCCGAAGCCGGCCTCGGTGACGACGTAGTCACCGCAGCGCAGCCCGATGAGGTCGGCCACCACGGAGGAGTTGCCGGTCGCGATGTTGCCGAACGGGCCGGCGTGCACCAGGGCCGGGGTGCCCTCCAGCGTCTGCAGGAGGTTGGGCTTGACCGCCTCGCGCAGCATGACCGCCATGGACCCGGCGGCCTCGAGCTGCTCGGCGGTGACCGGCTCACCTCCGTGGGTCCACCCGATGACGATCCGACCGAGCCGAGCCCTCAGGTCGGCGAGGTCGGTGGTCAGGCCCAGCAGGGCCATGACCTCCGAGGCGGCCGTGATGTCGAAGCCCGACTGCCTCGTCACCCCGTCTGCCCGCCCGCCCAGCCCGACCACGACGTTGCGCAGGGCGCGGTCGTTGACGTCGAGCACGCGGGGCCAGGTGATGGAGCGCACGTCGATGTCGAGGGCGTTGCCGTGGTGCAGGTGGTTGTCGACCAGCGCCGCCAGCATGTTGTGCGCGGACGTGACGGCGTGGAAGTCGCCCGTGAGGTGCAGGTTGAGGGTCTCCATCGGGACGACCTGGCTGTAGCCGCCACCGGCGGCACCGCCCTTGATGCCGAAGGTCGGGCCCATCGAGGGCTGCCGCAGGGCCAGCACGGCCTGCTTGCCGATGTGCTTGAACCCCTGGGCGAGCCCGACCGCGGTCGTGGTCTTGCCCTCGCCCAGCGGGGTGGGGCTGATGGCGCTGACCACGACGTACTTGGCGCGGGGGCGGTCGGCCAGCGCCGCGATGGCGGCGAGGTCGATCTTCATCACATGTCGGCCGTAGGGCTCGACGAGCTCGTCGGGCAGTCCCATCGAGCGGGCGACGTCGGCGATGGGCCGAAGGGTGGCGTTGCGGGCAATCTCCAGATCGGTCAGCACCCTCGCAGTATGTCGTCTGACCGCCGCGCCGCATCCGCAGGCTCGCGTCAGCCGTGAGGCTTGCCATGACATCATGGTGCCGTCATAGTGACGTCATGGATATCAGCACCTACGCAGAGCGACTGCGCCACGAGGTCGCTGCAGCGACAGCACTGGGCGGCGACGAGGCGGCAGCGGCGGCCGAGCGCGTGCTCATGGCCCTCGACCCGGCGGTGCGGCTGACCCTCATGGAGGCTCTCTCGGACGCCGCTGCCGAGATCTCCGCCGAGCTGCCCGAGGGCAGCGTCGAGGTGCGGATGCGAGGTCGGGACGTCGAGCTCGTCGTCGCCACCGACCCCGCGCACCAGCGGGCCCCCTGGGTGACGCCACAGGAGGGCGACCAGGACCAGGCGTCAGCAGACCTCGTGCGCCTCACGCTTCGCCTCCCACCGGACCTCAAGGCGCGCGCGGAGGACGCCGCGACGCGCGCAGGACAGTCGCTGAACAGCTGGCTGGTCGCCGCCGTGCGCAGCGCGACGCTGCAGGGCAGGCCCGACCTGGGCCCCACTTCGCCCACCTCCCCCAGCCAGCCCCGCGTGCCCCGGCGGCACGTCACGGGCTGGGCCTGACCCTCCGACACCACCACGACACCACACCACCCGGGAGGCCCTCATGGACCACGCCTTCAGCACCCCCACCGTCGTCGACCTGCACGTGCAGATCGGCGCCGGCACCGTCACGGTCACCGCCACCGACACCGACCGGACCGAGGTCGAGGTCACCGGCGCGCGCGCCGAGGACGTCGTCGTCGAGCAGAACGGGGACCGCATCAGCGTCAAGGAGCGCGACGTCTTCCGGATGTTCTCCACGACGCGGCCCGTGCACGTCAGCGTCAGCGTGCCGACGGGGAGCGGCCTCACCAGCCGGATGGGCTCGGCGTCGCTGCGCACCCACGGCCGCCTGGGCCGATGCCACCTGGCGTCCGGCTCCGGCGACGTGAGCCTGGGCGACACCGGCGACCTCGACGTGATGACCGGCTCCGGAGACGTGTCGGCCCAGCACGTCGCGGGTGACCTGCGCGCCAAGACCGGCTCGGGCGACCTGTCGGCCCTGGACGTCTCGGGGTCCGCCGACGCGATCACCGGATCGGGTGACCTGCGCCTGCGCACCGTCGGAGCCGGCCTGACGACCAAGTCCGGCTCCGGTGACGTCACCGTCGGCCGGGTCGGTCTGGACGTGTCCTCGACCTCCGGCAGCGGTGACGTCGAGGTGGGCGAGGTCGGCCGCGGCGTCGTCACCTGCCGGAGCGCCTCCGGGGACGTCACGGTCGGGGTGAGCGCCGGCACCCCGACCTGGACCGACCTGCACACGGTCTCCGGCCGCCTGGTGCAGGAGCTGGAGTCGCTCGGTGCGCCGGCCGAGGGCCAGGCCCACGTCGAGCTGCGGATCCGCACGGTGAGCGGCCGCATCCGCGTGCGCCACGTCACCCCGGCCTGAGCTCAGCCCGCTCCGAGACCACCCGGCCGGGGCCGACCCTCAGACGTCGGCCGGGTCGAAGCCCAGACGACGGGCGGACCGCGCCTTCTGCCGCGAGGAGCGCAGCCGTCGCAGGCGCTTGACCAGCATGGGGTCGTGCTCCAGGGCGACCGGTGAGTCGATCAGCTGGTTGAGCCGCTGGTAGTAGCGGGTCGTGCCCATGTCGAACTCGGCCCGGATCGCCGCCTCCTTGGAGCCCTGGTACTTCCACCACTGCCGCTCGAAGTCGAGGATCCGGCGGTCGCGCTCGTCCAGCTCGACGGACGCGTCGAGCTGCTGGACCTCTCTGGCCGCTGCCATGTCTGCGCGACTCCCCTTCCCGTGACGCTGGGTGATGCCTGTCTGCCGGTCAGTCTACGCACGTAATCACACCGGTGTCATTCACGCGCGAGACGCGTCAGGACCCCATCCACCACGCCGTTCACAGCCGCCCCAGGCGCCCCGCAGCAGGCCCCGCTGGACACGTCATACAGTGGCGTCGTGAGCCCTGCACCGACCCCGCTGCGCGACCTCGTGCATCCCAGCTGGGCCGACGTGCTCGCCCCTGCGGAGGCGACGGTGGCCCGGCTCGGCGACTTCCTGCGGACCGAGGTCGCGGAGGGTCGCGGCTACCTGCCGCCGGGCCCGCACGTGCTCCGCGCGTTCCAGCAGCCGCTCGACACCGTGCGTGTGCTGGTGGTCGGCCAGGACCCCTACCCCACGGTCGGCCACGCGGTCGGGCTCAGCTTCTCGGTCGCCCCCGACGTGCGGCCGCTCCCCCGCAGTCTGGCCAACCTCTATGCCGAGCTCGTCGAGGACCTGGGCGTGCCCATGCCCAGCACGGGTGACCTCACCCCGTGGACCGACCGCGGCGTGCTCCTGCTCAACCGGGTGCTGACGGTGCGCCCGGGGGCCCCGGCCAGCCACCGGGGCAAGGGGTGGGAGGAGGTCACCTCCCTGGCCATCGACGCGCTGGTGCGGCGGGGTGGTCCGCTGGTGGCCGTACTCTGGGGCCGGGAGGCCCGCAGCCTGGCCCCCGCCCTCGGAGACGTGCCCACCGTGCAGAGCGCGCACCCCAGCCCGCTGTCCGCGCGAGGGGGCTTCTTCGGCTCACGACCGTTCAGCACAACCAACGACCTGCTCCGCGCCCAGGGTGCGGAGCCCATCGACTGGAGGCTGCCGTGAGCGACAGCGACAACGGCGCCGGTATGCCGCCGCGCCCCTTCCAGGGCACCGGCAGCATCCGCCCCGAGGCGCGGGGCTGGTCCCGCTACGTGGCGGTCGGTGACAGCTTCACCGAGGGCATGTCCGACGTCGACCCGCAGGTGGACAACGGCTACATCGGGTGGGCCGACCGGCTGGCCACCCTCCTGGCCCCCCATGTCGAGGAGTTCGGCTACGCCAACCTGGCCGTGCGGGGGCGCAAGCTCTCCGACATCGCCGGACCGCAGACCGCCGCCGCGCTCGACCTGCGGCCCGACCTCGTCAGCATCGTCGGCGGGGGCAACGACATCCTGCGCCCCCGCGCCGACATCGACGCCCTGGCCGCGCGGCTGGAGGAGGCCGTCGCCCGCCTCCGCGCCACCGGGGCCGACGTGCTGATGGCCACCCCGAGCGACCCCCGGGACGCACCGGTCATCAGGCACACGCGCGGCCGGATGGCCACGTACAGCGCTCACGTCTGGAAGATCGCCCAGCGCAACGGGTGCTACGTCCTCAACCAGTGGTCGTTCGACTTCCTGCGCGACTGGCGGATGTGGTCCGAGGACCGGATCCACATGACCAGCGAGGCCCACCGGCGGGTGGCCCTGGCCGCCTACGCCACCCTGGGCCACGACCCTTCCGAGGCCGACTGGCACGTGCCGCTGCCACCCAGGCCTCGAGCCGGACGCATCGAGGTCATCCGCGACAACGCACAGTGGGCCAAGGTGCACGCCGGCCCCTGGGTGCAACGGCGGATCCAGGGTCGCTCCTCGGGCGACTCCGTCCAGCCCAAGCGTCCGGTGATCCGCCCCCTCCCTCGCCCCTGACCCCGCTTTGCGAGGGGTTTCCCACCGTCCTCCCGCGTTGCGAGGGGTTTCCCGCCCCCTCCTCCCGCGTTGCGAGGGGTTTCCCACCCGTCCTCCCGCTTTGCGAGGGATTTTCCCGGCAGCAACCTCCCTGGCTACGCGAGGTCGGGGACGGAATCTCCCTCGCAACGCGGCGGTGGACGCGACATCTCCCTAGCAAGGCGAGAGACGCAGATGCGGGACTACAGTAGCCGTCATGACGCATCTGCGAGTTTCTGAGGCTGCCGACCTGCTGGGGGTGTCCGACGACACCGTCCGCCGGGCCATCGACGCCGGACGGCTGTCGGCCACCAAGGACGACGCGGGCCGCCTGGTCGTGCCCGGTCGGCAGGTCGCTGCGATGGCCCAGGACCTGTCCCGTGCCCCCGAGGTGGGCACGCTGGGTCGCACCTCGCCTCGCAACCAGATGCGCGGCATCGTGACCCGCATCGTGACCGACACCGTGATGGCCCAGGTCGACATCCAGGCGGGGCCGTTCCGCATCGTGTCGCTGCTCAGCCGGGAGTCGGTCGAGGAGATGGGGCTGGAGGTCGGCAGCGTCGCCGTGGCCTCGATCAAGGCCACCCACGTGACGGTCGGGGTGCCCGGGTGAGACCGGCCGCGGTCCTGGTCGGCCTCCTGGGCACGAGCGCGCTCGTCACCTCGGCCTGCGGTGCACCGGGCGACGACACCGTCACGGTGCTCGCCGCCTCCTCCTTGTCCGTCGTGCTCCCGGAGGTCGAGGCGCTGCTGGAGGCGCAGGACCCGACGACGGACATCGAGATCGCCTACGCCGGCTCGTCGACCATCCTGCAGCAGGTCGACGCCGGTGCCGGCGTCGACGCCGTCGTGCTCGCCTCGGAGGACCTCGTGGACCGCCTCGACACGGCGCTGGTCACGGGCGACCCCGTCCTCGTAGCGGCCAACTCCCTGGCCGTCGTCACCCCGGCCGACAACCCGGCCGGGGTCAGCGCCCTCCGCGACCTCGCCCGCGACGACCTCACCCTCGTGCTCTGCGCTCCCCAGGTGCCGTGCGGGGCCTCGGCCGCGGTGATGCTCGAGCGGGCCGGCATCTCACCGGCGGTCGCGTCCTACGAGCCCGACGTGGTCTCCACCCTGCGCCGCGTCTCCGGTGGGGAGGCGGACGTGGGGGTCGTCTATGTCACCGACGCCCTCGACAACCCCGACGTCGCCACCGTCGCGGTGCCCCCGGAGCTGGACGTCACCACCCGCTACCCCGCCGTCGCCCTCGGTGACAGCGCAGCGGGCGAGCATCTCGTGGCCGCCCTGGTCTCCGCCGAGGTGCAGCGCCTCTTCGCCGCCGCGGGGTTCGCCGCGCCATGACGACGCCCACCACCAGGACGGGGTCTGCCACCGCTGCCACCCGCGGGAGGGCCGGCAACCCGCGGGCGTGGGCGCTGCTCGTGCCCGCCTGGGCAGCCGTCGCGCTGCTGGTGGTGCCCCTCGTCGCACTCGTGCTGCAGGTCGACTGGGCCGGCCTGCCTGAGGACCTCGCCAGCCCCCTGGCGTGGCAGGCCATCCGGCTGTCCGCCCTCACGACGTCGACCACGCTGGTCGTCGTCCTGCTGCTGGGCACGCCGCTGGCGTGGATGCTCGCCCGGGGCACACACCCGGCGATCCCCTGGGTGCGAGCCCTCGTGACGGTCCCCCTGGTGCTCCCACCGGTCGTCGGCGGGGTCGCCCTGCTCGCTGCATACGGCCGCACCGGTGTGCTCGGTGGCCCGCTGGACGACTGGCTCGGCATCACCCTCCCCTTCACCACCGTGGCCGTCGTGCTGGCCGAGGTCTTCGTGGCGATGCCGTTCTACGTCATCTCCGTGGAGGGTGCGATGCGCGGGCTGGACCGACGCTACGACGGCATCGCGGCCACCCTCGGCGCCTCGCCGCTGCGCACCTTCCTCACCGTGGTGGTGCCGATGGTCGGCCCCGGCATCGCCGCCGGAGCGGCTCTGGCGTGGGCCCGGGCGCTGGGCGAGTTCGGCGCCACCATCACCTTCGCGGGCAACTTCCCCGGTCGCACCCAGACGGTGCCGCTGGCCGTGTTCACCGCACTCGAGCAGGACCCTGACGCCGCGGTCGCCCTCTCGGTGCTCATGCTCGCGGTGTGCGTGCTCGTGCTCGCCGTGCTGCGCCGGCGGTGGCTGACGTGACCGGCACGCTGCACGTCGACCTGGGCCTCACGCGGGGTGACTTCACCCTCACGGCAGCGCTCGACCTCGCGCCCGGCACCGTGACCGCCGTGCTCGGTCCCAACGGCTCCGGCAAGTCGACCCTCCTGCTCGCGCTGGCGGGCCTGCTCCCCCTCACCGCCGGCTCGATCACCCTGGGCGGGTGCGCAGACCATCCGGTCACCACCTGGGCCGAGGCCGAGCGAGGGCTCCACCTGCGACCGCAGGACCGGCGGGTGGGCCTGGTGCTCGCCGAACCGATGCTGTTGCCCCATCTGTCGCTGCGCGACAACACCGCCTACGGCCCACGCTCGCGCGGAGCCTCCCGCGCCCAGGCCCGCCAACGGGCCGACGAGGAGCTCGACCGCGTGGACCTGCGGGACCTGGCCGACCGGCGCCCTGACGCCGTCTCCACGGGTCAGGCACAGCGGGCTGCCCTGGCGCGGGCCCTGGCCACCGACCCCGACCTGCTCCTCCTCGACGAGCCGCTGTCGGCCCTCGACCCGGAGACACGCAGCCGCACCCGGGCCGACCTGCACCACCGGCTGTGCGACTTCGCCGGCGCCACGGTGCTCGTCACGCACGACCCGCTCGACGCGCTCACCCTGGCCGACCGGCTCGTCTTCCTCGAGGCAGGGAGGGTGGTGCAGGTCGACACCCCGCGTGCCGCCATCGCGCGACCGCGCAGCCCGTATGTCGCCCGCGTCGTCGGCCTCAACCTGCTGCCCGGCACGGCGCGGGTGGGGCACCGTGTCGAGGTCGAGGTGTCCGGCGGCGTCGTCGTCACCGCGGAGGACCCGGCCGAGGTGGCCGACGGCGCCGCGCTGTGGCTGGCCATCGACCCCTCGGCGGTGGCGCTCTACGAGGAGCCGGCCCCGGGCTCGACGCGCAACACCTGGCCGGTGGTGGTGGCCGACGTGACGGTGGCCGGCCAGCGCGCCAGGGTCGGGCTGGAGGGGCCGCTGCCACTGCAGGCCGAGGTGACCACGGGCGCGGTGGCCGACCTGGGCCTGCGTGCCGGGCGACGCCTGTGGGCGGGGGTCAAGGCGACCGAGGTCACTGCCTACCCCGCCTGAGCCCGGCTGGCGCTGACGTGACGTCCACTCGTTACAGTGCTGGTCATGCCCGTGCAGCGAGTGCTCCCCACCGAAGAAGCCGAGGACCTCATCGCCCTCGTCCGCGAGATCGCGCAGGAGCAGCTGCTCCCGCACGTCGACGAGGCGGAGCGCGAGGGCCGCTTCCCGGCCGAGGTCTTCCGGCTGCTGGGTGAGTCCGGCCTGCTGGGACTGCCCTACCCCGAGGAGCTCGGCGGCGGTGGCCAGCCCTACGAGGTCTACCTCCAGGCCGTCGAGGAGATCGCCTACGCCTGGATGTCGGTCGGCGTCGGGGTCTCGGTGCACGCGCTCACCTGTTTCCCGGTGGCGACGTTCGGGACGCGCGAGCAGCAGGAGTCACTCCTGCCGGGCATGCTCGGCGGCTCCCAGCTGGGGGCCTACTGCCTGTCCGAGCCGCAGGCCGGCTCCGACGTCGCAAGCATGCGCACCCGCGCGGTCCGCAGCGAAGAGGGGTATGCCGTGACCGGCACCAAGGCCTGGATCAGCCATGCCGCGCACGCCGACTACTACTCCAGCTTCGTGCGCACGAGCGACGACGGCGCCCGTGGCCTGAGCTGTCTCATTGTGCCCGGGGACGCCGACGGCCTGACGTTCGGTGCCCCCGAGCGCAAGATGGGCCTGCACTGCGACCCGGTGGCCGAGGTGCTCTTCGACGGGGTGCAGGTGCCGGAGGATCGCCGCATCGGCGAGGAGGGCCAGGGGATGCAGATCGCCATGGCGGCGCTCGACTCCGGGCGCCTCGGCATCGCGGCGTGCGCCACCGGTCTGGCCCAGCGTGCGCTCGACGTCGCCACGGCATACGCGATGGAGCGCGAGCAGTTCGGCAAGCCGGTCATCAGCAACCAGGGGCTGGCCTTCCTGCTCGCCGACATGGCCGCAGCGGTGGGTTCGGCGAGGGCGACCTACCTGCACGCCGCCCGGCTGAAGGACGCGCACCGGCCGCACACGCAGGAGGCCTCGATCGCCAAGCTGGTGGCGACCGACACCGCCATGAAGGTGACGACCGACGCCGTGCAGGTGCTCGGCGGCTACGGCTACACCCAGGACTTCCCGGCCGAGCGTTTCATGCGCGAGGCCAAGGTGACCCAGATCTTCGAGGGCACCAACCAGATCCAGCGGCTGGTCATCTCCCGCCAGCTGCAGACCAAGCACTGAGCACGCGACAGGAGCGGGACACGTGAGGATCACAGACAGCACCGTCGCCCTGGTGACCGGTGGCGCCAGCGGCCTCGGCGAGGCCACCGCCCGACGCATCCTCGCCGACGGGGGCTCCGTCGTGCTGGTGGACCTCCCGTCCGGCCGAGGTGAGGAGCTCGCCGCCGAGCTCGGCGAGCGGGCCCGCTTCGCGCCCGCCGACGTGCGCGACGAGCAGCAGGTGCGCGCGGCCGTCGACATGGCCGCCGAGCTCGGCGAGCTGCGCATCGTCGTCAGCTGTGCCGGCGTCGCCACTCCCGGCCGCATCCTGTCCCGGCGGGGGACGCTGGACCTGGACACCTACCGCACCGTCGTCGAGATCAACCTCGTCGGCACCTTCAACGTGCTGCGGCTGGCTGCCGAGCACATGGCGGGCAACGAGCCCGTCGACGGCGACCGGGGCGTGATCGTGATGACGGCCTCCGTCGCGGCCTACGACGGGCAGATCGGGCAGGCGGCCTACGCGTCGTCCAAGGCCGGTGTGGTCGGGCTGACCCTCACCGCTGCCCGCGACCTGGCCGACAAGGGGATGCGCGTCATGACGATCGCGCCCGGGGTCTTCGAGACGCCGATGATGGCCGGGATGCCTGGTGACGTGAAAGAGACTCTCGAGGCGATGGTGCCGCACCCCTCGCGGCTCGGGAAGCCGGAGGAGTATGCCGCGCTCGTGGCACACATCGTCGACAACCCGCTGCTCAACGGAGAGGTCATCCGGCTCGACGGAGCCCTGCGCATGCCTCCTCGCTAGTGTCCCGACCCGGCATAGCATTCCCCTGAGTTGCTCCCTGTTTTCGTATAGTCTCCGTATTCTCATGTTTTCATTTTGACAAACGGTCAGACCGCGCCTACTTTTTCCACAGGTGGGAATCTTTTCTGGTCTCATTTCGAGCGCAGCCGTCCGCTGCGAAAGATTGAGGTCAAACATGGTTTTTCGAGCCACTCATCGGCGACCCCGCCGCACCGGCAGAATAGTTCCCACCGTGATCGCCCTCGGCGTCACCTTGATGATGGTCATCGGCTTCGCGGTGCCTGTCTCCGCCCAGGCCGAGGTCAACCTCGGCACCTCGTCGAGCTTTGCGGTGCTGGCCGGCTCGACCGTCACGAACACCGGGCCGTCGGTCATCTCCGGCAACCTCGGCGTGAGCCCCGGCACCGCAGTCGTCGGCTTCCCGCCGGGACTGGTCAACAACGGGGTGATCCACGCGGCTGACGCGGTCGCACTCCAGGCGCAGGCCGACCTCACCACGGCATACAACGACGCAGCGGGGCGGCCCTCCAGCACCACCATCACCGCAGACCTGGCAGGCCAGACACTGGTCGCCGGGGTCCACACCGGCGGGGCCATCGCCCTGAACGGCACACTGACCCTCGACGGCCAGAACGACCCGTCCTCGGTCTTCATCTTCCAGGCCGCCAGCACCCTGATCACGGGCTCGAACAGCTCGGTCGTCCTCATCAACGGCGCCCAGGCGTGCAACGTCTTCTGGCAGGTCGGCAGCTCAGCCACACTGGGGACGGACACCCGGTTCGTCGGCACCGTGATGGCTCTGACGTCCATCAGCGCCTTGACCGGGACGACCGTGGAGGGCCGCCTGCTGGCCCGCAACGGTGCCGTCACCCTCGACACGAACACCGTGACGGTGCCCGAGTGCGCGGAGCCCGAGCCGACACCGACGGAGCCCGAGCCCACGGAGCCCGAGCCCACGGAGCCCGAGCCCACGGAGCCCGAGCCCACGGAGCCCGAGCCCACGGAGCCCGAGCCGACCGAGCCGCAGCCCACGGAGCCCGAGCCGACCGAGCCGCAGCCCACGGAGCCCGAGCCGACCGAGCCGCAGCCCACGGAGCCCGAGCCGACCGAGCCGCAGCCCACGGAGCCCGAGCCGACCGAGCCGCAGCCCACGG
>NZ_JAJSDQ010000016.1 GCF_021272345.1 Ornithinimicrobium sediminis | reverse complement strand
TTCCTGGCGCTGTCCTTCTCCGGTGACACCTGGGGTCTTGGCTCCTGGTGGAAGAACACCTCCATCGTCAGGCGCTTCCCGATCCTGCGCTGACCCCACAACTCCATCCGCGGCCCACCTCTCTCCCGGGCCGCGGGTGGCGACAGGAGAGCCCCCGTGCCGGTGGAACGGCACGGGGGCTCAGTCGTGCCGTCGTCCGACGACCACCGCGCGAGAGTCCCTGTGCGACCTACACTGAGGCATGCGCCCCACCCTCCTGCTGTGCCTGGTCGTCGCCCTGAGCGCCTGCGGAGGCGGTGACCCGGCCGAGCCGGACGTCTCCCCGGACGAGCAGGCCGCCACGAGTGAGCAGGAGGCACAGGTGGGCGAGGCGACAGCGACCAGCGACGAGGCACCGGCCGGCGAGACACCGGACGGCACGCTCACCGAGGCCGACGACGGGGCCACGGTGGAGGTCGCGGTGGGGGAGCAGCTGTCGTGGCAGCTGACCTCGGCGGAGTACGACTGGGAGCAGCCGGTCACCGACTCGGACGCGGTCGACGTCGTGCCCGTCGACTACCTCGACGACCCGGGATACCAGGAGTGGCTGCTCGTCGGCCTGACCGCGGGCACGGCGCAGGTCACCGTCGAGGGGCTGCCGGCCTGCGGCGACGAGGAGCAGTGCCCGCAGCAGACCGTCACCGTGACGGTCGAGGTCACCGGCTGAGGACGCCGACCTCCGAGCCCGGCCCCGCAGCTCTGCGGACAGCCGGACGGGGCGCCCGGGCCGTGTGGCCCGGACGCCCCGTCGCAGGGGGGTGTCACCGCGGAGGGGTCAGCCCTCCTCGGCCTCCTCGAAGGCGAACCAGCCACGGTGCTGCGTGCCGTCCTCCAGGACGATCTGCAGCTCCTGGCAGGTGCCGGCCATGCTCTCCTCGGTCTTCCAGTTGAACTGGTAGCGGTCCTGGCGAGCGTTGTAGGTCAGCGCGCGGTCGCCCGTCGTGCCGGCCGGCTGGGTGGTGGCGAACTGCACTGGCTCCAGCGTGTCGCAGTCGACCTGCTGGTAGGCCGGGGACTGCGCGTCCTTCAGGACGTCCAGGCCACGGTCGCCACCGAGGGTGAACTGGACCGGCGCGGCGTCACCGGCCTCGAGGGTGTTGACCGCCGGCGGGCCGGCGACCTTGCCGGCACCGACGATGCCCTCACCGTCGGCGACGCACTCCGCCGGGATGTCGAACGCCTCGGTGTTGTCGTCGCGGTTGGTCGTGCCCTGCACGGCGCTGGCGCCGAGACCACGACGGGCGAAGGCGCTCCACACGGTGCAGCTGTCCTCGCCACCGGCAGCCGCGACCGCGGCCAGGATGCCGTCGCGGCCGGCCACGAAGCCGGGGAAGCAGCCCTGGAACTTCATGCCGTCCATGACGTACTGCAGACCACGGGTGTTGCCGCCGCCGTCCCAGCCGCCGTAGAGGTCGGGCTCGAAGCCGTGCTTGTCGATCAGGTCCCAGGTCATGTCCCACAGGACCGCCGACCAGGCGTGGCCCACGCCGTGCGGCGTGGCCAGGCTGGTGCCGGTGATCCAGCTGTTGGTCTTGATCCGGTCGTAGGTGAACGGCTGGATGTCCATCGTGCGGGAGTAGGGGCGAGGCCTGATGCCGTTGCCCGACCGGTCGTCCTGGAACAGCGCGTAGGGGCCCATGCCGCGGGCGCCCTCCGGGTTGTCCAGAGCGGGGTCGATGAGCATGGCGATGGCCAGGTAGTCGCTCCAGCCCTCACCCATCTGCTCCTGGCCGCCGAGGCAGTTGATGTTCAGACCACCGGTGAGGCGGTTGGACACCCCGTGGCCGTACTCGTGGATGATGATGCCGTTCTCGAAGTCGCCGTCCCGGATGCCGGGGTGGCTCGAGGCCTTGGCGAAGCCGCCGGTGGTCGTGCCCGCCGCGACGGCGTCGCGGATGGCCTGCCCGTCGGCACCGCTGACGGTGACGGCCGGGATGGACACCGGGTCGAGCATCGAGTCGAAGGCCCTCAGGATGGCTGCGGAGTCTCCGCCGTAGGCGATCACGCCGACAGCGCCGCCGTCCTCCGCGTTCTGGACCCGCACGACGTTGCTGCAGCTGCCGAACAGCGAGCCGGCGGGCAGCACCGCGATGGCACCCGCGGCGTCGAAGGGCACGCACGGGTCGGCGACGTCGACCAGCGGTGCACTGAGACCGGCGTTGGTGGCCGGTGGTGTGAACTGCGACCACGAGGCGGCGTAGCCGACCGCGGTCTCCCCGGTGCCGACGGTCACCGTGTTCTGGGCGCCGTACTGGTTGCCGGGCCAGAGGTACATCTGCATCCGCGGACGGCCGCCGTCGGCGGCCGGGGTGGAGAAGTTGGCGTTGTTGGTGCCGCCTCCGTCGGCGGCCTCGGCGCGCACGTCGTCACCGCCCGTGCCGCCACGGCCGTAGTTGTCGACCTGGAAGTTGCCCGAGGCCTCGTCGAAACCGTAGCGGTAGAGCACGTCGTGGATGACGTTGTTGGCGTAGAAGAGGTTCGTCACCGCGGCCTCGCGGTAGGACTGGGCGTGCTCGGTGAGGTCGGCGTCGAAGTCGAACGTCAGGCCGGGCCCGCCGTCGGGGTCGCTGCCGGTGTCCGGGACGCCGTTGAAGTCCTGGTCCGTGTAGGCGTGGGCGTTGTTGCCCCGGGTGGTGGTGTGCTCGGCGCCCTCGGCGCCGTCCACGTCGTGCCAGCCGAACGGTGAGGCGACGGCGTCGGCCGGGTTTTCGACCAGCGTCATGCCGCCGTCGTTCGGGCTCTCCTTCGGCAGCGCGAAGACGTTGTAGCTGGAGCCGTCGAGCACCGGGTCGGACGAGCCGCCCATCCACGCCCCGGCCTGGGTGCCGACCATGCCGGCCTGGGCAGCGCCGGCGAACACGGCAGGGTCCCGGGCCAGGTTGTGGGCGAGTGCATGGACGTCGTGGTGGTCGGTCCAGTCCTCGGCCTCCAGGGTCTCCCCGGTCTCCGCGTCGACGGTGACGTGCCACAGGTGGTCGTCCTCCGCCTCGTCGATCACCAGCTCCCAGGCCAGCCGCAGACCCTTGTCGGTCGGCTGCCACACCTTGCGTGCCTCCACCGGCTCGGCGGCCGCCTGGGTCTCCACGACGGTCGCCTGCTCGGCCGAGCGTGCCGACGGGCCTGCGGTGGCGTCGTCGGCGCCGTCGATGTCGAGCTCGTCGGCGGCGGCCTCGACCGCCTCGACCGGTGTGACCTCCGCGCGGGCGGCGGCCCGCGCCGCCGCGACGCCGGGCTGGAAGCCGGCTGCCACGTGCAGCACCTCACCCTCGGCGGTGACGCTGACGGCGGCATGCGAGCGCATGACCTGCAGACCCTGGAGGCGCTGCACGGCGTTGACGTGCGTCACCCCGTGGCTGCCGGGGACGCTGGACAGGACGTGCAGCTCCTCGAGGTCGCCGGCCTCGACGTCGAAGTCGTCGGCGTTGTCGGTGAGGTAGGACAGGGCGACGTCCTCCGCAGGCGCCGAGCTCGGTGCCGTCAGGAAGAAGGGGGACCCCACCGGCGTGGCCGGCTGGAGTCCCGGTGGCGCGGCCCCGCCCGGCGCGGCGGCCAGGGCGAGGACGAGGGGCAGGGCAGCGGACGCTCCCAGGATGCGACGGTATTTCACACTGGCTCCTTGCGGAAGTGCCTCGTCGGGCACCTCGCGGTGTGACGCCGACTCGACAGGCGGGTGGAAGGGCAGTCACAACGTAGGGCTGCGTGACCCACACCACAATGGCTCCGGCGAAACCTTGGACGTCCCTTGACCGAACCATGACGTTACCCACCGGTTCGGATAACCCAGCGACTCACATCTGCTGGTGCACAGGACGATCAGGGCAGGTATGCCGCGACGGCCGTCGGCTGGCCGCGACGCCCGCTCAGCGCAGCGGGTCGAACGCAGCGAGCTCGGGGGCGACCCGCCCGGTGACGATCGTGTCGGACAGCAGGCGTCCTGTCGCCGGGCCCAGCGTGATGCCCCATTTGCCGTGGCCACCCGCCGCGAAGACCCGGGGCGAGCGGGTCGCGCCGACCAGCAGGGGGCGGGCGGTCTCGGCGATGGCCGCGACCCGGCGTGGGTCCAGCGGGGCCTTGGGGGACGGTCGCGTGCCGACGCACTGGAGACCCTGCTCACCCTCGAGCACCGCGCGGGCATCCCCGTGCACCCCAACACCCTGCGCTACCGCATGCAGCGCATCACCGCCCTGGGCGCCTTCGACCTGCACGACCCCGACACCAGGCTGGCGCTGCAGCTGCAGCTGCGGGCCCTGGGGCTACCGAGACGCTGGTCCGGCGGTGCTGAGAAGTCGGGACCTTGGTCCTGTGCTGGTGGGGACGGTGTGCTCTGTGGTGGCCGGTGGTGTTCGGGGAGGGTGGGTGTCAGCGGGAAGGTCCCGCTCCTGTCGCACAGAGGATTTGATGCCGTTATGGCAACGACGAACCGTCCTGAGACTCCCACTGGCACGCATGACGAGCTGGCTGGTGTGGAGCACACGTCCAACCACTGGCTGTCCCCGGTGGCCCGCAAGGTGCTG
>NZ_JAJSDQ010000001.1 GCF_021272345.1 Ornithinimicrobium sediminis | reverse complement strand
TACTGCACTGGAGACGGTGTGGGAGAGTAGGACACCGCCGGACCACCATTAACCCAGCAGCCCCGGACACCCCACAAGGGTGACCGGGGCTGCTGGCATGTCCGGCACCCCGAGCGCTCGGCAGTAGGTTCGCCTAGCCGGGGAGGAGCCCGTGCGCAGGGACAGGTCCCGGCCGTCTCAGCCCGGGTCGGGCTCGACGTACGTGCCGGCGGCGCCGCTGAGCAGCTGCTCCGCCTCGGCGAGGTTGCCGATGGCCGCCGCGGTGCCGCGTCCCCCGACCTCGACGAACCGGCAGACGGCCTCCACCTTGGGCCCCATCGACCCGGCCGGCAGGTCCAGTGCCCGCAGGCGAGAGGGCGTGGTGCGCCCGATCGGGGTGGCGTGCTCGGTGCCGTAGCCGTCCATGACGTTCTCCACGTCGGTGAGCACCAGCAGACGGTCGGCCTTGAGGCGGTGGGCCAGCAGCGCCGCCGAGAGGTCCTTGTCGATGACGGCCTCGACCCCCGTGAGGTCGCCTGTGCCGGTGCGCACGACGGGCACCCCGCCTCCTCCTGCGCAGATGACGATGATGCCCTCGTCGAGCAGGTGGTCGATGAGCTGGGTCTCGATGATCTCGCGGGGCCGTGGGGAGGGGACCACCCGGCGCCAGTGCTCACCGTCGGGCTTCACCTGCCATCCGTGCTTGGCCGCCATGGCCGTGGCCTCCTCTTGTCCGTAGACCTCGCCGACGAACTTGGTGGGGTCGGCGAAGGCCGGGTCGTCGGAGTCGACCAGGGTCTGGTTGATGATGGAGGCGAACTGCCGGTAGGGCCGCTCGTTGCCGATCGCCTGAAGGATCCAGTAGCCGATGAGGCCCTGGGTCATCGCGCCGAGCGCGTCGAACGGGTAGGACTTCGTGAGCCTGGGGTCGGCGGCGCTCTCCATCGCCAGGACTCCGACCTGAGGCCCGTTGCCATGGGTCAGCACCACCTCGTGGTCGTCGGTGAGCGGCGCCAGAGCCTTCATGGCCAGGCGGATGTTGTCGGTCTGGGCCTCCGCGTCGGGCACCTGCCCGCGCTGGAGGAGGGCATTGCCACCGAGGGCCACGACGATTCTCACAGGGTGAGCGTATGCCGTGGCCGGGGCCTCAGCGGGTCACGGCGCGGTCGTGGCCTGCTGCTCGACGAGCTCGGTGAAGACCTCGAGCGGCTGGGCCCCTCGCACGGGCACCGTGTTGACGACGAAGGTCGGGGTCGAGCGGATGCCGATGCCGGCCGCCTCGGCCATGTCGGCCTGCACGGCGTCGAGCAGCTCCTGCGAGGACAGGTCGGCCTCGAAGCGGTCGAGGTCAGGCACGTCGACCTCCTCGGCGAGCTCCACCAGGCGCTCCTGCGGCAGGTCTGCCTGACCGCTGGTGGGCGACGCCGCGAAGATGGCGTCGTGGTACTCCCAGTACAGCCCCTGCTCACCGGCCGCACGGGCGGCCACGGCCACGAGCGCCGACTCCTCCCCGAAGACGATGGCGTCGCGGAACTCGATGCGCAGCGTGCCGTCGTCCACGAAGGGCTGCAGCCCCGGCTTGACCTCGCGCGCCCAGCTGGCGCAGTAGGGGCAGCGGTAGTCGGCGTACTCGATCAGCACCACCGGGGCGTCGACCGCGCCGACCGCGAGGGGGTCGCCCTCCTCGCGGCGCTGCAGGCCGAGCAGGATCTCCTCCTGCTCGGCGGTCAGCGTCTGGGAGGCGCCGTCCTGGGTCGCCCCGTCCTGGGCCACCTGGCCCTCGGCGGCACCGTCGGCCAGCGTGCCGGCCGGTTCCGGGGCCGAGGCGTCGCCGGTGGACGCGCTCCCGCTGCCCTCCACGGCCGGCCGACCGGCGGCCGGAGGCGCGGTGTCCCGCGTCATCCACGTCCAGGCCAGGAAGCCGACGACCAGCGCCACCACGATGGTGGCGACGGCCCAGGCCACCGAGGCGGCCGGGCTCTTCACCGGCTGCGCCGGCGCTGGGGCTGCAGGGTCCGAGGCGGGGTGCGGCGGCGGGGTCGGTGGGAGCGGCGGGGCGGTCACCGGACCAGGGTAGGCCGTGCGGCGTGGGGGCACGGACAATGGGTCCGTGCGCGCCTTCCTCGCCGTCGTGCCACCGCAGGAGGTGGTGCAGGACCTGCAGGACTTCGTCGAGCCCCGGCGGCGTGGCGGTGACCCTGCAGGACAGTGGCGGTGGACCCGCCCGGAGCAGCTGCACCTCACCCTCGCCTTCCTCCCCGACCTGCCGGCGCGGGCGGAGGAGCCGTTGGCCGAGGAGATGGCCGAGTGGGCCTCCCACCGGGAGCCGGCGCGCCTACGGCTGTGCCGGGCCGGTGCGTTCCCCGACCCGGCGGGTGCCAGGGTGCTGTGGCTGGGCGTGAGTGCGCCACCACCGGCCCCGGAGGTCCTCACGGACTGGGCGCGCGGCATACGGGCACGGGCCTCGCGTGCGGGTGCTCGCGTCCAGGGTCGCGCCTTCCGTGCCCACCTCACCGTGGCGCGGTCACGCGGCGGTCGCCCTGCCTCCGGCGGCCGGCTCGTGCAGGCCCTCGACGGCTACCTCTCCCCGTCCTGGTGGGCCGACGAGGTGTGCCTGGTCGCGTCGCACCTCGGGCAGGGCCCGCACGGGACGCCGCGCTACGAGGTGCGCCACCGCTGGGCGCTGAGCGGCTGAGCGCGACGGACCCGTAACCTGGGACCTCGACCATCATGAGGAGACTGACATGGCACGCATCACCCTGATCGGCGGGCACGGCAAGATCGCCCTGCTCGCGACCCCGCTGCTCGTCGCTGCCGGGCACGAGGTGCGCTCGGTGATCCGCAACCCCGACCATGCCGCGGAGGTGGCCGCCGCGGGAGGACGTCCCCTGCACGCCGACATCGAGCAGCTGGACCTGCTGGGGTCCGGCCACCTGGTCTCCGACAGCGACCTCGTCATCTGGGCGGCCGGCGCCGGCGGGGGCGACCCGCGTCGCACGTATGCCGTGGACCGCGATGCGGCGATGCGCACCGTCGACGCCGCGCAGAACGCGGGCGTCGCACGCTGGGTGATGGTGTCCTACTTCGGGGCCGGCCCCGACCACGGTGTGCCGCAGGACCACGCCTTCTACGCCTATGCCGAGGCCAAGGCCGCCGCCGACGCGCGGCTGCGCGGCAGCGAGCTGGACTGGACGATCCTCGGGCCCAGCGGCCTCACCGACGACCCCGGCACCGGTCGCATCGAGGTGGCCGGTGAGGGCGTGGAGGCCGGCACGGTCAGCAGGGCCGACGTGGCCGAGGTCATCGCGCAGGTGGTGGACCGCACCGACCTGGGCCGCACGACCATCGAGTTCAACAACGGCCGGACCCCGGTCGCCGAGGCCCTGGACACGGTGGCCGCGGCTGCTCGGGGTTGACCGACAGCGGCTGACCGGCCGCGGCTGACGGGGCGTCCGCGTCAGGGATCCTGCGTGGCGACCGCCTCGTCCTCGACCGGGACCGGCTCCTCCACGGGGGCGATCGGCGTGAGCACGACCTCGTCGCCGCTGCCGCCGCACGTGCGGCCCTCGGGGGGTGCCGGGTCGACCCGGGTGCCGTTGATGAGGGACACGTCGTCGTACTGCGGACGCCCTGAGACCAGGTTGCGGTAGGAGTAGCGGGTGAGCGAGGCGATGCCGCAGTCCTCCCCGACGGTGAGGATGTCGAAGGCGTAGGGCTGCCCGGCGATCTCGCCCCCGGTCTCCTCCTCGACGTCCTCCGGGATGATGAACTGGTTGAACAGCCCACCCCCGGTGAACGACCCCACGCCGATGTGCTGTCCGTTGAGGGTGGGCGTGTGCAGGTGGCCGGCGACGGTGACCCCCTCGGCCTGGGTCCGCTGCGTGCCCCACGGCTGGTGGCTGATGACGATGTCGGACAGCGGTCGTCCGGAGGTTGCGGCGAGGTAGGCCTCGAGAGCCTCGGCCTGGGCTGCCGCGAAGTCGTCGCTCTGCTCGGCGAAGTAGCGCACGTCGTTCCATCCGGAGATCCGCACCCCCGCGATCTCCGCCTCCACGTACTGCCCTGCCGAGGGCTCGAGGAGCACCACGTTGCGGATCTCGGCCATCCTCCTCAGCACGGCGTCGTCGACGGGGGAGACCGCGTCGTGGTTGCCGCGCACGAAGACGTAGGGGACGCCCAGGGACTCGATGCCCTCGAAGAGGCCGGCGACCTCGGCCTCGCGGGTGAGCCCGAAGTTCACCAGGTCACCGGTGTCGATGACCGCGGTGATGTCGCGGGAGCGGACGATCTCGCGCACCAGCGGGTAGTAGTTCTGGCCGTGGATGTCCGAGACCAGCAGGAAGCGTGCCGCCTCGGTGCCGCGCGGCTCCACCGGCGCGTACTCCTGGCGCAGCGCCTCGGTGAGGGCGAGCAGGTTCTGCACGTAGGGCGCTGCCTGCTCGGCCTGGCCGCTGATGCTGGTGAGCAGGCTGCCGCTGGCCTGCACCCGGCCCAGCAGGCTGGTCGTCCGGAACTCCAGCAGGTTGTCTGCGTGGTAGGTGGTGTAGGCCGCGGCCCCGGGCAGCGCGACGGCCAGGCCGGTCGCGGTGAGCGAGGCGACCCATGCCCGGTTCCAGGAGCCGTGCCGTCGGCCCAGCACCCAGAGGGCGCTGAGCAGGGCGGTGCTGGCCAGCGCGCCGAAGCCGAACTTCCAGGCGACCTCGCCCAGGGCCTCGTCGACGGCCGCCCGCAGCTCCTCGGGCTCCGGCTGGAAGGAGTCGACCGACAGCCTGCCCCGGGCCAGCAGGTCGGTGACCTCGTCACGCACCTGCACCTGCGCCTCGATGCCCGGGGCAGGCAGCGGCCCGTCGAAGACCAGGTCGATGTCGCCGACGACGGTGGGGGTGTGCACGGTCGAGACGTGCTCCCACGACGGGGACAGCCACAGGTTGGCGGTGAAGTACTGCGTCTCGGCCGTCACCGGCCACAGCCGGGTCACGGTGATGCCGCCCAGCACGGCCGCGACCACGAGAAGGACCATGAGGAGGGCGCGTCGGGCCAGCCGGGCCCAGCGGCGGGCGGTGCTCGTCCCGGCCGCCGGGTCCTGTCCCGGAGTGTGCGCCATCGAGGTGAGCCTACGTCCGAACCGGCGGGTAGGTTGGGCACCTGGACGATCGTGGAGCGGAGAGAACCGTGGATGCAGATGTCGTCGTGGTGGGCGCGGGCTTGTCCGGGCTGGTGGCCGCGGGTGAGCTGGCGGCCGCCGGGCGCTCGGTGGTCCTGCTGGACCAGGAGTCCGGCGAGCACCTGGGCGGTCAGGCCTGGTGGTCCCTCGGGGGGCTGTTCCTGGTCGACACCCCCGAGCAGCGGCGGATGGGCGTCCGGGACAGCGCCGAGCTGGCCTGGGCCGACTGGGCCGGCACGGCGGGCTTCGACCGGCTGGAGGGAGCCGTGCCGCAGGACCTGTGGGGGAGCCAGTGGGCCAGGGCGTATGTCGACTGGGCCGCAGGAGAGAAGCGCTCCTGGCTGCGCAGCAAGGGCGTGTCCTTCTTCCCGGTGGTGGGCTGGGCCGAGCGTGGGGACGGCACGGCGACCGGGCACGGCAACTCGGTGCCGCGCTTCCACGTCACCTGGGGCACCGGACCCGGTGTGGTGGCACCCTTCGAGCGCGCGGTGCGCTCGGCCGCTGCCGCCGGGCGCATCTCCGTGCGGGGCCGGCACCGGGTCACCGACCTGGTCACCACGGACGGTGCCGTGACCGGTGTGCGCGGGGAGGTGCTCGCCACCGACGGCGTCGCCCGGGGCGCCCGTAGCACCCGTAGCGTGGTCGGGGCCTTCGAGATCGACGCCCAGGCCGTGGTCGTCACCAGCGGTGGCATCGGCGCCAACAACGCGCTCATCCGGCAGTTCTGGCCCGAGCGGCTGGGCACCCCGCCGGCCGACCTGCTCACGGGCGTGCCGGCATACGTCGACGGCGCGATGCTGAGCGTCACCCAGGAGGCCGGGGCGCGCCTGGTCAACCGCGACCGCATGTGGCACTACACCGAGGGGCTGAGCAACCACGACCCGGTGTGGCCCGGGCACGGGGTGCGCATCCTGCCCGGCCCCTCCGGTCTGTGGCTCGACGCCACCGGGCAGCGCCTGCCGGCGCCGTTCTTCCCGGGCTTCGACACCCTGGGGACGCTGGCCCACCTGCGTGCCACCGGGCACGACCACTCCTGGTTCGTGCTGACGAGCACGATCCTGGGCAAGGAGTGGGCGCTGTCGGGGTCCGAGCAGAACCCCGACCTCACCGGCCGCTCGCTCTCCGGGGTGCTCTCCCGCGCGCGCTCCGACGTGCCGGAGCCGGTGCGCGCCTTCGTGGAGGCCGGCATCGACGTCGTGACCGGCACGTCGGTGCCCGAGCTCGCGGCGCAGATGAACGCGCTGTCCGGCGAGGACCTCGTCGACGCCGCCGCCCTCGAGCACGAGGTCCGCGCGCGGGACCTGCAGGTCGGCAACGACTACGGCAAGGACGCCCAGCTCAACGCGGTGCAGGCGGCACGGCGCTACCGCGGTGACCGGCTCGTCCGCACGGCGGCCCCGCACCGCTTCCTCGACCCCGCCCACGGTCCTCTCGTCGCGGCCCGCCTGCGGGTGCTCACGCGCAAGACCCTCGGTGGCATCCAGACCGACCTCGGGTCGCGGGCCCTCGACTCCACCGGCAGGCCGGTCCCCGGCCTGTATGCCGCCGGGGAGGTCGCCGGGTTCGGCGGGGGCGGGATGCACGGCTACCGCTCGCTGGAGGGCACCTTCCTGGGTGGGTGCCTCTTCTCGGGGAGGTCCGCCGGGCGGACTGCCGCCGCGGACCTGGCATGACGGACCTGTCGTCGGCCGGGCAGGTCGTCGACCTGCTGGGTGCCCGCGTGCACTGGGCCGACTTCGGTGGTCCGGCCGAGCCCGAGGCGCTGTGCGTGATGGTGCACGGGCTCGGCGGCGCCACCGTCAACTGGGAGTCGCTGGTCGGCCACCTGACCGACCGGTTGCGCTGTGTGGCGCTCGACCTCGTCGGCTTCGGCCGCACCGAGCCCGGGGACCGGCGCGGGGGTGTGCTGGAGAACACCGAGCTGCTCGCGGCCTTCGTCGAGCACGTGCGCGCGGGCGACCTGCCCCTGTTGCTCGTGGGCAACTCCATGGGCGGCCTGATCACCGCCCGCTACGCCGTGACGGCACCCGAGGGTCTGGCCGGGGTGGTGCTGCTCGACCCTGCCCTTCCTCCGCCCCGGCCGGTGCCCGGGCCGGGGGCCCTGGCCGCTGCGGGCGTCTACGCGGTGCCCGCGGTGGGCGCGGCGTTCTCCGGCGCCCGGCGCCGGCTGCGCACCCCGGAGCAGTCGGTGCTCGACACGCTGCGGCTGTGCACGACCGAGCCCCGGGCCATCGCCCCCGAGGTCATCGAACGGCACGTCGACCTGGCACAGGTGCGTCTGGAGCACCCCGAGCTCGACCGCTACTACAGCGACGCCGCACGGTCGGTCTTCGGCCTCCTGGCCCGGCGCGACGACGCCGACGCGGTCTACGCCGCCATCCCCGTCCCGGTCCTGCTCGTGCACGGCACCCACGACCGGCTGGTGCCCTTCGCCTCGGCCCGGCGTGCGGCCCGGCTCAACCCGGGCTGGCGCTTCCGGCCGGCGGGGGGCCGCGGCCACCTGCCGATGATCGAGGAGCCGCGCTGGCTGGCGACCCAGCTGCGCACCTGGTGGGATGACATCCGTGGCTGACCTGTCCACCCTCCGCCGCAAGGCCGGCACCGCCGCCCTGCTGGTGTTCCGTGCCACGCCGGGCCCGGTCAAGCGGCTGCTGGTGCGTGCCGGCACGCCCAACTACACCGTGGGAGCGGTCTGCGTGCTCGAGCACGACGGTGCGGTGCTCGTGCTCAGCCAGCCCCACCGGCAGGGCTGGACGCTGCCCGGCGGGCTCGTCGACCACGGTGAGACCCCGGCGCAGGCGGTGGAGCGTGAGGTGCGCGAGGAGGTCGGGCTCGACATCGAGGCGGGCGACCCGGTGGCCACCGGGGTCCACCCGCGCACCCAGAGTGTCGACGTCGTCTTCCGCGTCGTGCTCGACGAGCGCCCCGAGGTGCGGCTGTCCTCGGAGGCGCGTCGCTCGCAGTGGTGCGACCTGGCCGAGCTCAGCGACACCGACCAGGAGACGCAGCAGATCGTCGAGCTGCTGCACGGGAGCACGGCACCACCGCGGCCCGGGCGCCTGCGCCACTGAGACCCGGCCGGGCCACGACCGGGGGGGCCACGACCGGGGGGGGCCACGACCGGGGGGGGCCACGACCGGGGGGGCAGGACGGTGCGGAGCCGCGCCGGCTCGGGGGGCCTCCGACGGGCGACTGCCGGTGGGTCAGAGGTACTGACCGGTGGGGTGCCCGTCACCGTCCTCGCCGGTGCCGGGCATGGTGTGCGGGCCTGCCTGCCCATGGGGCAGCGCGCGGCGCATCTGCTGCAGCTGTGCCTGGGCCGCCATCTGCTGGGCCACGATCGCGGTCTGGATGCCGTGGAACAGCCCTTCCAGCCAGCCCACCATCTGCGCCTGCGCGACCCGTAGCTCCGCCTCGGTCGGGGTGTCCTCCCCGAAGGGCAGGGTGATCCGGTCGAGCTCGGCGGACAGGTCGTCGGACAGGCCCTCCTTGAGCTCGGCGATCGACCGGCGGTGGATCTCCGCCAGCCGCTGGCGCCCCGCCTCGTCCAGCGGTGCGTTGCGCACCTCCTCCAGGAGCTGCTTGATCATGGAGCCCAGCCGCATGACCTTGGCCGGCTGCTCCACGTGGTCGGCGGGGCTGCTCGGCCGCCGGCCGCGCTCGGGTGGCGCCGCGACCCCCATCCCGGTGTCGGTCACCACCACCACGTGCTGCTGGTCCTTGTCCGGGGTCGACGTGTGCTGCTCCGGCTGGTCCGTCATACCCCCATCATGCCCATCAACGCCGCCCGCGACACCGGGGGCCCGGTGAGCGGCACGGCGAAGCCGCCTATGGCTCACGAGACGTCCAGCACGATCTTGCCGATGTGGGCGCTCTCCTCCAGCGCGGTGTGGGCTGCCGCCGCCTCGGCCAGGGGGTAGCGGGCGTGGACCACCGGCCGCACCTGTCCGTCGGCGACGAGGGGCCACAGGTGCTCGCGGACCGCGGCGACGACCGCGGCCTTCTCCTCCGGTGGGCGGGCGCGCAGCGACGTGGCGACGACCCTGCCCCGCCGGGTGAGGAGGCGGCCGAGGTTCAGCTCGCCCGTGGCCCCGCCCTGCAGGCCGATCACGACCAGCCGGCCACCGGTGGCCAGCACCTGCACGTTGCGGTCGAGGTACTTCGCCCCCACGACGTCCAGCACGACGTCGGCCCCGCGGCCGTCGGTGGCCTCGCGCACCTGCTCCACGAAGTCCTCCTCGCGGTAGTTCACGAGGATCTCGGCCCCGAGGTCACGGCACGCCTCGAGCTTGGCCCGGCTGCCCGCCGTGACCGCCACGCGGGCCCCCAGGGCCCGCGCCACCTGCGTGGCCATGGTGCCGATGCCGCTCGAGCCGCCGTGCACCAGCACGGTCTCGCCCTCGGTCAGCCCGGCCTCGGAGACGAGGTTGCTCCACACCGTGCACGCCACCTCGGGCAGGGCCGCGGCGTCGGCGAGGTCCACGCCGTCGGGCACCGGGAGCAGCTGCCCGACCGGCACGGCGACCTGCTCCGCATACCCCCCGCCGTCGAGCAGCGCGCACACCTCGTCGCCGACGGCCCATCCCCCGACCCCCTCACCGAGGGCGGCGATGCGGCCGCTGACCTCCAGGCCGGGCAGCTCGCTGGCACCCGGCGGCGGCGGGTAGTGCCCCTGGCGCTGCAGCACGTCGGCACGGTTGACCCCGGCGGCCACGACGTCGACCAGCACCTGGCCGGGACCGGCCTGAGGTGCGGGCACGTCCTCCAGCCGAAGCGAGTCGGGGCCTCCCGGGGTCCTGATGGTGATCGCACGCATGGTGCGACCCTACGAGGGCTGTCCGTATGCCGCAGCGCGGCCTCCGGCGCCCGCAGGGGTCAGCGGTGCGTGCAGCCGGACAGGCACGACGCGGCCCCGGACCCGCACGATGCGGCCGGTCGGGGGCGTTGTGCCCGTCCGGGTGCACAGCTGAGCCCGTCACGCTCCCGCGCAGGCGCCTGACGAAGGACCTAACCGATGAGGATGCCGGCGATCGCCGCGCTCATGAGGTTGGCCAGCGTCGCGGCGAGCACGGCGCGGATGCCCAGCTCCGCGATCTCACGCCGGCGGCCCGGCGCGATGCCGCCCAGCCCGCCGAGCAGGATGCCCAGCGACCCCAGGTTGGCGAAGCCGGTGAGCGCGAAGGTGATGATGGCCGCCGTCCTCGGGCTGAACTCCTCGATCATGGGGGCGAAGTTGGAGAACGCCACGAACTCGTTGACCACGATCTTCTGGCCGACGAAGCTGCCGGCCCCGGTCGCGCCGGTGGCCTCCGACCACGGCACCCCGATGGCGAACATCAGGGGTGCGAACACCCAGCCCAGGATGGCCTCGAAGGTGAGCTCGCCGTAGCCGAACCAGCCACCGACCACACCGATGATCAGGTTGACCAGGGCGATCAGCGAGATGAACGCCAGCAGCATGGCGCCGATGTTCAGCGCGAGCCGCAGGCCGTCCGAGGCTCCGGAGGCCGCGGCGTCGATGACGTTGCGGTAGTGCAGGCCCTCGTCCGGGGCGTCGTCGTCGGTCTCGGCGGCCTCGTCCGTGTGCCCGTCGTCCGGGCGCTCCTCGGCCGGGCGCCCCTGCACCTCGGACGTGGACGACGGCGCCGCGGAGGCGGCGGTGGCACCCGAGGAGGCCTCGGATGACCCGGTGGAGGAGGCCGTCGTGGCCGAGGACGTCGAGGACGGGGTGGCCGAGGCGCTTGCCGTGGCGGGCACCGTCCCCTCGTCCATGTGGTCCGGGTCGGTCTCCGGCAGCACGATCTTGGCCATGAGCAGGGCACCCGGGGCAGCCATGAAGGCCGCGGCGATGAGGTACTCCAGCGGAGCACCCAGCAGGGAGTAGCCGACCAGCACCGACCCGGCCACCGTGGACAGGCCCCCGACCATCACCGCGAACAGCCCGGAGCGGGTCAGCTTGTTGATGTAGGGGCGGATGACCAGCGGTGCCTCGGTCTGGCCGACGAAGATGTTGGCCGCGGCGTTGACGGACTCCGCGCGGCCGGTGCCGACGACCCGCTGGATGCCGCCGCCCAGCACCGAGACCACCCGCTGCAGGATGCCCCAGTGGTAGAGCACGGCGGTCAGCGAGGCGAAGAAGATGATGACCGGCAGCACCTGGAAGGCGAAGATCAGCCCCTCGTCGGGGATGACCTGGCCGAAGAGGAAGGCGATGCCCTCGTTGGAGGAGTTGATCACCGCCTGCACTCCCTCGGAGGCCAGGCGCAGCGCCTCCTGGCCGGTCGGCCAGTAGAGCACGATCACCCCGAACGAGACCTGCAGGGCGAGTGCTGCCCCCACGGTCCGCAGTCGGATCGCACGTCGGTCGGTGGACAACAGCACGGCCAGCGCCAGCAGCACCGCCATGCCGCCCAGGCCCCACAGGACGTTCATCCTGAGCTCCCTCCAGTCGGTTCCGGCATACGGTAGTGCTCGGCACCCCGCAGTGCAGGGGATGTCTGCGACGGATGACACGATGAGGCGTATGCAGCGCACCGTCACCGCCCGGGTCACCTCGACCGTCACCTCCCCCTGCGAGATCGCCCTCAGCGTGGTGGTCGCGGACGCGGCGCAGCGGCTGCAGGAACGGCTCGCGGTCACCGTCGACGGGGCCGACGTCGACGTGCAGGAGGTGGCGGGGCCCGAGGGGGCGCGGCTGCACCTGCTGCCGCACGTGCCGCCCGGGGAGCTGCTGGTGGACTACGCGGCGACGGTCGCCGACGGCGGCGCGGCCGGCGAGCTCACGGCATACGACAACATCCGCTACCTGCGGCCCAGCAGGTATGCCGACGTGGACCGGCTGGAGAGCACGGCCCGTGCCCTCTTCGGGGACCGCGAGGGGGCAGACCTGGTCACCGCCGTCGCCGACCACGTCGCCGAGCAGACCGCCTACGTGCTCGGCTCGTCCCGGGTCACCGACGGGGCGTCCGACACCTACCTGGCGCGGACCGGCGTCTGCCGCGACTTCGCACACCTGACGATCGCGCTGCTGCGCGCCCGCGGCGTGCCGGCCCGGATGATGAGCGCCTTCGCCCCGGGGCTGGACCCGATGGACTTCCACGCGGTCGTCGAGGTGCACGTCGACGGTGCCTGGCACGTGGTGGACCCGACGCGGCTCGCCCCCCGGCACTCCCTCGTGCGCATCGGCACGGGCGCCGACGCGGCGGACACCGCCTTCATGACCACGCACAGCGGCACCATGCAGTTCGGGGAGCTGTCGGTGACCGCCACGACCGCCGGCGACCTGCCTGCCGACGACCACACCGGGCTGGTGCCGGTGGCCTGACCCGTCTCAGTTGAGCCGGGTCAGCTCCACCTCGACGAACATCTGCGAGGTCCCCGAGCCGGTGAAGATGCCCCGCAGCGGCGGGACGTCGCCGTACTGCCGGCCCTGGGCCACCTCGACGTGCCGGTCACCCGGCTGGATGTTGTTGGTCGGGTCGGCGCCCACCCACACCCCGTCCCACCAGCGGACCCAGGCGTGCGACTCACCGGTGTAGGGCACCCCGACCTCCGGCTCGCGGGGCGGCATGAGGTAGCCGGAGACGTAGCAGGTGGGGATGCGCACCGAGCGCAGGCAGCCGATGGTGAGGTTGGCCATGTCCTGGCAGACGCCCTGGCGCTGCTCCCAGGCCTCCCCGGCCCGGGTGTGCACCCCGGTGGCACCGCTGACGTAGCTCATCTCGGCGTGCACCAGCTCGATGACGCTGCGCGCGCAGTCGCCCGGTGTCGGGGACTCGGCCGCGATGTCGCGCACGCGCGCCAGCAGGTCGTCCGGGGGCCGCACCTGGTCGCTGATCTGAAGGTACTCACTGTGCTCGGCCTGGAGTGCGAGGTCGTGCATCTGCTCCCAGGTCAGGTGCTCGCCCTCGATGGCGGGGCGCTGCACGTCGACGGTGGCCGAGGATGTGACGATGAGCTCCTCGTGGCGCTCGTGCACCTCGAAGGCGGTCACCGCGGTGCCCCAGTAGTCGTTGTAGGTGTGCGTCCACGCCGACGGGCTGATCTCGACCCGGGTATGCAGCACCTGCTGGTGCAGCGTGGAGCGCGGGGTCATCCGGGCCTCGTTGTAGGAGGCGCTGGCCGCGCCGGCGTAGGTGTAGCCGGTCTTGTGGACGATGCGCAGCATCATGGTCAGCGCACCCCCGCGTGCCAGGTCACCGGGTTGGCGCCCTCGAAGTAGCGCTGGGCCACGGCGTCGTTGGCCTCGATGCAGGTGCGCTGCAGCGCGGTCATCCGGCCGGGCAGGTCGCTGAGGATCTCGGTCAAGGGTTGGTACTCCAGTTCGGCTCGGGCGCGACCGATGAGGCGCATCGCGTCGCCGGTGAACCCGGCGCGGCGCTCACCCACGTCGAGGTTGATGAGCGCGGACTCGGCGCGGTTGAGGGAGAAGAGCAGCGAGCGGGGGAAGAGCCGGTCCAGCAGCAGGAACTCCGCGGCGTCCCGCTCGGAGTCGGCCCCCCGGTAGGTGCGCACGAACGCGTGGTGCGCACCGCAGGCCCGCAGGGTGGTGAGCCAGGCCTGCGGGGAGTCGGCGGTGTAGGCCGCGGCCTCGATCATCCGCGCCGTCATGTCGATGCGCTCCAGGCTGCGCCCCAGCACGAGGAACTGCCAGCCCTGGTCGTGGCTCATCGTCGAGTCGGCGATGCCGGAGATGACGGCGCACCGCTCGCGGATGGTCTGGCAGGCCTGCGCGGGCCGGGCCCGCTGGATGTGGCCGCGCTGGATGATGTTCCAGGTGGTGTTGATGGTCTCCCACATCTCGGTGGAGACGATCTCGCGGGAGCGGCGGGCGCTCTCCCGGGCGCCCCAGAAGGCCGAGACCATCGAGGCGTGCGAGTCCTGGTCCCACCCGAGCAGGCGCATCACCGAGGCCTGGTCGGTCTGGCCCTCGGGCTCGACGCCCATGACGGTGAGCAGCGCTTTGGACGCCGCCTCCTCGTCGACGACCGGGTCCTCCAGCAGCAGCTGCAGGTGCACGTCGAGCAGCCGGGAGGTGTCCTCCGCGCGCTCCAGGTAGCGGCCGATCCAGAACAGCGACTCGGCGATGCGGCTCAGCACGGCGCCACCTCCTGACCCTGGTGCTGCTGTTGTTGTTGCTCCTGCTCGGCCTGCGCGGTGGTCACCTGCGACTCCTGCAGCCGCACCTGCGGCTCGCTGAGCTGCTCCACCGGCCGGGGCCGGGCCGCGACCCGGCGTCGGCGCCCGTCGCCGGCGAGCACCCAGGTGTCCTTCGACCCGCCGCCACGGCTGGAGTTGACGATGAGCTCGCCCTCGCCCAGCGCGACCCGGGTGAGGCCGCCGGGCAGCACCCACACCTTGCTGCCGTCGTTGATCGCGAAGGGGCGCAGGTCCACGTGCCGCGGCTGCATGGTGTCGCCGATCATCGTCGGCACGGTGGAGAGCTGCACGACCGGCTGCGCGATCCAGCCGCGGGGCGAGCGCTGCACGGTGCGGCGCAGCTCCTCGAGCTCCGCCGGGCTCGCCTGCGGCCCGATGACGATGCCCTTGCCCCCCGCGCCGTCGACCGGCTTGACCACCAGCTCGTGCAGCCGGTCCATGACCTCCTCGCGGTGCGCGGGGTCCTCCAGCCGCCAGGTGTCGACGTTGGGCAGGATCGGCTCCTCGCCGAGGTAGTAGCGGATGACCTCGGGCAGGTAGGTGTACATGAGCTTGTCGTCGGCCACGCCGTTGCCGACGGCGTTGGCGATGGTGACGTGGCCGGCCCGGGCGGCGTTGAGCAGGCCGGGGCAGCCGAGCGCGGAGTCGGAGCGGAAGTGCACGGGGTCGAGGAAGTCGTCGTCGACCCGTCGGTAGATCACGTGCACCGGGTGCAGGCCGTGCGTGGTGCGGATCATCACCCGGCCGGCCTGGGCCACCAGGTCGCGGCCCTCCACGAGCTGGCAGCCCATCATCCGGGCCAGCAGCGAGTGCTCGAAGTAGGCGGAGTTGTAGGGGCCCGGGGTGAGCACGACGACGGTCGGGTCGGAGACCCCGCTGGGCGCCGCCGCACGCAGGGCGGCGAGGAGACGCTGGGGGTATGCCGCCACCGGGCGGATGCGGTGGGTGCTGACCACCTCGGGCAGGGTCTGGCTCAGGGCGCGGCGGTTGGTCAGCACGTAGGACACGCCGGAGGGGATGCGCACGTTGTCCTCGAGCACCCGGAAGTCGCCGTCGCCGTCCCGGATGAGGTCGATGCCGGAGACGTGGATGCGCACCCCGTTGAGCGGGGTCATGCCGAAGGCCGCGCGGTGGTAGTGGCTGGAGGAGGTGACGACGTGCCGCGGCAGGACGTTGTCGGCGAAGATCTCACCGGCGCCGTAGATGTCGTCGAGCAGGCGCTCGAGGGCCTGCACCCGCTGGGAGACCCCGGCCTCGACGTGGGCCCAGGACTCCGCGTCGATGATGCGGGGCATGATGTCGAGCGGGAAGGGACGCTCCTCGCCGCCGATGTCGAAGGTCACGCCCTGGTCGCGGTAGTTGGTGGAGAGGTAGTCCGAGCGCGACTGCAGGTCCTCGGAGCCGACCTCCTCCACGGCCGTCGCCAGGTGCTGGTATGCCGGGCGCACAGCCTCCTCGGGGTCCGCTGCCCAGGCGAACATCTCGTCGTGCTTGTCGGGGGCCAGCGGGTAGTCCTCGAAGAGTCCAGACATGCGGAGAGCCTACTCACCCCACGGGGGCCGCTCCGGTGACGGGCTCGGGGACCCGGCTCGGCAGGTCCCGGGTGAACGGGATCGACAGCAGGGCCAGCAGGGCCGCCCCGAGCAGCCCCGCCTTGAGCGCCTGCAGCTGGGCCTCCTCGTAGGCGTCCACGAGCGCCGACACCGTGGCCGGGTCGAGACCGCTCTGCGTGGCGATGGTCTCGACCCGCGTCGAGGGCACGAAGTCGATGCCCGGCCCCACCGCATCGGTGAGCTGCTCGGTGACCTGCCGGCTGACCGCCGGGCTGTCCTCGACGTTGGCCACGAAGGCGCTGGTCAGCCCGCCCAGCACGACGGCGCCGATGAGCGCGACGCCCAGGGATGAGCCGAGCTGCTGGCCGGTGAACTGCAGACCACCGGCCTCGCTGCGGCCCGAGGCGTCGACCGAGGCCTGCACGACCTTGCCGAGCTGCGAGGCCAGCAGCCCCATGCCGACCCCGAGACCGCCCATCGACACCGCGAAGGCCAGGTCCGCCATCTGTGGGCGCACGGTGGCGAGCAGGAGCAGCACCGAGGCCAGGGTGACCCACAGCCCGCTGCGCACCAGGGTGCGGACCGCGAGGCGGGTGGCGAGCCGGGCGCCGACGGCCGAGGCGACGAACATGGCCACCGAGACCGGCAGCATCCTCAGGCCGGTCTCCAGGGCGTTGTAGCCCAGGACGAGCTGGAGGTAGAGCGGCACGGTGAAGAACACGCCCATGAGGACCAGGTTCTGGCTCACCAGGCCCAGCAGGCCGCCGCGCAGGGGTGCGATCCGCAGCAGGTGCAGGTGCACCAGCGGGTCACGGCCGGCGGCCTCCCGGTGTCGCTGCCAGGCCACGAAGGCCCAGACCAGCAGGCCGCCGAGGGCGAGCAGGTAGATGGTGAGCGAGAAGCCGAGCGGCTCGACGGGGGAGTCCTTGGGCAGCACCCAGCCCCAGGTGCTGGACTGCAGCACGGCGAGGACGACCACACCGAGCGCGGCCGCCGACAGCACGCTGCCCACGACGTCCAGCCGTGGGGCCGTGCCGGGGCGGGCGGTGTCGCCGACGAGCCGGGTCATCGCCAGGATCACCAGCACGAGCACCACCTCGCCGACGAAGACGACCCGCCAGGACAGCACGGTCGTGGCCCAGCCGCCCAGGATCGGGCCTATGGCGATGCCCGCCCCGGCCACCCCGCCGATCACCGCATACGCGACACCGCGGTCCTTGCCCTGGTAGTTGCCGGCGATGAGCGCGGCCAGGGCGGGCATCACCAGGGCGGCGCCGAGGCCCTCCATGACCGACCAGGCCAGGGCGAGCACCAGGACCGTCGGTGCCGCGGCGGTGAGCGCCGACCCGAGGCCGTAGACCACCAGCCCGACGACGAAGGCACGCCGGCGGCCGATGATGTCGCCGATCTTGCCGCCGGTCATCATGAACATCGCCATGGTGAGGCTGTAGAGGGTGATGACCCCCTGGACGGTGGTGACCGAGGTGTCGAAGTCCTCGACGAGCGCGCTGATCGAGACGTTCATCACCGACTGGTCGAGCACCATGACGAACTGCGCGGTCGCCAGCGCGACCAGCGGCCACCACCTGGTCATCTCGTCCCCTGTCGCCGCGTCCCGGGGCAGGTGCCGGGCTGCGGGTCGTGTGTGGATGTGCTGTCCTGGGCATTCCACCGCCCGGGGCGCCCGGACGCATCACCCGCACGGGGTGGTGCGTGCCAGGACGGGGCGGCGGGGCGCGGTGACCTCGCGCAGCCATCGCACCGGCATCGGTGGGGCACCGGCGGCCGCACGCCGGTAGGCCCGGGTGCGCTCCCGGCGCGGGGCGGTGGGAGGCCTCGGGCCACCGCGGTGGGCGAGGGGCAGCCCCAGCGCGCAGAGCACCAGCCAGACCGTGCCGGCCAGGGCGGCCGTCCCCGGGAGCAGACCGAGGGTCGCCAGGAGCACGGCGGCGCCGGCACCGGCCCCGGCGACCACCAGGACCCGGGTGCGCACGGCCCGCGTGCCACGCCCTGTCCCTGCGGCGGGCCGGGGGCGCCCCTCCTCCGGTGGCGTGTGCGGGTTGCGCGGTGCCCTGATGCGAGCGTGCGGTTCCACAGCGTCGAGTATGGGCCGGGAGGCTCCACCGCGCCAGGGTGTCGTGGCGCACCTAGTGTGACGGCATGCGCGATCTCACGAACCGTCTGGTGCTGGGCACGATGTACTTCGGCACCAGGACCGACGAGGCCACCTCACGGGTCCTGCTCGACCGCTTCGTCGAGGGAGGGGGGCGCACCCTGGACACCGCGGACTGCTACAGCTTCTGGACCTCCGAGTCCGGCGCCGGGGGCCAGAGCGAGGCGGTCGTCGGCGCCTGGCTCGCCGACCACCCGGGCCTGCGCACCGACCTGGAGATCGCCTCCAAGGTGGGCATGGAGCCTCGGGAGCCGGGCGCCCCGGACAGCCCGCCGCAGGGTCTGGGGGCCAGGGTCGTCGAGCGCTCCTGCGCCCGCAGCCTCGAGCGGCTGGGCGTCGACAGCATGGACGTCTACTGGGTGCACGGTGAGGACCGGTCCGTGGACCTCGCCGAGGTGGTCACCACCCTCGGCGGACTCGTCGACGAGGGTGTCGTCGGGTCGCTCGGCATCAGCAACCACCCGACCTGGCGGGTCGAGCGGGCCCGTGCGCTGGCGCACGCGTTAGGCACCGAGCCGTTCACCGCGCTGCAGCTGTCCACCTCCTACCTGCGGCCCCGGCCCGGGGTCGCCGTGCCCGGCAAGGACCATCGTTTCGGCTTCGTCGTGGACGAGACGTGGGACTACCTGGCCGAGCACCCGGAGATGGAGCTGTGGGTCTACAGCCCGTTGCTGCTGGGCGCCTACGACCGGTCCGACCGGCCGCTGCCGGAGGCCTACGACCATCCCGGCACGACCCGCCGGCTGGAGGTGCTCGACGCCGTGGCCCGCGAGGTCGGGGCCCGCCGTGGCCAGGTCGTGCTGGCCTGGATGCTGCACCGCGGCCCGCAGGTGCGTCCGATCGTCGGTGCGAGCTCGGTGGAGCAGCTCGACGAGGCGCTCGCCGCGGCCCGCATCGACCTGTCCCCGGAGCAGGTCGCACGTCTCGACGCCGCCTGCTGACCCGGCATACGCAGCCTGAGCCGGCATACGCAGCCTGGCGCGGCATGCGCAGCGCAGCGAGGCGCGGTGCTGCGGACGGGGCTCAGCGCGGCGGACGGCGGCCGAGTCGCCGCGACACCTCGGCGGCGCAGCCCTGCACGGCGGCGACCAGGTCGGCCGGGGGCTCCGGGTCGTCGGTGATCGGGAAGGTCGCGGCCACCCCGGCCACCGGGTGGTCGGTGTGGTCGAGCACCGCGGCGGCCACCGACGCCAGGCCGGGGGTGACGTAGCCGACCTCCAGCGCGTGCCCCCGGGTGCGCGTCTGGGTCAGCAGCGGGCGCAGGGTGCTCAGCGACGTGGGGCCGGTGCCGTGCCGCTGCACGAACGCGTCGGTCGAGGGGAAGAGCGCCCGGACCTGTGCCGGCGGCAGCGCCGCCAGGATGGCCAGGCCGCTGGCCGTGAGCGAGGCGGGCAGGCGCACACCGACGTCGCTGACCAGAGAGGGCCGGCCGGACACCCGCTCCTCGATGACGTAGACGACGTCGCGCCCGTGCAGCACCACGAGGTGGGCGTTGTGGCCGGTGCGGTCGGCCAGGCGGGTGAGCAGCGGCCGGGCGATGCGCTGCAGCGCGCCCTGGCGGGAGTAGGCCGAGCCGAGCTCGAAGGCCGCGACACCGAGGCCGTAGCGCCGCTCCTCCGGCAGGTGCACCACGAAGCCCCGCTCTTCCAGCACCCCCAGCAGCCGGTAGGTCGTGGACCGGGGGATGCCGAGCTCGCGGGCGATGGTCGCGGCGGGCAGCGGGCCGGCGTGCCGTGACATCAGCACCAGCAGGGCCAGGGCGTGGTCGGCGGCGGGTGCTGCCGTCACCGCGCCGGCCCCGTGCCCTGCTGCGTCGTCACCCCCTCAGTATCCCCGTCGTCATCCCTCGTCGTCGTGGTCCCCGCCGTCGTGGCGACGCCGTCCCCGGCTAGGGTCGCAGGATGGACCAGCGCGAGGTGGATGCCTTCTGGGAGGACGCCCGGGTGCGGGCCTCCCTCAACCCGGCCGGGGCCTACCTGGGGCGGATCGTCGAGGAGACCCTGCAGCCGCCGGCCTGGTCGTTCGGCGCCGACCCGGTCGAGGCCGACCGCATGGTCGAGCTCGTGCTGGCCGGCACCAAGACCGCGATGACCAGCGTGCGCTCGGAGTACGACGCCGACGGTGCAGACCTGCCCGAGCCCGGTGACCTGGCCATCGTGCTGGACGGCCAGGAGCGGCCCCGGGTCCTGATCCGCATCACCGACGTGCGGGTGGTGCGCTTCGCCGACGTCGACGCCGAGCACGCCCGTGCGGAGGGCGAGGGCGACCTGTCCGTGGAGCAGTGGCGTCAGCGGCACCTGGGCATGCTGGCCGCCGCCGCTCCCGCCGGGCACGTCGACGAGCAGATGCAGGTGGTGCTGGAGCGCTTCCGGGTGCTGGTGGGGCACGGCCGCGAGGCGCAGGCGTCCGTCCCGACCGGCTGAGCAGGCTGGGGACGGAGCCCACGCCTCCCCGTGGTCGGCAGGCCCCTTACCCGTCCGGCAGGAAAGGCAGCATCTGCTCGTAGGTGAGGCGGCGCACCGAGCCGTCGGCCAGCTCGACGCTGGCGCTCAGCGACAGGGGGTCCATGCCGACCTCGGGGTCGATCTCGGTCGGCCACCAGGCGGCCCAGTAGTCGCCGGACAGCGTCGCCGTGACGTCATGGCCGTCGGGGACGTGGACGGTGACGGCGGTGACGTCGGCTCCTGCTCGGCCGGTGATCGAGGAGTGGCTGCCTGCCGGGCCCGACCCCGTGCTCCAGCCGTAGCTGTCGACCCTGTCCCGGGCAAGCGCAGGCAGGTCGTCGACCACGGCGAGGCTGCCGGTGCCGTTGTCGTAGGAGCCGAGGAGCCGGGACACACCCTGTGCGTCGTGCAGCAGACACTCTCCGACGGCCCGGTCGCCGACGGCGACGACGGTGAAGGTCCACCGCCCGCGGCGCTCGGCCAGCACCAGCTCCGCTGCCGCGATCTCGTTGGTCGTGGGCAGGCCGAGCTCGTCTTCCTGGGGAGCGCCGGCGCTGTCGAGGAAGTCGACACACTCCCGGTGCGCAGCCTCCTGGTCGTCGTGCGGCACACCCGTCGGAGCGGACCTCCACGATGCGTACGCCGTGTCGCTGCTGCCCAGGTCCGGGCCGACGACGAGCAGCCCGGCCAGGCCGGCGGCGACCGGCAGGAGCCAGGCCCGTCGGCGTCGGCGGGGCCGTGGCACCGGGGCCGGGGGCGGCGTCCCGGCGGGCGCGGCGAGGATCCGGCCGAGGTCGGCGGTGGTGCGCTCCTGGTGGCCACGGGTGCCATCGGCGGGGTCCATCGTGCGCAGCAGCTCGTCGAGGTCGCGGTCGTCGAGGCGGGTCATGAGGTGGCTCCTGTGGCCGGACGGGTGATGGCGACGCGGTCAGCGGTCGCGGGGGTGGCGTCGAGATGACGACGCAGGGCGCGGCGTGCGCGCGACAGACGCAGGCGGTATGCCGTGGGAGTGACCCCCAGCACCGCCGCGGCCTGGGGGCCGGTGAGCCCGTCCCAGGCGGTGAGCGCGAGCGCCTCCTGGTCGACGGGTCGCAGCCGCCGCCAGGCGGCCGCGAGGTCGACCCGGTGAGCCACGTCCTCGGCGTCGAGCGTGACGCCGGGCGGCCGCGCGTCGGCGATGCGCACCCGGAGGGCCTCGCGACGCTGGTCCCCGCGGCGGGCGTTGGCCAGGCACCCGCGGGCGATGCCGAAGAGCCACGCGCGGGACTCGCCGTGGTCGGCCGGCACCTCGGCATACCGCCGCCACGCCACGAGGAAGGCGTCGGCGACGACGTCCTCCGCGTGCGAGGGGTGGCACCGGCGGTGCACGAAGCGCAGCACGTCGTCGTAGGTGCTGTCGTACCAGCCGCGGAAGCGCTCCGCCCGGGAGCGAGCCGGCTCCGGCCCGGTCGTCGTCATGTCAGGCACATGTCCGGCACCGGTGCAGGTGTGTCACGGCAGCACGTTCGCAGAGGTCGGGGGCGCGGCGTGGCATCGCACCCGCACAGTATGCCGTCGCGCAGGCCGGTCAGAGCGACAGCCGGTCCCAGGCCCGCAGGGTGAGGGCGGCCGCGGCGCCGGCCACCGGCACGACCAGCAGCAGCTGCAGGACCATCGCCGGGCCGACGGCGCCTGCCTGCGACACCCACCACCCGGGTGCGGCGAACGGGAACCAGCCCTCGGCCCCGAGCAGCACCGACAGCTGTGCCAGCACGACGAGGCCGACGGCGGCCCCGACCGCAGCGAGGTAGCCGCGGCTGCGGGTGGCGACCCAGGCGCAGGGGAGCGCCAGCCACGCGGTGAGCACGGTGACGCCGACGAGGGTGAGCGCCGGCCGCGCGACACCCCCGGCGCCGAACCCCTCGTCGCCGGCGAGGGCCAGCCCGACGCCCAGGGCGAGCACGCCGAGGGTGAGCGCGACCGCGACGGCCGCTGCCCACAGCAGGTAGAGGATGAGCTTGGCCCGGGCCACCGCGCGCAGGGACACCGGCCGCGCGAAGAGCGCCGACACGGTGCCGTCGGCGAACTCCCGCCCGTGCAGCCACCCGGCCATCACGCCGAAGCCGAGCAGCCCGCCGGCCGCCACGACCTGGCCGGCCAGACCGAGGAGCCCGGCCCATCCGCCGTCGCCCACGAAGACCTCCGACTTGGCGGCCAGGATGCCTCCGGCGCCGACGCTGGCCATCGAGGCACCGGTCACCGCGACCGTGCCGAGGCACAGCAGCAGCGTGGTGACGAGACCGACCGGCGAGTGGCGCACCTTCGTCCACTCGATGCCCAGCGCGGTCCTGGTGGCGCTCATCGCGCGGCCTCCACGTCGGCATACACCTGCTCGAAGAAGCGGCGCTCGATGTCGGTGCCGCCGGGGTCCAGGCTGCCGATGATGCGGCCTCCGTTGATGAGGCTGATGCGGGTGGCGATGCGGGCGACCTCGTCGAGGTGGTGGCTGGAGACCAGCACCGACGCCCCCTGCGCCGCGCGGGCCAGGACGGCGCGGCGCACCAGCACCACCCCCGCCGGGTCGAGCCCGTTGGTCGGCTCGTCCAGCACCAGCACGTCCGGGTCGGCCAGCAGCGCGCCGCCGAGCCCGAGCCGCTGCCGGTTGCCCAGCGACAGGGTGCGTGCCCGCCGACGCCACCACGGGGTGAGCGCGAGCTCCTCGGCGACGCGTGCTGCGGCGGCCCGGGCCGCGGGTCGGTCGAGGCCCGCGAGCAGGCCGGCGATGCGCAGGTTGTCGGCGACGCTGAGCTCGGGGTAGGCCAGCGGGCTCTCGACCAGGTGCCCGACGCCGCGCCAGCCCTCCGGGCGCATCGCGGGGACGGCGGTGCCGCGCACCCGTGCCACGCCCGCGCTCGGCCGGGTCATCCCGAGCAGCACCCGCATGAGCGTCGACTTGCCCGCGCCGTTGAGACCCACGAGCGCGTGGACCTCGCCCGGCTGCACCCTCAGGTCGACCCCGGCCAGGGCGGTGAGGTCGGCGTAGCGCTTGAGGACCCCCGCGAGCTCGAGGGCCGGGGTGGTCACGGAGCCACCTGGGTCGCAGCGCCCAGCCGCGGGCTGACCTGGGCGAGGGCACCGGTGACGAGGGTGTCCAGGCCGACGTCGTCACGCCGTCCCCACTCCAGGAGGGCAGCCATCAGCGCACCCATGCAGGCCCCGGCCGCCACCTGTGCCTCGTAGGCGGAGGCGCCTGCGCGGGTCAGCGCCTGGGCGACCACGTGCTGGGTCTGCTCGGTGTTCTCCCACATGTGGGCGCGCAGGGTGGTGCTGCCGGCGACCAGGCGGACCCGCCGCCAGGTGTCGTCGCGGTCGGGGGCCGGCAGCAGGGCCCAGGCGGCGGCCACCCCACCGCAGGCGCGGTCGAGGGCCGGCAGGTCTGCCGGCTGGGCGGCGACGAGCTCACCGATGAAGGGGTCGTAGGGGTCCTCCATCAGCACCGCGGCCTTCGTGGGGAAGTGGCGGAAGAAGGTCATCTGTGTCACCCCGGCGGTGGCGGCGATCTGCTCGACGGTCGTGGCGTCATACCCCTGGCGCTCGCAGAGGTCGAGCGCGGCGGACTGCAGCGCTGCCCGGGTGTGCTCGGCTCGTCCCACGGCTCCAATGTTAGTCACTAACATCTGATCGCGACAAGGAGGTGGGACCGGATGTCTCGTATCTGGGACACAACACGTCCGTGCGGCACCCCGTGCAGGCCCGCCCGGCGGTGCAATGGAGGACATGAGCATCGTTGCCCCGCACAGCACCGCCGTCGTCACGGTCGGCGTCGGCCCTCTCAGCCTCGAGGGCGTCATGGCCGTCGCCCGGCACGGTGCCGGGGTCGACATCGCCGACGAGGCGCTCTCGGCGGTCGCTGCCAGCCGGGAGGTCATCGAGCGGCTGGCCGACGACCCGCAGCCGCACTACGGCATCTCCACCGGCTTCGGGGCGCTGGCCACCACGCACATCCCGGTCGGCCGGCGCGCCCAGCTGCAGCGCAGCCTGGTGCGCTCGCACGCCGCCGGCTCCGGCCCCGAGGTCGAGCGGGAGGTCGTGCGGGCCACCATGCTGCTGCGCCTGTCGACCCTGGCCACCGGTCGCACCGGGGTGCGGGTCGAGACGGCCCAGGCGTATGCCGCGCTGCTCACCGCCGGCATCACGCCGGTGGTGCACGAGTACGGCTCCCTCGGGTGCTCCGGCGACCTCGCGCCGCTGGCCCACTGCGCGCTGGCGGTGACGGGGGAGGGGCAGGTGCGCGACGCCGACGGCGTGCTCCGCGAGGCCGCCGACGCCCTGGCGCAGGCCGGCATCACCCCCGTCGAGCTGGCCGACAAGGAGGGGCTGGCCCTCATCAACGGCACCGACGGCATGCTCGGACAGCTGCTGCTGGCGCTGCACGACCTCGACCGGCTGCTCGTCACCGCCGACATCGCGGCGGCGATGAGCGTCGAGGGCCAGCTGGGCACCGACGACGTCTTCGCCGACGACCTGCAGGCGCTGCGGCCGCACCCGGGCCAGCGCCTCTCGGCGGCCAACCTGCGGGCCATGATGGCCGGCAGCCCCATCCGGGAGAGCCACCGCACCGACGACTGCACCCGGGTGCAGGACGCCTACTCGCTGCGCTGCAGCCCCCAGGTGCACGGCGCCGCCCGGGACACCGTCGAGCACGCCCGCACCGTCGCCGGCCGTGAGCTGGCCTCGGCGGTCGACAACCCGGTGGTCACGCCCGACGGCCGGGTGGAGTCCAACGGCAACTTCCACGGCGCCCCGGTGGGATACGTGCTCGACTTCCTGGCCATCGTCGTCGCCGACCTGGCCAGCATCTCCGAGCGGCGCACCGACCGCTTCCTGGACGTGGCCCGCAGCCACGGGCTGCCGCCCTTCCTCGCCGACGACCCCGGTGTCGACTCCGGGCACATGATCGCGCAGTACACCCAGGCCGGCATCGTCTCCGAGCTCAAGCGGCTCGCCGCCCCGGCCAGCGTCGACTCCATCCCCTCCTCGGCGATGCAGGAGGACCACGTGTCGATGGGCTGGTCGGCCGCCCGCAAGCTGCGCCGCGCCCTCGACGGGCTCACCCGGGTGCTCGCCGTCGAGGTGCTCACCGCCGCGCGGGCCCTCGACCTGCGGGCGCCCCTGACGCCGGCCCCGGCGACCACCGCGGTCGTCAGCGCCCTGCGCAGCGCCGGCATCGCCGGGCCCGGGCCCGACCGGCACCTGTCACCCGAGATCAGCACGGCCGTCGACCTCGTCGCCTCCGGCGCGGTCCGCCGTGCCGCCGAGCAGGCCACCGGCCCGCTCACCTGACCCCACCCGACCGCAGCCCGACCCCGTCGCCCGAGCGCACGGCATACAGCAAGGAGATCGTCATGGAAGGCGCCCGCCCCGTCCGTGCCCCCCGCGGCACCACCCTCACCGCCCGGTCCTGGGCCACCGAGGCGCCGCTGCGGATGCTGATGAACAACCTCGACCCCGAGGTCGCCGAGCGCCCCGACGACCTCGTCGTCTACGGCGGCACCGGCCGGGCCGCGCGCGACTGGCGCAGCTTCGACGCCATGGTGCGCACCCTCACCGACCTGCGCGAGGACGAGACCATGCTGGTGCAGTCGGGGCGGCCGGTCGGTGTCATGCGCACCCACGAGTGGGCGCCGCGGGTGCTCATCGCCAACTCCAACCTGGTCGGCGACTGGGCGACCTGGCCGGAGTTCCGGCGCCTGGAGCACCTCGGCCTGACGATGTACGGCCAGATGACCGCCGGGTCGTGGATCTACATCGGCACCCAGGGCATCCTGCAGGGCACCTACGAGACCTTCGCCGCGGTGGCCGCCAAGCGGTATGCCGGGACGCTCGCCGGCACGCTGACCCTCACCGGGGGCTGTGGTGGCATGGGCGGGGCCCAGCCGCTGGCGGTGACGCTCAACGGCGGGACCTGCCTCATCGTCGACGTCGACGAGGCACGGCTGCGCCGCCGGGTGCACTCGCGCTACCTCGACGAGGTGGCCGGCTCGCTGGACGCCGCGGTGGAGCGGGTGCTCGCCGCCAAAGCCGCGCACGAGGCGGTGTCGGTCGGTGTCGTCGGCAACGCCGCCGAGGTGTTCCCCGAGCTGCTGCGCCGCGGGGTCGACATCGACATCGTCACCGACCAGACCTCGGCGCACGACCCGCTGTCCTACCTGCCCGTCGGGGTCGCGCTGGAGGACTGGGCGGAGTATGCGGAGAAGAAGCCCGAGGAGTTCACCGAGCGCGCGCAGGAGTCCATGGCCCGGCACGTCGAGGCCATGGTCGGCTTCCTGGACGGCGGCGCCGAGGTGTTCGACTACGGCAACTCGATCCGCGACGAGGCGCGCCAGGGCGGCTTCGACCGGGCCTTCGACTTCCCCGGCTTCGTGCCCGCCTACATCCGGCCGCTGTTCTGCGAGGGCAAGGGCCCGTTCCGCTGGGCCGCGCTGTCGGGCAACCCGAAGGACATCGCCGCCACCGACCGCGCCGTGATGGACCTCTTCCCGGACAACGACCACCTGCAGAAGTGGCTGCGGGGTGCGCAGGACCGCGTGGCCTTCGAGGGCCTGCCCGCCCGCATCTGCTGGCTGGGCTACGGCGAGCGGGACAGGGCGGGCCTGAGGTTCAACGACATGGTCGCCTCCGGCGAGGTCGAGGCCCCGATCGTCATCGGCCGCGACCACCTCGACTGCGGGTCGGTCGCCAGCCCCTACCGGGAGACCGAGGCGATGGCCGACGGCTCCGACGCCATCGCCGACTGGCCGCTGCTCAACGCCCTGGTCAACACGGCATCGGGGGCCTCGTGGGTGTCGATCCACCACGGCGGCGGCGTCGGCATCGGCCGCTCGCTGCACGCCGGTCAGGTGTCCGTCGCCGACGGCACCGACCTGGCCCGGCAGAAGCTCGAGCGGGTGCTGACGAACGACCCCGGCATGGGCGTCGTCCGGCACTGCGACGCCGGCTACGAGCGCGCCGACGGGGTCGCCGCCGAGCGTGGTGTGCGGGTGCCGATGCGCGAGGGCTGACGCCGGTCCTCCTCACGCGTGTCCTTGGGGTGTGCAGAAGGGGTCACCGGGAGCCACTTCTGCACACCGCAGTCGGGCGAGGGCCGGTGCATGGGGGCTCGGGCACACTGGGCAGGTGGGTGAGCCGGAGCGGCCCTGGGTGCTGCACGTCGACCTCGACCAGTTCGTCGCGGCGGTCGAGGTGCTGCGGCGGCCCGAGCTCGCCGGCCGGCAGGTCATCGTCGGCGGCCGGGGCGACCCGAGCGAGCGCGCGGTGGTCTCGACGGCGTCCTACGAGGCCCGGGCGCTGGGCGTCGGCTCCGGTATGCCCCTGCGCATCGCCGCCCGCAAGGCACCCGAGGCGGTGCTGCTCCCGGTGGACAAGGAGGCCTACGACGCCGCGTCCGCCGAGGTCATGGGCACCTTGCGGGACCTGCCGGGGGCCACGGTGCAGGTGCTCGGGTGGGACGAGGCGTTCGTCGGCGTCCGGGTCGCCGACCCCGAGGCGTATGCCGTGGCGCTGCAGCAGGCGGTGCTGGCTCGCACCCGGCTGCACTGCACGGTCGGCATCGGTGACACCCTGGTGCGGGCCAAGGTCGCGACGGGCTTCGGCAAGCCGCGCGGGGTGTTCCGGCTCACCGAGGCGACCTGGCTCGAGGTGATGGGTGGTCGGCCGACGGTCGACCTGTGGGGTGTGGGCACCAAGGTGTCGCGGCGGCTGGCCGAACACGGCATCAGCACGGTGGCCGAGCTGGCTGCCGCCGACCTCGACATGCTGACGGGCGAGTTCGGCCCCCGCATGGGTGAGTGGTACTGCCTGCTCGGCCGGGGTGAGGGCGCGAGCCAGGTGGACGACACCCCGTGGGTCGCCCGCGGGCACAGCCGCGAGACGACATACCAGCAGGACCTCACCGAGCCCGGGCAGGTCCTGGAGGCCGTGCGCGAGCTGACCCTGTCCGTGCTGCAGGACGTCGCCGCCGAGGGTCGGCCGGTCGTGCGGGTGACGCTCAAGGTGCGCTACGCGCCGTTCGTCACGACCACCTTCGGTCACAAGATCCCGCCGACCCATGACCCGGACGTGGTGATGTCGGCTGCGCTGGAGCTGGCCGGGCGGATCGAGCCGGAGCGGCCGGTCCGGCTGCTCGGCGTGCGGGCCGAGATGACGATGCCGGAGGAGGCCCGGACGGGGCACACGCCGACGCGCAGCGGCTGGTGAGGTGCAGTCTGCCTGGCAACGCGGGTGGTGGGGGTGCAGTCTCCCTGGCAACGCGTCAGGCGGGGTCGGTGACGTCGGCGATGTCGGCGTCGAGCACCCGGATGACCTCGTCCGCCCGCACGGTCACGGCGACGCCATGGGCACCGGCGCCCAGGGAGATCCGGCGCTCGGGGTCGCCGGCCAGGGTCTCGTCGGCCACGACGGGCCAGGCGCGCTCGGAGCCGAAGGGGGTGATGGTGCCGCGTTCGTAGCCCGTCGCCTCCTTGGCCGTCGCTGCGTCGGGCATCGACAGGCGGTTGACGTGCAGGAGCGCACGCAGCTTGGGCCAGGCGATCTCGCGGTCTCCGGGCACCAGCACGAAGACGAAGTCGTCGTCGCCCCGGCGCACCACGATCGTCTTGACCAGGTCACGCGGCTCGATCCCCCGGGCGGCGGCCGCCTCGGCGAGGCTGGACACCCGGCCGTGCCGGGTCACCGTGTGCTCCAGCCCGGCTGCCTCGACCGCCTCCAGGGCACGCTGCTCGCTCATGGCCCCACCGTAGGGCAGTGACCCGTCAGCCTGCCTGGGCCTCGGACGCGACCGGAGTGGTGCCACCCTCGGCCGCCCGTCCCAGGTGCCCACCCAGGAAACCGCCGGCGATGAGCGCGACACTGCCCAGCCGTGCCAGGTTGACTCCGGCACGCTGGTGCCCCCGGGTCCAGGCTGTCCACGACGCGACGTAGATGCCGGTCGCGACCGCGTTGGCGGCGGCATGCACCACTCCCACGCGGCGCAGCTCGCGGGGCTTGGCGTTCCACCGACCCCAGCCGGTGAGCCCGGTCGGCAGGGCGCTCACGATGCCGAGGCCGACCAGACGCCGTGCGGCGACCCGGGAGGGCTCGTCGTCGTAGAGGTCGAGGAACTGCGCCATGAACCAGGCTCCGAAGGGCACGTCGGTGGCGATCGTGTGCGCGGGCACGCCGGTGGTGTCGCCGTCCATGAACCGTCGCACCGGCTCCAGCGCCACCAACCGTCCCGCGAGCGGGGCTGCCCGGTCCACCATCGGGTCGAGTGCCTCGGCTTGCTCGATGCGACCCACGGCACGCAGGTACAGGTTGTCAGCGACGTCGGCCACGGCAGCCTCCTTCACCATGCTCGTCCCGGCCCGAAGGATGTCTCTCGACGCTACGCCTCGTCCCGTGCGCTGCGCCAGCACCGTTCGACGCTCGGGGGCGACAGCCTCGCCCGCGTGTGTCTCATACCTGGGACAGTGCTGTCCGGGTGACCCGCCCTTCGGTGCCCCTGGAGCGGCAGACTGGCCACGTCGAGAGGACAGCGGATGAGTGTGGTCGAGACGTTCGACGCCATGTGGGCCGAGCTCGCGGAGATCGGGCGGGGGCCCTCGGGCGGCTACCGCCGGTTCGCCTGGACGCCCGAGGACCGGCAGCTGCGCGAGTGGTTCGCGGGGGAGTGCGCGCGCCGGGGCCTGGACCTCACCGAGGACCGGATGGGCAACCAGTGGGCGTGGTGGGGCGACCCCGACGCCGCGCTGGCCGCCGGCAGCAGCGGCGTGGCCATCGGCTCCCACCTGGACTCCGTGCCCGACGGCGGGGCGTATGACGGCCCGTTGGGTGTGGTCTCCGCGCTGGCGGTCGTCGACGCGCTGCGCGAGCAGGGCGTCACCCCGGCGAGGCCCCTGGCCGTCGTGAGCTTCGTGGACGAGGAGGGCGCGCGGTTCGGCGTGGCCTGTGCCGGCTCCCGCGTGGTCACCGGCGCGATGTCCCCCGAGCGCGCGCTCGGCCTGACCGACGAGGACGGCGTGAGCATGGCCGAGGCGCTGCGCGCGGCCGGGCGTGACCCCGCCGGCATCGGGCCCGACCCGCAGACCCTGCGCCGGGTCGGTGCCTTCGTCGAGCTGCACGTCGAGCAGGGCCGCGGCCTGGTCGACCTCGGGGTGCCGGTGGCTGTCGCAAGCGACATCTGGCCGCACGGCCGGTGGCGGTTCGACTTCCCCGGTGAGGCCAACCACGCCGGCACCACCCGCCTGGAGGACCGGCGCGACGCGATGCTCGGCTACGCCGACCTCGTGCTGTCCGCCCGGCACGCGGCGACGCGCACCGGCTGCGTCGCCACGGTCGGCAAGGTCGCCGTCGAGCCCGGCGGGGTCAACGCGATCGCCAGCCGTGTCACCGGCTGGCTCGACAGCCGTGGTCCCGACGCCGACGCGGTGCGCGCCACCGTGGCCGAGCTCACCGAGCGGGCGGGGGACTTCGGGGCCACGGTGACGCAGGAGTCGTGGACCCCCGCCACCCCCTTCGACCCCGCGCTCAGCGACCGGCTGCGCTCTGTGCTGGCCAGCGACGCGGCGCTGAGCGTCCCGGTGCTCGGCACGGGGGCCGGCCACGACGCCGGCATCCTGGCCACGGCGGGCATCCCGGCGGCCATGCTCTTCGTGCGCAACCCCACCGGCGTCTCGCACAGCCCCGCCGAGCACGCCGAGCGGGCTGACTGTCACGCCGGAGTGGCCGCGCTGACCCGGTGCGTCGCCGACCTGGTGCAGGGGCCGGCATGAGGTGGCACGCGGCCTACGCGCACCTGCCCGGCGGCCTGGCCCGCGACGTGCTGCTCGAGGCCGAGGCCGGCCGGCTCACCGGCATCAGCACCGGGGTCGGGGCCACGGAGGCTGCGGCCAGCGGTGCCGAGCGGCTGCCCGGGGTCGTGCTGCCCGGGCTCGCCAACTGCCACAGCCACGCGTTCCACCGGGCCCTGCGCGGCCGCACCCACGCCGGCGGCGGCACCTTCTGGACGTGGCGCGAGGCCATGTATGCCGTGGCGGGGCGCCTGGAGCCGGACAGCTACCTCGACCTGGCGCGGGCGACCTACGCCGAGATGGCACTCGCCGGGGTGACGGCGGTCGGGGAGTTCCACTACCTGCACCACCGCCCGGACGGCCGTCCCTACGACGAGCCCGACGCGATGGGGCAGGCGCTGGTGCAGGCCGCCGCCGAGGCGGGGGTGCGGCTGACCCTGCTGGACACCTGCTACCTCGCCGGCGGGCTCGGGGCCGACGGGCACCTGCCGCTGGCACCCGAGCAGCGCCGGTTCGGCGACGGTGACGTCGAGGGCTGGGTGGCCCGCACCGCAGGCCGGCGCGACCACCGCGACGGCGGCCCGGCACACCTGCGGTCCGGGGCGGCCCTGCACTCGGTGCGGGCCGTGCCCCGGGCGGCCCTCGCCCGGGTGGCGCAGGAGGCCCGCCGCCGGGACGACCCGCTGCACGTGCACCTCTCGGAGCAGCCGGCCGAGAACGAGGCGTGTCGCACGGCATACGGCCTCACCCCGACCGGCCTGCTCGCGGCCGAGGGCGTGCTGGGGGAGGGCCTGAGCGTCGTGCACGCCACGCACCTCACCGACGACGACACCGCGCTGCTGGGCGCGGCCGGGGTCACCGCGTGCTTCTGCCCGACCACGGAGCGCGACCTCGCCGACGGCATCGGCCCGGCACGGGCGCTGCTGGACGCCGGGGCGCGGCTGTCGCTGGGCTCCGACCAGCACGCGGTCGTCGACCTGCTCGAGGAGGCGCGGGCCCTGGAGATGCACGAGCGGCTGGCGACCCACCAGCGGGGGCGCTTCTCCCCCGGGCAGCTGCTCGACGCGGCGACCGCGCACGACACCATCGGCTGGCCGGACGCCGGGAGGCTCGCCGTCGGAGCGCGCGCCGACCTCGTCGCGGTGCGCCTCGACACGGTGCGCACCGCCGGCAGCGACCCCGCTCAGGTGCTGCTCTCGGCGACGGCCGCCGACGTCGACACCGTCGTGGTCGACGGGCGCACGGTCGTCAGCGAGGGCCGGCACACCCTCGGTGACGTCGGCCACCTGCTGGCCCAGGCGGTGTCCTCGCTCTGGGCTACGGTCGGCCCATGAGCATCCTCATCACCGGGGTCCGGCAGCTGCTGACGGTCGACGACGAGCACCTCGACGCCGACCACAGCGACGGTCTCGGCATCATCGACGACGCGGCGGTCGTCATCGGCACGGCCTACGAGGACACCGCCTCCACGGTGCAGTGGGTCGGCCGCGCGGCGGACGCCCCCGAAGCCGACTGGTCGGTCGACCTGGGCGGCAAGACGGTGCTGCCCGGCTTCGTCGACAGCCACAGCCACCTGGTGTTCGCCGGCGACCGGTCCGCGGAGTTCGCGGCCCGGATGACGGGCGTGCCCTACGACGGCGGAGGCATCGCGACCACGGTCGAGGCCACCCGGGCCGCCGACGACCAGACGCTGCGCACCCTGCTGCGCGGCCGGGTCGAGGAGATGCGCTCGCAGGGCACGACGACGGTCGAGGTCAAGAGCGGCTACGGGCTCGACGTCGAGCACGAGACCCGGCTGCTGAAGCTGGCCGCCGAGGTCACCGACGAGGTCACCTTCCTCGGTGGGCACGTGCTGCCCCCGGGCACCGAGGGTGCGGCCGAGCGGGCCGCCTACGTCGAGCTGGTGAGCGGGGCCATGCTGCAGGAGGCGCGCCCCTACGCCCGCTGGGTCGACGTGTTCTGCGAGCCGCACAGCCGGCACGCCTTCGACGCCGACGAGGCACGCACGATCCTGCAGGCGGGCGCGGCCGCCGGGCTGCAGCTGCGCGTGCACGGCAACCAGCTGGGCCACGGCCCGGGCGTGCAGCTCGCGGTGGAGCTCGGCGCGGCCAGCGTCGACCACTGCACCTACCTGAGCGACGCCGACGTGGAGGCACTGGCCGGCGGCACGACCGTCGCGACCCTGCTGCCGGGGGTGGAGTTCTCCACCCGCTCGCCCTACCCGGACGCCCGGCGGCTCCTCGACGCCGGCGTCGCGGTGGCCCTGGCCAGCGACTGCAACCCCGGCACCTGCGCCTCGTCCTCGATGCCGCTGATGGTCGCCCTGGCCGTGCGCGAGATGGGGATGAGCCCGGCCGAGGCCGTGCGTGCGGCCACGCTGGGCGGCGCGCAGGCCCTGCGCCGCGAGGACGTCGGGCGGGTGCGGGTCGGCGGGCCGGCCGACCTCGCGGTCGTCGACGCCCCGAGCTACCTGCACCTGCCCTACCGCGTCGGCGTGCCCCTCGTGCGCACCCTCGAGGTCTGACCTCCGTCCACACGCAGGAGCCCCGCACCGGGGTCCGGCGCGGGGCTCGTGGTCGTCCTGTCAGAGCAGGATGATGAGAAGGATGATGAGAAGGAGGGTTCCGACTCCGATACCGATGTACATATGGTCCTCCTCTCCTGGTGTGCGCGACCGTGGCCGCCTCTCTCCGTCCCCCAAGAGTCCCAGCGGTCACAGGGGTCGGCAACCGCAGAGTGAGGTCGGCGGCTACGGAGCGCTGTCACGCCATCAGGCGGGACCCAGGTCGGCTGGCTAGCGTGACTAGGGTGTTCGCCACCTCCCGCACCGACTCGCCCGACGGCGCCTCCCTGCGCTGGGTCCACCGCCCCGCCGACCCGCGCGGGGTGGTCCTCGTGCTGCACGGCGGCCAGAGCGCCGGGTCCGAGCCCACCAGCTGGCGCCAGCTCTCGGTGCTGCGGGCACGGCTCTTCGCCACCGCCATCGCCCGGCCCGCCCGCTCGCAGCAGGTCGCGGTCGCCTTCCTGCGGTATGCCGTGCGCGGCTGGAACGGCGGGTCGCCGGTCACCGACGGCCGGTGGGCCATGGAGCAGCTGCGGCAGCTGCACCCGGACGTGCCGGTCGGGCTGTTCGGCTACTCCATGGGCGGCCGGGTGGCCCTGCGGCTGACAGGTGACCCGGCGGTGCGCTCCCTGGTGACCGCAGCGGCGTGGGTGGAGTCGGCCGACCTGCGGCACGTCGACGCGGCACCGGGCCTCGACGCGCTGCTGCTGCACGGCTCGCAGGACCGCGTCACCTCCCCGCAGGGCAGCGCGGTCGCGGCCCAGCACCTGCAGGGCCAGGGCGCGAGGGCACGGGTGCAGACCGACCTGGACGACACCCACGCCATGATGCGGCACGCCCGCACCTGGCACACCCGGGCCGCGGAGCACCTGGTGGGAGCACTCGTCGAGGCGTGAGGGCTATCTTGGGGCGCATGGCCCGGTCGACCTCCCGCTCCCGACGCCGCGCGGCGCCTGCCGGCGCACTGGCCGCGCTGGTGCTGCTCGCCGGCTGTGCCCAGGAGGTGGGGGCGAGCGAGGTCGAGCAGAGCATCCGTGAGGCGATGGCCGGCCAGCAGGTGATGATCGACTCGGTCGAGTGCCCCAGCGGGCTGCCGGCCGAGGAGGACGCCGTCATCATCTGCCCGGTGACGGTGTTCGGGGTGGACGACGCCGGCGACCCCATCGACCGCATCCGGGTGCGGGTGACCTCGGTCGAGGGCACCGAGGTGCGCTACCGGCTCGAGCCGCTGGCCGAGGGGGTGCCCGACGACGCCGAGCCGGAGGACGGCCCCCCCGACGACACCGGCGACACCGACGACACCGAGGGCTGAGCAGCGCCGGGTGGTCCGGCGGCACAGGCCATCCCCCTCGCGGGGCGGCAGGCCACGCCTCTCGCGCTGTGCCTCAGGTGACCGGGTGGCCGGCGGCGGCCAGCACCTGCGCCCAGGTGGCCTCCCGGGGTCCGCCCCTCCGGTCGGGGGTGGCCAGCGTGGCGAACGCCCGGGCCCGGTCGCGGCTGCTGAGCTCGTCACCGAACCGGTCGAGCACGAGCACCGCCCGTGGCCGGGCCAGCCCGCCCATCGTCTCGCGCACGGCCTCCATGAGCTCCACGGCGACCGCGTCGAGGTCGGGGTCGGGGCCGGCGACCTCGCTCAGGCTCACCGCCGCCACCAGTGACCGGCCGAGGGAGGTGTCCTTGCGCCAGGTGACCTCGGCGCGCTGGACGAAGGGGTGCTCGGCGAGCACCTCGCGCACCTGGGCCAGCGACACCAGCTGGCCGGAGATGGACACGACGTCGTCGGTGCGGCCGAGGAAGGCGACGGAGCCGTCCGCACGCCGCCGGGCCAGGTCACCGGTGGCGTAGACACCGGGGTGGCGGGTCCAGTGCCTCTCGGCGATCTCCGCCTGGGGTCCCTCGACGCCGACCATCGTGCCCGCCCAGGGCAGCCGCAGCACGGCCTCGCCGGGGGTGTCGTCGAGCACCGGCTCACCGGCGCTGTCGACGATGTCGAGGTCGCAGTCCGGCGCGCCCGCACCCGCGCGGTGCTCGAGGCCGGTCACCCGGACGATGCCGCCGAGCTCCAGCTGGCCCCAGGCGTCGCCGAGGGAGAGCCGGCCCCCGCCGAACGCCTCGACGAGCCACTGGGCCAGCTCGGGCTCGATCGGCTCGCCGGCGGTCACCACCCGCTCCAGCGACGGCACCGCCGACAGCTCGGGCATCTCGCGCGCCCAGCCGCGCACGGTGCGCACGACCGACGGGCTGGTCAGCAGGGTGGTGACGTCGTAGCGAGCGATGATCTCCCAGGCGCGCCGGTGGGTCGGCACGTCGAGCGTGCCCTCGAACATCACGGCGGTGTCGCCGGCGGCCAGGGGGCCGTAGATGCCGTGGAACTGGGTGACGGCCCAGGCGATGTCGCCGGCACACCAGAAGACCCCACCGGGGTGCAGGTGCCGGTGCACCGCCAGCGCGCCGGCCAGCATGGTGCCGGCCCCGTGCACGATCGAGACCGGCTGGCCGCCCTTGGTGGCCAGCGGCACGGTGGCGATGGGGTGGTCGGCCGGCAGCGACTCCGGTGCCCCGGCCTCTGCCGGGGTGGGCAGCCCGGGGCCGGGCCGGGTGGCGGCCACGAGGTCGTGGTACCACCGGTCGCCCTCGAACCAGGCGACGTCCATGCCGGTGCGGCGCACCACGATGGTGTGCTCGACGCTGCCGGCGGCCAGCAGCGCGTCGTCGGCGCGGGCCTTGAGCGGCAGCACCGCGCCGTGCCGCCAGGCGCCGTCCTGGGTGAAGAGCACCCGCAGGTCGAGCTGCTCCAGGCGGTCGGCCAGCGGCTCGACGGGCAGGGGCACCGGCAGCATCGCGTGCACGGCGCCGATCCGCGCGCAGGCGAGCATCGCGACCACGGTCTCGGGCAGCCAGCCCAGGTGCAGGCCCACCCGGTCGCCGGGCTGCACCCCCATGCCGCGCAGCGCCCGGGCGAGCGCCACGACCTGCTCGTGCAGCTCGGCATACGTCAGGGAGCGACGGTCGCCGGGCTCGCCCTCCCAGTGCATCGCCACCCGGTCACCGGCGTCGGGCAGGTGCCGGTCGAGGCAGTTGGCCGACAGGTTGAGCCGGCCGCCGGTGAACCAGCGGCCGCTGCGCGGGCCCGGCTCCCACAGCGACTCGACGGGCGCGTCCCAGGTGACCTGCTCGGCCACGGCCGCCCAGAGCGGGGACGGCGGACGGGTGATGCGGGCCTGCTCAGGCATGACCGAGCGTCCTTCCGGCGGCCTTGGCGGCCCGGGCCAGGTGGGCGGCCACGGAGGCCACCGCCGCCTCGTCCCCCGGCTCGGCGACGTTGGCGGCCAGGGCGGCCACGGTGACGCCCTGGCCGTCGACCACGGGCACGGCGACCTCGGCGGGCAGCACCGGGTCGGCGGGGGAGAGCGCGAGGTGCTCGGCGTCCGCCCATGACGAGCGGGCCCGTTCCGTCGCGGCCCGGTCGGCCTCGGGGAGCCCGGCCAGCACCGCCGCCCACACGTCGTCGGCGGCGCGGGCCGCCAAAATGCGGCCGCCGGCGGTGTCGAGGGCGGGCTGCACCCGGTGGGCGTCGCGGTAGGGGCCGCGGTCGTCGCCGTCGACCCGGTCGATGTAGACGACCTCGCCGCGCACCAGCACCTGCACGTGGACCGTGCTGCCGACCTGGTCGCGGATCTGGGAGAGGTAGGGGCCCAGCGCACCGAGCAGCGGCAGCCGGGCCAGGTAGTGGTGGGAGAGCCGGGTCAGCTCGGGCCCCAGGCCGTAGCGGGAGGACCTCGGGTCCTGCACGACGAGCTCGGCCAGCACCAGCGAGCGCAGCAGCCGGTGCACCGTCGGGATGGACATGCTGGAGCGCTCGGCCAGGTCGGTGAGCTGCTGGTATGCCGGGCCCTCGCCGAGCAGCTCGAGGAGCCGGACGGCGTTGCGCACGGTGCCCAGGCCACCACGCCCGGTCTCGGCGGCCGGCGGGGGGTCGGCCGCCGGAGGCGGTACGCCTGCGGGCGCGTCGGACGACGCGTCAGCACTCATCCCGGCCTCCTGTCACGTCGGTGTCGCACATCTTCCACGATCTGTGCTGGTGAGTCCATATGCGTGAGCAAGTTTCACTGTGTTGCACTTGCTTTTCACATAGTGGAATCCTACAGTCAGTCCCGACACCTCGCGTTCACCGTCGAACCAAGGAGCAGCCTGTGCTCACCAGGGCCTACCAGCACTCCCTCAACGGCAGCCACCTCCCCTCCGGACGGCCGCTGCTCGAGGTGGACCACATCTCGCTGTTCTTCGGCGGCGTCACCGCCCTCAAGGACGTGGCCTTCACGGTCACCGAAGGCCACGTGCACGCGGTCATCGGGCCTAACGGAGCCGGCAAGTCCTCGCTGCTCAACTGCATCAGCGGGCTCTACCACCCGCAGGAGGGGCAGATCCGGCTGCACACCGCCGACGCCCCGCACGAGGACGGCACACACGGCAAGGTGCACACCCACGCGCTGACCTCCCTGCCGCCGCACCGCATCGCCCGCCTGGGCGTGGCCCGCTCCTTCCAGAACATCGAGCTCTTCTCCCACCTCACGGTGCTGGACAACCTCATGCTGGGCCGGCACATCCACATGAGGCACAGCGTGCTCACCTCGATGCTCTGGTTCGGCCCCGCCCGCCGCCAGGAGATCGCGCACCGCCAGCTCGTCGAGGAGGTCATCGACCTGCTGCAGCTGCAGGCCTTCCGCAACAAGCCGGTCGGCTCGCTGGCCTACGGCATCCAGAAGCGCGTCGAGCTCGGCCGCGCCCTGTGCCTGCAGCCCGCGCTGCTGCTGCTCGACGAGCCGATGGCCGGCATGAACGCGGAGGAGAAGGAGGACATGGCGCGCTACGTGCTCGACGTGCACGAGCTCGCCGGGGTGAGCGTGGTGCTCATCGAGCACGACATGAACGTCGTCATGGACATCTCCGACCGGGTCAGCGTGCTCGACTTCGGCAAGCTCATCGCCGACGGCACGCCCGACGAGGTCAAGGCCGACCCGGCCGTCATCGAGGCCTACCTCGGTGCCGAGGAGGAGGACGACGAGGTCAAGGAGGCGCTGCGGCGCCAGACCCGGCACGTCGAGGAGGAGCACCGTGGCTGAGGAGCAGCACGAGGACGTGTCCCGCTCGACGTTCCCGGGGCTGCTCGCCCGGATGGCCGCCGAGCGCCCCGACGACGTCGCCATGCAGGAGAAGCGCTACGGCATCTGGCAGCCGCTGACCTGGGCCGCGTATGCCGCGCGGGTGCGGGACACCGGCCACGGCCTGGCCTCGCTGGGCGTGCAGCGCGGCGAGATCATCGCGGTGCTCGGGGACAACCGGCCCGAGTGGCTGATCGCCGAGCTCGCCGCCCAGAGCATCGGCGCGGCGGTCGTCGGCATCTACCCGACCTCCATCGGCGAGGAGCTGCGGCACATCCTCACCACCTCCCGCGCCCGGGTCGTCGTCGCCGAGGACCAGGAGCAGGTCGACAAGCTGCTGCGCCTGCTCGCCGAGGCCCGGCACGTCGAGGGGGAGGAGCCGCTGCTCGTGGAGCACGTCGTGTTCTACGACCCGCACGGCCTGGAGTCCTACACCGACGAGGTGCTCATCGACTTCACCGACCTGGAGGCCCGCGGCCGCGAGTGGGGCCGGGACCGCACGGGCTGGTTCGACGAGCAGGTCGCGGCCGCCACCCCCGACGACATCGCCGTCATCTGCACGACCTCGGGCACCACCTCCAAGCCCAAGCTCGGCGAGCTGTCGCACCACAACCTGCTGGCCATGGCCGAGCACCTCACCGCGGTCGACCCGATCGGCCGCAAGGACCGCTACGTCTCCTTCCTGCCGTTCGCCTGGATCGGCGAGCAGATGCTGGCGGTGGCCTGCGGGCTCTCCCGCGGGCTCACGCTCTCCTTCCCGGAGGACTCCGCGACCCAGCGCGCAGACCTGCGGGAGATCGGCCCCGACGTGATGTTCTCCCCGCCGCGCATCTGGGAGTCGATGCTCTCGGAGGTGCAGGTGCGCATCGACGAGGCCGGCTGGCTCAAGCGCAAGGTCTTCGGCTGGGGCTACGACGTCGGTGACAAGGTCGCCACCATGCGGGTGACCGGCCGCACGCCCGGGGCCGGCCTGGCCCTGCAGCACAAGGTTGCCGACGCGGTCGCCACCCGGCCGGTGCGCGACCAGCTGGGCCTGGCCCGGATCCGCCGCTGCTACACCGGTGGCGCGCCGCTGGGGCCCGACGTCTTCCGCTTCTTCCACGCCATCGGGGTCAACCTCAAGCAGATCTACGGCCAGACCGAGATCTGCGGCATCGCCGTGGTGCACCGCGACGACGACATCGCCTTCAACACCGTGGGCACCCCGATCCCCGGCACCGACCTGCGGATCAGCGACGACGGCGAGATCCTGCTGCGCTCGCCCTCGGTCTTCCGCGGCTACCACCGCAACGAGGCGGCCACCGCCGAGACGGTGGACCCCGAGGGCTGGCTGCACACCGGCGACGCCGGCTACCTCGACGACCACGGCCAGCTCGTGGTCATCGACCGCCAGAAGGACGTGCTGACCTCGCCCGACGGCACCCGCTACTCCAGCGCCTTCATCGAGAACAAGCTGAAGTTCAGCCCGTATGTCGAGGAGGCGGTGGTCTTCGCCCCCGAGGCCGCCGGGCAGGGCATGACCGCTCTGGTCACGCTCGACCCGGCCACCGTCGGGTCCTGGCTGGAGCACGAACGGCTGAGCTACACGACCTACACCGACATGGCCGCCAAGGACGAGGTCTACGACCTCGTCGCGGAGGAGGCCACCCGGGCCAACGAGGACCTGCCCGAGAGCATCCGGGTGCAGCGGTTCGTGCTGCTGCACAAGCAGCTCGACCCCGACGACGACGAGATCACGCGCACCCGCAAGGTGCGCCGCAACGTCATCCACGACCGCTACGCCGACATCATCGCGGCGCTGCAGCGCGGTGACGACTCCGTGACGATCACCAGCCGTGTCACCTACCAGGACGGCACGAGCGTGGAGCGCGAGCTGGGCCTGCGCATCTTCGACCTGACCACCTACGAGATCCCGCAGGGCCGGGGTCGCCGACCCGTCTGGAGTGGCCGCCGATGAGCACCTTCCTGAACCTGATGGTCTACGGGCTGGCCGACGGGGCGATCCTCGCCCTGGCCGCGCTGGGCTTCGTGCTCATCTACAAGGCGACCAGCGTCATCAACTTCGCCCAGGGCGAGTTCCTGCTGGTCGGCGCCTACATGTTCTACACGGCCTTCGTCGTGCTGCAGCTGCCGCTGGTGCTGGCCGTCGTCTTCGGCGTCGTCATCGCCACCCTCATCGGTGTGCTGGTCGAGCGGCTCATCCTGCGGCCGATGGTCGGGGAGAACCCGATCAGCATCATCATGGTGACCATCGGGCTGTCGATCTTCCTGCGCTCGGTGGTGCAGATGTTCTACGGCACCCGGCCCCAGTCGCAGCCGGCGGTGCTGCCGACCGGGTCGGTCAACGTGCTCGGTGCGACCATCCCGGTCAACCGCCTGTGGGTCCTGCTCATCGCTGCCGTCGTGCTGACCGCCTTCACCGTGTTCTTCCGCCGCTCCCGGCACGGCATCGCGATGCGCGCCGTCGCCGACGACCAGCAGGCCGCGATGACCATGGGCATTTCGGTGCGCCGCATCTTCGCGATGGCCTGGGCGCTGGCCGCGGTGAGCGCACTCATCGCCGGCATCCTGCTCGGCGACATCTACGCCGTCGACCAGAACATCGCCGCCTTCGGCCTGCTGGTCTTCCCCGTGGTCATCCTCGGCGGCCTCGACTCGGTGCCCGGCACCATCGTCGGCGGCCTGACCATCGGGCTGCTCAAGCAGTTCACCAGCGGCTACCTCGACCCGGGGCTGGCCACCGTGATCCCGTACGTCGTGCTGGTGCTCATCCTGCTGGTGCGCCCCTACGGCATCTTCGGCGAGACCCGGATCGAGAGGGTGTGACCATGGCCGCCACCGCAACCGGCATCCACCACCGCAGCTACTCCTCCGAGCTGAGCCTGCGCGCCACCAAGGCGGAGTACTTCCGGCTCGGGCTCATGGTCGTCGTCCTGCTCGTCGTGCCGTTCGTGCTGGACAACTACTGGCTGTCCATCGCCAACACCATCCTCATCGCCGTCATCGGCGCGGTCGGGCTCAACATCCTGGTCGGCTACACCGGCCAGATCTCGCTGGGCCAGGGCGGCTTCCTCGCCGTCGGCGCCTACACCTCGGTGATCATCTCCGACCGGATGGGCCTGCCGGTGCCGGTGGCGATCGCGCTGGCGGTGCTGATGACCGCGGCCGTGGGCACCTTCTTCGGGCTGCCCGGCCTGCGGCTCAAGGGCCTCTACCTGGCGATCGCAACGCTGGCCAGCCAGCAGATCATCGAGTTCGTCATCCGTCGCTGGGGCTGGCTCACCGAGGACCAGGGCTTCATCGACGTCGAGCGGCTGGAGGTCGCCGGCTTCCGGGTGGAGCGCACGCTGTTCGAGCAGCAGTGGTACTGGATCCTGCTCGCCTTCGCCGTGCTGACGGTGCTCACGGCCCGCAACCTCTTCCGCACCGGCCTGGGCCGCTCGTTCATGGCGGTGCGCGACCAGGACATCGCCGCCGAGGCCATCGGCGTCAACCTCGCCCGGGCCAAGCTCACCGCCTTCGCGGTCAGCTCCGGCTTCGTCGGGCTCGCCGGGGCGCTGACCGCGCACTACACCGAGATCGTCACCTGGGAGCGGTTCACCCTGGACGTCTCGATCCTCTACCTGGCCATGATCATCGTCGGCGGGCTGGGCAGCATCGCCGGCGCCGTCTACGGCGCGATCTTCATGACGCTGCTGCCGGTGCTCATCCGTGAGGCGGCCACCAGCATCCGCGACGTGGCGCCCTTCCTGGCCAGCCAGCTGCCGGCCGTGCAGAACGCGGTGTTCGGCCTGACCATCATCGTCTTCCTCATCGTCGAGCCTCGAGGGCTCGACCGGATCTGGCAACGGATCAAGGACTACGTCCGCTTCTGGCCCTTCCGTTACTAGCCGCTCATACGCCACCTCCACCCACCGCATACGCAGCACACCTCATACGCAGCACACCTCATCCGAAGGAGAAGCTCATGATCCGCACCAACCGCAAGGCCACGGTGGCCTTCACCGCCGCCCTGGCCCTGGGCCTGGCGGCCTGTGGTGGCGACGACGGCGGCGGCGACGCCGGTGGCGACGCCGGCGAGCCGATCAAGATCGGCATGATCGCCGACCTCACCGGCGCCACCGGCGACGTCGGCACGCCCTACAACGAGGGCATGCTCGCCTACGTCGCCCACGTCAACGCCGACGGCGGCATCGAGGGCCGCGAGATCGAGGCGCTGTCCAACGACTACGCCTACGAGGTGCCGCAGGCCGAGGACCTCTACCGGCAGTACGTCAACGAGGGCGTCGTCGCGATCCAGGGCTGGGGCACCGGTGACACCGAGGCCCTGCGCACCCGGGTGGCCAACGACGAGCTGCCCTTCATGTCGGGCTCCTTCGCCGAGAGCCTCACCGACCCGGAGGAGTCGCCCTTCAACTTCGTCGTGGCGCCGACCTACTCCGACCAGATGCGCGTCGCCCTCAACTGGATCAACGAGGACTCCGGCGGCTCCGGCGAGGTCGCGGTCTTCCACAACGACAGCCCCTTCGGCACCGCGCCCGTCCCGGACGGCGAGGCGTGGATCAGCGAGCAGGGCTACGACCTGGGCTACGAGGCCTACGCGATGCCGGCCGGCACCCCCAACTACGTCGGGCTGCTGTCCCAGGCGCAGTCCCAGGGTGCGGAGTACATCGTCATCCAGAACGTCGCCTCCCCGGCGGCGCAGGTCGCCAAGGACATCGCGGCGCAGGGCCTGGACATGACGATCGTCTGCCTCAACTGGTGCGGCAACGAGCTCTTCATCGACACCGCGGGCGAGGACGTCGCCGAGGGCCACATCCTCATCCAGCCCTTCGCGCCGGTCTCGGCCGAGAAGGAGGGCCACGACATGATCGCGGAGTACCTCGAAGGCGAGGGCGAGTCGATCGAGGACAAGGGCACCTCGTGGGTGCAGGGCTGGTTCGTCATGCACGTCATGGCCGAAGGCATCCGGGACGCGCTGGAGAACGGTGACGAGCTCACCGGCCCGGCCATCCGCGAGTCGCTGGAGACCATGGGCGGCATCGACACCGGCGGCGTCGTCGGTGACGGCACCGTCGAGTTCTCCGCCGACAGCCACCGCGGCTCCACCAGCGCGGGCATCTACCGCGCCGAGGGCGGCCAGATGGTCGAGGTCGAGGCGGGCGCCACGCCATGAGCACCACCCCGGTGACCGGGACCTCCGGGGCGGCTGCCACAGCCGCCCCGGGCGGGTCCCTGCTGACCCTCAACAACGTCGAGGTGATCTACGACGACGTCATCCTCGTGCTGCGCGGGCTCTCCCTCGCGGTGCCGGAGGGCAAGATCGTGGCGCTGCTGGGCTCCAACGGCGCCGGCAAGTCCACGACGCTCAAGGCGGTCTCCGGGCTGCTGCCCAGCGAGCACGGCGAGGTCACCGACGGCAGCGTCGTCTTCGACGGGCAGGACATCACCCGCATGGACGCCGCCGAGCGCGTCAAGCAGGGGATGAGCCTGTGCATGGAGGGCCGGCACGTCTTCGAGCATCTCTCGGTGGCGGAGAACCTCGTCGCCGGCGCCTACACGCAGAAGGACTCCGGGGAGGACCTCGACGTCGTCTACGAGTTCTTCCCCAAGCTGGCCGACATGCGCAACCGGGTCGCCGGCTACCTCTCCGGCGGCGAGCAGCAGATGCTGGCCATCGGCCGGGCGCTCATGGCCAAGCCCAAGCTGCTCATGCTCGACGAGCCGTCGCTGGGCCTGGCGCCCCTGCTGGTGCAGGAGATCTTCGGCTACATCAAGCGGCTCAACACCGAGCGCGGGCTGACCGTGCTGGTCATCGAGCAGAACGCCCGCCGTGCCCTCGAGGTGGCCGACCACGGCTACATCATGGAGCAGGGGCGCATCGTGCTCGAGGGCCCGGCCGCCGAGATGAGGGAGAACCCCGACGTCAAGGAGTTCTACCTCGGCCTCGGCGAGGAGGGCGGGCGCAAGAGCTATCGCGACGTCAAGCACTACAAGCGGCGCAAGCGCTGGCTGTAGAGCCACCCGACGCCCTTCCGAGAGGACCACCACCATGCCCACGTCCCTCCAGGACGCCCATGCCGCGTATGCCGCGATCCACGACAGGTCTGTCGCGGACGCGGTCCGTGCGGCCGCCGCCGCGGTGCCGGCCTTCGCCTCGCGGCTCGCCGACGCCGACCTCAGCGCCGACGACGTGCGCACGGTCGCCGACCTGTCGTCGCTGCCGGTGCTCAGCAAGGACGACGTGCTGCAGCTGCAGCAGGCCGACCCGCCGTGGGGCGGGATGCTGTCCGAGTCCGCCGACGTCGTGCGGGTCTTCCAGTCACCGGGCCCCCTCTACGAGCCGCAGCTGGCCGGTGACGACTACTGGCGGTGGGGCCAGGCGCTGCGCTCGCTCGGCGTCGGGCCCCAGGACACGGTGATCAACGGCTTCGGCTACCACCTGTCCCCGGCCGGGGCGATGATGGAGTCCGGCGCGCTGGCGGTCGGCGCGCGGGTGCTGCCCGGCGGCATCGGCAGCCAGGACCTGCAGGTGCAGGCCATCGCCGACCTGGGCGTCACGGCATACCTGGGCCTGCCGAGCTATCTCAAGGCGCTCATCGAGCGCTTCGAGGCCGGCGGCTTCGAGCGGGAGGAGTGGCGGCTGCGCCGCGCCATGGTGACCGCCGAGCCGCTGCCCGACTCGCTGCGCGACCTGCTCACCGCGTGGGTGCCGCACGTGCAGATGGCCTACGGCACCGGCGAGACCGGCATGCTCGCGCACGAGACCACCGACGGCCCGGTGGCCGGGCTGGCCCTGGCCGACGGGGTGCTCGTGCAGGTCTGCGACCTCGACTCCGGCCAGCCGGTCGACGACGCGCGCGAGGGCCAGGTGGTGGTGACCCTGCTGCGCCCGGACTACCCGCTGGTGCGCTTCGGCACCGGTGACCTCTCCGGCTGGATGCTCGGGCCTGACGGGTCGCTGCGGCTGCGCGGGGTGCTCGGCCGCAGCGGTGCCGCGGTCAAGGTGAAGGGGATGTTCCTGCACCCCCGACAGGTCGCCGCGGTGATGGGTGCCGCCGACGGGGTCGCCGCCTACCGCTTCGTCATCGGCCGTGCCGAGCACGTCGACTCGCTGCGCTGCGAGGTCGTGCCGGCCGCCGGTGCCGACACCGACGCCCTGGTGGCCGAGGTGCGCCGCCGGGTGCTCGACGGCCTGCGCTTCCGCGCCGAGGTCGTCACCGTGCCGGAGATCGCCGACGACTCCGACATCCTGGTCGACACCCGCGACTGGTCCTGACCCCTGCCCTCAGGCGCGTCGCCGGCGTGAGACACGTGCGGTCCCGCCTCAGGTGAAGACTTCTCGGGTCGATGGCACCCACAAGCTTTCACGCGAGAGGGCGGGGCCGCGCGCCGACGGGCGTTGACCGGTGCTCAGGCGGCACCCAGGCGCCGGATGGCGCAGCGGGCGGAGCAGGGCTTCGGCCGGTCGAGCCATCCACGCTGTCGGAGGGTCAGGGCGACGTCGACGGCGACCTCGCACGGCCGCTGGGTGACGTCGTCCCACCCAGCCCGGAGCGTGACCTTGCCGTCGGCGGCGGTCCCACGGTCACGGCGCCGGTCGGCCTGGATCACGGTGCCCGTGTGCCAGCGGCCACCGTCGACCTCGACGACGACCCCGAACTCCAGGCACTCGAAGTCGCGCCGGTCCAGCCCCTCTCCGGGACACACGCGCGACTGGCGCACGAACGTCGGCAACCCGTGGGCACGCTCGACATCCCGTGCGTAGCGGTGCTCGGCGACGCTCTCGACCCCTGACGCGACGTCGCCGAGCGCCGCACGAAGGACCACGCGGTGCCGGTGTGCCCGCCGGCCCTCGAGCTCGTGCATCAGGTCGTCGGCCGTGCAGCGCCGAAGCTGGACGACTCGGGCGACCAGGGCGACGGCATGGTCTGCGCGGCAGCCGGGCTCGCCGGCAAGGTCGACGACCGTCTGGGCGGCGGAGGTCACCGGGAGCCCGCGCAGCGTCGCCGTGTCGAGATGCCGCCGCCGTCGCACGCGGGTGCCCACGGCCCGCACCACCGCTCGGTCGACCGGCACGGCGACCGGGATCACGGACGGAGGTCTCTCCTGCAGGCCCCACAGGTATGCCGCGGCGCCGAGGGCAAGGACCGCGTCCCGACCACTGCGGAGCACCGCGGCGCAGGCACGTGCATGCCAGCTGATGTCCCCGGAGTGTGTGAGGTAGACGCCTCGGTGGAGCCGCTGCCACCTCCCGGTCGTGACCCGGTGCAGGATCGCGCTGTCGGTGAGGCCGCACTCGAGCGCCTGGGCTCTCGAGATGACGCCGTGCTGCCTCCGGGCCAGAGCCTTCCAGTGCATCGGGCCATGGTGGGTCCCCGGGCGTCCTGGCGTTGCCGACTGTCCACAGGACGGTCACGCGCGGGCCCACGTGAAGGATCGCCCGGCCGTCCGGGTGGACGATCCTTCACGCGAGCCGCTGGGCCGACCGGGTGAAGGGGCCGGCGTGCCCGGGTCGGGCTCAGAGGTGGGCGAGAAGCACCGAGGGCTGCTCCACACAGTCGGCCACGAAGCGCAGGAAGCCGCCGGCCGTGCCGCCGTCGCACACCCGGTGGTCGAAGGTGAACGACAGCTGGGTGACCTTGCGCAGCGCCAGCTGGCCCTCGTGCGCCCACGGGCGGTCGATGATCCGCCCGACGCCGAGCATCGCGGCCTCGGGGTGGTTGATGATCGGGGTGGAGCCGTCGACCCCGAAGACGCCGTAGTTGTTGAGGGTGAACGTGCCGCCGGTGAGCTGCGCGGGGGAGAGGCTGCCCTCCCGGGCCGCCGCCGTCAGGTCACGCAGCGCCGCGGCCAGCTGGGCGGTCGTCATCTCTCCCGCGTCCTTGACGACCGGCACCACGAGCCCGCGCGGCGACTGGGCCGCGAAGCCGAGGTGGATCGCGGAGTGCTGGACGATCTCGCCGGCCGCGGTGTCGACCGAGGAGTTGAGCTCGGGGTGGCGGCGCAGGCCGGCGACGACGATGCGGGCCATGAGGGCCAGCACGCCGACGCCGTCGTCGGGGCGGGCCCGCTTGAGCGCGTCCTTGACGGCCATGAGCTCGGTGGCGTCGGCGTCGACCCAGGTCGTCGCGTCCGGGATCTCGCGGCGCGAGGTGCTGAGCTTGTCGGCGATGACCCTGCGCACCCCGGTGAGCGGGATGCGGGTGTCCCCGGTCTGCTCAGCGCGTGTCTGCGCAGCGCGCGCCGGGGCGCTGGGGGTCGGGGCGGCGGCGGTCGCTGCGGCGGGCTCCGCCGAGGCCTCGACGACGTCGGCCCGCCGGATGACCCCGTCGGGGCTCGCGGGGCGGATCGAGGCCAGGTCCAGGCCCGCGTCAAGCGCCAGCCTGCGCACCAGCGGCGAGATGACCTTGACCGCCCCGTGCCGGGTGGCGGCGGGCTGCGCGGTCTCGCGCACGGACTCCTCGGTCTCCGGCACCTGCGCGACGGGCAGCTGCCCACCGCCGGAGCCGTATGCCGGCGCGCGCCGGCGGCCTGCCCGGCGTCGGCGTCGACCGCCGGCACCGGTGCCGTAGCCGATGAGCACCGCGCCGGAGCCGGAGTCGTCCTCAGAGGCCGTGGTGCCGGCGCGCTCCTCGGAGCGGTACTGCTCGGCACCCGCAGCCTCCGGGGCGTCGGCGGCGGGGGAGGCCTGGGCCGCCGTGGCGTCGGCGACCGTGATCAGCGGCTGGCCCACCTCGAGCATCTGGCCGGTGTCACCGTGCAGCGTGACCACGCGCCCGGCATACGGGCACGGCACGTCGACGGCCGCCTTGGCGGTCTCGACGGTGACCACGTGCTGGTCGACCTCGACCTCGTCACCGACCCCGACGTGCCACTCCACGATCTCGGCCTCGGTGAGGCCCTCACCGAGGTCGGGCAGAGCGAAGACCTGCCCGGCGCTCATCGGGCCTCCGCCCGGTCGCCCGGGCCCCCGGCATACGTGAGGTCGGGCTCGTCGTCCCACTGCAGCCGCCCGATGGTGTCGAGCACGCGGTCGACCCCGGGCAGGTGCGAGTGCTCCAGCTTCGGCGGGGGGTAGGGGATGTCGAGGCCCGAGACCCGCAGCACGGGTGCAGCCAGGGAGTGGAAGCAGCGCTCGGAGACCCGGGCGGCGACCTCGCCGGCGACCCCCGCGAAGCCCTGGGCCTCGGCGAGCACGACGCAGCGCCCGGTCTTGCGCACCGACGCCATGACGGTCTCGTCGTCGAAGGGCACGATGCTGCGCAGGTCGACGACCTCGACGTCCCAGTCCTCCTCCGCGGCGGCCACCTCGGCGGCCTTGAGCGCCGTGGGCAGCTGCGGGCCGTAGGTCAGCAGGGTGACGTCCGAGCCCTCACGGCGCACCTCGGCGGTGCCGATCGGGGCGGTCGTGGCGGGCAGGTCGAGCTCGGCCTTGGACCAGTAGAGGACCTTGGGCTCCATGAAGACCACCGGGTCCGGGGAGGCGATGGCCTCGCGCAGCAGGGAGTAGGCGTCAGCCGGGGTGCCGGGCGTGACCACGTGCAGCCCGGGGGTGTGGGCGTAGTAGCCCTCCGAGGAGTCGCAGTGGTGCTCCACGCCGCCGATGCCCCCGGCATACGGCACCCGGATCACCAGGGGCAGGGTGAGCCGGCCGCGGGTGCGGTTGCGCATCTTGGCGATGTGCGAGACGACCTGCTCGAACGCCGGGAAGCCGAAGGCGTCGAACTGCATCTCGATGACGGGGCGGAAGCCCTGCATGGCCATGCCGACCGCGAAGCCGGCGATGCCCGCCTCGGCCAGCGGCGTGTCGAAGCAGCGCTCTTCGCCGAAGTCACGGGTGAGCCCGTCGGTGATGCGGAAGACGCCGCCGAGGGTGCCGACGTCCTCACCCAGGACGACCACGTCGGGGTCGTCGGTGAGGGAGTCACGCAGGGCCCGGTTGAGGGCCTGGGCGAAGGTTGTGGTGCTCATCCGTGCATCACCTGGGCTTCCTCGGCGGCCACCATGTGGGCCTGCTCGCGCAGCTGGGGGGTGGGGGTGGAGTAGACGTGCTCGAAGAGCTCGGAGGGGCGCACCTCGGGCTCGAGGTTCATCCGCGCCCGCAGGTCGGCGGCCAGGGCCTCGCCCTCGGCGGTGACCTCGTCGACGCGGGCCTGGTCGAGCGCGCCCCGGTCGAGCAGGTAGCGCTGCAGCCGCACGATCGGGTCACGGCCCTGCCACTGGGCGACCTCCTCCTTGGTGCGGTAGCGGGTCGCGTCGTCGGCGTTGGTGTGCGCCTCGAGCCGGTAGGTGTGCGCCTCGATGAGGAACGGTCCGTCGCCGGCGCGGGCGTGCTCCATGGCCGCCCGGGTCACGGCCAGCACCGCCGCGGGGTCGTTGCCGTCGACCTGCTCGGAGCGGATGCCGTAGCCGACGCCCTTGTAGGACAGCGCCGGTGCCTTGCTCTGCTTCGACAGCGGCACCGAGATGGCGTAGCCGTTGTTCTGCACGAGGAACACCGCCGGCGCCTCGAAGACCGCGGCGAAGTTGAGCGCCTCGTGGAAGTCGCCCTCGCTGGTCGCGCCGTCGCCGATGTAGCACAGCGCCACGCCGCCGTTGCCGCGCCGCTTCATGCCGTATGCCGCACCCGCGGCGTGCACGCTCTGCGTCGCCAGGGGGGTGCACTGGGGGGCGGTGCGGGTGGCGACCGGGTCGTAGCCGCAGTGCCAGTCGCCGCGCAGCAGCGTGAGCACCTCCACCGGGTCGATGCCGCGGGCCACAAGGGCCATCGAGTCGCGGTAGGTGGGGAAGAACCAGTCCTGCTCGGCGAGGGTGAGCACCGGGGCGACCTGGCAGGCGTCCTGGCCCCGCGAGGAGGGGTAGACCGCGAGGCGCCCCTGCTTGGTCAGCGCGGTGGCCTGGGAGTCGAAGCGCCGGCCGAGCACCATGGCGCGCCAGACGGCGAGCAGGTCGTCGTCGGAGGGAAGGGCGTAGCCGCGCTCGGTGGCGAGCTCACCGGGACCGCCGGGCACCAGGGTGCCGGCCTCGTCCATGAACCGCACCGGCTCGGGGCAGGGCAGCAGGTGCTGCACGTCTGTCATCGTCGACCACTCCTCGGCAGGTGAAACGTGTCCTCACATGGTCGCTCACGACAGGAGAGTGACGCGATGGATGCGGTCGATCCGAGACATCTGTCATGCTGGGTCGGTGTCTGAGAGCCAAACGTCCACGTCGCCCCGGTCGGGCGCCGTCTCCGCTGGACGCGCTGCCGTCGACGAGACCGACCTGCAGATCATCGCGGCCCTGCAGCGGGACGGGCGGATGTCGGTGCGGGCGCTCGCCGAGGAGGTGCACGTCTCCCGAGCCGGTGCCTACGCCCGGCTCGAGCGGCTGCAGGACGCCGGGGTGATCACCGGGTTCACCGCCCTCGTCGACCCGGAGAAGGTGGGGCTGAAGACCTCGGCCTACATCTCGGTGTCGATCGAGCAGAACTCCTGGCGCCAGGTCGCCAAGGTGCTCCAGGAGCTGCCCGGGGTCGAGCGGGTGGCGCTGGTCGGTGCGGAGTTCGACGTGCTGGTGCAGGTGCGGGCCCGCGACAACCACGAGCTGCGTGACCTGGTGCTGGAGCAGATCCAGGCGCTGCCCGGGGTCAAGGGCACCCGCACCTGGCTGATCTTCGAGGAGAGCTCGCTCCCGGGCCTGCCGGGCCTCGTCCCCGGGGGGACCACGGAGGTGCGCTCTCGGCAGTCGTAGCTCTCCACTGTTGAGCTCCCCACCGACCTCTGCGCTGACGTCGAGGCACCACGTCCCACGGTCCGCACCAGCCATCGCTGCCTGAGTGCTCGTCCAGGCCGGCGCCGAAGGGTTCCTTGTCGTGCTGGCCCATTGCCGGTACCCGGCTGATACCGCTGGACGACCGCACCGTCGTTCCCCGGCTGCACGGTGAGGGGGCTGGGGCAGCACGGCCCCACGTCACGGAAGGACGGGGACCATGACCAGCACAATCCGACGCTCCTGGTCGGCCAGCAGCATCCCGGTCACCAGCCGAGCCTGCGGCCCGCCGAAGTCCACCTCGTTGATCCGAGTGCCATCGCGCAGCAGCGTCAGCGCCCCCTGCCAGGCTCAGGTGGACGTCCACGTCAGTCCCTTCGCCGGAGGCCACCGCCCGGTCACCCGAGCACCGGGCGCTTGCCAGTGGGCTCGCGATTTCTTGCGCCGCTCTTGCGCCGTGCCTCGATGCTGAGCCGTGTGAATGACAGCTCCGGCCTCAGCTGGGGCCGGGGTCGAACACGACCAGAGAGGCACGATCATGAAGACCACACGACGCACGACCACCTACGCGGTCGTCATGCTTGTCGGGACCCTCGGTCTGGGCGCCTGCGCCGAGACACACACCGTCGACGACGCCGCCGCACAGGTGGAGGTGGCTGACGCCAAGGCCGCGGCAGCGAAGGCAGCGGCAGCCAGGGCAGCGGCCGAGGCGCAGCAGCTCAGGAAGGTGCGGCAGACCTCCCCGACGGCAGGCATGGAGGTGCCGCCGGACAGCCTGACCACGCACACCGTGCCCGACACGGTCAGGGACGACAACCTGCGCGCCGGCACCCCTCGGGTGGACGGTGCCGACATCGGCTGGCCTGACCGCGTTGAGGAGCGGTAGGGCGCGGAGCCTCAGGGTCGCCCGCCCTACTGGGGCTTGCTAGGGGTCCTGCAGATGCAGAGCCCCTAGCAACGGATGGGTCGGGGGCGCAGTCTCCCTGGCAACGGGTGGGTCGGGGGCGCAGTCTCCCTGGCAACGGGTGGGTCGGGGGCGCAGTCTCCCTGGCAACCGGGCTTTTCGGGTGCAATCTCCCTAGCAAAGCCAGTGCTGGGCGGGCTCGGGGTGGGAGAGGAAGTGCGACATCGCCTGTGTCGAGGCATAGGCGCCGGTCTGCCCGAAGGCGACGACGTCGCCGCCCTGCAGGTCCACCGGCAGCTCACCGGTGCCGAGCCGGTCCAGCGAGGTGCACAGCGGCCCCGCCAGGGTGTATGCCGTGAGCTCACCGGAGCGCCCGGGTGCGGTGACCGGGAAGGACTGGCCGGTCAGCAGGGGCCGCAGCAGGTGGTTGATGCCGCCCTCCAGCATGGCGAAGCGCACGCCCCGGCTCTGCTTCACCCGCACCACCCGGGTCAGGTAGACCCCGCACGGTCCCGACAGCCAGCGGCCCGGCTCGAGAAGCAGCTCGCCGGTGAACCACGGGTGCTCCTCCAGCAGCCGCCCCATGCCGGCACCGAGAGCCCAGATGTCCAGGCTCGGCTCCGACGCGGCATACCGGATGCCCAGCCCGCCGCCGACGTCGACGAGCTCCAGCTCGATGCCGTGCTCCTCGTGCATGGCCTGCCCGATGCGCAGCGCCGTGCGGTGGTTGGCCAGCAGCCTGCCGGGGTCGAGCTCGTTGCTGGCGGAGAAGACCTGCAGCCCGGTGACGGCCACCCGGTCGTGGTGCCGTGCCGCAGCGAGGAAGGCACCCAGGTCCTCCTCGTCGACGCCGAACGCCGAGGGCCCCGCGCCGCCGATGATGGAGGCCGACTCGCTCACCCCCGACGCCGGGTGCACGCGCACGCTCACCCGCAGCGGTGCCTCTCCGGTGTGCAGCTCCTGGAGGCGCTCGACGTCCTCGATGCCGTCGACCTGCACCCGCGCCCCGGCATACAGCGCGGCCTGCAGGTCGCGGTGGGTCTTGGCGGGGCCGGCGACGACCATGCCGCTGCCGGTGCCGCCGGCGGCCAGCACCGCGGAGATCTCGCCCGCCGACGCGCAGTCGAACCACGCGCCCTCCGCGGCGAAGGTCTCCAGCAGCGGGGCGCCGGGGTTCGACTTCACGGCATACGCCAGCCGCACCCGGCCCGGCAGCGCCTGGCGCAGCATCCGCCAGCGCGAGCGGGCCAGGTCGAGGGAGTAGACGAAGCACGGGGTCGCGTAGCGCGCCGCGGCAGCCGCCATGTCCTCCTCGGTGAAGGTGAACAGGTCTTCCTGGGCCTTGGTCAACACGGTCCCTCCCACCAGGGCGCGAGCCGCGCCAGTCCTTCGGTCAGCTGCTCCGGGTCGCCGCCCAGGCTGACCCGCACGTGCCCGCGCCCGGCGTCGCCGAACGCCGAGCCGGGCACCAGCACCACGCCGGCCTCGTCGCGCACCCGGCAGACGAAGGCCGTGTCGTCCTCCCCGGCCCAGCCGGGCAGGGGCGCCCACAGGTAGAAGCCGCCCGCGGCCACTCCGGCCGGCCACGGCCCGCCGTCGAGCAGGGCCCAGCGGCGCTGCACCTCGGCACGCGAGTGCTCCAGCACCGTCGCCGACGCGCGCAGCAGCGCCGCAGCGGCCACCTGCGAGGGCCGCGCCGGAGCGGTGGTCATGGCGTTGTGCACCAGCCGGGCAGGTCCCAGCAGCGCGGCGGGCCCGACCGCCCAGCCGACCCGCAGGCCGGGGGCGGCCCAGGCCTTGCTCACCGACTCCAGCACCAGCCCCGCCGTGGTCACCGCGCGCAGCGACGGCTGGGGGGTGCCCCGGTGCAGCTCGCGGTAGACCTCGTCGGAGACCAGCACGACACCGCGGCGCTCGCAGGCCTGCGCCACCGCGGCGAGCGCCTGCGCCGTGGCGCCCCCGCCGGTCGGGTTGCCGGGGTGGTTGAGCACCACCAGCGAGACGTCGTCGTGCTCGGTCAGCAGGGCGGTGACCGCCTCGGGGTCCAGGGCGCCGCCGGCACCCAGCCGGTATGCCGTGGCGTGGGCGCCCGCGAGCGTCGCCAGGGTCGGGTAGGCGACGAATCCGGGGTCGGGCACCAGCACCCGCGAGCCCGCCGGCACGTGCGCCTGGAACACCGCATACAGCGCGGCCTGGCTGCCGGCGGTGACCATCACCTCCGGCGCCCCGACACCGTGGCGCGCGGCGACGGCGGACACCAGCTCGGGGAGCCCCTCGTTGGGGCCGTAGGCGCACGTCGTCGACTCCTGCGCCCAGGCCGCCAGGGCCGTGCGGGCCACCTCGGGCACCGGCCACCCGGGCTCACCGAGCGCCAGCGACACCGCGCCCTCGGGCGCGCCCAGCGCGATGCTGCGGATGGGCGAGGTCCGCAGACCTGCCACCCGTGCGGCGACGGTCATCGCAGCGCGTCCTCGAGCAGGGTGGCGGCGTCGGTGCCGGCGTCGCGGTACTTCACGATGACGGGGGCGTAGAGCGAGAGCCCGTGGGTCTCGGCGTACCCGCCGCGGGCCGGGCGGCTGCCGGGCACGACGACGGCACCCTCGGGCACCTCGCCGGTCACGGTGCGTCCGTGCACCAGGTCGTGCAGCACGGTCGACGACGTCAGCAGCACCCCGGGGGCCAGCACGGCGCCGGATCGCACGACGACCCCCTCGTAGAGCCCGCACTGGGCGCCGACGAAGGCGTCGTCCTCGACGACGACCGGCCGGGCCCCGATCGGCTCGAGCACCCCGCCGAGCTGCACGGCCGCGCTCAGGTGCACCCCGGAGCCCACCTGGGCGCAGGAGCCGACGAGCACGTGGCTGTCGACCATCGAGTCCGCGCCGACCCAGCCGCCGATGTTGACATAGCTCGGCGGCATCACGACGACCCCGCGGGCGACGTGGGCGCCGCGGCGCACCGCCGACCCGCCGGGCACGACGCGCACGCCGTCGGCGACCGACCAGGTGCGGGCCGGCACCAGCGACTTGTCGACGCCACCGGGCATCTCGACGAGGTCGCTGACCCGGAAGGCCGTGAGGATGCCGTGCTTGACCCAGCCGTGCACCTGCCAGGTGCCGTCGTCGTCCCGGGTGGCCGCGCGCACCTCACCGGACTCCAGGGCCGCCAGCAGCTCCTCCACGAAGGCCGTGGCGTCGGGGGAGGAGGCCGCCTCGGCGACCGGCCGGTCGAAGAACGCGCGGAGCCGCTCGCTCACGTTGCAGCACCGAGCACGGCGGCACCGGGCGTCGTGGCCCCGAAGGTGGCCGGCACCCGGGCCACCCCGAGCCCCGAGAGCGCGGCCTGCACGCGGCTCCAGGTCTCCGGCTCGGCGGGAGCCAGGGGAGCGCGCACCATGCCGGTGCCGATGCCCATGCACGCCAGCGCAGCCTTGACGGGCACCGGGTTGGTCTCGACGAACATCGCCTCCATCAGCGGGGCGAGCCGGCGGGCCAGGGCCCGGGCACCGGTGAGGTCACCGACCAGGGCGGAGTGCACGAGCTCGGCGGTGCGTGCCGGTGCGACGTTGCCGCACACGGAGATGAGGCCCTGGGCGCCGACGGCGATGGCCGGCAGCGCGAGGTCGTCGTCGCCGGCGATGACGTGGCAGCCCCAGGGCGCGTCGTGGCACAGCGCCGCCAGCTGCCGCAGGTCACCGGAGGACTCCTTGAGGGCCACGACCTCCGGGATGCCCCACAGTCGCTGCATGGTGCCGGGCGTGAGGTTACAGCCGGTGCGGCCGGGCACGTTGTAGGCGATGACCGGGGTGCCGGGGCAGGCGTCGGCGACCGCGCGGTAGTGCGCGACCAGGCCCGAGGGCTGCGGCTTGTTGTAGTAAGGGGTCACCACGAGCAGCCCGTCGGCACCCGCGGCCACGGCGGCCTCGGCGAGGTCGCAGGTGCGCTCGGTGTCGTGGTGTCCGACCCCGACGACGACCGGGGTCGAGGTGGGGGCGGCCGCCTCGACGGCCACCGCGGTCAGCGCGGCACGCTCGTCGTCGGTGACGGTGGCGGCCTCGCCGGTGGAGCCGAGCACGACGACGTAGTCGGCGCCTCCAGCGATGACGTGGTGCACGAGGCGGCGGTAGGCAGCCAGGTCGACCCGGGGCTGACGCCGTGGGGAGGGCTTGACCGCGCCGGCCTCTCCCGCCGTCATGCCCGTGTCGAACGGCGTGGCGAGTGCCACGCCCAGGCCGGTGAACTGGTCACCGTTCATGGTCCCTCCTTCTGGGGTCGGCGCAGGTCTGCGCAGTGGTGGTCTGGTGGGTGGTCTCAGGGATGCGGTGTCTCACCGCTGAACAGGTGGTGCAGCTGGTCGTGCGCCCAGTCGTCGACGGTGTGCGTGCCGGGCCGGCCGTGCACCCAGCGCGCCGCGGCCAGCGCGCCGGCCGCGAACACCTCGCGGGTATGCGCCTCGTGCGTGATCACCAGCGACTCGCTGGCGCTCTCGTAGAGCACCGAGTGCCGGCCGACGACCGTGCCCATCCGCAGGCTGGTCGTCTGCACCTCGTCGGCCGCCCGGCCCGAGGCCAGCGCGAGCGCGTCGCGCAGCATGGCCGCGGTGCCGCTGGGGGCGTCGACCTTGCCGCGGTGGTGCGTGTCAGTGACCGCGAGGTCGACCGGCTCCGGCGCGTGCACGGCATACCCGCCGATGACGGTGGCCAGCCGGCGCATCAGCGCCACCGACAGCGAGAAGTTGGGCGCCACCAGCACGCCGATGCCGCTGTCGTCCGTGTCCGTGACGGTGCCCAGGAGGTCCGTGGACCACCCGGTGGTGCCGATGACGAGGTCGGTGCCGGTGTCGCGGGCCCACGCGAGGTGCGGCCCGACCGCGTCGGCGTGGGTGACGTCGACGGCGACGTCGACCTCGCCGGACGGCTGCTCGTCGCGACCCAGCGCCCACACGAGCTCGAGGTCGGCGTCACGGCGCACGGCGGCCTCGACGAGGGAGCCGAGACGGCCTCGTCCGAAGATCCCGATGCGCAGTGCCACCTGATGAAGTATGGAGCAGTCCGGCAGCCCTCACCGACGCCGAAACCGCTGGTCGACAACGGTATGCGGTGTGCGGTCCGGACCCACGGGACGATTCACTGCGGCACCCCCGAGCAGCGGCCCGACCGTCCTGCCGATGGGTCGAAAGTCGATACGGCCCGCGTCCCGGCCGGACGAACGGGCTACAGGACGGCAGCGACCAGCAGGACGACCCCGGCGACCAGGAAGAGCGCCCCTCCCGCGACGAGCTGCCTCCGCCGGCGCGGGCCCGCCGGACCTCGCGCGGCGGTCTGGGTCAAACCGACCCCGACCGCGAGCAGAGCGACGGCGGTCCACAGCAGCGTCGTCTGCATGAGCGATGTCCTCCCCGAGCGCGGTCCTTGTCTACCCTACGAGCCCGGTGCACGCCGTGTCGCGGGCGCCGGCGGTGTGGCACTGTTGTCCCGCAACAACCGAGGCGTGCTGACGTGGGAACGAGGGCTGGATGGAACGCGAGCAGGTCGAGATCCCGGGCGAGGGGCTGCACCGGCCCGGCACCGTGATCCGCTACGGGCACTACGGCCGGCCGGTCCTCGCCTTCCCCTCGGAGGCCGGGCGTGCCTGGGACTACGAGAACAACGGCATGGTCGACGCCATCCGCTGGCTCATCGACGACGGCCGCATCAAGCTGTATGCCGTCGACTCCTTCGACCAGCTGTCGTGGTCGCACAACGAGCTGCCGACCGAGGAGCGGGCCCGCCGGCACGGCGCCTACGAGGCGTGGATCCACAACCACGTCGTGCCGACCATCGACCACGACTCACCCGGGCACCGCAGCATCATCACGACCGGCTGCAGCATGGGCGGCTACCACGCCGTCAACTTCGCCCTCAAGCGACCCGACATCTTCGGGGTCGGCATCTCGCTGTCCGGCAACTTCGACCCGAGCTCCTGGCACAGCTGGGGCGAGCTCGGCGAGGCGACCTACTTCGCCAACCCCACGGCATACGTCGCCAACATGCACGGCGAGCACCTGCAGTGGGTGCGCGACCACGCCAACATCGTGCTGGTCGTGGGACAGGGCGCCTTCGAGGTGTCCCCGACCCGGTCGCTGCCCGGCGCGCACCTGATGGCGCAGGTGCTGGCAGAGAAGAGCATCCCGCACGAGCTCGACGTGTGGGGCTTCGACTCCGCCCACGACTGGCCGTGGTGGCGCAAGCAGATCGCACACCACCTGCCCCGCTTCTGCTGAGGGACCCCTCCCCGGACCCTCCGCTGACAGATAGGTTGAGGACATGGCAACGTCGCGCGCGCCCCTGATCGGACTCCTGCTCGGTGCCGAGGAGGACTGGCCACAGGCCTTCGAGCAGATCCTGTCGATGGTGGGGCCGGTCAGGTCGGGGGACACGACCTACGAGATGACCAGCGAGCGGCTGCGCATCCACCCCTTCGACCTGACCGACCCGGTGCGCCCGGGCCTGGTCATCGACCGGCTGGGGTACTGGTACTACCACCCCAGGGAGTGGCTGAAGAAGGCCGCGCTCACCCACGACACCTACCTGCTCAACAGCCCGTTCACGTTCCAGGCGATGGAGAAGCACAGCGCCTACTGCGCGATGATCCGGCTGGGTCTCAAGGTGCCGCGCACCGTGCTCGTGCCCTACAAGAACCCGGTCGACAACGTGCGCTGGTCCTACACCGCCTCGAAGTACAACGACTCCTTCGACCTCGACCTCATCGCCGACGACCTGGGCTACCCGCTCTACATGAAGCCCTTCGACGGAGGCGGCTGGCGCGGCGTCTCGCGCATCGAGAACCGCGACGACCTGCACCGGTCCTACGACGAGTCCGGCGAGATGCTCATGCACCTGCAGGCCACGGTCGACTACGACTACTTCGCGCGGGCGCTGTCGATCGGCCCGGAGACGATGGTCATGGACTTCCGCCCGGGCGAGCCGATGCACAACCGGTATGCCGTGACGCACAACTTCCTCTCCGCCCAGGCGGGCTGGGAGGCCGAGACGGTGAGCAAGGTCGTCAACGCCTTCTTCGGCTGGGAGTTCAACTCCGCCGAGATGCTGGTCGCGGGCAACGAGGTGCACCCGATCGACTACGCCAACGCCTGCCCGGACGTCGCCCTCACCTCGCTGCACTACTACTTCCCGTGGGCCATCACCGCGCTGGTGCGCTGGTCGACCTACTGCCTGGTCACCCAGCGGCAGTCGACCGTCGACCTGCAGACGCGGCGCTACTTCGACATCGCCGACGACCCGTCGCTGTCCTACGACGACAAGATGCACCGCTACCGCGAGCTGGCGGACACGCACTTCGAGACCGACCGCTACTGGCAGTGGTGTGAGGAGCACCTGTCGCACCTGCCCGAGGCGGTGCTGGAGTGGGTGTCCTCGCCACGCTTCGACGACCTGCTCGTCCGGACCGTGAAGGCGACCTATCCGGCGCACGAGCACGACCAGTTCGTCGCGCACTTCCGCGGCCTGGTCGGGCTGTGGAAGCGCGACCAGCGCAACCTGCTCGGCAGCAACGCCTGAGCGTCGCGCTGGTGCTGGTTGAGCCAGGCAGGCCAGGCTAGGTGTGATGTCAGCCAGCTAGGAGGCTTGTCCCTGCTCCAGAGCGTCTCGGAGCAGCGTGCTCGAGGTGTTGATGGTGTAGGGGAAGTAGACGACCTCGACCCCGACCGTCGCGAGGTCACGCTCCAGCTGGTCGCCCTTCGGGGTGCTGCGCCAGTCGTCGCCCTTGAAGATGACGTCGAAGCGCACCCGCTCCCACTGCTGCAGCTTGTGGGAGACGACCTCGGCCACGACCTCGTCGACGAGCGTGCAGTGGCTGAGGATCTCGATGCGCTCGACGAGGGGGACGACAGGAAGACGGCCCTTGACGGCCAGCGCGTTCTCGTCCGAGACCACCCCGGCGACCAGGTGGTCGCAGTGCAGGCGGGCCTGCCGGAGGATGTTGAGATGCCCGATGTGAAACATGTCGAAGACGCCGGGAACGTAGCCCACGCGTCCACGGCGAGCGGGGGCGCTCGCGGCTTCGTCACCCACGCTGTCAGGGGTCTCGGCCATCCTGTGCACCTCTCCGTGAGGTAAAGAACAGGTAAAGAACGAATCCAACGTATCTGACAGTGACGTCTTTGGGTATGGCGCGGTGCGACAGACACGAGGTCGGCCCCCACCCCGGTCGGGGCGAGGGCCGACCTCGTCGGTCGTCGCTGCTACGGCGTGTGCTCGTAGATGCGGACGTAGTCGACCTCCATGACCGGGTTGTCCGTCCACTGCGGGCTGGCCGGGTCAGGGACCCCCCAGTACTTCGTGGACGGGCCGATGTGCAGGTTCATGCGGACGTGCCACGGAGAGTCGTACGCGGCGGTGTCGGTCCACAGCTTGGCGAAGTGGTCCTGGGTGGTCGGCGTCGGGCCGGCCAGCGTGCCAGGCAGCATGCGCCAGGAGGTCGGGGTGAGATGGAACTGCTCCACCCACTGGGTCTCTCCTTCTCGCTTGCGGTAGAAGGAGAACTCGTCCGGCGTGTAGACGAAGCGGTACTCCACCCACTCGTCGTAGACCGGGTCAGGCTGTGTCCACGCCTCCTTGGTGCCTCCACCCATCGTGTTCGAGTGGACCGTGAACGCCGTCTTGCCGGCGTTGGGTTTCGGCTGGGCCGGGTACCAGCCTTCCTTGGCAGCTGCCTTCGGGCCTGAGCCCCACCCCTCGGTGAGGTCGATCTCGCCGCTCTTGGCGTTCCGCAGCCACACAGCGCCCAGCGTGCCGAGCGAGCTGTCCGGTTTCATGGGCATCTTGACCCTGTACTGCCACATGCCCCACCGCTGCGAGTAGATGGTGTCCGACCCGGAGCTGAGACGGTGCTCCAGGTAGCCCGTCTTCATCGCGCGGAGGGTCGGGTTGCCCTGCGGGCCGGTAGAGGTGTACTGCCATTCGCTCTCCGGCATCCACTCGCCCCGGATGACGACCTTGCCGTCCTCGACGCGGGTCTGCGACGAGCGGATGATCGTGGCGTCGTTGAGCAGACCGAACGTCGAACGGTCGCGGACGTTCCAGGACGCCGGGTCTGGCGCACCGTCGGTGCTGAACTCGTCCTGCCAGGTGGGGTAGCCCCAGCCGTCTACATAACCGTCCTCCGGGGTGGGCTCGGGTTCGGGGTCCGGGGTGGGCTCGGGTTCGGGGTCCGGGGTGGGCTCGGGTTCGGGGTCCGGGGTGGGCTCGGGTTCGGGGTCCGGGGTGGGCTCGGGTGCCGGAGGTCTGGCCGCATCCGTGAGCTCTCCCACCGTTGCGTCCGAGATGGCCGCCGGCCCACCCACGACGTACAGCGTGGTCGGCCCCAGGTCACCGAGCGCCTCGCTGATGGGGTCGGGGACGCTCGTCGGCTCGGTGAGCAGCAGGGGTGAGTCGTGGAAGCCGGACACTGCCGCGGCGACCAGGGCGTCATCCGTGCCTGCACCGGATGCGACATAGACGTCGTCGCTGCGGATGTCGTAACGCTCGGCCACGGCGGCAGCAGTCGCGTACCTGTCCGCGCCCGCAACGCGGACGGGTGCCTTCGCGGCGGCGTAGGAGGCAGCCTCTGCGGCCACCTCGTCCGAGACGACATCCGTGCCGCCGACGACGACGACCTCCGAGGGCTCGAGGCGCTTCAGCTGCTCGGCGATCCTGCTGTCCAGACGGTCGCCGCGGGTCACCAGCATCGGCACGCCCTGGCTGCCGGCCAGGGACCCCGCCGTCAGCGCGTCAGCAAAGGCCTCGCCGCTGGTGAGGTAGACGCGCTGGCCCCGAGCCGAGTACTCGGCGGCCACCGCCGCGGACACCGCATACCTGTCGGGGCCGCTGATCCGGCGCACCTCGCCGGCGTGGGACTGCAGCTGGCGGAGGACCTTGTCGTCCACGGAGGCCTCGCCACCCATGACCACGACCTCACGCGGTCGGAGCACGGACAGTGCCTCGGTGGTGTCCTTCGGCACCATGTTGCGGCGGACCAGCAGCACCGGGGCACCGATGGACGCCCCTCGTGCCGACGCGAGCAGGACGTCGGCCGGTGAGTCGCTGCTTCCTACGAAGACGACTTCGGGTCGCTCGCGGAAGTGGGCCGCCACGGCCGCAGCGGTCGCGAACCGGTTGCGGCCTTCGAGGCGAAGGCTCGTGACGGGATCGATGGAAGCCGTCGCTGTCGAGGAGGCGACCGGCCGGGCTGCAAAGGCGCCAGGGGCGCTGACAGTGGGGTTGGCGGGGGCTGTCGTGAGTGCCAGGGGGAGGCTGACAGCGATGGCCAAGAGTGATCGATGCATACGTGCTCCTGTCTGGTGGCAGGGTCAGTATGCGGTTGCCGGCCGCCGCTCCTAGGCCACTTGACCTGGGAAGACGAAGATTTTGCGAGGACTTGACCTCTGGCTGACGGATGCCATACCTGGCCTATAGGTTGCGCGCGCTGTAGCGCGAGGACGATCGTCGCAGGGTTCGTCGCAGGCAACCTCTATCCAAGAGGTAGTCGCATGGGTACTCTTCTTAAGAAGTTTGCCAACTCTTTACCAAAAGGGGGCAAAGGGGATGCACACTCCACGTGCGCGCGTCACCCTTCCCGATCGTCAGCGCGACCACAGGACGCCCTGATGACCAGGCCGTGGCGAGCCACCGCTCTGGTGCTGTTGGTGGCACTGGTGGGGATCGCGGCCGCCTGGTACCTCATCTCGCAGTCCTCTCCGTCCACCGCCGAAGGGGGGGACCCACCACCACCTTCCGTCGCACAGGCACAGTCGACGCCCACCCCGGATCCGGGCTCTGAGGCGGCCAGTACGCCGGATCCGGCACCGGCGGACCTGACCCAGGGGCCCGACCCCGACGTGACGAACGCGGAGCAGGCCCAGAGACGCCAGCAGGAGGACGCCGAAGTAACGGAGCCCGAGCCGCTGGACATCGACGCACCTGACAGGGGGCAGCTCGGTGACGAGCCGGAGTCGGTCGAGGACGTGAGCGAGGTGGTCACGGTGCTGGTCGATGCGCAGAACGAGATTCTCCAGCGGGCCGACGGGGGAGTGGAGGGCCTCGAGCTCATCGCAGATGGATGGGTCAGAGGTGAGCTGGAGGCGATGGCGCTCGAGCGCTCGCACGACGGTATGACGCAGGTCGGCGAAGCACACGTCGTCTCCGTGGAGGCCACCGAGGTCGACCTGGAGGCGGATCCTCCCCGGCTCGTGCTGAACGTGTGCCTCGACACCTCCGACATCGACGTCCTCGATGCTTCCGGACAGTCGATGGGTGACCTGATGTACCAACCCGACCACCCGGTGCTCCATGTCTACGGAGCCGAGTTCGAGGACGGTCGATGGAGGGTCACCACCCACGACATACCCGCGTCTTCGACGTGCTCCGACCCGTGACCTGATGAATCTCCCGTGACTGTGACCCGACTCTCGAGAACTGAACAGAACTACCTCCCGTGACCTGATCCATCCCAGCCCTGCCAGAAGGTGAACCGTGACACTTTCGCCCAGCGCGTGCGCACGCTCCGTCCGCACGCTTCGTCTCTCCCTCGTCCTTGTCCTGCTGCTAGCGCTGGGTCTGACCTCGGTGCCCGCAGCCCAGGGTCAGGCCGAGGACCCTTTGTCGGACGGGCTGTCGTCCTTCACGGCAGCAGGCTCGTGCTGGGAGGTGAAGCAGAACCACCCGGACTCGCCCGACGGGCTGTACTGGCTGGTCACCCCAACACTCCAGAACCCTCAGCAGTTCCACTGCGACATGACGACCGACGGCGGGGGCTGGGTGCTGGTCGGTCGCGGACGCCAAGGATGGAAGGATTACTACCAGGGTTTGCGTCCGGCACTGGTGTCCTCCCCCATCACGGGACCTGAGGCCTTCGCGCCAGCACAGCTGGAGGCGAAGACCATCGACGGGCTGCTGAACGGTCAGCGGGTGGACGCCCTCACGGACGGCATCAGGCTGCGGCGCGCGACGAACACCTCCGGCACAGCGTGGCAGGAGGCGCGGTTCCAGGTGGACCGCTGGGAGGGATGGGCATGGACCTTCCCGGCGGAGCGTCCCGTCACGTCGTACAGCTTCGACGGTGTGAGCGGCAGCGGCGGCCAGACGGTCAACTTCGGCAGCGACAACGCCTACCGACGAGTCACCACCACGTTCCCGCAGAACCAAGGCTGGGTCTGGGGGTTCTCCTACGGCGGCAACGTGACAGGCACGAACTCGTCCAGCTCCTACCTGTGGAGCAACACCACCGGACAGGGCAACGCCCGGCCCTTCACCCAGGTCTACCTCCGGCCGAGAGTGACCCTGGCGGAGCTGGATCTCCCAGCCATCCCGGACGCGGGCACCCCTGTCCAGGAACAGAGCCCGCTGGCCGAGTCCGAGTCGCTGGCGACAGTGTGGGGGGTGAGTGGGCTCGCCAACGGCAACGCCGGCGAGCTGGACAGTGAGGTGCAGGCGTTCGCCCAAGTCGGCAACCGGGTCTTCGTGGGTGGCAACTTCCGGTACGTCGAGCGGAGCTCCAGTGGGCTCGACCGGGTGGAGCGGCCCTACCTCGCCGCCTTCGACGTCAACACAGGGCAGTTCGTCTCTACGTTCACCCCAACCCTGAACAACCAGGTCAAGACCCTGAAGGCACTTCCGGACGGGAGGCTGGCCGTGGGCGGTCAGTTCTCCACGGTGAACGGGCAGCCACAGGCCTCCTTGGCTTTCCTGAACCCCTCGACCGGTCAGCTGTCCGGCAGCCAGGTCACCGTGGAGAACCGGTCGACGGGGGGAGTCGCCACAGTGCGCAACCTCGACGTCCAGGACGAGTGGCTGTACGTCGCCGGCTCGTTCACCCATATGTCCGATGCCGCTACCTGGAACGGTGGACGCCTCCGTCACGCGACAGGTCAGGTCGACTCCGGGTGGAACCCGGTCCTGAACGGCACCAGTGTGGGCCTGGACGCCTCCGAGTCGGGATCACGTGCCTACTACTCCGGCTACTTCCGGCAGGCCGGTGACGTTGCAACGGTCAGCGCGGCTGCGCTCTCGACGCAAACAGGCGCAGCCCCGGTCAGCCCCCTGTGGCAGCCCACCTTCAGTCGCACGCTCAACAACAACCTGTGGCAGCTGGCCGTCGGTGAGGGTGGGGACCGCGTGTGGCTCGCAGGCTCCGAGCACAGCATGTTCAGTTACGCCCGGGACGACTTCTCCTTGATGGAAGGGCACATCACCAAGGCTGGTGGTGACTACCAGTACATGAGTCTGGACGGCGACATCATGTACGCGGGATGCCACTGCGACAACTGGAACTACCAGAACGCCTTCGCCTGGCCCAGTGTCGGCACGAGCTGGACACACGCCGACAAGATCGGTCAGATCGGCGCCTACGACACCACCAACGGCGACTTCCGCCCCGACTTCTCACCGGTCGTCAACGGCCGCAGAGGCTTCGGGGTCTGGGGGATCTTCACCGACTCCACCGGCACGATGTGGGTGGGCGGCGACTTCGTCTCGTCCGTCCGCGTCAACAGCGGCAGCAGCTTCATCAACCAGTGGTCCGGTGGCTTCATGCGCTTCCCGGCCCGGGACACCTCGGCGCCCACACGGCCCTCGGGTCTGACCAGCGCTCTGGAGGGCACCGACCTGCGCCTGTCCTGGAACGGAAGCAGTGACGACCGCGGTGTCGCCCGCTACGAGATCCTGCGCGACGACCGCGTGGTCGCCTCCACGAGTTCACTGTCGGTCGTGGCGCCGTTCCGCGAAGGACGCTACTTCGTCCGTGCCGTGGACGCCGCCGGGAACAGGTCGGCGAGCACAGAGGTCCACGTGGTGGGTCCACCACCGGAAGAGCTCTTGACGTTCATCTCGGCGGGTTCGGACTGGTCGTGGGTTTATGACAACGACCCATGGCCGGCAGGATGGGCGTCGGTGGACTTCAACGACGCCGGATGGGACTCGGGCCCGGCGCCGCTGGGCCGAGGCTCGTCGTTGGTGGTGACGAACATCATGCCTGATCCGATCTCGCCGCAGCCTCTGAACGCGCAGTTCCGCCACGCGTTCGAGGTGACGGATCCGACCACTGTCGTCGGCGGGGTGATCACCACGCGGGCCGATGACGGTGTGGTGGTGTTCGTCAACGGCGTGGAGGTGGGTCGGGCCAACATGGGCACCGGCACGCTGTCGGCAGGCTCCTACGCGACGGCGGCGCCCAGCGCCGCGAACGCTGCTGCCAACCCGGTGACCTTCGAGGTGCCGTCGTCCTTGTTGGTCGAGGGCACCAACGTGGTGGCTGCCTCGACCCATGCCAACTACCGCAGCACGCCGAGCCTGACCTTCGAGCTCACCTTCACCGCCGAGCGCGGCGAACCGGCGGAGCCGGACCCGGAGCCGGTGGCGCCGTCGGTGTCGGCGGATGCGTCTAGTGGTCAGGTGGTGCTGTCGTGGTCGGCTGACCCGGAGGTGGAGGCGACGTGGTGGCCGGCACGGAGTACGACTACGCGGTGGTCGCTGTGAGTGCGGCGGGTGTGTTGTCTGCGCCTGGCACGGTCACGGTCACGGTGCCGGCGGAGCCGGACCCGGAGCCGGTGGCGCCGTCGGTGTCGGCGGATGCGTCTAGTGGTCAGGTGGTGCTGTCGTGGTCGGCTGACCCGGAGGTGGAGGTCGCGGAGTACCGGATCTCCCGGGACGGGGGGGCGGTGGCGACGGTGCCGGGTTCGGAGCTGTCGTGGACGGACACGGACGTGGTGGCCGGCACGGAGTACGACTACGCGGTGGTCGCTGTGAGTGCGGCGGGTGTGTTGTCTGCGCCTGGCACGGTCACGGTCACGGTGCCGGCGGACCCTGTGGGCACGCCGGTCGAGTTCGTGGCCGAGGGTGCCGACTGGGCGTGGAAGTTCGACAACGAGGCGTGGTTGGATGACTGGACCTCAGTGGGCTTCGACGACGACCTCTGGGCCCTGGGGCCTGCTCCGTTGGGGCATGGTTCGTCGTTGGTGGCGACGGACATCATGCCCGAGTCGATCTCGCCGCAACCGTTGAGCGCGCAGTTCCGGCACACCTTCGAGGTGCAGGATCCCACAACGGTGGTGAACGGGGTCGTCACCACATGGGCCGACGACGGTGTCGTGGTGTTCGTCAACGGGGTGGAGGTGGGCCGGGCCAATATGGCTCCAGGCACGGTCGATGCCCGCTCGACGGCAACGGCGCGGCCCTCGACGGCGGACGCAGCTGCCGACCCGGTGACCTTCGAGGTGCCGTCCGCCCTCCTGGTAGAGGGCGAGAACGTGGTGGCGGCCTCGGCGCACGTCGGGTACCGAAAGTCGCCGGATCTGAGCTTCGAGCTCACCTTCACTGCCGAGCGCACGGAGTGATGGGGTGATGGACACGCATCGGACCTACACCAGGAACGACTCACCTCAGCTTCGGCCGCTCAAGGTGGCCGTCATCGGACTGGGCAAGATGGGCCTCTCCCACCTGTCGATCATCAAGCCCCATCCGGACGTGACGCTGACCGCCGTCTGCGACGCCTCGAAGCTCGTCCTCGAGGTGCTGCACAAGTACACCGGCGTCGAGGTGTACTCCGACGCGACACGGATGCTGGCCGCGGTCGAGACGGATGCCGTGGTGGTCGCCACTCCGACCGCATCGCATCTCGACCTGGTCAGTGCAGCGGTCGACGCAGGCAAGCACGTCTTCTGCGAAAAGCCCCTCACGCTGCGTCCCGAAGACTCCTTGGCTCTGGTTCGGGCTGCCCACACCCGGCAGGTCCACCACCAGGTGGGGTACCACTATCGGTTCGTCGCGGCGTTCCAGGAGTGCAAGCGGCTCCTGGACGCCGGGGCGGTCGGGCGGGTCGTGCACGCGCAGGCAGAGGCATACGGACCGGTCATCCTCAAGACCAGCGGAAGCACGTGGCGGTCCCGGCGGGACCAGGGGGGTGGCTGCCTCTACGACTACGCCGCCCATCCGATCGACCTGCTCAACTGGTACCTCGGCGAACCTCTGTCGGTCTCAGGCACCGTGATGGGGACCATCCTCTCGGCGGAGACGGAGGACGAGGTCTACGCCACCATCCGCTACCCGGAGGGGGTCTCCAGCCAGCTGTCCGTCAACTGGTCGGACGAGTCCCAGCGCAAGATGTCGACCAGAGTCAGGATCTGGGGGACACACGGGACGATCGACGTCGACCGGCAGGAGTGCCAGGTCTACCTGCGAGGACCCGACGTCCCCGACGGATACCACCAGGGGTGGAACGTGCGGTACACCACTGACCTCAGCAACCCGGTGAACCACTACGTGCGCGGGGAGGAGTACAGCGCCCAGCTCGACTACTTCGTCGACCGTTGTCTCGACAGGTCGTCCGGTGCCATGGTCGAAGGGTCGGGCGCAGCTGACTTCGCCTCTGCTGCCCAGACCGACGAGGTGATCGGGATGCTGCTCCGCGACCGGGACAGTGGCACAGCCACCGCGCGTCCTGACGTCGCTGTCAGGACAGCACCGCCGTCACGGAGCGGCAGGACCGCTCGACCGGGACGTCTGCGCAGAGTCGGCGCGACCGCACGGAAGATCCTGGCGCGATGACCATGGACCGGCTGCTGTTCGGCGACAACCAGTTCTTCGGCATCAACCACATGTCGGAGCAGAAGGCGCGTGCCCAGGCGATGCGCTTCCAGGACATCGAGGTCGTCCTGGAGGTGCTGGACGCCGCCTACGAAGCAGGCCTGCGGACGTTCATGTGCACCACGCACGAGCGGATCGCGGAGATCTGCGACGCGGCACGGCTCCGCCCCGAGCGCTACCCGGAGCTCGTCTTCTTCCCTGGTATGCCGTATGCCCACAAGTACGCGAACGCCGTCACCGAGCGAGGGATGGTGGGGGCCGTCCGACAGTTCGTGCCTGACGAAGGGATACTCAGCTCGGTCGTGCGCGGGGGCCGGTCCCTGGCGCGCAAGGACGTCGAAGGGCTCATCACCCTGCTTGTGGACGCCGAGATGAGGATGTTCGAGGGGCTCCCGACGCCGGTGGTCTTCCTGCAGAACGTCGTTGTGGACCTGCTGCTCGGCCTCGAGTTCACCGAGGCGTTCGCGGTCTTCGCGCGCCACGTGCGTGAGCGTTACGGCGCGGAACCCGGGTTCATCACGATGAACCTACCCTCACTCGTGCAGGCCCTGGAAGACGCAGGGATCGAGGAACCTGTCGTCTGCGCCAACATCAACAAGATCGGGTTTCGCATGTCGGGGGGCATCGACGCCTACCTCGACGTGCTCGAACAGCACCGCTGCCGGGCCATCGCCATGTCCGTCTTCGCCTCCGGCGCCATCCCCCCGAGGGAGGCGCTCGAGTGGATCGCGGACATCCCCGCCGTCGAGTCGGTCGTGTTCGGTGCGTCGAGCACCGCGCACATCGAGAGCACCGTGCGGATCGCACGGGAGCTGTGGGGTCAGGTCAGCGACCCCGTCAGGAACGCCCGGAGAAACGGGTCAGTCCTGGACATGCGACACCACCAGCTTGGTCTTGCCTCCCTCATGGGCGATGAATGAGACGAGCTCGACCGTGACCGAGACGCTGTCCCCCAGCATGCCGGCGATGTCCCGCGCCACCGCCTCCGCGGCCGGGGTGGCATGGTCGGGCGAGCGGGTCGGCACACAACGCATGGTGATGCGGTAGTCGGCATGCTGTTCGATCTGGAAGTGGTCCACCCGACCAGGCCAGCGGGAGAAGACCGTGCTGAGGCCTCCTGGGACCACGCGCCCGTCAGGGGCACGGAGCACGTCGATCTCCCGTCCGTCCACCGGGGACATGGTCGGCAGGGACATCCCGCAGCGACAGGCGTCGGCCAGCAGCCGAGCGCGGTCGCCGATCCGGTAGCGGACGAGGAAGTGGACGGCGTTGACGAGGTCGGTGAGGAGCACGTCGCCGAGCTGCCCGTCCCGTGTCGGTCGGCCGTCACCGTCGACCGTCTCCACCACACGCAGGTCGGTCATCATGTGCAGCCCACCGCGCGCGCGACACTGTGCCGCGATCCATGGCACCTCGGCAGAGCGGTAGCAGTCATAGACGGGCGCACGCAGCACCGTCTCGATGTGCTCGCGCTGCACGTCCCGCAGCACGGAGGCGGTCACAGCCACAGCGCGTGGCGGTCGCAGGGACAGGCCCTGAGCCTCCACGAACGCGGTGAGCTCGTGCACGGCCTCGACGTATCCCGTCAGCACCTGCGGCTCGAGGCGGTTCCACTGCCGCACGAACCTCTCCATCTCGTCCGGACCCATCCCACGTGCATTGAGGTACAGGTGCCGGGTCGGCCACCACTGCGCGTCGTAGGCACGCGCCCTCCACCCTGCACGATGCTGTCGGGTGACGAAGGCGGCATGCTCCCCGGCGCCGACCCCCCACCAGCGGTAGGCACGCCACCACATGGCGGCGACGGGGGCCGAAGGGTCGTGCAGGACCTGCATCGGGCGGCCAGTGCTCCCGCCCGTCGTCGAGACCAGTCCGCGACGACGGGACGAGGGGTCGACCATGTCCGATCCGTGCTCGCGCACGGCATCCTTCGTGACCTCGGGCAGCATGGCGAAGTTGCCCGGGTCGGCCAGGTCAGCGAGGCCGAAACCGGCTTGTGTATAGAGCTCCCGGTAGAAGGGGGTGGTCAGGAACGCTGTGCGAGCCACGGCCATGGCCCGTGCCGCCTGCACGACGCCCAGCAGCTCGGGGTCCACCTTCTCGTAGGCGCGCATGCGTCGGGCTGCCCGTCTGGTGCGTGGTTGGGCCAGACCGGACTTCACCGTGAAGACACGGTGGGCCATCGCCGAGGAGACCACGCTCGTCCTCCTTCCTCGCCGGCGAACTCCCGGAGGCGTGCCGCGACTGCAGGACTTTCAGCATATGGCCAGCACCTACGCGGGTCCGTTGGGCGGTGGCTCGGATGTCGTCGGGCGTGACGGTGGTGGTGCCCACCCATCACAGGCCTGAGCTCATGCGGCGTGCTGTGGCCAGCGTGCTGGACCAGCAATACGACGGCGACCTGGAGGTCGTCGTGGTGTTCGACGCCTGCGACCCGTTCGTCCCAAACGTGCCGACCGGGGGCGGTCGCGTCCTCCGAACGGTCACGAACACGCGCACCCGTGGTCTTGCCGGAGCGCGCAACACCGGCATCCTTGCCGCCTCCCACGACTACGTCGCCTTCCTGGACGACGACGACGTGTGGCTGCCGGGCAAGCTCGCTGCACAGATGTCGCTCCTGGAGGCGCACCCGGACGCCGTGCTGGTCGGCACGGCCATGGAGGTGGACGCAGGCGAGCGCACCCACGTGCGACTCGTCCCACACAGCCCTGTCACACACGAGCATCTGCTGCACAACCGTCTGGCGGGCCTGCACTCCAGCTCGTTCGTGTTCCGTCGAGAGGCGCTCGTGGGACCTATCGGGATGGTGGACGAGGAGCTTCCGGGCAGCTACGGCGAGGACTACGACCTTCTGTTGAGGACGTCCCGGCTGACGCCGGTCCTGGTGGTCAACGAACCGCTCACCCGAGTGACCTGGCAGGGACAGTCGTACTTCTTCGGCAAGTGGAGCCAGTACGCGGACGCGCTCACCTGGCTGCTCCAGGCACATCCGGAGTTCGCCGCGCACGACAAGGCAGTGGGGCGCATCCAGAGCCAGATCGCCTTCGCGCGGGCCGCTGCAGGACAACGAGCGCTGGGCCGCTCCTGGGCAGTGCGAGCCCTCAGACACCACGTTGCCCAACCCAAGGCTGTCCTGGCCTGGCTGATCGGGGCGCACCTGCTGCCTGCGCGGTGGGTCATCTGGGCTGTGCAGCGCGCAGGAAAGGGGATCTGAGTGAAACTTCTCATCGTGTGCTCCTCCGGCGGGCACCTGGCACAGATGTGGGCGCTGAAACCGTTCTGGGAGAAGCACGAGCGGGTGTGGGTGACCCTGCCGACGGATGACGCGGTCGCCCGGCTCGTCGGCGAGACGGTCGTCGAAGCGCACTACCCGACCGTGCGCAGCCTCCGTAACCTGGTGCGCAACACCTTCCTGGCACACGAGGTCCTGTGCCTGGTGCGACCGGACGTCATCCTGAGCACGGGCGCGGCTGCGGCTGTGCCCTTCTTCGCGCAGGCAGGGGCGTTCGGTGCTGTCACCGTGCATCTCGAGCCGGTGGACAGGATTCGACGGCTGTCCCTGAGCGGCCGGCTGCTGTACCCGTTCGCCGACCACTTCTTCGTGCAGTGGCCGGAGTTGGCTGCGCAGCTGCCGGAGAGCGAACACGTCGGGGTGGTCCTGTGATCCCCAGGGCCGAGGTCGTCGTGAGCATCGGCACCTACCATCTGCCGTTCGACCGTCTGGTCGACTGGGTCGACACGTGGGCCGAGGCGCACTCTGAGGTGTCGGTGCTGGTGCAGCACGGGGTGTCGCGACCGTCCCGGCACGCCCAGAACGTCGCGATGATCCCGCATGCCTACCTCATCGAGACGTATGCGGCAGCCCGCGTCCTGGTCCTGCAGGGCGGAGCCGGCGGAGTGATGGACGCCCGAGCGGTGGGGGCCGTCCCGATCCTCGTGCCGCGGAGCCCCGAGTTCAACGAGGTCGTCGACTTCCACCAGCTCGAGTTCGCTTTGCTCCTGAGGGAGCAGGCCGTCGTGCACGTCGCGGTGTCGGAGGAAGAGCTGCACTCCCTGATGTCCCGGGCGCTAGCCGGTGACGTGCCGACCCGCGCGACGGACCTCACCCCGTCGCCTGGAGTGAGGCGCGTCCTGTCCCGACTGGACTCACTCGCTGCGGAGGTGGCTCGGTCCGGTGTCCCCCCGGCCCGGCGCGGGCGGCTGCGACGAGCCGCCGCTCGCGCCATGGGCACCCCTCCCCATCAACGTCTCGATCCCGAGACGGCGTCTGAGCAGCCACAGGGACAGGCCGTACACGGGCAGACAGATCGCTAGGAAGGGCAGGAGCGCTGCAGGCTCTGGGCCCCACACCGCCAGGGCCAGCAGGCCGCCGCCACCGAACACCGCGATGGGAAGCCCGCCCGCGGGAAGCACCTGCAGGGGCCGCAGCTCGACACCGATCGCCCGCTGGACGATCGTCGCTGCAGCCAGCGTGTCGAGGGTGACGACCACCGCGAACGCCGCTGCTGCGCCCATGATGCCCCACCGTGGGACCAACAGGAGGTTGAGCACGACGCTGGCGCAGAGCACGGCGCTCTTCTCGTAGACCTGCCAGCTGCTGCGCCCCCCCATCAGCAGGATGCTCTGCAACATGCCCCCGACCGTGGCCACCAGGAACGTCGCTGACAGGACCACCAGCACGGGGTACCCGTCGGCGAAGTCAGGACCGAAGAGCTGCAGCACCGACGGTCCCATGACGATGAGCGAGACGTAGAAGGGCCAGGACAGGAGCACGAGCGCCCGGGTGGCATGGGTATGCAGGACGGCCGCGGACTCCCGGTCGTCCAAGGACAGCTGATGGGCGATCACCGGGCTGACGACGATGCGCAGCGCGCGGTCCACGATCTGGCCCGGACGCACTGCACGGGTAGCCACGGCGTAGATGCCCACCTCGTGCGCCGGGCGCAGCGCCGCGACGATGATGACGTCCGCCCATTCGAGAGAGACCTCGACGGCCGCGCCGAGCGCGCGCCCTCCGCTGAACCGCCAGAACGACCTGAACGTCTCACCGTTCTCGGTCGGTGCTCGGCGCGCGCGCAGGTCGGCTCGTACCGGAGCGACCAGGACCCCGAGGGTGACCAGAAGCCACAAGGGCAGCAGCGCCAACCAGGCGCCGAAGGCGTGGACGACACCCCACCCGAGACCCACGACGAGCCCGACACCGGCGACGCGCCCCACCGGCACCAGGATGTTCTGCAGCACGGTGAAGGCCGCCACGCCCCGCATCATCCGCACACCCGTGTGCAGCACCCCCAGCACAGCGGCGACGGCCACGAACGGGGCGCCGAGCCTGATGATGTCCGCCAGGTCCTCGACACGTCCGCCCCCTGCGAGGACGCGGGCGACCGGGTCCGCCAGCGCGCCGAGCAGCACGCTGACGACGACCGAGACCACCAGGACCGGCCAGGTCGCCCACCAGAGCACCCTGGTCTCGCTCGTCCGGCTGTCCAGCGCGCGCGACCGGGCCAAGGACCGGAGGAGTCCGCTGTTCGTGCCGAGCTTGAGGATGCCTGCCAGGACGGTGAAGAGGGCGACTGCCTGGAAGAACAGGCCGGTCCCTGCCGTTCCCAGCCCTCGTCCGACCACGATGGCGAGCACCAGGGCAGCGCCCGCCGCGAACGCCGAGCCTGTCAGGCTCACCGCTCCGGACGTCAGCAGCCTACGGGGAGCGGGGTTCTGGGCCGGCGCCGTCATGCCCGACGCCACAGCCGGGAGCGGAGATCCCCCTTGTCTCGCAGCAGGAGGGCGGCGACCACCATGATGTAGGGCAGGTGGCGGTCGAGTCCGTAGAAGGTGCTCATGAACAGTGCGCCGACCAGCGCGGTGTGCAGCCACAGACCGGCCGTGCTGGGCACGGAGAAGGTGCGCACGACGAGCCCGGCGAGGAAGTAGAGGAACAGCACGAGCCCGACGAGACCGAAGCAGAACATGACGTTCCACACCATGCCTTGCGTTCCGACGTTGATCTCGCTGCTGAAGGACGGGCGTGGTGCCCCGTGTCCGAGCACGGGCGAGCTCAGCGTCCGCTCCCACGTCTCCGCATACAGGTTGCTGCGACCCGTGGTGGTGTCGGCCACCTCCTGTCGGGCCGTGACGGAGGCGTAGAGAGCATGCCAGCCCCCGGCCAGAGCGACGGCTGCAGCAGCCGCGGTGGCCATCAGCGGCACCAGGACCTGCCCTCGCAGCAGGAGGCGGAGCATCGCGTAGCCCAGGACCACCCCCAAGGTGAGGAAGAGCCCCCGGTTGGTCGTGGCAACTGCGGGCGGCACGGCCAGCACCAGGCCGACCAGTGCCCACATCATGCCTGCGCGACTCCCCACCAGCGCGACGGTGGCCAGCAGCACAGGCGTCAGCAGGGCGATGGAGGCTCCCCACCCGTTGGCGTAGGCGAATGGTGCCGCGGGTCTGACGAACGGCTCCTCGGCACCCCATGGTCGCTGGATCTCCGCGACCCCGGGGTAGAACAGGTCGGCTGCGTAAGGGTTGTCGGCCAACGAGGCGGGTAGGAGCTTGCCGACGGTGAACGAGAGCTCCAGATCGGGAAGGGCCATTCCGAGATAGCCGCCCAGGACCACCCAGACCCATACTGCGGTGAGGGCCGGCAGCACACGCTCGGCCGGGAGCGACCGACGAGCGTTGAGGACGTAGAGCGCCAGCACGGCGAACGACACGAACTGGGCGAACCGCATCGCATAGCTGAGCGTGCCGCCCTCGAGCATGAGAGCTGAGGGAACCATCCAGGCCACGAACGCTGCATAGGGCAGGAAGCCCGGGACGACCAGCACGTCGCGACGGGTGACCAGGTAGAGGAGCATCGGGCCCGCCATCACCACGGTGCTCAGCGAGAAGAGACCCACGACCCACCACAGCGGCAGCCCCCAGAGGAGGGCGAGGACGGGCCAGCCGGGCAGCTCCGTCGGTCTCGTGGGAGAGGACGTCGTGGTAGCGCTGGCACGCCCTGTCGGACCGGATGTCCTTGCCGCGGTATCGGTCATACCGGTCCTCGTGTCACAGGCTGCGCAGTGCGCGGTGCTTGCGGTGCAGGGAGACTGTCGCGGCCATGACCGTGTAGAGCAGGAGGAAGAGGTAGAGCCCGGCGAAGAGCCACAGGACGGGCAGGGTCAGCAGGCACAGGTAGAGGAAGCCGATGTCGTTGGGCAGCTTGACGAACGACACCCAGGCCGGGGCCGTCCCCGGGGCGGTTCGAGAAGACGCGCTTCCGAGGTGCGAGGCCAGGATGGAGCCGAAGAACCACACCGAGGAGACCACGGCGAAGGCCAGTGCAGCGGCGACGAGCCAGAGAGACCCGCCGTGCGACCTGAAGAAGAACGAGGAGGCGATGGCCAGGTGCAGCATCGGGATCCGCGCAGCGTCCACCACGTGGTCCAGCCACTCGCCCGCGTGGCTGCCTGTCCCGGTGAGCCGGGCGAGCTGGCCGTCGGCGGAGTCCAGCGCGTAGCCGATGACGAGCAGCAGGGTTGCCCCGAGAGCAGCGGCGAAGGTGGGCGGGGCGGCCGCCACCACGGCGAAGCCGGCCAGGGAGAAGGCTGCACTCGTCCAGGTCACAGCATCCGGGGTCAGGCCCACGGTGTGGGCCAGGGCAGCCGCTCGGCGGCCCAGCGGACGGTTGACCCACCTCAGGTAGGCGGGCTCTCCGTCGCCGGGCTTCTGGGAACCTTCCAACCGGCTCAGAGCAGCCCGGAAACCCTGTCGGGTTCCACCGTCATTCCTCGGGCTCGGCACCGCGCCCTCCCGCACCGTGGGACGGTAGAGTTCTGGCGTGCGACACCTGGTCAGACACGCTGACACCATACTCTCTTTCCAGGGAGGGCTAGGGAACCAGCTGTTCGAGTGGGCTTTCGCCCACTCCCTCACCGCTGCAGGCCATCACGTCCAGTACGACCAGGTGCGCTGCAGGGGTGAGCGCCCTTTCGAGCTCGCGCCCCTGGTGCCGCGTCACCTCCTGCTGCCCCGGCCGGTCGGTCTCGCGCTGGTCGGTCTGGAGCGCACGGGGAGGCTGGGCCTGGTGGGCCTGCGACCCGTGCACGAGCCGGCACCGGCGCACCCCGACTCCGTCCGACAGGACGTGCTGTCGGGGCGCACCTACGTGCGCGGCTACTTCCAGTCGCCGTCCTACTTCCGTGGGCACGAGGAGTCGGTGCGCGCGCGGGTCACAGGGCTGCTGACATCCATGCTCACCGCCCGCGGCCGGGAGCTGCTGGACGACCTCACGGAAGACTCCTCGTCGGTCGCGGTCCACATCCGGCGCGGTGACTACACCACTGCCACCAATGCGCAGGTCCATGGGGTGCTGTCCAGGCACTACTACGAGGAGGCGCTGGAGCTCGTCCAGGCCACCGGCCACCATCGACGAGTGTGGTTCAGCGACGACCTGGTCTGGGTGCGGGAGAACCTCGCCCGCCCGGGGGACCTGCTGTGTCCCCCGGATGTCACGACCAGTGCAGGAGGCGAGATCCGGCTGATGGCGGCCTGCTCGTCGCGGATCATCGCCAACAGCAGCTTCAGCTGGTGGGGTGGGTGGCTCGGAGATCCCTCCACGGAGGAGCAACCGGTGGTGGCACCTGCGACGTGGTTCGCGTCCCGCCCCGATGACCGGGCGACCGATCTCGTGCCGGGCAGCTGGCAGCGTCTCTGACCGTTGGACGGGATCGTCCTGCCGGGCAGGGTCAGACCTTTCCGCGCCCTCGGAAGGCCACGACGAGGGCGACCCCGATGATCAGGCCGGCGACGAGACCCCCAGCGGCAAAGACAGGCCAGCCTGGCGTTGCCGGAGTCGTCGGCGGGAAGGCCGGGGACACCAGTGTCCCTCGCTCAGCCACGCCGGTCTCGGGGTTGAGCTCCAGGTCGAGCAGCTCCCGTTCCGCGGCTGTCAGGCGCGACTCCACGGCTGTGGCTCGTGCCGAGTCCTGGTCATTGTCGGCGAGCTCCTGCTCCAGGTCGTCGATGAGGGCGACCAGCGTCTCGATCCTGTTGGTGGTGGCCTCCTGCACGCGTTCCTGCGCCTGGTCGCCGTAGGCCTCGGCCATGGCGTTGGCGAAGGCAGCCGCCTGCTCCGGCGAGCTGTGCGTGGCGGTGAACTGCAGAGCGAATGCTCCGCGGGGCACCTGCACCGAGACCGTGGAGCGCACCTCGCCCGTCCTGACGCCGAGCACCTCAGCGGCGCGCGACTGCACCGCGGTGGAGGAGGCGACAACTTGCTCCGTCTCCATGTTGAGCACGTCCTCGGCCGAGGACGGCTCGATCGTCAGAACCGCCGTCGCCTCGTAGGACTTAGGCCACTGGGTGCCCACCAGCGCCCCCAGCAGTGTGCCGGCCACCGCGGCCACGACGATCCATCTCCACCCGGCCAGCAGCAGCTGGTTCAGGTCGATGGTGTTGACCCGGTGCTCCATAGGACGGCGTCTCCTGGGGGTGTCATGGAGTGCCAGCATAAGGTCTGACCTGTCGGCCGCCCGGCTGCGGTCATGGTCAGCCGGGCGGTGTCGTGGGATGATCGGCCCAGGCTGGCGCACAGGGTCGGACCATTCACTGCGGCAATCGGATCGGGTGACATGACCAAGAAGGCACTCATCACCGGCATCACGGGACAGGACGGTTCCTACCTCGCGGAGCTCCTCCTGCAGAAGGGCTACGAGGTCCACGGGATCAAGCGTCGGTCGTCACTGCTGAACACCGACCGCATTGACCATATCTACCAGGACCCGCACGAGGAGGACGCCCAGCTGCATCTGCACTACGGCGATCTCACCGATGCGACCAACCTGACCCGGATCCTGCGGGACGTGGAGCCGGACGAGGTGTACAACCTGGGTGCGCAGTCCCATGTCGCCGTCAGCTTCGAGGAGCCGGAGTACACCGCCGACGTGGACGCACTCGGCACGCTGCGGCTCCTGGAGGCCATGCGGCTGCTGCGGATGACCGGCAAGGTCCGTTTCTACCAGGCCTCGACCAGCGAGCTCTACGGCCTGGTCCAGGAGACGCCTCAACGGGAGACCACTCCGTTCTACCCCCGGTCGCCGTATGCCGTTGCGAAGCTCTACGCCTACTGGATCACCGTCAACTACCGCGAGGCCTATGGTCTCTACGCCTGCAACGGCATCCTCTTCAACCATGAGTCACCCCGGCGAGGGGAGACCTTCGTCACCCGCAAGATCACGCGCGGCATCAGCCATCTTGCCCTTGGGCTTCAACCGTGCCTCTACCTCGGCAACATGGACGCCCTGCGGGACTGGGGGCATGCCAAGGACTACGTGCGACTCCAGTGGATGATGTTGCAGCAGGATGCGCCGCAGGACTACGTGATCGCCACAGGGGAGCAGTACTCCGTGCGTCAGTTCGTGCTGTGGAGTGCCCACGAGCTCGGGGTCACCTTGCGTTTCGAGGGGGAGGGGGTCGACGAGGTCGGCGTCGTGGAGGCCGTGGACGGCGATCGTGCGCCACACGTCGGCGTCGGTGACACGGTGGTCCGCGTGGACCCCCGCTACTTCCGGCCGACGGAGGTGGAGACGCTGCTGGGTGACGCCGGGAAGGCGGAGTCCGTGCTGTCGTGGAAGCCCACCATCGGCATCCGCGACCTGGTTGCCGAGATGGTGGCTCACGACTACGACGTCGCCGCCCGGCTGGCGTACCTCAAGGACGGTGGTTTCAGGGTCGCGCTCCCGACGGAGTAGGTGTGCAAGGAGGCTGCGAGACAGCAAGGCTGCGAAGCGGGATGACGCCTACGGACGCGTCGCCGACTGTCCTCGCACAGGCGCCGTGCTGTCGTAGTGCTCCGCGAACCATGCGTAGGTCATACGCAACCCGTCGACGAGGTGTGTCGGAGCGGTCCAGCCGAGATCGTTCAGCCGGCTCACATCGAGCACCTTGCGAGGCATGCCGTCCGGGCGATCGTGGTCGAAGACGACCGCCCCCTCGTAGCCCACTGTCCGCCCGATCAGCCGAGCGAGGTCACCGGTGGTGATCTCGTGGCCGGTGCCCACATTGATGAAGCCGTCCTGGGACCATGTGTTCATCAGGAAGACGCATGCCTGCGCAAAGTCGTCGACATACATCAGCTCCCGGAGTGGTCGCCCCGTGCCCCAGACGACCACCTCGTCGGCGCCGGTCATCGTGGCCTCGTGGAAGCGGCGGAGCAGGGCAGGGACCACGTGGCTGGTCTCCGGGTGGAAGTTGTCACCTGGTCCGTACAGGCTGCACGGCATCACGCTGACGAAGTCGCGACCGTGCTGGCGCCGGTAGGCCGAGGCCAGCTTCATGCCGGCGATCTTCGCCAACGCGTAGCTCTCGTTCGTCGGCTCGAGAGGACCGGTCAGCAGCAGGTCCTCGCCCATCGGCTGCGGTGCTGCGCGCGGAAAGATGCAGGAGCTCCCGAGGAACATGAGCTTGGTGACCCCGAAGCCATGTGCTGCTTCCAGCACGTTGTTCTGGATGCGGAGGTTGTCGAGAAGAAACTCCACTGGCGAGGCCACGTTGGCGGCGATGCCGCCGACCCTCGCGGCGGCCAGGAAGACGTGGTCGGGCCGTTCGGTGCTGAAGAAGTCCATGACGGCTGCGAGCTCCGTCAGGTCCAGCTCTGCATGCGTGCGCGTGACCTGCCTGTGGAAGCCCGCCGCCTCAAGGGCGCGGACGATGGCCCCGCCCGCGAGGCCACGGTGGCCGGCAACGTAGATCAGCTCATCTGTTTCCACGACGCTCCCAGGTGACGGTTCCATCAGCAGGAGTTCAGCGTAGCGGGGACGGCACCGATGACGCCTTCCTTCCGGGGTATCTGTGCCCCCAGAGGGGCTTACTCCACCCGCAGCCACTCGTGGACCTCGCGCACCGCGGTCAGGATGCGCTGCGCGTGCTGCGCCGGGTCGCCGTGCGCGAGGTAGTCCTCACGGCAGTCGCGAGCCACGCGAGGACCCCGCTCGGCGATCCAGCCGGCGACCTGGCGGATGTGCGTGACGAGGTCGTCGAGGTCGCCCTCGCGGTAGAAGGAGCCGGTCACGCCGTCGCGCAGCGCCTCCCACTCCGCGGCGTGGCGCCCGGTGTTGTCGTGGGTGACGACAGGCCGGCCGTGCATGAGCGACTGGACGACGGTGAGCCCGGCATGGCCGGGGATGACCGTCAGGTGCACCTGCCGGTAGACCTCGGCGATGTCGCCGGGGTCGTAGAGCGCGCCGTGGAAGTGCGCGTCGACCCCGAGCGCGCCGGCCAGGGCCTCCAGGGCGGCCCGCTCCTCGCCGTCGCCCACGACGTGGACCCGCACAGGGGTGCCCGTCTGCTGGAGGGCCGATGCCGCGCGGAGCAGCAGGTCGATGCGCTTGCGCCGGGTCAGCCGCAGCGAGATGCCGAGTGTCAGCGGTTCGAGTGGCGGCAGCGCCGTGGCGACCTCGGCGGCCTGCCGCGTGTCGATGGTGCTGTTGCCGACGACGTGCAGCCGGTCGGCGGGGTAGCCCGCCGCCGCACCCAGCTCGGCCGAGCGTGCGCCATACGTCAGGAAGCCGTGCGCCAGACGGAAGGCGCGCACCTTGACCCACTCCTTGGCGGCCCCGTGGCGGGCCGTCCACCCCAGGCCCCAGTAGACGAGGGTCGTGCGCCGCCGTGCCCGCAGGGCGAGGGAGGAGGCCCACATGGTGAGGCAGTGCATGGAGGGGTCCCAGACCACGACGTCGTAGTCGCGGCGCAGCGACTGCCGGAGCAGGCCGGGCTGCCAGCGCAGCGAGCGCACGGCATACGTCCGGTGCAGCCGCAGGGGCGGCAGGTCGGCCGGGTCGAGGGGGTGCACCTTCTGCGGCGCGTGCGCGAGCACGGTGACCCCGGCCGCGACGTCGACGTCCGTGTCCGGGTCGGCGAGCAGCGCGCGCAGCACGCCGAGGCGGTAGTGCGTGGAGTAGGAGAACGCGAAGAGCACCCGCAGACGGGGTCCGGTCATCGTGGGCTCCGGCCGCGGGTCAGGGCCGGGGGTCCTGGTCGGCCTCGCCGGGGGGCACCCAGCCGTCGGGCTTGCCGCGCGGGTCGTTGGGGTCGTCGAGGTAGGGGCCGTCGATGACGCCCAGGCCCTCCGGCTCGTCCTGCGGGCGGCGCTTGGCCTCCTCGTGCAGCCGGTCCATCCGGTAGGCGTTGCGCGCCCCGGCGGCGTAGAAGACGCTGAGGCCCCGCAGGATGTGCGTGCCGTAGTCGTCCAGCCCCCAGGTGACCACCGGCTTGCGGCTCGAGCGCGGCGAGACGTACCTGCCCAGCACGAGCAGGAAGATCAGGCCGAGGACGACGAAGGCCAGGAAGATCACGGTGACAGTCTCCCACGCGTGCCGGGGGGAGTCGGTAGAGCTCGTGGGCGTGACCTAGGCTGAGGACCGCCGGAGGAGGTGTGAGTGAACGAGCGTCTGCAGAACGTGCTGGTCGGGCTGCTGGCCGCGGTGGCCGCCGCGTCCGTGGTCGCGGCGCTCACCAGTGCACCCTCCATCGACCCGGTGACGACGGGCGGGCACACCTCCGACAGCGACGCAGCCACCACGTCGGCTGCGGTCCCGGACGCCGAGGAGGACGACGAGCAGGACGAGCAGGACGACACGTCGTTGGAGGATCTGTCGGCGGCCCTCGAAGGCGAGGACGACGGGGCCGTTGACGTGGTGGTCATCGGCGACGACACCAGCAACAACCGCAGCGAGTGGGTGCACCTGTGGGCGGAGCGGCTCGCCGACGAGCGACCCGTGACGGTCGTGCACTGGGCAGAGCAGGCCGACGTCGCCTACACGACTCCGGATGTGCTCTCCGAGTCGGGTGAAGGCGTCATGCTGTCGATCTGGAGCCCGGCCCGCGCCGGCACCGACATCGCCGCGGCGGCCGAGCGGGTGGAGGACTTCCTGCCGGACGCGCCCACTGACCTGGTGCTGGTCAACCTCGGTGTGAACAACGACGCCGACGAGGTGGGGGACCAGATGCAGGACCTGCTCGATGCGTTGCGCGGCCTGGTCGGTGACGGCGTGCCCGTCGGCATCGTGCTGCAGGCTGAGCAGGTGTCGACCCCCGAGGTCAACACCGCGCTGGCGGACTTCGCCGCGGACAACGGTCTGGCGACCCTTGACGCGACCGGGGCGGACGGTCCCCAGGACTGGGCCGAGACCATCGACGAGCTGCTGCGCTGAGCGCACACCGGGAGGCGTGACCATGGGCGGGACGATCTACCTATCCAAGGCTGATGTCACTGCGGTGGAGGAGGAGTATGTCCTCAACGCGCTGAGGTCGGGCTGGATAGCGCCGCTCGGCCCTGATGTCGACGAGTTCGAGGCCGAGATCGCGGAGCGTGTGGGTGTGAAGCATGCGCTGGCCCTTGCCTCCGGCACTGCAGCCCTGCATCTGGCTCTCCTCGAGCTGGGCGCAGGTCCCGGCAAGGTCGTGGTGCTGCCGTCGATGACCTTCGCTGCGTCAGCGAACGCCGTGGTCTACTCGGGAGCCGAACCAGTCTTCGTGGACAGCCAGCCCGGGGACGGCAACGTCGATCCTCACCGGCTGGTCGAAGCAGTCGACACGCTGAGAGCTGAGGGTAGAGACGTGGCGGGGGTGATGACGGTCGACCTCTTCGGCCGAGCCTGTGACTACGACGCCATCGTCCCCGCACTCGAGGAACGGGAGGTGCCCCTCCTCGAGGACGCGGCCGAGGCCCTGGGCGCGTCGTTCCACGGCGTCGCAGCCGGTGCGTTTGGTCGCGCCGCCGCCCTGTCGTTCAACGGCAACAAGATCATGACCACCTCGGGCGGAGGGATGCTCCTCAGCAACGACAGTGGCCTCGTCGCCCACGCGCGCAAGCTCTCGACGCAGGCCCGGGAGCCTGCCGCCTGGTACGAGCACAGGGAAATCGGGTTCAACTACAGGATGTCCAACCTCCTGGCAGCACTGGGAAGAGCCCAGCTCACGAGACTCGACGCCATGATGGAACGGAGGAGGGAGATCCGGAGACGCTACGTCCAGGCTCTGGGGGATCTGCCCGTGAGGTTCCTCGGAGCAGACACCGGCCGCTCAGATGCTTCGGACAACTGCTGGTTGACGGCGCTGGTCGTCGAGGACGACGAGGCGGACGTCACACACGTCCTGAGCGAGCTCACCCGCCGCGGTATCGAGGCGAGACACCTGTGGAAACCCATGCATATGCAGCCCTCGATGGCCGGTGCGCGCACGTTCGGTGCGAGACAGAGCGAGGGGCTCTTCAGGAGAGGTGCTGCCTTGCCGAGTGGCTCTGCGCTCACGGACTCGGAGGTCGACTACGTCATCGCTGCCGTGGTCGAGGTCCTCGCGACGTGAGCTACCGAGGCAAGCGGGTTCTGGACGTTGCGATCGCCGCCCCACTCCTGGTCGCGTCTCTTCCGGTGCAGGCAGCCGCGGCGGTAGCGGTTCGCGTGACCATGGGCTCACCGGTGCTGTTCAGACAAGAACGTCCCGGGCTTCATGGCCGGCCGTTCGAGCTGGTCAAGTTCCGGACGATGCGGCTCGCCGACCCTTCTGTGGGGTCGGACCGTGATGCGGAACGCATGACCCTGGTGGGCCGAGCCCTCAGGACGACGAGCGTCGACGAGCTGCCCACGCTGTGGAACGTGCTCGTGGGCGACATGTCTCTCGTGGGTCCGAGGCCGCTGCTCCCGCGCTACCTGGACCGCTACTCCGAGAGACAGGCACGCCGTCACGATGTCAGGCCAGGAATCACAGGACTTGCCCAGGTCAGCGGGCGCAACGCACTCTCGTGGGAGTCGAGGCTCGAGCTCGATGCGGTGTATGTCGAGTCAGCCACCTTCGCCATGGACCTGCAGATCCTGGCGAGGACCGTCGTCAACACTGTCCGGCGACAGGGGATCTCGGCGGAGGGTCACCCCACGATGCCCGAGTTCCGTGGCTCCGGGCATGAGAGTGAGCCGCTGGACCGCTCAGCCGGTCGGCGGCAGGTCGACCCAGGCCGGGAGGTCCAGTAGAGACGTGATCTCCGTATCCGGCTGGTACGACGACTCGGCCTCGCAGTCCCGATGGACCTGGAAGCCTGCCCGGTACCGGATGGAGGCCATGCCCGCCGCACGGGCCGCGTGGAAGTCCTTGTGCGGGTTGTCGCCCACGTAGACGCACTGGTCGGCGACGACTCCGAGGCGTCGGGCGGCATCGAGGAGACCGACGGGCGACGGCTTCCAGGCGTCTCTCCCGCCGAGCCGGTCGGTGAGCACGATGACGGGGACGCGTTGATGCAGACCGAGGGCCTCGACCTTGCCGGCCTGCATGACCGTCGGTCCGTCGGTGACGATGCCCCGGGGTAGGCCGCTCGGTAGCGTCGCCAGAAGCTCTTCGGCTTCAGGTGTGAGCTCGATGTCCGGCTTGTGATGCCGATAGCGTCGGACGCTCTCGTCGACCAGGTCCTTCCGGCCGTACTCAGCCAGGAGCGTGTCGAAGGCCCGACCGCGGGTAGGTGAGTCGAAGATCTCCGTCAGCGAAGCCATGAGCACTCGGGGAGGCACTCCCAGCTGTTCACCCAGCCATGAGCTGACGGACGAGTAGCCACTCCTGACGTAGTCACGCTCGACGAACAAGGTGTCGTCTAGGTCCAGCAGGAGAGCTGCGCTGCGTGCCACGGTCATGGGTGCCAGTAGAACGCATCGTCGAATCGCGCCATGTGCAGGCCGATCGACAGATCGCTGTTACGAACCTCTCGAGGCCGCTCACCCGCCCAGCTCTCGACGAGGAGACGGGCGAGCGGCACCCCGGCGGCGATCGCCAGAGGGAGCCCTCCCCCCATCCTGGCGTTGATCTCAGTCACGCGGAACGTGCCGTGTCGGTCGTACATGCCCTGAACCGTGATAGGCCCCCCGGGCCGCAGCTCGGTGACGACGTGGCGCACCACCCGCTCGACTTCGTCCGCGTGGACGAGCCGCCCACGGCTGACCTCTCCGCCCCTGACGGCAAGACGTTCGCGTTGAGCGAGGGCCAGCACCTCCCGATCTCGGCCGACGACCACGTCGACAGTGAGCTCCGGGCCGGGCAGGAGCTCCTGCGCCACCGGAGCGGTGATGTAGCGACTGAAGAACGCGTACTCGTCCGGATCTCGGACCTGGAACGCATCCTCCCCACCGCTTCCTTTTCGGGGTTTCATGAAGACGGGGAAGGAGTCGTGCCGGCGCTGTCCGGGGAGCCACGTCGACACGGTGGGAATGCCCCGTCCTCTGAGCCACTCGTAGGTCGACCACTTGTCCGAGACGACCGCGGCCACCTCCCGGTCGCGTAGACCCCCCACGGGCAGGTCCGTGCCGGCCAGGGCCGACACGTCGGGGTCGATGAGCGGAAAGACAGCGTCGACACCCTCGACCTCGCAGACCTGTTGCAGGCTGGACCCGTAGCCGGCCTCGTCACTGCGTGGAACGAGCCGCACGTGGTCGCCCAGGAGCTGGGCGGCAGGTGCGTGCGGGTCGATCTCGGTGCCGAGGACTCGAAGCCTGCCGGGGTGTTCTTCGGCGTAGGACAGGAAGTGCCGGACCAGCTCGACTCGGCGCCCGACCGACGTGAGTAGGAAGCACACAGAACCCATCGGACTCCTCACAGACGGCAAAGACCCGGCATGACCGGGTCCTCTCGGGCTCAGATCCTACCAAGTCCGGCGACCTCGGCCGTGATACCTGACGTACACTGGCGCAGGCCGCGCTCGGGCCTCGATGACGCTGGGTGGGGCGTAACGACCGTGAGTGTCCGATGGTCGCCGTGACGGACCGGGGCACGGTCCGACCAGACGGAAGTTGAGTGCACATGTCTTCCACTCCGCGCGTGGGTGACCCGTCCCCTGACGTCCTGCTCATAGCCCATTTCAGCGCCGACGACAGCAGCTCGAACGATCGCTTCAGCGACCTGGCTGGTCGGATAGTGGCGCGTGGCTTGGATGTAGAGCTGGTCACGTCCAGCTTCTCACATGCACGGAAGGAGCAGCGGACATGGCCGTACGGTGACCACGGTTTCCGTCGCACGCTGATCCGCGAGCCGGGCTACACCAGGAATGTCGGGCTGAAGCGGCTGGTCAGCCATCGACTGATGGCGCGCCATCTGCGCAGGTTCCTCCACGCCCGCCAGACCCCTGACCTGATCTACTGCGCCGTGCCATCGCTGGCAGTGGCCGACGTGGCAGCGAGGTTCGCCGGTGAGAAGCGCATCCCCCTCGTCGTCGATGTGCAGGACCTGTGGCCCGAGGCCTTCGAGCTGCTCTCGCCGGCACCGGCGGTCACGCGGCCTCTCATGCATCCCCTGTCGAGGACGGCGAACCGCGTCTACCGTGCGGCTGACGCGGTGGTTGCAGTGTCCGAGACCTACGCTCGACGCGCCGACGCCGTCCGGACGGGATCACGGTCGGCTCACGTCGTCTACCTCGGCACGGATCTCGCGAAGTTCGACGAGCTACGTCAGGGGAGCCGAGCCGCTGACGTCGCGAGCTCGTCCGACGAGATCCGGATCGCGTATGTCGGGACGCTCGGTCACAGCTACGACCTGCCACTGGTGTGTGATGCCATCGCTGAGGCGACACAGAAGACGGCGCGACGGTTTCGTCTGGTGGTCATGGGGGATGGGCCGCTGACGTCGCGCTTCCAACAGCACGCCGAGGACTGTGGCGTGGCCGCCGACTTCGTCGGGCGTCTTCCGTACGCGGACATGGTCGCTCGCCTGGGGGGATGCCACGTGGCCGTGAACCCCATCCGTCCCGGCGCCGCGCAGAGCGTGATCAACAAGGTCGGCGACTATGCCGCTGCAGCACTGCCGGTGCTGAACACGCAGGACAACGTGGAGTACCGGAGGTTGGTCGCGGAGTACGAAGCCGGAGTCAACTGTGTCCCGGGAGATGCGAAGGATCTCGCACGGCATCTGTGTCTGCTGGCCGACAACCCCCGGCTGCGTGAGGAGATGGGCGCCAACAACCGTCGAATGGCCGAGGACCACTTCGACCGTAGCCGCACCTATCCACGGGTCGTCGAACTCGTCCTGAGCCTGCTGGGACCGTCATGAGAGGTGCCGGGGGCACGCGGCGACGGCGTGGCTTCCAAAGGGGGTGAACGCTCCATGGTGAGTCGCCTGCGCAGCCCACACTTTCGCGACCTCGCGCTCACGACGAGCGCGTTCGGTGCCATCGTCGGGGTCCAGCAGGTCCTGCTCCTGCCCTTTCTCGCAGCGATGACCAACACCGACGACTTCTCGAAGATCATCCTGTTCGTCACGATCTCCGCCATCGTTGCGAATGTCACAGGGGGCGAGGCGGCGAACACGGCGCTGGTCCGGGGGCACCAGTACGCGAGGGAGGGAGCCGCGTGGGACTTCCACCTGCTGCTCGTCCCGGTGCTGGCGGTGTTGGCTGCGGCGTGGGTGGTGGTGGCGCCTGTCCTGAACGTGAGCAGTGACGAGATCGTCCTCTTCGCGGTCATCTCCGTCCTCACTGCCCTGCGTCTCTTCCTCGCCGCTCCTTTCCGGTACGAACAACGATTCGGGACCGTGCTGGTGGCGCATCTCTGCTACGCAGCGGGCAGCGCGAGCGCGCTGCTCCTGGTGGCGCGCTTCGACTGGGTGCTGGCGCCGTTCCTGGTGGGGGAGGCGTGCGCTGTCCTCGTGCTGTCTGTCGCCCTGCTTGCCGGCGGTCGGCGGTTGCACTTCGGTGTCGAGGACCGGCGTCGCCTCTACAGGACGTCCACCAAGTACCTGTCACTCGCCTCCGTGGGTCTGCTGGCCAACGCGGTCGGATATCTGGACAGACTGATCATCTACCCTCTGCTGGGTGCAGGCGCGCTGGCCGTGTACTACGCCGCCAGCGTGCTCCCCAAGAGCCTGGCCCTTGTGGTCAACCCTGTCACAGGCCTCCTGCTGGCCAAGTTCGGCGCGATGGGCGACGAGCGTGGTGGTGAGATCCTTGAGCGACTGTACCGGGTGCTCCCCTGGGTGATCATCGTCCTCACCCTCGCGAGCTTGGCCATCGGACTGCTGGGACTTCAGGTTCTCTACCCGCAGTTCGCTGAGGAAGGGCGACCCATCGTGCTTCCGGTGAGCATCTCGGTGGGCCTGGCGTCCGCTGCCTACCTGATGCAGCCATATGTGCTGAGGTTCCGGCCCAGCGGCATAGCGCTGATGGCAAACATCCTTTATGCCGGCGTCTTCGTGGGCGCCGCAGTGGGGCTGAGCCTTCGCGTCGGACTGCACGGCTTCGCGTGGGCGACCGTGGCGGCGCACCTCGTCCTGCTCGGTTTCTACCTCGTCTTCGCGCGGCCACGCACGGAGCGGGCCTCGTCGTAGACGTCCAGCGTGCGACGGACCATCGCGGTGCTGGAGAAGTGGCTGATGGCATGGTCCGCGGCGGACGCGCCCATCGACTGCCGTTCCGCGGGCGAGAGCCCCAAGAACTTCTCGAGCGCGGCTGCCAGGGCGTGGGAGCTGCCGACGGGCACGATGTAGCCGTTCAGGCCGTCCAGCACCTGGACCTGCGCTCCTCCTGTCCGGGACCGGATCACCGGTGTGCCCATCATCATGGCCTCGAGCGGCACGAGAGGGAATCCCTCGAACCGACTCGGATGAACCAGCAGATCCAGTGCCGCGTAGAGCGGTCGCGGGTCCTGCTGGAACGGCATCTCGATCACCCATCGACGCATAGCGTGTGGCACGCTGACGGCTCCCTTGCCGGTGGCCGGCTGCCCCGCGACCAGTAGCCGGACGTGCGGTCCCAGGTAGGGCCGCACCGCGTCCAGCAGGACATCCATCCCTTTGGCAGATGTCAGCCGCCCCATGAACCCCAGCAGGACGACATCCTCATCGACCCCGAGCTGGGCCCGCTGGGAGGTCCTCTCCTGCTGGGTGGGCGGGCCGAACACCGCCTCGTCGACACCGTTGAGGACAGTGCGCACACGGCTGGGGTCGTACCCGTGCCGGGTCGTCAGCTCGATACGCAGATCTTCGCTGATGGCGATGGCCATGTCCCCACGTCGGCTCAGCGGATGACGGGGGATGCCCGTGGCATGGTGGGTCACCACGACGGGGGTCGGGGAGCGGATCTGGTGGATGCGGCCGACGAACGACGTGACCGGGTAGTGGACATGCACGATGTCGGGGTCGATCTGCGACAGCTCACCGAGTGCGACGGGAAGGGCGTGGGCGTACGAGGCCAGCTGCGCTGCTTTCCCTGTCGCCGAGAATTTCGGGTACAAGGGAAAAGGAACGGTGTGATGTATGAGTCCACTCTGGAGAGCCCGGGCCAACAGCGCCTCTGCCGCCTTGTCGTGGGGCGTGCCTGCCGAGACAAGATGGACCTCATGCCCGGCCCTCGTCAAGCCTGAGGCGAGGGTGTACATGTGGATGGTCGAGCCCTCGGCCGGTAGATATCTCGCCGAGAATGCTATGCGCATGCCAACTCCGGAAACGTGTCTGCTCTCTTGCGTGCGGAATGGCTGCGTCCCCGGACAGCTATGCCTTCGCACGCATGCACGGAGTTGCCACCGGCACGTTACCATTGCGTGAGCTGAGCCGGTGCTGACGATGAGGGCACGCGGCGGAGGAGCGACGCCACGACCCCTGGAGCCAGATGACCAGCATGAGCCCGCGCCGAGCGGAGACGCGGGCCGGCATGCCTGTGGTGCTGCTCTCCGCCCTCGTGGTCATGCTGGTGCCGCTGCTGAGCGCTCACCTGCTGGACGAGCCGGCGATCCTGGCGTGGGGCATACCCCTCGCGTCGGCGTGTGTGGCCGTCATCCTGGCGCTGTACCACGCCCGAAGATGGCATGCGCTGGGCCAGGTGGCCGTGCTCGTGGTCCTGACGATCGCGTGCGCGCAGCTCGTGCCGGTGTGGCTGAACGTGGTGCGCGGCGACGTGCTTCACGTGGGCGACCTTGTCAATGTTGTGGCCAAGCCTGTCAACTTCCTCGTGCTCGTGGCTCTGTTCCAGTACACGCGACCTTCGCCCCGGCAGATACGCACGCTGACCAGCGGGTTCGTGGTCATTGTGACCATTGTCGCTGTGTACGGACTTCTCACGGGGTTGGATAGCTTCTTTGGGCTGGGTATCGGAACATCGAGCTATGCCGTGAGCTACAGCTCTTTCCTGGCCAACCGCAACCAGTTCGGAATGTTGCTCTTCCTGGGATTCGGGGCGCTGTTGGTGACCCGAGCAGTGCGGGGTCACCGCAAGGGTGACCTCGTGGTGGGGGCCGTCCTCGTGGTCTCGGTCGCGCTGACGATGTCTCGCGGGTCGATTCTGGCCATGTTGATCGTGGCGGGTGTCATCCTGGCTTTCAAGAGGTTAGCGGTCCTGGTGGTCTTCCTGGTGCCTACAGCATTGCTCGGAGTCGTTCTTGTGTGGCTCCAACCCAGCGTGCGTGCCTACGTCCTGCACTTCTTCGTGCGGCCCGACGTCGGACTCACCGGGCGTGACGAGATCTGGGCGATCGGCCTTGGACTCTTCGCCGATCGACCTCTCTTCGGTTACGGTTTCTTCAACGCCGTCGCGAGGGCAGAAGAGAGCGGGATGTCCCAGGGACAGTTCCACAGCTTCTGGCTCGACCAGGTCCTGGACTGGGGGATCGTCGGGACTGTGCTCGTCGTGGTGATCGTGGCTAGGATCTGGGCCAGGGCGTATACATCGTCCCCGCGGGCCGTGGGCCAAGCGTTGGTCGCCGTGGGAGCGGGGGCGATGGCCCTGGGAACCGTGGAGAGCATCAGCCTCCTCTCCATCGGGTATGTGGACTTCATCTGGACCCTGTGTCTGATGACGTTCCCTGTCCTCGTCAGTCGGACGGACTGGAGCGGAGGCCCGCAGGATGACGACCGACTCGCGGTGGACGAGGACCTCGTGGTTCATGGGGGCCAGAGGAGACTGCCGGCGGCACCTCTTGAAAACGTGCATGTCTCATGAAGGGAAACGACGTGACATTCGCCGATCTGTGGCGCAGCTGGGTCCGCCAGTGGCGCCTGATCGTATCCATCTTCCTGCTGTTCGTGACGGTGAGCGCAGTCGTGACACTGCTGACCCCCAGAGAGTATTCCAGCCAGACCCAGTTCTTCGTGTCCACCGCGAACAGCGGGACGATCTCCGAGGTGGCGCAAGGAAGCTCTTTCACGCAGCAGCAGGTGGCTACGTACGCCGACCTCGTCACGGCGCCGATCGTTCTCAGTCCCGTGATCGACGACCTGGGACTTGACGAAAGTCCGCAGGAGCTGGGCGAGCGGATCAGCGTCAGTATCCCACCGAACACGGTCCTGATCGACGTCGTGGTGACGGACAACGATCCTGCGGCAGCCGCGCAGCTGGCGGACAGCGTGGGGACGGAGTTCGCAGAGTCTGTGCAGGAGCTGGAGCGTCTGGCTGACGGGGGGCCGAGCCCTGTGAAGGTGACGGTCGTGGAGCCGGCGACCACGGCGGCCCCCTCGTCGCCGAACCCGCCTCTGAATATTGCCTTGGGCGCGGTCCTCGGGGCACTGGTAGGTCTCGCGGTGGCAGTCGTGCGAGACCTCCTCAACACCCGCATCCGGGCTGAGGCAGACGTGGGCCGGGTGACCCAGCTTCCCACGGTGGGCGCCATCCCCTTCGACGCCGATGCGGAGAGGCACCCGCTCGTGGCGCACGACTCCCACGGGCCTCGGGCGGAAGCCTTCCGGACCGTTCGTACCAACGTGCAGTTCCTCAACGCCGACAAGAAGCCGCGCAGCCTCGTGCTCACATCGACGTTACCGGGAGAGGGGAAGAGCACGACGACCGCCAACCTAGCCCTCATCCTGGCCGAAGCGGGAGCGACGGTGTGCCTCATCGAAGGCGATCTTCGTCGGCCTCGTCTCCTGGACTACCTCGGTCTGGAGAACGCGGCCGGTCTGACGGACGTGCTCGTGGATCGGGCGGACCTGCTGGATGTGCTGCAGCCCTACAGGAACGGCTTGTCGGTCCTGGGCTGCGGCCCGATCCCCCCGAACCCGAGCGAGATGCTGGGTTCGGACGCCATGCGGGGCCTTCTGGAGCGGCTGGAGAAGGAGTACGACTTCGTCATCGTCGATGCTCCTCCCCTGTTGCCGGTCACGGACGCTGCGGTGTTGTCGACCCTGGTCGACGGCACCCTCCTTGTCGTCGGCGCGGGTCTGGTGAAGCGCGACCAGCTGCAGCGAGCACTTGCCAGTCTCGAGAAGGTGGGTGGCAACATCTTGGGGCTCGTCCTCAACCGGCTTCCTGTGAGCGGACCGGACTCCTACAGCTACTCGTACGAGACGTACCGACCGGAGACGGAGGAGGCACCGAACCGCCGCGCGAGGCACGACCGCGCGCGACAGGCCAGCCGAAGCACACGTCGCCTACCTGTCGCCGAACAGTGAGGTGCGTCTGCGGTCTGGGGCGGAGAACTGCGGCCTGAGCTCTCGGGCAGGCTGGTGTAGGCGCGGCTAAAACGCGCCCGCATCACCCAGGCGTTCGCCGCGCAGGGTCGCACGACGAGGTCGACCTCGCCAGGCAATTCGCCCAGCATCTGCGCTCGGCCTACAGGCAGACTGACAAGGGGGAAGGCCGCAAGATCGCCGAGCGCATCGTCGCCACCTTCCCCACCTGCCCGATCCCCGAGATCGCCCGCCTTGGCCGGACCGGACACCACGTACGTGGAAGGAGGCGTTCCTGGCCTACCTCACCACCGGCGCAACGAACGGCGGCACCAAGGCGATCAGCGGCCTGATCGAGCTGCACCGGCGCCTGGCCCGCGCGAGGCTTCGGGAATCGAGGCTACTACCGGCTGCGCATGCTCCTCGTCGGCGGAGGACTCGACCTGTGGACCCCACCGCAGCTGGGAAGAGCCCCAAATGCATCCTCGACGCCCTCGACATCACCGCTCGGCGACGTAACCCCGGTGGCACGTGTCGGGCCAGACAGCCCGACACCATCGAAACCTACCTGACCATCATGTTCACCGCCCTGGCCCTCTCCCGCGAGGCCCAGGCCGGCACCGGACTGTCCATCCGCCATCTCCGCCCGCTGCGCTCAGCGACCATCGCGATCAACGGCACCAGACCTTCGCCGGAATCCGGACGCCCACCAGGAGATCCTGGAGGCTCTACGCCGGAAACTCACGCACAAAGGAAAATGGACAAACTGAGGAGGAACCTCCACCTCCGGAAGACCTCGACATCTGCCCCGCGACCGACGCGCCAGCCCTGACTACACCTCATCTTTGAAGAGCCAGTTTAGTCTCAGCTATGCTGACACAATATGTACGCGCACCTGGCCCACCCGAGTGCGGCGTGGCGAGTCGTGGTGTCACCGTGTAACCACACCAGTAACGCGAGTGGTCACTCCAGCTCACGTCGTTAGGCGCAGCATTTCATCGTGGTGCAGGAGGACGGCGCGTAGGAACAGTAGGGCACCGATCATTTCTAACGCTTCTTCTACCGTTGTCACGAGATTGTACAAGAACGAGTCGGTGGATGAACTTCCTGTCGCCCACTGAAGCATGTCCAGGCCTATGGCGCCGGAGACAAACACGGCACCCGCAATGACGAAACGCCAAAGAGTGGCTCGCGGAAGGTTTCTGAGGAACGGTACGAGAGTGGCTAGCAGAACGATCATCGAGAGAGCGACGGGAATGGGCCATAGCGGCAAGCCGGAGAACCGTTCCACCGCACCATCGCCCATAACGACTCCACCCTCGATGTCTAGCAGGGAACGAGTCGGCCTGTCCAACCGCTCGTGCACAGAAGCGATCTCATCGATTGACAAGCCTACGAAGACCACGCCGAGCAGGATCCAACCATATGTTCGCTCAACGCCAGCGAGTTCCCGCTTCCATGTCAGCAGCAACCCACCGATCGCCGCAAGTTGCATGGAAGCGAACCATGTCGGAATGCTGTCCTCAACGTCCACGTCAAGGAGCGACAGGGAACTACTGAGTCCTTCATAGGGCTCACCGTCGTACACCGCGTAACGAACGATTTCTTGAAAGACACTTAGAGCCACTATAGCAAGAATCACAAACGCGAGTCTCTCGATAAGCACTGGAGTCTCGGGCAGTCGCACCCAATGAGCCCCTCGCCCTGTCTCTCGGCCTGCATTACCCATGGGCGAAGGCTACTTGGCCAGGCCCGCTATGTCCATCTGCTCTGAGACCCGAAATGAGGTTGACCCCATCGGGTGGACATCGGTGATACGGTTTCTGGGCCCGCGGTGATGGTCCGGAGCGCGAACCCTACTGGAGGGATCTGGGCGCAGGGCGCTGTGGCGCCGACGGCGGTTGTGGACGTTCTCGACCCAGAAGGTGATCGCGTGGGTCGCCCGGGTACGGGTGGCGAAGTGATGACGGTCGTAGGACTCGGTCTTCAGGGTCGAGCGAAAAGCTCTCGATCTGGGCGCTGTCCGAGCACGCGCGGGTGCGCCCGAGCGATCAGGAGCACGCCGACCTCGTCCAGGATACCCGCATCGTCCTTCTCACTTGACGTGCCCGGACAGCAATCGTGGCCCGTCCCGAGGTAGCCTAGTCGGGTCCCGCCCCTGGTGGTACCGTCTGGCCTGGTCGACTGACTGGATATCACATGAAGATCGTCTACCTTGCCCGCTTCCTGCCTGCCGAGGGGTCGACGGTTCACCTGTACGCCCTCGCGGAGGGGATGGTCCGAAGAGGGCATGAAGTGGTGGTTCTCTCTGCAGGCCCTGGCTTGGATGAAGCGGCCATCCAATTATTTCGAGATTCTGCGAAGTCCGGGGTGCAACACCGCCGGGTCAGATTCCCATTGGAGCCGTCATTTACGCGATGGGGAAAGGTCCGGCAACTTGGGGGATACCTACTCGCTCTGCCGCCCGCGCTTATTGCATTGCATCTGAGTCGGCCAGACGTCATTCATGTCCACTATCCGGTAACGTCCTTCATCGCGAAACTATACGGATGGCTTGCCAAAACACCCACCGTAGCGACCCATCACGTCACTGGTATTCCGCGCCACCCGCTCAATCGACGCGCACACATGGCGATCGCCATAAGTGAGGAGCTGCGCGACGAACTCGTTACTACATACGGTTATCGTCCGAACGCCGTCCGCTTGATCTTCAACGGCGTGGACGAAGCGCTATTCGCTCCCGCAACCAAGCGAGAGCGACAGGAAGCACGTGCAGCCCTGGGTGTAGATGATTCGGTTGTAGCAATAGCGCAGGTGGGTCGGTTAACGTATGTCAAGGGCCTGGACTTATTGCTCGACGCGGTGGAGCCACTGCTCTCCGACACGGTTCGTCTACTGATGGTCGGGGGATCGTCGGCGGAGGCGGAAGACGTATTGCAGCGGCTATCTCCCAATGCACGTCGTTTCGTCCTGCACAGCCCGTTCACGTCCGATGTCAGGCGTATTTATGCGGCGCTGGATGCTCTGGTTCTTGCCAGTCGTCGGGAGGGTTTTCCACTCGTGACTATCGAGGCGATGATGATGGGAATTCCTGTGATCAGGACCCGAACTGAGGGTGCCTCCGTTCAGGTGGAAGAGGAGCGTACAGGGATTCTTGTCCCAGTTGATGATGTACCGGCTCTGCGCGAGGCGCTAGGCCGATTTATCTCAATGGCCCCCGAGGAGCGACGAATGATGGGTCTTGCCGCAGCTGAACGTGCGTCTACGTTATTCTCCAGCGACCGGATGATCGAGCAGACCCTTGAAGTTTACCTGGAATTGATCGATCGAGGCCCTTGAGCGAATGCTAAGGATACGCCGAAAAAGGATAGGATGGGTGGCTGTCCTCGCCCAGGCGAAGCCGCTGATGCCGGAGGCGACGCTAAAGGCGAGTTCAGGGACAAGAAACGGGACGGCCTAGGCACCGTTCGCTAGTACGATATGCGAGGCTGGCCGGAAGCGGATGACAAAGGGCGGCAGGAGATATGTCGCCGACGCGGGGCCGTCCTGAGTTTGTTGGCTCTTCACAGATGAGGGTGTAGAGGTCGTCAGCGCGTCGGTCGCTGGGTAGGTGTCGAGGTCTTCCGATGATGGGAGTTCTCACACCGCCCACCTGGAAGACCTCGACGTGGCTGACGCTACCTTCACGCGCCCTGACCTGACGACCTTCACCGGTCTGGACGACCTCGGACTGGAGGTCACGGGCCAACGGCTCGAGCCCGACCGTGCCGTGCTGGCCTGCCGGGTTGTGGAGCCGGATGACTGGTGCCGGCGGTGCGGCTGCCAGGGCATCCCGCGGGACACGGGACCAGGTCGTTGGCGCACGAGCCGTTCGGGTGGCGACCCACGACGCTGCTGGTCACCGTGCGCCGCTACCGGTGTGTCGAGTGCTCGCACGTGTGGCGCCAGGACACCACCGCCGCGGCGCAGCCGCGGGCCAAGATCTCCCGCGCCGGCCTGCGGTGGGGCCTGGTCGGGATCGTCTGCCAGCACCTGTCCATGGCCCGCGTCGCCGAAGCCTTGGGCGTGGCGTGGAACACCGCTAACGACGCGGTCCTGGCCGAGGGACGACGGGTCCTGATCGCCGACCCGACCCGGCTGGACGGCGTGGCCGTGGTCGGGGTGGACGAGCACGTGTGGCGGCACACGCGGCGCGGTGACAAGTACGTCACCGTGATCATCGACCTCACCCCCGTCAGGGATGGCACCGGCCCGGCCCGCCTGTTGGACATGGTCGAAGGCCGCTCCAAGAAGGCGTTCAAGGCCTGGTTGGCGCAGCGCGACCAGGCCTGGCGCGAGGGGGTGCAGGTGGTGGCGATGGACGGGTTCTCCGGGTTCAAGACCGCGGCCACCGAGGAACTGCCCGAGGCGGTCACTGTGCTCGACCCGTTCCATGTGGTCCGCCTGGCCGGGGACGCCCTGGATGAGTGCCGGCGCCGTGTCCAGCAGGCCACCCGCGGGCATCGTGGTCACAAGGGCGATCCGCTGTACTCGGCCCGCAGGACATTGCACACCGGGTCCGACCTGCTCACCGACAAACAGCAGCACCGGTTGGACCGGCTGTTCGCGGTCGATGTCCACGTCGAGGTCGAGGTGACCTGGGGCGTGTACCAATCCATGGTGACCGCCTACCGGGAGCCCGACAGGTCCCGGGGCCGGCAGCTGATGCAGACCCTCATCGACTCGGTCGCCCACGACGTGCCGGACACGTTGACCGAGCTCATCACGTTGGGGCGGACCCTGACCCGACGAGCTGCCGACGTGCTGGCCTACTTCGACCGGTCCGGCACCAGCAACGGACCCACCGAAGCCATCAACGGCCGCCTCGAGCACCTACGCGGCTCAGCCCTCGGCTTCACCAACCTCACCAACTACATCGCCAGATCGCTCCTGGAGACCGGAGGGTTCAGGCCGCAACTACACCCTGCATTGTGAAGAGCCAGTTTGTTCAGTCTTCCGCCGACCGCCACGGACGTAGACCGCTGACCTGTGGGGACTCCTCAAACTCGGTACGATTTCTCGACTAACTAACCTCGATCTTTGATCGGGCTTGTGCGGCGGGTTGTGATGGTGGCCGTCGGGGGGTGGTGGTCTTGCCGTCCCGTACGGACCGTCTGCGGGAGTAGGCCCACACCGGCCGCCAGGACCGGTCGTGCACCGTGGGGTCCCATGCCGGTTCTGTCCGGACGTTGGTGTCGTTGCTGCTCCTGGCGCAGTCGGTGGCCACCCGTGGGGTGAGGGTGTCGATGACCTGCCCGTCGGTGAACGCCTCTCCGTGCCACCGGAAGTGCGAGGCCACGTGGGCCGCGCCTTGGTGACCCTTGAGCCGACGATGAACCGAAGACTGGCCTCGTGCAGCTCCTTGAGGTTGGACGCAGAGAGCATCCCGGCGTCGGCGACCACGACCATGTCGGCCAGGTTGTGCCGGGCCTGGAACGCCTTGATCGAAATGAGCGTGGCCGTCTCGGACTTGTTGCCCTCCCAGCAACCGATCTCAAGCGGGAACCCGGCTCGGTTCACCAGCAGTCCCACGACGATCTGCGATTCGACGCGGCGTTCCTTGGAGTAGCCGACCTTGCGCAACTCGTCCTCGTTCCCGGCCTCGAAGTACAGCGTGGTCACGTCGTACAGGCACAGCGAGACGTCTCCGCCGCTGCCGGCATGCGTGAAGCATGCGGTCGCGATCTGGTCGCGGTAGTCACCGGTCGCTGCGCGCTGCAGTGACCGGAACATGGTGCGCAACGAGGCATGTGCGACGCCGATCTCGGTCAGCACGCGGACCGAGTCGGCCTTGCTCGTCGGCGTGATGATCGGGGGCCAGTACCAGCAGCTCGAACGCCGCATCTTCCAGGGCCTCGACCCCAGCCGGGCGTATACGGTGCTCAGCACGTGCCACACCACTTGCGGACCGTTTCCCGGTGATCACCCCTAAGCGCGCCTGCTCCGGCACCCGTTGACCTCCAACCCCAGCGACTCCTGCCCCGGCCGCAACCGCCGACGGGCCTCGGGCCACCGCGTGCTCAGCCTCGGACCGCGCAGTCCCTACGTGCTCCAGGATGTGGCTACGTCCGCCGCGCCGCTCAGCGATCCGGACCTTCGTGGCGCCCCAACGGCCAGCCGACCTGCGGATGAACACCACGACCCGACCCTACCGCCGACCGGGGTACGTCAATCCGCTCACATCCACCACCCTGATCACCTCAGACTCCAACCGAAGCGACAATTAATCCTCGAGTGGCACGAGTGAGGTCAAGCCAGCCGTTGCTTCTGTCTGCATCCAGTCGACGAGGTCGCCCGGGTGTCTCCACACGGGCCCTGAGACCGCGTCCTCCGGCAGGGCGGGGACTTGCACCCGGGTGAGCAGCTCGTGCCCCGTGGCCTCGTGCACCTCGCTGTCGGTGAAGAGGTCCTCGGTGAGCTTCTCGCCCGGCCTCAAACCCGTGTAGACGATGTCCACGTCGGTTCTCCCTGACAGGTCGATCAGGGTCTGTGCCACGTCGGCGATCCTCACCGGCTGGCCCATGTCGAGCACCATGACGTCACCGTCGCTGCCCATGGCTGACGCCTGCAGCACGAGCTGGCAGGCTTCCGAGATGAGCATGAAGTAGCGCTCGACGTCCGGGTGGGTCACCGTCACCGGGCCACCGCGTCGGATCTGCTCCATGAAGCTCGGCACGACAGATCCGCGCGAGCCGAGCACGTTGCCGAAGCGCACCGACACATAGCGTCCGGGTTCGGTGTACGCGAATTGGGCGGTGAGACGCTCCGCGATGCGCTTGGAGTAGCCGAGGACCGACGTGGGGTTGGCCGCCTTGTCGGTCGAGATGTTGACGAATGCCCCCACCCCGCTCTCCGCTGCGGCGGTCAGGACGTTCAGCGTCCCGAGGATGTTGGTCTGCCAGGCTTCGAGTGGGTGCCTCTCCAGCAGCGAGAGGTGTTTGAGCGCGGCGGCGTGGAAGACGACGTCGGGTCGCGTGTCCCGGAAAAGGCGCCTCAGCGTCTCGCGATCGCGGATGTCGGCAAGCAGCAGGTCCTCGCCCTCGAGCAGACCTCGCCCGGTGAGCGAGAGCTGAGTGCTGTGCAGCGCGGACTCGTCGCGCTCCAGGAGCAGAAGACGAGCCGGCTGGAACCGCGCGATCTGACGGCAGAGCTCGGCGCCGATCGACCCACCGGCACCGGTCACGAGCACGACCTTGCCGGTGACCTGGTCGGCGATGGCGCCCTGGTCGAGCTCGACGGCGCGCCGGCCGAGCAGGTCCTCGAGGTTGATGTCGCGCAGGTCCTGCACCTGGGGGTTGCCGCTGAAGAGGTTGTTAAGCGTCGGCAGCACCTTGAGCTGCAGGCCGGCGACCTCGGAGATTTCCCGCATCTCGCGCATCATCCCGGCGTCGGCGTTGGGCAGCGCGACAATGAGGTGGGTGGCGGCGGTCCGGGCGGCGACGCGGGGAATGTCCTCGCGCGTGCCTGCCACCCGCACTCCTTCGACGCGCAGCTTGCGCTTGCTGCGGTCGTCGTCGACGAGAGCGACCGGTCGGAACGCCGACTCGTCGTCGTGGATCATGTTGTACACCAGGCGGCGGCCGGCCACACCTGCCCCGAAGACGATGACCTTCGCGTTCGTGGGCCGACTGGCGGCTCGCTGGATGCGCCAGGTCCGCACGACGAAGCGGCTGGCCAGCATGCCGATCAGGGCGACGGCTCCCGCCACGACCGGCAGCGAGCGCGGGACCTGCATGGAGGGATGGGCCAGGGCGACCCACGCGGTCAGGCCCAGCGCCATGATCAAGGCGGCCCGGGTGACGGCGACAACCTCTTCGAACGAGCCTCGGATATGGTTGACCAAGTAGGGGCCAAGTGCGCACCCCACGAAGACCTGACCGATAAGGGCTGTGGCGGCAATCACGATGACGTCGGGGTTAAGCGACTCGCTCAGGTCGTAGGAGTAGCGCACCCACGCGTAGACGAGGACTGCTCCAGCCCACCACAGGCCGTCAGAGAGAGCCCAGCCCGTGCGTACGGCCGCCTCGCGCATCGACGCGTGGCCACCTGCAGCATGCATAGCTCCTCGTTCCGACTTGCCCCTTCCCCCGATGACACATCAAGTGTGGAGTCATCGTAGGTGAGTCGCAAGTTGGGGAGGACAACATGCTCTTGACCAGATCTTTACTCTTTCTTCGCCAGGTCCTTCGGCATGTGGCCGGTCGACTTCTGGTAGACCCTCGCAGCCTGACGGTTGGCCAGCATCCGGGTGAGCCCGACGATGGCACCGGAGAGGAGGGCGAAGGCGACTGCTTCCTTCCACTCGATGTCCGGGTCCTCGGGGTTGGTGGGCGAGTCGCCCCCGGAGACGAACTTCCACGTGCCGTCGGTCAGCTTGCGGGCCACGATGCTCGCCCCGACCGCTGCGCCGGTCGCCATGACTTTCCAGACCAGGTTGCTCATGGACCCCAGCGTGTCACACCCGTCGGTGTGGTGGCGGCCGAGACGACACCCTAGGTGACCACCCCTGGCTGTTCGTCCTGCAGGGTGGGCGGTTCCGTCCTACGTTCGAGAGGAACCGTGTTTCCTGCACGAGATGAAGGAGTGAGCCATGAGCAAGATCATGCTGGCGGCGGCGGCCGCCGCGGGATATGTCTTCGGCACCAGGGCGGGTCGTGAGCGCTACGACCAGCTCAGCGAGAAGGCCCAGGGACTGTGGCAGAAGCCGTCGGTGCAGCGCGCCGCCGAGAAGGCCGGCCTTGCCTCACACGACACCGCTCAGTCGGACGAGACTCATCACGACACGACGGAGCAGCAGGACTTCGGCACCGACCCGCTGAGCGGCTCGGAGAGCGAGTTCACCCATGATCGGCCGGCCGAGGGGGAGTGGCGTGGCTGAGCGGGTCGACAACACCCGCACGGCCCCGCACCCCGACTCGGACACCAAACCCGACTCGCCCGGCGACGTCAGCGGGCCGTCGTGGAAGTACACCGCGCGCAAGACCTTCCGTGAGTTCCTCGACGACGAGTGCACCGACCTCGCGGCGGCGCTCACCTACTACGCGGTGCTCGCGGTCTTCCCGGCGATCATCGCCGTGCTCTCGCTGCTGGGGCTGGTCGGGCAGAGCGAGCAGGTCGTCGACGAGACGCTGGGCATCCTCGAGTCGGTCGTGGGCCCGTCGGTGGCGGACACCCTCGGGCCGGTGGTCGAGAGCCTCGCCGGGAGCACCGGCGCCGGGCTCGCGCTGGCCAGTGGTCTGCTCGTGGCGCTGTGGTCGGCCTCCGGCTACGTCACGGCGTTCGGGCGGGCGATGAACCGGGTCTACGAGATCCGCGAGGGCCGCCCGGTGTGGAAGCTGCGCCCGGTCATGGTGCTCATCACCCTGGTCGTGGTCGTGATGGCGGTCATCGCCGCGCTGATCCTCGTGCTCTCCGGGCCGGTCGCAGAGGCGATCGGCGAGAGCATCGGCCTGGGCTCCACCGCCCTGACCGTATGGAGCATCGCCAAGTGGCCCGTGCTGCTGGTCGTGGTCATCGCGATGGTGGCGATCCTCTACTACTTCACTCCCAACGTGAAGCAGTCGAAGTTCCGCTGGATCAGCATCGGGGCGACCTTCGCGATCGTGGTGTGGATCCTGGCGTCGGTGGCCTTCGGCTTCTACGTCGCCAACTTCTCCAACTACAACGCGACCTACGGCGCCCTCGCCGGTGTCGTGATCTTCCTGCTGTGGGTGTGGATCACCAACCTCGCGCTGCTCTTCGGTGCCGAGCTCGACGCCGAGCTCGAGCGTTCTCGGCAGCTGCAGGGTGGCATCGAGGCGGAGCGGGACATCCAGCTGCCTCCGCGCGACACCACCAAGATCGAGAAGACGGAGGCCAAGGAGGCCGAGGACGTCGAGCGCGGCAGGGAGTTGCGGATGAGCGGAGGACGACCCGAGGGCGACTGAGTCGCCGGTGTGTCTACGATGGGACCTCACGACAGGGGAGCGCTCACGCGCTGAGAGTGCGGCACACCAGGTGCCGCAGACCCTCGAACCTGACCCGGCTCGCACCGGCGGAGGAAGTCGGAGGACTCGACCATGCACCACATCCACAGCACGCGTCTCACCCGCAGCACACGTCTCGCCCTCACCGGGCTGCTGACCCTCGGCCTGGCCGGGTGCACGCTCACCGGCGGTGACGACGGTGACGACGCGGCCGTCACCACCGGACCGGCCGAGGTCGTGCTCGTCACGCACGACTCGTTCACCCTCCCCGAGGAGGTGCTGGCCTCCTTCACCGACGAGACCGGCTACGCCCTCGACGTCCGGCCCTCCGGCGACGCGGGGACGATGACCAACACCCTGGTGCTCACCGAGGGCAGCCCCGTGGGCGACGCGGTCTTCGGCATCGACACCACCTTCGCCTCCCGGGCGCTCGACGCCGAGGTGCTGGCACCGCACGGCGCCGAGCTGCCGGGGGGCGCCGAAGAGCACGCGCTGGAGGGGGAGGGTGCCGAGCGCCTAGCCCCGGTCAGCTACGGCGACGTCTGCGTCAACGTCGACGACACCTGGTTCGAGGCCGAGGGTCTCGCCCCGCCGCAGACGCTGGAGGACCTGACCGACCCGGCATACGAGGGCCTGTTCGTCACCCCCGGCGCGAGCACCTCCAGCCCGGGGCTGGCCTTCCTGCTGGCCACCGTCGGCCACTTCGGCGAGGACGGCTGGCAGGACTACTGGGCCGACCTCGTGGCCAACGACGTGCTGGTCACCAGCGGCTGGTCCGACGCCTACGGTGTCGACTTCACCGCCGGCGGCGGCGACGGTGACCGCCCGGTCGTGCTGTCCTACGCCTCCTCACCGCCCTTCACCATCCCCGAGGGCGAGGACGAGCCGACCACCAGCGCCCTGCTCGACACCTGCTTCCGCCAGGTCGAGTACGCCGGGGTGCTCGAGGGCGCAGCCAACCCCGAGGGGGCCGCGGCGCTGGTCGAGTTCCTGCTCAGCGAGGAGGTGCAGGCCGCGGTGCCCGACGCGATGTACGTCTACCCGGTGCGCAGCGACGTCGAGCTGCCGGAGGTGTGGGCGCAGTGGGCCGACGTGGCCGACGAGCCGGTCGAGATGGACCCGGCCGACATCGAGGAGCACCGTGAGGAGTGGGTGCGCGAGTGGGCGGACATCGCCACCGGGTGAGCCTGCTCGGACGGCGGGCCGCCCCCGGATGGGCGCTGGCGGCCCTGGCCGTCCTCCCGCTCGCGTTCCTCGCCGTCTTCTTCCTGCTGCCGCTGGGCGGGATGCTGGCGCGTGGCTTCCTGCCCGACGGCACCCTCGACCTGTCTGCGGTCGGGGAGGTGCTGGGACGCGCACGGACCGGCCGCGTGCTGGCCTTCACGGTCGGCATGGCCGCCGCCGGCACGGTGCTCACGCTGCTGCTCGGTATGCCGCTCGCCTACGTGCTCTACCGCCTCACCTTCCCGGGGCGGGCGCTCGTGCGGGCCGTCGTGGTCATGCCCTTCGTGCTGCCGACGGTCGTCGTCGGGGTGATGTTCCGCTCGCTGCTGGCCCCGACCGGGGCTCTCGGAGTGCTGGGCTGGGACGGCTCCTGGGTGGCGATCCTGCTCGCCTACGTCTTCTTCAACCTGGCGGTCGTCGTCCGCACCGTCGGCGGCACCTGGGAGGGGCTGGACTCGCGCGCCGAGGACTCGGCGCGGGCGCTGGGCGCCACGCCGTGGCAGGTCTTCCGCACGGTGACGCTGCCGGCGCTGACGCCGGCGATGGTCTCCGCGGCCACCCTGGTCTTCCTCTTCTGCTCCACGGCCTTCGGCGTCGTGCTCACCCTCGGTGGCCTGCGCTACGGCACGATCGAGACCGAGATCTACCTGCTCACCACGCAGTTCCTCGACCTGCAGGCCGCCGCGGTGCTCTCCGTGCTGCAGCTGGTCGCCGTGGTCGCGATGCTGGCGGTGGCTGCACGCACCCGGACCCGTCGCGAGCAGGCGCTGCGGCGCGGAGGTGCCCGGTCGGCGGCGCGCAGGCCGCGCTCGCACGACATACCCCTGCTGTCCCTGGCGGCGCTCGCCGTCGGCTTCGTGCTGCTGCCGGTGGGCTCGCTGGTGTGGCGCAGCCTGCACGACGGCGACGGGTGGACGCTGCGCTACTACCGGCTGCTCGGCGACCCGGGCGCCACCCCTGCCCTGCGGGTCAGCGTGACCGACGCGCTGGGCAACTCGCTGCGCACGGCCATCGACGCGACGGTGGTCGCCGTCGTGCTGGGGCTCATCGTGGCGGTGCTGGTGTCCCGGCGGCCGTCGACGCGCCGCGGACGGCGACTGGTGTCGGCGGTCGACGGGGCCTTCATGCTGCCGCTGGGCATCTCGGCGGTGACGATCGGCTTCGGCTTCCTCATCACGCTCGACCGCCCTCCGCTGGACCTGCGGTCCTCCGCGGTGCTGGTGCCGATCGCCCAGGCGATGGTGGCACTTCCCCTCGTGGTGCGGCTGGTCACCCCCGTGCTGCGGGGGGTCGACCCGCGGCTGCGGCAGGCGGCGTCGGCGCTGGGGGCCGGGCCGTTCCGTGCAGCATGGACCGTCGAGTCGCCGGTGCTCGTGCGGCCGCTGCTGGCCGCCACGGGCTTCGCCTTCGCCGTGTCGCTGGGCGAGTTCGGCGCCACGAGCTTCCTGGCCCGGCCCGACCGGCCGACCGTGCCGGTGCTGATCTTCGACCTCATCGGCCGGCCCGGTGCTGACAACCTGGGCATGGCCCTGGCAGCCTCGGTCGTGCTGAGCGTGGTGACGGTGGGCGTCATGGGAGTCGTCGAGCGGCTGCGGGTCGCCGGGGTAGGAGCGTTCTGAGGTGCTGACGGTCGAGGGTGTCTCGGTGCGCTTCGGCGACACGGTCGCGGTCGACGACGTGTCCTTCGAGCTGGCCCGCGGCGAGGTGCTCGCGGTGCTCGGGCCGTCGGGGTGCGGCAAGTCCACGCTGCTGCGGGCCGTCGCGGGCCTGGAGGAGCTCGCCTCCGGGTCGGTCCTCCTGGAGGGGCGCGACCTGGCCGACGTGCCGACGCACCGGCGCGGCTTCGCGCTGATGTTCCAGGACGGGCAGCTCTTCGCCCAGCAGAGCGTCGCCGAGAACGTGGGCTACGCGCTCCGGCTGCGCCGGATGCCGGCGGCGAAGGTGCGCGCCCGGGTGGCCGAGCTGCTCGAGCTTGTCGGGCTGCCGGCATACGGTGACCGCCGTCCGGGCACCCTCTCCGGTGGGGAGCAGCAGCGGGTGGCCCTGGCCCGGGCCCTCGCGGCCGAGCCACGGGTGCTGCTGCTCGACGAGCCGCTGTCGGCTCTCGACCGGTCGCTGCGCGAGCGCCTCGCGGGAGACCTGCGCGACATCCTCGTGCGCACCGGCACCACGGCGCTGCTGGTCACGCACGACCACGACGAGGCGTTCACCGTCGCCGACCGGATGGGGGTGATGTTCGACGGTCGCCTGGTCCAGCAGGGGCCGACCCTGCAGGTATGGCGTGAGCCGGCCGACGAGCGCACCGCACGGTTCCTGGGGTTCCACCATGTCGTCACGGGGGAGCCGGCGCGGCGTCTGCTGGAGGCCGGGGGCCGCGAGGCCGACGGCGTGGAGGGGTGTGCTGTCGCGGTGCGGCGCTCGGCCGTCTGGGTGACCGACGACGGGCCCCTGGCCGGCACGGTGCGCGACGCTGTGGCCGTGACGGACGCGGTGCGGCTGGAGCTGGACGTCGAGGGGGTCGGACCCCTGGAGGCCCTGGCGGCGCAGTCGGCGAGGCTGGAGCCGGGGGCGCGGGTGCGGTTGAAGGTCTACGGCACCGGGCTGGCGGTGGTGCCGAGGTGAGGTGTGACGGGGGGCTTGTGGGGTTCGAACATATGTACTAACATGGGGTCACGGCGAAGGCCGCCGGGGAGATGCCGAGGGGAGGCGCCATGTCGACGACCATGACGACCGACGGCGTGACCAAGGCGACCACCGGGAGCACTGCAGAGACGACGACAGAGACGATGAGGACGAACACCCGTACGGCCACGACGGGCACTCGGTGCACCGACAGGTCAGTGGCCTCTCCGGCGGACGCCGGTGAGTGGACGGGCCGTGACGTGGAAGACCGACGGGCCGGCGGTGACGTGGAGGAGGTCTGGGCTTCCGACTACTGGGCGGGGGACTGGGACCATCCGCACCTGACGGCCGACGACCTGATCGCCATCTCGCTGGAGGCCGCCGACCGGCAGGCGCTGGCGAAGGTCGAGCACGGACTGGCTCAGCTGCCCTTGCCCGACGGGGTCGCGCCGCAGATCATGGCCGTCCTGCGGTGTGCCGCCGCCCACGGGTCGTCCCCCGACGGGCTGGTCGCCGAGGACGAGGCGATCAGCAGCGACCAGCTGCTCGATGCGGCGCAGGCTGCTGCCGGTGTGCGGGGCTTCGTCGACGGAGTGCTCGTGGGTGCGACCCGCAGCCTGGCCGACCGCACGGGGCGCGAGCTGCTGGGCGCCAAGCAGGTCGCCTCGCCGGCTGAGCTCTCCGGCACCGAGCGGCAGCAGTGGGTCAAGAGGACCAAGTCGGCCGTGGCCCAGCAGCTGGCCGTCGTGACCGGTGACGGGGTGATGTCGTCGCACACGCGGGTCGGCTTCGCCCTGGCGCCTCGGGCCGCGGTCGCCGTGGCGGATGCGGCGCTGGCCACCGGTGCCACGGACTGGCGGGGCGTCGCCGACTTCTGGCAGAGCTGCCGGCGCATGCCCTACGAGCAGGCCGGTGACGTCGGTGACGCGGTGTTCCGACCGCTGCTGGACCGTGCAGGTCCCGAGGACGCCGCGGAGGGCGACTGCTCGGGGCGTCGCGAGACACGCACAGAGTTCCGCCGCAGGCTCGACCGGGAGGTCCGTCGCGTCGAGGGGGAGGATGCCAAGGCCGCCCGGGAGCGACGCCGGGAGGCGCTGCGGACGCGCAACGTGCAGGCCGAGATCTGCGACGACGGGTTGAGCCAGATCTCGGTCACCGGACCGACGGCGAGCGTGGTCGCGGCGATGGAACGGATCGAGTCGATCTCCCGCAAGGCCCGCAAGGCCGGTGACGAACGACCCCTTGGCCACATCCGCTCCGACACCACCCTTGCGCTGTTGGTCAACGGCGTCCTGCCCCTCCCGAGCGTGCCGCTGCATCAGCACGGTGAGCCTGCAGCAGCCGGCCACCCGGACTCGCATGACCGCCGCGAGCCGTCCCCCTTCTCGGGTGTGCGGTCCGCCGCAGGTCGGCCATCTGCCTCAGAGCATCCGTCGGCCTCGGGTCGGCCATCTGCATCAGAGTATCCGTCCGCCTCGGGTCGGCCATCCGCGTCGGGGCAGCCGACCCCGGTCGACCCCACCGAGCCGCTCATCGACACCTCGGAGGAGGTGTGGCGGATCATCACGGGCCAGCCCAAGGCCACCGTCGAGGTCATCGTGCCTCTCAGCGCACTGACCGGCTCGTCGCCCGGAGGAGGCTGCGGCTCGTGCGGCTGTCCTCCATCCGGCGCCTCTGGGGACACTCCTGGCACGCCGAGGGGCAGCACCTCCCCACCCGAAGTCTCACGCGAAGAAGCTGCCGTAGCGCATCAGGGTGCGGCCATCACCCCGTCCGGTCGACGGCGTGGGGCCGTGGCGGAGATCCCAGGGCACGGGTTCATCACGTCCGAGCATGCCCGCGAGATCGTGCTTTCGCCGGGCAGCACACTGCACCGCCTGGTGATGGACCCGGCCGACGGTCGGCTCGTCGAGCGTTCGGTCACCTCATACCGACCCGACGCCGAGATGGTGCGCCAGGTGCGGGCGGTCGACCGGTTCTGCCGAGCTCCCGGGTGCCTCACTCCGGCGCACCGGTGCGAGCTCGACCACGAAGAGCCCTACGGCAGTGGAGGTGTCACGTCGGAGACGAACCTCAACCTCAAGCATCCGCGCCATCATCAGCTCAAGACCGAGCGCCTGTGGTCGTCGTTCATGGGCGACACCCGGGACGTGACCTGGGCCACCCTCTTCGGTCGCGTCTACAGGACACGAAGCCACGACTACCGGCAGTACGGTCCCAGCCCACAGCACGGATCGAGCACAGAGACTGCCGGGCTCCTCGCAGGTTCCAACGAGCGCACCGCGAACGAACCGGCCGTGAACGCCCTGGGGGCGGCCGGCCGCACGGGCACAGCGGATCACCCAGGGACGGCGGACCACCCGGGGACAGCAGTCGACCCAGCCGTGGTGACTGATCCCGACCTGCGAGACCGTCTCGTCTACGCCGCGTTGTGCACCCGGGACGGACAGAACCGGTGGCTCGAGGGGCTTGACGACTACGACGACGGCGCCTGGGTCAAAGGGTACGACCCGCCGCTGGCGGTCTTCCATCGCAGCGGTGGCCGGCGACGTCAGGGGCCGCCTACGGGCCAGCCCACGCCTGACCAGCTGCTGCGGCCGGAGCAGCCCGCGCCAGCCGCGCAGGAGCAGCCCCCGTCAGCCGTGCAGCCCACCCCATCGGTGCGCGAGGCGGCAGCCGGCTCGCAGGACACCCACACCGCTCAGCGTGGCGGATGGGCGGACCCTCCCGCGGAGGCCGGCCTGTCGACGTGGCCCGACGAGCCGCCCTTCTGACGGTGACGCCCGGGTGCCGGACGCGGCCGACCCATGGCCGCGACAGGAGGGGCCCTGGGTGTGCCGATGTGTCGTCACGACGGCAGTCCCAGCCCGAAGCCGCACGCGAAGAGCGGGTCGTCGAAACCTGGCTGGTCCTCCGGATGGTCGCGCACGTCCTGCATCGACCGCGGGAGGTCGAAGGGCAGGACGCCCACCGGTGCGATGCGACCGGTGAGCGCGTCCACCAGTGCCGGAGCGCTCGTGCCGTAGCTGCCGACGACCACGGAGGCGAACTCCAGCAGCGGCGTCAGCACGGCAGGCCTGTCGAGGCTGACGTCGACCACCAGCGGGCAGTGGTCTGCGATCCTGCGCAGCCGGTGCACCAGCCCCGGCGGGAAGTCCAGGGAGCCCTGGTGGAACCACGCCTCGAGGAACAGGTCGGAGCGCGGCTCGAAGGGCGCACCCAGACGCACCAGGGCGACCTGCGCGTCCTCAGGGGAGTCGACGACCTCTCCCAGCTCCGCGAGCGCCTCAGCCGGCACCCCCTCGGCGTAGACACGTGCCCCCGGACGGAGCGGCAGCATGCCGTCCTCGCGGTGCAGGACGGTGACCGAGGCGGCCTGGGCCCGGTGCCCCTCGGCCACGAAGTCGGGGCGGCCGATGGTGGCCTCGGCGACGTCCTCGTCGACGTAGGGGTCGTCGAACAGGCCGAGCCGGAACTTCACCTCCAGCAGACGCCGCACCGACTCGTCGACCCGCGCCTCGCTGACCCGGCCGTGGGTGACCAGGTCGACGAGGACGTCGACGCACTCCTCACCGCCGAACTGGTCGGCACCCGCGGCCAGGATGAGCTCCATCCGCGCGTGCGCGTCGAGGTGCTCCACCCCCCACGCGCGGGCGGGCAGCACCTGGTCGCCGACATGGTTGTCCATGATCAGCTCCCAGTCGGTCAGGACGACGCCGTCGAACCCGAGGGTGCCGCGGAGCAGCCCCGTGACCACCTGCTTGTTGTAGCCGAAGCCGACCTCCTCGACCGGCTCCCCGTCGACGACCAGCCCGACGGGCATCGAGTAGTAGGGCATGACGGCCGACGTGCCCGCCTCGACCACGGCAGGGAAAGGCGCCAGGTGGTCCTCGAAACGCCCTGCCGGGTAGACCTGCTCCCGGCCGTAGGGGAAGTGCGCGTCCTCCCCGTCCTTCTGCGAGCCGCCACCCGGGAAGTGCTTGCTGGTGCAGGCGACGCTGTCGGGCCCGAGCTGCGCACCCTGGAACCCCAGGAGGTAGGCCACGCCGAGCTCGGTGACGAGCTTCGGGTCGTGCCCGAACGTGCCCGCCTGCCGTGCCCACCGCGGCTCGGTGGCCAGGTCGAGCGTGGGGTGCAGGGCCGCGCGGATACCGACCGCGACGTACTCCTGACGCGCGATGTCGGCGAACCTCCGCACCAGCTCGGGGTCGCGCAGGGCTGCGAGGCCCAGCGGCTCCGGCCACTGCGAGAAGGAGCCTGCCGAGAACGACACCCCGGCGTTCTCGACGAACCCGTGGCGTGGGTCGGTCGAGATCGTGACAGGTATGCCGTGCGGCGTGCGGGTGGCGAGCCACTGCAGGTCGTTGTACCAGCGCGCCGCCATCCGCGCCGAGCCGAGCTCGTGCACGTTGAAGTGGGACAGGTGCTTGCCGAGCACCACGTCGGAGGTGGGTGACTTGCTGATCTTGCCCGGACGCTCGAGCACCTTGCCGTCCGTGCCCGCCTCGATGACCGTGTGGAACATCAGGCCGGCCTTCTCGGGCAGGGACAGCCGGCCGAGCAGGTCCTCGACCCGCTCGGCCACCGAGCGCCGCGGGTCCTCGTAGGGGTCCAGGACCCCGTTGCCGTTGAGGTCGCGGAAGGTCATCCCGTCGGGGCCGGTCAGCCGGTCCGAGTCGAGCGCGGTCACGTGCCGGTCCCGGCGCCGAACTCCTCCATGCCGATGACCGGACGCAGCGCGGCCTCGACCTGTGGTGTGCTGAACGCCCGTTGCAGCACGTCGTCGGCCAGGACGTTGCCGAGGCTGCCCATGATCATCGCCTGGTCCAGGGACAGGTAGCGCTGGGCCTGGGTGTTGGAGATGACCGCGACCGCGTCGTAGAAGCCGCCGGGGCCGTAGGCACCCAGGTCGTCCTCGATGCGGGTGAGGTTGTCGTAGGCCGCGGCAGGGTCGTACATCATCGCCAGGAAGGCAGCGTGCGGCGTCACCACGCCGTCGCCGAACTCCGGGTCCGGGTTCGTCGCCTCGCGGCACTCGCCGAAGCCGACGTCGGGGTTGGTCCCCTCCCGGTCCGAGTGGTAGCCGTCGGGGTTCATCCCCAGCAGGTCCACGCCGTACTCCCGGTAGGCGTCGAACGGGTCGCTGGCCGGGGAGAAGCCCCAGTAGCCGTACTCCGCGTCGTCGAGCCCGTGCTCGATCTGGGCGCGCACGTGCAGCGGGTGGTTCTCCCCCCACGAGTTCGGACCCCATACCTCCTCCGGCACGAAGACGTTGGGCATGAGCTCCTCGAACATCGACCCGCCCCAGCCCGGGACGATCCGCATGCCGCGGTAGGTGTAGGCGCCCTCGTAGACCTCGATGCCGAGGTAGGTGCGGGTCTCGCCGACCGGCTGCATCTCGTGCCAGCTCCAGTCGCAGGTGGCCGGGAACGTGCGCCAGGCGGCGAAGTAGTGCTCAGGAGGCACCTGGCCGGTCATGATGCCCAGGTATGACGCGATGCGGCTCTCGGAGACGATCGTGTCGTAGTGGTGGGTGGTCAGCCAGACGTCGGGGGCGTCGATGTGCGAGCCGAGGTAGACGCCGCCCGGACGGTCGTGGTCGTCGAGGAAGAAGCCGCCGTGCATCAGCCCGCCGGGCCGGACGGAGGGATGGTCCGGGGCGTCGCCCGGGTTGTAGAACGCGTCCCACCGCATCCGGTCGAACAGCGCTCCTGCCCTCTTCGACGCGCTGGGCACAGAGTTCCTGACCACCCACAGGGCAGCACCGAGCCAGCCGTTGTCCACGCTGGAGATGAAGGGAGCGATCGGCTCGCCGGAGCCGGGGAACTCGCGCAGCAGCTCACCCGTGGCCTCGTCGTACCAGTTGGCGTACATCCCGCTCGGCTCGTGGTGCTCCATCGTCTCGAGCGTCTGCAGCGTCCGGGTGATCCGGCGCTGCGCCTCCCCGGGGGTGATCAGGCGCAGCTCGCGGGCCACGATGGCCGACCAGAGGTAGCCGCCGATGTTGGTCGGGGAGGTGTAGCCGCTGAGGGTGCCCAGGTCACCGGTGATGTTGTCGGCCGGCAGCCCGGTGTCCTCGGGCGTCATGGCCACCAGCGACTGCCAGGTGTCCTCGGCCCAGCGCAGGAGGGTGTCGCGGTCCACGCCCGCAGGGAGCGTGCCTGGCCTGCGCGGGCCGACGCCGCGGCCGTTGTCTTGGCCGAGGGCCGGGCCCGCGATGGCGACGCCGAGCGCGCCGGCCAGACCGCCGGTGAGCACCGAGCGGCGGGAGAGAGGTGTGCGTCGTGGGGTCATGAGATGTCCTTGTCGTGTGATGTCACTTCAGGCGGATGTCACTTCATGCCGGTCGTTGCGATGCCCTGGATGAAGCGGCGCTGGAAGACCATGAAGACGAGCAGCACCGGCAGCACCACGGTTGTGGCGCCCGCCAGGAGCAGGCCGTACTGGGTGGCGTTCTGCCCGGTGGAGTAGAGCGCGAGCGCCACCGGCAGGGTGTAGGTGTCCTCGGTCTGGGCCACCACCAGGGGCCACAGGAAGTTGTTCCAGCTGCCGAGGAAGGTGAGGATGCCGAGGGTGGCCAGGGCGGGCCCGCACAGCGGCAGGAACACCCGGAAGAAGATGCGGAGCTCGCCGGCGCCGTCCACCCGCGCGGCGTCGAGCAGGTCCTTCGGCAGGCCGATCATGAACTGCCGCATCAGGAAGACCCCGAACGGGGCGACCAGGAACGGCAGCATGAGCCCGGGCAGCGTGTTGACCAGCCCGGCGTTGGCGACGAGCACGAACAACGGCACGAAGGTGACCACGCCGGGGATCATGAGCGTGCCCATGATCAGCGCGAAGAGCACGTTCTTGCCGCGGAAGTCCAGCATCGCGAGGGCGTAGCCGACCATGGAGCAGAAGATGAGGTTGCCGGCCGTCACCACCACGGCCACGGCGGTGGAGTTGAAGAAGAACTGTCCGAAGTTGAGCCGGCTGAAGAGCTCGATGTAGTTGTTGAACGACGCCTCCTCCGGCCACCAGGTGGGCGGTGCCTGGCGCAGCTCGGCGTTGCTCTTGAAGCTGCCCAGCACCATCCAGATGAACGGCGCCATGACGGCAGCCAGGGCCGCGGTGAGCAGCCCGTACAGCCACCAGCGGCTGCGGACGGTGGGCTCCTGCTGGGTGAAGCTCATCAGTCCCTCTCCCTCAGCACGCGGAACTGGATCGCGGTCACGATGACGATCACGACGAAGATCAGGTAGCTCAGCGCGGCGGCATACCCGTAGTTGCCGAAGCTGAACTGCTGGAACGTGTACATCGACGCCGAGATCGTGCTGTTGAGCGGGCCGCCGTCGGTCATCACGAAGGGCTCCTCGAAGAACTGCAGGTAGCCGATGGCGGTGGTGACCGACACGAAGAGGATGGTGGGCTTGAGCAGCGGCAGCGTGATGTGCCGGAAGCGCTGCACCGCGTTGGCGCCGTCGATGGCGGCCGCCTCGTGCAGCGACCAGGGCACGGACTGCAGCCCGGCCAGGAAGATGATCATGGCGGTGCCGAAGTTGCGCCAGGAGGCCATCGCGATCAGCGAGGGCATCGCCCAGGTGGTCGACCCGAGCCAGTTGGGGCCGTCGACGCCCACCCAGCCGATGACGGTGTTCACCAGGCCCGCGTCGGGGTGCAGCAGGAAGCGCCAGACGACGGCGACCGCGACGATCGAGGTGACGACCGGGGTGTAGAAGCCGAGGCGGAAGAAGGAGCGGAACTTGCCGATCCCCTTGTCGAGCGCGAGGGCCGCGGCCAGCGCCATCGTCAGGGTGAGCGGCACCCCGACCAGGACGAAGTATGCGGTGTTGAAGGCGGCCTGCCTGAAGATCGGGTCGGCCAGTGCCTGGGAGAAGTTGTCCAGCCCGACGAAGTCGACCGCGAAGGGGGTGCGCAGGTCGCGCGCCTGCGTGTCGGTCAGGCTCATGAAGGTGGACTGGATGACCGGCCAGGCCGTGAAGGTCAGGAAGAGCACCAGGAAGGGCAGCGCCAGGATCCAGGCGGCACGCTCCTCCCGACGGCGGCCGACGGTGTGGCTCTTCCCACCCCGGCGCAGCCCGCGTCCCTTCTGCTCCGGGTCGCCCGTCTCCCCCCGGCGGCGGTCGGTGGACCGACGCCGGGGGGTGGTGGTGGCGGAGGCCATGGTTACTGTCCGGTCCCGATGGACTCGGCCTGCGCCTGCACGGCGTCGAGGGCCTCCTGCGGGTCCGCCTCGGCCTTGGCCACCTTCTCCATCTCGGTGTCGAAGGAGGTCACGACCTCCTCCCAGGTCGGGAAGGACGGCGGGGCCTGAGCGGTCTCGAGCTGGGTGCCGAAGGCCGTGAGCTTCTCGTCGGAGGCGAGGGCGTCGTCCTCCCACGCGGACTGCACGGACGGGAGGTTGGCGGTCTCCTCGAACCAGGTGACCTGGGTCTCGGGCTCGGTCAGCCACTCGACGAACGCCCAGGCGGTGTCACGGTTGTCGGTCTGCTGGAAGACCGCGAGGTTGGAGCCGCCGACGAAGGAGGACGACGTGCCGCCCTCCGGCACCGGGATCGGCGCGACGTCGTACTGCTCCGCGAAACCCTCGCCGCCCATGTCCTCGACGATGCCGCGCATCCACGGCCCGGAGATGAACATGGGGACGTCACCGCTGGTGAAGTCTGCCTCGGTCTGTCCCTCCGGCGGGGAGGGGTTGGCGATGCCGTCGGTGAAGAAGCTCTGGTAGTACTCCACCGCCTCGGCGACCTCGGGCGTGTCGAACTGGTAGGCGTCCTCGCCGGCGATCTCGGCGCCGTTGGTCCAGGCCAGGGGGAGCACCGTCTGCCAGGAGCCGACCCCGCCGGGCTGGAGGCTGATGCCCCACTCGGCGCCTCCCTTCTCCTGCATGTCGGCCGCCATCTGCCTGAAGCCCTCCCAGTCGGTCGGGACCTCGGTGTAGCCGGCCTCCTCGGCGATGTCCGTGCGGTAGTAGACCAGGCGCGTCTCGACATACCAGGGCACGCCGTATGCCGTGCCGTCGACCACCGCGGTCTCCTGGGCTCCCTCGAAGAACGCCGAGGAGTCGATCGACCCGGGTGCCGGGTCGAGGGCGTCGAGCCCGGCGAACTCACCCATCCAGGTGGTGCCCACCATCGCGACGTCGGGAGTGGTGCCGGCGGTGATGGAGGTCGTGAACTTGTCGTGCGCGGAGTCCCACGGGATGGCGGTCACGTTGACCGTGACCCCGTCGTGGGCATCCTCGAACTGCTCCGCGAGGTCGGGGAGCTTCTCGCCCTCCGCGCCCATGGCCCAGACGTCGATCTCGCCGGCGACGTCCTCCGTCGAGATCTCCTCGCCCGTCTCGGGGGCCGCGTCGGTGCCGGACCCTCCGTCGTCCCGGCCGCAACCGGTGAGGACCAGTGCGGTCCCCGCGGTCAGGGCCAACATCATGCGTGTGCTTCTCATGCCTTACTCCTTCGTGTCAGCTGCGGTGTGCTGCGCTTCCGTGCCCGCTGGGGGACACCCGCAGGACTGGCGGATCACCACGGTGGTGGGCAGGGTGTGCTGGTCGGGGTCGCCGGTGCTGCCGACGATGAGGTCGTGCATCCGGGCCGCTGCGCGGGCGCCCAGGTCGCGCACGGGCTGGGCGACGGTGGTCAGCCCGGGACGCACGTAGCGTGCTGTCATCACGTCGTCCCAGCCGACCACGGCGATGTCGCTGGGCACGTCGAGGCCGCGGTCGACGAGGCGGTCCATGACCGCCAGGGCGAGCTCGTCGTTGGCGCACATGAGCGCATCGGCCTCGACCTCGCCGGAGAGCACGAGGTCGGCGACCCGGCCGCCCTCGGTCTCCCGGAGGTCGGCCGGCAGCGGAGGCGCGACCGGGCGACCGTCGTGCGCCGCGACGAAGCCCTCGTAGCGTTCGCGGACGTCGATCGCGAGGTCGGGGCTGCCGACGAAGACCAGGCGACGGCGGCCGTGGTCGAGCAGGTGGCGGGTGAGCTCCTCGGCGCTGGACCGGTTCTCCGTCGCGAAGGACTCGAGGTCTGCGCGGTCGTTGCGGGTCAGCCCGAGGACGGGCACCCTCGCGCGCAGCGCCGTGAGAGTGCGTTCGGGCACGTCGGCGGCCCCCATGATGACGATGCCGTCCACCTTGCCGGCGAGCCGGCGCAGCGCGGCACCGACGTCGTCCTTGCCCTCGCTGAGGAGCAGCACGACGCTGTAGCCGGCAGCGGCGGCCACCGACTCGTAGCCCATGAGGAGCTCGGAGTAGTAGGGCCCGCTGAGCTCGGGCAGCACGAGCCCGTGGGCCTCGTGGCGGTGGTAGGCGAGGGAGCGGGCTGCCCCGTGCGGCACGTAGTCCAGCTCGTCGATCGCGACCAGCACCCGGGCGCGGGTGGCCTCCTTGACGCGGTGCGGCTCCTGCAGCACCCGGGAGACCGTGGCGACCGAGACGCCGGCCCGCTCGGCCACGGTGTAGACCGTCGCCCGCGGGCTGCGGGTGCCTGGCTCCGGCGCCATCGCTTCACGTCCGATCGTCGTCGACCAAAATGTATGCGCATACATTTGTGTGTTGAGTCACAACGTAGACCGTGGTCGGCCCATCGGCAAACCGAACGGGGTGTCGGACGGTCGCGGTGCAGGTGGCCGCGGTGTGTGCGGTCGAGGTTGTGGCGGGCCGGTGCTCTGGGCCTGCGCCGGCCCGGTGCTGTCAGGGCGTGTGCTGGTCCGGTGCCTCGGACGGCTCGGGTCAGCGGGTGCCGCTGTCCCCCGGGAGCGGGGGCTGCGGGCTGGCGCAGTAGGCGAAGTCCTTGCCCTCGGCGGCGTGGTAGCTCGCGAGGGTGTCGCCGACCTGGAGCACCAGCTGGTGGCCCGGGACGAGAGCCTGCGTGTACATCATGCCGGGTTGCGGGCAGCCGATGGCGCCGTCGGGCCAGGTCACGTCGGCGTAGCCCGCCACGGTGACCTCGTCGACCGTGACGTCCGCGCGTTCGGCCATGTCGGCGATGGCTGCCTGGACGGCAGGACGGGCCACCACCTGCTCGGGCACGGGGCCGAGGGGCAGACTGCCGGCCTCGGGTCCGACCGGCAGGGTCGTCGGCGACTCGTCGCCCGGGGTGGTCACCGTGGTCTCCTCGCTGTCGCTGCTGTCGCTGCTGTCGCTGCTGTCGCTGGTGCCGGCCGGTGTCGTCGTCTCGTCGACGGCGGAGCCGGGGGTCTGCTCGGCCGACCCGCACCCGCCCAGCATCAGGCCGGCCGCGAGGGCCAGTGCGGTGATCAGTCGTGCAGCGGGCATGGCACACCTTCCGTCGGGTGAGTCTAGGACGGCCCGAGCCGGGCGGCCGTTCCACAGGGCCGCTGCGCACTGGTGTCACACTGTTGGTATGGACACGCAGACCCAGCTGGGGAGCGAAGCGCCGACCCTGGCCGTGACCGATCTGACCATGGCCATGGTCGAGGTCGCCGAGGCGCTGTCGGAGGCGGCCGACCTCATGGCGTCGGCCCGGGTGGTCGCCGACGCCGCGGTGGCCCTCATCCCCGGCGTCGAGGAGGCGAGTGTCTCCCTCGCCAGGCGCGGGGTCGGCATCGACACCCTGGCCAGTGCCGGCTCGCTGCCGGACCTCGCCGACGCCGCTCAGGTGCAGTGCGGAGAGGGCCCGTGCATCCAGGCCGCCTGGCAGGACAAGATCGCCCGCCTGGACGACACCGAGACCGACCGGACGTGGCCGGAGTTCTCCCGCCGGGCCCGCGCCCTCGGCATCGGCAGCATGCTGTCGCTGCAGCTCAGCCTGCCGCGGCTGGACGAGGAGGACGACCGCATCGGCGCCATCAACACCTACGCCATGCGACCGCACGCGTTCGGGGCCGACTCCGCACGGGTCGGGCTCATCCTGGCCGTCCACGCCTCCGTCGGCGTCGGCAGCGCCGAGCGCGAGAGCCAGCTGCGCACCGCGCTCGACAGCCGCGACGTCATCGGCCAGGCCAAGGGCCTGATCATGGCTCAGCAGCAGGTGTCGGCCGACGAGGCCTTCTCGCTGCTGGTCCGTCAGGCCCGCGACACCAACACCCGCCTGCGCGACCTCGCCGCGACCCTGGTCGCGGGCCATCGACCCGGCTGAGGACGAGCGGCCGGAAACGAGGTAGCCCCCCGGTTGTTGACCTGCGGCGTCTGCCGCAGGCTCACCGTCCGGGCTGGGGGCGGACGGTCAGGACCTGGTGGGCATAGCCCACCGGCCCCTCGCTGTCGTGCAGCACGGTGGAGGTGACACCGAGCCCGGTCGCGCCCCAGGAGACCCGGCCGTCCATCCCCACCCACGGCAGGCGGGGAGCGCGGTGCAGGTGGATGGTCAGGTCGGTGTTCGGGAACATCCACTCCGTCGGCGGCCGGCGGACCCCGATGCCGTTGGCCGTGTCGACGAGGCCCACGTAGCGCGCCAGGTCGGTGCTCTCCTCGCCGTCGACGAGGCCGTAGGGGCTGCGCAGCCAGGCCCGCCCCCGGCCCGCGCGGGCGTCGTCGGCAGCCCGGAACTCCACCGAGGCGATGTAGCCGCCGGCCCAGATCCGCATGCCCTCCCACGGCGTCGTCTCCTCGGGCGACGGCAGCGGGGGGTCCTCGGTCGCCGCCACCGCGGAGGTGTCCTGCCGGCTGAGCCGCCAGGCGCTCGCCCGCACCACGTCGCGGTCACCGACGCTGAGCGTCGCCTCGATGAGCTCGATCGTGCGCCCGGGGCGCAGCGTGCGCGTGCGCACCGTGGACTCCTCCGCCGGGATCATCCCGAGGATGTCGAAGGTGATCCTGCCCAGCTGCAGGTCGTCGCGGGGCTCGTGCCGCTCGATCGCGTGGGTGAGCAGCCCGGAGACGGGCGCCATGTGCTGCTCGCGGTCCGACCACGCGCCCTGCACGTGGATCGTGGGCCGGTAGCGGTGCTCGCCGAGCGCGAGGTAGTAGTGGTCGGAGTCGGTCGGCAGGGTCACGCGGCCAGTGTAGGAAGGGGGCATGAGCCCCTCACCCCTGGTCCGCCGGCACGCCGCCGACTGGGCCGCGATCGCGCGCGAGGTCGTCCGCACGCCCTACCCCTACTCCTCCGGGCACCTGGCGACGGGGCCGGCGGACACCGACATCACGCCCCAGCGTCTCCACCCTGCCTTCCACGGGTCGCTCGACTGGCACTCCTGTGTGCACATGACCTGGAGCCTGCTCACGCTCATGGAGTCGTATGCCGGGGAGCTGGCGCAGGCGGGCGGGCTCGAGCCGTCGCGGGTGCTCGTGCAGGAGCGGCTGACGCCGGGTCACCTCGCCACGGAGGCGGCCTACCTGCGGGCCAGGCCGGCCTTCGAGCGGCCCTACGGCTGGGCGTGGGCGGCACAGCTCGGGGCCCTGCTGCGGCACAGCACCCTCGAGGGTGCCGACGTCTGGTGGGCGGCGGTGGAGCCGCTGTGCGACGTGGTCGCCGACCACGTGCTCGGCTGGCTGCCCCGCCAGGCCTACCCGGTGCGGCACGGCAAGCACCAGAACGACGCCTTCGCGTTCTCGCTGCTGCTCACGGCATACCGTCGCCTGGACCGCCCCGACGTCGTGCGGGCGCTGGAGCGGCGGGCCACGGAGTGGTTCGGCGACGACGAGGACTACCCGACCCGGTGGGAGCCCAGCGGCACGGACTTCCTGTCACCGGCGCTGAGCGAGGCCGAGCTGATGTCACGGGTGCTTGACTTCGACGAGCTCGGCGTCTGGCTCGAGCGGTTCCTCCCCGGCCTCGGCCAGGGCCGGCACCGGACGCTTCTCGATGTGCCGACCGTCCACGACGGCACCGACGGGCAGCTCGTGCACCTGCACGGCCTGGCGCTCTCCCGTGCCTGGCAGCTGCGCGCGGTCGGCCGGGCGCTGCCCCCCAAGCGCGCGGCGGTGCTCGAGGAGGCCGCGCGGCGCCAGGTCGCGTCCGTGCTGCCGCAGATCACCCGCGGTGGCTTCATGGCCACGCACTGGCTGGTCTCGTTCGCCCTGCTCGCCGAGTCGGCGCCCTGAGCGCACGACCCCCGCGTCTGTCAGTCGACCCAGTCCTGGTAGCCGAGGTTCAGCCGGGTCTCGACCCCCAGGCCCACCGCGGTCAGGCCGCCGAGGACGGCGACGTCGCCGGGTGAGAGCCGGTCCAGCTCGGCCAGCACCGCCGCAGGCAGGGCGTGCGGCCGGGTGAGCGTCATCGGGCCTCCCCGGTGGCCGGCGAGGGCGGACCCCGAGAGGGCGTCCGGCCAGTCGGCCCCGGAGGCGACGTAGGTCGCCGGCGCGTCGGCCGGGAACTGCTCGGAGACCGCGACGGCGGTCAGGTAGCGGTTGTCGCCGGATAGGCGCTCGTCGGCGCCGAGCGCGGTGAAGACGTCCTCGCTGACCGCGGACTCGCCGCCGATGACGACCACCTCGTCGGCATCCAGGTAGGTCAGCGCCGCCTGGGTCGAGCCCAGGACCCGGTCCGGCCGGGTGAGCAGCACCGGGGCGTCGAGGTGTCCGGCGAGCGCCCCGCCGGCGAGGGCGTCGGCGAAGGAGGCGTCGGCACCGCTGGCTACATACACCCGGTCGACGCCGGCGGGGTAGAGCAGGGCCATCAGCGCCGAGGTGCCGTAGCGGTTGCTGCCCCCGACCCGCACCACCTCGCCCCAGGACTCCAGGGCCGTCTCGACGCCCTCGCCGACGGCCAGCTCACCGCCCAGCAGCACGATGCGGCTCGGCTCGAGGGCGTCCAGTGCCGCGACGGTCGCAGCCGGCAGGGAGGCCGGCCGGGTCAGCAGCACCGGCGCGGGCGACCCGTCGGCGGCCGGCAGCGTGCTCGGCACCCGGCCGGCTGCGGCGGGTGCCGCGGCCGACAGCGCGTCGGCGAAGCTCGTGCCGCTGGCCACGTAGACCGTGTCGACGCCCTCGGGGTACTCCGCGGCGATGAGGGCTGCGGTCTCGTACCGGTCGCTGCCGCCCAGGCGGTCCACGGTCGGGGCGGTGGTGTCGACCGACACCAGCGTGCGGCCGAGGTCCTGCGTGCCCGCAGAGTAGTTGACCGCGCCGAGGTAGCGGCGCTCGGAGGCCAGCCCGGACCACTGGGCGGTGAGCTCGGTGGGCGCTCCGACGGTGACGTCGGCCTTGCCCGGGGTCACGTTCAGGTTGCCGGCGTCGGTGTCGGCCAGGCGGAAGCCGTGGACCGGCACGGCCACGTCCGACTCACCGGAGAAGAGGTCGATCCCGACCCGCCACGTCCCGGGAGCAGGGTCGTGGACGGTGAGCTCCTCGTCGGAGCCCTCATCGGCGCTGAGGTCGACGTTGGCCAGGTCGGGGTCGAAGAGGTAGAGGTCGACGTCCTGAGCCTCGACCTCGGTGGCGAAGGTCGCGAAGCGCAGCGTCGTGGTGCCCGGTGGCACCGACAGGGCGACGACGGCGTCGAGGCGGACCTCGCCGTCGTCCGGTAGCGGGGACACGGTGGGTGACTGGACCGTCGAGGCCACCAGGCCGTCGACGTCGGTCTCCAGGGTGCCGGTGAACCCGGGGACGACCTCGTAGGGCAGCACCCCGTCGACACCGACGACCCGCAGCTCGTCCTCGGCGGACACGCCCGTCGGCCGGACGGCGACGGGGCTGCGCACGGAGGTGTCACCGGCGGTCCAGGTCAGCGCACCGAAGGTGTAGGCGTCCAGGGGGGCGTCCACGACGTCGAGGTGCACGGTGAACGTCTCGCTGGCTCCCGGCGCGAGGGTGAGCTCGTCCGGGACCACCCTGACCTCCACGCCCGGCGGGTCCTCCACGGTGGCGGTGTAGGTCTGCTCGGTGTCAGCGACGTTGGTCACGGTGCGGGTGACGCTCTGCGAGCCGGTCAGGGCGCCGACGGAGATGCTCGGGTAGTTGAGGTCGCTGGGGTCCGTGGCGGTGTCCGGGCAGGGCCCGCCGACCAGCTGGTACTGACCCAGGGCGCAGGCGTAGGCCTCCCAGTCCGCCAGTGACGAGTCGTAGACCAGCCCCGGCTCGTAGGCCTGCCCGGGCGCGACCTCGCCGGATCCGTAGTCGAGCGGCGTCGCCTCGGCGCCCGCGCGGCGGATGGGCTCGTCGGCGCTGTTGTCGGTGCTGGCCGTCGTCATCATGGCCGACTTGACCGCCATGGGGCCCCAGCCCGGGTTGTCCTGCAGCATCAGCGCGGCCAGGCCGGCGACGTGCGGGGTCGACATGGACGTGCCGGAGAGGCTGTTGAACAGCTCCCCGCCGTCGGCGGGGGACACCGCGGCGACGACGTCCACCCCCGGTGCGGTGAGGTCGGGCTTGAGGAGGTCACCGTCCCCGGCCAGGGCGGGTCCGTAGGAGGAGAAGCCGGCCATCTCGGGCGCGATGACGGCGCCGCCCAGCGGCCCGGAGATCTCCGCCGTGGGGCTGTCGGCCGAGGCGACGTAGTCGCGGACGACGTCGCCGACCGCGCTGGAGACGTGGATGGTCGGCACGGAGTGGAAGTCGGCGGTGAGCGACTCCACCGGCAGCACGTTGGCGTGCACCATGCCCACGCCCCCGGCCAGCGCCACGGCCGCGCTCTTGTCGGTCCGGGCGGTCGACCCCCGGTCGCACACCACGACCTTGCCCTCGGCCTCGCCGGCGTCGATCGCGAGCTGGTCACCCGGGGCGCTGGGGTTGATGTCCAGGTGGCACTCCCGGGCCTGCCGGGCGCTGGCCCCCGGGGCGGGGATGTCCCCGGCGTAGACCAGGTCGGCGGGGCCCACCCCTGGGCCGACCCCGACCCCGTCGAGGACGGTGTCGTCCCCGAGCGTCAAGGTCTTGTTGACGTTGCGGTCGTGCGTGCTGGCGGCGACGGTGGTCGTCCACGGCGAGTTGTGGGCCACGCTGCCGGCGCCGACGGTGTCGCCCGTGTTGCCGGCCGAGGTCGCCACGAAGACCCCGGCCGTCGCGGCGTCGAGGAAGGCGATCTGGTCGGGCGAGACGACGAACGCGGTGCTGCCGGAGACCGAGTAGTTGATGACGTCGACCCCGTCGGCGACGGCGTCGTCGACGGCCGCGACCAGGGCCGACGTGAAGCCCGTCGCCGAGCCCTCGCCGTTGGCCCACATCGCCTTGTAGGCCGCGACGTGCGCCGCCGGAGCCATGCCGCTGCCCACCCCCAGGTCGATGTCGTTGACCGACATCTCGACCCCGGCGTTGCCGGCCGCGGTGCCGGCCGTGTGGCTGCCGTGCCCGTCGTAGTCACGCGGCGAGAGGAACTCGAAGGACAGGACGTCGGGGTGCGGGTAGTAGCGCGCGCCGATGAGCTTGTTGTTGCAGGTCACCGGCTCCTCGGTGCCCGCCTGGCAGACGCCCTGCCAGGTCTCCGGCACGCTCGCGCCGTCCATCTCCGCGAAGCTCGGCGACTCCGGCCAGATGCCCGAGTCGACGACCCCGACGACCATGCCGGCCCCGGCGTCGTCCTGGCCCCCGAAGCGGGTCTGCCAGACGCCGTCGGCCCCGGTCATGCCGAGGTAGTCGGGCGTGCTCACGGTATCGGTGGTGCGGACCTCGTCCTCCCAGACGTTCAGCACTCCCGGCGCCTTGCGCAGCGCGGCGGCCTGGGCGCCGTCCAGCTCGACGGCGAACCCGTTGAAGACCGTGGAGTAGCGCAGCGAGACGTCGTCCTCGGACAGCCCCACCGACTCCAGGACCGCGTCCTGCTCGGCGACCAGGTAGGACTCGTAGCGCTCGGCGGGCGCGGCGGTGGTGTCGAGCTTCTCACCCGCGTCGGGGCGCGTGCCGGGGATGCCGCGCACCCCACCGTCGTAGGTCGCCAGCGAGGGCTCCTCCAGCTGCACGATGTAGCCCCGCGTCTCGCCCGCGAGCGTGGGGTCCTCGCTCTCCCCGTCCTGGGCGGCCGCGGTGGGCAGCATCGCAAGCGGCACGACCAGCGCGGCCGTCGACGCAAGGGCCGAGAGGCGCACGGTGCGCCGACGGGGGTGGTGTCTCACGGTGGGTCCCTTCGGATGTCGGGACGGCACGTGCCCGACCCTGCCAGTGTCGACCGGCGGCGCCTCGCTGTCCAGGCTTCGCGGCCGTTCGTCGCGCCAATGGTTACGGTCGTGGTCATGGAGCTGCTACCCGGGGTGCTGATACTCGTGATGTCCGTGGCCTACCTGACGTCCGAGGTGGTGCTCCGCCGGCGCAGCAGCTGGGAGCGCGGCCCGCTGAACTGGGCCACGCGGCCGATCGCGCTGGTGCCGCTGGCGATCTACGCGCTGGCCGTGGCCGGGTTCGCCCAGGCGGACCTCGCGCTGTTCAACCTCACGAGCATCCTCATCGTCCTGCTGCTGCCCATCACGCTCGGCGCCTCCTACCGCGCCTTCCGGCCCGACGGCCCGGAGTGGGTGCCACCGACCCTCGCGGCTGCGCTCAGCCTGTTCGCGCTCTTCGCGATCTGGCTGGGTGCCCAGGGCTGAGGGCGCACGGCATACGTTGTGGTGGTGCTCGACCGACGCGGCCTGGTCACCGAGACGCTGCTCGTCCTCGGGGTGAGCCTCGGCGCGTCCGCGGTGTGGGCGATGCTCTCGATCACCCGCAAGGTCACCGCACCCGAGCCGCTGTCGGCGCAGACGACGGCGATGAACACCTCGGTGACGCCCGACCGGCCGTGGCTCGACCTGGCCTACCAGCTCGCCGACATCGGGCTCGCCCTGGTGCCGGTGCTGCTCGCCCTGCACCTGCTCGGACGGGAGGTGGGCGGGGGCCGGGCCGCCGCCCGGGGCATGGGACTGGACCTGACGCGCCCCGGCCCCGACCTGCTGCGCGGGGCGCTGCTCGCCGCAGCGATCGGCATCCCGGGGCTGGGGCTCTACCTCGTGGCGCGGGCGCTCGACCTCAACACGTCCGTGGCGGCGGCCAACCTGGCCGACGTCTGGTGGGCGGTGCCCGTGCTCGTGCTGGCTGCCGTGCAGAACGCCGTGCTCGAGGAGGTGCTCATGGTGGGCTACCTCTTCCGCCGCTGGGCCCAGGCGGGGTGGTCGACCTGGTCGGTCGTGGTCGTCTCCGCGCTGGTCCGGGGCACGTACCACCTCTACCAGGGCTTCGGTGGCTTCGTCGGCAACGTCGTGATGGGGCTGTTCCTCGGCTGGGTCTACACCCGGACCCGGCGGGTCATGCCGCTCGTGGTGGCGCACGCGCTGCTCGACGTCGTGGCCTTCGTCGGGTATGCCGTGCTCGCCCCCCGGGTGGGGTGGCTCTGAGCGCCCGCCCCGGATGCGAGGGCTCTCATCGGCCTCTCACGCGGGTGTCATGAGGGGTAACGTCGTCGCCGGAGACCGGGAGGACCAGTGCGCGGGCCTGTGAGCGCCGGCTGCCTCAGGTGCTGCGGTGGTCCGAGACCGACGTGGTCGCCGAGGACGGGACGGTGGTGGCACGGGTGCGCAAGCAGGTCTACGTCCGCAGACGGCGGCCGGTCTCTGACAGGGTGGGGTCATGACTGACGTGACAGTGGTCCACGACGCAGCGGCGTCCCGGTTCGAGGCGCAGGTCCACGGGGAGGTGGTCGGCCACGTCGACTACAGCACCCGGGGCAACACGGTCGAGCTCGTGCACACCGAGGTCGACGAGAAGCGCCGCGAGGAGGGTGTGGCGAGTGAGCTCGTGCAGGGCGTGCTCGACCAGATCCGCATCGAGAAGATGACCGTCATCCCGACGTGTCCGTTCGTCCGCTCCTTCCTGGACGACCACGAGGAGTACCAGGACCTGCTCGCCCCGCGCTGAGAGCGGCCCCTGCCGACGCTCAGCGGACAGGCTCCTCGCGGTGCACGGTGAGCGACTCGCCCTGGTAGGTCACGACCATGCCGGGGCGGATCTGCGTCCCGCGGCGCATGACGACCTTCCCGTCGACCGTCACCTCGCCGTTCTCGACGACCATGCGCGCCATGGCCCCGTCGGGCACCACGCCTGCCAGCTTGAGCAGCTGGCCGAGACGGATGGCCTCGTCACGGATGGGGACCTGCTGGATGTCGCTCACCCCTCCAGGGTAGGGCCCCTCTGACCGGTCCGGTCAGGAGCCGGCGGGGGCGAGCCGGTCGGCCGCCGAGGCCACCCCCAGCCAGCTGTACGGGTTGCCGTCCCAGCACCACCCCAGCTTGGGCGCCCGGCCGCTGATCCACAGTGCCGGCACCCGCCGGTCGCGGCGGCGCGAGCCGGACAGCATGAAGCAGTGGTTCTTCTCCAGGAGGTGCGGTGCCTGGGTCACCAGGGCGATCCCCTCGTCGATCGTGAGGGGCGAGCGACCGCGAGCGGTGACCACCGGCAGCGCCTCCTCCGGTGGGACGCCGCGGAGCTCCTCCCCGCGGTCGGGGTCCACCAGCAGGTATGCCGGGGAGCGGGGGACGGCCAGCATCTCCAGCGGGTGGTAGGTCGCGAGGTCGCCCGGCGCATGGTGGCGGTCGACCACGCCGGGCGGGTCGCTGCCGGGCAGGCGCAGCAGCGGGACGCTCTCGTAGGGGTCGACGAGGGCGCGGGTCACGACGAGGACGAAGGGAAGGGCCCCGTGCGTCTGCGCCGCGAGGGTGTCGGCCACCGGCGCCAGCGGGGCCAGCAGCGCGCGGAGCTGCTGCTCCGAGCGGCGGGCCAGCCGTGGGTAGCCGAGCTCGACGAGCCTGTCGACCTGCGTGGGGAAGTCCGGCACGGACGCCTCCTGGGGTGAGGGGCGAGGAACGCCGTGCTCCGCGGGCCTATTCCCCCGGGTAGCCTGGCGCCGACCGTGATGGGGCCGACGTCCGAGAGGGGCCGAGGTGCAGGTGCACACCGCCGGCGAGCTGACACCGGCAGAGGTCGAGCGGCTTACCCGCCGTGGTCTCCGGCTGGCCCAGCTCACCGTCGCGTACAACGTCGTCGAGGGCGGGGTGGCCGTCACCGTCGGGCTGATGGCCGGTCTGGTGTCGGTGGTGGGCTTCGGCATCGACTCCGGCATCGAGTCGGTCGCCGCCGTGCTGGTGGCCCTGCGCCTGGCCGCCCGGCTGCGCCACGGGGACACCGACGAGCGCCGGGAGCGGCTCGCGCTGCGGCTCGTGGCCGGCACCTTCTTCCTCCTGGCGGTCTACGTCACCGTGGAGGCCGGGCGCAGCCTCACCTCCGGCGAGGCCCCTGAAGGATCTGCCGTGGCTGTGGGCCTGCTGGTGGCCTCCGTGGTGGTGATGCCCGTGCTGGCCGCCCTGAAGCGGCGGGTGGGCCTGCGCCTGGGCGACAACCTGGTCCTGGCCGACGCCGCGCAGACCCGGATCTGCGTGCTGCTGAGCATCTCCACCCTCGCCGGTCTGCTGCTCTTCACACTGACCGGAGCGGCGTGGGTGGACCCGGTCGCCGCGCTCGTCATCGCGGCCTTCGCGGTCCGCGAAGGTCTGGAGGCGTGGGAGGGCGAGCTCGTCGAGGACGACGCGTAGGTGAGCAGCCGCGAGGTGAGGGGTTACGACGGTGGCGAGGTGAGCTGGCCGATGAGCGCCTCGACACGGCCGCGGATGTCGTCGCGGATGGGTCGGACCGCATCCAGGCCCTGACCGGCCGGGTCGTCGAGCTGCCAGTCCTCGTAGCGCTTGCCGGGGTAGACCGGGCAGACGTCGCCGCAGCCCATCGTGACGACGACGTCGGACTCGCGCACCGCCGCGTCGCTCAGCAGCGTCGGCTGCTCGCCGTGGATGTCGATGCCCTCCTCGGCCATGGCGGCCACCGCGGCGGGGTTCACCTGGTCGGCGGGGGCGGACCCCGCCGACAGCACCCGCACGCGGTCGCCGGCGAGGTGCTGCAGGTAGGCGGCCGCCATCTGCGAGCGACCGGCGTTGTGCACGCACACGAACAGGACGGTGGGCCGGCTGCCGGCACCGGTGTCGGACTGGCTCATGGCACCAGTATCCCGACCGGCACGGGGCTGCTCGGCACGGTGGGTCCGCCGCAGCACCCGCCTGCGTCGGCCCCCGCGTCGTCGAAGAGGCCGGCGCCACCGCACACCCCGGTGTCCGGCAGCGTGAGCTCGACCGCTGCCGCGGACGCGAGGTCGCCGGCCAGCGCCGCGGCGATGGAGCGCACCTGCTCGTAGCCGGTCTGGGCCAGGAAGGTCGGGGCCCGGCCGTAGGACTTGAGGCCGGCGAGGTAGAGGCCCCCCTCCGGCATCTCCAGCACGTCGTGGCCGTGGGGTGCGACCGAGCCGCACGAGTGCAGGTTGGGGTCGATGCTGCCGGCCAGGCCGCGTGGTGACTGCAGCCGCTCGTCGAGGTCGAGGCGCACCTCGGACAGGAAGGACAGGTCGGGGCGGAAGCCGGTGGTGGCCACCACCTCGTCGATCCCCTCGACCGTCCGGCCGTCCGTGGCGACCAGACGCAGGCCGTCCGGCTGCTGCTCGACGGCGGCGGTCCGGAAGCCGGTGACGACCTCGACCAGACCGGCGTCGACGGCGGCCCGGACGTGCTGTCCGAGGGCGCCCCGGGCGGCGAGCTCGTCGGCAGCGCCGCCGCCGAGCGCCTTCGCGACCCCCGGCCGGCGCAGCACCCACACCACACGGGAGGTCCCGGTGTGCACGGGCTCGCGGGTCAGCGCGAGCAGCGCGGTCAGGGCGGAGGCGCCGGACCCGACGACGGCGGTGGCCCGTCCGGCATACCGTGCCCGGTCCGTGCCCCGGTCGGGCATCGCGTAGCGGATGTGCTCGGCGAGCTCGCGCTCCCCGGGCACGGGGTAGCCCTCGGAGCCGAGCGGGTTGGGTCGGTCCAGCGTGCCGGAGGCGTCCACCACGGCCCGGGCGAGGATGCGCTCGAGGCCACGGGGGCCCTCGACGTGCACGGCGAAGGGCTGGTCCGGCCGGCCGGAGTCGACCAGGAGGTCACGGTCCTGCCGGGCGACCCCGACGACCCGGTGGCCCGTGCGGACCCGACGGCCCAGCACGGCAGCCAGCGGCGCGAGGTAGTCGTGCGCCCACTGGGCGCCGGTGGGGTAGGTGCCCGAGGGTGGCTGCTGCCAGCCGGTGGGGGCCAGCAGGGCCGCGGCCGCCGGGGAGACGAGCTGCTCCCACGGGGAGAAGAGGCGGACGTGGCCCCAGCGCTGCACGGCGTCGGCGGGGGTGGGCCCTGCCTCGAGCACGAGCACGTCCTGGTCGCGTCGGACCAGCTCGGCGGCTGCGGCCAGGCCGACCGGGCCGGCACCGATGACGACCACGGGGAGGGTGGGGGACATGGAAGGCTCCTTGCTTCGATGAACGTCGATGTAATGATGTTGCATAAGACATCGATATTTGTCAATATATTCCTGTGTCCACGATCCCAGCTCCTGCCGGCGTCGAGACCTGCACCCCGGCCGCCGGGCTGTCGTCCGAGGAGGCGGAGCGGGTCGCCTCCCTGCTGAAGGCGCTCGCCGACCCGGTGCGGCTGCGGCTCTACTCCCGCATCGCCGCCAGCGGCCGGGAGTCGTGCGTGTGCGAGATCGAGGACCTGGGCGTCTCCCAGCCCACCGTGTCCCACCACCTGCGCAAGCTGCGCGAGGCCGGCCTGGTCGAGTCCGAGCGCCGCGGCACCTGGGTCTACTACCGCGCCCTTCCGGAGGCGCTGGCGCCGGTGCGTGCACTCGGCATACCGCTGGGCTGACCCTGGCTCAGAAGCGCTGCGGCACGAACGTCTGCTCGTGCATCGGCGGCCGCACGTAGGGCACCTTCTGCATGACCGGCAGGGTGACCGGCTCGGGGGCCACGTCGACGTAGTCGAACTGGCTCAGCAGGTGGCTGATGCAGTTGATACGCGCGACGCGCTTGTCGTCCGAGGGCACGACGTACCACGGGGCCTGCTTGATGTCGGTGTACTGGAACGTCGTGTCCTTGGCCATGGAGTACTTCACGTAGAGCTCGTGCTCGGCCAGGTCCATGTCCGAGAGCTTCCAGCGCTTCAGGGGCTCGGCGTTGCGCGCCTCGAAGCGACGCCGCTGCTCCTCGTAGGACACGGAGAACCAGTACTTCAGCACGACGATCCCGGAGCGCACCAGGGTCCGCTCGACCTCGGGGCAGCTGCGCAGGAACTCCTGGTGCTCCTCCGGGGTGCAGTAGCCCATGACCCACTCGACGTTGCTGCGGTTGTACCAGCTGCGGTCGAACAGCACCATCTCGCCGGCGGCCGGCAGGTGCTCGACGTAGCGCTGGAAGTACCACTGGGTCTTCTGCCGCTCCGTGGGCTTGGGCAGCGCCACCACCCGCACGGTCCGGGGGCTGGTGCGCTCCGTGATGCGCTTGATCACCCCGCCCTTGCCGGCCGAGCCCCGGCCCTCGAAGATCACGAGGACCTTCAGCCCCTGGGTCTGGATCCAGTACTGCAGGAGCACCAGCTGCTCCTGTAGACGCTCCATCTCCTCCTCGTACACGGACGACCGCAGGCGGCCCTTCTTCGTGTAGAGCTCGGGGTTGCGACGGTCGGGGTCGAGCATGACGTCGTCGGCGCCCTCGGGCACGGTGCTCAGGTTCATGGCAGCCCTCTCTGTGGCCTGTCGGCCCTGGTCATGCTGCCTCGCCGACCGGCCCGAGGCAAGAGGTGCTGCGAGGATGGGTGGCATGGGTCCGGTGGTGGTGGTCGGTGGTGGCATCTCCGGGGTGGCGTGCGCACGCACCCTGGCGGACGCGGGCGTCGACGTCGAGCTGCTCGACCGGGGCCACCGGCTCGGGGGGCGGATGGCGGCGCGCTCGGTGCAGGGCCGGGTCGTCGACACCGGGGCGTCCTACTTCACCGTCGGTGACCACGCCTTCGCCGCGGTGGTGGAGGACTGGGCCACGAGAGGGCTGGCCCGCCCGTGGACCGACACCTTCGAGGTCGTCGAGGACGGCCGCTGGGCCGGGCCCAAGCAGGGGGCGGACCGGTGGTCCGCACCCGGGGGGCTGCGGTCGCTGGTCGAGGACCTCGCCCGTGGCCTGCAGGTGCGACGGCATACGGTCGGCTCGGTCGTCCCGGCAGGCCCGGGACTCGCGGGGGCCCGGCTGCTCGTCGACGACCGGCCGGTCGCGGCCGTCGTCCTGGCGATGCCGGACCCGCAGGCCCGTCGGCTGCTGGACCCGGCCCTGGAGGCCGCCCGGGAGGCGCTGGACGACCCGTTCGCCCCGGTGCTGGCGCTGAGCGCGGGCTGGGAGCGACGGCACTGGGCGCCGGACCTGCACGGGGCCTTCGTCAACGGCGACGACGTCCTGACCTGGGTCGCCGACGACGGGAGCCGGCGCGGTGACGGCTCCGCGGTGCTGGTGGCGCACTCCGGCGCAGCGTTCGCCGGCCGTCACCTGCAGGCGCCGGAGGCTGCCGAGGAGCCGATGACGCAGGCGCTCATGCGCGTCATGGGGATCGCGCACCCGCCGGCCTGGACCCACCTGCACCGGTGGACCTTCGCCCACCCCGCCGGCACCCGGGAGCGCACCCACCACCTCGACGACGACGGCGTCGGCCTGTGCGGCGACGGGTGGTCGGCCAGGCCGCGCGTCGAGGGGGCGTACCTCTCCGGTGTCGCCCTGGGGTCAGCCCTGGTCAGCCGCCTCGCCGGCTGACAGGACGCCGACGAACACCGTGCGCCCCGGCCGGTCCTCGTCGGTCTGCCCCACCAGGGCGCTCGCCTCGAAGCCGGCCCCGGTGAGCCAGCCGAGCCACTGCTGCTGCCCGAACAGCCCGCACCGGTGGGTCTCCGCGCTCGAGGCGACCCTCCCGTCGGCCGTGCGCACGAGGTAGGCGAACTGCGTCACCACCGAGTCGTCGTCGGGGTCGGGGTCGTAGGTCCACGCGAGGTAGCGGATGCCGGAGCCGTCCGCGGCGTCGGTGCCACCGTGCTCGGTGTCCTCCTCGAAGGTCTCGCGCACGTGGTCGGGCACGAGCACGAGCACACCACCGGGGCGCAGGTGCGCCACCGCGGTGGCCAGCAACGCGGCGACGTCCTCCGCGGTGAGCAGGTAGTCCAGCGCGTCGTGCACGAGGACGGCGTCGAAGGTCAGGCCCAGCCGCACCGTGCGCATGTCGCCCTCGACGTGCTCGGCACCGGGGTTCAGCCGCCGGGAGACCTCGAGCATGCCGGGGGAGAGGTCGACCAGCGTCATCTCGTAGGCGGTGCGCAGGTGCACCGCGTTGTGCCCGCCACCGCTGCCGAGCTCGAGCAGGGTCCGGGCTCCCGGCGCGGCCGCCCGGACCAGGCCCGCCACCATGGCCGCCTCCTCCGCGTAGTCCTCCGGAGGCGAGAGCAGGGGCCACCAGGGGGCCAGGTCGCCGTACATGCGCGGGGTGTCCAGGGAGTCCATGGGGCCATTGTCCCGAGGTGTCAGGGCCGCGTGCCACCATGCTGCGGTGCAGCGACCACGGCCCGCGATCCCCGGTGAGATCAAGGTCCTGGTCGCCGCGGCCTTCGTCATCGCGGTCGGCTTCGGCCTGGTCGCCCCGGTGCTGCCGGCCTACGCCCGCAGCTTCGACGTCGGGGTGGCCGCGGCCTCGGCCGTGGTCTCGGCGTTCGCGTTCTTCCGGCTGCTCTTCGCGCCGGTGGGCGGTGCGCTGGTCACCCGGTTGGGTGAGCGCCCCGTCTACCTCACCGGCCTGCTGGTCGTCGCCGCCTCCTCGCTGGCCACGGCCTTCGCCCAGTCCTACGGGCAGCTGCTGGTGCTGCGCGGGCTCGGCGGCATCGGGTCGACCATGTTCACGGTCTCGGCGATGGCGCTGCTGGTGCGGCTGGCGCCGCCGGCCATCCGGGGCCGGGTGTCCTCGGCCTACGCCAGCGCCTTCCTCATCGGAGGCATGCTCGGGCCGGTGTTCGGCGGCCTGCTGGCGCAGTTCGGCCTGCGCCTGCCTTTCGTCGTGTATGCCGTGGCGCTCGTGGTCGCCGCGCTGGTGGTGGCCCTGCGCCTGTCCGGCGCGGCGCTGCGCCCGGACCCTTCCGCGCCCACGGCGCCGCCCCTGGCGCTGCGCGTGGCACTGGGTGACTCGGCCTACCGTGCGGCGCTGGCCTCCGGCTTCGCCAACGGCTGGGCCAACTTCGGGGTGCGGGTGGCAGTGCTGCCGCAGTTCGCCATCGCGGTGCACCAGGGCCCCTGGGTGGCCGGGGTGGCGCTGGCCGTGGCGGCGGTCGGCACAGCCGGGGCGCTGCAGGTCTCCGGACGGCTCGCCGACCAGGTCGGCCGGCGTCCGCTGGTGCTCGTCGGGCTGGTCGTCACCGCAGGCGGCCTCGGTGTCATCGGCCTGAGCACCAGCCTGCTCGTGCTGCTCGTGCTCTCCCTGGTCTCCGGTGTCGGGGCCGGTCTGGTCAACCCCGCCCAGCAGGCCACCGTGGCCGACGTCGTCGGCACCGAGCGCAGTGGCGGCAGCGTGCTGGCGGCCTTCCAGATGGCGCAGGACCTCGGTGCCATCGTCGGCCCGATCCTCATCGGGGTCGTGGCCGACGTCTGGGGCTACGGCCCGGCCTTCGTGGCCACCGGTGCGGTGAGCCTGGTCGCCGTCGTCCCCTGGCTGCTGGCGCGCGAGACGCTGCGCCGGGAGCCCGACCCCGCCGATGACACACTCGGGACATGACAGGCCTGGCAGCGGTGACCGGAGCCGTCGTGGCCTCCGGCGCCACGGCATACCTGCTCAGCACCCGGCTGCGCCGCTGGGGCACCCGCGGCGACGAGGCCACCCGCCCGCTGCCCGGCGAGGAGCTCGTGCCCGGCCCGGCGGCCTCGCTCACGCAGGCGGTGGACATCGCGGCGCCCCCGGAGCAGGTCTGGCCGTGGGTCGCCCAGCTCGGCCAGGACAAGGGCGGCTTCTACAGCTACGCCTGGCTGGAGAACCTCGGCGGAGCCCGGGTCACCAACGCCGACCACCTCGACCCTGCCTGGCAGCAGACCCAGGAAGGCGACCGGCTGCGGCTGCACCCCCGCGCCGCCCTGGAGGTGCAGCGGGTCGTGCCCGGTCGCCTGCTGGTCGCCGGGCACCACGAGCTCCTCGCAGGGCTGGGCTTCCAGTGGGTCTTCCTGCTGACCCCCGACGGTCCCGGTCGCACCAGGCTGCTCGTGCGCGAGAGGTACGTCGTGCCGCTGTTGCTGCCGAGGGCGCTGGCCCACCTGGCCACCGTCGGCAGCGCCGTGATGTCGCACCGGATGCTCCGGGGCATCCGCGAGCGCGCCGAGCGTCAGCTCACCGCTGGTCCAGGCGTGCCAGCAGCCCCGCGGTGAAGCGGTCGAGCGCGGCGAGCTCGTCGTCGGTGAGCTCGCCGAAGAAGAGGTCCCGCACCGTGCGTGCGTGACCGGGGGCGACCTGCTCGATCAGCACACGCCCCTCGTCCGTCAGCACGGCATACGCGCCGCGCCCGTCCTCGGTGCACCCCTGCCGCTCCACCAGCCCGCGCTTCTCCATGCGGGTGAGGTGGTGGGACAGCCGGCTGCGCTCCCACTGCAGGGTGTCGGCCAGCTGCACGATGCGCACACGGCCCTCCGGGGATTCGCTGAGGTGCACGAGCACCTCGAAGTCCGCCAGCGACGTGCCGCTGTCCTGGCTGAGCTGGCGCGCGAGGGCGGCGGTGAGCCGGGCGTTGGACTGCAGCCACTGTCGCCAGACGCGCTGCTGCCGGTCGTCGAGCCAGGGGGAGGTGTCGCTGCGCATGGCACCAGTGTACCCAGTTAGTTGACACATCACCTAAACGTCCCCTAACGTTGGTGACACGTCAACAACTTGGCCTCCGGCCGAGCCCCGCCCCCCGCAAGGAGACCTCCATGAGCACCCAGACCCAGAGCACCGCCCTCACCGACCTGGCCGGCACCTACACCATCGACCCGACCCATAGCCGCATGGGCTTCACCGCCCGGCACGCGATGGTCTCGAAGGTCCGCGGCTCCTTCAAGGAGTTCGAGGGCAGTGTCACCGCCGGCGAGCAGCTCGCGGACACCGACATCGCGGTGACCATCCAGGTCGCCAGCATCGACACCAACAACACCGACCGTGACGGCCACCTGCGCACCAACGACTTCTTCGAGGCCGAGACCTACCCGACCATCACCTTCGCCTCCACCGAGGTCGTGCCGGTCGACGCCGAGACCCTGCGCGTCACGGGCGACCTGACGATCAAGGGCACCACCAAGCCCGTCACCATCGACTTCGAGTACGCCGGAGGTGCCACCGACCCGTTCGGCCTGCAGCGCGTCGGCTTCGAGGGCAGCACCACCGTCCTGCGCTCCGACTTCGGCATCACCTGGAACGCCGCGCTCGAGACCGGCGGCGTGCTGGTCTCCGACAAGATCACCCTCGAGATCGAGATCTCCGCGATCCGCAACGTCTGAGCCCTCTCCCTGGTCTGCCGTCCGCTCACCCCGAGCGGGCGGCAGACCTGTGTCTGCCTTCGGGGCTGCGCGCTACAGGCCGACCGAAACGGAGGAACGCCGGCAGGCCTCGCCACCTGCCACGGGGTGGGCGCCGCGGACGAGGTCATCCGGTGCCAGGACCAGCCGCTGGTTGAGGGCGAGCTCTCCCGGCGTCCGGCTGCTGAGTCCTGCAGGCCCTTCGCGGGTCAGTGCTCGGCGATGCTCAGGGTGACCTCGACCAGGTCACCGGCGGCCAGGCCCTCGGCGGCGCGGACCGCCTTCTTGACCGGCAGCACGTAGGCCCCTGCCTTCGTGTCCGGGAAGAGCGAGGTCTGCCAGGTCGTGCCGCCCACGGTGACCCGGACGCGGACCGAGCCGAAGCCGCGTGACACCCCGGCCGTGAGGTCCGCGATCTCGTCGCTCGTGTCGTCCGGGAGGGTGACGAAGTGCCAGGCTCCCTGGCCCGCGTGCTCCCACAGCCGTGTGGCGAACGTGAAGGCGCTCACCGCGAGCCCGGCTCGCCCAGGTGCTCCTGGATGCGCTCGACGGTCCACTTCGCCGTGCGGCCCACACCGATCAGGGTGGCCGACGCGGGGCCGGTCCAGTCGCCGTAGCCGACCAGGAACAGCCCGGGTGAGCCGGGCACGAGCGGGCCGCGCGTGGCGATGCGCCCGTCCGGCCCGCGCAGGCCCAGGGGTCGCAGGTGGCGCAGCGCCGGCCGGAAGCCGGTGCACCAGATGACGTCGTCGACCTGGAGCTCGGTGCCGTCGGGCCAGAGCACACCGTGCGGGGTGAACCGCGCGAACATGGGACGGGGGGACAGCAGCCCGGCCTCCCGGGCCTCCCGCACCGGGGGCACGGCCACGATGTCGCCCAGCGAGGCCACCCCGCCGGTCCCCTCGCCGCCCGAGGCCAGGGCCTTGACGTGCGCGGTGGCCGCGGCGAAGAGCGCGCGGCCGTCGACGTCGTCGGGCAGGTAGCGCGGCGGGCCGTGCAGGCACCAGGTGACCTCGGCCGTCCCGCTGAGGTCCGCGGCGACCTGGGCCCCGCTGTTGGCGCCGCCCACGACCACCACCCGGCGCCCGGCATACGGCTGCGGTCCGGCGTAGCGGGCGCTGTGGGTCTGCCGGCCGAGGAACTCCCGCTGGCCCGGCACGGTGGGCCAGTGCGGCTGCGACCAGCTGCCCGTGGCGCTCACGACCACCGGGGCCTGCCAGGTGCCGTGGTCGGTCTCCACCCGGTAGCCGCCGTCCGTCCGGCACACCGCCTCGACGTGCACCGGCCGGTGCACCGGCAGGTGGTAGCGCTGCTCGTAGCGGGCCAGGTAGCCGACCACATGCGCGGCGTCGGGGTTGTCGGGGCCCGTATGCGGCATCTGCCACCCGGGCAGCGAGGAGTAGGCAGCAGGGGAGAACAGCCGCAGCGAGGGCCAGGTGTGCCGCCACGCGCCCCCTGGCTCCGGCTGGTCGTCGAGCACCACGAAGTCGAGGCCGGCCCGGCGCAGGTAGAAGGCGGTCGCCAGCCCGGCCTGCCCGCCACCGACGACCACGACGTCGACCCCACCGGCACTCACCCCTCGACTGTAGGGGCCTACGCTGACCGACGTGACGGTGACCGTGCGCCCCGCCCGCCCCGAGGAGCTGCCCGCGGCCGGTGAGCTGGTGGTCACCGCCTACCTGGCCGACGGGGTGGTGCAGCCGGGCGACCCCTACCTGGAGGACCTGCGCGACGCCCCCGGCCGCGCGGCCGACTCCGTGGTGCTCGTCGCGGTGGACGGCGACACGCTGGTGGGCACGGTGACCTGGTGCCCGGCCGGGTCGTCGCACCGTGAGGTCGCCGGCGTCGACGAGGGGGAGTTCCGCAGCCTGGGCGTGGACCCGCAGGCGCGCGGGCGTGGGGTCGGGGAGCTGCTGGTGCGCGCCTGCCTGCAGCGTGCGGGGGAGGAGGGGTATGCCGCGGTGGCGCTGTCCAGCGCCGAGTGGATGGCGGCCGCCCACCGGCTCTACGTGCGGCTGGGCTTCGTGCGCACCCCGGAGCGGGACTGGCGGCCCCTGCCTCACGTGTCACTGCTCGCCTACCGGGTCGTGCTGACGGACGCCGGCGGCTGACCGTCGGTGCCACGGCCTACGCTCGGAGCATGAGCACGCTGTTGGTCGGAGCCCATGTCCGCGACGAGGACCCGCTGGAGGCGGCGCTGGAGGTGGGCGCCGAGACCGTGCAGCTCTTCCTGGCAGACCCCCAGGGGTGGAAGGAGCCGAAGCCCCGTGAGGACGTCGACCGCCTGAGGTCCGCCTGGGACGACCACGGCATCGCGGTCTACGTGCACGCCCCCTACGTGCTCAACGTGGCGACGAGCAACAACCGCATCCGCATCCCCTCGCGCAAGCTGCTCGCCCAGCACGCCCAGGCAGCGGCAGCCATCGGTGCCCGGGGGCTGGTCGTGCACGGCGGGCACGTGACCAAGGGCGAGGACGAGCAGGTCGGCTACGACAACTGGCGCAAGGTCTTCGAGCGCACCGAGGCCGAAGGCGGCTTCCCGCTGCCGGTCCTCATCGAGAACACCGCCGGCGGGGACGCGTCCATGGCCCGCCGCCTCGACTCGATCGCCCGGCTGTGGGAGGCCGTGGGTGACTTCGGTGCGGGCTTCTGCCTGGACACCTGCCACGCCCACGCGGGCGGCATCGAGCTGTCGAGCGCGGTCGAGCGGCTCCGGGGGGTCACCGGCCGGGTCGACCTCGTGCACTGCAACGACTCCCGGGACGAGTTCGACTCGGGGCGCGACCGGCACACGACGCTGGGCGAGGGACGGATCGGCCTCGACGAGATCGTCGACGTCGTCCGGCAGGCCGGGGCTCCCGTCGTCTGCGAGACGCCCTGGGAGCACATGGCCGACGACATCGCGCTGCTGCGGGAGCGGCTCGGCGGCTGAGCGCAGGTCGCACGCTCAGCCGCCGGCCCCCCGCTCCGCCCGCGGCCCGGTCGAGGGGCTCAGCCGTGGCAGAGCGCCCCGCCGTCGACGAGCACGGGGCTGCCCGTCATGAAGGACGCGCCGTCCGAGCACAGGAACACCACGACGTCGGCGACCTCGCGGGGCTGGCCCACGCGCCCGATCGGGTGCATCGACTCCATCGCGTCGGCCAGCGCGGGGTTCTCCGCCATGGCACGCGCGATCATCTGCGTCTCGATGGCGGCCGGGTGCACCGACAGGACACGGACGCCCTGGGTGGCGTACTCCAGCGCCGCGGCCTTGGTGAGGCCGGCGACGGCGTGCTTCGAGGCGACGTAGGGCCCCAGGTTGGCGTAGCCGCGCAGGCCCGCGGTGGAGGAGATGTTGACGATCGTCCCGCCACCGCGCTCGAGCAGGGCGGGCACCTCGTGCTTGATGCCGTGGAAGACGCCCATCAGGTTGACCTCGACGACCCGTCGGAACTCCTCGGCGCTCATCTCGTGGGTCGGCGCCTGGTGGCCCTCGATGCCGGCGTTGTTGCAGGCGTAGTCCAGCCCGCCGTAGGTCGACACCGCCGTCTCGACGGCGGCCTTCACCTGGGCCTCGTCGGTGACGTCACAGGTGACGAAGGTCGCCGAGCCACCGGCCTGCTCGATCCGGGCAGCCGTCTCCGGCCCGCCCGGGCCGTCCAGGTCGGCCAGCACCACGGCCGCGCCCTTGTCGGCGAAGGCCAGCGCCATCGCTGCGCCCAGGCCCGCGCCGGCGCCCGTCACCAGGGCCACCTTGCCCGTCATCTGACTCATATCTGCTCCGTCCGTAGGGGATGTGGTGGCCCCATCCTTCGCCGGTGTCAACACCATTGACCAGGGTCGAAGGTCCCACGGCATACCGTGAGGACATGCCTGAGTCCCCTGCCCCGCTCCAGCCCGTGCTGCCGCGGGCCGAGGTGCAGCTCGGCCTCGACACCTTCGGTGACGTCACGGTCGACGACTCCGGCGCCCCCCGCACCTACGGGCAGGTGCTGCGCGAGGTCGTCGAGCAGGGCGTGCTCGCCGACGAGGTCGGCGTCGACGCGTTCGGCATCGGCGAGCACCACCGTGACGACTACGCCGTCTCCTCACCCGAGCTCGTGCTCGCGGCCATCGCCTCCCGCACCCGGCGGATGCTGCTCGGCACCGCGGTGACGGTGCTGAGCTCGGACGACCCGGTGCGCGTCTACGAGAAGGCCGCGACCCTCGACGGGCTGTCCGGCGGACGGGCCGAGGTGACGCTGGGGCGCGGTTCGTTCACCGAGTCCTTCCCGCTCTTCGGGTTCCGGCTCGCCGACTACGAGCGGCTGTTCTCCGAGAAGCTCGGCCTCTTCGCGGCCCTGCGCTCCGAGGGGGCCGTCACCTGGCAGGGCAGCGTCCGCGGCCCGCTGCAGGGAGCCCACGTCTACCCCAAGACCGAGGCAGGCACGGTGCGCACGTGGGTCGGCGTCGGCGGCTCGCCGGAGTCCGTCGTGCGTGCGGCGCAGCACGGCATCCCGATGATGCTGGCGGTCATCGGTGGGGCAGCGGCCCGGTTCGCCCCCTACGCCGACCTGTACCGCCGGGCGCTCGCCGAGCTCGGGCTGCCCGAGCTGCCGGTCGGTGTGCACGCACCCGGCTTCGTCGCGGACACCGACGCCCAGGCGCGGGAGCTGATGTTCCCGCACTTCAAGGCCAACCGGGACCGTATCGGCGCTGAGCGCGGCTGGGGCCCCACCTCCCGGGCGCAGTTCGACGCCGAGGCCGACGAGGGGGCCGTGTTCGCAGGCTCCCCGGAGACCGTGGCGCGCAAGGTCGCCGACACCGTGCGGACGCTCGGGCTGAGCCGGTTCGACCTGAAGTACAGCAACGGGCCCATGCCGCACGGCCAGCTCATGCGCGCGGTCGAGCTCTACGGCACCCAGGTCGTCCCGCGGGTGCGTGAGCTCCTGGCCTAGGAGGTCCCCGGCCCGGACGGGGGGCCGGTGGCGACCACCCGCCCGCCCGCGTCGCCGGCTCCCGGGCCCAGCTCGACGACCCAGTCCGCGGTGGCCAGCGCCGCCGCGTCGTGCTCGGCGAGCACCACCGTGTGGCCGGCGTCGACCAGCGCGTGCAGCTGGCGGAGCAGCCGGTGCACGTCGGCGGGGTGCAGGCCCGAGGTGGGCTCGTCGAGCAGGTAGAGGGTGGGGGAGCGGCGCTCGGTCTGCAGCTCCGAGGCCAGCTTGATGCGCTGCGCCTCGCCGCCGGACAGCTCGGTGGCCGGCTGCCCGAGGGTCAGGTAGCCCAGGCCGAGCGCCGCCAGCGCGTCGAGGGCCCGGTGCACCGCCGGCTGCCCGGCGAAGACGTCGAGGGCCTGAGCGACGGTGAGGGCCAGGACGTCGGCGATGCTCAGCCCCTGCCAGGTGACCTCCAGGGTCTCCGGGTTGTAGCGCGCGCCGTGGCAGGTGGGGCAGGTCGACCACGTGCCCGGCAGGAAGAGCAGCTCGACGGACACCTGCCCCTCGCCCTGGCAGGTCTCGCAGCGGCCGGCGGCGACGTTGAAGCTGAACCGCCCGGCCTTGTAGTGCCGCTCGCGCGCCAGGTCCGTGCGCGCGTAGAGCGTGCGGACGTGGTCGAACAGCCCCGTGTAGGTCGCGAGGTTGGACCGCGGCGTCCGGCCGATGGGCTGCTGGGTGATGCGCACCAGCCGGGTGGGCACGACCTCACCGGTCGCCGAGGCCTCGCCGGGACGGGGCACCGACGTCTCGGCCGGGCCGGGCGGGGCGGCGCCGTCCCCGTCCTCCGCGGCGGCGTCGGGCTGGTCCTCGACCCGGGCCAGGCGGGCCCCCACCGTGTCGTGGACGGCGTCCAGCAGCGAGGTCTTGCCGGACCCCGAGATGCCGGTGACCACCGTCAGCACCCCGAGCGGCAGCGTCACGGCGACGTCGTGCAGGGTGTGCCGCTCGATGCCGGTGACCCGCAGCTCGCCCCGGCGCGGTCGCGGTGCGACGTATGCCGTCACGCCGGCCGGAGCGCCGGCCGAGGGCTCGGCGGGGCGGATCTCGGTGGCGTGCACCGGGTCGTGGAGGTAGCGCGCGGTCACGGACCCGGGCACGTCCTGGAAGCCGTCGAGCGGGCCGGACCACAGCACCCGGCCACCCTGGGAGCCGGCCCCCGGCCCGACGTCCACCACCCAGTCGCAGGCGGTGACGACGGCCATGTCATGCTCGACGACCAGCACCGAGTTGCCGGCGTCGACCAGCCCCCGCAGCGCCCGGAGCAACGCCTCGGTGTCCCGCGGGTGCAGCCCGGCCGACGGCTCGTCGAGCACGTAGACGACACCGAAGAGCCCCGAGCGCACCGCGGTGGCGACCCTCAGGCGCTGCAGCTCGCCGGCCGACACGGAGGTGCTCGGCCGCGCGAGGTCGAGGTGGCCGATGCCGAGGTCGACGAGCACCTGGAGCCGGCCGGTCAGATCCTGCAGCAGGAGCCGCTCGGCCTCGGCACGGGCGCTGGGCTCCTGCCCGGCCCCCTTCCCGGACCCCTCCCCGGAGCGTGAGCGCGGATGCTCCGCGTCGAGGACCGCCAGCCTCCCGGTGAGCACGGGCAGCAGGTCGGCGACCGGGAGCCGGCTCGCCTCGTCCACGGCCAGGCCCTGACAGGTGACGCGCAGCGCCTCCGGCCGCAGCCGCCGGCCCCCGCACGTCCGGCAGGGCGAGCTCACGACATACCGCAGCGCCCGTGCCCGCTGGGTGGCGCTGCGCGTCTCGCTCAGGGTGCGCATGAGGTAGCGCCGGGCACTGGCGAACCGGCCCTGGTACGGCCGCTGGATGCGGCCGGCCTCCCGCTCGGGCACGACGGTGACGACGGGCTCCTCCTCGGTGTGCAGGATCCAGTCTCGGGAGGCCTGCGGCAGCGCGCGCCACGGCACGTCGACGTCATGACCGAGGGTGGCGACGATGTCGCGGTAGTTCTTGCCCTGCCACGCTCCCGGCCAGGCGGCGACGGCGCCCTCGGCGATGCTGAGGCCCGGGTCGGGCACCATCGACGACTCGGTCGGCTCGTGGACGACCCCGAGCCCCGAGCACACCGGGCACGCGCCCACCGCGGTGTTGGGCGAGAAGTGGTCGGAGTCCATCGGTGCCACGTCGGCGGGGTAGTCGCCGCACCGGGAGAACAGCATGCGCAGGGTGTTGCCGGTCGTGGTCACCGTGCCCACCGTGGAGCGGCCGCTGCCCCCGGCCCGCCGCTGCTCCAGCGCGACCGCGGGCGGCAGCCCGGTGACGTCGCGCACCTGCGGGTCGAGCGCGGTGTGGATGAGCCGCCGCGCGAAGGGCGCCACCGAGTCGAAGTAGCGCCGCTGGGCCTCACCGTGGATGGTGCCGAAGGCCAGCGACGACTTGCCGGAGCCGGAGACCCCGGTGAGGGCCACCAGCCGGTTGCGCGGGATGCTCACGTCGACGTCACGGAGGTTGTGCAGCCGTGCGCCCAGGACGTGGATGCACTCCTGCGGACCGGGGCTTTCGCTCATCCGCCCACCCTACGAGCGCCGCCTTCTCGTGGATGGGCGCCGGCGCACAGCAGGACGCCCCCCGACCGTGTGGTCGGGGGGCGTCCTGGTGAGTCGAGGGTCGACAGCTCAGATCAGAGCGGGCGGACCTTCTCGGCCTGCGGGCCCTTGGGGCCCTGGGTCACGTCGAACTCGACCTTCTGGCCGTCGTTGAGCTCGCGGTAGCCGCTGCTGTCGATCGCCGAGTAGTGGACGAAGACGTCTGCGCCGCCACCGTCCTGCTCGATGAAACCGAAGCCCTTCTCGGCGTTGAACCACTTCACGGTGCCTGTAGCCACTGGTGCTGCCTCATTCTTGTCTAGCTGGAGGACGCCCCACCTTGTGGGGGGACGTGCTGGTTGCCGGAAAGCCCACGACGAACAGGGATTCTGCCTCGTAGAGAGGGGCTCGGTCGTGCCGAGCCACGATGCGAGGACTGGTACAGCAACCACCGGAGACGCTAGCACGGTTTGGCGCGAACGTTGTCCTCGAGGGCTGCGCGAGCAGTCAGCGCGTGTCGGGAACAGATCTCCAACCACCGTAGTTGAGCCTGATGAACTCAACTTCGATGAGTCCCGGTTTGACAAGGTCCGGGGAGCTGTCGCAGGTTGAGTCCTGACGCACCAACCCGGACCGGGTCGCCCACGGGCACCCATCCCACGACATACAGGAGTGAACACCACATGGGACGTGCAGTAGGCATCGACCTGGGCACCACCAACTCCGCCGTTGCCGTCCTCGACGGTGGCGAGCCGGAGATCATCGCCAACGCCGAGGGTGGACGCACCACCCCCTCCGTCGTCAGCTTCGCCAAGAACGGTGAGGTCCTGGTCGGCGAGATCGCCAAGCGTCAGGCGGTGACCAACGTCGACCGCACCATCCGCTCGGTCAAGCGCCACATGGGCACCGACTGGAGCTCGGAGATCGACGGCAAGAGCTTCACCGCGCAGGAGATCAGCGCGCGCATCCTGATGAAGCTCAAGCGCGACGCCGAGTCCTACCTCGGCGAGCCGGTGACCGACGCGGTCGTCACGGTCCCGGCCTACTTCGACGACGCCGAGCGCCAGGCCACCAAGGAGGCCGGCGAGATCGCGGGCCTGAAGGTCCTGCGCATCGTCAACGAGCCCACCGCCGCGGCGCTCGCCTACGGGCTGGACAAGGGCAAGGAGGACGAGCAGATCCTCGTCTTCGACCTCGGCGGCGGCACCTTCGACGTCTCCCTGCTGGAGGTCGGCAAGGACTCCGAGGACGGCTTCGCCACCATCCAGGTCCGGGCCACCCACGGTGACAACAAGCTGGGCGGTGACGACTGGGACGAGCGCATCGTCAAGCACCTGCTGACCACGGTGAAGAACACGACCGGCACCGACCTGTCCAACGACAAGATCGCGATGCAGCGGCTGCGCGACGCGGCCGAGCAGGCCAAGAAGGAGCTGTCCAGCTCCACCAGCACCGGCATCAACCTGCAGTACCTCTCGATGGGCGAGAACGGCCCGATCCACCTGGACGAGACGCTCTCCCGCGCCCAGTTCGAGCAGATGACGCAGGACCTGCTGGAGCGCACCAAGGCCCCCTTCGACCAGGTCATCAAGGACGCCGGCATCAACCTGGCCGACATCGACCACGTGGTGCTCGTCGGCGGCTCGACCCGTATGCCGGCCGTCGCCGAGCTGGTCAAGAAGATGACCGGCAAGGAGCCCAACAAGGGCGTCAACCCGGACGAGGTCGTCGCCGTCGGCGCCGCCCTGCAGGCCGGTGTGCTCAAGGGCGACCGCAAGGACGTGCTGCTCATCGACGTCACCCCGCTGAGCCTGGGCATCGAGACCCAGGGCGGGATCATGACCAAGCTCATCGAGCGCAACACGGCCATCCCGACCAAGCGCTCCGAGGTCTTCACCACGGCCAGCGACAACCAGCCCTCGGTCGGCATCCAGGTCTACCAGGGTGAGCGCGAGATCGCGCAGCACAACAAGCTGCTCGGCAACTTCGAGCTCACCGGCATCGCCCCGGCCCCCCGTGGCGTGCCGCAGATCGAGGTGACCTTCGACATCGACGCCAACGGCATCGTGCACGTCTCCGCCAAGGACCGCGGCACCGGCAAGGAGCAGTCGATGACGATCTCCGGTGGCTCCGCGCTGCCGAAGGAGGAGATCGAGCGCATGGTCAAGGACGCCGAGGCGCACGCCGAGGAGGACAAGAAGCGGCGCGAGGAGACCGAGACCCGCAACACCGCGGAGCAGCTGGTCTACTCCACCGAGAAGTTCCTGGCCGACTCCGGCGACAAGGTGCCGGACGAGGCCCGCGGCCCGGTCGACACCGCCCTGGCCGACCTCAAGTCGGCCCTGGCTCCCGAGTCGGGCGCGTCCAATGACGACATCAAGGCGAAGATGGAGACCCTCTCCACCGAGAGCCAGAAGATGGGCTCCGCCATGTATGCCGCGCAGGCCGAGTCCGAGCAGGCCCAGGCGGGCGCTGCCGGCGGTGCCGGTGCCACCGGCGCCGAGGGCGCGCAGCCGGGTGGCAGCGACGAGCAGGACGGCGATGTCGTCGACGCGGAGGTCGTCGACGACGAGGACACCAAGTGACCCAGCAGGGCCAGGGAGCCGGTGGGGCCGACCCTCAGCACGAGGACGGCCCCACCGGGCCCGTCGTCCGTGACAAGCGCAAGGTCGACCCGCAGACCGGCCAGGTCCGCGAGACGGTCGCCGAGGCCCAGGCCTCGCAGCAGAGCGACGCGCAGGCCGAGGCCTCGCCGGAGGCGGAGCACCCCGAGGTGTCGCACCCGGAGGGGTCGCAGCCCGACGGGCAGCAGCCCGAGGCCGGCGAGCCGGGGCAGGCGGCGCCCGCGGGCGAGGTCGGCGACACGGCATACCCCGAGCAGGGCGAGGAGCACCCCGACACGCTGGTGGCGGCGGAGCGCCTGGAGGACCTGCGCCGGCTGCAGGCGGAGTACGTCAACTACCGGCGTCGCGTGGACCGGGACCGGGCCCGCGACAAGGAGGTGGCGGTCGGCGGTGTCGTCGAGGCGCTGCTGCCGGTGCTGGACGACATCCACTCCGCGCGTGAGCACGGTGACCTCACCGACGGGCCGTTCGCGGCGATCGCCGACAAGCTCGCGGCGACGCTCGGGCGCTTCGGCGTGGAACAGTTCGGCGCACCGGGGGAGACGTTCGACCCCGCGCTGCACGAGGCGCTCATGCACCTGCCCGGGGCCGACCTGCCCGAGGGCGCGACCGAGACGACCGTCGTCCAGGTCATGCAGCCCGGCTTCAAGGTGGGTGACCGGGTGGTGCGGCCGGCCCGGGTGTCCGTCGCCGACCCGGCCTAGATCACTGTGCTCGGGGTTTCGCGCCCGCGAAACCCCGAGCACAGTGCCACATTGGGGTGCAGAACCCCGAGCAACGCGAACGAGGAGGAGGTGACCCGCAGATGGCGAGTCAGGACTGGTTCGACAAGGACTTCTACGCGATCCTGGGGGTCGCCCAGGACGCCGACGCGGCCGAGATCAAGAAGACCTACCGCAAGCTCGCGCGCCAGTGGCATCCCGACTCCAAGCCGGGGGACACCGTGGCGGAGCAGAAGTTCAAGGACATCGGCGAGGCGTATGCCGTGCTGTCCGACCCCGAGCAGCGCAAGCAGTACGACGCCGTCCGCGCCATGTCGCGCGGGGGTGCCCGGTTCACCGCCGGCGCCGGCGGCCCCGGCGCGGCCGGCGGCGCCGGCGGCTTCGAGGACGTCTTCGCGCAGATGTTCGGCGGGGGCGGCGGCGGAGGCCGTCAGAACGTGCACTTCAGCACCGCGGGCGGCGAGAGCATCAACCTGGAGGACCTGCTCGGCGGCTTCGCCGGTGCCGGGGCCCCCGGTGGGCGGGGCGGCCAGGGCCCGATGGGCTTCGGCGCACCGCGCGGGCCACGCCCCGGCCGCGACGTCGAGGCCCGCACGACCCTGACCTTCCGCCAGGCCGCGACCGGTGACACCGTCACCCTCGGCACCCCCGAGGGCGGACGCATCACCACCCGCATCCCGGCCGGGGTGAAGGACGGCCAGAAGATCCGGCTGCGCGGCAAGGGCCGCCCCGGGGACGCCGGCGGACCGGCGGGCGACCTGCTGCTGACCGTCCGGGTCGAGCCGCACCCGGTCTTCGGACGGGACGGCAACAACCTGACCGTCGACCTGCCCGTCACCTTCGCCGAGGCGGCCCTCGGCGCGACCGTGAGCGTGCCGACCCTGGACGGCCGGCCGGTCAAGGTCAAGGTCGCCGCAGGCACGCCCTCGGGCCGGGTCCTGCGCGTCAAGGGCCGCGGCATCGAGACCAAGCACGGCACGGGCGACCTGCTGGCCAAGGTGCAGATCGTCGTGCCGCAGCGGCTGTCCGACGCCGCCAAGGAGGCCGTCGAGGCGCTGCGGGCGGACGAGGCCGGGTTCGACCCACGGGCCGAGGTGTTCGCCCGGGCCGGCGCCGACTGAGCGGCACCCGAAGACGGCACGGCGAGCGCGTGAGGAGGTGAGGACATGGCACGGACCCGAGGCGACGTCGACGAGGACGCACCGGTCTTCGTCATCTCCATCGCGGCCGAGCTCGCCGGCATGCACGCCCAGACGCTGCGGCAGTACGACCGGCTCGGCCTGGTCACGCCACGGCGCACCCGAGGTGGCGGGCGCCGCTACTCCTCGCGCGACATCTACCGTCTCCGGGAGGTCCAGCGGCTCTCCCAGGAGGGCGTCAGCCTGGCCGGCATCCAGCGCATCATGGAGCTGGAGCACCAGGTCGAGGCCCTGCAGGCCAAGGTCACCGCGCTGACCGAGCGCAACGAGCTGCTCACCGACGCCCTCGGCGCGGGCGGCCGCATCTTCGCGGCCGGGCTCAGCGGCGAGGTCGTCGCGCTGCGTCCGGGCACCCGGCCGCGGCGGCGCAGCACGTCCACCGCCCTGGCCCTGTGGCGACCGCCGGGGGGCTGAGCGCCACCACGCCGGCCGCGACGGGGCGGGTCGCTCAGTCGATCCCGGGCGCGGCCTGGATGCTGCCCTCGGCGAGCTCGCCCACCAGCGGCACCACGTCGGCGATCGAGTCGCACACGCGGGTGGGCCGGTAGGGGTAGCGGTCGACCTGGTCGGCCCGGGTGGAGCCGCTGAGCACGAGCACCGTGCGCAGGCCCGCCTCCAGCCCCGAGACGATGTCGGTGTCCATCCGGTCGCCGACCATCACGGTGTGCTCCGAGTGCGCCTCGATCCGGTTGAGCGCGCTGCGCATCATCAGCGGGTTGGGCTTGCCCACGAAGTAGGGCTCGACCCCCACCGCCTTGGTGATCAGCGCCGCCACCGCGCCGGTCGCGGGCAGCGGGCCCTCCGAGGAGGGCCCGGTCGGGTCGGGGTTGGTCGCGATGAGCCGTGCGCCCGCCTCGACCAGCCGGATCGCCTTGGTGATGGCCTCGAAGGAGTAGGTGCGGGTCTCCCCGAGCACGACGTAGTCGGGGTCCCGGTCGGTGAGCACGTAGCCGACGTCGTGCAGCGCCGTGGTCAGCCCGGCCTCGCCGATGACGTAGGCCGAGCCGCCGTCCCGCTGGGAGCGCAGGAAGTCGGCGGTGGCCAGGGCCGAGGTCCAGATGGCGCTCTCGGGCACGTCGATGCCCCCGGCGGCCAGCCGCACCCGCAGGTCCCGCGGGGTGTAGATGGAGTTGTTGGTCAGCACCTGGAAGCGCATGGAGTGCTCGCGCAGGGCGGCGATGAAGTCGGCGGCGCCCGGCAGGGCCTGTTCCTCGTGCACGAGGACGCCGTCCATGTCGGTGAGCCAGCAGTCCACCGGGATGTGATGGGTCATGGCGCCCATCGTCGCCTACAGTCGGGAGCTGTGGACACCTCCGCCCAGCGCCCGGTCACCCCCACGCGCATCTGGACCCCCGACGAGCTCGGCGGGCTCGACCACGGCCTGTCCGAGGAGGACCTGGCGATGCGGGCCAGCGTGCGCGAGTTCCTGGCCGAGCACGCCCGCCCGCACATCGGGCAGTGGTATGTCGCGGGGGAGCTGCCGGTGCGCGAGCTGGCCCGTGAGCTCGGCCGGCTGGGCGTCCTGGGCATGCACCTGGAGGGTCACGGCTGCGCCGGCGCGAGCGCGACGGCATACGGCCTGGTGTGCACCGAGGTCGAGGCGGTCGACTCCGGCCTGCGCTCGCTGGTGAGCGTCCAGGGATCGCTGGCGATGCACGCGATCCACGCCTACGGCAGCACGGAGCAGCAGGAGCAGTGGCTGCCGGGGATGGCGCGGGGCGAGCTCGTCGGCTGCTTCGGGCTCACCGAGCCCGACCACGGCTCCGACCCGGGCAGCATGCGCACCCGGGCGCGGCGCGACGGGGGCGACTGGGTGCTCGACGGCACCAAGATGTGGATCACCAACGGCTCGGTGGCCGACGTCGCCGTGGTCTGGGCGCAGACCGACGAGGGAGTCCGGGGCTTCGTCGTGCCCACCGACACCGCCGGCTTCTCGGCGCCGCTGATGACCGGCAAGCTGTCCCTGCGTGCGTCGGTCACCAGCGAGCTCGTGCTCGACGGGGTGCGTCTGCCCGCCGCGGCGGTGCTGCCCGGCGCCGAGGGTCTGCGGGGGCCCCTGGGCTGCCTGACCGAGGCGCGCTTCGGCATCGTGTTCGGGGCGATGGGCGCGGCGCGGGACGCACTGGAGACGGCGATCTCGTATGCCGGCACGCGCCACCAGTTCGGGCGCCCCATCGCGGGCTTCCAGCTGACCCAGGCCAAGCTCGCCGACCTGACCGCCGACTACGTCACCGGCATGCTGCTGGCCCGCCAGCTGGGCCGGCTCAAGGACGCGGGCCTGCTGCGCCCGCAGCAGGTGAGCCTGGGCAAGCTCACCAACGCCCGGCGTGCCCTGGCGGTCGCCCGCGAGTGCCGCAGCGTGCTGGGGGCCAACGGCATCAGCGCCGACTACTCCCCGCTGCGGCACGCCGCCAACCTCGAGTCCGTGGTCACCTACGAGGGCACCACCGAGATGCACACCCTGGTCGTGGGCCAGGCGCTCACGGGGCAGCAGGCGTTCCGCTGACGGCATCCCAGGTCCTCCGGCTGAGGACGGCGCGCCGCGCGAGCGCATACACTCTGGCGCATGCCCGCTGCACCCTGCCCTGAGGAGCCTGACAGTCCGAGCTCGACCCGTGACGGTGACCCGTTGTGACCGAGTGGCTTCTCCTGGGCGCCGTGGTGCTCCTCATCACGTTCAACGCGCTCTTCGTGGCGGCCGAGTTCTCGCTGGTCACCGTCGACCGCACCACCGTCGAGCGGCACGCCGAGGAGGGTGACCGGCGCTCCCGCAGCGTCCTGGCGGCCCTGCGGTCCCTGTCCACCCAGCTCTCCGGAGCCCAGCTCGGCATCACCGTCACCTCCCTGGTGGTCGGCTTCATCGCCGAACCCTCGATCGCGACCATCCTGCGCGGTCCGGTGGGGCTGGCCGGGCTCTCCGACGGGGCCACGACCGCGGTGTCCTTCGCGATTGCCTTCGCCCTCGCGACGGGCACGCAGATGATCTTCGGCGAGCTCGTGCCCAAGAACTGGGCCATCGCTGAGCCGCTGCGTGTCGGTCGCGCGGTCGTGGGCTTCCAGCGGGGCTTCACCACGGTGACCCGCCCGCTGATCCGGGTGCTCAACGGCATGGCCAACAGGATCCTCAACGCCGTCGGCATCGAGCCGTCGGAGGAGCTGGCCTCGGCCCGGACGCCCGACGAGCTGGCCTCGCTGGCCTCGCGCTCGGCGGAGCACGGCACCCTGCAGGAGGGCACCGCCACCCTGCTGGCACGCTCGATCGAGTTCGGCGAGCGTCGGGCCGTCGACGTGATGACACCCCGCCCGCGGGTCACCTTCGTCGACGCCACCGACACCGCCGACACCGTCCTGGCGCTGGCCGTGGCGACCGGTCACGGACGCTTCCCGGTGCTGGGCGACGACGTGGACGACGTGCTCGGGATGGTGCACTTCAAGCACGCCGTCGCGGTGCCGCTCGCCGACCGGCACACGGTCACCGTGGGCCAGATCGTGCACGAGCTGCCGGCCGTCCCCTCCACGATGGAGCTCGACCCGCTGCTGGGTGTGCTGCGCCGCAGCGGCCCGCAGATGGCGCTGGTCGTCGACGAGTACGGCGGGACCGACGGCATCGTGACCCTGGAGGACCTCGTCGAGGAGATCGTCGGCGACATCCAGGACGAGCAGGACCGTCCGGTCGGCCGTGCCCGGATGTATGCCGGGGGGCGCTGGCTGCTCTCCGGGCTGCTGCGACCCGACGAGATCGAGGACCTCACCGAGCTCCAGCTGCCCGAGCCACAGGAGTCCGACACCGTCGGCGGCTACATCACCGAGCTGCTGGGCCGGCTGCCGGAGCGTGGTGACGAGGTGCAGGTCGAGGTCCGTGACCTGGCCGACCTCGACGAGGACGGGGTCGCCGTCACGACGACCGTCAGCCTCACCGTCTTCCGCACCGAGGGTCACCGGGTGGACCGGGTGGTCCTGCGCCGGGTGCCCGCAGACGAGGAGGGGAGCCAGGCATGAGCGACGGCATGGCGATCCTCATCGCGGTCCTGCTGCTGGCGGGCAACGCCTTCTTCGTGGGTGCCGAGTTCGCGCTCATCTCGGCGCGGCGCACCCAGATCGAGCCGCTCGCCCAGGGCGGCTCGCGCCTGGCCCGGATCACGCTGCGCGCCATGGAGCGTGTGTCGCTGATGATGGCCGGCGCCCAGCTCGGCATCACCATGTGCTCGCTGGGTCTGGGCGCCATCGGCGAGCCGGCGGTGGCCCATCTCATGGAGCCGGCCTTCGAGGCCCTCGGCGTCCCCGACGCGCTCGTGCACCCCATCGCGTTCGCCATCGCGCTGTCCATCGTGGTGACCCTGCACATGGTGGTCGGCGAGATGGTGCCCAAGAACTTCGCGCTGGCCACTCCCGAGCGCGCCGCGCTGGCGCTGGGCCCCCCGCTGTATGCCGTGGTGTGGATCCTGCGCCCGGTGATCTGGCTGCTCAACGGCATCGCCAACGTCGTGCTCCGGCTGCTCAAGGTGGACCCCAAGGACGAGGTGGCCTCGGCCTTCACGGCCCAGGAGGTCGCGGGCTTCATCGCGCACTCCCGGCGCGAGGGCCTGCTCGACGAGGCCGAGACCGAGCTGCTCACCGGTGCGCTCAGCTTCACCGAGGGCACCGTCGAGAAGGTGCTCCTGCCGCTCGACACCCTGGTCACGGTGCCGCCGCACACCACGGTCGAGGCGCTGGAGGAGCTGTGCGCGCAGACCGGGTTCTCGCGTTTCCCGGTGCTGGGCACCGAGGGTGAGATGCGCGGCTACGTGCACCTCAAGGACGTCATCGGCACACCGGTGGGCGAGCGGGGTGCGGAGCTGCCGCGCAAGTTCGTGCGCAGCCTGGCCACGATCCCGACGGGCTCGACCCTGGAGGACGCGCTGGCCCTCATGCAGGCCCGCAACGCCCACCTCGGCCGGGTCGTCCAGGCCGACACCGGCACCGTGGTCGGCGTCGCGGCGCTCGAGGACGTCATCGAGGAGCTCGTCGGCGAGGTCGTGGACGCCCAGCACCACGCCTGAGGGGTCCTCCTCCCCGGGCATACGGGTCTGCAGACGTGGCCACGGGTGACCATCCCTGCAGACCTGGGCGGGGGCCGGCGGGCAGGTCGGCCCAGCGGGTCAGCGGCTGAGCGCGGCGGCGAACACCGTGTGCAGCGAGGCGCTGAAGAGCACGAAGCGGATGTGCTCCACCGGGCCGGCCGGTGTCTCGCGCAGGGTCTGCACGGCGGTCTCGGCGACGACCTCGGGCTCCCAGCCGTAGATGCCCGCACTGACCGCCGGGAAGGCCACGGAGCGGGCGCCGACCTCGCCGACGACCTCGAGGCTGCGCCGGAAGGCCGAGGCGAGCAGGGCCGGGTCGGTCTGGCCGCGGTGCCGGTTCGGCCCGACGGTGTGGACCACCCAGCGGGCCGGCAGGTCCCCGGCGCCGGTGGCGACGGCCTCGCCGACCGGGAGGCCGTCGTGCCAGCGCGCGGCCCGGACCCGGCGGCACTCCTGCAGCAGGGCAGGCCCCGCCGCTGCGTGGATCGCCCCGTCCACCCCGCCGCCGCCCATCAGCTGGGGGTTGGCGGCGTTGACGACCGCGTCGACCTCCTGCGTCGTGATGTCCCCGAGCACCGCTTCCCACCGCATGCGACCAGTATGTCGCCGGTCCGCCGAGGTCGCCGCCCGACCGAGAGTTGAGCGGAATAGACTCAACTCTGAGCAGGTTGCACAGACAGCGACCACGCGACTGCCGACGCGACACGAGAGGGGACGGCACGACATGGATCTGAGCTTCACGACCAAGGCCCAGGAGGCCGTCTCGACTGCGATGCGCGAGGCGGCCGCCGCCGGGCACGCCCAGATCGAGCCCGCGCACCTGCTGGCCGCCCTGGCCGAGCAGCACGACACGACCACCGGGCCGCTGCTGGACTCCGTGGGCTCCTCGGCCGCCAGCGCGCTGCAGGCCTCCCGGGCCGCCCTGGCAGACCTGCCGTCGGCGAGCGGGCCGAGCGTCGGCACCCCGCAGCCCTCGCGCCAGCTGCTGTCCGTGCTGACCCAGGCGCAGCAGTCGATGCGCGAGATGGGCGACAGCTTCATCTCCACCGACCACCTGCTGCTCGCCGTGGCGCGCACCGGCCGGTTCGGGCTCGACGCCGACGCGCTGGCCGAGCGCATCCCGGCCCTGCGCGGGGGCGCCAAGGTCGAGAGCGCCGACCCCGAGGCGACCTACGACGCCCTGGGAAAGTACGGCACCGACCTCACCGAGGCCGCCCGGGAGGGCCGGCTCGACCCGGTCATCGGCCGGGACAGCGAGATCCGGCGGGTGGTGCAGGTGCTCTCGCGCCGCACCAAGAACAACCCCGTCCTCATCGGCGAGCCGGGTGTGGGCAAGACCGCCGTGGTGGAGGGCCTGGCCCAGCGCATCGTGGCCGGCGACGTGCCGGAGTCGCTGCGCGACAAGCGGTTGATCGCGCTCGACCTCGGTGCCATGGTCGCCGGGGCGAAGTACCGCGGCGAGTTCGAGGAGCGGCTCAAGGCCGTGCTCGCCGAGATCAAGGGCAGCGACGGGCGCATCGTCACCTTCATCGACGAGCTGCACACCGTGGTGGGGGCCGGCGCCGCCGAAGGCTCGATGGACGCCGGCAACATGCTCAAGCCGCTGCTGGCACGCGGCGAGCTGCGGCTGGTCGGCGCGACGACGCTCGACGAGTACCGCGAGCACATCGAGAAGGACGCCGCCCTGGAGCGCCGCTTCCAGCAGGTGTATGTCGGTGAGCCGAGCGTCGAGGACACGGTCGCCATCCTGCGCGGGCTCAAGGAGCGCTACGAGGCGCACCACAAGGTGGCCATCGCCGACTCGGCCCTGGTCGCCGCGGCCTCGCTGTCCGACCGCTACATCACCGGACGCCAGCTGCCCGACAAGGCGATCGACCTGGTCGACGAGGCTGCCTCGCGGCTGCGCATGGAGATCGACTCCTCGCCGGTCGAGGTCGACGAGCTCCGCCGCGCGGTCGACCGGCTCACGATGGAGGAGCTGCACCTGCAGTCGGAGGAGGACGAGGCCTCCCGCGACCGGCTGGAGCGGCTGCGTGCCGACCTGGCCGACCGCCGGGAGCAGCTGGCCGCGCTCACCGCACGCTGGGAGCAGGAGAAGTCGGGCCTCAACCGGGTCGGTGAGCTGAAGCAGCGGCTCGACGAGCTGCGCACCCAGGCCGAGCGGCTGGAGCGCGACGGCGACTACGCCGGGGCCTCGCGGCTGCTCTACGGCGAGATCCCGGCCGCCGAGCGCGAGCTCACCGCGGCGCAGGAGGCGGAGTCCTCGACGGAGGCCGCCGACACGGGGGTGGCCCCGATGGTCAAGGAGGACGTCGGCGCCGACGACATCGCCGACGTGATCTCCAGCTGGACCGGCATCCCCGCCGGCCGGCTGCTGGAGGGCGAGACGGAGAAGCTCCTGCGCATGGAGGACGTGCTGGGCCGGCGGCTCATCGGCCAGCACGCCGCGGTGCGTGCGGTGAGCGACGCGGTGCGCCGCTCGCGGGCCGGCATCGCCGACCCCGACCGGCCGACCGGCTCCTTCCTCTTCCTCGGCCCGACCGGTGTCGGCAAGACCGAGCTGGCCAAGGCGCTCGCGGACTTCCTCTTCGACGACGAGCGGGCCATCGTGCGCATCGACATGAGCGAGTACTCCGAGCGTCACTCGGTGGCCCGCCTGGTCGGTGCCCCTCCCGGCTACGTCGGCTACGAGGAGGGCGGCCAGCTCACCGAGGCCGTGCGGCGCCGGCCCTACTCCGTCGTGCTCCTGGACGAGGTCGAGAAGGCCCACCCCGAGACCTTCGACATCCTGCTGCAGGTGCTCGACGACGGCCGGCTGACCGACGGCCAGGGCCGCACCGTCGACTTCCGCAACGTGATCCTGGTGATGACCTCCAACCTGGGCAGCCAGTTCCTGGTCGACCCGAGCACCGACGTCGCCACCAAGCGCGAGCAGGTGATGGCAACGGTGCGCGCGGCGTTCAAGCCCGAGTTCCTCAACCGGCTGGACGAGGTCGTGGTCTTCGACGCGCTGAGCCGTGAGGAGCTGGCGACGATCGTGGGCCTGCAGGTGGAGCTGCTCGGCCGGCGCCTGGCCGACCGGCGCATCGGCCTCGACGTCACCGACGACGCGCGGGCCTGGCTGGCGCAGCGCGGCTACGACCCGGCCTACGGTGCGCGTCCGCTGCGGCGGCTGGTGCAGACCCAGATCGGCGACCGGCTGGCCAGGGCGCTGCTCGCCGGCGAGGTCCGGGACGGGCAGACGGTCGTGGTGGACGTCGCCGACGGTGGCGAGGAGCTCACCCTGCGCTGACCGGGCTCCCCGGGTGGCGGGCGGGCCTGCGACCTGGGCGGACGGCATACTGTCCAGGGACAGCAGGCCGGCCACCCACGGGGAGAGGTATGCGGAGCAACCAGAGAAGGGGACGGGCGCGGCTGGCCGCGCTCGTCGCCGTGACCGGCCTGGCGCTCACCGGGTGCACCGGCGACGGGGCCGACGAGGCCGAGCAGACCACGGCCGCCCCGACGGCCCAGGACCGGCTCGACCAGGCCCACGACGTGCTCGCCGGCGCCGGGTCGGTCAGCCTGGTGATGGAGGGTGCCGACCTGCCGGAGGACCAGCCGGCCTACGTCATCGGCGCGATCGGGTCGGGCACCATCGAGCCCCCGGCCTTCGAGGGCGAGATCACCGCGCGCCTCTCCGGCATCCAGGCCGACGTGCCCACGGTGGCGGTCGACGGCCGTCTCTACGTGCAGCTGCCGTTCACCCCCGGGTTCACCGAGACCGACCCCGCCGACCTGGGCGTGCCCGACCCCGCCCGGCTGTTCAGCGCCGACGAGGGCCTGCCGGCACTGCTCCCGCAGACCGACGGCGCGGAGTTCGGCGAGCAGGTGCGTGCCGGGCAGGACGTCCTCCAGGAGGTCACCGGCACCCTGCCGGGCGAGCTGGTCGCCGACCTGCTCAACACCGGTGACCGGGAGGCCGACTACGACGTCACCTACGGGCTCGTCGAGGAGAGCTGGGAGGTCCGCACGGTGAGCATCACCGGGCCCCTCTACCCGCCGGCCGAGTCGACCTACACGCTGACCCTGGACGACTACGGCGTGCCCGTCGAGATCACCGCCCCCTGACGTCCGGGTGAGCACCCGCACCAGCACTCCGGCGAGTGCCCGCGCCCTGCTGGGGGTCGCGGCGCTGGCGGTGATGCTCGCCGCCGCCGACACGTATGTCGTGGTGCTGGCGCTGCCGGACATGATGGCCGGTGCCGGGCTGGGCATCGACGCCCTGCAGCAGGGCACGCCGATCATCTCGGGGTTCCTGCTGGGCTACATCGCCGTGCTGCCGCTCATCGGGCGGCTGGCCGACCTGGTCACCCGGCGCCGCATCCTCATCGCCTGCCTGCTCGTCTTCGTGGTCGGCTCGGCCGTCACCGCCGTGGCCGTGGAGCTGTCCGTCATGGTGGGCGGGCGCTTCCTGCAGGGTCTGGGTGGCGGGGGCCTGGTGCCGGCGACCCTGGCGCTGGTCGCCGACCTGTGGCCGCCAGGTCGGCGCGGCCTGCCGCTCGGCGTCGTCGGCGGCGTGCAGGAGCTCGGTGCGGTGCTCGGGCCGCTGCTCGGGGCGGCCGTGCTGCTGGTCACCGACTGGCGGGGCATCTTCTGGCTGAACGTCGTGCTCGGCGTGCTGTTCTGCGTGGGGGTGTGGGCCATCGGCCGTCCCCGCGGGCCCGGCTCCCGACCGGTGCCGAGCGTCCGGGGGGTGGTGACCGCCGTCGTGGCGCTGGTGGCCGCCGCGCTCAGCGTGCTCACCCTCTGGGCGCCGCCGGCACTGGTGACGTCGGTGGCCTACGGCGCGCCGTTCGTCCCCTTCGGGGACGCCTCCTCGCGGGTGCTCACCCCGGTCGGCGTGGCCGCGGCGCTGGCGCTGCTCACCCTCGCCGTGGTCACCGCGCCGCGCTGGCTGCCGCTGCTGCTCGAGGCCGACCTGCCGGGCGCCGTGCTCGTCGCCGTGGCCCTCGGGTCGCTGGTCCTCACGTTCTCCACGGCCGACCCGGAGGTGGAGGTGCTCGGCCCCTGGGGGCTGTGGCTGCTGCCGCTGGGGGCCCTGGCGGTCGCCGGCTTCGTCGTGCGGCAGCGCACCGCGCAGCGCCCGCTCATCGCCCCGGACGTGGTGCGCGCCCGGGTGTGGCCTGCCCTGGTCGTCAGCGTGCTCGTGGGTGCCGCCATCGTCGCCGTCGTCGTCGACGTGCCCCTGCTGGCGCGGCTGGACGGCGAGTCCACCCAGACCCAGGCCGCCTTCGTGCTCGTGCGCTTCCTGGTGGCCGTCCCCGCCGGCGCCGTGCTCGGCGGGCTGCTGCTGCGCAGGGTCGGTCCCGGGCTCGTCGCCGCCCCCGGCCTGGCCATGACGGCGGTCGCCCTGGCCGTCATGGCCACCTGGGGCCGCGGGTCGCTCGGCGACGTCCTGGCCACCACGGTGGTGCTCGGGGCCGCCGGCCTCGGCGTCGGCCTGGCCATCGCGCCGGTCAACGACGCCGCGCTGGCGGACGCGCGCGAGGACGCCCACGGCACGGTGAGCTCACTGGTCGTCGTCGCCCGCATGGTCGGCATGGTCGTGGGCCTGGCCCTGCTCACTGCGATCGGGCTGCGGCGCTTCTACGCCGCCGTCGCCGTGCTGCCGGACCCGACCGACTCCGACGCCCTCCTGCAGGCAGGGGTGGTGCAGGTGCAGACCGTCTTCGCCGGGGCGGCCCTCGCCGCGGGCCTGGCGGCCCTGGTGGCCCTGCGCCTGGGGACCGCCGCTGCGGACCGGCACCGGGGTTGATGCCAGGGTCTGAGCCGCACCCCGTGCCAGACTGGGCGGCATGACCACGAGCCTGCACCTGGTCGGCGAGCCCGAGGCCGACCGCCTGCTGACCGACAACCCGTTCGCCCTCCTCGTCGGCATGCTGCTCGACCAGCAGATCCCCATGGAGGTCGCCTTCGCCGGGCCGCGCAAGCTCGCCGAGCGGCTGGGCGAGGTCAGCCCGCAGCGCATCGCGGGCATGGACGCCGAGGAGTTCGTCGCGGTCTGCGCGCAGCCCCCGGCGGTGCACCGCTTCCCGGCGTCGATGGGCCGGCGGGTGCACGACCTCGCCGCGACGGTCGTGGAGCGCCACGACGGCGACACGGCTGCCCTGTGGACCTCCGGTGAGCCCGACGGCCGCGAGGTGCTGAAGCGCCTCAAGGCGCTGCCCGGCTTCGGCGACCAGAAGGCCCGCATCTTCCTGGCCCTGCTCGGCAAGCAGTGCGGCCTGCAGGCCCCGGGCTGGCGCGAGGCCGCCGGTGACTACGGCCGCGAGGACGCCCGCATGTCCATCGCCGACGTCGTCGACGACGAGACGATGGCCGCGGTGCGGGTCTGGAAGAAGGAGCAGAAGGCGGCCGCCAAGGCCGCCAAGGGCTGAGCCCTCCCCGCACCACCCACGCAGGCCACGCCACAGGCAACGACCGGCGGGCACACGACATCGGGCCCACGACCGACAGGAGGACGGCCATCTTCGCGGTCTGGCGGCTCCGGGGCATGCCCGCCCTGATCGGGATGACCATCACCGGCTTCGCCGGGTATGCCGCGCTGCTGCCGGTCGCCCCGCTGTGGGCCGTCGAGGGCGGTGCCGGCGAGGCCGGTGCCGGCCTGGTCAACGGCGTGCTGCTGCTCTTCACGGTGCTCACCCAGCTGTTCGTGCCCGGGGCGCTGCGCAGGTTCGGGTGGGGCCCGGTGATGAGCCTGGGGCTGCTGCTCATGGGTCTGCCGGCGGTGGCGCACATCGCCAGCGACGAGCTGGTGCCGATCCTGGCCCTGTCGGCGGTGCGCGGGGTGGGCTTCGGCATCCTCACGGTCACCGGCAGTGCCGCTGTCGCCGAGCTGGTCGACCCGGCCCGACGCGGCACCGCGATCGGGGCCTACGGCCTGGCCGTGGCGCTGCCCAACCTGGTGCTCCTGCCGCTCGGCCCCTTCGTCGCGCGGGAGGCCGGCTTCTGGGTGGTCTTCCTCGTGGCCGGGCTGCCGCTGGTGGGCATCGTGCCGGCCCTGGCCCTGGGCAGGATCCTGCACGACCCGCCGGCGCACTCACCCGCGGAGCAGGCGCTCGCCGGTGCCCGCGACATCCGTCGGCGCACGGCATACCGCCGCCTGCTCGTGCCCACCGGGCTGCTGCTGGGGGTGACCCTGGCCGGAGGTGCGCTGCTCACCTTCGCCCCGCAGATGGTCGACAGCACCGTCGCCTCCACCCTGGCGCTGTTCGGCATGGGGGCGACGGCCGCCCTGTCCCGGTGGGGGATGGGCATCCTCGCCGACCGCTACGGCGCGCACGCGTTCCTGTGGCCGCTCGTGGTGCTGACGGTGGCCGGCATGTCGCTGGTCGCGTGGACCGTCGGGGTGCCGGACGCCACCACCGGTGTCCTGGTCGCCTTCGTGCTCTCGGCGTGCCTGGTCGGCGTGAGCTACGGGGGCCTGCAGAACCTCACCCTCGTCGTGGCCTTCCAGCAGGTGCCGCGCCGGCACTACGGCTTGGCCAGCGCGGTGTGGAACGTCGGCTTCGACCTGGGCACCGGCGCCGGCTCCGTGCTGGTGGGCCTGGTCGCGGCCGGTTTCGGCTTCCGCGACGCGCTGCTGGTCACCGCCGCGATCAGCGCCATGACGCTGCCCCTGGCCCTGCGCCGGCAGCGCACCACGCCGGAGACCACCGTCCACGGGTGAGCAGAAGTGGCTCCCCGCAGCACCTTCTGCACACCCGTGCGAGGTGGCTGCTGCGACCTCAGGCCAGGTCCAGGATCACCGGCGCGTGGTCCGAGGCCCCCTTGCCCTTGCGCTCCTCGCGGTCGATGACGGCGTGCTCCACCCGGGCCGCCAGCGCCGGCGAGGCCAGCGCGAAGTCGATGCGCATGCCGCGCTTCTTGGGGAAGGCGAGCTGGGTGTAGTCCCAGTACGTGTAGGTGCCCGGGCCGGGGGTGTGCGGCCGCACCACGTCGCTGAACCCGGCCTCGACGACGGCGGCGAAGGCGGACCGCTCCGCCGGGCTGACGTGCGACTTGTCCTCGTAGTAGGTCATCGACCAGACGTCCTCGTCGTGCGGCGCGATGTTCCAGTCGCCCATGAGCGCGATCTGCGCCTGCGCGTCGTCGGCCAGCCACTGCGCCCCGGCGTCGCGCAGCCGGGCCAGCCAGTCGAGCTTGTAGGCCATGTGCGGGTCGTCCAGCGACCGGCCGTTGGGGACGTAGAGCGACCACACCCGCACGCCGTTGCACAGCGCCGAGACCGCCCGTGCCTCCGCCGCGACTGGGTCGCCCCAGCCGGGCATGCCGGGGAAGCCCACCTGCACGTCCTCCAGGCCGACCCGGGAGACGACGGCGACACCGTTCCACTGGTTGGTCCCGGCGTGCGCCACCTCGTACCCCGAGCCCTCGAAGGCGAGGTAGGGGAACTGGGCGTCGCGGCACTTGGTCTCCTGCACGGCGAGCACGTCGACGTCGTGCCGCTCCAGGAAGGCGGTCACCCGGTCCAGCCGGGCACGGATGCTGTTGACGTTCCAGGTCGCGATGCGCACGGCGCCCACTGTAGGCGTCGGCGGCGACAGCCGGGGCCGCACGTACCCTGGGGCACCATGGGTACTGCACTGGTCACCGGGGCCTCCGCCGGCCTCGGCCGCGCGTTCGCCGTCGAGCTCGCCGAGCGGGGCCACGACCTGGTCCTCGTGGCCCGGGACGCGCAGCGGCTGGCCGCCCTGGCCGAGGAGGTCGAGAGCAGGTATGGCGTGCACGCGGAGGCGCTCCCGGCCGACCTGGCCGACCGCGGCCAGCTGCAGCGGGTGGCCGAGCGGGTGGCCGACCCGGACCGCCCGGTCGACCTCGTGGTCAACAACGCCGGCTTCGGCCTGCGGCAGCGCTTCAGCACCGGGGAGGTCGCCGCGGAGGAGCAGGCGCTCGACGTCATGGCCCGCGCGGTGCTCGTCCTCACCCACGCGGCCGTCGGCCCGATGCGCGAGCGCGGGCACGGCGCGGTGCTCAACGTGTCCTCCGTCGCCGGCTTCGCCGTGATGGGCACCTACTCGGCCCTCAAGGCCTGGGTGACGGTCTTCTCCGAGGCGGTCGCCGCCGAGCTGGCCGGCACCGGGGTGCAGGTCACCGCGCTGTGCCCGGGCTTCGTGCGCACGGAGTTCCACGAGCGCGCGTCGATGAACATGTCGAAGGTCCCCGCGGCGCTGTGGCTCGAGGCCGACCGGGTGGTGCGGGACGCGCTCGACGACGTGGCCGCGGGCACGGTGGTCTCGGTGCCGTCGGTGCACTACGCGGCGCTGTCCGCGGCGCTGCGGGTGCTGCCGCGCTCGCAGGTGCGCCGGGTCTCCGGGGCCCTGGCCCGCCGCCGCCGTCGTCGCGGCTGACCGGGCGCGACGTGCGAGGGAGCCGTCGCACGCTGCTCGCCGGGACCCTCGTGGTGCTCGCGAGCGTGGGGGCACTGGTCTGGGACGGGCGGCACGCCGTCATCGCCCTGCACCAGGAGACCGCGGTGCGCGACGTCGACGGTGCGCTCGTGCCCCTGGGCACCGGGCGGTACGCCGCGCAGTCGGGCGTGCTGCTCGGCCCCGGGCGGGTGCTGCCCACCGGGGGTGGAGGGGGCGCCGGCGGAGGCGACGTCACCCTGGGCACCGCGACCGGCATGGCGGCCCGGGACGTCGGGTGGCTGGCCTCCGCAGAGGTGCCCGGCGACGGCACGGCATACGCCGACATGGCGCGGCGGGCCCTGCTGGACCTGCGCGTGCTGACCGCTCCCGCCGGGACGTCCCCCGGGGCGGTCCTGGCGGCGCCGTCGACCAACTGGCGCTACGTGTGGCCGCGCGACGCGGCCTTCGTGGCCGTCGCCTACGCCCGCACCGGCCGGCACGCCGAGGCCGTGGAGGTGCTCGGCTTCCTCCAGGCGCAGCAGGAGGACGACGGGTCGCTGCAGGCGCGCTACCTGCCCACGGGTGAGGCGGCCGTGCCGGACGACCGGGGCCTGCAGGAGGACGGCCCCGGCTGGGCGCTGTGGGCGGTCGCGGAGGTGCTGCGTGCCCAGACCGACCCGGTGGCGGCCGAGGCGACCGGCCAGGCGCTCACCCCCCTGGCCACCCGCTCGGCTGCCCGGCTGATAGCTCAGGTGGACGCGGTGACCGGGCTGCCGCAGCCGTCACCGGACTACTGGGAGGTCTCCGAGGACCGGCTGACCCTGGGCATCGCCGCGACCTCGATGGTCGGCCTGGAGTGGGCCGCCTGGCTGCGCCGCGAGGGCGTGGTCGCCGACGAGGCCTGGCGGTCCGCCGGGGTCGACCCCGACGGCCTGGAGCGGCAGGCGCGGGGGCTGCGGGAGGCACTGGTCGGCGCGTTCGGGCCCGACTTCCCCCGGCACGTCGGCGGCCGGCCGGACGCCGCGGTCACCTTCCTCCTGCCGCCCTTCACCGCGTGTGCCGTCCCGCGGGCCGAGGAGGCCCGCAGGGCCGCGGTGCCGCAGATGCGACGCCCCGCCGGTGGCGTGGCACCGGGCGCCGGCTGGCGCAGCGACGGCATCTCGTGGACCCCGCAGACCGGGCTGATGGCGCTCGCGGCGACGAGCGGGGGCCACGAGGCCGAGGCCGCGCAGTGGCTGGGCTGGCTCGACGCGCACCGCACGCGAGCAGGGTCGCTGCCGGAGAAGGTGCTGCACGACGGCCGGCCGGCCGCCGTCGCTCCGCTGGCGTGGACCTCCGCGCTCGTCGTGCTGGCGCTCACGCCGACCCCACCGTCCGGGGGGGCCTGCTGACCTGCGCCTAGGCTGGACGCATGGACGAGATCAGGTGGGGCTTCGTCGGGCCGGGGCGCATCGCCCGGCTCGTCGCGGCAGACATGCAGCACGTGCCGCACGCCAGGCTCAGCGCCGTGGCGTCCCGCTCGCCGCAGCGGGCGCAGGAGTTCGCCCGCGAGTTCGGCGCCGAGCGGGCCCACGGCAGCTACCGCGCGATCGTCGAGGACCCCGACGTCGACGCGCTCTACATCGCCACACCGCACCCCCAGCACCATGCCATCGCGCTCGCGGCGATCGAGGCGGGCAAGGCGCTGCTGGTCGAGAAGGCGTTCACCGCGACCGTCGCCGGGGCAGAGGAGGTCGTCGCCGCGGCCCGCGCGCGGGGCGTCTTCGTCATGGAGGCCATGTGGACCCGCTTCCAGCCCGCCGTCGTGCGGGCCCGTGAGCTCGTCGAGCAGGGGGCGCTGGGGCAGGTGCGCCTGGTGCAGGCCGACCTCGGGGTCGACAAGGCCTTCGACCCGGCCGACCGGCTGTTCGCCGCGGAGCTCGGCGGGGGAGCCATGCTCGACCTGGGGGTCTACGTCGTCTCCTTCGCCCAGCACTTCCTGGGGGTGCCCGACCGGCTGGAGGTCGTCGGCTCCCTCGCGCCGACCGGGGTGGACCTGGAGGCCGCGCTGCTCCTCGGCTACGACGACGGCCGCGCCGCGACCCTGCTCACCTCGCTGCGGCAGCCCTCGCCGGGGTCGGCGCGGGTCATCGGCACCGAGGGGGTCATCGAGGTGCCGCCGCGCTTCCACCACCCTCACGCGGTCACCCTGGTCCGCCGGGGAGGGGAGCCCGAGCTCATCGAGGCCCCGCCGCTGGGCGGTGGCTACAGCCACGAGCTCATCGAGGTCACCGAGTGCCTGCGGGCCGGGCGCCCCGAGTCGTCGGTCATGCCGCTGGAGGACACCCTGGCCGTGCAGCGACTCCTCAACGAGGCCTGCGAGAAGCTCGGGGTGCACCACCGCGAGGACGCCACCGTCGAGGTGTGAGCCCGTGCGGGGCGTCGGTGGACCTGCCTAGGGTGACGCCATGGACTCCGCCACCCTCGTCGCCGCCCTGCTCTCCGCCCGCACCTGGACGGCCTTCGACGTCGACGAGACGGGCCGGGTGCTGGCCGGGCACGACGACGCCGGGTCGCTGCAGCTCGTCGAGATCGCGCCGGAGGGCACGGTGCGATCGCTGACAGCGCTGCCGGGCCGGTGCTCCGGTCGCTACGTGCCCGGGCAGCGCCGCGTCGTCGTGCAGCACGACCAGGGAGGCGACGAGCGGATGCAGCTGTCCCTGCTGGACCTGGACGAGGGCCCGGGCCTGCCGGCGGGTCTGGACGACCTCACCCCGCTCGTGCACGACCCCGCGCACATGCACGACCTGCGCGACGTGACCTCGGGCAGCGTCGTCTACTCCACCAACCGGCGCAACGGCGTCGACATGGACGTCGTCAGCCACGACCTGGCGACCGGGCGGGAGCGGGTGGTCTACGACGGCGGGGGCTACGTCGCCGGTGCCGTGGCCGACCACGCCGGCCGCTCGGTCGCCGTGCTGCGCCTCAGCCTGCAGCCCGGCTCCACCGTCGTCGACGTGGCGGGCCCCGACGGCGTCGGGCCGGTGACCGACCCGAGCGAGCACGCCCTGCACGAGCTGCCGGCCTGGACGGCCGACGACGACGGGATGCTGCTGGCCAGCAACCACGACCGTGACCTGCTGGCCGTGCAGCGCCTCGGGCTCGACGGCGCGTGGCAGGTGCTCGTGGCCGACGACGAGCACGACCTGCACTGCTGGGTGGCGCCCGACGGCTCGGCGATGCTCGTCGGCACCCTGGTGGACGGGGCCTTCACGCTGGCCGTGCACGAGCAGGACGGCACCCGGCGCTGTGTCGTGGACGTGCCGGCCATGGCCGGTCTCGAGGCCCGCTGGTCGCCCGGCGCCGACCGCGTCGTGGTCTCGGGCACCAGCCCGCTCGAGCCGGGGGCCATCCACCTGGTGGACGCCGCGACCGGCCACGCCAGGCTCCTCGCCTCGGCGGCCTCGGACCTGTCCGAGGAGGTGCGCGACGCACTGACCGAGCCGAGCGTGCACCGCATACCCGCCCGGGACGGGGAGCAGGTCCCGTGCTTCCGGTATGCGGGGGCACCGGGTCGCGCGCCGGCCTCCGGGGCCAGCGTGGTGCACATCCACGGGGGGCCCGAGGGCTCGGCCGACCGGGTCTGGCACCCGGTCGTCCAGGCCCTGGCCGCCTCCGGGCTGACCGTGCTCGTGCCGAACGTGCGGGGGTCCACCGGCTACGGCAAGCGGTGGTACTCCCTGGACGACGTGGAGCTGCGGCTGGAGTCGGTGGCCGACCTCGCCGACCTGCACGCGTGGCTGCCGACGCAGGGCCTGGACCCTCAGCGCGCGGCCCTGTGGGGAGGCTCCTACGGCGGCTACATGGTGCTGGCCGGGCTGTCGATGCAGCCCGGGCTCTGGGCGGCAGGCGTCGACATCGTCGGCATGAGCTCGCTGGTCACCTTCCTGGAGAACACCTCGGCCTACCGCCGGGCGTTCCGCGAGCGGGAGTACGGCTCCCTCGAGCACCACCGCGAGCTGCTGGTGCGCGCCTCGCCGATCACCTACCTGGACGCCGTTCGGGCCCCGCTGTTCGTCATCCACGGCGCCAACGACCCGCGGGTGCCGCTCAGCGAGGCCGAGCAGATCGCCGCAGCGCTGACGGAGCGTGGGGTGCCCTGCGAGCTGCGGGTCTACCACGACGAGGGCCACGGCCTGGCCCAGCGGGCCAACAAGCTCGACGCCTACCCGGCCGCGATCGCCTTCCTGCACCGTCATCTCGGGCAGGGCGCCGACACCGGTGGCTAGGCTGTGACCCCGTGACGACTCCCCGCGACCAGCTCCTGCAGATCATCCGTGACCAGGCCGTCGTGCGCGGCCGGGTGACGCTCAGCTCGGGCCGGGAGGCCGACTACTACGTCGACCTGCGCAGGGTCACCCTCGACGGGGTAGGAGCCCCGCTCGTCGGGGAGGTCATGCTCGACCTCGTCGCCGACCTCGACGTGGACGCCGTGGGCGGCCTGACCATGGGTGCGGACCCGGTCGCGACGGCCATGCTGCACGCCGCGGCGGCCCGCGGGAGGCGGCTCGACGCCTTCGTCGTGCGCAAGGCGGAGAAGGCGCACGGGCTGCAGCGGCGCATCGAGGGGCCCTCCGTCGCCGGGCGCCGGGTGCTGGTCGTGGAGGACACGTCGACGACCGGGGGGTCACCCCTGACCGCCGTGGACGCGTGCCGTGAGGCAGGGGCGCAGGTCGTGGCGGTCGCCGTCATCGCCGACCGTGCCAGCGGCGCCGCGGAGCGGCTGCGTGAGCAGGGCCTGGAGTACCGCGCGGCCTACGGTCTGGACGACCTCGGCCTGGCCTGACCGTGTGGGTGCAGGCCAGGCCGCGCCTGGTAAGGGTGCCCGCTGGCCGCCGCGTCAGTGCGCCCGGCCGTAGCCGGTGACGCCGGAGAACATCTTGCGCTTCTGCACCGGCAGGCCCGCGCGGCCCGAGTCGTAGATGTAGCCGTCCCCGGCGTAGATCGCGACGTGCCAGGCCGGTGCACCCCAGAAGACCAGGTCGCCCGGCTGCGGGGTGCTGACCGGGGTGGCGAACTGCTGCTGCTGTGCCGCGGTGCGCGGCAGGTTGATGCCCAGCCGGCCGAAGACGTACTGGGTGTAGCCGGAGCAGTCGAAGCCCGAAGGGTCCTCGCCGCCCCAGACGTACATGATGCCGAAGTACTTCTCGCCCTCGGCCAGGATCGCGGCACCGGAGACGCTGCCGGCGCTCGCGCCGCCGCCGGGGATCCCGCCTGTGCTCGAGGAGGGGTCGGTGCTGCTGAGGATGGTCGAGGAGATGTAGCGGCCGCCCCCGAGGTTGAGCCAGCCGCTCGTCGTCAGGACGCCGTTGACCTGGGTGCCGCGCGGCAGGGTGCCGACGACGCGGTAGGAGGTGCCGGGGCCGGAGCGGACGTTGCCGGCAGTGGCGGTGACGTAGCGGGTGACCTCAGTGCCGGTGGACGGAGCCGTGGGGGACGTCGTCGTCCCCGGGGCGGTGCTGGTGAGGATGACCCCGGAGATGTAGCGGCCGCCCCCGAGGTTGAGCCAGCCGTTGGAGGTCAGCGTGCCGGTCACCTCGGTGCTGCGGGGCAGGGTGCCGACGACGCCGTAGGAGGTGCCGGGGCCGGAGCGGACGTTGCCGTTCGTCGCGGTGACGTAGCGGGTGACCTCGTTGCCGGTGCTGGGGCTGGTCGTGCTGGTGCCGGTGCCGCCGGGGGCGGTGGTGGTCAGGATGGAGGTGCCGATGTAGCGGCCGTCGGCCATCTTCAGCCAGCCGTTGCTGATGGTGCCCTTGACCTCGGTGCCGCGCGACAGGGTGCCCACGACGCGACGCGGTAGCCCATGCCGGGGCCGGAGCGGACGTTGCCGTTCGTCGCGGTGACGTAGCGGGTGACCTCGTTGCCGGTGCTGGGGCTGGTCGTGCTGGTGCTCGTGCCGCCGGGGGCGCTGGTGGTGAGGATGGAGGTGCCGATGTAGCGGCCGTCGGCCATCTTCAGCCAGCCGTTGCTGATGGTGCCCTTGACCTCGGTGCCGCGGGACAGGGTGCCCACGACGCGGTAGCCCATGCCGGGGCCGGAGCGGACGTTGCCGTTCGTCGCGGTGACGTAGCGGGTGACCTCGTTGCCGGTGCTGGGGCTGGTCGTGCTGGTGCCGGTGCCGCCGGGGGCGGTGGTGGTCAGGATCGACAGACCCATGTAGCGGCCGTCGGCCATCTTCAGCCAGCCGTTGGAGGTGAGCGTGCCGGTCACCCGCGTGCCCTTGGTGAGGCTGGCGACGACGGCATAGCTCATGCCGGGGCCGGAGCGGACGTTGCCCAGGGGGACGTCGACGTAGCGGGTCACGGTGGTCGGCGCGGTCGGGAGCGTGACCGGCGCCGTCGGGAGCGAGCTGAGCCCGCGGGCCGTCGGCAGCAGCGTGCGCTGGGTGTCCAGGGGGGCGGTCTGCACGGGAGCGGCCTGGGCCGGCATGGCCGACCCCAGCGGCAGGGCAGCCACGGCCAGGACCATCGCGGCTCGCTTGGCGTCGCAGCGTGACGGGGCAGCGCGGTGGCGCTCAGGGCTGATGGCAGGACGATGCTCGACTGTCATGATCCGATCCAGGAAGAGAGGGGCGCGGCAGGCACAGGGCTGAGTGAACCTGACAACATGCGTCCGTGCAACCCCTTGTTTCACGCCAGTCACAGGTTCACGCCAGCGGACACGCCGCCTCTTTGTGTGAGTTGTGTCACAACATCGTTGTAGTTCTGCAGGTCACGCGAGCGGGTCGCGCTCTGTGAGCTCTGGGGCCACTGTGATCGTGTGAACGGCCGATCTGAGGGTGCACGAGGGCCCCACCGGCAGTGCCGACGGGGCCCTCGTGGACGGGGACGCCTGGGTCGCTCAGCGCCGCTTGCGGTCCCAGTGGGCGAACCCGGCTGCCCGGGCTGCGTCCTCGGACTCGAACCACACCTCGGCGCGGGTGCTGTCGTAGCCGGGGGAGTCCGGGGTGTGGAAGAGCATGGAGCCGGAGTTGCCCTTGACCTGCCAGCCGTGCGGGCCGGCGCCGTCCTCGTCGGGCATGGCCGACCCGGGGCCGTACGGACCCTCCACGATCTCGCTGCCCGTCGCAGCTCCGACGACCGGCGCCGCTGTTGTGCCGGTCGTGTCCGAAGCGGTGGTGTGGGTGGTCGTGTCGGTGGTCGTGTCGGTGAACCCGGCGGACGACGCGTCCTCCGGGACGTCGTCGTGGTGGTCGTCGTCCCAGGCCGTCTGCGCCGCGGCCGCACCGGAGCCGGCGACTCCGGCCGACTCCCTGGGGAACGCCGGCTGGCTCCCCGCCCCGGGGTGGCCCTGGTCGGTTTCGCCGGCGGTGGGGGCAGCGGCCGGGTGGTCGTCCACAACCGGCTCCGGCCCCGGTGAGTCCTGTCCGACCTCTCCGGGTGCGTAGGTGGCCTCGACCCCGACCTGGCTGGACGGGCCCGGGTGTCCGCTGTCGGTGTGCTCCGTAGCACCTTCCGCCGGGGCGGTGTCCGACCCGGCTGCGAACGACTGGGAGGGGCTGTGACCGCCCGGGTCGTTGTCGCCCTCGTGCGGGCCGGTGTGGTGGACGGGCGGCTCGTGTGCCTCCGCGACGGTGGCCCCTCCGGCTGGTGCCGTGTCGTCGGCGAACGTCGTGTCCGCGTGGTGCGTGTCGTCCACGTGCGTGTCCTGGACGTGCGTGTCATCCACGTGCGAGCTGTCCTCGACGTCGATCACGGGACGGTGGCCCAGGTCGTCGCCGACATCGCCTTGGCCTGCCGTGTCGGTCGTCTCCGCGGCCGGGCCGTGGTCCACGTCGTCGTGCACGGGCACGTCCTCCCCCGTGGCGGTGTCCGTGTAGGAGGCCTCCGCGTCCGTCGCCGCCGGTGCCGGCTCGTGCCCGACCGGGGCCGCCCCTGGGGCTGCCTCCTGGTCGAACACCTCGGCCCGCGGCGGGACCTCACGCTGACCGGGCCCCGCTGCCGCAGCTCCGCCGGCGACCTGCTCGCCGGAGCCGGGGCGGCCCACCTGGTCGTCCCGCACCGGTGCGCCTGTCGTGTCGGAGGCCTGCGATCCGGACGGCTTGCGCGTCAGCAGGAAGATGCCCGCACCGATCAGCAACACCAGCAGGATGATCAGGAACCACTGCATTCCACTCATGTCGTCATCCGTTCTCGTCGATTCACGCGACGTCGACCGTCGCGTGGGCGGCGCCGCACCACAGGCTCCGGCGCCTCTACCTGCCACCGTAGTGCCACGGGCGGACAGGAGCCACGCATGCACGGCGGAGTGGCACACTGTCCCGGGCGCCGCTCGGGTGTCAGCGACCGAGGGAGGCCTCCGTGCAGGACAGCGAGGACCCCACAGGCCCACGGCCCCAGGTGGGCGTCGACCCGCACCCGCACCCGTGGCCGAGCGACGCTGCCGGACAGCTGCCGGCCCACCTCGACCCTGAGCTCCTCGAGCACGGTGACCGCCGCAACGTCGTCGACCGCTACCGCTACTGGCGGCACGAGGCGATCGTGGCCGACCTGGACACGTCGCGGCACGAGATGCACGTCGCCGTCGAGAACTGGGGCCACGACTTCAACATCGGCTCGGTCATCCGCACGGCCAACGCCTTCAACGTGGCGGCCTTCCACATCGTGGGACGTCGGCGGTGGAACCGCCGGGGTGCGATGGTGACCGACCGCTACCAGCACGAGCACCACCATGCCGACGTCGCCGCCCTGGTGTCCTGGGCGGCGACGGACGGCACACCCATCATCGCGCTGGAGAACACTGCGGCCGCCGTGCCGCTGGAGACCACCGACCTGCCGCGCCGCTGTGTGCTGCTGTTCGGGCAGGAGGGGCCGGGGCTGACCGCCGAGGCGCTCGAGGCCGCCGACCAGGTGCTGTCCATCACCCAGTTCGGGTCCACGCGCTCCGTCAACGCGGGAGCGGCAGCCGCCGTCGCGATGCATGCCTGGGTGCGGCGGCACGTCTACGGACAGGTCCCCTGAGCGACCTTCCTTATTGCAAATAGTTTGCAGTAACGTGGGGCGCATGCACGTCCCCGACGGATTCCTGGACCTCGCCACCTCAGCCGCGACCGGTGCTGTCGCGGCAGGCGGCATCGCCCTCGCGCTGCGCGGGGCACGCCGCGAGCTGGACGACCGGACGGCACCCCTGGCCGGTCTGACGGCCGTCTTCGTCTTCGCCGGCCAGATGGTCAACTTCCCGGTCGGTGCCGGCACCTCCGGCCACCTCATGGGCGGTGCCCTCGCGGCCCTGCTGGTCGGCCCGTGGACCGCGACGCTGGTGGTCTCGGTGGTGCTCATCGTGCAGGCCCTGCTGTTCGGTGACGGCGGGCTCACCGCGCTCGGCACCAACATCACGCTCATCGCGCTGGTCGGCGTCTGGGCGGGATGGTGGACCTTCCGGGTGCTCTCGCGCGTGCTGCCCCGGCGCATCGGGCTGGTCCCACCGCTGGCGTTCGTCGCGGGCCTGGTGTCGGTGCCGGCCGCGGCCCTCGCCTTCGTCGGGCTGTATGCCGTGGGCGGCCAGGCTCCCGTCGAGCTCAGCACGCTGGTCACGGCCATGGTCGGGTGGCACACCGTGATCGGTGTCGGGGAGGGGGTCATCACGGCCCTCGTGGTGTCCTCCGTGCTGGCCGTGCGTCCCGACCTCGTGCTCGCCGCCGCGCCCTACCGCCAGGCCACCGAGCTGGAGATCCGTGAAGGAGCCACCGCATGAGCCCCTCGACCGCCACCGACCCCCACCCCACGACCTCGCCTCGCGGCCGGGTCTCCACCCGCGCCCTGGTGGTCGTCGGCCTGGTGGTGAGCCTGCTGGTCGCGGCGGTGGTGAGCTTCTACGCCTCCGCGCAGCCGGACGGCCTGGAGTACGTCGCCGAGCAGGTCGGCTTCATCGACCGGGCGGAGGACTCGGCCGTCGCCGGCTCCCCGCTGGCCGACTACGGCACCGCGGGGGTCGAGGACGAGCGGCTCTCCGTCGGCCTGGCCGGGCTGGTGGGAGTGGCCGTCACCGGCGCCGTCACCTTCGCCCTGGTGTGGCTGCTGCGCCGCCGCGGGGCGGACCGCGACTGAGGTGGGCGCCCCGCACGGGCACCTGCTGCACTACCACGGCCACTCCGTGGTCCACCGCACGCCGGCGCACCTGAAGATCGCGGCGCTGCTGGCCTTCGTGGTCGTCGTCGTGGCGACGCCGGGCACCGAGCTCTGGGCGTTCGGCGCCTACCTCGCCCTGCTGCTGGGTGTCGTCGCGCTCTCACACGTCCCTCCGGCCTACATCCTGCCCCGCATGGTCGTCGAGGTGCCGTTCCTGGTCTTCGCGCTGCTGCTGCCCTTCATCGCGACGGGGGAGCGGGTGGACGTCGGCCCGTTCAGCCTGTCCGAGCCGGGGCTGCTCGCCGCCTGGACCCTCGTGGCCAAGGGCACGCTGGGCGTGCTGGCGGCCCTGGTGCTCGCGACGACCACGGAGGGGCGTGACCTGGTGGCCGGTCTGCAGCGGCTGCGGATGCCGGCCCTCATGGTGCAGATCCTGTCGTTCATGCTGCGCTACCTCGAGGTCGTCGGGGCGGAGATGCATCGGATGCGCATCGCCCGTGAGTCCCGGGGATTCCACGGCCGCGGCCTGCGGGCCTGGCCGGTGCTGGCGAGCAGCGCGGGGTCCTTGTTCATCAGGTCCTACGAGCGCGGGGAGCGGGTGCACCTCGCGATGCTGTCGCGGGGGTATGCCGGGCGGCTGCCCCTGACGCAGTCCCAGCCGGCTGACGCGTCCCAGCTCGCCCGGGCGGCTGCCCTGCCGGGGGCCGCCCTGCTGGTCCTGCTCACGGCATACGTGTGGTGAGGTGACCCCATGAGCGAGCCGAGCCCCGCGCACCCTGCCACGGGGGAGCCGGTCCTGGAGGTGCGCGGCCTGGCCTACGCCTACCCGGACGGCCGCCAGGCGCTCTACGGGGTCGACCTGGCCCTGCGACCCGGCGAGCGGGTGGCCCTGCTGGGCCCCAACGGCGCCGGCAAGACCACCCTGGTGCTGCACCTGAACGGCATCCTCCTGGCCGGGGCCGGCTCGGTGCGGGTCGCCGGCCTGCCCGTCACGCAGGAGCACCTCGCGGAGGTCCGTCGCCGCGTCGGCATCGTCTTCCAGGACCCCGACGACCAGCTCTTCATGCCCACGGTGCACGACGACGTGGCCTTCGGCCCGGCCAACCTCGGGCTGGGCGGAGCGGCGCTGGAGGAGCGGGTGCACGAGGCGCTGGCTGCTGTCGGGATGCTCGACGTCGTGGACCGGCCACCGCACCACCTGTCCTTCGGGCAGCGCCGCCGGGTGGCCGTGGCCACGGTCCTGGCCATGCGGCCGGACATCCTGGTGCTGGACGAGCCGAGCTCGAACCTCGACCCCGCCTCACGCCGGGAGCTGGCCGAGATCCTGCGCTCCCTCGACATCACGGTGCTCATGGTCACCCACGACCTGCCGTATGCCGCAGAGCTGTGCGGGCGGTCGGTGGTCCTGTCCGGCGGGGTGGTCGTCGCCGACGGGCCGACCACGCAGGTCCTGGCCGACGAGGAGCTCCTGCGCGCGCACCGGCTGGAGCTGCCGCAGGGGTTCTCGCTGGCGCCACGTCAGGTGTGGAAGCATGGCGACTGAGCCGCACGCCGCACCCGGCTGCTAGCGCCGGGGCACCATCGAGGAGGACCCATGCCCATCGCCACCCCCGAGGTCTACGCCGACATGCTGGACCGGGCCAAGGCCGGTTCGTTCGCCTACCCGGCCATCAACGTCAGCTCCAGCCAGACCCTCAACGCCGCGATCCGCGGTTTCGCCGACGCCGGCAGCGACGGCATCATCCAGGTCTCCACCGGTGGGGCGGAGTACCTCTCGGGCCCGGCGGTCAAGAACATGGTGACCGGCTCGCTGGCCTTCGCGGCCTTTGCGCACGAGGTCGCCACGAAGTACGACGTCAACATCGCCCTGCACACCGACCACTGCCCCAAGGACAAGCTGGACGGCTTCGTGCGGCCGCTCCTCGCCGCGTCCACCGAGCGGGTGGCGTCCGGTGGGCTGCCCTACTTCCAGTCGCACATGTGGGACGGCTCGGCCGTGCCGCTGGAGGAGAACCTGCAGATCGCCGAGGAGCTGCTCGAGCTGAGCGCTGCGGCGCACATCATCCTCGAGGTCGAGATCGGCGTGGTCGGGGGCGAGGAGGACGGTGTCGCCAACGAGATCAACGAGCAGCTCTACACCACGCCCGAGGACGCCGTGGCGACCATCCGGGCCCTTGGGGCCGGTGAGAAGGGCCGCTACCTGACGGCGCTGACCTTCGGCAACGTGCACGGCGTCTACAAGCCGGGCAACGTCAAGCTGCGCCCGGAGATCCTGCGCGAGGCCCAGTCGGCCGCGGCCCGCGAGCTCGGCCTGGCCGAGGACAAGCGGCCCTTCGACCTCGTCTTCCACGGCGGGTCCGGCTCGACCGCCGAGGAGATCTCGGCCGCCGTCGACTACGGCGTCCTGAAGATGAACGTCGACACCGACACGCAGTACGCCTTCACCCGGCCGGTGGCGGGCTACATGCTGCGCAACTTCGACGGCGTGCTCAAGATCGACGGCGAGGTCGGCAACAAGAAGATGTACGACCCGCGCGCCTGGGGCAAGGAGGCCGAGGCCGGGATGTCCGCTCGCGTCGTCGAGGCCTGCGAGAACCTCCGCTCCGCCGGCACCCACCAGTGACCGGCGACCTGCTCGGCATCCCGAGCACCGAGCTGCCGGTGGACCCGGCCTCGGCCCGGCTCGAGGAGGGGGTGGACCCGCGCGACGTCGCCGTGGCCTACCCGGGCTCCAGCCTGGCCTGGGCGGTGCTGGCCGAGGGCGCCCTGGAGGACGGGCTGGACCTGGAGGGCTACGCCTTCGCCCGCACCGGCTACCACCGGGGGCTGGACGCCCTGCGTCGCGCCGGCTGGCGGGGTCAGGGCCCGGTCCCGTGGGCCCACGAGCCGAACCGCGGCTTCCTGCGTGCGCTGGCCGCCCTGGCCCGGGCGGCCCAGCGCATCGGCGAGGAGGAGGAGTGGCGTCGCTGCGCCGACTTCCTGCACGCGTCGTCGGCGGACGCGGCCCGCGAGCTGGGGGTCTGAGGGCCCCGGCTCCCGCACTCCGACCCCCGCACGTGCGGGAGCGGCGCCGGACCCTTGGGTCCAGCGCCGCTCCCACCCCCTGACATGCCAGGCCTCGCGTCCCCTGCGTACTACCCGGCGGGACCTATGCAAGCACACAACGACGCCTGATGGTGACCCGTGCATGCCAGTGGCAGTAAGTTGCCGTAGGTGAATGCTCAACCGTTCGGTGACCTACCGGAGGAGGCCCGCGCGCTCTACCGCAGGGTCCTGCGGTCGCTGCCCGCGCCCGTCGAGGAGCACGCCGAGGACCTCGGCTGGCCCGTTGACCACGCGCGCGCCACCCTCACCGTGCTGCGTGACCTGGGCCTGGTCCACGTCGACCCCGAGGGTCGGCCCCGTGCCGAGGACCCTCGCGCCGGGGTCGGCCGGCTGCTCTCCCGCGCCGAGGCCGACCTGGACGCCTGGCGGGAGCAGCTGCTGAGCCTGCGGGAGTCGCTCTCCGGCTTCGAGGCGGACTACCGCAAGGGTCTGGAGCTGAGCGGGCCCAGGGTGCCGATGTTCGAGGAGGTCACCTCGGCCCGGGTGCCGGAGGTGCTACAGGTGCTGGCCCGGACCTCGACCGGCACCATCGCCCAGGTGAACGCCGAGGTCGGCGCCGGGCCGGGTCTGGACCCCCTGGTGCGCAGTGAGCGCGAGGCGTCGCTGGCGGCCGGACGGGAGCACCGGTCGATCTTCGGGCTCGGCGTGCTCACCGACCCTGCGGGCGTGTCCTACCTCGAGGAGCGCGCCGCCTCGGGGGAGCGGCAGCGCTACCTGGAGCACGTCCCCGTGGAGTTCGCCGCCTTCGGTGACGCCGCGGTGGTCGTGAGCCACGGCGTGGTCCCGCTAGAGGACTTCCTGCTCGTGCGCTCGCCGGTGGTCGTGCAGGTCTTCCTGGCGCTCTTCGACGAGCTCTGGCGGCGTGCCGAGCCGGTCCACCACGCGGACACCACGGCGCAGACCAGGCGGATGCTGGAGCTGCTGGCGCTGGGGTTCAAGGACGAGGCCATCGCCCGCCAGCTGGGCCTGGGGCTGCGCACGGTCCGGCGCCGCGTGGCCGACCTGATGGACGACTACGGCGTGGACACCCGCTTCCAGCTCGGCCTCGCGCTGGGGCGGCTCGGGACGCTCGAGTAGGCCGGGTCCGGCGGGGGCGGGGAGGACGGCCCGGCACCGATAGTGTGGCCCCGACCGTTTCCGAGACAAGGGGTGTCGATCCATGCCGGCAATCGTGCTCGTCGGCGCCCAGTGGGGCGACGAAGGCAAGGGCAAGGCCACCGACCTGCTGGGCAGCAGCGTCGACTACGTGGTGAAGTTCAACGGCGGCAACAACGCCGGCCACACCGTCGTGATCGGTGACCAGAAGTACGCGCTGCACCTGCTCCCCAGCGGCATCCTGACGGCCGGGTGCACCCCGGTGATCGCCAACGGCGTGGTCGTCGACCTCGCCGTGCTCATCGAGGAGCTGGACGGACTGGAGGCCCGCGGGGTCGACACCTCCAAGCTGCTGATCAGCGCCAACGCGCACGTCATACCGCCCTACAACCGCGTGTTGGACAAGGTGACCGAGCGCTTCCTGGGCCAGCGCAGGCTGGGCACCACCGGCCGGGGGATCGGGCCGACCTACGCCGACAAGATGAACCGGGTCGGCATCCGGGTGCAGGACCTCTACGACGAGTCCATCCTGCGGCAGAAGGTCGAGGCGGCCCTGGAGGTCAAGAACCAGGTGCTGCTCAAGATCTACAACCGTCGTGCGGTGGCCGTCGAGGAGGTCATGGAGGAGCTGATGCGGCACGCCGAGCGCATCCGGCCGATGGTGACCGACACGGCGCTGGTGCTCAACACCGCGGTCGACCGCGGTGAGACGGTGCTCTTCGAGGCGGGCCAGGCCACCCTGCTCGACGTCGACCACGGCACCTACCCGTTCGTCACCTCCTCCAACGCCACCTCCGGTGGTGCGTGCACCGGGTCCGGTGTCGCGCCCACCCGCATCGACCGGGTCATCGCGATCCTCAAGGCCTACTCCACCCGGGTCGGCGAGGGGCCGTTCCCGACCGAGCTGCACGACGCCGACGGCGACTTCCTGCGGGAGACCGGCGCCGAGTTCGGCACCACCACCGGGCGGCCCCGCCGCTGCGGCTGGCTCGACGTGGTGGTCGGCCGCTACGCCACGCGCATCAACGGCGTCACCGACTTCGTGATCACCAAGCTCGACGTGCTGACCGGGCTGGAGACCATCCCCGTGTGCGTGGCCTACGACGTGCAGGGCACCCGGCACGACGAGATGCCGGTCAACCAGTCGGACTTCCACCACGCGCAGCCGGTCTACGAGGAGCTGCCCGGCTGGACCGAGGACATCTCCGGCTGCCGCACGTTCGATGACCTGCCGCCCAACGCCCAGCGCTACGTGCTGCGCGTCGAGGAGCTCGTCGGCGCCCGTGTGTCCGCGATCGGCGTGGGCCCCGGGCGCACCCAGACGATCCAGCGCCACAGCCTGCTCGGCGCCGACTGAGGCACGTCCGCGGGCGAGGTCACCCGCCTGGGGGGTCAGGCGCCCGCGTGAGCTGGTATGCCGGGGGCGCGGGTCGGCGCGGGAGGTCAGGTGTCCGCGTCAGCGGGTGTGCCAGGGCGGGTGCGGGCCGGTGGTGCCCCCAGCACTCCACGGGGCGGGGCGAAGCCGGAGTGCTGCTCGTGGCCCTTCAGGAAGTAGTCGACACCGGGGTCCCAGGTGTGTCCCTGCGCGCCGCGGAAGACGACGAAGCCGACGCCGTGGGTGCGGTAGACACTGCCGCCGGCGCTCACCACGGACCGGGCCAGGGCGGTGTCGAGCCCGTGCGCGACCGGCCGCCAGCCGCCGACCGAGCGGAGGGTCTCGGCGGCCAGCATCAGCGCGGCGCCGGGCACCTGCCCCACGAAGCGGTAGCCCTGCGCCCGCTGGCGGCGCACGGTCACGTCGACCTCCTCGAGGTAGACGAACTCGGCGCCGCAGCCGACGAGGTCGGCCCCTGAGTGCTCGGCGGCGTGCACGAGGTCGGTGAGGTGGTGGACGCCGTAGAAGTCGTCGTCGTCCATCTTGGCGATGTAGTGCCCCGTCGCCCTGGCGCTGAGCTCGTCGAGCACCTCGCCGAACATCCGCTCCGCGCCGACCGGGACCACGGCCAGGTCGCCCGTGAACGCCTGCTCGAAGCGCACGACCTCCGGATGGTCACGGTCGAAGCCGTGCAGGCCCAGCACGACCTCCACGTCGGGCCAGTCCTGGCCCGCCAGCTGCCGGCGGATCGCGGGCAGCTGGTGCGGGCGCTTGGTCGCCACGACCACCGAGACCCGAGGAGGCGCCAGCAGGCCGTGCCGGGTCGTCAGCCCGCTCCAGCGGGCCCGTGGCCCGTGCTGCTGCAGGGCGGTGCGGGTCAGCGCGGTGCAGTAGAGCTCACGCTCCAGCGGGTCCTCGAGGTCTCCGGCTGCCGTCGTGGACCGCAGCACGGCCGCGAGCTGCGGCCCGACGAGGGCCCGGGTCGAGAGGTCGGGCGGCTCCGCCGTGACGACGGGCAGACCGGCCGCGGCAGCGTCCACCAGGAAGGCCGCGTGCTCGACCGGGCCCCGGTGGGCTGCGGGGGCGTCGGTGACCAGGCGCAGGCCACGGACGGCCGCGACCACCCGCTCGTCCAGCCCCACGCGCTCGTCGACCCGCACCGGGCCGCGGTCACCCCGGGTGACGACCGTGCGCCCGGGGCCGGTCCGGACGACCTCGCCGACCCCGCCGTCCGCGTCCACCCGGAAGCCGGTGGGGTTCAGCACCCGGATGTCCACGGGGGGCAGGAGAGACGCCCCGTCCAGGTCGGCGAGCCACGCCTCCAGCTGTGACCGGCCCAGACCCAGCAGGTCGTCCCACGACGGGCGCGCAGCGCGCCCCTGCACCCGGACGGCGGCCGGCATCCGCAGGGGGAGAGGACCGTCCGTGACGACGACGTCGACGTCGGGCGACGGCACGGCAGCCTCGTCGTCGGGTGCCGCTCCGAGGTGGGTGGCGCCGGGGTCACCGCACGCCCAGGGCAGCAGGCCGTCGTCGGTGCCGGCCACGCCGACCCGCAGACCGCCCAGGGGCGGCCCCCCGGGGGCGATCCCACCCCCGAGCACGACGGCGACCAGGTCCCTGACCTTGACCGGGCTCGTCAGGAGCACCGTGACCTCCCGGCGCAGGGACGCGTCCTTGCCGAGCGTCCGGGTCTCGGCCCGCACGACCGCGGCACCGCGCACGTGGTGGCGGGGCAGCTGCAGCAGCTCGGGCGCGGCCCGCCCGGCCACCGCGACGACATAGCTGCGGGCCGCGCCCTGCACCAGGGCCAGCAGCGGGGAGGCGGCGCGCAGTGCCTTGGCCGACTCCGCCAGCACGGTCACGGTGCCGCTGCGGTCGGCCTCGACGGGCGCCTCCCGGCCCGGCAGGGTGAGCAGGTCGACGACCGTCCCCGACGCCGCCGCCGACCACCGGCGCAGCCGCTCGCCGTCGCCCACCGTCAGGACGAGGTGGGCAGCGCTGGTCGACGCAGGGTCGGGCCTGGAGGGTGCCACGAGGTCAGTGGTCGTCGCGCGCCGTGTGGACGAGCACCACGGGCCGCTCGTCGTCCCGGGTGTGCTGCGACAGGGTGGGGTGCTCGGCCGGCCAGGGGCGCCCGACGTCGTGCACGTCGGTGCGGGACGCCTCGACGACGAGGGTCGCCCCGTCCGCACACCGCTGGAGCAGCAGCGGCACCGCCGGGCCGTGGTCCGGCCCGCCGTCCTCGTCCCCGTGGCCGTCCTGGGGTGACAGGTCGAGGTGGAGCAGGCCGATGTCGTGCAGGTCGTCGAGGACGGCGGGGTCGTACCACCGGTGCGACGCGTCGCCGGTGCTCACCGCCCGCAGCGGGGAGACCCGCACCTCGGTCACGTCGGCGAGCCCCTCCTGCTGCAGCCGGGCGCGCACCCGGGCGGCCCGGGTCGGGTCGTGCTCCAGGGTGACCACGCGACCGGCGCGGGTGGCCTGCACCGCCAGTGCCAGGGCCACCGTGGACTCACTGCTGCCGCACTGGACCACAAGACGTGGCCGGGTGGTGCTGACCGCGTGCACCAGGGCGACCTGGGTGCGCAGCCTGTCGGCCGCACCGCTGTCACCCGGCATCCCGGGGCCCGCGGCCAGGGACCGGAGCCGAGCCTTTGTCTCGAGGTGCCGGTCCGCGGCTGCCACCCGCTCGTGCGCGGCACTGCTGACCAGCCGCTCCGCCGTCGCGTCGAGCCGCCTCTCCAGCGATGTGCGCACCGCCTCCACCTGCTCGGTGACGGGACCGGTCACACCGTCCAGCCGGCGGTCGGTCTCACGGTGCTCCTGGGCCAGTGACCTCAGCGCCGTGGCCGTGCTCCGCTGCCAGCGGCGCGCCAGGAGCTGCAGCAGCAGGGCGCCGAGGACGAGCGGGGTCAGCGCTGCCAGTGCCGCGCCGGGCAGGTCCAGCAGACCGAGCACGACGACCGCCGCGCCGAGTGCGAGCGCAGCGACGGCGACGGCCTGCTCACGACCCGGACGCACGGCGTCCTTCGCCCGTCGCCCGGCCGGTCGCCGCGTGCCGGGGCGTGACGTCGCGCGCCAGGGCGGCCTCGATGACCCCGGTGTGCGCCTCGCGCAGCGTGGAGGCGCCCAGCTCGAACGTGTCCTCCACGTGCATCGAGGTGCCGTCTGTCGTCCCCAGGCGCAGCACCGGCTGGCTGTGCTCCTCGCACAGCGCCTCGAAGGCCGCGACGTCCGGGTCCGGCACCGCGACGAGGGCGCGCGCACCCGACTCGCTGAAGAGGGCGGTGAAGGAGTCCACGCCGTCGCGGGAGCGCAGACCGGCCAGCGAGACCGTCGCCCCCACGTCGTGCCGCAGGACGCCCTCGGCCAGCGCGACCGCCAGGCCCCCCTCGGACAGGTCGTGTGCCGCGGCGACCAGGCCGCGGGCCGTGGCCTCGACCATGACGGTGGCGAGCCGCTGCTCGGCCGCCAGGTCGACCCGCGGGGGCCGGCCGCCGAGGTGGCCGTGGGCGACCTGCGCCCAGACGGAGCCGTCGAGCTCGTCGGCCGTCGTGCCGAGCAGCAGGAGCGTCAGCCCCTCGTCCTGCCAGCCCGACCGGTTGCGCCGGGAGACGTCGTCCATCGCGCCGAGCACGGCGACCACCGGGGTGGGGTGGATCGGGGTGTCACCGGTCTGGTTGTAGAACGAGACGTTGCCACCGGTGACCGGCACCCCGAGCTGTGCGCAGCCGTCGGCCAGGCCGGTGACGGCCTCGGCGAACTGCCACATCACGCCCGGGTCCTCCGGCGAGCCGAAGTTGAGGCAGTCGGAGACGGCCAGCGGCCGGGCACCGCTGACGGCGACGTTGCGGTAGGCCTCCGCCAGCGCGAGCTGCGCCCCGGCATACGGGTCGAGCTGGGCGAAGCGTCCGTTGCAGTCGGTCGCGACCGCGACCCCCTGCCCGGTCTCCTCGTCGACCCGCACGACGCCGGCGTCGTCCGGCATCGCCTGGGCAGTGTTGCCGCGCACGTAGCGGTCGTACTGCCGGGTGACCCACGCGGGGTCGCAGACGTTGGGCGAGGCGAGCACGTCGAGCAGCGTCCGGCCGAGGCCCTCGGTGGCCGGCCGGGGAAGCCCGGCCGTGGTGTCGGCCTGCAGGGCGTCGAGGTATGCCGGCCGCCCCAGCGGGCGGTGGTAGACCGGGCCGTCGTGGGCCACGGAGCGCGGGGGCACGTCGACGATGAGCTCCTCGCCCCAGAAGATCTCCAGGTGGCTGCCGTCGGTGACCTCGCCGAGCACGGTCGCCTCGACGTCCCAGCGCCGGGCGACGGCCATGAACTCCTCGAGCCGTGCGGGCTCGACGATCGCCATCATCCGCTCCTGCGACTCCGACATGAGGATCTCCTCCGGCGACAGGGAGGAGTCGCGCAGCGGCACCCGGTCCAGGTGCACCCGCATGCCCCCGTCGCCGTTGGAGGCGAGCTCGCTGGTCGCGCAGCTGAGCCCCGCGCCGCCCAGGTCCTGGATGCCGGCGACGACCCCGGCGGCATACAGGTCCAGGCAGCACTCGATGAGCACCTTCTCGGCGAACGGGTCGCCGACCTGCACTGCGGGCCGCTTGGTGGGGCCGGTGGAGTCGAAGGTCTCCGAGGCGAGCACGGAGACGCCGCCGATGCCGTCGCCGCCGGTCTTCGCCCCGAAGAGGACGACCAGGTTGCCGGTGCCGGAGGCGCTGGCCAGGTGGATGTCCTCCACCCGCATGGCGCCCACGCAGAGGGCGTTGACCAGCGGGTTGCCCTGGTAGCACGGGTCGAAGGCGATCTCGCCGCCGATGTTGGGCAGGCCCAGGCAGTTGCCGTAGCCGCCGACGCCGGCCACGACCCCGGGCAGCACGCGCGCGGTGTCGGGGTGGTCGAGGGCGCCGAAGCGCAGCGGGTCCATCACCGCCAGCGGCCGGGCACCCATGCTCATGATGTCGCGCACGATGCCGCCGACCCCGGTCGCGGCGCCCTGGTAGGGCTCGATGTAGCTGGGGTGGTTGTGGCTCTCGATCTTGAAGGTGACCGCCCAGCCGTGGCCGATGTCGACGACGCCGGCGTTCTCGCCGATGCCGACGAGGAGGTGCTCGCGCATCGCGGCGGTCGTCTTCTCGCCGAACTGGCGCAGGTGCACCTTGGAGGACTTGTAGGAGCAGTGCTCGGACCACATCACGGAGTACATCGCCAGCTCGGCGCTGGTGGGCCGGCGGCCGAGGATCTCGCGGATGCGGGCGTACTCGTCCTCCTTGAGGCCCAGCTCGGCCCAGGGCTGCGTGGTGTCCGGGGTCTGCGCGGCGCGCTCGACGTGGTCGACCTGGTATGCCGTGGGCCCGCTCATGCGTCGACCACCGCCCGCAGCACGGAGGTGAAGAAGGGCAGGCCGTCCAGCCCGGGGCCGTAGCCCTCCTCGACGCAGTGCTCGGGGTGCGGCATGAGGCCCACGATGTTGCCCCGCTCGTTGCTGATGCCGGCGATGGCCCGGCGCGACCCGTTGGGGTTGGGGCCGAGGTAGCGGGCGACGACCCGGCCCTCGCCCTCCAGCGCGTCGAGGGTGTGCTCGTCGGCCATGAAGGCACCCTCACCGTTCTTCAGCACGATGGTGACCTCTTCGTCCTGGGCGAAGTCCCCGGTCCAGGCGGTGTCGACGCGCTCGATGCGCAGCCGCTGGTCGACGCAGGCGAACTGCTGGTGGTCGTTGCGCACCAGGGCCCCGGGCAGCAGGTGCGACTCGCACAGCACCTGGAAGCCGTTGCAGATGCCGAGCACGGGCAGCCCGCCGCGGGCCGCCGGCACCAGCACGTCCATCACCGGTGCGAAGCGGGCGATGGCACCGCAGCGCAGGTAGTCGCCGTAGGAGAACCCGCCGGGCAGGACGACGGCGTCGACGCCGCCGAGGTCGGTGTCGCCGTGCCACAGCGGCACGGCCTCACCCCCCGCCAGCTCGACGGCCCGCTGCGCGTCGTGGTCGTCCAGCGACCCGGGGAAGGTGACGACGCCCACCCTCACGAGGAGGCCACCTCGCCCTCGACGAGCTCGCGGACCGACACGACGTCCTCGATCACGGGGTTGCTCAGCAGTGTCTCGGCGGCCTCGCGGGCCGCCGCGAGCACCTCCTCGGTCACCTCGCCCTCCACCTGCAGCGTGAAGCGCTTGCCCTGGCGCACGTCGGAGAAGCGGCTCTGGCCCAGGCGCCGCAGCGCCCCGACCACGGCCTGGCCCTGGGGGTCCAGGATCTCCTGCTTGGGCATGACATCGACGACGACAGTTCCCATACGGGCCGCCACTCCTAGGTCGGGGGGAGAAGTCGTGCTCGAGTCTATCGACCCGTGCGGGTGCTCAAGGACGCTCGAAGCGCTCCCCGGTGAGGGTCTCGTAGGCCTCGACGTAGCGGGCGCGGGTCAGCTCGACGACATCGTCCGGCAGAGGAGGGGGCGGGCCGCCGGCGTGCCGGTCCCAGCCGCTGTCGGGGCCGGTGAGCCAGTCGCGCAGCACCTGCTTGTCGTAGGAGGTCTGGGGCCGGCCGGGCTCCCACTCCGCGGCCCGCCAGAAGCGGGAGGAGTCGGGGGTGAGCACCTCGTCGGCGAGCACCAGCTGCACCGCGTCGGGGTCGAGGGCCGGCCAGACGATGTCCTCCTCGCGCTCCAGCCCCAGGGCCACCGGGTCGACCCCGAACTCGACCTTGGTGTCGGCGATGAGGATGCCGCGCTCCTCGGCGACCGCGTTGCCGCGGCCCAGGATGGCGACGGTGAGGTCGCGCACCCGCGCGGCGAGCTCGGGGCCCAGCACGTCGACGACCTCCTCGAAGGTCATCGGCCGGTCGTGCTCGCCCTGCGGGGCCTTGGTCGACGGCGTGAAGACCGGCTCGGGCAGCCGCGACCCGTCGACCAGGCCCTCGGGCAGCCGGACGCCGCTGACGGCTCCGGTGGCGGTGTACTCCGCCAGGCCCCCGCCGGTCAGGTAGGCCCGCGCGACCGCCTCGACCGGCAGCATCCGCAGCCGTCGGACGTAGAGGCCGCGACCGGCTGCGGCCTGCGGCACGTCGGCGTCGATGACGTGGTGGGGCACCAGGTCCTCCAGGCGCTCGAACCACCACCGCGACAGCCGGGTCAGCACGACGCCCTTGTCGGGGACGGGGGTCTCGAGCACGTGGTCGTAGGCCGAGATGCGGTCGCTGGCCACCATGAGCAGCCGGTCGTCCTGCACCAGCCCGGTCTGCGGGTCCAGGGGGGCGTAGAGGTCGCGCACCTTGCCCGAGTGCACCGGCAGGTGGCCGGGTATGCCGTAGCTCTCGCCGAGGAAGGGCGCGTCCTGCCCGGAGGCCGGGCCCCGGGCGTGGTCCTCGCCCGCGGAGGGCACCTGTACCCGGCCCTCGGCGGCCCGGGCGGCGATGTCGGTGCGGTGCTGGGAGCCCTTCATCGCGACGAGGTCGACCCCGGCATACGCGCGCTCGCGGGCCTGGTGCAGGTCGTGCCCGAGGGCGACCACGGACAGCACCCGGCCGCCGGCGGCCCGCAGCACGCCCTCGTCGTCGACCCGGGTGCCGGCGTGCAGCACATGGGTGTCGGGCACCTGGTCCTCCACCAGCTCGGTGCCGTCCACCGCCGCCCCGAGCACGGGTGCCTCGGGGTAGCCCTGTGCCGCCAGCACGACGGTCACCGCGCTCTCCGGGCGCCACCGCAGCGGCGGCAGCTCGCCCAGGGTGCCGGTCGCGGCGGCCTGGAGCAGGCCGCCCAGCGGGGTCTGCAGCCGGGCGAGCACCGACTGGGTCTCGGGGTCGCCGAAGCGGGCGTTGAACTCCACCACCCGGGGGCCGGCCGAGGTGAGGGCCAGGCCGATGTAGAGCACCCCGGCGAACGGGGTGCCGCGGCGGCGCATCTCGGCCACCGTCGGCTGCGCGACCCGCGAGACGATGGTGCCGACCAGGTCGGGCACCTGCTCCTGCACCCAGGGCAGCGGGCTGTAGGCGCCCATGCCGCCGGTGTTGAGGCCGGCGTCGCCGTCGCCGATGCGCTTGAAGTCCTGCGCCGGCTCCAGGGGCACGACCGTCGTGCCGTCGCTGATGCAGAACAGCGAGACCTCCGGGCCGTCGAGGTAGTCCTCGACGACTACGCGTCCGTGCGGCTTGGCCAGGCAGGAGCGTCCGTGCTCCAGCGCTGCCGCGAGGTCGTCGGTGACGACGACGCCCTTGCCCGCGGCCAGCCCGTCCTCCTTGACGACATACGGGGCGCCGGTCGCGTCGAGCGCCTCCTGCACCTCCCCGACGGTGGTGCACACGTGCGCCCGGGCGGTGGGCACGTCCGCAGCGGCCATGACCTCCTTGGCGAAGGACTTGCTGCCCTCGAGCCGCGCGGCCTGCGCCGAGGGGCCGAAGCAGGCGAAGCCCGCGTCGCGGACCGCGTCGGCGACCCCGGCGACCAGGGGGGCCTCCGGGCCGATGACGACGAGGTCGACGGCCTGCTCCCGGGCGGCCGCCACCACCGCGCTCGCGTCGGTGGGGTCGCTCACCCCCGGCAGGCACGTGGCCACGGCGGCGATGCCGGGGTTGCCGGGGGCGGCGACCACCGCCTCCACCTCGGCGTCGAGCAGGAGGGCACGCACCAGGGCGTGCTCGCGGGCACCGGAACCTACCACCAGGATCTTCACACCGACGACCCTAGCGCCGGACATGAGTGTGGCCCTCCTGGGAGGCAGGGGGGGCTTTCCCCCAGGAGGGCCACAACGATGAGGCAGGGTCAGCCTGTCGGGAGGGGGGTCTCAACGGCGACTCGCACGATCCTCATCTCCGGCGCGAACGCCGGTATGAGCACTGTGGCACGACGAGCACCTCTGCGCCAAGATGTCAGGTGTCGGATCATCGTCAATGACGGCGATCCGTCATGATGGCGGCCTGAAGTGGCATGACGAGAGGGTGGGGCCAGCGATGGCAGCGGGCGCGGGGCAGCACGACACGGGGTCGCCGGACGACCTCGCCCGCCACGTCTACGTGTCCATGATCCGGCTCGGCCACCCCACGCTGGAGATGCTCGTGCAGATGGGCATCCCCGAGCGCAAGGTCCGCCTGGCGGCCGACCTGCTCGTCGCCCGCGGGCTGGTCTCGTCCGCGGGGCCGGACGCGTGGGAGGTGAACGCCCCCGAGCCCGCCCTGCAGCGCTGGGCCGACCGGATGGAGCAGGACGCACGCGAGATGCGTGCCAGCGCAGCCAACCTCTCGGCGATGTGGCAGCAGGCCACCCAGGAGGCCGGTCCTGCGGCCGACGAGGGCCTGGAGCTGCTGGGCTCCGCGGAGGCGGTGGCCCTGGCCACCCGGACGATGGTCGAGCGCTCCGAGCGTCGGCTGTGGTGGGTCGTGGGTGCCTCGGAGCCGGCGCGCCGGCTGCTGCAGCCGCCGGCGGAAGCGGGGGAGGTCGTGCTCCGGCCGGGGGTGCAGGTCGGGATCCTGGTCGACCGGCCGGTGCTGGAGGTGCCGGGGGTGCTGCCGGAGCTGGAGCGGCACCTCTCCCTCGGCAGGCAGGTGCGGGTCATCAACCGGCTCGCCTTCAGCGGCGTCCTCAGCGACGAGGAGGTCGTCGTGCTCGACCTGTGCGGCAGCGACCCGGACGGGGACGGCTCCTTCCAGGCCCGCCGGCCCAACATCGTGGCCGCCGTGCACGGCTGGGTCGGCATCGTGTGGGGCGAGGCCGTGCCGCTCACCTCGATCATGGACCGCAGCGGCCACCTGCACGCGCACTCGGTGGACGCCCGCGACCGTCGCATCCTGGCGCTGCTGGCCACCGGCCTGTCCGACCAGGTCATCGCCCGGGACTGCGGCATCTCGACCCGCACCGTGGAGCGTCGGGTGCGCGACCTGATGAACCGGCTGACGGCCACGACCCGCTTCCAGGCCGGGGTGCAGGCGGTGCGCCGGGGCTGGATCTGAGCCGGACGCACGGGGCCCTGCCACCAGCGGTCGGTGGCGCCTTCGGCGCTCGGTAGCATAGGGGGTTCTGTGTGCGCCGGCCCGTGACCGGCGGCCCACCGTCGGAGAGGATGGATGCTGGTGAGTGCCGAGGTGCGGGCTGCGGTGGCGGCCGAGATCGCCCACGAGCAGGCTCACGTCGACCGGGTCTACACCGAGCTGGCCAAGGCGGCCGCCCGGGTCGACCTGGTGCACGCGGAGGGGATGGCGCGTGGCCAGACGGAGCGCAAGGGCACCGGCGACCCGCGCGAGGAGGAGATGGCCGGCCTGTTCGAGCGCGACGCCCTGGTCTACAACGCGACCCGCCGCCGTGCCTCCCTGCAGGGCCAGCACGAGGGTCTCGTCTTCGGCCGTCTCGACCTCGACCACCCCGGGCCGGAGGCGGAGCGCGAGCTGCGCTACGTCGGGCGGCTGGGGGTCCGCGACGACGACTACGAGCCGCTGGTCGTCGACTGGCGCGCCCCCGCCGCGGCGCCGTTCTACCGCGCCACCCCGGTCGACCCCCAGGGCGTCGTCCGCCGGCGCGTCCTGCGCTGCCTCGGGGAGACCGTCGTCGGGGTCGAGGACGACCTGATGGTGGCCGAGGCCCCCGACGACATCGTGGTCGTCGGCGACGGCGCCCTCATGGCGGCCCTGACCCGCAGCCGCGGCCAGCGCATGCGCGACATCGTCGCGACGATCCAGCAGCACCAGGACGAGGCCATCCGCGCCCCTGCCCGCGGGGTCACCGAGATCACCGGCGGCCCGGGCACCGGCAAGACGGTGGTGGCCCTGCACCGGGCGGCCTACCTCCTCTACTCCGACCGGCGGCGCTTCGAGTCCGGAGGGGTCCTGGTGGTCGGCCCCTCGGCGGCCTACACCGCCTACATCGAGCGGGTGCTGCCCTCCCTGGGGGAGGAGAGCGTCACCCTGCGCTCGGTGGGTGACGTCGTCGGCGGCATCACCGCGACCCGCAACGACGCCCCGGCTGCGGCAGCCGTCAAGGGCTCGCTGCGGATGCGGCCGGTGCTGTCCCGCCTCGTGCGCGAGCCCGCCCCCGACGCACCCACCGTGCTGCGCTGCTTCGTGGCCGGCCACGCCGTGCGTCTGGAGGCCGACGAGCTCGAGCGCGTGCGCCGGCAGGTGCTGCGCCACCACCAGCGCAACAGCTCCCACGACGCGGCGGTGCGCGCCCTCGCCGAGCGCACCTGGCTGCAGGTGCGCCAGGGCGAGCGCGACGAGTTCATCGACCAGTTCACCGACTCCTCCGAGGTGGAGGCCTTCACCCGCGCGTGGTGGCGGCCCGTCGACCCCCGGGAGGTGCTGCTGTGGCTGGCCGACGAGACGACGGCGCGCCGGGTCGGGGCCCGTGACCTCACGCCCGAGGAGGCCGGGCTGGTGGCCGGGTCCCTGCAGGTCGCGCTGCGCACCGGGGAGTGGTCGGTGGCCGACATCGCGCTGGTGGACGAGCTCGCAGCCCGCCTCGGCCCGGTCGTCGACCTGCCGCAGGAGGAGCGGGGCTTCTACGAGATCGAGGAGCTCGACGACGTGGGACAGCACGGCGTCCCGGCGCTGCGCACCGGACGCATCGTGCCCGACGAGGGCGACTTCGCGCTGGACGCGGACGGGCAGCGCACGGCATACCAGCGGGTGTCGCACGACCCGCGCGAGCGGCTGCTGGCCTCGCGCGTCACGCCGGCCGACGAGTTCGCCCACGTGCTCGTCGACGAGGCGCAGGACCTGTCCCCCATGCAGTGGCGGATGCTGGCCCGGCGCGGGCGCTGGGCCTCCTGGACCGTCGTCGGCGACGCGGCGCAGGCCTCCTGGCCGGACCTGCCCGAGGCGAGCCGGGCCCGGGAGGAGGCCTTCGGCTCCGCACCCCGGCGCGCGTTCCACATGAGCACCAACTACCGCAACGCCCGCGAGATCTTCGACCTGGCGCAGGCGATGATCCGCGAGCACGTGCCGGACGCGGACATCCCCGACGCGGTCCGCGAGACCGGTCACCTGCCGGTCGAGCGGACGGTGACGGCGCAGGACCTCGTCCCTCAGGCCTCGCAGGCCGTCGCCGGGCTGCTGGAGGAGGTCGACGGCTCCATCGCGGTCATCAGCCCCCAGCGCTGGTGGAGCGTGGCGGCTCCCGTGGTGACGGCTCACGACGGGCGGGTCGTGCTGGTGGACCCGCTGTCGTCCAAGGGTCTGGAGTACGACGCGACGGTCGTGCTGGACCCCGACGAGATCGTGCGGGAGTCACCGGGCGGGGCGCGCGTGCTCTACGTCGTGCTGACCCGCGCGGCGCACCGGATGACGGTGCTGCGGGTGGGCTGAAGCCCTGACCTGGCGGCCTGTGGGTGACGGACGCCGGGGTCGGTGGCGGCGGTTAGGGTCGGTGTCGTGAGCACCGCGTTGTACCGCCGCTACCGGCCCGAGAGCTTCGCCGACGTCATCGGGCAGGAGCACGTCACCGAGCCGCTGATGCAGGCGCTGCGCACCGGCCGGGTCAACCACGCCTACCTGTTCAGCGGGCCGCGCGGCTGCGGCAAGACCACCAGCGCGCGCATCCTGGCGCGCTGTCTCAACTGCGCCCAGGGCCCCACGCCCGAGCCGTGCGGGGAGTGCGAGTCGTGCGTGGCGCTCGCCCGAGGGGGCGCGGGGTCGGTGGACGTCATCGAGATCGACGCTGCCAGCCACGGGGGTGTGGACGACGCCCGCGAGCTGCGCGAGCGCGCTGCCTTCGGGCCCGCCCAGGCGCGCTACAAGGTCTACATCATCGACGAGGCGCACATGGTGACCTCGCACGGCTTCAACGCCCTGCTCAAGGTCGTCGAGGAGCCACCGCCCCACGTGAAGTTCATCTTCGCCACGACCGAGCCCGAGAAGGTGCTGTCCACGATCCGGTCGCGCACCCACCACTACCCTTTCCACCTCGTGCCGCCGCAGCGGCTCACGACCTACCTCGAGCAGGTCTGCGCCACCGAGGGGGTGCAGCTGGAGCCGGGCGTGCTCTCCTTCGTGACCCGGGCCGGCGGTGGGTCGGTGCGTGACTCGCTCTCCGTGCTCGACCAGCTCATCTCCGGCGCCGGTGACGAGGGCCTGACCTACGAGCGCACGGCCGCGCTGCTGGGCTTCACCGACCTGGAGCTGCTCGACGCCGTCGTCGACGCCGTGGCCGCGCAGGACGCCGCCGGCGTGTTCCGGCAGGTGGACAAGGTCATGGAGTCGGGCCACGACCCGCGCCGGTTCGTGGAGGACCTGCTGGACCGCTACCGCGACCTCATCGTGGTCTCTGCGGTCGGTGAGCGCATCGGGGGCCTGCTGCCGGGCGTCCCGGAGGACCAGGTGGAGCGGATGCGGCACCAGGCCACGGCCTACGGCACGGCCTCGCTGACGCGGTGTGCCGACATCGTGAGCCGGGGGCTGGCCGAGATGACGGGGGCGGTGTCCTACCGGCTGCTCCTGGAGCTGGTGTGCGCCCGCCTGCTGCTGCCCGCGGCAGCGGGGGAGCAGGGGTATGCCGCACGCCTGGACCGCATCGAGCGCCGGCTGGCCGCCGGGGGTCCCGGCGGCTCCTCGCCGACGGCCGGTGCACCTGCGTCGCGCGCGGAGCCACGGGCGGGCGGAGGCCGGGACCGACCCGAGCAGGAGCATCCTCAGCAGGGCCGTCCCGTGCAGGCGCATCCTCACCAGGGGCGCCCCGAGCCGGCGCGCCCCGAGCAGATGCGACCCGAGCCGGAGCGTCCTCAGGAGCAGCCTGCCGCCGAGCCACCGCGCCCCGTGTCCCAGTCGGAGCAGGTCTCCCCCGAGGTCGTGCAGCCCCCGGCCGAGCCGGTGGCCACCCCGGAGGCCGCCCCCGGCCCGGGGCACCTCGACACCGACGCCGTGCGACGGCACTGGCCCGAGGTGCTCGACGCCGTCAAGGGCATCCGCCGGGTGACCTGGAGCTTCGTGTCCGTCAACACCCAGGTGGTCGACTACGACGGCGAGCGGCTGCTCCTGGAGATCGCGACACCCGGCCAGGCCGAGACCTTCCGGCGGGGCAACCACGCCGAGGTCGTGCGTCAGGCCCTCATCGAGGCCATCGGGCTGGACACGCGGGTCGACAGCAGGGTGAGCCCGGGCGCCGAGGCAGCACCCGACGCGCGGCGCGGTGGCCGCGGGACGGGGCCGCCTGTGTCCGGCGACGCCCGGACCGCGCCCGGACAGGGACAGCAGGCACCCCGGGGAGGCCGGACCCAGCCGTCGCAGGGAGGTCGGCCGTCCCAGCCGGCCCGGGGCGCCGAGGCGCCGGCCGGCGGCCAGGCACAGCAGGGCGGCAGCCGGGGCACCACGGGCCGTGGCGTCCCGCACGACGGGCCGCCACCGATGGAGGAGCCACCGCCGGCCGATCCGCCGGAGGAGGACTGGGAGCGGCGCGCCTCCGGCGACGCGCCTGCGTGGGCCGTCAGCGGGGCCGAGCCCGTGGCCGTCAGCGCCGCAGGCCCCGCCGCCCCGCGCCCTGCTGCGGCACCTGACACGCCGGAGGCCGACGACGAGGACCTGCAGACCTCGAGCGCGGTCGGTCAGCCGGTGATCGAGAGTGTCCTCGGCGGTACGGTGATCGCGGTCGACGACGACAGCGCACGCTGAGGAAGGACGAGATGCTCTACCGACTGCTGCACTTCACCGTGCGCCCGGCCGCCCTCGCCCTGTGGCGGCCCGAGGTCATCGGCGCCGAGAACGTGCCGCTCAGCGGCCCGGTGATCCTGGCGAGCAACCACCTCTCCTTCGCCGACAGCGTGGCCATCCCGCTGACCGCGCCCCGCCAGGTCGCCTTCCTGGCCAAGGCGGAGTACTTCACCGGCACCGGTCTCAACGGCTGGGTCAGCCGCACCTGGTTCACGGCCATCGGCTCCATCCCGGTCGAGCGGGACAGTGCCCGGGCGGCGCAGGAGTCCCTCGACCTCGCCCTGGCCCACCTGCGCGCCGGCGGGGCGTTCGGGATCTACCCGGAGGGCACCCGCTCGCGCGACGGGCGCCTCTACCGGTTCCGCACCGGGGTGGCGTGGCTGGCGCTGGAGACCGGGTGCCCCGTGGTGCCGGTGGCGCTCACGGGCACCGACACCCTCCAGCCGGTCGGCGCCCGGCTGCCGCGGGTCCGCAGGTTCCGGGTGGAGTTCGGCGCGCCGCTGACCTTCACGGAGCGGTACGCAGGGGTGCCGGCCGGTCAGGCCCGCCGCGCGGTCACCGACGAGATCCAGGCCGCGGTGCACGCCATGAGCGGCCAGGAGCTGGCCCCCGACTACAACCAGCGCCCGACCGAGACGCCGCTGTGAGAGACCGGCCCGGCCCCGGCGGGGTGGCGTTCGCCGAACGGCGACCCCGCCGCATACAGTCGTGGGTGTGTACGAAGGTGTGGTCCAGGACCTGATCGACGAGCTGGGGCGGTTGCCCGGGGTCGGTCCCAAGAGCGCCCAGCGCATCGCCTTCCACCTGCTGTCCGCCGACCCGGAGGACGTCACCCGGCTCGCCGAGGCCCTGCAGCAGATCAAGGAGCGGGTGCAGTTCTGCCAGACCTGCGGCAACGTCGCCGAGGCGACGCAGTGCCGCATCTGCCTGGACCCCCGTCGCGACCCGGCGCTCATCTGCGTCGTCGAGCAGTCGCAGGACGTCGTCGCGATCGAGCGCACCCGGGAGTTCCGTGGGCGCTACCACGTGCTCGGCGGGGCCATCAACCCGATCGGCGGGGTGGGCCCCGAGGACCTGCGGGTGAAGGAGCTCGTCACCAGGCTGGCCGACGGCGACGTCACCGAGGTCATCATCGCGACCGACCCCAACCTCGAGGGCGAGGCCACCGCGACCTATCTCGCGCGCCTGCTGCGCACCATGGGCGTGCGGATCAGCCGCCTGGCCTCGGGGCTGCCGGTGGGCGGCGATCTTGAATACGCTGACGAGGTGACGCTGGGCCGCGCCTTCGAAGGGCGCCGGCTGATCGAGGCCTGAACCAGGGCCGGGAAGGCACGGGCACATCATGGATGACACCGACGAGAGCGCGGAGAAGGCGCTGCGCCACGAGCTGTCCGGGCTCGCCGACGAGACGGCCGAGCAGGCACGCACCTACCTGCTGGCGGTGCGTGAGGTGTCCACCGGCCAGGCCCCCCAGGCGGTGCTGCCGCTGCTGCTGCTGGCGCTGTCCCAGGTGCAGCTGGCCGGGGCGCGCCTCGGCGCCATGGTCGACGTGGTGCCGGCCGAGCGCTTCGAGCCGGACCACGGCCCGGACCCCGACCTCGACCTGCTGCACGACGGGCTGGCGACCCTGCTGGCCGGTCTCGACGAGTATGCCGAGGTGCCCGACCCGGTGCTGCTCGGCCACGTCGTGAGCGGCAGCCTGTCCAACGACGTCGTGACGATCGCCTCCGACCTCTCGCACGGTCTGCGGCACTTCGAGTCCGGAGCGAGCACCGAGGCCCTGTGGTGGTGGCAGTTCAGCTATCTCTCCTCGTGGGGGGAGCGTGCCACCTCGGCGCTGCGGGTGCTGGTCGCGCTGCTGGCCCACGTGCGCCTCGACGCCGACGAGGAGGTCGTCATGGAGGCCGAGATGGCGGCCCTGCACGCCGAGCCCTGACCGGGGCCACATCATCGCGCCCTACCCGGCCCGGGAACCTGCCCTCGGTCAGGTCCCTCCGGCGCTCACGACCTGGGCGGGTCGGCGAGCTCGTTGGGGGAGGTGTCCGGGTCGATCCGGGCTCCGGACCGGTAGGCCGAGCGGCCCAGCGTGTTGCTGGCGACCGAGGAGACGATGATGAATCCGGTGATGGCGATCAGCACCTTGACCAGGTCGTAGAGGTCGAAGCCGGTGAGCTGGACGTCCTTGACGAACACGCCCGTCACGATCATCGGCAGGCCGAGCCCGGTCGCCGGGCTGAGCACGTTGACCCGGCTCAGGGCGTCGTCCACCCGCAGCATCGCCACGGCGCTCAGGAGCACGAGCCCCGCGCCGCCGATGGTCAGCACCCCGACCACGACCGTGATGAGCAGGTCCATCAGCGTCGCCCCCTGGTGAGGATGCGGGCCAGGGCGATGGTGGCCAGGATGCCCAGCAGCGACGCGATCGCCGCCACGTCGAAGATGACCGACAGCCCGAAGACCCACGCGACCAGCAGGAAGATGCCCACGGCGCAGAAGTAGACCAGGTCGGCGACCGCGGCCATGCTGGCCTCGTCCGGGGCCGTGACGAGCCGGACGAGGCCCACGACGGCCGCGAGGGAGAGGATGCCGACGCCGACCCAGGCGATGGCGATCATGAGGCATCCCCCCCGCGGGTGGCGCGCAGCAGGCGCCTCTCCATGTCGCGCAGCCCGGTCAGGACGTCCTCGCGGGTGCGGTTGTACATCGAGTGCACGAAGAGGGTGGCCGGGGAGCTGCCGTTGGCCGGGGTGATGCCCAGGGTGAGGGTGCCGGGGGTGATCGTGATGGAGGAGGCCATGAGCGTGATCTCCGCGTCGGTGGTGCACGCCATCGGGAACTCCACGATCATCGGGGTCGCGCCCTTGCGGGGGGTCAGGATGTCCCGTGCGACGTCGAAGGAGCCGGTGAGCACCTCCTTGGTGATGAAGAGGCCGTAGCGCAGCCCGTGCCAGGGGTGGATCATCCGAGCACCGCCTCGGCGTAGGGCGTCAGCTCGGTCAGGTTGGCCGAGGCGCGCAGGGCGAGCGGGATGAGCCACCCGGCGAGGAGGAACATCGCCAGCTGGGCCACCACGAGCACCGCACCGGGTGCGGCGATCACCCAGCCGATCCTGACGTCCTTGGGCAGGGGCACCCGCCGGCCGCGGCCCGTGCGCGGGCTGTCGGGTCGGTAGTTCTCCATCTGGGGCCCCCAGAAGACGCCGGACCAGAGCTTCTGCAGGGCGATGAGGCTGCCCAGGGCGGCCACGCTGATGATCGTGATGAAGGTCCACGCCTGCCAGGCACCGGCGGAGGCGGAGGCCTGCATCAGCCCGACCTTGCCGAAGAAGCCCGAGGAGGGCGGCAGGCCGACGATCGACAGCAGGGCCAGTGCGTAGGCCGCGGCCACCCACGGGTCGCGCCGGGCGAGCCCGGCCAGCCGTTCGTAGCGGCCGCTGCCGTAGGTCTGCTCGATGGCGCCCGAGGTGAGGATGAGGGCTCCCATCGTGATGATGTGGTGGATCATGTAGAAGATGCCGGCCGCCAGCCCGAGCTCGGTGAACAGGGCCAGCCCGAGCAGGATGTGCCCGACGCCGCTGACCATCTGCCAGGCCAGCGCCCGTCGCATGATGTGCTCGCCGAAGGTGCTGTAGGCACCGACCATGATGGTGACGCCCACGACGACCGCCAGCACCGGGGCCCAGGCGGCCTCGCCGTCGTGCGTCGTGGAGTAGATGCGGTAGATCGCGTAGAGCGCGACCTTGCTGTGGACCGCGGAGAACAGCGCCATCACGGCGGAGGAGGTGGCGGGGTAGGACCGGGTGAGCCACCCGTGCACCGGCACCACACCGGCCTTGACGCCGAGGGCCAGGAGCACCACGGAGATGGCCAGGGACACCCGCGGGTCCTCGCCGGCCACGCCCACCAGCTCGGCCAGGTTGACCGTGCCGGCCGTCGCGTAGACCAGGCCGACCCCCAGCAGCAGGATGGTGCTGGTCGTCAGGTTGACGACCACGAAGAGGCGGCCGATGCCCAGCCGCCGCCAGGTGCCGGTGACCGCGATGAGCGCGTAGGACGGCAGCAGCATGACCTCGATGAACACGAAGAGGTTGAAGAGGTCGCCGGTCAGGAAGGCGCCGTTGACGCCCCCGCTCATCATCAGGGCGAGTGCGGGCACGAACCGGAGACGGTCCTCCCCGGTCAGGGTGAGGTAGACGGCCGTGACCATCGTCGTGAACGAGGTCACCGTGATCATCAGGGCGGAGAAGGTGTCCGAGACGAACGGGATCGAGACACCGGCCGGGAAGGCACCCACGTTGTGCGCGATCACGGGGGTGCTCTGGTGCTCGACCAGCAGCAGCACGCCGGCCACCGTCACCAGCGCGGGGGTGCCGATGAGCAGGACCCGCTGCACGACGACGCCGCGCACCAGCACCGCGACGGCGGCGACGGTCAGCGGCAGGACCGCCAGGAGCGGGAGGAGGGGAGCGGTCATCGGTCGTGGAACTCCCCGGTCTCGGGCATGCGCTTGGTGTCGTCGTTGTGGCCGATGACGGCGAGCGCCAGCATGAAGACGGTGATCGCGAAGGCGATGACGATGGCGGTGAGCACGAACGCCTGGGGGAGCGGGTCCGCGGCCGTCTCGAGGTCGAGGCGGTCACCCAGAGGCTCGCCGCGCCAGGCGCTCACCCCGGCGCTGAGCAGGATGAGGTTCGCGGCGTGCGCCAGCAGCGCCAGGCCGAAGATGATGCGCACCATGCCGCGCTGCAGCATGAGGTAGACGGCGCCGGCGACGAGCACGCCGATGGTGATCGGGATGACCCAGGTCATCGGCGTCCGCCTCCTCTGAGGGGTGGGGTGTCGGAGGCCAGGAATGTGGTCCTGCGCCCCGGGCGCTCGCCGCGCACGGTGTCCATCGGCCCGGGCAGCTCGCCCTCCACCTGCTGGTCCGCGCGCTCCCGGGTGTGCTCCTTGCTGTCCTGTGCGGCGCCGAGCAGGTTGAACGCACAGATGACCAGCCCCAGCACGGCGAGGTAGACCCCGACGTCGAAGATGAGCGCGGTGCCCACGCCGTAGCCGAGGATGTAGCCGCTCTGCGGCTCCAGGAAGGAGCCCAGGAACGCCAGGCCGTAGAGCCCGGCCCCGATCGCCGTGAGCACGCCCCCGGCGATGAGGTAGACGGGCAGGCGCGGGGGCCCGACGGCGTGGTCCTTGGCCGCGGACAGGTAGACCAGGGCCACGATGGCCGAGCCGACGAGCGCGGCGATGAAGCCACCGCCGGGGGCGTTGTGCCCGCGCAGGAAGAGGATCGCGGAGATGAGGGCCAGCAGCGGGGTGACGGTGCGCACGAGCAGCTGCAGCGGCACGGCGTTGCTCCACGACTCGGTGATCGCGCGGTATGCGGTGGAGCCGGGCTCGCGCAGCGGCACCTCGGGCGCGGGCACGTAGCTGCGGTCGTCCTCCGGGGGCGGGTCGACGTCGGCGTCCCGGATGGTGGAGAGCACGGCGATGATGGCAACGCCGGCCATGCCGAGCACGGCGAGCTCGCCGAGGGTGTCCAGGGCGCGGAACTCCACCAGGATCGTGTTGACGATGTTGTCGCCACCGGTCTCGGCCGGGCCCTCGTTGAGGTAGTACTGCGCGACCGGGGTGCGCTCGCGCCGGCCGGTGAGCCCCCAGGTCAGCAGGCCGGCTGCCACACCGGTGACGATCGCGAGCCCCGCGGCGGCGGACTGGCCGTAGCGCGGGGCCCGCCCGAAGCGCAGCGGCAGCTTCTGCAGCACGAGCATGATCATCAGGATGGTGAGCGCCTCGACCAGCAGCTGGGTCAGGCCGACGTCGGGTGCCCCGAGGGAGAAGATCTGCACGGTGACGGCGACGCCGACGGCCGAGAGGCTGACGGTCGCGGCCAGCCGGGAGTCGGCCGTGACCATGCCGACCACGCCGCCCACGATGACCACCAGCATCATGAGGTCGATCGGCCGGCCCAGGTCGGGGGTGAGCGGAGCCAGGCCGACGGTGGCCATCACGGCGGGCAGGCCCGCCAGGGCGACCAGGCTGAGCATGACGAACTGGGGGGCGACGTGCCGGGTCGGGTGGTCGGCCCGGACCGTGCGCACCAGCACCCGGCCCAGGGTGCTGAAGGCCCGCACCATCCGCGTCATCACCCAGGCGCCGTCGACGTTGAGGGTGTCGTGCTCGGCCCAGGGCCGCAGCCTGGCGCGGTTCATGATGAGGACCACGCCGATCGCGATGATCGCCAGCGACAGCCACAGCTCGAGCACCAGCCCGTGCCAGAGCACGAAGTGCGGCTCGTGGTCGCTGTCCGGCAGGGCGGCCTGCACGGCATACCCCACAGGGTTGTCGAAGACCCCGGCGACCAAAGCGAGGGGGACACCGACGAGGATCGGCAGCGCCGCGGGCAGGAGCAGTGACGGCTGCGCCTCGTGGACCACCAGGTCGTCGCGGTCCCCGTCGACGAACGCGCCGAAGACGATCTTGGCGCAGTAGGAGAACGTCAGCACCGAGGCGCCCACGGCGCCGAAGAGCGCGACCCAGCCGACCCACTCCGGGCCGGGGGCCTCGCGCATCGCCGTGAAGACGGACTCCTTGGAGACGAACCCGAGCAGGGGTGGGATGCCCGCCATCGAGGCACAGCCGATGACGACGGTGGCGAAGGACCACGGCATCTGCTTGCGCAGGGCGGGCAGGCGCCGCATGTCACGCGTGTGGGCGGCGTGGTCGATGACACCGACCATCATGAACAGGCCCGACTTGAAGAGCGCGTGCGCGATGACGTGCAGTGTGGCCGCAGCGAGCGCGTATCCGGTGCCGACGCCGATGGTGGCCACGATGAGGCCGAGCTGGCTGACCGTGGAGTAGGCCATGAGCTTCTTGAGGTCGGTCTTCTGCAGCGCGAACCAGCCGGCCATGGCGCACGTGAACAGGCCGGTGAAGATGAGCGTGTAGTTCCAGACCGGCGTCTCGTGGAAGGCCGGCGTGAAGCGCATGAGCAGGAAGATGCCGGCCTTCACCACGGCGGCGGCGTGCAGGTAGGCGCTCACCGGCGTGGCCGCGGCCATGGCGTCGGGCAGCCACACGTGGAAGGGGAACTGCGCCGACTTGGTGAACGCGGCCAGCAGCACCAGCACCGCCATGACGGTCGTGAAGGTGGGGTCCTCGTCCCAGACGGGGTGGGCCAGGACCTCGGTGACCGAGGTCGTGCCGGTGCGGGCGATCATCGCCACGGCGGCTGCCAGCATCGTGAGGCCACCGACGAAGGTGATGATCATCGTGCGCAGCGAGGCCAGCTCGCCGCCGTAGCCGGAGCGGGCGATGAGCAGGAACGAGGCGAGCGACGTCAGCTCCCACGCCATGAAGAGCAGGATCAGGTCGTCCGCGAGCACCAGGCCGACCATGGACAGCGTGAAGGCCGCCATGACCAGGTAGAAGCTGAGGTGACGCCCGTCGTGCAGGTAGCGCGCCGAGTAGAAGAAGACGACCGCGCCGATGACCAGGGCGATCATGGTGAAGACGACCCCGATGCCGTCGGCCTGCAGGGCGAAGTTCACCCCCAGGTCGGGCACCCACGCGGCGGAGTAGGTGACCGGCTCCCCACGGAGGACGGCAGCGGCGGCGGGCAGGAACACCGCGGTGGCCACGAGGTAGATCACGCCCAGCGGATAGCCCGCGTCCCGGCCCAGGTAGCGCGTGCACGCGGGCGCCACCGCCACGGCGACCGCGACGACGAGCAGCGTCCACAGCAGCGCCATACGTCAGGTCTTCCGGGCTCGCGCGGCGCGCTGAGTCGTCGACGTGGGCCCGAACATGCGCCGTACTGTAGCAATCAGCACGTCAACGGTAGGAACTGTGAGAGGGCGCTCACTCCTCGTGCAGGCGGCCGCTGCTCAGATGCCAGCGCCGGGTGCTGCGCACGCCCTGCAGCATCCGGCGGTCGTGGGTCACCAGCAGCACCGTGCCGCCGAAGCAGTCCAGTGCCTGCTCCAGCTGCTCGATGGCCGGCAGGTCGAGGTGGTTGGTCGGCTCGTCGAGCACCAGCAGGTTGGTCTCGCGGGCCTGCAGCAGGGCCAGCGCGGCGCGGGTGCGCTCCCCGGGCGACAGCGACGCGGCGGGACGCGTGGCCCGGTCACCGCCGAGACCGAACTTCGCGAGCAGCGTGCGCACGTCGGCGTCGGCGAGGTCGGGCACCGCGTCGCCGAAGGCCCGCACCAGGGGCAGCGGGCCGAGGAAGAGACCCCTGGCCTGGTCGACCTCACCGACACGCACCCCCGCACCCAGGCCGGCCCGCCCCTCGTGGAGCGGCACCGTGCCCAGCAGGCTGCCGATGAGGGTGGTCTTGCCGGAGCCGTTGGCGCCCGTGACGACGACCCGGTCGGCCCAGTCGACCTGCGCGTCCACCGGGCCGAGCGTGAAGTCGCCGCGCTGCACGACGGCACCGCTCAGCGTCGCCACGACCGATCCGGAGCGGGGGGCGCTCGCGATGCTCATGCGCAGCTCCCACTCCTTGCGCGGCTCATCCACGACGTCGAGGCGCTCGATCATCCGCTCGGTCTGCCGTGCCTTGGCGGCCTGCTTCTCGCTGGAGTCGACCCGGAAGTTGCGGGTGACCTTGTCGTTGTCGGTGGCCTTGCGGCGGGCGTTGCGCACGCCGACCGTCATCCAGGCCCGCTGGGTGCGGGCCCGCTGTTCCAGCGACGAGCGGGTCTCGGCATACGTGTCGTAGGCCTCGCGGGCGTGCCGCCGCGCCACCTCGCGCTCGTCGAGGTAGCGGTCGTAGCCGCCGGAGTAGACCGCGACCCGGCGCTGGGCGAGGTCGAGCTCGACCACCGTGGTGACGGTGCGCGCGAGGAACTCGCGGTCGTGGCTGACGATGACGACCGGGGAGCGCAGACCGGCGACATACCGCTCCAGCAGGTCGAGGCCGTCGAGGTCGAGGTCGTTGGTGGGCTCGTCCAGCAGCACGACGTCGTGCCGGGACAGCAGGAGCGCGGCGAGCCCGGCCCGTGCCGCCTGCCCCCCGGACAGGGTCACCATCGGAGCCTGCGGGTCGACGTCGGGACCGACCTCGGCCAGCACCTCGGCGCGGCGCTCGTCGAGGTCGGCCCCGCCCAGGGACAGCCAGCGCTCCAGCGCGGCGGAGTAGGCCTCGTCGGCTCCCGCGGCCCCGTCCGCCAGGCCCTGGGCCCCGGAGGCCACCGCGGCGTCGGCCTCCGCGACACCTGTGGACCGGGCCAGGTAGGCCTCCACCGACTCGCCGGCCCGGCGCTCGGGCTCCTGCACCAGCAGGCCCACGGTCGCGGTCGGCGGGTCGAGCCAGACACTGCCCTCCTCCGAGGACAGCTGTCCGGCCAGGATGCGCAGCAGGGTGGACTTGCCCGAGCCGTTGGCGCCGACGAGCCCCACGACGTCACCGGGACCGACCACGAGGTCGAGACCGGCGAAGAGCACCCGTGCGCCGTGCCCGGCCGCCAGGCCCCGGGCCGTCAGGACCGCGCCGGCCGCCATCACGCGCCCCCGAGCAGCAGGGCCGCGACCACGAAGTAGATGAGGAGGGAGAGCAGGTCCTGCAGCACGGTGGCCAGCGGGCCGCTGCCGTAGGCGGGGTCGCGCCCGGCGCGCGTCATCAGCCACGGCAGCGCCATCGCCACCACGGTGGCCACCGCACACGCGGCCATCAGGGCGATGGACACCGCCAGGGCGAGGTCGAAGGAGCCCATCGCCCACCAGACCGCGGGCAGGGAGACCAGCGCGACCAGCACGCCGAGGGCGAGCCCGGTGAACAGCTCGAGGCGGAACATGCTGCGGATGGTGATGCCCACCGACTGGCCGCGGATGGCCAGCGCCACCGTCTGGGTGCCGATGGCGTCGGCCATGTAGACCACCCCCGGGATGAAGAAGGCCAGGCGCACGTCCGCCGCCAGCTGGGTCTCGAAGCGGTCCATGAGCAGCGCGGCGAGACCAGACCCCAGCAGGCCGACGACGAGCCACGGGGCACGCAGGCGGATCCGCTCACCCAGCGGCGCCTCGCTCGCGTGCCGGGCCGTGGCCTGCGAGGAGATCACCCCGGCCAGGCGGAAGACGTCCTCGTCGTGCTCCGCCAGCAGCACCCCCAGCAGCCGCGCCGGCGGGACCAGGCCCCGGAACGTGCCGTCCTGGCCCACGACCGCCAGGCTCGACTCGCCCTGGTGCACGGCCTTCCACGCCGCCTCCTCCTGGGGCAGCCCAGGGGCGACCACCGGCGGGTCGGCATCCATGAGCTCCGAGGCCGGGCAGTCGTCGGCGGCGGAGAGCAGCCGTTCGGCCGGGACGAGACCGACCAGCCGCGTCCCGACGCAGACAGCCACGTCGGCCACGCTCTCGTAGTGGTGGCCGTGCAGGGCCAGGCGCACGTCCCCCGCTCGCGCATCCGGTGCACAGACCGGCACCCGGACCGCGAGGTACTGCTCGATCGACCCGGGCAGGAGGGAGTCCGCGTCCTCGACGGCGGCGGGCTGGGGTGTCGTCATACGGTCAGTGTCTGCCTCTCGGCCACCCAGGGCCAGCGCCTCCCCGAGCAGCCCGGATTCCGGGATGGGCGCCGGCCAGCCTGACTAGACTGAGGTGTGCACTGCTGTGCATGTTGTCCGCCCGACAGGGCCCGAGAAGGAGAAGTCCTATGCGAGTGAAGGGCAAGAACGTCATCGTCACCGGAGGCGCCAGCGGCATCGGCCTGGCCAGCGTCGTGCGCTGCCTGGAGGAGGGCGCCCACGTCGTCATCTCCGACCTCCCGGACAGCGCGGGGGCCGAGCGCGCCGCGGAGCTGGACGGCACGCACGGGGGGCGCTGTCTGTTCACGCCGTGCGACGTCACCGACACCGCTCAGGTGGACCGCCTGTTCACCACGACGGTCGAGGAGCTGGGCAGCGTGGACGCCGTCTTCGCCAACGCCGGCATCGGCGGGATCGGCCCGTCCGACCAGGTGTCCGACGAGGACTTCCTCCGGGTCGTCGACGTCAACCTGACCGGTGTCTTCAGGGTGGCCCGGGCTGCGCTGCGCGTCATGTATGCCCAGGGCAGCGGCAGCATCGTCAACTGTGCCTCGATCCTCGGCATGGTCGGCCAGTCGCAGACCGCTGCCTACAGCGCAGCCAAGGGCGGGGTGGTCAACCTGACCCGTGCCCTGGGCATCGAGGCGGCACCCAAGGGGGTGCGGGTCAACGCCATCGGCCCCGGCTACATCGACACCCCGCTGCTCGCGGCGCTGGACGACGAGATGCTGCAGGGGCTCATCAGCATGCACCCGATCGGGCGGCTCGGCCGTGCCGAGGAGGTGGCCAACGCGTTCCTGTTCCTCGCCAGCGACGAGGCCAGCTTCATCACCGGCACCACGCTGATGGTCGACGGCGGCTTCACCGCCGGCAAGTCGTAGGCCGTCGGCACGTCAGGTGACGCGGGTGCGCTCGCGTCCCTGTGGGCTCAGAACGGCACCTGGGTCGCGAGCAGCCCGGCGGCCGGTGCGCGCCCGCTGACCGCGCGACAGAGCTCGAACGGGTCCATCGCGATGTGCTCGCCGTGCCCACCGTCGCCCTCCTGCCCGCGTCCACCTGCCGGCCCGGTTGTCTGACCGCACCAATGCACGCCGCAGCAGATGCACATCGGCGTCATGGTCGACGACCTCGAGGAGGCGGAGAAGCCCGTCAAGGAGCTCGGCGCGACCACGGCTGTCGGCGGCTCGACGGACGTGGCGGTCGCCGCCTTCGGGCAGCCCCGCTACCCGGCGTCCCTGCCGAGGAGAAGAGCGTCCGCGTTGTCAGCACGGATGGTCTTGCGGTCCTTCTCGGTCATGCCGCCCCAGGTGCCGTATGGCTCGTTGACGCGCAAGGCGTGCTCGCGGCACTCCTCCAGGACGGGGCACCGGCGGCAGATCGCGAGGGCTCGGGCCTCGCGCCACCGGCGGGCAGGACCTCGTTCGGCCTCGGGGTGGAAGAAGACCTCCGGCCCGGTGAGCCGGCACAGTCCTCGGCGCTGCCACTCCCACAGGGTGGCCTCGGGTGCGGGCTGAGCGCTCATGCGGATGGGTCCGTCGGATCGTCGGCGGACCGGGCCGCTCGCGTCGAGCCTGCTGTAGTCACGTGCCTCACGGGGACCCCCTGGGCGGTGTGGTGGATCGACCGCGTGCCGGGGTCCGGGGCAGGTGCCGAGAAAACTCTCAGCGTAGTCGCTCGGCCCGGTGAAAGCCACCCTTGACCGGCGCAGAGGTGCGACATCGGCCAGGGACTCGCGGACTACTCCAACGACGCCACCGAGAAGTAGGGATCGACCCTAGGGGGTGGCGAAGAGCTGGTCGATGGTGACGAGCACGTAGCCCTGACCGTGGAGCCACTCGATGACCGCGGGCACCGCGTCGGCGGTGGTGGGGTGGACGTCGTGCATCAGGATGATCGCGCCGGAGGTGGTCTGTGATTGGACCGTGGCCAGGGTCGTCGCCGGGTTCTTGTGCTCCCAGTCGCGGGTGTCCACGTCCCACAGCACCTGGGTCAGGCCACGGTCGGCGGCGATCGAGCGGACCGTGGCGTTCGTCGCGCCGTAGGGCGGACGCATCGCCCACGGCTGGATGCCGGTGGCTGCGGAGATCGCCGCGTTCGCGTCGGCCAGCTCATCCCGGATAGCGGCCTGCTCCAGACCGGGCAACGAGGGATGGGTCATGGTGTGGTTGCCGATCTGGTGTCCCTCGGCGGTGATCCGGGCGGCCAGGTCGGGGTAGGTGTTGACGTTGCTTCCGATGACGAAGAAGGTGGCCGGCACGCTGTAGGCCGCGAGGGTGTTCAGGACCCGCTCGGTCGGGCCCGGTTCGGGGCCGTCGTCGAAGGTGAGCGCGACACAGTCGTCCACCGCGCAGTTCACCCCCTGCCCCGGAGGTGCAGTCGGCTCCGGGTCAGGAGTGGAGGTCGGGGACTGCGGGTCCGTCAGAGTCGCGCCGCTGATCCAGCCGGTCCCGTCGTCCAGGTAGACCCAACCCCGGCTCATCGTGCCGGTGATCGTCGTGCCCTCGGCAGCCCCGCCGACCACCGGGTAGTCCGTACCCGGGCCGGTGCGGATGTTCGCGCCGGCCGCTGCCGAGACCACCCAGGTGCCTCTCTCACCCGAGGACGGGCTCGGCACAGGATCCGGCGTCGGGTCCGGCTCCGACGTCGGACTTGGCGTCGGACTCGGTTCGGAGGTGGGCTCTGGTGTCGGCTGGGGCTCTGACGTGGGCGTCGGTGTCGGCTCGGGCTCGGAGGTGGAGGTGGGGCTCGGCGTTGGTTCCAGGGTGGGGACCTGGCCGACCAGTGGCACCAGCGTGGCCTCTCGTGCTGCCTGGCCGAGGTCGGTCAGCCAGCCGTCGTCGTGTGCCTGGGGGAAGGTCACCGCAGGTGCGCCCTGGTATGACGGGGCTACGGCACCCTCCTCGAAGCCCACGAGCAGCTCGCCGCTCTCGGTGAAACCGAGCAGGGCCGCTCCCTGCTCCAGGAGCTCCTGGGCGGCGTCCGGGTCGAAGCCGGTCAACGGCTCCTCGAGCCGGGACAGGACCGCCTCGGTCAGTCCCTCCCGGTGCTCGGCGGCGATGAGGTCCGCCCAGGACAGCACCTTCTCCTCACGGGGGTCGAACCACGCTGTCTCCCGGGACCGGTGAGCCTCCTGACCGTCGTTCACCAACGTCTCGAGACCAAACCCGATCACCTCCTCCGACGCGCCGATGATCGTCAGCCGCCCGCTCAGCGAGGGCCGCCCCGCCACCTCGCCCCGGTCGGCAAGCATCTGCCGGTGTTCCTCGACGCGCTCGTCGGCCCACCGGCGCAGGTTCTCGTTGAAGACCGGGTGGTCCTCCAGCTGCGGGGCCGACAGGTAGATCCGGTCCTCCCAGTCAGTGACGGTGTGCAGGCCCAGGCCGGGGACACTGGCCGGGGAGGCCTCGGCCAAGCGCGGCCACTGGTCGGGCTGGGCCTGGTCGGGACTGGGCGGGGGCGCAACCGTCGCGTCCGGCACCGCCGATGCCGTCGTCGAGGACGGGCTCGAGGTGATCGGGACCTCTCCCGAGGGGTCATCGTCCGAGGTCGGGGAGCACGCCGCAACGCTCAGCGCCGCGATCACGGCAGGCGCCACCAGGCGGTGCACCCTCCGTAGACCCGGCCGCGGCCAGCTGACCGAGAGCCCCGGTGCACGCGCCCCATGCCCAGTCAATCCATGGCCGGTCTGGATAGGCGTCCGCATACGGACTCACGCTAGGGCAGGGCGCGTGGACCGCTGCAACTGAGCTGGGTCCGCATCGCACAACAACGGCACCACCTGCCCATGCACGACGGGACAGATTCTCAACCTGGTGGTGCACGGCTCGGGCGTTGGTCGGATTGTCCGTCGTCGGGCACGGCGGGGCCCGTTCGACGTGAGGGATCGTGCCGTGCGACGGTGGCATGGGTACAAGGCCATGGCGGGAACCTGGAGGAGGGGCGCAGGCGCATATGGTGCAGACCGTCGAGGGTAAGGTCCGAGCCGAGCTGGCGCACCGCCTTGGTGGGCTGCGTGGGTCCGTGGAGACCGCGCTTCCGCTCGTGGTGTTCGCCCTCGTCTACGTCACGACCGACGAGACCTGGACCGCGGTGCTGGCCGCCCTGGTCACGGCTGTTCTCGCCTACGGGATGCGGTTGCTGCAGCGCTCGGAGACGACCTTCGTCCGGCAGGGGCTGATCGGCATCGTCGTCGCCGTGGTGTTCGTCTCGATCACCGGCGAGGCTGAAGGCGCCTTCCTGCCCGGGCTGTTGCGCAGCGGCGGCTGGGCGCTCCTGCTGGGCATCTCTCTGCTGGTCCGCTGGCCTGCCGCCGGGTTCGTGATCGGCGCGGTCCTGGACGACATCACCGGCTGGCGCAGCAACCCCGCGATGCTCAGGCTGGCTGACCGTCTCACCCTGGTCCTCCTGGCGCCCATGCTCATCCGCCTCGCCGTACAGGTACCGCTGTACCTGACCGGTGAGGTGAGCTGGCTGGCCATCAGCCGGGTAGCCCTGGACTGGCCGCTACACGCCGCCACCCTGGCCGTGGCCGGCCTCATCCTGGTGCGCGGCAGGACGCCGCTACCCGATGACAGTGAACCGATGCCTGACTGAACGACCCCGCCAGATGTGGGGTCGACCCGACATGGAGGAGGTCCGTCATGGACGGATGGAAGACCGCGGAGCGTCGCGTGCGAGGGAAGGTCCTGCTCGACCACGCAGTCGCTGACGCCCGCGAACGCGGGTTCACGGTCCGTGAGCAGCTGCCCGGTCACGCGATCCTGACCCGCGCCGGGACCCAGCTGACGACGAAGGGCGAGAAGCTCCCGCTCGAGCTGACGGTGAGTCAGGCCGAGGACGGGGTGCTGCTGCGGCTGCGCTACGACACCTTCGCCCTCGCCGACACCGGGGACCTCGAGGGGTTGGTCGAGGAGATCGCCACCGACATCGGCCGCAGTGTTGACGCACGCAACGGTGGTTGACGGCCGAGTCCCAGCGACGCTCAAAGGCATAGGCGTCCTGCTGCGACAGGCTCGCCGGGACGTTCGACCCAGCCCGACCTGAACGGTCGGCCGAGCCTGGCCAGCTCATCGCGCACGCAGACCTCAGGGTCGTCACTGGCCGAAGAAGTCGTTGTGGGGCTCCGATCCACCCTCGATGTCGACACCACTGAAGGACTCCACTGGGAGTCCCTTACTCGTACCGACCCGGCGTCCTGAGTGAGGTATCTGGTCACCTCACTCGCTCCACAGGGTTGTGACCTCCTGTGCTGCGGCATCGATCCTTTCGGCATCCAGTGGCTCGGTGACGTCGATCCCGCGTGCCGGCCATGCGAGCGTGACCTGGAGATCGCCCTCCCCGGACTCCGGGAGTGGCCAGAGCCAGAATTCGTAGTCCCATGAGGTGAGCGTGCTCTGGCTGGACTCGAACGCCAGCACCGGACCCTCGGGCTCCGGCTGCTGAGCCGAACTGGCGACCTGGCCGTCCGGGTACGCCACGTCGATGCGCAGCAGCTCTTCAGGGAGGTCGTCCTCGGAGTCGGGTTGCGGAGAAGGACGGCCCATCTCGCCCATCGGGTCATCCGGTTGTGCCGATCCCTCCTCGGCCTCGTTCGGGTTGGTGCGCACAGCCACCTGCACCTGCAGCCCCGTGCTGTATGCGGTGATGTCCGTGATGGCTACGACCGCGTCGTCACCCTCGACGACGATGGGGTCGACCGCCACGGGCTGCCCGATCTCATCCTCGGGGGCGCCTGCCCACTCGGGCGAGGGCGTCCCTGGGGCAGCCTGACCCCGGCCGGGCTCCCCTGTCTCCGCTGCACCCTCACCGTCATCGGGAGCCGCCTCAGTGGTGACCTCCACATCGCTCGTCGCGGTGCCCTGCTCCGCAGTCTCGCCGTCTTGTTGTTGCTGTTGTGTCGCCTCATCCGGGGTTACCTGGTCGTCGGACTCCTGGTCTGCGGAAGAGCAGCCGCTCACCCCGATGGCAAGCGCTGCGACCACTGCGGCGTACCTCACGGACGCTCCTTCACGGTTGGTCGATTCGGACACCCAGTGAAGCCACGTGGATGGACCGCCCCCCATCGCCGGGCGTGGCCCGTGGCCCCCATCTGCCTACGCTTCCAGCGTCACACGTCTCAGCCTGCTCGCAACCGCGCCATCACGACGACCCAGGGCCCGGTGCCCTCCGCCGGCTGTCGCCCTCGCAGCCCGGCGTATGCCAGGAGGTGTCCGAGGGTAGGGCCAGGCCTCATCCGGCACCGGACTGCCTACTCGAGCCTGAACGCCAGCCCACGCCCGGCCACCGTGCTCAGGACGAGCGCGACGCCCAGCGGCAGGACCGGCGGCCCGACCACTGCCTGCACCACGTGTGCACCCATCATGGCCAGCACGACGGCCAGGATCGGCCCGAGCACTACTGTCGTCAGGCCAGTCACCACACGAGGACGCGCGGCCTCGTCGCGGAAGGCGATGACGAGCGCGGCCGCTCCGCCGAGGAAGGTCCCCGCACCCCCAGCCAGCGTCGCCCCGGCCAAGGCGTACAACCTTCCGGAGGCATCGTCCGCGAACGATGCGAGGAGCTGACCTGTGCCCAGGCCCAGGACAAGAGCACCGAGCACTCCGCCGACGAGTGCCGTGAGCACCGCACGCCGCAGCCGCAGGACGGGTTCCGCGGATGGCATCGGGCAATGCTTGCATCTCCGCACTGCACCGGCACGGCAGACCCCCAGACCACACGTCCGGAGAGGTGCTGCACGACGCTGACCACACGGGCGAGGGCCGCCAGGGCACACCGGGCGGGGCACACGCGGCTGTCTGCGTGCACGCGGGCAGGACGCCCGCCCGTGTCTCCGGTTGCAGCGTCAGTCCCAACCCCTAGCGTGGCGAGAGGGGGCCGGTGACCGGACCTTCCGGTCGCCGACCGGTCGGAAGGAGAGTGCTCATGCGACCTGCATGCCGACAGACCGAGGGCCGTGTTGTCGAGACCCCCGAAGCTCACACCCGTGCTCCGACGCGCCGTCTCCGCACGGCTCTCACCACCGCAGCAGCCGTCGCGGCCGTCTCCGCGTGCGCTCTGGGCGACCTGGTCGCGACGGGCTCCGATCTCGAGGACGCCGGTTACGAGGTCACCTCCCTCAACCATGACCTCGACCACGACGCAGCGACCGGTGATGTCGACGCCGACCTGGAGCTCCTCGAGGAGCACGTGGACGAGACGCACGGCGAGGAGGCAGCGGAGATCATCTGGCGGTCCATCGGCGACGAGGTCGACCAGATCGACCTTGAGATCGTCGGCGCGGACCAGAGCGACTACGCACGGACCTGGACCCGTGCCGAACTGCAGGACCGCTTCGGCGAACCCGAAGGCTGAGCCACCACGCCAAGCAGGACTACGACCACGCGTCGCCCCTCTCCCTCGCCGACCCAGCCACCGGCCACCGCGAGCTGACCCGGGACCGCGTACCGGTCACCGGAGTCGCCGCAGCACGACACCGAACAGCAGGCCTCGCTCCCGCGCGGCGTCTGGAGAGCGGCTGCTCACACTGCTCAAGCGGAGGGTCGACATCGAGGACGGTCGACACCTGCCGTCACGGGCCGACGCTGGCTTCATGGTGATCGAGGCGTCGTCCCTCCTCGCCCCGCGCGACGGAGGACCACACCGCGTCAACCACCGTTCGCCCATCTCCGCACCTACCTCGAGCTGCTGCTGCACCCCAATGGTGCCGGGCTCGTCGGTGGGGAGGGTCCGGTGAGCGTGGTCGGGAGCCGGGGCGCGGCGGCTGTTACGGTGAGAGCAACGTTGCGCACGCGGTGTCCCTCAGGAGCCGTTGCCCGAGGTTGCAGTCATGGACGAGCTCTATGAGCGAGACTCCACCCTCCGGGCCCTAGGTGAGGCGTTCGCCAGGGCTTCCCGGGGGGATGGGTCCGTCGCCCTGGTAGCCGGCGAGGCGGGAATGGGCAAGTCAGCGGTGGTCGACCGGTTTGCGCGGGACCTCGACTCCGCGGTCCGCGTGCTGGTCGGGTTGTGTGACGACCTGGCGATCCCTCGCCCGCTGGGGGCGTTCCAGGACGTGGCCGACCACCTGCCCGAGCCGCTGGCACACGTCATCCGGAGCGGGACCGACCGTCGCGACCTGCACGCGCTCCTCCTGCAGGAGCTGCGCTGCAGCCGGATACCTACTGTGCTGGTGCTCGAGGATGTGCACTGGGCCGATGAGGCCACGCTCGACGTCATCACAGTGCTCGGGCGGCGCGCCAGCGAGCTACCGCTCCTGCTGCTGTTGACCTACCGCACCGGTGAGACCGGGCCGGGTCACCAGCTGCACGCCGCGATCGACGCGATGCAGCGCACGACCTCGGTGCACGTGGAGCTCGAGCCCCTGTCAGTGGCGTCGGTGGCGCGGATGGCGGGTGAGGAGGCCGAGCGCATCTACGCCCTCGCCGGTGGGAACCCGTTCTTCGTCAGCGAGATGGTCGCCCACGAGGACGGACCGCTGCCGCCGTCGGTGGCCAACGCCGTGCTCGGGCGTGTGGCACGGCTGGACCGGGCCTCGCGGGAGGCTGTCGAACTGATCTCGGTGGTGCCCACGAGGGTATCCACCCGGCTGCTGGACCTCGTCGAACCGGGGTGGGCGTCGGCCACCGCGCAGGCCGAGCGTCGGCACCTGCTGACGAGCGACCCCGCTCACGTCCGGTTCCGTCACGCGCTGGTCCGTGCGGCGGTCCGCTCGAGCGTGCCTCCCTCCCGACGACGAGTACTGCATCGTCGGGTCCTGTGCGCGCTCCAGGAGGTGGGCGCGGACCCGGCCGAGCTGGTCCACCACGCCGAGGCGGCCGGCGACCTTGATGTCGTTGCCGAGCACGCGCTCGTGGCCGCTCGACAGGCGCGGGGCGCCAGGTCGCACCGGGAGGCGTTCGCGCACTTCAGCCGTGCCGCTGCCTTCGCGGACCGCCTGGACCAGCAGGGCCGTGCCCGCCTCTGGGAGGACCTGGCCGACGCCGCATACCTGGTGGGACGCACGGACGAGGCCCAGCATGCCGTTGGCTGTGCTGTCGCGGCCTACCGGGAGGCAGGTCAGATGGCGGACGCGGCGCGATGCCTCGGCACCCGAGCGCACGTCCACTGGGTGGCCGGGGACGGCGCACTGGCCCGGAGAGACGCCCGCACCGCAGTGCGCATGCTCGGGCGCGACGCCCCGGACCTGGAGCGGGCTCGGTGCTGGCTCCAGCTCGCCGAGCTCGCGACCCTCGCCGGTCGCACCACCGAGGGGATGCGGTGGGGGGAGCGGGCACTCCGCCTCGCCGGGACACAGCCGGAGATCCGAGCCCGGACGCTGGTCGTGCTGGGGACACTGCGGATGCAGGTCGACCCCGACGACGTGGAGCCGCTGTCGCAGGCCATGGCGTACTGCCGCACCCAGCACCTGCACCATCACATGCTGCTGGCACGCACCGGCTTCGCCTTCGTCAACCTGCACTGGGTCAGGCCGCAGGAGGCGTTGCGCCATGCTGAGCGCGGCCGCAGCGAGGCACGAGCGCATCAGATCGACACCCTGGCACGTTATCTGGACGGCATCTGCGCCTGGTTGCAGCTGCGTGCTGGTCGTCGGGAAGACGCCGAGCGCATGGCCAGACAGGTCCTCGACTCGGCGGGGCCGGCACAGGAGACCGTAGCCCACCTGCAGGCCAGGACGGTCCTGGCAGAGCTGGCGGTCCGCCGTGGAGACCCGGACGCGGACGACGTGCTCGACGCGCTGGTGGTGGCCGCCGACCGGACCGGCGAGCTGCAGCGGATCCTGCCAGTGCTGGAGCTTCAGGTGGAGCACGCCTTGACGCTCGGACGTCCGCTTCCGGTCGAGCGGTTCGCGCGGGTGCAGCAGATCGTCGGTGCCGAACCCCTCCGCCACGGCGGTCTCGGGGGCCGGTTCGCGGCCTGGGCGCGCCTGTGCGGAGTGCCGCCCACTGTCGCCGGCACAGCACCGCCGCCCCACGCTGCCATGCTCACCGGGGACTGGCGGACGGCCGCTCGCCGGTTCGAGGCGGCGGGCTGGGTTCACGACCAGGCCCTGATGCTGTCCCTGGAGGGCTCCCCGGACGCGCTGCTCGAGGCATGCACCCTGGCCAGGTCAGTGGGGGCAGGGCCCCTGGAGCGATGGGTCTGCCGGCGGCTGCACGAGATCGGCGTGCCCGCCCCGCGAGGCCCGCTGGCGTCGACCCGGTCCAACCCGGCCCAGCTCACCGACCGCCAGCTCGAGGTGCTGACGCTGGTCGGTTCCGGGAAGGGCAACACCGCCATCGCCGAAGAGCTGCACATCTCCCCGCGAACGGTGGAGCACCATGTCTCCACCATCCTGACCAAGCTCGGAGCACGCACCCGGGCGGAGGCCGTGGCCCGCTGCGCCGAGCTCGACCTGCTGTAGCGGCTCCGCGCCGCGGACCCAGGCCTCAGATAGGTGGGGCGACGCCCAGATCTGGGTGGCAGCACCGATGACCGGCCTCCGGGTGCCTCCTAGCCTGACGGGTATGGAGCTGGTCGACCCCGCCGACCGTCCCCGCTGTCCGGAGGAGGCAGTCATGACCCAGATCGAGTCCACCGAGACCAATGGCATCGACGTCACCGCCCTGGTCCAGACCATCGAGGCGACCAAGGAGGACCCGTCGCTCAGCTCGTTCACCTTCCGTGCCAGGAGCATCTGGCAGGACGGCACCCACAACGTCGGCCAGATCCACGGGTTCACCCACGCCGGAGCGCAGGACCACAGCCGCGCCGCGCCCTTCGTGCTGCACGGTGACGAACCACCGGTGCTGCTCGGCGCCAACAAGGGCGCCAACGCCGTCGAGCTGCTGCTACAGGGGCTGGCCTTCTGCTACGCGGTCGGCTTCGTCGCCAACGCGGCCGCCCGAGGCATCGAGATCAGCCGCATGGAGTACGAGGTCGAAGGGGACTTCGACGTCCGCCCGTTCCTGGGGATGCCCGGACAGCGGCCCGGGTTCTCCAGGATCCGGGCCACCGGCCGCGTCTCCAGCCCCAACGCGACCCCCGAACAGCTGCAGCAGCTGTGCCGGTACGTCCAGGACACCTCACCCGTCCGCGACTCCCTGGTCAACGCCGTGCCCGTCGAGACCACGCTGCAGGTCATCTGAGCAGGTGGCCCAGCCCAGAGACCCACGTTCCCGCCAGAAGACCCAGACGAGGAGAGCGCCATGTGCCACCCCGTCGAGCACCTGGACGTCGTCCCTGCGGCAGCCACCGCATACACGTGGCTCACCGCCGTGCGGCGACGGTCGTCCCCGTGAAGGACCACGACATCTGAGCCGTACCCGAGGGAGGAGTTGCAGATGACGACACTGAGGCAGGACGCACAGTGGCTCGGTGAGTTCCTGAGCGCGTTGTGGCCGGGCGCGTCCGAGCTGATCGGTGCGGAGTTCACGCACGCGGCCGTGACGGAGTTCAACCACGCGGAGGACGGTGCGGAGGACGGTCGGGACGAGGTCGTGTCGCGACCTCCGGGACCCCTCCGCGTTCCGTCCGTCACCGACCCGCTGGACCGCCTCAAGACTCAGCTGAAGGAAGCGGTGCTGTCGTCGATCGAGATGGACCAGTCCGCGACCACGATGGACCTCACCTCCGAGCCGTCCGCCAGGCCTGGCGCCGAGGTGGTCGAGGCGCACTTCCCGTCCGCCGGATCGGACCGGTACACGTTCACCACCCACATCCGGGCCCTAGGGCCGGTTCTGGGCAAGGTCGTCCGGTTCCGGGTGACGGTGGGTCTGCGCCTGACGGTCAGGTTCTCGGCGGCCGGCGAGCCGGAGGTCGTCGTCCACGAACCCACGGTCGACACCAACAGGCGCGGCGAGTTCGTCAACGACAAGCTGCGCGCCTGGAAGGACGACATCAAGGCCCAGCTGAACGACAGTGACCTCACCGAGGAGCTCGGCTTCCTGGGACAGGCCCGGTACGACGCCGAGGCCGCCCGTACGGCGTCCCCGGAGCTGGTGGTGCCGGACCGCAAGCTGCTCACCGACGGCGTCAACGTCGTCCTCGTCGCCGACGGGTTCCAGGACTCCGAGCTCGACACGTTCCACGACTACGTCGACGCTGCCCGCCGGCGTCTCTACGAGCCCAATGACGACCACGTCCACGAGCCGTTCCACAGCTTCACCTCGGGGCTGCACCTGTGGACGCTGGTGCCCGAGCGACCCGACGACACCGACCACAGCGACGCGGCCTCGAAGGCCAGGGACGACGTGGTGGTCGGCGTCCACCATGACGGCGACAGCCATCGGACCACGCTGGGCAACCTCGCCCGGCTCGCGGCAATCGGCCGGTCGGCGCAGCGGTCGATCTCCGGCCCGGTGATCCTGGTCTTCGTCGCCAACCACGCCGGCGACCCCTTCGCCGACGCGCGCAAGGACGGGGCGCGGGCTCGTGCGATGGCGATGGGCAACGTGGTCATGCACCCCACGAGCACCTCGGCGGACCACTGGGCCGAGACGTTGCTGCACGAGCTGGGTCACACCACGTTGGGCTACCTCGCCGACGAGTACGTCGAGGACAACCGCGCTGACGAGGAGTACCGGGGCCAAACCCGGGCGGCAGCCAACCTCATGGGGCCCGACCGTGGGCAGGACAAGTGGCAGCGGTGGCGCACGGGCACGGACGTGCTCCCTGCCTGGAACGCCTTCCCGGTCGAGGAGACCGAGGGGGCTGGGTACTTCGGGTCGAAGATCTGGCGGCCGGCCGCGCGCTGCGCGATGCAGACCCATCAGGACGACCAGAAGCCGGAGTTCGCCCAGTTCTGCCCGGTCTGCCGGGAGGCACTCACCAGCGGAGTCCGTGAGGCGATGGGGCTGGACGAGTTCCTGGTCGAGGTCAGCGACGCAACCGACACGGACCGGGTCGTCCGGCTCCGAGCCCAGCACCGCACGGACACATCGCTGAGCGACCACGTCTTCGTCGCACCGAAGGGCTCCTCCACGGTCACCGTGACCCTGGCCGCCGGGACTCTCCCAGAGCCGTGGCAGGTCGAGGCCCACCTCGACGGCACCGGTGAGCTCACGTCGTCCACTGACCACCGGGGCAGGAGGGAAGGCTCGCCGGTGCCCTTGCGGTCCTGGACCTTCGAGGGGTCCGACGGTGACACGCTCACCCTCACCGTCCGCTCCGAGTGTCCCTTCATGCCCTTCAGCGAGGATCTCCCGACGTACACCCTCGCGCTGCGGTGTGCGCCCGACCCGGATGCGGTCGACCCACCGGAGAAGCCGAGCAGCGTCACCGGCACCCAGACCCCCAACAACAAGCCCGGCACCCCGCAGCAGGTCACGTTGTCAGCCGCGACGAGCGACCCCAACGGCCAGGACGTGCGACTGGAGTTCCAGATCGTCCCGGACACGAAGAGCTTCGTCCATGCCGACACCCAGCGGACCGACTGGCTCTCGCCGTCATCAGGACATGCCCGCGTCGATGGGCAGGTGACCTTCCGCAAGATCGACCGCCGGTACACGTTCCGTGCCCGAGCAGTCAACGAGTCCGGACGGGCCTCGCCCTGGTCTTCGACCTCGTCGATCACGGTCGTCATGCCGGATCCCGGCGGCGGAGAACACGGCCCGGGCAAGGGAGGCAACGGAGGCCGCCGCCCGCCCGACGACAACAACCCCACCCAGCCCCTGTGACCGCCCCGGGCAGACCCGCCTCACCAGCCTGCGCTCAGCGCGCGGCTGGTGACCTGGACGAGGCCCGGCGTCAGGCTGTTCGCGGTGCCGGCGATGGTTGCAGTGGAGCTCGGCGGAGTCGCAGTGGGAGCACCACAGGTGGCACGAGCTATCCTCACCTGTCACCTGTCCGCTCGTGTCACCACGTGGGTTGTGCCCTGGTGGTGTCCGAGCGACGACGTCACGCGGACTGAAGGTGTAGAGCTGAGAGCGACCGCCGGTCAGAGACCTGCGGTTGTGGTCGGGGTGACAGGATTTGAAATAGACACATGGCCCATTTTGGCTCCCTGTGACCATCAGCGCATATGCCCCTTGAACTGCACGAAGGTCACACTGTTACCTTTGTCAGGAGGGGACAGGATGATGCACAAGTGACCATAGTTCATGGCACGTTCATGGCACGAAAGGCGGCGGCATGGCACGCGAGCGACGGTTCGGCTCGGTGCGCCGACTCCCGTCCGGGAAGTGGCAGGCGCGCTACACCTGGGACGCGCTGGAGCACAAGGCGCCGCGCACGTTCGCGAGCAAGGACGCCGCCGAGGCGTGGCTGCGCACCAAGCGCACGGAGCTCGACACCGGGTGGATCCTCACCCGGGAGAGGGAACGCCGGTCGGTCACCTTCGGCGAGTACGCCCGCGAGTGGCTGGAGGAGCGGCAGGACCTGAAGCCGCGGACGCAGGTGCTCTACGCCGGTCAGCTCGACCGTTGCCTCCTTCCCACGTTCGGCCGGCTCACCGTGAACGCGATCACCACCGACGCGGTGCGGGAGTGGTGGCGCCGCATGGACCCGGACAAGGCCACGGCTCGAGCCCACGCCTACGCTCTGCTGCGCACGATCCTGGAGTCCGCCCGGAAGGACGACCCACCCCTGATCGACGTCAACCCCTGCCGGCTGCGCGAGGCGGGCTCACCGCCACGTCGCCGCCACCGCATCCAGCCGGCGACCCCGGCGGAGCTGGCGACGATCATCGAAAACATGCCGCCTCAGCTGCGGGCCGCTGTGCTGCTGTCCGCCTGGGGCGGACTCCGCTGGGGCGAGGTCGCGGAGCTGCGACGCAAGGACCTGTCCGGCAACGTCGTCCATGTGACGCGCGCCGTGGTGCGCCTGCCTGGAGAGGACCCTGAGACGGTGGCGGCGCGCCGGCGACCACGGTTCGTCGTGGGCGACCCCAAAAGCGAGGCCGGTATCCGCGCCGTCACGATGCCGTCCGCGATCATGCCGGCCATCCAGGCGCACTTGGACGCCATGGAAGACAAGCGACCGGACGCGCTGTTGTTCCACGCCAAGAGCAACCCCGCTCAGCACCTGGCCGTGTCTACCCTCAACAAGGCATGGCACCCGGCGCGGGCCGCGGCCGGGCGGCCTGACCTGCGCTGGCACGACCTGCGACACACGGGAGCGGTGTTCGCGGCGCAGGCAGGAGCGACGTTGGCTGAGCTCATGGCGCGGCTTGGCCACTCGACGCACAAGGCGGCACTGCGCTACCAGCACGCCGCGGCGGACCGAGACGCGAGGATCGCTGAGGCACTGTCATTGATGGTGCAGGCCGGTCTCCCGAGCGACGAAGGACGATGAGCGGACGCGCCCGCTCAGCAGCGGGACACCCACGGCCGCTTCGCGCGTTGGATCTTGTTGCGTTTTTGGTGTTTACGTGAGGATGGGCATATGGAGAACGACACGATGGTGAAGACGGGAGCGGTCGCTGAGCTGCTCGGCGTCTCGCGCCAGCACGTCGTCGACCTGTGCACGCGGGGCGACCTGCCCAGCATAAGGTAGGGGCGCACCGGCGGATCCGTCGCTCAGACGTCGACGCGCTGCTGGAGGGCCAGGCGATGACCGACGCGCAGCGCAAGCAGCTGTGGATGCACCAGGCGATGCTCACCCACCTGCTCACCAGGCCGGAGGAAGTCATGGGTCTGGCGCGGGAGAACATCCGGCGCTGGAGCTCGATGCACCGCCAGGACGGCAGGACGGTCGAGTAACTCCGCGAGTGGGACAGTATCCTCGCCAGGGGACTCGGGGAGACCGTTGATATCGTCCTCAGCACGAGTCCTCGTGCGCGCGACCTGCGCCAGAACTCCCCGTTCGCGGGCGTCCTGAACCAGACCGAACGGATGCAGGCGCTGCGTACCTTCCGCGATAGGCGCAAGCCGTCCGCGTGAATCGCCAGCAGCTGGCGCGCCTACTCAAAGCTGCGTGCGACGTCACTAATGACCCGAGGGTCCTGGTCATGGGCGCGCAGGCAGTCCTGGGCACGTGGGACGAGGACGAGCTGCCGCCTCAGGCCACGGCCTCCATGGAGGTCGACATCCCCTGGACGACGGCCCGGACCGAAAGAAGGCCGACATGATCGAGGGCGCTATCGGTGAGCTCTCGCAATGCACGCTGCCGAGGGGATCTACGCCGAGGGGATCTCGGTGAGCACGTCGACACTTCCCGACGGTTGGCAGACGCGCCTGTGCACGTGGAGCCTGGCCTCATCCGCGCCCGCCCGGCCCCTGTTCCTCGAGACGGAACACTGGTCCAGCGGAATGGGTTGAGCGGGCATGAGCGGTTTCCTGCCCACGAACCCGAGGACTCACAAACCTCGGCGTCCTTGCGGGTTGTGCGGAAGGGTCACGAAGCTGACGAAGACCCATGTCCCGCCGCGTGGGGCGTTCAACAGTGGCATCGGCAAGCGCATGGTCGTGGGTCCGAACGGCTCGTACGTGCTTGAGTCGATGGGGAGACCGGGCGGTCTCGCGCCTTACGGACACTGCGAGCAGTGTCGGGCAGACACGTCGCCTTGGGATGACGAGTACATCCTCTGGGCTAAGAGCCTCGTTCAGATGCTGGTGGAGTCGCCGGCGGCGCGCAGGCGACGGGTGGTTCAGTTCGCTGCGCCACGGGTCCGGCCTGGCCGGTTTGCGCGTGCTGCATTGGCCGGCATGGTCGTGCTTGCCGAGAACTTGTGGCAGACGCACCCGGATTTCGTCGAGGCTGTGCGGACCGGTGAGCCGTTGAGCGCGGATGCTGGAATGAGGTTCCTGATGGGCGTTACCCCGTGGGAGGAACGCCGAGAGATTCATGGCGCTCACCGGCGCGTGGCCGCGTCGGTTTTGTTGGACGGGTCACCGCCGGCGAAGCCGGAGAAGACTTTGTCGGCGATGGTGCAGTGGGCCCCCTTCAGCTTGGTTCTGGTCGATTCGGAGGTTGCTGCGACCTACCCGCACACGGACTGTACGCCGTGGCTCGAGTTCGGCGTCAACGAGGTGGTGCCTTTGTCATTGCAGCTGCCGTGCGTGCGCATTGTGTCCGACTGGGTTGCGACGGCGCGGGACTACGAGCACTCGCTGGTTTGAGGGCCGCGTCGGGACTCGGCGACGGCTGGCCATGGTCCGGAATGCAGCCTGCGGGCGCTTCCCCGAACGTGCCCTACTGGTCCGGATCATCGCGCCCGCGGCTGTAATCACATCTTCGGCGTGAGAGCCCTATCAGCCACGCAGAAGACTGCCGCATGAACGTGATCACCCTGACCTTCGGCGCGCCAGGGCCGGCCGAGGTCGCGTCCCGGGTCCTTGGTGCATGCCGCGACACCATCACAGGTGTCACCCACTGGTATGAGGCGGCACAGAACGCGTCGCCCGGGCTCGCGTTATCCACGTTGTACTCCCGGCCAAAGCCGCGAAAAGTCATCGCTCAATGCGACCACCGCTGGCCTCACAAGTCACGGCCAATCCGCAGGGACCTCCACCTCTTCTGAGTAGGTTGTCGGCCTCGGGTGGTCGAGGCCCTTGCTCCACTGGTGGCGCTGGCCGTTGTACTCGGCGTCGCTCTCCAGCGGATCGCCCCCGCGAGAGTGTGCTCCGCATTCGCATTGCCAGTGGTATAGCGTCCGGGTCTTGGTGGCTCCAACCGAGTGGTCCGAGCCTCCCAACCGTCGCAAGAATTTGCCGAGCATCACCTGTCTCCGTTCCCTGTGAGATGTCATTGGCGCCGGTCGCTCAAGAGGCACCGCCCGAGGTGGGGTGGATCCGCCCGTTAGCACCTCAGGTTTACCGCCTGGCGGCGGTCGCCGCGAGGGTTCTGGCGCGCATGATTACCGGGAAGGCTGCGGCTTCCGCCGTCATGCAGGGCCTCGACGCGCAAGGCCCGACCGACAACGCTTCCCTCCTCACGCCGAGCCTCTACTTCGTCGTACGACTGGCGGTTCGCCAGGGCGTCAGGGGCACGCGGCAGGAGCCGAGCCTTGCCACCTCGTTTTCCGGACGCCCCACGGCAATATTAGACGCACCGAGGGCTAGCGTCCTCCGGGTGGCAAGAGCGTGCGTCTGAGACTCAGGTGTCGTGACGACTGCATGTCGGCAGCCTGTCCGTTGCTGCGCCCGAGCCCAAGGCATCCCTTGGACTTCGGAGGGTCTGTCGGTGGCCAAGGCGAGGATGGGCCCCGTGATCGAGATTGCGGCCGTCAAGGCAATGGAACTAGCCATCGAGACGCTGGGGCGCATCGGTGTCTCCTCCCTGCAGAAGCGGGCGCGGGAGCCGGCGGACCGTCGCAACGCCTACCGGCGGCTGGTGACGACGTGCATGCGTACGCGGTTCAGGCTGCAACTGGTCCAGCGAGTGCACGCAGTGCGAACCCACCCTCTCGCCCTGATGACTCACGCCACAGCGCTCCCTATGCACGCTGAACTATTGGACCGCTTCAATGAGGATCTCCTCGATGTCATGACAGCGTGGGAGGAGGTCCGCGAGGTCGGGACTGAGGCAGTGCAGGATCGCGCTGATGCGCTCTTCCGAGCATTGGCTGCATTGGCCATCCCAGGTGCGTCATCTCTCGCTGGACCGCTGAAGCGGAGAAGGATTGAGCGCAAGCGAGCTGCCGCTGCAAAGCAATTTGACCTTACTCTCACAGACTTCCTACATGCGGCCCGAGATGACTTGGGGAACGATGAACTGCCCCGGGTCGGTGAGTAACGGCATGTGCCCGACAGCGGCAATAACGTGTCTTTACGACCAGCTCTGTCAGGGAACCCTCCGTGCCTGCCGACTCGATCAGGTGTTCCCCTATAGCACCCCTCAACCCGTAGATACGGAACGGCAATTCAGCGTCATTGTCCTCGGTCGAAGGGCTGTACGGGTGGCGCACGGCCTCAACAGGCTCCTTCTCGGTTCCTCTCCATCGCTTCTTCTACCAACTTTACAACCTGCGCCCGCCCCTGCCCAGTCCGGAAGTCGAGTGCATGCGAGTCGACATAGCATGCCGGAAGAGGGATGCGTCCCAACACCGACTCGCGTCTCTGAGAGACGGCGGACAAGTACTCGGTCGTCGGAATGGAGTCACCGGGCCGACTTCTCTCACGCACACGGTCAATCAGGACGCTAGGCGGAGTGGAGAGGACCACGAAGAGATCCGGGGCCACAATCGTAGCCATCATCCGATGGTGTACTTGGTCGAGAAGAGAAGAGTCTTCGTCCTTTAGCCAGCCGAGCTTTGCGAACTCCGGCGAATGCACAAGGGCCACCTCCTCAACGGAGTGATCCATGACGCCACCATGCTCGTTCAACTTGGCGCTTGTGCTGTAGGCCTCCGACAGGAACCATAGTTGATTGGGGAAGCACCAGCGCGCGGCATCGTGCTTCATTCTCGCGAGAAACGGATTATCTTCGGGCGATTCCAGCAGCACCGGCAATTTCAGGGCGCGACCGAGAATCCGCGCCAGGGTCGTTTTACCGGACCCAATGCTTCCCATCACTGCGATTCGTGGTGGTGTCAAGAGTCCAGTCAGCCTTTGCGTCGTAGGTTGGTAGCGAACCACGTGAGCAGCCAAAAGCCGAGGTTCGACACGATTCCAAGAACCACCGCCGCCACAATTCCGAGTCGCTCTTCCCGCCCGAAGGCCAACGCGATGACGCCAACAAGTGTCGTCAGGTACACCGCGGCGGCGAGGAGCAATCGTCGCTCGTATCGAAAGACCCGTTCGACCACGGCCCCGAAGTCAGGACCATATGCTCGAACTACCTCAGCCGTCGGGTCTTCTATGCGTTTGTCGTCTTTTATTTCTTGTGGCGTCAGCTTGAGGTCGTGCCTTATTGGCCAAATGTGAGTTTGGTATCCGTGCTGACCGTCGTATGGCCGTGAAACGTCGTGGTGCAGTCGCACGAATTCGATCTTCGCTATCGTCATGCCAGGAGGGATTCTTAAGTAATCATTAGATGCGTTGATCAAGACTATCCCGAGTTTACCGGAGAAACCAGGGTCGGCGTATGTGTTGACTGGCACCACCCCTAGGCTAAAAAGTTGACCTTTACTTAACACCCGCCCCAAAATGTCGGGCGGAAGTTGCAGCTCTTCCTCCGTAATGAAGACCAAGATCTGCTTGGGCTTCAGCAATATGTTGCCGTCGGCTCCGGCCTGCCGGGGACGGTCAGGCGCGGCCAAGTCGTAGTACGTCTCTGACGCGCTCAACTCATAACAGGCCTGTTTGATCCGCGCCTCACTGAACCCATTGACGATTAATCGGCCCTCATGGGCCAGTGCGATAATGTCCGCATCCGTAAGCGTGCCCTTTGGCGCATCTGGGGAACCGTTAGCTGTTGTGTTCATTTTTCTCGCCGATCCGTTCCGGGGTTGCACTCAATGATAACTGTAGTTCTTCTAGAAATCGCCGAGTTGCAGTTCCCATAGGCATCCGAGTCGCATTTTTCAGTCCTGCCCACTGGGTTTCTAGCAGCTCATCTGTATCGGGATGTATGGCCAGCCGGTCTCCAAGCCTGCCTACGAAGAAGTACACCGTTCCTTCAACTAAATCGGCTGGCTGGCTTCCGAAGAGGATCAGGTCTTCATGTGAGATTTGAAGTCCGAGTTCCTCGGATAGCTCTCTATGGATGGCCTCTTCAGGAGACGCGTCGTATGGATGGATCTTGCCACCAGGCGGTTGCCAGAGATTGGGGAAGCTTCGGGTGCGCACGAGAAGGACACTTGACCCACGTAGCAACGCAGCGACGGCGACGTCTCCCGCCTTCCCTGGCGTCGGTGGCTCGGTAAGCACGAGCCAAGGGTGGCACACCTGTCTGTGGTCTTCAGAGGTCCCGCCGGGCGATGTGCTGCTGGTGCCTGTGCCTCACCAGGGACGAAGACGTTTGGCCATACCTTGGTGCAGGGGTCCTCAGAAGCCTGCACCGCAGTGAAGTTCGCTCTGGCAAGGGTCACCGTTGACGAGGTTCGGGTGCCCAGTGGGAGGGGGAGAGGACATGGTCGTCGCGGACGACAGGGTGGGGCAGTACCCGACGTGGCCATGTCACCTCCCTGCTGCATACTTGTGAACCTTGGCGACGGTTGTCGCCGCCCTCCTAGCACTGAGACGGAGGTGTGCTGTACGAGCCGCGGGCTCGCCGTTGGGCCGTGACCCGTCGTGTCTTCAGATCGCATGCCCAGTCGACCCGCCGCTGATGGGTTGGACCTTCAACACGCCGTCGATAGGCTCCCAAAAGCTAGGAGTGACAGCTATAACTGTCACGTGAACGTGCGCATCCCCGACTGGGCCGACTCCGTGGCTGACCTCGAAGACGACGCTCTGCAGGACCTCAGCATGCAAGTCCGCCTCGAGCGGCTGCGTCGAGACAAGAGTTGGGGGCAGTGTGCAGTCTGCGGAACACCATTCCCAGCGCGTGCAGACGCTCGATACTGCTCAGGGCGCTGTCGGACCGCCGCCTATCGTCAGCGCCTTCATCAGGCAAGAGCGTGAGAACGAACGTCCGGGTGGCCGCGGGGCGCCGCTTTGGCACCTTATCGCCCTTGCGCTATCCCGGTGGGAAGGCGTCGCTTGCCGGGCTGTTTGCCGATCTGATAGCTGAGTTATGCGCCACAGATGTCACGTACGTCGAGCCTTACGCAGGTGGGGCGGGCGCTGGCATCGCATTGCTTCGCGAAGGGTGCGTCGAGAAGCTCGTTATCAACGACATCGACCCGGCTGTCTTCGCCTTTTGGAAGTCTGTAACCGAGGAGAACGCGGCGTTCCTTGACTGGGTCAACAGTGTTCCACTGACCCTTGAGGAGTGGCAAAAACAACGCGCGATATATCGCAACAAATCCAGCGACGCTTTTACGCTTGGCAGAGCCTTCTTCTACCTCAACCGCACCAACAGGTCCGGTGTGCTCAACGCGGGTGTGATTGGCGGGAAGGCCCAGCAGGGCAAATACAAGATCGATGCACGGTTCAATCGGGCCACTCTGACTGAACGACTTGCAGCGATCGGCAGGCTAGCGCCGGCTATAGAGGTCTCGGACCTTGACGGACGCAGCGTGATCCGACGCTACGGCAGCAACCGATCGACTTTCATGTACATCGACCCGCCATACATCCAGGCTGGATCGCAGCTTTATCTGAACGCTTTTGATGGGCGCGATCACCGGGCTCTGTCCAAGGTGGTGAACGAAATAGCCACGGCTGACTGGCTGATGACCTACGACCTCGCGCCTCTAGCAGAAGGCCTTTACGTTGGCCATTTCCAGGCGACGCTCGACCTCAACTACTCGGCGAGGTATCCCGGCCGGGCTGAGGAACTCCTGGTCGCATCACCTGCGGTGGCCGACATCCTCAAGAGGCGGGCCCGCTTGCCGGCGGCCGAAGAAGGTGCCTGAGCAGCGGCTCAAGCAGCCCAAACGCGGCGTGTACCTGCTTGGTATCGACCAGGAGATCAGCGCTGTGTGAGGCCAGGTTGAACCATTGGGCGCTCCCTGGCACTCCCGTTCCACCGGACTGGATGCGGTTAATTGAGTGCTGAAGGCTCTTGGTCTTCCCGTACGCCGAAATGACGACCTTGATCGTCTCGCTGAGCTGTCCGACGGCAGGGGTTGAGGTGCCTTCAAAGTGGAACTTGATGGTGGTCTCCAACACCGAGCGCAGCAGGAGCGCGGCCGCGACAGGGTTCTCCTTAAGGTTCACCTTGCGCAGCTCGTGATAGCGGCGCTGCAGGTTGGCCGAAGTGTGGGTGGTGTAGTCAAGACCCGTGAGTGACAGTGTGGCCTTGGTGTCGGGGTGGTTGGGGCCGCGGCCATCTGCACTGCCCGACTCCCGCTCGTCGTCTGACGCAGTGTCGGTGCTGCCTTGGTCCGGCGCGTCGGCCCCCGATGGGCTGCCACTGTTCGGCCGATCGTCCGGGTTGGCTACCTCCGACGTGGTCTCCTGGTCGGCACTGCCGCTAGCCTCGTCCTGTCGAGCGTCATCGCGATTACCGGCGAGCTCGGCGACCAGTACGGCATGCTCGGGGGTCGCCTTCTTGAACTCGGTTGAGCGAGTGTTGAGCCGCTTCGCACGGAACTCGATCATGAGGTACTCAATCGCCGCGCGCTGTTGGTCGGTGAGGTCAGCAGCGATCGCCTCAGGACGTTTTGTGGTTGGGCGCACGTGACCGTCGATGTTGAAGGAAACGCCGATCGCTTCCGCGATGTCGGCGCTGCGGTAAGCATACTCGAACGCTGACATCGCCAGTCCGGGGCCCGTAACGTAGTTGCGAAGACTCGGATCCCGGTAGGCGACCCCGGACAGGAACCGTCGCATCTCGGCCATCTTGATGAACCTGACCACGTCGACGTCGGGATAGTCCGCCTTGATGTTGTCGACCGCAACGCCCGGACCGAGCAGGGAGTAGTAGTAGTTGGCCTGCTGGTCGCGGCTCCAACGCTTTTTCGGCACAGTGGTATGCAGTCGGGCGATGTGGGGATTCGCTGCCTCCCGTGACGGGGCGACCAGGACTCGGATGGCCTTGGGCAGGTCCTCGGCCTCTACGGCGTACCGCTTCAGCAGCATTCTCAAGTCGTGCGCGTGCGAAGGGACGCTGTTCGGGTCGAGGAGGCCCTTTAGCGCGCTGACCCGGCGATTGCCCTCAAGCACGACGTATGCGCCGTCCTCCTCAACAGCGATCGGGACCTCGTTGTCGAAGTAGCCGTCTCGCAGAATCAGTTTCGCCGCGCCTAAGACGTCTTCCTCCGCGAAGAGGTAGTTCAAGGCGGCTGCCTCGTCGTCGGGACGCGTGGGGATCCGATAGTTGGCGAGGTCGAGCAACAGGTCTCCGACGTCGACCTCCAACATTGGCAACTGCACGTAAGTCATCGCATCCCTTCCCTCCGGCGGCGGACCGAGCATGTCACGAAAGGGAGTCCTGTTGTCGAAGAACTGCCGATTGGGGTGTCGGCAACCCTCTCGAAGTGAGCGCCGACGCCCTGCATTGCGTTCAGTCGGCCGCCGGCGCGAAGGCGTCATCGCTGAGCTCGATCATCGCCACGTCTAGCAGCCGAGCGACGGGATGCCATCCGACAGGGCGGGTTTGCAGACTTTGACCACATGGCCAGCGGCGTTGTCCCGCTTGCTCTGCACGAGGGTGCGTGATGACGCACAACGTCGCAACAACCGTTTCCACTGCTTTCGGCGGTGGCCGAGGCTCGGAGGATGACGTTCACCTAGGCGCCCTGTATTCGGCATGTCGCGATGTATCGACCACCGTCTCGCGGGGTCGTCGCCGGTCAGGGCCGGTCACCAGGAGGGTCCGGTCACGTCGCGTGAGGGGTGTTGGTGGAGCCGATGGAGCTCGGCTTGTCGCTGGCTGGTTCGTAGCTTCCACCGCTCAGCGTCTGCCGTCGGTCTGCCGAAGACCGAAGACGGTGCGCTGAGTCGCCGGTTGAGTCGGGTCTGGTGTCTGGCTGCGTCGGGTTCCTTCGTGGGTGGACCGGTGGGGGTGGGCTCGGTGGGTGGGATGCCGTGGGCGGCGCGATAGACGGCGAGGTCGCCGATCAGCTGGTCGTCGACGTGCGGGGGCAGCGCCCGTTGCCAGGGCGTGCGGTTAGCGGCACCGGCCTGCTGGGCCTCGTCGGTGACCCGGTGCTTGAGCATGTCGACTCGGTGGGTGAGCCGGTCGAGATAGTCGCTGGTCTGCGCGTCCTGTCGTAGGACGGGTGGGATGTCGGGAAGCCAGGGCAGCGGCGCGTCCCGGTACGACGGCGAGGTAGCGCCGGCGACGCGCCAGGCCAGGGCGGCGGCGGGGTCGTCGGCCTCAGTGAGGGACTGCATGCCGCGGTACCAGGTGGTTTGCTCGACCACGGTCTCCGGGTGGGTCCCGTCGACCCAGTGCAGCGCGAGCTGTCCCCGCAGGTGCGGGTACGCCGGTTGCTGCGTGAGGCCGGGGATCCACCGGTCCAGCGCGTCGTCCAGCGCAGCCATCCGCTCACCTCCGAGGTGCTGCTGGGCCAGGACCGGAAGGGCGTCCTGGTAGGCCAGCACCGCCTGCCGCAGCTCTCGTGCGGCGTCGCCCCGCTCGACGGTCATCGCGGACTGTGCACGGCCGTCCCGGGCGAGGATGTCGGTGAGCACCTCCCGTGGGTCGGCCGCAGGCTCCGCCACCTTCGGGCCAACACCGTCCAACGTTGGCGTGGGGGACCCGAGGTAGAGGTGGTTTGTCTGCCGGCCGCGGGACAGGGCCACGTACAGCCCCTGACGGGTCTCAACCCCGGTGAGGACGGTGTGGGTGGTGTCCACGGTGGCGCCCTGCGCGCCATGGATCGTGCTGGCATACCCCAGCTGCACATGTGCGGCCACGTACCCCGCGGGGAGGTCGGCGCGAGCGGTGCTGCTTCTGGCTCTGGTGTCGTGGCGTTCCACGCGGACGCTGCCGTCGGGGTGGCAGGCGAGGACGTGCCACCGGTCGCCGTTCTTGACCGAGGACCCGTCCCCGACGCCCAGGCGCCGGTCGTTGAGACGTGTGATGACGGTGTCGCCTGCGCTGACTCGGGTGCCGTCAACCAGGGCCACCTCGCGCCCGGGTGGTCGACCGGTGGCGGCGTGGCGGTCCTGGCGTGCGCGTTGGTTGAGGTCGCGGACGGTGTCCCGTGTCGCCGCGAGCAGCAGGCTCGAGAGCCCGGCCTGCTGGTCGGCGGCCCAGGCGGCGTATGCCGCGTCGGTCGCCGTGCCTAGGTCGCCGGTGTGAACGCGGCCGCGGTCGAGGTAGTGGTCCAGGGCGGCGGGGTCACCGTCGCGGATAGCGAGGGTGGCGGCGCCTTCGGCGGGGTCGGTGAACCGGTGAAGCTCGGACAAGTTGGCGGTGGTGCCGTGCGCGTGGCCCTGCTCGGCCAGGTCAGCGAACACGCCGCCGGCGGCGACGGCGGCCAGCTGCTGGTCGTCCCCGACCAGTCGCACACTGCCACCGGCCCCGACGACATGCCTCACGACGGCCGCGAGGTCGCGGGTGCCGGCCATCCCTGCCTCGTCGATCACCACCAACGTCCCCGGCCCCACGTTCGGGCCCACCTGGTGCCCGTGGCCGGGACCGTCCGCGGCGTTGCGCGTGGTCTGGTGAAGGTACTTGGCGAGCGTGTCCCCGGGGACGTTGGTGGCGCGGCCGAGCTGGTCAGCCGCCACCGCGGTCGGTGCCAGTCCCAGGACGGTGCCCCCGGATACCTCCCACGCCCGCGCGAGGACACGCAGCGCGGCGGTCTTGCCAGCCCCGGCCGGGGCGAGCGCGACCTGCACCCGGCACCCGCTCGTGGCCAGGTTGCGCACCATGGCGGCCTGGGACCGGTCCAGGCTGAGCCCGTCCGCGTTCTGGCCGATCAGGACGGCGTCCACCACTGCGGGGCTCACCTGCCGGCCGTCCCGGCGCTGGCCCAACGTCAACAGTTCCTCTTCGGCGGCCAGGATCGCCCGGGACGTGTACGCCTGGCTGCCGTGCACCGTGTGGGCGGACTGACCGTCCGGGCGGCGCAGCACCTCAGGCTCGCCCAGCTCCGGTGGCACCCCGACGGGCACGGACAGCCCGGTCAGGACGTGCCGCTCCACGTCCCGCACATAGTCGTCGAGGTCCGTCCGCGGCACCTGTGCGGCGCGCGCCTGACGCAGGGCCTCGGCCCGGACGTGCCACACCTGCCACGTCGCCCTCGACCCCTCCAACACCTCCCGGACCCGGTCGGCGACGTCCTGGGGACCCACGCCCCCACACCGCCGCTCCCGGTCGCGTCCCTGGAGCGTCCCCACCCGCTGACCTGCGGTGATGCCCCCGTCCCCACCGCGTTCCCGGTTGCGTCCCTGGTGCGTCCCCACCACCGCAGCGATGAGCTTGGCGACGGCCTCGTCCCCACCGCCCCCGCCCCCGGCGTACAGGGCGCTGGCCTGCGCCCACCACTCCCGCCGCTGCTCGGCCTCGGACCGTGGTTGGTGTTTGGCCGGGCGGGTCTCCAGGTTCGCCTGCTGCGCCAACGACAACGACTCAATAGCCGTCGGGGCCCGGCCGTGCTCGCCCCGGAACACCGACACCAGGTCTTGCTGGCGGAGCTCGATGGCGTGCCGGCGGCTGGACCACACCGCGAGCAGCCCGGCGTCCATGCCGGCGATCTCCCGCACCGGCCTACGCCCCTGCGGGCCGGGGCGGTCCACGAACCGGACCCCGAGCCGGTCGACCAGGCTCGCTTCGAGGTGGGTGTTGTAGTGCTCGGAGGCCATGACCTTGGCCTTGAACAGCATCCGCCCGTCCAGCGTCAACCACCGGCCTCCCTCCTCGGGCAACGACTGGACCTTGTTGGAGACGACGACGTGGGTGTGCAGGTCCGGGTCCCCGGTGCGCGAGTCGCGGTGGTCGAACGCCGCCGCCACCAACCCGACCACGGGCACCTGCCGGATGCCACCCTTCCCGACCCGCGTGAACGACACCTCCTTCTCCAGCATCGCCAACGTCGCGCGGACCGCGTCCTCGTGCGCCGCCTCCACCTGCTTCGCAACGTCAACCGGGGCGAGGGCCCACAGCGCCGAGACCGACTTCACCGGCGAGAACGTCAGGTCATATCCCGCGACCGGGACCTGCGCCGGCCGCGACGCCGACGCGACAAACGTCGTCAGCTCGCCCTCATCCACCGGCGCCCGGCCGTGACGGTCCACGAACACCTCGCGGGCGACCTGGGTGCGGATCACCGCCCGCACCTCCGCCGCGATCGGGTGGTTCCAGGCCAACCCCTGGGCGGTGTTGTGGTCACTGAACGCCCGCGCGATCACCTGCCGCAAGGTCGTTGCGTCGAACGTCGGGAACGCCCGCCCCAACCCACCCCACCCACGCTCAGCCGCCTCTGGTTCGTCGGCGCGGGGGTGCCGGCCCTGCCCGAACAGCAGCTTCATCTGCTCCTCGGTGACCACATCCCCCACGGTCAGGTCCAGACCGGCCAGGCCGGTACCGAGCCAACGCCCCGGTGCCTCGCCCTTCTCCTCGTAGTAGGAGGCGAGCCCGACCTGCCGTTTCTCCGTGGCGTCGTGGGCGGCGACCTGCTTCGTCAGGTACGTGTACCCGCTCCCGGCGGCGAGCTTGTGCAACGTCATCACACCTCCCAATGCGGAGCAGCAGCCCTCTGGGGGTCACCCAGACTGCGACAGATTTCGCCGAGTGCACCAGGTGTGTCCTTATCGAGCGCAGCGAGGACTGAGGTGACCGTCGGCGAAGGCTGAGAGCGCGGCAGGGGGATGTGCGTGCGCGGGCAAGCGGTCGCGGTGGTCCTCGGGCGAGGACCGGGAGGCTGCGCTCGACTGGACGCTGTGGTCGGCTGACGAGGTGAGTGTGCTGGCGCTGTGCGGTCTGCCTGGGTCGAGGCCTACGAATCTGAGCGGGCAGTCACGGTCTCAGCGCCTGCCGGGTCCCTGGGAACGTCGCGTGCCTGACGGCGACCACGCACGTGACCGACGTCGAGGTGGTGCACAGCTGTGGGCATCGCCCATCATGGGGCTGGAAGTGCCACGCGGTGCACGGCCGGACCTGCGGGCGGTGGCGCTCGGATCAGGCACCGGCCGGGCTGGCCACCCGGGGGTCCGGGGGGGCTCACCGAGCCGACTGGTGGACGGCGAATCTCAAGGCACGCTCAAGGCACGACCGGGAAAACAGAAGGGCCGTTGAACCTGCGTTTGCGCAGGTCAACAGCCCTTTTGTGCCATGGTCGGGGTGACAGGATTTGAACCTGCGACCTCTTCGTCCCGAACGAAGCGCGCTACCAAGCTGCGCCACACCCCGTGGCACGCGCCCTGATGGGCGCGTAGCGACGGCAAGGATAGCCCACGGGTGAGGGCCCGGCCGAATCGTCCGGGCGAGGGTGTTGCCGGAGGGTGTCAGTCGCGGGGCACCAGGGTGAGCAGCGTCGCCTCGGGCCGGCAGGCGAGCCGGAACGGGGAGTAGGGCGAGGCGCCGAGGCCGGCGGAGACGTGCAGGTATGCGGCGTCGGCCGGGGCCTCGTCGCTGGGGGTGGACCCCGCGCCCTCCCACCACCGGGACAGCCCCTTGACGCGCCCGGTGTCCAGGTCGCAGTTGGTCACCAGGGCACCGTGGAAGGGCACGCAGACCTGCCCTCCGTGGGTGTGGCCGGCGACGAGCAGGGCGGCGCCGTCGCGGGCCATGGCGTCCAGCACGCGCTGGTAGGGCGCATGGCAGACCCCGATGGTGAGGTCGGCGTCGGCAGCCGCCGGGGCGGAGACGAGCGGGTAGCGGTCGTAGCCGAGGTGCGGGTCGTCGACCCCGACGAGCTCGAGGTCCAGGCCGGCGACCGGCAGGCGGGCACGGGCGTTGTCGAGGTCGGTCCAGCCGGCCTGGGTGAACCCCCGGACGAGGTCGTGCGTCGGCAGCCTGCGACGCGTCAGCTCGGACCCGCGCCGGTGGCTGTCGTCGAAGTAGCGCAGCGGGTTCTTGGGCACGGGCGGGAAGTAGTCGTTGGACCCGAGCACGAAGGCGCCCGGACGGTGCAGCAGGGGGCCGTAGGCGTCGAGCACGGCGGGTACGGCCGCCAGGTGCGCCAGGTTGTCACCGGTGCTGATGACCAGGTCGGGCTCGAGCGCGTCCAGCCCACGCAGCCAGTCGGCCCGGTAGTCCTGCCCCGGGACCAGGTGCAGGTCGGTGACGTGCAGGACGCGCAGCGCCGCCGACCCCGGCGGCAGTACCGGCACCTCGGCCCGGCGCAGCACGAAGGCCCGCGGCTCTACCAGGGTGCTCCAGGCCAGGACGCCGGCGCCGAGGCCGACGACCCCCGCGGTGAGGGCGGTTGCAGGGTGCATGCGGTGATCCTGCCAGCACAACGGTGGGTGGACCCAGCCCGGTCGGTGAGATCATGGCGCCCATGACCGACACGACGCCCGGCCTCAAGGCCACCCTCCAGCACGACCTGCACACCGCCATCCGCGAGCAGGACAAGGTCCGGTCCGGGACCCTGCGCATGGCGCTCACCTCGGTCACCAACGAGGAGGTCGCCGGCAAGGCGCACCGCGAGCTGAGCGATGCCGACGTCATCGGCGTGCTGACCAAGGAGGCCAAGCGCCGCCGGGAGGCCGCCACGGCCTACACGGACGCTGGCCGCCCCGAGCTGGCCGCGCGGGAGGAGGCCGAGCTGGCCGTGCTGGAGGCCTACCTGCCGGCCCAGCTGGACGACGCCACCCTCGACCGGATGGCGGCCGAGGCCGTGACCGAGGTCGGCGCGAGCGGTATGCAGCAGATGGGCCAGGTCATGAAGGTGCTCCAGCCGCGGGTGGCCGGCCAGGCGGAAGGCGGCCGGGTCGCCGCCGCCGTGCGACGGGCGCTGCAGGCCTGAGGCGCCGGCTCAGCACCGACGGCTCAGCACCCGGGTCGTCGGCTCAGCCGTTGCCGTTGCCGGCCCCGGTGCCGCCGCCCTCACCGAGGCTGCTGGGGGGCGGGGCGTTCTGCCCGCCCGAGACGAAGATCTCGAGGGGGTCGCCCGACCGGGTCCGTGAGCCGGCGCCGGGGGAGGTGTAGAGCACCGTGCCCTCGGGCGACCCGGAGGCCACCCGGATCGCCGTCCCGGCGAGCCCTGCGTCGGCCAGCTCGTCCTGGGCCTCGTCCACCTGCAGGCCACTGACGTCCGGCACGGTGCGCTGCTCGCCCTCGAGCATGGTCTGGGAGGGCTCGTCGAACTGCTGGACGTCCACGCCCTGCAGCGCGTCCTCCATGAGCACCTTCCACATCGGAGCGGCGAGCTTGGAGCCGTAGAGCTGGCCCTCGACGTTGTAGTCACCCAGCCTGATGTCACGCAGGTTGCCGTCGTACTTCTCGCCCGGTGAGCCGATCCAGACCGCCGTGGAGACCTGCGGGGTGTAGCCGGCGAACCAGGTGTGCTTGGACTCGTCCGCGGTGCCGGTCTTGCCCCCGGCGGGCTGGCCGCTGTCCAGCACGGCACGGAAGCCGGAGCCGTTGAGGCTCACCACCTCCTGCATGAGCTCGGCGGCGCCGGCGGCCACGTCCTCGTCGATGACCTGCTCGCACTCCTGCACCGGGATCGGGATCTCCTCACCGTTGGAGTCGACGATCTGCTCGACGGGCACCGGCGGGCAGTAGAGGCCGCCGGAGGCGATCGTCGCGTAGGAGTTGGCCACGGTGAGCGGGCTGGCGTTGTCGGACCCGAGGACGAACGTGGGGGGCACCCCGGCCCCGCCCGCACCGAACGCGTCACCGTCGGCGCTGGTGAGACCCATCTTGCTCATCGTGTCGCGGATGTTGCAGGTGCCGACCTGGGTGGCCATGGTCGCGAAGGCGGTGTTGACCGAGGCGGCGGTCGCCCGGCGCAGGCTGATGAGCGGGTCGTGGTTGGCGTCCTCCGCGTTGCGCACGCTCCAGTAGTCGGTGCCGATCGTGCACTCGCTCTCGAAGTCCTCGGGGAAGAAGATGCCGGCGGGGTGGGTGCTGCCCTCGGGGCTGGTCACCGGGTCGTCCGGGTTCTCCAGCCAGGCCCCGGTGGAGTCCACGGTCTCCGGCTCGCGGATCGCCAGGTTCGTCTCCACCGGGGTGCCCCGCTCCAGGGCGGCGATGATGCTGAAGGCCTTCGCGATCGAGCCGATGTGGAAGCCCGAGCTGCCCCCGTAGCGTCCGTCGACGCTCCAGTTGACCGAGGTCGCGGTCAGCCGGTCCTCCGACTCCTGCAGGGCGTAGTCGGAGGACTGGCCGATGGCCAGCACCTTGCCGGTCCCCGGCTCGACCATCGCCACGGCACTGCCCAGGAGGTACTCGTTCTCCTGGGGGGTGAACTCGCGGGTGGTCTCCCGGACGAGCTGCGACAGCTCCGGGTCGAGGGTGGTGGTGATCGTCAGGCCACCGGTGGTGAGCTTGGCCTCGCGCTCGTCCCGCGTGGCACCGAGGGCGTCGCTCTGCAGCAGCCACTCCGTGACGTAGTCGCAGAAGTAGGGGTGGGCGGAGTTGAGGCAGGAGCGCTGGCTGTCGCGCAGGTTGAGCTCCAGCTCCGACTCGCGAGCCTCGCGGTAGGCCTTCTCCGAGATCATCTCGTTGTCGTACATCCGGTCCAGCACGACGTTGCGGCGGGCGACGGCTGCCTCGGGGTTGTTGACCGGGTCGGTCACGCCGGGTGCCCGGACGACACCGGCGAGGAGCGCAGCCTGCGGCAGGTTCAGCTCGCTGGCCCGCACCCCGAAGTAGTGCCGGGCCGCCGCCTCGACGCCGTAGGTGCGGTCGCCGTAGTAGGCCAGGTTGAGGTAGCCCTCGAGGATCTCGTCCTTGGTCAGCCGGTCCTCGAGCGTGACGGCGTACTTCATCTCGCGCAGCTTGCGGACGTAGCCGTCGATCCCGCTGCGGGCCTGCAGCGCGACCAGGGCGTCGCTGTCGCCCTTCTGCCGGGCCTCCTCCTGCAGCGAGAGCTTGACGTACTGCTGGGTCAGCGTGGAGCCACCCTGGGTGTCGTCGGTGGTCGCGTTCGTCACGAACGCCCGGCCGAGGCCCTGCAGGTCGACACCGCCGTGCTCGTAGTAGCGCTCGTCCTCGATCGCGACCTGGGCGAGCTGCATCACCTCGGCGATCTGGTCGAGCTCGACGATGATGCGGTTCTCCTGGGCAGGCGTGGCGATGAGGTCGCCGTTGGCCGCCTCGATGCGCGACTGCTGTGCCAGGGGGTTGGACTCGAGGTCGCCGGGCAGCTCCTCGAACATGCCGACGCCCTCGCGTGCCGCCGACCCGGCGGACCCGACGAGGGGCAGCAGGAGGCCGGCCCCGATCAGACCCATGAGCACCGAGATGGCCAGGAAGGCCCCGAGCAGGGAGGTCACCTTGGCCAAGGTCGTGGCAGTCCGCATAACTACCACATTACGGGGCGAGCCTGAGTGCGAGGTCAACGACGACACGCTCCACGACGTCGAACGCCGGTGAGCGCGGGTCGACCAGGTCGTAGTGCCCGGCGCCCTCGACCAGCGTCAGCATGTCGGTGCCCGGCCGTCCGGCGGCGGCCCACCACGAGCGGGAGACCTCCACCGGCACCTCGGTGTCCTCGGTGCCGTGGACCAGCCGCACCGGCACCGGGCACGAGCCGAGGCGGGCCGGGTCGGCTGCCTCACGCATCGCGGTGCGCTCCTCGGGTATGCCGGACAGCAGCGCCTGTGCCGCGCCGTCACCCAGCCCGAGCTGCGCGACCAGGGCCAGGTCGACGCAGCCGGCCAGCGACAGCACGCCACGGACGCCCTGCGCGGCGGGCTGGTGGGCGGCCCACAGTGCCAGGTGGCCACCGGCGGAGTGGCCCACGAGCACCACGGGGGTGTCCGGACCCGCCTCCGCGGCACGGGCGACCTGGACCGCCCGCGCCACGTCCAGACCGGTGCCCGGCCAGCCGCCTCCCGGCATCCCCGTGCGGCGGTACTCCACCAGCACCGCCCGGTGACCTCGTCCGGCCAGCCCGGCCGCGAGCGCGTGCAGGTGGGTGCGGTCGTGGCGTGCACGCCAGAACCCTCCGTGCACCAGGACCACGCAGACCCCCGACGCCTCGGTGCCGGGGCCCGGGTCGTGGACGTCGTACACCTCGTGCTCGCCCGGGCCGTAGTGGACGCTGCGGCTGGGTGGGGGAGCGGGGCGGGTGAGGACGTCCTCGGGCTCGGTCATCGGCACAGTCCACCCCGGCCGGGCCGGCGGGGCAAGGCCAGCCCGCGCTGGTAGCGTCCGCGGCATGGCTCACGGACCCGCAGCCCCCCGTCACGTCGTGGTGGTCGGAGCAGGGATCGCCGGACTGTCGACCGCGTGGTTCCTGCAGGACCACGGGGTCGAGGTCACCGTGCTCGAGCGCTCCGCGGTGGCCGCCGGTGCGTCCTGGGGCAACGCCGGCTGGATCACGCCGGGTCTGGCCATCCCGCTGGCGGAGCCCTCGGTGCTGCGGCACGGGCTCACCGCCCTCACCGACCCCGCGGCGCCCCTGCACATCCCCGCCTCCCCCGACCCCGGCCTGTGGTCCTTCCTGCTGAGGTTCGCCGTGCGCTGCACGATGCCCACCTGGCGGAGGACGATGGCCGCCCTGGTGCCGGTCAACCGTCAGGCGCTCGCGGCCTACGACGTGCTGGACGCCTCGCTGCCGGAGGACGTCCGCAGCCGCGCCCGCCCGATCATGGCCGCGTTCACCGAGCCCGAGCACGCCGAGGGCCTGCTGCACGAGTTCGAGCTGGTGCGCGCTGCCGGTCAGCAGCTCGACGCGCACGACATCGACGCCGCGGCGCTGCACGCGCTGGCCCCGACGCTGTCGGCGCGGGTGCGCAGGGCGGTGCGCATCGACGGCCAGCGCACGGTCGACCCGGGCAGGTATGTCGCGGCCCTAGCCCGCGTGGTGCGTGACCGCGGTGGCGACGTGCGGGTCGGCGCCGAGGTGCGGCGGCTGCGCCACGGCCCGGGTGGCATCGCCGTCGACGTGCTGGGGGGCACCCCGGTCTGCGCCGACGCGGTGGTGCTGGCCAGTGGTGCCTGGCTGCCCGAGCTCGCGCGTGGCTACGGCGTGCGGGTGCCGCTGCGCGCCGGGCGCGGCTACTCCTTCGCCCTCGACCAGCCGGAGGGGGAGCGGGTCGAGGTGCCTGTGTACTTCCCCCACCAGCGGGTCGTCGCCTCGCCCCTGGGCGACCGGCTGCGTCTGGGCGGCACGATGGAGTTCCGCCCGCCAGACGCCCCGCTGCAGCCGGCGCGCATCGACGCCATCGTCGCGGCGGCGCGGCCGCTGTTCCAGGGGCTGGACCTCGACCGCCGCCGGGAGGAGTGGGTCGGGTCCAGACCGGTCACGGTCGACGGTCTGCCGCTCGTCGGCCCCGTCCGCGCCCCCGGGGTGTGGGTGCACGGTGGGCACGGCATGTGGGGGATGTGCCACGGGCCGGCCACGGCGCGGCTGCTCGCGGACCGGATCGTCTCGGGTGTCGCCGCTCCGGAGCTGGCCGCCTTCGACCCGCTGCGCTGACCGGCCGCCCCGACGTCTGTGCGACGGGGCTAGAGTCGCCCCATGGCTTCATGGGAATACGCAACAGTGCCGTTGATCATCCACGCGACCAAGCAGATCCTCGACCAGTGGGGCTCCGAGGGGTGGGAGCTGGTCCAGGTCGTGCCCGGCCCGGACGGCGGGTCCAACCTCGTCGCCTACCTCAAGCGGGAGACGTCGTGAGCGCCGTCGAGGAGCGCCTGCAGGCGCTGGGCTTCAGCGTCCCGGAGGTCGCGGCCCCCGTGGCCGCCTACGTGCCGGCGATGCGGCAGGGAGAGCTGGTCTTCACCTCCGGCCAGCTGCCGTTCGTCGACGGCACGCTGCCGGCGACCGGCAAGGTCGGCGAGGGTGCAGGCCTGGTCGACCCGGCCGAGGCCAAGCGGCTGGCCGGGCTCTGCGCGCTCAACGCCATCGCTGCGGTCAAGTCCGTCGTCGGTGACCTCGACCGGGTGACCCGGGTGGTCAAGGTCGTGGGCTTCGTGGCCAGCGACCCGGCCTTCACGGGGCAGCCCGGCGTCATCAACGGCGCCAGCGAGCTGCTGGGTGAGGCATTCGGCGAGGCCGGCGTGCACGCCCGCTCCGCGGTCGGGGTCGCCGTCCTGCCCATGGACACCCCGGTCGAGGTGGAGATCACCGTCGCCGTCCGCGGCTGAGGACGACGCGGTGCACCGGGACTTCCCGATGCCGGGCCCGCTCGTCGCCTCCGCGCGGGCCTGGCTCGCGGACCCCTCGCGGGGGGCGCCGCAGGCCAGGCCCTCGGCCAGCGTCCTGCTGCTGCGCGACGGCGCCGACGGGGTCGAGGTCTTCGCGTTCCGCCGCGCCGCCACCATGGCGTTCGCGCCGGACGTCATGGCCTTCCCCGGTGGCGGTGTCGACCCCCGGGACGCCGACGCCGACCCGCCGTGGGCCGGACCGTCGGCCCAGCACTGGGCACGGGCCCTCCACCTCCCGGAGCCGCAGGCCCGACAGGTGGTCCTCGCGGCCGCGCGGGAGCTCTTCGAGGAGTGCGGGGTGCTACTGGCCGGCCCGCACGGCGACGACCTCGTGGGTGAGCTCGACGACCCCTCGTGGCACGCCGACCGGCAGGGCCTGCTGTCCCGCAGCCACTCCTTCGCCGAGCTCCTCACCGCACGGGGACTCGTGCTGCGCAGCGACCTGATGAGCCACGTGGGCCACTGGGTCACGCCGGTGTGTGAGCCCCGGCGCTACGACACCCACTTCTTCGCCGCGGCGATGCCGCAAGGGCAGGAGGCCGACGGCCACACCACCGAGGCGGCGCAGGCTCGCTGGGTGCCGGCCGCGCAGATGCTGGCGGAGCAGGCCGCCGGACACGAGGACATGCTGCCGCCCACCCAGGTGCTGGCCGAGCAGCTCGTGGCCGCCGGGTCGGTCGCCTCCTTCCTGGGCTCGGTCCGCCCGGTGCGCAGGGTCCAGCCCTGGCCCGTCGAGCACGCCGGGTCGCTGTGGATGCGCGCGCCCGTGGACGCCGACGGCGACGGGGTCCTTGACGCGCCGGACGAGGGCTGAGCGGTGCGGTCGGGCACCGCCGGCACGGCACCGGCCTGGGAGGGCGGGGCCTGGGGCGAGCGGGCGTGGTGCCGTCTGTGCCCCAACCCCTCACCGATGACGCTCGACGGCACTAACACCTGGGTGCTGCGCGAGCCTGGTGCCGACGTGGCCGTGGTGGTCGACCCCGGGCCGCTCGACGAGGGTCACCTGGCCCGGGTCCTGCACGACGTCGACGCCGCCGGCGCCCGGGTGGGCCTGGTCCTGCTCACGCACCACCACGCCGACCACGCCGAGTCCGCGTCGCGGTTCGCAGAGCTCACCGGGGCCCCGGTGCGTGCGGCGGGCCGGGGGCACGACGACCTGGCCGACGGCGAGGTCATGGTGGTCGGCGGGCTGGAGCTGCTGGTGGTGGCCACCCCAGGTCACACGGCCGACTCCGTCAGTCTCCTGCTGCCCCGTGAGCAGGTGATGCTCACCGGAGACACCGTGCTCGGACGAGGCACCACCGTGGTCGCCCACCCGGACGGCGAGCTCGCGGCATACCTGGCCTCGCTGGAGCGTCTGTCGCGGCTCACCGGCAGTGGTCAGGTGACGAGCATCGCGCCCGGGCACGGCCCGGTCGTGCCCGACGCGGAGGGCACGGTGCGCTACTACCTCGAGCACCGCCGTGAGCGCCTGGCCCAGGTGCGCGAGGCCGTCCGTGGGGTGGGCGACGTCCCGCGGGAGGCGGGAGAGGACCTCGCCGACCTCGTGGTGCGCACGGTGTATGCCGACGTGCCCCGCGAGGTGTGGCCGGCGGCACGGCTCAGCGTGCTCGCCCAGCTGGCCTACCTCGACGAGGGGTGAGTGAGCGCCGTCAGCGAGCCCGGCGGCGCAGCCGGTCGAGGTCGAGGAGCGTCACCGACTTGGCGCCCAGGCTGAGCCAGCCCCGTCCGGCGAAGTCGGCCAGGGCCTTGTTGACGGTCTCGCGGGAGGCGCCGACGAGCTGGGCCAGCTCCTCCTGGGTGAGGTCGTGCCGGACCCGGACGCCACCCTCGGCGGGCTGCCCGAAGCGTCCCGCGAGGTCGAGCAGCGCCTTGGCCACCCGGCCGGGAACGTCCGTGAAGACCAGGTCGGACAGGCCCTCGTTGGTGCGCCGCAGACGGCGGGCCAGGCCGGCCAACATCTGCATCGCCACCTCGGGGTGGTCGGCGAGGAAGGCCCGCAGGTCCTTGTTGTCCAGGCCGATGAGCTCGGTGTCGGAGACCGCCGTCGCGCTGGTCAGGCGGGGGCCGGGGTCGAACAGGCTGAGCTCGCCGAACATCTCGCCCGGCCCCAGCACCGACAGCAGGCTCTCCCGTCCGTCGCTGCTGGCCCGGCCGAGCTTCACCTTGCCCGAGATGATGACGTAGAGCGAGTCCCCACGGTCCCCCTCGTGGAAGAGCTGCTCCCCGCGCGCCAGCATGCGTGGGGACATCGAGGTGACCAGGCGCTCGGCAGTGTCCTCGTCCAAGGCGGCGAAGAGGGGCGCTTTCATCACGATCTGACTGTCCACGCTCGACATACTGCCACCAATGTGACGAATCAGGCAGGGGTGTGTCGCCGTGCCGACGTAGGCTGCCCGACGTGACGACCCCTTCGGCACCCCGTCCCCCACGCCGTGCCCTCGACGTGTCCGGCGAGTCCGCGCTGGCCCTCAAGCGTCGGGCGCGCCGGACCTACCGCCTCCTCGCGCAGCGCTACCCGGATGCCCACTGCGAGCTGGACTTCGCCGACCCCTACCAGCTCCTCGTGGCCACGGTGCTGTCCGCGCAGACCACCGACGTGCGGGTCAACGGGGTCACCCCGACGCTGTTCGCGCGCTACCCCGACGCCCGTGCACTGGCAGGTGCAGCCCGCGAGGACCTGGAGGCGGTCATCCAGCCGACCGGCTTCTTCCGGGCCAAGTCCGAGTCCCTGCTGCGCCTGGGCGCGGCGCTCGTGGAACGCTTCGACGGGGAGGTGCCGGGCCGGCTCGGCGACCTGGTGACCCTGCCGGGGGTCGGTCGCAAGACCGCCAACGTCGTGCTCGGCAACGCCTTCGGGGTGCCCGGCATCACGGTGGACACGCACTTCGGCCGCCTCGTGCGGCGGCTGGGGTGGACCGACCTGGAGGACCCGGTCAAGGTCGAGCACGAGGTCGGTGCGCTCTTCCCGCCGCGGGAGTGGACCCAGCTCTCCCATGTGCTGATCTTCCACGGGCGTCGCACCTGCCACGCCCGCCGTCCCGCCTGCGGGGCCTGCCCGGTCGCCGCGCTGTGTCCTTCCTACGGTGTCGGCGAGACCGAGCCGGAGGCGGCGCGTGCCCTGCTCAGGACGGGGCCGCCGCGGTGAGGCCGTCGTGGATGGACGAGCTCATCGACCGGGTGGGCACGGTCCCGGGGGAGTGGTTCAGCCGTTTCCTGCCGCCCGAGGGCGGCGGGCGGCGCGAGTCGGCGGTGCTGATGCTCTTCGGGGTCGCTCACGACGGCCGCACCGAGGTGGTGCTGACCGAGCGCTCGCACAGCATGCGCTCCCACCCTGGCCAGGTGTCCTTCCCCGGCGGTGGCCGGGAGCCCGGCGACCCCGACCTGGCCGCCACGGCGCTGCGGGAGGCGCACGAGGAGATCGGGCTGGAGCGTGCGGGAGTGGAGGTCGTCGCCCAGCTGCCGGCGCTGCACATCCCGGTCAGCGGCTACGACGTGACCCCGGTGCTCGCGTGGTGGCAACGGCCGGCGCCGGTCTGGGTGCGCCAGCCCGAGGAGGTGGCGCAGGTGCTGCGGGTGCCGGTCGACCACCTGGTCGACCCGCGGCGCCGCTTCCTGGTGCGGCACCCGAGCGGGTTCGTCGGGCCGGCCTTCGACGCGGAGGGCCTGCTGGTCTGGGGGTTCACCGGTGGCCTGCTGGACAAGGTGCTCGACCTGGCCGGGCTGACCCAGGAGTGGGACCGCGGCGACGTGCGTGACCTGTCGGCCTGAGACCCGCGACCGGGTCAGGCGTGCCGCGACTCCGTGGCCGCGGTGGCGCCCGACGTCGCGACAGCGGGCCCGACGCCGGCGGGCGCCGGCTGGTCAGGCTTCCGAGCGGGCGGCTTGACCACGGCGACCGTCTTCTGGGCGTTGTCGATCGCCTTGACCGGCTTGCCCTGCACCTTGCCGACCTGCTTCTTGCCCACCAGGGCCAGGATCCCCGCGACGAGGAAGAGCGCGACGGCGACGATGAGCAGCCCCGCCCACAGCGGCAGACCGGCCGCCGCCAGCCCCCAGGCGGCGGCCAGGAGGAGCAGACCGAAGCCGTAGGCGGACAGCGCCGCGGCACCGACGAACATCCCGATGCCCTTGCCGGCGTGCGTGACGTCCTGCGTGATCTCGACCTTGGCCAGCTCGATCTCGCTGCGCACGATCGCGGACATGTCGGCGGAGGCGTCAGCGACCAGCTGGCCGATGGTGCGCTCGGGCACGACCCCCTGCGGCGGCGAGGGCGGCGCGTCTGTCGACTCTGCTGAGGTAGCCATGGCGCGACTCTATCTGGTCGTCCCTGGGCTCGCCGGACGAGCGACGCCTCGCCTCAGGACGCGTGCGGAGGGAGGAGCCCGAAGCAGGGACCGGACGTTGTTGGTGCCCACCCGACACCCCCTGTTTGTGTCGGGTGGGCACCCATCGACGCTGCACCGGTCCCGTGACAGCCGGTGGGCGTGCACCTGGTGGTGCGGCTCCGCGTCGACACCTCCATGATGCATCCTCGCGGGTCAGGCGAGCAGTCCTCGTGGGCAAAGATTTGGCAAAACTTCACTCCTTAAGCACGCTGCCCTCCGGGGCTCCCGGGTGACGGCTCAGCTCTGCGCCATACCCGCCTTGATCGTGTCCATCACGCTCGAGTCGGCCAGCGTCGTGACGTCGCCGACGTCGCGCTGCTCCGCCACGTCGCGCAGCAGCCGGCGCATGATCTTGCCCGAGCGTGTCTTGGGCAGCTCGGCGACGATGAGGATCTGCCGCGGCTTGGCGATCGGACCGATCTGCGTGGACACATGGGTGCGCAGCTCCTGCACCAGCTCGCGGCCCTCACCGGGCTCGTCGGCCTCCTCCACGGCCTCCGAGCGCAGGATCACGAAGGCACAGACGGCCTGGCCGGTCATCGCGTCGGTCGCGCCCACCACGGCTGCCTCCGCGACCTTGGGGTGGGACACCAGCGCCGACTCGATCTCGGTGGTGGACAGCCGGTGGCCCGACACGTTCATCACGTCGTCCACCCGGCCGAGCACCCAGATGTTGCCGTCCGTGTCCTTCTTGGCGCCGTCACCGGCGAAGTACCGGCCCTCGTAGCGCGACCAGTACGTCTCCCAGTACCGCTCCGGGTCGCCCCAGATGCCGCGCAGCATCGCCGGCCAGGGCTCGGTGACCACCAGGTAGCCTCCCGAGCCGTCCGGGACGGACTCGCCGGCCTCGTCGATGACGTCGACCGAGATCCCGGGCACGGCCAGCTGGGCCGAGCCGGGCCGGGTGGCGGTGACCCCGGGCAGCGGGCTGACCATGATCGCGCCGGTCTCGGTCTGCCACCAGGTGTCGACGATGGGGCACCGCCCGCCGCCGATGACCTCGCTGTACCAGACCCACGCCTCGGGGTTGATCGGCTCACCGACCGAGCCCAGCAGGCGCAGCGAGGAGAGGTCGAACCGGGCCGGGATCTCCTTGCCCCACTTCATGCAGGCGCGGATGGCGGTGGGCGCGGTGTAGAAGATGGTGACGCCGTGCTGCTGCACGATCTCCCACCAGCGGCCCTGGTGCGGCGTGTCCGGGGTGCCCTCGTACATCACCTGGGTGGCCCCGAGCGCCATCGGCCCGTAGACGATGTAGGTGTGCCCGGTGACCCAGCCGACGTCGGCCGTGCACCAGTAGACGTCGGTCTCCGGATGGATGTCGTGGACGTACCTGCTGGTGAACGCTGCCTGGGTGAGGTAGCCGCCGGTGGTGTGGAAGATGCCCTTGGGCTTCCCGGTGGTGCCGGAGGTGTAGAGGATGAACAAGGGGTGCTCGGCGTCGAACGCCTGTGCCTCGTGCTGGGCCGGGGCCTCCGCCAGGGCGACGTGCCACCAGACGTCACGCTCGGTCCAGTGCGTGTCCTGCCCTGTCCGGCGCACGACGAGCACGTGCTCCACCGTGCTGTCGCCGTCGACCGCGGCGTCCACGGCAGGCTTGAGCGCGGACGGTCTGCCCCGCCGGTAGCCCCCGTCGGCGGTGATGACGACCTTGGCCTCCGCGTCCGCGATGCGGGCTCTCAGAGCGTCGGAGGAGAACCCGCCGAAGACGACCGAGTGCGGGGCGCCGATGCGGGCGCAGGCCAGCATCGCGACGGCCGCCTCGGGGATCATCGGCAGGTAGACCGCCACCCGGTCCCCGGCCTGGACCCCTAGGGCGAGAAGGGCGTTCGCGGCTCGCTGCACCTCGTCGTGGAGCTCGGCGTAGGTAATGTCCCGCGTGTCGCCGGGCTCGCCGACGAAGTGCAGGGCCACCCGGTCGCCGTGGCCGGCCTCCACGTGCCGGTCCACCGCGTTGACGCACGCGTTGAGCTCACCGCCCACGAACCACTTCGCGAACGGGGCGCCGCTCCAGTCGAGCGTCTGCGTGAAGTCGGTGTCCCAGTGCAGCAGCTCGCGGGCCTGCTCGGCCCAGAAGCCGAGACGGTCCTGTTGTGCACGGTCGTAGAGCGCACGGGTGCCGTTGGCCTGCGCGGCGAACTCCTCGCTCGGTGGGAAGGTCCGCTCCTCGTGGAGCAGGTTGGACAGCGTTTCCTCGGTCACAGTGCCTCCTGAGCGACGTCGGTCGGAGTTCTCACTCAACCTACTCGCCGCCGTTTCGGCAACGGCAGTGCACGTAGGCTGCCGGGCGTGACGGACATCTCCCGGCCCCGTGGCGCCACGGCGCCGGACCCGGTGGCGGCGCTGCTCGACCTTCCGGGGGTGGCCGACGCGGTCGCCTCCGCCAGGGACGCGTGCACCCGGCTGCGGTGGCACCAGGCGCTGCGCCGGCGGATCCCGGAGGCGGCAGCGGAGTCCCGGGTGCGGGGTGCGACGGCGAGCGCGCTGCTGGAGGGGGCCGAGGTGGCGGGCTCCCAGGGGAGCGTGCGCGTGGTGCGCGACCTCGTGCGGGGGGCCCAGGAGTGGCCGGTCGAGCCGGACCCCGTATGGCGCACGCTGCGCTGTGCGGTGCAGGTGACCGCGGCCACCGAGCACGTCGGTGCGGCGCAGCTGGCTGCTCCGGCGCAGGTGCTGGCCCACCTGCACGTGGCTGCTGCCTCCCTGGTGCTGCCGGCCGGCCAGGTGGGCCGGCCACGTGGCGCGGGCGAGGAGTGCGCGGAGTGGGTCGAGCTGGGGCCGCCGCCGGAGCCGGTGGACCTGGCGGGCCGGCTGGCCGGGCTGGCCGAGCTGCTGGGCGGAGTGCCGCAGGGCCGCGCGCCGGCGCTGCTCGTGGCCTCCCTGGTGCACGCCGAGGTCGTCGCCGCCCGCCCGTTCGTCCAGGGCAACGGGCTGGTGGCCCGGGCGCTGGAGCGGGTCGTGCTGCGGGCGGGCGGGCTGGACCCCACCGGCGTGGCCGTCCCCGAGGCCGGGCACGCCGAGAAGGTGGGCGCGGACTACCGGGGTGCGCTCACGGCATACGTGTCCGGAGGGCCGGAGGGGGTGCGGCTGTGGCTGCTCCACTGCGCCGAGGCGGCGGAGACAGCGGCCGCCCACGGCATCGCGGTCGCCGACGCCGTGCTCGCAGGTCGCACCGTCTGACCTGCGGCGATGCGGGTTGTCCTTGTCTTTGCGTCGCCGCGGGTGTATCAAGGGGGAGAGGTTTTCGCCCGTCGGAAACCTCCGGCGGTGACGGCCTGAGGACCCACGCGCGGGCAGTCCACTGATGGACCGGTCTGGCTGGGCTTGACCCATCCCGACGGCTAGAGATGCACGCTCTGTTCCCTCGGACGCCATCGCCGCGAAGACGCCTCGCTGGACGAGGCGTCTTCGCGCGTGGCACGCATCCTGAGGACCTCCGGCAAACCCCCGGGGGCGTGCTTGCAGTTGGCCCACCCGACGTGCATACTTGATCGCACAGCGCTCCCCTTCGGGGTTGAGCGCGGGCGTTCGGGGCCACCCCCCAGGCTTCGAGCGTCGACGGCCCCGGCTACCCCCCCAGCCGGGGCCGTCCCCTTGCCACCTCCAGGTCGGTCGGGCAGCCGGCCAGGTCAGTCCAGCCGGGTCGCGACAGCCCCGAAGAGCACGCCCAGCCCGTTGGTCGCCCAGTGCAGCCCGACCGGTGCCCAGAGGCTGCCGGTGCGCCGGCGCAGCTCGGCGAAGACCAGCCCACCGAGCGTGGTGAGGACCACCGTGCCGAGCACGATCCCGACCCGGGCCGCGGGCTCGTCGCCGAGCGTCGCGACGGCCTGGTTGGCCGTGGAGTCGAGCGCAGGGAGCACGTGCCAGAGCCCGAACAGCCCTGACGTCGCGGCCATCACCTGCCAGGCGGGTGCGTGCCGGGCCAGGAAGGCCCACAGCACGGAGCGGAAGGCGACCTCCTCGAACAGCACCGTCCCCAGCGGGATGACGACCAGGGCCGTGGCGAGTGCCTCCAGCGCGGACCCCTGGTAGCGGGTGTCGACGAACGCCGTCCGGGTGGCGGGCAGCAGCACACCGACGAGGTACACGCCCCCCACGACGGCGGCTGCGCCTGCGCCCCAGAGCGCTCCGCGGGCCAGGGTGCTGCGGGAGAGGCCGAGCTCGTCCCAGGACAGCCCCGACCATCGCGCGAAGGCCAGCAGGGCGACCGCCGCCGGCGGGCCGAGCCACAGCATGTCCCAGCCGAGCGCGTGCCGCCCCAAGGGCACGAGCACGAGCGCGCCGACCACTGTGGCGGTGGCCCAGCCTGGGCGCAGCCTTCCGGGCAGGGCCGGACCGGGGTCCGCAGGAGCGCCCAGGCCCTCGAGGCGACGGCGCAGGGCCGGGACGAGACCGCCCACCGTGCCGCGGTGCCGGTGCGTCACGCCGACCCTCCCTCTGCTGGGTGCCCTCAGGATAGTGCGTGGGGGGTCGCATGCACAGGGTCGACGCGGGGTGGTCGCGGCACCTGCGACCTGTGGACGACACGCTCCGTCCGCCCACGCCTGCCTACCGTCACACTGCATGAGCCAGGTCGACCCGCTCCTGCACGCCGAGATCCTCCGCGGCAACCTGCCCACCCCGCACCGGGTGGGCAGACTGGCCCGGGCCAGGGCGGACGCCCCGGAGGCCGACCCGGGGGTGGCCCGGCAGGACCTGCACCGCGCCGTGCTCGGGCTGGGGCCGTTGGAGGACCTGGTCGCCGACCCCCGTGTCACGGACGTGCTCGTGAACGGCGCCGGGAGCGTCTATGTCGACCGCGGCCGGGGCCTGGAGGCAGCGGCGGTCGAGATCCGGGACGAGCCGTCGCTGCGCCGCCTCGCCGTGCGGCTGTCGGGGCTGGCGGGGCAGCGGCTCGACGATGCGGCGCCCTATGTCGACGGTGTGCTGCCCGGTGGCGTGCGGCTGCACGCGATCCTGCCGCCCCTGGTCGAGGGGGCAGCGCACATCAGCCTGCGGGTCCCGCGCAGGCAGGTGCCCAGCCTGGAGGACCTGCAGGAGTGGCGGATGCTGGACCCGACGACCGCCGGCCTGCTGCGTGCCGTGGTCGGTCACCGGGTGGCCTTCGTGATCGGCGGCGGCACCGGCAGCGGCAAGACGACCCTGCTGGGCGCCATGCTGGCCGTGGTGCCGCCGCAGGAACGCATCGTCGTCGTCGAGGACACCCGCGAGCTGCGGGTGGACCATCCGCACGTGGTGCACCTGCAGGCGCGGGGGCGCAACGTCGAGGGGCGCGGCGAGGTCACCCTGACGACGCTGGTGCGCCAGTCGCTGCGGATGCGTCCCGACCGGCTGGTCCTGGGGGAGGTCAGAGGCGCGGAGGTCCGCGAGCTCCTGGCCGCGATGAACACCGGCCACGAGGGCGGGTGCGGCACCCTGCACGCCAACTCCGCCGCCGACGTGGTCGCCCGGTTCGAGGCTCTCGGGGCGCTGGCGGGGCTCGACGGGCCGGCCGTGCACACCCAGGTCGCCTCGGCGGTGCGGGTGGTCGTCCATGTCGGCCGCCGGTGCGGGGTCCGCAGGGTCGAGGAGATCGCGGTGCTCGAGCGGTCGGGCGCCGCGGCCGAGGTGCACACGGCGCTGCGGGCACAGGGCGAGGGGTGGCACCGCGGCCCCGGCTGGCCGCTGCTGCGGCAGCTGACCGAGGGTGAGGCGCGGTGACGGCGGCGGCGGTGCTGGTCGTGGTCGCGCTCCTCCTGCGGCCGGGCGGACCGGCGATGTCGCTGACGGCTGTGCGTGGTCGCCGGGCACTGGACCGGGGGAGCACGTGGGCGGCGCGCCGCCTGCGCCGGGGCGGGGGCGGGACGGACACCCGTGTCGTCGAGCTGCTGGACGACCTCGGAGCGGCGCTGCGGGCGGGCCTCACGCCGGCCGAGGCACTGCGGGCCTGTCTGGTGGTCGACCGGGACGGATGGCGCTCCACGGTCCTCGGCCCGGTGCTGGGAGCCGCTGAGCAGGGCCGTCCGGCCGGCGCGGTCTGGGAGCGGGTGGCCCGACACGAGCAGCATCCCGAGATCGCGGCGCTGGCCCGGGCCTGGGGCCTCAGCGAGCGTCTGGGGTGCCCCCTCGCCGAGGCGGTGTGCTCCACGGCGGCGTCGTCCCGGGCGCGCACCCAGCTGCGTCAGCGGCTCGACACCGCGACCGCGGGTGCCCGTGCGACATCCACCCTGCTGAGCGTCCTGCCCGTGCTGGGGGCGCTGGCTGCTCTCACCCTGGGGCTGGGGCCGGACCAGCTGTACGGCACCCTCCTCGGGGCGCTCTCGCTGGGCAGCGGGCTCGTCATGCTGCTGGTGGGGCGGTGGCTGGTGGCACGGATGATGCGCGGCGTGGTGCGGGAGATCGCGTGAGCGCGGCCCTGGCACTCACGCTCGCGGTCCTGCTCTGGCCCCGGAGCCGTCCGTGGCGGGTGGCCGGCGCAGCGAGTGGCCGCCGAGACCGTCGTCCGGGCCACGCGCTCGAGGCGGGCGTGCCCGAGTCGCTCGAGCTGCTCGCCCTGGCCATGGACGGAGGCACCGACCTGCAGGGAGCCCTACGGCAGGTCGCCCGGGCCGTGGGCGGCCCGCTGGGCAGACAGCTGCTCACCGTGGCAGCGGGCGTGGCCTGGGGGCTGGACGACGACGAGGCGTGGGAGCTGGTGCCGGCGCACTGGGACCCGGCGCGCCGTGCGCTGGGGCTGGCGGGGCGGGCCGGTGTGCCTCCGGCAGGGCTGCTGGCCTCCGCCGCGGCAGACCTGCGGCGAGACACCCTGGCCGGGGTCGAGACCGCCACGGCACGTCTCTCCGTCCGCCTGGTCGTGCCTCTGGGGCTGGCCTTCCTCCCGGCGTTCGTGCTCACCACCGTGCTGCCGGTCGTGCTCGCGCTGGCCTCCGAGCTGGTCGCGTGGTGACCGGTCGGTCGGAGTGACCCGCCGAGATGGCCCTCGGTCGCGACCTCACGGACGAGCGCGGTTAGCCTGGGGAACGTCCACGAGCTCGGGAGCACACCATGTCAGACCGCCTGTCCTTCGGCGACGTCCCACGACGAGGCCCTCGGCGCCGGGGCGTGGCGGCCACCGCCATGCTGGCGTTGCTGCTCGTCGCGTGCTCGCCCGGCTCGGACGGGGACGACGTCGAGGGAAGTGACGGTGCCCGTGGCACCGACGGCTCCTCCGTCGACCCCGACGCCCTCGTGGCGACGGTCTCCACGGCCCAGGAGGGCACGGTGGTGCTCGACGGTGGTGACCCCGGCACCCTGGGTGCCGCCACGAGCGCCCACTTCTTCGCCCAGGCCCCCGTTGTCGTGCTCACCTCCGCCGAGGAGCAGCTGCGGGCGGCGTCGGCCGCGGTGGCCCTGGGCGTCCCCGTGCTGGTGGACGGTCCCGGGACGTCCGACGAGCTGGCCCGGCTGGGCACCGAGGTGGCCCTCGTCGTCGGTGCCGTGCAGGACCCAGGCATCGACGTGGTCGTGCCCGCCGACGACGCGGAGCTCGCCTCCCTCGTCGCAGGTGAGGCCGAGCGCAGCGCCGTGGGACCGGACGACCAGGTGCAGCAGGTCGCCGACCTGGACCAGGCCTCGCCTGTCATCCTCGTGCCGGACGGGTCGAGCGGCACAGGAGACGACGGCACCGGAGACGACGACGCGACGACGGCCGCCCCGGCACCCAGCGACGCGGACGGCTCCACCGAGCCACCCGGCGACGGGTCCACGGGGGAGGAGGCCGACCGTGCCGGGAGCACCGCCGGGCCGCAGACCCCGGCACCCCTGGAGTCCGACCGGGACGAGCTGCCCCAGACCGCGCCCCCGCCACCGCTCGACGGCGCCCTCGTCCTGTCGACCGGGGACCCCGCACAGACCTCCGCCGTCGGGACGGCCCGGGCCGCCGGGGCACAGGTGCTCGTCCTGCCCGAGGGTGACCCGGGTGCCACGTCGGAGTCCTTGGCCGCCTTCGCCGACGCCGGCTCGGACGTGACGAGCCTGGTGGGACTGGGTGCGGAGTTCGGCGACCCCGACTCGCTGGACTGGCGCGCACGTGCGGCGGCCACGGGTGTCGAGCTGCCCGGAGGCGGTCTGACGGCGCTGCCGGGCAAGACCTACGTGGCGCTCTACGGCACCCCGAGCACCGGCGCGCTCGGCGTGCTCGGCGAGCAGCCGATCGAGCAGACGATCACGCGGGCCCAGGAGCACGCGTCCTGGTACGAGTCCCTGACCGACCAGCCCGTGGTGCCCACGCTGGAGATCATCGCCACCGTCGCCGCCCAGGAGGCTGGTCCTGACGGCAACTACTCCAACGAGCTGCCGGTCGAGCAGCTGCGGCCGCTGGTGGAGCTGGCCGCGGAGAAGGACGTCTACGTCGTCCTCGACCTGCAGCCGGGGCGCACCGACTTCCTCACGCAGGCACAGATCTACGAGGAGCTGCTGCGGCTGCCGCACGTGGGGCTCGCGCTCGACCCGGAGTGGCGCCTGGGCCCCGACGAGAGGCACATGGTGCGGATCGGCTCGGTCGACGTCGAGGAGGTCAACCAGGTCGTCGACTGGATGGCCGGGCTGGTGCAGGAGCACGACCTGCCGCAGAAGATCCTGGTCCTGCACCAGTTCCAGATCCGGATGATCCCGGGTGCCGACGACGTGGACCGGTCCCGTCCCGAGGTCGCCGTCCTCATCCACGCCGACGGGCAGGGACCCCACGGAAGCAAGATGGACACCTGGCGGGCCCTGCAGAACCACGCGCCGAACGTGGAGCACTGGGGCTGGAAGAACTTCTACGACGAGGACGTCCCCGGGCCGTTCACCCCCGAGGCCACGATGCAGGTCGAGCCCACCCCCGACTTCATCTCCTACCAGTAGGACCGTGCGGCCGGGGTGCACCCTCGGTCCACTCGCTCGTTGCGGGAAGGCGGACTACCAGCGTGGACCCCGGGTCCGGCCTCGGAGCTCCTCGGCAGATGGCACCCGTAGGGTCGGACTGTGGATCCTGACGTGCTGACGGCTGTGGGCAGGTCTCACCTGCGCGTGCTGCCGACGGAGGTGCTGGACCGGCTGCTCGCCGGCGCGGTCCGGACCAAGGTCCCGGCCGGCTCAGTCACCCACCGCGAGGGTGAGCCTGCTCCGCACCTGGAGCTCATGGTAACTGGTGTGGTCAGGGTCTTCGTGACCGCACCCGATGGGCGCACCATGACGGTTCGCTACTGCCGGCCGGGTGCGCTCGTCGGGTCTGTGTCCTTGTTCTCGGACCGGTTCGTCATGCCGGCCTCGGTGCAGGCGGTGGTCGACGCCGAGCTGCTCAGGATGAACGCCGCTGTCGCTCGGCGGGCCGCTGCCCACGACGTTCGCGTGGCCAACGCATTCCTCGTCGAGCTCAGCGAACGGGTCGTGAGCTTCGTCGAAGAGATCCCCGGCAGCGCTTTCGCAACCGTGCGTGAGCGGGTGGCCCGGCATCTGCTCGACCTTGCTGCCCAGCAGGACCCAGGGCGCGATCCGGGAGACGAGATCGAGGTCCGGGTCACCCAGCGGGAGGTGGCCGATGCCGTGGGGACGGTGCGTGAGGTCGTGGTCCGCGTGTTGAGGGAGCTGCGACGGGAGGGCGTGGTGAGGACCGAGCGCGACCAGATCGTCATCGTGGATCCGCACCGCCTGGTTCCTGCGCCGGGGTGGAACCTAGGTCCCTGACGCGCGTCCCGTGCGGGCACAGAATCGACGTCATGACAACCGAGCCCAGGGCAACGAAGCGGCTTCCCGTCGACGTGAGCGACGCCGACGAGCTCGCTGCGACTCTTCGCGGCGAGCTCGTCCGGCCAGGGGGGCCCCGCTACGAACAGCACCGCCGGGTGTGGAACGGCTCCATCGACCGCCACCCCGCGCTCATCGCTCGCTGTGCGGGCGTCGCCGATGTCAGGCGGTCGATCCGGCACGCCCGCGACCATGCCCTGGCTGTCGCGGTGCGTGGTGGTGGCCACAGCTTTGCGGGTCACTCGGTCTGTGACGACGGCATGGTGATCGACCTCTCTCCCATGAAGAGCCTGCGGCTGGACCCCCTTGCTCGCAGAGCCCACGTCCAGGCCGGGGTCCTTCTGGGCGAGCTGGACAGCGAGGCCCAAGGGCTGGGGCTCGCTGTCCCCTCGGGGATCGTCAGCCACACCGGCGTCGCCGGACTCACGCTTGGCGGCGGCCTCGGCTGGCTGCAGCGCAAGCACGGGCTGACCGTGGACAACGTGCTCTCGGTCGAGCTCCTCACCGCGGACGGCGAGCTCGTCAGGGCCAGCGGCTCGCACCATGGCGAGCTGTTCTGGGGCCTGCGCGGCGGCGGTGGCAACTTCGGCGTCGCGACCGAGTTCGAGTTCCGGCTACACCCGGTCGGGCCCGAGGTGTACGCGGGACCGGTCTTCTGGGCGATGGAGGACGCCCCAGAGGTCCTGCGCTTCTACCGCGACTGGATCGCCGAGTCCCCGGACGAGCTGACGACGATCGTCGTGCAGCGCCGGGCAGCGGATCTCCCGGGCATGCCGCGCGAGATGGTCGGTCGCCATGTCATCGCGGTCACCGCCTGCTATGCCGGTGCCATGAAGGAGGGCGAACGTGTCCTGCACCCGCTGAAGACCTACGGCAGGCCGGTGCTGGACCTGTGCGGGCCGAAGCCGTACCTCGTCCACCAGTCGATGTTCGACCCCGCCTTTCCCCACGGGTGGTGGTACTACTTCCGCTCCTGCGACGTCGATGAGCTCACGGACGACGTGATCGACGTCATGGCCGAGCACGGGCGACGGATCGTCTCACCCGTCACGAGCGTCGCCTTGTGGCAGATGGGCGGGACGCTGGCCCGTGTCGACGAGGGCGCCACGGCGTTCAGCGGCCGCGGCGCCGGCTTCACCTTCAACATCAACGGCAACAGCAAGGGTCCTGACGGCTTCGACGCCGAACGCCGGTGGGCCCGGGACTACTGGTCAGCGCTAGCGCCGCACCACTCCGGTGTCTACGTCAACTTCTTGATGGACGAAGGGCAGGACCGCGTGCGCCAGGCCTACGGTCCGGCGAAGTTCGAGCGGCTACGTGCGCTCAAGCGGCGGTACGACCCCGACAACGTCTTCCGGCTCAACCAGAACATCCAGCCCTCCCCGACGGAGACCACAGCCTGACACCTCGGTCTCGAGAGCACCGCACCGTTCCCGCCCCAGACACGTGCACCCGTGAGAAGCACGCCGGTCCGGTGGTGCTGACCCCTGGCCTCCCACTCAGCCATCTTCGGGCTCGTGGCCTAGCATCGCCGCAGGGACGCGTTCTCTCGCCACGACGCGGCACACAGTCCGACCGACGCGCGCAGGAGGGTTTGTCATGGGCACGTCCCGGGGTCGCGCTCATGGCGAGCCCAAGAAGCCTGGCGGCGACCTGTTGTGGCTGTGGCTTCTCCTGGGGGCGCTGGCCCTGGTGATCCTTGCGTATGTGGTGGACGGAGCGTTCCGCGACGACGAGCAGGACGCCGATCGGTTCGAGACCGCACAGCCGGCCGAGATCGTCGCGGGTCCGCCCCGGTCGTCCCCTGTGTGCCTGGAGCGGAACGCTGGCGGGAAGGCGTGACGGTGAGCGATCAGCACGACCGGTCCGGTGCGGCACGGTTCGCGGGCAGGAGCCTGCTCGGGCTGGGAGCGGTGCTGGTGGCCGGTCTCGTCTTCGCCGGCGTCCTCATCCTGGTGATGTCCGCGTGGCCGCCCCTGCGCGACGTCGATGTCGGCGTCGTGGACAGTCTGAACGCAGCGGTGAGCGAGCGCCCATGGGCGGTCACGGCGTTGCAGCTCGTCACCGACCTGGGCGGTGCTGAGGCGGCCTGGATCCTGTTGCCGGTCGCCGTGGTGTGGCTGCTCATCCGTCGCCTGCCACGGCTGGCCGCCTACGTGGCCGTCACCGGGCTCGGCGCAGCGGTGCTCAACACCGGGGTCAAGGCACTGGTGGACCGCGCCCGGCCGGTCGTGGACACGCCGCTGCTCGAGACCCCCGCTGCGGGCTTCCCGAGTGGACACGCGATGGGCTCGACCATCACCTACGGGGTGCTTCTGCTCGTCTTCCTGCCGGTCGTTCCGGTGCGTCTGCGCAGGTCGGTGACCGCTGGGGCGGTGGTGCTGGTCGCGGCGATCGGGCTGACCCGCATCGCCCTGGGGGTTCACTACCCCTCCGACGTGTTCGCGGGGTGGCTCCTGGGCATGCTGTGGCTGACGGTGACTGCCGTGGCCTTTCGCAGCTGGCGCCAGGAGGAGGGGCTGGGCGAGCGGCCGGCACGGGAGCGGCCGGCACGGGAGGGGCTGGCCCCTGAGGACCGGGCGGCCCTGGAGCCGGCCCCGGCCCATGAGGCGCCGTTGCCTGCCGGGTGGGTCGCGGTCGCCGTCCTGGTCACTGCGGGGGTGATGATCTGGGGTGCCTTCGTCGGGCTGGGCCTGCTGATGACCGATGTCCTTGCTCCGGTGCGCCAGGTCGACATGGCGGTGATCGAGTGGTTCGCACAGGTGCGCACCCAGACGCTGACGCCGGTCGTGGTCGCGGTCAGCCACCTCGGCAGCACCATCGGCATCGTGCTGGCCCTGCTCGTCGCGGTCCCCCTCGCCCTGGGTCTGACCCGGCGGTGGGGACCGCCGCTGTTCCTGGTCGTCGTGACGGTCGGCGAGACGGCGCTGTTCCTGGCGATCTCCACCGTCGTCGGGCGGCAGCGGCCCGAGGTGGACCCGCTGTCGGCCGCGCTGCCTCCGACCTCGTCCTTCCCCTCAGGGCACGTCGCGGCGGCGTTCGCCACCTACGGTGGCATCGCGTTGCTCGTGCTCGCCTGGACCCGCGGCAGACTGGCCTACCTGGTGCTCGTCGTGGCGGTGCTCGCGGTGGTGGGTGTGGCCCTGGCACGGGTCTACCGCGGGGTGCACTACCCCTCGGACACCCTGGCCAGCCTGCTGTTCACCGCAGCCTGGCTCGCCGCCTGCTGGTGGGCGTTCCGCCCTGGGCGCGGCTCACCCTCGGCGCAGGACCACGCCGGACCGGACACGGACCAGGGGGCGCGGACACCGTCACCTGCCTCAGCCGTGAGGAGCGAGCGGTGAGGTCAGCCGGTCCAGCCTCGGGGGCGGCGCTCTCCGTCCTGGGCGCCGCGGCGGCGGCGGTGTGGGCCCGGCGCGGATGGACCCGACGGTTGGCACGTCTCACGAACGGCGTCGGGCCGGGGGTGGTGACCGACGACGGCGTGCTCCTGCATACCCGGGTCGAGGGCTCCGGCGACGCGCCGGTGACCGTTGTCTTCGTCCATGGCTTCGCTGTCCGCTCCGAGGAGTTCGACGCTCAACGTCGGGCGCTGGGCTCTGGAGCCCGAGTCGTGCTCTTCGACCATCGCGGTCACGGTCGCAGCGGGTGGGCAGGCCGACGCCCCGCCGCCATCGACCGGCTGGCGTGCGACCTCGGTCAGGTGGTCGACCAGGCCACCGGGACCGGCCCGGTGGTCATCGTCGGGCACTCGATGGGGGGCATGGCCACGATCGCCCTGGCCGAGCAGCGACCCGAGCTGTTCGGCAGCAAGGTGGTGGGGGTGGCCCTGATCTCAGCCTCCGCGGGCCACCTCGCCTCGCTGGCCCTCCCCCCGACGGCGGCCCACATCGCCCTGCGCAGTGGACTGGCGCACGCACTGCTGTGGGGTATGTGGCTGGTTGCGCCGGTGGTCGATGCGGTCGCGCCGTTGCGCAGGTCATGGGGTCTGCGGTGGCTTGACCGGCGGCTGTTCGGGTCGGACCAGGCGTCCGGGGACACCGTCCGCACGGTCCAGGACATGTGGGTGCGCACGCCCCAGTCGATGGTGGCCGCCTTCTTCTTCGCGATGACGTTCTTCGAGTCCACTGAGGCTCTGGAGGTGCTGGGCAGGGTTCCCACGCTCGTACTCTCCGGTGCCGACGATGCGACCATCCCCGCCCGGCGCGCCGAGCTGATCGCCCAGGGGATCGGGGACAGTGCCTGTCTTGTGCTTGTGCCGGGAGCCGGTCACATGGTGAACATGACCTACCCAGGGGTGGTCAACGCGGCACTGCGGGCCCTGCTGGACCGCGTCCTGTCGTCTCGCTGCGAGGACGGCGATGGAGCCGAGGCCGAGGAGCACCGATGAGACATGTCCTGAAGCATGCGGCCGTGGCGTTGACGGCCTTCCTGGTCCTGCTCGTCGCCTACGAAGTGCTCGTGGAGCCACGCCTGGTCCTGCACGAGCGACGCTACACAGCGTCGTTGCCTCACCTCGGCCAGGAGTGGGAGGGCGCGGAGATCGCGGTGTTCTCCGACCTGCAGGTAGGGATGTGGTGGGCCAACACCGGCATGGTCGAACGGGTGACCGACCGGGTGGTGGAGGCCGACCCCGATGCCGTCCTCATCGCCGGGGACTTCCTCTACACCCACGACCCCGGTGCCCCGGTGCAGATCGACACGGTGCTGGACGTGCTCGACCCGCTGCTCGAGACCGACATCCCGGTCTTTGCGGTGCTGGGCAACCATGACCACGAGGTCGGTGCTGCCGAGGAGCTCACCGACGCGCTGGAGCGCCGGTGTGACGGTGCTGCGCAACGAGGCGGTGCCTCTGCCCGGTCCGGACGGGACCGCCGCCGAGGCACAGCTCCATCTGGTCGGTGTGGGCCCCGCCCGGCCCGGGCTGGCCGACGTCGAGCGTGCACTGCAGAACGTCCCCGAGGACGCCGCCCGGATCGTGCTCATGCACAACCCGACGACCTTCCCGGACTTTCCCGAGGGGACTGCCCCCCTCGCCGTGGCAGGACACACCCACTGCGGACAGGTCTCCCTGCCCGGCACGCCGGACTGGTCCTACCTGGGGCTCACCGAGAAGGAGGCCATGGTCGCCGACGGGTTCGCCCCTCAGGGGTACGGCTCTGCGGGCAACCAGCTCTTCGTGACCTGCGGCATCGGCTTCAGCCTGGCGCCGATGCGCATCGGCGCACCACCACAGGTCGTCATCTTCGAGCTCATGGGGGAGCTGTGAGCCGGGGCGGTCCGACGACGGCGGACCGTGCCGCCGTCCTGACGGCCATCGGGCAGACCGGTGCAGCGGTTGAGCCGAACGGAAGCACGCGCACCGCGCCCGCCCGACGGGCCGAGCGGCGAGGATGTCCCTGCCCCTCTCCGACCGGAGGTGTCACCCCATGAACAGCGCGCTGCCCCACCCGCCGGCCCTGGATCCTCAGGAGATCTACGAGCGCGCCGAGGCGGAGGGGGAACGCCGTCTGTCGATGACGCTGCAGGACCAGGCGATGACGGGCTTCATCGCCGGTGTCACGGTCGTCTTCGGGATCGTCGCGCTCGGTGTGGTGGAGGCGCTCGTCGAGCCGAGCCTCGGGGCCGAGGTCGCGAAGCTGGCCGGTGCCCTCGCCTTTGCGATCGGCCTCGTGTTCCTCATCGTGGGGCGCACCGAGCTGTTCAGCGAGAACTTCTTCGATCCGGTCGCCGCCGCGGTCAAGGAAGGAGGTGCCGGGGCGTGGGCACGGCTGGCCCGTCTCTGGGTCACCATCCTGGTGCTCAACCTCGTGGGTGGTGCCGTCCTGCTGGCCGTCGTGAGCATCGACGGCGCCCTGCCGGACGGTGCACCGCAGGCGCTGGTGGTCGCCGCCGAGGAGATCGCAGCCAAGACATGGGTGGCGACGCTGGCCAGGTCGGTGCTGGCCGGGGCGTTGGTCGCGTTGCTCTCCTACATGCTGAACGCAGTCGACACGGTGGTCGCCCGCATCATCGTGGCCTACATGGTCGGGTTCCTCCTCGCCCTCGGACCCTTCGACCACGTCGTGGTCTCCGCACTGCACCTGCTGTTCGGCGTCTGGGCGTCCTCCGCCGTCGGCTACGCCGACCTGGGCGTCAACCTCGCACTGGCCACGGTCGGCAACATTGCCGGCGGGTTGCTGTTGATCACGCTCACGCACACCGCGCAGGTCCAGAGCGAACGAGGATGAGGCGCCGGTGGGCCGGCCTCCCCGCATGCGGTCGAGCCAAGGTCAGCGCAGGACGTCAGAGCGCCGCTCACGTGTGACGAGGCGCGGGTCAACGGGCCGAAGCACTGCTGCGCAGGCCGGTCGAGGCACGCGTCAGCGTGGGCTGCTCTCGTTTCGTCCACACCAGGCACCGGCTCCCGGGGGCGTCCACAGTCGGTGCCGGGGTGCTCCTCCTCCCGGTGCGCTCGGGACAGCCTGCTGGTGGCGGGTGGTCGCACCTGCTCTCCGGTGCAACGGCTCCGGGGACGACGGAGTGGGAGGAGCAGGATCATGAGGGTTCGACGGTGGGCTCACCTGGTGGGCGAGTGGGGGCGCAGGCCCGAGGCGGGCATGACGACGGCCGAGTATGCGGTGGGCACGCTCGCGGCGTGCGCGTTCGCGGCCGTGCTGCTGGCAGTGGTGAAGTCGGGTGGCATCTCGACGCTGGTCACGGAGGTCATCACGATGTCCCTGTCGGTCGGTCTCTGATGGCGCGCGGGCCCCGTGAGTCGGGGATGGCGACCGCCGAGCTGGCGCTCGTGGTCCCCGTCGTGCTCCTGGTGCTCGCGATGTGCCTGACCGGTCTGGGCCTGGCCGTCGACCAGGTCCGCTGCGCCGATGCGGCGCGCGTGGCTGCGCGTGCCGCATCGCGCGGCGAGCCGGAGCAGGAGGTGCGTCGACTGGCCGGCGCGGGAGCACCCGAGGGGTCGCGCGTCACGCTGCGCACGGGGCGCCAGGAGGTGACGGTGACGGTGACCGCGCCGCCACGCCTCGGGCTGCCGGGGATGCCCCGGGCACAGGCCGGCGCCACCGCACCCCGTGAGCCGGTGCTCGCGCCGTGAGCGGGACAGGCTCCGACCGTGGTGCGGCCTCGGTGCTGGGGCTGGCGCTGGTCGCGGTGCTGGTGACCGTGCTGCTCGCCGGGCTCATGGTGGGCGCTGCGCTGACCGCCGGGCAGCGGGCCCGCACTGCCGCCGACCTCGGCACCGTGGCCGGCGGGCAGGAGCTGCTGCGCGGCGCACCCGAGCACCGGGTGTGTGCGCGGGTCGCCGCGCTCGCCACGGCCAACGGGGCCCAGCTGGTCGCCTGCGAGCTGCTCGAGGCAGGCCCTGCGGGCGCCGGCGGTGTCGGGGGCGCCGAGGTCGGTCCGCGGGTGTGGGCCAAGGTGCGGGTCGCCACCGGAGTGCCGGTCGTGCCCTGGGCCCATGGCACGGCGGTGGCAGGTCTGGTGCCCCTGTCTCCGTGACGGTCCGGGCGACATACTGGACCGATGGCATCGGTCCGTGACCGCGTCGTCGACCTCGTCCGCGCCGCGAGCATCCTGGTCGTGGTGCTGGGGCACTGGACCATGGGTGCCCTGACCCAGGACGCCACGGGCGCGGTGTCGGTCCGCAACGTCCTGGAGGTCTCGCCGCTGCTGCAGGCTGCGACCTGGCTGTTCCAGGTCATGCCGCTGTTCTTCTTCGCCGCGGGCTTCGCCAACGCCACCTCGCTGTGGCACGGTCGGTCGCTGAGGCTCTTCCTGTCCGGGCGGATCGACCGGGTGCTGCGCCCGGTGCTGCCGTTCCTCGTGGTCTGGCTGGTGCTGGCACAGGTGCTGGTGTGGGCCGGGGTGCCGCACCGCCTCGTCGTGACGGCGGGGGCCAACGCGGCGATGGTGCTCTGGTTCCTCGCCGTCTACCTGCTGCTGGCTCTGGTCGCACCGGCTCAGGTCGAGGTGCACCGGCGCCATCCGTGGGCTCTCGTGCTGCTGCTCCCTCCCGTGGCGCTGGCGCTCGACCAGCTCCAGGGCACGCCCTGGGCAGGGGTCGGGCTGCTCAACTACGTGGTCGTCTTCGCCTTCTGCCAGCAGCTCGGCATCCTCTACGCCGACGGGCGGCTGCTGCGGTGGCCGCCGCGCGCGTGGTGGGCCGGAGTGGCCCTGGCTCTGCTGCTGCTCGTCGTCGCCACCGGGCCCGGCCCCTACCCGGTCAGCATGATCGGGCTGCCGGGCCAGGAGATGTCCAACATGCTGCCTCCCAGCGTGTGCGTGGTGCTGGTCGCGGTCCTGCAGGTCTCACTGGTGATGCTGCTCCGGTCACACCTGCTCCGGTGGCTCCAGCAGGCCTGGCTGTGGAAGGCCACCGTCGCGGTCAACCTGTCGGTCCTGACCGTCTTCCTGTGGCACCTGACCGCCTTCGTCACGGTGGCGGGCGTGGCCCTGGCCCTGGAGGTGCCCCTGCCCGAGCCGGGCTCGCTGCTGTGGTGGGGGCACAAGCTGGTGTGGGTGCTGGCCTGCGCGGCCGTGACCGTGCTGCTGGTGCTGCTCCTGCGGGGAGCCGAGCGCACGCAGCGGGTCGAGGTGGCCGGACGTTGGGCCGTGGCGGCGACCGTCCTGGCGGTGGTGGGCCTGGCCATGGTGGCCGCGGCAGGTTTCGCCGACCCTTTCAGCAGCGGAGGTGTCACCCTGGCGGGGCAGCAGTTCGCCGCGGCTCCCGGAGCCGTCCTGGTGGCGGCAGGCTGGCTCCTGAGCCGACGTCCGACGGTCAGCCGGCCGGCGGTGGCTCAGGTGCCGGGCGGCGGCGGGGCCTGACCGGGCCGGTCCTGCAGGCCGTCCCGGTCACCGTCCGAGGGAGCGTTGCCGGGGTCCCGGGTGCCGGCGCCTCGGGTGTCGGCGCTCCGGTCACCGCTGCGGGGGGCGGGGGCGCTGCCGGCCGGACGGCTCAGCGGAGCGGTGTCCTGCGTGCTCGGCCGGTGCTGCCGCGACGAGGTGGTGCCGTCCTGGGTGGCAGGCTCCGACGGCCGGGAGGACGTGGCCGCTCCGCTCGGGGTGCGGGAGCCGGAGTCGGGGGATGTGCGCGCGTCCGCCGGTTCGCTGGTGGCGACCTCCTTGCGCAGGCGCTTGATCTCCGAGCGCTTGGCGCGCTGCCGCTTCAGGCCGGCCGACAGCACCACGGCACCCAGGGACAGCAGCAGGATGGTCCCTGCACCGACGCCGAAGAGCTGGAAGGGCGTGAGCTCCGCGGTGAAGATGCCCCAGTCGATCTCCATCGCCGGCAGCCCGGCGGTGGCGAACCACACGTAGACCACCACGACGACCGCGATGAGGACGAGGATGAGACCGAGGGCGACCATGCCTGCCACCTTCCCTTCTGTCGGTGCGCGCCCCGACGACGAGGTGCCCTGTCGAGACTAGTCGAGGTCGCCGGACGGCGGCACCCCGGAGAGCAGGTGCCGCAGGGCTCGCACCGCGCCCTGCTTGTCGAGGGGCTCGTTGCCGTTGCCGCACTTGGGCGACTGCACGCAGCCCGGACACCCCGTCGCGCACTCGCAGTCCTCGACCGTCTGGAGGGTCGCCCTCAGCCAGGCGCGGGCACGGTCGTGCCCGCGCCGGGCGAACCCGGCCCCGCCCGGGTAGCCGTCGTAGACCATGACGGTCGGCAGCCCGGTGTCCGGGTGACATGCGGTCGACACCCCGCCGATGTCCCAACGGTCGCAGATGGCCACGATCGGCAGCAGCCCGATCGAGGCGTGCTCGGCGGCGTGCAGCGCCCCCGGCACGTCGGCCTCGCCGACGCCGGCCAGGGCCAGCTCCTCCTCGGGCAGGGTCCACCAGACCGCCTGGGTGCGCAGCGTGCGGGACGGCAGGTCCAGTGGGTGCTCGCCGATGACCTCGCCGCCGGGCAGACGCCTCAGGAACGAGGTGACCCGCGTCGTCACCTCCACCCGGCCCGCCGAGAGCACCGCGGGGCCCCACTGCGTCGTCCGGTCGGTGCCCACGATGCTGAACTCGCTCACCGAGCGTGCCTGCGTGCTCCAGCCCGGGTCTCCGGCGACCACGAAGGCGCTGTCGTCCTCGAGGTCGAGCTGGGTGACGACATACGGCTGCCCCTGGTGGACGTAGACCGCGCCCGTGTGCACCGCCGAGTGAGCCCTCGCACCGTCGACGGTGCCCAGCACCCGGCCGGTGCGGGTCTCCACGATGCGCACGGCCGCCCCGGCCGTCCGCAGGCTCACATGGTCGCTCGCGCGGTCGGACCGGGCCCAGAACCAGCCGGCCGGCCGGCGGCGCAGGACACCGCCGGTGACGAGGGCGTCGGCCAGGGCAGGCAGGTCGGGGCCGAACCACCGCACGTCCTCGCTCGTCAGCGGCAGCTCGGCCGCGGCGGCGGCCAGGTGCGGGGTGAGGACGTAGGGGTTGTCCGGGTCGAGCACGCTGGCCTCGACCGGTGCCTCGAAGATCCGCTCGGGGTGGTGCACGAGGTAGCTGTCCAGCGGGTCGTCCCCCGCGACCAGCACGGCCAGCGACTCCCCGCCCGTCCGCCCGGCCCGCCCCGACTGCTGCCAGAAGGAGGCACGGGTCCCGGGCCACCCCGCCAGCACGACGGCGTCCAGCCCCGCGATGTCGATGCCCAGCTCGAGCGCCGTCGTCGCCGCCAGCCCGAGCAGGGACCGGTCGCGCAGCCGCTCCTCCAGCCGGCGCCGCTCCTCGGGCAGGTAGCCCCCGCGGTAGGCGGCGACCGCGTCGCGCAGGTCGGGGCGCAGCTCGCCCAGGTGCCGGCGGGCCGCCTGCGCGACGACCTCGACCCCCGCCCGCGACCGTGCGAAGACGACGGTCTGCACGTCGGCGGAGGTGAGGTCGGCCAGCAGGTCTGCGCTCTCGGCGACGGCGCTGCGCCGGGTGCCGTCCTCTCCCAGCGGCGGCTCCCACAGGGCGAACGTGGCGGCGGCCCGGGGAGAGGCGTCGTCGGTGACGGCGACCACGGGTCGGCCCACCAGGGTGGTCGCGTGCTGCGCCGGGTCGGCGACCGTCGCCGAGGCCAGCACGACGGTGGGGAACGAGCCGTACCGTGCTGCGACGCGCAGCAGCCGCCGCAGCACCGCCGACACGTGGGCCCCGAACACCCCGCGGTAGACGTGGCACTCGTCGACGACGACGTAGCGCAGGGCGCGCAGGAACGGTGCCCAGTGCTGGTGCCCCGGCAGCAGGGAGTGGTGCACCAGGTCGGGGTTGGTCAGCACGTAGTGGGCGTGCTCGCGGACCCAGCGGCGCTCGTCCGTCGGGGTGTCACCGTCGTAGGCCGCGACCCGCACCCCGGGCACGGCCAGGGCGTCCAGCCGCGCCTCCTGGTCGGCGGCCAGCGCCTTGGTGGGGGAGAGGTAGAGCGCGGTGGCGCCGCGACCGGAGGCCGCCTCCCGGCCGTCGACCAGCGCGGTGAGGACAGGGAGCAGGTAGCCCAGGGACTTGCCCGAGGCGGTGCCGGTGGCGCACACCACGTGGGTGCCGGCCCGCGCCAGCTCGGCGACGTCGCGCTGGTGCGTCCAGAGGTGCTCGATCCCCGCCCCGAGGCAGGCCGCCTGCACCGGCGGCGCGACCCAGGCGGGCCAGGGCACGGTGCGGGCCTGCCGCGGTGGCACCGTCCGGACGTGCAGCAGACGCCCGCCCCGGTCGCCGCGCCCCAGGTGGGCGAGAGCGCGGGCGGGCACGAAGCGGTCGGTCGGAGACATCGTCGCCACGGTATGCCGAGGCCTGGGTGACGGTGCCGGTGCCCTGGTCTACTGTGAGCCGCACACAACGGTCACCCACGTCGCGCGACGCTGCGCGACGCTGCACGGAGGTAGCAATGACACCGATCGTCATGCAGGACGTCGAGCTGGGGGTGGGGGGCACGTCCATCGTGGTCGTCGTCCTCCTCATCTCCCTGGCAGCCCTGGTGATGGGTCTGCGGTTCCGCAAGGAGGTGCTGGCCACCTCTCCGGGGACGGCCGGCATGCAGGAGATCGGTGCGGCCGTCCAGGAGGGTGCGCAGGCCTACCTGCGCCGCCAGTTCTCCACCCTGGGTGTCTTCGTCGTCATCGCCTTCTTCCTGCTGCTCGCGCTGCCGGCCGACGACACCTTCGTGCGCGTCGGACGCTCGGTGTTCTTCGTGCTGGGTGCGGTCTTCTCGGCGACCATCGGCTACCTGGGGATGAGCCTGGCGACCGCGGCCAACATGCGGGTCGCCGAGGCGGCCCGGACCTCCGGCCGTGACCTGGGCATGCGGATCGCCTTCCGCACCGGCGGCACGGTGGGCATGGCCACGGTGGGCCTGGGTCTGCTGGGCGCCGCGCTGGTCGTCCTCGTCTACCAGGGCGACGCGCCGAAGGTGCTGGAGGGCTTCGGCTTCGGCGCCGCGCTGCTGGCGATGTTCATGCGGGTCGGCGGCGGCATCTTCACCAAGGCCGCCGACGTCGGTGCAGACCTCGTGGGCAAGATCGAGGCCGGCATCCCCGAGGACGACCCGCGCAACGCCGCCACCATCGCCGACAACGTGGGTGACAACGTCGGCGACTGCGCCGGCATGGCCGCCGACCTCTTCGAGTCGTATGCCGTGACGCTCGTCGCGGCCCTCATCCTGGGCACGGCGGCGCTGGGCTCGGTCGGTCTCACCTTCCCGCTCATCATCCCGGCGATCGGTGCGCTCACCGCGATCCTCGGGGTGTTCGTCACCAAGGCGCGGCCCGGGGAGAACGGGCTCACCGCCATCAACCGCGGGTTCTACCTCTCCGCCATCACCGCCGCCGTCGCCTCGGTCATCGCGGCGATGATCTTCCTGCCCTGGAGCATGGAGGGCATCACCTCCTCCGACCTGGCGATCTTCGGTGTCACGCAGACCCCCGACCTGAACCCGGCCATCCGGGGTGCCGGGGCGGTCATCATCGGCATCGTGCTCGCCGCCTTCATCCTCTGGCTGACCGGCTACTTCACGGGCACGGACTCCAAGCCCACCAAGGACGTCGCACGCACCTCGCTGACCGGTGCGGCCACCGTCGTGCTCTCGGGCATCGGGGTGGGCCTGGAGTCGGCGGTCTACACCGCGGTGACGATCGCCGGGGCGATCTACCTGCTGTTCACCCTCGGCGGCGGCTCGCTGATCCTGTCGCTGTTCTTCGTCGCGCTGGCCGGCTGCGGCCTGCTGACCACGGTCGGGGTCATCGTGGCGATGGACACCTTCGGCCCGGTCTCCGACAACGCCCAGGGCATCGCCGAGATGTCCGGCGACGTCGACGGCGAGGGCGCACAGATCCTCACCGAGCTCGACGCCGTCGGCAACACCACGAAGGCCATCACCAAGGGCATCGCGATCGCCACGGCAGTCCTGGCCGCCACCGCCCTGTTCGGTGCGTACTGGGACTCCGTCAGCACCTCCCTGGAGGAGCTGGCCGGTGGCAGCGCCGAGGCCAGCGACTCGCTCTACCAGTCGTTCCTGGTCTTCGACCCGCGCGCGCTGGTCGGCATCCTCATCGGCGGCTCGGTGGTCTTCCTCTTCTCCGGGCTGGCGATCAACGCCGTGACGAGGGCGGCCGGCGCGATCGTGTTCGAGGTGCGACGCCAGTTCCGCGAGATGCCCGGCATCATGAACTACACGCAGAAGCCCGAGTACGCCAAGGTCGTGGACATCTGCACCAAGGACTCGCTGCGCGAGCTCGCCACGCCCGGGCTGCTGGCCATCTTCGCCCCGATCGCCGTGGGCTTCGCGCTCGGCGTGGGTGCCCTCGCGGGCTACCTCGCCGGCGCCATCGGCACCGGTGTGCTCATGGCCGTCTTCCTGGCCAACTCGGGCGGGGCCTGGGACAACGCCAAGAAGATCGTCGAGGACGGCCACCACGGCGGCAAGGGCAGCGACGCGCACGCCGCCACGGTCATCGGCGACACGGTGGGCGACCCGTTCAAGGACACCGCGGGCCCGGCCATCAACCCGCTGATCAAGGTGATGAACCTGGTGGCCCTCCTGATCGCGCCGGCCATCGTCACGATGTCGGTGGGAGACGGCGCCAACGACGTGCTCCGCTGGAGCATCGCGGGCGTGTCGACCCTGGTCATCGTCGTCGCCGTCTGGGTCAGCAAGCGACGCGACCTCGCCATCGCCGAGGCACCCGCCACGCCCTCGACCTCGGCGTGAGGCAGCCGGGGCACACGCCCGCGGTGCCGCGACGCCCGCGGAGGCGGCAGCGGCCCCCGCGGTGGCCCTCGGTTGGATAGTCTGCTGCTGGGCACACGAGCACGCGGGGAGGTTGCCATGGTCATGGTCAGCCAGGGTGACGCGACGTCGTCACGGGCCGCGGACCTGCTCCGCCGTCTGCTCGCCGAGGACGAGGAGTACCGCAGCCGCTGGCAGCACTACGTCCGCCGGTCCAGCCCCGGGCCCCTGCACCAGGGGGCGGTCTCGCAGGTGCTCGCGGACTACCTGACGGACATCGGCGCCATGCCGGCCGAGCAGCAGTCGCTCCCGCGCAGCCTCAAGGACACGGTGGGCCGTGCCCTGTCCGGACGTCTGACCCCGCAGTCGCTGGAGTGGTTCATCGCGGCCTTCGAGATCTCCGCGGCCCATCGCGACCTGCTCTGGCGCCGGTTCGCCGAGGACCAGCCGGAGGCCGCGCGGGTCGCGGACGAGCCCGCACCGGGCAGGGCTCCGGCGCCGGAGACGGCATACCGCACCGTCGCCCTCGACGAGCTGCACGTGGTCGGTGCGGACGGGGTGCCGCACACCCACCGCAGCGTCCAGGTGATCCGGGCGCTGGAGCCGATGACGCGCTACAGCTACCGCTTCGACACCTCGGCGGTCGCGATCGACGTCGTGCGCGGCGGCCGTCCCGGCCAGGTCTACGCCACCGACATCCCGGGCGTCTGGGCGGTCGACATCCACCTGCACGACACGGTCCCCGCCGGCCAGACGGCGGTGCTGGAGTACCGCACCACCTTCCGCTACCAGGACTCGCCACCCCCGGAGTTCCGACGCGGCCTCGCCCGCACGACGGGAGCGGTGACGCTGCAGGTGCAGTTCCACCCCGCCAAGGTGCCGGCGCAGGTCTGGTTCGGCACCTGGGAGGCGCTGGACGCTCCACCGGCCGGCCTGACACCGCAGCAGGTCGGCCCCGACCATGCGGTCCACTGGTTCGGCGAGGACGTGCACCACGCGCTGGTCGGTTTCACCTGGCAGTGGTGAGCGCGGCTAGCCTCGCCACGTGACCACGCCTGCCACCCCCGCTCCCGCCGGCTCGCCCGCGCAGCTGGCCGCCCTGCGCGAGGACCTCCGGGCCGCCCCCTACACGGTGGACCGGGTGGAGCAGGTGCTCGGCCCGGTCGCGGAGGCCGCGCTGCACCGGGAGCAGCCGCTGCCCGCCGACCTGGCCACCCGGGGGAGCGAGGACCCGGTCGCCACCCTGCTCCGGGTCTTCGTGCTCGGGCTTCCGGTGTCCGCCGCGGCCCTGGCGGCCGCCCTGCCCCGCACCGGGGTGCGCGGCGTGCAGGCGCTGGGGCTGGTGGGGCAGGGCTCCCGGGTGAGCGGCCTGTGCGACCTGCGGCCCTACGGGGAGGACCAGCACACCTGGTGGGTGGCCTCCGACCTCACGGAGACGGCGACCGGTCGGGCCCTGGGCACGGGTCACGTCCTCGGGGTCGGCGGCGCGTCCACGACCCTGGCCTCGTGGACCCCCCGGCCCCGGGTCCGCCGGGCCCTCGACCTCGGGACGGGCTGCGGGGTGCAGTCACTGCACCTGGCGGGGCACACGTCGCACCGGGTCGCGACCGACCTGTCGGCCCGGGCGCTGGACTTCGCGCGCTTCACCGCGGGGCTCAACGAGGTCGAGCTGGACCTGCGGGCGGGCTCGCTGTGGGAGCCCGTGGCCGGTGAGGAGTTCGACCTCGTCGTGTCCAACCCGCCGTTCGTCATCACCCCGCGCCGGGCCGACGTGCCCGTCTACGACTACCGCGACGGTGGGGCGACGGGGGACGAGGTCGTGGCAGGCCTGGTGCGCGGCATGGAGTCACACCTCGCGCCGGGCGGGATCGCCCAGCTGCTGGGCAACTGGGAGCTGCGCAGCGGTGAGAGCTGGCAGGAGCACGTGAGCGGCTGGCTGGAGGGCACCGGGCTGGACGCCTGGGTGGTTCAGCGGGACATGCAGGACGTCGCGGAGTATGCCGAGACCTGGGCGCGCGACGGCGGGCACCGACCCGGGACGGCGGGGTTCGACGGCCTGTACGAGGCGTGGCTGTCCGACTTCGCGGCGCGCGGGGTCGAGCGGGTCGGCTTCGGCGTCCTGACCCTGCAGCGCCCGGGCCAGGACCGTGCCCCGTGGCGGGTGCTGGAGCACCTCCCGTCCCCGACGGCCGTGCCGATGGGCCCGACCGTGCTCGCAGAGGTCCGGGCGCGGACCTGGCTCGCGCTGCACTCTGACGACGAGGTGCTCAGCGTCCCCTGGAGCGTCGCCGACGACGTGGGCGAGGAGAGGGTCGGATATCCAGGGGCTCCCGACCCTGCGGTGATCCGGCTGCGCCAGGGTGGGGGCCTGCGCCGGGTCGAACAGCTGGACACCCTGACGGCAGCGGTGGTCGGCGCCTGCGACGGTGACCTCTCAGCGGCGCAGATCGTGCAGGCCGTGGCGGTGCTGACCGACGTGGACGCCGGTGAGGTGAAGGCTCAGGTCGTGCCCCGGCTACGGCGGCTCATCGCCGGTGGCCTGATGCACTGAGCTGGTCCGGCCGGCGCTGGTCGGACCGGTGCTGGCGGGTGCGGTGCTGGGCGGGCTGGTGCTCGTCGGGCGGGTGCTGGTCGTGGTCGCGACGGTCACCCAGCAGGGAGCGCCACAGCTGGCTGCTGGTGTGGTCGTCCATCGCGAAGGCGGCGATGAACAGCCCCAGGACCCGCGGGGACAGGGTCTTGCCCGACAAGGCCCTGCTGACGACGTCCTTGAGCTGGCGCGGCAGGTCGACGTTCTGACGTGGCTCGGCACCCGTGGCCCACAGGTGGTCCGCGAGCACGTGGGCGACGGCCCCCTGGTGCACCCCCCGCCCTCCCCGTCTGGTGTGCCGGGACCAGGCCTGACGGTAGGCAGGGCGTTCGCGAAGGAGACGACAGAGCATCTCGGCGGTGCGAGCGCGGGCGACTGCGGGTCCGGTAGGGCTGGACAAGCGACTCATCAGGGGAGGCCTTCCGTGCATGGACGTGTGTGGTTACCCCCGAGGAACCGTTGTGCCGCATCCTGATACATGAGTGTGCTCCAATGTGACTCAGAACACAACAGACCCATGGGTTGAACCTGTCGCAGCCGCCCCTGGCATGAGTGAGCACTCACTCAGTTATCCTGCGGTATGCCGTCCCGCGCCCCCTCTCTGCCGCCGGACCAGCGGCGTGCCCAGCTGGAGCTGGCCGCCGTGCGCGTGCTCCACGAGCGGGGGCTTGCGGTCACCACCCGGGAGATCGCCGCAGCGGCGGGTGTCGCGGAGGGCACGATCTTCCGGGTGTTCGACTGCAAGGAGGACCTCCTCCGTGCCGCCCTGCACCGTGCGTTCGACCCCGAGCCGCTGCTGGCGCGGCTGGACGGCGTCGACCCCGGGCTGCCGCTGCGCGAGCGTCTGGTCGCCGTGGTGGCGGCCCTGCAGGACAGGCTCGTGGACCTCTTCGACCTGATGACGGCCGTGGGGATGATCCGACCCCCGGAGGACCTCTCGGCCGACGACGCCCAGGAGTGGCAGTCCCGGCTGGACCGCCGGATGACGGCCCTGGTCGCGGTGGACGCGGACCAGCTCACCGTGACCCCTGAGGAGCTCGTCCATCTGGTCAGGCTGCTGACCTTCTCCGGCAGCAACCGGCACATCGCGCGGGGCCGGCTGCTCACGCCGGAGCAGATCGTGGACGTGCTGCTGGACGGCACGAGGAGCCCCTCGTGCTGATCGCCCTGCTCCGCCGCCACCTGGCGCCCTACCGCACGCCCATCCTCGTGCTGCTCGGTCTGCAGCTCATGAGCACCCTGGCCTCGCTCTACCTGCCCAGCCTCAACGGCCGCATCATCGACGAGGGCGTGGCGGTCGGCGACACCGACCAGATCGTCCGTCTGGGCGCCCTGATGCTGGCGTTCACCGTCGTGCAGATCCTGCTGACCGTCGCCGCGACCTACCTGGCCTCCCGGACCGCTGCGTCCACCGCCCGCGACCTGCGCGGGAGCGTCTTCGACCGGGTGAGCACCTTCAGCGCCCAGGAGGTCGGGCGCTTCGGGGCGCCGACGCTGATCAGCCGCAGCACCAACGACGTCACGCAGGTCCAGACCGTCGTCTTCATGGCGCTGGCGATGATGGTCACCGTGCCGATCATGATGGTCGGCGGCATCGTCATGGCGGTGCGCGAGGACGCCGGGCTGTCCTGGCTGATGGCCGTGGCCGTGCCCCTGCTCGCGGTCTGCATCGGCCTCGTCCTGCGTCGCATGGTGCCGCAGTTCACGATCATGCAGAAGGCGGTCGACGAGGTCAACCGGGTGCTGCGGGAGCAGATCACCGGTGTGCGGGTCGTCCGGGCCTTCGTGCGGGAGGACCAGGAGAAGGCGCGCTTCGCCGAGGCCAACGACGACTACACCGGCGCCGCCCTGTCCGTGGGCAAGCTCATGGCCCTGGTCTTCCCGATCGTCATGTTCATCCTGAACGCCTCCACCGTGGCGGTCATGTGGTTCGGAGCCCACCGCATCGACGCCGGCCAGATGCAGATCGGCTCCCTCGTCGCCTTCATGGCCTACCTGCTGTTCGTGCTCATGTCGGTGATGATGGCCACCTTCATGGCCACGATGATCCCGCGCGCCTCCGTCTCGGCGGGGCGCATCATGGAGGTCCTGCAGACCGACACCACCGTGGTCGACCCGCTGCAGCCGCAGGCCCTGCCGGAGGGACCGGTCACCGTGGAGTTCCGGGACGTGACGTTCAGCTACCCGGGCGCCGAGCAGCCGGTGCTCCAGGACGTCTCCTTCACGGCCCACCCGGGTCAGATGACGGCGCTGGTCGGGTCCACCGGCGCGGGCAAGACGACCGCGGTGTCGCTGGTGACGCGCCTCTACGACGTGACCGGCGGCGCGGTGCGGATGAACGGTGTCGACCTGCGCCGGGCCGCGCTCGAGGACGTCTGGGGCAAGGCGGGCATCGTGCCGCAGCGGCCCTACCTCTTCTCCGGCACCGTGGCGTCGAACCTGCGCTACGGCAACCCCGCCGCCACCGAGGACGACCTCTGGGACGCCCTGCGCATCGCCCAGGCGGAGGACTTCGTGCGGGCCATGCCGGGGGGGCTGGAAGCCCCCGTCGCACAGGGCGGCACCAACGTCTCCGGTGGCCAGCGGCAGCGCCTCGCGATCGCCCGGGCGCTGGTCAAGCGTCCGGAGGTCTACGTCTTCGACGACTCGTTCTCGGCGCTCGACGTCGCCACCGACGCCCGCCTGCGGGCCGCCCTGCGTGCGCGCACCGCCACCTCGACGGTGCTCGTCGTCGCCCAGCGCGTCTCCACCATCACCCGGGCCGACCGCATCGTCGTGCTCGAGCACGGCCGGGTGGTGGGCACCGGCACCCACGACGAGCTCCTGGCGAGCTGTACGACATACCAGGAGATCGTGGCCTCCCAGCTCACCGCGGAGGTGGGCTCATGAGCGAGGGAGTGAGGTCGGCCGAGGAGAAGGCCGCCGAGGCCCGTCGCGGCCCGCCCGTCGTCACCCGCGGACCGCGCCGCACGATGGGGGCCCCGGTCGAGAAGCCGCAGGACTTCCTGGGCTCGGCCAGGCGCGTGCTGGGCCTGCTGCGCCCGGACCGGGCCGCGTTGCTGGTGGTGCTGGCCCTGACGACGACCAGCGTCGTGCTCAACGCCCTGGGCCCGGTCATCCTGGCCCGGGCGACGGACCTGATCTTCGCCGGGGTCTTCGGCCGGCAGCTCGCTGCGGGCGTCAGCCAGGAGGAGGCGGTCGCCGACCTGCGAGACCGGGGGGATGACACGGTCGCCGACATCCTGGAGGCGATGGACTACGTCGTGCCCGGTCAGGGCGTCGACTTCGGGGCGGTCGCCGACGTGCTCCTCGTCGTGCTCGGCATCTACCTCGTCGCCGCACTGCTGTCCTGGGGCCAGGCGCGGATCCTGGTGGTGGTGGTGAACCGCACCATCTACAACCTGCGCCGTGACGTCGAGGCCAAGCTGCACCGCCTGCCGCTGCCCTACTTCGACCAGCAGCCCCGCGGGGAGGTCCTCAGCCGGGTGACCAACGACATCGACAACGTCGCGCAGAGCCTGCAGCAGACCCTGAGCCAGCTGCTGACCTCGCTGCTCACCGTCATCGCGATGGTGACGATGATGTTCGTCATCTCGCCCCTGCTGGCGCTGGTGGCGCTCGTCACGATCCCGCTCTCGCTCCTGGTCACCGCGGTGGTGGGCAAGCGCGCCCAGGGGCTGTTCATCCGCCAGTGGAAGCACACGGGCGAGGTCAACGGCATCGTGGAGGAGGCGTTCAGCGGTCACGAGCTGATCCAGGTCTTCGGCCGTCGGCAGGAGAGCCGCGCCGTCTTCACCCGGGCCAACGACGACCTCTACGAGGCCGGCTTCGGCGCGCAGTTCGTGTCCGGCCTGATCATGCCGACGCTGATGTTCATCGGCAACCTCAACTACGTCGTCCTCGCCGTGCTGGGCGGGCTGCGCGTCGCGAGCGGCCAGATGAGCCTGGGCGAGGTCCAGGCGTTCATCCAGTACTCCCGCCAGTTCACGCAGCCGCTGACCCAGGTCGCCTCGATGGCCAACCTGATGCAGTCGGGGGTCGCCTCGGCCGAGCGGGTCTTCGAGGTGCTCGACGCTCCCGAGCAGGAGACCGAGCGCGCGTCGCCGCAGGGCTGGCAGTCGCCCCGGGGGCGGGTGGAGTTCCAGGGGGTGGCCTTCTCCTACGACCCCGCCGCGCCCCTGATCGAGGACCTCGACCTCGTGGTGGAGCCGGGCCAGACGGTGGCCATCGTCGGGCCCACCGGCGCCGGCAAGACCACCCTGGTCAACCTGCTCATGCGCTTCTACGAGCTGGACGCGGGCCGCATCACCCTGGACGAGGTGGACGTCACCTCGCTCACCCGGCACGACCTGCGCTCCCGCATCGGGATGGTGCTGCAGGACACCTGGCTGTTCAAGGGCACGATCCGCGACAACATCGCCTACGGCCGACCGGAGGCCACCGACGCGGACGTCCTGCAGGCGGCCCGGGCCACCTACGTCGACCGGTTCGTGCACTCGCTGCCCCTCGGCTACGACACCGTGCTCGACTCCGAGGGCGGCAGTGTGTCCGCGGGGGAGAAGCAGCTCATCACCATTGCGCGGGCCTTCCTGACCGACCCGGCGCTGCTCATCCTGGACGAGGCCACCTCCTCGGTCGACACCCGCACCGAGCTGCTGCTGCAGCACGCGATGGCGGCGCTGCGCCAGGACCGCACGTCGTTCGTCATCGCCCACCGGCTGTCCACCATCCGTGACGCCGACCTGATCCTGGTCATGGAGGCAGGCCGCATCGTCGAGCAGGGCAGCCATGAGCAGCTCCTGGCCGCAGGAGGGGCGTATGCCGCGCTCTACCGCTCCCAGTTCGAGGCACCGGTCGACTCGGAGGACGTGCCGGCGGGTCCGTGAGCGTCCGGAACGGGTCAGCCGGTGCTGTAGGCCTCCCGGGCCAGGGTGAACCCGTGGCTGGAGTCGAGGTCACGACAGGTCACGTCGGTGAACGAGCTGCGGCAGAGCATCGACCCCACCTGCAGGGAGCTGTCGTAGGTCAGGACGGCGAGGTCGGCGCCGTCGACCTCCTCGGTGTCGCCCACGCCCTCGCCGGCCCACCAGCCGCCCAGGTCCAGCGCGGCCTGCCCGCGGATCGTCTCCGAGGTGCAGCCCCACGTGGCGCGGGCCCCTGCCAGGACGGTGACCGCGTCGGCCGAGCCGGTGTCGCACGCCCCGAGAGCCTGCGGGTCGAGGTCGTCCTGCCCCGGGTCGAAGTCCTTCTCCGAGATCTGGCACACCACGGAGGCCGCGCGCATGACGCACTGGATGTTGCCCGAGGGCATCACGAAGCTGGCCTGGTCACCGGTCGCCAGAGTCGTGCCGTCACTGGCGGTCGTCACGCTGCGCTCGGTGCTCCCCGAGGTCGCGGTGCTCGTCGCGTCGTCCTGGCCCGCGGGTGCCTCGCCGGCCGACGGTGGGTCGGAGGGCGGCTCGACCACGACCTCGCTCGTCCGGGGAGCCTGTGAGCATCCGGTCGTCAGGCCGACCAGGAGACAGGCGGCGGCGACTCCGGAGAGGCGGGGGATCGACATGCGATCAGGGTAGCCAGCCCGGGCACCCTGTCCGGTCCGCTACCGTGTGCGCCGGGGCCCCGTCCGAGTCGCGACGAATCCGCGGCACGAGGCTCCCCAGAAGGAGTGCTGTCCCGTGACCCACAAGCTCGTCATCGTCGAGTCTCCCGCCAAGGCGCGGAAGATCGGTGAGTTCCTCGGCAAGGACTACCAGGTCGACGCCAGCGTCGGCCACATCCGTGACCTGCCCAACCCCAGCGAGCTCCCTCCGGACATGAAGAAGGGGCCCTACGGCAGGTTCGCCATCAACATCGAGGAGGGGTTCGACCCCTACTACGTCGTCGACGGCGACAAGAAGAAGAAGGTGGCCGAGCTCAGGCGCGCGCTGAAGGACGCCGACGAGCTCCTGCTGGCCACCGACGAGGACCGCGAGGGGGAGGCCATCGCCTGGCACCTGCTCGAGGTGCTCAAGCCCACGGTGCCGGTCAAGCGCATGGTCTTCCACGAGATCACGCGTGAGGCCATCCAGCGTGCCGCGAACGACACCCGTGACCTGGACACCCGGCTGGTCGACGCCCAGGAGACCCGGCGCGTGCTGGACCGGCTCTACGGCTACGAAGTCTCCCCGGTGCTCTGGCGCAAGGTGAAGCAGGGGCTGTCCGCGGGGCGTGTGCAGTCCGTGGCCACCCGCATGGTGGTCGAGCGGGAGCGGGAGCGTATGGCGTTCCGCTCCGCCTCCTACTGGGACGTCGAGGGCGAGTTCGCGCCCTCGAGCAACAGCGGCCAGGCCTTCGTCGCGCGGCTGACGGGTCTGGACGGCGAACGGGTGGCGACCGGCCGTGACTTCGACGACTCCGGTGCGCTGCGGACGCGCACGGTGCGCCGGCTCGACGCCACACTGGCCACCTCGGTGGCCGAGGCGATGCCGCAGGCCCGGGTCGCCGTGCGTGAGGTCTCCGAGAAGCCCTACACACGCCGCCCCTCGGCGCCGTTCACGACCTCCACGCTGCAGCAGGAGGCCAGCCGCAAGCTCCGGCTCAACAGCCAGAGCACGATGCGCACCGCGCAGCGGCTCTACGAGAACGGCTACATCACCTACATGCGCACCGACTCCACGACCCTGTCGCAGTCGGCGGTGGCCGCGGCCCGGGGCCAGGCGCGTGACCTCTACGGCGCGGAGTTCGTCCCGGAGGCCCCTCGGGTCTACGGCAAGAAGTCCAAGAACGCCCAGGAGGCCCACGAGGCCATCCGTCCGGCGGGCGACTCCTTCCGCACGCCCGCCCAGGTCGCCGGCGAGCTCAAGGGGCAGGAGTACGCTCTCTACGAGCTCATCTGGAAGCGCACGGTGGCCTCCCAGATGGCCGACGCCCGCGGGTCGACCGCCAGCGTGAAGCTGGGGGCCAGCCTCCCTGGGGGCGTCGGTGCCAAGGACGCGGAGTTCTCCGCCTCCGGCACCGTCATCACCTTCCGCGGCTTCCTCGCCGCCTACGAGGAGGGTCGTGACGAGGAGCGCCACGGGCGCAGCGAGGCCGAGACGGAGCGCCGCCTGCCCAAGCTGTCCGAGGGCGTCGGTCTGGACACCCTGCGCGCCGAGGCCCAGGGGCACCAGACGAACCCGCCGGCCCGTTACACGGAGGCGACCCTGGTCAAGGCGCTGGAGGAGAAGGGCATCGGCCGTCCGTCCACCTACGCGGCCACGGTCGGCACGATCCAGGACCGTGGCTACGTGCGCACGCGAGGGTCGGCGCTGATCCCGACCTGGCTGGCCTTCGCGGTGACGCGGCTGCTGGAGGAGCACTTCTCGCGGCTCGTCGACTACGACTTCACCGCGTCCATGGAGGCCGACCTCGACCGCATCGCCACCGGCGACGAGCAGCGGGTCGCCTGGCTGAAGCGGTTCTACTTCGGCGACGAGGCCACCAGCGCGGAGGGCCTGCGGGACCTGGTGCAGGACCTGGGCGACATCGACGCCCGCGCCGTCTCGACGGTCGAGATCGGCGAGGGCATCGTGGTGCGCGTCGGGCGCTACGGCCCCTACGTCGAGGACACCACCGCCGAGGGGGAGACGCGGCGGGCGAGCATCACCGACGACCTGGCCCCGGACGAGATGACACCGCAGAAGGGTCGTGAGCTGCTGGAGACCGCCGCGGACGACGGTCGGGTGCTCGGGCAGGACCCTGCGACCGGGCGCGACATCGTGGCCCGGGCCGGCCGCTACGGGCCCTATGTGACCGAGGTCCTCCCGGAGAGCGACGAGGCACCGGCCAAGGGGGCGAAGAAGGCGGCGAAGGTCAAGCCGCGCACCGCGAGCCTGTTCACGGACATGGACCTGGCCACCATCGAGCTCGACACGGCCCTGCGGCTGCTCAGCCTGCCTCGCGTCGTCGGCGTCGACCCGGAGTCCGGCGAGGAGGTCACGGCGCAGAACGGCCGCTACGGTCCCTACCTGAAGAAGGGCACCGACTCGCGCTCGCTGGCCACCGAGGAGCAGATCTTCGGGATCGGCCTGGAGGAGGCACTGGCGATCTACGCCCAGCCCAAGCAGCGGGGCCGGGCCGCGGCGGCACCACCGCTCAAGGAGCTCGGGGACGACCCGGTCAGCGGCAAGCCGGTCGTGGTCAAGGAGGGCAGGTTCGGCCCCTACGTCACCGACGGCGAGACCAACGCGACGCTGCGCAAGGACGACGACCCCCAGGACATCACGCCCGAGCGTGGGTTCGAGCTGCTCGCCGACAAGCGGGCCAAGGGCCCCACGACCCGCAAGCGGGCCGCCAAGAAGACGACGAAGAAGACCGCGAAGAAGGCCACCACCCGCAAGACGGCGACCAAGAAGGCCTGAGCTGCGGGGGTCAGGCGGTCAGTGTGGCCGAACGCCGGCTGACCTGCTGCAGGGACTGTCCGAGGTCGGCGATGAGGTCGCCGGCGTCCTCCAGGCCGACCGAGAGGCGCACGATGCCGGCGCCGGGCCGGGCCTCCGGGGCCACCGGCCGGTGCGTCAGCGACGCCGGGTGCTGGATCAGGGTGTCCACCCCTCCGAGAGAGACGGCGTGCGTGACGAGGCGGCAGCCCTGCGTGACCGCAGCCGCGGCCGCGTAGGAGTCGAGCTCGAAGGCCAGCACCGAGCCGGTGCCGGTCATCTGCGTGCCGACCAGGCCGCCGGGGTCGCTGTCACCCAGGCCGGGGTAGTGGACGGCGCGCACCTGGTCGTGGGTGGCCAGCCACCGGGCGACCACCTGCGCGGTGTCCTGCTGGGCGCGCACCCGCACCGGGAGGGTCTGCAGCCCGCGGTGGGCCTGGTAGGCGGCGAGCGGGTAGAGGATGCCGCCGGTCAGGGCCCGGACACTGCGGATGCGGGCGGCCCACTCCCCGTCGGTGGCGATGACACCCGCGAGGAGGTCTCCGTGACCGCCGAGGAACTTCGTGGCCGAGTGCAGCACGATGCGAGCGCCGTGGGCCAGGGGCCGCTGCAGGACAGGGGTGGCGAAGGTGTTGTCGACCAGGACCGGGACGTCACCCGCCTGGGCGACCACGCCCTCGATGTCGACGAGGTCGAGGGTCGGGTTGGCGGGGGTCTCGACCACGACGAGCCCGGTGCGCGGGGTGACCGCCTCGGCGACCGTGGCGGGCGTCGCCCAGGTGACCTCGGTGCCGAGCAGGCCGGTCGCGAGCACATGGTCGGTGCCGCCGTAGAGCGGTCGCACCGCGACGACGTGCGGGGTGCCGGCGCTCACGGCCGCGAGCAGCACGGCCGACAGGGCCGCCATGCCGGAGGCGAACGCCACCCCTTCCTGTGCGCCCTCGAGGTCCGCGAGCGCCCGCTCGAAACGGGCCACGGTCGGGTTCCAGAGCCGCTGGTAGACAGCGCTCTGCCCGGACTGCAGCGCTCCGCCGGTGGCCAGGTGCTCGTAGGACGCACCGCCGGTCTCGACGTCGGTCACCGGGTAGGTGCTGGACAGGTCGATCGGGGGCACGTGCACCCCGAGTGCGGCCAGGTCCTCACGGGCTGAGTGGACGGCACGGGTGTCCAGAGAGACATCATCGTCAAACATGCCTTCTATGTTGCTGATCATGCGGCCCACAGTCAAGTATAACGCAGGTGCTGCGACAAAAAGACTCGAAAAACGAAGGAAATGCCTGCAAGACCGGGTAAACTGCCACGCATGGCGAAGCCCGTGCAGACGTCCGAAGAGCGACCCCTGGACGCGATCGACCAGCGGCTCGTGCGGCTGCTGGAGGAGGACGGCCGCATGTCCAACGCGATGCTGGCGAGGGAGGCCGGCATCGCGGAGTCGACCTGCCTGGTCAGGGTGCGCTCCCTGCGCGAGCGCGGGGTGATCCTGGGCATCCACGCCGACATCGACCCGGCCGCGGTCGGGCGTCCGGTCCAGGCGATGATCGCGGTCCGCTTCGGCGGGCACCGACGCAGCCACTTCGAGGCGTTCCGTGACGAGGTGCCCCGGCTCCCGGGCGTCATCGGCGCCTACCACGTCTCCGGGGCGACGGACTACCTCGTCCATGTGGCCGCGGAGTCGGCCGACGCGCTGCGTGACTTCGTGCTCGACCACCTGACCAACCGGCCGGGGGTGCTGCACGCCGAGACCGCGCTGATCTTCGAGTCGCTGCGCGGCGACGGCCCGCTGACCTGACCCGACGAGAGCAGCGAGGGACGGGCAGGCATGCCGCAGACGCTCACCGTGCACGTGGAGCCGCCGGAGGTGCGGCGCGGCAAGGTCACCTTCCGCTGGGCGCAGGACGGGCAGAACGCGCTGCAGACACGCAACCGCTGGTTCGTCGACTACCACGGCGTGCCCGTCGGGCGCATGGACCGGCGGCTGCTCTACGACGTGCTGCTGAGCCTGCAGCTGCCCACGCGATGGCCGACCGGGTCGAGGTCCACCTGCCGGAGCCGTTGGGCCGGGGCCGCCTGGAGTTCTGGCGCGCCTACCACCACAGCTCCAGGGTGGGCTTCGCCGGTGCCGTGGACGACACCCGCGGCTACGACCCGGGGAGGGCCGGGGGCACGCGGCCGGTCGTCGTCGAGGTCAGGCGCCACATGGTCGTGGGCAGCCGTCATGCCGACACCTCGCCTACGGGCCTGGGCCGACGCGTGGGGAGTGCCTGGTGTGGACGGCGCGGCCACCGGTGTCAGGTGACTGTCCTAGGCTCCTGCCATGCCCGCCGTCCGTGACGTCCCGCCGACCCGGGGGTGCTTCGTGGCCTTCGAAGGTGGTGACGGGGCAGGTAAGTCCACCCAGTCCGCACTGCTCGGTGCGTGGCTGCGCGAGGGGGGCCGTGAGGTGGTGCTGACCCGAGAGCCCGGCGGCACCCCCGTCGGCATGGCCATCCGGGACGTCCTGCTGCACGGGGAGCACGTGGCGCCTCGCGCCGAGGCGCTGCTCTTCGCCGCGGACCGCGCCCACCATGTCGCGACCGTGGTCCGCCCGGCCCTCGAGCGGGGTGCCGTGGTGCTGACCGACCGCTACATGGACTCCTCGGTCGCCTACCAGGGGGTCGCGCGCTCCCTGGCCCGCGAGGACGTGCGTGGGCTCTCGCTGTGGGCCACCGAGGGCCTGCTGCCCGACCTGACCGTGGTGCTCGATGTCACCTCGGGGGAGGGCCGGACCCGCCGGGGACACGTGCACGACCGGCTGGAGCGCGAGGACGACGGCTTCCACGACCGGGTGCGCCAGGGCTTCCTCGACCTCGCCGCGGCCGATCCGGGACGCTACCTCGTGCTGGACGCCACGGCCCCGGCGCAGCAGATCCACGCTGCCGTGCGCGAGCGCTTCGGGCTGCTCGCCGACGAGGCGGCCGTGTGAGCGTCTTCGACCAGCTCGTGGGACAGGAGCGTGTCGTGGACACGCTGCGCCGCGCTGCCACGGTGCCTGCGGCGATGACCCACTCGTGGCTGTTCACGGGACCCCCGGGGTCGGGCAGGTCGGTGGCGGCGCGGGCCTTCGCGGCGGCGCTGCAGTGCGAGCGCCCGCAGGACCCCGGGTGCGGGCAGTGTGGCGCCTGTCGCACGGTGATGGTGGGCAGCCACCCCGACGTGACGGTGCTCAGCACCAGCGAGACCTTCATCCGAGTGGAGCGCGCCCGTGAGCTCGCCCTCGCCGCTGCCGGCCGCCCGACGCTGGGACGCTGGCGCGTCATCGTGGTCGAGGACGCCGACCGGCTCAACGAGCAGGCCGCCGACGCGCTCCTGAAGACCCTGGAGGAGCCGCCCCCGCGCACCGTGTGGCTTTTGTGCGCCCCCACCCTGGACGACCTCATCGTGACCGTGCGCAGCCGGTGTCGCCACGTCCGCCTGGGCACGCCTCCGGTCGACGACGTCGCGGAGCTGCTGATCCGGCGGGACGGCATCGAGCCCTCGATGGCCCACTACGCCGCCCGGGCGGCACAGAGCCACGTCGGCATCGCCAAGCGGCTCGCGACCGACGAGGCCGCACGGTCCCGACGGCGTCGGGTGACCGGCATACCGCTGTCCCTCACCTCGCTCGGCGAGGCACTGGCCGCCGCCGCGGAGATCGTGGAGGAAGCCACCCAGGGGGCCCAGGCGGTGTCCGGCGAGGACGCCGCGCACGCACGTGCCGAGGTGCTCCGACAGCTGGGCGCCGACCCGGCCGCCCGCACCCAGCCGCCCGCGGTGCGCGCCCATCTGCGGCAGCTGGAGGAGGACCAGAAGCGGGTGGCGCGCCGACGCCAGCACGACACCATCGACGCCGCGCTCACCGACCTGGCCTCCGTCTACCGTGACGCGCTCGTGCTCGGATCCGGCGTCGAGCCGGTCAACGCCACCGAGGCCGAGCAGGTCGCCCGGCTGGCCCGCGCGCTGGGCCCCGAGGGCCTGCTGCACGCGCTGGAGACCATCAACCTGGCCAGGCAGCGGCTGATCGCCAACGGTGCGCCTCTGCTGGTGGTCGAGGCGATGATGGTTGGGTTGGTCCTGCCCCACGCCCGCTCGGGAGCCCGGGGATGACGATGCGGAAGGACGGCGCGGTGCGCAGACGGACAGGTGGCCTGTGGGCCCGACTCTCAGCAGGGGCAGGGGTGATGAGCCTGCTCGCCGCCTGCTCCGCGGGGGCGCCCGAGACCGAGAGTCCGCAGGTCTCCGCTCCCTCGGAGTCGCCGCAGGACAGCGGGGACGCGGGCACGGCGACGCCCGAGGCCTCCGAGGACGCGACACAGGACGCGCCGCAGGACGCGACGGCACCCGAGGGGCTGGAGACGTTCTACTCGCAGACCCTGGAGTGGAGCGAGTGCGACGGCGGCGAGTGCGCCACGCTGACGGTGCCGATCGACTACGCCGACCCCGAGGGGTCCACGATCGAGCTGGCGCTGCTGCGGGCCCCGGCCACCGGTGAGCGACAGGGCAGCCTGATGGTGAACCCCGGGGGGCCCGGAGCCTCCGGGGTGGAGTATGCCCGGCTGGCCGAGTTCGTCGTGTCCCCGGAGGTGGCCGCGGCCTACGACATCGTCGGTTTCGACCCCCGTGGGGTGGCCGGCTCCGCTCCCATCACCTGCTTCGACGACGGCGAGATGGACGAGTTCCTCGGTGCCGACCCGAGCCCGGACACGCCGGAGGAGGAGGCCGAGACCGACGAGCTCGTGCGGTCCTTCGCCCAGGCGTGCGCCGAGGCGGCACCCGAGCTGCTCGGCCACGTATCGACCGTGGAGGTCGCCCGCGACATGGACGTGCTGCGGGCCGCGTTGGGCGAGGACACGACGGACTACCTGGGTGCGTCCTACGGCACCTACCTCGGGGCCACCTACGCCGAGCTCTTCCCCGAGCAGGTCGGGAGGCTGGTGCTCGACGGCGCCCTCGACCCCAACCTCTCCGGGCTTGAGATCGGGCTCGGCCAGGCGGCCGGCTTCGAGCAGGCCACCCGCTCCTACGTGCAGCACTGCCTGGACGAGGGCGACTGTCCGCTCGGCGGCTCGGTCGACGCCGGCATGCAGCGGATCACCGACTTCCTCGACGAGGTCGACCAGCAGCCGCTGCCGGTCGACGGCGACGCGATCGGGGAGCTGACCGAGGGGTGGGCGCTGCTGGGCATCATCGTGGCGATGTACGACGAGTCGGCCTGGGACATCCTGACCCAGGCGCTCGGGCGGGCCTTCGACGGAGACGGCTCCATGCTCATGCTGCTGGCCAACATCTACGCCGACCGCAACGCCGACGGCACCTACAACGGCAACTCGATGCAGGCGATCTATGCCGTCAACTGCCTCGACCGGCCTGCGGGGGAGGACGAGCGCACCGACGAGGAGATCCTCGCCGAGTTCGAGGAGGTCGCCCCCACCTTCGGTCGCTACCTGGCCGGCGAGGGCGCCTGCGGCGTCTGGGAGGCCGAGGCGGCGCAGACCCTGGACGACTACAGCGCAGCGGGCGCGGCGCCCGTCGTCGTGATCGGCACGACCGGTGACCCCGCCACCCCCTACCAGTGGGCCGGCGCGCTCGCCGAGACGCTCGAGTCCGGGGTCCTGGTGTCCTACGAGGGCGAGGGGCACACCGCCTACGGTCGTGCCAACGACTGCATCGACGGTGCTGTCGACGCCTTCCTCCTCGAGGGCACGGTGCCCGAGGACGGGCTGACCTGCTGAGGCCCCGGGGCCTCCGTCTCGCGATTCGCGGCGGCGGGGGTCGGTCGGTTATCCTCCCTGCGCACCCTTGAGGTGTCCGCCGCCTTAGCTCAGTCGGCTAGAGCGATTCACTCGTAATGAATAGGTCATCGGTTCGATTCCGATAGGCGGCTCCACCCAAAGCCCCAGGTCAGAGATCTCTCGCCTGGGGCTTTGTCGTGGCCTGGGGTGCCCTCGGCAGGGGTCAGTGCCCCGCTCCGAGCTGTCCGGTGAGGGTGCCGTGCCAGGCCTGGCTGGCGTCGTTGAGGCCGACGATCTGCACGTTCTTGCCCTTCTGGTGGTACTTCATCTCGATGGCGTCGAGGGCGGCGACGGTGGAGGAGTCGTAGATCTGTGCCTCGCTGAGGTCGATGACGACGTTCTTGGGGTCGCCGGCGTAGTCGAACTGGTAGACGAGGTCGTTGCTGGAGGCGAAGAAGAGCACGCCGCGCACGGCGTAGACCCGGGTGTCGGCGTCGGGGTGGGCGATGTCGACGACCTCGGTGAAGTGGGCCACCCGGCGGGCGAAGAAGATCGTGGCGACGATGACGCCGAGGATGACGCCGTAGGCCAGGTTGTGGGTGTAGACGGTGACCGCGACGGTGGTGGCCATGATCGCGGTCGCGCTGAACGGCATCCGGCGCAGGGTGGCGGGGTGGATGCTGTGCCAGTCCATGGTGCCGACGGAGACCATGATCATCACGGCGACCAGGGCGGCCATCGGGATGGTGGCGACGAGGTCGCCGAGGCCGACGACCAGGCCGAGCAGGAAGACGCCGGCCAGGAACGTGGAGATGCGGGTGCGGGCGCCGGAGACCTTGACGTTGATCATCGTCTGGCCGATCATCGCGCAGCCGCCCATGCCACCGAAGAAGCCGCTGACGACGTTGGCGCTGCCCTGTCCCCAGGCCTCGCGGGTCTTGTCCGAGTGGGAGTCGGTGACGTCGTCCACGAGCTTGGCGGTCATGAGCGACTCCAGCAGGCCGACCAGGGCCATCGCGAACGCGTAGGGCGCGATGATCTGCAGGGTCTCCAGGGTCAGCGGCACGTCGGGGACGAACAGCGAGGGCAGGCTGTCGGGCAGCTCGCCCTGGTCACCGACGGTGGGCACGTTGATGGCCAGCAGCACCGCGGCGCCGGTGAGCACGACGATCGCCACCAGGGGCGCGGGCACGGTGGTGGTCATGCGAGGCAGGGCGACCATGACGACCAGACCGAAGACCACCATCGGGTAGACCAGCCAGGGGACCCCGATGAGGTAGGGGATCTGGGCGGTGAAGATGAGGATGGCCAGGGCGTTGACGAAGCCGACCATGACGCTGCGGGGCAGGAAGCGCATCAGCTTGGCCACCCCCACCAGGCTGAGCACGACCTGCAGGATGCCGGCCAGGATCACCGTGGCGATGAGGTAGTCCAGGCCGTGCTCGGCCACCACGGGTGCGATCACCAGGGCGATCGCACCGGTCGCCCCGGAGATCATCGCGCGACGGCCACCGACGAACGCGATCGTCACCGCCATCGTGAAGGAGGCGAACAGGCCCACGCGGGGGTCCACGCCGGCCAGGATGGAGAAGGAGATCGCCTCCGGGATGAGGGCCAGGGCCACGACCAGCCCGGCCAGGACCTCGGTGCGCAGCCGCTGCGGAGAGCGCAGCGCTGCCCGCACGGAGAAGTCCGACTCGGGCTCGTCGACGGTGGTCACGTTGGGGCGTGTGGGAGTCATGGTGCTCCAAGGAGAGGGGCAGGCCGAACGGCATGCGGTGGTGGCTGCGACGCCGGACAGGGCCGCTGGGGACAAGCGAGGGGTCGCCCTGGGTCAGGGCAGGAGGTTCAGCGGCATCCTTGCCGCGGGGGGCGCCGGGACATCACGGCGACATACGACGACCTGACCGTGCGTCCGGCGACGCACCATCAGGTCGATGCGGCAACTGTACCCTAACGTGAGAGTTGGTCCCGCATCGCGCTGTCGGGCGAGGAGGGGAGGGGCGCGGCCAGTGCGGCTGCGGCGACCAGGAGGGGGAGCACGGTGCCGGCGAGCAGGATGGTGGTGTAGCTGCCGGTGAGGTCGTGGCCGAGGGAGAAGGCGAGGGGGCCGAAGGCGGTGGAGCCGACGCTGACGGAGGCGACGACGCCGCGGATGCTGCCGAGGTGCAGCACGCCGAAGTAGGCGGGGACGGCGGCGGCTTCGGCGATGCGGATCGAGGCGCCGGCGGCGCCGATGGCTGCGCCGAACCCGATGGCTGACCAGCCGGGCACGGCGAGGGTGGCCCACACGAGTGCTGCGACGTGCAGGGTCATGGACCCTGTGACGACCCAGCGGATGCTGAGCCGGTCGATCATGGACCCTGTCACCAGGGTCGCGGCGATGCCGGCGAGGGTCTGCGGGATGAAGTTGGCCGCGGCCTCGGTGGGGCTGAGCCCGCGTTCTCCCAGGAGGCTGATCTGGTGGAACGCCACGGCGGTGCAGAGCAGGCCGGAGGTGGCGACGCCGGCGACCAGGACCCAGAAGTAGGGCTCGGCGAGGGCCTGGCCTCGGGTGTGGCCCCACCGCGGGGGCAGTGGTGTCCCGTCGACCGGTCGGGTGCCGTCGGGGCGCTGTCCGAGGTCGGCGGGGTCGTCGCGCATGCCGAGGACGGCGACGGGGATGACCACCAGCCAGACGGCCACGCCCATGACGACCCAGGCGACGCGCCAGCCCTGGGCGCTGATGAGCATCTCGCTGAGCACGGGGGTGAGCGAGATGCCGGCCGAGCCGAGGGCGGAGACGATGCCGAGGGCGCGGCCGCGGCGGCGTTCGAACCACCGGGCTGCCGCGGTGGTCGCGGTCAGTCCCAGGGCCCCTTGGCCCAGGGAGCGGATGCCCATGAAGCCCAGCAGCAGCCCGACGGGCCCGGCGACGGTGCTCATGAGCAGCAGCGCGAGGCCGAAGGCGGCCCCGATGACCAGCATGCTGGCCCGCACCCCGAAGCGGTCGATGAGGCGGCCGACGAACGGCAGGGCCAGGGCGCCGGTCAGGGTGCCGACGAGGTATGCGGTGGAGATGCCGGAGCGGCTGATGCCGAGGTCGGCGATCATCGGGTCGATGAAGGTGGAGACCCCGGCGGTCTGGCCGGGCGCGGTGGCGATGAGCACGAGCGCGGAGAACGCGGTGACGTGCCATCCGTAGAAGCCGTCGGGCCGTCGGCTGCGCAGGCGCGTCGGTGCTGGTGCGGGCGCGCTCACCGCGGGACCACGGTGCCGCGCTGGGTCGGCGTGGTCACAGTCCGCCGGCGGGCAGCTCGGTCAGGGTGATGCCGGGGTTGTTGCGGGCCACGGTGCCGGCACGCCAGCGGTCGGGGAAGAGCGCGAGCAGGGCGCCGTCGCTGCGGCGCAGCACCTCCACGCCCCGGGCGGCGTTCACGGTGGGGGCGTCCTGTTCGCTGACCGAGCGGGCCAGGGTGTAGTCGAGGTGGTCCAGGTCGACCTGGACGCCGAACTCGCTGGCCAGGCGCTGCTGGACGACCTCGAACTGCATGAGGCCGACGGCGGCCAGCACCGGGGCCTGGTCGCCGCGCAGGTCCGAGCGCAGGACCTGGACCACGCCCTCCTCGTCGAGTTGGTCCATGCCCCGGCGGAACTGCTTCTGCCGGCCGTTGTCCTTGGGCCGGACGACGGCGAAGTGCTCGGGGGCGAAGCGGGCCATGGCGGGGTAGCGGATGACCGGCCCGGTGTGGATGGTGTCGCCGACGGTGAGGGCGGAGGCGTTGACCAGCCCGACGATGTCGCCGGGGTAGGCCGTCTCGACCGAGGCCCGCTCGCGTCCGAACACCGCCTGGGCGTACTTGGTCGTGAACGGCCGTCCGGTGTCCGCGTGCTGCACGACCATGCCGCGCTCGAAGACGCCGCTGCAGACCCTGGCGTAGGCCAGGCGGTCGCGGTGGGCGGCGTCCATGCCGGACTGGACCTTGAACACGAACGCGCTGAAGTCGCCCTCCAGGGGCCGCAGGGAGCCGTCCTCACCTGCCTGTGGTGCCGGGGCGGGCGCGACGTCGAGCAGCACCTGGAGCAGCTGGCCGACCCCGAAGTTCAGCAGCGCGGAGGCGAACAGCACCGGGGTGGTGACCCCGGCCAGGAAGGACTCCTGGTGGTGGTCGGCGCCGTCGGCGGCCAGCAGCTCGTGCTCCTCGACGGCGGTGTCCCACCACTGGCCCTGGGCGAGCCGGGCCTCGGATGCCGGGACCCGCCGCTCGGGGGCCCGGGTCGCCCCGCCGGCGGTGCGGGTGAACTCGACGAAGTCACCGCTGGAGCGCTCCAGCACGCCGCGGAAGTCGCCGGCGATGCCGACCGGCCAGGTCAGCGGGGTGGGACGCAGGCCGATCTGCTGCTCGATCTCGTCCAGGAGCTCCAACGGGTCCTTGCCGGGGCGGTCCCACTTGTTCACCACCGTGATGACCGGGATGCCCCGGTGCCTGCAGACCCGGAAGAGCTTGAGGGTCTGCGGCTCCAGGCCCTTGGCGGCGTCGATGAGCATCACCGCGCAGTCGACCGCGGACAGCACCCGGTAGGTGTCCTCGGAGAAGTCGGAGTGACCGGGGGTGTCGACCATGTTGACGATGTGGTCCCCGAACTCGAACTGCAGTGCCGCCGAGGCGATGGAGATGCCCCGGTCGCGCTCCATCTGCATCCAGTCCGACACCGTCGCCTTGCGGCCTGCCTTGCCGTGCACCGCGCCCGCCTCGGAGAGCACCTGGGCGTGCAGCGCCAAAGCCTCGGTGAGCGTGGACTTGCCGGCGTCCGGGTGGCTGATCACCGCGAACGTGCGCCGAGGCAGGGCACCCCCGACATCGACGGGATCGTCGACGCGGCGACGACCCGCCGTCGTGCCGGTGTGGACGTGCGGGGAGTGACTCACGTAGGACAACGCTAACGCAACGGTAGGGTGGAGCCCAAAAGGCAGGGTGGACCCCACCAGGGGAGAAGGGGCTGAGGCGAGCATGGCCGTGACCCCGTCCTGTCCCCGCTGCGGCGAGACCGACGACCTGCACGGCCGTCCCGACGGTGCGGACATCCGGCTGACCTGCGGCCGATGCGGCCATGCCTGGCTGCGCGGGGTCTCCCCGTGCGCGACCTGCGCGGGCACCGACGTCGTCCACCGGCCGCAGTCGATGACGCGCACGCCCCGCGGCAACCAGCTCGCCATCATCGGCACCCGGTCCATCGCCCTGTGCCAGACCTGCGACGCGCCCGTGCTGCAGACGTCCCTGAGCCGCAACCAGCCCGTCCCCGAAGGCTACGTCGCGGCATACCGGCAGCCACGCGACCACCCGGCTGCAGGCCAGCACCCGCCCCTGGTCCGCACCCCAGCCTCCCCGCCCGCCCCTGTCACCCCGCCTGCGCCACCGCACGGTCCCCGGACCACGCCCCGCCCGCAGGTCGGCACCCCAGCCGGCCGGAGCACTCGCCGCTCCCGGCCCGCCGCTCCTGCGACCGCGCCCGCCGACCCGACCATCAGGCAGGCCGTCGCAGCCGTCATGGAGGAGCGCACCGACCTGGACGCCACCACGGTGCTGCTCCTCGGCACCCACCTGGGCACCACCACCCGTCTGTCGCACCTGGACGACGCGACCGGCACCGCAGCCCTCACCTCCTGGGTCCAGGCGACCTGGCCCGACGCCACCTCCATCCGTGGCCGCATGTCACGCGCCACCCTCCGCGCGGTCGTCGACGACTGGAGGACACGCGGATGGCTCGAGCACGACCTCGCGGCGGGGCTACGACCAGGCTCCGAGTGAGCCGGCCCCGGGGCGGTGAGGGACGCACCGTGTCAGCACTCAGGTCGCCCCGGCCCGGGTCATCCCGAGGCGGTGTCGGCGAGGCGGTGCCCGAGGCTCGTGGCGAAGTGCTCCGCCTGTTCGAGGTCACGCCGGGCCTTGTCGACCCGGCTCAGGGCCGCCTGGTGGAAGTGCTCGACCACGGCCCGTGCCTCCCGGCCCTGGTCGTCACCGGCGGCAGGGTCCTGCATCGTGTCGACGGCGTGCAGGAGGTCGCCCATCTCCTCCAGCGAGAAGCCCAGCGGCTTCATCCCGCAGACGGCCCTGAGCCGCGCGACGTCGCTCGGGGAGTAGAGGCGGAACCCGCCCACGCTCCGTGCCGAAGGCGTGATGAGGCCCACGTCCTCGTAGTGCCGGATCGTGCGCACGCTCAACCCTGTCTGCGCGGCGACCTCGCCGATCTGCAGACGTCCCGTCTCGCTCATGTCCCAGCTCGGCTTCCCGTGGCGTCGAAGGTGCCCCCAGGCTAGCGGCACGTCAGGGACCGGCGTCCCGGGCCACCCACCCACCGAGCCCTCGGCTCGTGTCTGGCCTCAGGCAGCAGACTCCGAGCGCAGCTGCGGGGCGGCGGGGAGGTCGAGCTCGGTGCCGACCATGTGGTTGAAGTAGTTGGCCAGCAGGTTGACCGTCATGTGGGTCGTCACCTCAGCAAGCTCCGCGTCGCTCCAGCCCGCCTCCAGGGCCTCCTGCCAGGTGGCGTCCGCGACGTACCCCGTGTCGGCGGTCGCCTCACGGGCGACGGCGAGCAGCGCCGCCAGCCGGCGGTCGCTGTCGTAGGAGCCCTCACGGATGGCGATCATCTCGTCGCGGGTCAGGCCCGCTGCCTTGCCGGAGGCGGTGTGTGCGGACTGGCAGTAGGTGCACTCGTCGACCGCGGCGACCGTGAGCGCGATGGCCTCACGCGTGCGGGCGTCCAAGGTGCCGTGCTCGGCGATCACACCCTGCAGAGCCGCGTAGGAGTGCAGGACGACAGGAGCATGCGCCATGCCGCCGTGGATGTTGAGGACCTTCCCGACCTGCGCGGCGACCTCGTGCAGGACGGCGCGGCTCTGGTCCGGGGCACTGTCGACGGTGTGGGTGGGGATGCGGGGCATCTGACTCTCCTCGTGGTCTGTCGGGTGCTGCGGTGCGCTCGGGGAACAGGGTGTCGAGACAGTGTCTTCCGGAACCGTCATCTGGACGACACTCTCCGGGCGGCCTGCTGCGCCGAGGACACACAGGTGGGAGACTCCGGGCGTGGGCGCGCCTCGCGGTGAGCAGTCGGCAGCGTTCCGCGACGCCCTGTGGGTCTCGCGGTGTGTGGGCGACCCGCACACGTCCCCGCTGACGCCGACGGACCTCGAGGGACTGGCCGAGACGCTCGGTGTGCGTCACCTGGCACCGGGTGAGCCGCTGCAGCGCCGAGGTGAGCAGGCGTCGGCCGTCCGCATCGTCCGGGACGGTCGCCTCGAGCTGTCCGTGCCTGCGGACGGGGGCCGGCTCGTGGTGCAGACGGTGCGTCGAGGCGGGATCGACGGCGACATCCAGATCCTGCTCGGCATGCCCATGCCCTACGACACGCGGGCCGGCACCGCCACGACGTGCCTGGTCCTGGAGCGCAGCGACTTCGACGACCTGCTGGCCCGCCACCCGGGACTGTCCCGGCGGTGGCTGAGCAGTGTCGCGCAACGCCTCGCGTACTCCCACCAGCGGCTGACGAGCCTGCTCGGGCGGTCGCTGCAGTCACAGCTGGCCCAGCTGTTGCTCGACGAGAGCGTCGACGGCGTCGTCGAGCTGCCGCAGGCCGCCCTGGGCGCCCTCGTCGGTGTGCAGCGCCAGTCGGTCAACACGGTGCTGCGTGCGTTCGTCGAGCGCGGGATGGTCGATGTGGGCTACGGCCGTGTGGACCTCCGCGACCGCGCGCAGCTGGAGGCCGTCGCCCGGCACGCCTGAGCTGCTCCAGTGTGGCCCGGCGGCCCCGGCGAGGCGTCGGTTCCTGGAAGCCGGGCGACGCCTCACCGGGTTCCGCTCGCGCGACGGCCACGCCGTGCCGTCGCGCCACCCGGGTCGCGGTGCGGACCACCTCGCCCCTTGTCACGACGCGAGGTAGAGATGCTCCCATCTCCTGTGCAGCGGTTCATCGACGCCGAGGTCACCGCGAGCCCGACGGACTTCTCCGACCTACGGGTGGTGGTCCTCAACGGCACCCTGAAGCCGAGCCCGGAGCCCAGCCACACCGACGGCCTGGTCGCCGTCGCCCGGCGGGTGCTGGACGGGGTAGGGGCCCGCGTGGACGTGGTGCGGACGGTGGACCACGAGATCCCCCCAGGGGTCTACACGGACATGCGGGAGCACGGCCGTGCGGTCGACGACTTCCCCGCGCTCTACACCGACCTCATCGCGCCGGCGGACATCGTCGTGCTGGCCTCGCCCATCTGGCTGGGAGACCAGTCGTCGATGACGCGCCTGGTGATCGAGCGGCTGTACGGCTACAGCGGGCAGCTCAACGACCGTGGGCAGTGGTCCTACTACGGCAAGGTCGGAGGGGTGCTCGTGACCGGCAACGAGGACGGCGGGAAGCACTGTGCTGCACAGATGCTCTACGCGCTGTCCCACATCGGGTTCACCATCCCGCCGCAGGTCGACGCCTACTGGGTGGGTGAGGCCGGGCCCGGACCGTCCTACCTGGACGAGGCAGGCGGTGCCACCAACGCCTGGACGACCCGCAACACGGTCTTCGCGGCGTGGAACATGCTGCATGCCGCGCGCCGGCTCAAGGACCTCGGGGGCGTGCCGGCGCACGGCAACGTCACGAGCAACTGGGACCTGTCGTCCCCCGACGCACCGAACCCGGAGTACCGGTGACGGCCTGCCCGGCGGTGACCCGCCTCACATAAGGACGACTTCCGCAACAGCTGCAGCCACGGCATGGTTGGCCGTCCGGGAGCCCGCTCGCCGGCGGGCTGCCCGGGTGGCCCGGGGCGGTCAGTGCGGGCCGGGCCAGCGCTTCGTGCTCACGCCCTCGCGCGTCGCGCGGTCGATGGCCTCGTGGTAGCACTGCTCGGCGTCGGCACGGCCGCCCCAGTGGGCGCCCTCGACGGACTTGCCGGGCTCGAGGTCCTTGTAGACCTCGAAGAAGTGCTGGATCTCCAGCCGGGTGTGGTCGCTGATGTGCTCCAGCTCGCGGATGCTGCCCTTGCGGGGGTCGTCGGCGGGCACGCAGATGATCTTGTCGTCGCCACCGGCCTCGTCACGCATGTGGAACATGCCGATGGGGCGGGCAGCCACCAGGCACCCCGGCCAGGTCGGCTCGTCGAGCAGGACCAGCGCGTCCAGCGGGTCACCGTCCTCGCCCAGCGTGTCCTCGATGTAGCCGTAGTCGGCCGGGTAGCGCGTGGAGGTGAAGAGCATCCGGTCGAGGCGGATGCGGCCGGTGGCGTGGTCCACCTCGTACTTGTTGCGGCTGCCCATCGGGATCTCGATGGTGACGTCGAAGTGCATGTCGGCCCTGCCCCTTCACACGGTGTGGTGGTCTGTCTGCTGAGTCGCAGAATCTCACACTTCGGCAGGTCGCGGGTGCGACGGACCTCGACCTCGCCTGCAGGCGACGGTCGTAGAGTGGCCCACTCCGCACCCCCGCCCGGCCCGAGAGGAGGACGTATGTCGCGCGCGCGCATCTCCGCGGGCAGGACCGTCGCCGGCCTGGGTCTGGCGCTCGTCCTCGCCGGTGGGCCCTCGCTGGCGACCGGCACCGGGACCCAGGACGACGCGCCACCGGAGAGCATCCTGTCCGCACAGGCCGCCGTGCGTCCGGTGCCTGCGGGTGCCCGTCCCGCGCTGGACCCCGTGCAGCAGGGCGCTCTGCCGACCTCCGAGGGGGTCCTGGCCGCCGTGGATGACGCCTGGGACTCCCGGTGGCTCGGCCGGGAGTCCCGGCGCTCGCTGGTGGTGCAGGACGTGCAGTCCGGACAGGTGCTGGTCGACCTGCGTGGCGACACCGCGCTGACACCGGCCTCCACCGTCAAGCTGCTCACCGCGGCCGCGGTGACCGTGACGGTGGACCCTGAGGAGACCTTCCCGACCCGGGTCGTCGCGGGCGCCCGCCCCGGGGAGGTCGTGCTCGTCGCCGGGGGCGACCTGCTGCTCCGGTCCGGTGCCGGCGACCCGGACGCCGTCGTCGGCCGTGCCGGCCTGGCCGACCTCGCCGAGCAGACCGCCGCAGCCCTGGCCGACGCGTCCCGGGCCGAGGAGACCGACGGGGCCGAGGCCACTGCCGCGGGTCCGGTGCGGGTGCTGCTCGACACGGCGTATGCCGAGGGGGCGGACGTCGCTCCGGGGTGGACGGACTACTGGGTCGACACGGGGTATGCCGGGCGCGTCACGATGCTGGGCCTCCAGCAGGACCGGGCCGTGCCCTTCGACCCCTCGCCGGCCGACCCGCCGCTGGTCGCCGCCGAGGCCTTCCGGGACGCCCTGGTCGAGGCCGGGGTCGAGGTCGACGAGTCCGACGTGGTGCGCACCGACCCGGTGGCCGATGACGCCGAGGTGCTGGCCGAGGTGCGCTCCGCGCCCCTGCGTGACGTGCTGGGTCTCGCGCTGGCCAGCAGCGACAACGCGATGGTCGAGCAGCTCGCGCGGCAGGCCGCGGTCCGGGACGGCGCTGACGCCGACCAGGAGTCGGTGAACGACTGGGTGCTGAGCACGCTGCGCACGGCATACGGCCTCGACACCACCGATGCGGTGCTCGCGGACACCTCCGGGCTCTCCGACGGCACGGAGCTGCCCATGCGCCTGGTGGCAGAGGTCGTGACCGCGGGTGCCGACGGCTCGCGGCCCGGGCTGCAGTCGGTGCTGGCCCGGCTCCCGGTCGCGGGCTACACCGGCACCCTGTGGGACCGGTTCGCCCTCGACGACGCCACCGACGGCGTGGGCGTGGTGCGGGCCAAGACCGGGTCACTGCCCGGCACCACCTCGCTGGCCGGCACGGTGGTGACCGCGGACGACCGGTTGCTGGCCTTCGCGGTCTCGGCCACCGACATCGGGCCCGACGGCCAGGCGCTGGAGGCGCGCGCCGTCGTCGACGCACTGGTCTCCGATCTCGCTGCCTGTGGGTGCTGAGCCCCAGGGCGCGGGTTACGTTGGCACCATGACGACCCACGACGCCCGCACGGCCGGCACCAGCGATGCACCGGGTGGTCGCGCGGGCCGCGACTACGTGGACTGGGACTTCGCGGCGAAGGCGGCCCGGCGCATCGTGCCCGCCGGGCCCAAGGCATCCCAGGAGGAGATCCGAGACCTGGTGGCCGAGCTGCGCCAGGCGGCCTCCCGCGCTGTGGAGCCGGTCGCGCAGACCAGCGGCCTGCGGGCCCCCGCCGGCGCCCCCCGGCCCCTGGTCGTGGACCGTCCCCGGTGGATCGAGACCAACGTCGCCTCCCTGCAGGGCATGCTCGGGCCGGTGCTGGACGAGGTGGTCGAGCGGCACCGCCGGGTCGACCGTGAGCGGGGGCGCGTGGCCGGCAAGGACGCCCCGGTGGCACTGCAGAAGGTGGGCGGCGCGCTGACCGGCACCGAGGTCGCGGGCATGCTGTCCTGGGTCAGCACCAAGGTGCTGGGGCAGTACGACCTGGCACCCCAGGGCACCCCGCGCCTGCTGCTCGTGGCCCCCAACATCATGTCGGCCGAGCGTGAGCTCGAGGTCGACGAGCACGACTTCCGGCTGTGGGTCTGTCTGCACGAGGAGACCCACCGGGTGCAGTTCACCGCCGTGCCCTGGCTGCGCGACCACATCGTGCAGGCCGCGCGGAGCCTGGGCTCGCGCCTCGTCCCCGAGGGTGACGCGCTCGGGCAGCAGCTGCAGACCGTCGTCACCGGCCTTCCGGGCGTGCTCCGCGGCGAGACCGACATCACGCAGCTGCTGGCGACACCGGAGCAGCGGGAGCAGATCGCGGCGATCACGGCCGTGATGTCCTTGCTGGAAGGGCACGCCGACGTGGTGATGGACGAGGTCGGGCCGGAGGTGATCCCCACGGTGGCCCTCATCCGGGAACGCTTCACGCAGCGCCGCAAGGGCGCCGGGGCGGTCGACGTCCTGCTGCGACGCCTGCTGGGCATGGAGGCCAAGATGCGGCAGTACCGCGACGGCGCCGTCTTCGTGCGGGCGGTCATCGACGAGGTCGGCCTGGACGGCTTCAACCGTGTCTGGACCTCCCCGGAGACCCTGCCGCGTGCCCTCGAGATCCCCGACCCCGGCGCCTGGGTGCGCCGCGTGCACGGCTGAGCCGACGTGCCCGGCCCACCGCCTGCCGTCGCCGCCGTGCGGGTGGCGCTGCGCCGCGCGCTGGAGCAGCACGGCCTGCTGGGCGCCGACGTGGTGGTCGGCTGCAGCGGCGGGGTCGACTCCCTCGCGCTCGCAGCCGCAGCTGCCTTCGTCGTGCCGAGGGGAGGTGGTCGGGCCGGGGCCGTCGTGGTGGACCACGGCCTGCAGCTCGGATCGCACGAGACCGCCGCGGCTGCAGCGGCGGCCTGCCGACGGCTCGGCCTGTCACCGGTGGAGGTGGTGCCGGTCGACGTGCGCCATGCCGGCACCGGCCCCGAGGGCGCTGCGCGCACCGCACGGCTGGCCGCGCTGACCGCTGCCGCCCACGGCCATGGCGCGAGCGCGGTGCTGCTCGGGCACACGCTCGACGACCAGGCCGAGCAGGTGCTGCTGGGCCTCGTGCGGGGCTCCGGCACCACCTCGCTGTCGGGGATGCCCCCCGCCCGTCCGCACGGTGACCCGTCGGTGCTGCTCCTGCGCCCGCTGCTGGGGGTCTCCCGGGCCGTCACCGCTGCAGCCTGCGCCGACCTCGGTCTCACACCGTGGGCCGACCCGCACAACGACGAGCTCCGCTACACCCGCGTGCGGGTGCGGCGTCTGCTCCCGGTGCTCGAGGAGCAGCTGGGGCCGGGAGTGTCGGCAGCCCTGGCGCGCAGCGCCGACCTGCTCCGCGACGACGCGAGCGTGCTCGACGACCTCTGCTCCACGGCATACCGACGGCTGGGGGAGCAGCCCTGGATGGTGGACCAGCTGCGTGAGCACCCGCCCGCCGTGCGCCGACGGCTGTGGCGCCGGCTGGCGATCGAGCACGGGGTGCCTGCCGGCGCGCTGGGCGCCACCCACCTGCTGGCGCTGGACGACCTGCTCGAGCACTGGCACGGCCAGGGCCCGATCGACCTGCCGGGGGGTGTCCGTGCCCTCCGGAGCCAGGGCCGCGTGTGGCTCCAGCGGCCCGGGGCTAGTTGAATGGCACCCACCCCGGGGGCGCAGATCACCGACCCGAGCACCTGACGACACTGGAGGACGCGTGGACGCCGAGCACATGGGAGCAGACCTGGCCAAGGTGCTGCTGACCGAGCAGGAGATCCAGGCCCGCCTGGGCGAGCTCGGCCAGGAGATCTGGGCCGACTACCACGACAAGAACGTGCTGCTCGTGGGGGTGCTCAAGGGCGCCGTCGTCGTGATGGCCGACCTGATGCGGGCGCTGCCGGGCTCGGCCGAGATGGACTGGATGGCGGTGTCCTCCTACGGGTCGGGCACCAAGTCCTCCGGTGTCGTGCGGATCCTCAAGGACCTCGACACCGACATCACCGACCGGCACGTGCTGATCGTGGAGGACATCATCGACTCGGGTCTGACCCTGTCGTGGATCCGCACCAACCTGCTCTCCCGCAGCCCCGCCTCGGTCGAGATCTGCACGCTGCTGCGCAAGCCGGAGGCGGCCAAGGTCGAGATCGACGTGCGCTACGTCGGGTTCGACATCCCCACCGAGTTCGTGGTCGGCTACGGCCTCGACTTCGCCGAGGCCTACCGCAACCTGCGCGTCGTCGGAGTGCTTGCGCCGCACATGTACACCTGAGCGTCTGGAACACTGGGCGACCGCCACACGTTGTGGCGAGCAGGTCGCCGGGCTCCGGCCGACCGCTACTGTTGACAGAACGGACCAGGAGGAGCGGGGCACCGGCCCCGGACGCCGATGAGCAAGAAGAAGCAGACTCGCAGTCCGTGGGTGTGGGTCATGATGATCCTCGGCCTGGGGCTGCTGTGGTATGCCCTGGCCAGCCCCAGCGCCTACACCCGGATCGAGACCTCCGAGGCGATGGAGCTCATCACCGACGAGCGGGTCGCGTCCGTGACGCTGACCCCGGACCGGATGGACCTGACCCTCAAGGAGGATGAGACCTTCTCCAACGACGAGGTCGAGGACCTCAGCGAGGTGCAGGCGTTCTACGTCGAGAGCCGCGGTCCCGTCATCGTGGAGACGCTGGAGCAGCACCCGCCGAGCGAGGGCTTCACCGACGACCCGGCGCGACAGAACTGGTTCGTCTCGCTGCTCTTCACGATCATCCCGCTGCTGCTGATCCTGGGTCTGTTCCTCTTCCTGCTGACGCGGATGCAGGGGGGCGGCCGAGGCGTCATGCAGTTCGGCAAGTCCAAGGCCAAGCTCGCCTCGCCGGACATGCCCAAGGTCACCTTCGCCGACGTCGCCGGTGCCGACGAGGCGGTGGAGGAGCTGCACGAGATCAAGGAGTTCCTCGCCGAGCCCCGCAAGTTCCTCGACGTCGGCGCCAAGATCCCCAAGGGTGTGCTGCTCTACGGCCCGCCCGGCACCGGCAAGACGCTGCTGGCGAGGGCCGTCGCCGGCGAGGCGGGCGTGCCGTTCTACACGATCTCCGGCTCGGACTTCGTCGAGATGTTCGTCGGTGTGGGTGCCTCCCGCGTCCGTGACCTCTTCGAGAACGCCAAGGAGAACGCGCCGGCCATCATCTTCGTCGACGAGATCGACGCGGTCGGGCGCCACCGTGGTGCCGGCCTGGGAGGCGGGCACGACGAGCGCGAGCAGACGCTGAACCAGCTGCTCGTCGAGATGGACGGCTTCGACGTCACGACCAACGTCATCCTCATCGCGGCGACCAACCGTCCCGACATCCTCGACCCCGCGCTGCTGCGCCCCGGCCGCTTCGACCGGCAGATCGCCGTGGAGGCGCCCGACATGATCGGGCGTCACCACATCCTGCAGGTGCACGGCAAGGGCAAGCCGATGGGCGAGGTCGACCTGCTCGCCGTCGCCCGCCGGACCCCCGGCTTCTCCGGTGCCGACCTGGCCAACGTGCTCAACGAGGCGGCCCTCCTCGCTGCGCGCAAGGAGGAGAAGGTCATCACCGACCACCACCTCGACGAGGCGATCGACCGTGTCATCGCCGGGCCGCAGAAGCGCAGCCGGGTGATGAGTGCCAAGGAGAAGAAGATCACCGCCTACCACGAGGGCGGTCACGCCATCGTCGCGGCGGCCATGCGGCACACCGAGCCGGTCACCAAGATCACGATCCTGCCCCGCGGCCGCGCCCTCGGCTACACCATGGTGCTGCCGGCCGACGACAAGTACTCGACCACCCGCAACGAGCTTCTCGACCAGCTGGCCTACGCCCTGGGCGGCCGGGTGGCCGAGGAGATCATCTTCCACGACCCGACCACCGGGGCGTCCAACGACATCGAGAAGGCCACCGGGCTGGCGCGCAAGATGGTCACCCAGTTCGGCATGAGCGAGCGCATCGGCGCGGTCAAGCTCGGCTCCGGCGGCGGGGAGGTCTTCCTCGGACGCGACATGGGGCACGAGCGCGACTACTCGGAGAACCTCGCCGGGGTCGTCGACCAGGAGGTCCGGCGCCTCATCGAGGCCGCTCACGACGAGGCCTGGCACGCCCTCAACGAGAACCGTGACCTGCTCGACCGCCTCGTCCTGGAGCTCCTCGAGCGGGAGACGCTGAACACCGAGGAGCTCGCGGCCCTGTTCGCCGACGTCGTGAAGCGCCCGCAGCGCCCCGTGTGGCTCTCCAGCGACCAGCGCACGGTGCACGAGCGCGGCCCGGTGCTCACCGAGGCGGAGCGCCGGTCGATGTCCAACGGGCACCACCCGAGCCACGACGAGCAGACCCACCCCCCGACCAAGGTCATCGAGATCCCAGAGGGCGGCCATGTCGATCCTGGACACCACTGACCACGCGGACGTCGACGACACCGACCTGCCGCTGCGCACACCGGTCGACCACGCCCGGATCGAGGCGGCCGTCCGCGAGATCCTCGTCGCGGTGGGCGAGGACCCCGACCGCGACGGGCTGCTCGACACCCCGGCGCGGGTGGCCCGGGCCTACGCCGAGATCTTCTCCGGGCTGGCCCAGGTGCCCGAGGATGTCCTGACGACCACCTTCGACGTCGACCACGAGGAGCTCATCCTGGTGCGCGACATCGACCTCTACAGTGTGTGCGAGCACCACCTGGTGCCCTTCCACGGCGTGGCCCACGTCGGCTACATCCCCGGACGGGACGGGCGCGTGACCGGCCTGTCCAAGCTCGCCCGGCTGGTCGACGTGTTCGCCCGCCGCCCTCAGGTGCAGGAGAGGCTGACCTCGCAGGTCGCCGACGCGCTGGAGGAGCAGCTCAGCCCCCGCGGGGTCATCGTCGTCATCGAGGCCGAGCACCTGTGCATGTCGATGCGCGGCATCCGCCGCCCCGGCGCCCGCACCATCACCTCCGCCGTCCGGGGCCAGCTGCGGCAGCCGGCGACCCGTGCCGAGGCCATGAGCCTGGTGCTCGCCCACCGCGGGTGAGCGCGCCCGTGACCCGCATCGTCGGGGTGCTCAACGTGACCCCGGACTCGTTCAGCGACGGGGGCGAGTGGGTGCAGCCCCAGCGTGCCGTCGAGCACGGGCTCGGGCTCGTCGAGCAGGGGGCCGACATCGTCGACGTCGGCGGAGAGTCCACCCGGCCAGGCGCCTCCCGCATCAGCGCCCGGGAGGAGGCCCGCCGGGTGCTGCCCGTGGTCCGCGGGCTCGCGGCGCAGGGGGTCCGGGTCTCGGTCGACACCATGAAGGCCGACATCGCCCGGGAGTGCCTGGAGGCAGGTGCCGCCGTCGTCAACGACGTGTCCGGCGGGCTCGCCGACCCCGGCATGCCCGCCCTGATGGCCACCGCCGGGGTGCCCTACGTCGTCATGCACTGGCGCGGACACTCCGACACCATGGACGAGCGCGCGACCTACGACGACGTGGTGGCCGAGGTGGTGGGTGCCCTGCGTGCACGGGTGGCCGCCCTCGTGGCCGACGGGGTGCCGGCGGCGCAGCTCGTCCTCGACCCGGGTTTCGGCTTCGCCAAGGACGCGGGGCACAACTGGCGGCTGCTGGCCCACCTGGACGCCGTGACAGCCCTGGGTCACCCGGTGCTGGTGGGCACGTCGCGCAAGCGCTTCCTGGGCAGGCTGCCTGCGCGCCCGGGTGCCGCCGTCGACGAGGCCGCCGAACCCCGGCCCCCGGCCGACCGTGACCTCGCGACGGCTGCGACCTCCCTGCTCGCCGCCCAGGCCGGGGCCTGGGCGGTGCGCGTCCATGACGTCGCTGCCACCCGGGACGCCCTCGCCGTGTGGGAGATGGTGCAGCGTGCGCGGACCTGAGAGCTCGCAGGGCGACCTCGTCACGCTGCGCGGCGTGACGGCATACGGCTATCACGGGGTGTTCGACGTCGAGCGGCGGGAGGGCCAGGAGTTCGTCGTCGACGTCGAGATGGGTCTCGACCTCGGCCCGGCCGCCGCCACCGACGCGCTGCACCGCACCGTGCACTACGGCGAGGTGGCGGCCACGGTCGTCGAGGTCGTCGAAGGGCCCCCGTGCGACCTCATCGAGAAGGTCGCCGGCCTGGTCGCCGACCGCGTGCTCGCCACCCAGCCGCTGGTGGAGACCGTGTCCGTCACCGTGCACAAGCCGCAGGCGCCCGTGGGGGTGCCGTTCGGCGACGTCGCGGTCAGCATCCGCCGCACCCGTGACGTGCCCGTCGTCATCGCGCTGGGTGCCAACCTGGAGGACCCGGTGCGCACCGTGCAGCAGGCCGGGCGGCGGCTGCAGCGCGTGCGGGGCCTGCGCAGGGTGCGGCTGTCGCGGCTCTACGGCACCGACCCGGTCGGCGGGCCGCAGCAGCCCGACTACGTGAACGCCGTCGCCGTGGGCCGCACCCGGCTCACCGCCGGCTCGCTCCTCGCGGCGCTGCACGACATCGAGGCCGACTTCGGGCGCACCCGCGAGGTGCGCTGGGGAGCCCGGACCCTGGACCTCGACCTCATCCAGTGGGGCGACCCTGCCGAGGGCACCGACCTGGTGAGCGCGGACCCCGAGCTGGTGCTGCCCCATCCTCGTGCCCACCAGCGCGCCTTCGTGCTGGTGCCCTGGGCGCAGGTCGACCCTGCGGCGGTGCTGCGCGTCGGCGAGGAGGTCCGGGCGGTCGCCGAGCTGGCCGACGAGACCGGCGACGCGGGCGTGCGTCCCCTGGCGGAGCCCGGATGAGCGCCCCGACGCCCCAGCCGGACGGCATCCGGGTCGGCGCTGCTGTGGTGGCCGCGGTGGCCTCGGGGGTCGTGGGGTGGGTCGGCCTGACCCTCTGGCGCTCCTGGGGCCGGGAGTTCCCGCTGCTGCCGTGGCTGGGTCTGGTGCCGCTGCTGCTCCTCGCGGTGGCCGTCCTCGTGAGCGGCTGGCAGGTCCGGCGCTACGTGAAGGGGCAGGGCACGTTCCGGCCCAGCCCGCAGTGGGCCCGTGGTGCGCTCGTCGCGGCCCAGGCGTGTGCCGTCGGTGGTGCCGTCCTCCTCGGCTGGTATGCCGCGAACGTCGTCGTCCACCTGCCGGACCTGGACGTGGCCTCGGTGCGCGGGATGGCGCTGCGGGCCGGCGCCTCCGCGGTCGCCGCCGCGCTGGTCTCGGTGAGCGGGTTCGTGGCCCAGTCGTGGTGCCGGCTGCCCCCGCAGGACGAGGACGACGACGGCACGCCGGAGCCGGGGGACCTGGCCTACGGCTGACCCGTTGCGAGGGTTTTGCGGTGTCCGCCGGCGCGTTGCTCGGGGTTTTCCGGTGTCCGCCGGCGCGTTGCTCGGGGTTTTCCGGTGTGTCGGCCGGGGTGATCTGCTCACAAGGTCATCTGACCTCGGCGAGCCGACCCATCGGGGCATCGCCCGGCCAGCTGGGTCACGTGTCCTTGCCGGCCGACATCGGGCGATCTCCCTGGCAACGGGGTGTGGCGGGGTGCAATCTCCCTGGCAACGGGGTGTGGCGGGGTGCAATCTCCCTGGCAACGGGGTGTGGTGGGGTGCAATCTCCCTGGCAACGCGTGGGGGGAGCCGGGCTACTTGTCGACGTCGCCGACCACGAAGAACATCGAGCCGAGGATGGCGACCATGTCGGCGACCACGGTGCCCGGGAGCAGCTGGGCCAGCGCCTGCACGTTGTTGAACGAGGCCGACCGCAGCTTGAGCCGCCACGGCACCTTGTCACCCCGGCTCACCAGGTAGTAGCCGTTGAAGCCGAGCGGGTTCTCGGTCGCCTGGTAGTGCTCACCCTCGGGGACCTTCAGCACCTTGGGCAGCTTGACGTTGATCGGGCCCGGGGGCAGCTCGCGGAGCACAGCGGTGCAGCGCTCGGCCAGCTCCAGGCTGACCTCGACCTGCTCCAGCAGCACCTCGAGCCGGGCGTGGCAGTCGCCGGCGGTGCGGGTGACGACCCGGCCCGGCCCGCCCTCGGCGAACAGCTCGGCATACGCCAGGTAGGGCTCGTCGCGACGCAGGTCGACGTCGAGCCCGCTGGCCCGGGCGATCGGCCCGCTGACCCCGAAGGCACGGGCCACGTCGGCGTCCAGCACCCCGACACCGAAGGTGCGGGCCTGCAGGATCTCGTTGCCCACGAGCATCGCCTGCAGGTCGGGCAGCCGGCGCCTCACGGCGGCGATCGCCGTGTCCACCCGGTCGAGCCAGCCATTCGGGATGTCCTCGCGCAGGCCCCCGACTCGGGCGATCATGTAGTGCATCCGCCCACCGGAGATCTCCTCCATGACGGCCTGCAGCTCCTCCCGCTCCCGGAAGGCGTAGAACATCGGTGTGATCGCACCGAGCTCCAGGGGGTAGGACCCCAGGAACATGAGGTGGTTGAGCACGCGGTTGAGCTCGGCCAGGAGGGTGCGGGCCCAGGTCGCCCGCTCGGGCACCTCCATGCCCAGCAGCGCCTCGACGGTGAGCGCCACCCCGATCTCGTTGCTGAACGCCGACAGCCAGTCGTGCCGGTTGGCCAGCACCATGATCTGCCGGTAGTCGCGCACCTCGAAGAGCTTCTCGGCCCCGCGGTGCATGTAGCCCACCACCGGCTCCGCGGCGGTGATCCGCTCGCCGTCGGCCGTGATGCGCAGCCGCAGCACCCCGTGCGTCGCCGGGTGCTGGGGGCCGATGTTGAGCACCATCTCGGTGGTGCTCAGCCCGGCCGCGCCCATGCTGACGTCGAGGCTCCTCGTGCCCGTGGGACCGCTCTCGCTCACGCCCCCACGGTAGTGCCACGCTCTGCCAGCACCCACCAGAAGCCGCCCAGACCGCCCCGGGCGGCCAGCTCTCTGCGGGTCGACTGCTCCGCCAGCGCCTCCAGGTATGCCGTGGGGTCCGAACGGGCGAGGTCGTGCGGGGCGGCCTGGGGCGGGCCGAGCAGGTCCTCCAGCACCTCCCGCTGGCGCAGCACGCGCACCCCGGCACCGGGTGTCGCCGCGGCCAGCGCGTCGACGGCGACGTGCGCGGTGAGGTCACAGGACCCGTCGGGCACCGGGACCACCTGCTCGCCGTGTCGGTATGCGGTGAGCGTGCCCTCCGGCGGTCGGTCGGCCAGCGTGTGCCCGTAGTCGACGGCGAGGACCAGCCCGTCGTCGACCCGGGAGACCAGGTCGGCCCAGGCGAGGTCGCGGGTGATGCCGACCTCGGCACGCAGGGCGGACGGGCCGGCCCACCGGTCCAGCCAGGCGGACTCGTCGGCGGACGGCGGGCCGTCGACGCTCTCGTGGCCGGTGCGCGGCTCGACGGTGAGCACACGCCATACCCCGTCCTCCCGCGTGGCCACCGTGCACGGGACGACGTCCAGCCACTCATGGGCGAGGACCAGGGCGTCGCCGAGACCGGTGAGCGAGTCCGGGAGCGCGGCCCCGCCGGGGGAGCGGACCCAGCCGACCGACGGCGCGACCCCTGGCGGACGGTCGACCACGTCGACCGCGGTGACGCGGAGGGCAGGCAGCAGCTCGGCGACCGCGGAGGCGAGCTCGCCTCGGCCTGCGCCCACATCGACGACGTGCGTCAGCCCGTGTCGCCGGGCCAGGGTGACGACCGCGCGCGCCAGCAGCGCGGTGCCGTGGGGCAGGCCCTGGGCCGACGTCGCGAAGTGCCCGGCGGGGCCCTCGGCACGGCGGTAGAACCCCTGTGGGCCGTAGAGCGCCGACTGCCAGGCGTCCTGCCAGGGCACGGGCTCCGCGTCGACCACCATCCCGTCATCCTCCCAGCCCTACACTCGCGGCGTGGACATCCTCGACGTCGGCCGCATCCTCGCCGGTCTGCTCCTGCTCGTCGTCGGCGGCGAGCTGCTGGTGCGTGGGGCCGCCAACCTCGCGACCCGCGTCGGCATCTCCCCGCTCGTCGTCGGCCTCACCGTCGTGTCGATCGCCACCTCCGCCCCCGAGCTCGCCGTGACCACCGGGGCCGTGCTGACAGGGGAGACCGACCTGGCGGTCGGCAACGTGGTCGGCAGCAACATCGCCAACGTGCTGCTCATCCTGGGCCTGTCGGCGCTGGTGCTGCCGCTGGCGGTCCGGCGCCAGCTCGTGCGCCTGGACGTGCCCTTCCTCGGTGTGCTCAGCATCGGTCTGCTGCTGCTGTCGCTCGACGGCACGATCAGCACCCTCGACGGGCTGCTGCTGCTTACGGCCTGGGTCGCCCACTCCGTCATCGCCGTGTGGGTCAGCCGGCGCGACAAGGGGGAAGGACGTGTGGATGGCGAGGAGGAGGAGCGGCACCGGCCCCGGATGTCGCTGCTGACCATGGTCGTGCTCGTGCTGGTGGGGGTCGGGCTGCTGGTCGTCGGGGCGCAGCTGCTCGTGACCGGGGCCGTCGCCATCGCGACCGGTCTCGGGGTCAGCGGTCTCGTGGTCGGTCTCACGATCGTGGCCGTGGGCACGTCGCTGCCCGAGCTCGTCGCCTCGGTCGTGGCCGTGCGCCGGGGTGAGGGCGACATCGCCGTGGGCAACGCCGTCGGCAGCTGTCTGGCCAACATCGGTCTCGTGCTCGGTCTGCCGTCCATGCTGGCCGCCGGTGGTCTGCCCGTGCCCAGTGCTGCGGTGGCGGTCGACATCCCGCTCATGATCGCCACAGCTCTCGCGCTGCTGCCCGTCATCTTCACGGGGTTCGTCATCGCCCGCTGGGAGGGCTGGCTGTTCGTCCTGCTCTACGCCTCCTACACGACCTACCTGGTCCTCAACGCCACGGAGCACGACGCCGAGCAGGGCTTCAGCGCGGTGATGCTGCTCTTCGTCCTGCCTCTCGTCGGGCTGACCCTGGTGCTCCTCGCGGTGTACGAGGCGGGGGTCCTCCGGGGCCGTCGCGAGGTCAGGGCACAGCCGAGGGAGTGACCCGCCCGAAGGGCATGTCGGATTCCTGCTAGATCCCTGTCGTGTCCCGGGGCAGACTGGCCGCATGCACACCGACCACGAGGCCTGCGCCGCCGCCGTGCGCAGCCGGGACCCCCGCTTCGACGGGTGGTTCTACACCGCGGTCGTCACGACCGGCATCTACTGCCGGCCGAGCTGTCCTGCGATGACCCCGCACACCCGCAACATGCGCTTCTACCCGAGTGCGGCGGCGGCTCAGGGTGCAGGCTTCCGCGCCTGCAAGCGGTGCCGCCCCGACGCCACACCGGGGTCGCCGCAGTGGCACACCCGGGGCGACCTGGTCGCGCGGGCGATGCGTCTCATCGCCGACGGTGTCGTCGACAGCGAAGGGGTCGAGGGCCTGGCCCGCCGGCTCGGCTACAGCCCCCGCCAGGTCGAGCGTCTGGTCACCGCCGAGCTCGGCGCAGGACCGCTGGCCCTCGCCCGGGCCCAGCGGGCCCAGACCGCGCGCACCCTCATCGAGACGACGGCGCTGCCGATGGCCGACGTCGCCTTCGCCGCCGGCTTCTCCAGCATCCGCTCCTTCAACGACACCGTGCAGGCCGTCTTCGCGACCACGCCCAGCGCCCTGCGCGGTCACGGCCGGGCCCGGCGTCCGGGGGCCGGCACCGCCCACCGCCTGACCGTGCGCCTGCCGCACCGCAGCCCGCTGCACGCCGACTCGCTCTTCGGCCACCTCGCGGCGACCCTGGTGCCGCACGTCGAGCGGTGGCACGACGGTGGGCTGGAGCGCACCCTCCGGCTGCCGCACGCACCGGGGCGCGTCCACCTGCGCCCCGCCGAGGGGCATGTGCTGGCGGCGCTCACGCTGCTCGACCTGCGTGACCTCACGGCAGCCATCCACCGCTGCCGCAGGCTGCTGGACCTCGACGCCGACCCGGTCGCGGTCGACACGCACCTGGCCGCCGACCCGGTGCTGGCCCCCCTCGTCGGAGCCCGCCCGGGGGTGCGCATCCCCGGCACGGTCGACCCCGCCGAGATGGCGCTGCGGGTCGTGCTCGGGCAGCAGATCTCCACCCGGGCCGCGAGCACGCTGGCCGGGCGCATCGTGCAGCGGGTCGGCGACCCGCTGCCGCCGGCCCTGCGCGAGGGTGAGGGGCCGGACCACCTCTTCCCCGAGCCCGCCGCCCTCGCCGGGCACCCCACCGAGGACCTGCCCGGTATGCCGCCCGCCCGCCTGCGCACGCTGCTGACCCTGGCGGCCGCGCTCGGGGACGGCTCCCTGCGGCTGGGCCCGGACACCCCCTGGAGCGAGGCGCGGGCCGCGCTGCACGACATCCCCGGCATCGGCCCGTGGACCGCGGAGATGGTGGCCCTGCGAGGTCTCGGTGACCCCGACGCCTTCCCGGCCACCGACCTGGCCGTCCGTGCCACCGCGGTCGCCCACGGGCTCCCGGGGGACGTGCGGGCACTCGTCGCGCGCAGTGCCGCGTGGCGGCCCTGGCGCTCCTACGTCACCCAGACCCTCTGGGCCTCCAGCGGCCACGCGGCTGCGCGGACGCCCGACCCGACCCCACCCTCGGAGCAGTCATGAGCACCTGCCATCTCGTCGTCGACAGCCCGGTCGGCGACCTCACCCTGGTCACCGACGGTGCCGCGCTGACGGCCGTCTACTTCGTCGAGCACAGGCACGCACCGGACGTCGCCCGCCTGGGTCCGCGGGTGGACGCCGGCGACGCACCCGAGGTGCTGCAGCGCACCGCCCGCCAGCTGGAGGAGTACTTCGCCGGACGGCGCACCGACTTCGACCTGCCGCTGGCCCCGACGGGCACCGCCTTCCAGCAGCAGGTCTGGGCCGCGCTGCAGGAGATCCCCTACGCCCGCACCCGGTCCTACGGCCAGCTCGCGCTCGCGCTCGGCAGGCCGGGTGCCTCGCGCGCCGTCGGCCTGGCCAACGGGCGCAACCCGATCTCCATCGTCGTCCCCTGCCACCGCGTCATCGGCGCAGACGGCTCGCTCACGGGCTACGGGGGCGGGGCGGCGCGCAAGCAGGCGCTGCTCGACCTGGAGCGTAGCGTCGACGGCGTGTCCTTGTGGTGAGCCCGGGCTCGTTACCCTTGACACCGTGACGGACACCCCCCTGCCCACCCCCGAGTCCGAGCTGCCCGAGCAGATGCGCGTGCGGCGCGCCAAGCGTGCGGCCCTCCTGGAGCAGGGGCACGAGCCGTATGCGGTGCACGTGCCGGTCACGCACTCCATCGGTGAGGTGCGCGAGCAGTGGGGGCACCTGGAGACCGGCCAGGAGACGACCGACGAGGTCGGCGTCGCCGGCCGCGTCGTGTTCGTGCGCAACACCGGCAAGCTCTGCTTCGCGACCCTGCAGGCCGGTGACGGCTCCCGGCTGCAGGTGATGCTCAGCCTCGCCGAGGTAGGGGAGGAGGCACTGGCCCGCTGGAAGCACCTGGTCGACCTCGGTGACCATGTCTTCGTCCACGGACGGGTCGTCTCCAGCCGGCGCGGGGAGCTGTCGGTGATGGCCGCTGAGTGGCGCATGGCGAGCAAGGCCCTGCGGCCCCTGCCGGTGCTGCACAAGGAGCTGTCCGAGGAGCAGCGCGTGCGCCGTCGCTACGTCGACCTCATCGTGCGCCAGGAGGCTCGCGACATGGTGCGCCGGCGTGCCGGGGTGATGCGCGCCATCCGCGAGGTGCTGGACTCGCACGGCTACGTGGAGATCGAGAGCCCGATCCTGCAGACCATTCACGGTGGTGCGACGGCCCGCCCGTTCCACACCCACCTGAATGCGTTCGACATGCCGATGACGATGCGCATCGCGCTGGAGCTGTATCTGAAGAGGGCTGTCGTCGGAGGGATCGACCGGGTCTACGAGATCGGGCGCATCTTCCGCAACGAGGGCATCGACTCCAGCCACAGCCCTGAATTCACGATGCTCGAGGCCTACGGAGCCTATGGTGACCAGACGACGATGGCCCACCTCACCCGGGAAATGATCCTGGCGGCCGCCGACGTCGTCGGCAGCAGGCGCATCGAGACACCCGAGGGCGTCATCGACCTTGACGCCGAGTGGACGTGGCTGCCTTTCTACGACGCGCTGTCGGACGAGGTGGGTGAGGAGATCACGGTGGAGACCGGTCGCGACGTGCTGCTGGCGGTCGCCGACCGTCGCGGCGTCGAGGTGGACCGCGGCTGGGACAGTGAGAAGCTCGCCGTGGAGCTCTTCGGTGAGCTGGTCGAGCCCCGCCTGCTGCAGCCGACCTTCGTGTGCGACTACCCGGCGTCGGCCCAGCCACTGGCGCGCCCACACCGCACCAAGCCGGGGCTCATCGAGGCCTGGGACCTGATCATCGGGGGTGTGGAGCGGGGCACCGCGTTCACCGAGCTCATCGACCCCGAGATCCAGCGGCAGCGGCTCACCGAGCAGTCGCACCGGGCGGCGGACGGGGACCTCGACGCCATGCAGCTCGACGAGGACTTCCTCCAGGCGCTGGAGTACGCGGCGCCGCCCATGGGCGGCCTGGGGCTGGGCATCGACCGGGTCATGATGCTGCTCACCGGCGCCGGGATCCGCGAGACCATTCTCTTCCCCTTCGTGAAGCCCGAGGCCTGAAATGTCGGTGGTGCAGTCGATCTGGCCCTATGTGGCGGCCCTGTTGCCGACCATCGGGCTGGCCTACCTGTTCTGGGTGATCATGAAGCACATCCTCGAGGGCGACCGTAGGGAAAGGGCAGCCCAACGCGAGTGGGAGCGGAGCCTGGACGCCCAGAAGGCGGCCACCGGCGAATCCGGGAGCGAGCAGGAAAGCGACGATTCTCCACAACAATGACATCTTTCTTGTGTCGCAGTCGCCGGAGCGATATCGTGAGATTGCGGCCAATCCCGTGAACGAAGGCCGTTCCCCATCCCCATTCAAGAAGCAGAGGTACGCATGGCTCAGCGGGTGCAAGTGATTCTCGAGGACGACATCGACGGTTCCGAGGCTTCCGAGACAGTGGAGTTCTCGCTCGACGGTGTCACCTACGAGATCGATCTGAACGACCAGCATGCTGCGCAGCTGAGGGACGACTTCGGCAAGTGGGTGGGCCAGGCCCGCCGCTCCGGTGGTCGTCGGCAGACTCGGCGACGCAGCTCGGGCACCTCCTCGTCCTCCTCCAGCTCGGCCGACCTGGCCAAGGTGCGGGAGTGGGGCCGTGCCAACGGATACAAGGTGAGCGACCGGGGTCGGGTCTCCCAGGAGCTCCAGGACGCCTACGCGGCGGCGCACTGACACGTCCGCCGCTGCTTGTCGGCCCCCGTCAGCCCTGGACGACGGGGGCCGACGCATGTCCGGGTGCCGGCGGAGCCGGTCAGGTGTCGGCGTCGGCCGCGGACCCGAGGGCGAGTGCCTGCTCGTAGGGCAGCTGGGTCAGCTCGGCACGCCCGTCGGCGGCGGCCTCCACCTCGGCCCAGGAGCGCGGGGCGGCGACGCGCGGGTGGTCGCGGCCCCGCAGCGACCACGGGCAGATGGTCGTCTTGGCCGCGGAGTTCTGCGACCAGTCGAGCAGCACCTTGCCCGGCCGTAGGGCCTTGGTCATCTGCCACACCACCAGAGCGGGGTGGCGCTCGCTGAGGTGCTGGGCCAGGGCCTTGGTCACCGCGCTCACCTCGTCGGCGGAGCGCTCGCCGTCGAGGCCGGCGTAGACCTGCATGCCCTTGCTGCCGCTGGTGACCGGTGCGGGGTCCAGGCCGACCGCTGCCAGCTGCTCCCGCACCAGCAGCGCCACGCGGGCGCACTCGCCGAGCCCGGCGCCCGGCCCCGGGTCCAGGTCGACGACCAGCCGGTCCGGGGGCTGCGGCACACCCTCGGCGTCCACCCGCCACTGCGGCACGTGCAGCTCCAGGGAGCCCAGGTTGACCAGGTAGACGAGCGCGGCCAGGTCCCTGACCAGGGGGTAGGTCACGCTCTCGCGGCCCGAGCGTGAGCCGTGACCGCGGATGGTCACCGACTCCAGCCAGCGGGGAGCGCCGCTGGGCAGGTTCTTCTCGAAGAAGTGCTCGCCGGTGACCCCGTGCGGCCAGCGGATGCGTGTCACCGGCCGGTCACGCAGGTGTGGCAGCAGCCGGTCGGCGACGGAGACGTAGTACTGCAGCACCTCGCCCTTGGTGGTCCCGGTGGCGGGGTAGAGCACCTTGTCCAGGCTGCTGACCCGCAGGGTCCGCCCGGCCACCTCCACCGTCTGCGTCTCACCGGTCGCCACCGGTCACCTCCTGCGGGTCGAGGTCGGGGCGCTGCCCCTGGTAGGACGGCTGCCGCAGCCGGCCCGCGGAGGTGACCCCGAGGGAGGCGACGTCGACGACCACCTCGGGCCGCAGCCACCGGGCGCCGGTGCTGTCGGCGCGCGGCACCTCGTCGACGAAGGGGCACCCGGCCGCGGGCACCTCGGACAGCCGGGCCGCCAGCTCGGCGCCGGCCCGCCCGGCCAGACCGCTGCCGACCCGGCCCCGGAAGGACAGCCTTCCGGGCTGTCCCGCGGCCGGCACCCCCACCAGCAGCGCGCCCAGGCGCGAGCGACCGGTCTCGGGTCGCCAGCCACCGACGACGTAGCTCTCGACCTCGCGGTGCGGGAACTTCAGCCACGCCGGGCTGCGCACCCCCGGCAGGTAGGTGGAGTCGACCCGTTTGGACACGATGCCCTCCAGACCCTGCTCGGCCGTCGCGGTGAGCAGTCCCGGCCCGTCGGCATACGTGGGTGACACCTGCCAGGACGGTCCGGGCGGCAGGAGGGCCTCCAGGGCCGCCCGGCGCTCGCGCCACGGCAGGCCGGTGAGCTCCAGCCCGTCCAGCCGCAGCAGGTCGAAGACGAGGTATGTCGCAGGCCGCGCGGCCCGGGCGCGTGCGGCCTCGGCCGGGGTCGCGACGTGCACACGGTCGACGACCCCCGAGAAGGTCGGCCTCCCCTCCAGCATGGCCACCGCCTCACCGTCGAGCAGCATGTCGTCGGCGACGTCGACCAGACCGGCCAGCTCGGGAAAGCCCACCGCGACGTCCCGACCCGAGCGGGTCAGCAGCCGGAGCCGGCCCCGGCTGACATCGGCCAGCAGGCGCACGCCGTCCCACTTGATCTCGTGCACCCACTCCGGCCCCGTGGGCACACCGGTGCCCGGCCGGGCGCTGCCCGAGGTGGCGAGCATCGGTCTCATGGGTCCATCCTGGGGGAGTGCGAGCGATCTGGAAGGGAGCCGTGTCCTTCGGGCTGGTCAACGTGCCGGTCCGGCTCTACTCGGCCACGGAGAACCACGACGTCAGCTTCCACCAGGTGCGCGCCTCCGACGGCAGCCGCATCCGCTACAAGCGGGTGGCGCAGGCCGACGGGGAGGAGGTGGCCTACCGTGACATCGCCAAGGCCTACGAGACGACCGACGGCAAGACGGTCGTGCTGACGGACGAGGACTTCGCGAGCCTGCCCAACCGCAGCAGCAAGGAGATCGCGGTCGAGCGCTTCGTGCCGGTCTCGCAGATCGACCCGATCCTCTACGACAAGGCCTACTACATCGAGCCCGACGCCATGGGCGCCAAGGCCTACGGGCTGCTGCGGGAGGCGCTGCGTGAGAGCGAGCGCGTCGCGGTCGTCACGGTGTCGGTGCGCACCCGGATGACCATGGCCGTGCTGCGGGTCGTGGACGAGGTCATCGTGCTCCAGACGTTGCTGTGGCCCGACGAGATCCGGGATGCAGGCCAGCTGGACCACCTCGACGAGGTCTCCGAGCCCAAGGAGTCCGAGGTCGCGATGGCGCGCATGCTGGTCGACTCCATGGCCGGCGACTTCGAGCCCGAGGGGCACGAGGACGACTACCAGCAGGCGGTGGAGGCGCTGGTCCGGTCCAAGATCGAGGGCGGCGAGGTCACTGAGAGCCCGGACACCGAGGACGAGGGCGACACCGGCGAGGTCGTCGACCTGCTCGCTGCGCTGCAGCGCAGCGTGGACCGCGCGAAGGCCGCTCGGGGTGAGGGTTCCTCGTCGGACGCCGAGGAGGGGTCGGGCACGACGCCGGCTGCCAAGAGGACCACCGCGAAGAAGGCCACTGCCAAGAAGACGCGTGCGAAGAAGGACACCGCGAAGAAGACGCCCGCCAGGAAGACGGCGGCGAAGAAGACCTCGAAGAGGTCCTCGGCCAAGGACACGACGGACGAGGAGACCAAGGCCGGCTGACCCTCGTGGTGGCTCAGCCGCCGTCGGTGGGGGCCGACTCGTAGGCCTGCGTCGGGAAGCAGCCGACCGACTGGTCGATCTGGGTCACGAGCCTGCGCACCGGGCTGCGGAGCTCCTCGGTCAGCTCGGCGGCGGGCCCGGACAGCCCCTCGACCTGGAAGGCGTAGGGACCCGGCCCGCCGGGCTGCCCCTCCAGCTCGGGCAGGTTGCACTGCATGAGCGCCACCGTGCGACCGGGCACGACATAGGACTCGCCGAGGAACGCCGGGCCCCGCTCCATCCCGTCGGCGTCCGCGAGCTCGGCGCGGAAGGCCTCGGTCTCCTCCTGCCCGTTGGGGTACACGCTCAGGCGCAGCACGGTCTCGTAGCTGTCGCCGGTGACCAGGTTGACCTCGCACACCCACGCGTCGTCGTCGTTGCTGACCATCGACTCGCGGGCCCGGTCCAGGGCACCGTTGGTGGCGGTCGCCACCAGCTCCTCCTCGATCAGTGCGCAGTACCAGCCCGTGTCGGAGGCCGTGCCGGCCTCGGCCGGGCCGGGCGCCGAGGTGAGCGTCACGACGTCGGGCTCCGCAGTGTCCGGCCCGTCGCTCGTACAGGCGGCGAGCAGCAGTGACGCACCGGCGAGCGCGGCTGCAGAGGTGGGGAGGTGGCGCATGAGGGCAGAGTATGACGTGTACGGCTGGGGGAGCCGTCGCCGTGGTCCCACCGCCGCTTATGCCGTGGGCGAACACCGCGGCCACAGGGGCCCGGATGTGGAACAGTCCTGCGAAACACCGCGTTGAGCCCAGCAGACGCACGTACCATCGAGTCTTCTCGACGATTCAGGAGAGACCATGTTCGAACGGTTCACCGACCGGGCCCGCCGGGTTGTGGTGCTCGCGCAGGAAGAGGCGCGGATGCTCAACCACAACTACATCGGCACCGAGCACATCCTGCTCGGGCTGATCCACGAGGGGGAGGGCGTGGCCGCCAAGGCCCTGGAGTCCCTGGGCATCTCCCTGGACGCCGTGCGCGAGCAGGTCCAGGAGATCATCGGCCAGGGGCAGCAGTCGCCCACCGGGCACATCCCGTTCACCCCCCGCGCCAAGAAGGTGCTGGAGCTGTCCCTGCGTGAGGGCCTGCAGCTCGGCCACAACTACATCGGCACCGAGCACATCCTGCTCGGCCTCATCCGCGAGGGGGAGGGCGTCGCGGCCCAGGTGCTGGTCAAGCTCGGCGCCGACCTCAACCGGGTGCGCCAGACCGTCATCCAGCTGCTGTCCGGCTACCAGGGCAAGGAGGCCGCCGCCGCCGGTGTCGGCGCCAGCAGCCAGGAGGGCCAGCAGGCCGGCTCCCTGGTGCTGGACCAGTTCGGGCGCAACCTCACCCAGGCCGCCCGGGAGGGCAAGCTCGACCCGGTCATCGGCCGGCAGGCCGAGATCGAGCGGGTGATGCAGGTGCTCTCCCGCCGCACCAAGAACAACCCGGTGCTCATCGGTGAGCCCGGCGTCGGCAAGACGGCCGTCGTCGAGGGGCTGGCCACCGACATCGTCCGCGGCGAGGTGCCGGAGACGCTGAAGGACAAGCAGCTCTACACCCTCGACCTCGGGGCGCTCGTGGCGGGCAGCCGCTACCGCGGTGACTTCGAGGAGCGCCTGAAGAAGGTGCTCAAGGAGATCCGCACCCGCGGCGACATCATCCTGTTCATCGACGAGATCCACACCCTGGTGGGTGCCGGTGCCGCCGAGGGGGCCATCGACGCTGCGAGCATCCTCAAGCCGATGCTGGCCCGCGGCGAGCTGCAGACCATCGGCGCCACGACGCTCGACGAGTACCGCAAGCACATCGAGAAGGACGCCGCCCTGGAGCGCCGTTTCCAGCCGATCCAGGTCAGCGAGCCGACGCTGTCGCACGCCATCGAGATCCTCAAGGGTCTGCGCGACCGCTACGAGGCGCACCACCGGGTGTCGATCACCGACGCCGCCCTGGTCGCCGCGGCCACGATGGCCGACCGCTACATCAACGACCGCTTTCTGCCGGACAAGGCGATCGACCTCATCGACGAGGCGGGCGCGCGTCTGCGCATCCGCCGGATGACGGCTCCGCCGGACCTGCGCGACTTCGACGACAAGATCTCGCACGCCAAGCGTGAGAAGGAGTCGGCGATCGACGCGCAGGACTTCGAGAAGGCTGCGCGCCTGCGGGACGAGGAGCACAAGCTCACGCAGGCTCGCGCCGCCCGGGAGAAGGAGTGGAAGGCCGGCGACATGGACGTCGTCGCGGAGGTCGACGAGGAGCTCATCGCCGAGGTGCTGGCGGCCTCGACGGGCATCCCGGTCATGAGGCTGACCGAGGAGGAGTCCAGCCGGCTGCTCCACATGGAGGACGAGCTGCACAAGCGGATCGTCGGCATGGAGGACGCCATCACGGCGCTGTCCCAGGCGATCCGCCGCACCCGCGCCGGGCTGAAGGACCCGCGCCGTCCGGGTGGCTCGTTCATCTTCGCCGGGCCCACGGGTGTCGGCAAGACCGAGCTGGCCAAGGCGCTCGCGGAGTTCCTCTTCGGCGACGAGGACGCCCTGATCACCCTGGACATGTCGGAGTACTCCGAGAAGCACACGGTGTCGCGGATGTTCGGCTCGCCTCCGGGGTACGTCGGCTACGAGGAAGGTGGACAGCTCACCGAGAAGGTGCGCCGCAAGCCGTTCTCGGTCGTGCTCTTCGACGAGATCGAGAAGGCCCACCCGGACATCTTCAACAGCCTGCTGCAGATCCTGGAGGACGGTCGCCTGACCGACTCCCAGGGCCGTGCCGTGGACTTCAAGAACACCGTCATCATCATGACCACCAACCTCGGCACCCGGGACATCTCCAAGAGCGTCTCGCTCGGCTTCTCGGCCGGCAACGACACCCAGGGCAGCTACGAGCGCATGAAGAACAAGGTGACCGACGAGCTCAAGCAGCACTTCCGTCCCGAGTTCCTCAACCGCGTCGACGACACCATCGTCTTCCCGCAGCTCTCGCAGAGCGAGATCGTCCAGATCGTGGACCTGATGGTCGCCCGGCTCGACGAGCGGCTCAAGGACAAGGACATGGGCATCGAGCTCACGCCCGCGTCGAAGGCGCTCCTGGCCAAGAAGGGCTACGACCCGGTGCTGGGCGCACGACCGCTGCGCCGTGCGATCCAGCGGGAGATCGAGGACGCGCTGTCCGAGAAGATCCTCTTCGGCGAGCTGAAGGCCGGCGAGATCGTGCTGGTCGACACCGCTGGGGAGGGCAAGGAGGAGGCATTCACCTTCCAGGGCAGCCCCAAGGAGTCCCTGCCCGACCTGCTTCCCATCGAGGAGGCGACGACGTCGGAGTGAGACCGACGGTGTGACGTGACGGGGCCGGGTGCGCACAGCGCGCCCGGCCCTTCGCGCACTCGCCCTCCCGCCCCGGGCCGGGACACGCAGTAAGGGGGCGCTCATGTGCACCGGCGCCGTCCCCTCTCGTAGGGTTCCGGTGTGCCCCTCACCCTGGTCGAAGCCCATGACCGCTCGACGTTCAACGCCGCCGTCAGGGACCTTCCGATCAGCAGCCCGCTGCAGAGCTGGGGCTACGGCGAGGCCCGTCGTGTGCTGGGCCAGCAGCCCCTGCGCTTCCTGCTGCGGCGCAACGGCTCCACGGTCGGCGCACTGCAGGTCGTCCGCAAGCCCCTCGTGCCCGGTGTCAGCACCCTCTACGCCCCGCGCGGCCCCGCGCTGGAGAGCCTGGACGACCTGCCCGAGGTGGCTCGCCTGGTGCGCAGGATGGCCAGGACGACGGACATGCACCTCAAGATCGAGCCGTCGGTCCCGCTCGTCGCCGGCACCGAGCCGCACCAGGTCGACCTGGCGGCCGAGCAGTCCGTGATCCCCGAGCGGCTCGGGCCCTTCCGGCGCACCGAGACCGAACAGCCGGAGCACACGATCCTGGCCGACCTCGGCCAGGACAGCGACACCATCTTCGCAGGTCTGCACAAGATGGCCCGCCGCAACGTGCGCACCGCGCAGCGGATGGGGGTCGTGGCAGCCCGGGACGACGACTTCGCGGCGTTCTGGGAGATCTTCGACGCCACCAACCAGCGGGCCAAGCTCGGCTCGTTCCCGCGCGCCTACTACGAGACCTTGCTGCGCGAGGGCAACGGGGACGGCAGCGAGGCCTACCTGTTCCTGTCCCGGCACGAGGGCCGGGCGCTGGCCGGAGGGTTCTTCCTCGGGCTGGGCGACATGACCTGCTACCTCTACGGTGGCTCCATCCGGGACGACCGGCCCCCCTCGGAGGGGGAGACCCGCAAGGACGCCAAGGCACCGGACGCCTTCTACTGGGGGGCCATGCAGGACGCCAAGGAGCACGGCTACACGGCGTTCGACTTCTGGGGCATCCCGCGTCGGCTGGACGAGTCCAAGCACTCCTACGGCGTGTTCAAGATGAAGCTGAAGTTCGGCACCGCGCGCTACTGGTTCCCGGCCTACGACCTGTCCCTGCACCCGTTCAGCCCTGCGCTGCGCAAGGCGCTGCGGGCACGGCGCAGCTACGTCAACTACCGCTCGCGCGGCACCACCGACGACATCCTGTGAGGACCTAGCCGGGCAGACGGTAGGTCCGGCGGGCCAGCGGCTCGACGAGCCCGTCGGCCACCAGCGCGTCCAGGCACCGCTCCCGCTGCAGGTCGTCGGTCCACGCGAGGGCGAGCCGCTCCGCGGCCACCGGCGTCGTGGCCTCACGGAGCACCTGCACGAGCACCCCCCGGCACTGCCGGTCGGTCCCCGCCCAGGCCTGGCCTCGGCGCGGCGGACCGTCGTAGGCGGGGTGCCCGGCGCGGCGCCAGGCGCAGCGACCGGCCACCGGGCAGGCCGCGCAGTCCGGTGAGCGGGCGGTGCACACCAGCGCACCGAGCTCCATCACAGCGACGTTCCAGGTCGCTGCCGCGGCGTCGTCCCCGGGCAGTGCAGCACCGGCCAGCTCCGTCTCTGCCCGGGTGAGGGCCGGTGCCGGCAGCGCACGGCCGGTGAGCGCCCGGACCAGCACCCGCCGGATGTTGGTGTCGACCACCACGGCGCGGCCGCCGTAGGCGAAGGTGCGGACCGCCGCGGCGGTGTACTCGCCGACGCCGGGCAGCTGTCGCAGGCTCTCCAGGTCGTCGGGCACCTGCCCGCCGTGCTCGTCGCGGATGGTGCGTGCGGCGGCGTGCAGCCTCAGCGCCCGGCGCGGGTAGCCCAGCCGCCCCCAGGCGCGCACCGCCTCACCGGCGGGCTCCTCGGCCAGCCGCCCGGGAGTCGGCCAGCGTTCCAGCCAGGCACACCACACCGGCTCCACCCGTGACACCGGGGTCTGCTGCAGCATGACCTCGGAGACGAGCACCCCCCAGGGTGAGCACTCCGGGCGGCGCCAGGGCAGGTCGCGGGCGTGCACCGCATACCAGTCGAGCACCGGCCGGTGCAGGGCGTCGGCGGCGGTACGGGTCACCCCCGGAGCGGAGTCGGGCGCGCTCACACGTAGCGTTCGAGGATGCTCGTCTCGGCCAGACGGGACAGGCCCTCGCGCACCGCACGGGCCCGGGCCTCGCCCACGCCGTCGACGGTCATCAGGTCGTCCACACCGGCCGAGAGCAGGGCCTGCAGCGTGCCGAACTCGTCGATCAGCCGTTCGGTGATGGCACCGGGCAGCCGGGGGACCCGGCTCAGCAGCCGGTGCCCCCGAGGGGAGATGGACGAGTCGAGCGCGTCCCCGACGGTCAGGAAGCCCATGCACCGAGCCACCTGTCCGAGGTCGAGCAGGTCGGTGGCGGTCAGTGCCTCCAGGCAGGTGAGCACCTCCTCGACCGTATGCGGTGTCGAGACCTGGTGGATGTAGTCCCGCACGACGTGGTCACGGTCGTTGCCCAGCCCGCCGGTCAGCTCGCCCAGCTGCAGCGTGATGAGGCGTCCGTCGGTGCCGAGCTCGACGGCGTACTGCGCGATCTCGTCGGAGATCCGACGGACCATCTCCAGACGCTGCAGCACCGCCGCCACGTCCCGGACGGTGACGAGGTCCTCGATCTCCAGGGCCGACAGGGAGCCGGCGACCTCGTCGAGGCGTGAGCGGTAGCGCTCGAGGGTCTGCAGGGCCTGGTTGGCGCGGCCGAGGATCTGGCTGGAGTCCTCCAGCACGTAGCGCACGTCTCCGATGTATAGGGCGACGATGGACATGGACTGGCTGACGGCCACGACCGGGTGACCGGTCTGCTTGGCCACGCGCTCGGCGGTGCGGTGCCGGGTGCCGCTCTCGCGCGTCTCGATGGCGGGGTCGGGCACGAGCTGGGTGGCCGCCCGGACGATGCGGGTCACGTCCCGGTCGAGCACCACGGCACCGTCCATCTTGGCCAGCTCGCGCACCCGGGTGGCGGAGAACTCGATGTCGAGCTCGAACCCGCCCGTGCAGATCCCTTCCACGACTCGGTCGCTGCCCAGGACGATCAGGGCCCCGGTGCGCCCGCGCAGGATGCGCTCGAGCCCGTCGCGCAGCTCGGTCCCGGGGGCGACGACGGCAAGGACAGCACGCAGCACCTCGTCGTCGCTGCGCTCCATGCCGGCCATCTCACCCCGTATGTGTCGTCGTCCACGGTCCCACGGCACGTCGCACGAGCGTCCCTGTCCTTGCGCGGATTGTACCTGCTCACAGGTGTCCCACCCTCAAGGTCAGATCAGGGCGCGCCCAGCGCCGCCGACACGGCCTGGACCACCGAGGTGGCCTCCAGCACCTGCATGCCCGGCGGGGCGCCTCCCTCGCTCAGCGAACCGGCCGGCACGACCGCGCGGCGGAACCCGATCCGAGCCGCCTCGGCCAGCCGCCGGGGTGCGCCGGTGACCGGGCGCAGGTCGCCGGCCAGGCCCACCTCGCCGAAGGCGACGGTGCCCTGGGGGAGGGCGACGTCGAGCCGTGCGCCGGCGACCGCCAGGGCCACCGCGAGGTCGGCCGCCGGCTCCCCGAGGCGCACGCCGCCCACCGTGGACGCGTAGCAGTCGGCACTGTGGACGTCGAGGGAGGCCCGGCGGGTCAGCACGGCGAGCACCATGGCCAGGCGCGAGGAGTCGAGGCCGCTGGTGGTCCGCCGGGGGCTCCCTCCGGTCGAGGGGGTGACCAGGGCCTGCACCTCGGCGACCAGGGGCCGGCGACCCTCGAGGGTCACCGTGACGCAGGTGCCGGGGACCGGCCGGTCGCGGCTGGTGAGGAAGAGTCCGCTGGGGTCGGGCAGCCCGACGATGCCGCTGTCCCCGAGGTCGAAGCAGCCCACCTCGTCGGTGGGACCGAAGCGGTTCTTGACCGCACGCACCAGGCGCAGCCGGGAGTGCCGCTCGCCCTCGAACTGCACGACGACGTCCACCAGGTGCTCCAGCACGCGGGGGCCGGCGATGGCACCGTCCTTGGTCACGTGACCGATGAGCAGGGCGGCGATGTTGCGCGACTTGGCCACCTGGATGAGGGCGGAGGCGACCTCCCGCACCTGGCCCACGTTGCCGGGGGCACCCTCGACGTCGGCGCTGGCCATCGTCTGCACGGAGTCGATGACCAGCAGCGTCGGGCCCACCCGGTCGACCTGCCCGAGCACGGTGGCCAGGTCGGTCTCGGCGGCGAGGTAGAGCGTAGGGGCCACGGCGCCGATCCGCTCCGCCCGCAGGCGCACCTGCGCCGCGGACTCCTCCCCGGAGACGTAGAGCACGGTGCGGTCCTCCCGCGCCGCCCGGGCCGCCACGTCGAGGGCCAGGGTGGACTTGCCGATGCCGGGCTCACCGGCCATCAGGACGACGGCGCCCGGCACCAGCCCACCGCCCAGCACCCGGTCGAACTCGCCGACCCCGGTCGTGCTGGCCCGGGCGGGCTCCGCGTCGACGTCACCGATCGGCACGGCCGGGCGGGCAGGCGTGGCCGCCGCGGTGCGGACCGGGGTGGCCCCGACCTCGGCCACGGTGCCCCACGCCTGGCACTCGCCGCAGCGGCCGACCCACTTGACCGTGCTCCACCCGCACTCGGTGCAGCGGAAGGTCGGGCGGGTGGTGCGGGTCGACTTCGTGGGCATGCCCGAGACTCTAGGCGGGGCCGCCGACAACGGTCCCCGGCGCAGCGTCAGAACGTGCGGTGCCAGAGGTTGACGGCGTAGTCGACCCCCGTGCCGGGGTGCTCGCCCAGGATGCAGTCGGCCATCGTCTCGGTGAACTCGATGCGGACCACGGCCTCGAAGTCGGTCCGCGAGGCGAAGCGCCAGCGCATGTCGACCCGCGACACGGCATACCCCTGCCGTCGCCAGAACCGTTCCACCGCCGCGGGGTCGTAGTGCGGCCAGGCCCTGCGGAACCACGCGCCGAAGGTCGACCTGGTGGCGTCGTTGTCGACGACGAAGGCGGTGCCACCGGGTGCGAGCACGCGCTCGACCTCGGCGAGCCCGGGCTCGCAGCCGGCGCCGAAGAAGTAGGCCCACCGGGCGTGGACGATGTCGACGCTCGCGTCCTCCAGCGGGACGGCCTGGGCCGTCCCCTGCAGGACCCGGGCGCGGGGGAGGTCGGCGACCCGGTCCCGCGCGCGGGCGACCAGGGGCGGGTGCGGCTCGACGCCCACCACCTCGGTCGCCTCCTGCGCGAAGAAGGGCAGGTGGTAGCCGGACCCGCAGCCGAGGTCGAGCACCCGCCTGCCGCTCCACCCGGCGACCTGCCGCATCGCCGCCCAGACCGCGCCGCCGGGGTCGACACCGGAGTTCTCCAGCTCGTAGACGTCGGCGTGCTCCCAGATGTTGGGGCTGGGGACGACCTCACCGCTCATGCCTGCGCCCCGCCGGCGCGGGTCGCCGGGTGCACCCACAGCGGGAGGTGGCGGCGGCCGCGCCGCGCCGCGAGGGCCTCCTCGCAGTGCTCCACGAGCACCTGGTAGGCCGGCTCACCGATGAGCTCGACGAGCTCGTCGCGTAGCGACAGGTAGACCGGCTGCGCCGCGCTGTGGGCCACCGGTGCTGCCGTGCAGTACCAGTCGAGGTCGTGGCCGCCGGGCCCCCAGCCGCGGCGGTCGTACTCGGCGATGGTGACCTCCAGGTAGGACGTCTCGTCGGGGGCCTCGACGGTGCGGTAGGTGCGCCGCACCGGCAGCTGCCAGCAGACGTCGGGCTTGAGCGTGTGGGGTGGCAGGCCCTCGGCGACCGCGTGCTGGTGCAGGGCACAGCCGGCCCCGGCGGGGAAGCCCGGCCGGTTGAGGAAGATGCACGCCCCGTCGACGACCCGGGTCGTGACGTCGTCGCCGTCCCGGTCGCGCCAGGCGCCCTCCTGGCCCAGGTCGTGCAGCTGCCACTCGTCCGGCCCCAGCCGCCCGGCGGCCTCGCTCACCCGCGCCAGGTCGTCGTCGTCGGTGAGGTGGGCGCCGAGCGTGCAGCAGCCGTCGTCCGGGCGGTCGGCGTAGATGCCGGGGCAGCCCTGGCCGAAGATGCAGTGCCAGGACGAGGTCAGCCAGGTGAGGTCGCAGCGAAGCCGCTGTGCGGGCTCGGCGGGGTCGGTGAACTCCACCCACCAGCGCGGTGTGTCGAAGGCCACCTCCCGGTGACCGGGCACTGTCGTCATCGGACCAGGGTAGGCGGGGTTAGCCTGAGACCTATGCGGCTGGGTGTCAACGACCGACAGCGTCCGGAGGGCACGACCCGTGTCTGAGTCCCCGGGCGCGATCCCGGTCCACCTGTCGACCTCCTCGGTCTACCCCGAGAACGCCGCCTACGCCTTCGACCTGGCCGAGCGGCTCGGCTACGACGGCGTCGAGATCATGGTCTGGACCGACCCGGTCACCCAGGAGGCCGGGGCGCTGCGCGCGCTCGCCCAGCTGCACGGCCTGTCGATCGGCGCCATCCACGCCCCGACCCTGCTGCTGTCGCAACGGCTCTGGGGCTGGGACCCGTGGGGCAAGATCGACCGGTCCATCGAGCTGGCCCAGGCGGTGGACGCCGACTGCGTGGTGGTGCACCCGCCCTTCCGCTGGCAGCGGGGGTACGCCGAGGGCTTCGTCGACGGGGTGGCCGAGCGGGAGGTCCGCACCGGCATGCCCATCGCCGTCGAGAACATGTTCCCCTGGCGGGCCGGTGGGTCGGAGCTGCAGGCATACCTGCCCGACCACGACCCGACGGACGAGGCCTACGCGCACGTCACGCTGGACATCTCGCACGCCGCGACCTCCGGGTCGGACCCGGTGGCCATGGCACGCTTCCTGGGCCCCCGCCTCACCCACCTGCACCTGGGCGACAGCTTCGGCAGCTTCAAGGACGAGCACCTGGTGCCGGGCCGGGGCGACCAGCCGTGCGCCGAGGTGCTGCGCCACCTGGCCTCCTCCGGCTTCACCGGCATCGTGAGCGTGGAGGTCAGCACCCGCAAGGTGTCACCGGCCCAGCGGGAGACCGACCTGGCCGAGTCGCTCGCGTTCGCCCGGCAGCACCTGGCGATGCCGGTCGGATGAGCCCGCGGGCCCCGTCCCCCCGCACCCCTGGCCGCGGGCGACGCCCTGCCGGGGCGGACACCCGGGCGGACATCGTGGCCGCGGCCCGCGACGCCTTCGCGGAGCAGGGCTACGACCGTGCGTCGCTGCGCGGCATCGCCCGTGAGGCCCGGGTGGACCCCGCTCTCGTGCACCACTACTTCGAGGGGAAGGCCGCCCTCTTCGCCGAGGTCGTCCAGATCGGCGTCGACCCCAGGGCCGTGGTGGACCGGATCGTCGTCGGTGACCCCGAGCTGGTCGGGGAGCGCGCCGTGCGCGCCTTCCTCGCCGTCTGGGACGACCCCTCGCGCCGACCTCAGTTCGTGGCCCTGGTGCGATCGGCCGTGGCCCATGACGCCGCCGCACGGATGATCCGCGAGTTCCTCGCCGGGGAGGTGTTCGGGCGCATCGTGGTGGCGGTCCGGCGCGCGCAGCACGGGGGCCCCGACCGCCCTTCGCCCGACGAGGCCACGCGGGCCGGGCTGGCGGCGGCGCAGATGCTGGGCGTCGGGGTCATGCGGTATGTCGTGGAGCTGCCGGCCCTCGTGGACGCCTCGCCGGAGGACCTGGTGACCCTGCTGGGGGCGACCCTGCAGTGCTACCTGGTGCCGGAGGGTCCGACCGGCGTATAATTCACTACGTGATGAATACTTCGGAGCCGGCCGTGCGGACCCGCGGGCTGCGGGTGCGGCGCGGTCCCCGCGAGGTCCTGCACGGCGTCGACCTCGACGTCCCGGCAGGGCAGGTGGTCGGTCTGCTGGGCCCGAGCGGGGGCGGCAAGAGCACGCTGATGCGTGCGGTGGTCGGTGTGCAGGTCGTGCAGGCGGGGGAGGTGACCGTGCTCGGGCAGCCGGCCGGCGCACCCGGGCTGCGGAGCCGGGTGGGCTACGTGACCCAGGCGCCCAGCGTCTACGGCGACCTCACCGTGCGGGCCAACCTGCGCTACTTCGCCACCGTCATGGGGGCCGGCCGGCCGGCCGTCGACGAGGTGGTCGAGCAGACCGGCCTGCGGGGCCAGGTCGGACAGCGTGCGAGCACGCTCTCCGGGGGCCAGCTCTCCCGCCTCTCCCTGGCGGCAGCACTGCTCGGCGAGCCCGAGCTGCTGGTGCTGGACGAGCCGACGGTGGGTCTCGACCCGGTGCTGCGCCGCGACCTCTGGGACCTGTTCGGCCGGCTGTCCGGGGCCGGGGTCACCCTGCTCGTCAGCAGCCACGTCATGGACGAGGCCACCCGGTGCGACCGGCTGGTGCTGCTGCGCCACGGCGAGGTGCTGGCCGACGACACGCTGGCAGGCCTGCTGGAGCGCACCGGGGCGCCGGACGTGGAGCACGCCTTCCTCGAGCTGGTCGAGCACGCACCGCCTCCTGTCGGGTGGTCGGGCCCGTGACCCCGCGGCTGACGCTCGCCACGGCGCTGCGCGTGGTGCAGCAGCTGCGGGCAGACCACCGCACGGTGGCCCTGCTGCTCCTCCTGCCGTGCGTGCTCATCGGGCTCCTGGCCTGGGTCTTCGACGGCGGGCCGGTGTTCGACCGCATCGGGCCGGCGCTGCTGGGTGTCTTCCCGTTCACGGTCATGTTCGTGGTCACCAGCATCACGACCTTGCGAGAGCGCACCTCGGGCACCCTGGAGCGCCTGCTCGCTACGCCTCTGGGCAAGGGCGACTTCCTCGGGGGCTACGCCGTGGCGTTCGGCATGGTCGCCGTGGCTCAGGCCGGCATCGCGACGGCGTTCGCGATCGGCGTCTGCGGCCTGCAGGTCGCGGGCTCGCCGTGGGCCCTCGTCGGGGTCGCCGCCGCCAGCGCGCTGGTGGGGAACGCCCTGGGGCTGTTCGCCTCCGCCTTCGCGCGCACGGAGTTCCAGGCCGTGCAGTTCATGCCGGCCTTCGTGCTGCCGCAGTTCCTGCTCTGCGGGCTCATCGTGCCGCGCGACCAGATGCCGGCCGTGCTGGAGGCGGTCTCCCACGTCCTTCCCCTGTCGTATGCCGTGGACGCGATGAACGCCGTCAGCCGGTCGGCCGACGGTGGTGCGGAGGCGCTGGCCGACGTCGCCCTGCTCGCGGCGTTCGCCCTCGGCGCCCTCACGCTCGGGGCCCTCACGCTGCGGCGACGGACCCCCTGAGGGGGAGGCGGGGTGGGCAGTCAGGGGAGCAGGTCGTAGCCTGAGCCCCATGGATCTCGGTGTGGTCGACCCGGCAACGTGGATGCGGCAGGGGCTGCTCGGTGCGAGCCGGAGCACTGCGCTCCGCTCCCTGGTGGAGAAGGCTCCGGTGAGCCGCGACGTCGTGGCCCGGTTCGTCGCCGGCGCCTCGACGCAGGAGGCGGTGGAGGTCTCCGCAGAGCTGCGCGACACCGGCCGGCTGGTGACCATCGACTACCTCGGCGAGGACACCCTCGACCTGCAGATGGCGACGCAGACCCGTGACGCCTACCTCGAGCTGCTGAGCGCCCTCGCCGATCGGGGGCTGACCGGCCGCGGTGAGGTCGAGGTCAGCCTCAAGCTCAGCGCCCTCGGCCAGGCCCTCGGCGCGGACGGTGAGCAGGTCGCCCTCGACAACGCCCGGCAGATCTGCCAGGCGGCCGCCAACGCCGGCACGACGGTGACCCTCGACATGGAGGACCACGCGACGACCGACTCGACGCTGTCGGTGCTGCGCGAGCTGCGCCAGGACTGGCCGTGGGTGGGCGCGGTGCTGCAGAGCTACCTCTACCGCACCGAGCAGGACTGCCGGGACCTCGCCTACGAGGGCAGCCGGGTGCGCCTGTGCAAGGGCGCCTACCGGGAGCCGGAGTCGGTGGCCTACCAGGACAAGACCGAGGTCGACAAGGCCTACGTGCGGTGCCTCAAGATCCTGATGGCCGGCGACGGCTACCCCATGGTGGCCAGCCACGACCCCAGGATCGTCGAGATCGCCGGTGTCCTGGCGGACCGCCACGGCCGCACCCCCGACTCCTACGAGTTCCAGATGCTGCTCGGCATCCGACCCGACGAGCAGCGTCGCCTCGCTGCTGCCGGCGCCCGGATGCGGGTCTACCTGCCCTACGGCGACGAGTGGTACGGCTACCTGGTCCGCCGGATGGCCGAGCGTCCGGCCAACCTCGCCTTCTTCCTGCGCGCCGTCGCGACCACCGGGTGACGCGGTGACGATCGCGATCCTGGGCGCCGGGGTCATGGGCAGCACGCTGCTCGCGGCCTTCGTGCGCGCCGGCCACGACCGGGCCGACATCGTCATCAGCGACAAGATGCCGGCCCGCACCCAGGAGGTCGCCGAGCTGCACGGGGTCCGTGCCGCGACGGCGGTGGAGGCGGTCGTGGGTGCCGACATCGTCGTGCTCGCGGTCAAGCCGCAGGACATGGGCGCCCTGGTCACCGAGTTCCGCGACCACGTCGAGGAGCACGCGCTCGTGCTGTCGATCGCCGCGGGCATCAGCACCGACTTCCTGGAGCGGCACCTGCCCGAGGGCATCTCCGTCGTGCGGGTCATGCCCAACACCCCGGCCCTGGTGGACGAGGCCATGTCGGCGCTGGCGCGGGGGCGGCACTGCAGCGACGAGCACCTCGCCGCGGCGGAGGGCCTGCTCGCGACCGTCGGTCGGGTCATCACCCTCGACGAGGTGCACATGGACGCCGTGACCGCCATCAGCGGCAGCGGCCCTGCCTACATCTTCTACGTCGTGGAGGCGATGATCGAGGCAGGCGTGCTGCTGGGCCTTCCCCGTGCCACCGCCACCGAGCTCGTCGTCCAGACCCTCTACGGCGCAGCCACCATGATCCGTGAGACCGGACAGCACCCGACCGTCCTGCGCGAGCAGGTCTCGAGCCCCGGTGGCACCAGCGTCGCCGCCCTGCGTGCGCTCGAGGACCATAAGGTCAGGGCCGCTTTCCTCACGGCCATGGAGGCCGCCGCCCGCCGCTCCGCAGAGCTCTCCGCCTCCGACTGAGCGGTGAGGCACCGGACGTTCACCGAGCGGAGCGCCGGAGCGCGCTAGGTCTGTGGAAGAGTAGGGCGCATGAGTGAGATCACCGTGCGCCGACTGACGGAAGAGGACTGGGCCGAGTACCGCGAAGTGCGGCTGCGGGCGCTGCGTGAGTCCCCCGAGGCATTCGTGGCCTCGGCCGAGGAGGAGGCCGACTACTCCGAGGACCGCTGGCGCGCTCGGATGCGGCGCTCCCAACGCCTGCTCGCCGGGCGTGACGGCGAGGCGCTGGGGGTGGCCAGCGTCGGCACCGAGGGCACCTCGGGCGACACCGTCGGCGAGCTGTTCGGGCTGTGGGTGACCCCGGAGGCGCGTGGCACCGGCGTCGCCCGCCGCCTGCTCGAGGCCGGCGCCCGCGCGGCCCGTGAGGACGGGCTCAAGCACCTGGTCTACTGGGTGGGCACCGACAACGGCCGTGCCGTGGCCTTCGCCAGCAGCTTCGGCTTCCGGCCCACGGACAACCGCCGCCCGATGGAGATCAAGGGCGTCGACATCGACGACGACGACGCGGAGGAGATGGCGATGGTGCTCCCGCTCGGCTCCTCCTCGGGGGACATCCCGACCAGCCTGTGAGCCTCAGGGCCTGCTGGCCAGCTGCTCGATCAGCTTGCTCGGGCCCGAGACGATCATGATGTGGTGCGGGCCGACCTTGGTCTCGGGGAGCGCGTGCGTGAAGTCCTCCCCGGGGGCCTTCAGACCCACCACGGTCACGCCGTAGCGCTTGCGGATGTCGGTCTCCAGCAGGCTGAAGCCGATCATCTCCTGGGGCGGGCGCATCTTGACGATCGCGTAGCCGTCCTCGAACTCGATGTAGCCCTCCATCTTGTCGTTGACCAGGTGTGCGACCCGGCCGCCGGCCTCGGCTTCGGGGAAGACGACGTGGTGCACCCCGATCCGCTCCAGCAGCCGGGCGTGCTCGGCGCTCACCGCCTTGGCCCAGATTGAGGCGACCCCGGCGTCGACCAGGTTGCCGGCGGTGAGCAGCGACCCCTCGACGGAGCTGCCGATGCCGACGACGGCGACCCGGAAGTCCTGCGGCTTCACCTTGCGCAGCTCGTCCGGGTTCGTGGAGTCGAACGACAGCACACGCAGCAGGCGCCGCGAGAAGCGCTCGGCGACCTCGTTGTTGGTCTCGACCGCATGCACCCGGTAGCCCAGCCGGTCCATCTCCAGCGCCGCTGCCGCCCCGAACCGCCCCAGGCCGATCACCAGCACGTCCTCGTCGAACAACCGGTGCTTGGTCATGCGCTCACTCCCTGTCGTCGGTCCCGCCGCCGACCAGGGGGTCGGCTAGCGTGAGTCCATGATCGGCCTCAATGTCGTCTGGGACCAGCGTTTCACGGCCTACGACTTCGGGGTGGGCCACCCGATGCATCCCATCCGGCTGGACCTGACCCACGCCCTGAGCCAGGAGCTGGGCCTCCTCGGTGGCAGCGAGGTCCGCGTGGTGCCCGGTGAGCACGCCGACGACGCCCTGCTGGCGACGGTGCACGACCGCCGGCTCATCAAGACCGTGAAGCGGCTCTCGGAGCGTCCCGACCTGGCCCGGGGCGACCGCGGGATCGGCACCGAGGACACCCCGGCCTTCCCGGGGATGCACCTGGCCACCTCCCTGGCGGTCGGCAGCACGGTGGCGGCGTGTCGCGGGGTCTGGCAGGGGGAGTGCCGCCACGCCGTCAACATCTCCGGCGGCCTGCACCACGCGATGGCCGACCGTGCCTCGGGCTTCTGCGTCTACAACGACATCGCCGTGGGCATCCGGTGGCTGCTCGACCACGGCGCCCAGCGGGTGGCCTACGTCGACCTCGACGTCCACCACGGGGACGGGGTGGAGCGGATCTTCTGGGACGACCCGAGGGTGATGACCGTCTCGGTCCACGAGAGCGGGAAGGACCTCTTCCCCGGCACGGGCTTCCCCGGCGACACGGGAGGCCGGAAGGCTCCGGACACCGCCGTCAACGTGGCGCTGCCCGCCGGCACCGGCGACGAGGGGTGGCTGCGGGCCGTCCAGGCGGTCGTGCCGGCCGTCGTCGAGGCGTTCGCCCCGGACATCCTCGTCACCCAGCACGGGTGCGACTGCCACTTCTCCGACCCGCTGGCCCACCTCGCCGTCTCGATCGACGGCATGAAGACGGCCTACGGCTGGGTGCACGACCTGGCACACCGGGTGACCGGCGGTCGCTGGGTCGCCCTGGGGGGCGGCGGCTACGAGCTCGTGCAGGTCGTGCCCCGGGCGTGGTCCCACCTCATCGCCATCGCCGCCCACGCGCCGGTGTCGCTGACCGAGCCGACCCCCGCCGACTGGCAGGCCATGGTGCTGCACCGGCTCGGCACCGTCGCTCCTCCACGGATGGGGGACCTGGGTGGCCGGCCGATCGAGTACGGCAACTTCCGGGAGGGCTACCACCCGGAGGACCCGGTCGACATGGCGATCATGGCCACCCGGCGGGCGATCTTCCCCGGCTGGGGCCTGGACCCCTACTTCGACTGACCGGCGTCGGTGCCCCGCTGCACCTGCCAGTCGACCCCGTCACATCCTGGCTCGTACGGCGTGTCGGCTGGACAGTCGCACTCTGTCACTTTCGCAACACCACCATCTGGCCGTAGTGTTTGCCGGAGACACCCGGACTCCGTCGCCCTGCGTCGTGAGGTCTGCACGATTCGACGAGACAGGACAGTTCATGGGCGAGGACCCTCAGGTGGCCGAGATGAGCTTCATGACCGTGGCGGAGGTCGCCACCCTCATGCGTGTCTCGAAGATGACCGTCTACCGGCTGGTCCACAGCGGCGAGCTGCCCGCGGTCCGCGTCGGCCGGTCGTTCCGGGTGCCCGAGCAGGCCGTCAACGACTACCTGCGTGACTCCTACCACGGCACCGCCTGACCTTCGGGCCGCCTGCTCCGCCGTGGGCCTGGTTTGAGGGTCGTCCTCACTGGCAGGTAGGCTGGGCCGACTTGTCCGCGTCGTGGCCACGGCCCGACCGGGACCGAGCACCACGCGAGACCCCGAGCATCGCCCTCGACGATGCACCCCGAGACGAAGGACACGGTTCACACATGGGTTCTGTGATCAAGAAGCGCCGCAAGCGGATGGCCAAGAAGAAGCACCGCAAGCTGCTGCGCAAGACGCGTCACCAGCGTCGCAACAAGAAGTGACGTCGCGACACCCGTCGCGACCCTGCCCGCACGGCGCCCGACCCGCAGCACTGGGTCCGGCGCCGTTCGTGTGCCCGAGAGCTCCGGGAGAGCGGTCATGACCCACGACGCGGCCCCCGCCTTCGCGGACCTGCCCCAGCGCGACGGCTCCGGCCGGCCGGTGCGGGTCACCGTGCTGGGCCGGCAGGGCTGCCACCTGTGCGAACGTGCACGGGTGGCCGTCAGCAGGGTGTGCGAACGCACCGGCACGGGATGGGTGGAGGCCGACGTCGACGACCACCCCGAGCTGGTGCCCGTCTTCGGGGAGTGGGTCCCGGTCATCTTCGTGGACGGGCGGCGACACGACTACTGGGCCGTCGACGAGCAGCGCCTCACCGAGGCACTGACCCGGGGCTGAGGTCCTGCAACGGCTTTGTGCTTTCGTTCACAAAGTTTTACCCTGAGGGGGTCAACGGCCGGCTCTGCCGGCGTTCTGGTATATGCACCCTGACGACCGGAAGGAGTCGGTGCTGTCGTGATGGCCGAACCCGCCCGGCGCGGGGTCCCGGAGGCCACGGTGGGGAGGCTGCCGGCCTACCTCAGGGCACTGACAGCGTGTGCGGCTCAGGGCACGACCTCCATCTCCTCGGAGGAGCTGGCGGCCGCGGCGGGGGTGCGCTCAGCGCAGCTGCGCAAGGACCTGTCCTACCTCGGGTCCTACGGCGTCCGGGGAGTCGGCTACGACGTCGAGCGGCTCTCCTCGCAGATCGCCGGGGAGCTCGGGCTCACCCAGGAGTGGCCGGTCGTCATCGTGGGCCTGGGCAACCTGGGCCGGGCGCTGGCGGCCTACGGCGGGTTCAGCGAGCGAGGCTTCCGGGTCGTGGCCCTGGTCGACGAGGACCCGGCCGTGGTCGGCCGGACCGTCCAGGGGCTGACCGTGCAGACCCTCACGCAGCTCGACGAGGCGGGCACCCCGGTCGCCATCGGGGTGATCACCACCCCGGCCGACCAGGCGCAGGACGTCGCCGACCGGCTGGTGGCCCTCGGCGTGCGCTCCGTGCTCAACTTCGCCCCTGCCGTCCTGTCGGTGCCGCCCGACGTGGCCGTGCGCAAGGTCGACCTGGCCACCGAGCTGCAGATCCTGGCCTTCCACGAGCAGCGACGGGCTGCCGCGCCTGGACCCCAGGAGGTGACCGGATGAGCGTGCTGGTCGTGGGCCTGTCCCACCACACCGCCCCGATCGAGGTCCTCGAGCGGATGGCGCTCGGCCCGCTGGGAGCGATCGACCTCGCCGCTCGCGTGGGCCGCGCGGAGGGCATCAGCGAGTGCCTGGTGCTGGCCACCTGCAACCGGGTGGAGGTGGTCGTCGAGGCCGAGAGCTTCCACGGCCCTCTGACCGCCATCGGCGAGGAGCTCAGCCGCTCGACCGCCCTCGGGCTGGAGGAGCTCACCGAGCACCTCTACGTGCACTACGAGGACCGCGCCGTCAGCCACGTGTTCTCGCTCGCCTGCGGCCTGGACTCGATGGCGGTCGGGGAGAGCCAGGTGCTCGGTCAGCTCCGCGACGCGCTCTCCGTGGCGCAGCACGCCGGGCACGTCGGCCCCCAGCTCAACCCGCTCTTCCAGCATGCACTGCGGGTGGGCAAGCGGGCCCACTCCGAGACCGCGATCGACGCGGTCGCGGCCTCCCTCGTCGGTCTGGGCCTGGAACGGGCTCGCACCGTCCTGCCCGACCTGTCCGCGGCCCGGGCCGTCGTCCTCGGTGCCGGGTCCATGTCCGGCCTGGCGGCGGCGACGCTCTCCCGCGCCGGTGTGGGAGAGCTGGTGGTGGTCAACCGCACCGCCGAGCGTGCGGCCCGGCTCGCGGACGCGCACGGGGGCCGTGCGGCTGCCTGGGGCGACCTCGCCCACGTGCTGTCACAGGCCGACCTCGTGGTCTCGTGCACCGGCGCGGTCGGCCACGTGCTGGACGTGCCCGCGGTCGCCTGTGCCCGTGCCGCGGTGGACACCCCTCTGGTCGTCATCGACCTGGCCCTCCCGCGCGACGTGGCACCTCAGGTCGGCGGGCTCCCGGGGGTCCACGTCTGGGGCCTCAGCGAGATCCAGGCAGGCCGGCGCGACACGGTCGCCGACGCCGTCGAGGGGTCGGCGGTCGCGCAGGTGCGTGACCTCGTCACCGCGGAGGTCGCCGCCTACCTCACCGACCGGCGTGCGCAGCGCGTGGCGCCGACGGTGGCGGCCCTGCGAGCCCGGGCGCACGAGGTCGTCGACCTGGAGTACGCCCGGCTGCTGCAGCGTCTCCCCGAGCTCGACGAGGCGTCCCGCTCGGAGGTGCGCCGCACCGTCCAGCGCGTCGTGGACAAGCTGCTGCACACGCCCACCGTGCGGGTCAAGGAGCTCCAGTCGGGCGAGACCAGCGGCGACTACGCCCATGCCCTGCGCGAGCTGTTCGACCTCGACCCGCACGAGGTCGCCGCGGTGACCTCGCCTCCCCGCATCCGCAGGCGGGTGCGGCCATGACCTCCTCGCTGCGGCACACCCCGCCGCTCACCCCCGCCGAGCAGCAGTGCGTGCCCGGGGCCGAGCACCGTCCGGCGCACCGGGTGCTGCGCCTCGGCACCCGCAGCAGCGCGCTGGCCTCCACCCAGTCCACCTGGGTGGCCGAGCGGCTGCGTCAGGCCGGCCACGACGTGGAGCTGGTCGAGGTGCGCACCGAGGGTGACGTCAACCTCGCCCCCCTGACCCAGATCGGCGGCACAGGCGTCTTCGCCTCGGCGCTGCGCACCGCGCTGCGCTCCGGCGAGGTCGACCTGGCCGTCCACTCCCTCAAGGACCTGCCCGTCGCCCCCGAGCCGGGGCTGTCCGTGGTGGGTCTGCCGCAGCGGGAGGACCCTCGCGACGCGGTGGTCACCCGGGGCGGCCGCGGGCTGGCCGAGCTGCCCGCCGGTGCCCTGGTCGGCACCGGGTCACCCCGTCGCGCCGCGCAGGTGCAGCTGCTCGCCCCCCAGGTGCGCGTCGTCGACATCAGGGGCAACGTCGGCACCCGCATCGCGAAGGTGCACTCCGGCGAGGTCGACGCCGTGGTCCTGGCTGCGGCGGGGCTGCGGCGGCTGGGTCGCATCGACGAGGCGGCCGAGCTGCTCGACCTGGAGCAGATGCTGCCGGCGCCGGGGCAGGGCGCCCTGGCGGTGGAGTGCCGCACGGACGACGCCGAGGTGCTGGCTGCCTGCGCCGGTCTCGACGACCCCGACACCCGCGCCTGCGTGACCGCCGAGCGCAGCCTGCTGCAGTGGCTGGAGGCCGGCTGCACGGCTCCCATCGGCGCGCACGCCCACCCGGGCCCGACCGGCCTGGTGCTCACTGCTTTCGTGGCACAGCGCGGCAGGTCGCTGCGCCACGCGAGGACCGGGTCCGACCCGGTCGCGCTCGGCCGGGCCCTGGCCGAGGACCTGCTGGACCGCATCGCCGCCGACGAGCCCTCCGGGACCTCGCCGTCGGCCCCCACTACGGAGCGTGATTCGTGAGCACCCACATCGCCGCCCCCACCCCTGGCGCCGCCGGCGCTGTCCCCTCGGCGAGGGTGGCCTTCGTCGGGGCAGGACCCGGTGACCCGGGTCTGCTGACCGTCCGGGCCCGTGACTACCTGGCGACGGCCGACGTGGTGCTGCTCGACTCGCTGCACTGCGCCGAGCAGGTCGCCCGGTTCACCAAGGAGGGTGCCGAGCTGGTCGACGGTCACCACACGTCCAGCGGCAAGCACCTCACCCCCTCCTCCCGCGCCAAGCTCGTCGTGCGCACGGCACGTCGCTTCGAGGACCGCTCGGTCCTCGTGGTGCGGCTGATGAACGGCGACCCCAGCGCCTTCAGCGGCCTGGCGACAGAGGCGCTCGCGTGCAGCAAGGCAGGTGTCCCCTTCGAGATCGTCCCGGGTGTCAGCACGGCCTGGTCGGTGCCGGCCTACGCCGGGGTCCCGCTCACCGGCCGGGGCGTGCGCGAGCTGCACACGATCAACGCCGGCGACGGCCGCACGGACTGGTCGCTCTCGGTGGCCGACGACATCACCGTCGTGGTGCTCGGAGCGGCCACGGACCTGCATCGGGCCTTGAGCGGGCTCGCCTCCGCCGGGCGCGACCCGCAGACGCCGGTGGCGCTGACCGAGCACGGCACGACGGTCACCCAGCACACGACGGTGCTGACCCTGGCCCAGGCCCTGGACGCCCTGCGCGAGGAGCCGCTGGCCCACGTCACCGTCGCGGTGGTCGGTGAGCAGGTCGCGCTGCGCGAGGAGCTGTCCTGGTACGAGACCAAGCCGCTCTTCGGCTGGAACATCCTGGTGCCGCGCACCAAGGACCAGGCCGGCCCGATGTGCGAGCGGATCGCCTCCTACGGCGCGTCCTCCTCCGTCGTCCCGACCATCAGCGTCGAGCCTCCCCGCACCCCACAGCAGATGGACAAGGCCATCAAGGGGCTGGTGACCGGTCGCTACGAGTGGATCGGCTTCACCTCGGTCAACGCCGTCCGTGCGGTGCGGGAGAAGTTCGTCGAGGTCGGGCTCGACGCCCGGGCGTTCGCCGGGCTGAAGATCGCCGCCGTCGGCGGGGTCACTGCGCAGGCGCTGCGCGAGTGGGGCCTGGAGCCGGACCTGCTGCCCGACCAGGAGCAGTCGGCGCGCGGCCTGCTCGAGGTCTGGCCGCCCTTCGACGAGGTGCTCGACCCCATCAACCGGGTCTTCCTGCCGCGCGCCGACATCGCCACCGAGACGCTCGTCGCGGGCTTGCAGGAGATGGGCTGGGAGGTCGACGACGTCACCGCCTACCGCACGGTGCGGGCCACCCCGCCGCCGGCGCCGGTCCGTGAGGCGATCAAGGGAGGGGAGTTCGACGCCGTCTGCTTCACCTCCTCCTCCACGGTGCGCAACCTCGTGGGCATCGCGGGCAAGCCGCACCCTTGCACGGTCGTGGCCTGCATCGGACCGGCCACGGCCCGGACCGCCGAGGAGCACGGGCTGAGGGTCGACGTCGTCGCGCCGGAGGCGTCCTCGGACGCGCTGGTCGACGCGCTGGCCGCGCACGCCCAGGAGCTGGCCGACGCGGCCACCGAGGCCGGTGAGGAGGTCCTGCGCCCGAGCCAGCGACGGCCTGCGGGGCGTCGTGGCGCCGCCAAGGCCCGGGCGTGAGCATCCCGCTGCCACACCACCGCCCGCGTCGGCTGCGGACCACCCCCGCGATGCGGCGGCTGGTCCGGGAGACCAGGCTCTCGGCCGCCGACCTCGTGCTGCCCGTCTTCGTCCGCGAAGGCATCGAGGAGCCGGTGCCGGTCACCTCGATGCCCGGCGTCGTGCAGCACACGCGTGACTCGCTGCTCCGGGCCGCCACCGACGCGGTGTCCGCCGGCGTGGGCGGGATCATGGTCTTCGGGGTGCCCCGACACCGGGACGCCACCGGCTCGGGCGGCACGGACCCTGCCGGCATCCTCAACGTGGCCCTGACCGACCTGCGTGCCGAGCTCGGTGACAGCACCGTCCTCATGGCCGACCTGTGCCTGGACGAGTTCACCGACCACGGTCACTGCGGCGTGCTGGACGAGCACGGTGCGGTCGACAACGACGCCACCCTCGGGCGGTATGCCGACATGGCGGTGGCCCAGGCCCGTGCCGGTGCCCACGTGGTGGGACCCAGCGGGATGATGGACGGCCAGGTGCGGGTGGTGCGTGAGGCCCTCGACGCCGCGGGCCACCAGGACGTCGCGGTCCTCGCCTACACCGCGAAGTACGCCTCGGCCTACTACGGCCCCTTCCGCGAGGCCGTCGGGTCGACCCTGCGCGGCGACCGTGCGACCTACCAGCAGGACCCGGGCAACCGCACCGAGTCGCTGCGCGAGCTGCGGCTGGACCTGGAGGAGGGCGCCGACATGGTCATGGTCAAGCCCGCGCTGCCCTACCTGGACGTGCTCAGCGATGTGGCGGCCGTGAGCGACGTCCCGGTCGCCGCCTACCAGGTCTCGGGGGAGTACGCGCAGATCGAGGCCGCGGCCCGCCTGGGCTGGCTGGACCGGGACCGCACCGTGCTGGAGGCCCTCACCGCCGTCCACCGGGCGGGCGCCCAGGTCGTGCTCACCTACTACGCGCAGGTAGCCGCACGGCTGCTCGCCGGCCGGGACCCCTCATGAGTGACGACGGCGCCGGTCCGGCCGTCGTCCCGGCCTCCCCGCGCGGCGACGACGTGCCCTGGCTCGACGAGCTGGAGCAGGCCACCTGGCGGGCCTTCCTGCGCGGGAGCTACCTGCTGACGGAGGCCCTGGAGGCGGCACTGGCGCAGCACGGGATGCGGATGGGGGAGTACGAGATCCTCTCGATGGTCTCCGAGGCCCCGGGCAGACGGCTGCGCATGTCGGCGCTGGCCGACCGCGTCGTGCAGTCCCGCAGCCGGCTGACGCACACCGCCACCCGGCTGGAGCGGCTGGGGCTGGTCGAGCGTCGCAGGATCCGCGAGGACGGCCGCGGGGTCGACCTGCATCTGACCGCCGCAGGCCAGGCGCTGCTGGACACCATGGCCCCCATCCACGTGGCCAGCGTGCGCGCCGGCCTGGTGGACCTGATGTCCCCCGGGGAGCTCGAGGTGGTCGGCGAGGTGATGCGACGCGTCATCGTGGCCAACCGCACGAGCCCCTCCCAGGGCGCCGACGCGTTCTGAGGCTGTGAGACTGGAGAGCATGAGCACCGACCCCACCCGCACCCCGCCCTACCCCGACGAGGCGCCCCGCTCCGAGGCCCTGCTCGAGCAGGCCCGCCGGGTGATCCCCGGGGGCGTCAACTCCCCGGTGCGGGCGTTCAGGTCGGTCGGCGGAGCCCCACGCTTCATGCGTCGGGGCCGGGGACCCTGGCTGGAGGACGCCGACGGTCGTCGCTACGTCGACCTCATCTGCTCCTGGGGCCCGATGATCCTCGGGCACGCCCACCCCGACGTCCTCGCAGCCGTGCGGGAGGCCGCGGCCGACGGGTTCAGCTTCGGCACGCCCACCGAGCGCGAGGTGCTGCTGGCCGAGGAGATCGTGCACCGCGTCGAGCCCGTGGCCTCCGTGCGCCTGGTCAACTCCGGCACCGAGGCCACGATGAGCGCGCTGCGGGTGGCCCGGGGGTTCACCGGCAGGTCGGCGGTGGTGAAGTTCGCCGGCTGCTACCACGGGCACGTCGACGCGCTGCTCGCCTCCGCGGGCTCGGGGGTGGCGACCTTCGCCCTGCCGGACTCCCCGGGAGTGCCCGCCTCGAGCGCGGGCGAGACCATCGTGCTGCCCTACAACGACGTCGCCGCTCTGGAGGCGGCGTTCGCCGAGCGCGGTGACGAGATCGCGGCCGTCATCACCGAGGCAGCCGCCGGCAACATGGGTGTCGTCCCGCCGGAGCCGGGGTTCACCGAGGCGCTGCTGCGCGTCACCCGGGCGCACGGCGCACTGCTGATCTCCGACGAGGTCATGACCGGCTTCCGGTGCAGCCCGTCGGGCTGGTTCGGGGTGGAGGGCCCGTACGCGACAGGGGCTCCCGACCTGTTCACCTTCGGCAAGGTCATGGGCGGGGGCTTCCCGACCGCCGCGTTCGGCGGACGGGCCGACGTGATGGCGATGCTGGCCCCCGACGGCCCCGTCTACCAGGCCGGCACGCTCTCCGGGAACCCGGTGGCCTCCGCGGCGGGCCTGGCGACGCTGCGCGGGTGCACACCCGAGGTCTACGAGCGGCTCGACGTCGTCGCGCACGCGCTGGCCGACGCGGTTGCGGAGGCGTTCACCCGGCACTCAATGCCGCACCGCATCCAGTGGGCGGGCTCGATGTTCAGCGTCTTCTTCCGGGAGGGCCGGGTGCGCGACTTCGGCGAGGCGAAGGAGCAGGACGCCGCCGCATACGGCCGCTTCTTCCACGCGATGCTGCGCCGGGGCGTGCATCTGCCGCCCAGCTGCTACGAGTCGTGGTTCGTCAGCGCCGCACACGACGACACGGCCGTCGACCACGTGGTGGGTGCGATCCACGCCTCCGCCGCAGAGATCGCTCAGGTTGACATGGGAAGATCGCCTGCATGAGCGGCGCACCGACCACCGTGATCCACGTCGTCCGCCATGGTGAGGTCCACAACCCCGAGGGGGTCCTCTACGGCCGCCTGCCGGGCTACCACCTCTCCGACCTCGGGGTCCGGATGGCAGAGATGACGGCCGACCATCTCGCCGGGCGCGACGTCGTGCACGTCGTGTCCTCGCCCCTGGAGCGGGCACAGCAGACCGCCCGACCCATCGGGGAGCGGCTCGGCCTGCCGGTCGCCACCGACGTGCGGCTCATCGAGTCCGAGAACAAGTTCGAGGGCATGGTCGTCGGTGGTCCCGGCGGAGCCATCACCCGGCCGGCCAACTGGCTGCTGCTCATCAACCCGCTGCTGCCGAGCTGGGGAGAGGGCTACAGGACGATCGCCGCTCGGATGCTCGCCGCGGTCGGTGCGGCGCGGGCCGTGGCCCGGGGCCACGAGGCGGTGCTGGTCTCGCACCAGCTGCCTGTGGTGACGCTGCGTCGCCGGCTCGAGGGCCGCGTCCTCTTCCACGACCCCCGCAAGCGCGAGTGCACGCTGGCCTCGGTCACCTCGATCCGCTACGTCGGGGACGAGCCGGTGGAGCTGACCTACAGCGAACCCGCCTCCCCGCTGCTGCCGATGGCCCGCCCGGGCGCAGGGGCATGAGGCGCGCAGCGCTCCTGGCGGCGGCCGGTGCACTCGTCCTCTCCGGCTGCAGCGGGACCGGGGACACGATCGCCGAGCAGGCCAGGCAGGGAGACAACAAGGGCTACATCGCCGGCGACGGCAGTGTCGAGCTCATCGACACAGCCGAGCGCGACATCGTCATGGACATCTCGGGCACCACCTTGGAGGGCGACCCATGGAGCACCGACGACGTCCGCGGCCAGGTGGTCGTGGTGAACGTATGGGGCTCGTGGTGCGGGCCGTGCAAGGCGGAGGCCCCGGACCTGGAGCAGGTGTACAGCGAGCTCACCGAGGCAGGTGAGCCGGTCGACTTCATCGGGGTCAACCACCGCGACAGCGTCCCCACCGCGCTGGCGTTCCAGGAGGCCAAGGGCGTCAGCTACCCCTCGCTGGAGGACGACGGCGGCCAGACCCTGCTGCAGCTGCAGGGGCTCGCCAACGCCCGCCCCAGCACCCTGGTGCTGGACCCCGAGGGTCATGTGGCCGCCCGGGTGCTGGGCCAGGTCGACGCCACCACCCTGCGCGGGCTGGTCGAGGACGTGCTGGCCGAATCGTGAGCGAACTCGTCCTCAGCGGACCACTGCTCGGGGCGCTCGCGGTCGCCGCGCTCGCCGGGCTGGTCTCCTTCGCCTCGCCCTGTGTGCTGCCCCTCGTGCCGGGCTTCCTCGGCTACGTCAGCGGGATGAGCGCCACCACCGGCACGGACCGCGACCCCGTGCGGGCACGCCTGGTGCTCGGTGCGGCCCTCTTCGTCGCGGGCTTCAGCGCGGTCTTCATCGCCATGAGCGTGGTGCTCTCCTCCTTCGGGCTGCTGCTGCAGGAGCACCAGGGCCTGCTGCTGCGGGTGGGCGGGGTCATCGTGCTGGTCCTGGGCGTGCTCATGCTGCGACCCGAGGCCACCGCCTGGCAGGTGCGCTGGCGCCCCTCGGCGGGGATCGTCGGCGCCCCCCTGCTCGGCGTCGCGTTCGGCCTGGGCTTCAGCGCCTGCACCGGGCCGGCGCTGGCCGCGATCCAGACCCTGGGTGCCTCTCTCGCGCCGACCGACGGGGTCGTGCTGCGGGCCGTGCTGCTGGCGGTGGCCTACTGCGTCGGCCTGGGGCTGCCCTTTCTGCTGGTCGCGGCGGGAGCCGGCTGGGTGACCAGCGGCTCCAAGGCGCTGCGACGCCACCACGCCGCCATCCAGCGGGGCTCGGCCGTGCTGCTCCTCGTCCTGGGCCTGCTCATGGTCCTGGGCATCTGGGAGGACGTCACCGTGTGGATCCAGAGCCGGCTCACCTCCTCCTTCGAGACGGTGATCTGATGGCGGTCGAGGAGCAGACCCCCCCGCAGGCCGGCGAGCGCCCGGGCGTCGTGCAGCCGCGGCTGGGGCCCGTCGGCTGGCTGCGCTGGGGCTGGCGTCAGCTCACCAGCATGCGCACCGCGCTGGCGCTTCTGCTGCTGCTGGCCGTGGCGGCCGTGCCCGGCTCGATCTGGCCGCAGCGCGGGGTCGACCCTGTGCGGGTCAACCAGTACCTGCGCGACAACCCCGAGCTCGGACCGTGGCTGGACCGCCTCGGGATGTTCGACGTCTACGCCTCACCCTGGTTCGCGGCGATCTACCTGCTGCTCATGGTCTCGCTCGTGGGCTGCATCATCCCGCGCACCCGACAGCACTGGCAGGGGATGCGCACACCGCCCCCGGAGACCCCGAGACGCCTGCACCGTCTGCCCACCCACCACCGGACGACGACCGAGGCGACCCCCGAGGAGGCCGTCGCCGTGGCGCGGGCCGTGCTGCGCCGGCACCGGTTCCGTCTTCGCCCGGCCGAGCCGGGAGCCCGGGACGTCGCGGCCGAGGGCGGCTACCTGCGGGAGACCGGCAACCTCGTCTTCCACATCAGCCTGCTCGGGGTCATCGTCTCGGTCGCCGTCGGCCACCTGTGGGGGTGGCGGGCCGAGGTGATCCTGCCCGAGGGGCAGCAGTTCACCTCCAGCGTGGCCGCCTACGACACCGTGCAGCCCGGGCCCCTGGTCGACATGAACGCCATCGAGCCGTTCACGCTGCGTCTCGACGAGCTGGACGTGCGCTTCGAGTCCGACACCGACAACGCGCAGTTCGGGTCACCCCGCCTGTTCGAGGCGAGGGTCAGCACTGCGCCGGCACCGGGGGAGCCGGAGGTCGGCGACCGGCTCGCGGTCAACGACCCGCTGTCGCTGCGCCGCACCTCCGTCTTCCTGCTCGGCAACGGCTACGCCCCGATCGTCACCGTGCGGGACGCCGCGGGGGAGGTGCTCTTCTCCGACGCGGTGCCCTTCCTGCCGCAGGACGACAACTACACCTCCACCGGGGCCGTCAAGGTCGCGGGGGCGGACCCGGAGATCGGCTTCTACGGTGCCTTCCTGCCGACCGTGCGCTTCGACCCCGAGCTGGGGCCCACCTCCGACTTCCCCGACCTGGCCAACCCTGCCCTGGCACTCGGGGTCTACGAAGGGGACCTCTTCCCCGAGGGCGTGCCGCAGTCGGTCTACGCCCTGGACGTGAGCGGCATGGACCCGGTCTACGACGACGCCGGTGAGCAGGTGCAGATCCTGCTCTCACCCGGGCAGACCGAGGCCCTCCCCGGGGGGCGCGGCACGGTGACGCTGGAGGGTGTGCTGCGCTGGGGAGGCCTGGTCATGCGCTACGACCCGGGCCGCCTGCCGGTGCTGGTCTTCTCGGTCACGGCGATGGCCGGGCTGGTCGCCATGCTCGCCGTCCGTCGCCGGCGCCTCTACGTCCGGGTCGGCGACAGCGCCGACGAGAGCGGACGGCATACTGAGATCACCGTCGCGGGGCTCGTCAAGGGCACCGATCCCGGACTGCAGGACCTGGTCGACCGGGTCAGCGAGGAGATTCGCGACCGGCTCCAGGGTGCGACATCGACGAAGGACGAGAGATGACCGACGAGACCCTTGCCGCAGCCTCCGACATCGGCGTGTGGGCCACCATCGCGGTGCTCGCCGTGGCGATGGTCGCCTTCGCGCTGCACCTGGCCGTGAACGCCTCCCGCTCGGGTGCCTCGACCCACCGGGCCGACCGGGAGGGCACGACCGTCGGTGCCCAGGCCGAGGGCGGCGGGGCGGCGGTCGCCACGGTCAGCCCCCCGGACACCGGCGGGGCGCCCTCGAGCCGCCGCTGGGGGGTCACCGGGCTGCAGCTGACACTGCTCGCGGCGTTCCTGGTCAGTGTGGCCGCCGTGCTGCGCGGTGTCTCGGTCAACCGGGCACCGCTGGGCAACATGTACGAGTTCGCCGTCGTCACCTGCGCGTTCGTCCTGGTCATCTACGGCGTCTGGGCGCTGCGGCGCGACCTGCTCTGGCTCGGGCTCTTCGTGGTCACCCCGGTGCTGCTGACCCTCGGGGTGGCGATGGTCGCGTGGTACACCGAGGCGTCCCAGCTGCTGCCGGCGCTCAACAGCATCTGGCTGGTCATCCACGTCACCGTCGCCACGGCCACCGTCGGGCTGTTCATCATCGGCTTCGCCACCGCGGTGCTCTACCTCCTGCGCGACCGTGCGGAGGAGCGGGCCGCCGACGGGGCGGTGACCGGCTGGCTGGCCGCCCTGCCCAGGGCGGCCGTCCTGGAGCGGCTGACCTACGGCCTGCACATCGTGGCCTTCCCGCTGTGGACGTTCACCCTGGTGGCCGGTGCCATCTGGGCCGAGCAGGCCTGGGGACGCTACTGGGGGTGGGACCCCAAGGAGGTCTGGACGTTCGTCATCTGGGCCGTGTACGCCGCATACCTGCACGCCCGTGCCACCACCGGCTGGACGACCCGCCGGTCCACCTGGCTGGCCATCGCCGGCTTCGCCTGCGTGGTCATCAACTACACGGTCGTCAACCTGTTCTTCGTGGGCTTCCACAGCTACTCGGGGGTCTGACCGGTCGTGCTGCGCTACACCGTCCTGCGCCTGCTCGTCTTCGTCGTCTTCCTGCTCGGGTTCCTCTGGGTCGGGGTGCCGGAGCTGTGGGCGCTGGTCTTCGCCGCGCTGTTCTCGATGGTCACCTCCTACTTCCTGCTGCAGCGCCAGCGGCTGGAGATGGCCCAGCAGCTCGACCGCACCGTGTCCCGCCGGATCGAGAAGCGCCAGGCCCGCATGCGGGCCCAGCGCACCGACGAGGAGGACGAGGACGACGAGATCGAGGGCGAGCGCTGACCCGACGCCCAGGCGTGCTCAGGTGGACAGGACCAGGCCGAGGGTGAGCAGCGCGGCATACGCCAGCTGGGCCAGCCCGGTGCCGCCCAGGACGGGCACGAGGTCGGCGCCCGTGGCCCGAGAGCGGACCGTGCGCACGGCGGGCCAGGCGGTGGGCGCCGCCAGCAGCGCCAGCAGGGCCCACCCGCTCCCGCTGCCGAGGGCGGCCACGGGCACCATCGCGTAGGCCAGGACCACCAGGGCGAGGTAGGAGGTGCGGGTGCGGGTGTCACCCAGCTGTACTGCCAGGGTGCGCTTGCCGACCTCGCGGTCACCCGGGATGTCCCGCAGGTTGTTGGCCATGAGGATGGCGCACGCGAACGCGCCGACCCCGACGGCTCCCGCGACGCCGGCCAGGGACAGCGCACCGGCCTGGGTCCACTGGGTGCCCAGCACCGCGACGAGACCGAAGAAGACGAAGACGGCCAGCTCGCCCAGCCCGCGGTAGCCGTAGGGCCGCGCGCCCCCGGTGTAGCGCCAGGCGGCCAGGATGGCCAGGGCACCGACCAGCAGCAGCAGCCAGGCGTTGCTCAGCGCCACCAGTGCCAGCCCGGTGACCGCGGCGGTGCCGAAGCTCAGGAAGGCGGCTGCCTTGACCAGCGCCGGGTCGGCCGCACCACTGCCGACCAGGCGCATCGGCCCGACCCGGGTGGCGTCCGTGCCGCGGACGCCGTCGGAGTAGTCGTTGGCGTAGTTGACGCCGACCTGCAGGGCGACAGCCACGATCAGCGCGAGCAGGGCCAGCCCGAGGTCGGACTCCCCCAGCGCGTGCGCAGCGCCGGTGCCGACCGCGACGGGGGCCAGGGCGGCAGGCAGCGTCCGTGGGCGCGCACCGGCCACCCACTCGGCGACGGTGGCCATCGGCGCTCAGATCCCCCGCAGGAAGTCGGGGTCGTCGTCCGGGCCCAGCGGGCCGCGAGGACGTGGTCCGCCACGACCCAGGGCGCCGGAGCCCCGCTCACGTCCGGCGACGAGCCAGGCGATGCCCCCGAGCGGGGTGAAGAGCAGCACCAGCGCCAGCCACAGCAGCTTGGGCAGGTTGCGCACACGGTCGTCCTCGGTCTTGGCCACGTCCACCAGACAGAAGACGGTGAAGGCGATGAGGAGGACGGGGATGAGGATGCGCAGCACGATGTTCCTAGTTCAGCAGAGGGTGAGGTCCGACCTCATAGTGTGCCATCGACACCTGGGAGGAGCCTCCGTGCAGCACGCCGGTCGACCTTGCCTCCGGGCAGCAACGGCAGCGCGGTGACCAGCCTCACCTCCCGCGGCAGTGCGTGCGCCGGTATGCCGTCACGCAGGTGCTCGCGCACCCAGCGCGTGGGCTCCCGGCGCAACCCCTCCGGGGCCGCCGGGGTGGGCACGACGAGGGCGGCCACCCGCTGGCCCCACTCCGGGTCCGGCGTGCCCACCACCAGGGAGCTCCTCACCTCCGGCAGCCGGTCGAGGGCGGCCTCGACCGTGGCCGGCAGCACCTTGTGGGCGCCGGTGTTGATGACGTCGTCGACTCTGCCGAGGACGGACCAGGTGCCGTCGGCGGAGCGCCGGCCGAGGTCGGAGGTCCTGAACCAGCGCCGCCCGTCGCGCACGTGGAAGGCACTGCGGGTGCCGGGCCGGTCACCGAGGTAGCCACGGGCGAGCACCGGCCCCGCCAGCAGGATGCGGCCCTGCTCGTCGAGGTCGACGGACACCTCGCCCAGCGGCGCCCCGTCGTAGACGCAGCCGCCGCTGGTCTCGGTCATGCCGTAGGTGGTGCGGACCCGGATGCCGTGCGTCCTGACCTGGGCGTGCAGGACGGGCGACAGCGCGGCACCGCCGACCAGGACGGTGTCGTAGGAGCGCAGCGCCTGCGCACCGGCGGGGTCGGCGAGGAGGCGGTGCAGCTGGGTCGGGACGAGCGAGGTGTAGTGCGGCCGGCCGGGCCGAAGGCGGGCGGTGCCCTCGACGAAGGCGCCCACCGTGAAGCCGGCACGCCGCGGCATCACCACCGGGGGCAGACCGGCGACGACCGAGCGCACCCAGACCTGCCAGCCGGCCACCTGGGCGGGGGAGAGGGTCTGCAGCCACTGCCCCGGGCCACCGAGGCGGTCCAGCGTCGCGCGTGCCGACGCCAGCAGCGCCTCCCGGTCGAGCACCACGTGCCGCGGGGTGCCGGTCGACCCGGAGGTGGTCAGCACGACCGCTGCCCCCGCGACGAGCTCGTCCGGCTCCGGTGGGTGCGTCGTGCGGTCGGCCGGCACCGGGTGCACGGCAGGCCCGCCGTCGAGCACGTCGGCGACGGCGCGCCACCACCGGTCGGGGGTGAGCGCGCCGCCGAGGAGCAGCAGCGGGGGCACCGTCGCCGGAGGCGTGGGGCTCAGCCCTGGAAGCTGTTGTCCAGGTCGACGTACCACTGGTCGTCGAAGCGCTGGAGCACGATCTCGTCGTCGCCGAAGCCGGCCGCGAACATGTCGCTGAAGTTGTCGCGGTTCACGGTGGCGGTGTCGCCCTCGACCTGGGCGCCGTCGATCTCGATCATCTCGATGATCGCGGCCTCGTCCTCGCTCATCAGCCCCTGGAGCGTGGGCACCAGGTCCTCCTCGCAGATCTGCAGCTGGTCGGGGGAGTCGGCCATCGGACCCTCCCCGTCGAGGTCGACGATCAGCTGGCACAGCTCCTCGTCGGCGTTGACCAGGGCGACCATGAACTCCTTGGCGACCGCTGCGGCGGCCGCGCCGTCCTCGCCGCCGGCGGCGTCCGCCGGGGGTTCCTCGGTCTCGGCCGCGGCGTCGCTCTCCTCGGTCTCCTCTGCGGTGTCGGGCTCGGCGGTGGTCTCCTCCGCCTCGTCCTGGACGGCCACCGTGGTCCGGTCGGCGTCGTCAGGGGTGGGCTCCTGCACCTCGGGCTCGTCGCCGCCGCAGGCAGCCAGCAGCAGTGCGGGTGCCAGCACGGCCCCCACCAGGGCACGTCGCATCATGGTCAGGTCCTCCCCGAGAGCGGTCGTCGAGCCCCTACTATCCCACGACCACCCTTGCGGCACCCGTTGGTCAGAAGTACCAGGGGAAGGGCGACCAGTCCGGCTCGCGCTTCTCCAGGAAGGAGTCGCGCCCCTCGACGGCCTCGTCGGTCATGTAGGCCAGGCGCGTGGTCTCCCCGGCGAACACCTGCTGACCCATGAGCCCGTCGTCGACGAGGTTGAAGGCGAACTTCAGCATCCGCTGCGCGGTCGGTGACTTGCCCATGACCTCACGGGCGACGGTGAGCGCCTCGGCCTCGAGCTCGGCATGGTCGACGACGAGGTTGACCGCGCCCATGCGCTGCATCTCCTCGGCGCCGTAGGTGCGACCCAGGAAGAAGATCTCCCGGGCGTTCTTCTGCCCCACCATGCGCGCCAGGTAGGCCGAGCCGTAGCCGGCGTCGAAGCTGCCCACGTCGGCGTCGGTCTGCTTGAAGCGGGCGTGCTCACGGCTGGCCAGCGTGAGGTCGCACACGACGTGCAGCGAGTGGCCGCCGCCGGCCGCCCAGCCGTTCACGACCGCGACGACGACCTTGGGCATCGTGCGGATGAGCCGCTGCACCTCGAGGATGTGCAGCCGCCCGCCGGCCGCCGTCACCCGCGCCGCGTCCACGGTGTCGGCGGTCTCACCCTCGGCGTACTGGTAGCCCGACCGGCCGCGGATGCGCTGGTCGCCGCCGGAGCAGAACGCCCATCCGCCGTCCTTGGGGCTCGGCCCGTTGCCGGTGAGCAGCACGACCCCGACGTCCGGCGTCATCCGGGCGTGGTCGAGCACGCGGTAGAGCTCGTCGACCGTGTGGGGACGGAAGGCGTTGCGCACCTCGGGGCGGTCGAAGGCGATGCGCACCGCACCCACCGAGCGGGCCCGGTGGTAGGTGACGTCGGTGAGGTCGAAGCCCGGCACCGCCTCCCACTGCGCGGGGTCGAAGGTCTGCGAGACGGGGGCAGGGCTGGCGGAGTCACTCACGAGGTCCGAGGATAGGCCCATGGCTCTCAGGTGGTACACCGTCGTCGTGGACTCCCGCGACGTGCACGCCCAGGCCCGGTGGTGGGCCGAGGCGATGGGCTGGCACGTCGTCCACGAGTCCGACGACGAGGTCGTCATCGTGCCGTCCTGGGTGACGCCCGAGGTGCTGGAGGGCATCCCCTGGGAGCAGCGCGGCCCCGGCATGGTCTTCGTCCCGGTGCCGGAGGGCAAGCAGGACAAGAACCGGCTGCACGTCGACCTCGCCCCCCACACGAGCCAGGACCGCGAGGCCGAGATCCGCAGGCTGCTCGCGCTGGGTGCCCGCCGGGTCGACGTCGGCCAGGGCGAGGACGTCTCCTGGACGGTGCTGGCCGACCCCGAGGGCAACGAGTTCTGCGTGCTCTCCAGCCGCGACACGTGAGCCTGCCGGGCGGCGCCGCCGAGGTCCTGGACGCCGCGGTCGTGGTCAGCGTGCCGCTGCGGGTGCGCTTCCGCGGGGTGGAGCACCGCGAGGCGGTCCTGCTGCGCGGACCGTGCGGGTGGGGCGAGTTCGCGCCGTTCCGGGAGTATGCCGACGACGAGGCCGCACGCTGGCTCGCGGCGGCGGTGGAAGCCGGGTGGTCGGCGTGGCCCGCGCCGGTGCGCGAGGTCGTGCCGGTCAACGCCACGGTGCCGGCGGTCCCGCCGGAGCGCGTGCCGCGCATCCTCGACCGGTTCCCGGGGTGCCGCACCGCCAAGGTCAAGGTCGCCGAGCGGGGCCAGACGCTGGCCGACGACCTGGCGCGGGTCGCGGCGGTGCGCGACCACCTCGGGCCCGACGGCCTGATCCGGGTGGACGCCAACGGGGCCTGGGACCTGGCGCAGGCGACGGACGCGCTCGCTGCGCTCGCGGCATACGGACTGGAGTATGCCGAGCAGCCGGTCGCCGAGGTGGGTGACCTGGCGAGGCTGCGGGTCGCCCTCGCGCGGGCGGGCACCGACGTGCCGGTCGCGGCCGACGAGTCGATCCGGCGCGCGGAGGACCCGGTCAGGGTGGCACGGGAGCACGCCGCCGACCTGGTCGTGGTCAAGGTCGCACCGCTGGGTGGGGTGTCCCGGGCGCTGGACGTCGTGTCCGAGTGCGGGCTGCCGGCCGTGGTGTCCAGCGCCCTCGACACGTCGGTGGGCATCGCGGCCGGGGTCGCCCTGGCGGCCGCGCTGCCGGAGCTGCGGCACGCGTGCGGTCTCGGCACGGCCGCCCTGCTGGCCGGTGACCTCGTGGCCGACCCGTTGCTGCCGGTCGAGGGCGCGCTCACCGTCGACCGGGCCGGGCAGGCGCGTCAGGGTGTGCTCGAGGAGCTCGTGGAGGAGCACCGGGCCGACGCGGCCACGACGGCGTGGTGGCACCGACGCCTGGAGCGCGTGGCCGCACTGCTGGCCTGACCGGGACCGTGGGCGGCGAGAGTTTACGTCGCGGAAACACCTCGTGTGCCGGACGAAACATGTCGGCGGCGGAGCGGTAACACCACCTCCGGAGACTGCTGTGCAGCGGTGCGACAACCCTGGTCGCGCCCCCACACACCACTGGAGACATTCATGGAGCTGACTGCAGGCGACGTCTGGGTGATGGTGTCGGCGGCTCTCGTGCTGCTGATGACCCCCGGACTTGCGTTCTTCTACGGCGGCCTCACCCGGGCCAAGGCCTCGCTCAACATGATGATGATGAGCTTCGTGTCGATCGGCATGGTCGGCGTCATCTGGGTCCTCTGGGGCTTCTCGATGAGCGGCGGAGACTCGGTCATCGGGGGCCTCTTCGGCAACCCCCTCACGTCCTTCGGCATGTCCGACATCGTCGGCACCAGCGACCTGATCGCCGCCGGCTTCGGGGCGACGTTCGCGATCATCACCGTCGCCCTCATCAGCGGCGCGGTGGCCGACCGCACCAAGTTCAGCGCCTGGACCATCTTCGTCCCGGTCTGGGTCACCCTGGTCTACTGCCCGCTGGCCTTCATGGTCTGGGGCGGTGGCCTGCTCAGCGCCGACGGCTGGATCGGCAGCACCTTCGGTGAGGCCGTCGACTTCGCCGGCGGCACCGTCGTCCACATCAACGCCGGCCTCGCCGCCCTCGTGCTCGTCTACATCATCGGCCAGCGCTCCGACTTCGGGAAGATCGGCTTCCACAAGCCGCACAACATCCCGCTGGTCATGCTCGGTGCCGCGCTGCTGTGGTTCGGCTGGTTCGGCTTCAACGGTGGCGCCGCGGGCTCCGCCGAGGAGGCCGGCCTGATCTGGGTCAACACGATGGTCGCCCCGGCGGCCGCGATGCTCGCCTGGCTGCTGGTCGAGCAGATCCGTGACGGTCGTCCCACCTCGGTCGGCGCCGCCTCCGGTGTCGTCGCAGGCCTGGTCGCCATCACCCCGGCCTGTGCCAACCTGAGCCCGGTCGGCTCGATCGCCCTCGGCCTCGTCGCCGGTGCGGTCTCGGCCCTGGCGATCGGCCTGAAGTACAAGTTCGGCTACGACGACGCGCTCGACGTGGTCGGCGTCCACCTGGTCGCCGGGCTCATCGGCACCGTCGGCATCGGCTTCCTGATGCTGCCGACCGACGGCGAGGGTGGCGGCCTGTTCTACGGCGGTGGCCTGGACCAGCTGACCGCCCAGGTCGTGGCGGCCGTGTTCACCATGGTCTTCACCGGTGTCCTGACCGCCGTGATCGGCCTGGCCATCGCCCGGACCATCGGCTTCCGCATCTCGGCCGAGGACGAGGAGGCCGGCGTCGACCGCATCACGCACGGTGAGACCGCCTACGAGTTCGGCCCCCTCTACTCCGGCACCGCTGCTGCCGACGAGCAGGAGAAGGCCAACGTCTGACCCCTGCGCACCACCGACGCGGGTGCCCCGGCCACATCCCGGCCGGGGCACCCGCTGCGGTGTGCCGACCCTCGGCGCCCTCGGGTCTGCCGACGGTGCGCGCAGACGGACCCCCTGACCTGGGCGGACACGACGGCGGGCGGCGAGGCGTTAGCCTGTCACCACACGTCTCGCGGCCCTGCCCGTGAGCGACACCCACACGAGACGACACGAGGTGCTTCAGTGCCCACGGGCAAGGTCAGGTTCTACAACGAGGACAAGGGGTTCGGCTTCCTGTCCAGCGACGAGGGTCAGGACGTCTACGTCCACGCCAGCGCGCTGCCCGAGGGCGTCGGCGCCCTCTCCCGTGGTGCCCGGGTGGAGTTCGACATCGCCCAGGGCCGCCGTGGTGACCAGGCGCTGCACGTGCGGCTGCTCGAGCCCGCGCCGTCGGTGAGCAAGTCACTGGCGATGCGCGACCGTAAGCCGGCCGACGAGATGGCGGTCGTGGTCGAGGACCTCATCACCCTGCTCGACACCGCGGGCAACGCGCTGCGCAAGGGGCACTACCCCGACCGCAAGGTGGCCGTCACGCTGGCCAAGTCGCTGCGCGCCGTGGCCGACCAGTTCGAGGCCGGGGCCTGAGCGTGCCCTCCTCCAAGCCTGACACCACCCTGCTGGGGGCGGTCGAGGTCGCCCGGGCCGCAGCCCTCGAGGTCGCCGAGCCCGGCACGGTCGGGGACCACGTCGGCGCCGAGGCCGAGGGCGAGCGGGTCGTCACCCACTTCTTCGCCTGCACGGCGGCGGCCTACCCCGGCTGGCGCTGGGCCGTGACGCTGGCCCGCCCGCCGCGGGGCCGCAAGGCGACCGTCAGCGAGACCCACCTGGTGCCCGGTGAGGGCGCGCTGCGCTCACCGGAGTGGCTGCCGTACGTCGAGCGTCTGGCGCCGGGCGACATCGGGCCCGGGGACCGCACCCCCTACGTCACCGACGACCCGCTCCTGGAGCAGGGCTTCGAGGCGACCGGCGACGAGGACGTCGACGAGGTCGGCTTCTTCGAGCTCGGCCTGGGCCGGCGTCGGGTGCTCTCGGCCGAGGGCCGCGAGCGTGCCGCCCAGCGGTGGTACGACGGCGACCACGGCCCGGGTGCCGAGGTGGCACGCAGGGCGACGGCGCCGTGCTCGACGTGCGGCTACTTCGTGCCGATGGCCGGCGCCCTGCGCTCGGTCTTCGGGGTGTGCGCCAACGAGTGGTCACCCAGCGACGGCGCGGTCGTCAGCCTGGACCACGGCTGCGGCGCGCACAGCGAGGTCGACGTCGAGGAGCGGGCCGCCGGCACGGTCGACCCGCCGGTCCTGGACGACCTGGCCCTGGACGTCGTCGAACACTGAGAGCCGCTCAGGCCTCGGCAGCGTTGCCGCGGCCGCGCCGCAGGTAGGTGTAGCCCAGCGACCCGACGGCCAGCCCGGCCACCGGGACCCACACCCACCACGACCGTTCGCCGGTGCGCAGCTCCGGCACGACCAGGACCACCACGAGGGCCACGGCCCACAGGACCAGACCCCAGCGGACCACGGCCAGGCTCGACAGCCCGACCTGCGGGGGGATGATCTCCGCGGGGACCTGCTCCTCCTCGGAGCCGCTCGACCCAGTCACACCGCCACTGTAGACAACGACCCACCAGAGGTATGCCGCATGTCGACCACGACCTCCCGCCCGACCGCCACCGGGGTGGACCGCTACTTCCGCATCTCCGAGCGCGGCTCGACCCTCGGCCGCGAGGTGCGCGGCGGGCTGGCCACGTTCTTCACGATGGCCTACATCGTGGTGCTCAACCCGCTGATCATCGGCACCGTCCCCGACGGCACCGGGGAGCTCCTGGCCGGGGGAGACCTCGCCGTCATCGCCGCCGTGACGGCTTTGGTGGCCGGGGTGATGAGCATCATGATGGGCGTCGTCGCCAACTACCCGCTCGCGCTGGCCACGGGCCTGGGTCTCAACGCGTTCGTGGCCTACGGCATCGCCAGCATCGAGGGCATGACGTGGGCCGACGCGATGGGCCTGGTCGTCATCGAGGGCCTGATCATCCTGGCGCTGGTGCTCACCGGCTTCCGCGAGGCCGTCTTCCGGGCGATCCCCACCCAGCTCAAGACGGCCATCAGCGTCGGCATCGGCCTGTTCATCACCATCATCGGGCTGGTCGACGCGGGCGTGGTCCGCAAGCCCGAGGGCGGTCCGGTGCCGGTGGAGCTGGGCGTGGGTGGCTTCCTCGCCGGGTGGCCGACGCTGGTCTTCGTGGTCGGCCTGTTCACGATCATCTCGCTGATGGTGCTGCGCAAGCAGGGCGCCATCCTCTACGGCATCATCGGCGCGACCGTGCTGGCGTTCGTGCTCGAGGCCACGATGCAGATCGGGCCGCAGACCGACGAGAGCGGTGCCGTGGTCAACCCGACGGGGTGGGGGCTGAGCTCACCTGCGCTGCCCGACGCCCTGGTGCGGACCCCCGACTTCAGCCTCGTCGGGGAGTTCAACCTGCTCGGCTCCTTCCAGGCCATCGGCGTCGTGTCGGTCTTCCTGCTGGTCTTCACCCTCATGCTCGCCGACTTCTTCGACACGATGGGCACCATGGTCGCGGTCGGGGCCGAGGCAGGCCTGCTCGACGAGGACGGCAACCCGCCCAACACCCGGCGCATCCTGGTGGTCGACTCGCTGGCCGCCGCGGCGGGCGGAGCGGCAGGCGTGAGCAGCAACACGGCATACATCGAGTCCGCCTCCGGGGTGGGGGAGGGTGCTCGCACCGGGCTGGCCTCGGTGGTCACCGGTGCGCTCTTCCTGGTGGCGACCTTCCTGTCCCCGCTGGTCGCCGTGGTGCCCTACGAGGCCGCCACCCCGGCGCTGGTGGTCGTCGGCTTCCTGATGATGCAGCAGGTGATCGGCATCGACTGGGCCGACCTGGAGATCGCCTTCCCGGCCTTCCTCACCATCGTGCTCATGCCGTTCACCTACTCGATCACCGCCGGCATCGGCGCAGGCTTCGTCAGCTACGTGCTGCTCAAGGTCGTGCGGGGCAAGGCCGGGGTGGTGCATCCCCTGCTCTGGGTCGTGGCGGGCCTCTTCGTCGTCTACTTCGCGATCGACCCGCTGCGGGACCTGCTCGGCGCCTGAGGAGGGGAATAGTTAGCCTGGCTAACCAGTTGTCCGGTGCGTGACAGGTCCCCGACCCCCCGCGACGACCCCGCCCGAGCCCTCCGTGGCCGCGCTGGCGCACGACCTGCGGATGGCCTGTATGAGGGTCAGCCGCCGGGTGCGCTTCGAGACCACGACGCAGCTCGCGCCGCACCAGTTCAGCGTGCTGGTGCGGCTGTCGGAGCAGCCCCGCACCGCCGGTGACCTGGCCGGTCAGGAGCGCGTCACCGCCCCGAGCATGAGCCGGACGGTCGGTGCCCTCGTCGAGCGCGGCTTCGTGCAGCGGGCGGCCGACGCCCGCGACGGACGGGTCGTCGTGCTGTCGCTCACGACGCTGGGGGAGCAGGTCATCGCCCAGGAGCGCGCCCAGCGGGACGCCTGGATGGCCGTGCGCCTGGAGGGCCTGTCCGAGGACGACCGGGCCGTGCTGCGCCGTGCGACGGCACTGCTGGAGGAGGTGGTCGCCCGGTGAGCGCGATGTTCGCCGCGCTCTCCGTGCGCAACTACCGCATCTACGCCACCGGGGCCATCGTCTCCAACACCGGCACCTGGATGGGCCGGGTGGCCCAGGACTGGGTGGTGCTCACCGAGCTCACCAACCGCTCGGCCTCGGCCCTGGGGATCGTGACCGGCCTGCAGTTCCTGCCGATGCTGCTGCTGGCGCCCATCGGGGGCGCCATCGGCGACCGCTTCCCCAAGCGGCGCGTGATGCTGGTGACCCAGTCCGTCATGGCGCTGACCGCGATCGCCATGGGTGTCCTGGTCATCAGCGGCGTCATGCAGCTGTGGCACATGTATGTCCTGGCCTTCGTCCAGGGCACCGCCGCGGCCATCGACGCCCCCTCGCGCCAGTCCTTCGTCTCCGAGATGGTGCCCCCGGACCGGATCACCAACGCCGTGGGCCTCAACAGCGCCTCCTTCCACGGCGGACGCCTCATCGGCCCGGCGGCGGCCGGCTTCCTCATCGCGGCCTTCGGCACCGGCCCGACCCTGCTGATCAACGCCGCGACCTTCGTGGCCGTGATCATCGCCCTCGTCACGCTCAACCCCACCGAGCTCACGCCCGCGCCCCGCAGCCGGGGCCGGGGGCGGATCCGGGAGGGCGTCGTCTACGTGCGGGGCCGCCCGGACATCATGCTGATCCTGGCGCTGGTCTTCGTGCACGGCACCTTCGGCATGAACTTCCAGCTCACCAACGCCCTCATGGTCACCGAGGTGTTCGAGGGGGGAGTGGAGGACCTGGGCCTGATCAGCTCGGTCATGGCGATCGGCTCGCTGGGCGGTGCCCTGGTCGCGGCCCGTCAGGAGCGCCCTCGGTGGCGGCGCCTCATCGGGGCGCTGATGGGCTTCACCGCGTGCACGCTCGCGCTCGGCCTGGCGCCGTCGTGGACCCTCTACGCCGTGATCATGGTGCCGACCGGGCTGTTCGCCCTCACCGTCATGGTGACCGCCAACGCCATGGTCCAGACCTCGGTCGACCCCGCGGTGCGCAGCAGGGTGATGTCGCTCTACATGGCGGTCTTCATGGGCGGCACCCCGCTGGGTGCGCCGATGATCGGGTGGGTCGGCGACACGTTCGGTGCTCGGTGGACCATCCTCATCGCCACCGTGATGTGCGGGTCGGCGGCCGTGGCTGCGACCATCTACCTCATGCGCACCGATGACATCCGCCTGCGGCGTGGGCACCGTCTCACCCGGCCGGTCCACCTCGTCCGGGGCCCGGTCCAGGCCATGCCCGAGCAGGCGCGGTGATGGACGCCCGCACCCGACGCATGGTCGTCCTCGCCGCGCTCGCGCTCATGATCCTCGTGGCCGCGGTCGCCGCCCTGGCAGGTGCCGTATGACGTTCACGACGCGACCGACCCTCAGCGGCACCTACGGCATGGTCTCGAGCACGCACTGGATCGCCTCCCAGAGCGCCATGCGACTCCTCGAGCTGGGCGGCAACGCCTACGACGCGGCGGTGGCCGCAGGCTTCGTGCTCCACGTCGTGGAGCCGCACCTGAACGGCCCCGGGGGTGACCTGCCCGCCATCGTCGGACGCTCGGGCGGCACGCCCCAGGTCCTGTGCGGCCAGGGCCCGGCGCCTGCGGGTGCCACCGCCGAGCACTTCCGAGCGGCGGGGCTCACCATGGTGCCCGGCTCCGGCCCGCTGGCGACCGCTGTGCCGGGGGCGTTCGACGCGTGGATGCTGCTGCTGCGTGACCACGGCACGATGACCCCGGCGCAGGTGCTGGCCCCGGCCGAGCACTACGCCCGGCACGGTCACCCGCTGCTGGCTGCGGTCAGCGCGACGGTCGAGCGCGTGGCCGACCTCTTCAGCGACCACTGGCCGACCTCCGCCGAGGTCTGGCTGCACGGCGGCCGGGCCCCGGCATCCGGTGAGCTGCACCGCAACACGGCCTGGGCCGACACGCTCGCCGCACTGGTGCGCGCCGGCGACGACGCCGGAGGCAGCCGCGAGGCACGGATCGAGGCGGTGCGCGCCGCCTGGTCGCAGGGCTTCGTCGCCGAGGCGGTCGACCGGTTCGCCCGTCGTCCGCACCGGCACAGCGGAGGACAGGTGCTGCCCGGGGTGGTCACCGGGGCGGACCTGGCGGCATACCGTGCCTCCTGGGAGGAGCCGGTGACCCTCGACTGGCGGGGGCACACCATCGCCAAGACCGGGCCGTGGGGGCAGGGGCCCACCCTGCTGCAGGTGCTGCAGATGGCGGGGGACGCCGATCCCGGCTCCGCCGAGGGTGTGCACCGCATCGTGGAGGCGTGGAAGCTGGCCATGGCCGACCGTGAGGCGTGGTTCGGCGACAGCGCAGACGTGCCCCTCGAGGCCCTCCTGGACCCGGCCTACGCAGCGCAGCGGGCCGGCCTCATCGGTGCCCAGGCCGACCTGTCGGTGCGCCCCGGCGCGCCCGCAGGGCAGGAGCCCCGGCTGGCGGTGCTGGCGCGCACGGAGGTCGAGCACCCGGTCGACGCCACCGTCGGTGAGCCCACCGTGCGACGCGACGGCGTGACCCGCGGGGACACATGTCATGTGGACGTCGTCGACCGGTGGGGCAACATGATCTCGGCGACGCCGAGCGGGGGGTGGCTGCAGTCCTCACCCGTCGTGCCCGAGCTGGGCTTCCCCCTGGGCAGCAGGCTGCAGATGATGTGGCTGGAGGAGGGCCTGCCGTCCTCGCTCGTGCCGGGACGACGACCGCGCACCACCCTGAGCCCGACCCTCGTGCTGCGTGACGGCGAGCCGGTGCTCGCCTGCGGCTCACCGGGCGGGGACCAGCAGGACCAGTGGCAGTCGCTCTTCCTGCTCCGCCACCTGGCCGGCGGCGCAGGCCTCCAGGAGGCCATCGACGCACCGATGTTCCACACCACCAGCTTCCCCGGCTCGTTCTACCCCCGAGCCACCGAGCCCGGCGTGCTCGTCGCGGAGGAGCGCGTCGGAGCGCAGGTGCTGCAGGCGCTCGCCGAGCGCGGGCACCGGCTCCAGGTACAGGGGCCGTGGACCCTCGGCCGGATGTGTGCCGTGGGCCGGGACCCGCACACCGGTGTGCTGACCGCCGGGGCCAACCCGCGCGGCATGCAGGGCTACGCCGTCGGGCGCTGACCCTCCGGAGCCTGGGGTCCACCCGGGTCCTCGGAGGTGCCGCCCGACCCGGGTGCCGGCGACAGCCGACCCTGCGTGCCTGCGTCGCCGGCGTCGGCGGTGCCGGTCTCGTCGTCGTGGTGGCGCACCTGGGAGCTCGCCGGCGTGCGACCCGCCCTGCGCCGGCTGGTCGAGCCCGTCGCGGGCCTCGGCCGGTGCGGCCGCGGCAGCCGGGTGCCCTCGCCGGGGCGCACCCTGGTGGACAGGTCGGCATGCTTGAGCAGCACCTCGTACGGCGCGGTGGTCGGCGGGTGGACCGCGATCGGCTCGTCGCCGGAGAAGACGACCCAGTGCGCGGTGTTGCGGTGGAACACCTGCAGCACGCTTCCGTCGACCACGGTGCCGGCGTGCTGCAGCGCCTTCTTGCGCTGGTTGCCCTTGGCGACCTTGTCCTGCACGAAACGCTCAGCCGGCTCGCGCTGCGCACGGACCTGCTCCCAGACCTGGGGGCCGTACTTCCGCACCGCGGGGTAGACCAGCGGGCCGTACTTGATGGCCATGCCGACCGCCTTGTTCTTGCCTGCCACTGCCCCGTCCTCCTCCTGTGCACCTGTCCACCCCACCTTAGGTCGCCGGTGCGACACTGTCCGCATGGCACTCGACGGGCGCATCGACTACACGGGCGAAGGGCTGGCCGAGGCCGACCTGGCGCCCACGCCGCTGCAGCAGATCGCCGCCTGGGTCGAGGCCGCGGTCGTCCGCCACGCCCAGCACGGTGACGTCCCGGAGCCGATGGCACTCTCGGTCGCCACGGTGGACGCGACCGGGCAGCCCGACGTGAGGACGGTGCTCATGCGCATGCTCGAGCCGCGCGGGCTGGGCTTCCTCACCAACCTGCAGTCGGCCAAGGGCGACCAGATCCGCACGGACGCCAGGGTGGCGGCCTCCCTGGTGTGGCCGTCGATGTTCCGCGCGGTCCGCCTCCAGGGCGTGGCCGTCCCGGTCGAACGGGAGGCGGTGGCCGCCTACTTCCGCTCCCGGCCATGGTCCTCACGGATCAGCGCCTGGGCGTCCGCGCAGTCGCGTCCCGCCTCCTCCAGGGAGGACCTGGAGCGGCAGCACGAGGAGTATGCCGCCCGCTTCCCCGACCACGGTGGCCTCGACGACGTCCCGGTGCCGGACTTCTGGGGTGGCTACTGGGTCGAGCCGCACCGGGTGGAGTTCTGGGCCGGCCGGCCCAGCCGTCTGCACGACCGGCTCGTGCTCACCCGGACCCGCGAGGGTGACCTGAGCGACGCCTCGGCCTGGACGCTCACCCGCCTGCAGCCCTGAGCTGCAGCTCCCTCGGGCCGTGGACCGGCGCCCCGCGTGGGCCCGCGGTCAGTAGCCCAGGGCAGCCAGGTCCTCGCGAGGCTCGGCTCCACGCTCGGCCAGCATCGAGGCCATCAGCATGACCTCGGACCGCTGCCCGTTGACCATCGCCTGCGCCAGGCGCCGCACCTCGCCGTCGTTGGCGGCGTCGAGCGCAGCCTGGGCCATCTGCACCCCGGCGAGGTGGTGCGTCGTCATCAGCTGCAGGTAGAGGATCTCCGCCTCCTCGCCCTCGGCCTGGACGAGGCTGTCCAGCTCGGCCTGCGTGGCCATGCCCGGCATCGGGCGGTAGTCGGGGTCACCGGGCCGTGCCGTCGCGGCCGCGGCCTCGTCGGAGGTGGTCGCGCCGTCGTGGTCGGCGCCGTGTCCCTCACCGTCCGCGGAGTCCATCCAGGCCATGCGCTCGCCGTCCCGGGCCTGCGAGAGGTCCCAGGCACGCAGCCAGGCCTCCATCTGGCCCAGCTGGTTGCTCTGTGCCGTGGCGATGTCGTAGGCGAGCACGTCGACGTCGGTGGAGTCCGACGCCTGTATCACCTGCAGGGACATCTGCACCGCCTGGGCGTGGTGCTCGCTCATGTCGCGGGCGAAGCCGGCCTCGACGCTGTCGTCGCCGGGGGACTGGGGGCGCAGCAGCACGTAGAGCAGGACGGCCAGCGCCACCAGGAGAGCGGCGGCCACCGCCACCAGGGCGGAGCGTGACATGGAGGTGGACGTCTCGCTCATCGGCCGGTGACGAGGTCGGTCGTGGTGCCGCCGGTGCACGCCGCACCGGGCTCGGGCGTCTGCGGGCCCTGGCGGTACTCCCGGATGAACCGGGGCAGCCGCTCGTCGTCGGCGGTGTCGACCTCGAGCTGCACCCCCCACGCGGTCGCCACGACGGGGGAGGCCTGGCCCTCGTTGGGGGAGAGGAGCAGGAAGTCCTGGTCGGCGAGGTCACGCAAGGAGTCGACCTGGTCCTCGGGCAGGTCCGGGCTGTAGGTGAGCCACACGGCACCGTGCTCGAGCGAGTGGACCGCGTGGTGGGTGGGGATCGGCTCGTCGTAGATCCCGCAGTTCCACCAGGCCGGGTGGTGGTCCCCCCCGGCAGGCGGGTTCATGTCGTAGTCCACCGCCTCGGTGACATGGTCCTGGCTCAGGTCGTCGTAGGTCTGGACCGCCTCCAGCGTGGGCCGGCTGGCGATCGCGAAACCGACAGCCCCGGCGACCAGGGCCAGCACGAGCACCAGGGCACCCCAGATCATGAGGGAACGTCGACGGTCCGCCGCGCGCGCCTGCTTCTGCAGTGCTGCGACCTTCTCGGTGCGGCTGGACGAGGACGGCTGTCGGGCCATGGTGCGGGCCTCCGGGTCGGGCGGGACGGGACGTGTGGTCATCGTAAGGTGCTCTGCTGGGGTCGACCGTAGAATCGCCCCACCGGCCGCGACAGAAGGGCACCCCTACCGATGAGCGACCTGATCGACACCACCGAGATGTACCTCAAGGCCATCTTCGAGCTCGTCGAGGACGGTGTGGTGCCGATGCGGGCCCGGATCGCCGAGCGGCTGGGTCACTCGGGGCCCACGGTCTCCCAGACCGTGGCGAGGATGGAGCGGGACGGGCTGGTCGAGCTCGAGGAGGACCGGCGCCTGCACCTCACCGAGCTCGGCGAGGTGACGGCCATGCGGGTCATGCGCAAGCACCGGCTGGCCGAGCGGCTGCTGGTGGACGTCATCGGTCTGGACCCGGCCTACGTGCACGACGAGGCGTGTCGCTGGGAGCACGTGATGAGCGAGCGGGTCGAGCAGCGCATCCTCGAGCTGATCGGTGACCACGAGCGCTCGCCTTACGGCAACCCCATTCCGGGGCTCGACGAGCTCGGTGACCACGGGCCGACGGCGCCCGCCGGCGGGGAGGCGCTCACCAGCCTCGTCGGTCCCACCCCGCGCCAGGTGCGTCTGGTGCGCATCGGCGAACCGGCCCAGGTCGAGCCGGAGGTGCTGGACCTGCTGCTGCAGAGCGGGCTGACCCCCGGCGCCTTCCTGGTGGTCCACGAGGAGGACGAGCGCGTCCTCGCCCGCGCCGAGCACCAGCAGGGGGTCTCCCTGCCGCACGACGTCGCGCTGCACCTGTTCGCGACCTCGCAGGACTGAGGCCAGAAGGGTCCTGCGACACGCCCGATACCTGCTCGTGATGTGAGGTCAGTCACCTCAGGGCTGTGCCAAGGGCTGGCAAAGTTGTGTTTGCGCAGGTCAAGACAGGGGGTCTATTCCCACGTCAGGGTGGTCCGGATGCAGCCTTTACCAAAACGTGACATTGGCCCGGAACCGTGTGTAGTCTCCTTCTTGTTCCACTGCCCCTGGTGGAGCCCCCAGCCGCGACGCCGAGTCCTGTCAACGCGGTCGGGGACCAGCACATCATCCGCGCGACAGGAGCGGGGGACCCACGTCTGGGATCGTCCTGATCCCTCGGGGCTAAGGCAGCCACCGTCACCGGGGCTGTCCGGGCATACTCCAGCCCGAGCCCGACAGCTCACCCCGTAGGCCATATGGAGAGGTTCACTGTGTCGCAACGCATCAACGGTCGCCACCGCGCGCCCAGCCGCATCGGCAGCACCAGCACCCTGCTGACCCGCTCGGCCAAGGCCACCGCCGTGGCCGCCACCTCCGGTGGTCTTCTGGCCACCGCCGTCGTCCCGGCCAACGCCGGCCCGCGCGGTGTCGTCGAGGACGTCGCCGCCGTCGTGGCCGACAAGTCCAACGCCACCGGCTCCGGCGTCGACCTGCTCTCGGTCGAGCTGCCCGACGTGGCCGTCCCCGAGGACCGCCCGGTCGTCGCAGCCCCGGCCCCCGACGATGTCGAGGACCTGTCCTTCGGCACCAACGGGTTCCGTGGCGTCACGCCGGAGCCCGAGCCGGAGCCGGAGCCCGAGCCGGAGCCGGAGCCCGAGCCGGAGCCCGAGCCCGAGCCCGAGCCGGCCGCGGAGCCCGCCGCCTCCTCGAGTGGCTCCTCCGGCTCGACGAGCGGCAGCTCGTCCTCGAGCAGCGGCTCGTCCTCGAGTGGCAGCAGCTCCTCGTCGAGCAGCAGCTCGTCCTCGAGCAGCAGCTCCTCGACCTCACAGCGTGAGTCGTCGAGCGCGAGCCGCTCGACCGAGACCCGCGAGGCTGCCCCCTCGGCACCGGCGGCTACCGGCGGTGTGCTCGGTGTCGCTGCTCAGTACATGGGCATCATGTACAGCTACGGCGGCACGTCCCCGTCCACCGGCTTCGACTGCTCCGGCTTCACGTCCTTCGTGTTCCGCCAGGTCGGCATCAGCCTGCCGCGCACCGCCGAGGCGCAGCGCCAGGCGACCACCCCGGTCAGCAACCCCCAGCCCGGCGACCTCGTCTTCTGGGGCGCCCCGGCATGGCACGTCGGCATCTACGCCGGCAACGGGATGGTCTACGACTCGGGCCGGCCGGGCATCCCCACCCAGCTGCGTCCGATCTTCAGCGGTGTGACCGGTTACGGCCGCGTCGGCTGACCCACCACCAGGGCACTGCGCGTCAAGGGTGACGCGACACGCATCCTGACGTGACATCGCGTCGAAGGCCCCCACCCGGGATCGGGTGGGGGCCTTCTGCGTCCGGGGCTTGCGCAGGGCGCGCTGCCGGACGTGCCGGTCCGCGGTGCAGAACGGTGAGCCTCCGGCAGCGGGGGCCGAGTCCGGTGACGGACACCCGTCGGATCTGCACGGGATTGTCGGTGGGGCCTCCTACGGTGGGGACAACGGTCGTCGAGACTCGCCATTAGTGCCGAGGGCCCGTGAGGAGGAGCGACATGGTCAGGTTCATGCACAGCGCCGACTGGCAGGTCGGGATGACCCGACGGTGGCTGCAGGGCGACGCCCAGGCACGGTTCACCGCGGCCCGCATCGACGCCGTGCGTCGCATGGGCCGCCTGGCCGCGGAGCAGGGCTGCGAGTTCCTGCTGGTGGCCGGTGACGTCTTCGAGAGCAACCAGCTGCACCGGCAGACCGTGCTCCGAGCGCTGGAGGTGCTGCGGGAGGTCCCCGTCCCCGTCTACCTGCTGCCCGGCAACCACGACCCGCTCGACGCCGTGACGGTCTACCGTCAGCGCACCTTCCTCGACGCATGCCCCGCTCACGTGCACGTGCTCGACCGTGCTGGTCCTTATGCCGTGCGACCGGGGCTGGAGCTCGTCGCCGCACCCTGGCACGGCAAGCATCCCGACCGTGACCTGGTCGCCGACGCCCTCGAGACGGTCGGCCCCGCCGACGGGACTCTCCGGGTCGTGGTCGGGCACGGCATCGTCGACGTGCTCGACCCCAGCCGTGACCGCTCCGCGGCCATCGCCACCGGACCTCTCGAGCGGGCGCTGGCCGAGGGGAGGATCCACTACGTCGCCCTGGGTGACCGCCACTCGCGCACGCAGGTGGGCGAGTCCGGCGCCATCTGGTACTCGGGGGCGTGCGAGGTCACCGACCCGCGGGAGGACACCCCCGGCGACGTGCTCGTCGTCGAGGTCGAGCACGGCCGTGCCCCGGAGGTGTCGGCGCATCACGTCGGCACGTGGGCGTTCCGTGTGCTGCGCCGCGACCTCTCGGGCAGGAGCGACGTCCGCAGTCTCGATGCCGAGCTGCGTGCGCTGCCCGACAAGGACCGCACGGTCGTCACCCTGGCCTTGCGCGGCACCCTGACCGTCGAGGAGTTCGCCGACCTGACCGACGTGACGGAGCATCATGCGGCGCTTCTCGCCGGGCTCCGCGACTGGGACCGCCACACGGACCTGGTCGTGCTGGCCGGCGAGGACGACCTCGACGACCACGGACTGGGCGGGTTCGTCGCCGCGGCCGCCCGGGACATCCGCACCCTGGCGACCGCCGGAGCCGCCCCGAGGGAGGGCAGCGCGCAGGTGGAGGCGCAGCAGGAGTGGCAGGCCGAGCGCCCACCGGGCTCCTCGAGCCAGGCCTGGGAGCACTGGCGCTACGACCCGATGAGGGACGACGACGCCGAGAGCGCCCGCGACGCGTTGGCACTGCTCTACCGGCTGACCAGGGAGGACGTGCGATGAGGATCCACCGCCTGACCCTGCGGCACGTGAAGGGGATCAGCGAACGCACGGTGGTCCTGCCCGACGACGGTGTGGTCGTCATCGAGGGGCCCAACGAGGTCGGCAAGTCCACACTGCTGGAAGCCCTGGACCGGCTGCTCGACAGCCGCTGCAAGGCCACGTCCCGCTCCCAGGCGGTGCGCGACCTCCAGCCGGTGGGGGTCGACGCCGGCCCCTTCGTCGAGGCAGAGCTCACGGTGGGTCCGTACCGGGTGGTCTTCGCCAAGCAGTGGCTGCGCCAGACCGCGACGACCCTGCGCGTGCTGTCGCCGGTGTCCGAGCAGCTGGCAGGTGAGCAGGCGCAGGCGCGCATGGCGCAGATCCTGGAGGAGTGCCTCGACCGGCCGCTGTTCGACGCACTGCGGTTCGCCCAGGGCACCGAGGTCACCCAGATCCCCCTGGCCGACAGCTCCGTGCTGGCCGAGGCCCTCGACGGCGCGGCAGGTGCGGACCTCCACACCGAGCGGGGGGCCGACCTGCTGTCGACGGTGGAGAAGGAGTTCCTCACCTACTTCACCCCCACCGGGCGACCCACGGGTGACCTGCGCGCTGCCGTCGTCGAGGTCACGGCCGCCCAGGATGCAGCGGTCCACGCCCACCAGCTGCTCCAGGAGGCCCACCGGCTGATCGCCGACCGTGAGTCGGCTCGCGCCATGGTGCAGGAGCTCGACGCCCGCACGGGGGAGGTCGAGGCTGCGGTGGGCCGGGCGCGGGGGCGGGTCGAGGCGGCTGCCGAAGCCGCGGAGCAGGATGAGCGTGCTGTCGCCGCGGAGCGCGCGGCCAGGCAGGTGGCCGAGCGGGCGGTGGCCGACCTGGATGCTCGGGCTCGCCTGGCTGACGACGTCGCGCGGAGGCGCACGGCCGCCGACGAGCTCGAGGCTGAGCTCGGTGCAGCCCGCGAGCCGGTCGGCGCCCACTCGCGCCACTTCGCCGACACCGAGGCCGAGCGTGCCCGTGCCGAGCAGGCTCTGGACTCGGCACAGGCGGTGGCCGAGCGCGCCCTGGGTGACCACGACCATCTCGCCGACCGTGCCGAGCTGGCCGACCTCCGCGACCGGTCGGAGAGCGCGCGGACGCTCGAGACCCAGCTGGCTGCGGCCGAGAGGGCGCTGGCCGGCCAGACGGTGACCGCGGCAGTCCTGCGCACCGTCGTCGCCGCGGCGCAGGAGTCGGAGGTGGCCGCTGCGGCGGTGCAGGCCAGCGCGAGCACGATGACGGTGGAGGCGTTGGCAGACGGTCAGGTCATCGAGGTCGACGGCATGGCGCAGACCCTCGGCACGGGCGATGCGCCGCTGGACCGTGTCGTCAGCCGCGACACGGACGTGGTCGTCCCCGGCGCGGTGCACGTGCGCATCCGCCCGCAGGCCGGCGTCGTCGCCCGGGCGGACCGCTGGGAGCGGGCGCAGGAGGCGCTGTGTGCTGCCCTCGAAGGCGCCGGTGTGCCCGACGTCGCGACAGCCCACGAGGCGGCACAGCGCCACGAGAGTGCCGTCACGCAGGTCCAGCGGCTCCGCACCGCCCTCGCCGCGACCCTGGAGGGCAGCTCCGTGGCGTCGTTGACCGAGCGGCTCGGAGCACGGGCGGATGCCGTCGCCGCCTACCTGGAGGAGCGGGGCGACGACGAGGGACTGCCGGCGGATGTCGAGCAGGCACGGGCCGTGCAACGGGCAGCCCGGCGCGAGGTCCGGGCCGCGCAGGATGCGGTCCGCGGCGCCACGCGTGCCAGGGAGCAGGCGGGTGAGGCCCTGGACCGGGCCAGGCGCCACCTGGAGGTCACCGAGTCCCGGCTGTCGGGATGCCGGAGCGAGCTCGCCGACCGTGTCACGCAGCTCGAGCAGACGCGTGCCCAGGTCTGTGACCGAGTGCTGGCGGACGAGGCAACACAGGCACGCACACTCCACGAGGAGTCCCTGCGAGACCTCGCGGACGCTAGGCAGACCCTGGCCGAGACCGACCCGACGGCAGCACGGCGCGACCTCGAGGTCGCCCACGAGGCACTGCAGGCACACCGCCGTCGCAGCCACGAGGCGCGCGACCGGCTCAACCAGCTCAAGGGGCGGGTCGAGATGGTCACCGGCGAGGGGCGGGCCGAGGCCCACGAGCTCGCCGTGCAGGCCTTCGAGGACGCCCGGGCCCGGCTGCTGTCCCTCGACCGACGCGCCAGGGCCGCCCGTCAGCTGCACCGCACCCTGCAGCGCCACCGGGAGCAGGCGCACGAGACCTACGTGCGCCCGTTCGCGGCAGCGCTCGAACGGCTCGGCCGGCAGGTCTACGGAGAGACCTTCGAGGTCACCGTGAGCCGCGACCTCGTGATCACCCATCGTGGGCTGCACGGCACCACGGTCCCCTTCGAGAGCCTGTCCGGAGGAGCCAAGGAGCAGCTGGGCATCCTGGCCAGGCTGGCCGTCGCAGCCCTGGTCGACTCCGAGCACGGTGTGCCGGTGGTGATCGACGACGCGCTCGGCTACACCGACCCCCAGCGGCTGCGGCGCGTCGGCGAGGTCCTCGGCGCCCCGGGGGCGTCCTCCCAGGTCATCCTGCTGACGTGCACCCCTGCCCGGTACGACGACATCCCGGGCGCGACGACCATCTCCCTGACGGCCTGAGGGCCCTCACTCCGCATCGTCCGTCACGCCATACCGGTGGCCCCGCAGCCAGGTCGGCAGCGCCCACCAGACACTGGCGAAGACGACGACCGCGACAGCGCCCGCGACCCAGCCGGCGAGGTCGCTCACGACCACGCTGAAGATCAGGCAGAGCACGGTCGTGAGGGTCAGGCCGAGCGTGACCAGGCCCACCCGGGCCATCTGGTGCGACATCTCGACCACCTGGTCCTTGCGGTGGCGACGGAACAGCAGCCGGTGCAGGCTCACCGGCGCCACCAGCAGCACGGTGGTCAGGAACGCCAGGGAGATCGCCACCAGGAAGATGGCGCGGTGGTAGTCCGTGAGGTCCGTGAAGCGCGCCTGGAACGGCAGCGTCAGCAGGAAGCCGGCCAGGATCTGGGTGCCGGTCTGCACCACCCGCAGCTCCTGCAGCAGCTCGTTGAAGTTGCGGTCCATGCGCTCGTCGCGGGTCTCGTCCCGGCCCTCGTCGAGCATGTCCTCCTGGCGGTCCACCACCCGATTGTGCTCTCGTCCCAGACTGGCTGCCACCTCTCGCGCGGGCCTGCGCTCGCCGTTAGCGTGGCGGGGGACGCGTCCTCGGAGAGGACGACGACCGACCACAGGAGGTTTGCATGAACGACCAGAGCAGCATGACCGTGGAGCGCACCATCGACGCCTCGACCGCGGAGATCTTCGAGGTCCTGTCCAACCCGGAGCGTCACGTCGAGCTGGACGGCTCGGGCTTCGTCCGCTCCGTCGAGCACGCCGACCGCATCACCGCCACCGGACAGGTGTTCACCATGAACATGGAGGGCGACCACATGGGCGGCGAGTACAAGACGGACAACCATGTCGTCGGGTACAGCGAGGGCGCTCTCCTGGCATGGAAGACCGCACCCGCAGGCACCGAGCCGCCCGGCTGGCAGTGGGTCTGGGAGCTGAGCTCCACCGGCCCCGAGTCCACCGAGGTCCGGCTCACCTACGACTGGGGCAACGTCAGCGACCCGGAGCTGCTCTCGAAGCTCTCGTTCCCCCTGGTGAAGAAGGAGGACCTGGAGGAGACCCTGAACCGGCTCGCGGCGGCCGTCGCCTCCTGAGCACCACGGACGGACACTGACCGCCGGCTGCACCTGTAGCCGGCGGTCAGTGTGCTGTCGGGCCCAGTCGTGTCAGCGCACGCGTGGGTGGGCGTCCTGAGCGGTCACAGGGTGGCGAGCAGCTCCTCGCAGGCCTGCTCGCAGCGACGGCACGCGTCCGCGCAGACCCGGCAGTGCTCGTGCATGTCGGCGTGCTTCTCGCACTCCTGGGCACAGGCGCGGCACGCGGCTGCACAGGCCTGTAGGACCGCGCGCTGCACCTCCGCCGACGGCTCGGTGAGCCTGCTCAGCACCGCGCCGGTGACGGCGCAGACGTCTGCGCAGTCCAGGTTGGTGCGGATGCAGCGGCGCAGCTCGGCCACCATGTCCTCGGCCAGACAGGCGTCCGCACACGACGTGCAGGTCGCCGCGCACTCGGCGCAGGCCTGGATGCAGGCACGCAGTGCCTCCGAGGTGTCGCCGCCGACGGGGTGGGTCTGCAGCATCCGGGTGATCGTGCTCATGCTTCTCACTCCTTCGTGGGGTCTGCAGTGACCACCTCAGGCAACCGTCCTCGTGCCGGCACGGCAACCGCAACGGCGTCGGTGCAGGTCGGCGCCCTAGAGGCCGGCCAGCGCAGCGCCGATGACGTAGGCGGTCTGCTGCAGCTGGGGGACGGCGGGCCCGGGCTGAGGGGTGAGGGGTGAGGGTCACCCTGCCAGAGCCCTCCCGGGCGATGGTGCGGGTCGCGTCCTCCACGCGATAGGGCACCCCCGTGGCGGTGCCGAGTCCGAGCAGGCTCCGACGCGGGGCGGCTCAACCAGGCGCGGTCCAACGCCAGCGTGCAGCCCGGCACCATCGTGAGCGACTACCAGACCACCTACGGGACGATCACCGATGCCCAGATGAGCGCCGCGGGGGTCTCGACCAAGCAGGACTACGTGATCGGCCACGTCCTGGGCTCGGTGTGGAGTGGTGCCGTCACCCCGGTGAGCTACTCGCAGATGGCCTCGGCCCGCACCCTCAAGGCCCTGCTGCCCAAGGCTCCGATGGGTGCCGACCAGGTCATCACCGACGTGGCGACCTACCTCGACCTCATGCAGCCGGTCAGCGGGCTGTCCGACCAGGTGCAGAACGGCGCGCCTGGACCCTGGCGCAGCTCACGGCAACACCACGGCACCGGGCCAGGGCAACGGTGGCATGCAGACCTTCGACCCGGTGACGGGGGCGGTCAGCACCGACGTCAACGTCGGCTGGGCGGTCACCACGCCACTCGCCTCGATCAGCAACGACCTGCAGAACACCTCACGAGCCATCAGCATCGCGATGTCGACGTCGTCGTCCTCGGGCGACAGCCTCAGCGTCGACCTCGCGGGGCACGCCGGCTTCGAGGTGGGTGAGGTGCTGACCTTCGGCGTGGAGGCCGGTGCGACCTATGACATGTCCAAGGCCTCGGGCACGAGCACCGACTGCTCGGTCGAGATCACCTACCCCGGCTACTCGCTGGTGTCGATGGCACCCGCGGCGTGGCAGCAGGGGACCAGCCAGGGCTTCTTCTCCGCCGACCCCATCGCACAGGCCTGCGCCGACGAGGGGCAGGACGTCACCGGCTTCACCTTCCTCAACACCCCGCCCTACGCGATGGGCTCCGTCGAGGACGGCGGCGGCTTCGGCCTGCTGACCAACCTGCTGGTGTCCAACTACCCGACCGTCACGATCACCTACGAGCACGCCGCCTTCTCGACGTGCACGCAGAGCTGGTCGGAGACGGTCACCGGCAACCTCACGCTCCTCGGCTTCATCAAGCTGGGCAGCTTCACCCAGGGCGCCTACGGCAGCAAGGTCGAGGCCGGGTCGGACGACATCTCGTTCACCGTCACCTTCACGCCGTCACCGGCGGTCACCAGCCTGCAGCCGAACCTGCAGGCCGCGGTCTTGCAGGTGGTCCCAGTCCAAGGGTGTCACCTACCCGGGTGACCCGGCGGTGCAGGCGGGCCGGGTGGTGAGGACGAGGTCGGAGAGGTAGGTGCGGGTGTTGAGGGCCGGGGCCACGCAGGCCCCGTCCCTCAGCGTGCGCCGGCCTTCGGCCGGGTCGCGGTGCCGGGAGCGCGTGGTGTCGGTGCGGAGGTGCCGCCGCCGGAGACGGCCAGCGTCACGGCGTGCACGAGCGCCGCCACCGCGAAGGCTGCAGCGAAGACGGTGAGGGCGACCAGGGGGCTGCTCATCGCCTCGGGGCTGACGAGCACGGTGATGGCGAGGGCGAGCATCATGGTGCCGGCGACGAGCTTGAGCAGACGTCCGTGCCGCTCCTGCATCTTCGTGGCCCGCAGCGTGACGACGGCCACCGCGAAGATGACGAGCTCGTCGAGCAGGAAGGGCGCCATGTAGAGCGCGAACAGGCCGGCGGCCTGTGCGGTGCTCACACCGTTGGCCTCCAGCAGGCCGGTCCACAGCACGGGGAAGCCGGCGGTGCACGGGGTCTCCAGCAGGGAGACGCCGACCGCCAGGGCGACCGTGGCGGCCAGTGCGGGCACCAGCGCCGACTGCCCGGCCGCAGAGCGCATCCGGTGGTAGATGCCAGGCTTGGCGGAGTCGGGGATGCTGAAGGAGATGCCCTGCTTCAAGGCGAAGTAGTCCTTGATGCTGACCAGCCCGAACACGCCGGCGACGAGGGCCACGACGACCTGCACGGCACCGAGGTGGGAGAGCACCCCCATCGCGGTGTAGATGCCGGCCATGAAGAGCGCGTACATCGCTGCGGTCACGGTGAGGAAGGTCAGCCCGACCAGCATGACGCGGCGACGGCTGCCGGTGCGCACGACGATCGCGAGCAGCACGGTGATGACCCACAGCGAGCAGGGGTTGACGCCGTCGACGAAGCCGATGACGAGGGTGGACAGCACGAGCGAGTCGGCGCCGACGGTGACCTCGCCGACGAGGGGCACGCTGACCGTGGAGACCTGCCCGCTGCTCGGTGTGGCCGCACGCTGGGCGGCACCGGCCAGCCTGGCCTCGACCTCCGCCTCGACCTGAGCCTGCATCGCGTCGGACCAGCCGACCCAGTGCCGGTCGCCGACGAGCGTCACCGGGACCCCGGTGGCCTCGAAGCCTCGCTCGGCAGCGGTGCGCACCAGGAGGTCGCGGTTGGCCTCGTCGTACCAGACCTCGTAGTCGGTGACCACCAGCCCGGGGTGGTCCTGGACGGCCTGCTCCAGCCACGCCTTCTCCACCGCGCAGTGCGGGCAGCCGTCACCCCAGAAGAGCACCAGCTCGACCTCGCCGTCGGGGGCCGGGGTCACCGCAGCCGCGAGGGGTCCGCCGGTCAGCAGGACCAGGCAGGTCAGGAGCAGGACCCTCAGCAGGCGTCCCATGACGTCACTCTAGAGCTCACGTGGCGGGTCGTCGTAGGACCGGCGTCACAGCACGCCGGTGTCCCCGCGCTGCGCCGGCCGGACGCTGCGGCATACCGTGGGGTGCAGCCAGGTCCCGATCCCGGAGGGGGAGCCATGAGCACCCAGCACCACGACGTGGTCGTCGTCGGCGGCGGCAACGCCGGCATCTCGCTGGCCGCCCGGCTGCTGCGGGACGGGTGCCGCGACCTGGCCCTGGTCGAGCCCTCGCCGGTGCACCGCTACCGCCCTCTGCTGTCCTACGCGGGCTCGGGCCTGGCCGAGCTCGCGGACCTCGAGAGGCCGCAGGCCGACGTCGTCCCGGACGGCTGCCGCTGGTATGCCGACCGCGTCACCGGGGTGGACGCCGACGGCTCGTGTGTGCGGCTCGCCGGGGGAGGGGAGCTGAGCTACACCGACCTGGTGGTCTGTCCGGGCTCGGAGGTCGACTGGGCGGCCGTCCCCGGCTCACGCGATGCGGTCGCCACGCCGTATGCGTCGACCAACTACGTCACCGAGCTCGCTGCCAAGACGTGGTCGCTGATGTCGGCCCTGACCCGTGGCACGGCGGTCTTCTCCGTCGCCGACGGGCAGGTGCCCTGCGCCCCGGTGGGGCTCAAGCCGCTCTTCACCGCGGCCGACCACTGGCGCCGGCAGGGGGTGCTGCCGGCGGTCACGGTCGAGCTCGTCGTCCAGGCGGACCATCTGGTCGACCACGCCCGTGCCGACCGGGAGCTGCGCGCGGCCGCGGAGCGCTACGGGGTGCACGTGCGCACCGGCACCACGGTCGAGTCCGTGGACATCCACACGCGGGAGCTGCACCTGCGGACGCCCACCGGCGAGGAACGGCTGCATTACGACGCCTGGCATCTCACGCCGCCGCACCGCGCGCCGTCGTGGGTCGCCGACAGTGGCCTGGCCGGCTCGGCCGACGGTGGCTTCCTGGCGGTCGACCCGCGGACCCTGCAGCACCTGGCCTACCCCCGGGTGTGGGGCCTGGGCGACGTGGCCGACGCGGACGCCATGCCCTCCGGTGGTGCGCTGCGCAAGCAGGCGCCCGTCGTGGCCGACAACATCGCGGCAGCGCGTCTGGGCCGTCCGCTGCGCCACTACGACGGCTACACCGTGGCGCCGGTGACCACGTCGCGCCGTCGTCTGGTGCTCGCCGAGTTCGACCGTGCCGGGCAGCCGGAGCCGAGCGTCCCGTTCCCCGACCTGGCACGGCCCCGGGCGAGCACCTTCTTCTTCGACCGCTACCTGCAGCCGGGGCTCTACTGGCACCAGATCCTGAAGGGCCACGTGTCCTGAGAGCCCCGGCTGCACCGTCCTCTAACTGGAGCGGGCGGGCACGACCACGTCGTCGTGCGCGGGGACCAGGTCCTCGTGCGAGGACTCGACGCCGGCGAACTCCGGGTCGTCGGCGAAGGACTTGATCCGGGCGACGCGGTAGATGATGAGCGCGTAGACGCACTTGGCCGCGATGTCGGCGACCGAGTAGCCGATCTGCTTGCCGACCCACGCGTCCCCCCCGGAGATGTCGAGCATGGGCAGCAGGTAGGCGACGGGGTAGACCGTCCAGCTGAGCACCAGCAGCCACCTCAGGTTGCTCAGTGACCTGCGGACGCCCTCCGGCTGGCGGTCGAGCGACGCGGTGAGCTGGACGAAGAGGACGTAAAGGATGTAGAGGAAGGGGATCATCGACAGGACGAAGAAGACGATCCGCACGGTGTTGTCGTCGCTGACCTCGCCGGGGTAGCCGAGGGCGATCATGAGGACCGCGGCCGGGACGAGGCGGGCGAGCAGCCGCGACTGCAGTGTGCGCGCCAGAGCCAGGACCGCGATCAGCTCGACGAGCAGCAGCGGCACCGTCAGCAGCCAGTCGACGTAGCGGTAGCCCTCGTTGAACGACGCGCCTTCGGCCTGCACGTAGACGCCGGCCCCGCCGACCGCGTCGGTGACGAAGGCTTCCTTGAACGAGTCGAAGATGCGGAAGTAGTGGTAGGCCGCGATGCCGCAGACGACGATCGCGACGGTGATTGCCTGGCGGTAGCGAGGCAGGATGCGCGGGAGCGAGATGAGCAGGAACACAGCCGTGAACAGCTGTGAGGCGATCACGAGCGACAGGAAGTTGTAGACGGTGTCGTACTGACCCTGCGACAGGACGTCGGGAATCACGGGATCCTCCATCGGTTCATCGAGCCGCCAGCGGGTTGCGTGGGCAGGAGCTCGGTAGTGCTTTACTAATTAAAGCATATGATAAGTGAAGTATCTTCCCCCTGTCGTACGATCGCGGGGTCAGTGAGCCGGCGGTGGGATGCGGCGTCCCCGGACCGATGGAGGGCCCCTATGACCGCGATGTGCAGGCGCAGGCACCTGCTGACCGGTCTGCCCGATGCCGTCATCCACCTGCTCCGGGCACTGGAGGAGGACCGCCGCCGCATCGCCGCCGACCACGGACTGTCCACCAGCGAGCTGCGGAGCCTGTTCCGCATCGCCGAGTCCGGCAGCCTGACGCCTCGGCAGCTGGCCGCCGACCTCTCGGTGACCAACGGCGCCATCACCGGCATCTCCACCCGCCTGGTCACTGCGGGCCTGCTGCACCGGGTGCCTCACCCGGACGACCGACGCAGCCTGTGCCTCGAGCTGACCGACGAGGGCCATCGTGCCGTCGCTGCGATCCACGCGGACTTCGCTGCCATGGTGGGTGCGGCCACCGGTGACCTCACCGACGAGGAGCGCGAGGTGGCGACCGTGGCGCTACGCCAGGTCACGAGCGCGGTGCGCACCCGGCTGACGGCATCCGTGACGGCCGACCCCGGCTGACCCTGCGACACCTGGCGGTGACGGGGGACGCAGGACGTAGGTCCTCGGGGCTCGGGCCGTTCGACTCCACCGCGACACCCGGGGCGCGGCGGAGAATGGGGTTCGGCAGCGCCGGAGCCCGGGGCGGGACGCGTCCGGGAGGCGGCGTCACCGGAAGGAGAGCCGCGTGATCGAGGCTCACGAGCTGACGAAGCGGTACGGCGACACGACAGCGGTCGACGGGGTCACCTTCACCGTCTCACCGGGGTCGGTCACCGGGTTCCTCGGCCCGAACGGTGCGGGCAAGTCCACCACCATGCGGATGATCGTCGGCCTGGACCACCCGACGTCGGGCTCGGTCACGGTGGACGGCAGACCGTACGCGCAGCACCGGTCCCCGCTGGGTGAGGTCGGTGCGCTCCTGGACGGGCGGGCCGTGCACCCGGGGCGGAGCGCCTACCAGCACCTGCGCGCCCTGGCCGCGACCCACGGCATCCCTCGGCGTCGCGTCGAGGAGGTCATCGAGCTGACCGGGCTGCAGAGCGTGTCCCGCCGGCGGGTCGGTGGTTTCTCGCTGGGGATGGGGCAGCGCCTGGGCATCGCGGCCGCGGTGCTGGGCGACCCGCGCACGCTGATCCTCGACGAGCCGGTCAACGGTCTGGACCCGGAGGGTGTGAAGTGGGTGCGGACCATGGTGCGTCACCTGGCGCGTGAGGGCCGGACCGTCTTCATCTCCTCGCACCTGATGAGCGAGATGGCCCAGACGGCCGACGAGCTGCTCGTGATCGGTCGGGGGCGGATCATCGCCGCAGGGCCGGTGGAGGAGATCGTGCGCAGCACCCAGGACGACCGGGTGCGGGTGCTCTCGCCCAGGGCCGGCGAGCTGGTCGACCTGCTCACCGCCGGCAGGGCAGAGGTGGTGCCGGTGGGCCCGGGTGCGCTGGAGGTGTGCGGGATGACCAGCGCGGAGATCGGGGAGGCCGCTGCGGCGTCCGGCGTGCCGCTGCACGAGCTCACTCCGCTGGGCGGGTCGCTGGAGGACGCCTATCTCTCGCTGACGCACAGCGAGGTGGAGTACCGCTCCGAGCAGTCCCTCCAGGAGTCACGGTCATGACGTCGCACGCGGAGGTGACCCGGGCGCCGGCGCCGGCGCGCACCCTCGTGACGGCGCCGGTGACCTTCCCGCGTGTGCTGCACGCGGAGTGGATCGAGCTCTGGAGCCTGCGGTCGACCTACTGGACCGTGCTGGCGACCCTGGTCGCGATGGTGCTCATCGCGAGTCTGATGGCCGTCGCTGCGACCGTCGCGCCGCCCGACAGCGGCACTGCGCCGGACGGCACCATGGCCATCGGTCTGGGGTACAGCTTCGCGCAGGTCGTCGTCGCCGTGCTCGGCACCCTGGTCGTCACCGGGGAGCACTCCACCGGGCGGATCCGGTCCACCCTCGCCGCCGTGCCGCGACGGGTCCCGGTGCTCGCGGCCAAGGCTGTGCTCATCGCCGCGCTGTCGTTCGTGCTCGGGGTCGTCGGCGTGGCCCTGTCGTTCCTGGTGAGCTACCCCCTCCTGGGAAGCGCCGCAGCGGCCGACCTGTCGGACCCCCAGGTGCAGCGTCTCTTCTGGGGCACCGGGCTCTACCTCGCCGGGGTGGGCCTGCTCGGGCTGGGCATCGGCGCGCTGCTGCGGCACACCGCGGGAGCGATCACCGCGACGCTGGGCATCCTGCTCATGCTCTCCACGCTGGTGCAGCTGCTGATGATGACCTCCGACTGGTTCACCCGCATGTACCCGTACCTGCCCTCCACCGCCGGTGAGCGCATCGCGACCCCGGAGGTGACGACGGCCCTGGCCGGCGCACCGGTCGCGCTGTCACCCTGGACGGGCTATGCGGTGTTCATGGCGTATGTCGTGCTCGCCCTGGCCGCCGCCGCGCTGCTGCTGCGCAGACGGGACGCCTGACCTGTGCTCAGTCCTGGGGAGCCGCGGGCCTGGCCGGTCGAGGTGCGCCTGTGCGCCGGCGCGCCAGTGCGTCGACGGGACCGGTGAGCAGCAGGAACGCCAGCCCCAGCAGAGGCCACCACAGCGCGACGACCAGCGCCAGGGCCGTCAGCCCCAGCATGGCGCCCCACCCCACGACGTGCCCCCGCCGCTCGTGCTCGCCCATGTCGTGCCGCCACAGGCGCGCGCGCTCGGCGTGGTGCACGATGAGCACGATCAGCCCGGTGATGACCAGCATCAGGGCGAGGTAGACCACCGCCGGGGCCACCTCGCCCGGGTCGCGGCCGATGAGCTCGGTCGGGAAGGGCACGAGGGCGACAGCCCCCAGGAGGGCGAGGTTGAGGAGGACGAAGCCCGGGTCGACCTCCTCGATGCGCGCGAGCAGCCGGTGGTGGTGCCACCAGAAGTTGGCGACGATGGCGAAGCTCAGGAGGAAGGCGAGCGCCTGCGGCAGGACGGGTGCGAGGTCGGCGAAGGTCGTCACACCCTCGGGCGCGTCGACCTTGAACGCGAGCAACGTCATGGCGATCGCGAACACGGCATCGCTGAGGTTGACCAGCCGTGCGTGCTCCAGCGACTCCCGGCCGTACCGCACCCCCGGACGTGCCGCGCCCTCCGACGACCCACCCGCCGATGCCCGCACTGCGCTCACCGCCACACGTCGATGCCCTGTCCGACCATCGTCCCACGACCCGGTCGGTCGGGGGCGGACACGAGCAGGAAGAACAGCATCATCGGCACATCGACGCCCTGACCGATGGCAACCCCGCGGCGCCCACGGGCGCGACGGCAGCGCGTAGCCTTCGTGAGGTGACGGAGAAGCAGGCCTACGACGTCGTGCAGGCCTATGCGGGGTTCGAGCTGCGGCGCTATGCGCCGCACCTCGTGGCGGAGGTCGTGGTCCGGGCGCCGTTCGAGGATGCCGGGAACGCTGCCTTCCGGACGCTGCTCGGCTACATCAGCGGTCAGAACCGCTCGGCCACCAAGGTCGCCATGACGGCGCCCGTCCTCCAGCAGGAGCACCAGAGGATCCCGATGACGGAGCCGCTCGACCAGCGCGAGACCGGCGACGGCGAGTATGCGGTGGCGTTCGTCCTCCCCTCCTCGTTCACGCTGGACAGTGCGCCGGTCCCGACGAGCCCCGAGGTGCAGCTCCACGAGCGCCCGGCGGTGCTGTGCGCCGCGCGTCGGTACCGCGGTCGGTGGACCCGGGCCTCGTTCGAGCAGCACCGCAAGGAGCTCGACGCCGCGGTCAGGGCCGCCGGCCTGACGCCGGTGGGTTCGCCGAGGTGGGCGCGCTACGACCCACCCTTCGTGCCCGGGCTCCTGCGTCGCAACGAAGTGGTGCAGGAGGTCGCCCAGGAGGGCCCAGCAGCCGGGATGAGCGGCACGTAGTCTCATCCCGCATGAGGACGGAGCCTGACGGGGAAGCTGCCTCCGGCGGCCAGGAGATGAGGCTGCGCTACGCCGGCACATGCGCCGTGTGTGGTGTCGCGCTGGGGGCCGGGACGCGGGGCGTGTACGAGCGGACCAGCAAGACGGTGCGCTGCGTACGGTGCCCCGGCCAGGCGGCCCCGCACAGAGGGGAGGATGTGGGTGTCCCGGACGGGGTCGTTGCGCCCGGTGCCCAGGGCTCTGCCGGCGCGTCGGCGAAGCGCGTCTTGGCCGACGGCTGGACAGCCTGGCATCGGCATCGGTAGGGGTGCTGCACGACCGGCGGATCCCTGCCACGCACCGAGAAGCTGATGGTCGGCAGCCGGGACTGCAGCACGCTCGTCGACGGGGTGCTCACGCAGGTCGGCCTTGTGCAGGCGGTCCTGGCTGAGGACGAGGTGCCGGTGCATGGGGTCCTGTGCTTCGTGGCAGCGGACTGGCCTGTCATCGGTGGTGCGTTCCGCACCGGTGGTGTGCATGTGCTCTGGCCCAGGAAGCTGGCGTCGCTCCTCAGCGCGGAGGGTCCTCTGCACGCGGCACCCGCTGCCGAGATCCATCAGCGGGTCGCGACCACCTTCCCGCCGGCCTGACTCGTCGGTCGTCGCACACCTAGATGCGCGCTGCTGCGTGCACGTGGTGTGCGACCAGCGCTCGGGCGGCGAGCTCGGCGAACTCTTCGGTGCTGAGGGGCGGCGCTGCTCGACCATGTAGACCTCGCGATCGGCATGGAAGGCGTCCTCGACCGCCGGATGGTTCCTCAGGACGGCGACCACCGGGTCGTCCTCCTCGTCGATGTCGAGATCGAGGTAGGGCTGGACCTCGTCGCCGAGGCCGATCGCCCACCCATCGTCATACTCGAGCCAGATGTAGGCCGCCAGCTCCTGTGCGGTCGCGGCCGATCGCCCACCCATCGTCATACTCGAGCCAGATGTAGGCCGCCAGCTCCTGTGCGGTCGTCGGCTCGAAGCGGGTGTCATCGAGGTGGCTCACCTGCCGCCACAGCGGGGGCCCGGCCGCGAAGGCAGCGGTCACGCCCGGCAAGGACAGCAGCTCATCCAGGCGATGCGACTGCCCGTCGCCTTCGGCGTCGGGGGGGAGGTCGCCGGACACCCGCGACGCAGTGGGCCGGTCGGCTTCGTCGGCTCGGACCCTGCCTGCCAGGAACCCGCCCACGTTGAGGACGACCAGAGCCACGCCCACCCAGAACCAGGCGCCCCGTTCGTCCCAGGAGACGACGACGAGGGCGAGCGACGCCGCCAAGGCCAGCCCCCGCATCAACGGACTACGCGTCCAGCCGATGCGCGCACGCTACGCCAGTGCGGGCTCCGGCACAGCGGGCGCGCCAGCACGATCGAGGTGGGAGCATGCACCATGGGGGCTGTGGACTGGCAGGTGACGGGGCCGGACGTCGATGACGCAGAGCAACTGGCCTCGGTCCATGTCCAGGCGTGGCGGGAGGCCTACGGGGAGCTTCTGCCGGAGCGCTTCTACGACGACTCCGCCCGCAGCGGGCGACTGCTGATGTGGTCACGTCTGCTTGCCCAGGAGGACGCGGGAGACCGGGTCCGCGTCGCCCGCCATGAAGGTCGTCTCGTCGGGTTTGCTCTGCGAGGACGGGCTGTCAGGCACGGCGACCACCCGCCGGCGCGCGAGGAGCAGCTGTATGCGCTCTACGTGCTGGCACCCTGGTATGGCCGCGGGGTCGCCCACGCGCTCCTCGAGCAGTGCCTGAGCGGGCGACCTGCGCAGCTGTGGGTGGCGAAGGACAACGCACGAGCCCGACGTTTCTACGAGAAGAACGGCTTCACGTCCGACGGCACCGAGCAGGCCGACCACGAGCTCGACGGGCTCGTCGAGGTGCGCATGGTGCGGTAGGCCGGACCCCGGCCTCGCACCGTGGCGTCCCTTCCCCACACCCAACGGACCGGGCCCGGGCGGCGGTGGTGCCCTCAGAAGGTGTCCAGCCGTGCCACCTCGGCGAGGAACGTCAGCTTGCGGCGGTTGTAGTCGTCCGTCCACGCGGATGGCTGGGCCATGAAACCGTGGCCGAGCTCGGCGTCTGACCGCGGGTAGAGGACCAGCTCGTGTCGGACTCCCAGCTCGGCCAGACGAGTCGCGAGAGCGCTGGCCTGGTGGGGGAAGGTGCCGGAGTTGCCGTCGGTGATGAACGCGGCCGGGAAGGCCGCGGTGACGTGGTCGGTGACGCTCGCCTCGACGATGCGTGCGGGGTCGAGGCCGAAGTAGGTGCGCAGGGACAGACCGAAGAGCAGGTCGTTGCGCCAGGAGGGTGTCTGCGTCCGGGCGCCCGGGCGGAGGTCGAACGGCGTGCTGTCGAACATGACCGCTGCGAGGTGGCCCGGGTCGAGCGTCGGCCGGAGCCCCAGGCGTGTGGCGTAGCCGGGGTTCGTCTGGACGTTCGCGTACTGGCCCACGACCTGGCCGCCGGCGCTGAGCCCCGACAGGATCACTCGCCCCATGTCCAGACCGATCTCGGTCGCGTGCTCGCACAGGAAGGTGACCGCCTGCCCCAGCTGGATGACCGGTGTCGGGTACGGCACGTGGGGCGCCAGGCCGTAGTCGATACAGACGACGTTGTAGCCGGCATCCAGCACAGGGCCGTGGCCGAGCGCGAAGGACGCGCTGTCCGCGCCGGCGTGCGGGTCCTTCTCGGACTTGCGGCCGGCGATGAACCCGCCCCCGTGGACGACGACGACAGTGGGCCGGCTCCGCGACGCCGCCGCGTCCGCCCGGTACACGTCGAGGTAGCTGTTGGGATGGAGGTCCCCGTACCGGATGTCGGTGGTCACACGCGCGCGCCGGACGACCGAGGTGCGCGTGCGTGCGGCCGGCTCGTCCGAGTTCCGTGCGCGCATCGCTGTCTGCACCACCCGGCTCAGGGCGGTGACGGCATACCAGGGGACCGGCGTCCGCGGGTGGTTCGGCTCCTTCAGGGTGCCCACACCATGACCCCGTCCTCCTCATGCCCGCTGACTGGCCTGAACCCCTCGGTCGCGTACAGGCGCTCGGCGTCGTTCCCGGTCTCGACCGAGAGGCTGAGACGGGCGACGCCCCGGTCCTTCGCCTCCTGCTGCAACGCCTGGAGGAGGGCCCTGCCCACCCCTTGCCCGCGGAAGCCCTCCCTCACCCACAGGCTGATCTCGGGGGTGGACTCGTCGACGAAGCCGTAGCCGGGGTCATCGGCGGGGAGGAAGAGTGCCCATGCCACTCCGAGGGGCTGACCTTCGTGCTCGGCGACGACGCCGAAGTCACCTCTTGTGTCCACGACCTGCGTGTAGTGACGGAAGTGGGACCGCTCCCTCACGTCGTGCATCGTGAAGCGCTGCTCTGACCAGTTCAGGTTGTCCAGGGTGGCGGCGGCCAGCAGAGGGTCGTCCGTGGCTGCCAGTGGCCGGATGGTCACCCTCTCGGTCATCCGACAAGGCTACGACGCAGGGTCCTTCCACCACACCGGTCCATCCGTGAGGGGACGGGTCATCGACGCGTTCGCCCACGTGCGGGCGCAGGGGAGCTCGGCCTTCTCCGGTCGTGCCAGGCAGCGCGTGACGGTGCCTGTGCGCCCGTAGGCTGTGAGGCGGTCGGAACCGGGTGGTCGCGTTCGCCTGCGTGACATGGAGACTGCGGGTGTTCCCGACGTGCTCGAGGTCCAGGAGCCGGGCGCGGTGCGCGAGGACGAGCTCCCTCACTTCGGGATCGCTGTCGAGGAGTGGGGCACGGGAGTCGCTCAGGACGCACATGCCGCCGTGCTCGACCGCATGCGAGCGCGCGGGAGCCGGCGGGCGTGGCTGCGGGTGTTCACCGACAACCGTCGTGGCCGCGGGTTCTACGAGAGGCTGGGATGGCGTCAGACCGGCGAGCGCAGCCACAGCACCGTCCCGCCCCACGCGGAGCTCCTGTGCGACGAGCGGGACCTGGATGACGGGGGAGCGCAGCGTCCGGAGCCGATCACGGTGAGGTCGGTCACCTCTAGGCCGGGTGTGGGCGCGTCAGTTTGGGTGGCGACGCGAAGGGGCGGATAGTGGACACAGTGAGTGAGCCGACGCGTCTTCAGATCAACTGGGTCAATTCCGCAGGTGGCGCCTTGGGCGCCGTGTCTTCGGCCGTGCTCCTGTCCAGTCTCGGCGCGGCCGGCACCCTGCTGGGTGCCGCGCTGGGCAGCCTGTGCATCACGGTGGGGGGCGCCGTCTACTCGCACTACCTGGCGATGACCAAGGACCGCGTCGCAGCGCAGGCCTTCGCGGCTCGGCGCACCGGCCGCGAGCGCGAGCTGGTGCCGGCCCGGGTAGGGGCAGGCGCACAGGCCGAGGACCACCCGCACGCCGAGGACGTGGACCACACCGACCGACCGGACGCGAAGAGGCCCGTCGGGCAGCTGCTGCAGGGCCTGCCCTGGAAGCGGATCGTCGCTCTCAGTGCTGCGCTCTTCGCGATGACGATGGTCGTCATCGTGGCCTTCGAGCTCTCGACCGGGCGCGCGGTGTCCACCTACACGGGCGGCACGAGCAACACGAGTGTCGGGACCTCGATCCCTGGCTGGAGCGGCACGGGGGAGGAGTCGCCCGACGTGGAGCTCGATGTGCCTCTGCCGGGCGACGTCCAGGAGGGTGACGTGCCGCAGGAGCAGGCGCCCGAGGACGCGCCGGAGGATGTGCCGGACGAGCAGGCTCCGCAGCAGGAGGCGCCGCAGGAGCAGGCGCCTCAGGAGGACGCACCACAGGAGCCCGCCCCCGAGGAGCCCGCTCCGTAGGGCATAGGGCATCAGTCGAGCAGGACAGCGGCGTGCTCAGGACCATGAACCGCCGCGCAGCAGCGCACCCGTCCCGACAAGCACGACTACGACAGCCTGGCCGGCGAGACCTGGGCCGTGCACGGAGGCAACCTGCCTGACGCGACCACCGGTGCGATCCGCACCCCGATCATGCCGGCCCACTCCTACCTCGTGCCCCCGGACCCGACGACGATCGACGACCGGGCTTCGACGGCCTCGTCGACACCCGCGAGCACGGCGGCAACCAGCGCGGCCTGGAGCAGACGCCGGCCACGCTCGACCACGGGGAGGCGGCGGCGGTGCTCGGGCCCGGGATGGCCGGGGGGTGACGGAGCAGTCTGCCCAGAAGCGCACTCGGCCACTGGTCCCCACCGGCAGGAGGCGAACAGGGAACGCGCGACGCATGCGCAACGACCGGCTGGGGCAAGGTCCGCCGGCAGGGGCGCACCACTGTCACACGGGCAAGCGGTGCCCCTCAGGCGACGAAGATACAGAACGGATGTCCTGCCGGATCGGCGTAGACGTACAGCGGCTCGTCCAAGTCTTCCGTGCGATGGAAGAGGAGCTGAGCGCCCAGGTCCAGCGCCCGCAGATGTTGTTCTTCGAGCGCTTCCCGGTCGGGGACAGTGAGGTCCAGATGCATCTGCATCGGCACGTCGGGCATGGGCCATGTCGTTCGCTTCAGGTGGTCGACGTGCTGGAAGGCCAGCTGGCGGTTGCCCTGCGCATCGGTCAGCACCAGCCAGTCGGCAGCGTCAGGCGTGCTGTCTCTCGGCGGTTCGTCACCGGGCCGGTACCGAAGGCCGAGGAGCTGGCGGTAGAACTCTGCCAGCGCTCGGACGTCCGGCGTGTCCAGGACGGTGTGGAGCAGCTGGGGGAACCCGGTCATGGAGCGAAACTACCGACCGTTGCGGATGCTCGCGACCGTCCTTACGGTCGCGGCTCGGCCCGTCTGATGGTTCGACCGAGCTGGTGCCTGGGTCCACACTGGGTTCCTGGGAGGAGGCTGATGGCATGCCGACGTTCGTTCCGGGGGCCGAGCTGAGCCGGCGGTTGTACGACGATGTCGTGCAGCCGGTTCTGAGCGCCGAGTTCGCTGACCTGCGGCACTCGGCGGCGCTGCTCGGCCGGGGGTCGGAGGTGCTCGGTTTCGACGACGAGATGTCGACCGACCACGACTGGAAGCCGCGGGTCCTGGTCTTTCTCGACGAGGGGGACGAGCCGCGCTATGGCGTCGAGGTCCGTGCGGCGCTGCGGCGGGATCTACCACCGACCTTCGCCGGCCACCGGATCGGCTACGAGGTCCACACCGTCCCCGGTTACGTCCGGCAACAGCTGGAGCTGGACATCGACCGTGACATCGAAGTGCGCGACTGGCTGACAATGCCGGAGGACGTGCTGCGCATGCTCACCTCGGGGGCCGTCTTCCACGACGAGGTGGGCCTGCAGGCAGCACGGGACCGTCTGGCCTACTACCCCCACGACGTCTGGCTGTACCTGCTGGTCGCTGGTTGGTGGCGCGTCCACCCGGAGATGAACCTGGTAGGCAGAGCAGGAGCCGCGGGCGACGAGCTGGGCTCATCGGTAATCGGGTCGCGTCTTGTCAGCGACCTCATGCGGCTAGCCTTCCTGATGGAACGGCAGTACGCGCCGTACTCGAAGTGGTTCGGAACGGCCTTCTCCCGCCTTGCGTGTGGCTCGGAGCTGACGCCCGTGTTGTGGGATGTCGTCCGCGCGCAGACCTGGCAGGACCGCGAAGCTGCCCTGATGGCGGCGTACGGGAAGCTGGCCCGCATGCACGACGCGCTGTGCCTGACCCCTCCGGTGACGACGAAGGTCGTGCAGCTGTGGGACCGACCCTTCAAGGTCGCCTGGGCCGACATCCCGGACCTGCTCCTCCCGCTGATCCAGGACCCAGCGGTCCTGAGCATTGCGCATAGATGGCCGGTCGGGCCTGTCGACCAGTTCCGCGAGCTCATCTGGCCAGCGAAGAACCGACCCCTGCTGTTACGTCTGTTCGACGAGGGCGGCGACGCGACCAATCCGCCGCCCGAGAAGGATGGTTGCCGGTAGCCACGCACCGTGAGACGTCCTCAGCCCATTCGATGTGCGCGCTCAGCGGCACGACCCTTCGGCGGCAGGCAGGAAGGCGTCAGTCCGTCGGCCAGCGGTGCGGGAGGAGCTCACGGAGGGTGGCTGAGTCGGTGTCGTTCGCCATGGTCTGTGTGTCGAGGTTTGCGTCGGCGAGCTTGCCTACGACGCCGCACCTTCTACGACGAATACACCGCCGGGCAGCACCACCTCAACACCGCCGCTTGACAGAACCAGAACCTGGGATGTCTGCCGCGTGCAAGGTTCTGTGTTCCCCGAGCCCTAGGAGCGCACATCTGGGGTCAACCTCACGGCGTCGTAGCTCAAGCGGGACGGCGCTCACTGCCATGGCAGCACATCGGCGATGTCGTACGAGTGATCTTCGCTCCGCGTGCCCGACCGGTGGCGGTCTGCGCGGTTTCGTTGCCGACGCGGGCGGGCTCGATATGGAGGCCAGTGGGGATGACAGCCCAGTGTCCGTCGCGGGGGGCGCGTCGACGCCTGGCGTTCACTATCGACGCCCGGACCAGGTTGAGGACGAGGACGTTCCCGGTGAGGTCACACGCGTAGTCCTTGGTGTGCGGTACCTGTACCTGATCACACTCCCAACAGCAGCCAGGGGCGGGACCCTCACGTGATGCGAGGCGATGCGGTGCGCCTGGCGCCTGCTTGACGTGCAGTCCTGGATCAGCAAAGCGGTGACGTCTGGTCGCGCTCAAGGTCCAGGCCCATCACCAAGTCACGACGCGACCACGAGTCGCCGTCATATGCCTAGACTTGTTCTGCCTGGGCGCACACCCGGAATCACTTGTTGAACAACATCTGGATCGATGCGTTCTGTCTCGGTCTGCCGTGACCGTGATCTACGTCGCTGCCTGAAGAGCCGCAGGCACATCTGACGAAATGACCGAGCAGTGCCAGCGAGACTCCTTCCACCCTGCCGGGGTCTGCTTCCAGATCAGCGTGGCAATGCAGTCGAACGTGGCCGTCAGCCCGGCCACGGTCAGGGTCTGGCGAAAATCAAGCACGCCATAGCCGAGATCGCCGTTGCGCAGCGCCTCATAGCCAGTGATCTCGCTGTCGGTAGAGGCCCCCATCTGCTCCAGCCTGGGGAACAGCGAGTCCCGAAACCATGCCTCCCACTCCGCACGTGTCCGAATAGGCACACCGGACCCATCAGGCGCGATGTCGACGATCCCGAAGTCGTCATCGCACAGCCGTGCCAACGTGTCGAAGTCGTGGTCACGAACGGCCCTCAGCAACGTCACGGTCTCGGCGAAGAACGGCTTCCCCGCAAGCTCGACCGGCGGCTCATCCAGTGGAGAAGAGGACTGGGCGTGCTTCCCTATCATCTCCGGATCGTGACACGAACCGCCTGCCCGCGCACCTCGCCCGCCTCACCGTACACGGTTCCGCAGCCAGACTCGTGGGCCGCGACGCTGGTCCGTGACCAGCCCATAGCCGCGCCCAGCACACGCGGTGACACCTCGACCGCCGAACGGTCGGACAGCACGGATGGAACCGGTCCACCCACAGCTTCTACTGCCACACATCCTGTGGATCGCCACCGGGGTGGACATCAAGACCATCGCCGTCTGGCTCGGCCACAGCCCCACGAAACTGACGCTGGACACTTACGGGCACCTTAGGGGCACCGACGCCGAGCGGGCCGACATCGAGCGGATCAACCGCGCCGCTTCGGGCACCATCCAGGCACCAGTCCGTGCCAGGCTCAGCCCGATAGTGACCGACGGCGGGGAGGCGGCTGCGTCTGACCTGCACAGACACAACGTGCCCCCGGCAGGATTCGAACCTGCGACACCCGCTTTAGGAGAGCGACCTGGGGAGGGACGCGACGAGCGCCACGCCGAGTCTTGCCTGGTCAAAGGCCTAGAGCATGTGGTCGACACTGGGACGTAGTGGGCCTCTCAAGGTGGTGACGTCCCACTGACGTCCCACACGTCGGCTGCTGGTGCCGTGCCTCATGGACCGTCGGCCGAGGCATGCAAGCGGGGCTCTTGTTGATCCGTACGGGATAGCGTACGGTTGCTGTGGAGGTGGGTGATATGACCGCTGTGAGCGCGACGACGGCCCGAGCGAATCTGTACCGGCTGATCGACCAGGTGAACCAGGAGTCTGAGCCGCTGACCATCACTGGTCAGCGGGGCAACGCTGTGCTGATCGGAGAGGACGATTGGCGAGCGATCCAGGAGACCCTGTTCCTGGAGTCGGTCCCTGGCCTGTCCGAGTCAATCCGTCAGGCCCGAGCCGAGGGTGTTGAGTCTGGGTCCACCGAACTCGACTGGTGAGCGATACATCCTGGGCCCTGGTCTACTCGTGCCAGGCCCAGAAGGATGCCAAGAAGATAGCGTCGTCAGGCCTGAAGAAGAAGACGCAGGACCTCCTGGACATCCTGGCCGAGGACCCGTTCGCCACGCCCCCGCGCTACGAGAAGCTAGTGGGTGACCTCGCCGGCTGTTACTCGCGGCGGATCAATATTCAGCACCGACTCGTCTACGAGGTGCTCCCGGAAGAGCGCGTTGTCCACGTGCTGCGGATGTGGACTCACTACGAGTAGGGCTTGCCAGTGCCAGCGGCCCTCGTTGCGCCGCGCTCGAGAGATCGAGGCGGCCCATCAGCTCGAGCACGGGATCCGGGCCCCGTGCTGGGCATGACTCCTGAGCAGCAACCGGTAGATCCGCGGCAATAGCGGATGGGTCGGATAGCCTCGTCAAAGCCCGCCTTGAGGCGTGGGTCTTGCTCGTGCTGGTCGGGGTGAAGACAACCGACACAGGGGACACTTCTGCGGGCGACTCGGCCGGCAGGTAGCGTCCACACGCCTGAACATCTCCGGGCCTGAAACGCTCCTCCTGCTCCTGCAGGTGATCATCACAACCTTCATCCTCTATTTGGTGGTGAGAGCGGCCGTCCGCCACGCGATCCGCGAGGCGCGAAGAGACCAGACCTGCCTGGGGAGCGCCACGCCTTGGGAGGTCACCAGGGCGACGGCCGAGGACACTTAGGCTCGAACCCATGCCTTCCGCCCGCCGTGCTCCCCGTCGAGGCCCGGCCTGGTGGGTAGTGGCCGCGGCCCTGGCGATGGCGCTGGTCGTGGTCACGGTCACGACCAGCTTCCTGCTGCGGCCGGCCCAGACAGTCCAGGAGTTCGCGTTGTCCAGGGTGGTGCCCGAGGTGCACTCAACGCAGGTGGTGACCGAAGACCGCGCTGAAGGACTGCACCTGTATCTCGTGCCACACGCAGACGACGAACTGTCCGGGTGGACCTCGCTCGCGGAGGGCTCCGACCTGTACCCCGTACTGGTGCTGCTCACCCAGGGAGAGCAGACCATCCGCTGCACAGCAGAAGGACTCCAGCGCCATCTGCAGGCCGAGCTCGGCGAGGAGCACCCCACTCCGGATCCCACTACGGGGCGGGACACCCCAGCCTGTCGGCAGGCACGGTGGAACGCGTTCCAGGAGTCGCTTCGAGAGGCCTCCGAACACACGCCGTCGATGGACCTCACCGACGCGCAGGAGGTCACCACCACTGTTGGAGGAGACTCGGCGACAGTGGTGCGCGGCAGCGGGGTCACCGTCATCGCTCTCGACCTGGGCGACACACAGCTCACCCCCGAGTCGGTGCGCGAGGCGGTCGACCATGTGCTCGCGCTGGCCGGGACCGAGCTGCCGGACCTGCCGCTGACCCGGATCACCTCCTCCGCCTATGTCGGCGCCGACGCGACCGGCTCAAAGGACTGTGCCCAGCCGGCGCTCTGTCCCGACGGGGAGCAGGGTTACGGTTACGCGCACGATGACCACCGGGCCACCCATGAAGCCGCCAGGGCACTGGCTCCGCGCGCCACGGAGGGTGCCTTCCTGGTGACCCACCCCTACGACCCGGCAGCGAACGAGCACCGCGCGTTACCGCCCAAGGTCTACGACGCCTTCATGGAGCTGGGTCCCGGCGACGCCGACAGTGCCCGTCGCCTGGGCAGTCACCAGCGCATTTACGGCTGGCTCGCCTTCCCCGACGTCTGGCGGGTGGGGGAGCTGCCGTTGCAAAGCACCGAGGTCTTCTTCTCGCGCGTGCAGTCCTACGAGGTGTTCGCCCCGTGACGACAAGTGCCCCAAGTGCACCCGCCCGTCCCCGGATCATGTCGCTGGACGTGGCGCGCGGACTCTTCCTCATTGCCTCCGTGACCACCGCCTCAGCGTTGCCGCCGGTAGCGCCCTGGATGCGCCACCCTGCCTGGTTCGGGGTGACCCCCTACGACTTGATCTTTCCGCTCTTCGTGACCCTGTCCGGAGTCGGGCTGGCCTTCGCCTACCGCAGTCCGACGCCGACCACGGTGACCGTCCGGCGAGTGCTCGTGCTGCTGTCGGTGGGAGTGCTCTATACCGCGGTGCACGGCGACCACTACCAGCTCTCGACCCTGCGCTTGACCGGCGTGCTGCAGCTGTACGCGGTCCTGGTCCTGGTCGCGGCGGCGCTGCACCAGGTGACTCGCACCTCGCGTGGGTGGGCGGTGATCACCGTGGTCACGGTCCTGGTCAGCACCCTGGCCTACCTCTGGGCGGAGCAGCAGTGTCCCGGCTCCCTGCTCACGCCGGAGTGCAACCCGTCGCGGTGGATCGACGGCCGTCTCCTCGGGGAGCACATGTACGCCCAGGGCCGTCTCGGACACGACCCCGAAGGAGTGGTGGCGATCGCCGGTGCGTTCCTCACCGCCGCCGCGGGAACCACCGCCGGACACCTCGTGCTGGACGCCCGGCGCGGCTCGCCGCGGGTAGGGGTGGTGCGGCTGGCCGTCTGGACCGTCTACTGCGCCGCAGCAGGCGCCGCACTGGCCACGGTGGTGGAGCCCTTCAAGCGGCTCTGGACACCCAGCTTCTCGCTGCTCGCCGGAGCCCTGGGGTTGGTCATCCTCCTGGTCGCCTATGTCACCTTCGACGTCCTGATGCGGGAGCGAGGGGTCCGGGCGCGGGACCGCGCGACCTGGCCGTTGGTCGCCCTCGGTCGGCAGTCGTTGCTGGTCTACTTCGGCTCACACCTGCTTGCGGTGCTGCTGATCCGCAACGGTGACCCGTCGATCGCGCAGCGGCTGGGAGAGTGGGTGCCCCTCCCGGGCGGGCCAGGGGCCGGCTTCGTCGTCCTGAGCCTGGTGCTCTGGTGGGGGATCGCGATGCTGTTGCACCGGGCCAAGGTCTACGTCAGGCCGTGACCGTTCGACTCATGCTTGCCCCATCGTCTCGCGGCCCACGACGTCGGATTCTCAGTCCGGTAGCGCGGGTTCGAGTCCAGCTGGGGCCCCGGGCCGGCGGGCGGCCTGGTCTACCGCGACGGTCTGTCCGTCGTGTGGAAGGGCCCGGGACGGTCTCGCCCTGGGCCTGTGGAGGTGGCGCCATCTCCACGGGCCGCCGACAGCCCGGTCGCGGAACCCAGCTGCCAGAGCGCCTCGTTCACACCGAGGACGCCGTCAACAGCAGGTTTGAAACCTGAACGTCCGCGGTGCGGCAGATCCGGATGCTTGTGCGGACTACCTCCTGCGGTCGCCCATGACTTTCAAAGCCCGCCGTTTTCAGCCGGGCGGGGGCTCGGCGCCGGCGGCGCGGCTGACCTCGGCCAGGCGCTGCTCTAGGAAGGCGCGCTCCGCGGCGTTCGCCGTGAGCTCCATCGCGCGCCGGTACGACTGAGCCGCGCCGGCGGCGTCGCCGAGGCGGCGCAGCAGGTCGGCGCGGGTGGCGGGAAGGTAGGGGTAGTCGGCGAGCCGGGGATCGGTCGCCAGCTCGTCGAGGAGCGGCAGGGCGGCGGCCGGACCGTCGGCGAACGCCACGGCGGCGGCCCGGTTGAGCGCGACCACCGGGGTGTTCCACACCGCGAGCAGCCGGTCGTAGAGGTGCACGACGCGCGGCCAGTCGGTCTGCTCGAGGGACGGTGCCATCGCGTGCACGCCGGCGATCGCCGCCTGCAGGGTGAGCCGCCCCGGTGGGCCGGAGGCCAGCGCCCCGGCCGTCACTGTGAGCCCCTCCAGAATCGCGCGCTGGTCCCAGCGCGTCCGGTCCTGGTCGGCGAGCAGGAGCAGCTGACCCTGCTCGTCGGTCCGGGTGGCCCGGCGCGCGTCGGTGAGGAGCAGCAGGCCCAGCAGGCCGCGGGTCTCGGCCTGCTCGGGGAGCAGCGCGGCGAGGGTGCGCGCGAGGTACAGGGCCCGGTCGCAGAGCTCCGCACGGACGAGCGCGTCCCCCTCGCCGGCCGTGTGGCCGGTGCTGAAGAGCAGGTGGACGGCGGTGAGCACGCTGTCCAGGCGCTCGGGCAGCTCCGCCCGGCTCGGGACCCGGTAGGGGATCCGCGCTTCGGAGATCTTCTTCTTGGCCCGGGTGATCCGTGCCGCCATCGTCGGCTCGGACACCAGGAAGGCCCGGGCAACGTCGGGCGTGGGAACGCCGCAGACCAGGCGCAGGGTGAGGGCGACGCGGGCCTCGGGGGCGAGGGTGGGGTGGCAGCAGGTGAACACCAGCCGGAGCCGGTCGTCCGGCACCGCGGCGTCGGGCCAGTCCAGGTCGGCCGGGTCGTGCGGATCGACGGTCGCCGGCTCCACGAGCAGCGGGAGCTTGCGCCGGAGGGTGACCTCGCGACGCAACCGGTCCCGCGCCTTGTTCCGCGCCGCCGTGGTCAGCCACGCGCCGGGCCGCTCCGGGACGCCGTCCCGGGTCCAGGCCTGCAGCGCGCTGACGTACGCCTCCTGCACGCACTCCTCCGCGACGTCCAGGTCGCCCGCGACGCGCACCGTGGCGGACAGCACGAAGGCCCACTCGGAGCGGTGGGCCTGCGCCAGCGCGGCAGCGACCGCGTCCGCCTGCATGACGGACGCGGTCGGCTCGTCGCTGGGAGCGATCAGAACGGGTTCATCGTCGGATCCACGACCGGGCGAACCTCGACGCCGCCGCCGGGGGCCGGGCACAGCTTGGCGATCTCGACGGCGTGGTCGAGGTCGCGCGCCTCGACGACGTAGAAGCCGCCGAGGGCCTCCTTGGTCTCGACGAATGGGCCGTCCGTCACCGTGCCGCCACCCTTAATCGTGGTGGCCGTCATCGTGGGCGCGAGCGCCTCCCCGCCCGCCAGGGACCCACCGAGCTCGAAGACCTGCTTGGTGAACGTGCTGTGCGCGTCGACCAGCGCGCCCCACGCCTCGGGCGACATGTTCTCGTAGACGGTCGGGTCGTCGTAGATGAGGATTGCGTACTTGGTCATGGAACTGTCTCCTGCACTGGGTCGCGGGCCGGCCTGTCCGGCTCCGTCATTAGCGACGACGAACACCCTGCCACCGGATCGACAGCCAGGCCCGGATCTTATCCAAGATTTTTCCAGCGCCGCCGCCGTGCGTGCCGGAGTCCGCCTTGCGTGCTGAAGTGCACTCCAGCGAGTACTCCGGCACGCAAAGTGCACTCCGCCACGCAAGGGGTGGGGGAGGCGGGGTCAGGCGGGGGCTCCGCGCCGGACGGCGGCCAGCAGCATCCGCGCGACGTCCACGACCTCGACGTTCTGGGGTGCGGAGCCGGCGGCCTGCTGGGACGTCAGGGCGTCGGACAGCATCACCCGGCAGAACGGGCAGGCGACGGCGATCTCGTCGGCACCGGTGGGCACCGCCTCCTCGCTGCGGTTGCCGTTGATCCTGGTGCCGAGCTCCTCCTCCATCCACATTCGGGCGTCACCGGCGCCGCAGCAGAACAGTGCGCTTCTCGACTGGGCGCCCGCACTGGGGCACGTGGTGCTCACGCTGAACGCAGTAGTGCATCAAGGGTCCGCCGGGCGAGTTGGAAGATCGTGGGGTTGGAGTCCTCGTAGTAGTGCAGGCCGCCGATGGCCATCTCGAACGCCCATCCACGCCCCCTTTGCGATGCGGCCTCATCCATGCCCATTGCCTGACGAAACCGCCTGCCGTGGGGTTCGTCGAAGACGTTCCAGGCCGGCTGCAGGTCTGAGGCGGGGTCACCCACGACCGGTTCGGACACGTCGATCAGGCCGCTGAGTCGTCCCTCGCGCAGGAGGAGGTTCCCTGGCATCGGGTCACCGTGGATACGTACCGGCGGACCGTCGTGGGCCGGTGCGGCCAGGGCCCTCTCCCACACTGACGTGGCCGCGTCACGGTCGATCAGGTGCGCGCTCCGCTGGATCGAGGTGCGCACCCATTCGGAGTCGGCGAGCGGACGGCCCCCGCGTCCGTTGTCGCTCCACCCAGACCGGTCCCACGGGAGCTGGCGGATCGACTGCAGGAGCTGCGCCAGGTCCTCAGCCAGGTGCGCCATGTCAACTGACCCGGATGCGTCGAGCAGGATGTGGTCCAGCGAGCGGCCGGGAAGCCAGGTCCAGACTGACCACGCCCCTTGATATCCGGCGAAGGGCCTGCCTACCCCGACCAGCTGGGACACTGACACCGGCACAACGCTCGCCAGTGCCCGGGCGTACCGGCCCTCTTCGTGAAGGCGGTCGTGGTAGGCGCGGTCCGTGACAGGGACCAGCGGCAGCCGCGCCACCAGTTCCTGACCCACGCGGAAGGGTGCGATGACGGTCCCGGCCGATGACACCACCTGGACAGGCTGATCGGCCAGGTCCGGGAACTGGTTGGCGATGGCTCGTCGTAGCGCAAGGACCGGCACCTGAACCTGCCCCTCGTGCATCACGCCGACCAACGTCGCACAGGAGGACAAGCGGGGGCCACCGGATAAGGGACGGAGGTCGCTGGGTGCACAGAGGTCAACCGGCACCCGAGACGTGGCAAGAGAAGGAGTGCGTGCTTAACCGGTTGACGCCGCTGCCCAGCGGTGCGCACCATCCAGACATGACCGACGACGGTATTGCCTTGGTTCGGCTCACCGAGGTGCCGCTCGAGGCCGTCGCCGCGTTGCTGAACGATGTCCGCAGCCACCGTCACCTCCCGCTGGCGACGGGACCGCTCTCGGTGGAACAGGTGGCCGCCTGGGTGCGTGACAAGGACGCTCAATGGGATGACGCCGGTTACGGGCCGTGGGCCATCACGGTAGACGGACGGCTGGTGGGCTGGGGCGGGTTCCAGCGCGAGGACGGCGCTGCCGACTTCGCCCTCGTCCTTCACCACGCCGACTGGGGCCTGGGCACAAGGCTGTATCCGCTGATGCTCGAACGCGGTTTCACCGACTTCGCGTTCGACGCAGTCACCATCGCGCTGCCGTTCACGCGCAACGCCACACGGGCCCTGACCCGGGTCGGTTTCCGACCAGATGGCGAGGTGACCTATGGCAGCACCTCGTTCCGGCAGTACCGGCTCAACCGCGCTGACTGGCAGGCACGTGCAGAACCGCCACCGTCATGACACCCGCTTTCACATCATCGTCGTCGGACGGTGAGCGACTGGGTCTCCGTGCAAACGGCGATCTGAGCGCGGCAGAGTCCTGCGCTTGGCGACCGTCCTGGCGATCCAGGGATCAGGCTGGACTCGCGGTTCCCATAAATGGCTTCTACGCTCGCATTTTCCGACGACACGCTCATCCGTTCAGCGCCTGGTCGAGGCTCCTGAGAGAACCGCTGCTGTCGATGCCCTATGGATCGGAAGTGGTCGTTGTAGGTGCCCATCGGCGCTCCGGGGCCTGGCACTTGGGTGGATATGGCGTTGCCCAGGCGCCGAGGCCATCATGATTGCCTTCTGCGCGTGGGCAACGCCTGCGTGTTGCTGGCCAGAGTTCCTCTTCAGTCTGGAAAGATCAGCACACGCGCATCACACACTGGAGGGGCGTCATCGAAGCGAAACGACCCGAGTTGCACTTCGCACGATACCGGTGTCCGCCTGAGGTGTCGTTGTCCGCTATCCTGCCACTCACGGGATCTCGTTGCGGCATCTACGTCCTGCACTTTGCTGATGGCTCGGCCTACGTTGGCCAAGCGTCGGATTTTCTGACGCGTTTTGGTACCCACCGCCGGCGATGGGGGGCCGACATAGTGGATGTTGAGTTCTCGTCGGTGAAGCGACCTTCCTTGGACGAGATGGAACGCCTCACCATTCAAAGGCTTGAGCGTGAGCAGCGTCCGCTACGCAATATCGCGTTGGTCGGTCTGCCCATGGGGGACAGCACGCTTGACGTCGTGGTCGAGAGAATAGAGCAGGAACAGTGGCTCGTCGGGGCGGCCACACGGGAGTATGACCTGAAAGCGAGGGTCCACTCGGCTCGGCAGCGGCAGCAGACTGTCAGTACGCGATGGCAGCAGTTGGCTGATCGCCCCGACTATGAGGCGATTCGGCGGGCGTTGTGGGATTACTTAATGGTGGCAGTGCCATGGCCTCATGAGACGGAGAGTCGGTTTTGGACAGTCACAGCTATGCCACAGACGAACCGTTCGAGTCGTCACCGTCGGTTGTCCGCCATCTCGGTCAACAACGTCGAGACCTTGGTTCTGACGGAGGACCGGGACAGGTTAGGGCGCTGGGTTGCCCGGGGCTTCGTGAACGTGGCTCTGGGCGCTGGCGGGCCACGCGCGACCCGGAACGAGTACCGGACCACGGGCCCCCTCGACACCATCCCATTCAGAGGTTGGGGAGACCTGCGGAGACTGTTGCGGGATGATGACGTGGCTGAGGGGGCGCGGCGCACCGTCCTTGGGTTGATGCGGAAGGGCCGGGGCATGATGGGCAAGTACCACGATGACAGCCTGGCGGACGCCTTGTTCGAGCACGGCTACGGTCGGGAGAGAAGAGAGAAGGCCAGCAGGACAAGAAGGTCTTGACCGCCTGTCATGCGGTCAGGTCGCACTCGAGGATGCGAGTCAGGCTCGAGGAGGCTCGGCACGGCTTTACTGCCCTCGTTGCGGCAATACCGGTCGTCCTGGTCAAGCCGCAACGCCATCGCATGATCGAGTCACTGGCTCTCGTGATGAGGTCCAGGATCCGAGGCCATCCCGTTGCTAGCCGCTGGCCTCGAGCCGTTCTCCTGCAGGGTTTGAATCCTCGAGCCCTGCTTCCGCTGGTCCGTCTTGTGAGGAGAGTCCGCCAGATGCTAGTCCTGCTGGCGAGGGAGTCTCCAGGGTCTCCTCCCTGAGTTTCGGGGGAGACGCCGACCATGCCTTCAAGTGCTGCAGTACATCTGCGTAGAAGGTGTCAGTGAGGTCGAGGACCGAGTCGATGAACCCTCCGCGGCCACGCGCGCGCTTGGTTCCCATGGGGGCGCTCAGGGCCACGCGGAAGCTCTTGATGTCCCGCTTGGGGTCTGCCACCAGCAGAGCAGGGGTCTCCCGCACTGCGCCCAGGAGTTCAGTGGTGCCCGGCCCGCGAGTGTTCGCCATGAAGGCCTCGACCCGCACACCGTCGGGAGCGTTCTTCAGCTGACGCACCAACCAGTTCACCCTGGTCTGCGGGCGTCCCTGTCGGGGTGCGTCGATATCGGTGTGGCAAGTGACCTGACCAGCTCGCAAGTCGACGGTGATAGTGATCGCACCGACGGCATCCGGTACACGGATTGCCCCGATCAGCACGCCGTCCGTCTCCAGCGAAGATAGGAGCGTCTGAGGACGCAGAGCAGGGTCCGAAAGCTCACGGCGGCTCAACAGGTGCGTCACGTCAGTCCCTAGACGCCGACCAAGGCGCAGGCCGGCGTACCTGAGCAGGGCATCGAACCGAGCGACGATGTCCGGGCCGCCCTGATCGCTTGCACGGAACGTGCTCGCCGTGACCGCCTGCCGGACCGGCACCCAGTCCGCGCCCATGTCCTCAAACTCCATGGCGCCAGAGCGGGGATGCTCCAGATACCTGATGAGTTCCCCCAGGATCCACGCCTGCTCTGGGTCGGAGACCCCTCGGTGCTCCTTCTGAACGACCGCGGTAGACAGCAGCAGGCTCCACGACCAGTGATGGATGGAGACCTTGCGCAGCTTCCGCCTGTCGACCTTCGTCGGATGCTGAGTAGGTGTAGGCGGGATCTCGTTGCTGATGGTCAGCAAGGCGTCGAACCCGTGCTCTTTGGCAACGTCCAGGTAGGCCTCAAGCTGCTCACTCGCCAGCGCGTTCTTCCCCGTCTTGACCTCGACCAGCGCAGTCCAGACCTTCTGGCCGCGGGACACCCGGATGAGACCGTCGGGGTAGACCCGTTTCCCGTTGAGGTCGAAGGGAACCTCGATATACGCCTCGACCTTCCCGGCTGGCACCCCCAGCGGCTTCAGCATCGCTCGGCTGAAATCCGGAACCGCCGACATCACCGCCAGCAGGGCAGAGGTGGCCCTCCGTTCCTGCTCCTCCGCTCCTGAGATACCGGACGTCGGAATCAGGCGCGCCTCATTCCATGCTTCTTCCGTCATGTTGCTCCTCCCGTTCGATCGCAACCATAGCCTTCACCTACCCACACGCGTGCCGGTACGGGCGCGCTCAGGCCCGGGGACAATCTTGCGAGGCAAGTCTCTGATCCGCCTCATCCGGCACAAGCAGGGCCTTGGTGGCGTCCGACCTGGCCGAGTTGCGCCCTAGCTGAGGCATGAGCCGCAGAGGAATCGGAGGATGTAGTTCACGGCTCACCTCTGGCGTAACAGCTGCTCGATCCTGCTCCACGGGATCACGCGTCGGACTGCAGCGCATTGCGATGCGGCTCGCGGTGGAGCGGCTTTGACCTCGAGAACCGCCTGCTTCACGATGTCAGGCTCCTCGCCCAGCGCTTCGCTGAGCCACAGGAGGCCAGGGGCGCACTGAAAATGGTTGTAGGCCGCCTTTGCGTCCCAGTTACGCGACTCTCGACCGTAGGCGCCGGGTCCGGAGAGCTCTCGCAGCCAGCCAGCTAGGTGCTCACGCTGGTTCCGCCAGCTCTTCCCGGGGCGGGGAGTGCCCAAAGGGTTCTCAGCTTGGTAGGCGTCCGTTACGGGTTGATGGATCGGCAACATCTCGATGATCTTCGCCAGTTCCGCTCCCTGCATCAAACCACCCTATTGGTCGAGAGCGGGATCACCCGGTAGCCGGCCCCAGCACGACAGGCGGCAGAGGCGTGCGTCTGAGTCGGTCCCGGTTGACGCCGCCGCAGGCCCGCAGAACACTGGCCGTTACGTACTTCGTGCGATCAGGGAGGTTGTCATGAAGCGTCTTCCCCGCGCTCCCCGTGTCCTGTGTGGTGCGGCTATTGCGCTGGGCCTAAGCGCCGTCGGAACGGTTGCTGCCGCGGCCGTACCTCCAGCTGGTGGAGAGTGTTTCGGCCCGTGGGTCGAGAACACCACCTTGGTGAACCCCGACAACCCAGGGTTCTTTGACACGATCGACAAGAACGGGGACGAGGTGATCTGCATCAAGGACTGGACCGGGCCGGATCCAGACCCCGACGTCGGTTTCCTAGCGATCGACAACACTGGGCGACACAACGGGTAGTCGAGCGCCGAGCCGTTCCTAAGGGCCCCAAGGCACTGGCTCCGAGGACGCGGCCAGCGGTCCTCAGGCTTCCCAAGCGTGATGGCGGAAGACGACCACGGCAGCTGGATCTCCGAACCAGGGCGCCTCCGTCAGGCGACAGTCCAACTTTGCCTCTCGGAATTCCGGTGGCGCCGCGTCGGCCACCACCGGCGGGACACCGGTCGCCACTCTCCTGCCGGCAAAGTCGGATGCACGGATGGCTGCTCCGACGTGGGGATCATCGCCCCTTGGGTGCGCCACGATCCCACCAAACGATCGAAGGCTCGTTGCGTTTGATCAGGGACGCAGTCAGCTCGACCGACCCAATGTTGCAGAACCTCCACAACTCCTTGGCAGCGCGCGAGTACTGGAAGAGGACCTGGTCGACCTCGAAGGCGTCCAGTTGGCCCGACCGGAAGGCGTCGATGGCCTCACCGACCCGTTGCAGCAATCGGGCCAACTCGGCCTCGTGGTAGGCAGCGACGGTCTCTCTCGCAGCTCGCCGATCCGCCTTGCTCGACACGATCCGAGGCTACCTCGGATCGCCCGCCCCCAGACTCAGCACTAGGACGCTCACTCTCGTCACTGCTCGCGGCAGAATCGGATGCGTCGGAACCGTCTCAGGAGCGAGGGCGATTCGACCTCGCGGTTTCTGTCGGCGGCTTGCAGCAGCCGGACTTCCTTCGGGTGCCTGGGTTCATCGTCTCCACCCAGTCGTGAGCCAAGGGTTCGAGCAGCCCAATCGTTCCCGCCCTAAGGTCAGCAAAACGGTCCTCCGGCACGCTGGTGTCGGTCAGGTGCTGCTGCCAGGTGCGCGCCCTCGCGCGTTCAATCGGAGGACGGCAAGACAGCGTGGATGGCCTACCGCCGGGCGTCGCGCGGGAGCGGTGCTGGAGCGAGTTGGGACCGCCCACTCAGAAGACTGGCAAGGTCGGCCAACGTGTCATCTGCGAGCATCCCGGGATTTCTGACCATCTGCTCAAGCAGGCCCCGGACCTGGTCGTGGGGCAGTTGCTTGATCGACTCCTCGAGCTCTGGCAGTCCCTTCATGTCGGCGATGTCACTGCGCATCAGCAGGTCGATCTGCCCGTCGCTGTAGGCCCGGGCGGCCAGGGCCGCGAGGTATCGCGCCTGCGCCTCCGCGCGCGACATGCTTGGTCTCCCTGCGGCGGATGGCTCCGCCAGCTCGTGGGCCGGCAGGACAGCTACGTCATGCGCGGTATCGGCCTTCTTCCGTTTCTTGAGGTGGGACTGACCAAAGCGCCGAGCCGCCTGCTTGGCGTCCCTCATCGCCGGGCGGCCAGTGCTCTCCCACCACTGCAATGCTGCTGGAAGCTGCTCCACGCCGATCTCGATCAGGCGCAACACGACAGCGACCCTGTCCGCGTAGTCGTCATCGCTGAGGCGCTCTTCGGAGGGGAGGTAGACCGTGTCAGTGATGATCAGTGGCTCATCGTCACCATCGTCGGGGACGAACCGGGCGCTTCCTTTGAGCTTCCCCCCGCTGTCGAAGAGATTCTGGTGAAGACCCCCCTCCTTCTTCTGACCAGGGGAGAGCTGGTCGTCGTCCCACTCGTAGTAGCCCTTGATACGCCCCATGCCCGTGGACTCTAGCCGGCTGCGCTCCTGCCCGTGGTGCGACCGTTGGCCGTGCCCTCCGCGCCCAGGCCGACGTCGCCGTTGCTGACTCGGCTCAGATTTCTTCGGCATGACTGCATCCTTCCTGACCGGCAACGATGCGGCACGATTTTCCGAACGGTTCACGACGACGGGACTACGGCACCCAGAACCACTTGGCGTAGAACGCCTCACGCTGATGTGCGGATGCGTGGGCAAGGCCTCGTCAGAGGCGCCAGTCTTGCCCGGGCTGCGCGCTGGCGTGCAGCAGGGGACGACCAGCGCGGGCACCCCTCTGGCGGGACGGCCTACAACGTGGGAACGTGAGGGTCGGGGGTAGGGGCCTTCGCACTCTAGGAGGGGTGCTAGACGGCCTAGGGTCCCGCGCTGTGTTCCCCTGCACCAGCGCGGGACCTCTACCCGTGCACTGTCGCCCAAACCACCATGCGCCGGTCCGCTATTCTCGCCGTCCCGTGGCAGAACGCACCCCCCCCGGACCTAGCCCTGGACGACCCATATGCCTACACCTTGCTGACGGTCGCCACTCGCGCCGGGCCCAGGCATCTTGCCGCCGACCACCTGCGCGCGGTCCTGGTCACCGAGTTCGGCGATGACAGCTGCGCGTGGGAGATTTGACGGCTTCCGTTTGGGTCCCGCGCAGATATCCACGCGTGCCCTCCCCGCGGCAAGAGCGGACATCAGAGCGCGGCGCGAATGTGCGCCGCTGTGGCGTCTAACTGCACCCGGGCCGGATGGGAGAACTCGGCACTGATCTGAAACCCATCGCCGCTGGTCCGGGGCACCACGTGCAGGTGGACGTGGAAGACCTCCTGGCCGGCCACCTCGCCGTCGGCCATCAACAGGTTGATGCCATCGGTCGGGACGGCTGACCGACGAAGCGCGCCGACGAGCTCCTGCGCGACGACCATCAGCTGTGACGCGTCCTCGGGGTCGACGTCCGCCAGTCCGGTCGCGTGCGCCCGCGGCACGACCAGCAAGTGCCCTGGCGTCGCGGGTGCGATGTCAAGGAACGCAAGCACTCGCTCGCTCTCGAAGACGGGGCTGCAGGGCAGATCGCCCCTGACGATGGCGCAGAAGACACAGTCCATGTCGTCGAGTGTGACGCCACCCTCTTACGCACGACTGCGCCCACGCCCAGGCCCGCGCACGAGGTGCGGCATGAGAGTAGGTGCAGTCCGGGGCGCGGCGGAGCCTGGTTGGGGCTCGCTGCCGCGGCGACTCTTGCAGGACGGTCACCGGTGGGTGTGCCCCCCGGGGGCTGTGTTGCGGTGGTCGCGGCTGGACCCATCGGCAGGGGCGGGTGGTTACGTGACCCAGCAGAGACAGAACGGGTGGCCAGCCGGGTCTGCGTAGACCTGGAAGCGGACCGGTTCCCCGGTGTCCTCAGCGGGCTTCAACAGCTGTGCTCCGAGCGCGATGGCGCGCTCGTGGGCAGCCTGTGGGTCCTCTACCCACAGGTCGAGGTGTAACTGCTGCTGCGTCCCGTCCGGCCACCCAGGAGGGGTGTGGTTCGGTGCGTGCTGGACTCCAAGGCGCCACTGCCCGTCGACCATGATGCTGTGCCAGCCATCGTCCTTCTCGACAGTGCCGGCCAGCAGGCCAGCCCAGAAGGCGCTGACCGCGTCGATGTCGGCGGCATCGAGGACGACGACGGTGCGGGTGATCTTCATACGGTCATCCTCGGGGACAAACAACGTCCGTAGAAGCCTCACGATGGAGATCGTCGTTGGTCGCAGGGTGTGGGCCAACAGTCGACCCAGGCAGACCACACTGACACGGCATGTATATGGGCCTCAACGGGACCGGTCGGCGGCATGAGAGTGGTCCCGAGGCGCTTCGCGAAGGTTCGCGGGCCCACCCTCGACCCTGCGACAATTAACGTCAAGAGGCGTAGAGTGGAGGCAACAACCAAAAACACTCGCGCAGCGCGCATTTACATCGTACGGACAGGCTAGGCCCGCTGTTCAGCAATCAGATCAGAACTAGGGCGGGTTCTGGGACCGGTATGGTTATCTCTTGCGGAACTCTAGGCATCACCCAGCCTCCTTAGCATCTCCACGAAATGGAGGCGGTGCTTGCCTGGTTGCGCAAGCCCATTGGAGAGGGCCCTCATTCGACCAACCAACCGAGCCGGGCCGTGCTGTCCGCCAACAATCGCCTTCTCGTCGCCCTGAAGTCGGTCAATTAGTACGCCGACAATTTCTTCGAACTCGAGTGCGCCAGGAGCGCCACGAAGGCGGAGAGCCCTGGCCGCTTTTTGAGCGGCTCCAAGGCTGTAAACAATCTGGTCGGCGTATAGCGGCACTCCACTCATGTCACTACATGAACGCAGTGCAAGCCGCAATGCTTCGGTAGGGCGCGAAGAGCCCAGTTCCAAAAGCGACCACTCGACCAGGAATCCGCGATAAGTGTTCCGCCAATCAGAAAAATCGGAAACGTGAGTTTCAATACCGTCCGCGTACTTGGTCGCGAAGTCATGCTTCCGGTTTTGTCTCAAGATCCAAAGATAGGTCACTCTCGCTTCGAGGCGTCCCGTCGCTGCATCCCTATAGGCCGCCCCCCACACTTGGGCGTCCTCTGGGTCGAGTGAGCGGTAAGGGCTTAGAGCACTCAAAACCTCACGGTCCCGTTCGCGATGGGCAAGCTGCCTGCCAGCACCGCGGCCCAGTAGCCCCAAAGCACTGTTCCGCGCAGTGGCAAGAGCAGCCTCCCCTTCAACAGGGTCGGACTCTGCAATCAACGCCTCGGCGATCGCAGGGTGTCGGCAGTAGATGCGATCGCCAACACGCGAGATGCCAGCCTCGCGACCCAACGGAGAGATGACGATGGGGAGGACATCAACCTCGGCAACTTCAAGCATGACGGCAAGGGACTGGACGGTTAGGCCGCCACTCCCTCGCCCGTGACGGTCACTTGCTATTTGAGCAAGCGCAATTGCCATCAGGACTTGATCGAGGCCCACGCCGCGGACTGAGAATCGAGTCAGACGCTCCATTAGATCAGTTAACCGCGCGAGAAGTTCCTCGCCGTACCACAAATGGAGTACGGCCCCAAAGAGCGAAGCATCACGCATGTCAACGCCAGCTGCCTGGATGATTTCCTCCGCGACATGTTCTTTCCCCTGGTCCGAGTGTGCAGACGGCAATACGCCGCTGCGGAGGTACAATTCGGCCAAATCGTACGCATCCGTTCGGGCGAGGCCCTCGAAGTCGATCTGCCGTGCGCGCAGACGACCAAGCGCACTTCTGAAGCTAGTTAAGTGATCATGGTGGCGATGGGCGCTTGCGAGGATCAGAACGCCAGGTTTCCCTGCAATCCGAGGTCGCGCGGCCTGGACAGCGTCTGCAAGTTCTTCGAGTATGAGATCGGCGTCATCGATGAGCAAGACCAACCGCCCCTTTGCCGAGGCGGCAGCATCGAGGATCGCCTCTGTGGTTAGGGGTGGCGCACCTGGTCGCATACGCCAGATCCGGAGCGTTTGGTCTTCCAGCATCAATTTCCTACCCGCTTGCAGTAGTCCAATTGACTTACCCTCACCTGTGGGACCCATGGCGATTACGGAGGAAATGCCCCCATCGATGCGTGATAGTTCATCTCTAGCCGCGTCCAACAGGCGTAAGGTGTGCGAAAGAAGGGGTGCTGACGCGACGGCGTTTTCGTCAACGCTTCTCCCCTCCGTCAGTGCGACGACATCCGCCATATCTGTCGATTCGAAGGCCGGGGAGAAAACCTGCCATCCTTGGGGCAATTGATCGGGCACAGGGGCGGACTCTGTGCGCACGCTCGCCTCCGTGAGCATTTTAGTGGCATCAACGTTTATGTACTCCGTGATTCCTACGCGTCCAAAGACCCCCTGAAGTCCGGCGGATTCTATGTCGGCACTCTGCTGCCCATGGGTGACCCAAGCAATCTCGGCCTGCAATAGCTCGAGGGAGGTGCCCTGCACGAGGGTGCGGAACGCGCGCATAAAGCTGTCCTCCCATCCACCATAGCCCATTACCCACGTCATTGTGTCGCGGATGCTTGACAGGATAGCCTCTTCAAGCTCTTCCCGGGCTGCGCCCAGTTCGAGTATCGTGTTTAGCGTGGCACTGTCCTCGCAGAAACCATGAAGATGCACGACAGGTAGGGCTCCATGCACCTGGCGCGGGTTGATGGAGCGGTCACCTCCGACGGCCAGTGAAAAGGTATCCACTCCCCTTCGTTTCAAGGCGACCTCGATCAAGGGATCGAAATTGGTCGTGTACACGACGAGTCGCCTTGAGGGGTGAATGTTCTTCAATACACTCGCAAACGCTGTAAGGCCTTTCGGCACTTCCCACGCACTGACTGGGACCTGAGCGATCTTTTCAGTGTCTTCGTACCCAGGGGCCGCCAAGAGGGTGGCCCGCTTGATTACTCTTGCTAAGGCTCGGGGGCCGCGTCGTCTCGTCAGTAATCGAGCAGCTTCCTGATATGCGCCTGCTGGCCCTAGTCTGTCGATCAATTCGTCGTACTGTTCCGATTGCCCCATCTCGGCGCAAAACAGCTCGGTCATGCCTGCTACTCCAGGTACACGACCGTTACTCATGCCGGATCCCAAGACGAAGGAGAACTCGCGGTCGGGTTCCTCCTCCATGGCATAAACCAGACGTTCCAGCGCGTCGTCTTGAGCTCCCATGACCAAGTCCCCTGCATCGTCGCGGATACGATCGTCCGTGAAACAGTACAAGACCCGCCGGCGGCGAGTGCGGATTCGCCGCCAACGCGGCTGCGCCTTGTTCTCGGGCAGCGGAGCGCGGTGTGTCCGACCGCGTGGAGGGTCGTGACCAGGTATCCGGACGCGGGCGGTCCGCGGCCTGCGCCGAACGTCCGACTCTCGGCAGATCCGGTCTGTCACGACCCTCGGCGCGTGCCGATCACCGTATATATCCCTGATGAGTGCACGCACCTCGGCAGATCCGGTCTGTCACGACCCTCGGCGCGGGCCCAGCACCTACATATCCCTGATGAGTGCGCGCACCTCGGCCTGTCCGCGATGTATCGACCACGGTGTTGCGGGGGGTCAGCGCTGACCGACTCCGGTCACCGCGAAGGGCCGGATACGTCGTGTGAGGGACGTTCACGGAGCCGGTCGCGCTCAGCTTGTCGCTGACTGATTCGTAGCTTCTCGCGCTCAGCGTCTGCCGTCTGCCTGCTGAAGACCGAAGACGGTGCGCTGAGTCGCCGGTTGAGTCGGGCCTGGTGCCGGGCTGCGTCGGGTTCTTTCGTGGGCGGACCGGTGGGGTTGGGCTCGGTCGGCGCGATGCCGTGGGCGGCGCGCCAGACGGCGAGGTCGCCGATGAGCTGGTCGTCGACGTCCGGGGGCAGTGCCCGTTGCCAGGGCGCGCGGGCCGCGGCGCCTGCATGCTGGGCCTCGCCGGCGACCCGTTGCACGAGCTGTTCGACCTGCTGGGTGAGCCGGTCGAGATAGTCGCTCGTCGCCGTGTCCTGTCGTAGGGCGGGTGGGATGTCGGGTAGCCAGGGCAGGGGTGCGTCCCGGTGCGACGTTGGGCAGGTGCCGGCGATGCGCCAGGCAAGGGCGGCGGCAGGGTCCTCGGCCTCGGTCAGGGCCTGGGTGCCGCGGTACCATGTGGCCTGCTCGACCACGGTCTCCGGGTGGGTCCCGTCGACCCAGTGCAGCGCCAGCTGTCCCCGCAGGTGCGGGTAGCCCGGTTGCTGCGTCAGGCCGGGGATCCACCGGTCCAACGCGTCGTCCAGCGCGGCCATCCGCTCGGCCCCGAGGTGCTGCTGGGCCAGGACGGGAAGGGCGTCTTGGTAGGCCAGCGCCGCCTGCCGCAGGTCCCGTGCGGCGTCGCCCCGCTCGACGGTCGTGGCGGACTGTGCCCGGCCGTCCCGGGCCAGGATGTCCGTGAGCAGCTCCCGCGGGTCAGCGGTTGCGTCATGGACCTCGGGGCCAACGCCGTCCAGCGTTGGCGCGGGCGCGCCGAGGTACAGGTCATTGGTCTGCCGGCCGCGGGACACGGCGACATACAGGCCCTGACGGGTCTCAGCCCCGGTGAGCACGGTGTGGGTGGTGTCGACAGTGGCTCCCTGGGCGCCGTGGATCGTGCTGGCATACCCCAGCTGCACGTGCGCGGCCACGTACCCGGCGGGCAGGGTGAGCCGACGGGCAGCACCTGCGTGTGTGCTGTGGTCGTGGCGTTCGACCGTGACAGCCCCGTCGCGGTGGACGTCCACGAGGTGCCACCGGTCGCCGTTCTTGACCCAGGACCCGTCCCCGGTCCGCAGGGCGCGCTCGTTGCGTCTGGTGATCACGGTGTCGCCGGCGCTGGCCCGAGTGCCGTCCGCCAGGACGATCTCACGTCCAGGCGGCTGGCCGGTGGTGTCGAGACGGTCCTGCCGGGCGCGCTGATTCAGCTCGCGCACGGAGTCGCGCGTCGCGGCCAGCAGCAGGCTGGACAGCCCGGCCTGCTGGTCGGCCTTCCACGCGGCGTACGCCGTGTCGGTCGCGGTGCCCACGTCGCCGGTGTGGACCCGGCCGTGGTCGAGGTAGTGGTCCAACGCGGTGGGGTCACCGTCCCGGACCGCGAGGGTGGCGGCTCCTTCGGCGGGGTCGGAGAACCGGTGCAGCTCGGTCAACGTGGCCGTGGTGCCGTGCGCGTGACCCTGCTCGGCCAGGTCTCGAAAGACCCCGCCGGCGGCGACAGCACTGAGCTGCTGGTCGTCCCCGACCAGCCGCACACTCCCACCGGCGTCGACCACATGCCGGACCACCGCGGCGAGGTCACGGGTCCCAGCCATCCCGGCCTCGTCGATGACCACCAACGTCCCCGGCCCCACGTTCGGGTGCCCATCGCTAGCAGCGTCTGTGGCGTTGCGCGTGGTCTGGTGGAGGAACTTGGCAAGGGTGTCGGCGGGGATCCCGGTGGCGCGGCCGAGCTCGTCAGCCGCGACCGCCGTGGGTGCGAGCCCGACCACGTGCCCACCGGAGGCCTCCCACGCCCGGGCGAGCACACGCAGGGCGGCGGTCTTGCCGGCCCCGGCCGGGGCGAGGGCGACCTGCACGCGGCACCCGCTGGTGGCCAGGTCGCGGACCATGGCGGTCTGGGACCGGTCCAGGGTTATCCCGGTGCCGGCTTGGCCGACCAGGACAGCCTCCACCACCCCGGGGCTCACCTGCCGGCCGTCACGGTGCACCCCCAGGCCGAGCAGCTCTTCCTCGGCGGCCAGGATGGCCCGGGAGGTGTAGGCCTGGCTGCCGTGCACGGTGTGGGCGGACTGCCCGTCCGAGCGGCGCAGCACCGCCGGCTCACCCAGCTCCGGTGGTACCCCTACGGGCACGGACAGGCCGGTCAGCACTTCGTTCTCGACCTCTCGGACATAGTCGTCGAGCTCGGCGAGGGGTACCTGTGCGGTGCGGGCCTGGCGCAGGGCCTCGGCACGGACGTGCCACACCTGCCACGTCGCCCTCGACCCCTCCAGCACCTGCAGCACCCGGTCGGCGACCACCTGGGGGCGCACGTCCCCACCCCGCCGCTCCCGGACGCGTCCCTGGAGCGTCCCCACCCGCTGACCTGCGGCGATACTCCCGTCCCCACCGCCTTCCCGGTTGCGTCCCTGGTGCGTCCCCACCGCCGCGGCGATGAGCTTGGCGACGGCCACGTCCCCACCGCGCCCGCCCCTGGCGTACATGGCGCTGGCCTGCGCCCACCACTCGCGCCGTTGCTCGGCTTCGCTGCGGGGTTCGTGCTTGGCCGGGCGGGTCTCCAGGTTCGCCTGTTGCGCCAACGCCAACGCCTCGACGGCGGTCGGGGCACGGTGGTGCTCGGCCCGGAACACCGCGACCAGCTCGCGCTGGCGCAGCTCGATGGCATGCCGGCGGCTGGACCACACCGCGAGCAGCCCGGCGTCCAGGCCGGCGATCTCCCGCACCGGCCTGCGCCCGGCTGGGGCGGGCCGGTCGACGAACCGGACCCCGAGCCGGTCGACCAGGCTCGCTTCGAGGTGGGTGTTGTAGTGCTCGGAGGCCATCACCTTGGCCTTGAACAGCATCCGCCCATCCAACGTCAACCACCGGCCGCCCTCCTGCGGCAACGACTGCACCTTGTTGGACACGACCACATGGGTGTGCAGGTCCGGGTCCCCGGTGCGGGAGTCGCGGTGGTCGAACGCCGCCGCCACCAGGCCGGTCACCGGTACCTGCCGGATCCCGCCCTTCCCGACCCGCGTGAACGCCACCTCCGCCTCGAGCATCGCCAACGTCGCGCGGACCGCGTCCTGATGCGCGGCCTCCACCTGCTTGGCAACGTCAACCGGGGCGAGGGCCCACAGGGCCGAGACCGACTTCACCGGCGAGAACGTCAGGTCGAACCCCGCGACCGGGACCTGCGCCGGCCGCGACGCCGACGCGACGAACCCCGTCAGCTCGCCCTCGTCCACCGGCGCCCGGCCGTGACGGTCCACGAACGCCTCCCGGGCGACCTGGGTGCGGATCCGCGCCCGGACCTCCGCCGGGATCGGATGGTTCCATACCAGCCCCTGCCCGGTGTTGTGCTCGCTGAACGCCCGCGCGATCACCTGCCGCAAGGTCGTGGCGCCGAACGTCGGGAACGCCCGCCCCAACCCATCCCACCCTTGGGCAGCCGCCTCCGGTTCGTCGGAGCGGGGGTGGCGGCCCTGCCCGAACAGCAGCTTCATCTGCTCCTCGGTCACCACGTCCCCCACGTTGAGGTCGAGGCCGGCCAGGCCAGTGCCCAGCCAGCGGCCCGGTGCCTCACCCTTCTCCTCGTAGTAGGCAGCGAGCCCGACCTGCCGCATCTCCGTGGCGTCGTGGGCAGCGACCTGCTTCGTCAGGTACGTGTACCCGCTGCCGGCGGCGAGCTTGTGCAACGTCATCACACCCACCAAAGCGGGCGGTCAACGCTCAGGGTCTCACCGCGGCGACCGAGTGCACCGGGTGTGTTCCTTCTCCGTAGTGCTCATGCGGCTGTCGACTGTCTGCTCAGGCCCTGGGGTCACGGCTGAGTCGGCGCCGGCGGCGCGCACATCGAGAAGTGCGTCTAGAGCGGGCTGATGTGTGACAGCGAGAGGGCTGGGGCGGCCAGGTCGAGCGTGAGCGAGTGGCTCGAAGTGCGTGGCTGTCTGTCCACAGCGTGGTCGGGGGTCGATCGTCGGACGGTCGGAAGTGGCTGAATTGGAAGAAGGTGAGTCCCTGGGGTGGATCTCGACGCTTTGGGGACTACAGCAGAAGAAGCTGACCACGAGTGAAAGGAACCTCAACGCCATGTCTCAGACCATCAGCCCCATCGAACTGCTCACCATCGAGGAGGCGGCCCGGTGGTGCCACATCTCGCCGAACACTCTCAACTACCTCCGCCTCCAACGCCGGTTCGCCCCGGCCATCCGTGTCGGTCGCAGGGTGTTCTTCAAGCCGTCGGACCTCAACGACTGGCTGGAGGCTCAGCGAGAGGTCCTGGAGTGATCGAGAAACGCGGACGCCGCTACCGCGTCAGGGTGTGGCATCGAAGTCGGATCGTCGCCACCCGCTCGTTCGAGCGGCGCGGGGACGCCGTCGCGTGGGAGCGGGAGCAGCAGCAGCTCATCCTCATGGGCGACTTCGTCTCCCCGTCAGCCGGCAGGGTCAGCGTCGCCGACGTGGCCAAGGGCTTCCTGGAGGTCCGTCGGGGGCAGGTCTCGGTGCGGGCGTGGGAGTCGGACGAGAGCGCCCTCCGGGTCCACATCCTCCCGGTGTTCGGCCAACGGTCGACGGGATCGGTGAACCGGCTGCAGATCGAGCGGTTCCTGGCCGACCTTGCGTCCTCCCGCTCGGTCGGGACCGCAGCGAGGGTGCGGACGACCCTCCGTGGCCTCTTCGACTATGCGGTGCGAGCGAGGGTCATCCGGGACTCCCCGGCCGCCGCTGTGCGGATGCCCCGCCCGGACGCGCCGAGCGCGGGCGCCGAGGTGCGTCCTTTCACGCTGGACGAGCTGCTCGCGCTGGTGGACGAGCACCGAGAGCTCGCCGGCGACCTGGCCGACGTCACGCTGATTCTCGGTCTGACAGGACTGCGCTTCGGGGAGCTGCGGGGGCTGCGGGTCCGGGACGTGACGCGCGTGCCCTACCCGGCCCTGGTGGTGTCCAGGTCGCTGCCGCAGTCGGGTCGGACGGGCAAGGTCATCGAGAGGTCCACCACCAAGAGCGGCCGGAGCCGTGTCGTCCCCCTGCTGTCGCTGGCTCTCCCGGCCGTCGAGTCGCGGGCTGTCTCCCGGGAGCCGGACGATCTGCTCTTCCCGGCGCCGCACGGCGGTTACCTGCATGCGCAGAACTGGCGCCGTGACGTGCACTGGAACGCGACGGCCGGCGGTCGACGCCCGCACGACCTCCGGCATACCGCGGCGAGCATGTGGATCGCAGCCGGCGTGGACATCAAGACCATCGCCTCGTGGCTGGGCCACAGCTCGACCAAGCTGACGCTCGACACCTACGGGCACCTGATGGGCACCGACGCCGACCGGGCAGCGATCGAAAGGGTGAACCGGGCATTCACGTCCCAAACACGTCCCAAGATGGGGCAGGGGATCGATCTGGGAGGCAGCCTCTGAGCATCGGCATCACGTTGACCTGCACAAATGCAAAGTGCCCCCGGCAGGATTCGAACCTGCGACACCCGCTTTAGGAGAGCGGTGCTCTATCCCCTGAGCTACGAGGGCGGGGATGGTGGGCGCGGCCGGGTGGGTCTCGGAGGGAGGACCACCGCACGCCGCCACGTCCGAGCGGGAGCCTATCGGACCACGCGGGTCTCACCGACACGGCGACAGTTCTGGCGGATGCTCCGGGTGCAACCGGACAAGTGGTCGATGAGCGCTTCTACGACGACTGGGCAGGCCTCGGCGGCCCCGCGACGCTGCTCACCTTCGAGCGACAGGACACCGGGCGGGAGTACGTCTGGAGCATCAACGTGACCCTGATCCTCTCCATCGACGACGCGACTTATACGTCAGCCTGACCACCGGCGAGGTCGTGCACGAGCCCCGGCGTCAGACGGGCGACGAGGTCGCCAGGGTCTGTGCGGCACTGGCTCCCTGACGACCCGGTGGGTGAGCCTGCAATAGTGCTCAGGTGACCACTGCACTGCCCACCGCTGCACAGGTGCCGGCCATCCAGGCCCGCACGGTCCGCACGCTGATGGGCAGCCAGACCCTGGGCGGCATCGGGGTCGCCAGCGGCATCGCGGTGGCGGCCATCATTGCGGCCGACATCAGCGGCAACGACGCCCTGTCGGGACTGGCGACGACCGGTCAGGTGCTCGGGGGCGCGCTGCTCACCATCCCCGTTGCGCGCGTGATGGCGGCACGCGGTCGCCGCGCCGGGCTCGTCACGGCATACGGTCTGGGCACCCTGGGCGCGCTCCTGGCGATCGCTGCCACGGTCACCGAGATCTTCGTGCTGCTGCTCGTAGGCACCTTCCTGTTCGGCGCGGCCACCACCGCCAACAGCCAGGCCCGGTATGCCGCGGTCGACCTGGCGCAGCCGGACCACCGGGGCCGTCAGCTCAGCCTGGTGGTGTGGGCCACGACCGTCGGCTCCGTGCTCGGGCCCAACCTGCTGGGCCCCGGGGCCGCGGTCGGCCGCTTCCTGGGGATCCCGCCGCTGGCCGGCGCCTGGGTGATCAGCGGGGCCGGGTTCCTGGTCGCCATGGCCGTGCTGTCGGCGTTCCTGCGCCCGGACCCGCTGGTGACCGCGCGCGCCCTGGCCCAGGCCGAGGCGCCCGCCGACCCGGCGCACAAGCACGGGTCGGTGCGGCACGGGCTGACCGTCATCCGGCACACCCCGGACGCGCTGGCCGGCACGCTGGCCGTGGCGGGGGGCCACATCGTCATGGTCGCGGTGATGGTCATGACGCCGCTGCACATGGCGCACGGCGACGCCGAGATCGAGGTCATCGGCTTCGTGATCTCCATGCACATCCTCGGCATGTACGGCCTCGCGCCGGTGGCCGGCAAGCTCACCGACAGCTGGGGCTCACCACGGGTGGTGCTGCTCGGCGTGGTGATCCTGCTGCTGGCCTGCCTGCTCGCGGGCCTGTCGGTCGCCGGCTTCTCCTGGGCGCTCACCGCCGGGCTGATCCTGCTCGGCCTCGGCTGGTCCTGCACCATGGTCGCCGGCTCGGCGCAGGTCGCGGCCGCCTCACCGGTGCACGACCGCTCCGCCGTGCAGGGCGCCGCCGACGTCGTCATGGGACTGTCGGCAGCGGTCGGCGGCGCCCTCGCGGGTGTGGTCGTGGCCTACCTCGGCTACGGCTGGCTGTGCGCCATGGCGGCCGTGGTGGCCCTCGCGCTGGGCTCGGTGACGCTGCGTGGTCTGCGTTTCCGGCTGTTGCACTGAGCCCTCCGCCACGGGGCCGGCGAGGCAGTGAGGACAACGTCACAGCCGCGACACGCAGGTGGTCGCCGACATACCGTCACAGCGCGCGGATCCGTGGCTGTCACTGGTTAGCCTGACCGGGTGAACCCTTCCGTCGACGTAGCCGCTGCCCGCGTCGACGTCGTCCGTGCGGCGCAGGAGCGGTGGCGGGCGGATCTGGCCGACCTCGGCGGCCGCAACACCCTGCTCTGGCACCGTGAGCTGCCCCTGGGCACCTTCGACCTCACCGTCGCCCACCCCGGGGGAGTGGCCAAGCTGCTCGCCGGCGGTCCCACGCGCCTGTCCGAGCTGGTGCGCGAGAAGGTCGCCTTCGGCGAGGCGCTGCGCACGGTCGGCGCCATCCGCGGCAAGACCCTGCAGATGCGCCGCGAGCACGGCCTCACCACGGGGTTCATCGCCGTCGGCCTGGCCTCGTGGACCCTGCCCCGTAGCAAGACCCAGCCGCGTGCCCCCGTGCTGCTCCGGCGATGCCGCATCCACCCGGTCGACGCGAGCCACCGTGACTACGTGGTCGAGCTCGACGCCGACGTGGTCTTCAACCCGGTGCTGGACAACTACCTGCGGGGCGAGGTGGGCATCGACATCGACCCGGTCGAGCTGGCCCGCCTCTCCACCATGGAAGGGGGCTTCGACCCGCGGGCGGTCTACGACGAGCTCGAGTACCTCTGCCAGGACATGCCCGGCTTCAGCATCGGGCCCAACATGGTCATCAGCACCTACCCCTGGGCCAAGCTGCCGCTGGTCGCGCACCTGTCGATGGACCCTGCCCGGCTGGCGACCCACGACCTGGTGGCGGCCCTCGCCGGCGACCAGGTCCGACCCCCGGTAGTGACCCCCGACCCGGTCAGGGCCGACGACCCCGCCCAGGAGCTGTCGGTCCTCGACGCCGACCACGACCAGCGCGTGGTGGTCGACGAGGTCGCGCGCGGGGCGAGCCTGGTCATCGACACCCCTGCGGGCACGGGTGCCACGCAGACCGTGACCAACATGGTCGCCGCTGCCCTGGCGCAGGGGCACACCACGCTGGTGGTCAGCGAGGAGCGCCCGGCGCTGGACGCCATGCGCCGCAGGCTGGCCCACGTCGGGCTCCACGACATCGTGCTGGACCTGCCGGAGGACCCGCGGCGGGCGCGGGCGGCCGTGGCGCGGCTGGCCGAGCAGCTCGAGGCGGCGGTCGACACACCGGAGCCTGGCTTCCCCGACGACCCCCTGCAGGCATGGCGCCAGGCCCAGCAGACCCTGCGCATCCACGAGGTGCGCATGCACACGCCCCACGCACCGTGGGGCCGGACCCTCTCCCAGACCCAGTCGGCGCTGGCCCGCCTGGCGGGTCTGGACCGCCCGCCGCTGTCCCACGTGCGCCTGGAGCTGCCCGTCCTGCAGACGCTCACCCCGGAGCGGCTGGCCGAGGTCACCGCGGTGCTGGTCGAGGCGGCACGGATCGGGGTGTGGCAGCGCGGCCGGGTCGAGGACCCCTGGTACGGCGCCGAGCTCACCGACGAGGACGACGACGCCCCCCGTGCGGCAGAGATCGTGGCCGGGCTGGTGGCCGGCGACCTCGCCACCGCACGTGGCCAGATGCAGCAGGTATGCCGTGAGGCCGGGCTGCCCGAGCCGCTGAACCTGACCCAGTGGGCCCAGCGCCTCGACCTGGTCGGTCGGGCACACGAGACGCTGGACGTCTTCCAGCAGCAGATCTACGACGCTCCGCTGGAGGACATGGTCGCCGCGACCTCCGCCAAGGGCCCCACGCGGCCCGGAGCGGTCTCGCGTGGGCGGCTGCGACGCCAGGTCCGCACGCTGCTGCGCCCCGGCCCGCCACCCCCCGACCTGGCCGACCGGGTGCGCGCCGCGCGGGACGAGCGGGCCGAGTGGGAGGAGCTGGCCGGCCGGGCGGCACGACCCAGCACCCCGGAGGGGTGGGAGGAGGCGCTGGACGCCTTCGCGCCCATCGAGAAGGACCTGACCTGGCTGGCCGGTGTGCTGCAGCACACGCCCAGCGGACAGGACCTGATGACCACCCACCTCGACCTGCTGCTCGACCGTCTCCTGCGTCTGGACGCGCGCGCGGAGCGGGTCGCGGTGGCCGCCCGTGCCCACGGCCTGCTGCAGCCCCTGCGGGATGCCGGTCTCGGCCCGCTGGTCGACGACCTGGCCCGACGCGGCATCAGCGCCGACGACGTGCCCACCGAGGTCGAGCTCGTGCACCAGGCCTCGCTGCACGACCACCTGACCCGCGACGAGGTCGGCGTGCCCAGCAGCGAGGACCTCCTCGAGGCCTCCCGCATCCTGCGCCGCGCCGACCGCGAGCACCTGGCCCGCAACGCGGCCCGGGTGCGGCGCACCCTGCACCGGCGGCTGCAGCGTGTCATCGCCGCTCACCCCATCCAGGTCACAGCGCTGCGGCAGGCCGCCGCGGCGGGGGTGCACGACATCCGTGAGGTGCTGCACTTCTGCCCCGACGTGGTGATGGCCCTGCGCCCGTGCCTGGTCGGCAGCCCCCTGGTGGTGCCCGCGACGCTGCCTGAGCACCTCCGGGTCCGGCTGGTCGTCGTCGAGCACGCCGGGCGCACCCGCACCGCGCACGTGGTCGCCGCACTCACCCACGGCACCCAGACCGTGGTGGTCGGTGACCGGCTGCGGCCGCCGCCGACCGCCTTCAGCTGCGTGGTGGAGGAGACGCCTGCCGACCCCAGGCCCCTGTCGTCTTTGCTCGACGACGCGCGTCTGGTGCTGCCCGCACGCACGTTCACCACGCACTACCGCGCCCTGGACCAGCGGCTCGTCGACCCGCTGGGGCTGGTGGCCGAGCCGCACATCGAGGGCTTCCCGGGGGTGCTGCGCACGCCGCGGTTCACCGAGCGCGTCGTCGAGGACGCCCCCGCCCTGGTGCACGCCGCGGTCGGTGCCGTGCTGGAGCGGGTGCGCCGCCGCCCCGACCGCTCGGTCGTGCTGCTGGTGGACGACAGCGCGCTCTGTGCGGCCGTGGACGAGGCACTCGGGCTGGCTCTGGCCGAGGACCGACCCAGCTGCCTGGCCCTGTCCGAGGACGCCCCTGAGCCGTTCCACCTCACGGTCACCGACCGGTGGGCGGGCGAGGTGCGCGACCACGTCGTCTGGGTCGGTGCGCTGACCGCCGACGGGATGCCGGCCCACCGGGTGAGCACCGCCCTGGCCGCTGCCCGGCGCACGGTCACCCTCGTGACGACCGAGCCGGTCCGGTCGTGGCCGACGGGCGTGGGCACCTCCGTGGCCACGGCCCTGCTGGCGCCCGGCCCGTCGGACGACGACACCCCTGCCGTCCCCACCCTGCTGGCCGACCTCGCCCGACGGCTGGAGGCCGAGGGGCTCACCGTGCGCCACGACGTGGGCCACGGCCGTCATGCGGTGCCCCTGGGCATCGAGGACCCCTCCCGCCCGGGCCGCCTCATCGTGGCCGTGGACTCCGACCTCGAGCCGCTCACCGACACCCCGGGCAGGGACCACTTCCGGCTGCGCCCCGAGCAGCTCACCCGCCTCGGGTGGGGGCACACCCGGGTGCGCTCCAGCGAGCTCTTCCGCGACCCGGCCCGCGAGGTGGCCCGGCTGGTCACGCTCGTGCGCGAGGTCTCCACCCGGACCCGGCCGGATGACCGCTGAGAGACCCGCGCAGGACGCCGACGGCCGCCCGGGCAGGCGCGGGCACCGTCGCGTGGTCGCGCCGGCGACCGACGGCGTGCCGGAGAGCGAACGGGCCGACGACACAGTGAGCCTGGACGCCGAGCCGACCGACGACTCGGCGAGCGAGGACACGACTGCGCAGGTCACCGAGCGGGGCGCGCGCTCCCACCCGCAGGACGAGCATGCTCACGGCGAGGGGTGGTGGCAGGAGCAGCGTCCGCCCCACTGGGAGTGACGGTCACCCGGCGTGGCCGGGGGAGACAGGGGCCGGTGCCGGTGGCGCTCAGCCCTGGTCGCGGTGGGCGAGCAGGTCGCGGATCTCACGGAGCACGACGACGTCCTCGGCCGGCGACGCGGACTCGGGCTCCTCGCCCCGGGCGCGCAGCGCAGCGAGCCTGTTCATCGGCACCACGAACACCGCGTAGACGACCGCGGCCGTGATGAGGAAGACGACCATGGCGTTGATGACCGCCCCGATGTCGACGAAGGTCGCCTCGTTGCCCTCGCGGATCGCGAAGCCGAGCCCCGAGGCGTCCGGCCCGCCCACCGCCGCGAGGATGGGCTGGACCAGCGCCGAGACCACCGTGTCGACGATCGTGGCGAAGGCCGCACCGATGACGACCGCGACGGCGAGGTCGACGACGTTGCCGCGGGTGATGAAGTCCTTGAAGCCGGTGAGCATGGGTGATGTCCTCGCAGACAGGAGAGCGGGGAGGTGGGGGCACGGGCCACGCGCGTCGACGCAGCGCGGCGGCCCAATCTAGCGTGCTTCGGCGGACCGACCGTATGCCGTGCTCACCCGCCCTGCGGTGGGTGCAGGACCACCGTCACCCCGGCCTCGAGCACCCCGGAGCCCGTATGGGCGGCCATCTGCCCGGCTCGCTCCGCGGGCAGCGCGACGAACAGCCCCGCGCCTCCGGCCGAGTCGGGCCCCAGCACCAGCACGTCGGTCGCCAGGGTGCTGCCGTCGACGACGGAGAGCACGTCGACGCGGGTGCCTGCGGTGGCGGCGGCGGCCAGCGGCGGGTTGCCCAGCGGCAGGTGCGCCACCACGGTGCCCGGGCCCAGCCCGTCGGCCAGTGCGGCGACCGAGACGTCCGCGCCGGTGAGCACCTGGCCGGCCTGCCAGGCCGTGGAGCTGGCGCGGCCGACGGCCTCGGCCGGGTCGGTCAGGCCGCCCGTGGGCACGACGTCCTCGGGCACGTGGGTGAGCGAGACGTCCCCGGTGCCGACCGTGCTGCCGGCGGGCAGGTCGCTCGCCGCTACGAGCACGAGCGGACCGGGGTCCGGCGCAGGGGGCCGCAGGGCTCCCACCACCAGCCACACCGCCGCGCCGGCAGCGAGCGCAGCCAGCCAGCGACGGGCCTGGTCGGTGCCCGACCCACGGCGTGCCCGGTTGCGCAGCCCACCACGCGGCCCGTCACCTCGCGACCTGCCGGCTCGCGACCTGACCCCTCGGGGCGCGTCGCCGTGAGCCGCCATACGTCCCATCAGCCCGGTAGTGCGAAGGGCAGGGGCATCTCGGACCCGCCGACCACGGCGACGTCGGGCCGGGCGTCGGGGAGCTGTGCGGGGTCTGGGTGCGTCGTCACACCCCGCAGCGTAGGACCGGCTCAGCCGTCCTTGGTTGGCGTCGAGGAGCCTGTGGACGACGACCCGGACCCCGAGGTGCTGGGGGTGGAGGACCCGCTCTTGGAGGACCCGCTCGTGGAGGAGCCGGAGCTGCCTGCACCGTCCGCGGAGCCGCCACCGGACCCGGCGGAGGTCGTCGACGTGGCGGAGCCGGAGGAGCCCGAGGAGCGGGAGTCGGTGCGGTAGAAGCCCGAGCCCTTGAACACGACCCCTACGGCGCTGAACACCTTGCGCAGCCCGCCGCCGCACTCGGGGCAGACGGTCAGGGCGTCGTCGGTGAAGGCCTGCTGGATGTCGAAGCGGTGCTCGCAGTCCCGGCAGGCATACGAGTAGGTAGGCACGGTGGGCAAGTCTATGCGGAGGGGCGGCGTGGTCTTGACGCCGACCAGCGGGGCGAGCCCACACGGTGCTGCAGGTGGCATACCCTCGGTGTCGTGCCTCGACTGCTGCGCCGTGTCCTCGTGCCCCTGGCGGCCGTGCTGGCCGTGGTGCTCGTGGCCGCCACGGTGCTCGCCGTGGGCCTGGTGCGCCGCAGCTTCCCGGTGACCGAGGGGGAGCTGCCGCTGGCAGGTCTCGGGGCCGAGGTCGAGGTGGTCCGTGACGAGCTCGGGGTGGCCCACATCTACGCCGACACCGCCGAGGACCTCTTCCGCGGCCAGGGGTATGTCGCAGCCCAGGACCGCTTCTTCGAGATGGACCTGCGCCGGCACACCACCGCCGGCCGGCTGGCCGAGCTGGTGGGCGAGGGCGGGCTCGAGACCGACCGGGTCATCCGGACCATGGGCTGGCGCCGGGTGGCCGAGCAGGAGCTGGCCCTCCTCGACCCCACCGCGCGCCGCTACCTGCAGGCCTACAGCGCCGGGGTCAACGCCTACCTGGCGGCCAACCCCTCACCCTCCCAGGTCTCGCTGGAGTATGTCGTGCTGGCCCAGAGTGCGCCCGGCTACCAGATCGAGCCGTGGGACGAGGTCGACTCACTGGCCTGGCTCAAGGCGATGGCCTGGGACCTGCGCGGCAACTACCGCGACGAGCTCGCCCGCGCCCGGCTCGCCGGTGAGGTCTCGCTGGCCCAGCTGGGCTCGCTCTACCCCGACTACCCCTACGACATGCACGCCCCGATCCTGTCCAACGACGAGTGGCGCCCGGCCCAGAGCAGCGCCGGCAGCGGTGAGAGTCGCGGTGGCAGCGCCGCCGACCCGGCGCCGGCGCCCGACTCGGACGCCCCGCGCAGCGTGGAGGGCGGTGCCCGCGGGCCCAGTGAGCAGCACCTCGCAGCTGGAGAGTCCGCCTACACCAGCGCCCTGGCGGCGCTCGACGTCATCCCGTCCATGGTCGCCGAGGGTGACGGGGTCGGCTCCAACTCCTGGGTCGTCTCCGGGGAGCACACCGAGTCCGGCCTGCCGCTGCTGGCCAACGACCCGCACCTGGCGGTCGGCCAGCCCGGCCTCTGGCTGCAGGCCGGCCTGCACTGCCGCGAGGTGACGGAGGAGTGCCCGTTCGACGTCAGCGGCTTCACGCTCGCCGGGGTGCCCGGCGTCATCGTCGGGCACAACCAGGAGATCGCCTGGGGCATCACCAACCTCGACCCCGACGTGACCGACTTCTACCTCGAGGACATCGAGGGCGAGCGCTACCGGGTGGACGACGAGTACCGCCGTCTGGACACCCGCGTCGAGACGCTCGAGGTGGCCGGGGGCGACCCCGTCGAGATCCTGGTGCGCGAGACCCACCACGGGCCGATCCTGTCCGACGTGGTCGACACCGTCACCCAGGCCGGGGTCAACCCCCCGCTCCAGGGGGTCGAGACCTCCGGGCGCTACGACGTCTCGATGGCCTGGACGGGCCTGGAGCCCGGCCGCACGGCCGAGTCGATCTTCGAGATCAACAAGGCCACCGACTTCGAGGAGTTCCGGGCCGCCGCCGAGCTGTTCGCCGTGCCCTCGCAGAACCTCGTCTACGCCGACCGCCAGGGCAACATCGGCTACCAGGCCCCCGGTCTCATCCCGGTGCGCGAGTCATCGACCAACAGCGCACCCCCGGGCTACTGGCCCTCACCGGGCTGGAACAGCGCCTACGACTGGAAGGGCTGGGTGCCCTTCGAGCAGCTGCCGTGGACCCTGAACCCGGACGACGGCGTCATCGTCGCGGCCAACCAGGCGGTGGCCCGCAGCAGCACGCCCTTCCTCACCACGGAGTGGGACAAGGGATACCGCAGCCAGCGCATCGCAGACCTGCTGGCGACCGAGATCGCCCGCGGGCCGCTGACGGCCTCGACGATGCAGGCCATCCAGACCGACACCTACAACTCCTTCGCCGACACCCTCGTGCCCTACCTGATGTCGGTCAACCTGGGCAACGAGCCGTTCTACTCCGAGCCGCGCCGGCTGCTCGACGACTGGAACCGCACGGCACCTGCCGGGGACGGCGAGCAGGGGGCGGCGGCCATATACTTCTACGCGGTCTGGGCCCACCTGCTCGAGCTCACCGTCGACGACGAGCTGCCGCTCGACCTGCACGCCAACGGCAACTCCCGGTGGATGCTCATGGTGGAGAACCTGCTGGAGCGCCCGGAGGACCCGTGGTGGGACGACAACCGCACCCCGGGTGTGGTCGAGACCCGCGACGAGGTGCTCCGCCAGGCGATGATCGACGCGCGCCTGGAGCTGACCCGCGACATCAGCAAGAACCCCGCCGACTGGCAGTGGGGCCGGCTGCACGAGGTGCATCTGGACCACCCCGTGCTGGGCGAGGAGTCCGTGCCCGGGGTCGTCCAGTCCTTCTTCAACCGCGGGCCGTATGCCGCGCCCGGCGGGTCTGCACTGGTGGACGCGTTCAGCTGGGACGCCGGCCAGGGCAGCTTCGAGGTGACGGCCGGGCCGTCCATGCGGATGGTCGTCGACCTGGGCGACCTCGACGCCTCCACCTGGGTCAACCAGACCGGCAACTCCGGGCACGCCTTCCACCCCCACTACGACGACCAGACGGAGGCGTGGCTCGCCGGGCTCGCCTACCCGTGGTCGTTCACCCGCGAGGCCGTGGAGGCCCGCGAGCAGCACCGCCTGGTGCTCACCCCGGAGGACTGACCGCCTGCACGCCGCGGGGGGTGAGCACGGCGTCGACCCGGATGTCGTGCGCCCGGCTGGGCACGTCCGCCACCCACTCGTGGTCGTGCACCACCGCGACCACCGGGGCCGGGTCGGTCCGTGCCCGTAGGCGCGGCAGGGCGCGGTCGTAGTAGCCGCCGCCCTGGCCGAGCCGCCGGCCGTCCGCCGCGACCGCCAGCGCGGGGACGAAGGCGACGTCGACGCTGTCCAGGGCCTCGGGGCCTGCGCTGTCCTCGACGGCACCGGGGTCGGACCGCAGCGGGTGACCGCTGCCTCCGGGGCGGGTGGTCCAGCGCAGCACGCCGTCGGGCAGGGTCACCGGCAGCAGCACCTCGACGCCACGGTCCCGCAGCGCGCGGACGAGGTCGTCGACCGGGGGCTCGGCGGCCATGGGCGCGAAGGCGGTGACCCGCCAGCCGCGCAGCGACGGTCGGCCGCGCTGCGCGGCATACGACTCCAGCCAGGTGAGGGCGCCTGTGGCCAGCGCACGGGCCCGTGCCCGGCGCCCCTCCTCGCCCTCGGCGCGCAGGAGCTCCTGACGCCGGCGGCGCACCGCCGCGCGCCACTCGGCCTTGCCGGCCGCCACCGGCGGCATCTCGTCACCCATGGGACCAGTGTGGCGCTGCGGTCGACGCAGCCGCCGCCGCGGTTAGGCTGACGGCATGGCCGATGGAGCGATCAGCAGGGCCGGGGAGCACCCCGGCGAGGACGGCACCGCATGATCCCGGTCGACGAGCACCTCGCGGCGATCCTCCGCAAGGTGCGGCCCAACCGTGAGGTCGAGCTGTCCCTGGCGCGGGTCAACGGGCTGGTGACCACCCAGGACGTCACGAGCCCGGTGGACCTGCCGAGGTTCGACAACTCGGCGATGGACGGCTACGCGGTGCTGGCCGAGGAGGTGCGCGGCGCGTCGCCCGAGCACCCGGTCCTCATGCCTGTGCAGGGCGACATCCCGGCCGGTGACACCGCTCCCCGGATGCACGGCACCGGCACGGTGTGGCGGATCATGACCGGCGCCCCGATGCCGCAGGGCTCCGACGCCGTCGTGCCGGTGGAGGACACCGACAACCGCCCCCGTGAGACCCAGATCCGCCGTGCGCCGAAGGTCGGTGCCCACATCCGGCGGGCGGGGGAGGACCTGCGGGTCGGGGACGTCATCGTGCCCGCCGGCACGACGATCGGCCCGGCGCAGGTCGCCGTCCTGGCCTCCGCGGGGGTGACCCGTGTGCGGGTCAACGGGCCCGTGCGCGTCGTCGTGCTGTCGACCGGCGACGAGCTCGTGCCGGTCGGGCAGCCGCTCGAGCCCGGCCAGATCGTGGACTCCAACGGCCCGATGCTGGCTGCTGCCGTGCGCGAGGCCGGCTACTACGCCGTGCATGTCGGCCACCTGCCCGACGACGAGAAGGTCATCAAGAAGGAGCTCGACCACCACCTGTCCTACGCCGACGCGGTGATCACCAGCGGTGGCGTGAGCAAGGGTGCCTACGACGCCGTCAAGGCCGTGCTGTCCAAGCAGGGCGCCATGACCTTCACCGAGGTCGCCATGCAGCCCGGCAAGCCGCAGGGCTTCGGGGTGCTGGGTCGGCGCAAGGTGCCGGTGTTCACGCTGCCCGGCAACCCGGTCAGCGCACTGGTGAGCTTCGAGGTCTTCGTCCGGCCGGCCCTGGCCCGACGCGCCGGGCGGCGCTACCAGGCCGCCACGGTGAGCGCCCTCGTCGCCGAGGGATGGCGCTCGCCGGAGGGCAAGACGCAGTACGCCAGGGTCGGCGTGGAGCAGGACGTGACGGGGACGTATGCCGTGCGGCCGGCCGGCGGGGCCGGGTCGCACCTGGTCGGCGGGCTCGCCGCGGCCGAGGCACTGGCCGTGGTGCCGCCGGAGGTGACGGAGGTGGCCGTCGGCTCGGAGGTCGACCTCGTCCCGCTGCGTCCCTGGGGCGAGATCGAGGCCCGGCTGGCCGCCCAGCGCCGGCTCGCCGAGGACGAGGAGGAGCTGCGCTCGCCAGGGCGTGGCCGACACCGGTTCCGCACATGAGCCTGAACCACCTGCGCGACGACGGCACCGCGCACATGGTCGACGTCAGCGCCAAGGCGGTCACCACGCGCAGCGCCACCGCGCGCGGCCGGGTCGCCCTGTCGGCGGTCGCCGTCGCCGCGCTGCGCGAGGGCACCGTGCCCAAGGGCGACGCCCTGGCCGTGGCCCGGATCGCGGGCATCCAGGCCGCCAAGCGCACACCCGACCTCGTGCCGCTGGCCCACCCCGTCGCCGTTCACGCCGTGGACGTCGACCTGCGGGTGGCCGACGACGGCGTCCACATCACCGCGACCGTGCGCACCGCCGACCGCACCGGTGTCGAGATGGAGGCGCTCACCTGTGTGAGCGTGGCTGCCCTGGCCCTGGTCGACATGGTCAAGGCGGTGGACCGTGAGGCGAGCATCGAAGGCGTCCAGGTCGTCGCGAAGTCGGGGGGCCGGTCCGGGGACTGGGCGCGCGGCGGCCCCTGATGTGGACCTGGCCCACCGAGGTCCGCACCACGAGGCCCGACGGCACCGAGATCACCCTGCGACCGCTGCGCCGCGGTGACCGCGCGCACTGGGAGGCGTTGCGCGAGCGGAACGTCGAGTGGCTGCGCCCCTGGGAGTCGACCCTGCCCGGCGGCCCGGAACAGGTGCCTGTGTTCCCGCGGCTGCGCCGGGCCTACGACCGTGCCGCCCGCGAGGGCAGGCTCGTGCCCTTCGTGGTCGACGCCGGCGAGGGCCCGGTCGGGCAGATGCACCTCTTCGAGATCCAGTGGGGCTCGCGGTGGACGGCCTCGGCCGGCTACTGGCTGGACCGCGCCGCCACCGGCCGGGGTCTGGCGACCTGGGCCCTGGCGATGCTCATCGACCACGCCTTCGACGAGGTCGGCCTGCACCGGGTCGAGGTCAACGTGCGCCCCGAGAACGTCACCAGCCTGGCCGTCGCGCGGCGGCTGCAGCTGCCCGAGGAGGGCCTGCGCCGGGGGCTGATCCACGTCGACGGCGCCTGGCGTGACCACATCACCTTCGCCATGACCGCCGAGCACCCCGAGGCCGGCGCCCTCGTCGCCGGCCTGGCGCGACGGCATACGCGCTGAGACCTCACCCGTCACAGCCGTCACTTCCACGACACGCACGGCGGTTGCGCCGGTCGGCGCGGGCCAGCCCCTACCGTTGCAGTCGTGCCCCCCAGCAGCTTGATCTTCGTGGTCATCCTCGCGGTGTGGGCTGCCTACCTCGTGCAGCACTGGGTGCGCCGCCGGGACCACATCGCGACCGCCCGCTCCGTCGACCGCTTCTCCGAGGCGATGCGGGTGCTCGAGCGTCGCCAGCGCATGCCGCACACCGACATCTCCCGCCCCGCTCCGCGCTCGTATGCCGTGTCGCCCATCCGTCCGGCCAGCCCCGAGGTCGTCGTCAAGCACGCGTCGCCCTCGGTCCTTCCCTCGCCGGCCGCGGCGGCGGACCCGCACGACGTCGACGCGCTGGCCCGGGCGACGTCCGGCCCGGCCCTCGCCCCGACCGGTCCTGGCTCTGCTCCGGCACGTCCTGACCAGCCCCGTCCCGCAGCGGCACGTCCCGCAGCGGCACGTCCCGCAGCGGCACGTCCCGCGGCGGCACGTCCGGCCGCGGCAGCGTCCAGGACCCGCCCCGCAGCGCAACGGCGGTCGGCTCCTCGGGTCTCCTCGCCCCTGTCGTCGGTGAACGGTCGCCTGGCCGCCTTGCTCCTGAGCAGCCTGGCCATGGTGCTCGGCACCGTGCTGGGCATGCTCGGCGTCTGGCCCTGGTGGACGGCCGCTGCCGGCATCGCAGCGTTTGTGCTCACCGGCGTCATGGCCCGGCGTTCCGTGGCCCGTGCGGCGCGCAGCACTGCGCGACCCGTGCGCCGCCCCACCGCCCGGCCGGCGACCGCGCCCGCCCGCCCCTCCGCCGCACGTCCTGCCACACCGGTGGACGCACGCCCCGCCGCCACCACGCCCGGCCCCGTCCGTCCTGTCGGCGCGTCCGCCACGGGGTCCGGCGCCGAGGCGGCCCGGGCCCCGCGCCGTCCCGGCAGCCGGCCCGCCGCGACCGCGCTCGGCGGAGCCGCCGCCGCGCTGGCTGCGCGTTCGTCGACGCCCGCGCGTCCCGCGACGGGAGGGGCGACGGCTGCCCGTCGTGCCTCCGCCGGCGCGGTCTTCGACATCGACCTCGTCGAGAGCCGCCAGCCGGTCCGCAGGCCGCAGCCGAGCACGACCCCGGCCCGGCCCGTCGCACAGACCGCCCCTGGCAGCTGGCAGCCGGTGCCGGTGCCGCCGCCCACCTACACCCTCAAGGCCAAGGCACACCAGCGCCCGACCGAGCAGGTCACCGCACCGGCCCCGGCCTCCACCCCGCAGGAGGACCTGCCCTTCGACGGGCTCGCCCTCGGCTTCGCCGAGGAGTCCGAGGAGCTGCCCGCGGTGCGCACACAGCCCTGACCGGCGCGGGTTCGTCGGCGCCCATGGCGGAGTGGTAATCTCCGTAACCGCTCGACACCTTGGGGCTGTGGCGCAGTTGGTAGCGCGTCTCGTTCGCAATGAGAAGGTCAGGGGTTCGAATCCCCTCAGCTCCACCACCACGACACCCCTTCCCTCCTGCCGGAGGGGCGGGGTTGTCGCTCGTGGGCGAGGGTGCCCACCCGTCCGGGGCCGCCGCGGCGCACACACACATCCCGCCGCCGCGGAGGCCGGACAGCACGCGCGGGACCGGGAGATAGTCTCGGGCGCAGCACCGCATACCCACTGACCGAGGAGCGCCCCGATGGCGATCAACCTGCGTGGTCGCAGCCTGCTGTCGCTGCAGCACCACACGCCCGCCGAGATCCGCTACCTGCTGGACCTCGCCCGCGACCTCAAGCACGCCAAGACCACCGGCAACGAGCGGCAGATGCTCCGAGGCAAGTCGGTCGCGCTCATCTTCGAGAAGACCTCCACCCGCACCCGGTGCGCCTTCGAGGTCGCGGCTGCCGACCAGGGCGCGTCGACCACGTTCCTCGACCCCGGCTCGACGCAGATCGGACACAAGGAGTCGATCAAGGACACGGCCCGGGTGCTGGGGCGGATGTACGACGCCATCGAGTACCGCGGGTCCTCCCAGGCGCTGGTCACCGAGCTCGCCGACCACGCCGGCGTGCCGGTCTACAACGGGCTCACGGACGACTGGCACCCCACCCAGATGCTGGCGGACGTGCTCACCATGATGGAGCAGGTGCCCAAGCTGCTGGAGGACATCGGCTACGCCTACGTGGGCGACGCCCGCAACAACATGGGCAACTCGCTGCTGCTCATCGGTGCCAAGCTCGGCATGGACGTGCGCATCGGAGCACCCGCGGCCTACCAGCCGGCACCCGAGCTCGTGCAGCAGTGCCGCGAGGTCGCCGCCGGGACCGGGGCCCGCATCACCATTACCGACGACCCCCGCGAGGCGGTGTCCGGTGCCGACGCCGTGCACACCGACGTGTGGGTGTCCATGGGTGAGCCCGTCGAGGCCTGGGAGGAGCGCATCAGCGCGCTGCTGCCCTACCAGGTCAACGCGGACCTCATGGCTGCGACGGGCAACCCGAGGGCCAAGTTCATGCACTGTCTGCCCGCCTTCCACGACACGGACACCGCGGTGGGCCACGCGCTGGTGCAGCAGCACCCCGAGCTCGCCGGAGGCCTGGAGGTCACCGACGAGGTGTTCGAGTCCTCGGCCAGCGTCGTCTTCGACCAGGCGGAGAACAGGCTGCACACCATCAAGGCGCTCATGGTCGCCACTTTGGGATGATGGGCAGGTGACCACCGAGACCGTGACGCTGCGCGAGCCTGCCCACCTCGTCTCGCCGCAGGCCATCCGCTACTGGGCGCTCGGCGGACTGGTGAGCGGGGTCGTGGAGTGGGTGGTCCTGTTCGTCGCCTACTCTTTCCTCGTCCCGGACTCGTGGCAGAGCTGGGCCGGCCCCCTGGTCGCGGCCCTGGTGGTGCTGCGGATCGTGCACCTGGTGGTGATGCCGCACTGGCGCTACCGGGTGCACCGCTGGGAGGTCACGCCGACCGCGATCTACACGCGGTCCGGCTGGCTGAGCCGGGAGCAGCGGATCGCCCCGCTGTCGCGGGTGCAGACCGTGGACTCCCACCGCGGGGCCGTGATGCGGATCTTCGGGCTGTCCTCGATCACGGTCACCACGGCCTCCGCGGCCGGCCCTATCACCATCGACTGCCTCGACCAGGACGTCGCCGAGCGGGTGGTCGCCGAGCTGACCGAGATCACCGGGCGCACCCACGGCGACGCGACATGAGCGGCGGGCCCGCGGGGGAGGGCCCGCGAGACCTGCCTCCGCCCTCCGGTCTGCCGTTGCCCCCGCCCGAGGGTGAGCCGGCTCCGTTGCCGCCACCCGAGGGTGCGCCGGCCCCGCGCCCATCGCCCGAGGGCGCCCCGGCGATGCCTCCGCCGTCAGGTCCTCCCGTGCCCCTGCCGCCGCCCCCCGACCTGGTCAAGGGTGACCAGTGGCAGCGGCTGAGCCCGCGGATGCTCTTCGTCCACCCGGTGCGCACGGCCGGGCAGCTGATGGTGCCGCTGGTCATCGCCTTCTTCGGCTTCGGCGGCGCCGGCGAGGGCGGGCCCTTCTCCAACCTCGGCTTCGTGGCCTTCGCCGTGGTCGCCGTCGTGCTGCTCGGGCTCGTGCCGTGGTTCACGACCTACTACCGCATCGCCGGAGGCCAGCTGCAGGTGCGCCGGGGCCTGCTCAACAAGACGACCCTGACGGCACGGCTCGACCGGGTGCGCTCGGTCGACCTGGAGTCCTCGCTGCTGCACCGGCTGCTCGGCCTGTCCAAGGTCTCCATCGGCACCGGCGTCGACGCCACGCAGATCCCGCTCGACGCGCTGACCGTCGCGCAGGCGCGCGAGCTGCAGGACTTCCTGCTGGCACGGGCCGAGGTCACCGGGGCCGTCGAGGCCGGGGAGCACGGCGACGGGTCGCCCGCACCGGGCGCCGGCGCGGGGGTCCCGCGCTCCGGGGTGGAGCTGGCCCGCATCGACTGGTCCTGGCTGCGCTTCGCGCCCTTCAGCCTGTCCAGCCTGGTCATCGTCGCCGGCATCGGCGGTCTGGCCTCGCAGTTCGGCGGGCAGGTGCCTGTCGAGGACGTGGAGGTCGTGGAGAGCGCCTGGGACTGGGTGCGCAGCCAGACGGTGCTCTGGTTGACGCTGCTGGTGCTCGGCGGCGTGCTGGTCGCCTGGCTGGTGCTGTCGACGCTCAACTACGTCGTGCAGTGGTGGAACCTGCGGTTGACCCGGATGCCCGAAGGGGCACTGCGGCTGCAGCGGGGGCTGTTCACCACGAGGTCGACGACCATCGAGGAGGCCAAGGTGCGCGGCGTCGCGATGCGCGAGACCTTCCTGCTGCGGCTCGTCGGGGGAGCCGAGCTGATGACACTGTCGACCGGGGTCGGTGCCGACGGCACCACCAAGGTGCTCCCGCCCTCCCCGCGCCAGGTGGTCGTGGACGTGGGCCACACCGTCCTGACGGAGGACGGCCCGCTCACCATGCCGATGACGTCGCACGGGCACTACGCCTGGCTGCGGTTGCAGTACCGCGCCCAGATCCTGCCCGCGCTCCTCGCAGCCGGGACCGCCGCCGCCGTGGCCTGGCTGGACTGGGCGTGGTGGCTGCTGCCCGTGGTGTGGGCCGGGGCGGCGCTGCTGGGTGTGCTCGTGGCCCGGGAGGCGTACCGCAACCTCGGGCACGGGCTCACCGAGGCGCACCTGGTGAGCCAGCACGGAGCCCTGCTGCGGGACCGTGAGGTGCTGGAGCGGGCCGGCATCATCGGCTGGGTGGTGCGGCAGACCCTGCTGCAGCGCCGTCGAGGCCTCGCGACGCTGGTGGCGACGACCGCCGCAGGCCCGGAGTCGGTGCGCATCCACGACGTGCCGTATGCCGATGCGCTCACCCTGGCCGGTCGGGCCACCCCCGAGGTCTTCGTCGACGTGCGCGGCTGAGCACCACGGCACACCGCCGTCTCAGGGCTGCAGGTCGGGGCGGACGTCGGCATGGCCCACGGCCTGCTGCTGCCAGGCCTGCCCGACCTCCCTGAGCGGGAGCACACGGTGCGCCACCCGGCTGCTGTGAACCGCAGGCGACGTGAGCGTCGAGTGGGCGCTGTGGCAGTCGCGGCCCACCGGGAAGTCCGTGCCGACCCTGCGGGTTGACACTGGGGTGATGGACCACGACGACGACGCCGACCGCTACGACAGGGCCACCCTCGCCTTCGAGACGAAGGACTACCGCCTGGCCGCGCAGCTGCTGGAGCCGCTGGCACGCGAGCTGCCCCACCACGCCGAGGTGCAGCTGCTCCTGGCGCGCTCCTACTACCACTCCGCCCAGCTGGGACGTGCCGAGACGCTGCTGCGGGTCATCGTCGACCGCTGGCCGGACGACGCCTACGCACACCTGGTGCTCGCCCGCACGCTGCAGCGGGCCGGCCGCGCGGAGGAGGGACGGACCCACCTGATGCTCGCCGAGGCGATGGGCCTCTAGCGTTGCGAGGGAGTTTCCACCCCCGCGGAACGCGTTGCGAGGGAGTCTGCACGCGCGGTAGGCCACGGCGACAGCGACCCGGGTGCCGATGCTGCTCCGGGCCCGGGTAGGTGCAACCCCTGGCAACGCTCTGCGCGGTGTGCCACACTCCCTGGCAACGGGTGGTGAGGGGCGCAAAACCCCTGGCAACGCTCCTTGCAGCGTGGAAACTCCCTGGCAACGCGTGCTGCCACACCCCTGGCGACGTGGCGGTCAGGTCCAGAAGTCGAACCAGAGACGCCAGGTCCACTCCTCACGCGGGATGACCTGGGCGGTGTGCACGGGGTAGTACCAGAAGAACATCAGCACCGCGGCGACCGTGTAGGCCACGACCGCCACGGCCCCCCATCGGCGACGGCGGGGAGAGGCGTCCGGGGCGCCCAGCACCAGCGCCATGCAGGTCACCACCACCAGCACCAGCCACGGCACGAACGCGACGGCGTAGAAGGAGTAGATGGTGCGGGTCTGGTAGAGGAACCAGGGCAGCCACCCGGCGACGATGCCGGTCAGCGCCGCCCCCGCGCGCCAGTCGCGGCCGAAGAGCCAGAGGAACAGCACGACCACCAGCCCGGCGGTCGCCCCCCACCAGACGAAGAGGTTGCCCAGGGAGGCGATGTAGCTCACGCAGGCCTCGGCCTCGCATCCCTGCTCACCGCGCTCGGGCCACTGGGAGTAGAACAGCGTCGGCCGCCCCTGCACCGTCCAGGACCAGGGGCTGGAGGACCAGGCGTGCTCGTTCTGCAGGCCGGTGTGGAAGCTCAGCACCTCCTGGTGGTAGCTCCACAGCGAGCGCAGGCTGTCCGGCACGAGCCCGCCCGGCCCGGTCGCCGGGTTGTCCTGCGCCCACTGCCGCTTGTAGCCGCCGTCGGTGACGAACCACCCGGTCCAGGACGCGAGGTAGGTCACCAGGGCCACCGGCACCATCAGCAGGAACGCCGGTATGCCGTCGCGCACCAGGGTGCCGACCCACCAGCGCCGCACGCCGGCGGCGCGGCGGGCCCCCAGGTCCCACAGCACCGTCATGAGCCCGAAGACGGCGAGGAAGAACAGGCCCGACCACTTCGTGCCGACGGCCAGGCCCAGGCTGACCCCGGCCGCCAGGCGCCACCACCGCAGGCCCAGCGGCGGGCCGAGCGGCATACGGTCCCGTTGCGCCGCTGACAGCCGGCCCCAGCGGTGCGCGAGACGGCGCCGACCGTCCTGCCGGTCGCGGACCAGGGCCCAGAAGGCGACCAGCACCCACCACATGACGAAGATGTCGAGCAGGCCTGTGCGCGAGTGCACGAAGTGGTGGCCGTCGACGGCGAGCAGGGTGGCCGCGGCGGTGGCCAGCGCGGCGTTGTGCCAGAGGTGCCAGGCGACGCGGCCCAGCAGCAGGATGGACAGCGTGCCGACGACGGCTGCCGCGACCCGCCACCCGAAGGAGGACTCGAGCCCGAACACCCACTCGCCGGCCCCGATCATCCACTTGCCGACCGGGGGATGGACGACCAGGTCCGGGTCGGGCCCCCAGATGTCGCCGGTGCCGTTGGTGAAGAGCTCGTTGGGCTCCTCGAGGTCGTCCCGCACCTCCCGCTCGTGCCCGTAGAGGACGAGCGACCAGCCCTGCTTGACGTAGTAGGTCTCGTCGAAGACCAGGGTGTCGGGGTGCCCCAGCCGGTAGAACCGCAGCGCTCCGCCGACGACCATGGCCACCAGGGGCCCCCACCATGCCCACCGTGCCTGGCGCGGGTCCGGGGCCGCCCCGAGCAGCCGCGCCGCCAGCGAGGGCTCGGCCCGAGGGGGGCGGGTCGCGGTCGTGGTCACCCGGGACATGCTAGGCAACCTGTCTGCTCGGCAGCCGAACCCCGCCTGTACCATCGGGAACGTGGCCACTTCAACTATCTCCACGGGGGAGCGCAGAGGTGCGAGCAGCATCCTGCTGAAGTCGGTGATGGCGATCACCGGCCTGATCTTCGTCGGGTTCATCCTCGCGCACATGTACGGCAACCTGATGATCTTCGCCGGTGAGGAGGCGTTCGACGAGTACGCCGAGCACCTGCGTGAGCTCCTGACCCCGATGCTGCCCTACGGCGGTGCGCTGTGGATCCTGCGCATCGTGCTGCTGGCCAGCCTCGTCGGGCACGCCTACGCCGCCTTCGCCCTCTGGTCGCGGGCGGGCAAGGCCCGCAAGAGCAGGTATGCCGTCTCGGGCGTCGCGAAGTCGCTGTTCGTGTCCAAGGCGATGCGATGGGGCGGGGTGGCCCTGCTGCTCTTCCTGGTCTTCCACATCCTGCACTTCACGACGAACACCATCCAGATCAACGGGGACTTCGACAGCCCCGCAGCGCGTCTGGTCTCCAGCTTCGAGGTCTGGTGGGCGGTCGGCATCTACACCCTCGCGGTGCTCGCCCTCGGCATGCACCTGCTGCACGGCGTCTGGGGGGCGGGCATGACGCTGGGGCTGAACACGAGCATCGCCGCCGCCGAACGTCTGCGGATCGCTGCGGTGCTCATCGCCGTGGTCACGGTGGTCGGCTTCCTGCTGCCGCCCTTCGCGATCCTCTTCGGCATCATCCCCTGACCTGACGACCCTGCCGCACGAGCCCTGGGAGAACACGCGATGACCGAGACCCTGCCCGCCACCGAGGCGCCTGCCGACGGCCTGATCAACGGGCTCTACCGCGAGGGCATGCCGATCGCCGACAGCGTGGCGCCGTCCGGGCCGATCGCCGACCGCTGGGCGCTGCGCCAGTTCGAGGCCAAGCTCGTCAACCCGGCCAACCGGCGCAAGCTCAGCGTGATCATCGTCGGCACCGGGCTGGCCGGGGCCGCGGCGGGGGCGACCCTGGGTGAGGCGGGCTACCAGGTGAAGTCCTTCTGCTACCAGGACAGCCCGCGACGGGCGCACTCGATCGCCGCGCAGGGCGGCATCAACGCCGCCAAGAACTACAAGGGTGACGGCGACTCGGCATACCGGCTGTTCTACGACACGGTCAAGGGCGGCGACTACCGCTCCCGCGAGTCCAACGTCTACCGCCTGGCCGAGGTCAGCACCTCGATCATCGACCAGTGCGTCGCCCAGGGGGTGCCCTTCGCCCGCGAGTACGGAGGCATGCTCGACAACCGCTCGTTCGGCGGCGTGCAGGTCTCGCGAACCTTCTACGCCCGCGGACAGACCGGCCAGCAGCTGCTGATCGGCGCCTACCAGGCGCTGGAGCGGCAGATCGCGGCCGGCAGCGTGCAGATGTACTCCCGCCACGAGATGCTCGAGCTGGTGATGGTGGAGGGCGTGGCGCGCGGCATCATCGCCCGCGACATGGTGACCGGCGAGATCGAGACGCACCTGGCCGACGCGGTCGTGCTGGCCACCGGTGGCTACGGCAACGTGTTCTACCTGTCCACCAACGCGATGGGCTGCAACGTCACCGCCAACTGGCGGGCGCACCGCAAGGGCGCCTACTTCGCCAACCCCTGCTACACGCAGATCCACCCGACGTGCATCCCGGTGTCGGGGGAGTACCAGTCCAAGCTCACCCTGATGAGCGAGTCGCTGCGCAACGACGGACGCATCTGGGTGCCCAAGCGTGCCGAGGACGGCAGCAAGGACCCCCGGGAGATCCCCGAGGAGGACCGCGACTACTACCTGGAGCGGATCTACCCGGCCTTCGGCAACCTGGTGCCCCGCGACATCGCCTCGCGCGCCGCCAAGAACGTCTGCGACGAGGGCCGCGGCGTCGGTCCCGGCGGGCTGGGGGTCTACCTCGACTTCGCCGACTCCATCGAGCGCCTGGGCAAGTCGGCGGTCGAGAGCAAGTACGGCAACCTGTTCGACATGTACCAGCGGATCACGGGGGAGAACCCGTACGAGCTGCCGATGCGCATCTACCCTGCGGTGCACTACACGATGGGCGGCCTGTGGGTCGACTACGACCTGCAGTCCAACATCCCCGGGCTCTTCGTGGCCGGCGAGGCCAACTTCTCCGACCACGGGGCCAACCGGCTGGGTGCCTCCGCCCTCATGCAGGGCCTGGCCGACGGCTACTTCGTGCTGCCCAACACCATCCGCAACTACCTCGCCGAAGGGCCCTACCCCAAGATCGAGGAGAACGACCCCGCGGTCGTCGAGGCCCGCGAGCAGGTGCAGCAGCGCATCGACCACTTCCTGTCGGTCAACGGCACCCGCAGCGTGGACAGCTACCACAAGGCGCTCGGCAAGATCATGTGGGACAAGTGCGGCATGGAGCGCAGCGAGGAGGGCCTCAAGGAGGCCATCGCCGAGATCCGGGAGCTGCGCGCCGACTTCTGGCAGAACGTCCGGGTGCTCGGCTCCGCCGACACCATCAACCAGTCGCTGGAGAAGGCCGGCCGGGTGGCCGACTTCATCGAGCTCGGTGAGCTGATGTGCGTGGACGCCCTGCACCGCCGCGAGTCGTGCGGAGGCCACTTCCGGGTGGAGTCGCAGACCGAGGACGGCGAGGCCCTGCGCAAGGACGACGAGTTCGCGTATGTCGCGGCCTGGGAGTCCGGTGGTGAGGACGGTGCGCCCATCCTGCACAAGGAAGACCTCGTGTACGAGTTCGTCGAGATGAAGCAACGGAGTTACAAGTGAAGCTCACGCTCAAGATCTGGCGCCAGGGCGGTCCGTCCGCCGACGGCGAGATGGTCACCTACCCCATCGAGGGCGTGTCCGAGGACATGTCCTTCCTCGAGATGCTCGACGTACTCAACGAGGAGCTCATCGCCAAGGGCGAGGAGCCGGTCGCGTTCGACAGCGACTGCCGTGAGGGCATCTGCGGGATGTGCGGGCTGGTCATCAACGGCCAGGCCCACGGCCCGGAGGTGACCACCACCTGCCAGCTGCACATGCGCTCGTTCTCCGACGGCGACGAGATCAGCATCGAGCCGTGGCGCGCCGAGGCCTTCCCGGTGCTCAAGGACCTGTGTGTCGACCGCACCTCCTTCGACCGCATCATCCAGGCCGGCGGCTACATCTCCGCCAACACCGGAGCCGCCCCCGATGCCGCCGCGACCCTGGTGCCCAAGGACGACGCCGACCGGGCGTTCATGGGTGCGGAGTGCATCGGCTGCGGTGCGTGCGTCGCGGCCTGTCCCAACGCCTCCGGCATGCTCTTCATGGGCGCCAAGGTCACCCACCTGGGCGAGCTGCCGCAGGGCCAGCCGGAGCGCTACGCACGCGTGGTGTCGATGGTCGACCAGCACGACGCCGAGGGCTTCGGTGGCTGCACCAACCTCGGTGAGTGCTCGCGGGCCTGCCCCAAGGGCATCCCGCTCAACGTCATCTCGCAGATGAACCGGGACCTGCAGCGCGCCAAGCTCGGCAAGCACTGACCCGTTGCCAGGGGTTCTCCGGCCCGAGCATCGCGTTGCCAGGGGTTTTCCCGCCCACGCATCGCGTTGCCAGGGGTTCTCCGGCCACCGGCCCCCGGTTGCCAGGGAGATCGCGACCGCGGTGACCGGGACTGCCGGACCCAGGGCCGCTCGACGAGAGGTGCACCCGTGACCACGGACAGCGCACGGCTGGTGCTCGCGGCCACCCCCATCGGTGACGTCCGCGACGCCTCGCCGCGGCTCCTCGAGGCGCTCCGGTCGGCACCGGTCGTCGCGGCCGAGGACACCCGTCGCCTGCGCGGGCTCTGCGACCGCCTCGGCATCGCCACGACCGGACGTGTCGTCAGCTACCACGAGCACAACGAGGCCACCCGCACCACCGACCTCCTCGCCGAGCTCACCGACGGCCAGGACGTCCTGCTGGTCACCGACGCCGGCATGCCCTCGGTCTCCGACCCCGGCTACCGGCTGGTGACCGAGGCCGTGCGCCACGGCATACGCGTCACGTGCGTGCCGGGGCCGAGCGCGGTGCTCATGGCGCTGGCCGTCTCCGGCCTGCCGGTCGACCGCTTCTGCTTCGAGGGCTTCCTGCCGCGCAAGGCGGGCGAGCGCGAGCGGGCCGTGGCGGCGCTGGCGGCCGAGCCGCGCACGATGGTCTTCTTCGAGGCCCCGCACCGGCTGGCCGCGATGCTGCAGGCGCTCGGCAAGGGCCTGGGGGCGGACAGGCCCGCCGCCGTATGCCGTGAGCTCACCAAGACCTACGAGGAGGTCCGGCGCGGTGGGCTGGCCGAGCTGGCCGAGTGGGCCTCCGGAGGCGTGCGCGGTGAGGTCACCGTCGTGGTCTCCGGCGCGGTGCCGACCACGGCCGGCGACGTCGACCTGGCGGCTGCCGTGCGCGGCATCCAGCAGCGGGTGACCGACGGTGAGCGGCTCAAGGACGTGTGCCGCGAGGTCTCCGCGGCCACCGGCCTGTCCACCAAGCAGCTCTACGACGCGGTGCTGGCCGCGCGCTGAGTCGACCGGGGCGTTTACCGTCACTCACAGGGGTGCGGATGTGGTCACCCGTGACCAGAGCTGCACACCCGTCGAGAGGTGCGTCGCAGCTAGGAGTAGTACCCCGACTGGAACATGGCGGTGTCCCGTGTCTGCTTGCGTCTGCGGGCGTTGCGCCATAGGACGAAGGCCATCCACACCAGGAAGAGCAGCACGAAGACGACCAGGACCGGCAGGAAGATGGCGACCAGGCTCAGGCCCACCGAGGCGGTGTCCTCCGCGGCCGAGACCACCGGTGCGCCCAGGCCCATGGTGGTGCCGTTGACGAGAGGCCGGGCCACCGCCTTGCCGGTGTGCACGATGCCGGCGGTCACGATGCCGAGCACCACGCCCACCCACGGGTTCTCCTGGAAGAACGTCGAGCCCTGCTCGAGGTCCTCCGCAGCCTGGGTGGCGGCGAAGATGAGGCCGCCGGTGGCCGGCCGGATGAACGTGCCCACGGCGTCGTTGATGTGGTCGATCACCGCGATCTTGTCGAGCACCACCTCGCTGACCAGCAGCACCGAGGCGACACCGATCGCCCACGGCGACTCGATCCAGGCGAACTGCTCCGGCAGCGCGACGTAGTCGGTGTAGCGGGCCAGCAGCGCCACGATGAGGAACGGGATGTAGGCGTTGAGCCCGGCGGCGGCGGACAGGCCGGCACCGGTCAGAGCAGCGAGCATGCGTCCCGACCTCCCTTCCTCACACGCGTGACACCCGGGCAGGCACCCGACAACAAGTGAACCACGCACACCCTCGGACGCAGGAGGCCCCACGGAGGTTCCGCCCGCGGGGCCGCGGCACCCGTGGCCGTCATGGTGCAGAGTGGTCCGTGTCGTCGGCGACCGGCGCCGAGGGTGAGAGGGGATGTGTCCATGGCACGCATGCACCGCACGGACGCCGAGGACGACGCCCCGCGACCCCGCCCGCGACATGACCCGAGCCGGAACAAGTCACACCTCATGTCGCTGGCCGACCAGGTGGACCGCACCGGCGGACCGCCGTTCCCTCGGATGCTGCGCACCCCCCTCGGCGCCCTGCTCGCGTTCGTCCTGGTCGTGGTCGTCGTGGCGCTGGTCTTCGCGCTCGCCGGCGGTCCCGTCTGAGCGTGGCCCGAGCCCGCGCCCACGGCATACGGCTACGGCCGCCGGCGGCACGGCGGCGCCCGCGCCGCAACTAGACTGCGGCCTCATGACCCATGTCCTGTCTGCTGTCGCCTGGCCGTATGCCAACGGCCCGCGCCACCTCGGCCATGTGGCCGGGTTCGGTGTGCCCTCCGACGTGTTCAGCAGGTACATGCGGATGGCCGGGCACGACGTCCTCATGGTCTCCGGCACCGACGAGCACGGCACGCCGATCCTGGTCGCCGCCGACAAGGAGGGCGTCAGCGCCCGCGAGCTCGCCGACACCAACAACCGGATGATCGTGCAGGACCTGGTCGACCTCGGGGTCTCCTACGACCTGTTCACCCGCACCACGACGGCCAACCACTACGAGGTCGTCCAGCAGATGTTCCTGGCCGTCCACGCCAACGGCTACATGGTCGAGCAGACCACGCCGGCCGCGATCAGCCCCTCGACGGGCCGCACGCTGCCGGACCGCTACATCGAGGGCACCTGCCCCATCTGCGGGTACGCCGAGGCGCGCGGTGACCAGTGCGACCACTGCGGCAACCAGCTCGACCCGACCGAGCTGAAGGACCCGCGCAGCCGCATCAACGGCGAGACCCCCGACTTCGTGCAGACCCAGCACTTCTTCCTCGACCTGCCGGCCCTGGCGCAGGCGCTGGGGGAGTGGCTGGACGACCGCGAGGCCTCGGGCCTGTGGCGGCCCAACGTCATCCGCTTCTCCAAGAACATCCTCGACGACATCAAGCCGCGCGCCATGAGCCGTGACATCGACTGGGGCATCCCGGTGCCGCTCGAGGGCTGGCGCGACCAGCCGACCAAGCGGCTCTACGTGTGGTTCGACGCCGTCATCGGCTACCTCTCGGCCTCGGTCGAGTGGGCCCGGCGACAGGGTGAGCCCGACCGCTGGCGCGAGTGGTGGAACGACCCGCAGGCCCTGACCTACTACTTCATGGGCAAGGACAACATCACCTTCCACTCCCAGATCTGGCCCGCCGAGCTGCTCGCGCACAACGGGCAGGGCGAGCGCGGCGGTGAGCCGGGTCCGTTCGGTGAGCTCAACCTGCCGACCGAGGTCGTGTCCTCGGAGTTCCTCACCATGGAGGGCAGGCAGTTCTCCTCCAGCCGTGGGGTCGTGATCTTCGTGCACGACGTGCTGGAGCGCTACCAGGTGGACGCGCTGCGCTACTTCCTCTCGGCAGCGGCCCCGGAGCAGGCCGACTCCGACTTCTCCTGGCCGGAGTTCGTCAAGCGCACCAACACCGAGCTCGTCGCGGGCTGGGGCAACCTGGTCAACCGCACGGCCTCAATGATCGCCAGGAACTTCGGGGAGGTGCCGGCCGCCGCAGCGCTCGCACCGGTCGACGAGGCACTGCTGACGCAGGTCCGGGAGGGCTTCGACACCGTTGGCGGCCTCATCGCCCGGCACCGGCAGAAGGCGGCGCTCGCCGAGGCCATGCGGCTGGTCGGCGAGGCCAACGCCTACGTCTCGACGACGGAGCCGTTCAAGCTGAAAGGGGAGCAGCAGCGCGAGCGCCTCGGCACGGTGCTGCACGTGCTGGCCCAGACGGTCGTCGACCTCAACACCCTGCTGTCGCCCTTCCTGCCGCACTCCTCCAACGCGGTGCATGCCGCGCTCGGCGGCGAGGGCACCTTCATGCCGATGCCGCACGTGGAGGAGGTCAGCGACCTCGACGAGCCGCAGCGGGCGACCTACCCGGTCATCACCGGTGACTACTCCGCGATGCCGCGCTGGGAGCACCGCCCGGTCACCGTGGGAGCACCGGTCGCCAAGCCGACGCCGATCTTCACCAAGCTGGACCCCTCGGTGGTCGACGAGGAGCGCCGCCGGCTGGGGCTGCCCGTGGAGGAGACCACGACCGTATGACGCAGGCCCGGTCCCCGCAGCGGCCGCCGGCTCCCGACCGGCTGCCCATCGCCGTGGTCGACAACCACTGCCACCTGGACATCGGCCGGGAGGGGGCGCCCGCGCCCTCGGTGCAGGAGGCGCTCACGCTGGCGGCCGCCGTCGGGGTGGACCGTCTGGTGCAGATCGGGTGCGACCGGACCAGCGCGGCCTGGACCGTGGGCGTCGTGCGCGAGCACTCCCGGGTGCTCGGTGGCGTGGCCGTGCACCCCAACGAGGCACCCCGGCACGCAGCGGCCGGGGAGCTGGAGCAGGTCTGGGCCGAGATCGAGCAGCACGCCGCGGAGCCGCGCATCCGGGTCATCGGAGAGACCGGGCTCGACTACTACCGGACGGGCCCGGAGGGCGTGGGGGCCCAGCAGGAGTCCTTCCGCTGGCACATCGACCTGGCCAAGCGCACCGGCAAGGCGCTGCAGATCCACGACCGCGACGCCCACGAGGACGTCATGCGCATCCTCGCCGAGGAGGGGGCGCCGGAGCGGGTCGTCATGCACTGCTACTCCGGCGACATGCAGATGGCCCGGGAGTGCGTGCGCCGCGGCTACTACCTCTCCTTCGCCGGCACCGTGACCTTCAAGAACGCCCGTGAGCTGCGCAACGCGCTCGCGGTCACCCCGCTGGAGCACCTGCTCGTCGAGACCGACGCTCCCTACCTCACGCCCTCGCCGCATCGCGGCCGGGTCAACGCCCCCTACCTGGTGCCGCTCACAGTGCGGGCGATGGCCGACACGCTCAACGTCTCGGTGCCGGCGCTGTGCCGGGCACTGTCCGACAACAGCGAGCGGGTCTACGGCCCCTGGTGATCAGCCGCGCAGGCCCCGGCGCTCGAACGCCGGCACCGCCAGCGCGACGAGCGCGAGGAAGATCGCGAGCAGCACGGCCGCGTCGCCCCAGGCCATCCCCGAGCCGAGCGGGTCGCTGCCCAGGAAGTAGTGGAAGGGCGAGAGGGCGGCCCAGTCGGCATACGACTCCGCCAGCGGCAGGAACGACTGCAGCATGTAGGCCACCAGCGCGACCCCCACGGCCGTGCTGACCGCCCAGCGCACCCGGCCGGTGGCGGCACTGACCAGCAGCGCAACCGCGCCGAAGACCAGGCCCAGGAGCGTGGCCAGCAACGAGATCGCGGCCAGGTTGACCAGGGACACGTCGAGCCCGGCCAGCACGATGCCGGCTGCGGTGCCCAGGAAGGTCAGCAGGCCCACGACGGCGGCCAGGGCGACCATGGCGGCGGCCTTGCCGAGCACGATGCTGCTGCGGCGCACCGGGCTGGCCAGCAGCAGCTCCATCGTGCCGGCCTCCTCCTCCCCGGCCAGGGCCTTGGCCCCGACCGTGCCGGTCACCGCGATGAGGGCGATGGGCATCATGATCGAGAAGACCTCGCCCTGCAGGAAGCCGGCCGGGGTCGACATGTCCACGCCGCCGATCATGGCGATCAGCGCGTCGGGGAGCTGCTCGAAGAGCTCGCTCATGCCGTCGGGCAGCAGGGTGAACAGCAGCGCCTCGAGCAGCCCCAGGCCCGCGATCGAGGCGCCGACCACGAGGGTGAGCCCCTGGTGGTCCGATGCCGTCTTGACCGGGATCGAGGAGACCCGGGCCTGCCCGCCGATGCGGTCGGCCAGGGCCGCGGTCCGGGGGTTGTCCCGCAGCCGGTCGAGCAGCGTCACGGACGTGACGGTGCTGCGCAGGTCGCGGCGGTTGACCCCGACGACGGAGGCGACGGCCAGGGCGACGGTCAGCCCGAGCAGCACCGCCAGGTGCCCGGCGTCGACCCCGTTGACCTCCGGTGCCGAGGAGCTGAAGTACCACCACGGGAAGAGCTGCGCGACGGCCCGGCCGCCGTCGATCATCGGCAGGAACGACGTGGCCAGCCACGACAGCGCCATGAACCCCCCGGCGCCTCCGGCTGCGACCGACGGTCGACCGGTCCAGGCGCCGAGGGCGACGGCGAGCATGCCCCAGAAGAGCGAGTTGGCCCACAGGTGCACGACGAGCGCGCCCACCTGCACCCCGGTGACGTCGATGTCCAGAGCCGTCGGCACGATGAGCCCGGCGACCCACAGCAGCAGCGCCCCCACCGTGGTGAGCACCACCAGAGCGGCCATCTTGGAGAGCAGCACCTGGGTGCGGCTGCGCGGGTTGGCCAGCAGCAGCCCGATGGTGCCGTCACGCTCCTCGCCGGCGATCGACGCCGAGCCGGCAGCGATCGCCAGGCCCCCGATGGTCAGGGCCCCCATGAGGTTGTACATCGCACCGTAGGCGATGCCCCCGACGCCCGTGCCGAGCTGGGAGATGCCGGCGGCGTCCAGGATCGCCTCGGGCAGCTCGTAGTAGAAGGACAGGTCGATCTCGGCATACACCGCCATCGCCAGCGCCAGCATCAGGCCGAGCGCCACGGCCGCGACCAGCATGCCCACGATGCGGTCGCGCACCGTGAAGGTGAAGACCGACAGTCCCATCACACACCTGCCTCGCGGTAGTAGGCCAGGAAGATCTCCTCCAGGTCGGCCTCCTCGCTGGAGATGTCGACGAGGTGGTGGCGCGTGGTGGCGATGGCCAGCAGCTCGTCCATGTTGCCGTCGAAGCTGAGGTGCACGGCGTTGTCGAAGGCCTCGACGTCGCGGGCCCCCCGCAGGTGCGAGAACTCCTCGGCCGGGACCGGCGTGTCGAAGACGAGCTCGATGCGGCGGATGGCCTTTGAGCGCAGGTCGTGCACCCGCTCCACGTCGATGAGGCGGCCGGCGCGGATGATGCCCACCCGGTCGGCCACACGCTGCACCTCCGACAGGGTGTGGCTGGACAGGAAGACGGTCCGGCCCTCCTGCGCGACCTCGCGGACCATGGCCTGGAACTCCTGCTGCACGAGGGGGTCGATGCCGGTGGACGGCTCGTCCATGATGATGACCTGCGGGCGGTTCATGAACGCCTGGATGATGCCGATCTTCTGCCGGTTGCCGCTGGAGTAGTCGCTGACCTTCTTCGACAGGTCGGCGTCGAGACGCTGCGCCAGCTGGTCGACGTAGCCCCAGTCGACCCCGCCGCGCAGGTTGGCGAAGTAGGTGAGCGTGTCCTTGCCGGTGAGCCGGGGGTACATCGCCAGGTCGCCGGGCAGGTAGCCGATGTGGCGCCGGATCTCGACGGCGTCGCGGTGGCTGTCCAGGCCGACGACGGTCGCGCTGCCGCGGGTCGGCCTGATGAGGTCGAGCACGGTGCGGATCATGGTGGTCTTGCCGGCTCCGTTGGGCCCCAGGAAGCCGAAGACCTCCCCGGCATGGACCTCCAGGTCGAGGTCGACGAGCGCCTCGACGTCGCCGAAGCTCTTGCTGAGGCCGGAGGTGGTGATGGCTGCGGTCATGGCTGCGTTCCTTCGGACGGGGACGCGGTGGAGAACGCGTCGCGGATGCGGCTGTCGGTGAACAGCCCGTCGGTGTAGAGGTCGAGCAGGGGTGGGCCGATGGCGAGCATCGCCTCGACCTGGTCGTCCATCCCCAGCACCCGCTCCAGGTGGTGACGGAGCAGGGTCTGCGCCAGCCCCGCGTTGAGCAGTGCGGCGGCGCGCGCCTCAGGGTGCCCGGTGGGACGGATCAGCCCGGCGTCCTCTCCGGCCTGCAGGTAGACCAGGGCGTCCTGGTACAGCCGGTCGTAGAGGTGCCGACCGACCTCCGCGTCCTCGGTGAGCGCCCGGGCGAGGTAGGACATGGCCGGGGCGAACTCCTCGGCGTTGGCCCGCATGCTCAGCTCGTCGGGGGTGAGCTGCCCGGTCATGGTGGCGAACTTGCCCTCGCGGATCTGGGTGACGAGGTGCTCCTCGACCGACTGGCGCAGCCCCTCCTTGGAGCCGAAGTGGTGCAGCACCAGGGGTGCCGAGACCCCGGCCCGGTCGGCGATGGCGCGCACCGTGGTCGCCCGGAAGCCGACCTCACCGAACAGATGCAGGGCGGCGTCGCGGATCCGGGCCCGGGCCGTGCGGTCCGGGGAGGGGTCGACGACCTGCGCTGAACTCATGTTCAACATGCTAAACGTGTGTTCAGTCCGGGCGCAAGGGGCTGTCGCGCACCTCACACCCCAGCAACCGGGACCGGGTGCGGCCCGGCATCTGGCAGGCTGGCGGCTGTGCCCGACCACACCGCCGACGCCCTGCTCGGACCTGCGGAGATCCGCGAGCTCGCCACCCGCCTCGGTCTCCGTCCCACCAAGCAGTGGGGGCAGAACTTCGTCATCGACGCCAACACCGTGCGCCGCATCGTGCGGGCCGCCGACGTCGGGCCTGACGACGTCGTGGTCGAGGTCGGGCCGGGGCTGGGCTCCCTCACGCTCGGCCTGCTGCAGGTCGCCCGGCACGTCACCGCACTGGAGATCGACCCCACGCTGGCGGCCGAGCTGCCCACGACGGTGCGCACCCACGCCCCGCAGGTCGCCGACCGCCTGAGCGTGCTGCATACCGACGCCCTGCGGCTGCAGGCGCTGCCCGACCCGCAGCCGACCGCCCTGGTGGCCAACCTGCCCTACAACGTCGCCGTGCCGGTCGTGCTGCACCTGCTCCAGCTGCTGCCCACCCTGGACACGGTGCTCGTCATGGTGCAGTGGGAGGTCGCCGAGCGGCTGGCCGCCGGGCCGGGGTCACGCACCTACGGCGTGCCCAGCGTCAAGGCCGCCTGGTATGCCGAGGTCTCCATGGCGGGCCGCATCGGCCGCACCGTCTTCTGGCCGGCACCCAACGTCGACTCCGGGCTCGTGCGCATGGTGCGGCGGGAGCCGCCGCCCACCGTCGCGACCCGGGAGGAGGTCTTCGCGGTGGTGGACGCCGCCTTCGCGCAGCGGCGCAAGACGCTCCGGGCGGCGCTGGCCGGGTGGGCCGGCGGCGCCCCGAGAGCCGAGGCTGTCCTCCGGGCGGCGGGGGTCGACCCCTCCCTGCGCGGCGAGCGCCTGCGGGTCGAGGACTTCGCCGCCATCGCGGCAGCCGCCCGGGACTGAGGTCGGTGAGACTCCGGGGCCAGGTCACCCTAGGGTTGGAGCCATGACAGCCGTTGATCCAGCCCTGCGGGTCACCGTCCGCGTGCCCGGCAAGATCAACCTGGAGCTGTCCGTGGGGCCGCGTCGCGAGGACGGCTACCACGAGCTGGTGACCGTCTTCCAGGCCGTGAGCGTCTACGACCGGGTGATGGTGCAGGCCGCCGACGAGTGGTCGGTGCGCGCCGTGGGGCCGTATGCCGACCGGGTGCCCGACACGGAGGACAACCTCGCCCTGCGGGCGGCCCGGCTGCTCGCCGACCGTGCCGTCGAGATGGCCGGTGCCGGCACCCGGCCGGGCCCGGTGGCCCTGACGGTCGAGAAGAAGATCCCCGTCGCGGCCGGCATGGCCGGCGGCAGCGCCGACGCGGCCGCCGCGCTGGTCGGGTGTGCCGAGCTGTGGGACCTCGGCGTGCTGCGCGACGACCTGGAGCCGCTGGCGGCCGAGCTCGGCGCCGACGTGCCCTTCCTGCTGCACGGCGGCACCGCGGTCGGCTCCGGCCGGGGCGACGACATCTCCCCCGTGCTCTCCCGTGGCGAGGTGCACTGGGTGCTGTGGGTGACCACGGGGGACGGGCTGGCCACGCCCGCCGTCTTCGCCGAGTTCGACCGGCTGCACGAGGGCCAGGAGCTCGACCTGCCCTCGCTGTCGCCGCAGCTGGTCTCTGCGCTGCGCCGGATGGACCCTGACGCCATCGGCACCGCCCTGCGCAACGACCTGCAGCCCGCCGCGCTGTCCCTGCGCCCCGACCTGCAGGAGGTGCTCGACGCCGGCCTCGACCTGGGGGCCCGCGGGGCACTGGTCTCCGGGTCAGGCCCGACCGTGGCCTTCCTCGTCGGCTCCCAGGCCGAGGCGCTCGACCTGTCCATGGGCCTGGCGGCCCGGGGCCCGGCCGGTGACATCCTGCGCGTCACCGGCCCTGTCGGCGGGGCCGCCGTCGTGGACAGCCGCGGCGCGCGGCTGAGGCTCTGATGGCCCCACTGGTCGCCCTGCACGGCGCCACCATCGTCGCCGGCACGCAGGTGCTGCTGGACGACGTCTCGGTCGGCATCTCCGGAGGGGAGCGCATCGGCGTGGTCGGCCGCAACGGCGGCGGCAAGTCCACCCTCCTGCGCGTGTTCGTCGGCACCCGGACCCTGGACTCCGGGCGGGTGGTGCGCACCGGTGGGGTGACGGTCGGCATGCTCGGGCAGACCGACGACCTCGACCCGGTCGCCACCGTCGGGCAGCTGGTGCTCGGCGACCTGGCCGAGCACGAGTGGGCCGGTGACGCGCGCGTGCGCGAGATCCTCGACGGCCTCCTGGGCGACCTGGACGCCTCGGCGCTGGGCGGCTGGGACGCCCCGGTCGGGCCGATGTCCGGCGGGGAGCGACGCCGCCTGGCGCTGGCTGCACTCCTGGTCGCCGACCCCGACCTGCTCCTGCTCGACGAGCCCACCAACCACCTGGACGTCGAGGGGGTGGCCTGGCTCGCCGCATACCTCGCCGACCGCAGGCCACGGCCCGACAACGGGCTGCTGGTGGTCACCCACGACCGGTGGTTCCTCGACGCCGTGAGCACCCGCACCTGGGAGGTCGAGGACGGCGACGTGCACACCTACGAGGGCGGCTACGCGGCCTACGTGCTGGCCAAGGCCGAGCGCAGCCGCATCTCGGCGGTCACCGAGGAGCGGCGCGCCAACCTGCTGCGCAAGGAGCTCGCGTGGCTGCGGCGCGGGCCGCCGGCGCGCACCAGCAAGCCGAAGTTCCGCATCGACGCCGCCAACGAGCTGATCGCCGGTGAGCCCCCGGCACGCGACCAGGTCGAGCTCGTGCGCTTCGCGACGACCCGGCTCGGCAAGGACGTGCTCGACCTGCTCGACGCCACCGTGCGGCTGGGGGAGCGGACCCTGCTCGACCGGGTCACCTGGCGGCTCGGGCCCGGTGACCGGTACGGCATCGTCGGTGTCAACGGTGCCGGCAAGTCCACCCTGCTGCGGGTGCTGCTCGGCCGCCTGCCGCTGGACGGCGGCACGCTCAGGACCGGCAAGACCGTGCGGATGGCCATGCTCAGCCAGGAGCTGCGCGAGCTCGACCGTGTGCAGGGCCGGACCGTCATCGACGCCATCACCGAGGTGCGCGCGTTCACGATGCTCGGCGGCAAGGAGGTGTCCGCCTCGCAGCTGGCGACCCGGCTCGGGTTCACCGGCGGCCGGCAGCAGTCGCGGGTGGGCGACCTCTCCGGCGGCGAGCGGCGGCGTCTGCAGTTCCTGCGTCTGCTCATGGACGAGCCGAACGTGCTGCTGCTCGACGAGCCGACCAACGACCTGGACATCGACACCCTGACCGCGATGGAGGACGTCCTCGACGGCTGGGCCGGCACCCTCCTCGTGGTCTCGCACGACCGCTACCTGCTGGAGCGCATGACCGACCGGCAGGTGGCCCTGCTCGGTGACGGGTCCCTGCGCGACCTGCCGGGTGGCGTGGAGCAGTACCTGCAGCTGCGGCGCGAGATCCGTGAGCGCTCCTCGGGTATGCCGTCCGCCCGCGCCGTGGCGAGCGCCGGTGCTGTGGGCGCACCGGCCGGGCCCTCGGCGGCCGAGCTGCGGGAGGCGCGCAAGACCGTGGCCAGGGTGGAGCGGTCGCTGGCCCGGCTCGCCGACCGCGAGGCGCGGCTGCACGACGACATGGTGGCCGCAGCCACCGACGCCGAGGCCATGGTGCGGCTCAGCAGGGAGCTGGAGGCGCTGCACGCCGAGCAGGAGGCATTGGAGGCCGAGTGGCTCGAGGCCGCCGAGCGGGCCGACGCCTGACCTCGCCCGAGGCCTGACCTCCCCCCGACGCCTGACCCCTCAGCCGACCAGGCTCCTCCCCTCGGGTTCGCCTCGCCAGCTCCCGCCCGCCGGGGTCCGGTGCCGCCTTGTCCGACCGGTGCTGCGCTGCAGGGCAGCACCGGTCAGACTGCACAGCACTGAACAGTGCTGAACAGTGCTGCTCAGGACCCCGCCGGTCCCCAGGCCCGGGGGCCGGCTCCGGCGGCTGCGGTTGTCCACAGGGGTGCCCCACGCCGTCCGACGGCGTGCCACGGTGAGCCGATGCGCCAGCAGCTCGCGAGCCTGACGGCAGGGTCCGGAGGCGTGTTCCTCCGCGCCGACGCCCTCGTCACCGACCACACCGACGACGACATCCGTGCCTGGGCCCGGTCGGGGGAGGTGCGTCGCCTGCGCCGGGGCGTCTTCGCCGTCGGCGCCGAGCCCGGTTTCGCAGCAGACCGGATGCTCGAGCAGGCCGCCGGCCTCGCCCGGCTGCACGGTGACGACATCGCCCTGAGCCACCACACTGCTCTCGTCCTGCAGGGCGTCGCTGTGCACGAGGTGCCGTTCTCCGAGGTCTGGTCTGTGCGGGTCGGCGGTGCTGTCCAGTCCGGGCCGGGACTCCGTGTGGTCCGTCCCCGCACGGCTCCCACCCTCGTGCGGGTCGGCGGCATCCAGGCGGTGACCTCTGCGCGGGCCGTGCTCCAGGTGGCGGGCAGCTTCGGCGCAGCCGCGGGCATCGTGTCCGCGGACTCGGCGGTGGACAAGGACCTGGTCACGGCCGATGACCTGGCGCAGGAGCTCGGCCGGCTCGGGCGCAGGCCGGGCGCTGCTGCGGCACGGGCCACGGTCGACCGGTGTCGTCGAGGCGCGCAGTCGCCGGGGGAGACCCTGTTGCGCCTCTTCGCCGAGGACCTCGGCCATGAGGTCGAGCTGCAGTTCCCGGTCGCGGAGCCGAGCCGGCAGCCCTTCGCCTTCACGGACCTGCGCATCGTGGGCACGCGCAGCCTCTGGGAGTTCGACGGGCTCAGGAAGTATGCCGGGGCGGCCGGGGCAGCGGCCCTGGCCGCCGAGAAGGTGCGCGAGGACCGCATCCGCCGGCTCGGCTGGGGCCTGGAGAGGGTGGTGTGGGTGGACTTCAGGCGTCCCGAGCAGCTGGCGGACCGCATCACGCAGGCCGCGCGGCGGCACCGCATACGGTGAGGCTGCCTACGGGGCGGGGTCCTCGAACGGCGCGACCAGGTGCCGCAGTGCTGTGACCAGTGCGGCGCGGTCTGCCTCGGAGATGGGGTCGAGGAAGGCGCGCTCGTGCTCGACGAGGCCCGCCAGCGCAGCGTCGACCAGGCCGCGGCCCTCGTCGGTCAGGCCCACCAGGACGGCCCGCCGGTCGGTGCTGGAGGCCGACCGGTCGACCAGGCCGCGGGCCGCCAGCCGGTCCACCCGGTTGGTCATCGTGCCGCTGGTCACCAACGTCTGGCGCAGCAGCTCACCCGGAGTGAGCCGGTAGGGCGGACCCGACCTGCGCAGCGCCGACAGGACGTCGAACTCCCAGGGCTCCAGCCCGTGTGCCGCGAAGGCGCTGCGTCGGGCACGGTCGAGATGCCGGGCCAGCCGGGTGACCCGGGAGAGCACCTCCAGCGGTGAGACGTCGAGGTCGGGCCGCTCGCGGCGCCACGCGGCGACGATGCGGTCGACCTCGTCCCCGGAGCCATGCTCGTGCGCCTGAGCCATGCCACCCAGCGTAGTCCCGTCAAGAATCTTGGCGTCAAGATGTCTCCCGTGGCGTGCTGTCTGACGGGTGCTGTCCTCTCTGAGGGATGCTGCCCTGCAGCGCAGCCCCCCTCAGACACGGCAGCACCGGACTGCGCACACCGTGGAGCGGACCGCTCAGGCAGCCGCCGAGGCGCCCCTCAGGGCTTGGGCACGGAGCGCAGGGTCGGCTTGGGCTCCATGCCGGCCAGGCCGTTCCACGCCAGGTTGACCAGGTGGGCGGCCACGTCGTTCTTCTTGAACTTGCGCGAGTCGAGCCACCAGCCGCCGGGGATGGCCACCATGCCGACCAGCATCTGGGCATACAGCGGAGCCATCTTCGGGTCGAGCTTGCGGCGCTTGAACTCCGCGGCCAGGATGTGCTCGACCTGCGTGGCGACGTCGCTGATAAGGCTGGCGAACGTGCCGGTCGACTGCCCGGGCGGGCTGTCCCGCACCAGGATCCGGAAACCGTCGGTGGAGGTCTCGATGTAGTCGAGCAGGGCCAGGGCAGCGCGCTCCAGCAGCGCCCGCGAGTGGCCGTCGCCGGTCAGTGCCGTGGTGACCGCGGACAGCAGGGCCTGGATCTCGCGGTCCACGACCACGGCATACAGCCCCTCCTTGCCCCCGAAGTGCTCGTAGATCACCGGCTTGGAGACACCTGCGGTCTGCGCGATCTCCTCCACGCTGGTGCCCTCGAAGCCGCGCTCGGCGAAGAGCCGCCGCCCCACGTCGATCAGCTGCTCCCGCCGCTGCGGTCCGGTCATCCGGGAGCGTGCGGCGCCGGCCTTGCTCGTTGGGGTGGTCACGCCCCCATCATGTCAACACCCTGGGCCGACGCCCCGCGCCGCCGTGGCGGGGTGCCTTGGGGTGCCGTGTCCGCTGGCCTACCCTGGGGAGGTTCCCGGCGCCGCCGGGGCGTTCCCCGGTTGCTCTGCTGGCAGGGGCCGCCTGACTTTGAATCAGGATTAGCGACGTAGGTTCGATTCCTACCCGGGGAGCCGGCGGCGCTCGTCGGGCGCGTTAGAGTCGTGACCCGTGAGCACTCCCGCTGCAGTCATCGTCCTCGCCGCGGGCGAGGGCACCCGGATGAAGTCGGCCACCCCCAAGGTGTTGCACCGCATCGGCGGCCGCTCCCTGGTGGGACACGCCCTGTATGCCGCGCGCCAGGCGGAGCCCCAGCACCTCGCCGTCGTCGTGCGTCACCAGCGCGAGCTGGTCGCGGCCCACGTCGCCGAGTGCGACCCCGGCGCGGCCATCGCCGACCAGGACGAGGTCAAGGGCACCGGCCGTGCCTGCGAGTGCGGTCTCGACGCGCTGCCGGCCGACCTGACCGGCACGGTGCTGGTCACCATGGGTGACGTGCCGCTGCTGTCGGGGGAGACCCTCGCCGAGCTGACCCGGCACCACGAGCAGACAGGCGCCGCGGTCACGGTCATCACCGCCGAGCTGCCTGACCCGACCGGCTACGGGCGCATCCTGCGCGACGAGGCCGGCGACGTGGTGCGCATCATGGAGCACAAGGACGCCCTGGCCGAGCGTGAGGCCGGCGGGCCGTGGGCCCACGCGCTCGACGTGGCCGAGATCAACTCCGGCATCTATGCCTTCGACGCCGCGCTGCTGCGCCGGGCGCTGCGGGAGGTCGGCACCGACAACGCCCAGGGCGAGAAGTACCTCACCGACGTGCTCGGCATCGCCCGTCGCGCGGGGCTGCGGGTCACCGCCCACCTCATCGACGACCTGTGGCAGACCGAGGGGGTCAACGACCGCGTGCAGCTGGCGAGGCTGGGCGCCGAGCTCAACCGCCGGGTGATCGAGGGCCACATGCGCGCCGGGGTCACCGTGGTCGACCCGGCGACCACCTGGGTGGACGCCGACGTGAGCATCGGCCAGGACACGGTGGTGCGGCCCGGCACCCAGCTGCTCGGGGCGACCTCGGTCGGCTCGGACGTCACGGTCGGGCCGGACACCACGCTCACCGACGTGGAGGTCGGTGACGGGGCGTCGGTCGTGCGCACCCAGGGGGAGCTGGCGGTCATCGGCGCGGGAGCCACGGTGGGCCCGTTCGCCTACCTGCGCCCCGGCACCGTGCTCGGGGTCGAGGGCAAGATCGGTGGTTTCGTGGAGACCAAGAACGCCACGATCGGTGACCACGCCAAGGTGCCGCACCTGTCCTACGTCGGTGACGCCACGATCGGGGAGCACACCAACATCGGGGCCGCGAGCGTCTTCGTCAACTACGACGGGGTCGACAAGCACCACACCACCATCGGCAGCCACTGCCGGATGGGCAGCGACACCATGTATGTCGCACCCGTGACCGTCGGTGACGGAGCGGGCAGCGGTGCCGGCACGGTCATCCGCAGGGATGTGCCCCCGGGTGCCATGGCCATCAACGTGGCCCCGCAACGCAACATCGAGGGCTGGGCGGTCTCCAAGCGCCCGGGCACCCCGCAGGCCGAGGCAGCCGCGCGGGCCACCGCACCGCAGACCCAGGAGGGGCCGCAGGCATGACCGGCATCCATCTCACGACCAAGAAGAACCTCATGGTCTTCAGCGGCCGGGCCCATCAGGAGCTGGCCGAGGCCGTGGTCGACGCCCTGGGCACCGAGCTGGTCCCCGCGGACTCCTACGAGTTCGCCAACAGCGAGATCTACGTCCGGTTCAACGAGTCGGTGCGCGGGTGCGACGCCTTCGTCATCCAGAGCCACACCGCGCCGATCAACAAGTGGATCATGGAGCACCTCATCATGGTCGACGCGCTCAAGCGCGCCTCGGCCAAGCGGATCACGGTGGTGCTCCCGTTCTACGGCTACGCCCGCCAGGACAAGAAGCACCGGGGGCGGGAGCCGATCTCGGCACGCCTGGTGGCGGACATGTTCAAGACGGCCGGGGCCGACCGGCTCATGGCGGTCGACCTGCACACCGCGCAGATCCAGGGCTTCTTCGACGGGCCCGTCGACCACCTGATGGCACTGCCGATCCTGGCCGACTACGTGCGGGAGAAGTACGGCCGCGAGGAGCTCGCCGTCGTCTCGCCCGACGCCGGCCGGATCAAGGTGGCCGAACAGTGGTCACACCGTCTCGGCGGTGCGCCCCTGGCCTTCATCCACAAGACGAGGGACATCAGCCGCCCCAACCAGTCGGTCGCCAACCGCGTGGTGGGCGAGGTCGCCGGCCGCACCTGCATCCTCGTCGACGACATGATCGACTCCGGCGGCACCATCTGCCAGGCGGCCGACGCGCTCATGGCCGAGGGCGCCGGCTCCGTGGTCATCGCCGCCACGCATGCCATCTTCTCCGACCCGGCCGTGCAGCGGCTCTCGGCGTCGGTGGCCCGCGAGGTGGTCGTCACCAACACGCTGCCGCTGAGCGAGGAGGCCCGCGCGCTGCCCAAGATCACCGAGCTGTCGATCGCCCCGCTGGTCAGCCAGGCGATCCGCGCGGTCTTCGAGGACGGCTCGGTCACGAGCATGTTCGACGGGCAGGCCTGACGACCTACGACCCACGGCCCGGGCAGGCCGCACCGCGTCACGGTGGGCTCACGGCATACCGTGACCAGCAGCGGGGTATGCCGTCCGCCTGGTTTCGGTTGCACCAGCCGGTCGCGTAGACTGTCGGACTGTTGCCTCGGCGAGGGACGCCACACGGTCGACAAGCGACCTGCGGTTTCCGTGATTCGACGCGGCGGTGCTCGACATCTCGTCGTCCCCGTCCGGTCGACCGCGCCCGTCCGCCCGCGTCGTGTCCCGCGTCGAGGCCCAGCACCGTCGCTGATCCCCTGATCCCGCAGTAGTGAAAGAGGCCTCATGTCCGACCAGATCCGTATCTCCGCCGAGAAGCGCACCCAGTTCGGCAAGGGCGCTGCCCGTCGCATCCGCCGCGCCGACAAGGTGCCCGCCGTGCTCTACGGCCACGGCAACGACCCGCTGCACCTCACCCTGCCGGGCCACGACACCATGATGGCGATGAAGCTCAGCAACGCCGTCCTGACGCTGGACGTCGACGGCGAGGAGCACCTGGCCCTGGCCAAGGACGTGCAGCGCGACCCGATCAAGCGCTTCATCGAGCACGTCGACCTCGTCACCGTGATCAAGGGCGAGAAGGTCGAGGTCGACGTCTACGTGCACGTCGAGGGCGAGGCCGCACCGGAGACCCTGGTCAACCTCGACCACTCCGAGCTGACCATCGAGGCCGAGGCCACGCGCATCCCCGAGTCGATCACCGTCTCGGTCGAGGGCCTCGAGGCCGGCACCCAGATCCACGCCGGCGAGCTCACCCTCCCCGACGGCGTCACCCTGGTCACCGACCCCGACGCGCTGGTCGTCAACGTCACCCAGGCCAAGTCCGAGGAGGCGCTGGAGTCCGAGCTCGCCGAGGTCGAGGCCGAGCTGGGCATCGAGAAGGACGAGTCGGAGGAGTCCGCCGAGGGCGAGACCTCCGAGGAGTCCGCGGAGGGCGAGACCTCCGAGGCCGAGCAGTCCTGACGATCGTCTGAGCGGCACGGGCGTCGAGGTCTCCTCGGCGCCCGTGCCCCGTTCCGGGAGGCACACTGATGGACCCGTGGCTGGTCGTCGGGCTCGGCAACCCCGGCCCGAAGTACGCCGGCAACCGGCACAACATCGGCGCGATGGTCCTGGCCGAGCTCGCGCACCAGGCCGGGGCCACACCCCGGCAGCACAAGGCCCGCGCGTGGGTCAGCGAGGTGCGGCTCGGCACCCTGCCCGGCGGTCTGCCGGGACCTCGGGTGGTCCTGGCGCAGCCGATGACCTACATGAACCTCTCCGGCGGGCCGGTCGCGGCAGTCGCGAGGTTCTACTCCGTGCCGCTGGACCGCATCGTGGTGCTGCACGACGAGCTCGACATCGACTTCGGGACCGTCCGGCTCAAGCGAGGTGGGGGAGAGGGCGGCCACAACGGCCTGCGCTCGGTCAGCCAGTCCCTGGGCACCAAGGACTACCTGCGGGTCCGGCTCGGGGTCGGTCGGCCCCCCGGACGACAGGACCCTGCCGACTTCGTGCTCTCCGACTGGCCGGTGCGGGACCGGGTGGACGTCGAGCTGCTCATCGGGGACGGCGCCGACGCGGTCCATGACCTGGTGCACCTCGGGCTGGAGGCGGCGCAGCAGCGCTTCCACTCGCGCTGAGCCACGCCGCTGCACGACGGCTGAGGCAGGACACGAGCGGGCCCGGCACCTCGGCGAGGTGCGGGCCCGCTCGGTCACTACCCCTGGCAACGTGGTGGGGAAGGGTGCGAAACCCCTAGCAACGTGGTGGGGAAGGGTGCGAAACCCCTAGCAACGTGGTGGGGAAGGGTGCGAAACCCCTGGCAACGCGGTCAGGAGGACTGGCCACCCTTGAGCTGCTGCATCCGCGCCTCGATCTCACGGTCGTGCGTGTGGTCCTCGAGCTCGGCGAACTGGTCCTCCAGCCTCGTCGCCTGCGCCTCCGCCCGACCCTGCACCATCGCCTCCTGGCGACGGATCCGGTCCTCGAAGCGGGACAGCTCGCTGTTGGGGTCCATGACGTCGATCGAGGAGATCGCGTCGTGCACCTTGCTCTGTGCCTCCGCCGTGCGGGCCCGGGCGACCAGGGTGCCGCGGCGGGACTTGAGGTCCTCGAGCTTGGTCTTCATCGAGACCAGGCCCTGCTTGAGCTGCTCGACCGTGGCGTTCTGCTGCTCGATGGCGGGACGTGCCGAGGCCACGTCGTCCTCGTGCTGGATCTGGCGACCCAGGGCCATCCGGGTGAGGTTGTCGAACTTCTCGGCGCCGGCGACGTCACCGGAGGACCGCATCTCCTCGGCCTTGCGCGAGGCGGCGGACGCCTTGCGACCCCACTCCTCGGCCGCCTCCTCGTCGGCCTTGAGGTCGGCCTCGGCCATGCGCACGTTGGCGATGGTGACCGCCACGGCCTCCTCGGCCTCGGAGATCGAGTTGGTGTAGTCGCGAACCAGCTGGTCCAGCATCTTCTCCGGGTCCTCGGCGTTGTCGAGCAGCGCGTTGATGTTGGCCCGCGCGAGCTGGGAGATGCGACCGAGGATGGTCTGCTTCTGCGTCATGCTGGTCTTCCTTTCGTGTACGTCCAGGTCCCCTCATCGGGTGCGGAGACCCCTGGTATGCCGTGATGCGGGTGTGGTCGTGGGCCCGGGCTAGAACCTCCCGCCGCTGCCGAAGCTGCCGCCCCCGCCGAAGCCGCCACCTCCCCCGAAACTACCCCGACCGCCACCGAACCCGCCTGCGCTGCCGCCCCACGAGGAGCCACCGCCCCGGCCACCGCCGAGCAGGATGCCGCCCAGCACGAGGGAGCCGATGTCGATGCCCTGGTTGCCCCGTCGGTGCGGGCCAGGCCCGGACCAGCGGTCGACGTCGTCGTCGGCCTGGGCCAGGGCCTGCTCGCCGAGCTGCTCGGCGCGGTTCAGCAGGCCGGCCGCCTGCGTGATGTCCTGGTCGGCCGCAGCCTGGGCCTGGTCGAAGAGGCGCAGCGCCTCGGAGATGCGGGTGCGGGCTCCGCTGTCGACGGCCCCGCGCCGGGTGGCGATCGTCTCGTCGATGCTGCGCAGCCGGGCCCCCACGCGGGCCACCCGCTGGTCGAAGTCGCGCCGCATCTTGCTCTGGTGCTCCTCGGACTCGCGCATCGGCTCGAGGACGGTGTCCAGGTCGTGCTCGGCACTGTCGAGCGCTGCGAGCGCAGCGAGGGGGTCACCGCCACGGCCGGCCTCCTGGCCGCGCTGCACGGCCTCGCGTGCTCGGTCCACGGCCTGCCGCACCGTCGGGTCCTGGGGTGCGAGCCGGCCGGCGTCCTGGATGTCCGCGGTGATGGAGCTGATGGCCTCCGAGAGCGACTGCACGGAGTTGGCCAGGTCGTCGCCGGCCCGGTCGATCTGGTCGAGCAGGCGCACGGCCTGCCCGAGGGCGGCCTCGGCCGACCGGGCCGCTGCCACGGCGGACGCGCGGTCGTCGCCGGCCAGGGCCCGGCGGCCCTCCTCGACGAACCCCTCGACGCTGCCGAGGAGCCGTGCGGCCTGCTCGCGATGCCGATGCACGGTCACCAGCGACTGCGCGGGGTAGCGCGCCTCGAGCCCCCGGACGACCTGCTCGGCCGTGGGGAGCCGGCGGGAGACCTCCTGCCGGCCACGGTCGAGGTCGTCGAGGAGCTCGGGCGCCCGGTCCTGCAGCGAGCGCAGCTCGGCGAACTCCTGGGTGCCGGCCTCGAGGTTCCCGGTGGCGGCGCGCGACAGGTCGATGATCTGGCCGAGCATGGTCCGCTCGACGGGCTCCGCCTCGCGGTCGGCGTCGTCGAGCTCCTGGCGGATGCGGAAGGCCTCGCGGGCCTGCGCCTTGGCCTGGGCCAGCACCGCGCCGAACTGGGCGGTGCGCTGCTGGCCGAACTGGGCCTCGGCGAAGGCCAGCTCCTCCTCGGCGGAGCGGACGGCGTTGTCCAGGCCCACGAGCGACTCGGCGGCCAGGCGCTGCAGCTCCAGGGTCGGCATGCCCTGCGCCGAGGCGGGCTCCGCCGGGTCGCCGGCGGTGCGTCCGCCTCCGCGTCGGGCCGCCTTGTTGCCGAGGCGGCTGACCACGGCCACACCCCCGACCGCGACCAGCGGGGCGAAGACGAGCCACGGCAGGCCGAACGCGCTGTCCGTGCCCAGGCCCCCCTCACCTCCGGGGTAGGTCTGTGTGCCACCGTCCAGGTCGCCGCCGGCCCACGCGACGTACCCGTCCGCGGCGGCCTCGACGGCGCCGACCCAGTCGTCCTCACGCAGCGCCGGGACGATGAAGTCGGTCTCGACGGCGGCGACGGACTCGGGGGTCAGCCCGCTCGCGGTGTCGGCGGCGGAGCCGTAGGCGCGCTCCTCGACCGCGACCGCCAGCAGGACGTTGTTGCCGCCCATGCCCGAGGTGTCGTAGGTGGCCTGAGCCCACTCGGCGCCGCTGTTGCCCCCGGCGCCCTCGAAGCGGTCGACGTAGGCCACGTAGAGGATCAGCCCGGTCTCCTCCTCCAGGCGCTCCAGGGCGGCCTCGACCCGGTCCTCCTCGCCCGAGAGCGCCCCTGCCGGGTCGTAGACCTGCCCCGGCAGGTCGACCGGCTCCTCGGCATACGCCGCACCCAGCAGCGTGGACGGGACGCCGAGCAGGACCCAGGCCGCCAGGAGCAGCGCCGCGGCCGCTCGGGCGGCACGGCGCCTCGACGCCTGGTGGACAGCTCCGGTGTCGTGCACGTGGACGATCCTCCCCTCGGGCCACGCGAGTGCGCAACCGAGCCTTAGACTTGCACCTTCCACCGACGGTTCCCCCTCTGGGGGTCCCTGTCCCGCGCCGAAGGACTCCATGCCCCTCACCGCCGCCCTGGATCTGATCCGCACCGATCCCGGCGTCCGCGCCGTCACGGCTGCCGCCGACGACGTCCGCGGCACCGCCGACGTCGTCGCCGGTCGCGGCATGCACCCGCCGCTGGCAGCCCTGCTCGCCGAGCACTCGACGGTGCTCGCGGTCACCGCCACCGGGCGCGAGGCGGACGACCTGGCGACGGCGCTGGCCGACTACGTCCCGGCCGACAGCGTGGCGACCTTCCCCAGCTGGGAGACCCTGCCGCACGAGCGGCTGAGCCCGCGTAGCGACACCGTGGGACGCCGGCTCGCGGTGCTGCGTCGTCTCACCCACCCCGACCCCGACGACGCGGTCTACGGACCGCTGCGCGTCGTCGTGGCATCCGTCCGGGCGGTCCTGCAGCCGGTGGTGCGGGGCCTCGGCGAGCTCGAGCCGGTGCAGCTGCGCCCCGGCGACGAGCGGGCCCTGGAGGACGTGGTCGAGGCCCTCGTGGGGGCCGCCTACACGCGCACCGACCTGGTCGAGCGCCGCGGGGAGTTCGCGGTGCGCGGGGGTCTGCTCGACGTCTTCCCGCCCACCGAGGAGCACCCGCTGCGGGTCGAGTTCTGGGGGGACACGGTCGAGGAGGTGCGCTGGTTCAAGGTCGCCGACCAGCGCTCGCTCGAGATCGCCCAGCACGGGCTCTGGGCGCCTCCGTGCCGCGAGGTCCTGCTCACCGACGAGGTCCGGGCCCGTGCCGCGGAGCTGGGGGCGCAGCTGCCCGGCGTCGCCGACCTGTGCGCCAAGCTGGCCGAGGGCATCGCCGTGGAGGGCATGGAGTCGCTGGCCCCCGCCCTGGTGGACGGGATGGAGACGCTCGTCGACGTGCTGCCGGAGCAGGCGCGCGTGCTGGTGCTGGACCCGGAGCGGGTGCGCACACGGGCACACGACCTGGTGGCCACGAGCGAGGAGTTCCTGCAGGCCAGCTGGGCCAACGCGGCAGCGGGCAATGTCGTGCCGGTGGACCTGCAGCAGGTGCTGGGCACCGCCTCCTACCTCGGCCTCGGGGAGGCGCGGGAGCACACGCTGGGCACCGGGCGCTCCTGGTGGACGGTCACGCCGTTCGCCTCCGACGAGGGCCTGGCCTGGTTCGCCGACCCGCAGGACGGTCCGGGCCTCGACGCCCAGCTGCGCGTCGAGGCCACCCCGGTCGAGGCCTACCGGGGAGACATCGAGGCAGTCGTCGGTGACCTGCGCCGCTGGCTGGAGGAGGGCCGGCGCGTGGTGGTCGCCCTGGAGGGCGCAGGGCTGGCCAAGCGGGTCGCCGAGCTGCTCGGGGAGCACGACGTCGCACACCGCCTCGACACCCCGCTGCGCGACCTGGCCCCGGACATGGTGCACGTCACCACGGCGACGGTCACCGGCGGCTTCGACCTGCCCGGTGCCCGGCTGGTGCTGGTGGGGGAGACCGACCTGACCGGCCAGCCGGGCACCGGTGGGTCGACCAAGGACATGCGCCGTATGCCGTCGCGCCGGCGGGGCCAGGTCGACCCCCTGCAGCTGCGCCCGGGTGACTTCGTGGTGCACGAGCAGCACGGTGTGGGCCGCTTCGTGGAGATGGCGCAGCGCACCGTGCAGGGGGCCACACGGGAGTACCTGGTGCTCGAGTACTCCGCGTCCAAGAAGGGACAGCCCGGGGACCGGCTGTACGTCCCCACCGACCAGCTCGACCAGGTCACCCGCTACGTCGGTGGCGAGTCCCCGACGCTGAACCGCCTGGGCGGCTCGGACTGGCAGAAGACCAAGTCCCGCGCCCGGCGGCACGTGCGCCAGATCGCCGGTGAGCTGATCCGGCTCTACAGCGCACGGATGGCCACTGTCGGTCACGCGTTCTCCCCGGACACCCCCTGGCAGCGTGAGCTCGAGGACGCCTTCGCGTTCACCGAGACCCCCGACCAGCTCTCGAGCATCGAGGAGGTCAAGGCGGACATGGAGCAGTCGGTCCCCATGGACCGGCTGATCTGCGGTGACGTCGGCTACGGCAAGACCGAGATCGCGGTCCGCGCCGCCTTCAAGGCGGCCCAGGACGGCAAGCAGGTCGCCGTGCTGGTGCCCACGACGCTGCTCGTGCAGCAGCACTTCCAGACCTTCTCCGAGCGCTACGCGCAGTTCCCGGTCACGGTGCGGGCCCTGTCCCGCTTCCAGAGCGACAAGGAGGCGCGGGAGACCGTCGCCGGCCTGGCCGACGGGTCGGTCGACCTGGTGATCGGCACGCACCGGCTGCTCTCGAGCTCGGTGCGCTTCAAGGACCTCGGGCTGGTCGTCATCGACGAGGAGCAGCGCTTCGGGGTGGAGCACAAGGAGCAGCTCAAGGCGCTGCGCACGAACGTCGACGTGCTCGCCATGTCGGCGACCCCGATCCCGCGCACGCTGGAGATGGCGGTCACCGGCATCCGCGAGATGTCGACCCTGGCGACGCCGCCGGAGGAGCGCCACCCCGTGCTGACCTTCGTCGGTGGCTACGACGAGAAGCAGATCAGCGCCGCCATCCGGCGCGAGCTGCTGCGGGACGGCCAGGTGTTCTACGTGCACAACAAGGTCAGCTCCATCGAGCGTGCCGCAGCCCGCCTGCGCGACCTGGTGCCCGAGGCCAGGGTCGCCGTGGCGCACGGGCAGATGGGCGAGCACAAGCTCGAGGAGGTCGTCGTCGACTTCTGGGAGCGTCGCTCCGACGTGCTCGTGTGCACCACCATCGTCGAGACCGGCCTGGACATCTCCAACGCCAACACCCTCATCCTGGAGCGGGCCGACCAGATGGGCCTGTCCCAGCTGCACCAGCTGCGCGGCAGGGTCGGGCGCGGCCGTGACCGTGCCTACGCCTACTTCCTCTACCCTCCGGAGAAGCCGCTCACCGAGACGGCCGTCGACCGGCTGCAGACGATCGCCGGGCACACCGACCTCGGTGCCGGCATGGCCGTGGCGATGAAGGACCTGGAGATCCGCGGCGCCGGCAACCTGCTCGGCGGCGAGCAGTCGGGCCACATCGCCGGTGTCGGCTTCGACCTTTACGTGCGCCTGGTCGGCGAGGCCGTCGCGGAGTTCAAGGGCGAGGAGGAGCAGGGGCCGGTCGAGGTCAGGATCGAGCTGCCGGTGGACGCCCACCTCCCGCACGACTACGTGCCGGGGGAGCGGCTGCGTCTGGAGGCCTACCGCAAGCTGGCCCAGGTCAAGGACGAGCAGGAGCTGGCCGCCATCCACGAGGAGCTCCTCGACCGCTACGGCGCCCCGCCCGAGCCGGTCGAGACGCTGCTGGAGGTCGCCCGGCTGCGCACGGTGGCCCGGGCCGCCGGCATCAGCGACATCGCTGTGCAGGGCCAGAGCATCCGGTTCGCGCCGGTCGAGGGGCTGCGTGAGAGCCAGCAGCTGCGGCTCAACCGTCTCTACCCGGGCACCATCGTCAAGCCGACGACCCGCACCATCCTGGTGCCGGCCCCGAAGACGGCCCGGGTGGGCGGCAGGCCGCTGCGCGACCGTGCCGTGCTCGACTGGGCCTCGCGGCTCGTCCGGGCCGTCCTGCTCGACGACATCGCGGCGGCGGCGACACGCTGACCGATGCCGGGTGACATGATGGGCCGCGTGACGCGATCGACCCTGACTGCTACGACCCTCGCCGCCGCACTGCTCCTGAGCGCGTGCTCCGGACTCTCCGCCGACGAGGCCGCGACCATCAGCGGCCGCACCATCGGCACCGCCGAGCTGCAGGAGACGACCGGCCAGCTCAACTCCATCGCAGCCGCCCCGACCGAGCCGGCGAACGTGCTCAACGAGCTGACCCGCACCGACATCCTGGACCGGGTGATGGCCGGCACCGCCCTCGAGATCACCGACGGCGAGGTCACCGACCTGCTGCGGGAGAGCGGCCTGTCCGAGCCGACCGACCTCACGGTCGACGTCGCACGCACCCGTCAGTACCTCGCGCTCCTGCAGGACCCCACGACCCTGCAGAACCCGGAGGCCGAGGACGTCCTGGAGCGGCTCAACGAGGTCACCGAGGCCGACTTCGAGGAGCTGGGGGTCGAGGTCAACCCGCGCTACGGCACCTGGGACCCCGCGCAGGCGGTCGTCGTCGACGAGGCTCCGGAGTGGATCGCACCCGTCGAGTGATCCTGCTGCTGACCTCCCCGCGGGTGGCCCCCGGGCTGCTGTCGCGCCAGGCGTGGCGGGCCCTCGAGGGGGCCGGAGCGGTGCTCGCCCGCGATGCCGGCCAGCCTCTCGTCGAGGCGCTGCAGCACGCGGGCGTCACGGTGGAGGTGCTGGGCGCGGCGGCCCCGGACGAGCTCGCCCGCCGGCTGCTCGACCGGTCCGCCGACCAGGAGGTCGTCTGGGTCGGCTCGGCCGACGCCGACCCGGGGCTGGCCGAGGCGCTCGCAGCCGAGCTCACCCGCCGCGAGGAGGCCCCCGAGCTCGAGGTGCTCGTCGGGTCCTGGGACGTGCCGGGCGCCCGGCTGCTCGACGCCGTCGCCGTGATGGACCGGCTGCGCTCGCCGGGTGGGTGCCCGTGGGACGCCGAGCAGACCCACACCTCCCTCACCCCCTACCTCGTCGAGGAGGCCTACGAGGCCGTCGAGTCGCTGGAGTCGGGGGACCGTGAGCACATGGCCGAGGAGCTCGGCGACGTGCTGCTGCAGGTGCTCTTCCACGCCCGGGTGGCGCTGGAGCACGACGAGGACCCCTTCGACATCGACGACGTCGCGGCCGCCCTGGTCGCCAAGCTGGTGCGCCGGCACCCGCACGTGTTCGCCAGGGGCGAGCGCTCTGCCACGACCCCGCAGGCCGTCGAGGCCTCCTGGGAGCAGCTCAAGGCGGCCGAGAAGCCGCACCGCGAGCACGTGCTCGACGGGATCCCGGTCGGTATGCCGGAGCTCGCCCGGGCCGCGAAGGTCGCCTCCCGCCTGGAGCGGGCCGGACGGGGCGGCTGGCTGCGCGGGCGGCTGGACGAGCGCGCGCACGAGGCGGGAGCCGGCGCCACGGCATACGGCGCGGCAGTCATGGACCTCGTGCTGCGAGCCCGGGCGGAGGACGTCGACCTGCCTGCCGCGCTGCGGGCGCTGCTGCGCGACCTGGCCGCCGAGCTGGAGGCGTGAGGGGGCGCGGGTCGGTCCGCGCGAGGGCACCCCGGGGCCGATAGGCTCGACACCAACGTGCACGTGCCCGACCACTCACCACCTGTAGGAGTGCCCATGGCAGTCATCGACGCCATCATTGCCCGCGAGATCCTGGACTCCCGCGGCAACCCGACCGTCGAGGTCGAGGTCGGCCTGGACGACGGCACGGTCGCCCGCGCCGCCGTGCCCTCCGGTGCCTCGACCGGTGCCTTCGAGGCCGTGGAGCGACGGGACGGTGACGAGAGCCGCTACCTCGGCAAGGGTGTCGAGCAGGCCGTCGCCGCCGTGATGGACGACCTCGAGCCGCGGCTGCTGGGCTTCGACGCCAGCGAGCAGCGGCTCGTGGACAACGAGATGATCGCCATCGACGGCAGCGACAACAAGGGTGAGATCGGCGCCAACGCCATCCTCGGTGTCTCCCTGGCCGTCGCCAAGGCAGCAGCCGAGTCTGCCGGCCTGCCGCTGTTCCGCTACCTCGGTGGGCCCAACGCCCACGTCCTGCCGGTGCCGATGATGAACATCCTCAACGGTGGCTCCCACGCCGACTCCAACGTCGACATCCAGGAGTTCATGATCGCCCCGGTCGGTGCGGGCTCCTTCCGTGAGGCGCTGCGCTGGGGCGCTGAGGTCTACCACGCGCTCAAGGGCGTGCTGAAGAGCCGCGGGCTGGCCACCGGGCTGGGCGACGAGGGCGGCTTCGCGCCCGACCTGGAGTCCAACCGCGCGGCGCTCGACCTCATCCTGGAGGCCATCGAGAAGGCGGGCTACACCCCCGGCACCGACATCGCGCTGGCCCTCGACGTGGCTGCCAGCGAGTTCTTCGACGACGGCTCCTACGCCTTCGAGGGCGGCACCAGGTCGGCCGAGGAGATGACCGACTACTACGCGCAGCTGGTCGAGGACTACCCGCTGGTGTCCATCGAGGACCCCCTGCACGAGGACGACTGGGCCGGGTGGACCGCCCTGTGCGGGCGCCTCGGCGACCGGGTGCAGATCGTGGGTGACGACCTCTTCGTCACCAACCCGACCCGTCTGCAGCGGGGCATCGACGAGGCCGCGGCCAACGCCCTGCTCGTCAAGGTGAACCAGATCGGCTCGCTCACCGAGACCCTCGACGCGGTCACCCTGGCGCAGACCAGCGGCTTCCGCTGCATGATGAGCCACCGCTCGGGCGAGACCGAGGACGTCACCATCGCCGACCTGGCGGTGGCGACCAACTGCGGCCAGATCAAGACCGGGGCCCCGGCGCGCTCGGAGCGCGTGGCCAAGTACAACCAGCTCCTGCGCATCGAGGAGGAGCTCGACGAGGCCTCCGTCTACGCCGGCGCCGGGGCGTTCCCGCGCTTCCAGGCCTGAGACGACCGGGCAGAGGCACGGCACACCGATGGCCAGCAGCGGGCAGTCCCGACGACCCGGCCGGGCGAGCAGCACCCGGCGGCCGGGGTCGACGACCAGGCCCGGGGCGCGCAACACCCGCCCCGGGCAGCCCGTGGACCGCGGTGACCGGGACGTCGCGCCGCCGGCCCGCCGCCCGGGCCCCGGCGCACCCCAGGTGTGGAAGCTCGCCGGCGTCGCCCTGGTCGTCGTGCTGCTGAGCGTCTTCCTGTTCCCGACGGTGTCCGGCTACCTGCAGCAGCGCCAGGAGATCAGCGCGCTGGAGCAGGACATCGAGACCCGCCAGCAGGAGATCACGGCGCTCGAGGGCCAGGTGGCCCGGTGGGACGACCCCGACTTCGTCGAGCACCAGGCCCGCGAGCGGCTGCGCTTCGTGCGACCGGGGGAGACCGCGTTCACGGTTCTCGACGACACCGGTGAGCAGCTGACCGAGGCGGTGCCCGGCATGGCGCCGGTGACCGCGGACATCCACGAGCTGCGCCCGTGGTACGGCGAGGTCTGGGAGTCCGTCAAGGTCGCCAACGAGGCCCTGCCCGAGATCGAGTCCCGTGACCGGCGTTGAGCATCGCCCCGCGGCAGCGGCGGAGGACCTCGCTGCCGTGGAGCGACAGCTGGGCCGCCCGCCGCGCGGGGTGGTGGAGGTCGCGCACCGGTGCCCGTGCGGGTGCCCGACGGTGGTGCGCACCGAGCCCCGGCTGCCCGACGGCACCCCGTTCCCGACCACGTTCTACGCCACCTGCCCACGGTTGACCGGCGCCGTGTCGACCCTCGAGAGCGAGGGGCTGATGCGGGAGATGACCGAGCGGCTGGCCGTCGACGAGGAGCTCGCGGTCGCATATGCCGAGGCACACGAGGACTACCTGCGCCGCCGTGCCGAGCTCGGGGAGGTGCCCGAGATCGCCGGGGTCTCCGCCGGCGGGATGCCGACGAGGGTCAAGTGCCTGCACGTCCTCGTGGCGCACGCGCTCGCGGTCGGGCCGGGTGTGAACCCACTGGGCGACGAGGCGCTGGCCGCGCTGCCCCGGTGGTGGGAGGGCGGCTGCTGTGCCGCCGAGGACGACGGGGAGGACTCATGACCGGCACACGGGTCGGCGCCATCGACTGCGGCACCAACTCCATCCGCCTGCTCATCGCCGACGTCGACGCCGAGGGCGGGCTGCGCGAGGTCACCCGGCAGATGCGCGTCGTGCGGCTGGGCGAGGGCCTGGACGCCACCGGACGGATCTCCGAGGAGGCCATGGAGCGCACCCTCATCGTGGCCCGTCAGTATGCCGCCACCTGCGGGGAGGCCGGGTGCGCCTCGGTGCGCTTCGTCGCGACCTCCGCCACCCGCGACGCCGCCAACGCCGACGACTTCGTGGCCGGGGTCGAGCACGGCTTCGAGTACTTCGGCACCACCCCCGAGGTCGTGACCGGGCGCGAGGAGGCCGAGCTCGCCTTCACCGGAGCCACGACCGACCTGCGGTCCGCCTCCGTGCCCGCGCCCTACCTCGTGGTCGACATCGGTGGCGGGTCGACCGAGTTCGTCCTCGGAGAGGCGGGGGTCGAGCAGGCCAGCTCGGTCGACATCGGGTGCGTGCGGATGACCGAGCGCCACCTGCGCGGCGACCCGCCCACCGAGGACGAGGTGTGGGCGGCCCTGGCCGACATCACCCGGGCCATCGACCGTGTCGCGGAGGACGTCGACCTCACGCGGGTGCACACGCTCGTGGGCCTGGCCGGCTCGGTGACGACGGTGACGGCGCACGCGCTGGGGCTCACGGCATACGACCCGCACCGCATCCACGGTGCCGAGCTGGCCGTCGAGGACGTGGTCAACGCCGCGACCGACCTGGTCCGCCTCACCCGCGAGCAGCGCGCCGCGCTGGGCTTCATGCACCCCGGCAGGGTCGACGTGATCGGCGCCGGCGCCCTGGTGTGGCGCACGGTGGTGCAGCGTCTGCAGCGCGACGCGCGCCTGGAGACGGTGCGGGCCTCCGAGCACGACATCCTCGACGGCATCGCGCTGTCGCAGGTCCTCGACCGTTAGCGCCGTGCCGGTCAGGGACCCGCACCCGGTGACCGGTGAGCTCTTCGGCTCCCCGGTGCCACCGGGCACGGGGTGGCCCGGCGACCCGGCCGACGCGAGCACCCCGGTGGCCCGCACCGCGGCAGGTGTGCGGCGGCTGGCTCGCTCGGCACCGGACGTCCCGACGCTGGACGCCCGCGTCTCGGTCTGCTGTGCCTGTCCACGCCTGGTCGCCTGGCGGGAGTCGGTGGCGACCTCCGGGCGCCGCGCGTCCTTCGCCGACCAGCCGTACTGGGGCCGGCCCGGGGCCGGCTTCGGCGACCCGCAGGCCCCCGTGCTGGTGGTGGGGCTGGCCCCGGCGGCGAACGGCACCAACCGCACCGGCCGCATGTTCACCGGTGACCGCAGCGGCGACTGGATCTACGCAGCCCTGCACCGCGCGGGGTATGCCGTGCAGCCGACCAGCGAGCACAGCGGTGACGGCCAGGCGCTGGTCGGCGTCCGTATCGTGGCGGCCGTGCGGTGCGCACCTCCGGACAACCGGCCGAGCACCGAGGAGAAGGCGACCTGCCGACCCTGGCTGCTGCGGGACCTACAGCTGGCCGAGCCGCACCTGCGCTCGATGCTGGCCCTGGGGTCCATCGGCTGGGACGCGGCCCTGGCGGCGGCCCGTGAGCTGGGGTGGCAGGTGCCTCGGCCCAAGCCCCGCTTCGGGCACGGCGCCCAGGCCGACCTGGTGACCACCTCCGGCCGGTCGGTGCGGCTGCTCGGGAGCTACCACGTGAGCCAGCAGAACACCTTCACCGGCAGGCTGACCGAGCAGATGCTCGACGCGGTGGTCGCCCGGCTCTGAGTGGGCCTCACCCTGGGTGGGTGTCAGGCTGGGTAGCCTGGCCCTGCCCTCGTAGCCCAACCGGCAGAGGCAGCCCACTTAAAATGGGTCCAGTGCGGGTTCGAGTCCCGTCGGGGGCACCCTCAGCCGTCGGCCCCGCGATGCCCCTCCAGCACGTCACCGTCGTCGATGCGCTCGGCGCTGCCGGTGTCGGCCAGGTGCACCTCGCCGCGCACCTCGACCCCCTGGCCGAAGGTCCAGTCGCCCTCGACCGTGAGCGAGGTGGCCTGCCGCAGGGAGGGCGCGCCGTGGGGGAAACGCTGCTCGAAGTCGCGGATGGCCGCGTAGTCGTCACCGAGCGTGACGAGCGGCAGCGGGTCGACGACAGGGTCGAGGGTGCCGTCCTCGAAGAGCTCGAAGGCGTCGGAGCGCAGCAGGAGCAGGTCCTCCGTGGTCTTCACGGGCCGGAACCGGGACCGCGGCACCTCGATCGCGGTCGCGTCGTCGAAGACCTCGATGGCGGCGCCCATGGCGCTCTCGATCTGCACGACCGGCGTGGAGGAGGGGTCGGTCGGGTCGACCGTCTTGTCGTTGCGGATCATCGGCAGCCCGAGCACGCCGTCGCGGGCAGCCAGGGCGTCGCGCACCTGCTGCAGGTCCAGCCACAGGTTGTTGGTGTTGAAGTAGCGGTGCCGTCCGATGTCGGCGAAGGCCGCGCTGTCCTGCTCGGCGACCTGGGCCTTCTCGCGGAGCACCAGCCGCTGGTCGCTGCGGCGCACCGCGAGGTGCCCGCCCTTGCGGTCGGCGGCAGTGCGGCGGCACACCTCCAGCGCCATGGGCGCCCCGGAGCCGGCGAACCAGGCGGCGATCGCCGCCGAGGGGGACGCCCCGACGTTGTCGCTGTTTGAGACGAACGCGTAGCGGAAGCCTGCGTCGACGAGGTCGTCCAGCACCCCGGAGGTGAGCAGGGAGACGTAGAGGTCCCCGTGCCCGGGCGGGCACCACTCCAGGCTGGGGTCCGGTGGCCACTCCACGGGGCGCAGGTCATCGGCGCGCAGCTTGGGCTCCTGGCTCTGGAGGAAGTCAGGCGGGATGCCGTCGACCGGCAGGTCCGGGTGCGCCCCCAGCGCCTCGAGGCAGTCGTCCCGGGTGCTGAAGCTGTGCATGAGCACCAGGGGGAGCCGGGCACCCGTCATCTCCCGAGCGTGCCGGACCTGCCGGGCGATGAGGTCGAGGAAGCTCTGGTCCTCGCGCACGGGCAAGAGGGACTTGGCGCGGTCCATGCCCATCGACGTGCCGAGACCGCCGTTGAGCTTGACGACGGCGGTGTGGGCGAGCGCCTCGGTGTCGGCGTCCGGGTCGAGGTCCTCGAGCGCGTCGAGGGTCTCCACGGGGTCGATCTCGTCCTCGCCGATCGTGCCGGTCACCCCCTCGCACAGCTGCTGCCAGTAACGCGCGAAGACGTCGACGGCGGGGGGTGCGACCCCGACGGACCGCATCTTGGTCAGGGCCTCGTCCAGGCCCGTGCCGGCATGCTCACTCATGCGCGCCATGCTGGCACGGACCACCGACGGCCTCGACTCAGCCGTCCAGACCCGTCCACACCAGGGCCCTGGCCACCAGGCCGTACTGGCCCTTGGGGTGGGCGCGGTAGAGGGGCTCGCTGCCGAAGAGAGCGACCCTGGCTCCGGCCGTGTCGCCCTCGGAGTCGACCCCGTGCACCATCACGGCCTGGCCGGCCGCCGAGCCCGGTCCGCCCGCACCGCTCCCCGTGGGGCGCCAGTGCCCGCTGACCACGAGGTCGTCGGCGGCAAAGCGCTGGGCCACCTCGACGTCCTCGCCCAGGCCGGTGAACCAGCGCGGTGCCGAGACGAAGGTGTGCGGGGTGGCGGTGGCGGTCAGCGGACCGTCGGTGCTGTCCACCCGCACGACGCCGTTGGCGTCGTTGCGTCCGGCCACGGTGGTCACCTCGAGGGCGTCGAGCGCGGAGTTGACCGAGGCCCCGGTCGCTCCGCGGCCCACGAGACCACCGCCCTCGGCGAGGAAGGCGGTCAGGTCTGCGCGTGCCTGCGCGTTCAGGCCTCCCCAGCTGACACCGGACGAGGCGTAGAAGGTGTCCACACCGGACCAGTCGAAGCCGGCGTTGAGGGCGGCGTTGCTCACCGGTGTGACGGAGAAGCCCATCTCGCCGAGCGCCCAGACCTCCGCGGACGTGGCGGCCACAGCGACCTCGAGGGACTCGACGGTCTCGCCGGCGGCCGCGGTGCCGGGGCTCAGGACCACCCCGTGCTCCGCCACGACCGCTGCTGCCTCGGTGGCCGCCTCGGCGGGCACCACGACATCGCCCTCGTCGGTCCAGGTGAGGGCGACACCGGCGGCGAGCAGGTCGTTGAACGCGGCGGCGTCGGAGACGTCCGCGAGCTGCAGGAGCCACGGGCCGCTGCCCTGGAGCCCTCCCGTCTGCGTCGCCTCGGTCACGGCGGGGCCGGTGGCCCGCAGCCTGCTGTCGGCCGGCACGGTCACGACGTCGGCACCCCAGAGCAGGGCGTGGCTCCACCCGGAGATGTCGTACATCCGGTCGACCCGGGTCGAGATGTCGGTGCCGGGGCCGAGGATGACGCCGGCGATGCCGCGCTTGGCCTGCTGCATGTCGACGACGTAGGAGCCGGCCGGGTAGGTGCTGCCCTCGACGGCCACCGGCCTGCTGGCACGGGTCACCTCGACGCCGTTGGCCACCAGGTGGTCCACGAGCCGGGCGGCAGCAGGGGCCGAGCGCTGGCCCTCGCCCACCGGGATGACGTAGCCGCGCGGGTACTCCGTGAGGTAGACGTCCTCGGGGCCGGCGCCGGGAAGGCCGGTCTCGGTGACCGGCACCTGGGTCGCGCCGGTGACACCGCGGCGGTACCACTCGACCTGGTCGGCGACGAGCTCGGCACGGTGCGCCACGGCATACTCCAGCGTCGCGGTGATCGAGGCGTGCGCGATGTCGGTGTTGATCTCCGCCCGGCGTGCCAGCTCCGCCGCGGGGGAGCCGTAGGCGTTGTTGTTGATGCGCAGCGGGAACTCGATCGTCGCTGCGGCGGCACCGTGCAGCGCGGCGTACTGCGGGGTGAAGATCGGCGGCCAGCCGTCCCAGCCCTCGTCCCAGTCGCGGAACGGGATCTGCGGTGCCCGCACCCCGTCGCGCTCGAAGGTGTAGCCCAGGTCGAGGATGGCGTGCTCGATGCCGAGGCCGTTCGGCAGGGCATGCGTGAGCATGAGGTCGAACTCGAGGTTCTCGGCGTGGGGTGGGGTCGTGGGTTCGACGAGGGTGCCGTTGACATAGCCGTGCAGGTCGATGAGCATCATCGGCTGGATCCGGACGATCGCGTCGCGCACGACCCGGGTCTCCGGCTGGGCGGCGGTGATGAAGTCCCGGTTGAGGTCGAAGCCGGCGGCGTTGGACCGTGCGTTGCCCACGCGGCCGTCGGGGTTCATCGACACCACGAGCGAGATCCGGGTGGAGGCCAGCGTCTCCAGCACCTGCGGGTCCGTCGACGTGGCGTACTCCTCGACGAGCCGCAGTGCGGCGTCCGTGCCCTCCCACTCGTTGCCGTGGATGTTGGCGTTGACGAAGACCGGCACCTTGTAGTCACGGGCGATGGTGCGGTTGCGCTGTGCCTGCTCGGGCTGCTCGAGGATGCGGCGCCGCATCTGCTCCTGCCGCTGCGCCTCCCCGGTGGTCTCCGGCGCCGTGAGCGTCACCAGGTAGATCTCCCGGCCGTTCGTCGAGGTGCCGATGACCTCGACACTGACCCGGTCCGAGACGGTCTGCAGCTCGTTGAGCATCGGCGCGATCTCGTGGTATGCCGTGAGACCCGGCTTGAGGGCCGCGTCGGACTCGTCGACCGCGGGCTCGGTGAGCACGGTCTGGCGAGGGTAGCCCTGCGGGGTCTCCGCGCGCTGGGTGGAGACGCTCGCGGCCAGGTGCGCCGCCTGGGCCGGGTGCGTCGTGCTGACGGCTGCAGGTGCGGTGGTGAGCCCCAGCATGAGCACGGCGAGGCCGCCTACCAGGCGGCGGTGAGGACGTGGAGCGTGCACGGCATACCTTGCTTCCGTCGGTCGTCGAGGCCCTGTGCGCACCTGCGTGCGACCAGAGGACGGAAGACTAGCGGCACCCGCTCAGATGTGACAGTGCCCCCCTGTGGGCGACCGGCTGTGTCACACGTGTTGACGGGAACAACGGAGTTCAGCCGGACGCTCTATCCTGTGACGACGCACGTGTGCGTCCAGACCAACGACCATGGAGGGCAGATGGCCACCAACCCGGTGTTCGACCGGATCAACAAGGAGACCAGCGGGTATGCCGGTTTCGGCGCCCCGCAGCAGCACAGCGCTCCGCAGGGCTCCGCGCAGGGGCAGCAGGGGGCTCCGATGGGCTACCCCGGCCCGTCCCAGAGCATGTCGCCCGAGCAGCTGGAGCAGATGTACCAGCAGCCTCCGGCCGGTCCGGCCCAGACCGGGCGGCTGACCCTGGACGACGTCATCATGAAGTCCCTGGGGATCTTCACGGTCGTGCTGGCCGTCGCCGGCGCGACGTGGTTCTTCGTGGGGGCCCAGCCCGGCCTGGCCATGCCGATCTGGCTGCTGGGCATGTTCGGCTCGCTGGCGCTCAGCTTCGTGATCGCCCGCGCCAAGACGGTCAACGTCCCGGTCATCATGGTCCACGCCGTGCTGCAGGGTGCCTTCCTCGGCGCCGTGAGCGTCACCTTCGAGGCGATGTACCCCGGTGTGGTGAGCACCGCGGTCGTGGCCACGCTGGGCACCTTCGCCGGCATGTTCCTGGCCTGGAAGGTCGGCTTCATCAAGGTCACCAGCAAGTCGCGCCGCGTCTTCGGCATGATGGCCATGGGCTACCTGGTCTTCCTGCTGATCAACATCGGCGCCGGCTTCCTCGGCTTCGGTGACGGCTGGGGCATCTACGGCGGCCCGCTGGGCATCATCGTCTCGCTCTTCGGTGTCGGGATGGCCTCCTACTCCCTGGCCATCGACTTCGACTCGATCGACCGCGGTGTGAAGGCCGGCGCGCCGGAGCAGTACTCCTGGCTGATGGGTCACGGGCTCGTCGCCAGCCTGGTGTGGCTCTACATCGAGTTCCTGCGTCTGTTCGCGATCCTCGCCAACAACGACTGAGGTGTCAGCCACCGGCAGCGCTGACGCGCGGGCCACGGTGGCAGCAGAGCTGGAGCGCGTGGTCCGGCGGTGGCATCAGCTGCCGCTGGACCACGCGCTCTCTGCTGTCCCGGCGGTGCGTGAGCTCGTCCAGGACCTGGCCGACGAGGTGGCCGCCCGTGAGCACCTGCCGCCGCAGCCGGTGCCCGACCTCGGGCCGGCGGTGCTGATGGACCAGCTGCGGGTCGTGGTGTTCGACCACGCCCGCGTGGGGCTCGCCGACGACGCACGCTCGCTGGGGGTGCTGGCGACCCGGCTCACGGACCTGCGCCGCGCCCTGCCCTGATACCACCCTCCCGCGTTGCCAGGGAGATTCCGGCCCTGGATCCGTGTTGCCAGGGAGATTCCGGCCCTGGATCCGTGGTGCCAGGGGTTCTGTGCGGTTCACCGTGACGAGCGGGGGTCACGCAGGCCTGGACCTCCTTGGCCTCGGTCAGGGGTGCAGTCTCCCTGGCAACGTGTCGGTCAGGGGTGCAAACTCCCGAGCAACGCGGGGGGAGGGGTCAGGACAGGCGCTCGAGGACGACAGCCATCCCCTGGCCCCCTCCGACGCACATGGTCTCCAGACCGAACTGGCCGTCGGTGCGCTGCAGCGCGTTGATGAGGGTCGTGGAGATGCGCGCCCCCGTGGAGCCGAAGGGGTGGCCCAGGGCGATGGCGCCACCGTGCACGTTGAGCCGGTCGAGGTCCATGCCGAGGTCGTCGGCGCTCGGCAGCACCTGCGCGGCGAAGGCCTCGTTGATCTCGTAGAGGTCCATGTCCCCGATCGTCATCCCCGCCCTGGCCAGCGCCTGCCGCGAGGCCTCCACCGGGCCCAGGCCCATGACCTCGGGGGAGAGGGCGCTGATGCCGGTCGAGACGATGCGCGCCAGGGGCGTCAGGCCGAGCTCGGCTGCCCGGGTCTCGCTCATGACGACGAGGGCGGCAGCCCCGTCGTTGAGCGGGCAGCAGTTGCCGGCGGTGACGGTGCCGTCGGGGCGGAACACCGGCTGCAAGGTCGAGACCTTCTCGTAGGTCACGCCCGCCCGCGGGCCGTCGTCCCTGGTCACGACGGTGCCGTCGGACAGCGTGACCGGCGAGATCTCGGTGTCGAAGATGCCGGCGGCGATCGCGGCCTCCGCGCGGTTCTGGCTGCTCACGCCCCACTCGTCCTGGCGCTGCCGGCTGACACCACGCGCGGTCGCGACGTTCTCCGCCGTCTGGCCCATGGCCAGGTAGATGTCGGGCAGCAGCCCGTCCTCCCGCGGGTCGGTCCAGGTGCGGTTGGTCTCTGCGGTCTCCCGCGACCGGGCCTGTGCGTCGGCGAAGGCCGGGTTCTGCCAGTCGGCCTTGGAGCCCCCCGCCCCCGCGAAGTCGACGTAGCGCGAGACGCACTCGACTCCGGCGCTGACGAAGACGTCACCCTCACCGGCCTTGATGGCGTGGAAGGCCATGCGGGTGGTCTGCACCGAGGAGGCGCAGAAGCGGTTCACGGTCGCGCCGGGCAGGCCGTCCTGGCCGAGGAGCACCGAGACGACGCGGGCCATGTTGGACCCGTGCTCGCCCCACGGCTCGGCGCACCCGAGGTAGAGGTCGTCGATCGTGCTCAGGTCGAGCGCGGGCACCTCGTCGAGGGCGGCGCGGATGACGCCGACGGCGAGGTCGTCGGGGCGCACGCTCGTGAGCGACCCCTTGAAGGCGCGCCCGATCGGGGTGCGCTTGGCGGCGACGATGACGGCCTCGGGCATGCTTCCTCCAGGGTGGTTGCGGGGTTACCGGTGAGTGTAGGACGGTCCGGCGCGGCCCCCGGCGTGCGGGGGCCACACGGGTGCTGCCACGATGGCCGCGTCAGCAGTCCGCTCACAACGAAGTGAGGTGCCAGCCGTGCGTATCGGTGTGCCCAAGGAAGTCAAGAACCACGAGTACCGCGTCGCCCTCACGCCGGCCGGCGTGCACGAGCTGGTGCAGCACGGGCACGAGGTCGTCATCGAGCACGACGCCGGCCTCGGGTCGTCCATCACGGACGAGGAGTTCACCTCCGCCGGTGCCGCCATCGCGCCGGACGCGGACGAGACCTGGGGCAGCGCCGAGATGGTCCTGAAGGTCAAGGAGCCCGTCGAGGAGGAGTACCACCGTCTCCGTTCGGACCTGACCTTGTTCACCTACCTGCACCTGGCCGCCTCCCGGCCCTGCACCGACGCCCTGCTCGAGGCCGGCACCACCTCGATCGCCTACGAGACGGTGCAGCTGCCGAACGGCGCGCTGCCGCTGCTCTACCCGATGAGCGAGGTCGCCGGGTGTCTGGCACCCCAGGCCGGCGCGCACGCGATGATGCGTGCCAACGGCGGCCGCGGCCTGCTCATGGGCGGGGTCTCCGGGGTCGACCCGGCCAAGGTGGTGGTGCTGGGCGGTGGTGTCTCGGGCTCCCACTCCGCCACCATGGCGATGGGCCTGTGGGCCGACGTCACCGTGCTGGACAAGGACGTCGAGAAGCTGCGCGTGCTCGACCGCCGCTGGAACGGGCGGCTCAAGACGGTGACCTCCAACCAGTTCGAGCTCGAGCGACACGTCCTGGAGGCCGACATGGTCATCGGTGCGGTGCTCGTGCCGGGACGCAAGGCGCCCCGTCTGGTCACCAACGAGATGGTCAGCCGGATGAAGCCGGGCAGCGTGCTCGTCGACATCGCGATCGACCAGGGGGGCTGCTTCGAGGACTCTCACGCGACGACGCACGCCGACCCGACCTACACCGTGCACGACTCGGTCTTCTACTGCGTGGCCAACATGCCCGGGGCCGTGCCGCGCACCTCCACCTTCGCGCTGACCAACGTGACCCTGCCGTATGCCGTGGCGCTCGCGGACAAGGGGTGGCAGCAGGCGCTGCGGGACGACCCCGTGCTCGCGCCGGGCCTCAACACGGTGGACGGACAGGTGACCAACGAGGGGGTCAGCGAGGCGCACGACCTGCCGCTGCTGCGCCTCGAGGACGCCCTGGACCGCGACTACGCCTGAGCCTCCGGCTGGGCGGCCGGCCCGGTCTGCGACGTCTCCGTCGCGGCGGGCGGCTCCCCGACGACCGCACCCGGCGCCGGGCGCTGGCGGCGCAGCAGCTGGGCCCAGCGACCACGGGCGCTGCGGGTGTGCCCGTCGACCTCGGCCTGGCTGACCTCGCTGCCCGGCTCGTCCACGGCGTCCTGGGCGGCAGCGGCCAGCGGCTGGACCGACTCCCCGCGCCGGTAGTCGGGGGCACGGCCGGAGTCGGCGGTGACCAGCCCGAGCGCGTCCAGGATGCTGGGCAGCACGACGGCCGCCGCCCGGGCGTAGCCCGCCGAGGAGGGGTGGAAGCGGTCGGAGCTGAACAGCTCCTCGTGCAGCGTGTGGAAGTCGGGGCCGAGCAGGTCACCCAGGGACACGGTGCGACCGCCCGCCTCGACCACGGCGACGGTCTGGGCGGCAGCCAGGTCGCGGCTCCAGCGCTGGGCCAGCCAGCGCAGCGGCTGCGGGACCGGCCGGATGGTGCCCAGGTCGGGGCAGGTGCCGACGACGACCTCCACCCCGGCGGCGCGCAGCGTCGTGACGGCCTCGGCCAGGCAGCGCACCGACTCGGCCTCGTCGAGGCGGTCCTTGACGTCGTTGGTGCCGATCATGACGAGCGCGGCCTGCGCGTCGGGCAGCAGCTCCAGGCCGCGCTCGACCTGCGCGGGCAGTGACACGGAGGTGGAGCCGCTGCGGCTGGCGTTGCGCAGGTGCACCGGGCGTCCCGTGAGTGCGGCGATGCCGGTGGCGACCGTGGCGCCGATGGTGTCGCGCGGGCTGTCCGCCCCCACGCCCGAGGCGGTGCTGTCACCCAGCACGAGCAGGCGGAACGGCTCTCCGACGCCCGCCCCGTAGGTGCCGTTGTCGTCCTGGGAGGCTCCTGGCCCGTCGCCGATGAGGCGCCGGGCGATCTGGACCTCCGCCTTGATGACCGCGACCCCCGCCAGCCCGGCAGCGGCCAGCCCGCCTCCCCCGTATGCGGCGCGTGCGGCGATGTCGCGGGCCCGCCCGGCTCTGCTCATCGTTCCTCCACCCCACGGGTCACGGTCGGCCGCTCAGACGCTACGCGCCCTCCCTGCATGCAGACTGAGGGCGTGGAGCCCCTCGGCGATGCTCACCCGCGGTGCCCACCTCAGGGTATGCCGTGTCTGGCGCTGGTCGAACCAGTGCGCGGTGCTCAGCTGCTCCACCAGGAAGCGGGTGAGGGGCGGCTCGGTGATCTCCGGAAGCTGCGGGACGCGCCGCGACGCCACCATGGCGGCCTCGACCAGCGCGCCCACGCCGTAGGCCACCGGCACCGGCACGTGCAGGCGCGGGGCCGGTGCACCGGCGGCTCGGCAGATGTCGCCGATGAGCTCGCCGACGGGCCTGGGCTCGCCGTTGGTCACCACCAGGGCCTGTCCCCGGGCGTGCTCGATGCGGTCCAGCGCAGCGACCAGCGCCTCGGCGGCGTTGTCGACGAAGGTCGTGTCCACCAAGGCGGTGCCGGGGCCCACGACGGGCAGCCGCCCGGTGCGGGCGCGGGCCACGAGTCGCCCGACGAGCTGGGTGTCGCCCGGGCCCCAGACCAGGTGCGGTCGCACCGCGGTCACGCGCATCCGGTCCGAGTCGGCGCCCAGTGCCAGCACCTCCGCGGCAGCCTTGCTGCGGGCGTAGTGGCCGCGGGCCCGGGCCGGGTCGGCGGGTCCGGCGGACTCACCGGTGAGGGAGCGACCCGCGTGGGCCACGGCGGGGGAGGAGACGTGGACCAGCCGGTCCACCCCGGCAGCCGCGGCCGCGTCGACGACGGTGCGCGTGCCACCGATGTTGGTGCGCTCGTAGTCGGGCCAGGGGCCGACGACGTCGACCTTCGCCGCCAGGTGTACCACGGCGTCCTGGCCGGCCACGGCGGCACGCACCGCCGCAGCGTCGGTGATGTCTCCCAGGCGCTCCCGATGCCGTCCCCCGGCGCTGCGCCGCTGCATCACCGTGACCTCGTCACCACGGGCGGCCAGCAGGTCGGCGACGGCACCGCCGAGCATGCCGCTCGCACCCGTGACCAGGACCCGCATCACCGGCTCCTGGTGCTCGGTGCGCCACCCAGGCGAGCCACGGCCCCGCGGGCCTGGCTCAGGCTCCCGCCGGGGTGCAGCTGCTGCTCGGCCCACCGGGCCAGCGCGGTGCGGTCGACCTTGGAGGCGTGCCGGATGTCCACGGGCAGCCAGTCGCGCACGAGCACCGCAGCCACCGGCACCCCGGCGCGCTCGCGCACCGCGGCGGCCAGGTCGGTGCCGGCCAGCACGGCGGCACGCCGGCCGAGCCGCCGCTGCGGCACGACGACCACGATGACCTGCTGGGTGCCACGTGGGCCCACCCCCACCACCGCGACGTCCGCGACGCCGGGCAGCCGGGCGACGCGGTGCTCCACGGCATACGGCGCCAGTGGGCCCGCGGGCGTGGTGAGCAGGTGCACCCAGCGGCCACCGACCCACAGGCGCCCCTCGGTGTCCAGGTGGCCGACGTCGCCGGTCCGGTGCCATCCCGGCGGTCGGGCGCTGGCCTGCTGGGCGGCCCAGCGGCGGTCGTAGCGCTCCTTGACGTGCGGGCCGCGCACGACGATCTCGCCCAGCACCCCGGGGGTGTGGGCGAGCGTCTCGGCGGGTGTGCCGTCCTCGGACAGCGGGGCGATGCCGACCTCGACACCGGGCACGGGGGCCCCGACACAGACGCCCTCGTCGGTGGCCTGCACGGTGGTGGGGTCGACCGTGGCCACCGGCAGGGCCTCGGTCATGCCGTAGGGGGTGTGGGTGGCCGCCGACGGCAGGACCTGCCGCACCTGCTCCAGCAGCGACGTGGGCACCGGGGCGCCCGCCGACAGGACCAGCCGCGGCCCCGCCATCACCCGGCGCTGGGCGGGCGTCAGCGCGTCCGCCGTCGCGACCACGTTGCGCAGGGCCGCGGGGGAGGCGAAGACCACCGTGGCGTCCACCGCCGCGACGGCCTCGGCCAGCGCGGACGCCGTGAGGGTGTGCGGCGCCGTCACGTCCATGTCCGGCACCGCGGAGGTCAGCCCCAGCGCCGGGCCGTAGAGCGCGAACGGGGCGAAGGCCGCCACGAAGCGCTCGCCCGCGTGCAGGGCGAAGGTGTCGCGCAGCAGGGCCACCTGGGCGCCGAGCTGGGCACGGGTGTACGCCACGCCCTTGGGAGGGCCGGTGGCACCCGAGGTGAACAGGATGGCTCCGTCCGCGTCCGGGTCCTCCGGCCACAGCGGGGGCGCCGGGTGCGCGGCAGCACCGGCGATGAGCTCGTGCATCTGCTCGGGCTCGGCGCCGATGCGGGTGCCGGGCACCCGGGTCGCCCGGGCCAGGGCCAGGGCCTTGCGGATGCCGACGACGTGGTCGGGCCCGGCCCCTCGCAGCGCCGCCCCCAGGCGACGCAGGCCGAGCCCCGCGTCGGCGACGACCACCACGGCGCCCAGGCGCCACACGGCGTACACGACGGTCGACAGGTCGATGCCGGGAGGCACGAGGACGGCGACCCGGTCACCGGGTCGCACCCCCCGCAGGTGCAGTGCGGTCGCGACGGACTCGACCCGGGCGGCGAGGTCGCCGCGCGAGATCCGACCTCCGCGTCCGCCGAGCTCGACGACGGCCGTGGCGTCGGGGTCCTGCGTCGAGACCGCCACCGGCACCCGTGGTGCCTCGACCGCGGGCCTGGGCGGCACCGGTGCGCCCACGCGCTCCCGGACCCACTGCCAGATCGTCGCGACCCCCTCCGGGTGGTCCTCGAGCACCAGGTGCGAGGCGGAGGGGTAGACCTGGATGTCGGCGTGCGGCAGCCGCTCGGACAGGTCCTCCAGGTAGCGCTGCGAGAAGACCGGGTCGCTCGTGCCCCACACCAGCAGCGCCGGGACCTGCAGCGTCCGCACGCCCTCGGCGACCCGGGTGAGCGTCGGGTGGCTCGGGTGGTCCTCCTCGAAGGGGATGTCCGCGACGAAGTCGGCGACCCCCTGCCGGCGTGCCGGCGTGGCGTAGGGGGCGGCGAAGGCGTCACGCACGGGCCGGGGGAGGGGCGGCAGGCAGGTCGCGGTGGTGGCCCGGACGAAGGCCGGGGTGCGCCGGCAGACCAGGTCCAGCAGCGGTGCCGACCGGGCCAGCCGGATGGCGGTGGGCCGCGGCTGTGCGGCGGGCTGGTGCACCGCCGTGTTGGTCAGGACGACGGCGGCGAGCTGCTCCGGGTGCGCCAGCGCCCAGCCCAGGCTGATCGGCCCGCCCCAGTCGTGGGCGAGCGTGACGACCGGCCCGGTGACGCCCAGGGCCGCGGTGAGGTCGCCGAGGTCGGCGACCCGCCGCGAGAGCTCGCGCGGGCCGGGGGTGCGCTCGGACCAGCCCATGCCGAGCTGGTCGACGGCGACCACCCGCCAGCCGGCGGGAGCCTGGGCGAGCACGCGCCGCCACAGGTAGGACCAGGTCGGGTTGCCGTGGACGCAGAGCACGGTGCCGACGACGTCCTCACCACGCTCGGCGAGCTGCGGACCGTTGTCGAGGACGTGCCAGGCGTATGCGGTGCCGTCGCCCGCGGTGCTGTCGGTGACCCGGACGCGGCGGGACCAGGACGGGTCGACCCCGGGGAGGTCGGCGCCGTTCACCAGGTGAGCTCCAGGCAGGTCATGTTGAGGCCGGAGCCGATGCCCATCATGAGCACGCGGTCCCCGGTCTCGAGCTGCTCGACCTCCTTGGCCAGCGTGATCGCCACGGCGGCCGGGCCGACGTTGCCCAGGGTCGGGAAGGTCAGCGGGATGCGGTCCAGCGGCAGGCCGAGCGCCTCGGCGGTCTTGCGGGTGTGCACCTGCGAGACCTGGTGCACGACGTAGCGGTCCATGTCGGACCAGTCGAACTCGGCCGCGGCGTCACGCCAGAGGTCCCCGGCCAGCTCGAGCCCGGCCACCAGCAGCCCGGTGGTGTCGGTGCGCATCTGCTCGAAGTCGCCCACGCACAGCTCGTGGTGCCACGTCGCCGCACGCGAGACCCCGCCGACGACGCGGTGGGCGCCGGGGTGCTCGCTGGCGCGGCCCAGCACCATCGCCGCCGCGCCGGAGCCCAGGGTGAGGGTGGCGAACTCGCGCTGCAGGTCGTCGGCCGTCGCCTCGGGGGAGGACAGCCGGGCCAGGGTGTTCTCCTGGGGGGTGCGTGAGCCCTCGCCGTCGACCACGAGGGCGTAGTCGATCTGGCCGCCGTCGATCATCGTGGCCGCCAGCTGCATGCCGTTGACGAAGCCGAGACAGGCGTTGGTGATGTCGAAGTTCAGCGAGCTCGACGGCATCCCGAGCTCGTGGTGGATGCGCACGGCGACCGAGGGCTCCAGATGCTCGCGGCTGACCGAGGTGTTGACGACCATGCCGATGCGGGCCGGGTCGACGCCGGACTCGGCGATCGCCTTGGCGCCTGCCTCGATGGCACCGTCGACGAAGCTGGTGCCCTGCGGCCACCAGCGGCGCTCCTGGATGCCGGCGAGCTTGGAGAGCATGCCTGGGCGCAGGCCGTTGCGCGCGTAGGAGTCGCCGATGATCCGGTCGAACTCCGCCGACGTCATGACCACCGGGGCGTCCACAGCGGTGACGGACAACACCGAGGTGTCGTGGTGACGGAAGGTGATGTTGCCGCTCAATGGAACCTCGGTGGATGCGAAGACGTCAATCAGGGTGGGACTATGACACCACAGGCAGGGCAGGTATCAGGAACCGAATGACCCGCTCTGCACCTGCGGTGCAGCCACCGAAGCGACAGGAGACCGCGATGCGCACGAGGAAGACGACACGTTGGGGGGCAGCGCTGGCGACCGGTGCGCTCGCCGTGGGGCTGGCCAGCTGTGGCACCGCGGCCCCTGAGACCGAGGCGGCCGATGCGACCGCCGGGGTCACCGAGGAGGCCGCCGAGGACGTCGCCCCCGCCGTGCAGTCCGGCGACCAGGTGAGCGTCGAGGAGCTGCTCGAGCGCCTCATGTCACCCGGGGAGGAGACGCTGAGCTCCTTCGAGATCTCCATGGACCTCGTCGACGCGGGGGACGAGGTCAGCCTCCAGGGTGCGGTCGACGCGAGCGGTGACACCCCGCGGATGGACCTGTCGGTGGACGCGGGCGAGATGGGTGAGATCGAGCTCGTCGTGGTCGAGGAGGGGATCTTCATCTCCGTGCCCGGGCTCAGCGGGGACGGCATGTACTTCCAGGTGCCCGAGAGCGAGCTCGACGAGCTCGGCGGCGCCGACCTGACCGAGAGCCTGGACATGAAGTCGACCTGGGACGGGTGGGACGTGGGGGCCCAGTCCGTGACCTACCTGGGCACCGACGACCTCGACGGCACCGAGACGGACCGCTACCAGGTGGTCGTCGACCTCGACGCGGTGGCGGCCGCAGTGGAGGACACCCTCGGCCAGACCGCATCCGCCGACCACGAGGTCGGCGACATGACCTACGACCTGTGGGTGGACGAGGACGACCTCATGCGCCGGATGACCTTCACGGTGGACGGCGAGACGGTGCGCCTCGACCTGGACAGCTGGGGCTCCACGCCGCAGATCGAGGCCCCGGACCCGGCCGACGTCGTGCAGATGCCGTCGTTCGACACCGGGTCGGAGGGCTGACCCGCACCTCGCAGACCACAGGAGGCCCCGCCGGCGGACGGCGGGGCCTCCTGTGCTGCCTCGGGCAGGTCAGCAGCTCGGGTCAGTGCGGGGGCGCGACGTCCTGCTGCGCGGGCAGCTGGTCCTGGCGCAGGACACCCACCGGGCAGGTGAGCCCGTTGGGGCCGTGGTTGCAGTAGCCCCCGGGGTTCTTGTGGAGGTACTGCTGGTGGTAGCCCTCCGCGTAGTAGAACGGTCCGGCCTCCTGTGCGGGGCGCAGCTCGGTGCTCACCGTGCCCAGGCCGTGGTCGCGGAGCACCTGCTGGAAGGCCTGCGCCGTGGCGCGGGCCGCCTCCTCCTGGCCCGGCGTGGTCCAGTAGACCGCGGATCGGTACTGCGTGCCGACGTCGTTGCCCTGACGGTTGGCCGTGGTCGGGTCGTGGTTCTCCCAGAAGACCTTGAGCAGCTGCTCCGGCCCGACCCGGGACGGGTCGTACACGACCTGCACGGCCTCCGTGTGCCCGGTGCGCCCGGTGCAGGTCTCGTGGTAGGTGGGGTGGGGTGTCTGTCCCCCCATGTAGCCGACCGCCGTGCTGACGACACCCGGCACCGTCCAGTAGAGCCGTTCGGCACCCCAGAAGCAGCCCATCGCGACGTAGAGGGTCTCGGTGCCCTCGTCCCACGGGCCCTGCAGCGGGGTGCCGAGCACCTCGTGGGTGGCGGGGATGTCGGGCAGCGGCTGGGAGCGGCCGGAGGGCGGGGTCGAGGAGAAGAGCATCACGCAGGGTCCAACGGTGCCGCGACGTGTGATGTTCCACCGCGGCGGGGCGCTGGCGGGGTGACGGGTGGGTGTGGCACGGTGCTCGCATGACGGCCGAGCCCCTGATCATCGCCGCTGCCACGTCCGGATGGACCGGCAGCGACCTGGCCCTGCGGCTGGGGGTGCCCGTCGTCCTGGTCGTGGTCGGGCTGCTCGTCTTCGTGTGGGGCCGGACCCTGCGCGCGCAGGTCCTCGAGCAGGGCGTGCAGCGCGGTGGCTTCGGCGGGCCGCCGGGCACGACCGACGTGGGCAGTGCCGAGGGCTTCGGGGTCGAGGAGGCCCGGGCCACCCTGGAGTCGGCCAGCCGCCGGGTGCTGGCCGGCCTGGGCCTGATGCTGCTGGGGTCGCTGTCCGTCCTGGGGGTCATCGCGTGGAGGCTGCTCTCCTGAACGTCCTGTGCGTCGACGTCGGGTCGACCTTCACCAAGGCCGCGCTGGTCGATCCGGACGCGGGGGTGCTGCTCGCCCGCGCGGCGGTGCCGACCACGGTGCGCACGGACGTCCTGGACGGCGTCCGGGCCGCGCGGGCGCTGATGGCGGACGGGGGACACGCCCTGCCGGAGGTCGAGGACCGCGAGCACACCCTGCTGTGCTCGAGCGCGGGAGGCGGCCTGCGGCTGTCGGTCGTGGGCTACCAGCCCACGGTCACCGCCGAGGCGGGCCACCGGGTGGGGCTCAGCGCCGGCGCCAAGGTGGTCCACGTCGCCGGGGGCGAGCTGCGGCGGGTCGGCGTGACGGCGCTGCGTGCCTCGCGGCCCGACGTCGTCCTGCTCGTGGGCGGCACCGACGGTGGCAACGCGGACGTGCTGCTGCACAACGCCCGGCGCCTGGCTGCCGCGCGGCTCCCCGCGCCGGTCGTGGTCGCCGGCAACGTGCAGGCGCGCGACGAGGTGATGCAGACCCTGCACGACGCCGGTCGCACGGTGGTCGCGGCCGACAACGTGCTGCCCCGGATCGGGGTGGTCGAGCCGGGCTCGGCCCGCGCCGCCATCCGTGAGGTCTTCCTGCACCACGTCATCGGTGGCAAGGGACTGTCCCGGGGACCGCTCTTCGAGTCGCTGGTCAGGGCCGCCACCCCCGATGCCGTGCTGGCCGGGGTGGAGGAGCTGGGGCGTGCGCTCGGCGAGGACGTCATGGTCGTCGACATCGGAGGGGCGACCACCGACGTCTACTCCGTGCTCACCCCCGAGGGTGAGGACGCGACCCTGCGCAAGCACGTGGTGGCCACGCTGTGGCACGCCCGCACCGTCGAGGGCGACCTCGGTATGCGGTGGAGTGCGGCCACCGTGCTGCAGGCGGCGCGCGCAGAGCACCTGCCGGGCGCCGACGAGCCCGACCTGCACGCCTGGGTGACCCTGGTCGTCGCCGAGCCGGCCCGGGTGCCGCAGAGCCCCGAGGAGCAGCGGCTCGACCTCGAGCTGGCCCGGCTCGCCGGTCTGCTCGCGGTCCGGCGGCATGGCCGGCCTGCCTCACCCGGCGAGGCCCCGCGGCCGCTGACCAACGTCGCTCACCTCGTCGGCTCGGGCGGGGTCCTGCGGCACGCCGAGCCCGCGGCGGCCCGCCGGGTGCTCGCCGGCGTGCTCGCCGACCACGGGGGCGGCTGGCGTCCGCCGGACGGGGCCCGGCCTGCCGTCGACACGGCATACCTGCTGTGTGCGGTCGGGCTGCTGGCGCCGGAGCACCCGCGGGCCGCGGCGGCGCTGGCCCACCAGGTCGTCGGCTGAGGGCCGGGACGCTCGACCACGGCCCCCCGCCTCGGCATAGGGTGCGAGGGTGGCGACTGCACAGAGCGTGACCCTGTCCGACATCGAGGCGGCCCGCGAGCTGCTCACCGGGGTGATCCAGCCGACGGCGATGGAGTACAGCCAGGCGCTCACCGACCGGGTGGGCGCGCCGGTCCACCTGAAGTGCGAGAACCTCCAGCGCGCCGGCTCGTTCAAGATCCGCGGGGCCTACACCCGCATCGCGGGCCTGTCCCCGCAGGAGCAGGCCAACGGCGTCGTCGCCGCCAGTGCCGGCAACCACGCGCAGGGTGTTGCGCTGGCGGCCCGGCTGCTCGGGCTGGAGGCCACGGTCTACATGCCCACCGGCGCCTCCATGCCCAAGCTGCAGGCCACGCGCGGCTACGGAGCGACGGTGCACCAGGTGGGCACCACGATCGACGAGTGCATCGTGGCCGCGAAGGAGGACAGCGCCCGCACCGGTGCCGTGTTCATCCCGCCCTTCGACCACCCCGACATCGTCGCTGGGCAGGGCACCTGCGGCCTGGAGATCCTGGAACAGGTGCCCGACGTGCGCACCATCGTCGTGTGCACCGGTGGTGGCGGGCTGCTCGCCGGCATCGCCACCGCGGTCAAGGCGCGGCGTCCGGACGTGCGGGTGGTGGGTGTGCAGGCGGCTCAGGCCGCGGCGTGGCCCGCGTCGCTGCAGGCCGGCCACCCGGTGCCGCTGACCACGATGTCGACCATGGCCGACGGCATCGCTGTCGGATGCCCCGGGGAGGTGCCGTTCCCCCTGGTGGAGGAGCTGGTCGACGGCATCGAGGTGGTGGGTGAGGACGACCTGGCGCGCGCCATGCTCTTCCTGCTCGAACGGGCCCGGCTCGTGGTGGAGCCCGCCGGTGCCGCTGCCGTGGCCCACCTGCTCTCCCGGCAGGAGGGAGCCCTCGAGGGGCCGGTCGTGGCGGTGCTCTCCGGCGGCAACATCGACCCGCTCCTGCTGCTGCGCATCATCCGCACCGGCCTGACGGTGGCGGGGCGCTACCTGCAGTTCGCGGTGCGGGTGCCCGACGCCCCCGGGTCGCTGGCGCGGCTGCTCGGGCTGCTCGCCGACCTGCGCACCAACGTGCTGGAGGTGCAGCACGGGCGCACGATCGCCTCGCTCGGGGTCCACGAGGTGCAGATCGCGCTGACCCTCGAGACCGAGGGCCCCGAGCACTCTGCGCGGGTGCAGCACACGCTGCAGGAGCGGGGGTACGTGCTGCGGCCGGTGTGACCGTGGTGCCCCCACCCCGGCGATGCCGACGCCTGAGCCGGGTCGCGCTGCCCGGACACAGGTCGACGGGCCGGCCCCCGGGGGGGGCCGGCCCGTCGACCGGTCAGGGGTGGTGGCTCAGCCGCGGTAGGGCGTGGCCTCCACGACCGTCACGTCGATCTGCTTGCCGTTGGGCGCCTCGTAGGTGAGGGTGTCGCCCGCCTTCTTGCCGACGATGGCGGCGCCCAGCGGTGAGCGCTCGCTGTAGACGTCCAGGTCCTCGCCGTCGCCGAGGATCTCCCGGCTGCCGAGCAGGAAGGTCTCGCGGTCACCGAACATCTCGACGGTGACGACCATGCCCGGCTCCACGACCCCGTCGTCCGGGGGTGCCTCGCCGACGGTCGCGTTGTCGAGCAGGTGCTCGAGCTGGCGGATGCGGGCCTCCATCTTGCCCTGCTCCTCCTTGGCGGCGTGGTAGCCACCGTTCTCCTTGAGGTCGCCCTCCTCTCGGGCAGCCTCGATGCGCTTGGCGATCTCATGGCGCCCCGGCCCGGAGAGCTGCTTCAGCTCGGCGTGGAGGCGGTCGTAGGCCTCCTGGGTGAGGTAACTCGATGATGCCTTGGCAGTCTCGGTCACTGGTGGTCACTCCTTGGTCTGTGCAGAAGGTGGTCCGGCCTGGCGGCACGGGGTCTGGTCGCCTGGTACGTGCGGGACCACACACAAAGTCCGGGACGTTGACCTCCGCGTGCGGTGGTCGACGGCCCCGGACCGTTGCTGGAAAGCATAATTCTACCTGCCGCTACCCCCATGTCCAGCGAAGAGGGCCGCCCCAGGTCACGATGTGGTCACGGCGAGGCGTCGAGGTAGCGGCACGAGTCGACGTAGCCGGTGACCGCGGGACCCGCCGTCCGGACCGTCGCGACGTGCCGGCTGGGGGAGACCTGCGCGGGCTCGACCGTGGTCTCGGTGCGGCCCACGACACCGTGCCGCTCGTCCTGCGCCTCGATGGTGCAGACGACGCTGCGCGAGGGGTCGCGCCGCAGGTCGAACCGCACGTCCACCTGGTCGGGGCCGGCCACGACGAACCCGGTGTTGACCCAGTGCACCCGTCCCGAGGTGGCCGAGAGCGCGAACCACACGGCGACGGCGCTCATGACCAGCACGCCGACGACGCCGACGACCCACCAGGTGCGCCGGCTCGTCTCCGGGGTGGCCGTGGGGCTGCTCATCGCGTGGTCTCCGTCCAGGGGGTGAGAGGATAGGTCCTATTGTCCTTCACCGAACGACCTGCGAGGAGCAAGGGTGTCCCAGGGCCTGCGACTGATGGCGGTGCACGCTCACCCCGACGACGAGTCGTCCAAGGGTGCGGCGACCACGGCGATGTACGTCGACCGTGGCGTAGAGGTCATGGTGGTCTCCTGCACCGGCGGCGAGCGCGGCGACGTGCTCAACCCCCGGCTGGTGCACGACCCGGTGATCGAGCGCGACCTGACGCAGGTGCGGCGCGACGAGATGGCGGAGGCGGCCGCGATCCTCGGGGTCAGCCACACGTGGCTCGGGTTCGTCGACTCCGGCCTGCCCGAGGGCGACCCGCTGCCGCCACTGCCGCAAGGGTGCTTCGCGCTCGAGCCGGTCGAGGTGACGACCGAGGCGCTGGTGCGGGTGATCCGCGAGTTCCGCCCGCATGTGCTGACCACCTACGACGAGAACGGCGGCTACCCCCACCCCGACCACGTCATGACCCACGTGGTGACGATGTCCGCGTTCCGTGCCGCGGGCGACCCCACGGCATACCCGCATGCGGGTGAGCCCTGGCAGCCGCAGAAGGTCTACTACTCCGCCTGGTCTCCGGACCGGCTGCGCAACCTGCACCAGGCGATGCTCGACGAGGGGGTCGAGTCGCCCTTCGCCGAGTGGATCGAGCGCATGGGCGACCGCCCGGAGCGGGCCATCTCGACCCATGTGCCCTGTGCCGACTTCTTCGAGGTCCGCGACGACGCCCTGCGCGCCCACGCCACCCAGGTCGACCCCGAGGGACACTGGTTCGCCGTGCCCATGGAGCTGCAGCGCCGGGTCCATCCCACGGAGGACTTCGAGCTCGCCGTCTCGCTCGTGCCGGTGGATATGCCCGAGGACGACCTCTTCGCAGGCCTGCCGCCGCTCGCCGAGCTGGAGGAGGTGTGCCGGCAGGACTGCCCACGGGACGCCGCCGGTGAGCCGGTGGTCGCCTACCGGGCGCCCGTGCCGGAGCCGGCCCAGGCGGTCGCGGCGTCGGCGCGTGACGACGAGGGTGACGACGAGCTCCGGGGCAGTGAGGGCCACCGCGACGACCACCGCGAGGAGCAGGCCTCGTGAACACCACCAGTGTGGAGGTCACCGCCGGGCTCGGGGGCTTCCTGGTCCTGTTCGGTCTGGCGCTCATGGTCTGGTTCCTCGGACGCGACCTCAGCCGGCGGTTGCGACGGATGCGTCAGGCGGAGTCGCTGCGCCGCGAGCAGGTCGAGCGGGCCGCCGCGCCGCGCGCGGACGGTGCGGCGTCCTCGCCGCCGGCCGGGGACGAGGCGTCGGGGCCCCCGACTGACCCGGTCAGACCCCCGCAGGCGTAGCGCCGTAGACCACCAGGGACACCGCGACGTAGTGGACGGTGAAGGCGGCGACGGTGAAGGCGTGGAAGACCTCGTGGAAGCCGAACCACAGTGCTGAGGGGTTGGGCCTCTTGAGCGCGTACACGACCGCGCCGAGGGTGTAGAGCAGCCCACCCGCGGCCAGCAGGACGACGACGGCCAGGCCGCCGGCGCGGTAGAAGTCGACGAGGTAGAAGACCGCCACCCAGCCGAGGGCCACGTAGACGGGCGTGTAGAGCCAGCGGGGCGCGCCGACCCAGAAGACCCGGAAGAGCACACCGGCGACGGCGCCTGTCCACACGATCCACAGCAGGGTGGAGCGCTGGGCGTCCGGCAGCAGCATCACCGCGAAGGGCGTGTAGCTGCCCGCGATGATCAGGAAGATGTTGGCGTGGTCCATGCGCTTGAGCAGCGCGTTCGTGCGGTCGCTCCAGCGGCCGCGATGGTAGGTCGCCGATGTCGCGAAGAGCATCACGGCCGTCGTCCCGAAGACCGCCGCGGAGAGCCGGCCGGGGGTGGTGGGGGCGAGGACGACCAGCACGACGGCTGCCGCGAGCGAGAGAGGGACCATGCCCAGGTGCAGCCAGCCGCGGAGCCGGGGCTTGACGGCTGAAGCGACGTCGTGGACGGTCTGCGAGAGCTCGTCGCCCAGCTCGTGGGCCTTCTCGGCCACCCCGGAGGTGCGGCCGGTCTCAGGGGTACCAGTCATATGTTCGAGGGTAACCTACGGCACCGTAAGTTACTAGTTCGTAGGTGGAGGTCCCCGGGACTTCACAGGGCGTACACGACCGGGGCCCAGGTCAGGGCGAGTAGGTTGGCGCCATGCGGACTGCGCGCGATCTGGTCTACCGGGTGTACAACCGGTCCCTGACCAAGCAACTGCCCGCCGAGCGCCTGCCCCGCCACGTCGGCGTGATGCTGGACGGCAACCGCCGGTGGGCCCGGCTGCGCGGGGAGTCCACCGCAGAGGGCCACCGCGCGGGTGCCGACAACATCAAGCCGTTCCTCGGATGGTGCGAGGAGGCAGGTGTCGAGGTGGTCACGCTGTGGCTGCTGTCGACCGAGAACCTCAACCGGGCCGAGGTCGAGCTCGAGCCGCTGCTGCGCATCATCGAGGACGTCGTGGCCGACCTCGCGGAGACGGGTCGCTGGCGCCTGCACGTCGTCGGGGCCCGCGACCTGCTGCCCGAGCGCACGCGCGCGTCGTTGGAGTCGTCGGCCGCCGCCACCGCCGACGTCGACGCGATGCTCGTCAACGTCGCGATCGGCTACGGCGGGCGGCAGGAGATCGCCGACGCCGTGCGCTCGCTGCTGGCCGAGCACGCCTCGCTCGGCACACCGCTGGAGGAGCTGGCCCGGACCCTGGAGATCGAGCACATCGCCGAGCACCTCTACACCAAGGGCCAGCCCGACCCCGACCTGGTCATCCGCACCAGCGGCGAGCAGCGGCTGGGGGGCTTCCTGCTGTGGCAGAGCGCCCACAGCGAGTTCTACTTCTGCGAGGCCTACTGGCCCGACTTCCGCAAGGTCGACTTCCTGCGGGCGCTGCGCGCGTACGCCGAGCGCGAGCGCCGGTTCGGCAGCTGACACCGCTGCCGGCCCCCCTGGGACGCGCCCGGGGAGCGGGGCGTGAACATCGTTCGAACAGCGCGCAACGCCGGGGCCGAAATCCCGCTGCCGACCGCGCTGACCGCATACCGTCGGACGTGACGCAGGGCACCCGTCCGGCGTCTCGGGAGGCTCACCAGATGGAGCGCATGCTCTGGGCGGGGGGCCGGCACCGGCACTCCGCCGACCGACGGCGAGCCTGGTCCCGGTCACCTCATCGCCACGACGCGTAGCCGCTAGCGCGCGTCCCAGGGAGTCGACATGGCCAGCACCGTCACCGCCACCACCGTCCCGACCTCTCCGGCCCGCGCCGCCACCCCGACGCCGCTGCCCCTGGCGGGCGACGACCCGGACGCACGCGTCGACATGGCCGCCAAGACCTACGTCGTCGACACCTCGGTGCTGCTCTCCGACCCGCACGCCGTGCTGCGGTTCGCTGAGCACGAGGTCGTGCTGCCGGTCGTGGTCATCACGGAGCTGGAGGGCAAGCGACACCACCCCGAGCTCGGGTACTTCGCCCGGCAGGCGCTGCGGCTCCTGGACGACCTGCGTGTCCAGCACGGCACGCTGAGCGAGCCGGTGCCGGTGGGGGAGCGCGGTGGCACGGTGCGGGTGGAGCTCAACCACACCGACGCCGGCTCGCTGCCCTCGGGCTTCCGGCTGGGCGACAACGACACCCGCATCCTGGCCGTGGCGGCCAACCTGGCCGCCGAGGGCGACGACGTCACCGTGGTGAGCAAGGACCTGCCGATGCGGGTCAAGGCGTCCGCGGTCGGGCTGGACGCCCAGGAGTACCGCGCGGAGCTGGCCGTCGACACCGGGTGGACCGGCATGGCCCAGCTCGACGTCGACGACCAGGAGATGTCCTCGCTCTACGAGACGGGCCGGCTCGAGCACCCGGCCGCACTCGACCTGCCCTGCCACACCGGCCTCACCGTCTTCGGCCCGTCCGGCAGCGCGCTGGGCAGGGTCACCGCCGACGGCTCGGTCGCACTGGTGCGGGGCGACCGGGACGCCTTCGGCCTGCACGGCCGGTCGGCCGAGCAGCGCATCGCGCTGGACCTGCTGCTCGACCCGGACGTCGGCATCGTCAGCCTCGGGGGACGGGCCGGCACCGGGAAGAGCGCCCTGGCCCTGTGCGCCGGCCTGGAGTCGGTGATGGAGCGCCGCCAGCACCGCAAGGTCATCGTGTTCCGGCCGCTGTACGCCGTGGGCGGCCAGGAGCTCGGCTACCTGCCCGGCAGCGAGAACGACAAGATGGGCCCCTGGGCGCAGGCGGTCTTCGACACGCTCGGCGCGGTCGTGAGCAAGGAGGTCGTCGAGGAGATCCTCGACCGCGACATGCTCGAGGTGCTGCCGTTGACCCACATCCGTGGGCGGTCCCTGCACGACGCGTTCGTCATCGTCGACGAGGCCCAGTCGCTCGAGCGCAACGTGCTCCTGACCGTGCTCTCCCGGATCGGACAGTCCTCACGCGTCGTCCTGACCCACGACGTGGCCCAGCGGGACAACCTCCGGGTAGGTCGCCACGACGGCATCGCGGCCGTGATCGAGGCGCTCAAGGGCAACCCGCTGTTCGCGCACATGACGCTGCACCGCAGCGAGCGCAGCCCGATCGCGGCTCTGGTCACCGAGCTGCTGGAGGGTCCGCACACCGGTGCCTAGGGGCCTGTCGGGCAGCGCCGGCAGCAGCACGTCCGGAGGCCGTCCGTTGTGCCGGCCCCCGGGACCGGCGTGTGTGAGGTTGCCCACGATGGGCCTTCATGGTTTGCCTGCGTCGCCGTGACCATGGCACGTTGGATCTCGAAGGTCACGATTTGATAACGCTCAGCACCGCCGCTGCGTCCCCTGATCGCCCGGTGCTCGGGCTCCCCCTGGAGGTTCCATGACTCGCTCAACCCTGCCCGGCTCCGTCGAGCCCGACACGACCACGCTCGACCGCGCCGAGTCCGGCCGGCACCGCCACGGCGTCCGCCGTCACCCCGCCACGATGGTCACCGCCGCCATCGCCGTCGGCTCCGTGGCGCTGGCTGGGTTCGCGGCCACCGGGGCCACCGCAGACTCCGACGCGGGTCGTGTGCAGGCCAGCCTCAACGGCACCGCCCCCGCCGTCGCCGACAGCGCTGTGTCGGCGGTGAAGGACTCGGCGCGGCGCCAGGCGGCTGACCGTGGCTCGCTGCGCATCGACCGGATCTCCGACCAGTACGCCGCGCTCAACGCCTCGCGGACCGCTGCGTCCGAGAGTGCACGTGCGGCGAACGAGGCCGCCGAGGCCATCGCGCAGGAGCGCAAGGCGGAGAAGGAGGCCGCCGAGCGCGCCGCCGCCGAGGAGGCCGCTGCCGAGCGCGCCGCCGCCGAGGAGGCCGCTGCCGAGCGCGCTGCCGCCGAGGAGGCCGCTGCCGAGCAGGCTGCCGCCGCGCGCGAGACCGAGCAGGCCGCTGCCGAGCCGCAGGAGCAGGCCGCCTCCCGGTCGGCCGAGCGTGAGCCGGCCCCCAGCGAGCCGGCCCCCGCCCCGGCACCGTCGGGCGACCCGCGCTCGATCGCACGCTCCATGCTCTCCAGCTACGGCTGGGGTCAGGACCAGTTCGGCTGCCTCGACTCCCTGTGGATCAAGGAGAGCGGCTGGAACCACACGGCCCAGAACCCCTCCTCCGGGGCCTACGGCATCCCGCAGTCGCTGCCGGGCAGCAAGATGGCCAGCGCCGGCGCCGACTGGCAGACCAACCCCGCGACGCAGATCCGCTGGGGCCTGGGCTACATCGACGGCCGCTACGGCAGCCCCTGCGCGGCCTGGTCGCACTCGCAGGCACACAACTGGTACTGAGCGGACACCGACCTTCACACGAAGGGCCTCGCTGTTGCGGGGCCCTTCGTCGTGCCCGGAGACTGTGCCCATGACGCACACGGCGAGCAGTGCAGCTCGCGAAGCCAGCGCCCATCCCGCCCTCGAGACCCTGGCCCGCGCGGGCTACGCCGTCAACGGCTTCCTGCACCTGGTGATCGCCTGGATCACCCTCCGCATCGCGATCGGCTGGGGTGGCAGCGCCGACCAGTCCGGCGCACTGGAGGCCGTCCGGGACGCACCCCTGGGGGGCGTGCTCCTCTGGGTGGGCGTCGCGGGCTACGCCGGGCTGGCCCTGTGGCGGGTGCTCGACGCCGTCGTCGGTTACCACCCCGGCGCCTCGGCCGAGGGCCAGGCCGAGGGGGCCAAGGACCTCGGCAAGGGGCTCGTCTACACCGCGCTGGCGTGGACCACCTGGCAGTTCGCCAGTGGCGGCAGCACCGACAGCGGCGAGTCCACCGCCGACTTCACGAAGACCCTCATGGGGATGCCGTGGGGCCAGGCGCTGGTGTTCGTGGTCGGGCTCGCGGTCGTGGGGGTGGGTGGCTACCACGTCTGGAAGGGCGCCACCCAGAGGTTCCTCGAGGACCTGGCAGGCAACGCCGGAGGCGACCTGGGCAAGGTGGTCGTGCTCGCCGGCACCGTGGGCTACGCCGCCAAGGGGGCCGCCCTGGGGGTGGTGGGTCTGCTGTTCTGCTATGCGGCGTGGACGACCGACCCCGAGGAGGCCACCGGGCTGGACGGCGCGCTCAAGGCGCTCTCCGGCACTGCCGCCGGCACGGTGCTCCTGCTCGTCATCGCCGCGGGCTTCGTGGCCTACGGCCTCTACTCCTTCGCCCGCGCCAGGTACGCCCGCCTCTGACCCCCGGCTACGCATGCGGGCGGGCCATGCCCAGCACGTCGAGGGCCTGGTCCAGCTGCTCCTCGGTGAGCTCGCCCCGCTCCACATGGCCCCGCTCGAGGACGACCTCGCGGATGGTGCGCCGGGTGGCCAGGGACTGCTTGGCCACGGCCGCTGCCGCCTCGTAGCCGATGTACCGGTTCAGGGGTGTGACGATCGAGCTGCTGCTCTCCGCCAGCTCCCGGCACCGGGCCTCGTCGGCCTCGATGCCGCGCACCGTCGCCTCCGCCAGGTGGGCGGTGCTGCGTCCGAGCAGGGTGAGCGTCTCCACCAGACAGGAGCCCATGACCGGCAGCATCACGTTGAGCTCGAAGGCGCCCGAGGCTCCCGCGACGGTCATCGTGGTGTCGTTGCCGATGACCCGGGCACACACCATGAGCGTGGCCTCCGGCAGCACCGGGTTGACCTTGCCGGGCATGATGCTGGAGCCGGGCTGCAGGTCCGGCAGCCGGATCTCGCCCAGGCCGGCGCGCGGGCCGGACCCCATCCAGCGCAGGTCGTTGCAGATCTTGGTCAGGGAGACCGCGACCACCCGGGCCGCCCCGGACAGGGCGACCAGGGCGTCCTGGGCCGACTGGGCCTCGAAGTGGTCCTCCGCCTCCCGCAGCTCCAGCCCGAGCTCCTCGGACAGCGCGGCGATGACCCGCGGGGCGAACTCGGGGTGGGCGTTGATGCCGGTGCCGGCCGCGGTGCCGCCCAGCGGCAGCTCGGCGGCACCCGCGACGGCCTCGGCCACCCGCCGCCGGCCGAGAGCGACCTGGCGGGCGTAGCCGGCGAGCTCCTGGCCCAGCGTCACCGGCACGGCGTCCATGAGGTGGGTGCGGCCGGCCTTGACGACGTCGGCGAGCTCCTCGGCCTTGGCCAGCAGCGCCTCCTCGAGAGCGGCCAGCCCCGGGTCCAGGACGGTGCGGGCGAGGTCCACGGCGACGATGCGCAGCGCGGTGGGGAAGGTGTCGTTGCTGGACTGGCCGGCGTTGACGTGGTCGTTGGGGTGCACCGTCAGGCCGCCCCTGGAGGCCAGGCGGGCGACGACCTCGTTGACGTTCATGTTGGTGGAGGTGCCCGACCCGGTCTGGTAGACGTCGACCGGGAAGTGCTCGTCGTGCAGCCCACGGGCGACCTCGTCGGCCGCGTCGGCGATCGCCGACGCGAGGTCGGCGTCCAGCACGCCGAGGTCGGCGTTGACGGTGGCGGCACACTGCTTCACCCGGGCCAGGGCGTGCACGACCTCCGTGGGCACCCGTTGTCCGGAGATCGGGAAGTTGAGCACCGCGCGTGCCGTCTGCGCGCCGTAGAGGGCGTCGACGGGCACCTCGATCTCTCCCATGGAGTCGTGCTCGGTGCGGGTCCGCTGGTCCTGGTCTGACGTCGTCATGGACCCAGTGTGGCCCTCGACCGGTCAGATGTCAGAGGTGGCTGCCCCGTCTCAGAGCCGGCGCAGCCGCACGCGGCGCACCGAGTGGTCCTGGCCCTTGGAGAGCACCAGGGTGGCCCGCCCCCGCGTCGGCTGGATGTTCTCCCGCAGGTTGGGGGCGTTGATCGCCTCCCAGATGTTGTCCGCGATGTCGACGGCCGCCTCGTCGGAGAGGCTGGCGTACCGGTGGAAGTGGGACTCGGGCTGGGCGAACGCCGTCTCGCGCAGCCGCAGGAAGCGCTCGATGTACCACTGCTTGATGTCGTCGACGTGCGCGTCCACGTAGACCGAGAAGTCGAAGAAGTCGCTCACCGCCAGGCCGGTCCGCCCGTCGTGGTGCTGCCGCGGGGGCTGCAGCACGTTGAGACCCTCGACGACGAGCACGTCGGGGCGCCGGACGACCGTCTCCTCCCCGGGGACGATGTCGTAGGTGAGGTGGGAGTAGACCGGAGCGCGGACCTCCTCCTTGCCGGCCTTGACCTCGGCGACGAACCGCTGCAGCGCCCGTCGGTCGTAGGACTCCGGGTATCCCTTGCGTGCCATGAGGTTGCGGGCCTCCAGCACGCGGTTGGGCAGCAGGAACCCGTCGGTCGTCACGAGCTCGACCTGCGGGGCGGAGTCCCAGCGGGAGATCAGCTCGGTGAGGATGCGCGCCGTCGTGGACTTGCCGACGGCCACCGAGCCGGCGACGCCGATGACGAAGGGGGTGCGCTGCCGCTTCTCGCCCAGGAAGTCGCTGGTGACCTGGTGCAGCCCCTCGGTCGCCTCCTCGTAGAAGGACAGCAGACGGGACAGCGGCAGGTAGACCTGCTCGACCTCGGCGAGGTCCAGCCGGTCGCCGAGACCCTGCAGACGCTGCACGTCGGCGGCGTCCAGCCGCATGGGGGTCTGCTCGCGCAGACGGGCCCACGCCGCGCGGTCGAGCTCGACGTAGGGGGAGGGCAGGCACTGGCCGGCTGACGGCATACCGGCCATTGTGCACGGTGACCGGCGGGGACGCGGGAGCGGCGCGGTGCCCTCGCCACGCACCGCCGGCGGACGGTTAGTCTTGCCCGCATGTGCGGAATCGTGGGATACGTGGGCCCGGAGGCGTCGGAGAAGGCGATCGACGTCGTGATGGACGGGCTGGGGAGGCTGGAGTACCGCGGCTACGACTCGGCAGGGGTCGCCCTGGTGACCGACGGCACCGTCGTCACCGAGAAGCGCGCAGGCAAGCTCACCAACCTGCGCTCCGCCCTCGCAGCGCACCCGCCGGCCGACAGCGCCACGGCGATCGGCCACACCCGCTGGGCCACGCACGGGGGCCCGACCGACGCCAACGCCCACCCCCACCGCGGCGGTGCGGACGGCAAGCTGGCCCTGGTGCACAACGGCATCATCGAGAACTTCCACGCGCTCAAGGCGGCGCTGCTCGCAGACGGCGCGGTCTTCACCTCCGAGACCGACACCGAGGTCGTGGCACACCTGCTCGACCGCGCCTACTGCCGCACCGGCGACCTGACCGACGCCATGCGCGAGGTCGTCGAACGGCTGCACGGCGCGTTCACCCTGCTCGCCGTGCACGCCGACTCCCCGCACACGGTCGTCGGCGCCCGGCGCAACTCCCCGCTCGTCGTCGGGCTCGGGGAGGGGGAGAACTTCCTGGGCTCCGACGTGGCCGCCTTCATCGGGTACACCCGGCACGCGATGGAGCTGGGGCAGGACCAGATCGTCACCATCACCCCCGACACCTGCTCCGTGATCGACTTCGACGGCACACCCAGCGACGGCAAGGCCTACGAGGTCACCTGGGACGCCGCGGCAGCCGAGAAGGGCGGCTACGCCACCTTCATGGAGAAGGAGATCCACGACCAGCCGCACGCCGTCCGCGACACCCTGTTCGGTCGCACCGACGAGACCGGGCGCCTCGTCCTGGACGAGATGAGCATCACCGAGGACGAGCTGCGGTCGGTCACCAAGATCGTCATCGTCGCCTGCGGCACGGCCGCGTATGCCGGGATGGTCGCCAAGTACGCCATCGAGCGGTGGACGCGGCTGCCGGTCGAGGTCGAGCTGGCCCACGAGTTCCGCTACCGCGACCCGGTCATCGACCACCAGACGCTGGTGGTGTCGATCTCCCAGTCCGGCGAGACCATGGACACACTCATGGCGGTGCGGCACGCGACCCACCTGGGCGCCCGGACCGTGTCGATCTGCAACACCCACGGGTCGACGATCCCGCGCGAGTCCGACGCCGTGCTCTACACGCACGCCGGCCCGGAGATCGCCGTGGCGTCCACCAAGGCGTTCCTCGCCCAGATCACCGCGAGCTACATCCTGGGCCTCTACCTCGCCCAGCTCCGGGGCGGGGAGTACGGCAAGGTCGCGGCCGAGGTGCTCACCGAGCTGCACGGCATCCCGGACAAGATCGAGGCCCTCCTCGGCAGCATGGACCGGGTCGAGGAGATCGCCTACTTCATGTCCGACACGCGCTCGGTGCTCTTCCTGGGCCGCCACGTGGGCTTCCCGGTCGCGATGGAAGGTGCGCTGAAGCTCAAGGAGCTCGCCTACATCCACGCCGAGGGCTTCGCCGCGGGCGAGCTCAAGCACGGCCCGATCGCGCTCATCGAGCCGGGCCAGCCGGTCTTCATCGTGGTGCCGTCCCCGAGCTCGGAGCACGGTCTGCACGGCAAGGTGGTCTCCAACATCCAGGAGATCCGCGCCCGGGGCGCCCGCACCCTGGTCATCGCCGAGGAGGGCGACGAGGACGTCGTGCCCTTCGCCGACGAGGTCATCCGGGTGCCCCACACCTCCCCGCTGCTGGCCCCGCTGCTCACCGTGGTGCCACTGCAGGTCTTCGCCCTGCACCTGTCGACCGCCAAGGGCCTGGACGTCGACCAGCCCCGCAACCTCGCCAAGTCCGTCACGGTCGAGTGAGCCAGGCGCGGCGACCGCGGAGGCCGCGGTGATCATCGGCGTCGGCATCGACGTCGTCGACATCGCCCGCTTCGGCCAGCGTATCGCCGCCAACCCGCGGCTGGCCGAGCGGCTCTTCACCGAGTCCGAGCGCGCGCTGCGCACCGAGTCGATGGCGGCCCGCTTCGCCGCCAAGGAGGCGCTGGCCAAGGCCCTCGGTGCCCCGGTGGGGCTGCGCTGGACCGATGCCACCGTGGTGCGGGAGGCCGACGGCCGCCCGCACCTGGAGGTCGTCGGCACCGTCGCCGTCCGCGCCGCGGAGCTGGGCGTCAGCACCTTCCACGTGTCCCTGTCCCATGACGCCGGGGTCGCCTCGGCCGTCGTCGTCGCCGAGGGGTGATCCGGTCATGATCCAGGCCTATTCCGTCGAGCAGGTCCGCGAGGCCGAGGAGGCCCTGCTCGCGCAGACGCCCGAGGGTGAGCTCATGCGCCGTGCCTCCACCGGGCTGGCCGAGGTGCTGCGCGCCCGGGCCGAGCAGCTGGACGCGCGCCGTCTGGTCGTGCTCGTGGGGCCCGGCAACAACGGTGGGGACGCGCTGCACGCCGCGGCGATGGTGAGCGACGGGCTGGCGGTCGTCGTCGTGCAGGTGGCGAGCCGGCCGCACCCGGGTGGTGCGCGGGCGGTCGCGGACGCGGGCGTGCCGGTGCACGTCCTGGACCGCGACGCGACCGAGGTGCCCGAGGACGTGCGCACCGCGCTGGCCGAGGCGGACCTCGTCGTCGACGGGCTGCTCGGCATCGGGGGCACCCCGGGGCTGCGTGGCGCCATGGCCGCGGTCGTCGACGCCATCGGGGAGCACGCCTACGTGGTGGCGGTCGACCTGCCCAGCGGTGCCGACCCGGCCGGACGCACGCGGCTGGAGGACGCGGTGTTCGCCGACGAGACCGTGACCTTCGGCGTGCCCAAGCCGGTGCACCTGCTCCCCGCCACCGAGCCCGCCGTGGGCCGTCTGACGGTGGTCGACATCGGGCTGACGCTCGACGTGCCACCCGCGGTCGAGCGGCTGGACTTCGACGACGTCAGGGCGCTGTGGCCGGTGCCCGGCGCCGACGACGACAAGTACTCCCGCGGCGTCCTCGGGGTCGTCGCCGGTGGTGAGACCTTCCCGGGAGCCGCCGTGCTGTGCACGGTCTCGGCCGTCGAGGCGGGGGTGGGGATGGTGCGCTACCTCGGTCCGCCCACTCCGACGGGGCTGGTGCTGCGCGCTGTCCCCGAGGCGGTGACCAGGCCGGGGCGGGTGCAGGCCTGGGTGCTCGGCCCGGGCCTGGACCCCGAGGACACCAGCGTCCGGGGGCGGGTGCAGGTCCGCACGGCGCGCAGGGCGCTGGAGTCCCACGACCCGTGTGTGGTCGACGCCGGTGCGCTGGACCTGCTCTCCGGCCGCCGCGCCGCGCCCACGCTGCTCACACCCCACGCCGGGGAGCTCGCCCGGCTGCTGAGCCGTCTGGTCGGAGGTCCGGAGGTCGAGCGTGCCACCGTCCAGGCCGACCCGGTGCGCCACGCCCGCATCGCGGCCGAGGTCACCGGGGCCGTCGTGCTGCTCAAGGGGGCCACCACGGTCGTCGTCGGGCCAGGGGCGCATGACCCGGTGCGGGTGCAGGCCGACGCCCCGGCGTGGCTCGCGACCGCCGGCTCCGGCGACGTGCTCGCGGGGCTCACCGGCGCCCTCCTGGCCTCGGGGCTGGACCCGCTGGACGCGGCGCCGCTGGCGGCCCTGGTGCACGGCGTCGCCGGGGACCGGGCCAACCCGGGCGGTCCGGTGCGCGCGCTCGCGGTGGCGCACGCCTTGCCCGGCACCGTGGCCTACCTGCTCCACCGGTGACCGTGGTCCGGCGCGCTGCCCTGCCGGGGCCGGGGTGCTGACGGGTAGACCTCAGGGCTTGGGCAGGTTCTCTCCCCGCTCCTTCACGGTCGCGTCGTCCTCGACCTCGATCAGGCGGGCCGTGCGCCGGCGGTCCGCGGCCAGGCTCGTGACGGTGACGGTCGTCAGGATGCCGACGATGACCAGCAGCGAGGCGATCGTGGGGACCGTGGGCACGCCCTCCCAGACCGTGTGCGCCCAGTGCAGGCCGAGCTTGACGCCGATGAAGGCGAGGATGACGGCCAGGCCGTAGCCGAGGTGGGTGAGCTTGTCGAGCGCCCCGGCGAGCACGAAGTAGAGCGCGCGCAGGCCGAGCAGGGCGAAGGCGTTGGTCGCGAAGACCAGGTAGGGGTCGCCGGTGATGCCGTAGACGGCGGGCACGGAGTCGACGGCGAAGACGACGTCGGTGCCGAGGATCGCGATGACGACCAGGGCGAGCGGGGTGATCATCCGGCGGCCCTGCTCGCGCACGGTCATGTGCGTGCCGCGGTAGTCGTCGGTGACCGGCCAGATCCGCCGGGCCAGCCTGACCACGCGCAGCTCGTCGACGTTGACCTGGTCGGCCCCGGTGATCGTGTCGCGCAGCACCTTGACCGCCGTCGCCACCAGGACCAGACCGAAGACGAGGAACATCCAGTCGAAGGCGGACAGCAGGGTCGCGCCGAGGGCGATGAAGATGCCGCGCAGCACCAGGGCGCCGGCGATGCCGAAGAGGAGCACGCGCTGCTGGAGTGCCCGGGGCACGCTGAACGACCCCAGGATGAGGATGAACACGAAGAGGTTGTCCACCGACAGGCTCTTCTCCACGATGTAGCCCGTGTAGTACTGCAGCCCGATCTGGTGGCCGTGCGTGCTCCATACCCACACCCCGAAGGCCACCGGGAGGGCGATGTAGAAGGCGGTCCAGTACAGCGCCTCGCGCATCCCGACCTCGTGCGGACGGTGCGTGATCACGAAGTCCATCACCAGCAGGCCGACGACGACCGCGAGCGTGACGGCCCACAGCCCCGGCGTCGCGATGGTGGTCGTCGTGTCGATGGGGGACTGGGCGATGACGTTGAGCACGGGTCTCCTCACAACGCTGTCGGTCGTGAGGTCTCCTTCACCCCGCGGTCACCCGCACGGGCGCACACCGAGAGGTCCGTGGGGGCCTCGTACTGACCGATGTGACTTCGGGAAGTACTCCCCTCATCTCCCTCGAGAGTAGGCCACCTGCGCCCGTGCCGGAAACCTTGCGGGTCAGCGCCCCCGGTTGAGCGCGCTCGTCACCGCCCGCAGGGACGCAGTGACGATGTTGGGGTCGATCGCCACACCCCAGCGCACCTCGCCGTCGATCGCGCACTCGACGTAGGCCGCCGCGACCGCGTCGTCGCCGGAGGACAGGGCGTGCTCGGAGTAGTCGAGCACCCGCACGTCGTGGCCCAGGGTCGACAGCGCCTTCACGAAGGCGGCGATCGGGCCGTTGCCCGAGCCCTCGACGACCTGCTCGGCGCCGTCGGCGACCACGGTGGCGGAGATGCGGTCGCTGCCGTCGGGCGCGGTGTGCGTGTCGACCGCCCGCAGCAGCACGGGCGTGGTCGGCACCAGGTACTCCGCCTCGAAGGCCGCCCAGATGGCCGCCGGGGACATCTCGCCGCCCTCTCCGTCGGTGTGCTGCTGCACGACCCGGCTGAACTCGATCTGCAGCCGGCGCGGCAGGTCGAGCTTGTGCTCGGTGCGCATGATGTAGGCGACCCCGCCCTTGCCGGACTGGCTGTTGACCCGGATCACGGCCTCGTAGGAGCGGCCGACGTCCTTGGGGTCGATGGGCAGGTAGGGCACCTCCCAGGCGTGCTCGTCGATCGGCACGCCCGCCGCGTCGGCATCGCGCTGCAGGGCGTCCAGACCCTTCTTGATCGCGTCCTGGTGCGAGCCGGAGAAGGCGGTGAAGACCAGGTCGCCGCCGTAGGGGTGGCGCTCGGGGACCCTCAGCTGGTTGCAGTGCTCGACGGTGCGCCGGATCTCGTCGATGTCGGAGAAGTCGACCTGCGGGTCGATGCCCTGGCTGAACAGGTTCATGCCCAGGGTGACCAGGCACACGTTGCCGGTGCGCTCGCCGTTGCCGAACAGGCAGCCCTCGATGCGGTCGGCGCCGGCGAGGTAGCCCAGCTCGGCGGCCGCCACGGCGGTGCCCCGGTCGTTGTGCGGGTGCAGCGACAGGACGACGTGCTCGCGGTGGTCCAGGTGCCGGTTCATCCACTCGATCGAGTCGGCGTAGACGTTGGGCGTGGCCATCTCCACGGTCGCCGGCAGGTTGATGATCACCGGCTTCGCGGCGGTGGGGGTGAGGATCTCCATCACCTTGTTGCAGACCGTGACGGCGAAGTCGAGCTCGGTGCCGGTGTAGGACTCGGGGGAGTACTCGTAGAACACCTCTGTGTCGTGCTCGAGCTGCTCCTCGAACTTCTTGCACAGCCGGGCGCCGCTGGTGGCGATGTCGATGATGCCGTCCATGTCGGTGTCGAAGACGACACGGCGCTGCAGGGTCGAGGTGGAGTTGTAGAGGTGGATGATGGCCTGCTTGGCGCCGTCGATCGACTCGTAGGTGCGCTGGATCAGGTGCTCACGGGCCTGGGTGAGGACCTGGATGACGACATCGTCCGGGATGAGGTCCTCCTCGATCAGCATCCGCACGAAGTCGAAGTCGGTCTGGCTGGCCGAGGGGAAGCCGACCTCGATCTCCTTGTAGCCCATCCGCACCAGCAGCTCGAACATGCGGCGCTTGCGGTCGGGGGTCATCGGGTCGATGAGGGCCTGGTTGCCGTCACGCAGGTCGACCGCGCACCAGCGCGGGGCCTGCGTCATGGTGCGGGAGGGCCAGGTGCGGTCGGGCAGGTCGACGGGGGGGAAGGGGGAGTAGCGGCCGAACGGCATACCGCTGGTCTGCTGGGGGTTCTGCTGGGCGGCCACGACGGGTTCCTCGCTGCTGGTGGGGTGAGTCCGGGGACAGCACAGACTCCGCAGCGAGGGGCCGGACCTAGGAGGTCTCGCTGCGGCAGCCGAGGAGGAGCAGTCGTGAAGCCATCGGAGTGAGCCTAGCCCATCGTGACGTTGCGTCAACCACGTGCCCGTTGTGCGCTCCCGTGTCGGCGTCGAGACGTGCACCCGCACGCACATCGGGCACCCGGAGCGGCCTGTGGACAGCCGGCGGGCACCAGGGGCTGCACGGACGAGAGTGGGTGCATGGCCCTCGACCCTGTCATCGCCGGGAGGCTGGGCGCCCAGGGCGGCGTGAGCTCGGTGACCGAGCTCGTCGACCTCGGCATCTCGCGTCACGTGGTGAGCCGCGCCGTCGCTCGCGGAGACCTCGTCCGCCTGCGGCGCGACGTCGTCGTGGACGCGGAGGTATGGCGTGCCGCCGCGCCTTGGGAGCGGCACGCGCTGCGGGCGCGGGGTACGGCGCGGGCGTGGCGCCGGGCCCCCTTCGCTCTCAGCCACCACAGCGCCCTGGCGCTCCTCGGTCTGCCCGTCCACGGTGTCGACGACCGGGTGCACCTGGCGCGGCTCGACGGGGTCCGCCGCGGTGGCAGTGCCACCCGCATCCACGACCCCGTCCCGGAGGCGTTCCTGACCAGGGTCGACGACATCTGCGTGGTCGACGGACCGCTGGCCGCCCTGCAGGTCGCGGACCTGTTCGGGGTGGAGGCCGGGCTGGTGAGCGCGGATGCCGTCGTCCGTCAGCAGGGGCGGGCCCGGCTCACCGAGGCGCTCGCGGGCGCGCCCCGCGGCAACGGCGCCGGCCGCGCGGCCCTGGTGGCGAGGCTGGCCGACGGCACGTCGGAGTCTGCCGGGGAGTCGCGGACGAGGTGGCTGCTGCACGTCGTGGGGCTGCCGGTCCCTGAGCCGCAGGCGTGGATCTCGGGAGAGGGCGGGTTCAGCGCCCGGGTCGACTTTCTGTTCCGCGCCGAGCGGGTGGTGGTGGAGTTCGACGGACTGCTGAAGTACGGCACGGTGCGTGACGTCACGGCCGAGAAGCTGCGCGAGGACGCGCTGCGCCGGCTCGGCTACGAGGTGGTGCGCCTCACCTGGGCGGACCTGGCACACCCGGAGCGGGTGCACGCACGGGTGCTGGCCGCCTTCGCCCGCTCCGCGGCCCGTGGCCGCGCCTCGTGACCGATGCGCGCTCCGGTGTCGCGGTCGAGAGGTGCGCGGGAGCGCACATCGGTCACGGGGCGACGATGGAGGGCTTGTATGCCGGGCGCCGGGCCTCGTAGGCCGTGATGTCGTCCGCGTGCTGCAGCGTGAGCGAGATGTCGTCCAGGCCGTTGAGCAGCCGCCAGGCCGTGTAGTCGTCGACCTGGAACGTGCAGACGATGTCGCCGGCCGTGACCTGCCGGTGCTCGAGGTCGACGGTCACCGTGCCGCCGGGGGTGCTCTCCAGGTACTTCCAGATGAGCTCGACGTCGTCCTGGGCCGCCTGCGCGCACAGCAGGCCCTGCTTGCCGGAGTTGCCACGGAAGATGTCGCCGAAGCGGGAGGCGATGACGACGTGGAAGCCGTACTGCATCAACGCCCACACCGCGTGCTCACGAGAGGAGCCGGTGCCGAAGTCGGGGCCGGCGACGAGCACCGAGCCTCCGGCGTACGAGGTGTCGTTCAGCACGAACGAGGGGTCCTCGCGCCACCGGGCGAACAGGCCGTCCTCGAAGCCGGTGCGGCTGACCCGCTTGAGGTAGGACGCCGGGATGATCTGGTCGGTGTCGATGTTGCTGCGGCGCAGCGGCACGCCGATGCCGGTGTGGGTGCTGAACGCCTCCATCAACGGACCTCCTCCAGGACCGGTGCCGCCGCCAGGTCCGCCGGGCTCGACAGCGTGCCACGCACGGCGGTGGCGGCGGCGACCGCGGGTGAGACCAGATGGGTGCGGGAGCGTGCGCCCTGGCGGCCCTCGAAGTTGCGGTTCGAGGTGGAGGCGCAGCGCTCCTGGGGAGAGAGGCTGTCGGGGTTCATGCCCAGGCACATCGAGCAGCCGGCCAGCCGCCACTCGGCTCCGGCGTCGAGGAACATCCGGTCCAGGCCCTCCTCCTCGGCCTGCAGCCGCACGGCATGGGAGCCGGGCACCACGAGCATCCGCAGGCCCTCGGCGATACGGCGGCCGCGCAGCAGGTCGGCGGCGACCCGCAGGTCCTCGATGCGCCCGTTGGTGCAGGACCCCAGGAAGACCGCGTCGACCGCGACCTCCCGCATCGGGGTGCCGGGCTGCAGGTCCATGTACTCCAGCGCGCGCTGGGCAGCGCCCTTGTCGCCCTCGTCGCCGAAGTCCTCCGGGTCGGGCACCGAGCCGCCCAGCGGCACCGACTGGCCGGGGTTGGTGCCCCAGGTGACGAACGGGGTGAGGGTGTCGGCGTCGATGAAGACCTCGGCGTCGAAGACCGCGTCGTCGTCGGTGCGCAGCTCGCGCCAGGCGGCGACCGCCTCGTCCCACTGCTCCCCCTGCGGGGCGTAGGGCCGCCCCTGGACGTACGCGAAGGTGGTCTCGTCGGGGGCCACCATGCCGGCGCGGGCACCGGCCTCGATCGACATGTTGCAGATCGTCATCCGGCCCTCCATCGACAGCGACCTGATGGCGCTGCCGCGGTACTCGAGGACGTAGCCCTGTCCACCGCCGGTGCCGATCCGGTTGATCACCGCCAGGATGATGTCCTTGGGGGAGACGCCGGGCTGCAGGGTGCCCTCGACCGTGACCGCCATCGTCCGGAAGGGTGCCAGCGGCAGGGTCTGGGTGGCCAGCACGTGCTCGACCTCGCTGGTCCCGATGCCCATCCCCAGCGAGCCGAAGGCACCGTGGGTCGAGGTGTGCGAGTCGCCGCACACGATGGTCATGCCGGGCTGCGTGAGCCCGAGCTCGGGGCCGATGACGTGCACGATGCCCTGGCCCAGGGTGCCGCGCTCGTGGTGCACGATGCCGTGCTCAGCGCAGTTGGCCTTGAGGGCCTCCAGCTGGGTCCTGCTGACCGGGTCGAGGACCGGGCCCAGCGTGGTGGGCACGTTGTGGTCCTCCGTGGCCAGCGTCAGGTCGGGCCGGCGCACGGGACGACCCGCGACCTTGAGGCCCTCGAAGGCCTGCGGGCTGGTCACCTCGTGCACGAGGTGGAGGTCGATGTAGAGCAGGTCCGGCTCGCCCTCGACCTGCCGCACGACGTGGGACCGCCACAACTTCTCTGCCAGGGTGCTACCCATCGACCTCTCCTGCGCGACCTGCGACCATGTGCGCCACACTGTAGACCCCCAACGTTGACGTCACGTCAGGAGTGCTGCCCGCATGAACACCCACCGGCTGGCCGTGATTCCCGGGGACGGGGTCGGCCCCGAGGTCACCGCGTCCGCGCTCACCGTCCTCGACGCCGTGGAGGAGCGCTACGGCTTCACCACGGAGCGCACCGAGGTGCTGCTCGGCGCCGACCGCTACCTCGACACCGGTGAGCTGCTGACCGAGCAGGACGTCACGACCCTGAGCGGGCACGACGCGATCCTGTTCGGCGCGATCGGCAGCCCGCGGGTGACGCCGGGGGTGCTCGAGCGCGGCATCATCCTGGCCCTGCGCGGCGCGATGCGGCAGTCCGTCAACCTGCGTCCGGTGCGGCTCTACCCCGGGGTGCCGACCCCCATCGCCGGGCTGACTCCGGAGCGCTGCGACCTCGTGGTCGTCCGCGAGAACACCGAGGGTGCCTATGTGGGCACGGGGAGCACCGTGCACCGTGGCACGCCGGCCGCCGTCGCGGTGCAGGAGTCGATCAACACCTGGTATGCCGTGGAGCGTGCCGTCGACTTCGCCTTCCGCCTCGCCGAGGAGCGGCGTCGTAAGGTCACCCTCTGTCACAAGACCAACGTGCTGGTCGAGGCCGGGGCGCTCTGGCTGGAGGCGATGGAGGTCGTCGGCCGGCGACACCCGGACGTCGAGACGGACTACGTGCACGTCGACGCCATGTGCATGCACCTGCCGGTCAGCCCCGAGCGCTTCGACGTGGTCGTCACGGACAACCTCTTCGGTGACATCGTCACCGACCTCGGCGCCGTGGTGCAGGGAGGCCTGGGGGTGGCGGCCAGCGGCAACCTCAACCTCGAGGGCAGCGCCCCGAGCATGTTCGAGCCCATCCACGGGTCCGCCCCGGACATCGCCGGTCGCGGCTGGGCCAACCCCGCGGGGGCCGTGCTGTCGATGGCCCTGTGCCTGTCGACCCTCGGGGAGGGCGCCGCGGCTGCCGCAGTCGAGCGGGCCACCGCCTCGGTGCTCGCCGACCTGCCCGGGCTGGCCGGCGAGGCCATGGGGGCGTCCACCGACGAGGTCGCACAGCGCATCGTCGGGTGCCTGGACACGATGGACGAGACCGTGCTCTCCGCCCCGTCGCTGATGGAGCAGCTGGCCGTCGTCCGGGCCGGGATGCGGGACCGTGCCTGACGAGCCGGCCCAGCGTGCCTACGACCCCCGCGTGCACCCGGCATACGCCCGCATCGACCTGGCGGCCATCCGGCACAACGTGGGTGTGCTGCGCGGGCTCGCCGGGAGTGCGGCGCTCATGGCGGTCGTCAAGGCCGACGCCTACGGCCACGGGCTGGTGCCCGGCGCGCGGGCCGCGGTCGCCGGGGGCGCGGACTGGCTGGGCACGGCGCAGCTCGGCGAGGCGCTCGAGCTGCGCGCGGCCGGCCTCGACGTGCCCTTGCTCAGCTGGCTGCACGCCCCGGGAGCCGACTACGTGCCCGCCGTGCAGGCCGACGTCGACCTGGGTGTGTCGGCGCCCTGGGCGCTGGCCGAGGTGCTCCGGGCGGTGGAGGTGACCGGTCGTCCGGCCCGGGTGCACCTCAAGGTGGACACCGGCCTCGCCCGCAACGGCGCCTACGCACTGGGCGCAGGCCGCACCGACTACGCCGACCTCGTCGAGCGTGCCCGCGCGGCCGAGGCCGAGGGGGCCCTGCGGGTGGTGGGGGTCTTCACGCACTTCGCCTACGCCGACGCCCCGGACCATCCCACCGTGCGCGCGCAGCAGGAGGCGTTCGCCGACGCGGTGGCGCTCGCCGAGCGGGCCGGGCTGCGCCCCGACGTGCGGCACATGTCCAACTCCGCCGCCACCCTGACCACCCCGGAGGCCGCCTGGGACATGGTGCGACCCGGCCTGGCCGTCTACGGGCTGTCCCCGGTGCCCGACCTCGGCAGCAGTGCCGACTACGGTCTGGTGCCCGCGATGACAGCCGTCGCCCGGGTCGCCACCGTCAAGCGTGTCCCCGCAGGGCAGGGGGTGTCCTACGGGCACACCTTCACCACCCGGCGTCCCACCACGCTGGCAGACGTGCCGGTGGGCTATGCCGACGGCGTCCCGCGGCACGCCTCCAACACCGGCGAGGTGCTGCTGGGCGGGCACCGTCGCCCGGTGGCCGGTCGGGTCTGCATGGACCAGATCGTCGTCGACGCGGGAGACCTGCCGGTGGCCTGCGGTGACGAGGTGGTGCTCTTCGGCCCCGGCACCGACGGGGAGCCGACCGCCGAGGACTGGGCCCAGGCCTCGGGCACCATCAGCTACGAGATCGTCAGCCGCTACGGACCCCGGATGCCCCGTGTCTACACCGGGGGGGACGAGGCGTGAGGGGCGGTCGCCGTGGATGAGGAGCTGCGCGAGCTGCTGGCCCGACGTCCCGACCGGACGCTGGCCGTGCGGGCGACCGACGGCGTGCTGCTTCACGTCGAGGTCGACGAGCCCGCCGGAGGAGGTGCCCCGGAGGTGACGGTGGTGCTCAGCCACGGCTACACCTTGGACCTGCGCTCGTGGGTCTACCAGCGGCACGCGCTCACGGCCGCGGGATACCGCGTGGTGCTGTGGGACCAGCGGGGCCACGGCCGGTCCGGCCACGGCGACCCGGCCGGCAACACCATCGAGCAGCTGGGGGAGGACCTGCACCGCGTGCTCGACGCCGTCGTGCCGAGCGGGGCGGTCGCGCTCGTCGGCCACTCGATGGGGGGCATGACCGTCATGTCGTATGCCGCCGACCACCCTGAGCAGGTGCGCGAGCGGGTCGTCGCGGTGGCGCTGGTGAGCACCAGCGCCGGGGGGATGGACCGGGTGCGCTGGGGGCTGGGTCGGCTCGGTGCGCTGGTCAACGAGATCGGGCCGACGGTCACGGCTCGTCTGGCTCCCCGACAGACGCTGCTCCAGCGAGTGCGCCGACGCACCCCCTACCTCGACGAGGTGCCGGTCGCGGTCTCCTCGTTCGGCTCCAGCGTGCCCCGGGACGTGCGCCGCCTGACGGCCGACATGATCCTGGACACCGACCTGGCCGTGATGTCGGCCTTCGCCCCCGCCCTGAAGGCCCACGACAAGCGCGAGGCCCTGGCCCACCTCGCCGACGTGCCCCTGCTGGCGATGGTCGGTGACCGCGACGTGCTCACCGAGCCGCTGCACACGGCCGAGATCGTGGACGCGCTCCCGCACGCCGACCACGTGGTGGTGCAGCGTGCAGGCCACGTCATCATGCTCGAGCACCCCGAGGTGGTCAGCGAGCACCTGCTCGACCACCTGGCGCACGCCACCGGCCCCCACAGCGAGGAGCGCTCGGTGCAGCGGCACACCGTGGTCGACCTGCGACGTGGCCGCGGCCGCCGGACCCTCACCCTGGGAAGGGCACGGTGACGGCCCTGACCCGGGTGCTGGTGACCGCCGAGGACACCAGGGCGTTCGGTGCCGCACTCGGCCGGCTCCTGCGTGCCGGTGACGTGGTGGTGCTGACCGGTGAGCTCGGGGCCGGCAAGACCACGCTCGCCCAGGGGCTGGCCGAGGGTCTGGGGGTCCGTGGCCCCGTCACGTCGCCGACCTTCGTCATCGCCCGGGAGCACCCCTCGCTGGTCGGCGGGCCCTCGCTGGTGCACGTGGACGCCTACCGGCTCGGAGGTGAGGCCGAGCTGGACGACCTCGACCTCGACACCACCCTCGACGAGGCCGTCGCCGTCGTCGAGTGGGGGGAGGGGCTGGCCGAGCACCTCAGCCCGAGCCACCTGCACGTCGTGCTCTCACGTCCCCAGGACGACGAGACCGACCAGGCCCGCACGGTGCGGGTGGAGGGGCACGGGTCGCGCTGGGCCGGAGCCGTGACGTCCCTGCCCTGACGGGCACACCGTTAGGCTCGCCGACGTGGACGCGCAGACAGCAGACATCCTCGTGGTGTGCACCGGCAACATCTGCCGGTCCCCCTACATCGAGCACGTGCTCCGGGCCGAGCTCGACCGGGCCTGGGGCCCCGGCGCGGTCCGGGTGCGCAGTGCAGGGACACGGGCTGAGGACGGCCGCCCGGCGAGCCCGCCGACGGACGTGCGCCTCAGGGCCCGCGGGCTGGACGCCACGGCCTTCGGCAGCCGCCGCGTGAGCGCCGACGACGTCCGCGGCGCCGACCTCGTGCTCACCGCGACCAAGGCCCACCGCGGGGAGGTGGTCCAGCTGCACCCGGGGGCCCTGCGGCGGGTCTTCACCTTCCGTGAGCTCGGCCTGCTCGCCGCCGAGCTGCCGGAGGCGAGCCTGCCCGCCACCCAGCAGGCCGGCCAGTGGGTCCGCGAGGTGACCTCGACCCTGGCGGCCCTGCGCGGGCAGGTGCCGTCCACCGACATCGACATCGTCGACCCCTACCGTCGTGAGGACGTGGTCTACGACCGTATGGAGCAGCAGGTGACCGACGTCCTGCCGTGGGTGCTGCGGGCTCTCACCGGCCGGGAGGCATCGGGCGGAGCGACCGCGGGCGGCCCGGTAGCCGCAGGATGACCCGTCCGAGGAGCCGGTCGGACGGCAGGGCGCCGACGGTCCACGAGTCGACACCGACGCCGGGAGCGTCCGACTCCACCCACAGCGCCCCGGAGGGTTCCACCCGCCGCAGCCGCTTGACGGCCCAGGGGCGCGGCCCCTGTGGCCCGTCCGGAAGGCGCACCACGACGAGGTCGCCTGCGCGTGGCCGCGCCCTGCCGCCGGCTGCGTCCGTGGGCCGCCGCTGAGCGGGGTCGACGAGGCGGACCAGCAGCCGGTCGCCGGTGCGCAGGGTCGGCTCCATGGAGCGCCCCCGGACCACGGCCAGCCGCCACCGCAGGCCAGCCCGCCGGGGGTGCTCTGGTGCCGGGCTCAGGGGGTGGACCCCCGAACGCCCTCGTCGTCGCCACGGTCGTCCTCGGAGGTGACCCGGCGCAGGAAGTCCTGCGTCCGGCGGTGCTGCGGGTTGACCAGCACCTCCGAGGGACGTCCCTCCTCGACCACCACCCCGGCGTCCATGAAGACGACGTGGTCGGCCACCTCCCGCGCGAACGACATCTCGTGGGTGACCACGATCATGGTCATCCCGCTCGAGGCCAGGTCGCGCATGGCCGCCAGCACGTCCCCGACGAGCTCGGGGTCCAGGGCCGAGGTGGGCTCGTCGAAGAGCATCAGCTTGGGGTGCATCGCCAGCGCCCGGGCGATGGCCACGCGCTGCTGCTGGCCACCGGAGAGCTCGTTGGGGTAGGCGTGCGGCTTGTCGCCGAGACCCACCCGCTCCAGGAGGGTCTGGGCCTCCGCCTCCACCTCCTTGCGGCGGCGTCCCTGGACGGTGCAGGGTGCCTCACAGACGTTCTCCAGCACGGTCATGTGCGGGAAGAGGTTGAAGCGCTGGAAGACCATGCCGATCTCCCGGCGCTGGGCGGCGATCTCCTTGTCCTTGAGGCGGTGCAGCCGCCCGCCCCGCTCGGCGTAGCCGATGAGCTCGCCGTCGACCCAGATCCGGCCGCCGTCGATGCTCTCCAGCTGGTTGATGCACCGTAGGAAGGTGGTCTTGCCCGAGCCCGAGGGGCCTAGGAGACAGACGACCTGCCCGGCACGGACCGAGAGGTCGATGCCCTTGAGCACCTCGTTGTTGCCGAACGACTTCGTCACGTTGACGGCCTGCACCAGGTGGCTGGTCACGGGGTCGCCTCCACGGGCTCGTTGGGCTGCAGCGGGTCGGCCGTCGGGGTCGCCCGGGCGCCGTAGCCCCGGTTGAAGCGCTTCTCCAGGAAGTGCTGGCCGACCATGAGGATGCTGCCGACGATGAGGTACCAGAGGGTCGCCGCCACCAGGACGGGGAAGACCTGGAAGGTCCGCGCACCGATCGCGTTGAGCTGGAAGAACAGCTCGGTGGACAGCGGCAGCCCGATGAGCAGTGAGGTGTCCTTGACCATGGAGATCAGCTCGTTGCCCGTCGGTGGGACGATCACCCGCATCGCCTGCGGCAGCACGATCCGCCGCATCGTCGTGCGACGGTCCATGCCCAGGGCCTCGGCCGCCTCACGTTGTCCGGTGTCGACCGAGGTGATGCCCGCGCGGGCGATCTCGGCCATGTAGGCGGCCTCGCTCAGGCCGAGGCCGATGGCGCCGCCGGTGACCCCGATGAAGATGGCGTTGGCGTCGAAGCTGAGGAAGCGCATGTCGCCGTCGATGCCGACGAGGTCCAGGATCTGCTGGTCGAAGGGCACCCCCAGGTCGAGACCCTCGCGGAAGACCAGGCCCAGGGTGCCCATGATCGTGAGCAGGACCAGACGTGGGATCGTGCGGAAGAACCAGATGAACGCGAAGGCGACGACCGACAGCACCGGGTTGGGGGACAGCCGCATCACCGCCAGGATGACGCCCATCCCCACGCCGATGACCATGGCCAGCACGGTCACCCACAGCGTGCCGAAGACCAGGCCGCGCAGCACCGACGGCTGGAACATCGACTCCACGACGAACGGCCAGTTGAAGACCGGGTTCGTCACCAGCATGTGGACGAACATCGCCACCAGCACGGTGATGACGGCGACCGCCACCCAGCGCCCGGGGTGGCGCACCGGGACGGCGTCGATCCGCCCCGGGCGCTCACCCTCGGTGTCGGTCGGGGAGGTCACGGGTTGACGGCGAAGTCGTCGATACCGCCCTCGACCTGGCCCCAGTCCTCGAGCACCGACTCGTAGGTGCCGTCCTCGGCGAGCGCCTCGAGCGCCGCCACGACCGCCTCGGCGAGGTCGGTGTCCTCGAGGGGGATGACGTAGCCGTAGGGCGCTGCGTCGTAGATCTCACCGACGGCCTCGATGTCTCCGCCGACCTGCTGCACGGCGTAGGACACGACCGGCGAGTCGGCGAGCACCGCGTCGGCACGCCCGGAGACCAGCGCGGCCGTCGCCTGGTCCTGGCCCTCGAACTGCAGGACGTCCATGGGGTTGCCGTCCGCCTCACATGCCTCGACCTTGGGCGGCAGGTCCTCGAGGTCCTGGACGGTGTTGGCCTGGACGGCCACGGTCAGCCCGCAGGGCGCGTCCGGGTCGACGTCCTCGGGGTTGCCGGAGGCGACGGCCCACTGGGTGCCCGCGTTGAAGTAGCTGACCATGTTGACCTCCTGCTTGCGCTCCTCGTTGATCGTGAAGCTGGAGACCCCGATGTCGTAGCGGCCGCCGTTGACGCCACCGATGATGGTGCCGAAGTCGGCGTTCTCCCACTGGGTCTCCAGGCCGAGCTCGGCCGCGACCGCGTCGAACAGGTCGACGTCCATGCCGATGATGGTCTCGCCGTCCTCGTCGAAGAACTCGCTCGGGGCGTAGGACGCGTCGGTGCCGACCGTCAGCGTGCCGGCCTCGCGGATGTCGTCCGGGAGCAGCGCGGCGGCGTCCGAGCCGCCCTCACCGGCGTCGCCGGTGGCGTCACCTGCAGCGTCACCGGCGGCGTCCGTGAGGTCGTCGGTCTCGGTGTCGTCGCTGCCGCAGGCGGCGAGGGCCACGGTGAGGGAGAGGACGGTCGCCAGGCCGAGACGGCGGGAGGAGAGGCGATGCATGAGGTGCTCCTTTGTTCTGCACGGGAAGTTGTCGCACGATGCGGCGTTCTCAGGGTAGACGGGGGGAGGGTGTTCACTTAGTCTGGCGAAGGTAAAGAGTTGGTCAAGAAGAGCACCTTAAGCGGGCTCACCTCAACCCACTCGTGTGCGCGACCTGCAGGGGAGCCCTTGATGACGCTGTTCGTCCACGCCGGTGGGTCGGCGCGCACCGGCCAGGACGCGGAAGACATCACCCACAGCCGCACCCGTGACTACCTCCGCCCCTACCTCCGCTGGTTGCAGGTGCTGGACCTCGTCGTCATCGCTCTGGCGGTCACCCTGGCCCAGCTGGCTCGCTTCGGCTGGGGCTCCCGGTCGCTGCCTCCCAGCGAGGCGATGGGCACCCTCTCGTACACCTCGGTGTCGGCCGCACTGGTCCTCGGCTGGCTGGTCATGCTGCACCTGCAGGACGCCTACGACGGACGCATCAGCGGGCACGGGGTGCAGGAGTACCGCCAGGTGCTCAACGCCTCGCTCTGGCTCTTCGGTGTCCTGGCGATCGTCGCCTTCGCCTTCAAGCTCGACTTCGCCCGGGGCTACGTGCTGCTCGCGTTCCCGCTGGGAACGATGCTCCTGCTGCTCGGTCGCTGGGCGTCCCGTCAGTGGCTGGTGCGCCAGCGCCGGGCCGGTGCACTCTCCGACCGTGTGCTGCTCGTCGGGGACCACACGCACGTGGGGTCGCTGGTCAAGGCTCTCAAGCGCTTCCCCGACGCCGGTTACGACGTCCTCGGGGCCTGCGTGGCCGACCCCCGCGGCGACACGGTGGCCGGTGTGCCGGTGGTGGGCACCGGCACCGACGTGGTCGCCCAGGCGCAGGCGCTGCGGGTCGACGTCGTCGCCGTGTCCTCCTCGGCAGGGCTGGGCGTCGAGGGGCTGCGCCGCCTGGGCTGGGCCCTGGAGGGCACCGCCATCGAGCTCGTGGTCGCACCGGACATCATGGACGTCGCCGGCCCGCGGGTGAAGACCCGCCCGGTGCAGGGACTGCCGCTGATCCACGTGGAGTCGCCACGGTTCGCCGGGCCGCAGCTGGCGGTCAAGAGCGTCATGGACAGGACCGTGGCGGTGCTGGCGCTCGTGCTCCTCTCACCGGTTCTCCTCGGGGTGGCCACCGCCATCTGGCTGGAGGACCGCGGCCCCTACGTCTTCCGCCAGGAGCGGGTCGGGCGGCAGGGTGAGCGCTTCCGGATGTTCAAGTTCCGCAGCATGGTCCCGGGTGCGGAGACCAGGCTGCCCGAGCTCCTGTCGAACAACGAGGCCGACGGTCCGCTGTTCAAGATGCATGCCGACCCGCGGGTCACCCGGGTGGGTGCCTTCATCCGGCGGTACAGCCTCGACGAGCTGCCGCAGCTCGTCAACGTGGCACGTGGGGAGATGAGCCTGGTCGGGCCACGACCGCCCCTGCCCCACGAGGTCGACGCCTACGGCGCCGACGTGCGGCGGCGGCTGCTGGTCAAGCCGGGCCTCACGGGCCTGTGGCAGATCAGCGGGCGCAGCGACCTGAAGTGGGACGAGGCTGTCCGCCTCGACCTCTACTACGTCGAGAACTGGACGCCCGTCCTCGACCTGATGATCCTGTGGCGGACGCTCCTGGTCGTCGTCCAGGCGAGCAGGGCCGGAGCCTACTGACGGCGTCGACCCTGCCCGGACGCTAAGGTGCGCGTGTGGCCGCCCCTGTCGACGTCGTCTACCTGGGTCCGAGCGGGACCTTCACCGAGCAGGCCGTCCGCCAGCTGGCGGACGGCGACGGAGCGACCACGCTGCCGGTGGCGACGGTCGAGGCGGCCCTGGCCGAGGTGCGCGAAGGTCGCGCAGCCAGCGCGGTGGTGCCCTTCGAGAACTCCGTGGAAGGGTCGGTGTCGGCCACCCTCGACGCGCTCATCCACGGGGAGCCGCTGAGGATCGTGCGCGAGGCGCACATCGCGGTCCGGTTCGCGCTGATGGCACGCCGTGGGCTGTCCCGCAGCGGGGTCCGGCGGCTCGCCACCCACCCGCACGCCGCGGCGCAGACCAGGCAGTGGGTCGCCGAGCACCTCCCGGCGGCGGAGGTGCTGCCGGAGTCGTCGACGGCACGCGCGGCAGAGCTCGTCGCCGCGGGGGTCTACGACGCAGCTGTCGCTGCCCCGCTGGCCGCCGCCCGGCACGACCTCGAGGTCCTGGCCGACGACATCGCCGACCGCGCGGGAGCGGTCACCCGGTTCGTCCAGCTCGCGCCACCGGGGCCGCCCCCGACGCCGACCGGCGCGGACACCACGACCCTGGTCGCCTTCATCCGGCACAACCACCCCGGCGCGCTGCTGGAGCTCCTCGAGCAGTTCGCGGTGCGGGGGGTGGACCTGTCCAGGCTGGAGTCGCGTCCGACAGGAGAGGGCCTGGGTCAGTACTGCTTCGCGATCGACGCCGATGCGCACATCGACGAGCCACGGATGGCGGAGGCGCTCAGCGGCCTGCACCGCACCTGTCTGCAAGTGCGCTACCTCGGCAGCTACCCCCGGGCCGACAGCCGCACCGGCACCGTGCCCCCCGAGGCCGCGGCCACCGCCTACCGGGACGCCGCGGACTGGCTGCGCTCGCTGCGCAGCGCGTCTGAGGGATGAGTCAGTCCCCGAGCTGCAGCCAGCGTTGCCACCCGTGGTGCAGGACCAGCCAGGCGATCAGTCCGTAGCCCGCCTGCGCCGGGTGCACACCGTCGCCGGCCGCGAGGTCGCTCTGCCACTGGTCGTGGTCGCGCAGCGGCAGGAAGCAGTCCACGAACGGGACGTTGCGGCGGGAGCAGACGTCGGCCTGTGCCTCCGCAAGCGCCTGCAGGCGGCCGTTCAGCTCCGGGTCCAGGGTCGGTGGCGGGCCCACGACGAACGTCGCGATGCCGCTGGTGGACGCCTCGTCGAGCACGTTGGCGAGGTTGAGGCGTGAGCGTGCGGTGCTGATGCCGTGGTCGAGGTCGTGGGCACCGACACCGACGACGAGCCGTCGCTCGCCGCGGCCCGCCCACCGCACGGGGCACTCCGCCCGCCACCGCTGCATGACCTCGGCGCTGGACTCACCGCGGACCCCCAGGTTGTAGGCCGTGAGGTCGGCATCGTGGGTGGGTGTGCGACCCACGACCCGGCTGACCCACCCCAGCGCCTTGGGGTCGCCGTACCCTGCGACGAAGCCGTCGCCGATGAAGCAGATGCCGATGTCACGGGGCCCCTCGGCCACCTGGAACTCAGCGCTCGGCGTGAACTCCATCGAGGGCTGGTCGGTGCCGGACGTCACAGGTGGTGCCTTTCTCGTCGGTGGTCGCTCACTCGTCGTCCTCCCTGGCCAGCCAGGTGGCCAGGCGCTCGACCGCTGTCTCGAGCTCAGGGTTGAGGTCGACGAAGGTGCGCAGCTGGTCCGCCAGCCACACCAGGGTGACCTCCTCCTGGCCACGGCGGGCGGCGAGCTCCTCGATGCCCCGGTCGGTGAAGTACACGCCCCGACCCTATCCCCGAGGCGCTCCGGATGCGGTCCTCACGTGGCCGGGATCGCGACATCCTTGTGCCAGGACTCCGTGACGTAGGCCGTACGCCACCCCATGGAGGTGTACAGACCGTGGGCCCCGGTAGGGGAGTCGGCGTCCACCTCCAGCCCCACCCGGTTGCGACCCCGTGCAGCGGCGTCGGCGATGACGGCCCGCAGCAGGGACTTGGCGACCCCGCGCCCCCGCGCCCGCTGGTGCACCCCGATGTAGTCGATGTAGGAGCCGTCGGGCTGCGGTCGGCCCTGGCTGTCGAGGCGCCCGGTCACCGTGGTCGCCACGACCGCACCGGCCGGCTCTCCGTCGACGGTCGCCAGCCACCAGTGGTCCCACCGGTGCCCCGGGTCCTCGCGCAGCCGCCCGACGAACTCCTCGAAGGTCTCACGGTAGGAGTTGAAGTGGTCGGCGAAGGACTCCTCGAGCACGAAGTGGATGTCGCGCAGGTCCTGCTCCTCGGGCATGCCGACATGGTCGTCGCGACGCACCCGACGCACGACGACGCCTTCCCGTGGCGGCGGGAACGCCTCGGGTGCGGCCTCGTCGGGGGAGACCGGACGGCTCATCTGCCACCAGTCCCGCACCTTCGTGAAGCCCGACTCCTCGAGCCACCGGTGCTGGCGGGCATCGTCCTGGAAGGCCCCCGAGTCCATGTGGAAGTCGTCGACGCCGCGGCGACGGCCGATCTCCAGCGAGAAGGCCTCGGCCGCGGCGAAGGCATAGGCCGCGACGACATCTGCCTCTGTCTCGGGTAGGTCAGGGTCGACGGTGACCCCGACCAGCACGCGGCCGGCTGCGCGGTCGTGGCAGCTCACCCAGGCTCTGGCCACCCCTGAGGAGTCGCGGACCAGCAGGTGGGTGCGGGTGCGGACCCCGCGTCCGGTGACATCGGCGGCGACGTTCTCGCTGTCGGCCCCGGGCCATCCCCTGGCCTGCTTCTCGTGCCGCCGCAGCAGTCGGACCAGGTCCTCCACGTCCCGCTCGGTCGGTGTGGTCGAGGTCCAGCCCTCGGGCAGGTCGGCCTGGACGGGTGTCGTGGTCATCGGCGGTCCTCAGCGGTCGAACGCACGGGCGAGCAGGGCTTCCTGCTCCACGGCATGCACCTTGGCAGACCCGGTCGCCGGTGATGCCGCGGCCGGCCGGGACACGACGCGCAGCGGACGCTGCTCATCGTGCTCCGCGAGGGAGGCCGGAAGGTTGAGTGCCATGAACGGCCACGACCCCTGGTTCTCCGGCTCGTTCTGCACCCAGACCAGCTCGGCATCGGGGTAGGCGGCCGTCAGCTCTGCCAGCTCCTTGCCGGGGGTCGGGTAGAGCTGCTCGACACGCAGGATCGCGGTCTGCTGGTCCTCGCGCTTGCGGCGCTCGTCCTCGAGGTCGTACACGAGCTTGCTCGAGGCCATCAGGACCCGGTCGACCGTGCCGGACATGCGCTCCCGGTCGGGCAGCACCGCGCGGAACCGTCCGGAGGTGAAGTCCGCAGTGGCACTGGAGGCCGACTTGAGCCGCAGCATCGCCTTCGGCGTGAAGACGACCAGAGGCTTGCGCGGCCGGGCGTAGGCCTGCTTGCGCAGCAGGTGGAAGTACGAGGCCGGGGTGGAGGGGTAGGCCACGGTCATGTTGTCCTCGGCACACATCTGGAGGAACCGCTCGATCCTGGCCGAGGAGTGGTCCGGGCCCTGCCCCTCGTAGCCGTGCGGCAGCAGCAGGACGACCGAGGAGCGCTGGTCCCACTTCTGCTGCGAGGACGAGATGAACTCGTCGACGATGATCTGGGCGCCGTTGACGAAGTCGCCGAACTGCGCCTCCCACATCACCAGGGCATCGGGTCGCTCGACGGAGTAGCCGTACTCGAAGCCCATGGCTGCGTACTCACTGAGCAACGAGTCGTAGATCCAGAACTTGGCCTGGTCCTCGGACAGGTGCGACAGCGGCCCCCACTCGCTGGCGGTGACCTTGTCGGTCAGGACGGCGTGACGCTGCACGAACGTGCCACGGCGGGAGTCCTGACCGGCCAGCCGTACAGGGGTGCCCTCCAGCAGGAGCGAGCCGACGGCGATCAGCTCGCCCATCGACCAGTCGATGCCACCCTCACGGGTCATCTCCTGACGCTTGGCCATGAGCTGCGCGAGCTTCTGGTGGACCGTGAAGCCCTCCGGCGTGCCGACGAACGCGTCGCCGATGCGGTGCAGCACGCTCTCGTCCACGGCACTGGCGACAGGCCGGTGGTAGGCGACGTCGTCCTGCTGCTGTGCCTGAGGCCGCTCAAGGCCGCCCTGCTCGTCGCCCTTCATCGCCGCCTTGGTCTCGGTGAAGACCTGCTCCAACTGACGCTGGTAGTCGCGCAGGGCGTCCTCGGCGTCCTCGACCGTGATGTCGCCACGGCCGATGAGGGACTCCGTGTAGAGCTTGCGGACGGAGCGCTTGGACTCGATGAGGTCGTACATCAGCGGCTGCGTCATCGAAGGGTCGTCGCCCTCGTTGTGACCCCGCCGGCGGTAGCAGACCAGGTCGATGACGACGTCCTTGTGGAACTCCTTGCGGAAGTCGTAGGCCAGCTGGGCCACCCGGACGCAGGCCTCGGGGTCGTCGCCGTTGACGTGGAAGATGGGCGCCTGGACCATGCGGGCCACGTCGGTGCAGTAGACCGAGGAACGCGACTGCATCGGGCTGGTGGTGAAGCCCACCTGGTTGTTGATGACGACGTGGACGGTGCCGCCGGTGCGGTAGCCGCGCAGCTGGGAGAGGTTGAGCGTCTCGGCGACCACACCCTGGCCCGCGAACGCGGCGTCGCCGTGCATGAGCACGGGCAGCACGGTGAAGGTGTCCCCGGGCTTGTTGAGGCGGTCCTGCTTGGCGCGCACCACGCCCTCGAGCACGGGGTTGACCGCCTCCAGGTGGGAGGGGTTCGCGGCGAGGTAGACGTCGGTGCTCTTGCCGTCCTCCGTGCGGAACTCGCCCTCGGTGCCGAGGTGGTACTTCACGTCGCCCGAGCCCTGCACCGACCTGGGGTCCTGCTTGCCCTCGAACTCCTTGAAGATCTGCCCGTAGGACTTGCCCGCGAGGTTGGCCAGCACGTTGAGCCGGCCCCGGTGCGGCATACCGATGCAGACCTCGTCCATGTCGTCCCGCGCGGAGGCGTCGAGGATCTGGTCCATCAGCGCGATGACCGACTCCCCGCCCTCCAGGCTGAACCGCTTCTGTCCGACGAACTTGGTCTGCAGGAAGGTCTCGAACGCCTCGGCCGCGTTCAGCCGGCGCAGGATGCGCAGCTGCTCCTGGGGGGAGGGCTTCTCGAAGGGGATCTCCACCCGCTGCTGGATCCACGCGCGCTGCTCCGGGTCCTGGATGTGCATGTACTCGATGCCGACGGTGCGGCAGTAGGAGTCACGCAGGATGCCCAGGATCTTGCGCAGCGGCAGCCGGGCCTGGCCGCCGAAGCCCCCGGTGGGGAAGGTGCGCTCGAGGTCCCAGAGCGTCAGGCCGTGGTTGGTGATGTCGAGGTCGTGGTGGCGGCGCTGACGGTACTCCAGGGGGTCGGTGTCGGCCATGAGATGGCCGCGCACACGGTAGGCATGGATGAGCTCCTGCACGCGGGACACCTTGGACACGTCGTCCATGTGCGAGGCCGACACGTCCGGCGCCCACCGGATGGGCTCGTAGGGGATGCGGAGCGAGGTGAAGATCTCGTCGTAGAACCCGTTGCCGCCGAGCAGCAGCTCGTGCATGACCTTGAGGAACTCGCCCGACTGGGCGCCCTGGATGATGCGGTGGTCGTAGGTCGAGGTGAGCGTGAGGATCTTGCTCACCGCGTTGTCCGTGATGCGCTCGTGGCTGGCGCCCTGCCACTCGGCCGGGTAGTCCAGCGAGCCCACGCCGATGATGGTGCCCTGGCCCTGCATGAGACGCGGCACGGAGTGCACGGTCCCGATGCCGCCGGGGTTGGTCAGCGAGATGGTCGTGCCCTGGAAGTCCTCGATCGTCAGCTTGCCCCCGCGGGCCTTGCGGATGAGCTCCTCGTAGGCACCCCAGAAGTTGTGGAAGTCCATGTCCTCGGCGCTCTTGATGCTGGGCACGAGGAGCTGGCGGGAGCCGTCGGGCTTGGCCACGTCGATGGCGATGCCGAGGTTGGTGTGCGCCGGGGCGACGAGGACGGGCTTGCCGTCCTGGACCGTGAAGCCGTTGTTCATCTCCGGCATCATCGTGACGGCCTTGACCATGGCGTAGCCGATGATGTGCGTGAAGGACACCTTGCCGCCACGGCTGCGGGAGAGGTGGTTGTTGATCACGGTGCGGTTGTCGATGAGCAGCTTGGCCGGCAGGGAGCGCACGCTGGTCGCGGTCGGCACGCTGAGGCTCGACTCCATGTTGGCGACGACCCGTGCCGTCGCCCCCCGCAGCGGTGTGCTGCGCGACTCCTCCTGAGGGCCGGCGGTCTTGCGTGCCGGGGCGTCACGCGGGGTCGGCGAGGGCTCGCCGGGCTTGGCTCCGCCCTGCGCAGGCTCCGCGTCCTTGCCCGTGTCCTTGCCCGTGTCCTTGTCTGCGGCGGACGCCTTGCCGGGCTGCGCCGAGGCCTTCTTGCGCGGCGCCTCGGTGGGCGACGCCTGCGGCTGCGTGTCGGCCTTCTCGGCCTTCTCGGGCGTGGCCTTGCGCGCCTTCGGCTCCGTGGTCGGCTCCTGCGTCGTGACGCCCCCCTGCCGGCCACCACCGTTGCTGTCGGCACCCTCGGGCTGGTAGGTGGCGAAGAACTTCTGCCACTGTGGAGACACGGACGACTTGTCCGAGAGGTACTGGTCGTACTGCTCCTCGACCAGCCACTCGTTGGCGCCGAAGTCGGCCAAGGGATTGTCGTTGCTGGGGGGCTGCGGTGCCACGGCGTGTGCGCCTCTTCCTCACATGGTTGACGAGACGATAGGTCTGCACTCGTCAGCCTAGCCCCAACAGCAGCGCTGGTCTCCCGACGGGGTCAGGCGATGTCGCGGGACCTCGTGAGGAGCCATCCGACGACGGTCATCACCGCTGCGTACCCGAGCAGCACCAGCGCAGCCGTCCACCACGCCAGCGGGTCCTCGGCTCCGCCCAGCGTGCGGGCGAACTCGGGGTCCACCCCCGTGAAGAGGTCCAGGGTGGCGGTCGTCGCCTGGCTGGGGAAGTACTTCGCCAGCCACTCCGCACCGTCGAGGAAGGTGAGACCGAACCCGAGCAGCGGCTCCACGATCCACGCCGCGGCCACCGCGATCGACAGGGCCGCCACCTGGTTGGGGATGAGCACGCCGACGCCGAAGCCGATGAGGGCCCAGAGCGCCAGGACGAGCAGGACCAGCAGGAGCGTCCGGCCGAGCTCGGCCGGCTCCGGGAAGACCGGCAGGTCGCTCAGCGCCAGCAGCACGCCTCCCCCGAGCAGGCACCCCAGCAGGTGCACGACCCCGTTGAGGGCGCCGACGACCACGAGGGCGACCACCTTGGCAGCGACGACGCGGCCGCGCCGGGGTGTGGCCAGGAAGGTGCCGGAGATGGTCTTGTGCCGGAACTCCTGCCCGATGCTCAGCACCCCGATGATGAGTGCCAGCAGGTAGGCCACCTGGATGCCCGCGGTGTAGACCAGCCTGGCCAGGACCAGGGGAGGGACCACCTCCGAGACCGGCGTCCCGTCGGGGGTCAGGCTGCCGTAGACGTACAGCGCCCCGAAACCACCGGAGAAGATCGCCCCCAGGAGGAACATGGCCAGGGCCATGCCCCAGGCCAGGCGGGTGGTGGCGTACTTGCGCAGCTCGGTGCGGATCAGGGCGGTCATGCCTGCTCCTCGGTGGAGGTCGAGGGGGTGGCGTCCCCGGTGAGGTTGCGGTTGCGGTGCGCGGGTGCCTCGGTCAGCTCGAGGAAGAGGCGCTCGAGGTCGGTGCGCAGCGGGCGCAGCTCGTGCACGGCCACGCCCGCCACCAGCGCGACGTCACCGATGCGCACCATGTCACCGGTCAGTGCCCGCAGGGCACCGGGACCGTGCTCCGTCGCCGGCTCGGCCGTGATGCCCTGCCCGTGCAGCGCCTCGGCGAGGTGTGCCGGGTCGGCGGCGCGCACCAGCGTGGCGGGGTCGCCGTGCAGCTGCTCGATGGTGCCCTGTCGGACGAGGTGACCGTTGGCGATGATGACCACGTCGTCCACGGTCTGCTCCACCTCACCCAGCAGGTGCGAGCTCACGAGGATGGTCCTGCCCTCCCCGGCGAGATGACGCAGCAGGCCGCGCAGCCAGCGGATGCCCTCCGGGTCCAGCCCGTTCGACGGCTCGTCGAGGATGAGCACGCGGGGGTCGCCCAGCAGGGCGGCGGCCAGGCCGAGCCGCTGACGCATGCCCATCGAGTAGCCCCCGGCTCGCTTGCGTGCGGCGGCCGGGATGCCGACGAGCTCCAGCATCGCGTCGACCCGGCTGTCCGGGATGCCGTGGGTCCCGGCGAGGACCCGCAGGTGGTCGCGGCCGCTGCGCCCCGGGTGGAAGTTGGTCGCCTCCAACGCTGCGCCGACGGTCGTCAGGGGGGCGGGGAGCTCGGCGTAACGCCGGCCACCGATGAGGCCCTGGCCGGCGGTGGGTCGGATCAGTCCCAGCAGCATGCGCAGCGTGGTGGTCTTACCGGAGCCGTTGGGTCCCAGGAACCCCGTGATCCGCCCGGGCTCGACCCGGAAGCTGAGGTCGTCCACGGCCAGGAAGCCCCCGAAGGACTTGGTGAGCCCGCGCACCTCGATGTCCGTGCTCGGCACGGTCGTCGGTGGAGTGGTCATGAGCCCATCCAAGCAACAAGGTGCCAGGCAGGACATCAGCCGGAGGTCGGAGGCGGGGTCACTCCTTCGGCCGACCGCGGTGGGCGGTGCCGACGGGCGGCGCCGGTCAGGGGTCGCGGCGAGGCGGAGCGCCGGCGAGGCGGCGCCAGCGGACGCCGTGGGCGTCGGTGTACGCGACCTCGAGGGAGGGCTGCATGCCGTGCGGCTCCACGGCCGCACCGGTGGCGTCGCGGAAGGTCGCCACCACCGTGTGTATCCCCCGTGGCTCGAGCGAGGCCAGGGTGTGTCCGGCCGTGAGGTCGTAGGTGTAGCCGTCCGGCACGTCTGACATCAGGAGATGAGCAGCGCGCACCTCGAGGTCGGTGAACGACGCCTCACTGTCGTTGCGGACCTCGACGGTGGCCAGCGCTCCACCGACCCTGGGGTGGAGGGTCAGCAGGCGGGCCTGGGCAGCCCCGTCGGCGTGCCCCTCCGACCGCCCTCGGGTGGCACGACGGGCGCGCTCCATGGAGGCCCGGGCCTGGCCCTGGGACACCGACCGGCCACGGAGCGTCCACACGACGGCGAGGGCCGCGACGGCCGCGGCCGTCGCCGTCACCAGGGGCGTGACCCGTGAGTCAGTCATGGGAGGCAGAGTACGAGAGAGTCCGTGCTGGAACACAACTGGCGTGCGTGAGAGCACGACACACCTGCTGCCGCGATGCGGTTGCGCCCCCGGCAGGATTCGAACCTGCGCTCCCGCCTCCGGAGGGCGGTGCTCTATCCCCTGAGCTACGGGGGCAACAGCGCGAAACTCTAGCAGTCACGGGCCGGTGACCACGACCACGGCGACCTGGCGGCACGACACTAGACTGCCGCGGGTGACTCCCGAGCAACTTGCCGCTGCCATCCGGACCGCCCTCGAGCAGGCCGTCACGGACGGTGACCTCGACGTCGCCGCCCCGGCCGAGATCCGTGTGGAGCGACCCCGCAGCCGCGAGCACGGGGACTGGTCGACCAACATCGCCCTGCAGCTCGCCAAGGCCGCCGGTATGCCGCCGCGCGAGGTCGCCGACCTTCTCGCCGAGCGGCTACGGGCCGTCGAGGGCGTGGCGGCCGTGGACGTGGCCGGCCCCGGCTTCCTCAACATCACCCTCGAGGCGGCCAGCGCCGGTGAGCTGGCGAGGTCGATCGTCGAGGCGGGCACGTCATACGGCTCCAACGACACCCTGGCCGGCGAGGTCGTCAACCTGGAGTTCGTGTCGGCCAACCCCACCGGGCCCCTGCACATCGGGCACACCCGGTGGGCCGCCCTGGGCGACGCCCTGCACCGCCTCCTGGCCGCCAGCGGGGCCGACGTCACGGCCGAGCACTACACCAACGACGCAGGCGCGCAGCTCGACCGGCTGGGCGCCTCGATCCTGGCCGCCGCCCGCGGTGAGGAGACGCCCGAGGGGGGATACGGCGGGGAGTACGTCGACGAGCTCGCCCGGCTGGTCCTCGCCGAGCACCCCGACCTTCTGCAGCTCTCATCGGACGAGGCGGTCGCGGTGGCGCGGGAGCGCGGGTGCGCGCTCCAGCTGCAGCAGAACAAGGACACCCTCGACGCCTTCAACGTGCACTTCGACGTGTGGTTCTCGGAGAGGTCGCTACACGACTCCGGTGCCGTGGCGGACGCGGTGGGCCGGCTCCGCGAACAGGGTCACGTCTTCGACGCCGATGGTGCGGTCTGGCTGCGCACCACCGACTTCGGTGACGACCGCGACCGGGTGCTCATCCGTGCCACCGGCGAGCCGACCTACTTCGCTGCCGACGCCGCCTACTACCTCAGCAAGAAGGACCGCGGCTTCCCCGCCAAGATCTACATGCTCGGGGCGGACCACCACGGCTATGTCAACCGGCTCAAGGCGATCGCCGCCTGTGCCGGGGACGACCCGGCTCGTCACATCGAGATCCTGATCGGTCAGCTCATCAACATCCGCGGTGAGCGGATGGGCCGCCGGCGTGGCAACGCGCTCTTCCTCTCCGAGCTGATCGAGTGGATCGGCTCCGACCCGGTGCGCTACTCGCTGGCCCGTTTCCCGGCCGACAGCCCGCTGGACCTCGACGGCGAGGAGCTGCGTCGGCGCAGCAACGACAACCCGGTGTTCTACGTGCAGTACGCCCACGCGCGCACCTGCAACGTCGCCCGGCTGGCGGCAGAGGACGGGGTCTCCCGGGACGACGGGTTCGACCCCTCCCTGCTCGGGCACGAGACCGAGTCCGCCCTGCTTGCCGTGCTCGGGGACTTCCCACGAGTCGTGGCCCAGGCGGCCACCCTCCGTGAGCCGCACCGGGTGGCGCGCTACCTGGAGGACCTCGCCGGTCGGTACCACAAGTGGTACGACGAGTGCCGCGTCCGGCCGGTGGAGGCCACGGAGGAGATCACCGACCTGCACCGCAGCCGTCTCTGGCTCAACGACGCCACCAGGCAGGTGCTCGCCAACGGGCTGCACCTGCTCGGTGTCGGTGCACCGGAGCGCATGTGACCACGACCCCGGACGAAGGACACCCGATGACCGACGCACCCATCACGGTCGCACTTCTCGGCTGCGGCACCGTCGGGGCCGCCGTGGCTCGGCGCGCCGTCGAGCGCGCCGAGCTCTTCGCGCAGCGCGCCGGACGGCCGCTCACCCTGACGGGCATCGCCGTGCGGGACGTGTCACGGGCACGCGACCTGCCCGGAGTGCCGAGCAGCCTTCTCACCGAGGACGCCGAGTCGGTCGTCGACGGTGCGGACGTCGTGGTCGAGCTGATGGGAGGTATGGAGCCGGCGCGCAGCCTCATCGAGCGCGCCATGGCCGGCGGCTCCCAGGTGGTCACGGCGAACAAGCAGCTCATCGCCCACCACGGCCTCGCCCTGCACCGGATGGCCGCCCAGCACGGTGTCGGCCTCGACTACGAGGCCGCGGTGGTCGCTGCGGTGCCCGTGCTGCGCGTGGTGCGGGAGGCGCTGGCCGGAGACCAGGTCACCTCGATCTCGGGCATCGTCAACGGGTCCACCAACTACATCCTCGACCTCGTGGCCCGACTCGGGGTCCCCTTCCAGGAGGCGCTGGAGCGGGCCGGCCGACTGGGCTACCTCGAGGCGGATCCCGCCGAGGACCTCGAGGGTCTGGACGCGGCGGCCAAGATCGTGATCCTGGCGCGCACCGCCTGGGGGGTCGACGTGACTCTCGAGGACGTGCAGCGTGAGGGGATCACCCGGCTCACGGACGCCGACTTCGAGCAGGCACGGGGGACCGGTCAGGTCATCAAGCTCATCGCGTCGGCCTGGTCGTCGGGACCGGCTGCGCAGCCGCGGGTGGAGCTGGCCGTCCGTCCGGTGATGCTGGCCGCCGACCATCCCTTCGCCCAGACCCGGGAGGGGCGCAACGCGGTGGTGATCGAGGCGGAGTCCGCCGGTGCGCTGCGCCTGCACGGTGCGGGCGCCGGTGGTGACGAGACCGCGTCAGCCGTGCTCGGGGACATTGTCCAGGCCGCCCGTCGGGTCGCGGCGCTGCACTGACGTCCCGGCGGTCCTGAGCCGCCACACGGGCCGGGCGTGTGCCACCGCCCACATCTGTGGGTGCTAGAGTGACTGTGCCTCGCGGGAGAGCCCACATCGGTGGAGTTTCGCCCCCGTCCTGAGTTGGGTCCGCAGGCAATGCCCATGGCTCCGACGTCGTCGGTCTGTGCTGTCACCCTCTGTGCTGTGCACGGGAGCGGCCAAGGACCTGGGCTATCCCACCAGCGCAACCGCGCTGATCCCGATGAGACCCCACCTACCGGTTCAGCCGGAGCAACACGCGGGGGAAGGAATCCTTAGTGACTGACACCACCAACGCCGAGGCCACGACCAGGACCGGCGCGCTGAGTGCCATGCGCCTGGCGGAGCTGCAGGACCTCGCCGGCACCATGGGGATCCCCGTGTCCCGGGGGATGCGGAAGGCCGACCTCGTGTCCGCCATCCGGCAGGCCAGGGGCGGGGCCGCAGCGGCACGCGCCCCCAAGCAGGCCGACACCACCACCTCTGCGCAGGCCGCGTCGGCCGCGCCCGAGGACGGCGGAGAGACCCAGCAGCAGACGCCGCGTCGCTCGCGCCGCGCCGGCGCCGCCCAGGGAGAGCCTCAGGGTGGGCAGGGCGAGCCGGCTCGGGCAGAGTCCGGCGAAGCCCGCAGCGGCCGCGAGAAGCAGCGTGACGGTGGCGAGAAGCAGCGTGACGGTGGCGAGAAGCAGCGTGACGGTGGCGAGAAGCAGCGTGACCGTGACGGTGGCCAGCAGCGTGACCGTGACGGTGGCCAGCAGCGTGACCGTGACGGTGGCGAGAAGCAGCGTGACCGTGACGGTGGCCAGCAGCGTGACCGTGACGGTGGCGAGAAGCAGCGTGACCGTGACAACGGCCAGCAGGGTGACGGTAGCCAGCAGCAGCGTGACCGTGACGGTGGACAGCAGCGTGACAGCGGCCCGAACCAGGGCGGCAACGCTCAGGGTGGCCAGTTCGACGACGACGAGCGGGGTGGACGGGGTCGCCGACGCAACCGTCAGCGCGGTCGGGACCGCAAGCGCGGTCGTTCCTCCGGGGGCGGCCAGGGGGGCCGCGGTGGCGAGGGCTACCAGGACGAGCAGCAGGAGACCTACACCGACGAGGACGTGCTCGTGCCGGTGGCCGGCGTCCTGGACGTGCTGGACAACTACGGGTTCATCCGCACGACCGGCTACCTGCCCGGCCCGACCGACATCTACGTCCCGATGGGCATGGTCCGCAAGAACAACATGCGCAAGGGCGACGCCGTCGTCGGTGCCATCAAGGCACCGAAGGACGGTGAGCCGCAGCAGACCGTGGGGCGCAACCGCGAGAAGTTCAACGCCCTGGTGCGTCTGGACTCCGTCAACGGCATGACCCCCGACCAGGCGCGGCAGCGGCCCGAGTTCGGCAAGCTCACCCCGCTGTACCCGCAGGACCGTCTTCGCCTGGAGACGGACCAGAAGAACCTGACGACACGGATCATCGACCTCGTCGCCCCGATCGGCAAGGGGCAGCGCGGCCTGATCGTCTCGCCCCCCAAGGCCGGCAAGACCCTGGTGCTGCAGTCGATCGCCAACGCGATCACGACCAACAACCCCGAGGTGCACCTCATGATCGTCCTGGTGGACGAGCGCCCGGAGGAGGTCACCGACATGCAGCGCACGGTGAAGGGCGAGGTCATCGCCTCCACCTTCGACCGTCCCGCAGAGGACCACACCACGGTGGCCGAGCTCGCCATCGAGCGTGCCAAGCGCCTCGTCGAGATGGGTGGCGACGTCGTGGTCCTGCTCGACTCGATCACCCGCCTGGGTCGTGCGTACAACCTGGCGGCACCCGCCAGCGGGCGGATCCTCTCCGGAGGTGTCGACTCCAGCGCGCTCTACCCGCCGAAGCGGTTCTTCGGCGCGGCGCGCAACATCGAGCACGGGGGCTCGCTGACCATCCTGGCCACGGCTCTGGTCGAGACGGGCTCGAAGATGGACGAGGTGATCTTCGAGGAGTTCAAGGGCACCGGCAACATGGAGCTGCGCCTGTCGCGCCAGCTGGCGGACCGTCGCATCTTCCCCGCCGTCGACCTCAACCCCTCCGGCACGCGCCGCGAGGAGATCCTGATGTCTGGCGAGGAGCTCAAGATCGTCTGGAAGCTGCGTAGGGTCCTCTCGGCACTGGACTCCCAGCAGGGGATCGAGCTGCTGCTCGACCGCCTCCGCAAGACCCGCAACAACTTCGAGTTCCTGACCCAGGTGCAGCAGACCTCGTCGATCAGACTCGACGACGAGGACTGACTCCTCACTGCCCTGACCTCAACGGATGGCGTCGCCCGGCTCTCGTCGGACGACGCCATCCGTCGTCTGTGGCGCACTTCGCCGAGGATCTCGTCGGCTAGGGTGACCTCAGGGGCACCTGGCGAGGAGCGCCCGCCGACGCCTGCCCACGTCATACCCGAGGAGACCAGCAGATGCCCAGCTCACCCGCCCGGATCACCCACCTCGTCGCAGGCTCGCCGTGGGAGGGACGGGCGGCGCGCACCAGCGAGGTCTTCAACCCCGCCACGGGTGAGGTCACCGGCCTGGTCGACCTGGCCTCGGCCGACCTCGTGGACGAGGTGGTCACCGGAGCCCGGGACGCCTGGCGCAGCTCCTGGGCGGACGTCTCGCTCTCACGGCGCAGCCAGGTCCTCTTCGCCTTCCGCGAGCTGCTGCACCGGGACAAGGAGCGCATCGCCGCCCTCATCACGGCAGAGCACGGCAAGGTCCTGTCCGACGCGGTGGGGGAGGTCACCCGCGGCCTGGAGGTGGCGGAGTTCGCCTGCGGCATCCCGCACCTGCTCAAGGGAGGGTTCTCCGAGAACGCCTCGACGGACGTCGACGTCTACTCGATCCGGCAGTCGCTCGGCGTCGTCGCCGTCATCAGCCCGTTCAACTTCCCGGCCATGGTCCCGCTGTGGTTCGTCCCCGTGGCGGTCGCGTGCGGCAACGCGGTCGTCGTCAAGCCCAGCGAGAAGGACCCCTCTGCGGTGCTGGCAGTGGCCGAGCTCTGGCGCGAGGCGGGCCTGCCCGACGGCATCATGAACGTCGTCCAGGGGGACAAGGAGGCGGTCGACGCGCTGCTGACCCACCCCGACGTCAAGGCGGTCTCCTTCGTCGGGTCGACCCCGGTCGCGCGTGATGTCTACGAGACGGGCACCGCACACGGCAAGCGGGTCCAGGCTCTCGGCGGCGCCAAGAACCACATGCTGGTCCTGCCCGACGCCGACCTCGACCTGGCCGCCGACGCTGCCGTCAACGCAGGCTTCGGGTCTGCCGGGGAGCGCTGTATGGCGATCTCGGCCCTGGTCGTCGTCGACGCCGTCGCGGACGAGCTGGTGGCGAAGGTCGCCGAGCGCATGCAGGGCCTGCGCACCGGGGACGGCACCCGGGGCTGCGACATGGGGCCGCTGGTCACCGGCGCGCACCGCGCCAAGGTCCTGTCCTACGTCGAGGCCGGGGTGCAGGACGGCGCCGAGCTGGTGGTGGACGGCAGGCAGGGTCACTACGACGCCGACGGCGCCGGGTTCTTCCTGGCGCCCACGCTCTTCGACCGGGTGACTCCCGAGATGTCGGTCTACACGGACGAGATCTTCGGCCCGGTCCTGTCCGTCGTCCGCGTGCACAGCTACGACGAGGGCCTGGAGCTCATCAACGCCAACCCCTACGGCAACGGCACCGCGATCTTCACCCACGACGGGGGAGCGGCCCGTCGTTTCCAGCACGAGGTCGAGGTCGGCATGGTCGGCATCAACGTGCCGATCCCCGTCCCCGTCTCCTACTACTCCTTCGGGGGGTGGAAGAACAGCCTGTTCGGCGACTCCCACGCCCACGGCACGGAGGGGGTGCACTTCTTCACCCGTGGGAAGGTCGTGACCGCCCGCTGGCCGGACCCCAGCCACGGCGGGCTCAACCTCGGGTTCCCGCAGAACGGCTGAGCCGGCCGACTTGGAGGAGAGCGCCACCGGCTGGCATCATGGTCCGTTGGCCCACCGGTTCACGGTCCACGGCGTCCGCCGACCGACCCGGGGGACACCCGCCACCCGAGGAGAACACGTGAAGAAGAACATCCACCCGGAGTACGTCGAGACCCAGGTGACCTGCAGCTGCGGTGCGACCTTCACCACCCGCAGCACCGCGACGAGCGGCAGGATCAACGCCGACGTCTGCTCCCAGTGCCACCCCTTCTACACCGGCAAGCAGAAGATCCTGGACACCGGTGGCCGCGTGGCCCGCTTCCAGGAGCGCTACGGCAAGAAGGCTGCGCAGTAGGACCTCGCACGCCGGCTCCAGCACCGTCCCCGGTGCCGGAGCCGGCGTCGCTGTCGGTCGCCCTCCACCACGATGCCCGCCCAGGAGCCACGCATGGACGACTCGGCCGCCGCCCTCGTCGCCGAGCTCACCGAGATCGAGGAACGGCTCGCCGACCCCGGCATCCACGACGACCCGGCGGCCTACCGCCGTCTCACGAAACGGTATGCCGCGCTCACCCCCACCGTGACGGCGTACCGGCAGTGGCAGGCAGCCGTCGCCGACCTGGGTGCCGCCCGTGAGCTGGCCCAGGAGGACCCCGCCTTCGCCGAGGAGCTGCCCGGGCTGGTGGCCGCCGAGGCCGACGCGGCCGACCGGCTGCGTCGCCTGCTGGTGCCGCGTGACCCCGACGACGACCGTGACGCGATCCTCGAGGTCAAGGCGGGGGAGGGGGGTGCCGAGTCGGCGCTGTTCGCGGCCGACCTGGTGCGGATGTACCTGCGCTACGCCGAGCGGCGCGGCTGGCGCGTGCAGGTGCTCGACGCCACCGCGTCGGACCTCGGCGGCTACAAGGACATCCGGATCGCCGTCCAGGCGTCCGGCGTGCCCGGCCCGGGGGAGGCCCCCTGGGCGCGGCTGAGGTACGAGGGGGGCGTGCACCGGGTGCAGCGGGTGCCGGTGACCGAGAGCCAGGGACGGATCCACACCTCGGCGGCGGGCGTGCTGGTGCTGCCCGAGGTCGAGGACCCAGAGGAGGTCCGGCTGCACCCTGCCGACCTCAGGATCGACGTCTTCCGCTCCAGCGGCCCGGGCGGGCAGTCGGTCAACACCACCGACTCGGCGGTGCGCATCACCCACCTCCCGACCGGCCTCGTGGTCTCCTGCCAGAACGAGAAGTCGCAGCTGCAGAACAAGGAGTCCGCGCTGCGCGTCCTGCGGGCCAGGCTGCACCAGCTCGCCGTCGACGAGGCCGACGCCCAGGCTTCGGAGCAACGGCGCAGCCAGATCCGCACGGTGGACCGCAGCGAGCGGATCCGCACCTACAACTACCCCGAGAACCGGGTGGCCGACCACCGCACCGGCTTCAAGGCCTACAACCTGGACCAGGTGCTCGACGGCGACCTCGACCCGGTGGTGCAGTCGGCGCTCGAGACCGACGAGGCGGCACGCCTGGCACTGCTGGCGGGAGAGGGCACCTGAGCGCCGACGAGGAGCGCACGGTGGAGCAGACCCTGCGGCAGGCGGCGGCACGGTTGCGCGACGCCGGGGTGGTGAGCGCCCGGGTGGACGCCGAGCTCCTGCTGGCCCATGCGGCGGGCACCAACCGTGCTGAGCTGCAGCGGCTGGCCCTGCTCGGCCGGCGGGTCCCGGACAGCGTGCTCGTGGCCTACGGACCGCTGGTCGACGAGCGCGCACGGCGGGTGCCGCTACAGCACCTCACGGGCACCGTGTCCTTCGCCGGTCTGGAGCTGGCCGTGGGTCCGGGCGTCTTCGTGCCGCGCCCCGAGACCGAGCTGCTGGTCACCCTGGGCGTGGAGGCACTGCGGGGGGCCGACGCCCCCGTCGTGGTCGACCTGTGCACCGGCTGCGGGGCCGTCGCCCTCGCGCTCAAGGCACGCGTGCCCGGGGCGGAGGTGCTCGCCGTCGAGCTGTCGGAGCACGCGCTCGCCTGGGCGGGCGAGAACGTGGCTCGCAGCGGGCTGGAGGTCGGCCTGCGCCAGGGCGACGCCCGGACCGCAGGGGACGACCTGCTCGGCACCGTCGACCTGGTGACCTGCAACCCGCCGTACATCCCGCTCGGAGCCGTGCCGGTGGACCCCGAGGTGCGTGACCACGACCCCGAGCTGGCGCTCTACGGCGGCAGCGCCGACGGTCTGGCGATCCCCCGGGCCGTCGCCGCACGCGCGGCCGTGCTGCTGCGCCCCGGAGGGGTCCTGCTCATGGAGCACGCGGAGGTGCAGCGGGAGGCGCTCACCCGCGCCCTGCGCTCGGCGGGGGTATGGCGTGAGGTCGCCGACCACGACGACCTCACGGGGCGTCCGCGGGTGGCCCGAGCCGTGCGCGCGGGCGGCTGAGGCCCACCGGACGCAGAGCTCCCCCCGAGCGGCGGTGCCTGCTCAGGGGGAGCCTGGTGTCGAGGGTGGGGTCAGAGTGCGCTGATGAGCCACACGACGAGGGCGATGATCAGCAGGACTCCGACGATGGTCCAGATGGTCGAGCTTCCGCGCATGGTGTTCTCCTTCGGTCAGGGAAAGACGCCGGGGTGGTGGTCCCGGCGTCGTGGTCGTCATCCATGGTAGTGGCTTGCCGGCCTCTCGCATCTTGGGACGACCTGGGTTGCGCCGGTGTGTCACCATCACCCGTCCGTCACCACCACCCCCACGAGGTCCTCGGCGATGGCCACCGCCTGGCTGGACGAGACGACGGCCCCGCGCCAGGCCGCGGCGCGTGCGGCGTCGACCGGCCCCAGGTCTGCGCCGCGCAGGTCGGTGCCGTCGAACCGGGCGTCCAACAGCTCCGTGTGCAGCAGGGTGCATCCCTGCATCACCGCCCCCCGCAGGTCGGCGCCGGAGAGGTTCGCCTCGGTGAACCGGGTGCGGCTCAGGTCCCTGCCGTGCAGCGACATGCCGGTGAGGTCGGCGCCGTAGGCGTTGCAGCCCACGAGCGACACCCCCAGCCCGCGGGTGCCGTCGGCCACCACGCCCACCAGGCGGCAGCCGCGCAGGACGGCGTCGGTCAGCAGTGCGCGGCGCAGCACCGCCTCGGCCAGGTCCACCCCCTCGAGGACGGCGTCTCCGAGGTCGGCGTCCTCGAGCAGCACGGCCCGGGCCGAGCCTCCCTCCCACCGGGACCCTGCCAGCCGGGCGCCACGGAGGTCGGCGTCGTCCAGGGTGCAGCCGACCAGCACGGCCGCGTCGAGGTCGACGCCCGCCGCACGCACTCCCGACAGGTCGCAGCGGGTCAGCACGAGGGGCTCGCCGGCGGGGCGGTCGGCCAGCGCGAGCACGTCCTCGGCGCGGAGCGTGAGGTCGGTCAGCGACGGCATACGGGCAGGGTCCCACCGAGGTCGCCGGAGTGCGAGACTGTGCGGCGTGATCGTTGCAGCGGGTGACCCGGAGAGCCGGGACGAGGCCGTCCAGAAGGCGGCAGAGGTCGTGCGCGGGGGGCGCATCGTCGTGCTCCCCACGGACACCGTCTACGGCGTGGGGGCCGACGCCTTCGACGAGGTGGCCGTGGCGATGGTCCTGGCGGCCAAGCACCGCGGCCGGGAGATGCCCCCGCCGGTGCTGGTGCCGAGCGCGCGCACGGTGGACGGGCTGGCGACCTCCGTGCCGATGTACGCCAGGATCCTCATGAGGCAGTTCTGGCCCGGCTCGCTGACCCTCGTGCTGAAGGCGCAGCCCTCGCTGGCCTGGGACCTGGGGGAGACCAACGGCACGGTGGCCCTGCGCATGCCGGACGACGAGGTCGCGCTCGCGCTGCTGGCCGAGGTGGGTCCGCTGGCGGTGACCAGTGCCAACGTCACCGGGCGGCCGGCCGCGACCACGGCGGTCGAGGCGCAGGAGCAGCTCGGCGGTGCGGTCGCGCTCTACCTCGACGGCGGTCCCCGCACCGCCGGGGCCGCTTCCACCATCGTGGACTGCACGGGCCCGGAGCCGGTCGTGCTGAGGCACGGAGCCCTGGCCGCCGACCGGATGCGCGAGGTGCTCGGCACCACCGTGCTGCACGACGCCCCGCCGACCTCCTCGGCCGAGGAGGAGACCGGCGACGAGCAGGGCGCCGTCGCGCCCGATGCCGTCGTGGGGCCGCGTCTGGTCGGCAGCGTGCAGGGCACCGGGGTCGCCGTGCCCCCGGGGAGCCTGCGCGACGTGCCGCCCCCGGCCTGAGCCGCGCCCCGTGCCGCGTTCCCACCGCATACAGTTGGACCGCACTGCCGGACGAGCTCCGGCCCCGCCGAGCAGGAGAGCCCAGTGAGCAACGAGGTCACGCCCGAGACGTACTACGGCCCGAGTTTCGCGGCGCTGGTGGACAGCGACCCGCAGGTCGCCGAGCTCCTGGTGAGCGAGCTGGACCGGCAGCGTGCCGGGCTGCAGCTCATCGCCAGCGAGAACCAGACCAGCCCGGCCGTCCTGGCGGCGCTGGGGTCGACGCTGTCCAACAAGTACGCCGAGGGCTACCCCGACAAGCGCTACTACGGAGGGTGCTCGGAGGTCGACAAGGTCGAGAAGCTCGCCATCGAGCGCGCCAAGGCACTGTTCGGGGCGGACCACGCCAACGTGCAGCCTCACTCCGGAGCCAGCGCCAACCAGGCGGTCTACGGAGCCTTCGCCGCACCGGGCGACACCATCATGGGCATGTCGCTGGACCACGGCGGCCACCTGACGCACGGCTTCAAGGTCTCCTTCTCGGGCAAGTGGTTCAACGCCGTGCACTACGGCGTGGACCCGGAGACCGAGGACATCGACTACGACCAGGTGCGCGACCTGGCGCTGGAGCACCGGCCCAAGCTCATCATCGCCGGGGGTTCGGCCATCCCGCGTCTCATCGACTTCGCGGCCTTCCGCGAGATCGCCGACGAGGCCGGCGCCGTCTTCTGGGTGGACGCCGCCCACTTCATCGGCCTCGTCGCCGGCCAGGCGATCCCCTCGCCCGTGCCGCACGCCGACGTCGTCAGCTTCACCACCCACAAGGTGCTGCGGGGCCCCCGCGGCGGAGCGATCGTGTGCAAGGCCGAGCACGCGGCCAAGGTCGACCGGGCCGTCTTCCCGATGATGCAGGGAGGGCCGCTCATGCACGGTGTGGCCGCCAAGGCGGTCAACTTCGCCGAGTGCGCCACGCCGGCCTACCAGGAGTACGCCCGCCAGGTCATCGCCAACGCCCGGTCCCTGGCGGCGGGCCTGGGGGAGCGGGACATCCGGCCGATCACCGGCGGCACCGACACCCACCTGTCGCTGCACGACCTGCGCGGCGTCGGGGTCACCGGCGCCGACGCGGAGCTGCGCTGCGAGGCCGCGGGCATCGTGCTCAACAAGAACGCCATCCCCTTCGACCCCGAGAAGCCCAACATCGCCTCCGGCATCCGGGTCGGCACGCCGTCGCTGACGACGCAGGGCATGGGCACCGACGACATGACCGTCGTGGCCGACCTCATCCACCGGGCGGTGACGACGACCGACGGGGACCCCGACCATGCAGGGGCCCGGGCGATCCGCGCCGAGGTGACCGACCTGCTCGCCTCCCACCCGGCCTACCCGCACCCCTGACGACACGTCCCGGGCGGCCGGGGGAGGTGAGCGATGCGCGAGTACCTGCTGATCCTGCTGACCGCAGCGGTCTTCACGTATGTCGCGACGACCATCGTCCGCCGCCTCGCGGTCGTCGTCGGCGCCGTCACACCGGTGCGCGCCCGCGACGTCCACGCCGTCCCGACGCCCCGCCTGGGCGGGGTGGCGATGCTGGTCGGCTTCGCGGTCGCGGTGCTCGTCGGCAGCCGCCTGCCCTACCTCGGTCAGCTGTTCGACACCCCGGAGCTGATGGGGGTGCTCCTCAGCGCGACGATCATCACGGTGCTCGGGGCGCTGGACGACGTGCGCGACCTCGACTGGCTCACCAAGCTCGCGGGGCAGGTCGTGGCCGGAGCGGTCCTCGCGTTCTTCGGGGTGCAGCTGCTGGGCCTGCCCATCTTCGGCGTGACGGTGCTGCCCGAGCCCGTCCTCGTGGCGCTGACCATCCTGATCGTGGTGGTCTCCTGCAACGCGGTGAACTTCGTCGACGGCCTCGACGGGCTCGCGGCCGGCGTGGTGTTCATCTCGGCCGGCACGTTCTTCGCCTGGACCTACCTCGTGAGCCGGGCCTTCGACCCTCCCAACGTCTTCTCGACGGCCACCTTCATCACCGCGGCACTGATGGGCTGCTGCATCGGCTTCCTTCCGCACAACTTCCACCCCGCCCGGCTGTTCATGGGCGACGCGGGGGCTCTGCTGCTGGGGCTGCTGCTCTCGGCGGCGACGATCTCGATGACGGGCAGCGTCGACCCCAACTCCAGCGTGGCGACCACGTCGACCCTGGCCGCCTTCATGCTGCCCCTGCTGCTGCCGGTCGCGATCATGGCTCTGCCCATCCTCGACATGGCGCTCGCCGTGGTCAGACGCACCCGACGCGGGGACTCCCCGTGGAAGCCCGACGCACACCACATCCACCACCAGATGCTCAAGATTGGACACAGCCACCGACGGGCCGTCGGACTGCTCTACCTGTGGTCGGCACTCATCGCCGTCGGCGCGGTGTCGATCGCCTACGTGCCGGTCTGGGTGACCGTCGTCGGGATGGTCCTGGCCCTGCTCCTTGCGGTCGCGCTGACCTGGCAGCCCTGGAGCCGCAAGGTCGGACCGACCCCCTTGTGAATTTTTTCACAAGGGGTCCTGGCGTCATGATCGGGGCTTGATGCCATCCCCTTCCCAGCGCTCAGGCCGTCCCCCCGCACAGCGTGGCGGCCGCGCTGCCCCCTCCCCACCCGTCCACCCCGTCGTCACTGCCATGCAGCGCTCCGCTCTGCGCTGGGCGCTCCCGGTCGCGCTGCTCTGCACCCTCGCCCTCGGCGTGCTGCGCGGGCCGGGGGCGGCCGGGTCGGCAGCGCTGGGGGCCGCCATCGCGCTGGCGGCCTTCCTCAGCGGGTCGTGGGCGATCGGGCTGCTGCTCGACCACCTCCCGGGCGCGGCGGTGGTCGGGGCGCTGACCGTGTACCTCATACAGCTGCTGCTGCTGGTCAGCGCTGTCCTGGTCGTCCGTGAGCTGCCGTGGGTCGACCCCCTCGCCGCGGCGGTCGGTCTGCTGGCCACCGCCCTGGCGCACCAGGTCGGTCAGGTCACCGGCTTCCTCCGCGCCCGCACCCTCTTCGTCGACCCACCCCTGCCCTGAGGCTGCGATGATGGGCCGCATGGACGACAGCACCCCGCGGCCCAAGGGTGACCCCCTGCCTCCGAGACCCAAGGGCGACCCCCTGCCTCCGAGACACGAGGTGACCGGCCACTCCAAGGAGACCGACGCGGCCACCACCGTCGTCTCCTACCTCATCGGCGGACCGGTCACCTTCGGCGGTCTGGGCTGGTTGCTGGACCGGTGGTGGGACACCGCCTTCCTGGTTGTCGTGGGTCTTCTGGTGGGGATGGCCCTGTCGCTCTACGTCGTCTGGCTCCGGTATGGTTCACCCTGACCTCCCCACCCGCGCGCTGTCGCGATCGGGGCGTGCCCACTCCGCAGCCCGTAGGACCAAGGAGAACCAGTGATCCTGACTTCGGCCCTCCCCGTGCCGATGGCCGACTTCCCGCCGTCTCCCTCGACGTTCTGGCAGCCGCTGGTGAACTTCGGGACGGTCGAGATCCTCGGCATGGAGATGACGCTGGCCATCACCCGGCCCATGGTCGTGATGGCGCTGTCCGTGGGGCTGCTCTCCTGGTGGCTCGTGGCCACGACCAAGCGCGCCGCCGTCGTTCCCAGCAAGGGCCAGTGGTTCACCGAGAAGGTCTACGACTTCGTGCGCAACGACGTCGCCCGCGACATGATCGGCAGCAAGGAGTTCATGCGCTTCGTGCCGCTGCTGTTCGCGATGTTCGTGCTGATCCTGGCCAACAACTGGGCCGGCATCATCCCGCCCATCCAGCTGCCGACCTTCGGTCGCATCGGCTTCCCGATCGCCCTCACGCTGGTCATCTACGTGGTCTACCACTGGATCGGTGTGCAGAAGCACGGAGTCGTGGGCTACTTCAAGTTCATGATCCCCCCGGGCCTGCCCGCCTGGATCGCGCCGGCCATCTTCGTGCTGGAGCTCATCACCTTCTTCATCACCCGCCCGCTCACCCTGGCGCTGCGACTGTTCGGCAACATGTTCGCCGGCCACATGCTGCTCCTGGTGTTCACGCTGGGCGCCTGGGAGCTCTTCACGCAGGGGGGCTTCCTCACTGCGGTGGCCATCCCGGCCTGGATCATGTCCTTCGCCATGGTGCTGTTCGAGGCACTGGTGCAGTTCCTGCAGGCCTACGTCTTCGTGCTCCTGGCCGCCTCCTACATCGGCGGAGCACTGGCGGACGAGCACTGACTCCGCCCCCGACCCACAACTGAATACCCTTGCCGCCGGCGGTCTTCGCCGCCGGGACAACACATAGAAAGAGAACTGACGTGACTGGTGACGTAACTCTGATCGGCTACGGCCTCGCCACGATCGGCCCCGCCATCGCCGTGGGCCTGATCTTCGCCGCCTACATCAACGGTGTGGCCCGCCAGCCCGAGGCCAGCAACCTGCTGCGCCCGATCGCCATCCTGGGCTTCGCCCTGGCCGAGGCGCTCGCGATCTTCGGCCTGGTCCTCTTCTTCATCCGACTCTGACTCACCCGGGACGCAGTCGCTGGTTCCGGCGTGGCGTCGAACATGAGGAGACACTGTGCAGCCCTTTGCTGACACCCTGACCACCGTGGCGGTGGTGACTGCCGCTGACGACCCCGAGGCGTCCGCACTCCCGATCCTGCCCTACCTGCCCGAGCTCTTCTTCGGGCTCGTCGCGTTCGCGATCCTGTACTTCGTCGTGAAGAGCAAGGTCGTGCCCAACCTGGAGAAGGCCTACGCGGACCGCACCGCAGCCATCGAGGGCGGCATGGAGCAGGCCGAGCAGGCGCAGGCCGAGGCAGAGGCGGCGCGACAGGAGTATGTCGCCCAGCTCGCGGGAGCCCGTGACGAAGCCGCTCGCATCCGCGAGGAGGCCAAGGAGCAGGGCGCCGCGATCGTGGCGGAGATGCGGCAGCAGGCGCAGGCCGAGGCTGCCCGGATCACCGAGACGGCCCACAAGCAGGTGGAGGCGGAGCGCCAGCAGGCCATGGTCTCGCTGCGCGGCGAGGTCGGCCAGATCTCCACCGACCTGGCCAGCCGCATCGTCGGCGAGTCGCTGCACGACCAGGCGCGACAGACCGGGGTCATCGACAGGTTCCTGGCCGAGCTCGAGGCCGGCGACGTGCAGCGCACCCAGGTCGGCACGGGGCAGGAGTCCTGATGCAGGGCCCCTCCCGCAACGCGATGGCGCTCTCACGAGCAGCCCTCGAGGAGGCGCTGACCAGCAGCGGTGACGCCGTGGCCCTGGCCGAGGACCTGCTGGCCGTGGCCGGCACCGTCAGCGGCTCCGGCACGCTGCGCCGAGCACTGGCCGACCCCTCGCGTGAGGGGCGGGAGCGCGCCGGGCTCGTCGACAGGCTCTTCGCGGGCCGCGTGGGCGACCCTGCCCAGCACGTCGCTCGTACCGTCGCAGCACAGCGGTGGAACGACTCCAGCGACCTCCCGGTGGCCCTCGAGGCGCTGTCGGTGGAGGCCTTCCTGGCCAACGCCCAGCGTGCGGGCCGGCTGGGGCGCGTCGAGGACGAGCTGTTCCGCTTCCAGCGGATCGTGGCGGGTGACGACCGCCTGCAGGCCGCTCTGACCGACCCGCGAGCGCCGGTCGCGTCCAAGAGCAACCTGGTCAGGCAGCTGCTGTCCGACAAGGCAGCACCGGAGACGGTGCGCCTGGCCTCGCACGCCGTGGCCACCCGCACCGAACGGTTCGGCCGCACCATCGAGTCCTACCTGGCGACTGCCGCTCGGCGGCAGCAGCAGGTGACGGCGGTCGTGACGAGCGCGGCGCCGCTGACCGAGGCCCAGGTGGACCGGCTGGTCGCGGCGCTGTCGCGGCAGTACGGGCGCCAGGTCCACGCCAACATCGTGATCGACCCCTCCGTCATCGGAGGGATCCGCGTCGAGATCGGTGACGAAGTGATCGAGGGCACGATCAGCAGTCGTCTGGACGACGCGCGACGTCGTCTCTCCAGCTGAGCCACCATCCACCACCCACGCACCTGACCTGCTCCGAGGACAAGATCGGGGCACCAATGAGGAGAAGACAATGACGGAGCTGACGATCCGTCCGGAGGAGATCCGCGACGCGCTGGACCATTTCGTCCAGTCCTACCAGCCGGGCGCCGCCTCTCGTGAGGAGGTCGGGCGCGTGGCCGATGCCAGTGACGGCATCGCCCATGTCGAGGGCCTGCCCTCGGTGATGACCAACGAGCTGCTGCAGTTCGAGGACGGCACCCTGGGCCTGGCCCTCAACCTCGACGTGCACCAGATCGGCGTCGTCGTGCTGGGCGAGTTCTCCGGCATCGACGAGGGCCAGGAGGTGCGGCGCACCGGGGAGGTCCTGTCCGTCCCGGTCGGCGACGGCTACCTCGGTCGCGTGGTCGACCCCCTGGGCAACCCCATCGACGGCCTCGGTGAGGTCCAGAGCGAGGGCCGACGTGCCCTGGAGCTCCAGGCGCCCTCGGTCATGCACCGCAAGTCGGTGCACGAGCCGCTGCAGACCGGCATCAAGGCCATCGACTCGATGATCCCGATCGGCCGTGGCCAGCGTCAGCTCATCATCGGCGACCGCCAGACCGGCAAGACCACGGTCGCGGTGGACACAATCCTCAACCAGCGCTCCAACTGGGAGTCGGGCGACCCCGAGAAGCAGGTGCGCTGCATCTATGTCGCCATCGGCCAGAAGGGCTCCACCATCGCCTCGGTGCGGGGGACCCTGGAGGAGGCCGGCGCGATGGACTACACCACCATCGTCGCCGCCCCGGCGTCGAACTCCGCCGGCTTCAAGTACCTCGCCCCGTACACCGGCTCGGCGATCGGCCAGCACTGGATGTACCAGGGAAAGCACGTCCTCATCGTCTTCGACGACCTGTCGAAGCAGGCCGAGGCCTACCGGGCCGTGTCGCTGCTGCTGCGCCGCCCGCCGGGCCGCGAGGCCTACCCGGGTGACGTCTTCTACCTGCACTCGCGCCTGCTCGAGCGCTGCGCGAAGCTCTCGGACGACCTGGGTGCGGGGTCGATGACGGGTCTGCCGATCATCGAGACCAAGGCGGGCGACGTGTCGGCCTACATCCCGACCAACGTCATCTCGATCACGGACGGCCAGATCTACCTGCAGTCCGACCTGTTCAACTCCAACGTCCGCCCCGCGATCGACGTCGGCATCTCGGTGTCCCGCGTCGGTGGTGCCGCCCAGATCAAGGCGATGAAGGAGGTCTCGGGTCGCCTCAAGGTCGACCTCGCGCAGTTCCGCGAGATGGAGGCCTTCGCGATGTTCGCCTCCGACCTGGACGCCGCCTCGCGGGCCCAGCTCGAGCGCGGGGCCCGCATGGTGGAGCTGCTCAAGCAGCCGCAGTCCTCGCCGATCGCGGTCGAGGAGCAGGTCGCGATCATCTGGGCGGGCACCCAGGGGCACCTGGACTCCGTCCCGGTCCCCGACGTGCGCCGTTTCGAGCGCGAGTTCGTGGAGATGCTGCGTCGTGAGCACGACGGCCTGCTCGCCGGCATCCGCGAGACGAAGAAGCTGGGCGACGACACCCGGGCGTCCCTGGAGGAGGCCATGGCCTCGTTCAAGGAGCAGTTCCGTCCGACCGAGGACGCGCCGGAGGCCCCGGCGGACGAGGACGTCGAGGCGCTCGAGGACGACGACGTCAACCAGGCACAGATCACGCGTCAGAAGCGCTGACCCGCGGGCGGTCCCGTCCAGCAGGCGGGACCGCGGCGGTCGCACTTCGTGCGCACCGGGCAAGGTTCGAGAAGGAGAGGCGAGACATGGGAGCGCAGCAGCGGGAGTACCGCCAGCGCAGCAGATCCGTCCAGTCGACGAAGAAGATCACTCGGGCGATGGAGCTGATTGCCGCTTCTCGGGTCGTCAAGGCACGGCAGCGGGTCCAGGAGACCTCGCCGTACGCACGGTCGATCACCCGGGCCGTGTCGGCCGTCGCGACGCACTCGGACGTGGACCACCCGCTGACCACCGAGCGGCCCGACGCCCGACGGGCCGGCATGCTGGTCATCACCAGTGACCGCGGCCTGGCCGGCGCCTACTCGGCCACCGTGCTCAAGCGCAGCGAGCAGCTGCGCACGATGCTGGAGGAGGACGGCCGCGAGGTCGTCCCCTACCTGTGCGGGCGCAAGGCCGAGGGCTTCTACAGGTTCCGCCGGCGTGACTTCGAGACCAGCTGGTCGGGCTTCTCCGACAAGCCGACCTTCGAGGCCGCCAAGGCCATCGCCGAGCGGATCACCGAGGACTTCATCGCCGGAGCCGACGGCGGCGGGGTGGACGAGATCCACGTCGTCTACACGCGGTTCGTCAACATGGTCACCCAGGAGGTGCAGGTGCTGCGGCTCCTGCCGCTGGAGGTCGTCGAGGGTGTGGAGGCGCCGGAGGAGCACGAGCTCATCCCGCTCTACGACTTCGAGCCCAGTGGCACGCAGGTGCTCGACGCCCTGCTGCCGAAGTACGTCGTGTCACGCATCTACAACGCGCTGCTGCAGTCGGCGGCCTCCGAGCTCGCCGCCCGTCAGCGGGCGATGAAGTCGGCGACCGACAACGCCGACGAGCTCATCAAGACCTACACCCGGCTGGCCAACCAGGCCCGCCAGGCCGAGATCACCCAAGAGATCAGCGAAATCGTGGGCGGCGCCAGCGCCCTCGCCGACGCCAAGTGAGAAGGAAGCACTGAACCATGAGCACTGCTACCACTGAGGCTCCCTCGCAGGAGCAGAACCAGGGCGGAGTCGGCCGGCTCTCGCGGATCATCGGTCCGGTCGTCGACGTCGAGTTCCCGCCCGGACAGATCCCCTCGATGTACAACCTCCTCACCACGCAGGTGGAGCTCGGCGGCGAGAGCAAGAACATCAACCTCGAGGTCGCGCAGGACATCGGCGACAACATGGTGCGGGCGATCTCGCTGCAGCCCACCGACGGCCTCGTCCGTGGCGCCGCGGTGCAGGACACCGGCGGCCCCATCTCCGTGCCGGTCGGCGACGTCACGCTCGGCAGGGTGTTCAACGCGACCGGTGACTGCCTCAACCTGGGCGAGGGGGAGACCCTCGAGGTCAGCGAGCGTTGGGGCATCCACCGCCAGGCGCCGGCCTTCGACCAGCTCGAGTCCAAGACCCAGATGTTCGAGACCGGCATCAAGGTCATCGACCTGCTGACGCCGTACGTGCTGGGCGGCAAGATCGGCCTGTTCGGTGGTGCCGGCGTCGGCAAGACGGTGCTCATCCAGGAGATGATCGCCCGCGTCGCCCGCGACCACGGTGGTGTGTCGGTCTTCGCCGGCGTGGGTGAGCGCACCCGCGAGGGCAACGACCTCATCGTGGAGATGGAGGAGGCCGGCGTCCTCGGGCAGACCGCCCTGGTGTTCGGCCAGATGGACGAGCCCCCGGGCACCCGCCTGAGGGTCGCGCTGTCGGCGCTGACGATGGCGGAGTACTTCCGCGACGTGCAGAAGCAGGACGTGCTGCTCTTCATCGACAACATCTTCCGCTTCACCCAGGCCGGCTCCGAGGTGTCCACGCTGCTGGGCCGGATGCCGTCCGCGGTGGGCTACCAGCCCAACCTGGCCGACGAGATGGGTGTGCTGCAGGAGCGCATCACCTCCACGCGCGGCCACTCGATCACCTCGATGCAGGCGATCTACGTCCCGGCCGACGACTACACCGACCCGGCGCCGGCGACGACCTTCGCCCACCTGGACGCGACGACCGAGCTGTCCCGTCCGATCGCCTCGATGGGCATCTACCCCGCGGTGGACCCGCTGGCCTCGACCAGCCGCATCCTGGACCCGCGCTTCATCAGCCAGGAGCACTACGACACGGCTGCTCGGGTCAAGTCCATCCTGCAGCGGTACAAGGAGCTGCAGGACATCATCGCCATCCTGGGCATCGACGAGCTCTCCGAGGAGGACAAGATCCTCGTCGGGCGCGCTCGGCGCATCCAGCGCTTCCTGTCGCAGAACACCTACGTGGCCAAGCAGTTCACCGGCATCGAGGGCTCGACCGTGCCGTTGTCGGAGACGGTCGAGGCGTTCACCAAGGTGGCCGACGGTGAGTACGACCACCTGCCCGAGCAGGCGTTCTTCATGTGCGGAGGCCTGGAGGACGTGGAGCGTCAGGCCGCGGAGCTGGAGAAGAGCTGACCGTCGGGGGCTGAGCCCCCGACCATCCACCCCCACGGGCCGGGTCCCCTCACCGCGTGTGCGGCCGGACCCGGCCCGCCGTGGTCGCCGTCTGGCGTCCCGGCACTCCCGGGCAGGGGCGATACACTTCCAACCCTGCCCACCCCGATCCGAGAGGACACCACACCCGTGAGCCATCTGCAGGTCGAACTCGTGGCGGCCGACCGCAAGGTCTGGGAGGGCGAGGCCACCATGGTCAGCGCCCGCAGCACCGAGGGGGAGCTGGGCATCCTGCCCGGGCACACTCCGCTGCTGGCCACGCTGGTGAGCGGTGAGGTGCGTGTGCACGCGCCGTCCGGCGACGGCACGGCTGTCATCGACAGCGGCTTCCTGTCCGTGGACAACGACCGGGTGACCATCGTCGCCGACACGGTCGACGCCGAGGGACTCGTCACGCCGGGTGGTCGCTGACGCCCATGACGGACGCCCTCCCCTCGGTCCTGCTGGTGGTGATGGCGATCCTGGCTGCCGTCGTCCTCGTGGGTCTGGGGTGGTGGGCCTTCTCGCGCTTCGCGGGGCCGCCGCACTCGGCCAGCCAGCCCATCACGTGCGGCTACCGGGCCGCCGAGGACGACCCATGGGCCGTCGGCGTGCTGCACTACGAGGGCGACCTGCTCGTGCACCGGCGGCCGGGCGGCCTGTCGATGACGACCCAGCACCGCTGGGCCAGGGTGGGCCTCGACCTGGGGTTCGCCGACCAGGTCGACGGCAGGGACGTCTCGGACAGGCTGCCGGACGTGCCGCTCATGGCCGTCCCGTGCCGGTACGGCGCCACGAGCTTCTGGCTGGCCCTGACCGAGGAGCACTACACCGCTCTGCGTGCGTGGGTCGAGGCGGCCCCGCCGGGATGGAACTCCAACGTCGCCTGAGGGGGACCCTCGTCAGGCCTGCGGCTCGGCGCGGCCGCCACCGGGCTGCCACAGCACGTCGCCGCCGTCGTCCGTGTTGGCCACGCGGGACAGGATGAACAGGAGGTCGGACAGCCGGTTGAGGTAGGTCGCGGTGAGCGGGTTGACACCGCCGATGCCCTTCTCGGCCTCCGGGAGGGCGGGCTCGGACCCGTGTGCGGTGACGGCGGCCCAGGCCGAGCGCTCCGCGCGGCGGGTGACGGTGCGGGCGACGTGGAGGTGGGCAGACCCGCGGGTGCCGCCGGGAAGCACGAAGGAGCGCAGCGTGGGCAGCCCCTCGTTGTAGGTGTCGCAGTCCTGCTCGAGCTCGTCGACCCAACGCGCCTGCACGCGCAGTGGCGGGTGCTCGTAGGCAGTGCGCAGGGGGGTGCACAGGTCGGCCCCCACGTCGAAGAGGTCGTTCTGGATGCGCAGCAGCGTGGCGCGCACCTGCTCGGACAGCCCGCCGCAGGTGACGGCGACCCCGATGGCCGCGTTGGCCTCGTCCGTGTCGGCGTAGGCCACAAGACGTGGGTCGTTCTTGTCGGTGCGGCTGAAGTCGCCGAGGGAGGTCGTCCCGTCGTCACCGGTGCGTGTGTAGATCCGAGACAAGGTCACCATGACCGCATCCTCGCAGACGGTGCCTCGCCGGGCGTCATCGACCGGCTCGTCCCTGGGTCACGGCAGCACGGCAGGGTGAACTCTGGGCATCCGGGAGAGATGAGTCACAATCGTGATGCAATCGTGACGCGTTTGTCCCGAAAAGCGGGTGCGCGGACTCCTGTTTGCCAGTAGAAACGGGGCAGGGACGCTGTCCACGAGAGCTTGGAGCCGCAATGACAGCAACATGGGGGGACCTCGACATCGATGTCGAGACACCGGGGGTGGTCCGTCTGCGGGGTGCGCTGAACGTGCACACCGTGCCGGACCTGCGGGTGACCCTGCAGCGGGTGCTCGACACCGGCGAGGGCGACCTCGTCCTGCACCTCGGCGAGGCCGAGGTCCACGACGCGACGGGGCTGGGCGTGCTGGTGGGTGCACACCACCGCGCCGTGCGTCGGGGCCGCCGTCTCGTCATCGCCGAGACGTCCGAGCGGCTGGAGCGCCTGCTGCGGCTGACCAAGCTCCACCTGGTGCTCGCGCGGCTGGACGCACCGGTGGCCGGCACGGTCGCCGGAGGTCGGACGGTCAGGTCGCTGCCCACCCTGCCGCAGGTGCGCTGAGCCTGCGCACGATCTCGCGCACGCGCTCGGGTGACGTGCCCAGGTTGACCCGCACGTGCCCTGCGCCACCGGCGCCGTAGTCCTGGCCGTCGATGCGCACACCGGCCCGCAGGGCCCCACCCACCGGGTCGGGGCAGCTGAGGGCCCGCACGTCGAGCCAGGCGAGGTAGGTCGCCTCCGCCGCCCGGATGCGCACCGCCGGCAGGTCCTGGGCCATGAGCTCACGGAAGAGCACATGGTTGCCGGCGATCCGGGTGCGCACCTCGTCGAGCCACGGACCGCCGGCGCGGTAGGCGGTCGCGGTGGCGATCTGCCCGAGCGTGGTCATGCCGTGGTTGAGCACGGGATGCAGGTGCGTGAGGCGCCGGTGGTCCTCCAGCCGTTGGCTGACCACCTGGGCGCAGCGCAGGCCGGGCATCGTGAACGCCTTCGTGGCCGACATCAGGGTGGTGACCGGGGCGTCGGGCGAGGCGACGGCGGCGTAGGGGGTGAAGGCGACGCCGGGCAGCGTCAGCGGGGCGTGGATCTCGTCACTGACGACGTGCACCCCGTGCGGCTCGACGGCGTCACGCACCGCCTCCAGCTCGTTGCGGGTCCAGCACCGGCCCACCGGGTTGTGCGGATGGCACAGCAGCAGGGTCCGCGCCCCGTCGCGCGCGGCCCGCTCGATGCCGGCCACGTCGAGCTCGGCACGGTCGGCGTCCGGGTCGACCGGCACCTCCACCGCCTGTCTGCCCAGGTCGCGCACGGTCACGAGGAAGGGTGGGTAGACGGGTGTCGGGACGATGACCGGACCCCCGTCGGTGAGGTGGTGCAGCGTGAGCCGCATGCCCTCCATGACGTCACCGGTCAGGAGCACCCGGTGGGGGTCGACCTGCAGGCCCCAGCGCTCGAGTGCGAACCCGGCGAGCGCTTCGATGACCTCGTGACGTCCACGCGGGTCGGCGTAGCCGAAGACCCCCTGGGCAGCGTGGGCGAGCACGGCGTCGCGGACCACGTCGGGCACCGGCATGTCCATCTCGGCGACCCAGGCGGGGATGACCCCGGGACCGTCGACGGCCCACTTCAGCAGGCCTGAGGCCCGCAGCTGCTCGTCGGTGAGGTCGCGCATCGTCAGCCCACGGCCGTTGCAGCGGCCCGGCGCGGGTCGGCCCCGGCGCTCAGGGCGCCGTCCGGCTGGCGCAGGGCGCCGCCGACACCTCCGAAGAACATCGCATGCGGCTCGTGCTCGTAGAGCGGCAGCCCCACCTCGGTGAGGACGGTGGACAGCTCGGCGTCCCGCTCGTGGTCGATCCGCACCGTGTCGTCGTCGAGGTGGCGGACGTGCAGGCGGGGCCGGTCGATGGCCTCCTGCAGGCTCTCCCCGTGCAGGCAGACGTGGAGCAGCACCTGTGTGAGCGCCGTGGTGATCCGGTCGGCGCCGGGAGTGCCGATCGCGAGCCGGTCGCCGGAGTCGCTGCGACCCGTGGTGGGCGCCATGTTGGAGGCCATCCTGGTGCCTGGCTCCAGGGCGTGCAGGCCGCGCCGGTTCAGCTCGGGCTCTCCGAGGGCGTTGTTGGCGAGCATGCCCGTGCCCTGGATCGTCATGCCCGAGCTGTAGCCGGAGGACGCCGTGACCGCGCACGCCGTGCCGTCGCTGTCGACCACGGAGACGTGCGCTGTCGAGGCCGACGTCGGCAGCCCCAGGCCGGCGCCACCGTGGATGTCCCGGAGCAGCGCGTGGCCGGCGACCTCGAGGTCGGGGGCGATGTCGATGCGCTGCAGCCGCAGGTCGAGCACCCGGCGCATCACGCGTGCCGCGTCGACGGGGGTGACCGGTGTGCCGTAGGAGCCGAGCAGCCGCAGCATGGCGGTGAGCACCGGCCCACCGATCGAGGGCGGCGGGTTGCACGCAAGGTCCCACTCGCCGAGCCTGGTGCGCAGCGCGGGGCGGACCACCGGACGGTAGGCCTGCAGGTCCTCCAGGGTGAGCAGGCCGCCGCGCTGCGCCATGTCCTCCGCGATGACGCGGGCCAGGTCACCGGAGTACGCGGTGCCCGCGCCCTCGGCGCCGATCTGCTCGAGCGTGTCCGCCAGGTCGTCGTCGGTGATGATGTGGCCGGGGGTCAGCCCGTGCCCGTCATGGGTGTAGACAGCGCGGGTGACGGGGTCCCAGCCGAAGATGGTGGAGGACACCAGCTCGCTGTAGGAGCCGGCCGTCGGGCTCACCGGGAAGCCCTGGCGTGCCGCCCGGACGGCCGGGTCGAACAGCGCCGGCCAGGGCGCACGGCCGTGATGCCGGTGCGCCCAGCCCATGGCCGCGAGCATCCCGGGCGTCGCGACGGAGCCGGGGCCGGCGTAGGTCGTCAGGCCGCCGCCGTAGGTCGTCACGCACTCGATCATCCCCTGGCCGAAGCGCTCCCGTGGGGCACCACGCCCGGGCATCTCCACGTTGCCGTCGACGACCACAGGCTCGGCGTCGGCAGGCCAGATGTTGATGTAGCACCCCCCGAGCGGGCTGATCAGCCCGGGCTCGGAGACGCAGGCGGCGACCATCGCGGCGATCGCGGCGTCGACGGCGGTGCCGCCGTGTGACAGCGCCACCTGTCCCGCCTGGGCGGAGATCGGGTTGGGGGCGGCGATCGCGGCCTGTCGCGTCATGCCGCGATTGTGCCCCATCGGGGGACCCCGGTGCTCAGAACAACCGGTGCTCCGCGTCGTCCATCCCCCGCAGCGCCTCGTAGTCCAGGGTGACGCAGCGGATGCCGCGGTCCAGTGCGAGGGTGCGGGCCTGTGGACGGATCGCCTGCGCGGCGAAGACGCCGGCCACCGGGGCGAGGTGAGGGTCACGGTTGAGCAGCTCGAGGTAGCGGGTGAGCTGCTCGACCCCGTCGATGTCGCCGCGCCGCTTGATCTCGACCGCGACCGTGGCCCCGGTGCTGTCCCGGCACAGGATGTCGACGGGGCCGATCGCGGTGGGGAACTCGCGCCGCAGCAGGCTCCACCCGGCGCCCAGCGTCTGGATGTGCTGGGCGAGCAGCGCCTGCAGCTGCGCCTCGACCCCGTCCTTGACCAGCCCGGGGTCGACCCCGAGGTCGTGCGAGCTGTCGCTGAGGACCTCGTGGAGCCGGATGCGCAGCGTGTCCTCGCGTCTGCCGTGCCGGACCAGCCACACCGCGCAGACCCCTTCCTCGCGCTCGGCGTCGTCCGGCTCGACCTCACTCATGGCACACGGGGGCGCCATCCAGTTGAGCGGCTTGTAGGAGCCCCCGTCGGAGTGGACCAGCACCGAGCCGTCGGCCTTGACCATCAGCAGCCGGGTCGCCGGAGGCAGGTGTGCCTGCAGCGCACCTTCGTAGTCGACACTGCATCTTGCGATCACCACGCGCACGGGGCACCACCCTAGCCCGCCGGGGTGAGAGGATCGGCGCATGGCTAGCGACATCAGCACCGTCGGCGTGATCGGACTCGGCACGATGGGTGCCGGCATCGTGGAGGTCTTCGCCCGGGGCGGGCGCACGGTGATCGGGGTCGAGACCACCGAGGAGTTCGCCGAGCGGGGCAGGGCGATCCTCGCCGGGTCCACCGACCGGGCCGTCGCCAAGGGCAGGCTCGACGAGGCGGGCAGGCAGGAGATCCTCGACCGGGTCACCATCACCACCGACATGGCGGCGCTCGCTCCGGCCGACCTGGTGGTCGAGGCGGTGCCCGAGACGATAGACCTCAAGCGTGACGTCTTCGGGCGGCTCGACGGGATCGTGCGGGAGGACGCCGTGCTGGCCAGCAACACCTCGAGCCTGTCGATCACGCAGGTCGCGGCCGCCACGGCCCTCCCCGGGCGGGTCGTGGGCATGCACTTCTTCAACCCCGCGCCTGTGCTCCGGCTCGTCGAGGTGGTCACCACGCTGAGCACCGAGCCGGAGGTCACCGAGGCGGTCGTCGCCCTCGCCCGCGAGATGGGCAAGAGCCCGGTCGTGGTCGGGGACCGGGCCGGCTTCGTGGCCAACTACCTGCTCTTCGGCTACCTCAACTCCGCCATGCGCATGCTGGAGCACGGGCATGTCAGCCGCGAGGACCTCGACACGGCGATGCGCGTGGGGGCCGGCCTGCCCATGGGGCCGCTGACGCTCATGGACCTCATCGGCCTCGACGTGTGCGACCACATCGGCGACGTGATCTACGGGCACAGCCGCAGCCCCCTGCACGCGCCGAGCGCGATGCTCCAGCAGATGGTCACCGCCGGGCGGCTGGGGCGCAAGAGCGGCCAGGGGTTCTACAGCTACGCGCAGCCCGGTGGCGGCCAGGTCGTCCCCGACAGGTCCACCCCGGCCGAGGTGCGCCCGCCTGCGGTCGACAGCGTCGCGGTCCTGGGGGACGGCGCCCTCGCCCAGGAGCTCGACTCCCGGCTGACCGAGGCCGGGTATGCCGTCATCCGCCTGGCCGACGTGTCCGACCTCTCCCCGGTGGCGGGGGTCGACCTGGTGGTCGAGGCCCAGGCGGAGCCCGACGACGGGGACGGTGCCGAGCTGCCCGGACGTGACGTCGACGAGCTCTTCTCCGAGCTCGGGCAGGTCACCCGTCCGGGGACGATCCTGGCCACCGCCAACACCTACTCCGCCGTGGCGCTCGCAGCCCTGTCGGGACGACCGGAGGAGACGGCGGTGCTGCGCATGCACGCCCCCACCGGCAACGGACAGGTCGTGGAGATCGGCCGCACCGGCGTCACCGCCCGGTCCGTGGTCGACACCCTCCGTGGCGTGGTCACGGCACTGGGCGCCGAGCCGGTCGTCTGCCGCGACCGCACGGGTCTGGTCGTCGACGCACTGCTGGTGCCGCACCTGAACGACGCGGTGCGGATGCTCGACCAGGGCTATGCGAGCGTCGACGACATCGACACCGCGACCCGGTTCGGTCTGGGCTACCCGATGGGGCCGTTCGCCATGATCGACCACATCGGTGCCGACGAGGTGCTGTCCGTCTGCGAGGACATGCTCACCGGCAGCGACGGCTTCCAGCCGCATCTGGCGCCGTCGCCGCTGCTGGTGGAGCACGCCCTGCTCGATCGGCCCTTCACCCAGGGCTGATGCCCCGGTCCAACCGGCGTCGCCGGGGCGGGCGTCCCCGCCCCGGCGGCGGCCCGCCGTCGGCCCCCGCCGCGCGCGGGGGACAGGTCGCCACGACGCGCTACGCGGGCCAGGTGTGGTCGGTGCGGGAGGTGCGGGGCAACGACTCCGGCCGCAGCTACCTGTGCCCGGGCTGCCAGCAGCAGGTGGGGGCGGTGACACCGCATACGGTCGTGTGGCCCGAGGACGCCATGCAGGGCATCGACAACCGCCGGCACTGGCACACGCCGTGCTGGGCAGCACGCGAGCGCCGACGCCCTGGTGGGGCCTTCGCCTGAGGTCGTGACGGTCACAGCCGCGACTGGCGCGGCACGACGACCTCCTCGTAGACCAGCAGCAGCCCTGCGGCGACCGGGATCGCGATGAGGGCGCCGAGCACGCCCAGCAGGGTGCCGCCGACGAGCACCGCGACGAGCGTCACCGCCCCCGGCACGGAGACGGTCCGGGACATCACCCTCGGCACGATGAGGTAGTTCTCGATCTGCTGGTAGACGATGTAGTAGATGACGACGACCAGGGCCAGCGTGGGGTCCTGGACCAGCGCCACGGTCGCCACGATGGTGGCGCCCAGCGTGGCTCCGACGAGGGGGATCAGGCCCAGGAGGCCGACCAGCACGGCGAGCACGACGGGGTAGGGCAGGTCCAGGATCTCCAGGAGCACCCAGGAGCAGAAGGCGTTGATCGTGGCGACGGCACCCTGGCCCAGGGCGTAGGCGCCGACCCGGCGCATCACCTCCTCGGCCAGGGCGATGACGCGAGGGCGCCGGCTGGCGGGCACCAGCTTGTACGTCGCCTCCTTGACCGAGGGCAGGGTGGCCAGGAGGTAGAGCGTGAGGAACAACGCGAAGCCGAAGCCGATCAGCCCGCCGGCCAGCCACCCGGCTGCTCCCAGGACGCCGCCGAAGATGGTCGTCATGAACGTGCTGTCCGTGACCCGGTTCTCCAGCTCCTCGATGAGTCGGTCGGACACGGCGTACTGCTCGTCCAGACGGGTGACCCACGGCGTGGTCGACAGGTCCTCGAGGTAGCGCGGCGTGCGCTCGACGAGCGTGGTCGTCTGGTCGACGACGGGCGGCGCCACGAGGTAGCCGAGGGCGACGAAGACCGCGAGCAGCCCGACGAAGACGACGAGCACCCCGAACTGGCGGCTGGTGCCACGACGCACGAAGACCTCGACGATGGGGTTGAGCACCAGCGTCAGGAAGATCGCCACGACGAGGAAGGTCAGCACCGTGGACAGCCGGGAGAGGTTGCCCGCCAGGAACACGGCGGTCAGGACGCCCAGGGCGCCCACGAAGCCGATGAAGAAGGGCGCGGCCAGGCTGACCGAGCGGGGCGTGTGGTCCGGCGCCTCGACCTGGGGGAGCGGAGCCTGCTGCTGCGGGTGCTCCCACATCTCGCGGCGCAGCTCGTTGCTCTCGGCCAGCAGCTCGAGCTGTCGCTCCCGGTAGTCGTGCCAGCGCTGCACCGCCCGCCGGCCGGCACGCGGCACCGTCGCGGGGTTGAGGGCGTCCGGGACGCGCAGACGCGGGCGGTCCCGGTCCTGACCGGTCACACCGGCGGCTCCACCAGCTCGACGAGCACGCCGCCGGCGTCCTTGGGGTGGACGAAGTTGATGCGGCTGCCGCCGGTGCCGCGGCGAGCCTCGTCGTAGAGCAGCCGCAGGCCCTTGGCGCGCAGCATGCGCGTGGCCAGGTCGACGTCGTCGACGCGGTAGGCGAGCTGCTGCAGGCCCGGACCGGAGCGGTCCAGGAAGCGGCCGATGGCCGAGTCGGGACGCAGCGGCGCGAGCAGCTGCAGCTGGGCGGACCCGGCAGCGGCGTGCGGTGGGGCGAGCATGGCCTCGCGCACGCCCTGCTCCTCGTTGACCTCCTCGTGCACGACCACCAGGCCGAGGTGCCTCGCGTGCCACTCCACAGCGGCGTCGAGGTCGGCCACGGCGATGCCGACGTGGTCGATCGCACGGACGAGCGGGGCGAGGTCCTGCCACGGGCCGGTCATGGCCGCAGACTACTCACTTCGGGCCCCGTCGTGGACCGGGGGCGCGAAGGCAGCGGGCCTCCTGAGGCCAGGCCGCCGGGCCCGGGCTGGAGTGCCGCGGACGCACCGCATACGGTGCCGCCATGAACGACCTGCTGCTGCGCGGCGCCCGGGTGGTGCCCCTGGCCGACCCCCACCTGCCGCACCCGCCCGCGGGCCCGCCCGCCGAGCCTCAGGACGTGCTGGTCCGCGGTGGCCGGGTCGTCGAGGTCGCGCCCGTCGTCGAGGTCGGCAGCGAGGTGCCGCGCCTGGAGGCGGAGGGGCGCTGGGTCGTGCCGGGGCTGTGGGACCACCACGTCCACATGACCCAGTGGTCGCTGAGCCGCAGCCGGCTGGACACGTCGGGGACGGGCTCTCCCGAGGAGCTGCTCGCACTCGTCAGGCGGGCCCTGGACGACGGCGGTGCGCGCACCCCGACCGGTGTGCTCACCGGGTGGGGGCACCGCTCGGCCGGGTGGGGACGGCAGCCCAACGTGGCCGAGCTCGACGCCGTCACCGGGTCCGCCCCGGTGGTGCTCATCAGCGGTGACGGGCACCACGGGTGGCTCAACTCCGCCGCGCTGCTCCTGCTCGGTGTGCCGTTCCGCGACGGCATCGTCGAGGAGGAGGAGTGGTTCGGCATCTACGCTCGGCTGGACCGGCTCCCGCGGGCCCAGGAGGAGGCCGAGATGGGGGTCGCGGACGCGGTGGCGCAGGCCCGCGGACGAGGCGTCGTGGGCATCGTCGACCTGGAGTTCGCCGGCACCTGGGAGCAGTGGCCGCGGCGGTGCGCGGCCGGGGTGGGCCCCTGGCGGGTGCGCACGGGTGTCTACCCCGGGCGGCTCGAGGAGATCCTGGCCACCGGTCGCAGGGACGGCGACCCGGTCCCCGGCACCGACGGGCTGGTGACCCAGGGTCCGCTGAAGATCATCTCCGACGGGTCCCTCAACACGCGCACCGCGTGGTGCTGCGAGTCGTATGCCGACGGCTCCACGCTCCAGCACCCACGAGGTCGTGCCAACGTCTCGGTCGCGGAGATGACCGAGGCGGTGCGCCGGGCGCACGAGCACGGGCTGCGGGCAGCGCTGCACGCCATCGGCGACGCGGCCGTGACCGCGGTGCTCGACGTCTTCGAGGCGACCGGCGCCAGCGGGAGCATCGAGCATGCCCAGCTCCTGCGGCACGAGGACCTGCCACGCTGGGCCCGGCTGCCGGTCACGGCGAGCCTCCAGCCCGGGCACCTGCTCGACGACCGCGTCGTGACCGAGCAGTGCTGGCCGGACCGGACCGACCGCGCCTTCGTGGTCGCCGGGCTGGTCGAGCACGGCATCCCGGTCGCCCTCGGGTCCGACGCCCCGGTGGCACCCCTCGACCCCTGGCTGGCGATGGCGACCGCCGTGCACCGCGGCCCGGTCGAGGCCGGGCCCTGGCACCCGGAGCAGGCGCTCACGCCCCACCAGGCGCTGGCCGCCTCCGTCGACGGGCAGCGCGTGCGCCCGGGTGACCGGGGTGACCTGGTGCTCCTGGACGCCGACCCGCTGGTGTCCGGCAGCACCTCCGAGCAGGCCTCGGCCCTGCTCGCGATGACCGTGGCGGGCACCGTCGTGGCCGGTCGGGTGAGCGGGCCGGTCGCGGCCTCGCTGGACGGTTAGAGTGACGGTCACCACCGCCGTCGCTGGGAGGCCAGACATGTCGCACCACTCCACCACGTCCGTGATCGTCGCCGGAGCGCGCACCCCCATGGGGCGCCTGCTCGGCTCGCTGAAGGACATGTCCGGCACCGACCTCGGGGGCGTCGCCGTCGCGGGCGCGCTGGAGCGTGCCGGGGTGAGCGGCGACCAGGTCGACTACGTCATCATGGGCCAGGTGCTGACCGCCGGAGCCGGGCAGATCCCCGCGCGCCAGGCCGCGGTCAAGGGCGGGGTCCCGATGGACGTCCCGGCGCTGACCATCAACAAGGTGTGCCTGTCCGGCATCGACGCCATCGCCCTGGCCGACCAGCTCATCCGGGCCGGGGAGCTCGAGGTGGTCGTGGCCGGTGGCATGGAGTCGATGACCAACGCGCCGCACCTGCTGGAGAGGTCACGCTCGGGCTTCAAGTACGGCGACGTGACGATGCGTGACCACATGGCCTACGACGGTCTCTGGGACATCTTCACCGACCAGGCCATGGGTGGGCTGACCGAGACCGCCAACTGCGGTGACAACGGCGCGTTCAGCCGCGAGGAGCAGGACGCCTTCTCCGCTCGCAGCCACCGGCTCGCGGCGGCCGCCCAGGAGCGGGGGGTGTTCGACGCCGAGGTCGCCCCGGTGTCCATCCCGCAGCGCAAGGGCGAGCCCGTCGTGTTCGCCCGGGACGAGGGCATCCGCGCGGACACCACCGTGGAGTCGCTGGGGCGGCTGCGACCCGCCTTCCGTCCCGACGGCACCATCACCGCCGGGTCCGCCTCGCAGATCAGCGACGGTGCCTGCGCCGTCGTCGTCATGAGCAGGGCCAAGGCCGAGGAGCTCGGGCTCTCCTGGCTGGCCGAGGTCGGTGCCCACGGCGTCGTCGCCGGCCCCGACTCCACCCTGCAGAGCCAGCCGGCCCGGGCGATCGCCGCGGCCTGCGCCAAGGAGGGCATCGCGCCCACCGACCTCGACCTGGTCGAGATCAACGAGGCGTTCGCGGCCGTCGGCCTGGCCTCCACGGCCGAGCTCGGGCTGGACCCCGACATCGTCAACGTCAACGGCGGCGCCATCGCCCTCGGCCACCCCATCGGCATGTCGGGCGCGCGCATCGCGCTGCACCTGGCCTTGGAGCTGCAGCGCCGCGGCGGTGGCGTCGGCGCGGCCGCACTCTGCGGCGGCGGGGGGCAGGGCGACGCGCTCATCGTGCGCGTGCCGCAGCAGGACGCGGGCCGGCGTCCTTGAGGCGCGCGCGTCGTGAGGTCGACGTCCCGGCCCTGGTCGAGCAGGCCAGGGCCGGTGCGCCGCGCGCCGTCGCCCGGCTGATCACCCTGGTCGAGAACGCCGACCCGGCGCTGCGCGACGTCATGGCGGCGCTGGCGCCCCACACCGGCAGGGCGCGGATCATCGGGCTCACCGGCAGCCCCGGGGTGGGCAAGTCGACGACCACCACCATGCTGGTGACCGCCCTGCGTGCGCAGGGCAAACGGGTCGGCGTGCTGGCGGTCGACCCGTCCTCGCCGTTCAGCGGCGGCGCGCTGCTCGGCGACCGGATCAGGATGGTCGACCACGCACTGGACCCCGAGGTCTACATCCGGTCGATGGCCAGCCGGGGCCACCTCGGCGGGGTCAGCTGGGCGACGCCGCAGGCCCTGCGGGTGCTCGACGCCGCGGGCTGTGACGTGGTGGTCATCGAGACCGTGGGCGTGGGCCAGAGCGAGGTCGAGATCGCCGGTCTCGCCGACACGACGGTGGTGCTGCTCGCCCCGGGGATGGGCGACGGTGTGCAGGCGGCCAAGGCCGGCATCCTGGAGGTGGGTGACGTCTTCGTCGTCAACAAGGCAGACCGGGACGGCGCCGACGCGACCGTGCGCGAGATCCGGCACATGATCAGCCTCGGCGACCGCACCGAGCCCGGGCTCTGGCGGCCACCCGTCGTCAAGACCATCGCCGACCGTGGCGAAGGGGTCGAGGAGCTCCTGGAGGCGCTCGACAAGCACCTGGGACACCTGGAGGAGCACGACGAGCTGCGTGCCCGCCGCGAGCGTCGGGCTGCCCGCGAGGTCGAGGCGATCGTGCTGGCCGAGCTGCGCTCCCGGATGGGAGACCTGAGCGCGGGCGCGTCGCTGCCGGACGTCGCGGCGCAGGTGGCTGCCGGTGCGCTGGACCCGTATGCCGCTGCCGAACGCGTGCTCGCGGACCTCACCTGAGCCCGGGCGAGCCGTGCCACCGGCGGCTACGGTGAGCCCATGCTCTTCGCCTTCTCCATCTCGCCTGCTGTCACCGACGACGCCGACGGGTCGGTGAGCCGCGCCGTCGCCGACGCCGTGCGGGTCGTGCGGGCCTCGGGCCTGCCGCACGAGACCACCTCCATGTTCACCACCGTCGAGGGTGAGTGGGACGAGTGCATGGCGGTGGTCAAGGAGGCCTGTGACGCGGTCGCCCGGCACTCGCCGAGGGTGGGCCTGGTGCTCAAGGCCGACCTGCGGCCCGGCCATGAGGGGCAGCTGCAGGCCAAGGTCGACCGGGTGGACGCCCTCCTGGGGCAGGACGAGCCCCCGCACGGCGGCTGAGCGCTCGGCCATGGGTGAGTTCTTCGACCCCGACGAGGGTGGCCCGCTGCGCCTGGAGCTGCGCAGCATCGACGGACGGGACTTCACCCTGCTGCGTCGCATCGCCTACCTCGCCGACGACTACGAGGAGGCCTTCGTCGTGCCGGCCGACCTCACACGCTTCTCGACCGACCTGGCGTCGGTGCCGAGGGTGTTCACCTGGCTGGTGCCCCGGAGCGGAGACTTCCTGCCGGCGGCGGTGGTGCACGACGCCCTGGTCGAGGAGGGCGACTACCTCGGTCCACCCGTGGACCGGACCGAGGCCGACCTCATCTTCCGGGAGTCGATGGTCGAGCTGGGCACCGGACGCGTGCGGGCCTGGCTGATGTGGGCGGCGGTCACCACGGCCACGATGTGGGAGGGACGCATGTGGCGCGACCGTGCGGTGCTCCTGCTGATGCTCGGAGCGGTGACCGTGCTCGGTGTCGTCGCGACGCTCGACCTCGTGGACGTGTGGGACGTCCTGCCCTGGATGGGGGAGCGTGGGCTCGCCGCCGAGCTGGTGGGTGGGGCCGTCTTCGCGGTGCTGGTCCCGGCCCTGCTGGCCCTCACCTGGGGGGAGCGCCGGCAGGCGGGCATGATCATCGGCATCGCCCTGGCGCTGCTCCTGCACGTGACCGTCGTGCTCCTGGCCCTGTATGCGGCATACCTCGCCCTGGAGCGGATCGTGAGCGGCAGACGGGTACGGTGAGGGCATGACCGACAGCGTTGTTGATCGCACCACCCAGAGTGTCTCCTCCGGCCGCCAGGCGTGGCAGGCCCGCTACGACCAGGCCGTCGCCGCCGGCAGGGTCCGGGACGCGGACTTCACCACGCTGTCGGGCATGGAGGTCGACCCGGTGTACGGGCCCAGCCCCGAGGTCGAGGCCGTCGACGAGCGCATGGAGCGCATCGGCTGGCCGGGCACCTTCCCCTACACGCGGGGCCTGTACCCCACCGGCTACCGCGGGCGCACCTGGACGATCCGGCAGTTCGCCGGCTTCGGCAACGCCCAGCAGACCAACGAGCGCTACAAGATGATCCTGGCTCGCGGGGGCGGGGGACTCTCGGTGGCCTTCGACATGCCGACCCTGATGGGTCGCGACTCCGACGACCCGCAGGCCCTGGGTGAGGTCGGCCACTGCGGGGTCGCGATCGACACCGTCAGCGACATGGACACCCTCTTCTCCGACATCAGGCTGTCCGAGGTGACCACGTCGATGACCATCAGCGGCCCGGCGGTGCCCGTCTTCTGCATGTACCTCGTGGCGGCCGAGCGTCAGGGCGTGGACGTCAGCGCGCTCAACGGCACGCTGCAGACCGACATCTTCAAGGAGTACATCGCCCAGAAGGAGTGGCTGTTCCCGCCCGAGCCGCACCTGCGCCTGATCGGCGACCTGATGGAGTACACCACCTCCGACATCCCCGACTACAAGCCGCTGTCCGTCTCCGGCTACCACATCCGGGAGGCCGGCTCCACGGCGGCGCAGGAGCTCGCGTTCACCCTGGCGGACGGGTTCGGCTACGTCGAGCTGGGCCTGTCGCGCGGTCTCGACGTGAACACCTTCGCACCCGGGCTGTCCTTCTTCTTCGACTCCCACCTCGACTTCTTCGAGGAGATCGCCAAGTTCCGGGCCGCCCGGCGCATCTGGGCACGGTGGATGCGGGACGTCTACGGCGCCACCGACGAGAAGGCGATGTGGCTGCGCTTCCACACCCAGACCGCCGGGGTCTCGCTCACGGCCCAGCAACCTCTCAACAACGTCGTCCGCACGGCGGTGGAGGCCCTGGCCGCGGTGCTCGGTGGCACCAACTCGCTGCACACCAACGCCCTCGACGAGACCCTCGCGCTGCCCACGGAGCAGTCGGCCGAGGTCGCCCTGCGCACCCAGCAGGTGCTCATGGAGGAGACCGGCGTCGTCAACGTCGCCGACCCGCTGGGCGGATCCTGGTTCGTCGAGGCGCTCACCGACAAGGTCGAGGCCGAGGCCGAGGCCATCTTCGCCACCGTCCGCCGGATGGGGGAGCGTGGCAGGGAGGCGGGCGCGGACGGCGAGATCGAGCACCCCATCGGCCCGATGACCTCCGGCATCCTGCGGGGCATCGAGGACGGGTGGTTCCAGTCGGAGATCGCCGACGCCGCCTTCCAGTACCAGCTGGGCCTGGAGAAGGGGGCCAAGAAGATCGTCGGCGTCAACTGCCACACGGAGTCGGTCAGCCACGAGCTGGAGATCCTGCGGGTCAGCCACGAGGTCGAGCGTGACCAGGTGAGCCTGCTCGGCCGACGTCGCCAGGCGCGCGACACCGCCGCTGTCGAGCAGGCGCTCCGGTCGCTCGTCGAGGTCTCCCGTACGGACGCCAACATGATCCCCGCCATGCTCGACGCCGTGCGGGCCGAGGCGTCCCTGGGGGAGATCTGCAACGTGCTGCGCGAGGAGTGGGGCGTCTACCGCGAGCCGGCCCGCTTCTAGAGGCGACGAGCCCCTGTGCACGACGCCGAGATCGGCAGGCTCGTCGCCCTGGAGGGACGGCACTGGTGGTACCGCGAGCGGCGGGCACTGCTGGCCCGGGCGGTCGCCGACCTCGAGGTGGGCACCTCCCTGGACATCGGGGCGGCCGGCGGGGGGAACACCCTGGTGCTCAGCGGGCTCGGCTGGTCGGCGCTCGCCCTGGAGCACTCCGGGCCGGGGGCAGTCGTCGCCTCCTCTCGTGGACTGCCCGTGGTGCGAGGTGACGCCCACCGGCTGCCCTTCGCCGACCGGAGCCTCGACCTGGTGACGGCGCTCGACGTCCTGGAGCATCTGCAGGACGACCACGCCGCGGCCCGCGAGCTGCATCGCGTGCTGCGGCCGGGGGGGCGCCTGGTGGTGACGGTGCCGGTCGACCCGCGGCTGTGGTCCGCCCACGACGAGGCGGTCGGTCACGTGCGTCGCTACACCCGACCCGAGATCCTCCACCTGCTCACCGCTGCCGGCCTCGAGGTGGAGTCCGTCCGCTCGTGGATGGTGCTGCTGCGCCCCGCCGTCGCGCTGCGGCGGCGGCGGAGCACGGGCAGCGACCTGTCCCGGCCGCCGGCCTGGGCCAACGCCGTCCTGGGCGCGGTGGTGCGCATGGAGCGGCACCTGCCCGTGGGTCACCTTCCCGGGGTGTCCCTGCTGGTGCGAGCCCGACGGCTTCCGGGGGCACCGCCCGGCTGACCAGGTGCGCTGTCCTCGGCTGCGGGGGGTGACGAGCGTCTCGTCCGCCGAATTTCCCAACGTGCGACCACGAAAGTTACCATTTCGTTATGAAGTCCCCCCGCCTGGTCGCGGCAGCGACCCTCTCCTCCGTGCTGATCCTCGCTGCCTGCAGCGACGCCGACGACTCCGCCGACACCACCTCCGCGGACGGCGCCACCTCCACCAGCGACGTCGCGGCCGGCACGTCCGACGCCGCCGAGAGCACGTCGGACGCTGCCGGCAGCACGGCCGACGACACCTCCGAGACGAGCGCCCCCGCCGCTGACGCCACCATCACCGCCGAGCCCGCCGGTGAGGGTGCGGTGAGCATCGAGTCGGCCGAGCGGCTGGCAGCAGAGCTGCTCACGCGCGCCGCCGAGGCCACCCAGGCCGACGGTGACGAGCTCACGACGGCGATCAACTCCGCCTACCGCGGCCCTGCTCGTCAGGCCGCCGTCGCGGCCGACCGGCTCGAGGGCGTGACCGGGGAGCCCGAGGAGGTCGACCCGGACGACCTGCCCGAGCCGAACGTGCTGGCCGTCAGCCGGTCCGACGACGAGGCGCCGACGCTCATCGTGGTGCAGACCGTGCCCGAGGACGGTCTGCCCGAGCTGCACCTCATCGCCAAGCCGGCCGACATCGACAACTACCGCATCATCTGGTCGGCGCCCATGCTCCCCGGCACCGAGGTGGGCACCTTCGACCGGCGCAGCATCGGATCGCCGGTCGTGCGCGAGGGCGGGGGCGACTTCGTCACCACGCCCGGCACCGCGCTCAACGACCTGGCGGACTACATCGACTACCCGCCGAGCGGTGCTCCTGACGTGCGCACCAACGGCTACGCGCCCCAGGTGCGGCAGAACGCCAGCGAGCAGGCCGGAGCGGTCTCCGCGCAGGCGTCCTTCCTCGAGCGCAACCGGGTGAGCGGCGGCAACACCTACACGATCTACCAGGAGGACGGCTCCGGCATCACGTTCGGCGTGCTCGAGCGCGAGAGCGTCTTCAACGTCCGCAGCGGCAGCCGGCTCATCCCGCCGGACACCTTCACCGCCTTCGCCGACGACTCATCGATCACCGACAGCGCCACGCTGGACACCCTCGTGTTCGTCGCGATGCACCTGCCGGCCGAGGACGGCTCGCCGGAGATGATCGCGGCGCGCGAGCAGATCGTCGGAGCCTCCGGCAGCTGAGCCCCCTGGTCCCCGCTCCGCGCGGGATCGAGGACAATGGTCCCCATGACTCAGCAACCCTTCAGTGCCGCTGCCCTCCGGGGCGCCGTCGACCTCTCAGGCCTCGGCAAGAGACCCGGTCAGGCTCCGGCCGCACCGGGGAGCACCCCCGGCGAGGCCTCCTCCGCCTCCGGGGACCCCGCTCTGCGGCAGGCGGACGACGCGACCTTCGAGTCCGTGGTCAACGGCAGCATGACCGTGCCGACCGTGCTGGTGCTGTGGACACCGCAGGTGCCCGAGTCGGTGCAGCACGCCCAGGCGCTCGCGCAGCTGTCGCGCGAGTACGAGGGACGGTTCGTCGTGGTCGGCGTGGAGCTCAGCGCCAACCCGGGGATCGTGCAGGCGCTGACCCCGGTGCTGCAGCAGACCTTCGGCCAGGTCGACGCCCTGCCCATCGTGCTGGGCCTGCTGCAGGGCCAGCCGATGCCGTTCTACCTGGGTGTCCAGGACACCTCCCAGCTGCGGCCCCTCTTCGACAAGTTCCTCGAGGCGGCCGTGGCCAACGGGGTCACCGGGCGGGCCGACGTCGGCGAGGTGCCCTCGCAGGAGCCCGCCCAGGACGAGGAGGACGCCCCACTGTCACCGCTGCACCAGCAGGCCTACGACGCCATCGAGGCGGGTGACCTCGACGGGGCTGCGACGGCATACGAGCAGGCGCTGCAGGCCGACCCCGGGGACGACGAGGCACGTCTGGGTCTCGGCCAGGTCCGGCTGCTGCGGCGCACCCAGGACCTGGACGTCGACGCCACCCGTCAGGCTGCCGCCGAGCGTCCCTCCGACGTGGCGGCGCAGGTCGCGGCCGCCGACCTGGAGCTGGTCGGAGGGCACGTGGAGGACGCCTTCCTGCGCCTCGTCGACACCGTCCGGGTCACCTCCGGGGACGAGCGCAACCAGGCCCGCGAGCACCTCCTCGAGCTGTTCGAGGTCATCGGCGCCCAGGACCCGCGGGTGGCCGCAGCACGGCGCTCGCTCACGGCCGCCCTCTTCTGAGCCGCACCGCCGCAGACCGCAGCGCAGAGCCCGGCCGGGTCGACCGGCCGGGCTCTGCGCTGCTCACCCGGGGTCAGCCCGCCAGTGCGGCGTCGACGACCTGCTGTGCGTCCTGCTGCACCTGGGCCAGGTGCTCCGGCCCACGGAAGGACTCGGCGTAGATCTTGTACACGTCCTCCGTGCCGGAGGGACGGGCGGCGAACCACGCGTTCTCCGTCTGCACCTTGAGGCCACCGATGGCGGCACCGTTGCCGGGTGCCTCCGTGAGGATGGCGGTGATGGTCTCGCCGGCCACCTCGGTCGCCGTGACCGACTCGGGGGAGAGCGCCTTGAGACGCGCCTTGGCCGCGCGGTCGGCCGGGGCGTCGATCCGCGCGTAGGCGGGAGTGCCGTAGCGCTCGGTGAGGGTGGCGTACCGCTGCGACGGGCTGTCACCGGTCGCAGCCAGGATCTCCGAGGCCAGCAGGGCGAGGATGATGCCGTCCTTGTCCGTGGTCCACACGGCCCCGTCGCGGCACAGGAACGAGGCCCCGGCGGACTCCTCGCCGCCGAACCCGATGCTGCCCTCGAGCAGGCCGGGCACGAAGTACTTGAAGCCCACGGGCACCTCGAGCAGCCGACGTCCCAGGCCCTCCGCGACCCGGTCGATCATGGCCGAGGAGACCAGCGTCTTGCCGACCGCCATCTCCGACGACCAGTCCGGGCGCCCGCCGCCGTAGAGGTACTCGATCGCCACCGCGAGGTAGTGGTTGGGGTTCATCAGGCCCCCGTCGGGCGTGACGATCCCGTGCCGGTCACCGTCCGGGTCGTTGCCGGTGCTGATCTGGTAGTCGTCCTTCGCCCCGATCAGGGAGGCCATCGCGTGGGCCGACGAGCAGTCCATCCGGATCTTGCCGTCGCCGTCCAGCGTCATGAACCGCCAGGTGGGGTCCACGACGGGGTTGACGACGGTGAGGTCCAGCCGGTGGGTGTCCGCGATGGCCTGCCAGTAGTCGACGACGGCACCGCCGAGCGGGTCGGCGCCGATGCGCACACCCGCCTCCCGGACCACGTCGAGGTCGAGCACCCGGGGCAGCGCCGCCACGTAGTCACCCATGAAGTCGTAGGACTGCGCGGCCGCGCGGGCACGGGCGAAGGGAACGCGGCGGACACCGTCGAGGCCTGCGCGCAGCAGCGCGTTGGCGCGGTCGGCGACCCAGCCGGTCGCGTCCGTGTCGGCGGGACCGCCGTTGGGCGGGTTGTACTTGAACCCTCCGTCCCGGGGCGGGTTGTGCGACGGGGTCACGACGATGCCGTCGGCCACGGACGACCCCGAGCGGGTCTCGTTGGCCGCCAGGATGGCGCGCGAGACCGACGGGGTGGGCGTGTAGCCGTCGCCCGCGTCGACCAGGACCGTGACGTCGTTGGCGGCGAGCACCTCGAGCGCGGTGGCCCACGCGGGCTCGGACAGCGCATGGGTGTCACGACCGATGAACAGCGGCCCGGCGATGCCCTGCCCGGCGCGGTAGTCACAGATCGCCTGCGTCGTCGCCAGGATGTGGGCCTCGTTGAAGGCCCCGTCCAAGGCGCTGCCCCGGTGCCCGGAGGTGCCGAAGGCGACCTGCTGGTCGACGTCGTCCGGGTCCGGGGAGGTCGTGTAGTAGGCCGTCACCAGGTGGGCGACGTCGACCAGGTCCTCGGTGCGGGCGGGCTGCCCGGCCCGCTCGTGCAGTGCCATCACGCCTCCTTGTCGCCCACACGGGCGGCGTCGCCGTTCTCGGGCGCGAGCCAGACGGCACCCAGCGGGGGGACCACCAGCGTGGCCGAGTGCGGCTGGCCCTGGTGCGGCTCGTCGCTCGCCGTCACCACACCCAGGTTGCCGACGCCGGAGCCGCCGTACGAGTGGGCGTCGGTGTTGAGCACCTCGCGCCAGCGGCCCCCGCGGGGCAGCCCGACCCGCACGTCGCGGGGAGCGCCACCGAAGTTGGTCAGCGCGACGAGCATCGGGCGCTCGCCGTCGTCGTCGGGAGAGCCGTAGCGCACGAACGAGTAGGTGTTGCCCTGGGCGTCGTCGGCGTCGAGCCACTGGAACCCGGAGGCGTCGCTGTCGAGCTGCCAGAGGGCGGGGTGGGCACGGTAGGCCGCGTTGAGGTCGCGGACCATGTGCGCGATCCCCAGGTGGGCCGGCTGGTTGAGCAGCCACCAGTCCAGGCTGCGCCCGTCGGCCCACTCCGTCTCCTGCCCGAACTCCGAGCCCATGAACAGCAGCTGCTTGCCGGGGTGGGCCCACATGAAGGCCAGGTAGGCCCGCAGGTTGGCCAGCTGCTGCCACCGGTCACCGGGCATCTTGCGCAGCAGCGAGCCCTTGCCGTGCACGACCTCGTCGTGACTGATCGGCAGCACGTAGTTCTCGGAGAACGCGTACATCATCGCGAACGTCATCTGGTGGTGGTGGTACTGCCGGTGGATCGGCTCGCGTGCGATGTAGTCGAGCGAGTCGTTCATCCAGCCCATGTTCCACTTGAAGCCGAACCCCAGGCCGTTCTGGTCGGTGGGCTTGGTGACGCCGGGCCAGGAGGTCGACTCCTCGGCGATGATGACCGCCCCGGGGTGGCGACGGTATGCCGTCGCGTTGGTCTCCTGGAGCACCTCCACCGCCTCGAGGTTCTCCCGCCCGCCGTACCGGTTGGGGATCCACTGCCCCTCCTCGCGCGAGTAGTCGAGGTACAGCATCGAGGCCACGCCGTCGACCCGCAGCCCGTCGGCGTGGAACTCCTCCAGCCAGAACAGCGCGTTGGCGACCAGGAAGTTGCGCACCTGCGGCCGCCCGAAGTCGAAGACGTAGGAGCCCCACTCGGTGTGCCAGCCCTTGCGCGGGTCCGGGTGCTCGTAGATCGGGGTGCCGTCGAACCGGCCCAGCGCCCAGGGGTCGGTGGCGAAGTGACCGGGGACCCAGTCGAGGATGACGCCGACCCCGGCCTGGTGGAGCCGGTCGATGAGGAACTTGAGGTCCTCGGGGCTGCCGAACCGGGCGTCTGCCGCGTAGTAGCCGGTGACGTGGTAGCCCCAGCTCGGGCCGTAGGGATGCTGCATGACCGGCATGAGCTCGACGTGCGTGAAGCCCAGCTCGGTCACGTAGTCGACGAGCTGGTCGGCCAGCTCACGGTAGGACAGGCCCTGACGCCAGGAGGCGAGGTGCACCTCGTAGACGCTCATCGGGGCGGAGATCGCAGAGGTCGCGTCGCGCTGCTCCACCCAGGCGTCGTCACCCCAGACGTGGGTGGCCTCGGTCACGATGGAGGCGGAGGACGGCGGCACCTCGGTGGCCCGGGCCATCGGGTCGGCCTTCATCCGCCGGTGCCCGTCCGGGCCGGTGATGTCGTACTTGTAGCGGGTGCCGGCGCCGGTGTCCGGGACGAAGAGCTCCCAGATGCCCGAGGAGCCCAGCATGCGCATGGGGTGGGACGCGTTGTCCCAGTGGTTGAAGTCACCGACGAGGTTGACCCCCTGGGCGTTCGGGGCCCATACCGCGAACGAGGTGCCCACGACGTGGCCCAGGGGGCCGTCGTAGCTCCGCACGTGGGCCCCGAGCACGGTCCAGAGCTGCTCGTGGCGGCCCTCGTTGATGAGGTGCTGGTCGATCTCGCCCAGGGTGGGCAGGAAACGGTAGGGGTCGTCCTGCAGGTGGGCGACACCGTCACCCCAGGTGGTCTCCACCCGGTAGTCGCTGACCTGGTCGGTGGGCAGCACCGCGGTCCAGACACCGTGCGTCTCGTGCTCCGTCTGCACGCGTCGCTCGCCGGGAAGCACGAGGTCGACCTTGGATGCCAGCGGGCGCAGCACGCGCACCGTGAGCCCGCCGTCATGGGGATGGGCGCCGAGCAGCCCGTGCGGGTTGCTGTGCTGGCCGCGGAGCAGGAGCTCCACCTCGTGGCCGTGCAAGGGCTTGGCCTGGGGGGTCTTCGGGTCGCTCACCGTGGTCTCTTCCGTCGATGGGGCAGGGTCGGAGGTGCTGTGGTCACGGCGCTGGAGCAGCCGGGTAATGGCCGAGACCGGGATGCCGACCCAGGAGGGGCGGTTGCGGGACTCGTAGACGACCTCGTAGAGCGCCTTGTCGAGCTCCAGGGCGTCGAGCAGGGCCCCGAGCTCGCGCGGGTCCCTGCCGTCGCCCTGTGCGTAGCCGGCGAGGAAGGCGGCCCGGGCGGCGTTGGCCCAGTCGAGGCGGTCCAGGTCGTGCTCCTGGTCCACCGAGCCGGCTGCGTAGTCGAAGGAGCGCAGCATCCCGGCCACGTCGCGCAGCGCCAGGTCGGGAGCGGAGCGCTCGGCGAGGGAGCGCAGCGGCTCGCCCTCGAAGTCGACCAGGACCCAGCCGCGACCGGGCACGTCCAGCACCTGGCCGAGGTGGTAGTCGCCGTGGATGCGCTGCAGGTCGGGCCAGGGCCCGCTCGCCGCAGCCCGGTAGACCTGGTCGACGGCGGCACGGTGGCCGACCAGCTCGGGGACCTCCTCGAGGGCGGTGTCGCAGCGGGTGTGCCACTGGCCGACGAGGGAGTCGCGGTGGGCGTCGGTGACCGGCTCCGTGCCGAGGGCCTCTCGCAGGGTGCCGTGGACCTGCGCGGTCGCGAGCCCGAGAGCGTGCGCGCGCTCGGTGAAGTCCTCGTCGGCCTGGGCAGCCACCAGCGCAGTGCGCCAGGCGTCCTGCACTCCGGGCAGGAACTCCTGGGCGAAGGCCAGGTGCCCGTGCGCCTGACCGCCGCCGGGGGAGGTCCAGGTGCCCGCGACATACCCGGTCGGTCGCGGCACGAGGGTGGAGCCGGCCTCCGCGAGTGCGCTCTGCACTGCGACGTCGGGGTTGTCGCCCTCCTGCAGCACGCGGAAGACCTTCACGATGAGCGGGGCGCTGGTGACCTGGCCGGGCACCTCCCGGTCGGCCGGTCTGACGAGGTCCACGATGACCGAGGTGTTCGACTGCTCACCGGTCAGCACCGCGGAGCGCGCGACCACCGGCCGCGGCGCCGTGGGGTCCACCGGGTGGCCCATCGCCGACGCGTCGCTGCCCGACCCGACCGTGCTGCCGGACTGGACGAGGTCCAGCAGGGCCTGCACGTAGGCGCGGTCGTGGCAGGCGTCGTAGACGTGGTGCTCACCGACCGTGGTGACGAGCGCGGCATGCAGCGCCGGCTCCGGGTCACGGCGGTAGGTCAGCGGCACCTGGTAGACCACCGGCGCCGAGCCGGAGTCGTCGCACACCAGATGGGTGCGCACCAGCACGTGCTCACCCGCCCCGCCGGGCGCCGGCCAGGACACGGCGCCCAGGTGGCGCAGGCGCGGGGTCCGCCCCTTGCCGGCATACCAGCGCCGGCTGGCCATCCACGTGGTCAGGTGGGGGATCAGGTCCTGCAGGTGGTCACTCACCGGCAGCCTCCTCGTCGGGGGTCAGTCCCAGCCAGTAGAAGTCGCGCGACCCCATCGTGAGCAGGATCGTGCCGTGCTCCTCGACGTCGGGGAAGCCGACTCCGCCGAACAGGTCGTTGGCCAGGGCGCCGTGCAGGCGCGGGGGCAGGGAGATGCGGGCGGCCTGCGGCCGGGAGGACAGGTTGTTGACGCACAGCACCGCGGGGAAGCCGTGGCGCTGCTGGTTGTCGTCCACCGGCAGGATGCGCACGAAGGCGAGCACGGCGTCGTTGTCGGCCTCGCACAGGTGGAACTCCCCGACGCCGAACACCTCGTGCGCCGCCCGGACCTGCAGCATCCCTCGGGTCCAGTGCAGCAGCGAGGAGCTGGAGGCCATCTGCGCCTCCACGTTGACGTTGTTGTAGTGGTAGACCAGCGAGGAGACCACCGGCAGGTAGAGCTTGCCGGGGTCGGCCGTGGAGAAGCCCGCGTTGCGGTCGGGCGTCCACTGCATCGGGGTGCGCACCGCGTCGCGGTCGTCGAGCCAGATGTTGTCACCCATCCCGATCTCGTCGCCGTAGTACAGGCACGGGGAGCCCGGCAGTGACAGCAGCAGCGCGTTGATGAGCTCCAGCTCGCTGCGGGAGTTGTCCAGCAGCGGTGCCAGCCGCCGCCGGATGCCGATGTTGGCCCGCATGCGAGGGTCCGGGGCGTACCAGCCGTACATCGCCGAGCGCTCCTCGGTGGAGACCATCTCCAGCGTGAGCTCGTCGTGGTTGCGCAGGAACGTGCCCCACTGCATGCCGCGCGGGATCTCCGGGGTCTCGTTCATCACCGTGATGATGGGCTCGGCCTTCTCCTCCCGCAGGGCGTAGTAGAGACGCGGCATGACCGGGAAGTGGAAGCACATGTGGCACTCGGGCTCCTCCTCGGTGCCGAAGTAGTCCACCACCTCCGCCGGCATCTGGTTGGCCTCCGCCAGGAGCACCCGGCCCGGGTACTCCTTGTCGACCATGGCGCGCAGCCGGGCCAGGAACTCGTGCGTCGGCGGCAGGTTCTCGCAGTTGGTCCCCTCCTCCTCGAAGAGGTAGGGCACGGCGTCGAGCCGGAAGCCGTCGATGCCCATGTCCATCCAGAACCGGACGACGTCGAACATCGCCTCCTGCACCGCAGGGTTCTCGAAGTTGAGGTCGGGCTGGTGGGAGAAGAAGCGGTGCCAGAAGAACTGCCGGCGCACGGCGTCGAAGGTCCAGTTGGAGACCTCGGTGTCGACGAAGATGATGCGCGCGTCGGCATACCGGTCGTCGGTGTCGGACCACACGTAGAAGTCGCCGTAGGGCCCGTCCGGCTCGCTGCGCGAGGCCTGGAACCAGGGGTGCTGGTCCGAGGTGTGGTTCATCACCAGGTCGGTGATGAGCCGGATGCCGCGGGCGTGCGCCTGCGAGATGAGCTCCTGGAAGTCCGGCAGGGTGCCGAACTCGGCGAGCACGGCGGTGTAGTCGGCCACGTCGTAGCCGCCGTCGCGCAGCGGGGAGGCGTAGAACGGGGGGAGCCAGAGGCAGTCGACGCCGAGCCACTGGAGGTAGTCGAGCTTGCCGATGAGGCCCGTGAAGTCGCCCGAGCCGGTGCCGGTGGAGTCGTCGAAGGCCCGCACGACGACCTCGTAGAAGACCGCCTTGCGGTACCAGTCGGGGTCGTGCTTGAGGCCGGGCTGGTGCAGGTTGAGACCCCGGACCACGTCAGACCCTCCTCACCGAGACGATGTGGACCGGTTCGACACCGACCCCGAGCCGCACGTAGTTGTGCTCCCCCCAGTGCCACTGCTGCCCGGTGACGAGCTCCTGGGCGACGAAGCCGTCCTGCCAGTCCAGCCCCAGGGCGGGCATGTCCAGGTGGATGGTCGTCTCGCGCACCGCATGCGGGTCGAGGTTGGCGATCACCAGCACCGTGTCGTGCTCGGAGTCGTCACCGGCCCCGCCGCCTCGCTTGGAGAACACCAGGAAGTTCTCGTCGTCCGCGGCGTGGAAGGTGATGTTGCGCAGCCAGTGCAGGCTGGGGTGCTCACGCCGGATGCGGTTGAGCTTGGTCAGGTACGGCGCGAGGTTCGGGCGGCCGTGGGCCAGGCCCGTGCCGCCGTCGGGGCTGTCGAGGTCCCAGCGACGGTTCTTGAACTCGTACTTCTCGTTGTCGATCTGCTCCTCGGCGCCGGGCCGGGCGACGTGCTCGCAGTGCTCGTAGCCGGAGTAGATCCCGTAGGTCGGCACCAGGGTCGCGGCGAGGGCAGCACGCAGCGTGAACGCCGTCGGCCCGCCGAACTGCATGTAGGGCGTGAGGATGTCGTGCGTGGTGGGCCAGAACGACGGGCGCATGTAGGTGGCGGCGTCGCCGGCGAGCTCCGCGACGTACTCCCGCAGCTCCCAGGCCTCGTTGCGCCAGGCGTAGTAGGTGTAGGACTGCTGGAAGCCGGCCTTGGCCAGGGTGTGCATCATCGCCGGCTTGGTGAAGGCCTCGGCGAGCCAGATGACCTCGGGATGGTCGACCGCGACGTCGGCGATGAGCCACTGCCAGAACTCCACCGGCTTGGTGTGCGGGTTGTCCACCCGGAAGATCGTCACCCCGTGGTCGATCCACACCTGGATGACCCGGCGCATCTCGGCATAGGAGCCGGCGGGGTCGTTGTCGAAGTTGAGCGGGTAGATGTCCTGGTACTTCTTCGGCGGGTTCTCGGCGTAGGCGATCGTGCCGTCCGCGCGGGTGGTGAAGAGCTCCGGGCGCTCCGTCGCCCACGGATGGTCCGGTGCCGCCTGCAGTGCCAGGTCCATGGCCACCGCCAGTCCCTCCTGCTCGGCCCGGGCGACGAAGGCGTCGAAGTCGTCGAAGTCACCGAGGTCGGGGTGCAGGGCGTCGTGGCCGCCCTCGGCGGCGCCGATGGCGTAGGGGGAGCCGGGGTCGTGCTCGCCGGCTCCGAGGGTGTTGTTGCGCCCCTTGCGGTTGACCCGGCCGATGGGGTGGACGGGCGTCAGGTAGACGACGTCGAAGCCCATGGCCGCGACGGCGGGCAGCCGCTCGGCCGCCGTCGCGAAGGTGCCACTGGTCCACAGCCCGGTGTCCGGGTCCTGGGTGGCGCCCTCGGAGCGAGGGAAGATCTCGTACCACGCACCGTAGAGCGCCAGCGGCCGCTCGACCCACCAGGTGAGGTCGGCGCTGGGGCTGACCATGTCACGCAGCGGGTGCGCGCTGAGCACGTCGCGGATGTCGGGGTCGGTGCCGGCGGCGAGGCGGGCCGGCACCGGTCGGTCGGTGTCGCGCAGCGCGGTCGCGGCGTCGGTCAGCAGCTCGGCCTGGGCGGGGGAGCGGTCGACCTCGTCGCGGGCCCGCTCCAGCATGCGCGCGCCCTCCTCGAGCATCAGCTCGACGTCGACGCCGGCTTCCACCTTGATGACGGCGTCGTGGAACCAGGTGCCGTAGGGGTCGGACCATCCCTCGACCCGGTAGTGCCAGATGCCCTGGCGGTCCGCGTGGACCTCGGTCTCCCAGAGGTCCAGGCCGGGGTTCATCAGGCGCATCGGCAGGTGCTGCTCCACCCCGTCGGGGTCGGTCAGCACACAGGTCGCGTTGACGGCGTCGTGGCCCTCGCGAAACACGGTGGCGGACACGGTGAACACCTCGGCCACCACGGACTTCGTCGGTCGTGCGCCACCGTCCACGGCAGGCCGTACGTCCTGCACGGGGATACGCCCGATGGGTTGCTGACCCACGAGCTCGAGCACACTGCGGTCGATCGGGTCGGAAGGGCTGCGTCGTTGCTCGGTCACGCCCCAGACGCTACCGGTTTGGCGCTGGGGTGTGCGAGGAGTGCAAGGTCTTGCAGCCGTGTCCCCTATCCTTCCCACCGTGAAGGCGATCCGCAGGCTGCACGTCCGCACCGTGCTCCCTCCCACCCTGGCCCCTCTGTCCGACCTGGCGCTGAACCTGCGCTGGTCGTGGCATCCTCCGACGCTCGACCTGTTCCGCAGCATCGACCCGCAGAGGTGGGAGGAGGTCGACCACGACCCGGTCACGATGCTCAGCCGGCTGACCCCGGCGGACATGGAGCGTCTGGCGGCCGACAGCGACTTCCTCGCGCGGGTCGACGCCGCGGGTGACGGGCTGCGCGCCTACCTGACCGAGCCCCGGTGGTACCAGAAGCAGGCGCAGACCCATGCCGACGAGGGCGCCGTCCCCGCCTCGATCGCCTACTTCTCCCCGGAGTTCGGCATCACCGCTGTGCTCCCGCAGTACTCCGGCGGCCTGGGCATCCTGGCCGGTGACCACCTCAAGAGCGCCTCCGACCTCGGTGTGCCGATCGTCGGCGTCGGGTTGTTCTACAAGAGCGGGTACTTCCGTCAGCGGCTCAACGCCGAGGGGTGGCAGCAGGAGTCCTACCCCGTGCTCGACCCGGACGACCTGCCCATGTCGATGCTGCGTGAGGCGGACGGCAGCCCGGTGGTCATCGAGCTCGCCATGCCCGCCGGCGGGCGTCTGCAGGCCCATGTCTGGCGGGCCCAGGTCGGGCGCGTCCCGCTGCTGCTGCTCGACTCGGACGTCGAGACCAACGACGCCTCCCGCCGCGAGCTGACCAACCGCCTCTACGGCGGGGGCGGGGACCAGCGGCTGGAGCAGGAGATGCTGCTCGGCATCGGTGGGGTCCGCGCCCTGCGCGCATGGTCGCGGCTCACCGGAGCCCCCGTGCCGGACGTCTACCACACCAACGAGGGCCACGCGGGCTTCCTGGGGATCGAGCGCATCAGCGAGCTCACCACGCAGCACGGGCTGTCCGTCGACGAGGCGCTGCGCACGGTAAGGGCGGGCACCGTCTTCACCACGCACACCCCCGTCCCGGCCGGCATCGACCGGTTCGGCGTGGAAGCCATCCGGTCGCACTTCGGCGGGACCGCCGAGCTGCCCGGTGTGCCGGTGGACGACCTGCTGGCCCTGGGGGCCGAGACCTACGAGGGCGGGTCCGAGGGCATCTTCAACATGGCGGTGATGGGGATGCGCCTGGCGCAGCGCGCCAACGGTGTCTCCGTGCTGCACGGGGCGGTCAGCCGGGGCATGTTCGCCGGCCTGTGGCCGGGCTTCGACACCTCCGAGGTGCCGATCGGCTCGATCACCAACGGCGTGCACGCCGGCACCTGGGTGGACCGCAAGGTCTACGACCTGGCCGTCGAGCACCTCGGGGCCGACGCCATCCGCAGCGGCGAGGTCTGGTCCCGGGTCGAGGAGGTGCCCGCCGAGGCGCTCTGGGCGACCAAGCGCCAGATGCGCGAGCAGCTCGTCGCCGACGCCCGCACCCGGCTGCGCAAGTCGATGCGGCGCCGCGGGTCCACCTCCGCCGAGCTCGGCTGGGTCGACGACGTGCTCGACCCGGATGCCCTGACCATCGGCTTCGCCCGTCGAGGTGCGACCTACAAGCGGCTCACCCTGATGCTCCGCGACCCCGAGCGGCTGAAGAAGATCCTGCTGGACCCGCAGCGTCCGGTGCAGCTGCTCATCGCCGGCAAGAGCCACCCCGCCGACGACACGGGCAAGGCACTGATCCAGGAGATGGTGCGCTTCACCGACGACCCCGAGGTGCGCGACCGCATCGTGTTCCTGCCCAACTACGACATCGCGATGGCCCAGCGCCTGTACCCGGGGTGCGACGTGTGGCTCAACAACCCGTTGCGTCCGTTCGAGGCGTGTGGCACCTCCGGGATGAAGGCCGCGCTCAACGGTGCGCTGAACCTGTCGATCCTCGACGGGTGGTGGGACGAGTGGTACGACGGCCAGAACGGCTGGGCCATCCCGACCGCCGACGGCGTGGAGGACGCCGAGCGCCGCGACGACCTCGAGGCCTCCGCCCTCTACGACCTGCTCGAGAGCTCGGTGGTCCCGACCTTCTACGACCGTGACGAGCGGGGTCTGCCGATGCGCTGGCTGGGCATGATCCAGCACACGCTGGGCACGCTCGGACCGAAGGTCCTGGCCGACCGGATGGTGCAGGACTACACGCAGAAGCTCTACCTTCCGGCCGCCCGGGCCGGCTGGGCCGTCAGCGAGGGCGGCTTCGCCGGCGCCCGGGACCTTGCGGCATACGCGGCTCGGGCCCACGCGGCCTGGCCCCACCTGCGGGTCGACCATGTCGAGGCCGAGGGCGTCGGCGACACCCCGCAGGTCGGTGACCGGGTGCGGATGCACGCCTATGTCGCGCTGGACGGGCTGGCTCCGCACGAGGTGCGGGTGCAGCTGCTCTTCGGTCGGGCCCGCGACAACGACGAGCTCTCCGACGTGGAGACCGTCGAGCTGGCGCACGCCGAGACCTACGAGGGCGGGCGGCACCGGTTCACCGGGGAGGTGGTGCTCTCGCGCACCGGCTCCTTGGGCTGGACCGTGCGGGTGCTGCCGAAGCACGAGCGGCTCACGGGGGTGGCCGAGCTCGGCCTGGTCACCGCCCCCTGACCCGTTGCAAGGGAGTTTCCGCCCCACCGCGGCGCGTTGCGAGGGAGTGTGCGCACGGTAGCGGCGCGTTGCCAGGGATTCTGCTCGGCGGTCCCGCCGGACCCCGTGGTTGTCCACAGGGCCTCGGCGGGGTCGGTGCTGTTGTCGCCAAGATCGGGCCATGTGGCCATGGGAAGGGTATGAGGCACGAAGGGTCGCCGACCTCCGCCGCGCGGGGTGGGGTCGGGCCGAGATCGAGCGCTGTGAGTCCCCGACAGACCTGAACGGGGTCCGGGTCGTCAGCGAGGCGCAGGTGCCCGAGCGGGAGGCGCGGATCGCGCAGGCCCTTGCCGTCGCACCGACCGGCGGTGTGCTCAGCGGGTGGGCCGCGGCTGCCGTATGGGGCGTGCCCGCCTCCTTCCTGGACGGGACGCGCGACGGCGACTCGTTGGTGCCCGTCGACTTCTCCGTGCCTCGCGACGAGGGGACCTACCGACGTGCCGGCCTCAAGGTGCGCTACTCACCGGTGCCGTCCGGGGACGTCGCGGAGGTCGACGGGCTCCGGCTCACGAGCCCGCGACGGACGGCGTTCGACCTGGCACGGTGGGCCCGCACGGACGCCCGGGCCCTGGCGATGCTGGACCTGTCGATGCGGCACGGACTGGTCACACCCGGGGAGCTCGCGGCCTACGTGCGACCCCTGAGACGGCTGCACGGCCTCAGACGTGTCCGGGCGGCACTGCCCGAGATGTGCGACCGCGCGGAGTCGGTGCCCGAGAGCGAGCTGCGCTGGCACTGGCTGTCGATCGGCCTGCCGCGCCCGCTGGCCAACGTGGAGGTCCACGACCGCTTCGGCGTCTTCGTGGGCCGGATCGACCTGCTCGACCCGTTCACCGGGTTCGGCGCGGAGTACCAGGGCTTCTGGCACGGCATCGACGGCGCCAGGGAGGCCGACGCCCATCGCTTCCAACGGTTCGCAGCGATGAACCTGCACATCGCCGAGATCTGGAAGGAGGACGTCAGCGCGGGACGTGCCACCGGCAAGCTGCGTGACGCCTGGCACGCAGCGCAGGCGCGCGACCACCGCCTGGACGCCTGGCGGTGCCCCGGGGTCTCCCTGGCAACGCGGGCGTGAGGCCCGGGATCTCCCTGGCAACGCGGGCGTGAGGCCCGGGATCTCCCTGGCAACGTGGGTGGGTTGCGCGGGATCTCCCTGGCAACGCGGGTGGGTGGCCGGGATCTCCCTAGCCGGGCGGGTGGGGGAGGGTGAGCAAAGTGATACTCGTGGCGCCGCCCACGACGTCGTCCGGGTGGCTGGACCAGCGCAGCTGCCAGTCGCTCATGCCGTCCACCTGCGGCAGCGTCACGTCCTCGTGGTCCACGCCGCCGTTGACCACCAGCAGCACCGGCTGCCCTGCCTCGTCGCCGTCGTGCCGGCTGTCGAAGAGCGCCTGCACCAGCCGGCGCGTCGGGTCCACCCACTGCTGCTCGACCATGACCTCGCCGCTCTCGTCGAACCACCGCAGGCGCACCCGCCCCGGCACGGGGCGGTAGGCCGGGAAGTCCCGGGGACGCAGCACCGGGTGCTCCCTGCGCAGGGCGGTCAGGGCACGGGCGTCGGCGAGCAGCTTCTCCTGCCAGGGCGCGAGCCCCCAGTCGACCCAGCTGATCTCGTTGTCCTGGCAGTACGCGTTGTTGTTGCCGCGCTGGGTGCGTCCGATCTCGTCGCCGGCGGTGATCATCGGCACGCCGGGGGAGAGCAGCAGGGTCGCGAGCAGGTTGCGCACGGAGCGCCGTCGACCCGCCAGCACGGACTCGTCGTGGGTGAGGCCCTCGACCCCGTGGTTCCACGAGCGGTTGTCGCCGTGGCCGTCGCCGTTCGCCTCGCCGTTGGCCTCGTTGTGCTTGTGCAGGTATGCCGTGAGGTCGTGCAGCGTGAAGCCGTCGTGCGCGGTGACGTAGTTGACCGACGCGATGGGGCCGCGGTCCTCGTGACCGAAGAGGTCCTTCGACCCGGCCACGCGGGTGGCCAGCTCGCGCACCCCGTGGCCGGGGTGGCCGTCCAGGTCGCGCCCGACGTCGGTCAGCCAGAACGTGCGGACCGGGTCGCGGAACCAGTCGTTCCACTCGGCGAAGGGCGGAGGGAACTGCCCGGTGCGCCACCCGTGCACCCCGACGTCCCAGGGCTCCGCGATGAGCTTGACGCTCGAGAGCACGGGGTCGGTGCGCAGGGCGACGTGGAAGGAGTGGTCGGGGTCGTAGGCGTCGTCCTTGCCGCGTGCCAGGGCCGGCGCCAGGTCGAAGCGGAAGCCGTCGACGCGGAACTCGTTGACCCAGTGGCGCAGCGAGTCCAGGACCATGCGGGTGACGAGCGGCTCGCGCAGGTCGAGGGTGTTGCCGCAGCCGGTGACGTCGATGTCGTAGCCGCGCTCGTCGAGGCGGTAGTAGGTCAGGTTGTCCAGGCCGCGCCACGACAGGGTCGCACCCTGGTCACCGGCCTGCTCGCAGGTGTGGTTGTAGACGACGTCGAGGACGACCTCGATGCCGGCGGCGTGCAGCGCCTTGATGGCGCTCTTGACCTCGGTGACGACCTCCGCGGGGTCGCTCGCGGCGGCATACGCGGGATGCGGGGCGAAGAAGTTGAGGGTGTTGTAGCCCCAGTAGTTGGTCAGCCCCAGCTGCACCAGGTGCGGCTCATGGGTGAAGGCGTGGATCGGCAGCAGCTCCAGGGTGGTGACCCCGAGCGACCGGAGGTGCTCGACCACCGCCGGATGGCCCAGTGCGGCGTAGGTGCCGCGGATCTCCGGCGGCACGTCAGGGTGCAGCATCGTGAGGCCCCGCACGTGCGCCTCGTAGACCACGGTCTCACTGAGCGGCACGCACGGGCGCTCGTCCCCGGACCAGTCGAAGCCGTCGTCGAGCACCACGGAACGGGGCACGTATGCCGCGCTGTCCCGGTCGTCACGCGAGGTGCCGTCGCCGCTCCACCGGTCGTCGACCTGGTGGCCGTGGACCTCCGGACCCCAGCCGACCTCGCCGTCGACCGCGCGGGCGTAGGGGTCGACCAGCAGCTTGGCGGGGTTGTGCCGATGTCCCTCGTGCGGTGCCCACGGCCCGTGCACGCGGTAGCCGTAGCGTTGACCAGGCCCGACGCCAGGCACATGGTCCCACCAGATGCCGTAGGCACGGCGGCGCAGAGGCACCCGACGCTCGGCCCCGTCGTCGTCGAAGAGGCACAGGTCCACGGACTCGGCGTGCCGGGCGAGGACGGCGAACTCGGCGCCGTCCGGAGTCAGGGAGACCCCCATCGCGGGTGGGGTGTCGCGGGCACGTCGACGGGCAGAGGGATCCACACTCATGGTGCGCACCTTATGTGGGGTGGCCGTGGACTCGGTACGTTGGGCACATGAGTGATCCCACCTCCCTGCCCAACTTCCCACCGCCTCCGGAGGAGCACCCTCTGCGGGGCCGCGTGCTCGACGCGCTCCAGGACCTGGAGTTCGCCCCGGACCTCGACGGCCAGGGGGACGTGGCCTTCACCGCCCAGGGGCAGAAGCTCTTCGTGCGCTCGCTGGAGGGGGGCCAGGTCGACATCATGCGCACCTTCGGCCAGTGGCAGATCTCCGACAGCGTCCCGGACGACCTGACGACCCGGCTCAACGCCTGCAACGACATCTCCCTGGGGATGAACCTCGTCAAGGCCGGGATCGCAGGCGGCACCCTGGTGCTCACCGTGGAGCAGATCATCGCCAAGCGCGAGAACCCCAAGGCGAAGGTGCAGATCAGCGTGGGCCTGCTGCTGCAGGCTGTGCAGCTGTGGCACAAGAACGTCCTGGCCAAGTCCCAGCGCGACGCCGGTGTGGCGCCGCCCGAGGGTCAGCAGGAGCCCGGTCCGTGGCTGTCCGTGGCCACCCCGCGCCCGCGCCGCGAGGGTGACGTTGACGGCCGCTCCGACGGCACGGAGCCTCAGGCATGAGCGAGCAGTTCGTCCGGGTCGAGGTCGAGGGCGGCATCGCCACCCTCCGCATCGACCGGGGAAAGATGAACCCGCTCGACATCGCCGTGCAGGACCAGATCGGCGCTGCGGCGCGACAGGTGTCTGCGGACGACGACGTCGCGGCCGTGATCGTCTACGGCGGGGAGAAGGTCTTCGCCGCGGGGGCGGACATCAAGGAGATGCAGGCCATGACCTACACGGACATGGTCGACCGGGCCCCGGTCATCCAGGAGTGCTTCCGCGCCGTCGCACAGATCCCCAAGCCGACCGTGGCCGCGATCACGGGCTACGCCCTGGGCGCCGGGTGCGAGCTCGCGCTGTGCTGCGACTTCCGCATCGCGGCGGTCGACGCCAAGCTGGGCCAGCCGGAGATCCTGCTCGGTGTCATCCCGGGTGCGGGCGGCTCTCAGCGCCTGCCCCGCCTCATCGGCCCTTCGAAGGCCAAGGACCTGATCTTCACGGGCCGGATGGTCGACGCGCACGAGGCGCTGCAGATCGGTCTGGTGGACGAGGTCGTCGAGCCCGGGGAGGTCTACGCCGCGGCCCGGGCGCGGATGTCGCGCTACGTCCTCGGCCCGGCCTACGCCCTGCGTGCGGCCAAGGAGGCCGTCGACCGGGGGATGGAGACCGACCTGGAGACCGGCCTGGCCATCGAGGCGATGCAGTTCGCCGGGGTCTTCGCGACCAAGGACCGTGAGATCGGGATGACCTCCTTCGTCGAGCACGGTCCCGGCAAGGCGGATTTCGAGGGGCGCTGACCCGCCCGCACCCGCGTCGGTGTGGTCCTGAAGAAGGCCGGGTCCCGCGTGGACCCGGCCTTCTGCCTACCGGGTGGTGCGACGGTTCGGCCTCCTGGTCTGGCGCGAGACTCTCCTCGAGCTCCCGGCCGTGATGGCCGGCGTGATGTCCCTCACGCACCTGCTCGCCTGAGCGACCTCGTCCCGTCCGTCGGTCCGGGCCCGCGCGGCGGGCCCACCGGTTGACACCTGCCGCGACGGCAGGTGTCAAGATGGAGCCAGATCCCTGATCCCCGCCCACGAGAGGTCGTGACACGTGAACATCGTCGTCTGTGTCAAGTACGTCCCGGATGCGCAGTCCGAGCGCAGCTTCGAGCCCGACAACACCACCGAGCGTGAGTCGGTCGACGGGCTGCTGTCCGAGCTCGACGAGTACGCCGTCGAGGAGGCGCTCGCCATCGCCGAGGCGGGTGACGCCGAGGTGACCGTGCTGACCATGGGTCCCGAGGCTGCTGCCGCCGCAGTGAAGAAGTCGCTGCAGATGGGCGCGCACAAGGGGATCCACATCAACGACGAGGCCATCGCCGGATCCGATGCGGTCGCCACCTCCCGGGTGCTGGCCGCCGCCATCGACAAGATCGGCGGCGTCGACCTCGTGCTCACCGGGCTCGGCTCGACCGACGGCACGATGAGCGTGGTGCCTGCGATGCTCGCCGAGCGCCTCGGGCTGCCCCAGGTGACCTTCGCCTCCGAGCTCAGCGTGGACGGCGGCACGGTCCGCATCCGCCGTGACGGCGACGTCGCCAGCGAGACGGTCGAGGCCTCCCTGCCGGCCGTGGTGTCCGTCACCGACCAGATCAACGAGCCGCGCTACCCCTCGTTCAAGGGGATCATGGCGGCGAAGAAGAAGCCGGTCGAGACCTGGTCGCTGGCCGACCTGGGCGTCGACGCCGGCGAGGTCGGCCTCGGCGCCGCGTGGACGACGGTGGTCTCCATCGAGCAGCGCCCGCCGCGCAGCCAGGGTGAGATCGTGACCGACGAGGGGCAGGGCGGGGCGGCGCTCGCCGAGTTCCTGACCTCCCGCAAGTTCGCCTGAGCGACCAGACCGACAAGGAGTAGATCCCATGGCAGAAGTGCTCGTCCTGGTCGACCACGTCGACGGCACCGTCCGCAAGACCACCACCGAGATGCTCACCGCGGCCCGCCGCCTCGGCGAGCCCTCCGCGGTCTTCATCGGCACCGGCTTCGACGCCGCCCGCGACACCCTGGCCCGCTTCGGCGCGGTCAAGGCCTACCGCATCGAGTCCGCGGAGGTCACCGACCATCTCGTCGCCCCGGCGGCCGAGGCGCTCGCCCAGCTCGTCGAGCGGACCTCTCCGGTCGCCGTGCTGCTGCCCTCCAGCCTCGACGGCAAGGAGATCGCCGGTCGCCTGGCCATCAAGACCAGCTCCGGCGTCCTCACCGACGCGGTCGACGTGCAGCCCACCGACGGTGGCGTGCAGGTGACCAAGTCGGTGTTCGCCGGTGACTTCGAGGCAGTGTGTGCCTCCACCCACGGCTCGCCCGTCGTCACGGTCAAGCCCAACTCGATCGCCGCCGAGGAGGCGCCGGCAGAGCTGGCCGACGAGGTCGTCGAGGTCACCGTCTCCGACGCAGCCCGCACCGCGCGCATCGTCGAGCGCTCCGCGAAGCAGCAGACCGGCCGCCCGGCCCTCAGCGAGGCGGCCATCGTGGTCTCCGGTGGCCGCGGCACCGGCGGTGACTTCGGTCCCGTGGAGACCTTCGCCGACACCCTCGGTGCGGCGGTCGGCGCGTCCCGCGCAGCGGTGGACGCCGGGTGGTACCCGCACTCCAGCCAGGTCGGACAGACCGGTGTCTCGGTGTCCCCGCAGCTCTACGTGGCCGCCGGCATCTCCGGGGCGATCCAGCACCGTGCCGGCATGCAGACGAGCAAGACGATCGTGGCGGTGAACAAGGACCCCGAGGCGCCGATCTTCGAGATGGTCGACTTCGGCGTCGTCGGCGACCTCTTCCAGGTGCTGTCCCAGGCCGCGGACACGATCAGCGGCAGCTGAGCCCTGCTCCGGGGGTGGACCGCCACCCCCGGGGCGGCCGCGGACCGCCGGTCCCGCAGGGCGCCGTAGAATCCTGTGGAGTGACTGCCTATCTCGACCACGCGGCGACGACCCCGATCCTGGAGGAGGTCGTCGAGGTGGTGACCGCCACCATGCGGCAGGTCGGCAACGCCAGCTCGCTGCACACCTCCGGCCGGCAGGCCCGCCGCACCGTCGAGGAGTCCCGCGAGTCCATCGCGGAGGACCTGGGCGTGCGCCCCTCCCAGGTCATCTTCACCTCCGGCGGCACGGAGTCGGACAACCTCGCCGTGAAGGGCACCTTCTGGCGTCGCCACGGCGACGACCCCACCCGTCGTCGGCTGGTCGTGTCGGCGGTCGAGCACCACGCCGTCCTGGACCCCGTGGACCACCTGGTCAGCACCGGCCAGGCCGACGTGACCTGGCTCGAGCCCGACGAGCACGGTGTCGTGAGCCCTTCCGTCCTGCGCGCCGCCCTGGCGGCCGACCCCTCGTCGGCGGCGCTCGTGTCCGTGATGTGGGCCAACAACGAGGTGGGCACCGTGCAGCCGGTCGCCGAGCTGGCGGCCGTGGCCCGGGAGCACGGCGTGCCGTTCCACACCGACGCGGTGCAGGCGCTGGGGCAGGTGCCCCTGCCCCTGGGTGAGGTGCCGGTCGACCTCGTCACGCTCACCGGCCACAAGGTCGGTGGCCCCCTCGGCGTCGGCGTCCTCGTCGCCGGACGCGACCAGGACCCTGTGCCGCTGACCCACGGAGGGGGGCAGGAGCGGCAGATCCGCAGCGGCACGCTGGACGTGCCCGGCATCGCCGGGCTGGCCGTCGCCGTGCGCCACGCGGTCACCCACCAGGCCGTCCACGCCGAGCACATGACCGCCCTGCGGGACCGGCTCATCCGAGGTGCGCTCGCGGTCGACCCCACGGTCACCGTCAGCGGTCACTGGCAGCCCGGCGACGGCATACACCGCCTGCCCGGCAACGCCCACCTGCGCCTGCCCGACTGCGACGGCGACTCCCTCCTCTACCTGCTGGACGCGGCAGGGGTCGAGTGCTCCACGGGGTCCGCCTGCCAGGCCGGGGTGCCCCGACCGAGCCACGTCCTGCTGGCGATGGGCGTGTCCGAGGCGGATGCACGTGGCGCACTGCGGCTCTCGCTCGGCCACACCTCCAGCGAGGCCGACGTCGACGCCTTCCTGGCCGCCCTCCCCGGAGCGCTGGACCGTGCCCGGCGTGCCCGTCAGGCCACCGCGAGGGTGGGCTGATGCGCGTCGTCGCCGCCATGAGCGGCGGGGTCGACTCGGCGGTCGCCGCCGCTCGGATGCTGGAGTCCGGGCACGAGGTGGTGGGTGTCCACCTCGCGCTGTCCCAGTCGGCGGCCACCCTGCGGGAGAGTGCTCGCGGCTGCTGCACGCTCGAGGACGCGGGGGATGCGCGCCGGGTCGCCGACCGCCTCGGCATCCCGTTCTACGTCTGGGACATGGCCGAGCGCTTCAAGGCCGACGTCGTGGACGACTTCGTCGCCGAGTACGCCGCAGGCCGGACCCCCAACCCGTGCCTGCGCTGCAACGAGAAGATCAAGTTCGCCGCCCTCCTCGACAAGGCGCTGGCACTGGGCTTCGACGCCGTCGCGACCGGTCACTACGCCCAGGTCCGCGAGGTGGCCGACTCCGCCGCCCCCGGCGGGACACGTCGGGAGCTGCACCGCGCCGTCGACCCGGCCAAGGACCAGTCCTACGTGCTCGGGGTGCTCGACGCGGAGCAGCTCGGGCGCAGCTTCTTCCCTCTCGGCGACACGACCAAGCCCGACATCCGCGCGGAGGCGGCGCAGCGCGGCTTCTCGGTGGCCAGGAAGCCGGACAGCCACGACATCTGTTTCATCCCCGACGGAGACACCCGTGGCTGGCTGCAGCGCCGGCTCGGCGAGCAGCCGGGGCCCGTCGTCGACACCGAGGGGCAGGTGCTCGGTGAGCACCGGGGCGCCTTCGGCTACACGGTCGGACAGCGACGGGGTGTGGGCCTCACGGTCCCGCCGGCCGACGGCACGAAGCGGTATGTCGTGCGCACCGACACCCGCACCAACACCGTGGTCGTGGGTGCCCAGGAGCTGCTCGGTGTCGACCGTATCGTCGGGGACCACGCCCGCTGGTGCGGTCCGGCCCCCCAGGGGGTCGTCGAGGTCGGCGCACAGGTGCGGGCGCACGGCCAGGAGTATGCCGCACGGGCGTGGGCCGACGGCGAGGCCGGGACGCTCGAGGTGCACCTCGAGGAGCGGATCCGGGGGGTCGCCCCCGGCCAGTCGGTGGTGCTCTACCACGGGTCGCGCGTCGTCGGGTCGGCGACCATCGCCACCGCCGACCGCCGTCAGGTGTCCGCAGGGCGGGCCCCCTCGTGACCACCGTCCTGGGTCGGTTCACCGGGTTCGGTCCGCGCGCGGTGTCGTTCTGGCACGAGCTCGAGGCCGACAACAGCAAGGCCTTCTTCGACGCCCACCGCGACGTCTACGAGCGGGACATCCGCGAGCCCCTGGAGCGTCTGCTCGGTGAGGTGGCCGCGGAGTTCGGGGACGGCAAGGTCTTCCGTCCGCACCGTGACGTGCGCTTCTCCGCCGACACCTCGCCCTACAAGCTGCACGCGGGGGCGGTGGTCGGCTCCCGGGCGGCCGCCTACTACACCGCGGTCAGCGGTGACGGACTGCTCGCGGCATCGGGCTACTACCAGATGAGCCGTGACCAGCTGGAGCGCTTCCGCGTCGCCGTCGCCGACGACACCAGCGGCCCCGTGCTGGCCGGCCTGGTCGCGCAGGCCAGGGACGCCGGCGCCGACGTGGGCGGTAGCGCGCTGGCGACGGCGCCGCGTGGCTACCCTCGTGACCACCCTAGGGTCGACCTGCTGCGGCACAAGGGCCTCACACTGTCGCGGGCCTGGCCCGAGCACGGCTGGCTGCGCACGCGAGAGGCGCTGCGACGGGTCGTCGCCCTCTGGCGGGAGACCGAGGACATCGACGCCTGGCTCGACGAGCACGTCGGCCCGTCCACCGAGGAGCCTCCCGGGCGGTGAGGGCCGTCACCCCGGTCGGGTGCCCGGGTCAGCCCGCCGGTGTCGCGTGGTCCCGGTCCTGCGGCGGTATGCGGTAGCGCCCCGCCTCGGGGCGCTCGACCAGGGCGTCGTCGACCAGGTAGCGCCGCAGCATCGCCACGTCGTCGTGGAACTCGCGCAGCAGGCTGTTGAGCTCCACCTCGGAGAGCTCGAGACCGTGCGGGAGGGAGTGCGCGACCCAGCTGAGAGCGGCGACCCGTCTCTCCTCGCGGCGGGGCACCTGGACGAGACGCCCGGACGGGTCGACGAACGGTCGCAGCACGTCGGGCACCGGGGGGGCGAGCCACGCTGTGCCGGTGGTCCATCTCCCCACTGTGCCACTGCGAGCCTGCCACGACGAGGTGGGCTTCACCACAGACGTGGGCGCTCCTGTCGACGGCTTTGCGGGACTACGCTGTTGACATGGGTGATGACGAGGGCTCACGCGGCGCCGACGCATCTCCGGAACAGCGGGACACCGGGCCGTCCCCCGCCTGGTCACCGACGGTCACGACGCTGGTCGCGCTCAGCCTGGCGGTCCTCTTCTTCTGGCTCTCACTGACCCCGTCGCTGATGCCGCGCTCCGGCTTCTTCCAGGGCGTCATCGGCGGTGCCTCCGCCGCGTTCGGCTATGCGCTGGGGCTGGTGGTCGTCCGTGCCTGGCGCTTCTTCCTGGAACGGCCGGCACCCGGGGAGGCCTCGCGGCCGGTCGCGCTGGCGGTCGCCCTCATCGCGTCGGTCGGCACCGTCCTCGTGCTGGTGAGACACCGGGCCTGGCAGCGCGAGCTGCGAGAGCTGATGGGTGTCGAGCTGGTCGGCTGGGCCCACCCGTTCGTGGTCATCGCCGTGGCGCTGCTGGTCTTCGTGCTGGTCGTCGCGCTGGCGCGCGTGTTGCGGTGGGTCTACCGCCGGCTGGACCGCGTCGTCTCCCGGGTCGTCCCGCGACGGGTGTCGGCGCTCATCGCCGCCGTGGCGGTGCTGGCCCTCACGTTCGGCATCCTCAACGGGGTCGTCATCGACAACGCGGTGCGTGCTCTCGACGCGTCGTTTGCCCAGGTCAACGGCGAGCTCGAGCCGGACACGCCGCAGCCGGCCGCCGCGGAGGTCTCCGGCAGCCCTGAGTCACTCGTGACCTGGGAGTCACTGGGGCGTCAGGGACGCAGGTTCATGGCGGGGGCCACCAGCGTGGACGACCTCGAGGCATTCAGCGGCAGGCCGGCGAGCCAGCCCGTGCGGGCCTATGCCGGCATCGCCTCCGCCGACGACATCGAAAGCACGGCGGAGCTCGCCGTCGACGACCTGGAGCGGGCGGGCGGCTTCGACCGTGCGGTGCTGTCCGTCGTGACCACCACAGGCACGGGATGGGTCAACGAGAACTCGGCCGTCGCCCTGGAGTACCTCTACAACGGTGACACCGCGCAGGTCAGCATGCAGTACTCCTACCTGCCCAGCCCGCTGTCCTTCCTCATCGACCAGGGCCGTGCCCGTGCGGCCGGCCGTGCGCTGTTCGAGGCCGTCTACGCCCGGTGGGAGCAGCTGCCACAGGACGAGCGACCGCTGCTCGTCGTCGCCGGCGAGAGCCTGGGGTCCTTCGGCGGCGAGACACCGTTCGGCAGCGCCGCCGACATGCGTGCCCGCATCGACGGGGCCCTCTTCGTGGGACCGCCCTTCATGAGCGACCTGTGGCGGGAGTACGTCGACAACCGCGACCCCGGGTCACCGGAGTGGCTGCCCGTCTACGAGGAGGGACGGACGGTGCGCTTCGCCGCCCGGCCCGACGACCTCGGGCGTCCGACGGGGGAGTGGGGAGACACCCGCGTGGTCTACCTCCAGCACCCCTCGGATCCTGTCGTCTGGTTCGACTTCTCCCTGGCGGTGCGCAAGCCCGACTGGCTGGAGGAGGAGCGGGGCTACGACGTGCTGCCCAGCACCCGCTGGTTCCCCTTCGTGACGTTCCTGCAGGTCGCCGCGGACCTGGCGCTCGCCGAGGGGGTGCCCCCGGGCCACGGCCACCAGTACGGCGCGGACCCTGCGAACGGCTGGGCCGCGGTGCTGCAGCCGCAGGGGTGGGGGGACGACGACACCGAGCGTCTCCGCGAGGTGCTGCTCGTCCGCGACCAGTGACCGTTGCCAGGGGGTTTGCACCCCCACGACAGCCGTTGCGAGGGGGTTTGCGACGCTGGAGCAGACGTTGCCAGGGAGTCTGCACTTCCCGAACAGCCGCTGGCAGGCAGTCCGCCGGCCGGCGTGGCGCTTCACTTGTAGGTCCTGTCCTTCGTCTCCGACTCCCGGGATCTCCCTGGCAACGCGGGATGGGCGTCGGGATCTCCCTGGCAACGCGGGATGGGCGTCGGGATCTCCCTGGCAACGCGGGGGTGGGGGATGCCGCAGACTGTGCCCATGGTCGGTGTGAGCGGGATCGGGTCGTGGCCCGGGACGGACGTGCGTGAGGCGGTCCGCGTCGTGCGGGACGTGCTGGGTGAGGCCAGCGCCGAGGGGGTCACGGGGCTGCCCTACCTGCCTGAGCTGCCGGCGCGGGGGCCCGGTGCCGACATGGTCGGGCGCGCGACGCGCCTGCTCGTCGACCTGGCGGTGGACCTCCAGCCGCAGGGCTGGCGGCTGGTGGACCGTCCGGGACGAGATGCCGAGCGCACCGCCTCCTTCTGGCGCCATGACCTCGACGAGCTCGCGGAGGCCTACGACGGCTGGTCCGGACCTCTCAAGGTGCAGGTCGGCGGCCCGTGGACGCTGGCCTCCGAGCTCTGGCTGCCGCTGGGCGACCGCGTGCTCTCCGACGCCGGTGCCACCCGTGACCTGTGTGCCTCGCTCGCCGAGGGTGTCGCCGGGCACGTAGGGGAGGTGCGCCGGCTGGTGCCGGGGGCCGAGGTCGTGCTCCAGGTCGACGAGCCGAGCCTGGGCACGGTGCTGCTCGGCCGGGTGCGCTCGGAGTCGGGCTACCGCGTGCTGCGCGCACCCGAGGCGGCGGAGGCGGTGGCCGCCCTGCGTCAGGTGCTCGACGGTGCTGTGTCCGGTGGGGCCGCCCGCACCGTGGTGCACTACTGTGCTGCGCCGCCACCGGTGCCGGTGCTGCGCGACGCCCGCCCGGACGCGCTGTCCCTCGACGTCACCGCCCTGGGGGCCCGCGCGTGGGAGTCCCTGGCCGTCGCCGTCGAGGCCGGCACGGCCCTGTGGGCGGGACTCGTGCCGGCCGACGGCGACCCCACCGCATACCGCGGACCGCACGACGACCTCGTCGCCCGCTGGGGTGAGGTGGGCCTGCCGCGAAGGGACCTGGCGGACGTCACGGTCACCCCTGCCTGTGGGCTCGCCGGTGCCACCCCCCGGAGCGCCCGTGCGCTGACCGAGGCCACCGTCCGGCTGGCCGGCGACCTGGCCGAGAGCGCCGCCGGGTGAGCCCCACCCGGGTGCCGTGGCAGGTGAAGTTCCTGTCGCTGGCGCTCATCTGGGGGTCCAGCTACCTGCTCATGAAGGTCGGGCTGGAGGCCATGTCCGGTGTCCAGGTGGCCACCCTGCGGGTGCTGTGTGCCGTGGTCGTGCTGCTGCCGCTGCTGCGGATGGCGGGTGGCCGCCTGCCGCGCAGCACGCGCACCTGGGGCCACCTGCTGGTCACCGGCACCCTGCTGTGCTCGTTGCCCTGGACGTTGTTCGCCGTCGGGGAGGAGCGGGTCGACTCGCTCATCGCCGGCATCGCCAACGCCGTGACACCCATCGCGACGGTGGCGTTCTCGATGATGCTGCTGCGCGCGGAGCCGGTGGGCCGCCGACGGCTGGCCGGCGTGGGCATCGGCTTCGTGGGTGTGCTCCTCATCCTGCAGCCCTGGTCGCTGGAGAGGGGACCGGACCCGGTCGGCTTCGCCATGGTGCTGACGGCGTCGGCGAGCTACGGGCTGGGGTGGACCTACGTGCGCAGGTTCCTGCGCGGCGCCGACCCCGGGGGGCTGTCCATGCCCACCGCGCAGATCCTCGTCGCGACCGTGCAGATGCCGCTGCTGCTCACCCTCTGGTGGTGGCTGTCGCCACAGGCGGGCGCCTCCCCCTGGTCGCTGCACACCTCCACGGACGCGCTGGTGCCGGTGCTGGCCGTGGTCCTGCTGGGCGTGCTGGGCACGGGGATCGCGCAGTCGATGCAGTATGACGTGGTGCGCGCGGCCGGCCCCACGGTCGCCGTCAGCGTCACCTACCTCATCCCGATCGTGTCCGTGGCCCTCGGCGTGCTGGTGCTGGGCGAGAGCGTCGGGCCGGTCGTCCTGCTCGGTGCCGGCGTCGTCATCGCGGCGTCGCTGCTGATCGGCCGGGCACCGGTGGTCTCACCCCGGGTCCGTCGCACCCGTGCGCCACAATGACGGGGTGAGCGAGCCCGCCGAGACCCAGGTCCCCGACGACGTCCGGCACGCGTGGACGGAGCTGGCGGAGGAGATCCGCGAGCACCAGTTCGCCTACTACGTCCGGGACGCCCCGGTCATCTCCGACGGTGAGTTCGACGCGCTCGTCCGCCGGCTGGAGGAGCTCGAGACGCAGCACCCGTCCCTGCGCACGCCGGACAGCCCGACCCAGCAGGTGGGCGGCACGTTCTCCACGGAGTTCACCCCCGTCGACCACCTGGAGCGGATGCTCAGCCTGGACAACGCGTTCAGCCCGGAGGAGCTGCAGGCCTGGGCCGACCGGGTGGAGCGCGAGGCGGGGGGCGCCGAGGTGCACTACCTGTGCGAGCTGAAGATCGACGGGCTGGCGGTCAACCTGCTCTACGAGGACGGCCGGCTGGTCCGGGCGGGCACCCGGGGAGACGGGAGGACCGGCGAGGACGTCACCCTCAACGTGCGCACCATCGACGGTGTCCCGCACCAGCTGGCGGCCCCCGAGGAGCAGGGCGACGCCGAGGTCCCGGTGCCGCACGTGGTCGAGGTGCGCGGGGAGGTGTTCTTCCCGATCGAGGCCTTCGCGGAGCTGAACGCCTCGCTCGTCGAGGCCGGGAAACCGCCGTTCGCCAACCCGCGCAACGCCGCGGCCGGCTCCTTGCGGCAGAAGGACCCCCGGGTCAGCGCCTCCCGGCCGCTGCGCATGCTGGTGCACGGCATCGGGGCGCGCAGCGGTTTCGAGATCTCGCGCCAGTCCCAGGCCTACGACGTGCTGCGTGCCTGGGGGCTGCCGGTGTCGGCGCACGCGAAGGTCCTGCGGGACATGAAGGCCGTGCAGGAGCTCGTCGCCCATGTCGGCGAGCACCGCCACGACGTCGAGCACGAGGTCGACGGGGTGGTGGTCAAGGTCGACGAGGTCCCGGTGCAGCGGGCGCTGGGCTCTACGTCCCGGGCACCGCGCTGGGCGGTCGCCTACAAGTTCCCGCCCGAGGAGGTCACCACCACGCTCCTCGACATCCGGGTCAACGTGGGCCGCACGGGACGGGTCACCCCCTACGGGGTCATGGAGCCGGTCGTCGTCGCCGGGTCGACGGTGGAGATGGCGACGCTGCACAACGCCTCCGAGGTGGTGCGCAAGGGGGTGCTGATCGGCGACACCGTGGTGCTGCGCAAGGCCGGTGACGTGATCCCCGAGATCCTCGGGCCGGTGGTCGACCTGCGGGACGGCTCCGAGCGCGCGTTCGCGATGCCGACCGAGTGCCCCTCCTGCGGCACGCCGCTGCGCCCGGAGCGCGAGGGCGACAAGGACATCCGCTGCCCCAACTCCCGGGCCTGCCCCGCCCAGCTGCGCGAACGTCTGTTCTCGCTGGCGGGCCGTGGTGCTTTCGACATCGAGGCGCTGGGCTGGGAGGGCGTGCAGGCTCTCCTGGACGCCGGCGTCGTCACCGACGAGTCGACCCTCTTCTCGCTGACCGCCGACGACATCAGGAGGGTGCCGCTCTACACGCGCGCCGCGAAGAGGTCGGACCCGCCGGAGGCCGTCGTGGACGGGCGGGTGCTCTCGGCCAACGGCCTCAAGCTCGTGGAGCACCTGCACCAGGCGAAGTCCCAGCCGTTGTGGCGTGTGCTCGTGGGCTTGTCGATCCGCCACGTCGGGCCGACCGCAGCGCGCGCGCTGGCCACCGAGTTCGGCTCGGTGGAGGCGATCCGGGCGGCCGACACGGAGGCGCTGGCTGCCACCGAGGGTGTCGGGCAGGTCATCGCCGAGTCGGTCAAGGACTGGTTCGCAGTCGACTGGCACCGCGCGATCGTCGAGCGCTGGGCGGCCGACGGGGTGCGGATGGCCGACGAGCGCGACACCTCTGTCGAGCGGACCCTGGAGGGCCGGACCGTCGTGGTGAGCGGGTCGCTGGAGGGCTTCAGCCGCGACGAGTCGAAGGAGGCGATCATCGCCCGTGGCGGCAAGGCCGCCGGCTCGGTGTCCAAGAAGACCGACTTCGTCGTCGTCGGTGCCAACGCAGGCTCCAAGGCCGCCAAGGCCGAGGAGCTCGGCCTGACGGTCCTCGACGAGGCGGCGTTCCGCCGGCTGCTCGAGACGGGCGACCCGCAGGGCTGAAGCCCCGAGGCGGGCAGGGTTCAGGGGGCTCCCTGAACCACCCCTGAGTGCGACCCTGGCCGCACCCCCAGAACCGCTCGCAGGGCTGGATGGGGCGGGCACGGCGGACGAGTCCGTCCGCCGTCCCGAGGAGCTCCATCATGGCCAGCACACGTCCGCCTCACCCACCGTCCCCCCGAGGACGCGCCGAGCCGCGGTGGGCCAGGAGCCTCCCGGCGCGGCTTCCTCGTCGTCCTGCTGGCCCAGGGGGTGGACACCGCGGGACGGGTCGCCTTCGACCGGGCCCTGCAGGTCCCGCCTCTGGCGGCGGCCGAGACCGACCCGCAGGGGCGCCGGGTGTTCCAGCTCACGGCCGCTGAGGGTGAGGGCGACCTCGGGGGCGCGTCCCCGACCCGCACCCGCGGCTTCCAGGGTGGCCACCTGGGGCCCACGCTGCGGGCGCAGCGGGGTGAGGAGGTCGTGGTCCACGTCCGCAACGGGCTGGACGAGGCCACCACGGTGCACTGGCACGGGATGGAGCTCCCGTCCTCCGTGGACGGCGGGGCCGCACCGGCCGGTGGCTCCTGGCGGGCTGTGGTCACCGAGCTGGACGGTCGACCAGCCGGCCGCGACGCTGTGGTACCGCCCCCACCCGCACGGGAAGACGGCCGAGCAGGTCGCCCAGGGGATGGTGGGCATGTTCATCGTCGACGACCCGGTCGAGCAGGCGCTGGACCTGCCCGGTGACTACGGCGTCGACGACCTGCCGGTCATCGTGCAGGACGTCACGCTGGAGCAGGACGGTCGACTGCGCACGGGTGCCGACCCGGGCGACACCGTCCTGGTCAACGGCACGCCCGGGCCGTATGCCGTGGTGTCCACCGAGCGGGTGCGGCTGCGGCTGCTCAACGCGTCGGTGCAGCGCACCTACGACTTCGGGCTGGACGACGGGTCCGTCCTCACCCAGGTCGCCGGTGACGGCGGGCTGCTGCCGGCTCCCCACCGCACGAGCCGCGTGCAGCTGTCACCAGGGGAGCGCGCCGAGGTCGTGGTCACCATGACCCCGGGTGAGACCCGTGTGCTGCGCAGCCACCCGCCCGATTTGGGCGTCAGCGCGATGAGCGCACGGTTCAGCGGTGGTGGCGACACCCTCGACGTGGTGCAGCTGCGGGCACGGCCCACGCTCGAGCCCTCACCCGAGGTGCCCGACAGGCTCGGCTCGGACGCCCCGGACCTGGCCGCGGCGGAGGCGGAGGCTGTGCGCACCCGCACCTTCAGGCTGCAGGGCCGCACGATCAACGGCGCCGTCATGGACACGGACCGCGTGGACGAGGTCGTCACGGCCGGTGAGACCGAGGTGTGGGAGGTCCTCAACAGTGACGGTGAGCCGCACCACTTCCACGTGCACGGGGTGCAGATGCGGGTGCTGACGGTCGGCGGCCGTGCTGCGGGGCCGGAGCTGGCGGGCCTGAAGGACACGGTCTTCCTGCCGGCGGGGCAGCCGGTGCGGATGCTCGTCACCCTGCCCGAGCACGTCGACCCGGAGGTGCCGAACATGTACCACTGCCACCTCCTGCGCCACGAGGACCAGGGGATGATGGGCCAGTTCGTGGTGCTCCCGCCCGGCGGGTCCGGCGCCGGTCCGGTGGCCCCGCCCGCCGGCCGCACCGACCACTGACGGCGCGCAGCCCCGACGTGCAGGAAGCAGGGGTACCGTGGGCCGGTGCAGCGCTACCTGTGGGTCGTCGTCGCGGTGTTCGGCCTGTATGCCGCATCGTCGATCGCCCTGGAGGGCCAGTGGCCCCTCGCGGCCCTGGTGCTGCTGGCTGCTGCTGCGTTCTCCTGGTCGTCCTCCCCGTGGAAGGGCGGCCGCACACCGCGTCATCGAGAGGTCATGGCCATGCCTGAGCAGGATCGTCCCGTCGTCGTCTACTGGCGCCCCGGCTGTGGCTTCTGCGGCCGGCTGCGCTCCGGTCTCGGCGGGCTGGCCGACGACGCGCACTGGGTGAACATCTGGCAGGACGACGAGGCCGCAGCCTTCGTGCGCAGCGTCAACGACGGCAACGAGGTCGTGCCGACCGTGGTCATCGACGGTCTGCCGTTCACCAACCCCGACCCCTCCCTCGTGCGGGAACGGCTCTCTGCCTGAGCGGCGACCAGGGCAGCGGTGAGCGCCGCATACACTGGCCCGCATGTCCGCACTGTCCCGCGACGACGTCGCGCACGTGGCCATGCTCGCCCGCATCCAGCTCTCGGAGGCTGAGCTCGACCGGCTGGCCGGCCAGCTCGACCAGATCGTCGGCTGGGTCGGCCAGGTCAACGAGGTCGCGGCCGCCGACGTGCCCCCGACGTCGCACCCGCTGCCGCTGACCAACGTGACCCGCCCGGACGAGGTGCGCCCCAGCCTGGCCGTCGAGCAGGCTCTGGCGGCTGCGCCGATGGCGCAGGAGCAGCGCTTCGCCGTGCCCCGCATCCTGGACGAGGACTGATCCCATGACCGACCTCACGCGGCTCACCGCTGCCCGGATGGCCGAGGGCCTGGCCGCCGGCGACTTCACCTCCGAGGCCCTGACCCAGGCGCACCTGGACCGCATCGAGCGGCTCAACCCGGTGCTCAACGCCTACCTGCAGGTCGACACCGAGGGTGCCCTGGCGACGGCACGTGCCGTGGACGCCGCACGTGCCGCGGGGGAGAGCCTGCCCCGGCTGGCCGGTGTGCCGGTGGCGGTCAAGGACATCGCCTGCACCGTCGGCATCCCGACGACCGCCGGGTCGCGGATGCTCGAGGGCTGGGTGCCGCCCTACGACGCGACGATCGTGACCCGCCTCAAGGAGGCGCGCATGCCGATCCTCGGCAAGACCAACATGGACGAGTTCGCAATGGGCTCCTCGACCGAGCACTCGGCCTACGGCCCCACGCGCAACCCGTGGGACCTCGAGCGCATCCCCGGAGGGTCCGGTGGCGGCAGCTCGGCGGCCGTGGCGGCATACCTGGCACCGCTGGCGATCGGCTCCGACACCGGTGGCTCGATCCGCCAGCCCGCCGCGGTCACCGGCACCGTCGGCACCAAGCCGACGTACGGCGGGGTATCGCGCTACGGGGTGATCGCACTGGCCTCCTCCCTGGACCAGATCGGTCCCTGTGCCCGGACGGTGGCCGACGCGGCGCTGCTGCACGAGGTCGTCGCCGGGCACGACCCGATGGACTCCACGTCCATCGACGCCCCCGTGCCGCCGGTGCTGGAGGCGTCGGCCACCCGTGACCTCACCGGGCTCAGGGTCGGCGTCGTGCGCGAGATCTCCGGCGAGGGCTTCCAGGCCGGTGTGCTGGCCCGCTTCGAGGAGGCGGTGGAGGAGCTGAAGGCCCTCGGGGCCGAGGTCGTCGAGGTCTCCTGCCCGCACTTCCGCTACGCCATGGCCGCCTACTACCTCATCCTGCCCAGCGAGGCCTCCTCCAACCTGGCCCGCTACGACGCCATGCGCTACGGCCTGCGGGTCGGGCCGGACGGCGTCGACAGTCCGAGTGCCGAGCAGGTCATGGGGGCCAGCCGCGACGCGGGCTTCGGTGACGAGGTCAAGCGCCGCATCATCCTGGGCACCTACGCCCTGTCCAGCGGCTACTACGACGCCTACTACGGCCAGGCGCAGAAGGTGCGCACCCTCATCGCCCGCGACTTCGAGGCCGCGTTCTCGCAGGCCGACGTGCTGGTGAGCCCGACGGCGCCGACGACTGCCTTCCGGATCGGCGACCAGACCGAGGACCCGATGACGATGTACCTCAACGACATCGCCACCATCCCCGCCAACCTCGCCGGCGTCCCGGGCCTGTCGCTGCCGGTGGGCGTGGCCGACGAGGACGGGTTGCCGGTCGGCCTGCAGGTGCTCGCGCCCGCGACCGAGGACCAGCGGCTGTATGCCGTGGCCGCGGCCCTGGAGGAGCGGCTCCACACGGCCTGGGGCGGGCCGGTCCTGGACCGGGCCCCCACCGTCGAGTCGCAGGAGGTGCCGGCATGAGCACACGGACCAGGACCGCGGAGACGGTCGTACCCTTCGAGGAGGTGATGCGCCGCTTCGACCCGGTGATGGGCCTGGAGGTGCACGTCGAGCTCAACACCGCCACCAAGATGTTCTGCGGGTGCGCCACCGAGTTCGGCGCCGAGCCCAACACCCAGGTGTGCCCGGTGTGCCTGGGCCTGCCCGGTGCGCTGCCGGTGGTCAACCACGCAGCCGTCGAGTCGGCGATCAGGATCGGCCTGGCGCTGAACTGCGAGATCGCGTCGTGGTGCCGCTTCGCGCGCAAGAACTACTTCTACCCGGACATGCCCAAGAACTTCCAGACCAGCCAGTACGACGAGCCGATCGCGTTCGGCGGCTACCTGGACGTGGAGCACGATGACGGCGCCGGTGGCACCGAGGTCTTCCGGGTCGGCATCGAGCGCGCCCACATGGAGGAGGACACCGGCAAATCGCTGCACGTCGGCGGCTCCACCGGTCGTATCCACGGCGCCGACTACTCGCTGGTCGACTACAACCGTGCCGGCATCCCGCTCATCGAGATCGTCACCACGCCGCTCACCGGGGCGGGGGAGCGTGCGCCGGAGATCGCCAAGGCGTACGTCTCGGCGTTGCGCGACCTGCTCAAGGCCCTCGGGGTCTCCGACGTGCGGATGGAGCAGGGCTCGATGCGCTGCGACGCCAACGTGTCACTGCGCGCGAAGGTCTCGGACGACCCGGCCTCCGTGGAGCAGGCGGCCGTGCCCCTGGGCACCCGCACCGAGACCAAGAACGTCAACTCCCTGCGCTCGGTCGAACGTGCCGTGCGCTACGAGATCACCCGGCACGCCGCCGTGCTCGACTCCGGGTCGCCGATCACGCAGGAGACCCGGCACTGGCACGAGGACACCGGAGTGACGACCTCGGGCCGCCCGAAGTCCGACGCCGACGACTACCGCTACTTCCCCGAGCCGGACCTGGTGCCGGTGGCACCGACCCGTGAGGACGTCGAGCGCCTGCGGGCGACGCTGCCCGAGCCGCCGCAGGAGCGCCGCAAGCGGCTGCAGGCCGACTGGGGCTACTCCGACCTGGAGATGCGCGACGTCGTCAACGCGGGGGCGCTGGAGGTCATCGAGGACACGGTGGCAGCGGGAGCCACGCCCGCGGCGGCCCGCAAGTGGTGGACCGGCGAGCTGGCCCGCAGGGCCAACAGCGAGGGGGTCGAGGTGACGGCCATGGGCGTCACGCCCGCGCACGTCGCCGAGCTGGACGGGCTGGTCCGCGATGGCCGTCTCAACGACTCGATGGCCAGGCAGGTGCTCGAGGGCGTGCTCGCCGGCGAGGGCGGCCCGGCCGAGGTCGCCGACGCCCGTGGCCTGGAGCTGGTCCAGGACGACGGGGCGCTGGAGGCGGCGGTGGACAAGGTCATCGCTGCCCACCCCGACGTGGCCGACAAGATCCGTGACGGCAAGGTGCAGGCCGCCGGTGCCCTGATCGGCCAGGTGATGAAGGAGATGCGCGGCCAGGCCGACGCGGCCAAGGCGCGTGCCCTCATCCTGGAGCGGCTCGGCGTCTCCTGACCGCCACCCGCCGAGAGCTGCCCTGTCCCGGCCTCCGTGCAGCCGGCCCGCTCCGGTGCTGCGGTGTCCGACGGGTGCTGCGGTGTCCGACAGGTGCTGCGCTGCAGCACAGCACCGGTCAGAAACGGCAGCACCGGTCAGAAACGACGGCACTGGTCAGAAACGACGGGACCTGACACCCCCGGACGGCCCAGCCGAGGAGTCAGCGGCGCAGCTCCGCCGGGTCGAGCCTCAGGAGCCGGTCGTCGTCCTCGGCAGGGCTGCCGCGGAAGGTGTTGCTCGTGAGCACCCAGAGTGCACCGGCGTCGTCGACGACCACGCTGCGCAGCCGTCCGTGGTCGGTGAGCAGCCGCTCCGGCTCCCCTGCCACGCCGTCGGCGTCGACCTGCACGCGCCACAGCGCCTGTCCGCGCAGCGCCGCCACGTAGATCGCGTCGTCCGGGCCGACCGCCAGCCCCGAGGGGGAGGCCTGGTCGGTGGTCCAGGTGAGCACGGGGTCGACGTAGGCCGGGTCCCCTCCCGGTCCTTCGTAGAGGGGCCAGCCGTAGTTGCCACCGGGCTCGATGAGGTTGAGCTCGTCGAGGGCGTTCTGTCCGAACTCGCTGGCCCACATCCGGCCCTGCGAGTCCCACCCCAGCCCCTGGACGTTGCGGTGCCCCAGGGACCACACGGGTGAGTCGGGGTCCGGGTTGCCCGGCGCAGGGTCGCCGTCCTCGGTGATCCTCAGGATCTTGCCGCCCAGGGAGCCGGGCTGCTGGGCCAGGCCCACGTCCAGGGCGTCACCGGTGCTCACGTAGAGGTGACCGTCGGGGCCGAACGCCAGCCGGCCACCGTTGTGGTTGCCGGCCTTGGGTATGCCGTCGAGCACCACCTCGACCTGCGGCTCGCCGCCGGAGGTGTCGATGCGCAGCACGCGGTTGTCCTCGGCGGTGGTGGCGTAGACGAAGAACTGCGAGCCGTCGCCGTCCGGGGGGACGACGAGGCCGAGCAGGCCGCCCTCGCTGTCCGGCCGGACCCCGGGCACGGTGGCGACGAGCTCACGCTCGCCCTCCAGGGGCACCCGCCACACCTGCGCCGTGTCACGTTCGCCCACGAGCGCTGCGGTGCCGTCCTCGACGACCGCGAGCCCCCAGGGGACGTCGAGCGAGTCGGCGACGACGACGAGCGGCTCCAGCGGCGCAGCCTCCTCGGTCGCGGTGGGCGTGGCCGTCTGCGTCGTGGTCTCGGGCGCGGACACCGTGGCCGCGTCAGGGTCCTGCGAGCTCGGCTCCGGCGAGGCCGAGACCTCGGTGGGCGCCGGGTCCGTGGCCTCCGGCTCCTCGGCGCCGCACGCCGCGACAGCGAGCAGTGCAGCTCCGGCCAGCAGCGATGTCCGTCGTCGGTGCATCGCCCCAGCGTGCCACCTGCACCTGGACATAGGCTGCGGCGGGTGAGTGTCGTGACCGTGCCCCCGTCCCTGGTCGAGCTCGTCGGACCCGTCGAGGGGGTGGAGATCCTGCCCTGGGACCTGCGCACCGACCCGCCGCGGGCCGGCGAGGTCGAGGTGGTCGTCGTGCCGACCCACCAGGCCCCGTGGGTCACCCGGCTCGCCGAGCTGCCCGGGCTGCGTGCTGTCCAGCTGAGCTCGGCCGGGCACGAGCACGCGCTGCGCTTCCTGCCGCCGGGAGTGACCTTGTCCAACGCCGTCGGGGTGCACGACACCGCCACTGCCGAGCTGGCCCTGGCACTGCTGCTGGCCGCGCAGCGGGACCTGCCCGACTTCGTCCGGGCCCAGGCGAGCGGGGAGTGGGCGGCGCCACGGCAGCGACGCTCCGTCGCCGACAGCACCGTCGTCGTGGTCGGCTACGGCGGCATCGGGCGTGCCCTGGCCACGCGGCTGCGCGCCTGCGAGGCGGAGGTGGTCGCCGTGGCGTCCCGCGCACGCGCCGGGGACGGCCTGGTCGACCGGGTCCACGGCGTCGCCGAGCTGCCCGCGCTGCTGCCGCGGGCCGACGTCCTCGCGCTCGCGACCCCGCTCACGGAGGGCACCCGCAGGCTCGTCGACGCCGCGGCACTGGCCCTGCTGCCCGACGACGCCCTGGTCGTCAACGTCGGCCGGGGTGCGGTCGTCGACACCGACGCCCTCGTCGCGGAGTGCGCCGGCGGCAGGCTGCGGGCCGCGCTCGACGTCACGGACCCCGAGCCGCTGCCGCCGGACCACCCGCTCTGGAGCACCCCAGGTGTGCTCGTCAGCCCACACACCGCGGGCAGCACCAGCGCGTTCGCCCCCCGGATGGCGCGCTACCTGCGGGCGCAGCTCACCGCATACGGGCAGAGGGGACAGCTGCCTCACGTGGTCGCGACCGGGTGAGACCCGGCCCCCCGGGATGCGCCACGTCCACGACACGTCGGCGAAACCGTGGGGAAACAGCCTCCCCCTAGCGTGAGCGCACGCCCCGACGGTCGGGCGCACGAGGGGAGGTGGACTGCGTGTGGCGGGACGTGGACCCGTTCATCGGCACCGAGCGTGCCGACCTGCCCGTGCCCACCGGCCTGGCCGCCACCTGGTGGTCACCCAAGCCCCCGGTCGGCAACACCCACCCCGGGGCGACCTACCCCCTGGGCATGGTCTCCGCCTGCAGCTACGCCGGCGGCTACCCGACCGGCTACGGCCGCTACGACCTGAGCACCGAGGGGGAGCCTCGACTGCTGCACCCCCGCCTCGTCGCCTCGGGGGTCACCCACTTCCACCAGAGCGGCACCGGCGCCATCCGCGCCTACTACAACTACGTGCGGGTCACCCCGATGGTGCAGCCGCTGGACGGTCTGGGCACCACCTGGCCGCTCACCGACGAGCACGCGGAGCCGGGCTACTACGCCGCCACCCTGGCCTCAGGCATCCGCCTCGAGGTCACCGTCGGCCCCCGCTCGGCCGTGCACCGCTACACGTTCCCCGAGCACGACGACGCCAGGGTGGTGCTCGACCTCTCGCACGGCGGTCTTGCCGTCCCGCACGGAGAGACCGTGCCCCGGCGCGCACAGGTGCAGACGCTGGACCAGCGGCGTGCCGAGGCCGTGGTCGTCATGGAGGGGACACCGCTCGCCCTGCACGTCGAGGTCGACGCCGGCGACTGGCAGCAGGTGCTCTGGCACGACCACCGGGCCGTGCACGGGGGCACGGCGCTGCAGCTGGACCACATCCGGGCCACCATCCTGCGTCCGTTCGGCGTCCTGTGGCACGGCCCTGCCGAGGCGGGCCGGGTCGTCGAGGTGCGGGTCGGCTTCTCGCTGCGCGGCGCCGACCAGGCCCGGGCCAACCTCCAACGGGACACGGGTGGCGCCAGGACCGGGGTGTTCGACCTGCGCCGGGCGCAGACGGCCACGGACTGGCGGGCCGACCTCGGTGCGGTGCGGGTGCGGACCGCCTCCCCGGCACTGCGCTCCGTGCTGGCCACGGCCCTCTACCACTCGCTGGTCAAGCCCGCGCTGGCCCGGGACGAGAGCCCGACCTGGGCGGCGGACGGTCCCTACGCGTTCGACCTCTGCACGATGTGGGACATTCACCGCACCCAGCTGCCGCTGCTCACGGCGCTCCTGCCGGAGCGGGCGGTCGAGCTGGCCAACGCCCTGCTCACCATCTGCGAGGAGGAGGGCAACCTCCCGATCGGCTACCGGATGGCCAAGGGCGCGGACCGGTTCTGGCAGCAGGGCAGCGCGCTGGCCCACACGTTCCTGGCCGACCTGTGCCGGCTCGACCTGCCCGGCGTCGACTGGGAGTGGGCCCTGTCCCTCATGGCCGGCGACCTGCGACGGTCGCTGGGGGAGGACTTCCTCCTGCACGGCGTGGCCCACCCGGTGACGCACACCCTGGACCTGGCCTTCGGCTACCACTGCACGGCCGTGGTGGCCCGGCGCGTCGGTGACGCCGCTCTGGCGGACCGGTGCGAGCGGCTCGCGGAGCGCTGGACCAACGCCTTCGACCCGGCCACCGGCCTGCTGGTCGACTCGACCTTCTACGAGGGTGGCCGGTGGAACTACTCGTTCCGGATCACCCATGACATGCGAGCGCGCATCGAGCTCGCCGGGGGAGAGGAGCGGTTCACCAGCCTGCTCGACCGCTTCTTCGGGTATGGCGCAGCACCCGTGAGCCAGCCCGGGCCGGACCCGGACGCGGCCGAGCTCGCTGACGGGATCGCGCTGCAGCGCTTCCAGGGGCTCAACAACGAGCCCGACCTGGACGCGCCGTGGGCCTACCACTACGTCGGGCGTCCGGACCGCACCGCGGAGGTGGTGCAGGCGGTGGTGCGGCAGCGTTTCGGCACCGGCCGTGGCGGGCTGCCGGGCAACGACGACTCGGGCGGGCTGAGCTCCTGGCTGGTGTGGGCCGTCCTCGGGCTCTTCCCCGTTGCAGGGCAGGGCGTCTACCTCATCAACGCACCGGTGGTCGAGGAGGCACGGGTCAGGCTGGGGGAGCGCCACGTCGTCGTGACCGCCACCGGTGCCCTGCCCGCGTGGCCGGACGGCCCGGTGGACTACGTGCAGTCGGTGACCTGGCAGGGCAGACCCCTGGACCGCAGCTGGATCCCGGCCCGCGAGCTGCACCGGGGTGGTCACCTGCAGGTCGAGCTCGGGCCGGCCCCGTCCACCTGGGCGACCGGGACCCGACCACCCTCGACATCCCTTCGGGAAGGGGCTCTGACATGAGCGCGACCTACCTGCACGGCGCCCGCCACCGCCGCCGGCTCGTCATCGTGGTGCGGGCCGACCCGGTGATCTGTGGACACTCCGGCGAGGCACGCAACCTGGCCGAGGCCGCGATGCAGCGCGGGTTCACGGAGGTGCGGGTCGTGACCTGGACCCTGGAGCGGCTGGCCCGGTCAGGGCTGCCGCTGAAGCCGCTCGAGAGCGTCGAGCCCTACGGGCCCGGCATCGTCGTCGAGCGTCCGGAGCCGGTGGGGGACTACCGCGTGCCGGACGGTCGCCACCTCGCGGGCGTGGTGGGCAGGCTGGTCGAGCTGTTCACCGACGGGGTCCCCACGGTCTGCATGTCCCTCTACCTGAGCCCGCACCAGACTGCGGTGAGCGAGGCGCTGCGCGTGGCACGGTCCACCGGGCGGCCGGTCCGGGTGACCACCGTCGCCGAGGCCGTCGGGTCCGACATCACCCATGTCGTGCGCACGGCCGTGGCCGAGGACCGGCTCGGCGCAGCGGCTCATGTGCTGGCCTCCTACCTGGACGCAGACCTGCCGGTCGCGGTCTCGCGCTACACCCGCGACCTCATCGTCGAGGCTGCGGCCGAGGTCGACGCTCGCTTCGGCACCCGCTTCGCCGCGGCCTGCCGCGCCAGGGTGGAGGTCTCCTACCCGGCCATCGACACCGCCGCCTACGTGCACGCGGACCCGGCGGCGCAGGAGCAGGTCCTGTCGCGGCGGGGCCTGGTCCGCGACGGCTACGTCTTCTTCCTCTCCCGGCTCGTGCACGCCAAGGGGGTGGACGACCTCGTCACCGGCTTCGCCGCCAGCCCGTTGTGCCGGGACCTGCGGCTGGTCATCGCGGGCAACGGTCCCGAGCGGGACCACCTGCACGCCCTCGCGGCCCGCTCGCCGGCGGCGGCGCGGGTGGAGCTCCTGCACGACGTCCCGGACGTCGAGAAGCCTGCGCTCATGGCGGGTTGCGCCGCGTTCGTGCTGCCCACCAAGCCGCGGCCGGAGTTCGTGGAGACCTTCGGCATCGCGCTGGCGGAGAAGATGCTGGCCGGTGGTGGCCCGGTCGTCACGACCGACACCGGCGGGGTCGGCGAGGCCGTGGGGCCGCACGCCACCTTCGTGCCGCCCGGCGACCCGGCGGCGATCGCCGTGGCCCTGGACGAGGTGTTGGCTCTGCCGCCCGCGGAGCGTGCCACGCGCGCGGCTGCCGCCCGGGCCTACGCGATGCAGTTCGACCGTGTGGCGGTGCTCGACGCACTGCTGGAACGGATCCCGGACGAGGAGACCGGGCGTGTGGTCTTTGCCTGACGGCGTGTGAGGTGTATGACGGTGCGATGAGCCTCGACCGCGCCGGCACGTCCGACGGTGCGCCCCGCACCTTGGTGCTGATCCGGCACGCCAAGACCGAGCAGTCGGGGCCCGCGGAGCAGGGGGACCACGGGAGGCGTCTGCTGCCCCGGGGTGTCGGGGACGCCGAGGCCGCCGGGCGGTGGCTGGTGGACCTGGGGCTGGTCCCGGACCTGGTCCTGTGCTCGACCTCGATGCGGACCCGGCAGACCTGGGAGCACATGACCACCGAGTCCGAGGAGCTGGCCCTGGCCGAGGTGTGGCACGACCAGCGCATCTACAACGCCTGGCCCGAGGTCCTGCTGCGCGTGCTCGCCGAGGTGCCGGCGGAGGTGCGCACCGTCGCGGTGGTGGGTCACGCGCCCGGGGTGCCGGGGCTGGTGGCCGAGCTCGCCGACGCAGACCTCTCCGAGCAGTCGGCCGTCTCCCGTTTCGAGCTCGGCTTCCCGACCATGACCTGCGCCGTGCTGGAGACGGAGAGCACCTGGGACGGCATCCCCGTCGAGTCCGCGCGCCTGGTGCTGGTGCACACTCCGCGGCGCAGGGACTGAGGGGCTGCTGCTGCCCCTGCGTCAAGGGGTAGTTTGGGACGTGCCAGCGACGGTGCCGGACCTAAGGAGCAGACGTGCAGACGCAGACGGCGAGCCACTTCTCGATCGAGCCCCGCGAGGACCGTGCCTCCGCCGAGCGGGTGGCCGAGGTCCTGGCCGCGCCGGCCTTCGGCTCCGTCTTCACCGACCACATGGCCCGCATCGACTGGGACGCCGAGGCCGGCTGGCACGACGGCCGCGTCAGCGCCTACGGTCCCCTGTCGGTCGACCCTGCCGCCGCGATCTTCCACTACGGCCAGGAGATCTTCGAGGGGATGAAGGCCTACCGCCACGAGGACGGGTCGATCTGGACGTTCCGGCCCGAGCGCAACGCCGAGCGCTTCGCCCGCAGTGCCCGCCGGCTGGCGCTGCCGGAGGTGCCGGAGGACGTCTTCCTCGAGGCGCTGCGCGCCCTGGTGGAGCTCGACCAGCACTGGGTGCCCTCGGCGGAGGGCGGGGAGACCAGCCTCTACCTGCGCCCGTTCATGATCGCCACCGAGGTCGGTCTCGGTGTGCGGCCCAGCAGGTCGGCGGCCTTCCTCGTCATCGCCTCACCCGCGGGTGCCTACTTCGCCAGCGGGCTCAGGCCGGTCAGCATCTGGCTCTCCCAGGACTACACCCGGGCGGCGCCCGGGGGCACCGGCGCCGCCAAGTGCGGTGGCAACTACGCCGCCTCGCTGATGCCGATGGCCGAGGGGCAGCGCCACGGGTGCGACCAGGTGGTCTTCCTCGACGCCGTCGAGCAGACGTGGGTCGAGGAGCTCGGTGGCATGAACCTGTTCTTCGTCTACGAGGACGGCAGCATCGTCACCCCCGAGCTCACCGGGACGATCCTGGAGGGCGTGACGCGCGACTCGGTCATCACGCTGGCCCGGGAGCGGGGCCACCAGGTCACCGAGCGCCGGTACTCCATCGAGGAGTGGCGCGCCGACGCCGCGTCCGGCGCCCTGGCCGAGGTCTTCGCCTGCGGCACGGCGGCGGTCATCACCCCGGTCGGCCGGCTCGTGTGGCCTGACGGGGAGGTGCGCACCGGCCCCGCCGACGACGCGGGCGAGGTGGCGGCCGGTCTGCGCCGAAGCCTGCTCGACATCCAGTACGGCCGTGCCGAGGACATGCACGGCTGGATGCACCGGCTTGTCTGACGCGTCGGGCGGTGCCGGCTCCGCGGCGCTGGTCGTCGTCGACGTCCAGACCGGCTTCGGGGCGGTGGACCACTGGGGTCGGCGTGACAACCCCGCGGCGGAGGCCAACATCGGCCGCCTGCTCCGGCACTGGCGCGCCCACGGCCTGCCGGTCGTCGTCGTGCGGCACGACTCCGGTGACCCGGTGTCGCCCCTGCATCCGTCATCCCCGGGCAACGCGCTCCAGCCGGTGGTCGGGCAGGGCTGGGACCTGCTGGTGACGAAGTCGGTGAACTCCTCCTTCCACGGCAGCCCCGACCTGGACGCCTGGCTGCGGGGCCAGGGGATCAGCAGCATCGTGGTCTGCGGGATCACTACCAACCACTGCTGCGAGACCACGGCCCGGGTGGGCGGCAACCTGGGCTACGAGGTGCGCTTCGTGCTGGACGCGACATACACCTTCGACCGCGTGGCGCCGGACGGTGACGTCGTGCCTGCCGCGACGCTGGCCCGGGTCACCGCGACCAACCTGCACGGGGAGTTCGCGACCGTCGTCTCGACCGCCGACCTGCTGGCGGGTGAGGCGGTCGGGTGACCGCGAGGGCCGGTGCGCCGGGGAGATGGCTGGCTGGGTCGGTCAGGTGACCGTCTGGGCCGGCATCACCCAGGGGACGAGGGCCCGAGCGGCCGCACAACCTCGAGCAGCCGGCCGCGCAGCGCCTGGGCACGTCCGCTGAACCCACGCTGGGTGGCGGCGTACTCCGCCTTGCCCTCGGGCGTCTCGATGGGCAGCGGCCGGTAGCCGAGCTCGGTGAGGTCGTAGGGCGCGGCCCGCATGTCGAGCTCGCGGATCTCCCTGGCCAGCTCGAAGGCCTCCAGCGTCAGGTCGCTCGGCACGACCGGGGCCAGCTTGAAGCACCACTTGTAGACGTCCATCCCGGCATGCAGGCACCCTGGCTGCTCGAGAGCCACCTGGTCCTGCCTGGTCGGCGAGAGGACGTTGCGGGGCCGCGCATCGGTGGTGAAGAAGCGCGCGGCGTCGAAGTGCGAGCACGCCAGGGTGTGGGACTCCACCACGGCGTCGGTGCCGGCCCGGCCCAGGCGTAGCGGCCAGCCGCTGTGGCGGACCTCATCCTCGGAGGCCCGGTAGACCATCGCCCACTCGTGCAGGCCGAAGCAGCCGAAGCGCCCCGGCCGGTCGAGGGTCGCGGTCAGCAGCGCCCGCACGAAGTCCACAGCCGCGCCGCGCCGCTCGAGGAAGCGGGCCACGTCCACCACGGCCACCCCGTCCACCACGCGGTATGCCGTCCAGCCCGACCGCTCGTCGCCGCCGGCCAGTCCCACGCCCACGCCGGGGTGCCAGCGCGCCAGCTGCGCGGGCCGGTGACCGTAGTAGTCGAACAGAAAGTCCTCGACCGGGTGCGTGAGCCCCCGCCTGCGCCGGGCGACCCGGTCGGCGGTGAGCTCCTCGACGCGGTCGGCGTGCGCCTCGGCAAGCGCGCGCCATACGTGCTCCTCGAGCACCGTGGAGGTCACCGGGTCGGTCGTGTGCACCGCACTAGTGTGGGCCATATGCGTATCTGCAGGTTCACCACGGGTGAGGACCCCATGTTCGGGCTGGTCGACGGGGCGGGGGAGAAGATCGCCGAGATCAGCGGCGACCCGCTCTACACCAGGATCGAGCTAACCGGCCAGACCTTCCGCGTGGACGAGGTGCGGCTGCTGGCGCCGGTCATCCCGCGGTCCAAGGTCGTCGGCATCGGGCGCAACTACGCCGACCATGCCGCCGAGATGGGCAGTGAGGTGCCGGAGGAGCCCATGATGTTCCTCGTGCCCAACACCGCGGTGTGCGGTCCGGACGACCCCGTCGTCATCCCCCCGGTCACCGACGAGGTGTCCTACGAGGCCGAGCTGGCGGTCGTCATCGGGCGGATGTGCAAGGACGTCGCCGCGGAGCAGGCCTCGACGGTCATCTTCGGCTACACGGTGGCCAACGACGTCACGGCCCGCGACCTGCAGCGCACCGACGGACAGTGGGCCCGTGCCAAGGGCATGGACACCTTCTGCCCGCTCGGCCCGTGGATCGAGACCGACCTCGACGTGGGCGACCTCGCCGTCGTCAGCCGGGTCGACGGTGAGGTCCGGCAGGACGGCACCACCGCCGACCTCGTGCACGGCATCGGCGCCCTCGTGGAGCACGTCTCCGCCTCGTTCACCCTGCTGCCCGGAGACGTCATCCTCACCGGCACCCCGGCGGGGGTCGGGCTGGTCGAGGCCGGCCAGCGGGTCGAGGTGGAGGTCGAGGGCATCGGCGCGATGTCCAACCCGTTCGTGCGCGCCGATGCCGGCGACCCCGCGTAGCCTGCCACAGGTGACGGACTCTCCGATCGGCATCTTCGACTCGGGCTTCGGTGGCCTCACCGTGGCCCGGGAGGTGCTGGACCAGCTGCCCCACGAGTCCGTGCTCTACCTGGGTGACACGGCCCGGGCGCCCTACGGCCCGCGTCCGATCGCCGAGGTGCGGCGCTACGCCCTGGAGTGCCTGGACCGGCTGGTCTCGCACGGCGTCAAGGCTCTCGTCATCGCCTGCAACTCGGCGTCCGCCGCCGTGCTCGCCGACGCCCGCGAGCGTTACGACGTGCCGGTGATCGAGGTCATCCGCCCCGCGGTCCGGCGCGCCATGTCGGTCACCCGCACCGGTCGCGTCGGGGTCATCTCGACCCTGGCCACGCACCAGTCGAGGGCCTACCTCGACGCGTTCGCCGCGGCGCCCCCGCACGTCCACGTGCAGAGCCGACCCTGCCCCAGGTTCGTGGAGTTCGTGGAGGCCGGCGTCACCAGCGGGCCGGAGGTCATCGAGACCGCGCGGGGCTACCTCTCGCCGCTGCAGGAGGCCGAGATCGACACCCTCATCCTGGGCTGCACGCACTACCCGTTGCTGTCCTCCGCGCTGTCCTACGTGCTCGGTGACGAGGTCACGCTGGTCAGCTCGGCCGAGGCCACCGCGGCCGAGCTCTACCGGGTGCTGACCGACGCCGACGAGCTGCGCCCGGAGACCCAGGGGGAGCCCACCCACCAGTTCCTCACGACCGGTGACCCGCATGGCTTCACGCCCCTGGCCAGGCGGTTCCTGGGCCCCGAGGTCGAACACGTGGGCCGGGCCTTCGTCGGGAGGCCGGAGGAGTGATGCGCCTGACAGTGGTGGGGTGCGCAGGGTCGTTCCCGGGGCGGGAGGGTCCGGCCAGCTGCTACCTGCTCACGGCCGAGCACGCAGGCCGCAGGTGGGCTGTCGTCATGGACCTCGGCAACGGGGCGCTGGGGCCGCTGCAACGGCACGCCGACCCGATGTCGCTGGACGCCGTGCTGCTCAGCCATCTGCACCCCGACCACTGCCTGGACCTCACGGGGCTGCACGTCATGCGCACGCACCACCCCGGGGGACCTGCCTCGACCCGCCTGCCGGTGCACGCACCCGCCGGCGCCGGGGCGAGGCTCGCACGGGCGCACGGGGTCACCGCACCGTCGTCGGTCGAGGAGACCTACGACTTCCGTGAGCTGCGCTGCCGCCAGGACTTCGTCGTCGGGCCGTTCCGCGTCACCCCGTTCCGGGTCGAGCACCCGGTCGAGGCCTACGGCTTCCGGGTGGAGTGCCGAGGGGCCACGCTGGCCTTCACCGGCGACACCGACGCCTGCCCCGAGCTCACCCCGCTGATGGCCGATGCCGACCTGGTGCTGGCCGATGCCGCCTTCGTCGAGGGCCGCGACGAGGCCAGGGGCATCCACCTCACCGGACGCCGGGCCGCCCGCGCCGCTGTCGACGCCGGTGGGGTGCAGCGGCTCATGCTCACCCATGTCCCCTCCTGGAACGACCCCGAGGTGTGCCGGGCCCAGGCCGGGGAGATCTGGCCCGGTGAGGTGGAGCTCGCGCGGCCGGGCATGGTCGTCGACCTGGGCTGACCTGCGCGCACGTCACCGTCCTGTCAGGTTCGTCCCAGGGCCGTGGTGCGACACTGGCGACATGGCCTCCCGACTCGCTGCTCCGCTGAGCGGCGTCGCCGCCGGCGCCGTCACCCTCGGCGTGGCGGAGCTCACGGCCGCGTTCCTCACCCGCGTCGTCGGCACCGAGGGCACGCCCTCGCCGGTGCTGGCCGTCGGCGAGGCCTTCGTGGACCTGACCCCGGCCTGGCTCAAGGACCTGGCCGTGGCGGCGTTCGGCACCAGCGACAAGGCCGCGCTCTTCGTGGGGATGGGCCTCACCCTCACGGTGCTGTGTGCCCTGTTGGGCGAGCTGGCCCAGCGCCGTCCCACGCCGGGGCTGGTCGCCTTCGCCGTCGTCGGCGGTGTCGGCACGGCCGCGGTGCTGTCGCGCCCCGGCGCCGGGATCGTCGACGCGCTGCCGACCCTGGTCGGCACGCTGGCGGGTCTGTCGGTGCTCGCCTGGCTGACGGCCCGAGCCGGCGGGGAGGCTCGGGAGCACGGTGCCGGACCCACGGCCCCGGCCGGACCCACGACGCCAGCCGGGACGACCCGCCGGCGCAGCGTCGTGGCCCTCGGGGGTGGGCTGACCGTCGTCGGACTGCTCGGGCTGGCCGCGGGCCGGGTGCTGACCCAGGCCCAGGCGGCCGTGGAGGTCGCCCGTGAGGACGTGGGCCGTCGCCTGGCGCGGGTGCCGCGGCTCACCCGACGCGTGGAGGTGCCGGCCGGGGCCGACTTCCGGGAGCCGGGGACCAGCACGTTCGTCACGCCCAACGACAGCTTCTACCGGATCGACACCGCCCTGTCGGTGCCCCAGGTCGACCCCGCGACCTGGCGGCTGCGGGTGCACGGCATGGTGGACAACGAGGTCGAGATGACCTTCGACGAGCTGCTCGAGCAGGAGATGGTCGAGACCCTGGCGACCCTGACCTGTGTCTCCAACGAGGTCGGAGGCAACCTCGTCGGCAACGCCGTGTGGGTCGGCTGGCCCGTCCGGGAGCTGCTGGCCCGAGCGGGGGTGCACAGCGACGCCGACATGGTCCTGTCCACCAGCGAGGACGGGTGGACCGCCGGCACCCCGCTGGAGGTGCTCACCGACGACCGCGACGCCATCCTGGCCGTGTCGATGAACGGTGAGCCGTTGCCCCCCCAGCACGGCTTCCCGGTGCGGCTGGTGGTGCCCGGCCTCTACGGCTACGTCTCGGCCACCAAGTGGGTGGTGGACCTCCTGGTCACCCGGTTCGACCGGGACGAGGGCTACTGGACGCCGCGAGGGTGGTCCGAGCGGGGACCGGTGAAGACACAGTCGCGCATCGACGTGCCACGGCAGGGCAGCGACGTGCCCGCCGGCCGCGCCGTCATCGCCGGGGTGGCGTGGGACCAGCACACCGGGATCGAGCGTGTGGAGGTGCAGGTGGACGGAGGGGAGTGGCAGGAGGCGCAGCTGGCCCTCGAGCCCTCCGTCGACGCCTGGCGCCAGTGGCGGCTCGTCTGGGAGGCCGAGCCCGGCGAGCACACGGTCGTGGTGCGGGCGACCAACCGCGACGGCGAGACCCAGACCGACCGCAGGCAGCCCCCGGCCCCCAGCGGGGCGACGGGTCGGCACACCATCGACGTGACGGTGACCTGAGCGGGTCATCCGGCGCTGCCCCGCGCCACGGCGGTGTCCGTGCCCCACTGCGCGAGGTCGGCGGCGGCGCGTCCGCGCACCCATCCTCCGAGATCGCGGACCGAGCCCACGGACGCGGTCGAGGTGGCGGGGAAGAGGCGTCGCGTCTCGCGCTCCACCACCTGCGACCGGTCTGCCAGGACGTGCACCAGCTCGTCCGGCCGGCGGGCTGCACAGCTCGCCTGACGGGCCTGCTCCTGGACCACCGCTTGCAGCCGCTCGCCGGTCCGCACGGCGAAGCCGGTGAGGAACGAGGCGCGGAAGGCCCTCCCACGTGCGCGGCGCCCGGGTGGCTGGGTCGTGACCTCACGCTGCAGCGCGGTGGAGGCCTGGAGCATCAGCGAGGTGTAGAGCAGCTCGACGGTCCGCAGGTCCGACGAGCTCCCGACGACCGTGCTCAGACCGAGGCCCGAGCGCCACACCGCCCGGCAGCCGTTGGCCTCGCTGACCAGGTGCAGCAACAGCGCCTTCGGCGCCTCGTAGGGCCGGTCGACCCCGATCCGGACCGCCCCCGGGGCACAGCCGCCGTGACGCCGCTGCTCGTGCGCCGCGTCCTGCCGGCGCGCCGCGGCCTCGACCACGGCCCGGTCCAGGCTGTGTCTGGCCATGAGCGCCTGCGCCCCCGCCGTGAAGGTCTCCGCCTCGGCCTCGTAAGGCGTCGACTCCGCCTTGACCAGCAGGCGGCGGACCCGGGTGAGGACCTTGTCGTCCAGCGCCACACCCACGTCGTCGGGCTCGGGGCGCGCCTGGCCGGGCAACGGCCCGATCTGCTCGAGGACCGGCAGCGCCAGGAGCAGGCGGAGCACCGCCACCGCGTCCTCGCAGAAGGGCGCCCAGCCGGCATCGCAGTCGAGACGGCGCCCCGACGGGCCGTCGGGCGCCGCCGGCCGGTCCAGACCGCAGCTGTGCAGCTGCGCCCACCACCGTGCGTCCACGCTGGACCGCGCGTAGCCGGAGAGCTGCTCCACGAGGATGTCGTCCACCAGGCGGCCGGCGCGTGCTCGCAGGTGCCGCCGACCGTGGTGGCGCAGGTCTGCGGGCTGCCATCCCGTCTGCCACGCCTGCTCCACGAGGGAGCGCAGCACCAGGCGCAGCGCCGCCGACACCTCGCACCGCAGGGCTGGGTCGAGGTCGTCGAGCACCGTGCGGCCCTGCGTGCCCCGGCGCACCTGCCGCACCACCTCCTGCGTGACACGCTGTGCCTGCGCGGCCCGGGCCGTGCCCGCCTCGTCGTCCGTCCCTGCCATCTCGCGTCCCCTCGCTCCCGATCGACTGCCGCCCACTGTGCAGGTGCGGGACGGCCCCGGCCGCCCACCGTCCACAGGAGCGCCCCGACCGCGAGGATGTGGACGGCGTCTCTCGGGGACGCCGTCGAGGCCATCGGCGGGAGAGCGTGCTCGCGCACCGTCCGCCGCCGCTAGCCTGGGCGCATGACGACGCCACACCCCGCCGGCTTCCGGCACGACGGACGCACCGCCGACCAGCTCCGTGAGGTCCGCATCACGCGTGGCTGGCTGGACCACGCCGAGGGCAGCGTGCTCGTGGAGTTCGGCCGCACGAGGGTGCTGTGCGCCGCCTCCTTCACCGAGGGCGTCCCGCGCTGGCGCAAGGGCAGCGGCCAGGGCTGGACCACCGCGGAGTACGCCATGCTCCCGCGGTCGACCAACACCCGCAGCCCGCGCGAGTCGGTGCGGGGACGCATCGGGGGCCGCACCCACGAGATCTCCCGGCTCATCGGTCGCAGCCTGCGCGCGGTGGTCGACCTCGCCGAGCTGGGCGAGAACACCATCCACCTGGACTGTGACGTCCTCCAGGCCGACGGGGGCACGCGCACCGCCGCCGTCACCGGTGCCTACGTGGCGCTCGTGGACGCGGTGGAGACGGCGCGGTCCAGGGGTCTGATCCGGCCCGAGGCCCAGCCCATCGTCGGTGCGGTCGCCGCGGTCAGCGTGGGCGTGGTGGACGGCGAGCCGGTGCTCGACCTCGACTACCCGGAGGACGTCGACGCCGACACGGACATGAACGTCGTCATGACCGGTGACGGCCGCTTCGTCGAGGTGCAGGGCACTGCGGAGGGCACGCCGTTCGACCGCGAGCTGCTCGACGCACTGCTCGACCTGGCCGCCGAAGGCTGCGCGGAGCTCATCGCCCGGCAGGCCGCCTCCCTGGGCGCCGACGACATGGGCGGCGCGGACGCCCACGAGGCGGGAGCGGAGCTCCCGTGACGCCCACCCCCGCCGACCGGCGGATCGTGCTGGCGACCCGGAACTCGCACAAGGTCGGCGAGCTGCGGGACATCCTCGCCGAGGCGCTGGAGCGCACGGGCCTGGAGCTCGTCGGGGTGGAGGAGTACCCCCAGGTCGAGGAGGTCGTCGAGTCCGGGGTGACCTTCGCCGCCAACGCCCTGCTGAAGGCGCGTGCCACCGCGCAGGCCACGGGGCGGCCGGCGCTCGCCGACGACTCCGGTCTGGCGGTCGACGTGCTCGGCGGCAGCCCCGGTGTCTTCAGCGCACGGTGGTCAGGGGTGGGCGACGGTGACAAGGACCGGGCCAACAACGACCTGCTGCTCTCGCAGCTCGCGGACGTGCCCGACGAGCACCGGGGGGCGGGCTTCGTCTGCGCTGCTGCGCTGGTGCTGCCGGACGGCACCGAGGTCGTGCGGGAGGGCTCCGTGCGCGGTCGGGTCACCCGCCGGCCGCGAGGTGAGCACGGCTTCGGCTACGACCCCGTGCTGGAGCTTCCCGACGGCCGCACCCTCGCGGAGTACTCTTCCGCCGAGAAGCACGCCGTGTCCCACCGCGGCGCGGCCTTCCGTGCCCTGGCCGACGACCTCGTCCAGCTGTTCGGCCAGGCCGGCTGACGGCATACCCCGACCGACCCGAAGGAAACCATGGTCCACCAGTGGCGCGGCATCATCCGTGAGTATGCCGACCGCCTCGACGCCTCCGTCACCGCTACCGTCGTCACGCTGCGCGAGGGCGGCACACCGCTCATCCCCGCCGAGCACCTCTCCGAGCTCGTCGGCGCCCAGGTGCACGTCAAGTACGAAGGCCTGAACCCGACCGCCTCCTTCAAGGACCGCGGCATGACCACGGCGATCTCCGACGCGGCCCGCAAGGGGGCCCAGGCCGTCATCTGCGCCTCCACCGGCAACACCAGCGCGAGCGCCGCCGCCTACGCCACCAAGGCCGGGATGACGTGCGGGGTGCTCGTCCCGGACGGCAAGATCGCCATGGGCAAGCTTTCGCAGGCGGTTGCCCACGGGGCCACGCTCCTGCAGGTCGACGGCAACTTCGACGACTGTCTGACGCTGGCGCGCAAGCTCGCCGAGGCCTACCCGGTCGAGCTGGTCAACTCGGTGAACCCGGCTCGCATCGAGGGGCAGAAGACCGCGTCCTTCGAGGTGGTCGACGCCCTCGGCGACGCGCCCGACATCCACTGCCTGCCCGTCGGCAACGCCGGCAACATCACGGCCTACTGGAGGGGGTACACCGAGTACACCGCCGATGCCGCACGGCCGGGTCCGGCCACCCGGACCCCGGCCATGTGGGGCTTCCAGGCCGAGGGCGCGGCCCCGATCGTGCTCGGCCACCCGGTCGACCACCCCGAGACCTTGGCGACCGCGATCCGCATCGGCAACCCGGCCTCCTGGCGCCAGGCGGTCGCGGCACGCGACGAGTCCGGTGGGCTCATCGACGCCGTGAGCGACCAGGAGATCCTGGCGGCCCACCGTCTGCTGTCCTCCAGGGAGGGGATCTTCGTGGAGCCGGCGTCGGCCGCGTCGGTGGCCGGTCTGCTCAAGATGGCCGCCGCCGGCCGGGTGCCCCAGGGGGCGACCGTCGTCTGCACGGTCACCGGTCACGGGCTGAAGGACCCGCAGTGGGCGCTGAGGACCCTCGGCGGGGCCGAGATCGAGCCGACCCGCGTCTCGGTGGACGCCTTCAGCGCGGCACAGGCGCTCGGCCTGCAGGAGTGAGCCACTCGTGAGCGCTGCGCTGGAGCCTGGCCGGACGGTGCGCGTGAGCGTGCCCGCCAGCTCGGCCAACCTCGGGCCCGGGTTCGACACCGTCGGGCTGGCCCTCGGCATCCGCGACGAGTACGCGGTCCGGGTCACCTCGACCCCCGGGTTGGTCGTGGAGCTGCGCGGAGAGGGCGTCGAGCTGCTCCCGGACGACGAGGCGCACCTGGTGGCCAGGGCGATGCGCGAGGCGCTCGAGGTCCTGGGGGTCGGCTGGCTCGAGGAGCTCGCCCGCCGCGACCTCGGCCTGCAGCTGTCCTGCCACAACGTCGTGCCGATGTCGGCAGGTCTCGGGTCGTCGGCGACGGCGGTGGTGGCCGGGCTGGGCCTGGGCTTCGCGCTGGCCTCACGGGGGCCGCTCACCGACACCGAGCTCGCGCTCGTCAACACGCACGCCGGGGTGTGGGAGGGGCATCCCGACAACTCCTCGGCCAGTGTCTACGGGGGCCTGACCGTCTCGTGGATGCCGGCGTCCAGGGTCGTGCGCACCGCCCACCTGGTGGTCCATCCGGAGATCGAGCCGGTCGTGCTGGTCCCCCGGGGCGACCGGCTCTCGACGACCACCGCCCGCGCGGTGCTCCCGGGTCATGTGCCGCACGCCGATGCCGTCCAGCAGGCCGGCCGGGCGGCACTGCTGGTGCACGCGCTCACCACCGACCCGACGTTGCTGTGGGACGCGACCTGCGACTGGCTGCACCAGGAGCAGCGGCGCACGGCCTACCCGGCGTCGATGGCAGCGGTCGACACCCTGCGCGCCCAGGGGCATGCGGCGGTCGTCAGCGGAGCCGGGCCCAGCGTCCTCGCGCTCGTGCGCCGCGACATCGCCGAGGTGGTGGCGGCCGAGGTGCGGGGCTGGGGGCGGGCCTGGAAGGTCGTGCGCCCCGGCATCGCCCTGCACGGGCTGATCTCCACCTGAGCCCGTGCCGACCACCGACCTGCCACCCACCGGGGCGCCTTTCGACGAGGGGTCCCGCGTCCTGCCTGCCGTGGTCGCGCTGCTCGGGGCGCTGGTCGTCCTGGCCACCGTCGTCTTCGTCGTGCTCACCTCGGACGACCAGGAGGACCTCACCGTGGCACCACCGTCCCCGCCGACCGCCACCGAGGCCGCTCCCCGGACCGGGACCGGACCGCTGGAGGAGCAGGACCCGACGAGCCTGAAGGCGGCAGCGCAGGCGCTGGCGCAGCCCGGGGCCAGGGTGGTGGTGCTCGGCGACTCCACCGGCGACGACACAGGGGAGTGGGTCCACCTCTGGGCCCGGTCGCTGGGCACGGAGCGTGGTGCGACGCTCCTGCGGTGGGACGCCTTCGGCGACGCCGGCTACGTCGCCGCCCAGTCGTTCGGCGGGGTAGGCCCGGACGTCACGGTGCGGAACGGCTCGGTGACCGGCACCCGGGCCTCCTACGCGATGGAGCACCTCGACCTGCTGGTGCCGGACGACACCGACCTGGTGCTGCTCAGCTACGGGCACAACCACGGCCCGGAGGACGTACAGCAGGTGGCCGAGCTGGTGCGCCGGGTGCGCGCGGGCGCACCGGAGGCCGAGGTCGTGCTCGTCCTGCAGAACCCCCAGCTCGACGACGCCCACGCCGAGGTGCGGCAGGCGGTCGAGGACATCGCGGAGCAGGAGCAGGTGCCCACGATCGACGTGGCCAGGTCGTTCGCGGAGGCACCGCGACCCATCGGCGAGCTGCTGGTCGACCGGGTGCACCCCAGCGCCGAGGGCTCCCAGGTGTGGGCCCGGACGGTCGAGGACGCCCTGGAGCGGTGAGGGTGCGCCCGGCGGGACTCGAACCCGCACACCCTGGGGCACAGGAACCTAAATCCTGCGTGTCTGCCAGTTCCACCACGGGCGCGATGTGCCCCGCCAGTATGGAGGACTTCCTCAGGATGCTGTCACCGCGCCATGACATATTGGGCCGCGTGAGCACGCGCAACCCCATGGTGGGGGCCCTCCGGCGGACGGTCCTCGAGGTCGTCGGATGGACGCTGGTCGTCGTCGGCATCGCCCTGCTCGTGCTGCCCGGCCCCGGCCTGCTCACCGTGTTCGCCGGCATCCTGGTGCTCTCGCGGCAGTACGACTGGGCCAGGCGTCAGCTCCTGCCCATCAAGGTCCGTGCGTTCGCCGCAGCACGCGAGGGCGTGCGCACCTGGCCGCGCATCCTCTCCAGCGCCTTCGCGGGGCTGTGGGTCATGGGCTCGGGGTTCCTGTTCATCTACCCGCCCGCGGTCCCCGAATGGTTCCCGCTGGACGAGCAGTGGTGGTTCCCCGGTGGTGCCGTCGCGGGGGTGAGCATCGTGGTGTCCGGCATGATCGGGCTCGGTCTGCTCCTCTACAGCATCCGGCGCTTCCGCTACCCCGTCTCACCCGGGGTCGGGCCGGACATCCCGGCCCAGGGGACCCAGGACGCCTGAGACCGCGGCGCCCGCCGGTCAGCCCAGCGGGACGCCGAGGGCCTTGGCCAGCGACGCCACGTGCCCGGTGGCCTTGACGTTGTACCTGGCCAGCGTCACCGTGCCCGTGCCGTCCACGACGACGGTCGAGCGGATGACGCCGACGACCGTCTTGCCGTAGAGCTTCTTCTCGCCGAACGCGCCGTATGCCGTGAGCACCGACCTGTCCTCGTCGGCCAGCACCGGGAAGGTCAGGCCCTCGTCCTCGACGAACCGGGCGAGCTTCGCGGGCGGGTCGGGGGAGATGCCCACGACGGCATACCCGTGCTCGTGCAGCACGGCGAGGTTGTCGCGGAAGTCGCAGGCCTGCGTGGTGCACCCGGGCGTGCCGGCGGCGGGGTAGAAGTAGATGACCAGGTCACGCCCGGCGAAGTCTCCGAGGGACACCGGGCGGCCCTGGGCGTCGGGCAGCGTCCATTCGGGTGCCTGCAGGCCTACGTCGAGTCGGGGCATGAGGTCTCCTGAGAGTCGCGGGGGCAGGTTCTGCGTTATCGTCTCAGGCGTCTGCTGACCCTGTTGAGGCAGCCCACGCACGGATCGAGGAAGGGACGCTACATGGCCGACAAGCAGCCGTCCGACACGGCGCAGAAGGCACGCTCCACCAAGGAGATCGAGGCCGAGCTGGCTGCGACCCGCGAGCGTCTGGCCCGCACGGTCGACGAGCTCGCCTTCCGGGCCAGCCCGGAGGAGCTCAAGCGTCGGCAGGTGGAGAACCTGAAGGCGAGTGCACAGCGCCTGGTCTTCGACGAGCACGGCGACGTCCGGATGGACCGTCTGGCGACGGCACTGGGGGTCGTAGCGGGGGTGGCGGTGCTGCTCGGCCTCGGCCGGCGCGTCTTCTACCAGGGCTGAGCGTCCGCTCCTGATGGCAGAGCACGGCAGGCTGCCGATCCGCATGCTGCACGACCGCGTGCTCGTCTCCGCCGAGGACGAGCACGCGGAGCGTCGCTCGGGGGGAGGGATCGTCATCCCGGCGACGGCCTCGGTGGGCAAGCGGCTCGCCTGGGCACGCGTGGTGGCGACCGGTCAGAACGTCCGCCAGGTGCAGATCGGCGACCGGGTGCTCTTCGACCCCGAGGACCGTGCCGAGGTGGAGCTGGCGACCACCTCCTACGTCCTGCTGCGTGAGCGCGACATCCATGCCGTCGCAGCCGAGCGCGTCGAGGACGGCCGCACGGGGCTCTACCTGTGAGCGCCGCATGATCGTCGACCAGGCCGTCTACCGCGACGGCGTCCGCTTTGCCTGCACCGACCTGGGTGTCGAGCTGGGCCGCCTCGCCGCGGGCCACAGCTCCGGCTTCGTCTGGATCGGTCTGAAGGACCCGACCGACCGCGAGTTCGACGAGGTGCGGGACCAGCTGGAGCTGCACCCGCTGGCCGTGGCCGATGCCGTCAACGGCAAGCAGCGGGTCAAGGTGGAGCGCTACGACCAGACCATCTTCGCGGTGCTGAAGACCCTGCGCTACGTCGAGAGCACCTCCGACATCGAGACCGGCGAGGTCATGCTCTTCGTCGGTGAGCACTTCGTCGTGACGATCCGGCGTGGGGAGGCCGCGCCGCTGGCGGGGGTCCGTGAGCGGTTGGAGTCGACGCCGGAGCTGATGGCGGAGTCGGGGCCGGCGGCGGTGTTCCACGCCGTGCTGGACGCGGTCGTCGACACCTACCGCGACATCGACACGGAGGTGCAGCGTGACCTCGACGAGATCGAGGCTGCCGTGTTCGGGTCGGGGGACCCTGCCCGCTCGGAGACGATCTACGCGCTGAAGCGGGAGGTGCTGGAGTTCCGTCGTGCCGCAGCGCCCCTGGTGCGTCCGGTCGGGTGGCTGCACGAGGAGAGCAGCCCGATCGACTCGACCGAGCTGCGCCTGCAGTTCCGTGACGTCGAGGACCACCTGATCCAGGTCGTCGAGCACATCGACACCTACGACGGCCTGCTGACCGACGTGCTCAGCGCGCACCTCACCCAGGTCGGGGTGCAGCAGAACGACGACATGCGCAAGATCAGCGCCTGGGTGGCCATCGCGGCGGTGCCCACCCTGCTGGCAGGCATCTTCGGGATGAACTTCGAGCACATGCCGGGGCTCGGCTGGCAGTGGGGCTACCCCGCCCTGCTGGTGCTCATGGTCGTGATCTGCCTGTCGCTCTACCGCGCTTTCCGGCGCACCGGCTGGCTCTGAGGCACTCCGTCCTGACGCGACGCCACCAGGTCTGCAGACGTGGTCAGCGGTCACCACTCCTGCAGACCTGTGTGAGGCAGAAGCAGGGCGTCAGCCGACCTCGTCGCGTGCCGCCACGAAGGCCGCGACACAGGCCCGCACGTCCTCCTCGCTGTGCGCCGCCGACAGCTGCACGCGGATGCGGGCTTTGCCCTTGGGCACCACCGGGTAGCTGAAGGCGATGACGTAGACGCCGCGCGCGAGCATGGCATCGGCCACCTGGGACGCACGCCGGGCGCCGTCGTCACCGGGGAACATCACCGGCGTGATGGGATGCGTGCCCTCCAGCACCTCGAAGCCCGCCTGCGCCATGAGTCTGCGGAAGAGCGCGGTGTTGGTGCGCAGCCGCTCCCGGGGCTCCGCCGCCTCGCGTGCGATCTCCAGGGCCTTCAGCGAGCCGGCGACCACCGAGGGGGCCACGGCGTTGGAGAAGAGGTAGGGCCGGGCCCGCTGGCGCAGCAGGTCGACGATCTCGGCGTGCGCCGCGACATACCCTCCGCTGGCACCGCCCAGGGCCTTGCCGAGCGTGCCCGTGATGATGTCGACGCGGTCCAGCACACCGCAGTGCTCGTGGGTGCCCCGTCCGTGCTCGCCGACGAAGCCGACGGCGTGGGAGTCGTCGACGAAGACCATGGCCCCGAACTCCTCGGCCAGGTCGCAGATCTCCTCCAGCGGCGCGTAGTAGCCGTCCATCGAGAACACCCCGTCGGTCACGACGACCGTGCGGCGCGCACCGGCGTCACGCGCAGCCTCCAGCTGTCGGCGCAGGTCGGCCAGGTCACGGTTGCGGTAGCGGAAGCGCCGGGCCTTCGACAGCCGGATGCCGTCGATGATGGAAGCGTGGTTGAGCTCGTCGGAGATGATGGCGTCCTCGGCCGTGAACAGGACCTCGAAGACGCCCCCGTTGGCGTCGAAGCACGACGAGAACAGGATGGCCTCCTCGGTGCCGGAGAAGTCGGCGATCGCCCGCTCCAGCTCCCGGTGCTGGGTCTGCGTCCCGCAGATGAAGCGCACCGAGGCCATGCCGAACCCCCACCTGTCCAGGGCCTCCCGGGCGGCGGCCACCACGTCGGGGTGGTCGGCCAGCCCGAGGTAGTTGTTGGCGCAGAAGTTGAGGGCCTCCGCCTGCGTGGTGCTGACGTGCGACGACTGCGGCGTCGTCAGCTCCCGCTCGACCTTGTAGAGCCCGTCGGCGCGGATCTGCTCCAGCTCCTCGACGAGCGCCTGCTTCACGGCATACATCTGATCTCCTGTCCTAGCTCCAGTCCATGATGACCTTGCCGCACTCGCCGGACCGGGCGGTGGCGAAGGCGTCGCCCCACCGGTCCGCCGGGAAGCGGTGCGTGATGACCGAGCGGATGCGCTCGCGCAGGACCTCCGAGGTCTGCAGCATGAACGTCATCCGGTACCACGTGTCGTACATCTCGCGCCCGTAGATCCCCTTGATCGTGAGCATCCGCGTGATGACCGGCCCCCAGTCGATCGCGAAGGGCTCCTTGGGCAGGCCGAGCATGGCGATCTTGGCACCGTGGGTGCAGTTCGCGATCAGCTCGGACATCGCGGTCGGGAAGCCGCTCATCTCCAGGGCGACGTCGAAGCCCTCGGCCATGCCGAGCTCGGCCTGCACGGGGGCGATGCGCTCACGCGCCACGTTGACCACCCGGTCGGCACCCGCCGCCCGGGCGAGCTCGAGGCGGACGTCGGAGATGTCGGTGGCCACGACGTAGCGTGCGCCGATGTGCCGGGCGATCGCGACGGCCATCACCCCGATGGGCCCGGCGCCGGTCACCAGCACGTCGTCACCGCTCATCGGGAAGCTCAGCGCCGTGTGCACGGCGTTGCCGAGGGGGTCGAAGACGGCGCCCAGCTCGGGGTCGATGTCGTCGGGCTGCACCCACACGTTCGTATGCGGCACGCACACGTAGTCGGCGAAGGCACCGTCGCGGTTCACCCCCAGGTTGGAGGTCTGGACGCACATGTGCTGGCGGCCGGCCCGGCAGTTGCGGCACACCCCGCAGATGACGTGGCCCTCGGCCGAGACGCGCATGCCGACCCGCAGGTCGTACTGCCCCCCGTGCCGGGGCACGCCGGAGCCGATCTCGACGATCTCACCGTAGAACTCGTGACCGACGACGAGCGGGGGGCGCAGCATGGAGGCGGACCAGTCGTCCCAGGCCTCGATGTGCAGGTCGGTGCCGCACAGGCCGGCCCGCAGCACCCTGATCTTGACCTCGGCAGCACCGGGGGAGGGCTCTGGCACGTCGACGAGCTCCAGCCCCGGTCCGGCGTGTGTCTTCACGAGTGCGCGCATGCGCACATCCTGTCCCACGTCCGCAGATTTCATCGGCCGGCCCCCCTGGTGCTACTGTTCTCTGCTGTTGCGCCAATAGCTCAATTGGCAGAGCAGCTGACTCTTAATCAGCGGGTTCGGGGTTCGAGTCCCTGTTGGCGCACTCCGTGCAGACGCCCTTTCGGACCACGGTCCGGGAGGGCGTTCGCGCGTCCCGGGCGCACCGGACCCGGATGGGTGCCAGACTTGGCCGGTGTGAGCACCACGAGAACCGACCCCCCCACGTCCGACGCCAGCCCCGACCTCAAGAACGCCTTCAAGCGGGCCGTGCAGCAGTTCACCCGGGACGGCGGACCCGACCTGGCCGCGGCGCTGACCTACTTCGCCGTGCTCTCGCTCTTCCCGGCCATCCTGGCCCTCACCTCCCTGCTCGGGCTCTTCGCCGACAGCGAGGAGGTCATCACCAACCTGCTGCAGATCGGCAGTGACCTGGGGGCGCCGGACAGTGCGCTGACCCAGGTGGAGGACTTCATCACCTCCACGGGCCAGAGCGGGGGAGCGGGCATCGCCCTGCTCGTCGGTGTGGGCGCTGCACTGTTCTCGGCGTCCAACTACGTCAACGCCTTCACGCGCGCCATGAACCGCATCTACGGTGTCGAGGAGGGCAGGCCCGTGTGGAAGCTGCGCCCGTGGACGTACCTGGTCACGGTGGTGCTGGTGGTCGGTGTGCTGGCGGTCGCGATCGCCCTGGTCCTCAGCGGTGGTATCGCCGAGGCCGTCGGCAACGTGGTGGGCCTGGGCAGCACAGCGGTGACGGTGTGGAACATCGCCAAGTGGCCGGTGGTCGTCCTCATCGTGATGCTGCTCGTCGCCTTCCTCTACTGGGCGACCCCGAACGTGCGCCCGAAGTTCCGCATCCTGTCCTACGGGGCGGCGTTCGCCATCGTCGTGTGGGCGCTGGCGACGGTCGCGTTCGGCCTCTACCTGGGCTCCGGGCTGGCCTCCTACAACGCGACCTACGGGGCGCTCGCCGGCGTCATCATCATGCTGCTGTGGCTCTGGATCACCAACATCGTGCTGGTGCTCGGAGGGGAGCTGGACGCCGAGCTCGAGCGCAGCCGGCAGCTGCAGGCCGGCATCGCCGCCGAGGAGCAGATCCAGCTGCCGCTGCGGGACACCCGGAAGGTGGAGAAGAACCACGAGAAGGAGCGCGAGCAGCGCCAGGAGATGCGCCGGGTGCGTATGGAGGCGGGCACGGGGCGCTCCGACGAGGACTGAGCCCACTGCCCTCGGATGGTCGGGAGCATCGGCCGAGAACAGGTACGATGGTCCGCGTTGCCCGGACGGCGTGAGCCTCCCGAGCAGCCGTGGTGGGTGTAGCTCAGCAGGTAGAGCGCCGCGTTGTGGTCGCGGATGTCGCGGGTTCAAGTCCCGTCACTCACCCTCAGGGGATGGACGTGATCTACGTCACTCCAGGTCAGGCCCCGGATTCCCGTGCGACGGTGCGGAATCCGGGGCCTTTCGCGTTGAGCAGGTGTGAGCAGGAGTAGGCTCGTTAGAGCGGTAAAACTGACACACAGCTGACACACCGCCGCTGAGGTCGGGAGGTGGGCACCGGTGGGCACCAGCCAAGCCAAGGGCAGACTGCCGCAGGGTGTCGTGCGTTTCCGCGGCCGCTACCGAGTGCGGATGGACCTCGACGGGAAGACTCACTCCCTGGGTGTCTACGACACGCTCACGGACGCCAAGGCTGCGTTGAGCATCGCCAGGGCGGACGCAGCGCGAGGCATATTCGTCCCACCCGCTGCCCGTCGTGCCGCCCATCGGGCCGAAGCCGAGCGTCAGGCTGCGGAGAGTCTGACTTTGCGCGAATGGTCCGAGACGTGGCTAACAGCGCTGGAGGCCAACCCCGACAGGTCCAGGGGGACGATCGTCGCCTACCGGTCGGTCCTCAAGAACCACGTCGTCCCCCAGCTAGGAGACGTGCGTCTGGTGGACCTGACCACCGAGATGGTGGCCGACCACCTGGCCGCCCTCGCCCGCCTGCCCAGCAAGCGGCACGCGGGTGCGCGGACGAACGGGGTGGCAGCCAACGCCTCGATCGTCCTCCGTTCATGCATCAACGCAGCTGTGAAGTCCCGCGCCGGCGGACTTGAGACGTTCACGTTCCCGGTGGCGCGGAAGCATCGGCGGGTCCGCCCCGAGGATGAGCAGGGCGACGTGGCGACCGCCGAAGAAGTCAAGTCGTTCGCCGAGGCTATGCCCGCGCACCTACGCATCGCGGTACCGCTAGCCGCGTGGTGTGCCCTCCGCATGGGAGAGGTGCTCGGCCTGCAGCGCCGGGACCTGGAGCACCTGGACGACCCCAGCCGGGCAACCCTGCATGTCAGGCGTCAATGGAACAGTCAGGCGAAGTCGCTGACCCCTCCCAAGGCGGGCAGCGTGAGGAGCATCGCCATCCCCGCCGCTCTGCTGCCCGCGTTGGTCATGCACCTTGGCACGTTCACCGGGTCCGAACCGACCGCCCCCGTCCTCTGCGGCCCGCGTGGGACTCGAGTCAGCCAGTCGACCCTTGATCGACACTGGCGAGAAGCTCGCGATCGTTCCGGGCGTCCCGGGTTCCACTTCCACAACCTGCGGCACACCGGCCTGAGCGCCTACGCCGTTCAAGGGGCGACGCTGGCCGAGTTGCTACACAGGGGCGGCCATACCGACGTCACCGTGGCGCTGCGGTACCAGCATGCGACCGCGACACGAGACAGGGCACTGACCGAGCGCCTGAACCGGGTGATCGGCAGTTAGTCGTCTCGCATCACCGTCGGGATGCGCGTCATGAGATTGTCCACGTCGTCGGGGTTCACCCGGATGATGCGTGATCCGCTGCGGTAGGCAGGCAACCGCCCGTCGGCGATCCTTCGCCGCAGTGTGTAAGTGCTGAGCCCGGTCCGAGCGGCCGCCTCGGCAAGAGACTCGAACTGACGCCTAGTGGTCGTATCCATGCTTGCGGTGCGCTTGCTCATGCATCCAAAAGCGGAGTCGCGGGGCCTGGGGTCTCAGCGGCGAGCAGACGCAGGCCAACCTCTAGTCTGCGTCCTGTGGGCGAACAGAGCGAGGGTGTGACCGTTCCTTACGCGCGTGTGCCTTTGGACACCGACCGGCTACGGGCTCTCCGGCTCCAGAGGGGATGGTCGCAGCATGCGCTCTCGGTGGAGGTCGGGGTCCAGGGCGCTGCTGCCATCTCAGCCTGGGAGCGGGGTGTCGCCACGCCTCGACCGAGGACGCTGCGTCGGGTCGCTGAGGTGTTGGGTGTCGAACCGGTCGAGCTGCTCGCGATCGACAACGCTGAGGGTCTTGCGCTTCGAGAGCTGCGGGTCAGCCGGGGGATGAGCTTGCAGGGCTTGGCGGAGACGGCGAACGCTTCCTCGTCCACGGTCCGGCGGTGGGAGAGCGGCGACTTCAGGAGGATGCCCGCCAAGGACGTGGTGGACGCGCTGGCGCGCGCGCTGGATGTCTCTACGGCACAGGTGGAGACGGCGCTCGTTCTGGCGCGGCGTGGGGCCTGAGATCGTGCCGCGGTGATTGTCGCGCCAGCGCCCCTTGGGTAACGGTTTGGCAAGAACACTCGGCGACGGCGGCTCTGGCGTCTACTCTCGAAGCGGCCCCAGTGGGATGGGGCCGGGGGCATGGGGTCCCACTTATCCACAGACTCCGCTATGGGGCCGCTGAAGGTTCGGGGGTATCGCTAAAGTGCCAAATCGTCGGAGAGTGAGACCCGGGCGACCCGCGAGCCGCTTTGGTGGGTGAGGGAAGGACGCGCTATGGGGACAAGTACTCGAGCTACCGCGGTGAGTCTGGTCGCGGCAGTGACGCTTGTCCTGGCCGGCTGCAGCAACGACCCCGGCGACGAGATTGCCACTCAGACGCCTACCAACCCGGTCGCGACGACAGCGCCCACCCCGACCACCGATGCACCGACGGACGCCTCCGAGACCACCACCGCAGCGCCTGAGCTGTCGGACGAGGAGCAGGACCGGGCAGACGTCGAGGCCACGCTGCAGGCCTTCAATGCAGCCTTGGCGCGAGCGACCACCGGCGAGGAGTCGATCGAGGGGATCTACCCGTTCTCTCGTGACACGGCTCGCGAGCAGTGGGTCACCGAGGTGATGGCCGCCGAGGCGCAGGGAATCACCTTCACCGGTGGGACCGACCTGGAAGTGCTCGAGGTGATGATCGACGAGGAGACGGCGGAAGCGGTGGCCTGCGCCGACGTGTCTGCTGTCGAGGCGGTCGACGAGGACGGGGAGTCCGTCATCGCGGACGACCGCCTGGACGAGACGCTGAAGGACTTCGTCCTGGAGCGTGACGACTCCGCGGAGCTCGGCTGGTACATCGTGGACGACACGAACAGGAACGAGCCGTGCGACGGCTAGCCGTCCTGTGGCGGGCCATCCTCAGCATGATGTTGGGCGCGTCCCTGACGGCCCTGATCGGTGCGCCCGCTCAGGCCGAACCGGATTGCGTCAAGGTCAGCGAGCTGACCGGTCAGTGCATGATCTACGTCCCGCCGCCTCCGCCGGACTACCCGGCTCCGCCGCGTGACGGGTCGGGTGAGCCGGGGGAGGGCGGCGACCCGGTCTGTGCGGACCCGTTGCTGGACCGTGAGGTGCCGTGCGTCATCCACGACTGGTACTGGTCGTATGAGTGGGCGTGCTGGACGAAGTACGCCGACCCGCAGCCGCCCTGGGGCGACCCTGCCTGGAGTGGTCGCACGGAGGGGGCGATCTTCTGGTGCTCGCGCGGTGTCACCTTGACTGACCCGTTCCCGCCGGACACGGTCCCCCGGTGGGCCCCGTCACCGCCGTGGGGTGCCCCGCCGGACCCGGAGGAGCTGGCTCGGGCGGCGGTGGAGTCGATGAACCTGCGGGCAATCCAGATCGGGATCGTGCCCGAGCAGGGACCGGACCGGGTCGGGCTGGTGGGGTTGCCGACGTGGATGTGGGTCGAAGACCTGGGTGGGTCGACGTGGGGGCCGATCACCCGGACTGCCAGCTCGGGGCCGTGGTCGGTGACGGCGACGGCGCAGGTGGACCGGATCGAGTGGGACATGGGGGACGGGACCGTCGTGGTCTGTACCACGCCGGGTACCACGTACGAGGACCGGTTCCAAGACATGGACAGCCCGGACTGCGGCCACCGGTACGAGCAGCAGGGCCGGTACGCGATCTCGGCGACGTCGTACTGGGTCATCACCTGGGCGGGCTTGGGACAGTCGGGAACGATCGAGATGGACCTGGTCCAGGACGGTCAGATCGTGATGGGGGAGGTCCAGGTGCTGAGCCAGTAGGAATCAGGGGCGGGGAAGGGCCTTCGGGGTGGAAAGCACCTCGAGCCTCACGCAAACGGGATGGGGAGAGGGACTAATGGCCAAGAAGCTGGACCCGGGTGAGGGTCAGGGGAGCACCGGCGGGTCATCGCCGCCTCCTGTCGCACCGAGGCCTGGGGAACCGGTCTCTGTGCCGGCCCCGCCGAAGCTGCGCCGGCGACCGGTGTTGGCTCTGGCCGGTCTGGGCCTGGTCCTGATGGGGGCCCTGCTGGCGGTGTGGGTGTACCTGTCCAACACGGACTCGGTGAGCGTGGTGGCGGTACGGGACACGGTGATGCGGGGAGAGACGATCACCGCGGGCGACCTGATGGCCGTCCAGGTCACCCCGGACCCGGCGCTGCAGGTCGTGCCTGGCGCCGACCTGGAGTCGTTCGTGGGCCAGCGCGCGGCACGGGACCTGTCGGCCGGGACCCTGCTGACCCGTGAGGCGACCGCCGAGCAGGTCGTCCCGGGCGAGGGGCAGTCCGTCGTGGGTTTGGCGTTGACGGCCGAGCTGATGCCCGGGGAACCGCTGGCGGTGGGGGACCGCGTGCGGGTGGTGGCCACCCCTGGTCAGGCCGGTGACCCGGCGACGTTCGAGGCGCAGGACACCCTGTTTGCGGCGGAGGTGGTCGGTGTGGCCACGTCGCTGGAGTCGGCGCAGACGGTGGTCTCGGTCCTGGTGCCGGAGCAGGACGCGGCGCAGATCGTCCAGTGGGCCTCCGCGGGTCGGGCCGCGGTGGTCCTGGACAGCCGCGAGGGGGACTGAAGGTGGCGGTCATCGCGCTGACATCGGCCTCCGGTTCGCCGGGGGTGACGACGACCGCCTTGGGGTGGGCGCTGTCCCGGGGGCGGCCCACGGTGTTGGTGGACGCTGACCCCACCGGTGGTTCGGCGATGCTGGCCGGGTACCTGCGCGGGCAGATGGTGCCGCCGGACGCATTGTTGGAGCTGTGGACCGCGCACCGCCAGGGCAGGCTACGGGCGGCCTTGCCGTCCCTGGCCATGCCACTGCCCGGGTCCCAGGTGGGACTGCTGCCCGGTACCCGCTCCCACGGACAGGCCCGCATCCTGGCCGGCCTGTTTGAGCCGTTGCTGGCCGCGCTCAAGGCACTGGAGGGCACCGGGCAGGACGTCATCGTGGACGTGGGCCGCCTCGGTCTGGCCGGGTCACCATCCGCGTTGCTGCACGGGGCGGACCTGGCCCTGGTCGTGTGCCGAGCCGACCTGGTGTCGTTGTCCGCCCTGCGGTCCTGGCTGGCCACGATGCACACCGAGCTCGCAGAGGTCGGCGCAGCGTCCTCGTCGCTGGGTGTGGTGCTGGTGGGTCCCGGACGCCCGTACAGCCAGGGTGAGGTAGGCAAGGTGCTGGCCGGGGTGTGCGGCGGCAGGTCCCCGGTCCTAGCGTCCGTGGCCTGGGACCCCAAGACTGCCGCGGTGTTCTCCGCCGGCGCGCAGGTGCGCCGTCTGGAGGGCAGCAGGCTGGTCCGCAGCCTGCGCACCCTGGACGTGGCCGCCCGGGATGCTGTGGCCGGCACCGCCGCGGACCTGACCGGGGCGGGGGTGCAGGCGTGAGCGTCGAGGAGCTGGATGTCGGCACCGAGCAAGGCGGCAGTGCCGACCCGGCCGGGCTACCACTGTTCACCACGCCCAAGACCTCGGAAGACACCCCGTCCCGGGCTGAGGGACTACCTCGGGGTCGGCGCCGAGGCGGGTTCACCCTCACCCCGCCCGCCGAACCACCGGACACCAACGGCACACCACCGGAGACCACCACCGGGGTCGCTCACCAGCCCGAACTGCCCGGACCGGGGGGTGGGGGCAACGTGGTGCCCCTGCACGCCGGGGACGGGCGGGTGTCTGCTGGGGGTGTCTGGTCGGGGTCGGGGGTGGACTGGGAGCTGGTGGCGAGCCTGCGGCAGCAGACCGCCGACCGGCTCAGCCAGGAAGGGCAGCCCACCGGTGAGGAGGACCGGGGCGCCCAGCAGGAGCGGGGCCGGGTGATCATCACCGACCTGTTGCACCAGGAGGCCACCGAGCGGCTGCGGGCCGGTGAGACCGCCTGGGAACCCGAGGTGCAGGAGGCTTTGGCTAGGGCGGTGTTCGATGCGGTGTTCGGGCTGGGCCGGCTGCAGCCGCTGGTCGACGACCCGCAGGTGGAGAACATCATGATCTTCGGCCACGACCAGGTCACCGTTGAGCTCACCGGCGGCAAGCAGGTGGCCGCTGCACCGGTGGCGGACTCGGATGAGGAGCTGGTGGACTTCCTGATGTTCGTGGCCTCCCGCTCGGAGGTCAACGCCCGGTCGTTCTCCCCGTCCCATCCCGAGCTGCACCTGCGGTTGGACGGCGGCGCCCGGTTGGCGGCGCAGGCGTGGGTGACGCCCCGACCGCAGGTGGTGATCCGCCGGCACCGGCTGACGCAGGTGTCCCTGGATGACCTGGTCGCCCTGGGCACGCTCAGCGGTGTGGCTGCGTCGTTCCTGGCGGCGGTGGTCCGTTCGGGGCGTTCGGTGGTGGTCTCCGGTGCGCAGGGCGCGGGGAAGACGACGATGGTGCGGGCGTTGTGCCATGAGATCCCGAAGTATGAGGTCATCGGCACCTTCGAGACCGAGTACGAGCTGCACCTGCACGAGATGCGCGACCGGCACCCGTACGTGTTCGCGTGGGAGGCGCGGCCGGGGTCCGGGGAGGTCGGCCCGGACGGGCAACGTGCCGGGGCGTTCAGCCTGGACCAGGCGTTGCACGGCAGCTTCCGGATGAACCTGAACCGGCAGATCGTCGGCGAGGTCCGTGGCCCGGAGGCCGCGGCGATGCTCAAGGCCATGCAGTCCGGGTCCGGGTCGATCTCTACTACGCACGCGGCACACGCCGTTGGGGCGGTGGAGAAGCTGGTGACGTGCGTGATGGAGTCCGGCCAGCACGCGACCCACGAGTTCGCTCTGCGGGCGGTCGCGTCGGGTGTCGACGTCGTCGTTCACGTCACCAAACAGACCCACCCGGGCCCGGACGGGAGCGCTCAGGTGTCCCGGTTCGTCTCCCAGATCATCGCGGTGGCGTTGGGGGAGGAGCAGACCGGGTACGCCGTCACCCACGTGTTCACCGCGGACCCAGGGGCGACGGTGGCTTCCCCGGATGTGCTGCCGGATGAGTACCGGGACCTGGCGCGGTTCGGTTTCGACCTGGCCGGCTTCACCCAGGCGCAGGAAGGCACCGGGCCATGAGCACCGTGCTCGTCGGGCTCGCCGGCGCCCTGGTCACCGGCGGGATGATGGCGCTGGTCCTGGGGTTGCTGGCCCGGCCGATCCCGCCGGCCCGCCCACAGAGGACCAGCACGAGCCGTCTTCGGGTGAGCCCGCGGACCCGGGTGCTCCTGGGAATCGGACTGGCGGGGGGTGCCCTGGTGGCGGTGGCGACAGGGTGGGTGATCGCCCTGGTCCTCGCCCCGTTGGCCCTGGCAGGTGTCCCGGTGCTGCTCGCCGCGCCCCCCGCGCGACGGGAGGTGGAACGTCTGGAGGCGATGGAGGAGTGGGTCCGCACCGTGGCCGGCACGCTGGGTGCCGGGGTCGGGCTGGAGCAGGCACTCCTGCGGTCGTTGCGGTCCACCCCGGAGCCGATCAAACCGGAGGTGACCCGCCTGGCGGGGCGTTTGCGGGCACGGTGGGCCACCGAGGACGCGCTGCGGGCGTTCGCCGACGACCTGGACGACCCCACCGGGGACCTGATCGCCGCCAACCTGGCGCTGGGGGCGCGTCGCCGCGGCGGCGGGCTGGCCACCGTCCTGGGCGCCCTCGCCGAATCGGTGGGTGAGGACGTGCGGGCCCGCCGGGAGATCGAGTCGGACAGGGCCAAGCCGCGGGCCAATGCCCGGCTGATCACCGGGATCACCCTGGGAGTGCTGGGGTTTTTGTCCCTGTCCGGGGACTACATCGCCCCGTACGGGACCCCGGTCGGGCAGGTCCTGCTGGGCACCTTCCTGGCCCTGTACGTCGGGATGCTGATCTGGCTGCGCACGATGGCCCAGGGCAAAGCGATGCCCAGGTTCATCGGCGCATCTGTCCGGGACGGCGCGTCATGACTGCCGTGCAGCTGCTGCTGGCCGCCGGTGGCCTTGTCGGGGCCGGGGTGGCGCTGGTGCTGTTCCAGCTGGTCCCTGCCCACCCCGACCTGGGGCAGACCCTGACCAGGCTCTCCCCGGCCGGCGCCCGGGAGGCTCAGGCCGCCGCCCAGGCCAGCGCCCAGGCCCGGGTCCAGGGCACCGGCGACGCGCGGGATGTGCGGGACGTGCTGGGTGCCTGGGGTGCCCGGCACCTGCCGCCGGCGGTCTGGGGGAGGGTGGCGCCCGCGGACCTGGCCGTGGTGGGCACGACGCCGACCCGGTTCTACGGGGAGAAGATCCTGTACGCCTTCATCGGCCTGGTCGCCGGCCCGGTGCTGGCCTGGACCGTGATGCTCACCTTCGCCGTCCCGGTGTACGTGCCGGTCGTGGCGACCCTGCTCCTGGCCGTGGTCCTGTGGTTCATCCCGACGTACAACGTGGTCACCGAAGCCCGGGACGCCAGGGTGGAGTTCGCGCGGGCCCTGGGCGCGTTCGTGGACCTGGTGGCCCTGGAGATGGCCTCGGGGTCCGGCCCGCGGCAGTCGATGGAGGCCGCGGCCGCGGTCGGGGACTCCTGGGTCTTCGCCCGGTTACGTGAGGAGCTGGCGCGGACCCGGTGGTCCGGGCTCACCCCCTGGGACGCGCTGCGTCAGCTGGGCAACGAGATCGACCTGCCCGACCTGCACGAGCTGGCCGACATCATGCGCCTGTCCGGGGAGGACGGGGCCCGGGTCTACCCCCAGCTCAAGGCTCGCGCGACCAGCATGCGCTCAGCGATCCTCTCCGCGCAAAAGACCAGGGCCAACGAGGTCAGCGAACGAATGACCCTGCCGATGACCCTGCTCGGGCTGATCTTCCTGCTCATCCTGATCACCCCCCAGATGCTGCGCATGGTGGGGAGCTGACCGCCACGACAACCCCACCCATCCGACCGACTTGATCCGTCAATTCACACACCATCAAAAAGGGGAGCAACCATGAAGAAGTCCACCATCCACTACAGCGTCCGGGCCGCTGCCTACCCGCAGCGTGTCCGCGCCGAGATCATCGACCGCGGTGAGCGGGGGTCGATCTCGGTGGAGACCGTCGTCATCGCCCTGGGGCTGTTCGCCCTGGCCACCCTCATCGTCGGTCTGCTCACGAGCTGGGCCACCGGCAGGCTGGGCGGTTTGGGCTGATGCGGCACCGGCCCGTTCCGCTGTCCCGGCCGGTGGCGCGATCCCCGTGCGTCAGTGCCCGGGACCGTGGTGCGGCGTCGGTGGAGGTCGTCGTGCTGTTGCCGTTGGTGTTCCTGCTGCTGTTCGCGATGGTGCAGGGAGGGCTGTGGTTCCACGCCCGGGCCGTCGCCCTGGCGGCAGCCCAGGAGGGCGCCCGGGTCGCTGCGGCCGAGGACTCCTCGGCCGGTGCCGGCATCGCGGCAGCTTCGAGCTTTGTGGCCGACGCCGGCAGCGGCGTCGTCCTGAACGTGGCCGTCTCCGGGTCCAGGACGGTGACGTCCGCGACCGTCACCGTCACCGGCCACGCGCAGAGCCTCATTCCGTTCCTGGACCCGGCCGTGGCCCAGTCGGCCAGCTTCCCGACCGAGAGGATCACCGGATGAACCGCCGCGTGCGTGGGACCGGATGTGACCGGGGGTCGGTGTCGGTGGAGATAGTCGTTCTCGGCCCGGTCCTGCTGTTCTTCGTTCTGGCCGTGTTCTTCGCCGGCCGGTACGCCCTGGCGCAGCAGTCTGTCCAGGCAGCGGCCGCTGAGGCGGCCCGTGCTGCCTCGATTGCCCGCTCAGCCGGTGAGGCGTCCGGTTCCGCAGCCGGCGCGGCGTCGGCATCTCTGGCCAACCAGGACGTGCGCTGCGCGACCCAGTCGGTGTCGGTGGACACCAGCGCCTTCGCGCAGGTCCCCGGGACACCCGGGATGGTCTCGGCGACCGTGTCCTGCCAGGTCGACATGTCCGACCTGGCCTTCCCCGGTATCCCGGGCAACCGCACCCTGGAGGCGACCATGTCGTCCCCGATTGATACGTACCGCTCACGGCAGGGGTGAGACCGCTGTGAAGACCGGCAGAGGGGGAGCTGTGGAGACGTTCGGGGAGCGTGCCGAGCGCGGTTCGGTCGGTGTGTTCGTCATCGTCATCGCGACCTCGTTCCTGATCATGGTCGGTCTGGCCGTCGACGTGGCCGGGCACCTGCACGCCATGCAGGAGGCCCGGGCCGTCGCCCGGGAGGCCGCCCGGGTCGGCGGGCAACAGGTACAGATGGCCACCGGGGTCCGCGGCCAAGGCGCCCGGGCGGACCCCGCCCGGGCCGCCGCGGCCGCCCAGACCTACCTGGACACCGCCGGGGCCCTTGGGTCGGCGACCGTAGCCGGGCCGACCAGCATTCGGGTGGAGGTGACCTCGACCTACCCGACCCTGTTCCTGGGCGTGGTCGGCGTCGGCGCCCTGACCGCGACCGGTACCGCTGAGGCACGGATCACCCGGTCCGTGGAAGGAGTAGAACAATGAGACTGCGTCAACGACTGGCCGGCCTGGGCGCCCTGGTCGTCCTGATCGGCATCCTGGTGGGACTGCCCGCCCTGCTGGTGGCCCTGGGAGGCAACCCGCTACCGCAGACTTTGCCCAGCCTGGACCAGGCCCGTGACGCCCTGCTGACACCCGACGACGGCACCCTGGCCCTGACCGGGGCCAAGCTGCTCGGCTGGGTCGTGTGGGCCGCACTGTCGGTCAGCATCGCCGTAGAAGCCGTCTCGGCACTGCGGGGCGTCCGACCCCCGGCACTGCCGGTCCTGTCCCTGCCGCAGTCCGGGATGCGTCCCCTGGTCATCGCCGCGTTCGCCCTGTTCATCGCCGCCCCCAGCGGGGTGGGCGGCAGCCCGGCCCCCGCCGCAGCCAGCGCGGGCGCCCCGTTCACGGCCGCCGCAGCCCCGGTGGCAGGACAGGCCCCCATGGCCCTGACCTCGACGCCATCGACGGCCACGGCAACGCTTACGACCGAACGGGAACGGGCCAACACCTACGTGGTGCGCCCAGGTGACACCCTCTGGTCCATCGCGCAGCAGCACCTGGGGTTCGGACACGAGTACCACCGCATCGTCGACCTCAACTCCGAGAAGCTCACCGGCGGCGCCGAACGGGTCACCCCCGGCATGGTGCTGCAGCTCCCCGTAGCCGACAACGGGGCAGCCATCGCAGAGCAGAGGGACCAGGGCCAGGTGGTGGTCGTGCAGACTGGCGACACCCTCAGCGGACTGGCGGCGCAGCACCTGGGCGAGGCCACCCGGTGGCCCGAGATCTACGAGGCCTCGACCGCCACCGTCCAACCGGACGGGCGACGTCTGGCAGATCCCGACCTGATCTACCCAGGCTGGCGCCTGGAACTCCCCGACACCGCTGCGACGCAGGAACCGGCACGGACGGCGCCCACCACTGCGGCTGCGCCCGCGGCCGCAGACGCCGCCACCACCCTAGGGACGCAGATGGGTGCCCCGGAGGACGGCGCAGGGGAACCGCAGCAACGACCGGCCGAGGCGAACCCGGCAGGGCGCGCGGCAGCGCAGACCGGTGTCAGCATGGGTGCCGCCGCGGGCGCAGCCCCTGTCGTCGGCAGCGAGGGTCTGGCCGCCCCTCAAACAGGTGGGGACGTTGGTGGGGACGTTGCTGGGGACGTCGGCGGGGACGTTGCTGGGGACGTCGGCGGGGACGTTGCTGGGGACGTCGGCGGGGACGTTGCTGGGGACGTCGAGGAGGACACGCCCCCGGAGTGGTTGCTGGAGGGGATCGTCGGGTCCGGGGCACTGCTGGGAGGGGCTCTGTTCACCGCGCTGACGCTGCGCCGCCGCTCCCGGTTCCGGGCCCGCCGCCCGGGCCGTGCGGTCGCCCCCCCTGATCCCGTCCTGACCCCTGTGGAGAAGACCATCCAGACCCGGGGTCCTGCAGCGGCGGTCACGCTGGAGCATTTAGACGAGACTCTGCGCCGCCTCGGTGCGGCCTGCGTCGCTACCGGGGCACCCGTCCCTGCCGTGTCTGCCGTGCAGCTGGCTGGGGACGGCGTGTGGTTGCACCTGTCCGAACCGGCCGACCTGGGCGCCCCGTGGCAGGACGCCGGACGCGGCGAGCACTGGTTCCTGTCGGCGGTCGCTCCTCTGGAGCAGGTGGGGCAGCTGCCCGAGGACAGCCCTGCCCCGTTCCCGCTGTTGGTCAGCATCGGTACCGCGGACGACGGGTCAGCGTGGTTGTTGAACCTGGAGGGCCTGACGGTTGCCCTGACGGGGGCAGCCGAGTACGTGGACGACCTGGCCCGCTACCTGGCGGCTGAGGTCGCGGTGAACCCTTGGTCGGCCGGGGTCCGGCTGGACTGCGTCGGCATCGCGCAAGAGGTCGTCCCGATGAACCCGGCCCGGGTTCGCATCGCCGACTCTCGCGCTGTTGAGGACCTTGTTGCCGAGGTGGTCGGCGTCATCGAGCGGGTGGGGGAAGGGGACGTGCCCACCGCCCGGGTGGGCCAGGATGGGGAGGACACCTGGCCGGCCCGGGTGGTCCTGCTCGGGATCGACGCCGCGACTTCCTCGGCTACCGACCAGCTGCGGGGTCTGTTGGCCGAGCACGCAGGTCGCACGGGTGCCTGCGCGGTCCTCCGCGCAGGTGCTCCCTGTGCCAGCGCGGTACAGATCGAAGCCACCGCGGACGGTCGCCTCCGCATCCCGGCGGCGGGGCTGGATCTGGTCGGCGTCGGTCTGACCGTCGACGAGGCGGCCGGGTGCGCGGCCCTTCTCGCACAGTCGCATGAGGAGTCGGACGTACCGATGCCGGTGGCCGTCAGCCTCGACCCCGGGGAGAAGGACCGGTCCTGGCGCGGGTGGTCCGACCAGGCTGGCGCCATCCGTCCCGAGCACACCACTTCCCGGGCGAGGGCCGGGGATCAGACGGTGACGCTGCTGCCGGAGGGAGATGACACGTACGAGGAGGTGGCGGCCACCACCGCAGAGGACCTCTCCAGGCTGGCGCCACGTGTCGAACGGGACGTCGCACGGGAGATCCTTGGGGCAGACCCCACCCTGGATGCGGATTTGGCCGCGTGGTGGGACACCGGTGCTCGGGTACCTAAGCTCACCTTGTTGGGCCCGGTGGCGGCCAGCACGTGGGGCAAACCGCTTGCTGTGCGCAAGCCGTACCTGACCGAGCTCCTGGCCTACCTGGCCCTGCATCCCCACGGTGTCACCACGGCGCAGACGGCCGAGGCGTTCGGGATCACCGAGGCCAAGACCCGCGACTACATGGGGAGGTGCCGTGAGTGGTTGGGTCAGGACCCGACCACCGGTGACCTGCATCTACCGAACGCCCAGGACGCCCCGGCTGCCCGGGCGCGCAGGGTGAAGCTTTACCAGGTGCTCGGGCTCCTGGTTGACGTCGACCTCTTTCGCCGGCTGAGGACCCGCGCCGGGGTCCGTGGGGGAACTGAGGGCATCGAGGACCTGCGGGCGGCCTTGCGACTGGTCCAGGGACGGCCCTTCGACCAGTTGCGACGCGGCGGATGGGGCTGGCTCTTCGAGGGGGACCGGCTGGACCAGCACATGACCTGCGCTGTGGTCGACGTCGCCCACACCGTCGTCACGCACGACCTGCAGACGGGTGACCTGGCCGGGGCCCGCGCAGTCGCGGAGATCGCTTTCCTCGCTGCTCCCCATGAGGAAATCCCCACCCTGGACCTGGCAGCGGTCACCGCGCTCGAAGGGAACACGACCGAGGCCGTGCGTCTGCTGCAGAGGGACGTCTGCAACCGTGCCGACGACCCCGACCTGCCACCGGCCGACCTGCCCGGACGCACCCAGCAGATCCTCGACCGGCACCGCTGGCTGGAAGCCCGCAAGGAAGCCGTATAGCCGGACCACCTCAGCAGCAACCTCCACCCGGGGAGTGTCCCGCTCGGGTAGGGCTTGTCTGTGCCCGGCGTGTGAAGAGTCGCCCGACTTGGTGCCTGGGACCGCAACGTGCGCGTCGGTGGCCATCAGGGCTGTGCCGGCCGTGACCACCCCAGGGGCCAGCAGCGCGGCCCTGGCCAGGACGGGGGCGGATTCCCTCCCGCCGCAAAGGTGTTTTGTGGGGACGTTTGGGGACGCTGTCTGACCTGGGGGTTTGTCGCGTCCCCACCTGGGCCTGTCCGCCGATTTACCTCTGGTGGGGACGCAGACGGGAGCGCTGCTTGGAGATCTTCTCGACGTGATCGCACGACGAGAGGAGCTCGAGGTGTGCCTGGGTACACAGCTTGGTGTGGAGCAGCCGCAGGGGGACCTGCTGGTCTCGGCGTGCGCGAAGTGGGGGCAGTGGCAGCAGACCCATCCGGTCCTGGGCGTCTGTGACGAACTGATGGGGTTACGGGAGTGGATCAAGCGCTCGGGTCCCGGTGAGGCAAACGAGGTTCTACTGGCTTTGGCCGAGCTGGGAGCAACCGATGGTGGTGACGACCCGGCGGCCACGGCGGCGTTGTTGTGGCTGCTGCTGCCGGGGGCTGTCGGGATAGCGCAGGCCTTGATGTCCGCGCACCCGCACATTGATGAGCTCGTGGCTGGGCAGCTGTGGATCTGCGCCCGCACGGTCAGCTGGCGCAAGGGCGTCTGGGTGGCGGCGACGGTCCTGTTGAACACCCGGCGAGAGGTGATGTCCGACCTGGGACTGTCGATGGACCCCCGGGCGGACGGTGCTGAGTTCCCGTCGGCGGACCCCGAACTGCTTACCGGACCTGGTCTGTCGGGGCACCCGGTCGGTGGCTGTGGGCCACAGACCGTCGCGGCGGCGGAGGCGGACCTGCTGCACGGGTTGCTAGAGGACGCCCGCGGTGCGGGCGTCGTGAGCGCGGATGACTGCCAGCTGCTGCTGCGCCTGGCCCAGCACGCCTGCACCCGGCGCAGCGGACGGGGACGGGGAGGTCTGTTTGCCCGCGCCAGCTCCGTTGACGTCGCGCAGGAGTATGGCGTGTCCCGCGCGACGGTGGCGCGCCGGGGTGAGCGTGCCCTGCGGGCACTGCAGGACACCTACGCCACAGGAGTTCGCGTCGCATGAGACCCAGAACCTCACCGCCGCGCTTTGGGAGGCATGATGATCCACCCAACGCAGGTCGGGGACGACGTCGAGCAGCTGCTCGAGCTGTCCGCATCAGGCCCGCAGGTGCTGGCGGACCTGGACGACTGCGTCCGCCGGCTGCGCGAGGTCCAGGCGGCCAAGTCCGCCCTTGCCCAACTGTCCACCGAGGACGTGCGTCGAGCGATCGCACGCCGGCACCTGCGCCTGCTCACTCCCGAGAGCGGGTCGTGACCGTGGTCAGCGTCGGCGAGCTGCAGCGTGCTTGGCATGCCGTCCAGGACGGCCGGTTCCGACCCGGGGCCAGGGAACTGCCGGCCGGGGGCACTGCCAGGCAACGAGCCTGCACCAGTGAGGCCCACCCCAGCTGGGAGCCTAGGTCACCCGTGCTGAGCGTCCTGGGCTGCCACGGGTCGGCCGGGGCCACCACGGTGGCGGTGGCGGTAGCGACCGTGCTGGGGCAGCCGGTGCGGGTGGTGGAGACCGGTCCCGACGGCTCCAGCGGCCTGGCCGGGTTCGCCACCGCTGAGCTCGGGGCGACCGGGACCGGGTGGGTGCGTGGGCGCCGGGACCAGGTGATCCTGGACCGGCTCCAGGACGGGTACGCCTCACCCGACCAGGTTCCTGTCCCGGATCCAGACCCAGCAGAAGGCCTGTCGCTGAACGTGCTCGACCCCGGGTGGGGCCTCGGGGCCGTCGCACTGTCCGCCGGCGGGTGGGTCCGCTCCACCGTGATGGACGCGCGCGCTCTCATCCTCGTCACGACGGCCACTGTTCCCGGCCTGCGACGCCTGGAAAGGGACCTGCACGACCTCGGGCCCGTTCAGCGACGCCTGGCCGTAGCCGTCCATGGCCCAGGGCGACGGCGCTGGCCGCGTGAGGTGGCCTACTGCGTCGGCCCCCGCACGGATGCCCTGCTGGAGGAGGCGTCGGTGCATGTGCCTCACGACCCGGGCTTGGCGGTGCGCGGCCTAGACACCTGCCCCCTGCCCTACGGCGTGTTGGGCGCTATCAGGTCGATCACCCAGCTCCTGGGGCTGGACAACGCCGCTACCCACTACCAGAAGGGAAACACCTGAGCATGTTCAGTACTCTCCACGACGCCGGCCTGCAGGCCGCCACGTTCGTCACCCAGGTCTGCCCGCAGGCGCCGCCGGGTGCCCAGGTGCACGTCGACAACATCCTTGGGTACGTCCTGTGGGGTGTCGGTATCCTGTTCTTCCTTGGTGTCATCATCGCGGTCGGTGCCATCGCCGGGGGTCGGATGTTCGGGATGCCGCATGCCAGCACCGGGGGGATCATCGGCTTGGTCATCGTGTTCGTCGCGGTGATCGCCTACCTGATCCTGCCCGGGATCCTGGACGCGATGATGGGCTCCGGGTGCGTCTGACATGACGACGTCACAGACAGCCGAGGCGTGGGGCCGTGGCAGGCTGCTGGCCATCCTCGCCGGCGCGATCGGTGCCGGGTTGGTGTTGCTGGCGGGCCTGGGCCTATTCATCTGGGAGGCCCTGGCTGACGACCCCACCGACACGCTCGCTCGGGCCGACTCCAGCAACACGGTCGCAGAGCAGGAACCGGTCGAGCTGGTGCTGGACGAGTCCACCCTGGCGGAAGCTGGGCCGGCACGGCGCGAGCAGATCGCGGACGCTGACATGCCGGGGGTGGAAGACCGGCGGGCGTTCCGTGAGGGCCCGGTGGCTACCACGATCGTGGAGCCCCTGGAGGTCCCTCCGGCGGCCAGCACCGGCCCGGTGGGTGTCCCCACCGGGTACCCGCGCACCCCGCAGGGTGCGGTGGCGCAGCTGGCCGCGATCGACGTCGCGGTCATCCAGGGCATGTCCGTCCCGGCCACCCATGAGATCTACCGGTCCTGGTCCACCGGTGAGGGCGAGCCGGCCGCGTGGGTGATGACGCGCAACGTCACCGACTTCCTCACCGCCGCCAACCAGAGCGGACAGCACAAAGAGTCGGGCCTGGTCGTGACGGCGACACCCGCGGCTGGTCAGGTCAAAGGAACCGACGGGGACGACTGGGTGGTTGCGTGCGTGCTGCTGGAGCTGAATGCCCGGCTCGTCGAGGAAGCCCGGGTCGCGTACGGGCACTGCGAGGCGATGACCTGGGCAGGCGAGCGGTGGCTCATCGACACCACTCACGGGGTGGCTCCCGCGCCGTCGACCTGGCCGGGCACCGACCTGGCGGCCCGGGCCGGCTGGCGTCCCTGGGCCAGCGACCACTGAGACCACGAGACCACCAAGACCACGACGAGAGGCTGTGCCGTGTTGGACCTGCCGAACCCGTTTCAGTACCTGGCCGGTAAGGCCGTTGGTGAGCTGGTCGCGGACGCGTGGACTTCCATCATGCTGGCGATCTGGATGGGCGGCCTGTGGTTCCTGCGCACCGTGCTGGGGTTCGTGGACGCCATCCTGACCCCGGATGTCACCGCGGCCGGCCCGGCCGGGGAGGTGTACCGGACGACGTTGTGGCTGGCGCTGGCGTTGGTGCTGATCCTGGGCATGGCCCAGCTGGGCGTGGCCGCGTTCCGCCGCGACGGGGCCGATCTGGCCCAGGCCGGGATCGGGGTGGCCCAGTTCGTCGTGGTGTTCGCAGCCTGGCTCGGGTACGCCGCGATGGTCCTGGCCGCCGCGCAAGGGCTGACCAGATCGTTGATGCGCGCCATGTTCGGCGTCGAGCTTTTCGCGCACTGGGACCCGTCCGAGGTGTACCTCATCGCGGCCGAGGACGTCACCGACGCGCTGCTGGCCACCGTCCTGGGGTTCTTGGGCCTGTTCCTGTGGCTGGGCGCGATCGGGTTCTTCGTGATCATGCTGGCCCGGGCCGGGGCGCTGCTCGTGCTGGTCGCCACCGGCCCGATCGCGGCCGCCGGTCTGGCCAGCGGGTTCTCCAGGGGTTGGTTCTGGAAGTCGTTCCGGTGGTTCCACGCCGCCGCGTTCACCCCGGTCCTGGTGGTCCTAGTGCTCGGGCTGGGTATCTCGTTGACCACCGGGGTCGTCACCGGTGAGGCCGACGGGCTGGCCAAGACGGTCGGCACGGCGATCCCTGGGGTGTTCCTGATCTGCGTCGCAGCGTTCTCCCCGCTGGCCCTGTTCAAGCTGTTGGCGTTCGTGGACCCGGGTACCTCCTCCGGCGCCGCGATGCGGGCCGGGTACGAGGCGCAGGGAGGGGTGCGGGGACTGGCCAGCCGGGCTGGGTCGACCTCCAACGCCGCCTCGTCGGTCGATGCCCATGGCCGCTCCCGCGGGGAGGTCTCCGCCGAGGGGGAGGCGAACCAGCGGGCCGCGAAAGCCACCGGGACCCTGGCCTCCACCGGCGGTGGCCTGGTCCACCCGGCGCTCGGCGCGGCCGGCGCAGTGGTCGGCGTCGGCATCGGTGCGATGGTCTCCGCCGGCACCCGGGGCGCCGCGATCGGCGCGGACGTGGCCAACCAGGCAGGGGTAGGCCACAACACCTACGTCCCCGACTTCCAGCCGGCCAGAAGGACTGGTGACCGGCACCGGGTCACCCACCCCGAACAGCGCGGCGAAGACACCGGCGGCGGAAGCGGCGGCGGTGGTGGTGGTGACACAGGTCGGGAAGCGGTGCAGGCACCGCCACCGGCACAGACCACCCCGAGCGCCGGCACCGGACCCTTCATCCCACCCGGTGGCGCAGGAAGCGGGTCCGGTGCCGGAGCGGCCGGGGCGGCAGCGGGCGCGGTGAAGTGATGAGTCGCTGGCGCGCCCGGCCCCGTTGTGGGAGACGACCGATACCGACACAGTTCTCAGGAGGGCACCCAGAGTGACTGTCTACCGCGACTACACCCGCGCCCGCATCGGGTGGTTCTTCGGCCTCACCGGCCTGCAGCTCGGCCTCCTGGCCGCAGCGGTCCTCCCGGTTGCCTGGTCGATCTCCCAGCAGGATTGGGCCGCGGTGGCCCTGTCCGTCCTCCTGTGGGGGTTGGTGTTCGGTGTCGTGGCCGTCCCGGTGCGGGGCCGGTCGATGACCGGCTGGATCACCTCGACCGTGGCCCTGGCGGCGGGGACGTTGGCCGGGTGGACCCGGTTCCGGGCGCGGGCCACCACCGGGCAGGCCCAGCCACAGGAGCAGGCGGACCTGCCGGGGATCCTGTCTAGCGTCGTGATCCACGAGGGCCCACCTGCCGGGCACGACCACCGGCGGGTCGCGCTGGTCCAGAACCACTCCATGAGGACCTGGGCGGTCACCGCCTGCATCGTCCACCCCGGCCTCGGCATGGCCGAGACCGAGGACCGGGAGGTCTACGGGCAGGGTCTGGCCGAGCTGCTGGATGCCGCCGTGCGGGCCGAGCTGGTCTCCGAGGTGATCTTCATGGTGCGCACCGTCCCCGAGGACGGTGCCGAACGGGCCGACTGGGTACGGCGCCACCGCACCCCGAACACCCCGGCCCAGGTGACGGCGATCAACGACGACCTGCACGAGTCGCTGACCGCCGCAACAGTGCGCACCGAGGAGTACGTCACCGTCGTAGTGCCCGAGTCACGGCTGGGCAAGGTGGCCCGGGAGTACGGCGGGGGTGTCAACGGCCGCGCGCGTGCTCTGTACGGCGCGATCGCCGAGGTCGAGTCCCACCTGCGCGGCGGCCTGGGCGTCACCTCAGTGGAGTGGCTGACCAGCCCCCAGCTCGCGGTTGCGTGCCGGACCGGGTTCGCGCCCGGTGACCGGGCCGCGATCATCGACGCCCTGGCGGCCGCTCAGAGCGACGACGGTGTGAACACCTGTGTGCCGTGGGACATGGCCGGGCCGTCGGGGGCCGATGGCGCGGTGCGGCACTACTCTCACGACGCCTGGAACTCGGTCTCCTCGACGATCACGCTGCCGGTCAAGGGCGCCGCGATGGGGGCGCTGGCCCCGGTCCTCATCCCACGGGAGGACGGGGAGCGGCGCAGCTTCATGGTGTGCTACCCCCTCGTGCCGCCGGGGCGGGCGGACCGGCAGTCGGCCAACAGCGAGTTCGGTGCGGACCTGGGGCAGTCGTTGCGGGTCGCCGCACGGATGAAGCAGCGCACCAAGAACGTCGACGAGTCCGAGAAGGTCCGCCGGCTGGAGTCCAAGCTGGCCCGCGGCAACTCGCTGACTGTGCCCTACGCCGTGGCCACGGTCACGGTGCCCAAGACGGTCCGCGCGGCCGAGGCCGGCAGGCGGTTGGACTCCTCGATCCGGCGGGCCGGGTTCGCCCCGCTGCGCCTGGACCTGGCCCACGACGTGGCCTTCGCCGCCTCGGTGGTGCCGATGGGCATCAGCCTGACCCGGAAGGCAGGCTGAGCATGCGCAGCCCAGGGACCCGCCGGTCCGCCGGTGGCCGGGATGTGGCCCGCCTGCTGGCTGACTTCGGCCACGACACTCCCACCATCGGGCAACCGGCGGGGAAGGCGGCCCGGGAGCCGCGGGTGTTTCGGCCCACCAGCCCGAGGGGGCCACGGGCCAGGGACCGGGGGTGGGCGCCGGCGCGGGCGCCGGTGGCCACTTGGCGGATGACCAGCGACCAGGCACCGGCGTTCTGGCCGTTCATCCCCACCCCGGCGCTGCCCCCGACCGGGGCGCAGATGGGTATCGACGTCGCCTCCGGGGCCGCGTTCCACTGTGACCCGCTGGGCTGGGTGGTCCGGGCGGACGTGCCGGTCAGCAACCCGAACATCATGTGCTTCGGCAAACCGGGGATGGGCAAGTCCGGGACCACCAAGGCGTTCATCCTGCGGATGATGGACTTCGGGTACCGGGCCCTGATCCTGGGAGACACCAAGGACGAGTACGAGGGCGTGTGCGCCTTCCTGGGGGTCGAGCCGATCGCGCTCGGCGCCGGACTCGGGGCGCGGGTCAACCCGCTGGCCCTGGGACCGCTGGGTCACGGGTGGGCACGGCTGGACCGGGTGGAGGCGCAACGTCGCGCCCAGTCCGTGTTCGGGCGGTGGCTGACCCTCATCCGGGCCCTGGTCGGGTCCCAGCAGATGGGGGAGGACCTGGTCCCGTTCGGGCCCACCGACGAGGCGGTGGTCCGCACCGCACTGGCCGACCTCACCGGGTACACCACCGCGGCCACATCGTTGGCCGAGACCACCCTGCCCGGGTTGTGGCACGCCCTGGACAACCCTGCCCCCGAGCTGGTGACGGCGACCCGGTACGAGACCCGCCGGCAGTTCATGGACTCCACCCGCCTGCTGCGTGATGCCCTGGGCCAGCTGGTCAACGGGGCCCTGGCCGGCATGTTCGACGCGCACACCACCGTGCACATCGACTGGCTGGCGCCGATCCAGTCCCTGTCCCTGTCCCGACTCCCCGCGGAAGCGGTGGGGATCGCCCTGACCTGCCTGGGCTCCTGGGGTGCCGGGCAACGGGAGGTCGTCTCCCGGGCCGACCAGCGCGTGGTCGTGCGGGACGAGGCGTGGCGGCAGCTGCGGCTGGGACCGGAGGCCGTCAAGGCGTTCGACGCCGACATGCGCCTGTCCCGCGGGTACGCCGGGACCGGCGGGGACATCCAGTACGCGGTCGCGCACAAACCTTCCGACCTGCTCTCCGCCGGCGACGAGGGCTCGGTCGCCCAGACCATCGCCCGGGACATGCTGCACCTGGCCGACATCAAGATCCTGCACGGGCAAGGCCCCAAGGTCGCCGCCGAGCTCGACGAGATCCTCGGCCTGGGACCGCTAGCGGTGGACGCGATCACCGGGTGGGCCCGGCAGGAACCCGGCCGGGCCGTGTGGCAGGTCGGTGACCGCCTGTACAAGGTGCAGACCGTCCTGCACCCCCTGGAGGCCGCCCTGGCCAACACCAACCTCGGCATCGAGTCGGCCAGGTGATAGGCATGAAAGGTGTCCTGGTCGTCCTGGCCGTCCTCGCGCTGCTGGCGGGATTCCCCCTGTCCACCGCGGTGCTCGTGGCCTCGGTGGCCACGCCCGCGATGGCGCAGGTGCACCGCACCTTGTTCTGTGAGGGGGCCCTTCCCGTGACCGGGGACTGGCGGCCGCCGTACGAGACCGCCTACACCCAGACCTCGGGGTTCGGTGACCGGTTCCACCCGATCCACCAGGAGTGGCGTCTGCATGCAGGCGTGGACCTGACCTCGCAGCCGGCGGGCGCACCGGTGGTCGCCGCCGCGGCCGGCACGGTCACCGCGGCCGGGTGGTCCAGCGGGGGAGGGAACACGGTGACGATCGACCACGGTGGTGGCATCAGCACCCGGTACCTGCACCTGGCGGCACCGAGCACGCTGACCGTCGGGCAGGCCGTCCACCTGGGTCAACGGGTCGGGGTCGAGGGGTCCACCGGTGACTCAATCGGTTCCCACCTGCACTTCGAGGTCCACGTCGATGGGGAACCGGTGGACCCGGTGCCGTTCATGGCGCAGCGTGGCGCGGCCCTGTCCGGCGTGGCCGTCGCATCATCACCCCCGCCCGGCCAGACCCCGGACCTGCCCGAGGACGGGGAGGGTGGCATCGGGTTCGAGCTGCCCGCCCCCGGTGAGCCGCGGCAGGACTCCCTGCACAACTCGCCGCTGCCGGTCCCGCCGGGCGTCCAGGAGCTGTACGAGCAGGCGGGCGCCGAGTATGCGATCCCGTGGACCCTGCTGGCCGGAATCGGCATGGCCGAGACCGCGCACGGGGCCACCACCGGCACCAGCTGGGCGGGGGCACGGGGGCTCATGCAGTTCATACCGGCCACCTTCGCCGCCTACGGGGTGGACGGGGACGGGGACGGGCTGGCCGACATCGACAACGCCGGCGACTCGGTGCACTCCGCGGCGAACTACCTGACCGCCTCCGGGGTGCACCGTGGCGAACAGGGGGTGCGTGAGGCGCTCTTCGTCTACAACCACGCGGACTGGTACGTCAACGACGTCCTGTACTACGCACAGCAGTATGGGGGCGGACTGGTGCTGGGTGACCCGGTGCACTGCGGCGGTCAGGGCGGCAACCCCGACCTGCCCCCGGTCAGCAGCGAACGGGTGGCCCAGATGCTGGCGTTCGCGGCCGCGCAGAACGGTGACGCCTACATCCTGGGCGCCGGTGGGCCCGACGTCTGGGACTGTTCCTCCCTGACCCAGACCGCGATGGCCCAGATCGGGATCACCGCCCCCCGCACCGCCCAGGCGCAACGGGACTGGCTGGCGATGGGCAACGGGTTCCGGGTCCCGGTCGAGGCGGCCCGACCAGGGGACTTGTTCTTCTACGACTCCTACCTGGGGCCGCACACGATCGGGCACGTCGGGTTCGTCTGGGACCCGGCCACCTTCACCTCGATCGAGGCCGCCAACCCCACCACGGGGGTCGGGCACTTCAGCTACGAGCATGCGATGGAGAACCACATCTTCGAGGTCTGGCGCCTGGGCAACATCGACGACAACCCCAAAGCACCCAGTTGAGTCCCTGAGCCGTCCCATCCGCTTCAACGAATAGACGACTTGACCCGAGGAGGAGAGACCGCGATGCAGCAGGACAGACTCAAGAACCCCCACCCGTGGACCTACGAGATCCTACTGGCGATCGTGGCCACCCTGCTCCTCGTCGCCGTGCTGGGGGTGCACACCGGGCGGGCCGTGGCCAACCTCGTCGCCGGCGGCGGCTGGGGCTGGCCCCCGGCCACCGAGCTGCTCCCTAGCCTGCCTGGGCTCCTGCGCGGGGATGCCGGCGCCGGGTTGACCGACCCCGGTGTGGTCGCCGATCCGGGGGCGCTGCGGACCTGGGTGCACATCATTGCGGGCGTCACCCTGCTCTGTTGGCTGGTCGCTTTCGTGGTGGCGTACCGGCGGTGGGGGCCGGGCCGGTTGCGGGGCATGGCCTCCCGGGCCGAGGCCAGCACCCTCCTGGGTCTGCCCCGGTTGCGCAAGCACCGGGCGATCATCCGGCCCGACCTTCACGGGAAGGACCCGCGATGAATCCGCCCAGCCCCTTCCAGCGTCGTCGTGTCGACCGAGGGTTCGATCCTCGGGACGTGGGGTGGAACCTTGGACGGTCCACCGCCCCCGCCGGGGTCGACCTGTGGGTGCCGTGGGACCGCACCGCCGGGGTCATCGGACCGCAGGGGTCGGGCAAGACCCTGGACCTGCTCACCCCAGCCCTACTGGAGGCACCCGGAGCGGCCCTGGTCACTCTCACCAAACCGGACGACCTGCTGCTGACCTTCACGGCCCGCTCGGCCGGCGGGCGTCCCTGCGTGGTGCTTGACCCGTTCGGGCTGGTGCCAGGGCTGCCCGAGCTCGTGTGGGACCCGATCGCCGGGTGCGTGGACCCGTTCGTGGCCGAGCGGCGGGCCAAGGCGTTCACCGCCGGCACGATCAAGGGCGCTGTGGCTGAGGGGTACGGGGACCAGGCCGCCCGGTTCTACGCCGCCGAGGCCGCCAAGGTCATCCAGGCCTACTTCCACGCCGCCGCGCTGACCAGCCGCTCCCTGGATGACGTACTGGAGTGGGTCGCCGACCCCCGCTCCACCGTCGAACCCTCGGAGATCCTGCGCACCCACCCCCATGCCGCCCGGTTCTGGCACGGGCTGCTGCATGGTGCCCTGCATGGTGACGAACGGACCGCCGGTAACACGATCACAACAGTGCAGCAGGCGCTGTCGCTGTTCTTCCAGGGACCGATGCGTAGGCGGTGCGTCCCCGGCCCGGGACGACCAGCGACCAACATCGGGCAGGTCCTCGCCGGTGGCGGCACTATCTACCTGCTCGGCCGGGAAGACCCCTACGCCTCGGCCTCCCCGCTGATGACCGCCCTGGCCGAGCACGTCCTGGACACCGCCCTGGGTATGGCGCAGCGCTCCCCGTGGGGCCGGTTGTGCCCGCCCATGCTTGCCTGCCTGGATGAGCTGCCCTCCACCGCACCCCTGCCCACGCTGCGCACCCGGATGGCCAACGAACGCGCCCTCGGCCTGTCGTTTATCTGGGCCGCGCAGACCCGCGCCCAGCTGGACTCGATCTTCGGCCAGTCCGAGGCCCGCGCCGTGCTCGGCCTGACCAACAACCTCATCCTGTTCGGCGGCTCCAAGGACGTCGCCTTCAACCAGGAGGTCTCCGACCTCGTCGGCAAGGTCCGCGTCGGCCGGGCCACCTGGAACACCGGACACCGCGGCGGACGCACCTACACGGGCGAGGACATCCCCGTGCTCACCGGGTCAGAGATCCGCCAGATCAAGGAACGGCACGCCCTGGTCATCTCCGAGAACGGCAAATCGATCATGGCCCGGCTGCACCGGTGCATCGACGGCCACGCCGGCAGACGGCTCCTGGCAGACCAGGCCATGCTCCGAGACCAAACTCGCCGGCACCGCAGCGGCACGGTCACCGCCGAGGCATGCACCACCGCCGCCCTTGCCGCCGCCCACCAGCACGGCCTCACCGCAGCGGAGGACGACCGGTGAACACACCCCACCAGGCGGGCAAACAGGGACGGGGACGCTACCCGCTGGCCAGGCAATTCCCCACCCCCGGACCCCTGATCACCCTGGCCTACCGGGAGCTGGACATCGCCCTTAACAGCGACGACGCCCATCGCAAGGCGATCGGCGATCTCAGCACTCTGCCCCGCCCGTGGGACCCCGGATCCATCGAAGACCCACCCATGCGCACCGAACTGTGGGACTGGCTCGAGGCCGTCGTCGACTGGGTCAACACCGAGCACGTCTGGGACCCTGCCTACCTCGTGCCACCCTGCTGGCCCGCCCACCCCCACCTGGTCCACGAGATCGCCGTCCTTGCCGACCAGCGCCACACAGCCGGCCAGGACATGGACAGCGACGCCCTCGAGGAATGGCACCGTTACGCACTGCCCGCCTTCTTCGACCGTCGCAGAACCCGGCTGCGCACGGCCTGCGACAGCCGCCACCATGACTGGCCAGCCCGCCCAGCCCACATCCGCTTCCAGGGCGCCCACGACCAACGGGCTCAGCACTACGTTGCCGATGTCGACCACCACCGCCGGTTGCTGCAGCCAGTCGACCAGACCCAACGTGCTCCGCGCCTGCAGGTCGTCGACGGACACCGAGTGGATCTGGAGACCGGCGAGATCCGTTGAAGTCAGATCGTCGCGCCGCATCCGTGACGCACTTTTTGCCGCGCCCGCGGACGCGCGCGGGTGCCGTCCGACTGCATTCACGCGCCGGGGTCTGGGGGCATCGCGGGGCGGGAGCGCTGAGCACAACAGCACCTGCATTGTGGGCGCCGGGTGTGATGTCACAGGACATGGGTGACAGTTCCGCATCAGGACATCGGTGACGTTCTCGAAGGTCTTGGTGGTGACACTTCTGGGTAGTACTGGGCTCGACTGGGCGGGTGACGAAGAACGAACCCGTTGATCCTCGTGTCCGGCTGGCGATCACGCAGTGGCCCCGTGACGCACCGCGTGGGTCGGTGACGACCTTCTGCCTCGAGCAGGGCATCTCGCGCAAGACGTTCTACGAGATCCGGCGACGCAGCCTGCAGGACGGGCCAGCTGCGGCACTGGAACCCAGGTCGCGACGTCCGAGGTCGAGCCCGTCGAGGCTGACTGAGGCGGTCAAGCAGGAGGCGCTGGGGGTCCGTGCGGCTTTGGAGCGGTCCGGTCTGGACTTCGGACCGGTGAGCGTGCACGACAAGATGCACGCGATGGGGCTGGATCCGGTGCCGTCGACGGCGTCGCTGGCGCGGATCTTTCGCCAGGCTGGGGTCGCCCGGCTGGAACCGAGAAAGAGGCCCCGCTCGGCCTGGCGGCGGTTCGTCTACCCCGCCCCGAACGCGTGCTGGCAGCTGGACGGCACCGAGTACGTCCTCGCCGGTGGGCGTAAGTGCGTGATCTTCCAGCTGATCGATGACCACTCCCGCTACGCCTTGGCCTCGCACGTCGCCGCCGGTGAGACCGTGGAGGCGGCGATCACCGTCTTCGACCGGGCCGTGGCCGCGCACGGGGTGCCTCAGCGGCTTCTGACTGACAACGGGGTCGCACTGAACCCCTCCCGCCGCGGCTACATCGGCCAGCTCGTCGCTCACGCCAGTGCCATGGGGGTCGAGCCGATCACCGGCAAGCCGTACAAGCCGACCACTCAGGGCAAGAACGAACGCTTCCACCAGACCCTGTTCCGGTACCTGGACAAGCAGCCGCTGGCCCAGACCGTGGCCGAGCTGCAGACCCACGTCGACGCGTTTGACCGGATCTACAACACCGAACGTCCCCACCAAGGGCTCCCCGGGCGCGTCACACCGCTGACAGCGTGGCAGGCCACCCCCAAGACGGAAGCGCCTCGGCCACGACCGATGCGGTCCCTGTTCGAACGCCCCGCACCACGCCCACAGCCCTCGACACGTGTGCCACAGGACAAGCATCTTCCCGCCGGCACACGCACCAGGACCTTGAGCAGCAACGGCACCTTCGCCCTGGATCACGTCACCTACATGGTCGAGGCCAAGCACGCCTTCGAGCAGGTCCTGGTCGTGAGCGAGGGCGACCGCATCATCATCACGGACACTCACGGTGAGGTCCTCATCGAGCACACACGTCCTGCCCCTGGCATCAAGTACGTCGGCAACGGCCGTCCCCGAGGCCAACGGCCCAAGACCAGCCAACCGTCACCCAAGTCCTGACACCCCAACTGTCACCAGTGTCCTGATGCAGAACTGTCACCCATGTCCAGAGACATCACAATTGTGGGCGCCGGGGCTAGCTCGATCTTGAACTGGCGCAGGTCCTGGCCGGCAGGGCTGATTCACCCCCTTCGGTACAGGGGTGCGCTTGTTCATGACTCGTCGTTCCGTGCCTCGTCTCCACGTCCAGGGCATGGCAAGAGCATGTCGATGTGGCCTGTGGCACACTTGTCAGACGGGAGAGTCCCGCGCTGGTGGCGTTGGCCTGCAGGGGAGGCCCCACCGCGGGGCTCTCTCCCGAGTCGGCGGCGCCGGTTTGGGGGAGGGACCTGGGTTGGTGGCTCATGCGGGGCGGAGCGCGTCGGCGGGCAGCCATGCTGTGACGATCTGGGGACCGTCGACGTAAGTGGTGAGGGCTTGCCATCCGAGGTCGTGGCGGCGCCACTCGAGGATGAGGCCGGGGAGGTCGCCGTCGGGGCGGTGGATCCAGCAGTGTCTCCGGGTGGCGGCCGTGCCTGGTGTGGTGGGGGTGTGCCGGCCGCGCATCGACAGGGGGACTGCTGATGCGCTGCGTGGTCGCATCCCTCCTGCCATGACCTCACTCTCGTACGGACAGGTGTTCGATGCAAGGATGGCTCGCTGGGACAAGCTGGCAGCGGCCAACGATGCGGTATTTGGATCGTTGAAGGGATGGCGCTTGCGCATCCATGGTTCTAAGGTGAGGACGTGGGGGTCCCGCGCTGTCGACCACCCCTGCAGGCCCGGCGCGGGGCCCTCCGTGTCGTCTTGCTTGGGCATGGTGCACCGCACCGGTGACTGCACGCCGCAACATCACCGTGCGGCCTGCCGCCCTGCCTCCTGGCGACCGATCCGGTTGTTGGCGGCCGCTGGGGCTGATCGACTGGCCTGGGACTGAACACCCTCGGCTTTCGCCGATGGTCGTCGAAGACGCCGACGTCGTGGCGACCGTGCTCGCCGGCCTCGATATACCAGTTCACGACGGGCGAGCCGCCCACCACCCGCAACGTTCTCGCGCGTCGCTACGCCGTCCAAGACCTGGGGTCTCTCCGCGGACGGTCGCGAGAGGTGGATCAACTCGGCCCTCGTCCTGGGACCCGAGCTACGGCCGATCGGAGACGTGCAGGCCACGGTCCCAGTGAACGGTGACCCGGTCGAGGTCGTCTGGGTGATCGGGCGTCCGTGGCGTGGGGCGGGTACGCCGGTGAGGCGTGGGACGGTGGTGCCATTACGGGATGTGCCGGTTGGTGTGACGGGGGAGTCGACTGTGCAGAAGTGGATGGGGAGAGCGGGGGTGTGGGCGGCCGCGGTGGTTCTCGTGGCAGGTCCTGCGGTTGCGGGAGCCTCGTCCGGGGGTCGAGGACTATGACCCTCAGGCCAGTGGTGCGTGTGGGAGGGCACAGCGACCGTTGGGCCGCGCAGCCTTCGACTCCACCGACGGCAGGCATATGAGTGCCGTGTTCACTGTCGCTGGCAGGGCAAGAGTGGGTGCCGACGACTAGCGTCTAGGGCATGACGGACTCTCTGGCTGCCAGTGTTGAGGCTCAGTTGCGTGCGGTCTTCCAGGTGGAGGACGACTTCTCCGAGCTCGACGCGGACTCCAAACCGGACCACGACTGGGCTCGGCGCATCTCGTCCGTGCAGGACGAGGAGCAGGGCGCCATATCTGTGACGTTGGATGCGTCCGACCCCAATGACGCGCTGACCTACCACGCAGCTCTATCTGTGCTGACGTTGACCGGCGAAGAGCATCCAGACCTACAGCGCGTGGTCGTCAAGGACAGCAACGGTCAGGTGTCATCTGAGCGTCTGCGGAGCAGCCTGCCCATGTTCACCCCGGACCGCTAGAGCGGACGGTCAGGCTGGTAGTGCGCAGGCGCGAACAGGTGCCCCAGCCTTCGCTGCGAAAGGGAAATATCACACCGCGGCCAGATCTCCTTGATCGATGGTTACGACGACCTTTCCAACATGTGCCGATTCCTCCAGGATCCGATGCGCCTCCACGATCTGTTCCATAGGCATCACTGCGTGAAGGAGGGGTCGTAGAGCGCATCGGTCAAGCATGGCAACAACGTCCACGAAGTCATTCCAGCCGCCCAGTGGCGCCCCGATGATCTGCCTGTGCGATTGATAGATTTCGCGGATACTGATGTTCGGCTCGTCACCCCCAGTGGCGCCGCACAGCATCATCCTGCCACCCGGGCTCAATGACTGAATTGAGTCCCGCCAGGTGGGTGCACCTACCGATTCCACGATAACGTCTACTCCAGTCCCTTCCGTCACGTCGAGCAGATCTTCATGCCAGCCCCGTTCACTGCTGTCAAGAACGCCTCGGACTCCAGGGAGGGCTGCGATCCGATCACGCTTTGCTGTCCCGCGGGTCGTCGCCCAGACTTCTGCGCCAGCTTCTGCAGCGATCTGTATGGCGGCCACTGACACGCCGCCGCTGGCGCCAACGACCAGCACCTTTTCGCCGACACGTAGATGACCAGCGGTCAGGAGCATCGTCCACGCGGTGGTGTACGTGGTGGGAACCGCAGCGGCCTCTACGAGACTCATCCGCGCTGGGACCGACAGCAAATTGGTCGGGTCAATCCACAGTCGCTCGCGTTGTACTCCCCAGAGATCTTCACCCAGAATGGCGTACTGCGCACAGCGGCTCGTTTCACCTCGTCGACAGTAGCGGCATCTTCGGCACGAGACGCCGGAGAAGATCATGACTCGGTCGCCGACTTGAAGATCAGTTTCCGCTTGGGGCCCGACCTCCAAAACTACTCCCGCTCCTTCAGCTCCCATAACATGAGGGAGTTCGCGTGGGCTCCGAACACCGGGCCCGGTCAGACCCTGGCGAACAAAGAGGTCGAGGCGGTTCAGGCCGGACGCACAGACCCCGACCAGCACCTGTGATGGCAAGCCGGAAACCTCCGGAATGTCCCCGACTCGCAGGACGCTGGGGTCCCCATATTCGTTCAGCACGACAGCGCGCGTCATGTGTCCCTCCTTGATGGCGAAAAACTCTAGTGCCAGATCTTCTCCAAGACTCGCATGATGTTCCCGCCTGTGACCTTGACGATGTCTTCGTCGCTGTAACCGTTTTTCACGAGCCAGCCTACGATGTTGTGAAAGCACTCAGTCGGGTTCTCCAGGCCATCGACGTAGGGCATCTTGGGATAGTCGGGCCCTACGTGCGCTTGGTGGACACCAAGGTTTGCGGCGAAAACGTCGTGCAACGTCACGTGGTCACCAAACAGCGTATCAGGACCGAATGCCACGTGGTCGATTCCCATCAAGTCGACACAATAGACGAAGTGGTCCATAACAGATTCGAGAGAGTGCTCGGGATGAGCCTTAGAGAGAGTGGTGTGAGGGGCTGCCTCAAGACCTAGTACCCCGCCACTATCGGCGCAGGCTCGAAGCACATCATCGGGCTTCATTCGTGGCGTTGGCCACACAGCGCGAGCCCCAGCGTGGGTGATGAGCACCGGTCGTTCCGAAACCTCGAAGGTGTCCATGCAGGTCCGGTCGCCAGAGTGGGACACGTCGATCGCTATCCCAAGTTTGTTCATGCGCTGAACAGCACGTCGACCAAATACGGTCAACCCGCCATCACCAGGTTCTTTCAAGCCAGACCCAAGAGTGTTAGCCTCAGAGTAAGCAATCCCCATCTGTCGGATGCCCAAACCGTAAAGGATGTCCAGGCGGTCAACTTCGTTCTCGATGGGGGTGGCAGCTTCGAGGCACAGTACGAGGGCCAGTTGATCCTGTGCGTGTGCCTCGTGAATGTCATCGAGGCCGTAGGCCACGCGGACGTAGTCCTGATGCGCAATGTCGCTGAGTCGCATTCCCACGTCGTAGACGATGTCGTCAAATTTCCAGCCCGACTTGCTGGTCACGCAGGCGGTGCCGTCCATGAGGTTGTCGAAGACTGCGGTCATGCCCGACTTGGACAGACCGAGATATCCGGTGTGCTCCCGTCCTGTGCGGATGTAGTCACGCACTTGCGACATGTCCGCAGGAAACACCTGTGGGTGGTCGTGCAGGCTGATAATGATGTTCTCCTGGACTAGACTGCGCGTGCGCTCCTCCTGCTCGGCGTCTAGTCCAAGGTCATAAGCCGGGACACGGCCGAGCTCGTCGGCGAGGTCGAAAGACTCGTAGTCGCTGCCGGCTTCAAGATACGAGTAGGAGGTGTAGCCAGTATAGCGCGACGAATCGTAGGGGGTTGCGTGGGAAGCATCGTCAGACATGGTTTTCCTTCCGTTGTACGGCTTGAGAGTTGCGTCCAATCGGCCTAAGTGAGGTACCCCCGCTTCACGGTGCTGAGCTCGAGTCCCACCTCGGACCGGCGCACCCCTGGAAGGGGGCCGATAACCTGGGTAAGGAAACCGTAGAGCTGGTGCAAGTCAGGCAGGATCACTTCGGCAATGAGATCGCTATATCCTGCGGTCGCTGACAGATAGCGGACTTCCACGCGGGAACTGAGAGCCAGCGCCACCTCCTCGAGATGGCCTAGGTCGACGTCGAGCCAGATGAAGACTGGCGCCTCGAATCCCATCAGGACCGGATCGATGAATGTGGCGAAATGCACCGCTGCCCCGGTGGTGAGAGCCTCGATCCGTCGGCGGATTGAGGACTCACTGAGGTCAGAGTGCTTCGCAAGCTCGGCGGCGCTTAGCCGTCCGTCGTGACCCAGAAGGCTGATCAGCTGCATGTCGTCGGCGTCGACTGGGTGTGTGCCGTCTACCGCACTGATGGCAGGGCGAGCCTGCTCCAGCCGCTCTACACCGTCCCCGAGCAGGCTGCGGCCCCAGTCATAAGACGTCTTGAAGTTGCGTATGACTGCCTCTGTGGTGGTCCGGACGATTCCCGGGATGTGATCGACGTCGTTCAGGAGCACATCACTCAGGTGTGATCGGGAAGGCACCACGGTTTCGAGGACGAGGTCAAAGTTGCCGCTGAGCAGGGCCACGAACCGGACGTCGGGGCGCAGCGCCAAGGCGCGGGCCACGGAATCCGCGGCACCCACGGCACAACTCACCTGCATCAGGACGGGAAATCCAAGGCCACACCGCAGCGGATCTGGCATGGCAGTCACCCGGACGCTGCCAGAAGCGAAGAGCCGCTTTGCGCGTCGCGAAACTGTCGACTCGGAGACTCCCATGGCGGTAGAGATCTGTTGCCACGACGCGCGAGGGGCGACCTGCAGCGCGGCCACCAGCTGGCGGTCGACCTGGTCGAGCACCTCTCCGGGACGCGCAGCGATCGGTGAGTGTGCCCGACTCCCCGTGGGCGATCCGGTGACCATGTCACGCAGCGTGTCAGAACCCTGCCGCCGGCGCAAGGCCCGGATGACGGAAAGGTGCGGAAGCATGCACGTAGACGGCGGAATCATGCATCGAGGGTTGCCAAGTGACCGGAAGCCTGCCACCCTCGGCTGAGACCTACACATGGTCCTAGACCGTGGAAAGGCGGACTCCCATGGCTGTCTCGCAGAACCTGTCAGCGCCGAAGCGCCCCTGGCTGCTCGTTGCGGGGGACACCGTGCTCATGCGTCCGAGCCGCTGCGAGCCCCGGCTTCGAGAGTTGATCCGGTCAGCCGACACAGCCTTTGCCAACCTCGAGGCCCCTCTGACCTCCCGGGGTGTCCCGGCTGAGAAGGCCGCGACACACCGGGCCGACCCCGACTGCGCACAGTGGTTGCTGGACCTGGGGTTCACGGCTGTGACCTTGGCCAACAATCACGCCCTGGACTACGGTCCTGCCGGGCTCGAGGACACGATCCAGGCACTGCGGCAGGCCGGCATCGCCCACGTGGGTGCTGGAGCATCCTCGCAGGAGGCCTTGGCGCCGCTCGTGACGCAAACGAGTTCAGGTTCGGTGGCAGTCATCGGCCTCTGCGCTGCGCTACCGCCGGGATTCGCGGCTACCGACACGCGACCCGGAGTTGCACCCCTGCGGGTCCTGCAACAGGTGTCAGTTGACCCAGCACTGGCGGCCGAGCAACCAGGCATGGCTCCCTTTGTCCACACGTCAGTACATCCCCCGGACCTGCTCGCTGCCTGCGAGTCCGTGAGGAGGGCCCGCGAAAGTGCGGATGTGGTGATCGTCGCTGTCCACTGGGGCATCCCGCACGGCTTTGCAGCGCCGTCCTACGGCCCACTCGCCGAGTACCAGCAACCGGTGGGGCGAGCGTTGATTGACGCTGGAGCCACCCTGGTGATCGGGCACCACCCACACCTGGTGCAACACGTTGAGAGGTATGCGGGGGGATTGATCGCTTACTCGGTTGGGAACTTCATGTTCCACAACTGGGACCGCTTCAGTGGCCAGGGACCTGACCAAAGCGCCGCGAGCACACCGGCGGGCGCCGAGACTGGCCTGTTTCCCCTCCAAATTCCTAGCGCCCCGTACCGGAGCTCGTTCGGGGCGGCCGAGACGCTGGACTCGGTCGTCGTCCTACTCACGTCCCCCAGCGAGGGTCCTGTGTCGGTCCAGTTCGTGCCCACCACCATGACGAATGGAGATCCTGTGATACCTACGGCCAATCAATGTCAGGCCATCCTCGACCGACTCGATCGGGGCTCCTCCACAACTTCAGGAGACCTAGCGCTACGACTGCGCACGGACCTGGTCCCAGGTGCGGTCGTGGGGGAGGTTCGCCTCAATGGATAACGCGACAACAGGCGGTTTGACCTTCTACGCTGCCGCCGGCACGTTTGACGCCCACGAGAAGGGAATGCAACACGGCTCCGGACTGCTCGTCTCCAACGGTCAGATCGTCGCTGTAGGGTCTCCTGGGAACGTCTGCCCACCAGATGCCCAGGTGGTAGACCTGGGGAGCACATTTATCGTGCCCGGCTTTTTCGACGCCCACACGCACATCACAATCCGACCTGGCGAAGGAGACCAGCACGGGCAGATGGCTCAGCCGCCAGCTTGGCAGGCGATACGGGGCGTGGCCAACTTGCAGGCAATGCTCAAATCTGGCGTCACAACCGCACGGATTATGACTGAGGAAGCGGATATTGATTTCCACTTCAAGGCAGCTGTTGCAAACGGCGAGGTGGCCGGGCCAACGCTACGCGTGGCGGGTCGAGGACTGAGCCCGCCGGGCAAGCACGGAGGAGCTGTGGCCGGTGTTCAAGGGCGGGCGGACCTCAGTGCCGCTGTCGCGGCCAACGCCGCCAAGGGTGCCGACCACATCAAGATCTTCACGACCGGGGGGGTCTCCTCAACGGACACCTCCCTGGATGAGTCCAACTACTCCGCAGAAGAGATCGCGGCCATCGTGGACACGGCTGCCGAACACAGCCTGACCGTCTCGGCACATGCTCACGGCGGCCCGGGGGTCGACCTCGCGGTGGCAAACGGCATTCATTCGATCGAGCATGGTGCGTTGCTCACGGCAGACAGCGTCCGCAGGATAGTGGAAGCCGGCGTCTGGATTGTCCTGACCAATACGATCCTGTTCCATCCCAATGGGATCGAACAGGGCGATGCGCAAGACCCGCGCATCTTGGCAAAGGTGCAGCAGGCCCGAGCGTCAATGGAAAGGGCCATCGAACTCATCCGAGCGGAAGGTGCTCGAGTGGCACTGGGCACGGACTCCATGCACGGGCTGTTCGGCTATGAGCTCCAGTGGCTCACTGAACACGGGTACACCGTAGAAGAGGCGCTCCTGGCGGCGACTCGCAGCGCCGCCGAGCTCGCCGGTGTCGACAACATCGGGCGTCTTGCCCCCGGTTCACAGGCCGATTTCTCCGTTCTTGACCGCGACCCCTTCGAGCACATCTCAGCGGTCTATGACATCCGTGCCGTCTACCGCGCCGGCCGCCAAGTGGTCGCTCCAGACGGCTACACCCGCCCTGCCCCTCTCTCGGCAACACTCCCTGAAGGAGAGCCCAATGAATGAAGCGGCACCATCGACCGCACCGTCCGTACCCTCAGCAGCCGCGCAGCGAGATGTTCGCTACCTCGTTCCCGGGCCGATGCACCTGACAGACCTGGGTAGCAGGGAGCTCGATAGGCGTGAGCAGAAGCTTCAGGACTGGGCACTTCCCGGCACACGGGTAACCGTCAAAGCCGTGGACGCCGGGCCGGCATCGATCGAGTCCATGTACGAGGAATACCTCAGCATCCCTGCCATGGCCCAGCTGGCTGTGAACGCACAACAAGATGGTGCCCACGCTGCCATCATCGGATGCTTCGGAGACCCCGGTCTCGATGGTCTCCGGGAGGTAACGGACATGCTGGTCGTCGGGCCAGCTGCAGCATCCATTGCCATGGCCACCACCTTGGGCCATCGGTTCGGCATCGTGACCGTCACAGACAGCATCATTCCTGCCCTCAGGCGCCTCACGTGGGAGGCGGGTGCGTTGGACTCCTTGGCCTCGATCCGCTCTATCAAGACTTCCGTCATTGACCTCAACAAGGACCACGACGCTGGGGTCCACAAGATGATGGAGGAGGGACGTCGGAGCGTCGAGGACGACGGCGCCGACACCTTGATCCTCGGTTGCATGAGCATGGGCTTCCTGGATGTCGCCGAGCAGATGACCGAGTCCCTTGGTGTGCCGGTCATCAATCCGTCGCGGGTCGCCCTTCACATGGCAGAAGCGACGCTCGCCCTCGGCCTCACGCACAGTCGGCGAGCGTTCATGGAGCCGCCCAAAATCACGGCCGGCAAGCACTTGAGCGAGCTCTACTTGCAGGGTGAGCGGCTGTGAACGGCAACAGGTCTCCGCGACGAGGCCGCAGAACTGTCACTGCCAGCCTGCTAGGCGCCATTCTGGCGGTGGCGCTGCCCTTGGCTGCGTCCGCTGACGCCACGCTGGACACGGCACAGACCCAGGTGGTGCTGGACGCGAGCGGGTCTGCCCAGGTCGAGATCAACTACCGCATCACCGGTTCGGCAGATGGAGAGACGGCTCAGACAGTCAGCTTCTCCTCGTTGAACTTCGATGGCGCGGTAGTCGATGACCTACGGGTCACAGCAGCGGGAACGCCGTTGCAGTTCGAGTCCGAGCTCGTGAACGCCAAGACGACCACTGTGGTCACCTTGCCTGAGGCTCTGGAGCCAGGGCAGGACCAGGACCTCGTGTTGGCTTACGTGGTCCCGAGCGCAGGCTCCATCGACGGCGAAGAACTGACCACGAACGTGCCGATCTTGGCCATGGACAATCCTGCGGCTTCCTCTGCGCCCGGTACGTTTACGGCCACAGTTGAGATGCCCGCGGGCCACTCCCGGGTGGAGGGGTTTCCCTCCAACACCTCGGACGTGACGGAGGCAGGCGAAGCCACAGTGCTGCACTACAGCCTGCCCGCTGTGCCCGCTGTTCTGCGCACTGTGAGCACCGAAGGCGAGCCATCGTGGTGGACAACGGAAGCGCTCATGGAGACACTCCTCGGTTTGTCCATCATTGCTGGGATCGTCGCACTCTACTTCGGCTTCGTGCGCCCGCATCGTCGGAATGCCACAGGAACCGACCAACACAGCCCGCAGGCTGACACTTCTCGCGGGTCAATCCACGCTGACAAGAACCGAGGTCTGTGATGTCAATTTTCGATGCAGGTTTCATTATGTGGGGCTACTTCCTATTCTATGCGCTCCTGACCGCGGCTTACTTGGTCTGGATGGTGAAGAAGAACAAGACCGAACGCCCCCGCGCTGGTCGCGACATTTCGGTGGGCGGTGACCAGTCATGACCGAGACTCTCGTAATCGGCGCGTATCTCGTGCTCACGCTCGGCTTGGGATATTTGGGTCTGCGCCTGACCAGGAATGACCAAGATTTCTACATCGCTGGAGGCAAGCTGGGGTGGGCTGTTGGCGGTGCCAGTATCGCCGCCACCCAAATGAGCTCTGGTCTCTTCATTGGGACCATCGGCGTCATCTACGCCGTCGGTTGGTCTTTTGCTTGGGTGGTGTTCGTCTTCCCGCTGGCGTACTGGCTCATGGTGGCAGTCATTGCTCCGAGGTTCACCAGGGAGCGCAAGGTATCCCTCCCCGACTTCATCGCCACCCGGTACTACAGCAGTGCAGCCCGGGTCATTGCGGCCATCATTATCCTGATTGCCTTCGTCGTCTACATCTCTGCCCAGGTGATCGCTGGCGGACTCATCGGTAACGCATTGTTCGGGATCCCAGTCCAGACCGGAATGATTGGGTTCATGCTCATCGTGCTGGCATACACCGCCATCGGTGGGATGGTCGCCGTGGTCTACACGGACTTCCTTCAGATGATGATCATGATCGCCGGCGCCGCCCTGGCCATCCCGATCGTCCTGTCCCACACCGGCGGATTCGGTTCGATGCTAACCCTGGTGGACAGTGCCGCCCCCATCACCTTTACCTGGGAGGGTATAGCGCCTTCTTTGCTGATCACCCTCGGACTGGCCTTCTTCCTTGGGGCTGTCGCACGTCCAGAGCAGTTGGTGCGCTTCTACGCCATGAAGGACATGGCCACGATCCGAAAAGGGGTTGGCTTCGTCATCGTCCTGGTAGGGGTGGCGCACTCGCTGGTCTTCATCCTTGCTCTGGGAACCCGAGTGCTGTTCCCGTCCCTGAGCACTGGGGACAGTGCCATGCCAGTCCTAGCCGTCAACGCCTTGCCGCTCTTCCTGGGCACACTGCTCCTTGTCGCAGTGGCGTCGGCCATGATGTCGACCATCTCGTCAGTGCTCCTCGTGGCAGGAACCGCCCTGTCACACGACATCTACGGCACCGTTCGACCCCACAGCTCACCAGCGCGGCGACTGATGATCGGTCGTATCGGCACAGTTGTCGTCGGGCTGGTCCCGCTGGCCATGGTCCTATCGGGCTTCGGCGCAGGTGAGCTCGTGCAGTTCATCGTCGCGCTGTTCAGCGCCCTCATGGGAGCAGTGTTCCTGGTCCCCGTGGTGGCAGGCGTGCTCTGGCGGCGTGCCACGCGTGAAGGGGCCATCACCTCAATGGTGGGAGGACTGCTGGGGACCGTCGGATGGAGGCTCTTCGGGGACACCGCCACGATCGATCCTGTGGTGCCCGGCTTCCTCGCGTCACTGGGGCTCATGATCGTCGTCAGCCTCCTGACCCCCGCCCCACCACTGGCAGCAACAGCCCCGTTCTTCGACACTCCCACCGATGCGCGCCCCGCGGCAACCGAGCGGACCGAGACCGGGGTAAGCAATGAGTAAAGCGGCAGCATTGAACGTTTCCATCGAGAGAATCCAGAGAGACATCGAACACCTCGCCACGCTGGGACAGACCCCATCCGGAGGCGTGAGCCGCACCAGCTTTTCCTCAGCAGACAAGCAGATGCGACAGTGGCTCCACGGCCAGTGTCAAGAGCACGGCCTAACAATGCGAACGGACGGGATCGGGAACATCTTCATTCGGGCCGAAGGTATGAATGTGCCTAAGGCGGCCCCCGTCTGTGCTGGATCGCACCTAGACAGTGTCCCCGAAGGCGGTCGATACGACGGGATCGTTGGATCCGTGGCAGCGCTCGAAGTGCTCCGCGTCCTCGGCCAAGCCGCACCGGCCCTGCAACGGCCCGTAGAAGTCGTGATCTTCGCCGACGAAGAAGGCAATTACCACCACCTGCTCGGCTCGACCGCGCTGGTCGATAACTTTACCTGGGAGGAACTCCAGCAACTTCGTGGACGGGAGGGAGATCTGCTCGTGGATGCGCTCTCGGCTATGGACTGGGACCCACGCCACGCCACACGCACGGCACTATCATCTCACGATGTGCACGCCTTCGTGGAACTGCACATTGAACAGGGGCCCGTCCTGGAAGAGAGCCATACGGACATAGGTATCGTGACGTCGATCGTCGGTCTCGCCGGTGGACAACTGGACTTCGTAGGAAGTCAGGACCACGCCGGGACAACCCCGATGCGCCTGCGGCGCGATCCCATGCAGGCGGCCGGCTCCTTCCTGGGGCAATTGGCACGCATCGCTTCCGGAACTAGTAGCACCGCCGTCCTGACCTGTGGCCTCATGGAGATCGAACCAGGCGGCACGAACGTCGTTCCAAGGCTTGCGCGCCTGCACCTTGACTTCCGCGACCCCGACCCGGACGTCCTGTCCCAGCTCGAGCAACGCATCATTGACTGCGCTTCTAATGCAGCGAACCAGTACGGCGTTGAGGCCAGTTTCCGGCGGATGAGCGTAACTGCCCCCGTCCCTCTTGACCCGCATATACGAGCTTTGCTTCGAGAGGTTGCTCTTGGGCGCAACCTCAGCGTGACCGACATCCCATCCGGGGCGGGCCACGACGCACAAAACATGGCCCGGCTCACGCCAACAGCCATGATCTTTATCCCCAGCGCGGGAGGCAAGAGCCATAGCCCACAAGAACACAGCAGCTGGCAGGACATCGAACATGGTGCGAACGTGCTACTAGATGGGGTAGTACGTCTTGCGCAGGCCTGATCGGAGTGCTTGTGCCGCCGCGACCATCTCGGTCTCGGCCTTCGGGACGTGCGCCTGTGACACCGGTGGCGATCACCACGGCGTTGGACGCGGCCATCGAGGCCTCGAAGCGCGGGTGAAGATAGGTCGCGTCCAGGTACACGTACGCGGATGCGGCGTGGTCCAGCCGGTGGGTGCGGAACGTTCCGGCCGACTCATCCGGGCCCGCGAAGGTCCTGGACACCTCGGACTTGCAGGTCCGGGTGCCACCCAGCGCGACGACCAGGTCGTCGACGGAGCGGGTGGACACCCCCGGACGTAGGCCTCCATCACCGCCGCGACAACGCGCAGTCGACACGGACACATCCCCACCCTTGGTGGTGGGCAGTTTCGACCGGACCCGTTGTGTCGGGGGTCCGTTTGGCGGCCCGCTCGTGCCGGGCGGCGCCAATCGCCTCGGTAGTCTCGGTCTCGATCAGCTCCTGCAGCACCATGCGCACGCGCAACTCCACTACGGGACTTCTACGGTTGATCAGATCCGCGCAGAAGCAAGGTGCTTCGCTGGGGTCCGGAATACCCGTTTGCTCGGCAGGCCAGGGATCCGCGGGCGTCAGCGCCCTCGCGGCCTCGCCAATCCTCAAGGCCATGCGAAAGGCTTCCACAACCAGTCTCGGGATGCCGGGAGCTCACTCCGATGTGTTCCCTGACGCGACCAAGACGTCTCCCAACGCCGAGCCCGTAGAGATGCCGGGGCATGTCACATCGCGTGTGCAGCGCCCCATGGGGTCGCAGGCACGCCTGGGCACCGCATCGACGAGGGCCTCGCGTGGGTTTGTGCGTAGGTGAACGAGGCGACTCAACTGGGCCAACGGGTGCCGTGAGTGTGCACGACTGGCGCGCCAGCGTGACCGAGGTCACACCTAGACCTGTTGTTCGGACCGGCTCCACGCGCTATTGTCTACGACAAACGTTTCCGACAAACGTTTCCGACAAACGATTCCACAGGCGAAGGGCGGATCATGACAGAACGTTTGGCTATAGAGGAGATTGAGGTGCACGTCCTGCAGGTTCCGCTGCAGAAGACCTTCTGGATGTCCACCGAGGCGTACACCACCGCTGGCCAGGTGTTCGTGACGCTCCGAACGGCTGAGGGCCTCGTCGGCTACGGTCAGGCCCACGGCAACCCGTTGGACGAGATCGCGAAGGTCATCCGGGAGGACCTGTCGCCAATCCTGCTGGGATCGAGCGCTTGGGACGTACGAGCACTCTGGCAGCGCATGTTCGAGACCACCTTCCGCCGTACAAAGGCGGTCACCACCGGTCAGCCTCACTTTGGCAACCGGGGTAGGTATCAAATGATGGCTGCAATCGCCGCGGTCGACATCGCGATGTGGGATCTTCGCGCCAAGGCAGCCGACGTGCCGCTGCACCGTCTCCTTGGCACGGATCGGAATACGGTGCCCGCCTATGCCTCCGGGGGCTATTACCCTAGCGCGGATCGTGACGAACTGGGAATCGACGGCCTGATCAACGAGATCGGCTCCTATGTCGAGGCTGGTTTCGACACGGCGAAGATGAAGGTCGGCCGTGTACCGGCTAACGACGTCAAGCGTGTCGCCGCCGTTCGGGACACCTTCCCGGACATCAGGTTGCTCGTTGATGCCAACGGCGCGTGGACGTTCACGGAGGCAGCGCTCGCCGCTCGAGGGTTCTCCGAGTTGGGGGTGGCTTGGCTGGAGGAGCCGTTGGCCTGGTTCGCCAACGCTGCAGATCTGGGTCGTCTAGCCGAGATCAGCCCGGTCCCGTTGGCCGGCGGGGAGCAGGAACCGCATAAGTGGTCGTGCGTGCCGCTCGTGGAGCAAGGCGGCTTGCGCTACCTCCAACTGGACTGCACCAGGGCTGGCGGCATCACCGAGTGGCTCGAGGCGGCGGCTTTCGCGACGCAGAAGGACGTGGGCCTGGCTCCCCACCACGACCCGCAGATTCACGCGCACCTTCTTGCTGCTTGCGGCGATGACGTGATCCAGGAGACCTTCCCCAACCCGGTGCGGGACCCCCTGTGGGATGAGTTCTTCCTAAGCAAGCCCACCTTGCGAGACGGCGTGGTGCATCTCCCCGCCGCGCCGGGCCTGGGGTTCGAACCAGACCCAGCGATGCTCCGCAGGTGGAGCGTGGCCTCTTGGACCTGCTCCAGCGACGCCGGTGAGGTGCAGGTGCGCGAGGGCGCTAGCCAGTTCGCCGTTCAGTGACCGGGTTCGTCCTGGGCACACCCACGGATGTTGTTCATCGCCGATAGGGACCGCCTCAAAGCGGTCGCAGACAACTCAAGGAAGAGAGAAAGCGAATGCGCACAAAGACAACTACAGGTTCTGCCCGCCAGTTGCGGACTGCCCTGATCGCTGCACCGCTCCTGCTGGCTGTCGCCGCTTGTGGCGGGATCGACCCCGACACGGAAACCGCTGATGGCAGCGAGGACACGGGCGGTCAGGAAGGCGCCGCGTCGGGTGAAGCCATCACTACTGGGTGGGGACCGAGCAACGGACAGTGGTACCTGTACGGTGCGCAATCCATGTCGATCGTTGCGGAGGCATCTGGCCTGGATATCACCGTACGAGAGAGCGCCGGCAGCGAGGAGAACGCCATCCGCATGGACCGGGGTGAGCTGGATGTGGGCATGCTGGACGCTAACGGTGCGGATGAAGCGCTCGGAGAGGACCACGACCTGACCACTCTGTTCCCACTGTCAGTTGTCGTATGGCAGATGGTCGTGGGTGAGGACACCGACATTCAGACCTTGGAGGACCTCGACGGCGCAGCGTTCAACCCGGGGCCTGTGGGTGGTGCCAGCGCGATGGTGACCGTCGAAGTGTTCGAAGAGGGTCTGGGCCTAGACGTCGACTGGTTCGAGGCCACCGCTCCCGATGCCCAGTCTGCCTACCAGGGACGGCAGATCGAAGGGTTTGCCCTCCGGGGAGCTGGCGTGCAGGCCGACGGCGCCGTCCTGGAGGTCGACTCCGCCCGACCCGTACGGCTGCTCTCCTTCACCGAAGAGCAGATGGATGCCGCTGTTGAGGTCAATCCCGACCTTTCTCCGGCCACGATTCCGGCCTCCACCTACGACACCGAAGAGGACATCCTGGCCATCGGTTATTGGGGCGTCGTGGTGGGTGCCTCGGTCGACTTTGACGAAGACCAAGCCTATCAGATGACGAAGTCATTCTGGGAGGAGCTTGACACCATTGGTGAGCAGTTGCCGCAGGTGGAAGGGATGACTCCCGAGGATGCCGTTAACGAGGCCCTCATGCCGCTGCATCCCGGTGCCGTGCGTTACTACGAAGAAATGGGTATCGACGTTCCGGACGAAATCAAGGTGCAAGGATAACCCGTGGCGGTGACCCGGGTTCTCCGTGAGCTCTCGCCGATAGTGGCAGAGAGGAGGCGGTTGTGAGGGCAACGACCGAAGAGCAAGAGAGACAGAGAGCTGTCCCTCAAGGGGAGGTGGCTGCAGCGGCTGATTTGCATGCGCACTCTCGGCCCCAATGGCGCATCATCGCGTTGGCTGTCGTCGGTGTGGCGACCGTGGTATTCCATTTCTACACAGCCGGTGCCGGCCCGCTCACGAGTTTCCGGCAGACTTCGGTGCACGTCTTGGCAGCCACGACGATGTGCCTACTGAACAACTGGGATGGCAAGGGAGTTCCAGGCACCCCACGGGCCCGCGTGGCTGGGGCGCTGGCCGTGGCCCATCTGGCAGTCATCATCACGGGTACCGTGTACGTCCTCGCCAACTTTCAGCGCATTGCTTTCGAGTTCGGCTATGCGCGGCCCACGACCGTGGACATTGTACTGGGCACGCTTGTGCTCATGACATTGTTTGCTGCGGCTCGTCGCAGTATTGGATGGGCGTTTCCTATCATCACCGGCATACTCTTCGCTTACGGGCTCTGGGGACATAACGCGCCTGGTGTACTTTCGCACGCAGGGTCGTCCTACACCGACCTGATCGCGGACGGCTTCATTAGTCCACTCGGAATCTTTGGAGCTATCACCGCCACCGCGGCCACTGATATCGCCATCTTCATCATTCTCGGCGGGTTGCTCATGGCCACCGGCGGCGGTGATGGGTTCCTCAAACTGGCCCTTGTCATCGCCGGTCGCCGCCGCGGCGGACCCGGCAAGGTCGTTGTAGTCTCGAGCGCCCTGTTCGGAATGATCAACGGCAGCGCTGTGGCGAACACTGCCAGCACGGGGTCGATCACGATCCCAATGATGAAGCGCTACGGCTTTAAGCCTCGATTTGCCGCTGCCATCGAGGCGGCGGCCTCCACGGGAGGCCAGTGGACACCACCGATCATGGGCGCGGTCGTCTTCCTCATGGCTCAGCTCCTGAGCATTCCATTTTATCAACTAGCGGCGGCAGCCATCATTCCCGCCGTGATCTTTTATATCGCGTTCTTCACTACGGTGCATACCGAAGCGAACAAGTACGGCTTAGTCGGCATCCCCCGTGACCAGATACCCCGCATCAAGGAGTTCTGGGACGAGTTGGTCATCCTTTTCCCGCCAGTTATTGTCCTTATTTACATGATCGTCGAGCGCTATCCAGTCCGCATGGCTGGGTTCAGCGCCGTGGTCACCCTGCTGATTTCAGCCACGCTCGTTCAGTTGCTCTGGAAGCGAACCTCACTACGTTCCTACGGCGGTATGCTCGTCACCGGCTGTGTGCAGGCTGCGAGCACTATCGGCGTGATTGGTGTTCTTGTTGCTGGCTCACAAGTTATCGTGGCCGTCGTCGGGACCACCGCCCTGGGGCTGAGTCTTGGCCAGCTAATATTCCAGTTCGCCACCGTGTCTCTCTTCGGCGCCCTCGTGATGGCCGCAATTATCAACATCGTGCTGGGTCTGAGTTTGCCTACGGTGCCCTCCTACCTGATCGCAATTGCCATAACGAGTGCGGCACTCCAGAATCTGGGCATGGAACCCATCGCGGTCCATTTCTTCGCGTTGTACTACGCGACCCTGGGCGGGCTCACACCACCGATTGGGGCGACCGCGTTCGTGGCCGCGGCTATCGCCGGGACCGGGTGGCTTGGTGTCTCGCTGACTGCGATGCGCCTGTGCGCAATTGCGTTCGTGATGCCATTCATATTCGCCGTCCGCCCGGAGTTGCTACTGGTTGGCGAGCCTATGGCGATCGCCGAAGTGGCAATCTCCACGACTGCTGGGGCCGTGGCACTGAGTGTAGCGATGACCGGCTACGGGTCCCGGCGGTTGCGAAGCTGGGAAATTGTCCTGCTCGGCTCCGGGGCGCTGGCCCTGCTCCTGCCTGGGACATTCACGAATGTAATCGGCGCTCTTGTCGTCGCTGCAATAATCGCACTGCACTTCATCATCCGAGACGTTCCCGCATCGACCGTTGAGGATCAGCCGCCCGAACCGGGACCCGGTAAATTGCCTCGCGGGACACGTGTACATGTAAACGAGAAGAAAGGAATGGCATGAAGCTGGAGACACTGGAAACTATCCCCGTCGTTGCCAAACTGCCGAAGGTCTTCCAAGGCTCGTACTACAAGATGGACAGCCGGGCCACTCTTGTAACCCGAATCAGAACGGATGACGGCGTCACGGCCGAGGTCTACAACGGTGACGAGGTCAACACCCAGCACGAGATCGCACGCATCATGCAAGAAGAACTGTGGCCGCGCATCGTCGGCATGGACCCGCTACAGATCCAGGCGGTCCGCGCGGCGATGCTGCCGGTCACCTTCGACATCCTCCGGGACCGTAACCTGGTCACGATGGCGATCGGAGCGATCGACACCGCCCTTTGGGACATCGTGGGCAAGGTCGCTGGACTGCCGCTGGCCCAACTGTGGGGCGGCTACACCGACCGGCTTCCGGTGATCGGCATCGGGGGGTACTACAGCGATGACATCGGCGACCTCGCCCGCGAGGTCGAGGACTACCTCGAGTTGGGCATCAACGGTTCGAAGATGAAAGTCGGCTCGGAGTCCCCAACCCAGGACGCCGAACGCTTCCTGGCCATGCGCCGCGCAGGGGGAGAGGACTTCGTTCTGATGGCCGATGCCAATCAAGGTTACGAGCCACAGGACGCCGTCGCGTTCGCCGACGCCGTCTCAGACCACGGACTGCGCTGGTTCGAGGAACCAGTGCGCTGGTACAACGACCGCCGCTGGATGCGGGACGTGCGGTTCAAGGCAAGTGTCCCGGTCGCCGCCGGGCAGAGCGAACACTCCCGGGCCGGAGCCAGGGACCTGATGTTGGAGGGGGCCATCGACGTATGCAACTACGATGCCTCTTGGTCCGGTGGCCCTACCGAGTGGCTGGCCGTAGCAGGGACTGCACGCTCGTTCGGAGTTCAGATGGCCCACCACGAGGAGCCTCACATCGCCATCCATCTTCTGGCATCTCAGCCACACGGCACCTTCGTGGAGTGCTTCCACCCCGACCGTGACCCCATCTTCTGGCAGATGCTCGCCAACCGGCCTGAGCTAGACGGCAGCGGATACCCCGTGCCCTCCGGGGCCGGCTTCGGTCTTGAGTTGGACTGGGACTGGATCGGGAGTCACCGCGTGGATCGCTAGAGTCCAGTGCCAGGTGGCATGCTCTTCCCACTGACCAGGTCAAATGAGGAGGTGCTATGGGAGGCATCCGGGACGTGGCTCGCCATGCGGGCGTGGCCCCGTCCTCGGTGACGCGAGTACTCAATGGGTACCCCAACATCAGCGAGGACTTGCGAGCACGAGTCATGGCCGCCATCGAAGCGTGCGACTACAAACCCGATGCGGTGGCTTCCGGACTACGGCGAGGCGTGACGCGCACCATCGGCATCGTGGTCAGCGACATCGTCAACCCGCTGTTCGCCGAAATCGTCGAGGGACTGGAAGAACGCTTACGAGAGGACGGCTACTGGTTCGTGCTCGCCCACTCCCACGGCGATCCCGAGCATGACGTCGAGAGCATCCGCCTACTCCAGCAGCGCCGCGTCGACGGCCTTGTCCTTTCGGTCGCCGACGAAACGCAGCCCGCCCTCCTCGACATCTTGTCACGACTGCGTCTGCCGGTAGTGCTACTCGACCGGGAGATCGAGGGGTGGACCGAGGCGAGTGCGGTCCTATCGGACCACCGGCCGGGCGTGGCTCAGGTAACCGGCGACCTCTTGGATGCTGGCCACACCAGAGTGGCGCTGATTAGCGGATCAGCAGAAACGCGACCCGGGAGAGAGCGCTTGGCAGGCTTCCGCGAGGCGTTCATGGCCCGAGGCCTATCCCCAGACTCTGACATAGTGCAGACCGGTGCCATGTCAGTGCGCGCCGGCCAGGACGCCGCAAGAGAGGTCCTGTCGCGTCACCCAAGACCTACTGCCATCATCACCGGCGCAAACCTGCAACTGGTCGGTGTGCTCAAGACGATGCAAGAGCTCGGTCTGAGGGTCGGCAAAGACGTGGCTTTGGCCGCTTGTGACGACGTCCCCATCGCCTCCCTCTACGCCCCGCCCATCACCGTCGTCGCTCGGGACACTAGACAACTCGGCCGCGAGGCAGCAGACCTCCTTCTAGAACGATTGGGCGATCCCGCCAGACCTGCACGGACGATCCACTTGCCTACGCACGTGCTGACACGGGCATCCACACAAACGTTGGGAGCACCTGAAGCCGGGCCGACTACTCCGGTCGCCCCGCAGCAACCCTAGCCTTGACCCCTTCGATGGAAACCAGTCAAGCGGCGTGGGGCGGCAGCCGTGGGCTAGTCCTCCGGCTACGGAGGATTTGACCGAAGGGCGCTGTGGCGCCGCTAGCGGTGTACCGACGACAGGCGCGGGCCGGCGTGGAGTACCCCAGTGGGGCTCTTCGTCGGCCGACCTGCCTCAGAGCTCGCGTACTTTGTGACATACGCCGCGTGCTGGCCGAGCGTGACGTCCCCGTCCGAGAGTAGGGGTGAGCTGAAGCTCGATGGGGGACACTTGGCCATATGCGCTAGCTACCCGCAGGCTGTCTCGACATCGGCACTAGCCTGGTCGGGATAGATCTGAGGCGGTGCGAGGGTCAGCACAGCCCCCGGGGCCAGGGGGACACCGGGGGTTGTGCTGACGTGTGCTCAGGCCTGGTGGGCAGCTTCCCACTGGTTGATCAGGTCCTGGGGGAGTCGGCCTCGCTTGGGGTAGTCGATGCCTTGCTCGTCCAGCCATGACTTGATGGCCTTGGTCTGGGAGGGGTCACGGCGGGCGCTGCTGCCTGCTCCGGGCTGGCGACGACCACCTACACGACGTCCAGCGTTCACGTACTTCTGGATCGTGTCGGCGAACTCGTCGGCCTCCTGCTGGGAGAGGTCGATCTCGTACTCCGCTCCGAGGAAGGCGAACTTGACGGTCTGGCCGTCCTCGCCGAGCTCGGTCCCGGACAGGTCCGAGACAAGGATGGTCTGTACCTTTTGCGCCACTGTGGCTCCTACAGGGTTGGGGGGAAAGGGACGCCCGATCCTACGCGGTCGTGAACTATCCAAGGACACACGTTGAGGCTCAGCGCCGGAGTGCGCCCGGAATGGTGACGGCGGGCGGAGGGTTGGACAGCACAACCATGTCGAACCCCCGGCCCCGGCCCCTGGGGTGATTCGGTAGAGGCCGCTGCACTTCTTGGCCAGGAGGAGGCTGCCCTGCGTGCTCGACTGTCGCGATTGACTGCGGACATGAGTTCCCTCATCGAGGCGTCGCGTGACTCCAATGCTGATGACGAGCACGACCCCGAGGGCCAGACGATTGCCTTCGAGCGGGCCCAGCTGGCGGCGATCACTGATCAGGCTCGGGAGCACTTGGGCGAGGTGGAGGCTACGCTCGACCGCGTCGTGGAGGGGACGTATGGGATCTGCCAGGTCTGCCGCGAACCGATTGACCCGGCACGGCTACAGGCAAGACCGACCGCACGGACCTGCGTCCGGCACGCTCCTGCCAGAGGGCCGTGCCACGCCATGACCGACTTGCCGACACCGGGTGAACCGACCCACGAGCCATGAAGCCGTCCAGGGTTCCTCACCCAGCGCGGCAAAGTAGTGCGTCGGCCATGATGAGGCGCGAGCACGTCCGTGGTCGGGCTCTCCTCCAGTCTTGGCGTGCGGAGCATGCCTGGCACGAGGTCGCTCGCAAGGACCGTGTGAGAGGCTGCGGCAGCACCAAGATTAGGACCCAAGACCACCCTTGCTACGTTGATCATGCTTGGGCGGACTGCAAAGGAGCGCCCCGAGAATGTGCTCGCCTAGGTCGACCGTCCCAGCACCCGCACCGGCTCGAGCGGAAGGTGAACGGCTGCCCTGCCGCGCAGGGTGACGATCGATCAGGCCGACAGGGAGGTGGACCGATGACGCTGACATTTGCGCAGATCCTGGACAGCGCAAGGATCGACCCTGCGGATGCTTTGGTGATCCGGCACGCCTATGTACGGGAGCACAGGGACGGGATCCATGGCGACTCTTCCGATTCGGAGATCATGGCCTACACGAGGCGCCAATCGGCCGACAACCGCGCGTTTGTGTCCCCGCCCAAGATCTGGGTAGTACTGCTGCCCGAAGGTGGGGACCGGGCTCGCCTGTAGGCGGTGGTTCGTAACCATGGTGAGGCGTCGAATGACGGACAAAGGCGCACCTTCCATCTGGAGCGGTCGGAGCTCCTGAGCGACCTCCGATCGCGCCTGGTCATCGGGTGGGCGTCGCCGCGCACCTGGGCCCTCAAGGCTACGACGGCAGCGCGATATCCGGTGCTGGAGATCGTCGACGCCGCACCCGTCTACTTCCCCGGGTTCGACGCACTCACCCTTGACTACCCTCAACTGCTAGCGATGGTCCGTGAGCACCGTTACGCCACATGGCGGACCGCTCTGTCATCGGTCATCGGCATCTACCTCATCACTGACACCCGTGACGGTCGGCACTACGTAGGTAAAGCCGACGGCTCGGACAGTTTGCTACAGCGCTGGGCCGCCTATGCGTCGAACGGCCATGGAGGCAACGTGGAGCTCCGGGGCCGGGACCCAGCGAGCTTCCGCTTCTCCGTTCTGCGCATCTTCGACCCCTCTACGCCAACCCGTGAGATCAACACGGCGGAGGGCCACTTCAAGCACGCGCTGGATTCTCGCCGGCACGGACTCAACCGCAACTGACGACTTCGCCGACCGCATGCCGGCCGCTGACAACCTCTGAAGATGAATGCCAGAACCACCGTGCATCGGACAGATGCGACCTCTCCAGCCCTCGAGCGCGCAACGCCGGGATCAGCAGGCGCCGCGCTGACCTGGCCTAGAGTGGAATGGGTGCGCAGCTCCGAAAGAGAGGAGGCGCTCGTGGCCGCGATCTCGTTCACCCTCGCGGGTCAGCAGTTCGAGTTGTCGGACGCCGACGTGCGAACGCGCGTCGCGAAGCATCATCCTGACCAGATCCGCCAGTACTGGGTCGACATCGACGGCATCCAATGGCCCGTCAAGCAAGTGCTGTCGCTGGCCACCGGCCTGGCCAAAAGTGAATTCCAGTCGCAGAGCGCCCAACGCTTGCTCGCAAAGCTGGGCTTCACCATCGGAAAGGGCAACGACGTGGTCGCTGTCCCGGCTGGTAAAACTCGGCCTTCCCCGAAGGGGACTACCTCGCCAGATCGGGTTCGGGCACCGGCGGTAGCCGACGTAGTGCTGGTCGGCTGCGTCAAGAGCAAACGCGCGAGCGGGGCACCGGCCCAGGACCTCTACACCTCGGACTACTTCGCGAAGATGCGCGTCTACGCTGAGAGCACGGGCAAACCCTGGTACATCCTCTCCGCCGAGCACGGCCTGGTTGCTCCCGACGAATGGCTGGAGCCGTACGACTGCTACCTCGCCACGAGGGGCCCCGCCTATCAGGCGGACTGGGGCCGCAAGGTGGCGCGACAGCTGGAGCAGGCCCTCGGCCCGCTCCGGGGCCGAATCTTCGACATCCACGCTGGTTCGACGTACATCAAGGCCGTCGACGCCGCTGTGAGTCCAAAGGGTGCCGTCATCATCGACCAGCTCAAAGGGTTGTCAATTGGACAGCGCCTCTCCTGGTACCTCCACCGGCCAACCGCGTCCACCGGCGACGCGGCTGAGATCGTCGCGCAGCTCTCTGACCACTCACGGGCGAGGGCGCTCGATGACGTCCTGAAGACGGCTGGCAATGGCCTGCGATCTCCTGGCATGTACAGCTGGTGGGTCGACGACGCCGGGGCAAGCGACCTATCCGCGGGCCTCGAACACGAGATCGCTCCGGGCCTCATCTACGCCGGACTCGCCGGAGCAACGCGCAAGAGCGGCGCGACCTCATCGAACACCCTCTGGGGACGCATAACCACCATGCACCTCGGCAAGAAGAACGAGTTCTCCACTCTGCGTCGAAGCCTCGGCTCCATCCTGGCCCACGCGAATGGACAACCGACCATCGACGAAGCAAGACTCACGCTCTGGATGCATGCCCACCTTCGCGTCGTGCTCATCCCGGTGGCGAATGCGCACACGCTCGATGACCTTGAGACCAACATCCTCAGCGAGCTGGATCCACCGTTGAACCTCGCGAAGGTTGCCCGGACTCCGCTCCGACAGCGGCTCTCGGCGCTGCGAAAGCAATACGCACAATGACGCCGGAGCCGGCCGGACATGATACGACTTCGCCCCCTCGGGTCCCACCCCCTCGTGGGACGTCGCCAGCGGCGTGAGTTGCCACGCGCGACGCGGCAGTACAGGATAATTCGCGGGCCCACCGTGGGGCCTCGGAAGCTAAGCGCGGGGACGAGCGCGTCCCGGCCGCCGAACCCGGAAGTTGTCTCGCCGCGCTTGGTGGGGCAGTGGCCTGAGCTAACCGTGGTGCCATGTGGTCGACGAGCTCAGCCCTCCGGCTTCGCGTCACCCGATTCAGAGGGTTCATTCATCAGCGCCCACAGCTCGCGGTCTTGCGCTTCGTACCCCGGCCGACCAACAGTCTCGAATGGATGTTCCGGCAGAACGAACGCGTACCCGGAGTTGTTCAGCTTCTCGCCCCTCGTCCCTTCACGCATCGACTCGACGATGCGCTCGACGATCTCCGGGTCGACGCTGCGCATGTGGCGGCGCGTGCTCTCGATCTCTTCCTCGGACGCCGGGGGCACGTCCTGCTGCCGCTGCAGCTGACTCTTGCCCTCGATGTGCTCACCCAGGCGCAGCTGCCAGCCGATCTGGTGCACGTGTCCGATAACGGCACGGACGGCCTCCGCATCGGCCGTCTCCTGCGGCGTGACCGGCTCGCCCGCCGCCGTCACGTCAACGTAGAACCCGCGCTGCTTGAGCACGTTGTGCTCGCGTTTCCACTCCTGAATGGTGCCCAGTACCCGGGCGTTCTCCTCGCGGTCCGGCATCTCGGCGTCGAACCAATACTCCTCGCTCACTAGGAAGGCGTGCACCGCCTCGAGCTTGAGGACGTGCTGCCCCCACAGTTCCCTGAGGCCCTGATCCACGAATGATTCACCCTCGGGTGCATCCGCCATGCGGACCCGCCGCTCATGGAGGGCGATCGCCTTCCCCGACTCCTCCATGCCCAGGATGGCCAGCGACCGCGCGAGCGGCACATTGTCCCTTTCAAGCATCGCCAGCGCCGCCTGCAGAAGCCGGTCGGCGTTCGCGAGGAGGGCGTCCTGCAGCGCGATGACCTGGGCGGGCGAAAGGTCTGCGGGGAGATGCTGCTTGCGGGCCATGCGATCAGTCTGACGCGGACCACCGACCGTCGGGGTCCCGGGGCCCAGCGTCAGCAGCTTTGTGAGGATCAGGCCCCTAGCTAGTGCGCGGCCACACTGAGTCCAGTGCGGCAGTAGCGGTCGTTTCGGGGACCCGGCAGTCGCTCGGGTTCGGAGCCTGGCGTCCAGCCGTCGACGGTCAGGTCGATCAGTCGCATGCCTGGCTCCGGCGCTGCGTTTGCTGCCGCGGAGGGCAATGTCGGCGGCCTGACGTTGGCCTTCGCCCCCGAGCGTCAGGCGTGGCGGAACGAGGGAAGCGATACTTGCTGGGTGGAGCACACTGAGGACGGGCAGCCATTCCTGATAGTCCCGGTTGGTGACTCTGCAGACAGCCGACTCTTCATCGAGCTCTCGAGCTACGGATCAGACCTTGCCGAGGCCCGCCACGCCCTCCACCTGGCGATCCGGGGCTTTGAGGAGGAATCGGATCTCGCTGATGCCAGTCGGCATCTGGTGGGGCTTGCTGTGGTCGCCTACTGTCGCGCGGTCTTGCACTCGAACGTTCGCGGCCGGCTGACCGACCACGTGGCCGTTCCCGATGGCTTCGTCCGCGTGCACGATCTAGTCAAGACGTACAGGAACGCGACGGTTGCTCACTCGCAGTCCGAACTCGCCGTCACGTATGCGGTCGGCGTGCTCGAAACGGACACCCTGAGAGTCCGAGACGTGACAGGACCCACGGTGCTTGTTCCGCTGCCGAACCGCGTTGTCCGCGACTTCCTGGAATTGATCGATGTCATGGAGCGTCGACTCGACCTGATCATCGAGCCTGTTCGTCATCGGTTGATGAAGAAGCTGGGCGAGTTGGACCGTCGCCGGGTGGAGGCGGCTGTACGGCCAGAGATCACGGAGAAGTGGGCGCACGAGTTCAACCCGAGGACCAAGCGACCGCGCTACCCCTCCGGCCACACTCTCTACTGGGATGTCGCCGATTACGAAGCCGTAGACGAATGACTCAGGGGGTTCGATCCGAACCCAGGCGGCGGCCGAGTGACCCGCTCCCGGACCTATCGACCCGTGCAAGCCGGCCTTGCTGTGAGGTGTTCATGAGGATCAAGGGCGCCAAGTTGTCGATCGTCTGGCGACCTCGAAGACCGCGTCGATCTCGCGAGCGCTCAACTGTGCTGGCAGCCCATGCAGGTACTGACTAATGCGCTTGCGTCGGACCACTACTACGCGCCCGTCCTCGGGCTGCTTCTTGACGGTGAAGCCCTTATGCGCACCCATTACAGCGATGACACCAAGGGCCACGACGGGGAACCCGGCCTGCTGGGTCAGCAGTCTCGACGCTCGGCGCGCCTCGTGACGGCTGTTGCGGATGTAGGGCACGCGCTGCCCATTGACCATGAACGTGTCACCACCCACCCACACTGAGGTGTGCGGATGGTGTTTGGCGTTCACGGTGAATACCCCGGCAGGTCCAATGACGACGTGATCGATGTCGGAGCCTCGATCCCCGACGGGCACGGCGTGAAGGAGACGCCACTGCGGACCGAGTCTGCCGAGCTGCTCAGCAACGGCCTGTTCGCCGTCGGCGCCGATACGCCATGCACGCTCATCCGTCCTTGCTCCGACGAGGCGGGACAGGCCGTGTCGGAACCACCCTTGTGCTTCGCGTTCGGCAAGTGCTCGTTCCCGGGCGGCAGCTCCGGCTTGGGCCGCGCTGAGGTCCTCCCAAGTTGGCGGGCCATGGGGAGGTTCTGGATCAGGGATCTCAACACTCGTCTCCGAGGGGGTCGGGGCCGGTGTGACGGGTAGCGCAGCAGCTCTGCCAGACTCGATCGAAGCAAGGTGCTGGGCGAGCGCCTTCTCCAGCAATGGCAGGTTGGACAAGTCGTCCGAGTGATACTGCCCCGTCTTGAGGTCGAGATACCCAAGAGCCGTCCCGCCTGGTGTCTGGGCGTATAGCCGCTCCTGCCCGTAGCGAGCCCACCGTCGAACAGTCCAATCGGTCATGTCGTCTGCCTCCCTCCGACGGACGCATCCTGACACCGCCGGGCCGGCCGTGCCTGCCGACCTCCACTCCCCAGCACCTGGAGTAGGTGCAAAGACAGCGGCGTGTGCGTGCGCGCGCCCTTGACGCCTACAGGCCAGCTTCGCCTCGGGGATACCTTGCCATCTGGGCCGCCGCTGACTGTCTCTGCCGTACGATCAGTCCATGCCCGACCGCGAACCCGATGGCTGGCTGGACAATGTTGCGCTGCTCGGGTCCGATGAGCCGGTGAAAGTTGTTCTTGAAGAACGTCGGGGTAACGAACTGATTCTTCGTCAGGTCGATCCAGGTGAGCCGACTCCGCCCCGTATCCCTATGTTCAACGGCGACCGATTGGTCGTGATGACAGCAGTCAGTCATATCGGCATTCATTCCAGTGGCGAGGTAGGCGCCATAGCGGACCTCATTCATTCGATGCGTGTCGTTCCAGTTCGACGCGAGGGATCGACCGTTTACGGGCGATCCCTACGGCTAGGCGAGGCGGACGACGGCCAGCGCATTCACATCCGTCCGGGTGACACTATTGCCTTTGAGGCCGGCGCCATAGTCGCTGAGCTCGACGCGATCGATGCTCGCGAAGATCCTACACAGTCTGGATACGTACCTCTATCGGGTGTGTTGTCGGCTTGGTTTCACATCGGTTCTAGTGATTGGCCGGCTGAACTGGTGCGATACGCGCTCGCCGCAGCCAGACGGCTTGACATGACCAATGAACTGCTGATTGAGGTGCAGTCGCTCGAAGACGAGGTAAACGCTGACCCACAGATGCCGGGTCCGCAGGTGAGGCGGCGCCTGTTCAACGTCCTTGGCTCCGTGGAGCTCGCGGTCATCTCCCTGGGTCGCGGTGTGTCCATGATTCTGGACCTTCCGAGGAAGTTCGGGATCGAGTGCGACTTGCCGGAGTCCCTGCTTACCGTCCAGCCCGCGCTCAACGCAATCCGCAACGCGTATGAGCACATCGAGGACCGAGCTCTTGGCACCGTCCACGGAACACCCTCTGAGGACGCGCTGACCATCTTCGGCTACGAGCGTCTGCTTAGCGAAGACGTCATCACCTATGGGACTCACACCCTCGACCTCGCAGGGGAAGTGCCGGGCCTGCTCGCCGAGGCTCGCGTGACGCTGAAGGGAATGGTATCGACGGCAGTGCCGCCGAGAGTCACCCTAGCCGAGTGAGTACCACCTGGCTGCAGGCGGGCGTGCAGGCAGCGGGCGACCCAGGGACTATCGCGTCCTCCGTCCGCGGCACGAGTCGGACGAGCGTAGCCGTCCTCAGGCAGAAGAGTCGGGCGCGCCCAAGGCCACCGTCCCCACCCGGCAACTGTGGGCTCGGCCATAGGGCGTCGCGCAGTGCAGCCGGGAGTCGGGATCTCAGGCCCCAGATCGCCTAATGAGCTCCGCGACCGCTTCGGCAAGATCGCCCAAGTCCTGTACGACCGTCTTGGAGAAGGCCTTCGGGTCGGAGCCCTCCTTGCTTTGGAAGTTCCGCGCACGGTCGGCAATGGCCTGAACTCGGGCTAGGTGCTCCACCAACTCGCTCACCCCGCCACTGTAGATGTGCCGTGGTACGGAACTTTCGACGTCTACGGCATCGGCGTGCCGCACGCTCCCCGCGGCAAATGAGTGTGTTCTGCGCTCGTCTTCTTGCAGCACCGGTATCAGTGCTGGGGAGACTCGGGGTCGGTGAGCTCTACTGTCTGCCCGTCGGGGTCTCGAACGACGAATGACCAGTAGCCGACCCAGAAGGGTTCGGGTCTGAGCGTCTCCACGCCGGCGCTCTTGAGCTTCGCGACGGCGGATCTGAAGGCGGCTGGTGCCAGCGCGATGGAGATGGATCTGACGTGTTCGGTTTTCGGTGCCCCCGACAGTTGGCCGTGGCTCCAGCCGGGTTGGAAGGCCCAGCTCTGAGGTCGGGTCAACGAGTCGGCACGCCGAAACGACAGCTGCACGCAGTCGTGCTGGAACGCGATGTCCTCCGGTCCATCCCAGATCAGGGTGAGTCCCACCTGTCCTCCGTAGAACTCGCGGGTGGCGCTGATGTCGGTGCAGTACTCGTACGCGAACCAGGTGGCCATGTCGGCGACGGTATCGCGCTGCGTCGTCCCAGCCCCGCCCCCGCGTATGCAGCGTGAACCACGTCTTGACCGCACCGGATGACGAGGTCGGCCACGTCGCTGATCCTCAACCAAAGCGGCGGCGGCTGAGGGGTGCGGCACTCTCAGCGGGGTTGGAGCTTGCCTTGCGTCAGGTGGTGGCGGTGAGCTGGTGATGCGTTTCGTACAGTCGCCAGAATGCCTGCGTCGGCAGCGGATCGGTGTCCAGTGAGCTCTCGAAGTAGGTCAGGTGGGTGATCCATCCGGGCAGGTATGAGCCGGTCAGGTCATCGAGCTCGGTGTGTCGCAGGTGCAGCAGGCACTGTTCCTCAGCGTCCTGCTCATCCGCGACGGGCTCCACGGTGACCAGGAGGCGCGATGGTGGTTCGTCCGGGAAGTCCCACGTCATGCCCAACGTCCGGTCATCGTCGAGGGTGTCCACGACGCTGGTGCACAGGTAGCCGTCTCCGTGGTCGACGACGAGGGTGTCTCCGGTGGAGAACCCGCCCCGGCGTGCGTGACCGAGCCACTCGGGCAAGTGCCGCTCGCTGGTCAGGTGCCGCCACACCTCGGGCGTGCTGCGGGCCAGTTTCCACGTGATGCTCACGGCTTCGGTGTCTCGGGTGTACCCAACCAACGGCATGACACCATCCTCACCGATCCGTCGAAGGGCGGAAGCAACCGACAGGCGGCATGAGGGTGAAACGGCTTGCCTCGTCTTCGGAACCCTCGTTCGCGATGCGGACCCGCGAGGGGGTGTCCTGCTCTACCGGTCTGCGGTAGACCCGGTCAGCCATTCCACGATGCGCTCGGCGGACTGCTCGGGAGTCAGCCGGCTGGTGTCCACCCTGAGATACCGGTGCTGGACGAGCAAACGCATGCCCGGGAGGTTGTCCCGCTCAGGCTGGAGGTCGGTGTTCATGACGTGGCGTTCCATGTCGCGCACATTCGAGTCAGACCAGGCGAGGTCACGCTTGGATCGTTTCTCCGTCAGCCGGTGCTCGGTGCGGTTGCGCTCGAGCCGCGTCTGCAGATCCGCGGCCAGTTCCACAAACGAGACGACGGCCCCTCTGTTCACGTAGGCGGCGATCTGCTGGGACAGCTCCTCGACGTCCCCTTCTAGCTCGAGCCCCCACACGTAGGTCAGGACGAGGTCTGTTCCGGAAGCCGCCGCCTCTTGGACGACCTGGAGCCGCATCTCGCGGAGCAGGCGCACGAACGGCGGCGTGCCGTAGTCGAAGACCTCCAGCAGCGGCTCGATCATGGCGTGGTTGTGGAAGAGGCGGAAACTGCTGCGCTCGGCGACCCTACGGCCGATGGTCATCTTGCCTACCGCCGGCGGCCCGAAGATCACGACAAGCTGCACCAGCACAGCCTGGCACGTCACTCCTGGCCAGTGAGCGCGCGACTCGCGTCGCGGTCGGCGGCAAAGTCGGGCGGGTACGCCTGCTCAGTCCCGTTCGTCTCTGACGTCTGCGAAGTCGGAGACCTCCCACCGCAAGATGGCAACGGCTTGGTCCGTCTCAGCGTGCCATCGGTGACGGCTCTCCGGCGCATCCCATCCGCGCTCAGGGATGTGGTGGGTCTCCCAGAACTCGTAACAGGACCGGAGTCGCTCCGTGAGCTCTGGTGACAATCCGTAGTCGCTCGGTTCCATGGCGTACTTGTCGGTTCCGTCCTCCCACAGCGGCCACACGTGCCCGTAGTCGAACATGAACCGGACCACTCGAGCCATGCCACATTCTTGCGCACAGCGGCATGAGCGTGCTGACGGTGGTGGGGCAAGGGAACCCCACTAGGACGCCACACCCGGTCCCCAGCCCCGCGGCCGCGGGGCCTCGGCAGGAAGGTCCAGCGGCACCGGAGGTCGGACATTCCCCGTGGTCGGGTCAGGTCAACCATCTTCCCTGTTGGCCGCCGCAAGCCGGGCCGCGGCGAGGAGTGTGTTGCGGTCGTGCAGCGTCGTCCGGTCGCGCCCGTGGGTGGCGCCGAGGGCTTCCTCGGCTGCGTCGATGGCTCCCCAGTTCTCGAGCAGGACCGGGTGCAGCCCCTGCCTCGTCAGCACAGTGAGCAGGTCCTCCGGCTGCCGGCAGGGTGCGAGTGCTCCGGCGGCGACATCTTCAAGGAGGCTCGCGACGGTCTCTTTCGCGTCGTGCTTGTTGGTGCCCACCACCCCGCTCGGGCCCCGTTTGATCCATCCCGCCACGTACTCGCCGGTCGAGGGCCGGCCGTCGCGCAGCACCCGCCCTGCGGTGTGGGTCACCGTCTGCGTGCGCTCGTCGACTGGCAGACCCGGCAGGGAGGTTCCGCGGTAACCGACCGACCGGACCACCAGGTCGGCCGGCAGCACCTCAAGCTCGCCGGTGTCCACCGCCCGCCCGTCAGCGCCCGCGGCCGTTCGCTCCAGCTCCAGCGCACGCACCCGGTCCGGTCCGAGGAGGCGTACCGGCCGCCAGCGGAAACGCAGGCTCAGCCGGACGGCTCCCGGGGAGGGCTCATGCTCGACCCAGCCGCGCAGTGCTGCCAGGTTACGGGCCACGGCCGACTCGGCGGCGGCCTGCTCCTCCGCCGCCCCCAACGGTTCCAGGTCGTGCGGGTCCACCAGCACGACCGCGGACTGCAGCCGGCCTAGTTCGCGCAGCTCCTGGGTGGTGAAGCTGGCCAGGGCCGGACCCCGTCGTCCGATGACGGTGACCTGCTCGACCGGGGCGTCTGCGAGCGCATCAAGCACATGCTGCGGCATCTCTGTGAGCTGGAGTTCTTCGGGTGCCCGGGCGAGCACCCGAGCGACGTCGAGGGCGACGTTGCCCACGCCGATGACCACCACCGAACGTGCATGGGACAGTGCCTCCTCCACGGTGGCGCGGTCGGCGTCAGGATGTCCGCAGTACCAAGAGACGAGGTCGAGGGCGGTCAGGCTCCCGGGCAGCTCCTCCCCGTCGATACCGAGCCGTCCGGCATCGGCGGCGCCGTATGTGTAGATCACCGCGTCCACATGAGCGCGCAGCAGTGCCAGGGGGAGGTCGACGCCGACCTCGACGTTGCCGAAGAACCGTACCCGCGGGTGATCCAGGGTGCGTTGTAGCGTGGCCCGCAAACCCCTCATCTTCAGGTGGTCGGGGGCGATGCCGTACCGCACCAGCCCGAAGGGCGTCGGCAACCGGTCGATGATGTCGACTGCGACAGGGACGGCGTCCTGCTCGGCCAGCGCCTCGGCCGCATAGACCCCGGCCGGACCCGCGCCGACGATCGCCACCCGCAGGGGACTGTCCGCGGGCGAGACCACGAGGTCACGCGCAACCGCCACGATGGCATCCTCGCCCATCCGGTGCGCCGGGTCATCTCGCGCGGCACCGTACGCGCGTCAAGTAGCTCAACCCCACCCGACAGCATCGAGCGCCACGGTCGCCGTCGAAGCCAAGACCATTGGCGTCACAGTTGGACGCTAGGCGTCCCCTTGGCAGAGGCGCGCGTCTGGTCCTCATGCGGCACCGGCGTGCGCCCACAACTCCAGGCGCAGTTGTATGCGTCCGCTGGTCAGGCAGATGCGGTGGCGGTGGCGGCGCTGGCCCGGACGTGTGGCTGAGGATTGTTGGCTAGCCTGGACAGCACGAGCCAGACCCGCAGGTGTGTGGTCCGTGGTGTTCGCTCACTGACGAGGAGAACCAAATGCCCACAGAGTCACTGAAAGCGCTCGTACAGCAGCACCTCAAGACCGCCTTGACCGCGTCCAGCGGACGTAGCGCCCACACGATCTACGGCGGTCACGAGAACGTGCTCCGACAGACCCTGATCGCCCTCCGGGCAGGTAGCAGCCTCGACGAGCATGAGAGCCCTGGCGAGGCCACCCTTCAGGTGCTGCACGGGCGTATCACTCTGGTGGCAGGAGAGGACCGGTGGAACGGCTCACCCGGTGATCTCATCCCCATCCCCGACTCTCGCCATGCGCTCGAGGCGGTTGACGACTCCGTGGTCCTCCTCACGGTCGGGATGCGCGAGTCGTAGCAGGCCCCAGGAGTGGACCGCACGAAAGGTGGTCCACGGCTCCGTCAGTTGTCGACGCGTGCAGACCATCGCCGCACCGCATGATCACTGACGAGGCGATTTGGGAACCGCACTGCTCGCGGCATTTCCGGATGCTCCCAAAGTGGCAAGGCAGGGTGCCCATCAGCACCGCAGATGGTCTCCCCTAGCTGCGAGGCGCCGCAGTTCTTCCTCCGATCCGCAGGGTGATGACCACAGTCCTGGTGCGACCAGACTCCCGCCGGGTAGCAGGAGCATCAGCCATTTCCCGAGTCCCGCCGAGGACGCCTGACACCGCAGCCCCTGAAGTAAGCGAAGTTCCTGAGCCAGATCTGCGCGTATCGAATCACTACGGTTGAACGGGCGGGACCGGCCCATTCTTGCCTATTAACCGCTGTGCCTCCGTCCGCACGGACTGAGATGGATGTTTCCGGGCAAGTTCATCAATCAATCCGTAGAGCCTGGCGGGGATCGTCGACGGTTCATAAGCGAGCGCTCGGAGAACCAGCAGCGGCGCCATCACTCCATCTTCGCCAAGGAGTTCAACCACTCGTTCCATCGCCACGGAGGTGAGAGGCGTCTCTCTCGAAGCGAGTACCGTTAACGCGCGCCCAGCGTGAGCACGCACCTCTACAATCTCGTCCCTGGAGAGGGGGAGCGCGAAAGCCGTGAGGTACGGATCGCTTTGCCGTGCCGCCAGAAGCGCAATCGTGTAAGCCGCCTCCCGCCGCGCATCAGCACTTCGCTGGCCGGCGAGTCGTGCGATTGCGTCGTAGACCGTCGAGCGATCAAGCAATTCGTGCGCCGCCAAGAACCGTAGACCTGAAGGGAATGGGGATATTCCAACGTCGTCCCAATCGAGTCGTGGCGCCAGTATGGTCCCAGTCCCCGCTGCCTTTACCCGTTCTTTGACGCTCTCCGGCAAAACGACGTCCGCGCTAGCTAACCGATCAAGCGCTGTTTGCTTTTCGCGGACAGGAATACGGGGATCGAAGAGGAAGTCAATCAACGTTGGCCACAATTCAGGAACGCTAGCGAACACCACCAAACCGGCGGCCACGTCCGCCACTTCAATGGATCCGACCGTGAACATTCCACGGGCGGCTTCTTGCCTTTTCTTCTCAAGCGTGGACGCCAGGACCGCCGCAGCGTGCGCAGCAAAAGATAAATCGTGGCTCGTGCCGCGGATCACAGAATTAAGCGCTCGAGCGATCTCTACGATTCCTGGATCATTAAGCTCAGGGGCCGTCATTCCCAAGGCGTCACGAACATACGCCATGGTCTCAGGAAACTCGTGTTCGCGGCCATCCAAGGCAACGAGCCACTCCTGTGCCCGTGCCGCGGAAACCTCCTCCCAGTCTAGTTCGGCGGCGGCCCTTCGCATTCCCGCATCGGCAAGTTCTACGTCTTCCTCAACCGCTAGGAGCTCTGCGAGTAGCAACGACGCAGCAGAGTCGCTTGCGCCTGCTACTTTCCCAAGCGCCGCAGCAGCCTTCCATGCTGCTTCCCGGCGAAGTATCGGCAGCTGCCAATTACCAGGGAGGTCACCGGGCGTGCCCTTCCCCAAGGCCTTACGGATGGCATCCAGGCCCAGCTGTGCCTCGGCGGGCGCAAGCAACTCCGCAGCAGACCTCAGCACTTGAAATTCGGTGGTACGGAGCAGATTCGATTTTGTGCGCCGGCCAAGCACCTGCCTTGCGTCCCGCCCTAAAGAAGCGAGCGGGCCAGATCTTTTCAGATGGCGTAGCGCCAACTCCAGCTCGTCCTTGCCAGCCCCTTGGCGCAGCAACCGGATCGCGTCGGCTACCGAATCTTCGTCGTTCCGTTGAACCAGCCGCAGGAGCGCCAACTCGCGTCTTGCGATATAGACGTCACCGTGGCCGAGGAGTTCCAGTTGTAGCACCACTCGGAACAAGTCTGGTTCTTCCGGAGCGCCGAAGAGGTGCCGCGGTGCCTCGCCATACATGCCACGGTAAACGTTTGCCACATATTTTGAATACGTCCACGCGCGGGCCCCGTCGGTGCGTTGACGGATAGTGGGTAGCGGAGCACGTACCCGCTCAAGCCTCGATGGGATACTAGCCTTTTGGCGGAAAGCAGACTCGGTGGAGGGTACCAAGCTTGCGGCCGCGTCCTGCAGCGAATACCACATGTCACTCAATGTTTTTACTGAAGACCACGACACCCCTGGGCTAGTCGGGAAGCTTTGACATTGATCGGGGTTGAAGCGGCCGAGCGTTCTCGTGGCCTCCTCCACCTCGGGGAGGTACGCCATGCCAGCATCACGCTTTCGAAGGGCCATCTGCTGTAGTATGGCCGATCGAAGAAGCGCCGTATCGGCGGTGTCTGCCATTGACGTGCGTGCAAGCTGTTCCTTGAGTACGCGAAAACACGTGTCGTAGTCGTCCAGTTCAGCCGCTGCCGCACACGTCGCTAGCGCCAATGCGGCTGCCCTAGCAGGATCGGAAGGCGGGTGCACCGACAACGTGTGGGACAATTCCGCTGTTGCTGGGGCGATGGATTCCGGATGGTGAGAGCGAACGACAGCAGCGATGAAGGCATCAGTGTCCTCAGTTACGTCTAAGCCACTTGACATAGCAAAGGGGCTGCCCAGAATTGCGCTAGCAAGACGCGCGTGAGGCTGGCTGTCGAACTTCTGATCGGGGAAGTTCGGGTGCGGCGCAACGTCACGCGGTTGTAGAACGGCGGCTAGCCAAGCGAGGTCCATGGCATCTCCTATTCCTCGATACGCATTGTGTCGATGGCGTCCGTCGCTTGACGCGGGCGCATTGGCAGGGTGTTTCGGCGCGGGTCCCGGTTGCGCAGGGATTCCAGAAATCGAGCAAGATTATCACGCAATGCGGATAGGTTGGGTGCTCCCGATACGTACCATGCTCCAGTAATATCCTCACCTGCGATGTACTCGTTCAGGACCTCTGTCGCCAAGGCATGAGTTTCGCCGACTGAGTTTAGGGAGACCGTTAATGTCGGCCACTTGTCGCACTCTGATCGTGCTACCGCCAAACTCTTTCTGACTCCCGCGGTCATTCCAGCGACCAGATCCGCCGCATGAATGGCAATGACGGCGTCTACCGGCGCGATGGGATCCTCCCTATGATCTTGCATAAGCAGCCCCCCACTGGTCGCGCCCGCCCTAACCTCGTTGTATACATGCTCCCAGTCCATGCCAGAGGAGTCCGTCAAAAAGCGGGTGATTAATGCGCTTCGCGAGGGTTGATTTATGATAACGGTTCGGTTTTCTGAATGCATCGACTCGCGGTCGGCCTGTTGCAACACTTCCAGTCGGGCGTGGATGACGTCCTCGTCGAGTATTCGCAAGAGGGCCTCGTCCCCCTCTTGGGGCTTGACTATTTCTCCATGTCCGCCAGCCAATGGCAATCTCTGTCTCACCGGGATTCCCACCAAAGCGCTGAAGGCTTGAACAATGCGGTCGTCTATCCCCACGACGGCGTAGGCCGGAAGTACGACGAGTCCGGGCGACTCGGCGATGTTGGCCCGTTCAACGTTCTCCTTATAATACCGCTCAGTGGCCGCATCATAAGGAGAGAAGGCCGTGAGAAGAGATAACTCCCCGATCAACGCGGTCAGTATACGGGGGGCAAGAGTGGTGCCCGCGCGAGGTGAGGCGACGAGGACGAGCGCTGCAAGCGACGATGGCTTGCGGGAATGCGCTCTAGCGGTCAATATCTCTTTGGCGACCGCCTCAACTACTTTGCCTCCGAGGCTGTGGCCGACAAGGAAGATATGTTTGTAGTCCTTCTCGAGGTCCTCTAAATGCCGCCGCAGTTGTTGCACCCATAGGTCGAAGGCTGCACGCGCGCCGCTCATGAGTCGCCGCGGGCCACTGCGATAGTCGAAGATTCCGACATCGTACCCTCTGGCGAAGACGTCGTGCGGGACGTTTGCCCACGTCTTGTAGCCGTGACCGCCAAATCCGTGCACGAAAACGACCACAACTTCTCTGCGAGTTTCGCGAAAGGCGTGCAGATTGAAGCGGTCCGCATCAAACTCCTGCTCGGTGAATTGGTCCTGCCTGCATCGCTTCACCATGCAGTCCCTGTGGTGGAGGGCACGCCGTTGAAGTGCCCGTCGGGATATCGGGTCGTGGCCGGAGGCTGAGGCACGGGTTCGCAGTCTTCCTGTAGCATCGTCCGCACGTGGGAATCCACGATGTCCACAACTGACCCCCTCTCGCATCCGGCGTGGTCGAGACGCCTTCGGACCGACGCGCCCTGTTGACCGGACTTTACACGCCGGCAGCTCCGGGCGTGCGAGCCTCAACCGAGGAAAGGTAGTGAGTGCGGATGACGGCTCTAGATCGCTGTTCCAGTGGGCACTGTCTGAGGGAACTCTCGCCGGTGGAAGTGGCCTTGAGCGCAGGGTGGGGCATCGCAGTCACCGTCCTCTAACCGGCGAGTTCAACTCCACGGCGGGAGGCTGGGTGGTGTCTGTGCTGATGCAAAGCCACTTTGCCGAGTGGTCAGTGGAGCCATCGTCCGCTCATCGGCAGAGTCGTGATGTACCGCCCTTGGGCGACGCCGGTCTAGGGCAGGGGTCCTTCGCCACGCTCAGACAGGGTGTCCTCGGCCCATCGCTCGTCTTCTGGTCGTCGCACTGGTCTATGGCGGGGAGGGTCGGTGCTGTCTTTGGACCCGTGAGTGGGTGACGATGCGCGCGTCGGAGCGGCAGGGGTGGCCACGGCCGTAGCCGGTGGCAGCAGTCGTGGCCGGCCCGCGGCGTGGGCGGTCGCGGCGAGGACGAGAAGGAGAAGGTCGTCGTCTAGGCCGGAGAGGTTGTTGGAAAGGTCTACCGGGTGCTCGCGTGAGCCCATCGAGACTGCGACGTTCAGGATCCGTCGTTCGCCCCCGGAGAAGGCGCCCAGCTCGTTGTGGAGTCGGTTCCAGTCGACACGACAGAGTGAGAAGGACGGTCCGAGGCGCTGGATCCATGGTTGTGACTCGCGGGCGAAGCGTCCGCCCTTGGCGCGGATGAGGAGCTCGACGGCTGCCTCGGTGGGGTAGTCGCCTTCGGCCCATGCTCTGAGCTCGCGTACGGGGATGGTCATGACGCTCACACCTCTCGTATCTCGGTCTGCTGAGTCACCGCGGGACGCCTCCCGAACGGTCCTGCCCAAGAGCGACGATGCGGTGGTCTTCGTCGCGTGGCAGGGGCCTGCTGCCCGTCTGGACGTGCGGGGTGCTCTGCGCAGCCGTCGGTGCAGTGACGGCGAGGCGGTAGCGCAGCGCCTGTGCTGGGCGGGAGGTCACCAGTGGCTCAGTGGCGACGCTGGCCCGGGCGAGGGTCTCGACGTCGTGGCCCTCGTCGTGCAGGTGCTGCATGGTGGCGGCCAGGGCTGGCCAGTCCTGTTGGGCCGTGAGACGGGGGTCGAGCCGGTCGGCGATGGGAGCCCAACGCTGCTCGGGGGTCTGCCGGGCGGCCGTCTCGAGCCGGGCGCGGACCTCGCGTAGGTTCTCCAGCTGGTGCGTGGCCACGGTGTGGGGGTCGTCGTGCCAGGCGCGGACGGCCTGGTGCAGGGCCCGGCGGGTGGTGCCGCTGTCGGTGCCGAGCCGGTCGGCGATCTCGGTGCAGGCGCGGTCCCACGTGGCGGGGGTGGCGGTCGCCAGAACTTGGACGGCCGGGTGGAGTGCCTGGTCGGCCGGCAAGTTGGTCAGCCGCTCTTCGAGCAGGACCTCGGACAGGGGGGAAGCGCCCAGGAGCGCGCTGGTCACGGCGTCGGCGCCCTGGTCGTGGAGCAGGTCTGCGGGGTCGGTGCCCTCGGGCAAGGACGCGACGAAGGTGGGGACGTTGTGCTGGGCGAGCAACCAGTGAGCCCGTTCGGCCGCCAGGCGGCCGGCGGTGTCGGCGTCGGTGGCGAAGATGACGGGGCTTCCGAGCTGGGCCAGCTGTCTCGCCTGCTCGGGGGTGAGTGCGGTGCCCAACGGAGCGAGGCCGACGTACGTGCCACGGGTGGCGAGGGTGATGGCGTGGGCGTCCACCGGGCCTTCGACGAGCACGGGGGTGGCCCCGGCCTTGAGTAGGCCGGTGTCGGCGCCGTAGAGCTGGTTGCCCTTGGCGAACAGGGGAGTGGTGGGGGTGTTGAGGTACTTCGGTCCCGCGTGCGGGGCGTCGGAATCGATGGCGGGGTTGCGGCGGCCGACGAACCCGAGCACCTGCCCGCTGATGTGGTCGGTGATGGGGAAGACGGCCCGGTCGCGGAACCGGTCGATGGGGCGGCCGTCCCGTGTGGTGGTGGCCAGTCCGGTGGTCTGCAGCTCGGTGTCGGTGACGCCTTGGGCGCGCAGGTGGTCCAGCAGCCGGGTCCACCCGGGCGGGGCGTACCCGGGGCGGACATGCGGGTGGCCGGCGACGTCCTGGCCGAACCGGTCGGTCAGGTAGTCGCGGACCCAGCCACCGGTCGCCAGCTGCTGCTCGTAGTAGCCCAGGGCCATCGCGTTGACCTGCGCTAGACGCTGCACCGGGACCGGCGACTCCCACGCCTGCACAGCGCGGTCGTAGGCCCGGTCCAGGTCGGCGTCCGTCGGCTCCAACGGTCCCATGAGCGCGCGGTACTGCGCGGCCAGGCCAAGGCCCGCCTCCACCTGAGCCGCGTCCAGGTCATCATGCTGATCAGCGGGGCCGCTGGCGGGGGCAGCGGTAACGGTGTCGAGATACTGGCGGTAGTCCTCATCGGTGGCCTGCACCGAGACCGGGTGCGGGTCGACGGCGGCCGCCCGCAGCTCGAGGTCCTCCTCGTGGGGACCGACTTCCTGATGCAGGTGGGTCGGGTCGTCCATGAGGGTGCTGATGGTCCAGGTCATGGCCGCGGCGTCGTCGACATCGGCCCCGGCGGCGGGGGCGGTAGCCACCAGGTCGTCCAGGGACCAGCCGCGCTGCAGGGCGTGGTCGACGGTGGTGACCAGCGCCGGCCACCAGGTGCTGGTCTGCATCGCCTGGGCCCGGTCGTCCCCGAGCCGCTCTGCCAGGGTCGGCACCCATGCGGTCGACAGGAGCTGGCCGGCACCGGTGGCGGTGTCCACCGCCGGGGCCAGGTGTCCGGCGACGCGCCACCAGAGCGCTGCCGCGGCGTGGTCGTCCGGCAGGGCCCGGGTGCCGGCAGCGTCCCGGAGCAGGGTGGCGGCGTCGATCCCGGCCCGGGTCGCCGCGGCCAACCGTTCGGCCAGCACCGGGGCGAAGGCGTCCTTGACCGACCCCGGCGCGACCTGGGCCAGCAGCGGTCCCCACTCGGCCAGGGCGAGGGAGCGGCGGCCCTGGATCTGGGACCGCAGCTGGCGCTGGTAGATGGCTGCTGCCGTGGAGACCTGTTGCGGGCCGGTGGGTCGCAGGTCAGTCGGGTCGACCTGGTTGGCGGCCCGCCACACGGCGACAGCTGCCAGCACGTCGTCGGCGGGGCGGGCGGTGCCCTGGGCCGCCCACGCGGGGGCGGGCGCGGTGACCGCGTGCTCGGCGACCTCCTGGGCGAGGTCGGTGACGCGGCGGGCGCGGGCGGCCAGGTAGGGGCCCCAGGTCGGGTCACTGGCCAGGGTGGTGGGGATGCCGGGGATCCACGGCAGCGGACCGGGGGCGGTGTTGCGCATCCCGGTGTCGTCCAGGCGCCAGTCGAGCACAGCGGCGGGGTCGGCGGCGGTGTCGACCTCCCGCGCCGTGACCGCACCGGTCAGCACCTGCACCGGGTCCTGTCCACCGGCGGCGATGAGGGTCAGGTGCGCCCGCAGGGTCGGCCACGCCGCCGCGTTCGTCATGCCGGGAACCACCTGCTCGGCGGCCTCGTTGAGCTCCTGGAGTCCCTCGGTGCCGACCGTGGTGGCGGCGGCGGTGTAGAGCGCGTCGACGTACCGGGCGGTGGACTCACCGAGCAGGACGGCTGGGTCGTCGGCCTCGCGCAGCAGGGTGGAGGCCGAGGCCGGTGCCTTGTCGCGGGCCAGGATACCCTCGAGCAGGTCGGTGGCGGTGCGCGGGCTGACCGTGTGCGGCTTGGTGGCGTCGTGCTCGTCCCCGGTGCCGACGACCTCCAGGTAGACGTGGTTGGCGTCCCGGCCGCGGGTCATCATCGTGTAGAGCTGCTGGCGCGACTCGTCCCCGGTGGCCAGGCCGTGGGTGACGTCGACCGACACCCCTTGGGCGGTGTGCACGGTGGAGGCGTACCCGAGCTCGACGTTGGCGACGACGTAGTCGGCCGGCAGGGCGATCTTGCGGGCGGTGCGGGTGTGCTGCACGACCAGGGCCCCGGCGTCGTCGGTGTCCAGCACGGTCCACCGGTCACCGTTCTTGACCCAGTCGGTCGGTGCCGTCTGCAGGCGGCGGTCGTTGCGGCGGGTGATGATCACGTCCCCGATGGAGGCGTGGTTGCCGTCGGAGAGGGCGACCTCGTCGGCGGGTCGGGGTGCTCTGTCAAGGCGGTGGTCGCGGGCACGCTGGTTGAGCTCGGCGACGAGCTCCCGGGTGGGGGCGAGCATGATCGCGTCCTTGCCGCGGGCCCGGTCGGCGGACCAGGCACCGAAGACTTCTTCGGTCATGGTGGCCAGGTCACCGACGTGGACCCGGCCGGCGTCGAGGTAGAACCCCAGCGCGGAGGGTCGTCCGTCGCGCAGCTCCAACGAGGCCGCGCCCTCGGCGGCCCCGGAGAAGCGCATCAGCTCGGTCAGGTGCAGAGCCCCGTGGTTGGCGCGAATGTCGCGCAGCACCCCTCCAGCACCGACCGCCGCCAGCTGCTGGTCGTCCCCGACCAGGCGCACCGACGCGCCCCGGGAGGTGATGAACTGCACCGCCTTGTCCAGGGACAGGGTGTCGACCATCCCGGCCTCGTCGATCACGACCAGGGTCGACTCGTTGATGGCAGCGGCCCACTGTGGCAGGTGGTCGGGGTCGTGCTCCAGGTGCCAGACCAGCTTGGCGAGGGTGTCGGCGTGGGTGTTTGCGTTCTCTCGCAGGACCGCGGCGGCCGCAGCGGACGGGGCGAGCCCGACAACGGTGCCGCCGGAGGACTCCCACGCCCGGGCCAAGGCCCGCATGGCCGTCGTCTTGCCCGACCCGGCCGGGGCGATCGCCAGCTGCACCCGCGCCCCGGAGGTCGCCATGCCCTTGACCAGTGCCGCCTGGCCGGCGTTGAGAGCCACCTCGTTGGCCACCTGTTCCAGCAGGGCCACGTCCACATCCTGCTCGCACGCTCGCCGTCCGTCCGTGACGCCGGCAGCCGCGACCAGCCGCTGCTCGGCCTCCAGGACCGCGGTAGAGGTGAACAGGGCGGATCCGGCGACGGTGTAGACGCTGACCCCGTTGGCCCGGCGCAGCGGCTCCGGGTCGGTGATCGTGTCGGCCTTGGCCGGGGTCATGGCCTTGCTGCGTGCCAGCGCCGCCTGCGTGAGCTGCTCGACCAGGTCTTCGACTCGGTCTTGGGGGACGTCGGCGGCGCGGACGCGACGTTGGGCCTCGGCGCGCACATGCCACACCTGCCAGGTAGACCGGGACGTTTGCACGGTGTCCACCACGCGTGCTGCGGTCCGCTCCACCCACTGCTCGTCGACGCTCTGACCGAGCCCGTGGGTGCGGGCCCCGGACAGGGCCGCGTCCACCATCGAGGACAGCGCGTCCTGGCCCCCGAGGACGGCCAGCGCCTCAGCCCGCCAGGTCTGGCGCTGCTGCGCCTCGGAGCGAGGTTCGTGCTTGGCGTCGCGCGTCTCCAGGGTCGCCTGCTGCGCCAGCTGGATCGACTCCACCGGGGTCGGCGGCCGGCCGTGCTGGGCCTGGAACGCGCGGGCCAGCTCGCTGCGCCGCGCTTGGATGCTGGCCCGCCGGGTCGACCAGGCCTGGTTGAGCCGGTCATCGACACCGACGATCTCGCGCACCGGCCGCTTACGTGACTCTGGCCCCGTGGCAGGGGTCCTCGGGGCAAAGGTGAGGCCCAGCGGTCGCAGATGCTTCTCCAGGGCCGTGTTGTAGGTCTCCGAGGCGGAGACGGTCGCCTTGTGCAACAGCCGGCTGTCGATCGACAGCCACCGTCCGTCGCTGGCGGTCTGGACCTTGTTGGCGACCGCGACGTGCGTGTGCAGGTCCGGGTCCCCAGCCCGGGAGTCACGGTGGGTGAACGCCGCGGCGACCATGCCGCGCACGTCCACCTGCTGCACGCCGTCCTTACCGGTGCGGGTGAACAGGGCGTGCTTCTCGATGTAGCCCAGGGCGTCCCGGACCGCAGCCTGGTGGGCGGCCTCGATCTGCAGGGCCAGGGGACGGTCGGCGACCGCCCACAGGGTCGAGACCGACTTCACGGGTGAGAAGGTCAGGTCGAACCCGGCGACCGCGGTGGTCCGCGGCCGGGACTGCTTGGCGATGAGCCCGGCCAGCTCCCGCTCGTCGAACGGGTCGCGTCCGTGCTCGGTGCGGAACATCTCCAGGGCGACCTGGGTGCGGATGCTCGCGCGCTCCTCGACGGAGATCGGATGGTCCAGGGGCAGCCCGCGAGCCTTGTTGTGCTGCTCGAACCGGCGCGCCACCTCGATGCGGAACGGGGTGACGTCATCGCGTCCCTCGTACACCCGGAAGGGCCGGCCCAGTGTGAGTCCGGAGCCGTCTCCAAGCGGGTGCTCCCCGGTGCCGAACAGGCGGGTCATGTGCTCGGCGGTGACCTCCTCGCCAGCGGCCAAACCTTCGAGGCCAGCCATGCCGGCACCGACCCACTCACCGGCAGCCTCGCCCTTGGCGGTGTAGTAGCCGCCCAGCCCGCTGTGGCCGACCTCGGTGGCGTCCTGCCGGGCGACCTGCCGGGTCAGGTAGTCATACCCCGACCCGGCCGTCAGCCGGTGGATCGTCATCGCCATACCTACCAAAGCGGAGATCCGAGACTCAGGGACTCACTTCCGGACAATTTTCTGGTCGCGATCTGGCCACATCTCGACCCTGGGACCGGTCACTGCGCGAGGTGGGGACGCACGGGTTCTTGTGGTGCGGTTCTGGGGAGGGGTCCGGGAATGCCAGAGGTGTGTGGCACATGAGCCTGGCGGTTTCGGTCAGGTCCAGGGTCGGTGAGTCTGTACGGGCGGTGCTCAGCTCAGGGTCGGTGAGCGTGCGCGGGTCGTGGTCGGCTCAGCCAGTCCGAGCGGTGACCGGGTGGTCGGGTGAGTCCCTGGGGCGTCTTCGTCCGCTTTAGGAGGTGTCAGCAGTTCTTCCTAGAGCAAGGAGTCGTCGTGGATCAGTTGGTGAGGCAGCAGGCGCGGGCGCGCGCTCGGCAGGCTCGGGCGAAGGTGCGCCAGGAGCAGGCGAAGCGGGAACGGCGATTGGGGAAGTGGGCCGAGAAGGTGCTCGTGGCGCTGGCTGAACGGGACGCCGCGGTGAGCAACTGCGAGCAACGAGCCGGGCGTGCGCTGCGGTCCTTGATTGAGGACGAAGGGCTGAGCACGCAGGAGGCGTTGGCGTGGTGCGGGGATGACACGCTGACGGGTCGGGAGGTCTACCGGCTCATCAGGGGCGTCGCGGACGACAACCAGGACGACGACGCCGGCGAGGACAAGGACGAGGACCCGCACACGATGACCTGGGCTCGGTAGGGCCGCCTTGGAGCACGTCGAGTGGAGGACGGCGGCGGTCAAGAGCGCGCCTGACGGCCAAGGGCAACCTGGGCGCAGTTGCGCCGCTGGCGGGAGAAGGTAGTGAGCTTCGAGAGTCCGGAGTGCCGGTGGTGGCGGGCCGAACAGCGGGCTCGGTCACGGACGGTGCTTCTTCACCGGGGCACCATCATCGTGCACCGGCTGGCCCTCGGGCTGGTGCGCGGGGCACAGGTGCTGGACCGGGTGTGCGTGCTCAGTCACTGCTGCGACAACCAATGTGTCAGCGCGTCAACCCTTGCAAGCACGTGGTGCCTGCCTTGTGCGCGGACGCGAATGGGCTGCACGGCGCGAGCTGGGCGGGACACCACTGAGTGACTCTCCCTGTCGCGGTCCGGCCGGGATCTCCTGATCAGGTCGCCAAGACCGCCAGCATCTTGACCGGGCGGTTCACTCACCTGACCGTCGCACCCAAGTCAGACCGTAGGCTCTAGCATCGAGGTCGCTTGCATGCTCTCGCGAGCGCTACGTCCGGGCGAAGGGTCGGCGTCCTGGCCTGCTCTACGTGTCGCGACGGCTGAGACTGCAGCCACCTCGGACCGCCATGTCGGACCTGGATAGCTTCGCGCGGCGTGCCCGCCCCAGGGATGAGGGTGGGCGGCGGTAGCCTGGCGTAATGCTCAGACCCGTGGACAGCGCCCGCCCTCGAGCCGCCGAGTTCTTCGCAGGGATAGGGCTGGTCCGCCTTGGGATGGAGGCTGCCGGGATCGACGTTGTGTTCGCTAACGACATCGAGCCCGACAAGTACCAGATGTACGTGCAGCACTTCGGGCCGGAAGCCGCCGAGCACTTCATTCTCGGAGACATCGGCCAGGTCTTCGGCGCGGACATGCCCGAGCTGGACATTGCCTGGGCGTCCTTTCCCTGCACGGATCTGTCCCTGGCCGGCAATCGCAAGGGACTGGTTGGCGGTGCCAGCAGCACCTTCTGGGACTTCACCCGAATCCTGCACGAGATGGGTGATGGCCGGCCCCCGGTCGTTGCCCTGGAGAACGTGGTCGGCTTCGCCACTTCGCACGGCGGGGCAGACTTGATCGCCGCGATCCGTGAACTTAACTCGCTGGGCTACTCCGTGGACGTGCTCACCCTGGACGCCCGGCGTTTCGTCGCCCAGTCTCGACCACGGCTATTCCTAGTTGGTGCCCTGGAACCGCCCGAGGACATGCTCGACCCTAGCAACGAGCTGCGCCCCGACTGGCTACAGACCCCCTACGGCGACCCCACTCTGCGCATGCACCGGGCAGAGCTGCCCTCACCCCCGACGCCGAAGACCGCCGGCTTCGGCGAAGTGGTGCAGACCCGTGGGGTGGAATGGTGGGACCCGGAGCGCACCACCCGCTTCCTAGACTCACTCTCGCCCTACCAGGCGGATCGGCTGGAGGCCCTGCGCCAAGGTCGGGTCCCCTCGTGGCGCACTGCCTATCGACGGACCCGCAATGGCGTGGCCGTCTGGGAGATCCGCCCGGACGATATCGCTGGCTGCTTGCGCACCGCTCGTGGCGGGTCATCCAAGCAAGCGGTGGTCAAGGCCGGCCGCGGTGCCGTGCAGGTGCGTTGGATGACCCCTCTGGAGTACGCCCGGCTGATGGGTGCCGGGGAATACGACCTCGCAGGGCTGCGCGCCAACCAGGTGTACTTCGGCTTCGGTGACGCGGTGTGCGTGCCTGCCGTGCAGTGGCTAGCCGAGCACTACCTGCTGCCCTTGGTCAAGGGTCAGCTCCACCCTGGCGAACAGCCGGTGGCTGGCCGGGAGATCCGGGCGGTCTGAGGTATGTCGAGCCGGTCCCGTCCGACCACCTATCAGGGCCGGGTCTCCAAGCCTTCACGCGCTGACCTGCCAGCACCTATCGTCCAAGAGTTTCGCCGGTTGCTCAAGGAGTCACTGGACGCGACTGACGCCCAGGGGCGTGCCTGGTCCAACGCCAAGTGGGGCGTTTATGCCTTCTACGACTACGACGGTGAGCCGATATATGTCGGCCAGACCAACGAGAGGCTGCGGACCAGAGTGCGTCGGCACTTGACCAACCAGCGCACCGATGCCGTGGCCATGAGGATTCTGGACGTCTTCGAGGTCGCCGAGATGGAACTGTGGCCGCTATGGGAAATGGAGGGGTCCCGGGCATCGGACCCGACGGCTAAGGCGCACTTGAACGCGATCGAGTACAGCGCCTACCTGCAAGCTATCACGGGCAGCAAATTCAAAGCCATTCTTAACGAGAAGATTCCGCCGTTGTCGAAGCGGGTGGACCTGCCGTCCTCTCGGCGCTTTGATCTGGTCTCGGACGAGACTCGGATCGAACGTGGCCACCCAGACGTGCGCATAGCGCGTAGGGCCGAAACCATCTCCAGGCTCGCAGCTGTGGCCCACGAACGTGGCGAAGTCTCTGACGGGCTGCGTCGGGTGCTCGTGATCCAGGCAGTGCGCTTGGCCTACCTGTCTGCTGTACGCCTGGCTAGCGCCGAGGGCAGGCCAGAGCCCGACCCTGCGTCTATATCTGTCGCTGGCCTCGTCGGCAGCGTTCTTTACGAGCACTCCGACCCCACTGGCGCCCACGGGCACAGGGACGCCGATGAAGGGGACTAGTCCCCTGGCGACCGAGTCGGTGTCTGCGGCGATCTTGGAGCAGATTAGCGTCTGGTACGAGGGACAACGGCAGACGCGCACGGGCACGGTCAACACCAACGTGATGACCGTCGGGCTGATCCTCGCCGAGCACATGGAACGTGGAATCCCTATGGAGAAAGACGACTATCTGGCGAAGTCCCAGGTAAAGGGCCTCGGTGGCCCAAAGGTGAAGGCCATCCTCGGCAAGCACAACGAATTTCGGCCCTTCACCAGGGAGGGTGGGCGCACCTCCCGTAAGACGTATGACTTGGCCAAGGGACTGGCGGGTGTCATCTCACATGCTGCGCAGAGCGCGGGCTACAACCAGCTCGACACGCAGGCGCAGGAGCGGGTTCGTCACCAGATCCAGGCATGGTTCGTCAGTAGGGTCCAGCAGGACTTCTTTGCCCGCAAGCGGATTGTTGCCGAGATCGATCCGAGGAAGCCAGTGAGAGTCGCACTGACCTCGTTGCTCGAGTATGCGCGAGGGCAGGGTGGTAACCTGGCCGGGGCCTTATGCCAGCACCTCGTCGGGGCCAAGTTGGCGCTGCGCTTCCCAGACCTGCAGATCGAGAACCATGGCTACACGACAGCCGATGTGCAGACGGCTCGTGCGGGGGACTTCACCATTGGGGATACCGCCGTCCACGTGACAACAGCACCTACCGAGGCGCTTCTAGGCAAGTGTCATGACAATTTGCAGAATGGCTATCGCGTACTGATTCTCACTCCTGACGACCGGATGATGGCTGCGCGCCAACTCGCGGCGAACACCGGGCTCGCGGACAGAGTTTCGGTCCAAGCGATCGAGGACTACGTTGGCAATAACATCGAGGAGTTGGCTGGCATGCGCTCGACTGCTGTTCAGGCGGGCTTGCGGGAGTTGGTGCAGACCTACAACCAACGGGTCAAGGCGGTGGAGTCCGACCCGGCGATGCTGATCCAGATCCCCGCTAACCTCTGACGGACCCTAACCGCGAAGGAGCCCGAGTCATGCGCTGCTCTGCGCTCCTTTCCCGTCCCATGGCCTCACGTCCGGTGCACTGCCACCACACAGCAACCGTCAGGCTCCTGGGAGCCTGCTTACTCCTTCCGGGGCGAACCGCAGCTCGTAGGCTGGTGATGGACGAAGCCATGGTCAGGCGGTCGAACCTCGATGTGCCGGTGGCAGACCGCGCCGTAATTGGGTCACGGTCTTAGCTCGGAGTGCACCACTCGCTCGCCGACGGCGACAGCGTCTACCACGCGTCGACGCGGCTGAACCCCAGGGTGGCTCAGATGGGTCGCTGTTCGTGAGTTGTGGCTGGCAGCACGTACTGGAGTCAGCGTGGAGTCGCTACGAGGGGGACGGGGACGCTAGCCAGCTACGCTGGCACCGTGGCGCTAGGCTCATGGGCATCATCGGAAGCAGTGCGCGCCTCCATGCGTGCCAATCGCTCCCGCGACACGACTCCCGAGATCGCCCTGCGGCGCGCTCTCCATCGACGCGGCTTGCGCTACCGCGTCAACATGCGTCCCATCAAGGCTGTACGTCGCACCGCTGACGTAGTGTTCCCACGATGCAAGATCGCCGTCTTCGTGGACGGTTGCTTCTGGCACGGATGTCCTGATCACTATCGGGCACCATCCACAAACGAGGGATACTGGGCAGCCAAGTTGTCACGTAATGTCGCCCGAGACGCCCAGGTGAACGGCCTGCTAAGAGACCATGGTTGGACTGTGGTCAGGGTCTGGGAGCACGAGCCTCTAGAGCAGGCGGTTGCTCGTGTCGTGCTTGCCGTGCGCTCCGTCAGCGGAAACGACGTTGCTTCCGCAAGCGCGCCTTAGTGGCGCGCGACTTCGCGTTGTGCGCATCACGACATTCTTCACATCGACAACCGACGTCGTAGCGGTAGGACGTGCCGTGGTTCACGTCTGGGCCTGACAGAGAGCCGGTCTCCCGAACCTTCTTCATGTAACGCATATGGTTCTCGCGGTGGGCTTCGCGGCAGGCGTCGCAGCGGCAGCCGAGGTTGCCGTATCCGTTGATAGTGCCATGTCGCGGATCATCGGGCGCGAGTGGCTCAGTGTTGCGAGTCACGACATTGAGCATACGGCGCCTCTCCATGCTGGTCGGTCACCGGGTTGCGGGCTTCGACTCCGAGGACCGCTGGGCCCCACGGCACGACCGCTCGGTCATCGCACCCCGATGAAGACCGCCGGCCAGAACCCCTCCGCGGGGACCAGCGGCACCGCGCAACGGACCGTCTCCAGTGGTGGGTACGTCGGCGTGCTCGCCTCCAAGTTCTACGCCGGTTACAAGCGACGCGGCGACAAAGTCGTAGTCATCTGGGCCGCGACCACGGTCATCCTCACTGACGCCAGCGGAACGCTCATCGCCACCTCCGCCAAGCCTACCGAATTCGGCGGCTGGCACGGACCCACCCGGGCGCGGCCGTCCACGAAGTCCTGAGACATGCCCGCGTCCACGAAGTCCTGAGACATGCCCGTGTCCATGATGTCCCGAGACAGAACCGTCCACGATGACCTGAGACATCACACGCCGACGACCTCTACACCATCATCCGTGAAGAGCCGTGAAAGCCTGTTGCCCCCAGCATCCTCTGCGGCGTGGTGCCGAGCGAGGTCCACCCCGAACGTATAGAGTCAAGTAGCCCCACATGCGGAGGGAACATGGAACCAGCACTAACGTCAGCAGCTTTCACGGCGCTGAAGGCGCTCGGGAACGTCTTCGTGGCTGGTCACAGGCGGAAGATCGCGCTCGACGAACTGCAGCGCCGGTACGTCGAGTTGATGGCGGCCCAGGCACAGGCGCAGGTGTCTTCGGCGGTTGCACACCAACGCCTACTGTTCCTGGAGAACGTCATAGCAAGCCTGATCGCGAGCGGGCACTTCTACCGCGAGGACAACTTTCTCCGCCTCGATGCTGAATTCGATTCCCGACAAGCGGGCGAGCTCATCTTTGGCGTGGTGAAGGAATGCGATGAGCGTGTCGAAGACAAGACTCAAACGGAGACGCCGATAGTAGTAGGGTCCGAGAAGTCGCCGACACCTGCCACGGCCGCGGAACTTTACTTTGGCGGTTTTCGTGAGGAACTGAAAGAAAGGCGTCGTCGTGCTGGAGCGTGAATCTAGTGTCTGTCCAAGATTCTTTCGTGTAGTCCATCAGCACCTCCTCACCAATTTTCTCGACATGGATGCCCGTCCGCCAATTCTTGGAATTTTTGGTCCCGCAGGCGAGGGAAAGACATTTCAAGTCGAGAGGTCGATCGAGGACTGCCAAACGGAGATTCTTTGGATCAATGCCGGTGACCTCGAAAGTGACAATGCTGGGCAGCCAGCCCGCGTTATCGTTGACACGTTGCGGCAGGCATCAGCCGAGATTAGGGCTGGCAGACCGGTGGCGGTGGTACTGCATGACATTGATACGACGCTGGGAGAGTGGAAAGACAACACTGGGACGGTGAATCATCAGCATGTTCTTGCCGAGTTGATGCACTTCGCTGATCGACCCAATAACTCTCGGTTCGGGGGCGTGAGAGTTCCCGTTTTGGTGACGGGTAACGACGCCAAGAAGATGTACGAACCATTGACAAGGGCGCGCCGAATGGCGCTATTCCACTGGATACCCACCGCAAGCGAGAAGGTCGCCGTCCTGCGACGCATGCTCGCTCCTGTGACTGCCCAAGACGTGTCCGTCGCGCTCGTTGAAACCTATCCAGCATACCCGGTTGCCTTTTTTGCGGATCTGGTGGGCCTCGCCAAGGAAGAACTGTCTAGGCGTCACCCCCTCGCCCGCATCAAAGACATGCGACAGTTGCTGACTCCCGATGTTCGAGAGCGCATCGTGTCCACGGTTTCCCAGGGAGGGTTGCTGACGGGCGAAGAGTTAATGGGGCTGGCGAGGACCGCAGCCGAGCAACGTCAAGGCTCGTTGGAGAACTTCTTGAAAGATGCGTCTCAATGAGTCCGAGGGTACGCACGCACACGCATTCGTGGACGCGATTGACGGCTCTTAGCTTTCATTCGAAGCGTTTCATGGAGTTGGCAGGGATATCTCGCGACCGGGCGACGACCATATCGGGGGCCATTGAGAGAAAGCTGCTGAGTGCTGTAGGGGTATACGCCGTCGATCACACGTCGAAGCGAGTGGTGGAGCAGGAGTTCGCTATCGACTGGGGCGAACATCAATCGCTCACGAGGTCCGTGCCGACCATTGACGCCTCGCAGCCAGGCTGGGAAAACGACCTGGCGGTCGAGGTAACAGCCGCATGTGAACGGTTCCGCGCCACCGTTGATGCGATGCAGCTAAGCACCAGTTTTTGGGTTACGTTTGTCGGCGACATCCGACGCGATCCCGATAAACATAGGAAGCATTGTCGAGAACTTGGTTTGAAGTATCGCGGTTCGGTCCCCGCTTGGCGGGGTGAATACACAGAGATGTCTGTGAGTGTATCCGGATTGAGTGAGGCAACCATACGTATGCGGGTTTACGATGGGTAGGCCCCGGGCAATGGTTCGAGCCCGGCGCTATCTAACCTCGTTCGTTCTTCATGACTTCAAACTTGGCGACAGAGTGGCAAGGCCGCTATCGAAAGGCTTGGGCTGCCACCTCTACCTGACTCGTGCCCCTTTCGGCTGATTCGACGCTCTGCATGACGTTGGTGCTGTTCAGGGGATCGTGGTCGGGGTGGGCAACACACTAATCAGGGTCGGTACGGTCTCTGCTCGTGGTGTTTGTGCCCAAGGTCCGGACGAAGTCCGGGGCCACGGCGGTGCAGATCGCCGAGCGCGAGGGTGGTCGGGTCAAGGTCCTCGAGCATCTCGGGTCCGCGCGTACCGATGCAGAGCCGTCGGCGTTGTTGGAGGCTGCCCGTGCCAAGATCTATCCCGGTCAGGGCGGGCTGGACCTGACCGGTGTGGAGATCGCCGGCGGCCGCGCGCAGACCGTCGGTGTCCCGTCGTACTGAGCACCGCCGTCGCCGCGGGTGAAGCTTCCGGGACGACTGGGGGCACACAGTGCGGCTGCGGATACCGCAGCCGCACTGCACGGTCCCGGGCGTAGTCGTCGTCGAAGCTGGCGGTCAGCAGGTCGGCGTAGACCCCTGCCAGGCCGGTTTGGAGCAGGTACCGGTCCCCGACCTGCTCGCGGGCACGTTCCCAGGACCGGATGGCCCACCAGGTTCCCAGTACCACGGTCATGACGGCGGTGGAGGCGTACATGACGGGGTCCTCGGTGGCGCCCAACCAGACTCCCACCCCGGCGTTGATCACCAGGCACGCCACCATCAAACGGTGGGACAGGAAGGTCGCGGCGATGCCCCACATGATGAGGATGAACGTCAACCAGACCTTCCATGGGGCCAGTAGGACCATCACTCCCGGGTCGTGACGGGTCAGACCGGCGCGCAGCACGCCCAGCTCGTGCGTGATGACCGAGGCCGCTGCTCGTGGCGCCAGGTGACCTGAGCGGACCGCTTCGACCAGGCCGCGGCTGACCACCACGGCCCGCCGCCCCACTGCGGTGGCGTCCACCTGCCGTCCGGGCCTGACCAGCAGGAGGACCTGGTCAGGCGGCACGCCCTGGCGCAGCAGGATCTCGGCCACCGTCGCCAACGTGTGCCGTTGGTGCAGCCTGGGCGCACGAGCACGCAGCACGAGGTGGGCCAGCAACCTCTCACCCTTCCGGGTGTTGGCGGCCGCGGCCAGGAACGGCAGGACCATCAGCAGCACGGCCGGCCCGTACCGGCCTAGCGCCAGCTCGCCAACAACCAACCACAAGGCAGCGCTCATCAGGGCCGGAACGACCAGCGCTCTCGCTCGCGCCCGTCCTGCTCTGCGGATCGTCATCGGCCTCACCTCGGTGGTTTGTCGCTCCTTCTGAGCGACCAGTCCGGGAGTCGTGAGACCCCAGTGACCGTGCCCCCGCTTTGGGAGTCATGACCAGCGTGCAGGAGCCCACCGACAGGCGGTGGCCGCTTGTCCACAGGCACTCCTGCTCCACCACCGGCCCTCCCCAGAGACGGGCATCGCCGCAGTCAACCGCGTCGGCGGCAGTACTCAGGTGATGACCTCCACAGAAAGGAAGAGCTCGATGACACCACAAGAGAAGCGCCGACCCAGAGCCGGCATACCTGCCGCCGCTCAGGTGCTCGTGCAGATGCACCAGCTGCTGTGGAAGGCGAGCACCGAGGCCGCCGGCCGGGCCAGCGCGACCCGCGACTTGGACTCGGTCGCGTTGGCGAGCAACCTGACCTACGCCTGCGACCAGGTGCTCCACCTGGTGCCAGCCACGTACCGGGACGCGCTCTTGGAACGACCCGGCATCGCTGGCAGTGACCCGGTCGAGCTGGCCCGGCGGGCTGAAGAACTCAGTCGGACAATGCCCATCCAGCAGTCCCTACCAGGGATCGACTCGGTCGTCACGCTGCTCAGGGACACGGTCCGGGACTTCTCATGAGCAAGCGACGGAAGCCCACCATCTACCCGTCCAGCGTCGGTGAGCTCATCGACCGGACGAACCTGCTGGCCCGTGACCTCCTCTATGAGGCGCCCCACCGGGACGGGCGGGCCATGCTGCGGGGCTGGGGTGAGGCCGTGGAAGGTGCCAGCGAGGTGTGGCACCGGCTCCCGCAGCGCTCGGACGCCGCCGCGACCGGGATGCACGTCATCGACCAGCTGGAGCGGTCGGCCCGGACCTTGCACCGCTCAGCCGGCGGCGCGAGCGAGGTGGACCCCACCCTCCAAGAGATCGGCCAGTCCTTCGCGCACGCTGCGGAACTGATCAGCGGCAGCGGCGTCCTGGAACGAAGGGAACCCTCACGATGGACCGATGCGCAACTGCGGGACGCCTTCGCCGCGCGCGTCAACATCATGCACACGCTGTACGTCACGTCCCACGCCGTCTCCGTGGGCCTGGCCCAGAACGCGCTCGCAGAGCGCTTCGATGCCCGCCTGCGGGTCCACCACGTCTCGGCTGACGAGCTACGCCACCGCGTGCTGGACGTCGAGCAGGTCGCTCACTCCTACATCTCTGGGCACTACCCGCACGCGTTGGAGGGCAGACAACGCGAACCCGTGGACGACACCCGGATCCCGGCAGCCATCGCCCAATGGGACGTGCAGGCCCAACGTGCCCTGGTCCGGGAACCGACGACGCAAGCGATGACCCGGGTGGCCGGATCCGCCTTCGCAGCCACGGTCCACGCTGCGCGGCTGTGGCGGGCAGCCGTCGAGACAGGGCACGTCGACCGGCGGGCGTTCGACCATGAGCTCGCTCCTGCTCTAGAGACGATGATCGAGACGTGGGACCACACCCACACGCTGCTGCGTCAACTCAGCCACCGTCTCGACACGAGCCCACCAGCCCTGAGCAGGGCCGGGTGGGAGCTGCCCACGGCGATGCGCGAGGTCACCGGGGGCACGGCCGGGCCCGCCACCTTCGAGGACATCGACCGCCGGATCGAGATGTCGTCCATGGTGCGGTCCTTACACCGGTTAAACGCCACCTTGGCCGGAGTCGCCAGCGTATTCAGAGAGACCGCACGTAGCGCGCCGCTGCTCGTGGACGCCCAAACAGCCAACATCCTCCTGAAGTCGACCGACGACCGACACGCCCTGCCGCACGAGCAGTCAGTCGTCGCACCCCGAGACATGATCCACAAGCGGGCCATCCCGATCCCGGACAGGCTCCGTGCCGCCACGGAGGACGCAGCCGCCCAGGTCGCGGCGGCCTCGCGCGCATCACTACGAGCCACCCTGTCAGCCGGCGACGGCACGCGGGACACAGCGAGCATCCCACCCCCCGCAGCCCGCGAAACCAGGGACAGGCACAGGCTGTCCACGGACCACAAACATGAGGCCCTCAACGCAGCAGGACGTTCAGCGACGGGGAGCGACGTGAGCACGCACTGGTAACCTCAGCGAAAGGGCACGACACGGTGTGGCGTACTCACCCTCCCGGTCGCGGTGCTCGCAGGATGCGCGAGACCATGCCGACACTGAGGCCAACGGTTTCGCAAACGCGACTGCCCGGAATCCCGGCCTGAGCAGCGGCTCGGACCGCCGCATCCCGAGTGAGACGGGCCCGAGCGGCACTCTCCTCGGCGTGGCGGAGCTCGGCTGCGGCTAGTTCGAGCCGCTCAAGGAGACGCTGCTCGTGCAGAGCTGTGGCAGTGATCTCCCGCATGAGCGCAGGGTAGCCAAGCGAAGCCAAGCGGCGACCAACTATCCACAGTGGAACTGCAGAGGTGCCAGGGCTGACGAGCACGGCTGGATGTTCTCAGCGACACGGCGACGTTGGAGAGGATCGAGGGCCAGCTGGCCACGTACGCAGCGGCCATCTGCGACCGACCTGCGTTCCGCGACCAGAAGCTGCTCAAGCTCGGTGCCATCACCGGCACTGTTTGTGCTCCGGCGCATGCCACGGGATGTGGTCGCCCTGGCCATGTCACCTGTACCGAGGAGTCACCACGAACACGGTCTCTAGCACGGGCGGCCGACAAGCACCCGGCTTGCTCCGCTAAGGAAACCCCAAGCGTCTCATCGGACACTGTGTACTCCGTACTCCGGCGGGTGCGTCGCCCCGAGACTGTCCGATGGAGGTCTCAGAGGCTCTCCGCGGTGTCGGTGGCACGTGAAAACTGACCCCGTGACGGCAGGGCGGTTTCCAGGCACTGTCGCAACGCTTCCCTACAGTCCGGAGCGTGAGGTCATTGACTCGTCGTAGGAAGAAGGGGCCCGGGGCAGTGGAGTCCAGCAGAGTGGTGTACGACGTGGTGAGTGTCCCAGCGGGGTAGACGTGGGGCGGTCACCGCGTGATCCTTCGAGGAATCTCCTACAACCCACTCGAAGAGAGGCACTGCGATGACCGCCAGGTCCAGTATCGACCCCGAGCAGTTCTTGCACGAGCAGCTGGCCCAGGCCAGTCCCGATCTGATGCGTCAGATGCTCACGACGTTCATCAACGCGTTGCTGTCGGCGCAGGCCGACACGGTGTGCGGGGCCCAGTACGGAGCCCGCGACGAGGCCCGGACCAACCGTCGCAACGGGTACCGGCACCGGGACCTGGACACCCGGGTCGGCACGGTGGATGTCGCGATCCCCAAGCTGCGGGAGGGGTCGTTCTTCCCGGACTGGTTGCTGCAACGGCGCCGGCGCGCGGAGGCGGCGCTGACCACGGTGGTGGCGACCTGCTACCTGCTGGGGGTGTCCACCCGGCGGATGGACAAGCTCGTGCAGACCTTGGGGATCACCGGCCTGTCCAAGTCCCAGGTCTCGGTGATGGCCCAGGACCTCGACGAGCACGTCAAGCAGTTCCGGAGCCGCCGGCTGACCGAGGGCCCGTACACGTTCATCGCCGCGGACGCCCTGGTGCTCAAGGTCCGTGAGGGAGGACGGGTGGTCAAGGTCGCCGCCCTCGTCGCGACCGGTGTCAACGCCGAGGGATACCGCGAGGTCCTTGGCCTGCAGGTCGCTACCGGGGAGACGGGCGCGTCCTGGCTGGCGTTCTTCCGTGACCTCGTGGCCCGCGGCCTGGACGGTGTCGCCCTGGTGACCTCGGACGCCCACGCCGGTCTGGTCGAGGCGATCGGCGCGACGCTGCCCGGGGCCGGCTGGCAACGCTGCCGCACCCACTACGCGGCGAACCTGATGGCCACCACCCCCAAGTCGTCCTGGCCATGGGTCAAAGCGCTGTTGCACTCGGTCTACGACCAACCCGACGCCGGCGCCGTGCACGCCCAGTTCGACCGTGTCCTGGACACCCTGGCCGACAAGCTGCCCGCCGTGGCCGAGCACCTGGACGCCGGCCGTGGCGACATCCTGGCCTTCACCACCTTTCCCAAGGAGGTGTGGCGCCAGATCTGGTCGAACAACCCCAACGAACGACTGAACCGGGAGATCCGCCGGCGCACCGACGTCGTGGGCATCTTCCCCAACCGGGAGGCGATCATCCGCCTCGTGGGCGCCGTGCTCGCCGAGCAGCACGACGAATGGGCCGAGCAACGCCGCTACCTCGGCCTGGAAGTCCTCACCCGCTGCCGCACCGCCCTACACACCACCACGGAGGCCGACCCCACACCCATCAGCGCCTGATCACCAACAACGACGGATCACCGTCGTACACCACCACCGTGGACTTGACCGCCGGGGCGGCGTCCGTTGTCGGCCAAGCGTGCCCGATTCGTCCAGCTGCGCGAGCGAGGGTGGAGCATCTCCGCTGCTGCCCGCGAGGTGGGTGTCTCACGCACCGCCGGTCACAACTGGGCTCGCGGTGCAAAGGTGTATCGCGGCGGTCGGGTCGTGGGGTTCGTGCCGGCTCTGGACCGGTTGGCCGTGCACCAGGTCAGCGCGCGGTACCTGTCCCAGGACGAACGGGTCCGCATCGCCGACCTGCAGCACTCCGGCCTCGGGGTGCGCGCGATCGCCCAGGAGGTCGGGCGGGCGCCGTCGACGATCTCGCGCGAGCTGCGCCGCAACGCGACCAAGGGTGCGGGCTACCGGCCGTTCGAGGCGCACCGCACGGCCACCTCCCGCCGGAGCCGCCAGCACCATCGCCGCATCGAGACGAACCCGCGGCTGCGACGCCTGGTCGGCGAGCTGCTCGCTCAGCGGTGGAGCCCCCAGCAGATCAGCCGCCACCTCAGGACACGGTTCCCCGGCCAGCGTGGCATGCAGCTGTGCCACGAGAGCATCTACCAGGCCATTTACCAGCCAGGATCCGCGCTGATGCGGCCCTCCCCGTTGGCGCCGCACCGCCGTTCCCCGCTGCGGACCGGGCGTGAGCACCGGCGGGCTCAGCAACGCACCGAACGACGCCGCCCGCGGTTCGAGCAACCCATGCTCACCATCCACCAACGACCCTTCGAGCCCACCGACCGGGCCGAGGCCGGCCACTGGGAAGGCGACCTCATCATCGGCCGGGACCAGCGATCGGCGATCGGCACCCTGGTCGAGCGTCAGACCCGGATGGTGCGGCTGCTGCACCTGCCTTTGCGCGATGCCGACGCCCTGCACCAGGCGCTGACAGCCCGGCTCGTCGACCTGCCACCAGGGTTGCTGCGCTCGATCACCTGGGACCAGGGCACCGAGATGACCCGGCACCTGTCCATCACCCGATCGCTGGGAGCAGCCGTGTACTTCTGCGACTCCCACTCGCCCTGGCAACACGGCTCCAACGAGAACACCAACGGCCTGCTGTGCGACTACTTCCCCAAGGGAACCGACCTGGGGACCCACCCGGCTGAGCACCCCCTCGCGGTCGAGAACGAACTCAACAACCCGCATGGACAACTACTTGTGTATCTCGTCATCGGATCGGAGAAGACCAGAAACGGGTCTACGAGTCGCTCATCCCCAGACTGAGGGCCTCTCTTCCAGTGGCCGGTCGCGGAGCAAAAGAAACTCGACGAGGTCATTGGGCGTCCCGTAGTAGAACCTCTCTTCTACCTTCCTGGTGATGGCGTCGTCCAATGCTAATCGCGCGACCTCGAGGAACCGCTCAATCAGGACCGCAGAGAGGTGCTCATGTGCTCTCTGATTGACCACCGCACCTCGCCCCTGGGAAGAGGTGCGCCGGAGACGAGGTGACCGCTCAAGTGTTAAGACTGTCCGTGGAACGTCAACCAGCCACCCGTCGACGACGAATGCGCAGGTCCTGGGGCCATAATCCACTGTATCGATGTAGACTCTTCCCCGCTCTCCCCGGAGGGTCATGTCCGGAAAAGCTCTCACAAGAGCCGAGCGCGTATTTTCCAAGAGGTCAAAGAAGTTGCGCAAGTTGGGGGGTTTGACCACCAACACACCGCGGACCGCCTGGCGAATCTCTTCACCCCCAGTCCTGTTCACCACTTGCGAGCCACTGGCAAGCACTGGACGCAGGAAATTCTCATAGTACCCTGCTGCCAAACCATTAGCGGCGGAAATGTCCGGTATTGGCGCACCGTAAAAGTCGGTATACGGATTGCCGGCGTCGAAACGCTTGCTGCGATCATGCAGCCACGTTCCGATGGCTAGACGGAACTCTTCTGATCGTATCTCTTGTTCCGCAAAGTCCACTCGGGCATGACGATAGTCGCGCAGGTAAAACATCTGACTTGCATCCGTTTCGGATCCGAGGAGTATTGTCCATATGCCCAGGGCGTGTGCGAACGCTACTTCGTAGATCACTGCTGGCCGAACGTCGGTTAGGTCCGCGATTACAAGATCTGAATCATCGATAGCATCGAATACATTGGTGCGGATGCTGTTCGGCCGAAACAGTTCGTGCGGACGCAATATCGTGATTTGGTCACCGTCACCTTCCCTGTTGAGAGTCAAGCTTCTCACTGTCCCTCCGCCGGTTAGAGAGACTGCCCCTTCGGTCGGTGACCTGTAACCAAACGTCTGAAGTTCGGCGACCACTCCAGCGATCATTTTGTCGAAGTGATCGGGTCCCTCGAGTGGCATGGGGCCTATGAGGAAAATTGTCCATCGCATGTTGCTCCTCGGAAAACTGGGGCTTGCCAGAATCGAAACTTGGCATATCGTTGTCCAACCAGTGATGGTAGGTGTCGCTTAACCGTTTGTTGCTACTGCGGCAACGACGCCGAATACGTACGCCAGACCGAAGAGCAGGGGAACCCAGATTTCGAGGTGAGTCATAGCCCAGTATGTCGACTTATCCTGTTTTTCGCCTCGCAATGCTTTCCACTCGCCATTCCACCATGGTGATGCCGGTAGCCGCATTTCTAGGGCTCCTATTACCGCAAACTTGCCCGAGTTTAGTTGCCTATAGGAGCGAACGAGCCAAAACCAAGCTAGACACAGCCCGAGTGCAAGGACGAGGACCGGCAGCAGAAGCCACGACGACACGCCTAGCGGTGGGTCCTTCCAAAACACAGCGAAGAGGGTCAGGACCGCGCTGTGCAGTGTCAAGAAGAAAGTGTTAGCAAGTCCTCGCCGGATAGAGATGCGATCAGCCATCTCAACGTAGAGCTTATATTGCTCCATGATTGCTGATTGGTAGGCCCCGAACTCTGCATAATAGGCTTTGGCAACTTCCTCGTCGTTCCAAAGCGTAAGAGTGACGGCATCTGGTTTCGCTGGCTTCGAGACCTGAAAATACTTCTTCCAAAGTGGCATAAGGCCATTTTTGCACCAAAGATCCTTGGGCGCCATCCTTGCGTCCTCGCAGACCGACCTGTGCGTGATCGCTGCGCCCGCGGCTGGCCAGGGCGTCGTCAAGTGATCCTCGATGAGCACGAGGTCTGGCGCAGTCACCCGGAGTGTGTGGGGGCGCTTGCTGTTCTACGCACCCAGGCGGGGTTGGGCATCGTAGGGTCAGCGGACACGGCAGACCTCGAAGTGCAATCCGGGAGGCGCTGCGGTCAAGTCCCGGGTAGTGGTGGGCGACGTCAAGGCGTGGAAGCAACAGCGCTGGTCAGGAGTGCGTCGTAGGCCTCTCGTGGGGTGCGCCAGTTCAGGCACTTGCGGGGGATCTCGTTGAGCTCTTCAGCGATGGCGGTCAGGTAGGGCTGGTGGTCGGTGATCGGGGTCGACTTCGGCAGGTAGCGACGGATCATCCGGTTCGTGTTCTCGTTGCTGCCCCGTTCCCAGGGTGAGTGCGGGTGGGCGAAGTAGATCGCCATCTGGGTCGCGGTGGTGACGTGGGCGTGCCGGGCCAGCTCGCTGCCCTGGTCCCAGGTCAACGACTTGGCGAACATCGCCGGCAGCACAGTGGTGTGCTCGATCAGCGCATCGGCGACCCCGTCGGCGGTCCTGCCCAACGGCAACGCCAGGATCGCGGTGAACCTGGTGGTCCGCTCGACCAGGGTCGCCGCAGCGGTCGCGCCGGCCTTGCCGATGATCAGGTCTCCCTCCCAGTGCCCGGGGACCTTGCGGTCGGCGACCTCCTCGGGCCGGTCCTCGATCGAGACCATCCCGATGATCGGCCCAGAGCGCTTACCAGCAGCTTTGCGGGGTTTGCGGCGGACCCGGCCGGAGTCCAGGCGGATGCCGTGGGCGATCAGCTCGGCCCGGGGCAGGGCGTACACGTAGGAGTACACAGCGGGATGGCTCACCCTCCTACCTTCCCCCGGGGTGGAGCCTGCGACCACACCCAGCCTCGGGTCGTCGGCCTCCGCTGCCAGCCGGCCGGCGATCGCCCGCGGGGACCGACCCAACCGCAGATCGGCCAGCACCCGCGCTTCCAGCACCGGGTCACCGGCGACCTTCCCGGTCTGCGGGCGGGCCCGGGCACGTTCGGCCTGCACGTCCGCGTGCACCAACCGGTAGCCCTGCGTCTTGGTGGAGTTCCGGGCCACCTCACGGGAGACCACCGAGGGGCACCGGCCGATGTGGACCGCGATCGCCCGGATCGACCACCCCGCCTTCAACCCCGTGGAGATCTCCACCCGATCAGCCACCGTCACCATGCGTCGACGATCCACCCACCCTCCTCCTGGCCAGCCCCCACCAGCCAGGGGTGTTGCTACGACGCTATGCCACTGCCGTGTAGCGCTGCGGTCCTTCGACAGGTAGGTCAGGCGGTCAGCGCGGGTAGGGCATCAGCTCCGGTCTCGGGTTCGGTGGTGGGCACGATGTTGATGCGACAGCGGGCCAGGAGGGCCAGGCCCAGGTAGCGGCGTCCTTCAGCCCATTCGTCGGTCTGTTCGGCCAGTACGGCCCCGACGAGGCGGACGATGGCCTTACGGGTGGGGAAGATGCCGACGGCGTCGGTGCGGCGGCGGATTTCCTTGTTGAGGCGCTCGGCGGGGTTGTCGGACCAGATCTGGGTCCAGACGTCCTTGGGGAAGGCGGTGAAGGCCAGGATGTCCGCACGGGCCCCGGCGAGGTGCTCGGCGACAGCGGGCAGCATGTCGGTGACGTAGTCGATGAGCCGGTCGAACTGGGCCTGCACTGCGGGTGCGTCGGGCTGGTCGTACACGCTGTGGAGCATCGCCTTGACCGCCGGCCACATCGACTCCGGGGTCACGGACATCAGGTTGGCCGCGCAGTGGGTACGGCAGCGCTGCCAGGACGCCCCGGGCAGGTTCGCCGCGATCGCCTCGACCAGCCCTGCGCGTGCGTCGGAGGTGACGAGCCACACGCCGCTCAGGCCGCGGACGAGGAGGTCGGTGAAGAACTCGTTCCACGCACTGCCTGTCTCGGCGGTGGCCACCCGCAGGCCGAGGACCTCGCGGTGCCCGTCACCGTTTGACGCCGGTCGCCAGCAGCACGACCGCGTTGATGACGCGCCCGCCCTCGCGGACCTTCATGGTGAGCGCGTCGGCGGCGACGAAGGTGAACGGGCCGGCCTCGTGCAGCGGGCGGTGGCGGAAGTCGTCGACGAGCTGGTCCAGGTCGGCGGCCATCCGGGAGACCTGGGACTTGGACTGGGAGTCGATGCCCAGGGTCTTGACGAGCTTGTCCATCCGGGCGGGTGGACACCCCGGCGAGGCAGCAGTCGGCGACCACGGTGATCAGCGCGGACTCGGCCCGCTTACGCCGCTCGAGCAGCCATTCAGGGAAGTACGTGCCCTTGCGCAACTTCGGGATCGCGACGTCGAGCGTGCCGACGCGGGTGTCCAAGGGCCGGTGCCGGTAGCCGTTGCGCTGGGCCACCCGGCCGGGGTTGGGGCGCCCGTACTCGGCACCGACGACGGCGTCGGCATCCGCGGACAGCAGGGTGTTGATGATCGACCGCAGCAGCTGCCGCAATAGATCAGGGCTGGCCTCGGCCAGCGCTTCGCCGAGCAGGCCGGCAGGGTCGACAATGTGAGGAGCGGTCATCGTGTGACTCCGTTCGAGAGTGCTGTGGAAGGTTCACTCGAAGGATCACGCGGTGGCCGCGTCCTCGTCCGACGTACACGCCGGGGACGACCTCAGCGACCGCGCTACACCACTATCCGGGACTCAACTCGCCCGATCGATCACCCAGCCTTCGACATGTAGAGACTTCCGGCTCTGCGTCTTTTGAGAGCGAGTGCGGCGCGCCGTGCGGCGGTGTGAGCTTGGAAGTGGGTCTAGGCCCTCGTCGTGCTGCCGTGCCGTGGGCATGGGCGGCGCGTACTGCGACAACTGTGACCTGCTCCTCGGCCTGGGCGGGGTGCGCACACTAGTGGTCGACCGTGCCCCTGGCCTGCTGACCGTGCCCGTCAAGTCCTCGCCTGTCCTGGTCGGCTGGCCTGTGCGGGGTGGTCGCTCGCTCAGTCCCTGGGCCGGCGGACGGTGCGGCTGGTCGACGCGCCCTGTTTCAGCGCACCCCGGTCGTCCTATTGTGGCGCAAGCGGCGGTACCGGTGGCGGGGGGACACGTGCGAGGTGGCGATACTGCACTGAGCAGGACCCTGACCTGGCCAGGCGCCGCGGGTTGCTGACCACCCGGGCGGCCCGGTGGGCAATCGGTCCGATCCGCCGTGAGCACCAGCGTGCAAGGCAGCGCTCTGAGCACGGCTGGCGGCCAGCTTCGACTGATCGGATCGGTCAAGCTCAGTTGAGAGAGAAGTTGCTTTCCTCGTTGCCCGCGTGGAGGTCGGAAGGCAGTTTCGGCACTCCCTGAACGAAACCGTCGCGCGGCGAGGATCGCCAACGCGCGAGTACTCCCGGGGCGGAACGTGATGACTGGGGATCTGGGGAGTACTGAAAATCCCACCGGATGGGCCTGGGCCGGACACCTCGCCGACGCCTTCGACCGCATCCTCGCCTTGCACCAGCCTGACCGGACGTGTCCCAATCGACTCACCACCCGAGCCCTCCGGAGCAGTGGAAGCCCGAGCCCCACTCGGGCAGATCGGACCCCACCCCTGCCCGCGGCCCTCCCATACGCCATTTCGCGGCCCGCGCTGCACTTCAGGCCCCCGAGCCACCCCAGTGAACATCGAGGTCAGCGGCTCGACGCCCCACGAGGAATCATCCTCGTACACCACACCTAGGGGACTTGACCCCTTGTTCTGCCGCGCCGACGGCGGGTATTTCGACCGCTGCTCGGCCCTGGAGAGGAGCATGTGCCACCATGGGTTGACCACGCCCAGCGTCGAGCTAGTTCTACGGGCATGTCCGCTTGCGCCAGAGAAAGGGAAATCATGTCGGACGTCGTCGGCATAGGGATGATTAATATCGACTACATCGTTGATTCAATACAGGCCCAGCGAATGAATCCTGAAGAAGGGGCGGGGAGGCTTGATAGCTTTGAATATGGCGTGGAGCGGGGCGCTTCCGAGGAAACCATCAAGAATGCACTGCAATACCTAGGCAGCTATCAACCGCGCATCAGTCCCGGAGGATCCGCCTTGAATGTGGTTGCGTCGCTCGCGAGCACCTCTGCTCCCCTGCGCGTTGGCTACGTGGGGATCCGTGGCGTGAGCCCTGAGCAGAGCTTCGACTTTGCGGACTGGTTTAGTGTTCTTGGTATCGACACGCCACACGTGTATGACAGCCAAGAGTCAGCGGGGATCTGCGTTAGCTTCACGCGCGGAGCCGAACGGTCGATGCTTACCTCCAGTGGGGCCAACCAACAATTTGAGGAGATGGTCTCGCGCAACTATGCGCAAATTCTGGAGTATCTTTCTGGGGCGCGATTGGTTCATGTGACCGCATTCGCCGAGCAGCGGGAGCCTATCGTCTTGGCTACGCTTCTCCAGGAACTGAAAGCAAAATGGCCGGCTGTAACGATAACTTGCGACCCGAGCGCGCTTTGGGCTCCAGTTGACCGCCCAAAGGCAGTGAACGATATCCTTGCTAGCGTTGACATCATCATCATGAATGCTCGTGAGTTCGATCTGATCTCGTGCCGCATGCCAGGAATGTCCGACAAGGATGCCGCCTCCGAGTGCTTCCGGCTCGTGGCAAATCTTAGATCGGTGATTGTAGTGAAGAGATACGACCGGATTAAGATTTTCCACCGTGTAGGAGCGGAGGTCAACGAACGCATTTTTCAGAATCCCCACATTCTTGACGCGACTGAGGTCGTCGATGACACTGGGGCCGGGGACGCTTTTGCGGCTGGCTTTATTGGTGGCCTTTGCCTGCCAGGATTCGAGGAGGCCGACTCGGTAGACTTGGGACTTCGTCTTGCCAGGAGAAAGCTCCGTTTTGTAGGAATGACCGGGATTGCCGACTTTCGTCAAGACTTTCTGGAAGCTAGTTCGGACATCGTTTCGCGAAGTTTGGTGACCGAAGCCGGATCAGGGAGGGCGCGTGTCTTTATTGGACATGGGCGGGATTCAGAATGGCGGCATGTGAAGGATTGCCTCGAAGGCTGGGGCCTGAAGACCAGCTACTTCGAGTCCGCCCCGGTCGCCGGCCGATTCGCGAGCGAGGTGTTGACCGAGCAGGCTCTTCAGGCGGACTTCGCAGTCATAGTTGTAACTGGCGACGACGTAGCCGAGGGCCAAGTGCGGGGGCGACAGAACGTTGTCCATGAGATTGGTCTCATGCAGGGACGCTTGGGGTGGACTAAGGTTGCCATTCTAATGGAGGAGGGCGTTGAGGCATTCTCCAATATTGCCGGGCTACAGTACCTCCGTTTCGGCAAAGGACGGGTGCAGCATGCTTTCCATGACCTCGAGGTTATGTTGGTTCGAGAGGGGATGCTTCGACCAGCAGCGACCTACACCGACGTGTAAGGCTCACTGGGAACTGAAGACATGCTTTCCTACGATATCTTCCAGCGGCTTGTGGGTGTTGCTCTAGGGGCTTTTGGGACGCCGGAGCGGTGAGTTGTGCTCGTGGGCGATGAGCCACTGGCTGTCGTTGTCGACGAATTCGGCCGACGCGCGGCTGATGGCTGTGCCGGGTTCGTCGGCAACGTTGAACGAGCAGCGGAAGATCCCGGTGGCGATGGCCACAGGGCCGAAGTCGTCGTTCTTGAGGTCTTCGAACCACAACTTGAAGTCTTCCACTGGCCTGAAGTCGTCGATCTCGCCTTGCATGGTCCATGGCGGTGGTCGACCCCCAGCCGGGCCACGGGGCCACGGCGCTCTCGACGACTTCATGCCGGTTGCGTCATGAGCGCTTCATCGTGCAACCGAGACAATTATGCCCGAGCGCAGGACTCCAGGCCTTCTGTATCGATGCGGTACCACTCATGGCGAGTCAGCTCCGGCGGGTCTATACGGTCCCATCGCGTTCTCCGGGTAGGTGCACCGAGTCGGCCAATCATTCGGGAGGAAGGCCTCGATCTGGGCGCGTTCAACGTGCCGTGACACGATCTCGCAGGCAGCCCGCCAGTCCGATACCGCAAGCCACATGCGCTCTGTGCCGTCGTCGCTGCCGCTGGCGAGCAATGACCCATCGGGGGAGAACGCCACCGACTCGACACTGCTGGTGTGGCCGGTGAGGGGGTCGCCGACCTGGTCGCCGGTGCTCGGGTCCCACAGCAGCACCGAGCCGTCGTCGCTGCCGCTGGCGAGCAATGACCCATTGGGCGAGAACGCCAGTGCCTCGACCCAGGCGCTCTGGCCGGTGAGGGGGTCACCGACCTGGTCGCCGGTGCTCGGGTCCCACAGGCGTGCGTCGTCTAAGGCGCTGCCGCTGGCGAGCACGGACCCGTCGGGTGAGAAGGCCACCGAAAGGACACTGCTGTTGTGGCCGGTGAGGGGGTCGCCGACCTGGTCGCCGGTGCTCGGGTCCCACAGCCGCACCGTGGTATCCGTGCTTCCGCTGGCGAGCAATGACCCATCAGGGGAGAACGCCACCGACGTGACGTTACTGGTGTGGCCGGTGAGGGGGTCGCCGACCTGGTCGCCGGTGCTCGGGTCCCACAGCCGCACCGTGGTATCCGTGCTTCCGCTGGCCAGCAACGACCCATCGGGGGAGAACGCCACCGAGGAGACCTGATCGGTGTGGCCGGTGAGGGGGTCGCCGACCTGGTCGCCGGTGCTCGGGTCCCACAGCCGCACCGTGTGGTCGAAGCTGCCGCTGGCAAGCAAGGACTCGTCAGGGGAGAACGCCACCGACGTGACGTTACTGGTGTGGCCGGTGAGGGGGTCGCCGACCTGGTCGCCGGTGCTCGGGTCCCACAGCCGCACCGTGTCGTCGCCGCCGCTGGCTAGTAGCCGTCCGTCAGGGGAGAACGCGACCGACCTGACGTCGCCGGGGTCGCCGTCGGGCGGCTCCCTGAGCGGCTGGCCGATGAGTTCGCTGATCGACGGGTCCCACAGTTGCACCGTGCCGTCGTCACTGCCGCTTGCCACGGTCAAGCCGTCGTGGGAGACCGCTACTGCCCTGACCGCACTCGCGTGGCCGAAGACGGGGTCGCCGACCTGGTCGCCGGTGCTCGGGTCCCACAGCCGCACCGTGTGGTCGAAGCTGCCGCTGGCCAGCAACGATCCATCAGGAGAGAACGCCACTGACGTGACGAAGTTGGTGTGGCCGGTGAGAGGGTCTCCCACCTGTTCGCCGGTGGTCAGATCCCAGACGCGCAAGACGTCGTCGCCGCCGCCGCTGACAAGCAGGGAACCGTCGGGCGAGAACGCCACCGAGAAGACGCTGACGGTGTGGCCGGTGAGGGGGTCGCCGACCTGGTCGCCGGTGCTCGGGTCCCACAGCCGCACGTTGCCACCGCCGCTGGCCAGCAAGGAACCGTCGGGCGAGAACGCCACCGACCAGACGACGGTGTGGCCGGTGAGGGGCTCACCGACCTGGTCGCCGGTGCTTGGGTCCCACAGCAGCACCGAGCCGTCGCCGCCGCCGCTGGCCAGCAAGGAACCGTCGGGCGAGAAGGCCACCGAAAGTACAATGCTGGTGTGGCCGGTGAGGGCGCCGCCGACCTGGTCGCCGGTGCTTGGGTCCCACAGCAGCACCGAGCCGTCGTCGCTGCCGCTGGCCAGCAAGGAACCGTCGGGCGAGAACGCCACCGAGGAGACCTGGTCAGTGTGGCCGGTGAGGGGCTCACCGACCTGGTCGCCGGTGCTTGGGTCCCACAGCAGCACCGAGCCGTCGTCGCTGCCGCTAGCCAGCAAGGAACCGTCGGGCGAGAACGCCACCGAGGAGACCTGGTCAGTGTGGCCGGTGAGGGGCGCGCCGATCGCCTGGGCGGCAGCGCGACCAAGGGCAATGCTTCCCCCGACCATCGCTGCGGTTGCTCTGGCACGGGCCGTTGAGTCCTGTGGCTCACTCTCCGCGGCCAGCCCGAGCGACAGCGCCGGGTTGGTGCCCCGCACCGCAGTCGCCGACGCCGTGAAAGACAATGCTACGGCCTCACTCCGCTGCCGGATAGCCTCCTGCCGTTGCGTCACCGCCACCCCCGCCGCCAGGAGGGAACATACGGTCAGTATGACCAACCCCGCCACCGCGGCGCGCCGCCAATTGCGGAACCGGCGCAGTTCCCGCAGGTCGTCGCTGGCCAGCTGGTACTTGGTCATGCCGTGCATGGGTGCCGCGAGGTCGGTGACGGTCTCCCGGAACACCGGGCTGGCAAGATCCCACGGCGCCAACTCGGTCACGTCCACGTAGAACGGCTCCGTCGGGAACGCCCCGGGTCGGGTCATCATCGGCAGGGCCATATCGTTCTGTTCGGGATCGAACGACTCTGTGTGCTCGTTCCACCGCAACCGACCTCCGACAGTGACCAGCATCAGCCCTTCGGGGCCCCGGGTGTCGAGCCAGTGCGCGACCTCCCTGTTCACCCATACCGAGGCTGCCGCCGCCGGTGACAAGATCACGACCATGAACCGGGAGGCGTCCAACGCCTCAACGACCTTGCCCCACAGGTCAGGACTGGCCGTCAGGTCGGTCGCGTCCCGGAAGACCCGCAGCGCGTGAAGGCGGCCCATCGGTCGGCCGACACGCGCCAAACCTTTCTGGATCCCCGCCGCCGCTTTGCGGTCGCTGTGACTGTAGGAGATGAACGCGTCAAACCGCGAGGAGGTGGCACTCACAACTGCGGGGGCATCACCCATGCCGTCGCGCGCCGGACCAGCCACCGCTGATGCACCTCCCCGCAGTTGCTTCGCAAAGGCTCCCACTAGGGACATAAGTCGTCAACGGTGCAGGATCCGAGTCTCCCGGTCGCTGCTGGACCAACGGGCTGTACGAGTGCATGAGCGCACTCCTGGCAGTCGACGGTGGGTCGACCGCATGGTCGCCGGCGGAGTTGCGAATGAAGACGTGGCAACAGCGCTGCTGGACGGGGTGCGAGAGCCTGGCCACCTGTCCTCATCGCCGGCCAACTATTCCCCATTTTGGCGAATACCCGAAGGTGCTCGACACGGTACCTCATCGAGCCGTTCGCCTGGCCGTTCGAATTTATCCGCATCACCGATGAGGCCGCCGCATCCGCGCGCGCCCGATGACGGCATCACCACCCGAAACGACATCAGTGGCACGTGCGCCACATCGTCGGGCTGCTCGTGCTGAGCGCCGACCTGGAGCGCCGGGAAGAGCTCAGGACATGGGCACCCAACTGATTGCGAACGCCGACCGGTGGCTCTGGTGATGGGGGCGGTGCCGGCGTAGGCCTTGCGGCCCTTGGCGTCGGCGTAGCGGTGGGGGTCGTCACCGAACTCGCCGAGGATCCGGGCGCCGAGGATCACGCCGAGACCGGGCAGGCTGGTGTAGATGTCAGCGTCCCGGTGCCGGCCAAAATGCTCGGCCACCACCTGCCCGAGGGCCTCGATCTGGTTGTTCAGCACGGTGATGAGTGCGACTTCGGAGGTCACGATCGTGGCGTAGGCGTGCTGCACGGGGTGCGGGTTGGCGCAGTTCCGGGGCGGTCAGGACGTTCCTGATCTTCTCGGCACGAACGGTGACGTCGCGCCGGTTGGCTGCGGTCAACGCCCGGACGACCTTGGCTTTGGACAGCCTCGAGGCGGTGTCCGGGTCCGGTGCCTGGGCGAGCAGCTGCAGCGTCTCTGGCGCATCCAGCTCCTCGTACGCCGTCAGCGCGGCGGGGAAGAACTCCCTTAGCGCTGAACGCAGGCGCAGCACGTGCCGGGTCCGGTCCCAGATCACCGACTGGTGGGCGCTCGGGCTGACCTTGACCGCCTCCTCGGTGGCGCTGTCGGGGGCCACCGTGCGGTGGTGGGCCCGGTCCAGGCGGACGATCTCGGCCAGCAGATGGGCATCAGCGGTGTCCGACTTCACCCCCGAGGTCGAGTGCCGCTCCCGGTAGCGGGCGACGGACTTCGGGTTCAACCCATACACGGTGTACCCCGCCGTAACCAAGGCGCCGACCCACGGGCCGCGGTCGGTCTCGATACCGACCACCACCTGCGCGGCCGCCTCGGCCGAGTCCAGGTCGGCCCACTCCTCGGGCGCGTGCTCGGCGACCAGCGCGTGCAACCGCGTGATACCGCCCAAACCCTCAGGCAGGCGTCGTCGCGCCAGGATCCGTCCCTGGTCGTCGACGAGCTCGACGTCGTGGTGGTCCTCGGCCCAGTCATCACCTACGAACAACATCGCCCAACCTCCTGCGCCTCGTTGCGATCCGTTGCAGCAGCGTGGAGGAGGACTCCCGGCGATCTAATGGTCAAATACTCACCCGAACGATCTGGGGGCACGTCATCCCAGCAGCGGTCACGCCTCCTCACGACCGGCGGGCGCACGGTCTGCCGCAAGACCTCAACGATCAGATTCGGAGAGTGCTGACCCTGACTTGAACCAGGCGAAGCCAGCGACTATCGTGAGGATGATCGCTGCGAATGGATGCCCACAATGACCCAGTCCAGGGTGCCGATCTGGCCCGGTGCCTCATCTCTCGTCCATCGCCGTAACAGGCCGGCGAGGAGAATTGGCCCGCCTGCAAGGCAGGGGAGTACCAGCGCGCCGCTCAGTCGTTGGCGAGAGGTTCACGGCGCCGGCGCACCATGATGCCCATATCGATAAAGGAGACTTCGGCCGGCGGCAACTACAGCGACCAAGCCAGGTCCTATCGAACCAGTCCACTCCAACCACGACGGCGTAACTGAGGGCGAAAAGGGAACCGGCGACCATGGCAAGCGTGGTTCGGGCGTGTTCCCACTCACTGCGTCTGCTGGCAGGGGCTGGTACCATCGCGTCGGCAAGGGACAACTATCTCGGGCAACGGAAGCATTCGGTGCGATCAGTCCCAGAACGGGACGACTCGCCTTGACGCATGCAACGCCAGCGGGGCGTTGCGGCGACGTCGGACGCTTCCACCACGCGGATAGCGCAGGTGGTACTGTGACCACAAATCTTCCGTGATCAGGTCGGATCTTGAGGGGCTGCTCAGTGCAAAAGTGGGTCTATCTGGTTCGCCACGGCCAAGCACTCAAGAACGTCGCGGACCGACATGGGGGACCGGGGACCGGCCTCACGGGAAGAGGTTACGACCAAGCGCGAGCCGTGGCGAGATACATGGCAACGGCAGGGAGAATTGATGATCGAGGGGAACTGATCGGCGACACAGTTCCACAGGTTCGTGAGACGGTCAGCGCGATCTCTGCGGAGAACCAATGGGATGTCCGCTTCGACGAGAGGCTCCGAGGAACTCACCTCGGAGTGCTTGCGGATCTCTCGCGTGAAGATGCGGCATCGCACCACCCCGGCGCAGCGAACAGACTCGAAGAGTGGCGGAACGGCCTAAGGAGAATAGATGAGTTACAAATCCCTGAGGCGGAACCCGTAGAAGAGTTTCGCGCTAGGGTCAAGTCCGCCTTGGGCGACCTCTTGCAGTCGTCGCGGACACACACAATCATTGTCGCGACCAATTCGACCCTCATAATGATCCAGAACATCCTAATGCTGGGCAGGGGGTTTGACTACGAACTCTACCGACCCCACACGTTTCCAAATGGGTCTATTACTGCGTGGATTGTGGCTTCAGAATCTTTTCCCGAAGACGTCAGCCTAATCGTAGACAGGTACGTGCCTGATGAATGGCCTTGACTCAGTCTCGTCAATGCTAGAGTCCCTCTCGTTCAGGCCAACTCGCCACTCAAAGGCAGTGAACTCGGTGGCACTCCTTCTCACACTTGCGGCCTATGGATACTTCTCGACAGATTTGGCGCCGAAACTCTCAAACAATAGTTGGTTGAACATAGCAGTGGGGCTAGCTGTTAGCTTGGGCGTGTATATCGCTCTTTACAACTTTCTGGTCTGGCTGTTCGGTGCGGTCCTGGAGGATAAGATAAATCCGCGCGAGGCCATATCGGGGGAGTGGATATACCGCATCACCGTTCTGGGTGCGAACACGCAATCTCGATACGGGATCTGCACAATCGAGAAGGTGCGCGATGAGTACGTTGTCTCAGGTATCCACTATCACCCATTGCGCGCCTCCTTCACTTCGAAATTCGTGTCGACACATGTGCATCTTCGTGGAGGAGAGCTGACGGTCCTTTACAAGTCCGCCGGTGTGGATGAAGAGGTCTACGTCCGTGAAGGCGTCTATCGATTGACCACTCAGGGTACACCACCAGACCGGATCAGCGGCGTTTGGGCTGACATGCCGTCCAAGAACTCCGGTGAAATCATAATGCAAAGGCGCACGAAAGCGGGTGACGCCATCCTCCGCACCCATGGCTTTCCGATTGACAAGGCTGACGCAGATCGCATCTTGCTGCAGTCCGCTATGGGTGCGGCGGAATCACCGCCATTGCAAGTCGACGAAGTTCCCGGCCAAGAATAGCCCATCTAGACCCATCGCCAGACCAGAAGCAATGGCATCGGCGGCGCTCAAGACCAGAGGTTCGTCTCGACCGTTGAAGGACGTGTTCACAAGCACGGGGCAGCCAGTTAAAGATCCAAACTCCTGCAAGAGTTTGTAAAGAACCGGATCGTCGTCTTCGCTGACCGTTTGCACCCTAGCAGTACCGTCCGTATGCACTACAGCAGGGATTCGCGGAACCCAGTCGGAGCGGACTGAGACGCTCCTAGACATGTACGGTGAGGGTCCGGAAAGGCCAAAGATGGTAGGAGCGGCCTCTACCGTGGTACAAGGGGCTAATGGTCGGAACTCATCACGATTCTTGACAGCCTGGTTTATTCTCAGCCTCATTTGATGGGCTCTAGGATCCGCAATGATGCTTCGGCCGCCAAGTGCACGCGGACCAAATTCCGCACGTCCGTTAACTAGGCCGATCAGTTGTCCTCGGGCAAGATGCCGTGCCAGTTGTGAAACTTCGATAGGCGTCGCCGCGAGGCCAGCGCTCTCAGCCGCAGAGATCGCAGAGCGTGGGGTGAGTGTCGGCCCTAGGCGAGACGTTGACAACGGGTGGACGGTTTGGCCAGAGTTCCATGCGCAAAGTGCAGCGGCACCGATCGCAAGTCCCCCATCATGGGGGTAGGGCGGGATGACTAGTTCGTCGATACCATCATTTCTTGCCAGGACCCCGTTGGTAACGCAGTTTAAAGCCACGCCACCTGCCAAGGCGACGCGCCTTCGACCAGTCTCCTCGGTAAGCCACATCGTGAGGTTTAGCACCGTTTCGTTCAAGTGAGCTTGAAGGCTCGCAGCCAGGTTTCGGTGGAGATCGGATATGGCCTCTGCAGGGTGGCGCGATGGGCCGAACTCATGCACGAACCGGTCAGATACCGTAGAATGCCGAGCACTGCTAGCAGATAGGCGAAAATACGACGTGTCGACCTTAAAGTCACCCGCGAAGTTCATGACGATCTGTGCAATGCGTTCCTGGAATGTCGGCTCTCCATAGGCAGCAAGGCCCATGACCTGCCCCTCCTTGGAGGGCCCGAAAAAGCCGAGATGCCTACAGATCGCGCCGTACACTTTTCCAAGAGAGTGCGGGTAGCGGATCCGCCGAATACAAGATGGCGCGGAATTGCGCTTCCCGATGTAAAAGGAGACGGTGTCTATCTCGCCGATGCCGTCCATCACGAGAATGGCCATATCGGCGGTGTCTGCGACCCCGCTAACGGACGCCGCGTGAGCATCGTGGTGACGGAAATACTGCGGGCGCGTTCCCGGTTTGGCGGCCGCCGCTAGAGACCCGCCAAGTCGGCGCACACGCCTGGTGGTATTTATCTCCTCAATGGAAGATTTCCTGGCCCAGCCAGCACCTTTTCGAAAGTCGAGACTGTCGTAGACTGGTCGAGTCAACTGGGCTGCTCTGCGCATTGGTAGACCGATTGAGTCAACGTCGCCGAGGGTGAGTGATGTCTCTCTCAAGATGATCTCTAGTGCGGCAACAGGAGCCGCACGGGATCCTTTCACCCGATCGAGCCGTTCCTGCTCGAGCGCCATTAGGATGTTTCCGTCGCTCATTAGACAGACCGCCGAATCGTGAGTTCCGTAGCCGACCCCTAGGGTGATGCGCGATGCGGTCATGCGCCGAATTCTCGCACGTTAGTGGTGGATGAGCCGCGTGCCGCGGTCCGGCACCGGCGCGGGCTGGTCGCGGACCGCAAGAAGGCGCTGCAGCGGCTTCACCACCAGCTCAACGCCCTGTGTCCTGGTCTGGCCGCGCCGTCTGGGCACGGCAGGTCGCTGGGGATCGAGGGGCCGACAGGGCAGGCCGTGCTGGCGTGCGCGGTCGCCTTCGCCGGACGACCACCATCGGTACGATCGCTGATCGCTGATCGGTCGCGCTCCGGGTCGGCTCACCCTGGCGACGGCACAGTACTGGGCAGGACGTTAGCGGGACTGCCTGCTACCACCGGCGGACGCCGCCACCCGGGCCGAACGACTGGGCAGGGACCTGACCCGGTGCGCATCCCCGCCATCAGGACCCAAGAGGAGAGGCCTAACAACAGGCTGTCCGCCAGTCAGGGACAGGAACAATGACGTCCTGCAGCGGGTGTGGAGAAGCTGATCGACCTGCCCAGTGTTCGGTGACTTGCTGACCTAACAGAGAGGTCCATAACTGACTTTTATTGACATGAACATTTCTAACTTTGTGCCAGGCGAATCGCGCTATCCGCCAGGCAGTCCGAACGCCACCATATACCCAAGAGCCTCCAACTCATCGTTCGTGTAGTTGGTGTGCTCAGACGCGCCGGCACCCAGGAAGCTTGCGCAGATGAGGTCGCCATTGTGGCAGAGCGCCGTGGTGCGGCTCGCAATAATGTCCGGGAGGGGACCGCTCGGTGTCGTCTCTTGCCATAGCGTCGGCAATGACCAGACTCCAGGACTAATCGATTCGAGAAGGCCCGGGACTGACACCTGCAATTGACCATTGACCAAGCTCGCTGTGCGCCAAAGGTCCTCGCCGCCACCCACAACTCTGCCAGGGTCAGAAACAAAGCCCACCGCCACAAAACGCTCCAGAAGAGCTAGATCCGATTCCGCCAATACGCGCATTGCCACATGAGCTGCCAAGGCGCCTTGAGAGTATCCAAGCAACACGAACTCGCTGTCGGGACAGTCTGAGGCCTCTTCATAAGCCCTGGAAATGAGCTTATCAACTCCATCAAAAATCGAGTCCATGTAGGCGCTAGGACTCACGCGTGGATCCAGCACTGGCACCGGAAGGGCCTGATACTGGACGGCGACTCGTTTTTTCGTTCCAGGTTGGAAGCGATCGAATGCTGCATAGATTTCTTCATTGTATGTTCCAAAGCCATCAGTCTCGCCAACAAAGGCAGGCTTATCCCAACCTAGGAATATGTTCCAATCGGCTTGGGGCTCCTCGCCAGAGCCGCGAAGTCCAAAGACGACGTATTTGGCGCACCGGGAAGCGTTTCCGTCCGGCACTGGTTGAGCGGGAGCAATCGGAGGCCGAGGCGGCGGAACATAGCCTACCCAAGGGGTGTACATGACCCCAGACCCAACAACGTCCCCAGGGACGGGTCCTTCCGGTGAGCCCCAGTCTATGTGTCTAGCGTCAACGTAGCTACCATTAGAACTAATGCCAATGACATTCTCAACGAGTCGGCCAGATAAAGCTGCTGTTCCTCCATTGACCGCGAGTCCCGTTGCAGAATAGCGGATTTCAACCTGGGATAGAGTCGCTGATCCACCTGGCTCGACTGTGATTCCTTGCCAGTCGCCGCGCTCTGGTGTCTGTGTGCTGTCGACGTCCCCGCCGACCGAGTCATCCCTGGAGGAGGTGAACACCACTGGCGCCTCCTGCGACCCCGCCACGACCAACGAACCGCGCACCTTCAGGCCGCTATGGCTGTCCGTGGACCGGAGCGACTTGACCACGGCTCCCTCGTTGACCGTCATCGTCACCCCGGCCGGGATCTCCAGGCCTCTCCAAGACCTATCGCCGATGACCCACGGCAACCCGGGTCGGGGCAGGGTCAGGTCTTCGGCCAGCGACCCCGACACAAACATCGCAGCACCCGTGGACGAGTCAGCAGTGTTCCCGGACAGCAACGATGGCAAGAGCTCCTCGCCGTAGATGCTGACGGCGCGAGCATAACTGGGCAGTTCTCCCTCGATGGTGTTGTCCGAAACTCTCGGAGCCGGAGAACCCGACCCAGCTACGGTAATGACCGATCCGTCGTACACCCCTCCGGACATCTCGGTAAACGTGTTTCCCGAGATCACCACAGGAGCCGGATCGCTCTCACTCAGCGACACTGAAACAGTGGTGCCATGGCTCAAGGTCGAACCCGTCAACGAGAAACCAGTTGCGACGGCAGCAGTCACTCCCCGCCCATATCTCACCTCGGCGTTGTCCATCGAGAACGTCCCACCTGGCTCGACTGTGATTCCTTGCCAGTCGCCGCGCTCTGGTGTCTGTGTGCTGTCGACGTCCCCGCCGACCGAGTCATCCCTGGAGGAGGTGAACACACACCACTGGCGCCTCCTGCGACCCCGCCACGACCAACGAACCACTCACCTCTAGCGCTGTGTCGATTGAGGCGGCCTTGATGACGGTTCCTGGCTCCACTGTGAGGGTGACGCCGCTGGAGATAGTGACCGTGCAATCCGCGACATAGACCTGTGCCTTGGTAGGTGACCAGGTCTCGGAGGCAGTTAACGTGCCACAGACGCGCTTCGACGGAACCGCACCGGTATCGGTCGTGGTCGTGGTCGTGAGTGTGGCACCGGTGGTGTTGGTGTTGCCCGCGGTGTCACGGGTGAACACGGTGTAGCTGTACTGCGTGTCGGCCTCGAGGCCTTCGTCGGTGACCGACTCGGCCAACGGGTCGCCCAGTGCCACCGGCTCGCCATCCTCGGGGCCGTCCGGGGCGGTCCCGCCCACGGCGCGACGCACGATCAGCTCGGCCAGGTCCGCGTCATCGGGGTTCGTCCAGGACAGCGTCACCGACGTCGAGGACACCTCCGCCACGGTCAACGCGCTTACCGGGCCCGGGGCCTCCACATCCGGTGCCGGGGCGGTCGTGGTCGTGAGTGTGGCACCGGTGGTGTTGGTGTTGCCCGCGGTGTCACGGGTGAACACGGTGTAGCTGTACTGCGTGTCGGCCTCGAGGCCTTCGTTCCCGTCATCGGGGTTCGTCCAGGACAGCGTCACCGACGTCGAGGACACCTCCGCCACGGTCAACGCGCTTACCGGGCCCGGGGCCTCCACATCCGGTGCCGGGACCGCCGCAACAGCCGCGTCCAACGTGTCCTCGCACACCGCGCTGGTCCCACCCAGGGCGATCACCTGGGCGGGTTGCAGCACCGCGAGTTGGGCGCTGACGGCCGCGGGCAGAGACCCGCAGTTCGCGCTCACCAGAAACACCGGACCGTCAGTCAGGGACCCCGCTGCGACGGCGTCAGCGAAGACATCACCGCGGGCGAGGTAGGCCACCGGTGCGGTGCTGCTGAACTGGTAGGAACCGATCGCCACCGCGGTGGCGTACCGGTTGGGTCCCGCCAAGCGGTCTGTGGTGCGGCCGGCCGCGACCGATCCCAACGTCTCATCGGCTAGGGCCGCGTCCCCGCCCAGGCCCACCACTCGCTTGGGGGACAGGCGTGCGATCTCGGCGGCTACCACGGCCGGTACCCGCCTGCCGTCACGGACCAATAGCACCGGCCCGGCTGTCAGGACCCCACCGGCCACCGCGTCCGGGGAGTCCTGGGAGTTCGCGACGTATACCTCGGCGAGCGGACCGGCCGGGAACTCGTACTTGGAGATCTCTACCGCGGTCCCCTCACGGTTCGCACCGGCGAGACGGCTCTTCGCACGGCCATCCGAAGCCTCGTCCAGGGTCGCCTCACACACCGCGCTGTCCCCACCCAAAGCGGTGACGCGCTCCGGGGCCAGGCGAGCGATCTCCTCGGCCACCACGACGGGCACACCTCGGCAGGACGGCAACAACAGCACAGGCCCATCACTCAACGACCCCGCCGCCAATGCGTCAGCGAACACGTCCTGACGGGCCAGGTACACCACCGACGCCCCGTCAGGGAAGCTGCGCTTGGAGATCTCGACCGCCGTCGCCCTCCGGTCCGGACCCGACAAGCGCCACTTGTCGGTGGCCGCGACCGTGTCCTGAGCAGCCAAACCGGCGGCGGGCGCTGCAGTTGGCCCGGTTGTAGGCCAAGCGAGGGGCGTCGCCGATCCCGAACTCACCCCAGGCGGTGCTACAAAGAACATCGCGCTGAACATCACGACGGTCGTCACGAGGGCAAGGGCACGAGCGAATCGACCGGACACGAAGCCACCAATCACGGATTAGGCGGCCCCCAGGAACCGCGCCACAAGTGCGTGGACCCCGTTCTACCGTGGAACGGATACTGCGACAAGCCCTATTTCTGCGACAAGATGAACGTCGCTGACGGCGCGTGGGCGTCCGGCGAGCAACGTTTGCAGTCGGCGCCTCCCAGATCGCTGGTCACCTCCCGGCGGGGTTTGGGCAGCCGGGTTGAGTTCCGCTCTCTAGCTAGTTGAACTTCACGGTCTCAGTGAGCGGCCTAACTGGTGGTCTGGGTAGCGGGCGGCGAGGTCGTCGCGGAACCCGCGAGGACGGCACCCCGCAGGCCGGGCAGGCCGCCTCGACGCCTGGGTGTCGATGAACACCTCCCTGCCCTCAACGCATCACGGTGCAGCACCGCGACCACGCGGTACTCCGGCAGGTTGGACAACACGGTGGCAGCATCGGCGGCATCGTCGAACGTGCATACCCCAAGATCGGCGAGCTTGCACTACCTACTTGGGGTGTGCGGACCTGACACAGGACTGACACGATGGTCTCTGGGGCCTCGACAGTGCAGGTCAGTTCACTTGCGATTGAGTTTCCCGTCACTCACCCCACGCGATGTCGGACGGCATCGAGACCCCCGGACCGTGGAGGTCCGGGGGTTCTCTCGTCCTTGGGCTGGTCCTTCGACCGAAGGGTTGCGAAACGGTAACGATCGACCTGGCCCGTCGGGCCTCATCGGGTGCCGGTCGGGGGGGTCGGGGGCGTGTCCGGGAGGCTCGGCATCGTCGCTGGTCACAGGGCTTGTGACGGGTCGAGGACGCGCGCGGCCCGGGCCCCCGATCCGGTGCCCCGCTGCCGTCAGAGGCGACTTGAGGACCTGTGGACAGCCTGCATAGGTTCAAGGCACACCCCCCCTGTCCGATCGGGGCGACGTGTTCTCGTCGGCCTCTGCCGCCGAGAGGGCGACTGCCTCGTCCAACCGAAAGGACGTATGTCATGTCCCTGCGCACTTCGCGTACCCACGCCTTCACCGCCATCGCCGCGGCCGGAGCTCTCACCCTCGCGGCGTGCGGCTCCGACGACGACACCACCTCCTCCGCCGAGGGCGGCGGAGGGACCCTCGAGACCCTCCAGGACGAGGGCACCATCACCGTCGGCTTCGCCGGCGAGGAGCCCTACAGCTACACCGACGACGACGGCGAGCTCACCGGCGCGACCGTGGCCCTGCACCGTGAGGTCTTCGGTGCCCTGGGCATCGACGAGGTCGAGGGTGTCGAGGTCGAGTGGGACGCCCTGATCCCCGGTCTCAACGCCGGTCGCTTCGACGCCATCTCGGCCGGCATGTCGATCCTGCCCGAGCGCTGCGAGCAGGCAGCCTTCGGCGACCCCGAGATCATGTACACGACGGCGCTGCTGGTGCCGGAGGACAACCCCATGGACCTGGCGGACCTGCAGGACGTCGCCGAGTCCGGAGCCACCTTCGCGGCGATGAGCGGTGCGATCGAGCAGGGCTACGCCGAGGACCTGGGCATCGAGACGATGACGGTGTCGACGCCGCAGGACGGCATGGACGCGGTCGTCAGCGGTCGGGCCGACGTCTACGCCCTCACCGGCATCTCGCTGCGCGCCATGGCCGACAACAACCCCGACGCCCCGATCGAGGTGACCGAGGCGTTCGTCGCCGAGGTCGACGGCGTCCCCCAGGTCGGCGCGGGTGCGACGGTCTTCCGCACCGACGACGACGACCTGCGCGAGGCCTACAACGAGGAGCTCGCCTCGATCATCGGTGACCAGGCGGAGTACGAGCGCGTGCTCGGCCCGTTCGGCTTCACCGACGCGGAGCGGCCCACCGAGGACATCACCACGGAGATGCTCTGCGCGGGCGAGCTGCCCGAGGCGGACGACGCCGAGTCCACGGACTGACCCTGCGCGGTGACTGACTTCCTCGACACGCTGACCGCGGCGGCGCCGCGGCTGTGGGAGGCCACCCTGGTCACCCTGCAGCTGTCTGTCGGCGGCGCCGCGGTTGCGTTCGTCGTGGCCGTCCTCCTCGGCCTCGCCTCGCTCAGCGGCGTCGCCCTCGTGCGCGGGACGAGCCGGGTCGTCGTGGAGTTCTTCCGCGGCACCTCGCTGGTCGTGCAGCTCTTCTGGCTGTTCTTCGTGCTGCCGCAGCTCGGCGTCGACCTGCCCTCGATGACCACCGGCATCCTGGCGCTGGGGCTCAACTACGGCGCCTACGGCTCGGAGGTCGTGCGGGGCTCGATCAACGCCGTGCCCAAGGGTCAGTGGGAGACCACCGTCGCCCTGTCGATGTCACCGGTGACGACGATGCGACGGGTGATCTGGCCTCAGGCCTGGGCGCTGATGCTGCCCGGCCTGAACAACCTGCTGATCATGCTGATCAAGGGCTCCGCGCTGGCCGGGTTCATCTTCCTTCAGGACCTCACCTTCGTCACCGACCAGCTGCGCCGCACCACGGACACCTTCGTGGCGTTCGGTATCGGGATGGTCATCTACTACCTGATCGCCCTGGGGGCCTCAGGCGTCCTGCGCTGGCTGGAACGGCGTGCGCAGCGCCGGCTCGGGCTCGCGCCCCCCACCCGACGTGAGCGCATCCGGCAGAACGCCGAGACCGCGCGGCTGCAGGGCACGGGGGCTGTGGGCGCCCCCGCGGGAGGTGGCGCCGCGGGCGCGCCTACGGGAGGCGGTGCACCGTGAGCTTCGACTGGGAGTTCGCCCTCCAGATCCTGCCCGACCTGCTCGAGGCCTTCGTGCGCATCACCCTGCTCGTCACCGTCGTCGGGTCGCTGACCGCCGCGGTGCTGGGCCTGGTGTGGGCCATCGGCCTGCGGTCGCTGCCCGCCTGGGTCGGGCGTCCGCTGTCGTTCGTCCTCGACTTCATCCGGATGACGCCGCTGCCGATCCAGCTGCTGTTCGTCTACTACACGTTCAACAACCTCAGCGCACTCAGCGTGGGCATCATCGTCATCGGCGTCCACTACTCGACGTACATGGCGGAGTCCTACCGGGCGGGCATCGAGTCCATCCGCAAGGGCCAGTGGGAGGCCGCGACGGCGCTGTCGCTGCCACCGCACCGCACGTGGCGCGCGGTGATCCTGCCGCAGGCGCTGCGGGCCACGCTGCCCTCCCTGGGCAACTGGGCCATCGCCATGTTCAAGGACACACCGTTCCTGATCGTGATCGCAGTGCCGGAGCTGGTGACGGAGGCCAAGGAGATCGGCGGCCGGACGTTCAGCTACGTCGAGCCGTTCACCCTGGCCGGCCTGATCTTCCTGGTCGCGAGCTACCCCACCGCCGTCCTGATGCGAAAGCTGGAGAACCGTCTTGCCTACTGACAGCACACCGATGATCCGGTTCGAGGACGTCGTGAAGAAGTTCGGCGACACCACCGTGCTCGAGGGGCTGAGCTTCGCCGTCGAGCGCGGTGAGCGGGTCACCCTGATCGGGCCCAGCGGCTCGGGCAAGACCACGATCCTGCGGCTGCTGATGACCCTCGAGCACCTGACCGACGGGTTCATCTACGTCGACGGCGACCCGCTCACGCACGAGCTGCGGGGTGGCAAGCGGGTGGAGCGCCGGCCCAAGGACGTCACCCGCATCCGGCGCCGCATCGGCATGGTGTTCCAGCAGTTCAACCTCTTCCCCAACATGACCGTCATCGACAACATCACCGAGGCGCCGGTCCACGTGCTCGGCCAGTCACGGGAGGAGGCCCGGCAGCGAGCCCACGCCCTGCTGGACCAGGTGGGCCTGAAGCACCGGGCAGGTGCCCACCCCATGGAGCTCTCCGGCGGGCAGCAGCAGCGGGTCGCCATCGCCCGGGCCCTGGCGATGGACCCGGAGGTCCTGCTGCTCGACGAGGTCACCTCCGCCCTCGACCCGGAGCTGGTCAACGACGTCCTGGAGGTGCTGCGCGAGGTCGCCCGGACCACCGACATCACGATGCTGATCGTGACCCACGAGATGCAGTTCGCCCGCGACGTGTCGAACAGGGTGCTGATGTTCGACCACGGGCACATCCTCGAGGAGGCTGCTCCGGACGTGATGTTCACCAGCCCGGAGCACGAGCGGACCAGACAGTTCCTGCAGGCGATCCTGTGACGTGCAGGTATGCCGTCAGAGCGCCACGGGCGTCGCAGCATGCTGCGTGGTGCCGGGCCTCGCACGTCGTCCACACGTCGTGACCGGACCGTGACATGACCCCGTGGGCCCTGTACGTTGGACAGCGCTCCTCTCCCCTAGGAGCCCCCGCAGTGGTCGCCGAGTCCTGTCACCACCTCGTCGGGGCCTTACGCACTACCGCATGACAGGAGCGGGGGACCCACGTTTCGTGGGGCGTCGTGAGACGCCCCTTGGGGTGAAGTCCTCCCGGCGGCACCAGCAACCCATGGTGCCGCCGCACGGACCGGGTAGTTCCTCCCGCCCGAACCCGACAGCTGACCCCGTAGGCGTAGGTGAGGTCTCCATGTCAACCAGCATTCCCGGGCGCCATCGCGCCCAGCGTCGCAACGTCCTCAAGCCCCTGGCCCGCACCTCCGCCACCATGGTCGCCGCGGGCGGTCTGGTGGCGTCCATGTCGGGCGGGGCCCAGGCCACGCCCGCTCCTGCGGCTCCGCCTGCACCGTCCGCCCAACCGGTGGCCCTTCCCTCGTCGCCCGCTGCTCTGCCTGCGGCCCCGGTCATCCTGCCGACCACTCCGCGGTGGAGCACGATCCGCTACGGGGCCCGAGGCAGCCACGTCAAGACCGTCCAGCGCATCGTCGGGTCCTACGCCGACGGCGTGTTCGGCCCCAAGACGCTGGCGGCCGTGAAGCGCTACCAGTCACGCAACGGCCTGGTCGTCGACGGCATCGTCGGGCCCAAGACCGCAGCCAAGATGGGGCTGACCACAGCGGCGGCCTCGCGCAGCAGTGCCACCCGGAGCACGAGCCGCAGCACGTCGAGCAGCGGCGTGGTCGGCATCGCAGCGTCCTACACCGGCATCATGTACCGCTGGGGCGGCAGCACCCCGGCCGGCTTCGACTGCTCCGGCTTCACCCAGTTCGTCTTCGGCAAGGCCGGTATCAGCCTCCCCCGCACCACCGAGGCGCAGCGCCGGGCGACCACCCGGGTGTCCAGCCCCCGGCCCGGTGACCTCGTCTTCTGGGGGGCACCGGCCTACCACGTCGCGATCTACGCCGGCAACGGCATGATCTACGACTCTGGCCGGGCCGGGCTGCCCACGCAGAAGCGCAAGATGTTCTCCGGCGTCACGAGCTACGGGCGCGTCGGCTGAGCCTGCCCCGCTGAGCCCGACCTCCCCGGGTCGGGTTCAGCGGGCCGCGCGGCCGAGTGGCGCAGAGCGATCTCCCGCAGCCTGGCCGTGTCGAGACCGGGCGGAGCCTGGAAGACCGCCTCCCGGTAGTAGCGCAGCTCGGCGATGCTGTCGAGGATGTCACCCAGCGCGCGGTGGCCGCCCGTCTTGGCGGGGGAGGCGAAGTAGGCCCGGGGGAACCAGCGCCGGGACAGCTCCTTGATGGAGGAGACGTCGACGATGCGGTAGTGCAGGTGCTGCTCGAGCTCGGGCATGTCGCGGGCCAGGAAGGCCCGGTCGGTGCTCACCGTGTTGCCGGCCAGGGGGGCCTTGCGCGCCTCCGGCACCCAGTGCCGCACGTAGGCCATGACCTGTTCCTGGGCCTCCTGCAGGGTCGTGCCCTCGGCGAGCACGTCGAGCAGCCCGCTGTCGACGTGCATCTGGCGCACGAAGTCGCCCATCTGCGCCAGCGCTGCATCCGGGGGCCGGACGACCAGGTCGACCCCGTCACCGAGGACCTGCAGGTCGAAGTCGGTGACCAGCGTCGCCACCTCGATCAGCGCGTCGTCGACGACGTCGAGGCCGGTCATCTCGCAGTCGATCCACACGAGCCGGTCGCTGGACTGTCGGGGCGTCACCTCGGAGCTCACGGGTGTCACCCTAGCCATCCCCTGCGCGGCCGGGGCCAGGTAGGGTCTGCGCTCATGACCGGGCCTGTCCTGCCGGCGGTCGAGCCCAACGCCACCGTGCGCCCGCGGATCCGACGGCTCCTGCTCTGGGGAGCCGCGGCCACGGCCTTCCTGCTCGCCGCCCTGCTGATCGCGATCCTGGTGACCGAGAGCGTCGGTCTGACCGTCGGGCTGCTGGCCGCCGTCATCAGCACCACCGCGATCGGTGTGGTGCTGCCCGTCTTCCTCTGGGTCGACCGGCTGGAGGCCGAACCCGCCAGGATGCTGTGGTTCGCCTTCCTCTGGGGTGCACTGATCGCCACGTCCGCCAGCCTGCTGGTCAACACGGCAGCCGCGGTGGCCGCCGACGCCGTCGGCCTCGACCCGGACGTCGTGGCCGGCGTCGTCTCCGCGCCGGTGGCAGAGGAGCTCTTCAAGGGGCTGGGGCTGCTGCTGATCTTCGTCGTCGCCCGGCGCGAGTTCAACGGGGTCGTCGACGGCATCGTCTACGGCGGGGTGGTCGCCCTGGGCTTCGCCTACGTGGAGGACATCTTCTACCTGGCGCAGAACTACCAGCTGCTCGGTCAGGAGGGCCTGGTCGCCACCTTCGTGCTGCGCTGCCTCGTCACCCCCTTCGCCCACCCCATGTTCACCATCTGCACCGGCATCGGGCTGGGCCTCATCGCGCACCGACGCACCTGGTCACGGGCGTGGGTGCCGCTGTTGGGGTATGCGGTGGCGGTCGCGGGGCACGCGCTGTGGAACGCCTCCGCGCTGTCGGAGCTCTTCCTGCTGCTCTTCGTGCTGGTGCAGGTGCCGCTCTTCGTCGGCTTCGTCCTGGTGGTCGTCTACGCACGGCGTGCAGAGGCGCGGATGATGCGCGAGCACCTCACCGGCTACGGACTGAACGGATGGTTCACCCCGGCCGAGGTGGCGATGCTGGTCTCGCCGTCCGAGCGTCGCCGGGCACGCGCCTGGGCCCGTGACCGGGTCGGGCCTGCCGGATCCTTGGCCATGCGCGCGTTCCAGGACGAGGCCGCTGAGCTGGCCATCGCCCGCGACCACCTCGAGCGCGGTGACCTGGACCACGGATGGGTGCAGCGGGAGCAGCGGCTGCTGTCCTCCGTGACGCTGCACCGCCAGGCCTTCGCCGGACCCTCAGCGAGTGGAGTCGGCGTGGGCCAGCAGGGAGCGTGACTCCTCCAGGAACCGCCCGGCATACGGCCCGAACCACTCGCCGATCTCCCGGAAGCGCGCCGTGAAGCCCTCGCTGTCCCCCTCCCGCAGCAGGCGCAGAGCCTCGCCGTAGCGCTCGTGGTAACGCTCGATCAGGGCGAGGTTGTCGGGCGAGGCGGTGATGATGTCGAAGTACAGTTCAGGGCTCTGCGCGAAGAGGCGGCCGACCATGATGAGCTCGAGGCGGTAGATCGGCGAGGAGAGCGCGAGCAGGTCGGGCAGGGCGCTGTCCTCGGAGGCCAGGTGCGCGCCGTAGGCGAACGTCGAGAAGTGCCGCAGGGCCTGGATCAGCCCCATCGCCGCGTCGTGGTCGACCGCCGACACCTCGTGGACCCGGGCTCCCCACAGCCGGATCTGCTCCAGCAGCCACGCGCCGGCCTCCGCGTCACGGCCCGGGCACGAGGCGACGACCTGCTTGGCGAACGACTCCTGGTCGGGGCCGAACATGGGGTGCAGGCCGATGACCGGCCCGGGATGGGCTGCGAGCATGGCCTCGACCGGGCCGCGCTTGGTCGAGGTGATGTCGGCCAGCAGGCAGTCCGGGGGCAGCGGGGGCAGCGCACGGATGACCGCGACGGTGTCGTGGATCGGCACGCTCACGAGCACCATCCCCGCGCCGTCGACGATCTCCTCCGCCCGGTCCCAGTCGTCCCGGTCGAGGACGCGCACGGCATACCCCGAGAGCAGGAGCATCCGGGCGAACATCGCCCCCATCTGTCCGGCGCCCCCGACCACCACGACGGGGCCCAGCCCGGGGGCCTGCTGCGTGAAACCCATGTTCTTCTCGTGGCTGTACGCCTCGCGCATGCAGCGTCGCAGCACGTCCTCGATGAGGTCGGGCGGCACGCCGAGCAGCTCGGCCTGCTCGCGCCGGGCCGCGATCATCGCCCGCTCACGGTCGGGGGCGTAGATGGGCAGCCCGTGGCGGCCCTTCACCTCGCCGACCCGGGACACCAGGTCGAGCCGCCGGCCGAGGAGGTCGAGCATGGCCTGGTCGACATCGTCGATCTGTGCACGCAACTCGGCGAGAGGCTCGTCCATGACCGCTGATGCTAGTCGTGCCTAGACTGCTGACCCGGCCCCCGTAGCTCAATGGACAGAGCAACGGCCTTCTAATCCGTAGGTTGCAGGTTCGAGTCCTGCCGGGGGCGCGTCCGGTGCGACCGCAGGTGGCGCACCGGAGGACGGGTGTGCGGCGGTTCGCTTTGGCTGCGGACGCCGCAGGAGGCAGGCTGGGGCACGTGACGGAGAAGGACACAACCATGGCGTTGCTGACAGCGGTCGAGCGCCTGCGTGCAGCGACGGAGACCGTGCGGCTGCCGCTCGACCTCCCGGACGCCGAGGGCGCCCGGGAGGCTCAGGGTGCCCTCGTCCGCCAGCTCGACGACTACGTGCTGCCGCGCCTGCGTGCCCTGGACGCCCCGCTGCTCTGTGTCGTCGGCGGGTCGACCGGTGCCGGCAAGTCGACGCTGGTCAACAGTGTCGTCGGAGATGTGGTGACCCGCACCGGTGTCCTGCGACCGACGACGCGCGCGTCCGTCCTGGTGCACCACACCGAGGACGAGACGTGGTTCGCCGGCGACCGCATCCTGCCCGGGCTGGCCCGGCTCACCGGGGGCCCGACGGACAAGGACGACCCCTCCTCCGTCCGGATGGTCGCCACCGACGCACTGCCCACCGGGCTGGCACTGCTGGACGCTCCCGACATCGACTCGGTCGTGCGGGCCAACCGTGACCTGGCCCGGCAGCTGCTCGCCGCCGCCGACCTGTGGCTCTTCGTCACCACCGCCGCGCGGTATGCCGACGCGGTCCCGTGGGACCTGCTGCGTCAGGCCGCCGAGCGCGGGACGTCGGTGGCGATCGTGCTGAACCGGGTGCCGCCGGAGGCCATGGAGGAGGTGCGCCTGCACCTGGCCCAGATGCTGAGGGAGCAGGGGCTGGGCAAGTCGCCCATCTTCACCGTCCCCGAGGTCGAGCTGGACAAGGTGAAGATGCTGGCGCCGCAGCACACCAGCCGGCTGAGCGGCTGGCTGCACTCGCTGGCCGGCGACGCACGGGCCCGCTCCGTGGTGATCCGGCGGACCCTGGCGGGCGCCCTCGGCTCGCTGGGCGTGCGGGCGGACGAGCTGACAGCGGCAGCCGACGGGCAGCTCCAGGCCCGTGACCACCTGCGCGCGGTGGCCCACACGGCCTACCGCGACGGGCTGGAGGGTGTCGAGGCCGGCATGGAGGACGGCTCGCTGCTGCGCGGAGAGGTCCTGGCCCGCTGGCAGGAGCTCGTCGGCACCGGGGAGTTCCTGCGCCAGGTCGAGGTCGGCATCGGCCGGCTTCGCGACCGGGTCACCGCCTTCTTCACCGGCAAGGAGGCCTCCACGGAGCCCCTGGGGGAGGCCCTCCAGAGCGGCGCGTCGGCGCTGGTCACCTCACACGCGCAGGTCGCGGCCAGCACGGCGGCCCGGGGCTGGAAGTCCAGCCCCGGCGGGGCCGGCCTCATCGAGGCCCACCCGCACCTGGGCAAGGCAGGCCCCGACCTGCAGCCTCGGGTGGAGCGGCTGATCCGCGACTGGCAGGCGGAGGTCTTCCAGATGGTGCGCGACGAGGCCGGCAAGCGCCGCACGACCGCGCGCTACCTGGCCTTCGGGGTGAACGGACTGGCGGTCATGCTCATGCTGCTCGCCTTCAGCGCCACCGGTGGTCTCGTCGGGGCCGAGGTGGCGATCGCGGGTGGCTCGGCGATCATCGCCCAGCGCCTGCTGGAGGCCGTCTTCGGTGACCAGGCGGTGCGGGAGATGGCCCGTCAGGCCCGCAAGGCCCTGCTCGTGCGGGTCGAACGGCTGCTGCACGAGGAGCAGGACCGATACGACGGTGTGCTCGACGAGGTGCCGTTGTCGCGGACCGCGGTCGACCAGGTGCGCACCGCTGCCCACGACGTGGAGGCCGCCCGATGACCGTCCGCACCACAGGCGCTCGGGAGGACTCGCTGACCTGGCGCGCCGACCAGCTCGAGGAGGCGCTCGAGACCGGGGCCCGTCAGCTCGACCCGCAGGCGGTGGCGACGGCGCGCGAGGTCGTCGGCCGCGCACGGGAACGCTGGGCCCTGAAAGGAGGGCGCACCGTCGTCAGCCTCGCGGGGGCGACCGGCTCGGGGAAGTCCAGCCTGTTCAACGCCCTCGTCGGCGAGCCCGTCGCCGCGATCGGAGCGCGCCGTCCCACCACTGCGTCGGCGACGGCTGCCGTCTGGGGCCAGGAGGAGTCGGCCGGGCTGCTGGACTGGCTCGGTGTGCCGCACCGGCACCAGGTGGCGGACGCGGACGGCCAGGGCGACCTCGACGGTCTGGTCCTCATCGACCTGCCCGACTTCGACTCCCGCGAGCTCTCGCACCGGGTCGAGGCCGACCGGATCCTGGCGCGCTCGGACGTCTTCGTCTGGGTCACCGACCCGCAGAAGTATGCGGACGCGCGCCTGCACGAGGACTACCTCGCCACCCTGCGCGACCACCAGACAGTGATGATCGTCGTGCTCAACCAGACCGACCGGGTCACCGAGGCCGGCGGCAGCACACGCATCAAGCACGACCTGCGCCGGCTGGTGGCGGCCGACGGGGCAGGCGACTTCGAGGTCATCGGCACCTCGGCACGGATCGGTCTAGGGGTCGACGACCTGCGGGCCGCGATCGCGTCGGTGGTCTCGGAGCGGCATGCCTCCGAGCGCCGGCTGAGGGGTGACATGGCCGGCGCCGCACGGGAGCTGACCGGCGGCGTGGCCTCCGGGGAGCCCTCGGTCGACGACGTGGCCGACGGTGACCTGCACCAGGCGCTGGTCAGGGCGGCCGGGATCCCCGTGGTCCTCGGCGCCGTGCACAAGGACTACCTGCGCCAGAGCCGGGCCAACGCCGGCTGGCCGTTCACCCGGTGGCTCTCGGGTCTGCGTCCCGACCCGCTCAGGCGGCTGCGCCTCGGGGACGACCGGGCCGGCACCAGCGGCATCTCCCCGTCCGACGTGCGCACCGTGCTCGGCCGCTCCTCCCTCCCCCCGCCCAGCCCGGCCGCTCGCTCGGCGGTGCAGCTGGCGACCCGTCAGGTGGGGGAGCGCGCCGGGCAGGACCTGCCGCCACGCTGGGCCGACGCCGTCGCCGACGCCGCCAGCCCCGAGGACTCGACGCTGGCAGACGCGCTGGACCAGGCCGTGATGGCGACCCCGCTGCGGGCGCGCAACCCGTTCTGGTGGTCGTTCCTGCGGGTCGTGCAGCTCCTGCTCGCTCTCACGGCCGTGGCAGGCCTGGTGTGGCTCACGGTGCTGGCCGTGCTGGGCTACCTGCAGATCGACACCGAGGTGCCCATGTGGGGCCCGGTGCCCGTCCCGGCCCTGATGCTGGTGGGTGGTCTGCTCCTCGGCCTGGTCCTGGCGCTGCTCTCCCGGGTCTTCGGCCGGGTCGGTGCGAGCCGCCGCCGCGCGCTCATCAGGGCACGGCTGGACAAGGCCGTCGACGGGGTGGCCAAGGAGCATGTGCGCCGGCCGGTCGGCACGGTGCTGGAGCGCCACCGCCAGACCCGCCAGCAGCTGCAGGCCGTGCAGTCCTGAGCTGGCGGACGGCCCTGTCGTCCACATCCCTGCCACGAGGGCCCCTGCTGTGCACAGCAGGGGCCCTCACGGTCCACGGCGTAGCACCGCGCGCCAGGGTGAGGGGACGAGCCGCACCATCGGGGGCGGCCGGCACACCACGAGGGGTGAAGACGATGAGTGATGGCTACTACACGGTCTCGGGCAATGTCACCTACGAGCCGCGCCGCAGGGTCGGCAAGGAGAGCGGCACACCGTTCACGACCTTCGGGCTGGCGGAGAACCGCTCCCGGTACGACTCCGTGACGGGGGAGTCGGTGCCTCTCGGCACCCACTTCTACGAGGTGGTCGCCTTCCGGTCCCTGGGGGCGAACGCGGCCGACTCGCTCAAGGTCGGCGACCCGGTGGTGGTGCACGGACGGCTGAAGATCGACGACTGGGACAACGGGGAGCGTCAGGGCACCTCCGTGCAGATCGACGCCTCGAGCATCGGGCACGACCTGACCTTCGGCACATCGACCTACGCCAAGCGACGCAGGGTGCGCTCACCCAGCCAGGACCGTGTGGCCACCGAGCTGGGAGGTCCGCGCATCGACGTGCGCACGGGTGAGGTGCTGGACGAGGCGGTGCCGCCGCAGGACGCCGCGCCTCTTCGCGAGGACCTCGACGGCGGTGCGGGGGACGACGCCGCCTGAGAGGACACCGGACATGACGACGGGGCGGCCCGTCCGGGCCGCCCCGTCGTCACCGTGGGTCCCCGGTCAGGGGGAGGGGATGGTGAAGTCGCCCACCGGCCCGAAGCGCCGGTAGGTGTCGTCCTCGACCGTGAGGTCGGGGTAGTCGGCCGCCGTGATGGTGCCCAGTGCCTCGATCCAGTCGGCGAGCGCCGTCTGGTAGGTCACCCCGAGCGTGGTGAACGACACGTCGGTCAGCGGGTAGTTGTCGCCACCGCGGAAGGTGAAGTCGTTGGTGACGAACTGGAAGGACTCCCCGGGTGCCACGAGGACCCCGTCCTCGACGACGACGACCCGGGTGCCGTCAGCCTTGGTGACTACGGCCTCGCGGATCCGCTCACCGGGGGTGAGGACCGTCGTGCCGTCGAAGACCTGGACCTGCTGTGCCGCGTCGTAGACGAACTCCACACCGCTCCACTGGCCGAAGCGCCCGTTCCCGGTGTCCGGCAGCGAGGACACGCTGTGCTCCAGCACGTCCTTGAGCGTCTGGCCGTCGATCTCGGCGATCGACACGAGGTTGAAGAAGGCCCCGATGTCGAAGGTCGTGAGCTCGGTGACCTCGGACCCCGGCGCCAGCTGGACGTTGTTGCGGATGCCGCCGCTGTTGAGCAGGGCGATGTCGGCCTGGCCCACACCGAACTCGTCCGCCCGTGCCCGGGCGGCCTCGACCATGGCGTCGGTGAACAGGTCACCGACGTTGGTCTCGCGGAAGCGGATCGGCGGGTTCGCGCCGTCGAGCCACACCTCGGTGGTGCCCAGGACGTTCTCGGCCAGGTCGGAGACGTACTCCGCGACCGGGGCCTCGACGTTCTCGGCGATGAACGGGTCGCGGGGTCCCTCGAGCGGCACCGGGAGCAGCGCCGACTCCTCCTCGACCACGTCGATGACCTCACCCTGCTTGTCGAACTTCAGCACGAGGCGGCCGATGTCGCGGTAGTTGCCCACGGTGGTGACGACGGGGACGCTGTCGCCGTCGGCATCCGTGGCGGTGGCCGGGAAGGGGTCGAGGCGCTCGACGCCACCGCCCGCGATGGCCGCGTCGACGCCGCTGACCTCGCCGATGAGCTCGAGGTCGCTGTCGAGGTTCTGCAGGTGGCTGGAGAGGATGATGATGTCCACACCGTCTGCGGTGAGCGCGTCGACCTCTGCCTGCACGGCCTTCGCCGCGTCGGTGGTCGTCACGTTGCGCGGGCTAGAGATCGACCCGAGCTCCTCGTAGATCGCGCCGACGACCCCGATCTCACGGCCGGCCTTCTCGACCACCGTGCTGCCGGCGATCCTTCCCTCCGCCTCGAGGGCGGCGAGCCGCGGCTCGCCCGAGACGTCGAGGTTGGCGGAGACGAAGGGGATGTCGCCTGTGGCCTCGATGAAGTCGGCGAGCAGGTCGGGCCCGAGGTCGAACTCGTGGTTGCCGATCGTGATCGCGTCGAAGCCTCCCTCGGTGTAGACCAGGGCGTCGTAGAAGGCGTCCGGGTTGTCCAGGGAGGCGTTGAGACGCGGACCCGAGAGGTAGTTGTCCCCACTGGAGATCGTGATGGCCGCCCGCGGGTTGAGCGCAGCCTGGACGGCCTTGGCGCGCTTGCTGGCCTGGGCGGGGAGGCGGGTGCGCTCCGCCTCGCCCTCGGCCTGCAGCTCCTTGAGGTCGGCGACGAAGCGCGCCGCTCCAGGGTCCTCGTCGGTCGGGAGGAGCACGGACTCGCCGTCGTTGATGTGCAGGACGGTCAGCTCGAACCCGGAGCCACCCTTCGGGAGGTTGTCACCCCCTCGGCCTCTGTCGTTCGGCCCAGCGAGGGCCGGAGCCCCGGTGGCGAGCACCATGCACAGCGCCACCAGAGAGGCTGACGCCCTCCTGGCCGTGCGCTCACGGTTGACCTGGGTCACGTTGTTCTCCTTTGTGCAACGGGTGACAGGGCGGCGACCGCGACGCAGGACGGGTGAACACGGGTGGACACGGGTGACCGTGCGCGATGTCGCTGCACCGAACGGTACCCCCGGGCGCACCGACCCCACCACCGGGACGGGTGAACGGCGCATGACCGGCTCGTGGTGCGCGGATTCTTCCCGGTCCGCCACCGGCGGCTAGCCTGAGCGCCATGGCTGAGTTCATCTACACCATGAGTCGTGCCCGCAAGGCACACGGCGACAAGGTCATCCTCGACGACGTGACCATGTCCTTCTACCCCGGCGCCAAGATCGGCGTGGTCGGCCCCAACGGCGCCGGCAAGTCCACGATCCTCAAGATCATGGCCGGGCTGGACCAGCCGTCCAACGGGGAGGCCCGGCTCACGCCCGGCTACAGCGTGGGCATCCTGCTCCAGGAGCCCCCGCTCAACGAGGACAAGACCGTCCTGGGCAACGTGGAGGAGGGGCTCGGCGAGATCAAGGAGAAGGTCGACCGCTACAACGAGATCTCCGCGCTGATGGCCGAGCCCGACGCCGACTTCGACGCGCTCATGGCCGAGATGGGGCAGCTGCAGGAGGCGATCGACGCCGCCGACGCCTGGGACCTGGACTCCCAGCTCGAGCAGGCGATGGACGCCCTGCGCTGCCCGCCGCCGGACGCCGACGTCACCGTGCTGTCCGGTGGTGAGCGACGCCGCGTCGCGTTGTGCAAGCTGCTGCTGAGCAAGCCCGACCTGCTGCTGCTCGACGAGCCCACCAACCACCTCGACGCCGAGAGCGTGCAGTGGCTCGAGCAGCACCTGGCCGCCTACCCCGGTGCCGTCCTCGCCGTCACCCACGACCGGTACTTCCTCGACAACGTCGCCCAGTGGATCGCCGAGGTCGACCGCGGTCGCCTCTACCCTTACGAGGGCAACTACTCCACCTACCTGGAGAAGAAGCGCGAGCGGCTGGCGGTCCAGGGCAAGAAGGACGCCAAGCTCGCCAAGCGCCTGGAGAAGGAGCTGGAGTGGGTCCGCTCCAACGCCAAGGCCAAGCAGACCAAGAGCAAGGCTCGGCTCGGCCGCTACGAGGAGATGGCGGCCGAGGCCGACAAGACCCGCAAGCTCGACTTCGAGGAGATCCAGATCCCGCCGGGCCCGCGCCTGGGCTCGCAGGTCATCGAGGTCCGCGACCTGCGCAAGGGCTTCGGGGACCGGGTCCTCATCGACGACCTGTCGTTCACCCTGCCGCGCAACGGCATCGTCGGCGTGATCGGTCCCAACGGTGTCGGCAAGACGACGCTCTTCAAGACGATCGTCGGCTTCGAGGAGCCGGATGACGGTGCGGTGAAGATCGGTGACACGGTCAGCATCTCCTACGTCGACCAGAACCGCGGTGGCCTCGACCCGGACAGGAGCCTGTGGGAGGTGGTGTCCGACGGGCTGGACTTCATCCAGGTCGGCCACGTCGAGATCCCTTCGCGGGCCTACGTGTCCCAGTTCGGCTTCAAGGGGCCCGACCAGCAGAAGAAGGCCGGCGTCCTCTCCGGCGGCGAGCGAAACCGGCTCAACCTCGCGCTCACCCTGAAGCAGGGCGGCAACCTGCTGCTCCTGGACGAGCCGACCAACGACCTGGACGTCGAGACCCTCGGCTCCCTGGAGAACGCCCTGCTCGACTTCCCCGGCTGTGCAGTGGTCATCAGCCACGACCGGTGGTTCCTGGACCGGGTGGCGACGCACATCCTGGCCTACGAGGGCACCGACGAGGACCCGGACCGGTGGTACTGGTTCGAGGGCAACTTCGGCGCCTACGAGGAGAACAAGGTCGAGCGGCTGGGTGCCGACGCGGCCCGTCCGCACCGGGTCACCTACCGCAAGCTGACCCGCGACTGACGGCGGCACGGACACCAGGGGTCGTATGCCGCGTCGCCGCCCCCGAGCCCCGCTGCCACCGCGGGACGGTCTCGGGGCGGCCCGCCTCAGGATGCCCGCCGAGGGCGGTTGGGCCGGCGTCGTCGACTTCCTGGCCGACCGCACCGGTGACGCCGACGGTGTCGAGCGACGCGTGGCCCTCGGCGAGGTGCTGCTCGGTGACGGCACGCCGGTCACCCGCGCCACGGCATACCGCCCGGGCGAGGTGGTTCACCTCTACCGTGACCTGCCCGTCGAGGTGCCGGTGCCGGGGCGACCGGAGCTGCTGCACCGGGACGACGACCTCGTCGTCGTCGACAAGCCGCACTTCCTGGCGACCACGCCCCGTGGTCGGCACGTCGTCCAGAGCGTCGTCGTGCAGCTGCGCCGCCGCCTGGGCCTGCCCGACCTGGCGCCCGCCCACCGGCTGGACCGGCTGACCGCCGGGGTGCTGCTGCTGACCACCCACCCCCGGGCGCGCCGCCCCTACCAGGAGCTCTTCGCCCGCGGAGCCGTGGCCAAGACCTACGTGGCGGTCGCGCCGGTCCGCGCGGACCTGACCCTGCCCACCCGGGTCAGCGACCGGCTGGCCAAGCCGCGTGGCAGCCTGCAGGCGGTCCGGGTGCCCGGTGAGCCCAACGCGCACACCCTCGTCGAGCTGGTCGGGCGCTTCGAGGACCTGGGGCTCTACCGCCTCCGGCCCACCACCGGCCGCACCCACCAGCTGCGGGTGCACCTCGCGGGTCTGGGCGTGCCGATCGTGGGCGACCCGCTCTACCCCCGGGTCCGCGAGATCGCTGCGGACGACTTCGGCGACCCGCTCCAGCTGCTCGCCGCCGAGCTCTCGTTCGTGGACCCGCTCACCGGCGCGGCACGCACCTTCAGCAGCCGCAGACGTCTCCGGCTGGCGCCTACTGCTTGATGCGGACCATGCCCTCCTGGGCGACGCTGGCCATGAGGGTGCCGTCCCGCCCGAACATCAGCCCGTGGCCCAGCCCGCGGCCGTTCTGGGCCGAGGGGCTCGCCTGGCTGTAGAGGATCCAGTCGTCGGTGCGCGGCGTGCGGTGGAACCACATGGCATGGTCCAGGCTCGCGGGTCGCAGGCGCGGGTCGCCCCAGGTGATGCCGTGCTTGCGCAGGATCGGCTCGAGCAGGCTGTAGTCCGAGGCGTAGGCCAGCACCGCCGCGTGCAGCAGCGGGTCGGCAGGCAGCTCGCGAGGCACCCGGAACCACACGTGCTGCTGGGCGACCGCGTCCCCGGTGTCGAGGTAGAGGGGGCCTTCCACATGCTTGATCTCCACCGCCCGGCGGCGGGCGAAGTGGCGTGCGGCGGGGTGGTCGATGCCGGCAAGGATGTCGGCGTCGGAGGTGAGCTCCTCCGGCTGGGTGACGTGCGGCATCCGGGTCTGGTGGTCCAGCCCCCCGGCCGCCTCCTGGAAGGAGGTGATCATCGACAGCAGGATCCGCCCGTCCTGCACGGCGTGCACCCGCCGGGCGGAGAACGAGCTGCCGTCGCGCATGCGCTCGACGAGGAAGTGGATGGGCCGGTCGGCGTCCCCAGGGCGCAGGAAGTAGCCGTGCAGGGAGTGGATGTGCCGCTGACCGTCCCCGTCGTCGATCTCGGCGACCGTGCGCCCGGCCGCGACGACCGACTGGGCCAGCACCTGCCCGCCGAACACACGGCCGTGCGGCTGCGGCTGCGAGCGCCCGAGGAAGACGTCGCCGTCGGAGTCGCTGAGGTCCTCGCCCAGGCCGCCGGGCGAGGCGACGTGGATGGTCGTCGACCCTTCCCTGGTGAGGTCCAGCACGTCGAGCAGGTCGTCGATCGGGTCGTCGAGAGTCACGCACGCAGACTAACGAGGGTGTCCGCGGCGGAGCCATACGGCTGACAGGATGGCCGCATGCCGACCGACTGCTACTACGTCGACGTGCCCGTCCGCTGGTCCGACATGGACGCCTACGGCCACGTCAACAACGTCATGTTCGTCCGCCTGCTCGAAGATGCCAGGGTCTACGCGCTGCGTGACTGGTTCGGCCACGACCGTGACCTGATCGACGACGGGCTGCTCGTCGCGAGGCAGGAGATCGACTACCTGGCGCCGATGACCTTCAACTACCGACCGGCGCGGATCACGATGTGGTGCAGCCGGGTCAGCGGCGCCTCCTTCGACATCGCGTATGCCGTGGGCCAGGCCGACAGCGACGTCACCTACGCGCTGGCCGAGGTGACGCTGGTGGCCTACGACCTGCAGGCCGAGCAGCCTCGCCGGCTCACCGGACCGGAGCGTTCGGCGCTCGCGGCGGTGGCCGGCGAGCCGGCCCGGCTGCGCTCCCGGTCCCGGGGCACCCGGTGAGCACGCCGACGCTGCGCTTCGCCGACGTCGAGGCGATCCAGGACCTGGGCACCTACGTGGCCCGGGCCCGGCACCTGGACGCCGACGGAGCGGTGCGGCTGGTGGCCTCCGGTCCGGTGCTGGCGGCGTGGGTGCGGGTGCTGCCGGGCCAGGGGCTCCTGGGGCAGGGGCTGGTGCTGGGTCTGCGCGTGATGCCGCTGGACGGAGACCACGACCTGGACACGACCGTGCCGCTCGGTGGCATCACCGACCGTCTGGCCCGCCGGGCTGCGGAAGGCCGGGTGGACACCGAGCTGCCGGTGCCGCCCACCACCGTCGCCGCGCCGTGGACGGCGCTGACTCCTCCGCGCACCGGGTGGGAGGTCGTGGCCGAGGTGGACCCCGACCTTCTCGTGGAGACCGCCCGGCAGGGCATCACGGCCGTGGCGCAGGGGACGCCCGGCGGAGCGGGCGCGCAGGCCGTGGCCGCGCTGCGCGCCCGGATCTGGGGGGTGGACCTGCCCGGGACCCCGCCGGGCACCCCGGCGGGCACCGCCTTCGCGGCCTACAGCCTGGGGTTCGTGCGCCCCGGGGAGCCGGCCGTCGTGCGCAGGCAGGGGCCGTGGACCCGCCTCAGCACCACGGTCGGGCACGTCCTGGCACGCTGACCTCAGCCCTCGCGACGGGGCGTGGAGGTGTCGGGGTGCAGGGCGACGAACAGCGACATCGGCCTGCCCGCAGGGTCGCGGGGCCGGTCGTGCAGCTCGCGCAGCAGCGCGTAGAGACGCTGGGTGAGCTCCTCGAGGTCCTCCTCGGACAGGCGCAGCCCCAGGCGGGCCATCTCACGCTGGTCCTCGGGCACGGACCGGATCTCGGAGAGGAAGGCGTCCAGCATGGAGCTGCTGCCGGAGCTGGAGCTCACGTACCACGACTTGCCGGTGGCCCGGTAGGGGATCTCGCGGGCCCCGCGGGCCCCGCGCCGGGGCTCCTCGGCGCGGAGGTAGCCGGTGCGGACGAGGGTGCGCACGTGGTGCAGCACCGAGGCCGGGGGTCGCCCGAGCTCGTCGGCGATCTCCTTGTTGGTGAGGGCCGCGTCCAGCGTCAGCCGCAGGATGCGCAGACGCAGGCCCGAGGCGAGCGCCCGGGCCTCGGCGTCGGTGGCCTCACGCGGCTCGAAGGTCCCCGCCGGCTCGGCGGGCTGCGGGGCGGACGGCATACGGGCAGTGTAGTCATCGACGACAAAGTGATTGACAAAACCCAATCACTTGCTCCAGAGTGCTGTCCATGACCTCGCGCAGCGCCTCCTTGTGGCGCCACCACGACTTCCGCCTGATCTGGGCCGGTGACACCGTCAGCGTCTTCGGCATGCAGATCGTCGGCCTGGCGATCCCGATCCTGGCAGTGCAGGTGCTCGAGGCCAACGAGGTCCAGATGGGGCTGCTCGGTGCCCTGCAGATGCTGGCCTTCCTGCTGCTCAGCCTGCCCGCCGGCGCGTGGGTCGACCGCTGGCGCAAGAAGCGGGTCCTCGTGATCGGCGACCTCACCCGCGCCGTGCTGCTGCTCGCGCTGCCGCTCGCCTGGTGGGCCGGTGTGCTCGCGATGTGGCAGGTGTATGTCGTCGCGCTGGTCACCGGGGCGGTCACCGTCTTCTTCGACGTGGCCAACCAGTCCTACCTGCCGCAGATCGTCGAGGGCGACCAGATCGCCGACGCCAACGGCAAGCTGCAGGCCAGCCAGCAGACGGCCGCGGTCGCCGGGCCGGCGCTCGGCGCGGTGCTGGTCCGGGTGGTCGGCTCGCCCTACGCCATCGCGGTGACCTCGGTGTGCATGGCGCTCTCCTCGCTCTTCGTCAGCCGTGTCCGCCACGTCGAGCAGGCACCCGACCGGCAGGCCCGCCGGCCGCTGCGCACCGAGATCGGTGAAGGGCTGTCCTTCGTCGTCAGGCACCCGCTCCTGGTCCGGATCACCGCGTGCACCGGCCTGTCCAACTTCACCAGCGGCTTCGTCGAGGCGCTGTTCGTCATCTACGTGCTGCGCACCCTCGGGCTGGCCGAGACCACCCTGGGTCTGCTGCTCTCCGTCGGTGCCGCCGGCGGGCTGCTCGGCGCGCTGAGCGCCGCGCGCTTCGCCGCCTGGGTGGGGGAGGGACGCTCCATCCCGCTGGCGGCCCTCGTCGTGCCCGTGGGGGCAGTGGCCACGCCGCTCGCCAGCGCTCTGCCCACGACCGTGCCGGTGCTCATGGCCGGTGCCCTGCTGATGGGGTGGTCGGTCGTGGTCTACAACATCGTGCAGGTCAGCTTCCGGCAGCGGCTGTGCCCCAAGCCCCTGCTGGGCAGGATGAACGCCTCGATCCGCTTCCTCGTCTGGGGGCCGATCCCGCTCGGTGCCCTGACCGGTGGCTTCGTCGGCGCGGCCGTCGGCGTCGTCCCGGCGCTCTGGGCCACGGTCGTGCTCTTCGCCCTGGCGGCCCTGCCGGTGGTGCTCAGCCCCCTGCCGATGATGCGAGACCTGCCCCGTTCGCTCGACGCGCTCTCCGGCGAGGCGGAGAGTGACGAGGCGGACACCCGCCCGGTGCGCTGAGGCCGCGCGCACCGGGCAGGCCCTGCCCGGTGCGCGCCGGTGCGGTCAGCCGCGCAGCCAGACCGTGGTGTCCGTGGGCAGGGCGTCGTCGACCAGGGGATGCGTGCTGACCAGCACCTGTGCACCCTCCGGCAGCGGCAGCGGCAGGGGCTGGTCGCCCAGGTGGGTCAGCACCACGACCGCACGGCCGTCGGCCCCCCTGACCCGCAGCGCCACCGTGTCCTCGCCGTAGCCCTCGACCCACTCCAGGTCGCCGGCCCCGAGGTGGTCGTCGTGGCGCAGGCGCAGCAGCGCACGGTAGAGCTCCAGGGTCGAGCCGTCGACGCCCGCCTGACGGTCCGCGGCGAGCGCGCCGTAGACCTCGGGCTGGGGCAGCCAGGTGTCCCACGTGTCGCCGAAGCCGTAGGCCGTGGCCCCGGCCTCCCAGGGCATGGGGATGCGGCAGCCGTCACGGCCACGCTCCGTGTGCTCGCTGCGGAACCACGCCGGGTCCTGGCGCACCGCGTCGGGCAGGGCGGTGTGCTCGGGCAGCCCGAGCTCCTCGCCCTGGTAGAGGTAGGCCGAGCCCGGCAGGGCCAGCATGAGTGCCGTGGCGGCGCGGGCCCGGCGCAGGCCCAGCACGGCGTTGGGCTGAGGGTCCTCGAGGCCGATCCCGTTGGGGCGCCGCCGCCCGACCGGCAGGCCGAGCCGGCTGGCGTGCCGCACCACGTCGTGGTTGGAGAGCACCCAGGTGGTGGGCGCGCCGACGTCGTGCGCCACCTCCATCGAGCGGGTGACCACCTCCCGCAGGTCGTCGGCCTGCCACGGGCACTCCAGGAAGGGGAAGTTGAACGCCTGGTGCATCTCGTCGGCGCGGGTGTAGTCGGCCAGCCGCTCCAACGGCTCGACCCACGCCTCGGCCACCAGGATGCGGTCCGCGTCGGGGTCACCGTCGGGGTTGTAGGAGTCCAGCACCTCCCGCCACCCCCGGTAGACCTCGTGCACGCCGTCCTGGTCCCACATGGGGTGCCGGACGTGGCCGCTGTCGGACTCCAGCAGATGCGGCTGGTGGTCGACGTCGGGCAGGCCGGCCTCCTTGACCAGGCCGTGGGCGACGTCCACCCGGAAGCCGTCGACGCCCCGGTCCAGCCAGAAGCGCAGCACGTCGTGGAACATCTCGCGCACCTCGGTGCGCTCCCAGTTCAGGTCGGGCTGGGTGACGTCGAAGATGTGGAGGTACCACTGCCCGGGGGAGCCGTCGGCCTCGGTGACCCGCGTCCAGGCCGGGCCGCCGAAGACGGAGCGCCAGTTGTTGGGAGGCTCCGAGCCGTCCCCTGCACCCTCACGGAACATGTAGCGCTCCCGCTCGGGGGACCCCGGTCCCCCGACCAGTGCCTCCTGGAACCACTCGTGCTGGTCGGAGGTGTGGTTCGGCACGAGGTCCACGATGACGCGCAGACCCAGGTCGTGGGCGGTGGCGATGAGGGCGTCGGCGTCCTCGAGCGTGCCGAAGACCGGGTCGACCTGCCGGTAGTCGGCCACGTCGTAGCCGGCGTCGGCCATCGGGGAGACGTAGAACGGGCTGATCCAGATGGCGTCGACCCCGAGGTCGCGCAGGTAGGGCAGGCGACGGGTGATGCCGGGCAGGTCACCGACCCCGTCGGCGTTGCCGTCCGCCCACGAGCGAGGGTAGACCTGGTAGATCACCGCGTGCCGCCACCAGGGGACGGCACCGGTCGCGGTCTCGGAGGTGCGGGGAGCAGGCTTCGGTGCAGAGGTCACGGGCGTCCATGATGCCGCACGGTCGCCGTGGGTGGACGTCCTGTCATTCGCCCTGCCAGATCATGCGTCGTCGGCGTTGACCATGAAGTGCGCGGCGTGCGCCATGTAGGCACGCATCTGGTGGTCGTCCATCGGGTCCAGGTGCAGGCTGTCGATCGCCGCGTTCATGTGCCTCAGCCAGCGGTCGCGCTGGTCGGGGGTCACCGCATACGGCATGTGGCGCATCCGCAGCCGCGGGTGGCCGCGCTGCTCGCTGTAGGTGGTGGGGCCACCCCAGTACTGCTCCAGGAACATCCGCAGCCGCTCCTCCGCGGGGCCGAGGTCCTCCTCGGGGTAGAGGTCACGCAGCGGCTGGTCGTTCGCGACACCCACGTAGAACTCGTGCACGAGCCTGACGAAGGTCTCGTGGCCGCCGACGCGCTCGTAGAAGGTCTGCTGCGGATCCGCGGACTGGGGCTGCTGGCTCACCGACCCAGTCTCGCATCCGCGCGCGCTCAGGTCTGCGACGGACCGTAGGGGTTGATCTGCGGGCCGCGCACCCCCTCCTCGTCCAGGACGGCCTTGACCCGCTGCCTGATGACGCGTGGCATCCCCCACTGCTCGCCGGGCTGGCACTTGGCGAAGATGCGCAGGGTCATCACCCCACCGGAGACGGACTCCACGCCGGCGACGCTCGGCTGCTCGACCAGCTTGTCCTGGTGCTCGGGGTCGTCCCAGACGTCCTCGACGACCCGGTTGAGCAGCGGTATGACGCGGGCCGGGTCCTCGTCGTAGGCCACGGGGATGTCGATGGTCGCGACCGCCCAGCCCTGGCTCTTGTTGCCGATCCGGATGATCTCGCCGTTGCGGATGAACCACACGACGCCGCTCGCGTCCCGCAGCCGGGTGACGCGCAGGGTGACCTCCTCGACGGTGCCGACCGCCTCGCCGGTGTCGATGACGTCGCCCACGCCGTACTGGTCCTCGATGATCATGAAGATCCCGGACAGGAAGTCCTTGACCAGGGCCTGGGCACCGAAGCCCAGCGCGATGCCGCCGATGCCGGCCGAGGCCAGCAAGGGTGCCAGCGAGACCCCGAACTCGGCGAGCACGGTCAGGAAGGCCACGGTGAAGATCACGATCACGGTGATGTTGCGCAGCAGCGACCCCAGGGTGAGGGAGCGCTGCCGGCGGCGTTCGACCTCGGCTCCGGTGGCCACCGACAGCATCCGGTCGACCGTCCCGCGCTGGTGCTCCTCGGCCCGGGCCACCATCGTGGCCTCGACACCGGCGATGGCGCGGAAGACCAGCCACCGGGCCACGAGGGCCAGCACGATGACGAGCACGATGCGCAGCGGGGGCCCCAGCAGCCAGGTCGCGAAGTCATCCCACGTCGTGAACGGCATACGCTGCATTGTGGACCATCCCTGCTGAGGGAGTGACAGACTGGCCCTGCCCACCACCCGCACCACGCCACCCACACGAGAGGTCGACCTGTGACTGAGCCGCTCCCCGCGAGTCTGACCGAGCTGGCGCACGCCCACGGCGTCGCCACGGAGTTCTGGGACTGGCAGGGCCGGCATACCCTCGTCAGCGCGGAGGCGATCCGCGCCGTTCTCTGGGCGCTGGGCGTGGACGCCTCCGACGACGAGGCGGCCACCGCGGCGCTCGCCGAGCGTCAGGTCGAGGCGTGGCGACGTGCGCTGCCACCGGTCTACGTCGTCCCCGAGGGACGTGAGCCCCGTGTGCCGCTGCACGTCGACGCCGGTCAGGAGGCCGTGCTGGCCAGTGTCCGCCTGGAGTCGGGGGAGGTACGTGGCCTGTGGCTGGTGGAGGGCGAGCGCCCGACCCGGGAGGTCGACGGGGTGACCCGGGTGCGGCTGACGGTCGGCGTCCCGGGAGACCTGCCGCTCGGCTGGCACGAGATCGAGGTGACCCCCGCGGACGCCTCCGGCGACCGGCTGCGGATGCCTCTGGTCGTCTACCCGAACGCGCTCGAGCTGCCCCCCGCGCTGCAGGGTGACGGCACGCAGCGCTGGGGTCTGATGACCCAGCTCTACGCCATGCGCTCGGCCCAGTCCTGGGGCGTGGGCGACCTGGCCGACCTGGGTGACGCCGGGGCCTGGGCCGCCGGTCTCGGCGCCGACTTCGTGCTGGTCAACCCGCTGCACGCGGCCGAGCCGGTGCCGCCGTTGGAGCCTTCGCCCTACCTGCCGACGTCCCGCCGTTTCGTCAGCCCCCTCTACATCCGGGTCGAGGACGTGCCGGAGGTGGCCTACCTCTCCGCCGCGGAGCGCCAGCTGGTCGAGTGGCACTCCGACGACGCCAAGCGCTTCCTGGAGCTGGAGTTCCTCGAGCGGGACGCGGTGTGGGTGGCCAAGGAGGCGGCGCTGCGCCTCGTCTTCCGCCAGCCGCGGTCACTGCGGCGGGAGCGCAACCTGCACGCCTACATCGAGCGCGAGGGCCAGGGGCTGATCGACTACGCCACCTGGTGCGTGCTGGTCGCCGAGCACGGCCAGTCGTGGCGCGACTGGCCCGAGGAGCTGCACGACCCGCAGAGCCCGGCCGTGGAGTCGTTCCGCGAGCAGCACTCGGACGCGGTGGAGTTCCACTGCTGGATGCAGTGGGTCCTGTCCGAGCAGCTGGCCAAGGTGCAGAAGGACCTGGTCGACACCGGGATGCAGATCGGTGTCGTCCACGACCTGGCCGTCGGTGTGCACCCCACCGGGGCCGACTCCTGGATCCTGGGCAGCGCGCTGGCTCGCGGCGTGACCGTGGGAGCACCGGGGGACCAGTACAACCAGCGCGGACAGGACTGGAGCCAGCCCCCGTGGCGCCCGGACCGGCTCGCCGAGGCGGGCTTCGCGCCCTACCGCGACATGCTCCGCAACGTCCTGCGCGACGCCGGTGGCCTGCGCGTGGACCACGTCATCGGGCTGTTCCGGCTCTGGTGGATCCCCGAGGGCATGGAGCCCCACCAGGGCACCTACGTGCGCTACGACCACGACGCCATGATCGGCATCCTCATGCTGGAGGCACAGCGGGCCGGTGCCGTCGTCGTCGGTGAGGACCTCGGCACGGTCGAGCCCTGGGTGCGCGACTACCTGCGCGAGCGGGGCATCCTGGGCACCTCGATCCTGTGGTTCGAGCGGGACGAGCACGGTCCGCTGGCCCCCGAGCGCTACCGCGAGCTCTGCCTGGCCACCGTCACCACGCACGACCTGCCGCCGACGGCGGGCTATCTCGACGGCGTCCACCTGGACCTGCGGCACAACCTCGGGCTGCTGACCCGTCCGCTGGAGGAGGAGCGCGCCGAGGACGAGGGCGCCCGCGAGGAGGTGCTCCAGGTGCTGCGTGACCGTGGCCTGCTGCGCCCGGGGGCCGGCATCCCCGAACAGGTGGAGGCGCTGCACCGCTACCTCACCTGGTCCCCGGCGCGGATGCTGGGGGTGTCGGTCTCCGACCTGGCCCAGGACAGGCGCATCATCAACCAGCCGGGCACCGACGAGGAGTACCCGAACTGGCGGGTCCCCCTCGCCGGCCCGGAGGGTCGCCCCGTGCTGCTCGAGGACCTGTTCACCTACCGGTCGGCGCGACGGCTGGCGCGGACGGTCTCGCGCCGCTCCTGACACCCTCGCCCCTCGCCTGCGAGGGAGTGTGCACCGCCCCACGCGCCGTGCGAGGGAGCCTGCGCCGCACACACACGCTGTGCGAGGGCGTCTGCAGCGTGAGCCGGCGCGGCCGGGACGCGCGCCGACCAGCGAGGACGGCTCCGACGTCTCGGAGACTCCCTCGCAAGCGGCGGTGTGGACCGGGAACTCCCTCGCAAGCGGGGGGAGGGCTGACCCCGGGTCGTGACTCAGGCGGGGGTGTCCGCCTGCTGGGCCCGCACCGCGCGGGCCACCCCGTCCCGGTTCTCGGCGACGGTGCGGCGCAGACCGCCGGGCACGTCCGGGTGTCGGTCGAGCCACGCCTGGGTGGCGTCCAGCAGCCCCTGGTCGGCCACCGCGGCGGGGTAGAAGCCGGTCGCCAGCACCTCGGCGATGTGGTGGGTCCGGTCGGCCCACACCTGCTCGACCACCCGGTGGTAGCGCTCGACGTAGGGCTGCAGCAGTGCGGTGTCGTGCACCCGGCCGAAGCCCAGCGCCGTCGATGCGATCACGGCGTTGGGCAGCTGGGTGCCCTCGACCGCGGCCACCCAGGCCTCCTCCTTGGCCTCCGCGGTCGGGCGCGACGCGAGCGCACGAGCCGCCTTCTCGCGACCGGTGGCGGTGTTGTCCCGCTCCCGCTCGGCCTCGACCTCCGCCGCGCCTGCGGCACCCGCGGTGGCCAGCGACGTCAGCAGTGTCCAGCGCATGTCCTGGTCGAGGGCCAGACCTTCCAGCGGGGCGTCCTCCGTGAGCAGCCCGCGCACCAGGGCGACATCGGCGTCGTCCTGCGCGAACGAGGCCCACGCGCTCACCAGCTGCAGCTGGGCGTCGCTGCCCGGCTCGGACGCCCAGGCAGCGCCCCGCAGCGCGGTCGTGAGCTCGCGGACGAGCTCTGCGCGGCGTGCCGGAGCGGTGTAGGACAGCGCGGCGACCGTCACCTGCTGCAGCAGCGTGCGCAGCAGCGTCGAGTCGTCCTCACCCGGCAGTGCCCGGGTGACCAGACGCACGTAGTCGGTGGCCGGCAGCTGTCCGTCACGGGTCATGTCCCAGGCCGCACCGAGCACCAGGGCCCGCGGCAGCGAGTCGGTCAGCGCGCGCGGGTCGCCGAGGGCCGTGGCCAGCGAGTGCTCGTCCAGCCGGATCTTCGCGTAGGCGAGGTCGTCGTCGTTGACCAGCAGCAGGTCCGGCATCCGGCGGCCGACCAGCTCGCGCACCTCGGTGCGCTCGCCGTCGACGTCGAGCTCGATGCGGTGCGTGCGCACCAGCGCACCCCCGCTGAGGTCGTAGCAGCCGACGGCCAGGCGGTGAGGCCGCAGGGTGGGGTGCGCCTCGGGTGCGGTCTGCACGACGGCGGCCTCGCGGATGACACCGTCCTCGACGGTGAGCTCCGGGGTGAGCGTCGTGACACCGGCGGTCTCCAGCCACAGCTGTGACCAGCCCTGCAGCTCGCGACCCGAGGTCTGCTCCAGCTCGGCGAGCAGGTCGGCCAGGGTGGTGTTGCCCCAGGCGTGCTTGGCGAAGTAGGCGCGCAGCCCGTCCCGGAAGGCCTCGCGACCGACATACGCCACCAGCTGCTTGAGCACCGAGGCGCCTTTGGCGTAGGTGATGCCGTCGAAGTTCACCTCCACCGCGTCGAGGTCGACCATGTCGGCCGCGACCGGGTGTGTCGAGGAGAGCTGGTCCTGCTTGTAGGCCCAGGCCTTCTCGGAGGTCGCGAACGTCGTCCATGCCTGCGTCCACCCGGTGGCCTCGGCCTGGCACGTGGTGGAGGCCCACTCGGCGAACGACTCGTTGAGCCACAGGTCGTCCCACCACTGCATGGTCACCAGGTCGCCGAACCACATGTGGGCCAGCTCGTGCAGGATCGTCAGCGCGCGACGCTCGACGACCGCCTCGGAGACCTTGGACCGGAAGACGTACTGCTCGACGATGGTGACGGCACCGGCGTTCTCCATGGCGCCCATGTTGTACTCGGGCGTGAAGACCTGGTCGTACTTGTCGAACGGGTAGGCTTGGTCGAACTCCTCCTCGAAGAAGGCGAACCCGGCCTTGGTGCAGTCGAGGATGTTGTCGGCGTCGAGGTAGGGGCGCAGGCTCCTGCGGCAGAACACGCCCAGCGGCACCGTGCCCTTGCGCGACTGCACCTGGTCGCGGACCACGTCGTAGGGTCCGGCGACGAGCGCGGTGATGTAGGAGGAGAGCCGCGGCGTGGCCTCGAAGTCCCAGCGGGCGACGCTCACGTCGTCGACGTTGGCGGCCTCGGGCGCCGCCACCGGCTGCGGGGTCGGCTGGTTGGAGATGACCTGCCAGTGCGCGGGCGCGGTGATGCTGAAGGCGAAGGTGGCCTTGAGGTCGGGCTGCTCGAAGACGGTGAACACCCGACGGCTGTCCGGGACCTCGAACTGGGTGTAGAGGTAGACCTCCCCGTCGACGGGGTCGACAAAACGGTGCAGCCCCTCGCCGGTGTTCATGTAGCGCCCGGTCGCGTCCACCGTGAGCACGTTGTGCTCCTGCAGGTCGGTCAGGCGGATGCGTCCCTCGGTGACGTGCTCGGCCGGGTCCAGCGGCCGGCCGTTGAGCTCGATGGTCTCCACGGACTCGGCGATGAGGTCGACGAAGGTCTCGGCACCCACCTCGCTGGAGTCGAACTCCACGGTGGTGACCGTGCGGAAGGTCCGGGGGCCACAGGTCAGGTCGAGCGAGACGACATACGCCCTGGTCGAGATGAGCTGGGACCGTCGACGGGCCTCGTCGCGGGTCAGGTTGGTGCCGGACATGCAGGAGCCTCCTGGTGGGGGTGCTGGGGGACAGGTGGAACGATGGTGCCACGAAGGTGGCCCCCGCAGCGCAGTGGTGGCCCACGGAGCCGAGCTGAGGAGCACACATGCGGGTCCACATCGGCGGCGACCACGCCGCCTACGAGCTGCAGCGCGACCTGGTCGCCTGGGTCGCCGAGCAGGGCCACGAGGTGGTCGACCACGGCCCGGTCGCCTTCGACGCCCAGGACGACTACCCGGTCTTCGTGCTCCGTGCCGCCGAGGCCGTCGCCGGGGAACCGGGCTCGCGTGGCGTGGTGCTGGGAGGCTCCGGCAACGGGGAGCAGATGGCCGCCAACAAGGTCGCCGGCATCCGGGCAGCACTCTGCTACAGCACCGAGCTGGCCGTCCTCGCCCGGCAGCACAACGACGCGCAGGTGATCTCCGTCGGTGCCCGTATGCAGACGCTCGAGGAGGCGCGAGCGATGGTGCGGGCCTTCCTGGACACCGACTTCTCCGGCGAGGAGCGCCACCAGCGGCGCATCGACATGATGAGCGCCTACGAGAGCGACCGGACCCTGCCTGCCCTTCCCTGACGAGCCCTGAGCGCAGCACGGGACCCCCGAAGAGCAGTGCTCCGGGGGTCCCGTGGACCAGGGGTGCTAGACGTCCAGCACCTCACGGGCTCGTTTGCGGCGCCTGGCACGGCCGCCGCGGGTGAGGAAGGCGTCCTCGCCGTCCTCGAAGATCGCCTTCATCAGGGCGAACAGCATGATGAAGACCATGATGAAGATGGGCAGGCCGATCACCGTGATGACCTGCTGCAGCGCGGCCAGGCCGGCGTCACCACCGAGGACGATGAGCGAGGCAGCCAGTGCGCCCTCGGAGACACCCCAGAAGACGCGCTGACGCACTGGGCCGGCCTCGGCGTCACCGGCACACAGGATGTCGACGACGAGCGAGGCGGAGTCGGAGGAGGTGGCGAAGAAGAGCGCCACGATGACGACGGCCAGGCCCTGCAGGAGCGTGGTGCCCGGGAAGTTTGTGAAGAACTCGAACATCGCCAGCGGCACGCTCTCGGCGACCGCAGCGGAGATGTCGCCGCCGTCGCCACCGATGCCGTCGAGCTGCATGGCCGACCAGCCGAAGATGGCGAACCAGACGAGGGTGAACACCGACGGGGCGATGAGGACCCCCAGCACGAACTCACGGATCGTGCGGCCCTTGGAGATGCGCGCGAGGAACAGCCCCATGAAGGGCGCCCAGGTGACGGTCCAGGCCCAGTAGAAGACGGTCCAGCCGCCCTGCCAGCCCCAGCCGCCGTCGTCGGTGTAGGTCGCCATGGCGTCGTTCCAGAACGACAGCGGGATGACGTTGGAGGCGTAGATGCCCACGCTCTCGATGATCTGGCGGAAGAGGAAGACCGTCTCGCCGGCGAACAGGACGAAGAACATGAGCCCGATGGCCATGCCGATGTTGAGGTTCGACAGGCGGCGCACACCCTTGTCCAGACCGGCGACGATCGAGGCCACCGCCACCGCGGTCAGCACGGTGATGATCACGACCTTGGGCCACACGGCGTCGGGCCAGCCGAGCAGCTCGGACAGCCCGGCGTTGATCTGCGAGGTGCCCAGACCGAGCGAGACCGCCAGGCCGAAGAGGGTGCCCAGCACCGCGAAGACGTCGATCGTCTTGCCGATCGGCCCGTAGATGCGCTCCTTGAGGAACGGGTAGAACACCGAGCTGACGCGCATCGGCAGCCCACGGCGGTAGATGAAGTAGGCGAACGCCAGGCCGGGCACCGTGAAGATCGCCCAGGTGTGCAGGGACAGGTGGTAGAGCGAGAAGGCCATCGCGTCCTGGGAGGCCTGGACGCTGAACGGCTCGACGTTGTCGCGAGGGGGCGTGGTGAAGTGGGAGATCGGCTCGGCGACACCCCAGAACATCAGCACCGTGCCGATGCCACCGGCGAAGAGCATGGCGAACCAGGACAGGTTGCCGTACTCGGGTCTGGCGTCGTCGCTGCCCAGCCGGATGGAGCCGTAGCGGCTGAAGGCCAGCCAGAAGAGCGCGATCAGCCAGGTCGTCACGCCCAGGATGAAGAACCACCCCAGGTTGGTGACCACCCACTCCCGGCCGTTGCCGAACCCCTCGCCGATGGGCTCGGGGAACAGCAGCAGCACGACGAGGATCAGGACCATGAGGCCTGCGGACCAGAAGAAGATGTGCGCGTTGGTCCGCAGACCGAGGCGGCGTGCGAGGTCTTCCATCGTTCGAGCACCTTTCACCAGAAGTGGCTCGGCGGAGGTCATCGGGTGGGTTTGCTCTGCTCGGGGACGCTGTCGGGGTGCCGGGCCGTTGACCATTACATTTGTCCAATTGTCGACGAATGTCCAGTGACCGGCGGGTAGCCGGGACGGCGCAGGGGACCCTCGGGCGACCCCTCCTCCGACGACAGCAGCGCCCGACGGGTGGGTCGGGCGCTGCTGCGCCGTGCTCGGAGCGGGTGACGAGAATCGAACTCGCGTAGCCAGTTTGGAAGACTGGGGCTCTACCATTGAGCTACACCCGCGTGCTGCCGCGACGTTCCCCCGGCAACGGGGCGTTAGTGTAGCCCCCGCCCCGCACTGCCTTCCACACCGGTCGACTGGTCGGGGCCGGCACGGGGTATGGCGCAGCTTGGTAGCGCGTCCGCTTTGGGAGCGGAAGGCCGCCGGTTCGAATCCGGCTACCCCGACGACATACCATGCCCTGACCGTCTTCGTCCCTCGGCCACCGAGCCGTGCCCCCCGATCCGACTTTGGAGTGCCCTGCAGTGAAGAGTGCCGTCGAGAACCTCAGCCCGACCCGGGTGAAGCTGACCGTGGAGGTCCCCTCCGCCGACCTCAAGCCGCGGATGGACGCGGCCTACAAGACCATCGGTGAGCAGGTGACGGTGCCCGGCTTCCGCAAGGGCAAGGTCCCTTCGCGCATCATCGACCAGCGCTTCGGCCGTGGCGCCGTCGTGCAGGAGGCCGTCAACGACGCCCTGCCGGAGTACTACTCCCAGGCCATGCAGGAGAACGAGCTCACGCCGCTGGGACAGCCTGAGGTCAGCTTCACCGAGCTCCCGCTGGGCGACGGCCAGGACCTCAAGTTCGAGGCCGAGGTCGACATCGTGCCCGCCTTCGACCTGCCCGACTTCAGCACCATCTCCGTCGAGGTCGACCCCGTGACGGTGGACGAGGCCGACGTCGAGTCCCGCATGGACAACCTGCGTGCCCGCTTCGGCACGCTGGTCTCCGTCGACCGCGCAGCCGCGGCCGGCGACTTCACCTCCGTGGACCTCAGCGCGAGCATCGACGGTGAGGAGATCGACTCCGTCACGGGCGTCTCCTACGAGATCGGCTCGGGCACCATGCTCGAGGGGCTCGACGAGGCGCTGGTCGGCGCCTCGGCCGGGGACACCGTCGAGTTCACCAGCCCGCTCGCCGGGGGTGACCGCGCCGGGCAGGTCGCCGACGTCGTCGTCACCCTGCAGTCGGTCAAGGAGCGGGAGCTGCCGGTGCTGGACGACGAGTTCGCCCAGCTCGCGTCCGAGTTCGACACCCTCGAGGAGCTCCAGGCCGACCTGCGTCGGCAGGCGGAGCAGGGGGCGAAGTTCGAGCAGGGCGTGCAGGCGCGCGACAAGGTCCTGGAGCAGATGCTGGAGCTGACCGAGATCCCGCTGCCCGACAACCTGGTGGAGCAGGAGGTGCACGAGCACCTCGAGAAGGAGAACCGCCTCGAGGACGACGAGCACCGCAGTGAGGTGGAGGCCTCGACCCGCAAGGCGATGAAGACCCAGTTCCTGCTGGACGCCCTCGTCGCCCAGAACAACGTGCAGGTCGACCAGGGCGAGCTCATCGAGTACATCATGATGACCGCTCAGCAGTACGGCATGAACCCCAACGAGTTCGCCCAGCAGATCGACAGCCAGGGCCAGGTCCCGGCCATGGTCACCGAGGTCGGTCGGCGGAAGGCGCTGGCCACCGTGCTGGAGCAGGCCACGGTCACCGACAGCGACGGCAACACGGTCGACCTCAGCGAGCTCGACCCCGGCTCCGGTGACGAGGCCGACGACAAGGCTGAGGACGGCCAGACCGACAGCGACGAGGCCGCCGAGTCGGCTGCCGACGTCTCCGTCGAGGACTCCGCCGCCGCCGACTCCGACGAGCAGGACGCCGCCGAGGACGAGGCGACGGCGAAGGACGCCTGAGCCCACGGCGCACCGACCCGCCACCACCGCCCGCCGGCACCCGCCGGTGGGCGGTTGTGCGCTCAGGGCGAACACGACCTGATCAGGGGAGTGAGCGCGGCGGGGCGGACGTTAGTGTCACTGACGAGGCCCCGCGAGGGGCGCACCCGACGTTTCACGAGCAAGGGAGCACGCATGAGCAACACCGAGATCGTCTCGGCAGGTGACCGGCCGGTCGCCGGGCTGGACGACCAGATCTACAACCGCCTGCTGAAGGAACGCATCATCTTCCTCGGCTCCGACGTGCGTGACGACAACGCGAACGCGATCTGTGCCCAGCTGCTCCTGCTGGCCGCCGAGGACCCGGAGGCCGACATCTGGCTCTACATCAACTCACCGGGCGGCTCGGTCACCGCGGGGATGGCGATCTTCGACACCATGCAGTGGGTGCCCAACGACGTCGCGACCGTGGCGATGGGCCTGGCCGCGTCGATGGGCCAGTTCCTGCTGTCGGCCGGCGAGCCCGGCAAGCGCTACGCGACCCCGCACGCCCGGGTCATGATGCACCAGCCCTCGGGTGGCATCGGCGGCACGGCCAGCGACATCAAGATCCAGGCCGAGCAGATGCTGCACATCAAGAAGCAGATGGCCGAGCTGATCGCCGAGCACACCGGCCAGAGCATCGAGCAGATCGAGCGCGACTCCGACCGGGACCGCTGGTTCACCGCGCACGAGGCCAAGGAGTACGGCTTCGTCGACCACGTGTACGAGCGCTCCGGCGACGCCGGCGCCAAGGCCTGAGACACCGACGAGAGTGTGGAGACACGTATGACGCAGCCCCAGTACCCGTATGCCGGTGGCCAGGCCTTCGACCAGGGTCCCAGCAGCCGTTACATCCTGCCGCAGTTCGAGGAGCGCACCTCCTACGGCACGAAGCGGCAGGACCCCTACACCAAGCTCTTCGAGGACCGGATCATCTTCCTCGGCGTGCAGGTCGACGACGCCTCCGCGGACGACGTCATCGCCCAGCTCATCGTGCTGGAGAGCCAGGACCCCGACCGGGACATCCTGATGTACATCAACTCCCCGGGTGGTTCGTTCACCGCGCTGACCGCGATCTACGACACCATGCAGTACATCCGGCCGGACGTGCAGACCTTCGTCATCGGCCAGGCCGCCTCTGCTGCCGCCGTCCTGCTCGCTGCGGGAGCCCCGGGCAAGCGCTTCGCGCTGCCCAACGCCCGCGTGCTCATCCACCAGCCCGCGCTGGCCGGCGGTGAGTACGGCCAGGCCTCCGACATCGAGATCCAGGCCAACGAGGTGCTGCGGATGCGGGTCTGGCTCGAGGAGACCTGGGCCAAGCACTCCGGCCGTTCGGTCGAGCAGGTCCGGCAGGACATCGAGCGCGACAAGATCCTCACCGCCGCCGAGGCCAAGGACTACGGCCTCATCGACCAGGTGCTCGACTCGCGCAAGGCCTCCCTCGAGCCCTGACCGCAGTCCGACCCCGGCGACGCCCCACCCTTGTGCCCACGGCATACGGGGTGGGGCGTCGCGGTGTGTGGGTGGGTGCGAACGGCATACCGGCGTCGTTGCGCTGACAGCGGACAGCAGCGCGACTCACACGCCGGAACCTCAGATATGACTGTCTTCTGCGCGAGCCGCGGGGTAGCGTCGGGGCATGGCGCACGGCGGGTCGACCGTGAGCCCGGCTTCGAGGAAGGGACCGGCACGTGGCACGCATGGGTGAGAGCAGCGACCTGCTGAAGTGCTCCTTCTGCGGGAAGAGCCAGAAGCAGGTCAAGAAGCTCATCGCGGGCCCGGGGGTCTACATCTGCGACGAGTGCATCGACCTGTGCAACGAGATCATCGAGGAGGAGCTGGCCGAGTCCAGCGACCTCGGGCTGGGCCAGCTGCCCAAGCCGCGCGAGATCAACGCCTTCCTGGAGCAGTACGTCGTGGGCCAGGACGCCGCCAAGCGGGCGCTTGCCGTGGCGGTCTACAACCACTACAAACGGATCCAGGCCGGTGAGGGACGCAAGGGCGAGGACGCCGTCGAGATCTCCAAGTCCAACATCCTGCTCATCGGGCCGACAGGCTGCGGCAAGACCTACCTCGCGCAGACCCTGGCCCGGATGCTCAACGTCCCGTTCGCCATCGCCGACGCGACGGCCCTGACCGAGGCCGGCTATGTGGGCGAGGACGTGGAGAACATCCTCCTCAAGCTCATCCAGGCCGCGGACTTCGACGTCAAGCGCGCCGAGAGCGGCATCATCTACATCGACGAGATCGACAAGATCGCCCGCAAGAGCGAGAACCCCTCGATCACCCGTGACGTGTCCGGCGAGGGTGTGCAGCAGGCGCTGCTGAAGATCCTCGAGGGCACGACCGCCTCGGTGCCCCCGCAGGGCGGTCGCAAGCACCCGCACCAGGAGTTCATCCAGATCGACACGGGCAACGTGCTCTTCATCGTCGGCGGTGCCTTCGCCGGGCTGGAGAAGATCATCGAGGCGCGGGCCGGCAAGCAGGGGCTCGGCTTCGGTGCCGAGCTGCACTCGCCCAAGGACCCGGCGGAGCGCTACGAGGACGTGCTGCCCGAGGACCTGATGAAGTTCGGGCTCATCCCCGAGTTCATCGGACGGCTCCCTGTCATCACCACTGTCTCCCCGCTCGACCGTGACGCGCTGGTCAACATCCTGACCGAGCCGCGCAACGCGCTCGTCAAGCAGTACCAGCGGATGTTCGAGATCGACGGTGTCGAGCTGGAGTTCACCGAGGACGCGGTCGGTGCCGTCGCCGAGCAGGCACTGCTCAGAGGCACCGGAGCCCGCGGCCTGCGCGCCATCCTGGAGGAGGTGCTCCTGCCGGTGATGTTCGACGTGCCCAGCGAGGAGGACATCGCCCGGGTCGTCATCACGCACGAGGTCGTCCTCGACAACGTCAACCCGACGATCGTGCGCCGCGAGGTCGAGACCCGCGCCCGCAAGCGCAACCAGCGCAAGGAGTCCGCCTGACCCGTGGTCAGGCAGTCCGCACCGGGCCATGACCGCAGGCAACGCGGTCATGGGGTGCACAACCCCGAGCAACGCGGGGTGGGGTCAGGTGGGGCAGCGGCGGGTGACGAGGGCGTAGTGCGCCGCGAGCCCCAGCGCGACAGCGGTGAGCGCGAGCAGGGGTGGCGCCGGGCCACCGGGCAGCGTGAGGCCTGAGATCACCCACGCGAGGCCCCACAGCCCCGTGGTGGCGGCCGCGACCACCCCGACGCGTCGCCCGTGGAGCACCCAGTAGCCCCCCGGCAGCGGAGCAGCCGAGGGCACGGTCGCGGCGAGGGCGCAGGCGGTGTGCATGACCAGCAGGCTCAGCGCGACGACCAGGACTGCGGGATGCCACACGGCATCGAGGGCCGCGGTCCACGACCCGGCCACGAAGAGAATCGCCACCAGGGGCATGGGCCCGTGCGGCAGGGCGGCGGCCAGCAGTCCGGCCAGCACGACCCCCGCCACGGCCGCCCCGCCGGCGTCCGCGACCACGGCCAGCACGACGGCGGTCAGCACCGCCGGACCGACGACGCACAGGCGCACCAGGATCTGGCTCCGGCTCATCGTGCGCAGCTCGTAGGTCACGTCGCGTAGCGGGTTGTCGATCACGCCGCACCCCCCGCGGGACGACGGGTGAGCTGGCGCAGGACGGCGTCCAGGCTGCCCGGGCCGCGCCACGGCACCACCGGCACGCCCAGTCCCTGGACCCGGCGGATCTCCTGGTCACGCTCGAGCATGCGGATGCGCCAGGCCAGCTCGGCGACGGCGTCGTCGAACCGCGGGTGGGTCTGCTCGGCGAGCGTGTCGACGATGACCACGGGCAGGCCGCTGCGCGACACCACGGCGGCCTGCAGGACGGCGTCCTGGGACGCCAGTGCCGAGACCATGACGACGAGCGTGCCGGCCCGCATGCCGGTGCGCAGCCGTCGCGGGTCGTTCTCCTCCCGGGGTCCGGGCTGCACGGTCGCCAGGGCCTGCAGGATGCGCAGGAAGTGCCGACGTCCCGTGCCGACCCGCACGGTCGTGGGTGTCCTGCGCGAGAGCACCCGCAGGCTGACCCGGTCGCCCTGCTGCAGGAAGTGCTCGGCCACCGCGGCCGCTGCGCGCACCGACAGGTCGAGGCTCGAGGGTCGGCCGCTCAGCCCCTCGGAGCGCCCGAGGTCGTAGTGCGCGTCGAGGACGACGGCCACGTGGGTGTCCTGGTCGGCGTGTGTCGTGGTCACGTGCAGCTCACCCGTGCGCAGGGACCGCGGCCAGTGGATGCGCTTGAGCCGGTCACCCCACTGGAAGGGCCTGATCGTGGCGAACTCGCTGCCGTCCCCGCGGCGGTCCGAGCGGTGCAGGCCCACGATGCCGCGGGGGTGCGGCGCCGGGGCGGAGGAGTCGAAGCGGGAGGCCTGCGGCACCGCGGTGAAGGGCTGTGCAGGCAGCGGCACCGGGCCCCACCGGAAGGCGCCCCAGGGGCTGGCACCCGCCACGAGCGCCGGCCCGGCCTGCCGGGTGCCCCACCGATCGGCGACGACCGCCACCCCGGTGTCGACCTCGCTGTCCTGGCCGACGAGGCGGACCCTCGTGCCGTGGTCCGGTCGCAGCCGCACGTAGGGGGAGGAGGACACCGACATCGCCACGCTGTCCTGGTGCTCGACCGGGCCGACCGTGGCGGTGAGGTGGCCGTTGCGGCCCTCCGGCACCTGCAGGCGGGAGAAGGCGATGCGCGTGCTGGGGAGCCCCGTGGGACGGGTCAGCGCTCCCCAGGCCGCCACGGCCACGAAGGGAACCGCCAGCACCACCACGTCGAGCCGCTGCAGCAGGAGCGCCGCCAGCGACAGCACAGCGGCCAGCGACAGCGCACGCAGGTGGGCCGCAGTGAGCTGCCAGCGGTCGCGTGGCCCGCCGCTCACGAGGCGGCGCCACCTCGCGCCGCGGGCACCGGGACCTCGGCCAGCACGGACTCCACGACGGTGGCTCCGCCGGTGTCGGACATCCACAGCTCCGGCTTGATGGAGATGCGGTGGTCCAGCACGGCGTGCGCCACGGCCTTGACGTCCTCGGGAGCCACGTAGTCACGCCCCTGCACCACGGCATACGCCCGTGCCGTGATCATGAGCGCGAGGGAGCCGCGGGGCGAGGAGCCCACCTGCACCGAACGGTGCCGCCGGGTGGCCGAGGCGAGCTCGACGCAGTAGCGGCTGATCTCGTCCTCGACCGGCACGGTCTCCACCGCGCGCTGCAGGGTGAGGAGCCCTGCGGCGTCGGTGAGCGCCGGGAGGTGCTGGTCCTCGGTGCGTCGTGCGATGCGGCGCCGCAGCACGTCCCACTCCTCCTCGGCCGTGGGGTAGCCGAAGGACACCCGCATGAGGAACCGGTCGAGCTGGGCCTCGGGCAGCGGGTAGGTGCCCTCGTACTCCACCGGGTTGGCCGTCGCCAGCACGTGGAAGGGGCGGGGCAGGGCGAAGGTCTGGCCCTCCACCGTCACCTGGTGCTCCTGCATGGCCTCGAGCAGTGCCGACTGGGTCTTGGGCGGGGTGCGGTTGATCTCGTCCGCGAGCAGCAGCCCGGTGAACAGCGGCCCGCGCCGGAAGACGAACTCGCCGTTGCGCTGGTCGTACACGAACGCGCCGGTCAGGTCGGCCGGCAGCAGGTCGGGCGTGAACTGGGCCCGGGTGAAGTCCAGACCGAGGGTCTGCGCGAAGGACCGGGCGGCCAGGGTCTTGCCCAGACCCGGGAAGTCCTCCAGCAGGACGTGTCCTCCGGCGAGCACGGCACTCAGCACCAAGGTCAGGGCCTCCCGCTTGCCGACGACGGCCTGCTCGACCCCGTCGAGGACAGCGCCGGCCACCCGGGAGACCTCGGCGAGGTCAGGTGTCGGCTCGGCTGCCTCGGTGCTCACTCGTCTCCCCCTGCGTCGTGGGTGCGCCCGCCGTGCGTGCGTCGGGCATCGGGGACGAAGCCTGCCACACGGCGCACGGGGGCGCCGGTCATATCGCCTCGATGTGGTCCAGCGCCCGGCTCAGCTGCCGGGCGCTGCGGCGCGCCGTGCCACGAGGGGGAGTGGTCAGGTAGCGCCAGAGGTCCTGGGGGAGCACCTCCTGGGCCGCCACGGGGTCGGTGCGGGCGTCGATGCCGTGGGCAGCACGCAGCCGCTCGACGGTCAGGTCACAGAGCAGGGAGTGGATCTCGTCGGGGCGGTCGCTGCGCTCCAGGGCGTCTCTGAGGTCCCGACGCAGTCTCACCAGACGGTCGTCGGTGGCCAGGGGGACGGCCGACTCCTCGCGCAGCGGCACATGCCACGACGCCGCCTCCGCCTCCGTGCTGTGGTCCCCGATCGACCAGACGAGCAGCCCGCCGGTCACCGTCACGAGCAGCATGACCACCGCTGCGAGCCACGGCTCCTCAGGCAGCGACCCGACGTACCAGAGCAGCGAGCCGGCCACCAGGAAGATGGTGGCTGCCGCCACGACGCGGTCGCGCCACACCGACGCCTTCACCGGGGCCCGGCCGTCGGGTCGGCTCCCGGGCCGGCGCTGCTCGCCTGCGCGTGGTCGGCGGCCTCGCGGGCCTCTGCGGCACGCCGCCGGGCCGCCGCGTCGCGCAGGTCGGCGTTGATGCGGTCCAGGGCCGCCACGGCCCGGGTGCGCTGTGCCTCGGTCACGGTATGCCGTGAGAAGCGCGCCTCCCGGTAGAGCCCCGCCAGCGCCTCGACGGCGGCCTCGTCGACCTCCCAGGTGCCCAGCACCCGGCGGGCCAGGTCCAGGGAGGTCTCGGCGGGGGAGCGGTCCAGACCCGCCCGGGCCACGCCGTCCTCGACCGCGACCCAGCAGGCGACGACGGCGTTGCGCGGCTCACCCTCGACCAGGGCTGCGGCGCGGGACGGGGCGGAGGTGGCCTCGACCAGGATGTCGAGCTCGGGGTCCAGGTGCACGGTCTCGACCTCGTCCTCCTGACGCCGCAGGAGGGCACGCACCAGCAGACCGACGAGCAGCAGGGCCGCGGCCAGCCCGAGGACGACCAGCCAGTCCAGGCTCATCTCGACCGGCTCGGGCTCACCGTCCTCGACCGGCACCGGGTCCTCCGGCGGCGGTGGCTCCTCGGGCAGGACCGGCGGCTCCTCGGCGACCGGCAGCTCGGCGGTGTCCCCGGTGGGTGGGCCGACCAGCGGGTCGCCCGAGGCCGCGCCCCAGAGCAGCAGGAGCAGGCCCAGCGCGGTCGCGAGGACGGCGACGGCCACCTGCCCCCTGCTCCTCATGACGTCAGTCTGTCACCAGGGCGACGTCCTGCACGGCGAGGACGTCGGCGACCTGGTAGCCGACGTCGCCTGAGACCTTGCCGGCAGCGCACAGGTCACCGGCAGCACGGCGCACGAGTGCGAGGTCGGCCTCCGGCGCCCGCACCGTGGCCGCGGAGATCTCGGTGCGCATTTTGACCTTAGCCTCGGACTTCGCCTTGCGCAGCCCCGCCAGCGCCCGGCCGACGACGTCGAGCATCCGCGCGTCCGCGTCCTCGACGGCCGGTGCCAGCTCGGCGGCCGTCGGCCAGGGCTGGGTGTGCACCGAGTCGGTGTGCCACCAGGACCAGACCTCCTCGGTGGCGAACACGAGCACCGGGGCCAGCAGGCGCATGTAGACGTCGAGCGCCACCTGCAGCGCAGCCCGGGCGGACTCGGTGGCGGCCGGGTCGAGACCCTCGGCCGAACCGTAGGCGCGCTCCTTGACCAGCTCGAGGTAGTCGTCGCAGAAGGTCCAGAAGGAGGTCTCGGTGACCTCCAGCGCGCGGGTGTGGTCGAAGGCCTCATATGCCGTCGTGGCGGTCTCGACCACCTGGGCGAGCCCGGCGGTCATCGCCCGGTCCAGGGGCTCGCAGATCCGGGTGACGAGGGTCTGCAGCGGTTCCGGTGCGGGCAGGGTGCCGTCCTCGGAGGCCCCCATCGACAGAGCGAACCTGCTGGCGTTGAGCGCCTTGATCGCCAGACGACGGCCGACCTTCATCTGTCCCTCGTCGAACGCTGCGTCGGTGCCCAGGCGACCCGAGGCCGCCCAGTACCGGACGCCGTCCGAGCCGTGGGCGTCCAGGAGCCCCTCCGGCGTCTGGGCGTTGCCCTTGGACTTCGACATCTTCTTGCGGTCGGGGTCCAGGATCCACCCGCTGACGGCGGCGTGCTGCCACGGCAGCGAGCCGTGCTCGTGGTGCGCGCGCACGACCGTCGCGAACAGCCAGGTGCGGATGATGTCCTGGCCCTGGGGTCGCAGGTCCATCGGGAAGGTGGCCCGGAAGAGGTCGCGGTCGTTGCCCAGCTCACCGTCGGGGCGGCCGCCCACCGGCCACCCGGAGGCGATCTGCGGGGAGAGCGAGGAGGTGGCCCAGGTGTCCATGACGTCCGGGTCGCCGGTGAAGCCCCCGGGCTGTCCGCGCTGGGCCTCGGTGTAGCCGCGTGGCGCCTGGCTGCTCGGGTCCACCGGCAGCTCGTCCTCGGACGGGGTGAGGGGGTGGTCGAAGTCGACGTCGCCGTGGGCGTCGACCGGGTACCAGACCGGGATCGGCACACCGAAGAAGCGCTGCCGGCTGATCAGCCAGTCACCGTTGAGACCGCCGACCCAGTTGTTGTAGCGGGTGCGCATGAAGGAGGGGTGGAAGTCCATCTCCTCGCCTCGGGCGATGAGCGCGTCCCGCAGCTCGGTGTCCTTGCCGCCGTTGCGGATGTACCACTGGCGGGTCGAGACGATCTCCAGCGGCTTGTCGCCCTTCTCGTAGAAGTTGGCCTTGCGCTGGGTCCTCACCGGCTCGCCGTCGAGGTCGCCGGACTCCCGGAGCGCGGCCACGACGGCCTCGCGGGCACCGAAGACGGTCCGCCCCGCCAGCCCCTCGGCATACAGCTGCTCGCCCGGGCCGCCGGCCACCCACTCCGGCACCTCCGCCTGCAGACGCCCGGAGCGGGTGATGACCGAGCGGTTGGGCAGGTCGAGCTCGCGCCACCAGGTCACGTCGGTGAGGTCACCGAAGGTGCAGCACATCGCGATGCCCGCACCCTTGTCCATCTCGGCCAGCGGGTGCGCGACCACGGGCACCTCCACACCGAAGAGCGGGGAGGTGACCGTGGTGCCGAACAGGTCTGCGTACCGCTCGTCGTCGGGGTGGGCGACGAGGGCCACGCAGGACGGGATGAGCTCGGGACGCGTGGTCTCGACGTGCACGGGGCTGCCGTCGGGGCGGTGGTAGGCCACCCGGTGGTAGGCGCCCGGGTAGTCGCGCGCCTCCAGCTCGGCCTGGGCGACCGCGGTCTGGAAGGTCACGTCCCACAGGCCCGGGGCCTGCTGCTGGTAGGCCTCGCCGCGGGCGAGGTTGCGCAGGAAGGCCTGCTGCGAGACCGCCCGTGAGCGGTCGTCGATCGTGCGGTAGGTGAGCGACCAGTCGACGGACAGCCCGAGCTTGCGCCAGAGCTGCTCGAACTTCTCCTCGTCCACGACCGTGAGCTCGTTGCACAGCTCGATGAAGTTGGCGCGGGAGACCGGCTGCTGGTCCTGGACGCGGGCGGCCTTGGCGGCGGGGTCGTCGCTGCCACGCAGGGGCGGCTCGAAGTGCGGGTCGTAGGGCAGCGTGGCGTCCCCGCGCACGCCGTAGTAGTTCTGCACCCGGCGCTCGGTGGGCAGGCCGTTGTCGTCCCAGCCCATGGGGTAGAAGACGGTGCGCCCCGTCATCCGCTGGTAGCGGGCCAGGCAGTCGGTGTGCGTGTAGGAGAAGACGTGGCCGACGTGGAGTGACCCGCTGGCCGTGGGCGGCGGCGTGTCGATCACGAAGAGCCGCTCGCGGGGTGCCGCGAGGGCCGCCGCGCGGTCGAATCCGTAGGTGCCCTGCTCGGCCCATACGCCCGACCAGGTCTGCTCCAGGCCGTCCACGGTCGGACGGTCGGGCAGGGTGATCGGGCGCAGGCGAGGTCCGGAGGGCACGTCGTGGGTCATGCGCGGCATTCTCCCAGACCGTCCGGGTGGGTCGGTGCAGGTCGGGCTGCGGACACGACGACATATACGGGTGGGGGTATAGTATGGTTCCCGACCGGAGGTCACGGTTTGGTCACGTATGTGGTGGGGTGCTTGCCGTGTGGCCCACGCCACGGTTCGGTAGCGACATGTTCATGCACCCCGTGATTCTCCCGTTGCAAGACGGCGTCGTCGGCGAGGAAAGCACGCTCGCCCGTATCGAGGAGGCCGTCAACTCGGCCTTCACCGATGTCAACTACTGGGCCAACACGATCATCTTCTGGTCGCCCGAGTGGTTCCCCATGCCCTGGATCGTGGCCTGGCTGCTCATCGCGGCCATCGTCATCACCATCTACCTGGGCTTCATCCAGTTCCGCGGCCTCAAGATCGCCACCGAGGTCATCCGCGGCAAGTACTCCTCCCCTGACGACCCCGGCGAGATCCCGCACTTCCAGGCGCTGACCTCGGCGGTCTCGGGCACCGTCGGCCTGGGCAACATCGCCGGTGTCGGTGCGGCGGTCACCCTCGGTGGTGCCGGCGCGACCTTCTGGATGATCCTGGCCGGCCTGCTCGGCATGGCCACGAAGTTCGCCGAGTGCACCCTCGGCGTGAAGTACCGCACGGTCTACGAGGACGGCACCGTCTCCGGCGGCCCGTTCAAGTACCTCCCGGTCGCCTTCAGCAAGTTCCCGAAGTTCCTCGCGGTCGGTCTCACCGGCCTGTTCGCGGTCGCCATCCTCTTCTTCGGCGTCGGCGGCGGCAACATGTTCCAGGCCAACCAGACGCTGTCCCAGGCGATCGAGGTGACCGGCGGCCAGGACGACAGCTTCCTCGCCAACCCGGGCGCCGCCTTCGTCTTCGGTCTCGTGCTTGCCGCGATCATCGGCCTGGTCATCATCGGTGGCATCAAGTCCATCGGCCGGGTGACCTCGACCCTGGTGCCCTTCATGGGTGGCGTCTACGTGCTGGCCTGCCTCATCGTCATCCTGGGCAACATCACGCAGGTGCCTTCCGCCATCGGCACCATCGTCTCCAGCGCCTTCGCCCCCGACGCTCTCACCGGTGGCTTCATCGGTGTGCTGATCGTCGGCCTGCAGCGCGCCGCCTTCTCCAACGAGGCCGGTCTGGGCTCCGCCCCGATCGCGCACTCCGCGGTCAAGACCCGCCGCCCGGTGTCGGAGGGCTTCGTGGCTCTGTTCGAGCCCTTCATCGACACCGTCGTCATCTGCACCATGACCGCTCTCACCATCGTCATCGCGGACACGGCGTTCTGGAACGAGACCCGCGAGGCACTGGCGGAGGACTCCACCTACAACTACGGCGGCGGCGTGGCCGTCACCTCCGACGCGTTCGAGAGCGTCATCGGCTGGTTCCCCTACGTGCTGGCCGTGGCGGTCGCGCTGTTCGCGATCTCGACCCTCATCACCTGGTCCTACTACGGCAACAAGGCGTGGAACTACCTGTTCGGTGAGTCGACGACCTCCAACCTCATCTACAAGGCGGTCTTCCTCAGCTTCACCGTCATCGGCTCCGTGCTGACCTTCGGTGAGGTGCTCTCGTTCGCCGACGCGTTCCTGTTCGTCTGCGGCTTCGTGAACCTGCTCGGGGTGTACTTCCTGCTCCCGACCATCAAGCGGGAGATGAACGAGTACATCGCCGACCGCAACAGCGGCCGTCTGGCCCAGCTCGGTCTGAGCGACGAGGAGAAGGACATCCCCGCCGACCAGATCTGACCCACATTCTCCGTCCAGCGGGACGGGGTGCTGGAAGGGCCGGGAGCCACGTGCTCCCGGCCCTTCTGCCTGCCCACGGGGCGCCTGGACGGGGTGGACGGGCAGGTATGCTGTGGCACCTGGCGTCTGAGCCGTCATCAGCGGCGAGCCTTCCGGAAGAACAGCGCGCACGACATGCCTCACAGGGATGCCGTGCGCTCCCAGTAGAACCGGACGGGTGGGCCCGTCACAGCCCGCGAACGAAGCGGTCGCACGTCACCGCCGGGACACCGGTGTGGCGGACGGCAAGCGAGGTGGTACCGCGGCGCGCCCGACGTGTCGTCCTCGTGGCACGCAGCACACCACCGCAGCGCACCAGGAGAGCTTCGATGACCTACCCCAAGGTCGACACCGCCGGCCAGGGCATGACCCCCTCACCGCGCTTCCCCGAGATCGAGCAGAGCGTGCTCGCGCACTGGGCCGACCACGGCACCTTCGTCAGAAGCGTCGAGCAGCGTGATGCCGGCACCGACGGCTCGGGGGAGTACGTCTTCTACGACGGTCCTCCGTTCGCCAACGGCCTGCCGCACTACGGGCACCTGCTCACCGGCTACGTCAAGGACCTCGTCCCGCGCTACCGCACCATGCGCGGCGAGCGGGTGGAGCGCCGCTTCGGCTGGGACACCCACGGGCTGCCCGCCGAGCTGGAGGCGATGAGCCAGCTGGGCATCAAGACCAAGGACGAGATCGTCGAGCTCGGCATCGAGGCCTTCAACGCCAAGTGCCGGGAGTCGGTGCTCAAGTACACCGACGACTGGCGCGACTACGTGACGCGCCAGGCCCGCTGGGTCGACTTCGACCACGACTACAAGACGCTCAACCCCGACTACATGGAGTCGGTCATCTGGGCGTTCAAGACGCTGCACGACAAGGGGCTGGTCTACGAGGGCTTCCGCGTGCTGCCCTACTGCTGGAACGACCAGACGCCGCTGTCCAACCACGAGCTGCGCATGGACGACGATGTCTACCAGGTCCGCCAGGACCCTGCGGTCACCGTCGGGCTGCGCCTGGAGACCGGTGAGCTGGCCCTGGTCTGGACCACGACCCCGTGGACGCTGCCCGCCAACCTGGCCGTCATGGTCGACCCCGGGATCGACTACGTCGTCGTGGAGTCCGACGTCACCGGCCGCAGCGAGCGGTACGTGATCGCCGAGGCCCGCCTGTCGGCCTACGCCCGCGAGCTGGGGGAGGAGCCCGAGGTCGTCCAGCACCTCACGGGCGCCGACCTCGTCGGACGCTCCTACACGCCGCCCTTCTCCTACTACGCCGGCCACGCGCGGGCGCACCGGGTCGTCGAGGCCGACTTCGTCACCACCACCGACGGCACCGGCCTGGTGCACAGCGCGGGCGCGTTCGGTGAGGAGGACAAGCTGGTCACCGACCGCGAGGGCATCGAGCCGGTCATGCCGGTCGGCCCCGACGGCGCGTTCACCGCACCGGTCACCGAGTACGCCGGCATGCTCGTCTTCGACGCCAACAGCCACATCATCGAGCACCTCAAGGCCCAGACGTGGGAGTCCGGCGACACCGGGTCGGTCACCGAGGGGACGGTGCTGCTGCGCCGCGAGACCTACGACCACTCCTACCCGCACTGCTGGCGCTGCCGGCAGCCGCTGATCTACAAGGCCGTCTCCAGCTGGTTCGTCGCCGTCACCGACGTCAAGGACCGCATGGTCGAGCTCAACCAGGACATCACCTGGGTGCCCGAGCACGTCAAGGACGGCCAGTTCGGCAAGTGGCTCGGCAACGCCCGTGACTGGTCGATCTCCCGCAACCGCTTCTGGGGCAGCCCGATCCCGGTGTGGCGCTCGGACGACCCGGCCTACCCGCGCATCGACGTCTACGGGTCCTTCGCCGAGATCGAGCGCGACTTCGGCCGGCTGCCGCGCAACGCCCAGGGCGAGCCGGACCTGCACCGGCCGTTCGTGGACGAGCTCACCCGGCCCAACCCCGACGACCCCACGGGCCGGTCGACCATGCGCCGGGTCGAGGACGTCCTCGACGTGTGGTTCGACTCCGGGTCGATGAGCTTCGCCCAGGTGCACTACCCGTTCGAGAACGCGGAGTGGTTCGAGCACCACTTCCCGGCCGACTTCATCGTGGAGTACATCGGGCAGACCCGGGGATGGTTCTACACCCTCCATGTGCTGGCGACGGCGCTGTTCGACCGACCGGCCTTCTCCACCTGCCTCGTGCACGGCATCGTCCTCGGCAACGACGGGCAGAAGATGTCCAAGTCGCTGCAGAACTACCCGGACGTGCGCGAGGTGTTCGACCGTGACGGCGCCGACGCGATGCGCTGGTTCCTCATGTCCTCCCCGATCCTGCGCGGCGGCAACCTGGTCGTCACCGAGCAGGGCATCCGCGAGGGCGTGCGCCAGGTGCTCATCCCGCTGTGGAACGCGTGGTACTTCTTCGGGCTCTACGCCAACGCCGAGAGCCGGGAGGCCTCCTGGCGCACCGACTCCCCGGACGTGCTGGACCGCTACCTGCTGGCCAAGACGCGCGAGGTGGTGCTCGACGTCGAGACCCGGATGGACGCCTACGACGTGGCCGGTGCCTGCGACTCGGTGCGCGGCTTCGTCGACGTGCTGACCAACTGGTACATCCGCCGCTCCCGGCCGCGCTTCTGGGGCACGACGAGTGCGGGTGAGGACGGCGCCCAGCACGCCTTCGACACCCTCTACACGGTGCTGGAGGTGCTGTGCCGCATCAGCGCGCCGCTGCTGCCGCTCACCACCGAACAGGTATGGCGTGGGCTCACCGGCGGCGAGTCGGTGCACCTCACCGACTGGCCCGTGGCACAGGACCTGCCGGAGGACCATGCGCTGGTCGAGGCCATGGACACCGTGCGCGCGGTCTGCTCCACCACGCAGGCGCTGCGCAAGGCCGAGCGCCTGCGGGTGCGCCTGCCGCTGCAGTCGCTCACCGTCGTGACCGGGCAGGCCGCGGGCCTGGCCCCGCTGGCCGGCATCGTGCGGGACGAGGTCAACGTCCGCGAGGTGAAGGTGCTCGACCTCGACGACGCGGCCGCCTCCGACTTCGGGGTGGAGCAGCGGCTCACCGTCAACGCGCGTGCCGCCGGGCCCCGCCTGGGTCGGGACGTGCAGACCGTCATCCGGGGCAGCAAGTCCGGTGACTGGTCGGTGGCCGAGGACGGCACCGTGACCGCGGGCGGTCTGCCGCTGGTCGAGGGCGAGTTCACCCTCGAGACCGTCGTCGGCGGTGGGTCGGCCGGCACGCAGGCCACGGCGATGCTGCCCGGTGGCGGCTTCGTGGTGCTGTCCACCGAGGTCACCGACGACCTCGCCCGTGAGGGACTGGCGCGTGACCTCATCCGCGCTGTGCAGCAGGCCCGGAGGGACGCGGGGCTGCAGGTCACCGACCGGATCAGCCTGACCGTGGTCGGGGACGACGACGTCTGGCAGGCGGCCACCGAGCATCAGGGGCTCATCATGGGCGAGACCCTCACCGTGCAGTTCGGGGCCGCCGGGGCCGGGACGCCGCTGCCGCCGGCCCGTGGGACGGCCCATGCGAGCGAGGCGGAGCTCGACGGCGGCCGCACCGTCCAGCTGCTGGTCAGTGCGGTGGCATCATGAGCACCCCTACCCCTGACGACCTGCGTCTGCGGATGGCGCTGGTCACCGAGGAGATCCTGCAGCGCTCGCCGGAGAACGTCGTCGAGCCCACCCTGGAGCGGGTGCGCCAGGTGATGGACCTCATGGGGGACCCGCAGCACAGCTTCCGGGTCGTCCACCTCACCGGCACGAACGGCAAGACGTCGACGACCCGCATGGTCGAGCGGCTGCTGCGTGAGATGGGTCTGAACACCGGCCGGTTCACCAGCCCGCACCTGCACGACGTGCGGGAGCGCATCGTCATCGGCGGCGAACCGGTGGACGAGCAGCGGTTCCTCGACGCCTACGACGAGGTGCTGCCGTTCGTGCACATGGTCGACGAGCGCTCGCAGGCCGAGGACGGCCCGCGGATGACGTACTTCGAGGTGCTGGTCGCTGTGGCCTACGCCGCCTTCGCCGACGCGCCGGTCGACGTGGCCGTGGTCGAGGTCGGTCTGGGCGGGGTCTGGGACGCGACGAACGTCGCCGACGGCGACGTGGCCGTCGTGACCCCGGTCGCGATCGACCACACCCGGCTCCTCGGCGACTCCCTGGAGGCGATCGCCACGGAGAAGGCCGGGATCATCAAGGAGGGCGCGATCGCGGTCGTGGGGGTGCAGGAGCCCGAGGTCATGCAGATCCTGCTGGACCGCGCCGACGAGGTCGGGGCCACCGTCCAGGCCGAGGGGATCTCCTTCGGTGTCCTCGAGCGGGAGGTGGCCGTCGGTGGCCAGCTCCTCACCCTGCGCGGGCTGTCCGGTGACTACCGCGAGCTCTTCCTGCGGCTGTTCGGTGCCCACCAGGCGCACAACGCAGCCCTCGCGGTGGCCGCCGTCGAGGCCTTCGTCGGCGGCGGTGAGCAGCCGCTGACCGACGAGGTGGTCCGGACGGCCTTCGAGGACATGTCCTCGCCGGGCCGGCTGGAGATCGTGCGACGCAGCCCCACCGTCATCGTCGACGCAGCGCACAACCCCGCCGGGGTCACCGCCCTCGTCGAGGCTGTCCGAGAGTCGTTCACGTTCGGCCGGCTGGTCGGGGTGCTGGCGGTGATGCAGGAGAAGGACGCCGAGACGATGGTCGGGCTGCTCGAGCAGGTGCTCGACCACGTCGTGGTCACCCGCACCAGCTCGCCCCGCGCCATCCGCCCTGACCGGCTGGCGGAGATCGCCGTGGCCTACTTCGGTGAGGACCGGGTCAGCGTCGTCCCTGACCTGCCCGACGCGCTGGACACCGCTGCCGGCCTGGCCGACGACGGTGGCATGACCGGGGCCGTGCTTGCCACGGGCTCCGTCGTGACGGCGGCGGAGGTGCGCATGCTCCTCGGCGTGACCGGCACATGAGCCTGGCCGCGCTGACCGGGGGTTCAGGGACCCCCGGCAAGATGACCCGTCGGCTGGCCGCGACCACGCTCGTGGGACAGGGCATGACTGTCTTCTTCGGCGCACTGGTCGCGCGGCAGTTCGAGGTGACCGAGGGCGACCCCGAGGGCCTCGCCACGACCTACCTCTACGGCGGCATCGCGCTGGCGCTGCTGTGCGTGCTGACCTCGGGGCTGCTGCGGCGGCGTGCCGGCATCTGGCTGGGCTGGCTGTGCCAGGGGCTGACCCTGGCCACGGCCGTGGTGCTGCCCGCCATGGCGATCGTCGCCGTGGTCTTCGGTGCGTTGTGGTGGCTGTGCCTGTCCCAGGGTCAGAAGATGGACGAGCTCACGGCCCGTTTCCTGGCCGAGCAGGAGGAAGGTGCTGCGCCGGACGCAGCCGCACCGCAGACCGACGACACGACGAAGGACGACTGACGCCGGTGGACTACCTGACCGCGATCGTGCTGGGCCTGGTGCAGGGGCTCACCGAGTTCCTGCCCATCTCCAGCAGTGCACACCTGTCCATCGTCGGCCAGCTGATCGGGGGAGAGGACCCCGGTGCGGCCTTCACCGCCATCAGCCAGCTCGGCACCGAGGCGGCCGTGCTGGTCTTCTTCTGGCGCGACATCGTGCGGATCATCGCCCAGTGGTCGCGCGCGCTCGTCGGCAAGGTGCCGCAGAGCGACCCCGACGTGCGGATAGGCTGGCTGGTCATCGTCGGCTCCATCCCGATCGCCGTCCTCGGCTACACGCTGCAGGACTGGATCGAGACCGACCTGCGCAACCTGTGGCTCACGGCCTCGATGCTGCTCGTCTTCGCGCTGGTCATCTACGCCGCAGACCGCTTCGCCCGCAACGAGCGGCCACTGGAGTCCCTCACCTGGAAGCACGGCATCTACTTCGGGCTGGCCCAGTCGCTCGCCCTCGTCCCCGGGGTCTCCCGCAGCGGCGGCACGATCGCCGCCGGCCTGTTCATGGGCTACAAGCGTGAGGCCGCCGCACGGTACTCTTTCCTGCTGGCCATCCCCGCGGTCCTCGGCTCCGGCTTCTACCAGCTCGCCAAGATCTCGGACGACCCCGCGACGCCCGCCTACGGGCCCATCTTCGTGGCGACGGGCATCGCCTTCGCGGTCGCGCTGGCCGTCATCGCCTGGTTCATGCGCTACATCTCCACCCACACCTTCACGCCCTTCGTCATCTACCGCATCGTCCTGGCGCTGCTGCTCTTCGCGCTGCTGGGCACCGGTGCGCTCGAGGCTCGCTAGGCTGCAGCCCGTGACCGATCAGACCCAGCAGCCCGAACGCTCCCTCGTCCTGGTCAAGCCGGACGGCGTCCGCCGGGGCCTCACCGGGGAGGTCCTGCGCCGCATCGAGGCCAAGGGCTACACCCTGGCCGCGCTCGCCCTCGTGCAGGCGACCCCCGAGCAGCTCGCCCGACACTACGCCGAGCACGAGGGCAAGCCCTTCTACGGGCCCCTCGTCGAGTTCATGTCCTCCGGGCCGGTGGCGGCCGCCGTCGTCGAGGGACAGGGGTGCATCGCCGGGTTCCGCTCCCTCGCGGGGGCCACGGACCCGACCGCGGCCGCTCCGGGGACGATCCGCGGCGACCTCGGGCGCGACTGGGGCCTGAAGGTGCAGCAGAACATCGTGCACGGCTCGGACTCGCCGGAGTCGGCGGCCCGCGAGATCGCCATCTGGTTCCCGAGCCTCTGACCTCGGCGGGAACGGGACCCTGCGGTTGCACGTCGCCGCAGGTCGTGTAGACAGTCAGGTGATGCCGGGACGCCGACGTCCGGCACGTCACGACTCAGGGAGGCTCCCATGACCGATCCCAGGAACCACGACGACACCTACGACGCGCAGCCCACGCCGACCAACGAGGACGACGTCAGCACCGAGGAGCTCACCAACGAGGGCGACGTCAGCCGCGAGAAGCCCTACAACGAGGAAGACATCATCGACGCCACGAACGTGAGAGCGGCCATGGCCGAGCACGGTCCGGCCGACGGTGGTGCCCAGGGTGGTGGTGCCGACGGCGGCGCTGACGGTGGTGCCGACGGTGGTGCCGACGGTGGTGCTGACGGCGCTGCGGGGCACGGTCCGGCCGACGGTGGTGCCCATGGCGGCGGCGCTGACGGTGGTGCCGATGGTGGCGCCGACGGTGGTGCCGATGGTGGTGCTGACGGCGCTGCGGAGCACGGTCCGGCCGACGGTGGTGCCCATGGCGGCGGCGCTGACGGTGGTGCCGATGGTGGTGCCGACGGTGGCGCTGATGGTGGTGCCGATGGTGGTGCTGACGGCGCTGCGGGGCACGGTCCGGCCGACGGTGGTGCCCATGGCGGCGGCGCTGACGGTGGTGCCGATGGTGGTGCCGATGGTGGTGCTGACGGCGCTGCCGACGGCGGCGCGCACCGGGCTCACTGAGTGAGCGCACCGCATACGGCTGACCAGCGGGTGGGGGCCGGCTCCCCGGCCCTCACCCGGCTGCTCGGCGACGACGCTGCCGGCTTCGCCGCGCAGTCCTGGGGGAGGCGTGCCCTCCTGACAAGGGCGGCGCAGCGTGGCGGTGACGACTTCGCCGACCTGTTCTCCACGGATGCGGTCGACGAGCTGCTCTCTCGTCGTGGGCTGCGCACCCCGTTCATCCGGATGGCGCGCAACGGCACGACACTGCCGGAGTCCTCCTACACGACCGGGGGCGGTGTCGGAGCTGGGATCGGCGACCAGGTCAGCGACGACAAGGTCATGGCGCTCTTCGCCGACGGCGCCACGATCGTGCTGCAGGCCCTGCACCGCACCTGGGGGCCCGTCGTGGACCTGAGCCAGCAGCTGGCCGCCGACCTCGGGCATCCCGTGCAGGTCAACGCCTACGTCACGCCGCCGCAGAGCCAAGGCTTCAGTGACCACTACGACGTCCACGACGTGTTCGTGCTGCAGATCCACGGTGCCAAGCGCTGGGCCGTCCGCGAGCCGGTGCTTGACGCCCCCCTGCGTGACCAGCCCTGGGCAGACCGGCGGGCCGAGGTCGAGGCCGCCGCGGCGCTGCCTGCGCACCTGCAGGAGACCTTCCAGCCCGGCGACTGCCTCTACCTGCCGCGTGGCTTCATCCACTCCGCGCAGGCGCTCGGCGGGGTCAGCATCCACCTGACGATCGGCGTCCACGGCTGGACCCGGCACCACCTCGCGGAAGGTCTCATCGACCAGGCCCGAGCCCGGCTGCGTGAGGACGCGGGGGTGCGGGCCTCCCTGCCGGTGCAGCCCCACGGGTCGCTGGCCGAGGACGTGGCCCTGGCCCGGCAGGCCCTGCTGCGAGCGGTCGGCGACGTGCCGGACGAGGCGGTCGCCGCCTGGCTGACCGGGCGTGCCCGCGCCGCGCAGCGGCCCGAGCCGGTCGCGCCGCTGGCCCAGCTGGAGGCGGTGCAGGCCGTCGGCGCGGCCACCCTGGTGCGGCTGCGCGACCACCTGATGCTGGAGACGATCCCCGGGGACGGGGACGAGGTGGTGGTCCGGTCACGTGCCGGCCGGGTCCGTATGCCGTCCAGGGTGTGCGCCGTGCTCGAGGCACTCGAGGCTCGCGGGCCGTCACGCGTCGGTGACCTGGACGAGGACGAGCACCAGGCGGTGGAGACCGTCCGGCTGCTCGTCCGGCACGGGATCGTGGTGGCCGACGACGTAGCCTGAGCGACCATGACCGACTTCCGCTGCTCCGACGACGCGCGCCTGCGCGGTGACCCGCTCGTGGGCACGGCGCCGCCGGCTCGTCGCTGGCTGCTGCTGGAGCAGGACGGCGGCTGGGCCCCCCAGGCGTTCGAGGGGATGCGGCTGGATGTCGCTGTCAAGGACGACCTGGCCGCGGCCGCCGGGATGAGCGGCGCCCGCATCATGCTCATCCGTCGCCCCGGCCGACGCAGCTCGCCGGTGTGCCTGGAGCGGGCGTGGTGCGTCGTCGACGCCGGCGCCCCGGAACCGGTCACCTGGGGCAGCTGGTCCTACGACACCGACCTGCATGCCGCCGCGGACCTGCTGCGAGGTCTGGCCGCACACGGCCCCGCGCGTGCACCGCTGCGTCCGGCGGGCCGCGCTCCCGAGCTCCTGCTCGTGTGCACCCACGGGCGCAAGGATGTCTGCTGTGCGGTGCGTGGACGCCCGGTGGCAGCCGACCTGGCCCGGGCCTGGCCGGAGGCGACGTGGGAGTGCTCGCACACCGGTGGTGACCGTTTCGCCGCCAACCTCGTCGTGCTGCCCGACGGCGTCATGTACGGCGGGCTCGACCCGGACTCCGCGGTCGAGGCCGTCACCGCCCACCACCAGGGGGCACCGCTCACGGCGCACCTGCGCGGCGTGACCGGTCACGCCCCGGCCGTCCAGGCGGCGGTGGTCGCGGCGCACGAGCAGCGTGGGCCGCTGCCATGGGGGGCCGTCCAGCCCGTGGGCTCCCGGACCGACGGTATGTCGCACCGGGTCGTGCTGGCCGTGGGTGACCAGCGCCTCGAGGTCTCCGTCACCGACCGGGTGACCGAGCCACACCGGCTCACCTGTAGTGCGGTGGCTCCCGGCCGAGCCACGGTGCCCGTGGCAGGGCCCGTGCGTACCATCGCGGGGTGAGCACACGACGGAGCACGAGGCTGCTCGGCCGTGACCTCGCGGTCGACCTCGGCACGGCCACGACGCTCGTCCACCAGCGCGGCCGTGGGATCGTCCTGGACGAGCCCACCGTCGTGGCGCTCGACGCGGCGACGGGACGGCTCCTGGCAGCCGGCACCCCGGCATACGAGATGGTGGGGCGCACCCCGGCGGCGGTGCTCACCCGCCGTCCGCTCTCCGACGGGGTCATCACCGACGCGGACCTGACGGAGCAGATGCTGCGCCACTTCGTCTCCCGGGTCAGCCCCTCGCGGCTGCTGCGGCCGCAGATGGTCGTGTGTGTGCCGAGCGGTGTCACGCCCGTGGAGCGGCGGGCCCTGGAGGACGCCGCGATCCGGTGCGGTGCGCGCCGGGTCTTCGTCCTGGAGGAGGCGATGGCCGCTGCCATCGGCGCAGACCTGCCGGTGCACCAGGCCTCGGCCTGCCTGGTCGTCGACATCGGGGGCGGCACGACGGACGTCGCCGTGATCAGCCTCGGTGGGGTCGTCAACGCGCGCAGCCTGCGCGTGGGCGGCAACGCGGTCGACGAGGCGGTCGTCGCCGGGGTCAAGGCCCGTCACGACCTGCTGCTCGGGGAGCGCAGCGCAGAGCACATCAAGCTCACCGTGGGAGCTGCGGCACCCCTGCCGGAGGTGCTGCGTACCCGTGTGCGTGGGCGGGACCTCAGCACCGGGCTGCCGCGCACGGTCACGCTCGACTCGACCGAGGTGCGCGAGATGGTCGAGCCGGTCCTGGCGCGCATCGTCGAGGTGGTCGTCGAGGTGCTGGACCTGTGTCCGCCGGAGCTGGCGGGCGACCTCGTCGACCGCGGCGCCGTCCTGACCGGCGGGGGAGCACTGCTGCGCGCCATGGACCAGCGCCTGCACCGCGAGCTCGGTCTGCCGGTGCGCGTCGCGGAGGATCCCCAGCGTGCAGTCATCCGCGGGGCCGGCGCGTGTGTCGAGGATGTGGGCGCGCTCGACCGGCTGCTCGTCACCCCGCAGCGGTGGTGACGGGGTGCGCCGGCTCCTGCTCGTCCTGCTCGTGGTGACCTCCCTCGTGCTGGTCGTCGACCTCGCCAGACCGCAGTGGACCTCCCCCCTGGTCGACCTCGGTGCCACCGCCCTCGGCCCCGTCCAGAGCGTCGTCCAGTGGCCCACGGGCGGGGCCGCGAGGGCCCGGGCGGAACGGGACGAGGCACTGATGCTGCTCGACCGTGCCCGGTCCGAGCGCGACGCGCTCGCCGGACGCCTCCAGCTGCAGGAGAGCGCGCCGGCGACCCAGGAGCTGGTGCTCGCGCGCGTCGTCGGCGTCAGCGCCGGCTCCGCACCAGTGGGAGCGAGGGAGGTGACCATCGACCGCGGCGAGGACGACGGCGTGCGCGCCGACCGGAGCGTGGTCGCGGCAGAGGGGCTCGTGGGCCGCGTGGTGTCCACGACGGCGACGACGGCCGACGTGGCCCTGCTGGGGGACCCGCGGGTCGTGCCCGGTGTGCGGGTGGGCGAGGACCGGGTCCTGGGCGCCCTCGACGCACGGGCAGCCCCCGGCCTGCCCGTGCGACCCTTCGGCGCGCTCACCCTGACCGTGCTGGGGGAGGCACCGGTGGCGGTGGGGGACGAGGTCCGCACGGTGGGCAGCCCCGGCGCGGGGCCGTACGTCGCCGACGTGCTGGTGGGTCGGGTGACGGCGGTGGACCCGGACGACGGCCGGCTGGGCAGCACCGCGGAGGTCACCCCGCTCGCCCCGCTGGACCGCCTGGACCATGTCGGCGTCGTCGTGCCGGAGGGCCCACCGTGAGCCACCTCCCCAGCGTCCTGGGGCGCGCCGTGCTGCTGCTCGCAGCCGTGCTGCTGCCCGCCCTGACCCCCTGGGTGGTCCCTGCCCGCCCCGACCTGGTCGTGCTCGTCGTCGCCGCCGCCGCGCTGCTGCACGGGCCGGTCACCGGTGCGCTGGTCGGCCTGGCCGGCGGCTGGCTGGTCGACCTGGCGCCACCGGGCACGGAGGTGCTGGGCAGCGCAGCGCTGGTCTACGCAGGTGCGGGCGCGCTGGTCGGGACGGCCCGACGGTATGCCGCGTGGTCGCCCCTGGTGCCGCTGGTCGCGACGGTGGTCGGTGCGGCGGCGGTGCTGGCGGTGCGGGGGACGGCCTCGGCCGCGGGGGTGGGGCTTGCCGCGCCCGGTGACCTGCTGTGGACACTCCTGGTGACCTCGGTGGTGGCCGTGGTGGCACTGCCGCTGCTGGTGGCGCTCGAGCGATGGTGGACGGTGCGCGGATGGGCCTGACGGCAGGACGGGGCGGCCTCGGAGTCGGCCCGGTCTGGGCGCTGATGGCCGTCGTGCTCGTGCTGGGAGCCGTCCTGCTGGGCCGTCTGGTGCAGTGGCAGCTCGTCGAGCACCCGGAGCTCGTGGACCAGGCTGTCGTCGAGAGCACCCGGGAGGTCATGACCCCCGCGGTGCGCGGCCGCATCCTGGCCGCGGACGGGACGACCCTGGTCGGCAACGTCGCCACGACGGTCGTCGCGGTGGAGCCCGAGGTGCTGCTCGAGGCTCCTGACGAGGGACGTGGGCTCATGGTCGCGTTGGCTGTCGCGCTGCGCAGGCCCGTGGAGGAGGTGTGGGGTCGCACCCGGCTCTGCGGCACGGCGGGGGCACCGCCGGTGCCGTCGTGCTTCAGTGGCTCGCCCTACCGCCCGGTGCCGGTGGCCTACGACGTCGACCCGCTGCACGCGCTCGCCGTGCTGGAGGACCCGGAGCGCTTCCCGGGTGTCGCGGTGGAGACCAGACCGGTGCGGGACCACACCGCAGACCTGGTCAACGCCGCCCACGTGCTGGGCTACCTCGGCCGTCCCGTCCAGACCGAGGTGGAGGCCTCCGAGGGCACGCTCACGGCGGAGGACCTCCTGGGTCGCGACGGGTTGGAGGCGACCTACGACGACGTGCTGCGCGGCACCCCCGGTCGCACCACCCTGACGGTCGACCCCCGTGGCGTCGTGACCGGCCTGCGCACACGCACCCCCCCGGCCCCGGGGGCCGACCTGCTCACCCACCTCGACCCCGAGGTCCAGGCCGCTGTGGAGGAGGTCCTGGCCGACACGGTGGAGACGTCCCGGGAGGAGGACTGGCCGGCCGACTCGGCGGCTGCGGTGGTGCTCGACGTGCAGACGGGGGCGGTCACTGCAGCGGCCAGCTGGCCGACCTACGACCCGGACGTCTGGGCGCGCGGTGTGACCCAGGCCGAGCTCGACGCGCTCACCGACGCTGACCGGGGCGAGCCCCTCTCGGACCGCGTGCTGGGGGAGACCCTGCCGCCGGCCTCGACGTTCAAGGTCGTGTCCCTGCCGGCCGCACTCGCCTCGGGGGTCGACCCGGACGGCAGCTACCCGTGCCCCGGCGCGGTGAGCATCTCCGGTCAGCGGTTCACCAACTACGAGTCACGGGCCTACGGCGACCTCGACCTGCAGCGGGTCATGGAGGTGTCCTGCGACACCGTCTTCTACCGCTGGGCCTACGACACCTGGCGCGACCTGGGCGGACTGGACCAGGAGGAGGACCTCCGGGACCCCTACGTGCTGCTGGCTCAGGACTTCGGCCTGGGGCGGCCCACCGGCATCGACCTGCCAGGGGAGGTGGCCGGGCTGGTGCCCGGTCGGGAGTGGAAGCGCGGCTACTGGGAGGCGACCCGGGAGGAGTCGTGCGCCCGGGCCGAGTCCGGCTACCCGGAGGAGAGCGACACCGAGCGGCGGCAGTTCCTCGAGCAGCTGGCACGCGAGAGCTGCACCGACGGCTGGCAGTACCGGCCGGGCGACGCGGCCAACTTCTCGATCGGGCAGGGTGACCTGTCGGTCACCCCGCTGCAGATGGCAGTCGTGTATGCCGCCATCGCCAACGGAGGCACCCTGGTGACCCCGCACGTGGCCTCCGGTGTCCGGTCGGCGGACGGCGAGCAGCTGGAGACGTTCGCGCCGGGGCCGGCGGGGGAGGTCTTCCTGGAGGAGCGGGCGCTGGAGGTCGTCCGCCGCGGCCTCGAGGGGGTCAACACCGACGGCACCGGTGCGCCGGCCTTCGCGGGCTTCGACCTGGAGTCCTACCCCGTCGCCGGCAAGACCGGCTCGGCCGAGTCGTTCGGGCGTCGCTCCACCGCCTGGTACGCCTCGTACGGACCGGTGGACGACCCGCGGTATGCGGTCGTGGTCGTGGTCGAGCAGGGCGGCATCGGCGGTGAGGTCGCCGCGCCCGCCGCCCGCCGCATCTGGGACGTCCTGCGCGAACGGTGACGGAGCGAGCGGCGTCGGGTGCTGCAGACCTCACATGGTCCGTAGCGCAGAGAGGCTGGGCACGAAGAAGTACTCACCGCCGCGCATGCGGACGTGGTCGCCGAACTCGAAGGACCTCTCGGAGTGCGGCCGTCCCCACTGTGTGGGCCACACCTGCGGGTTGCGCTGCTCGTCCGCCGGGCACTGGCCGGCGACCGGGTCCCTGCCCACGGCGTCCTCCAGGAAGTCCTGGTTGTTGCACCAGGTGTGCTGGATGAAGATGAACTGGTCCTCGATGTTGGCCTGGTAGCACAGGAAGAGCAGGCCGGTGTCGGTCCACTCCTGCGGGGGGTCCAGGTCGGGGGTGCCGTAGCTGATGCCGCGTCGCACGATGCGCCGGCTCCGCTCGATCGTCTCCGGTGACCCGAACCTGCGGTAGGTGTCACCACGAGGGTTGGACCGTCGGGCATGGCTGGCCAGTGGGCACCGCAGGCCCGTCCAGTCGTCGTCGTAGTTGAAGTCGTTGAACTCGTTGCGCCAGCCGGGGACGCTCTGCTCACCCACCGGGGTGCCGTCCTTGAACCGGCCCATGACCAGGGCACCGGCCAGGTCTCGGTCGACGCCCAGCGCGTCTGCCATCTGTGCGGTGTGGTCAGCGAAACCCCGCAGGTTCTGCTGCAGCTTCCGGTAGACCACGAAGCTTCCATAGGCGTCCGGACCGCCGCCGGGGTCGGGGACGATGACGCCGCCGATGTTGATGCTCGGGTCGTAGTGCTCGAAGCCGCCGTTGGCGTAGGCACGGTCCAGGTCGGACTTGAGGACCAGTGGGTCACTGACGCCGTCGGTGAAGCCGAAGTGCTCGATGACCTGGCCGATGTCGTTGCGCAGAGCGTGTCCGCTCTGCACGCAGACGATCTCGCCGGCTCCCCCCGACAGCGCGGCGGCGAGCTCCTTGACTGCTGCGTCGACCGCTGCCGCCGCCTCGTCGTCGTCGTGCCCGTCGCTGCCGTAGGCAAAGAGAGCCAGCGCGTGGACCTCGGACCGGAACGCCTCCTCCCAGTCCTGCGGGTCGTCCGCCAGGGGGTTGGCGGTCGGCTTGTGATCCCCGCGGGGAGCGGTGTTGTAGGTCTGGTCGAGGTCCTTCATGCCGGCGGTGAACGCCTTGTCCCGGGGAGCTCTCGCCTGGTCCACGTGGAGAGCGCGGTAGCCGTCGCCGCTCAGCATGAGGGAGGTGAAGAGATGCTCCTTGCCGGTCGCCTTCCACTCCACCGCCGACTCGTGCTGCTGAAGGGCAGAGGTCACACTCTCCGCCATGGAGCGCACCCAGGTACGGGCGAGCTCCGCGTCATGGAAGCGCACGAACACATGTCGCGAGACGTCGCGGCCGTGGCTCTTGAGGATGCCGCCCTGCAGGTCGCTGAACGAGGACCGAAGGTCGGGGTCGGTGATGTCGAGGTTGGTCGAGTTGAGGTTGATCATCAGCCACTCACTGGTCGTCGGGGCAGGGATGGTGCGCCGTCCGGTCCCGGGAGCTGCCAGAAGTTGAGGACCTGGGAGACGAGCGCGTAGTAGCCGGTCAGGCCCACGACCTCGGTGACCGTCTGGTCGTCGTACCTGTCCAGCAGCGCCTGGCGGGTGGCCGGGGCCACCTGTCTGCGGCGCAGCAGCTCGCGCACGACCTGGATGACCTCTGCGTGCGCTGCAGGCACGCCCTGCAGGTCACGCCCGTACTTCACGACGTCGACCGTGTCCTGGGACACGCCGGCCTCGAGGGCGTACTTCTCGTGGAAGGACCACTCGAACTCGCAGTCGGTCTCTCGCAGTGCCGCCAGGATGGTCAGCTCGCGCACCTCCGGCTCCAGCACGGAGTGGAAGCGTATGTAGGCACCCATGTCCGAGACCAGCCGCGCCAATGGCGGGCTGTTCAGCAGGGCGGCCAGCGCTCCCACGACCATGCCGCGGCTCTGCTGGATCTCGGTGAAGACCTCGAGCGCCTCGCCTTCGAGGCCGTCAGGAGTCGTGTGCACCGGTAGGCGTTCCATCACAGGGATCTCTTCTCCGAGGGGGCGGTGTGCGCCGCACGCAGATGGGGGTGGGAGGCGTGGGCGGTGACCATGGTCAGAAGGGCTGTGGGCCGGCGTCGGGGAGGGGGACGTCGAACGAGACGGCGATCGTGGCGATGAACCGGTAGAACCCGCACACCGCAACCATCTCGACCAGACCCTGGGTGCCGAACTCGCCCTCGAGCAGTGCTTGCAGGTCGGGGGGGACCACCTCCTGCGCGGCGATGTGGCGGGCCAGCTCCCAGACGGCCTTGTGGGCCAACGGGATGTCGGCGGTGAGCGGGTCACCGGTGCGCACGGCCTCCACCGACGCGCTCGACAGCTGCTCCGCCTCGGCGAAGGGCACGTGCTTCTCCCACATGAAGGGGGTCCCGAGGCTGCGTGCCGTCGCCATGATGGCCAGCTCACGGATGTCCCCGGGGAGGGTGGAGCCGAAACGGAAGAAGCCGCCCAGGTCCCCCACGTGGGCGGCCAGGTCCGGATGGTGCATGAGCACCTGGTACATACCGGAGAGGCCGTGGCGCGGCCCGGCGAGCCGGTCGTAGATCTCCTGCCCGTGAGGGTCCAGCACCTCGCGGGTCGCGGGGGGGATGCGAGCCATCAGTGTGCCTCCATCCATTCGCGGCCGGCCTCGGTCCACGCGGTGATGGGGGTCGCGGCGTCCCGGTCCGTGCGGATGTCCAGGACGAAGGGCCCGGATGCGGCGAAGGCCCGCTCGAAGGCCGCGGTGAGGTCGGCAGGGTCCTCCACGCGCAGCCCGTCTGCTCCCAGCGACCGGCCGAAGGCCACCCAGTCATGGGTCTGCAGCGTCGCCAGCGCCCCGGCGGAGTCACTCATCGTGCGAGCGCGCAGGTAGACGTTGCCGAGAGCCGAGTTGTTGAGCACGACGAACACGACCGGGAGCCCATGGGCGGCGGCCGTCTGCACCTCCATGCCGTGCATGAGCATGCAGCCGTCTCCGGTGACGACCACCACCGGGTCCCCCGGCCGGGCGACCTGGGCGCCGACGCCCGCTGCGACGGCCCAGCCCATGGGTGCCAGGGTGGTGGACGACAGGTAGTCCTGCGGCCGGTAGGCGTCCCAGTGGTGGCCGGTGAAGGCCCGGTGGGCGCCGGAGTCGACGAGGACCACCGTGCTGTGTGGGGCCACGGCCCTCAGGTCTGCGACGACCCTCGCCGGATGGATCGGCACCTGGTCGCTGCTCTGGGTGTCGCTGTCGTAGTGGCGGTCCTGGACCTGGATGCTGTCCAGCCAGCGCTGCCGGTGCTGGGAGCCGGTCTCCAGGGCGGTGGCGAGTCCGGTGTCGGCGAGCAGGACCTCCAGGGTGGCACGCACGTCGCCCACCACGGTGTGGTCCACGGGGTAGTTGCGACCGAAGACGGTCGGGTCCAGGTCGACCTGGACGATCCCTCCGTCGGGACGCAGCCTCTCGCTCCAGACCATGGTGTCGCGCTGGTTGAGGCTCGAGCCGAGCACCACCACGAGGTCGGCCTCTCCGCCCAGCAGCGCGGCTGTGGCATGCCGGGTGCCGGCGTAGCCGAACACCCCGAGCGACAGGTCGTGGTCCTCCGGGAAGCTGCCCTTGGCGCGCAGGGTCGTCGCGACCGGCAGGTGGAACCGCTCCGCGAAGGCGACCAGCGTCTCGGAGGCCCCTGACTGGACGGCACCGTTGCCACACAGCAGGACGATGTTCTGGTGCTCGGCCATGGTCGTCGCCAGCGCGGCCACGGCGGCGGTGTCGACCAGACGAGGCGGGTCCACGGTGGCGTCGGTCAGCGGGCGGTAGGTGTCGTGGACCTCTGCGCTTCTGGATGTCCTTCGCCAGTGACAGGTTCACCGGTCGGCGCTCCAGGCCGAGCATGGTGCGCAGCGCCACGTGCAGGTGGTGCGCGACGTCACCGGCCTTGACGACCTCCTGGGCGTAGGCCGTCACCGGCCGCAGGAAGGCCATGTCGTCCATCCCGGCCGGGCTGGCGTCCTGGAACGCACCTCGGCCCTCCCATGCAGTGGGCACCTGACCGGTGATGCACAGCACCGGGGACTCGTCGGCGTACGCCGCCGCCAGGGGGCCGACCATGTTGGCGACGCCCGGCCCGCCGATGGCCAGGCAGACACCGAAGCGGCCACTGGCTCGTGCGTACCCGTCGGCCATGAAGGCGGCCCCGCCCTCATGGGCAGCGACGACTGCCGAGACCCCCGAGGGCTCTCCCAGCTCATGCCTTTCACTGATGATGCGGTGGGCACGGGGCGGATCGCCGAGCCGTGGGCGACTGTCGCCTTCGCGGTCAACGTGGGGCTGCTGTCCCTGGCGGTCGGAGCGCTGGCTCGCCATGTCCAGCGCGACGTCTCCGTGCATCACCCCGGCCGTCCTCCCCATGGACTCGACCGCCACCGCAGACACCATCTGTACCTTCTGCCTGCGGTCACCGCCGGGGCGGTTGTGCTGGCGTTCGTGCAGCCCCTTGCGGCGGTGGGGGTGCTCTTTGCCGAGGTCGTCTGGGCGGGGTGGCGCGGTCTGCGTGGCACCGGGTGAGGCCTGGCCGGGCAACCTGGGCGTTACACGAGGCTCGGTAGGGTTTCCTGCGTGAACCAGGATCCGATCAGCCCCGAGCTCCGCGCCGACGTCCGCCGGGTGTCCACCCTGCTGGGACAGTCCCTGGTGCGCCACCACGGTCAGACCCTGCTCGACCGCGTCGAGAGGGTCCGGCTCACGACCAAGGAGAGCAAGGCCGGCGACGAGGCTGCGGCGGCAGAGGTCCGGGAGGTCCTCGCCGGGCTGCCGCTGCACCAGGCCACCGACCTCGTCCGTGCCTTCGCGGCCTACTTCCACCTGGCCAACGCGGCCGAGCAGGTGCACCGGGTGCGCACCCTGGCGGCCCGACCGGAGGACCAGGGGTGGCTGACGACCGCGGTCGCCGACATCGTGGCTGCGGGAGGAGCCGACCTGCTCGCCGCGACGGTGGCCGAGCTCGACGTGCGCCCGGTGTTCACCGCGCACCCGACCGAGGCCAGCCGCCGCTCGGTGCTGACCAAGATCCGGCACCTGTCCGACGAGCTCGCCCAGGACACCGCCCCCGAGAGCGTGGCCCGCCGCAGACAGGACCGGCGGCTCGCCGAGCTCGTGGACCTCATCTGGCAGACCGACGAGCTGCGGCAGGCCAGGCCCACCCCGATGGACGAGGCCCGCAACGCGATGTACTACCTCGACGAGGTGCTCACCGCGACGATGCCCGACCTGCTGGGGGACCTGGCCGACCTGCTGGCGCAGCACGGCGTCACCATGGACCCCGGCCGCACGCCCGTGCGCTTCGGCTCCTGGATCGGTGGCGACCGCGACGGCAACCCCTATGTCACGCCCGCCGTCACCGCGGACGTCCTGCGGCTGCACCACCAGCACGCGGTGAAGGTGGCGCTGGCGCTCGTGGACGTGCTGACGTCGCAGATCTCCAGCTCGACCGTCGTCGTGGAGGTCACCCCCGAGCTGCTGGAGTCGCTGCAGCAGGACCTCGACCACCTCCCCGGTCTCGACCCGCGGGTGAAGGAGCTGAACGCCGCCGAGCCCTACCGGCTCAAGCTGACCTGCGTGAAGGCCAAGCTCCTCAACACGCGCCGCCGGGTCGACGCAGGCACGGCCCACGAGCCGGGGCGCGACTACGACAGTGCCGCGGAGATCGTCGCCGACCTCCGCCTGGTGGCCGAGTCGCTGCGCGAGCACGGCGGGTCGCTGGTGGCCGACGGTCGGATGGCCCGTGCCATCCAGACCCTGTCGGGGACCGGCCTGCACCTGGCCACGCTGGACGTCCGCGAGCACGCCGAGAAGCACCACGAGGCGGTCGGCGGGATGCTCGACGCCGTGGGGGGGCTCGAGCGGCCCTATGCCGACCTGGACCGGGACGAGCGCTGGGCGGTGCTCACCGGTGAGCTGGCGTCCCGGCGCCCGCTGCTGGTCCGCGCCGCCGACCGCGGTCAGACCCTGGCGGTGTTCGACGAGATCCGCCGCGCGGTCACCACCTACGGCCCCGACGTCGTCGAGACCTACATCATCTCCATGACGCAGGGCCCCGACGACGTCGTCGCGGCCGCGGTGCTGGCCCGGGAGGCGGGGCTGGTCGACCTGCACGGCGACGGGTCGGGGGAGGGTGCCTTCGCGCACGTCGGCTTCGCGCCCCTGCTGGAGACGATCGACGAGCTGCGTGGAGCCGCCGAGCTGGTCGACGCGCTGCTGAGCGACCCGGCATACCGCACGGTCGTCCGCCTGCGCGGCGACGTGCAGGAGGTCATGCTCGGCTACTCCGACTCGAACAAGCAGGCGGGCGTCCTCACCAGCCAGTGGGGGATCCACCGTGCCCAGCGGGCGCTGCGGGACGTCGCCCACCGGCACGGTGTGCGGCTGCGCCTGTTCCACGGCCGGGGAGGGTCGGTCGGTCGTGGTGGCGGACCGACCTACGACGCGATCCTGGCCCAGCCCCCGGGCGTGCTGGAGGGGGAGATCAAGTTCACCGAGCAGGGTGAGGTCATCTCCGACAAGTACTCCCTGCCCGCGCTGGCCTACGAGAACCTCGAGCTGTCCCTCGCGGCCGTGCTGCGTGCCACCGCCCTGCACCGGGACCCGAGGTCGTCCACCGAGCAGCTGCAGCACTGGGGTGAGGTCATGGACCTCGCCTCGGACGCCGCGTATGCCGCGTACCGCCGGCTCATCGACAACCCCGACCTGCCCGCCTACTTCGTCGCGGCCACCCCGGTGGACCAGCTGGGCGCGCTCAACATCGGTTCGCGGCCGAGCAAGCGGCCCGACACCGGCAAGGGGCTGGAGGGGCTACGCGCCATCCCGTGGGTGTTCGGGTGGACCCAGACCCGGCAGATCGTCCCCGGCTGGTTCGGCGTCGGCTCGGGGCTGCGCGCGGCCCGGGAGGCAGGTCACGGCGAGGCGCTCTCCGAGATGCTGCGCGAGTGGCACTTCTTCGCGGCCGTGCTGTCCAACGTGGAGATGACGGTCGCGAAGACCGACCTGGAGGTGGCGGCACACTACGTCGACACCCTCGTGCCTCAGGAGCTGCGGCACGTCTTCGACGCGGTCAGGGCCGAGTTCGACCTCACCGTCGACGAGCTCCGGCAGCTCACCGGCAAGGACGCGCTGCTGGAGGACCAGCCGGTGCTGCAGCGTTCGCTGGCGGTGCGCGACCAGTACCTCGACCCCATCTCCTACCTGCAGGTGGAGCTGCTGCGCCGGCTGCGCGACGGTGACGCCGGCGAGGACGAGGCCGAGCTGCAGCGTGCCCTGCTGATCACCGTCAACGGGGTCGCCGCCGGCCTGCGTAACACCGGCTGACCCCGGCGTCCGCCCCTCGCGCGCCCTGGGCGACGATGGGGGCATGCCCGAGGGACACACCATCCATCGCCTGGCGCGTGACCTCAGCAGCGCCTTCGCCGGCCGTGCCCCTCGTGTGACGAGCCCACAGGGCCGGTTCGCTGACGGCGCGGCGCTGCTCGACGGTGCCGTGCTGGAGTCGGCCGACGCCTGGGGCAAGCACCTCTTCGTGGACTTCGCCGGGGAGCGGCGCCTGCACGTCCACCTCGGTCTGATCGGGAGGTTCACGGTGACCTCGGTGCCGGAAGGCGAACCGGAGCCACCGGCGCGCGGCCAGGTGCGGCTGCGGCTGGCCGACGCCGGGTCGGTGGCCGACCTGCGCGGGCCCATCGTCTGCGCCACCCGCACCCCCGACGAGGTCGCCGAGGTCATCGCTCGCCAGGGCCCCGACCCGCTGCGTGCCGAAGCCGACCCGGACCGCGCCTGGGCGATGGTCCGCAGGGGGCGGCGCTCCGTGGCCGAGCTGCTGATGGACCAGAAGGTGCTGGCGGGCGTCGGGAACGTCTACCGCAGCGAGGTCCTCTTCCGGCACCGGGTCGGGCCGATGCACCCCGGGCAGCGGATCAAGCGGCAGACCTGGGAGGCGATCTGGGAGGACCTGGTCCGGCTCATGCCGCTGGGCGTCGCGAGCGGACGGATCCTGACGGTAAAGGAGCAGGTGGACCGGGTCGAGGCGCAGCTCGCCCGCGGCGTGCAGCCGTGCCCCGGGCCACGGCGCTACTACGCCTACAAGCGGACCGGCCAGGAGTGCCTCAGGTGCGGGTCCACGATCCGCACCGCCGTCGTGGCCGGCCGCAACCTCTTCTGGTGCGCCAACTGTCAGCGACGCACGTAGGCGCCACGTCCTCGGAGCCCGGTCGGCGGCGTCACCGCTGGTGCGCCTCCAGCCGCAGGGTGTGCTCACCCAGCTCCGGGTCGTCCTGGGACCCCAGGATCATCTCGAGCAGCCTGCGGGGGGTGGGGTACTCCGGGCCGAGCGCGTCCAGGTACCGCCGGTGTGCCTCCAGGGAGGCCACGCCCGACTCGAAGGTGTCGCTCACGTCGACGGCATGGCTCGGCTCGGGTGACCCCGCGAAGGCCAGCCACCTGACCCCCGACCACGGTTCGAGGCCCGCGTCGAGGAGATCGGTGAAGATCCACCGGTTGCCGGCGTCGGCGCACGCGTCCAGGGTGGCCAGTCCGACAGCACGGTGGTCGGCCTGGTTGAGCCCGCCACCGGCGAAGGTCTCACGGTAGGTCCCGGCCAGCACCACGTCGGGTCGGCGGCGCCGGATCTCGCCGGCGAGCGCCCGGCGCAGCGGCAGACCGTACTCGACGGTGCCGTCGGTGAGGCCGAGGAACTCCACGGCGTCGACGCCGACCACGGCGGCGCCCTCGCGCTCCTCCTGCTCGCGGACCGGTGCGGCCTCGTCCGGGTGCATCCCGTCGATGCCGGCCTCGCCACGCGTGGCGAGCAGGTAGGTCACGGTCTTGCCCTGGGCCGTCCAGCGCGCAACGGCGGCCGCGATGCCGTACTCCAGGTCGTCGGGGTGGGCGGCGACGCACAGGGCGGTCTGCCAGTCCTCGGGGAAGGTCTCCAGGGTTGCCATGGGTCCACCTTCCCATCCCGCCGGCCCAACGCGCCCCCGTTCACACGCAGGATGCTCCCCCTCGGAGGTGAGGGGGAGCATCCTGGTCCGGGTGTCCTGCAGGTGACGTCACTGGGGGACCGGGTGGACCACCCAGCGGCGGAGTGCTGCCAGACCGAGCCGGCGGCGCCGGCTGCGGCTCAGGACGATGTCGGACTGCGGACGGTTCCGGGCGCGCCGGTCGAGCTCTGCTGCTCGGTCGAGGTTGCGGTCCCGCTCCGCGGCCATGTCCTGGGCGACCATGCCGTTGAGCATGTTCATGGTGTCCTACCTTTCACGGGTCGGGAGGGCGGGCCCCTCCCGGTTCTTCTGGGTGACTCACAGGGGTGAGAGTCCAGCGGAGGCGAGTCCGCTGTGGTGATGCTGTTCCAGAGACCCGCGACGGTCCTGTGATACGCCTCACAGGACGCCACCCCCGACTCTCCGGTCGGGGGTGGCGCCGATGGTGCGGTGGTGGTGCTCAGGGATCAGTCGTGCGGCGGCACCTCGCACAGGGCGGTCCCGGTGTTGCCTGCCTCGTCCGTCGCCGACAGCTCGGCGTCACCCTTGAGACGGAAGTGCCACTCCACCTCGCCGGTGAAGGCGGTGACCCTCGGCTTCGCGCCGGGAGCCTGGGTGAGCTTGAACGTCGTGCCCGAGGCATAGGGGCCGAACTCGGCGTCCGACCCGGTGTCGGACACCGTGATCTCGACCGAGTCGTCGACGTTGTCCTCGGCGACCATCCTGAAGAAGCCCGCCTCGCTCTCCTCGGGCAGGATCATGCCCGCGGGGTTCGGGCCCTGCTCGCAGCTGACCGTCGGCGGGGTGACGTCGTTGACGTCCACCGAGATGGTCTGCGTGAAGGCGGGGCCGGCGTCCTGGCCGTCGATGGTGAAGTCGACCTCGCAGGTCAACGTGGTGCCCTGCGGGGCGTCGGCCGCGACCGTGACGGTCTCCTCGAAGACGGCGTCGTCACCGCTGGTGACGACCTGGGACGCCGGGTCGAGCTCGACCGACAGTCCCTCGTCGCACGTCGGCGAGCCGGCGACCTCGACCGGCAGGTTGGTCAGGCCATCGAGGATGGCGTCGGCCACCGCGTCGGCGCCGACACCGGAGAAGAAGCTGCCCCCGGTGGCGGCGGTGATGCGGGTGGCCTGACCGGTGGCGTCGAGCCCATCGAAACCGACGCTGATGGCCAGCGTCTTGACCCCGGCGTCGACCAGTGACTGCGTGGCGTCCGCCTCGGTGATGTCCAGCCGTGGGTCGTGGCCCGGCGCGTCGCCGAACCAGGCGACCACGCGGGAGGAGTCTGCGCGGTAGGAGATCTCGCCGCCGCCGTCGCCCAACGCGTAGAGGGCCGGCAGCTGCGCCTCGGGCTCGTCGCCGCCGTTGCACAACGTGATCCCGTCGACCGCGGCGACGGCGGTGGCGGCGTCGTCCGTGAGGTCCTGGATGACCTCATAGGGCGGCACCGGCTCACCGATGTCGCAGTAGATGGCGACGGCGAACTGGGCGTCCGGCTGCGCGGTCTCGACGGCGGTGATGATGTCGGCCATGTTGGCCTTGACGTTGTCGATCGCGATGCCCATGCTGCCGGTGTGGTCGACCAGCAGGACGATGTCGGGCTTGGGCGGGACCTCCGGCGTCGTGACCGTCTTGGTGATCGTGATGCTCTCGCCGGGGTCGAGCGCCTCGTCCACGCTGGCCGGGCTCACCCCCGGGTCCGCTGCCGCGGCGGCCGTGGCTCCCAGCAGGGACGCCAGAGCCAGGCCCGCGATCGCGCGCTTCCTGTGCTTCATGATGTGCTCCTCGAGTCGGTGGGAGGCCCGTGTGCGCTCCCACTCCTCCGAGAGTGATCCTGGTCACACTGTGATACAAGGGGCTCGGGAGATGTGTCGCACTCCAGTTTCGGTGGGCGACGGATTGGGGTGTTGCCTCGCCGCGCTGCTAGATTGGGCGATGCCGTCCGAACGGCCGCGGACCCAGAGTGCCCTGGTGGACATGCCCAGGCGCGCCGCGCAACGAGATCAAAGGAGTCGCCCATGGGGCTGGACGCTGCAGTGAAGAAGCAGATCATGGATGAGTACGCCACCACCGAGGGCGACACCGGGTCGCCGGAGGTGCAGGTCGCGCTGCTGACCCAGCGCATCCGCGACCTCACCGAGCACTCGCGCGAGCACAAGCACGACCACCACAGCCGCCGCGGCCTGCTGCTGCTGGTCGGCCGACGCAAGCGTCTCCTGCGTTACCTCGAGGAGACCGACATCGAGCGCTACCGAGCGCTGATCAAGCGCCTCGGTCTGCGCCGCTGAGCCACGCAGGGGAGCGACTCCCGGAACCGTCCGGGGGTCGCTCTTCCTGCGTATGACGGGCACGTCCCGTCACCGGCCCGCACCGCGGGTCACCACAGAAGGACACAGCCGGGCACAACGACGATGTCCCGCGCGCAGAGATGAGAGAAAAGGAGGACCCGATGGAGGGTCCAGAGATCACGTTCGCCGAAGCCACGATCGACAACGGCAGCTTCGGCACCCGCACCGTCCGGTTCGAGACCGGGCGTCTCGCCCGCCAGGCCGGTGGCGCCGTCACCGCATACCTGGACGAGGACACCATGCTCCTGTCCACGACGACCGCGAGCAAGCAGCCCAAGGAGCACCTGGACTTCTTCCCGCTGACGGTGGACGTCGAGGAGCGCATGTATGCCGCGGGCAAGATCCCCGGCAGCTTCTTCCGCCGTGAGGGTCGCCCCTCGACCGAGGCCATCCTCACCTGCCGGCTGACCGACCGTCCGCTCCGCCCGACCTTCGCCAAGGGCCTGCGCAACGAGGTCCAGGTCGTCATCACGGTGCTGTCGCTCAACCCCGACCACCAGTACGACGTCGTGGCGATCAACGCCGCGTCCGCGTCCACCCAGATCTCCGGTCTCCCGTTCAACGGACCGATCGGTGCAGTGCGGGTCTCGCTGATCGACGGCCAGTGGGTGGCCTTCCCCAACTTCAGTGACGGCGCCCGCTCCACCTTCGACATGGTCGTGGCGGGCCGGCTCATCTCCGAGGACCGCGACGGTGACGGCAACCCCGACGTCGCGATCATGATGGTCGAGGCCGAGTCCACCGAGGCCACCTGGGACCTGGTCAAGAACCAGGGCAAGCAGGCTCCCACCGAGGAGGTCGTCGCCCAGGGCCTCGAGGCCTCCAAGACGTTCATCGCCGAGCTGTGCCGGGCCCAGGCCGACCTCGCCGCCAACGCGGCCGCGCCGGCCCAGGAGTTCCCGCGCTTCCTCGACTACGAGGACGACGCCTACGCGGCCGTGGAGTCCGCCGTGTCCGCGGACCTCACCGCGGCGCTGCAGATCGCCGGCAAGGCCGAGCGCGAGGAGCGCATCGACGAGATCAAGGCAGCGATGAAGGCCTCCCTCGCCGGCACCGACGACGCGCCCTTCGCCGGCCGCGACAAGGAGCTGTCCGCGGCCTACCGCTCGGTGCAGAAGAAGGTCATCCGTGAGCGCATCCTGCGCGACAAGGTGCGCATCGACGGCCGCGGTCTGGCCGACATCCGGGCCCTCTCGGCCGAGGTCGAGGTCATCCCGCGTGCGCACGGGTCGGCGATCTTCGAGCGCGGCGAGACCCAGATCATGGGTGTCACCACGCTCAACATGCTGCGCATGGAGCAGATGCTGGACACGCTGTCGCCGGTGAGCCGCAAGCGCTACATGCACAACTACAACTTCCCGCCCTACAGCACCGGTGAGACCGGTCGCGTCGGGTCGCCCAAGCGTCGCGAGATCGGTCACGGTGCGCTCGCCGAGCGTGCCCTCATGTCGGTGCTGCCGACGCGTGAGGAGTTCCCCTACGCGATCCGTCAGGTCTCCGAGGCCCTCGGCTCCAACGGGTCGACCTCGATGGGGTCGGTCTGCGCGTCGACGATGTCGCTCTACAACGCGGGTGTGCCGCTGCGCGCTCCGGTCGCGGGTATCGCGATGGGCCTCATCTCCGACACTGTGGACGGTGAGACGGAGTATGCCGCGCTCACCGACATCCTCGGGGCCGAGGACGCGTTCGGTGACATGGACTTCAAGGTCGCCGGCACGCGCGAGTTCGTCACGGCCATCCAGCTCGACACCAAGCTCGACGGCATCCCCGCCTCCGTGCTCGGCAGCGCGCTGACCCAGGCGCACGACGCGCGGATGCACATCCTCGACGTCATGACCGAGGCCATCGACGCCCCCGACGAGATGAGCCCCTACGCGCCCCGCGTCATCAGCGTCAAGGTCCCGGTGGACAAGATCGGTGAGGTCATCGGCCCGAAGGGCAAGATGATCAACCAGATCCAGGAGGACACCGGCGCCGACATCTCGATCGAGGACGACGGCACCGTCTACATCGGCGCCACCGACGGCCCCTCGGCCGAGGCCGCGCGTGCGGCGGTCAACGCGATCGCCAACCCGCAGATGCCGGAGATCGGCGAGCGCTTCCTGGGCACCGTGGTCAAGACCACGACCTTCGGCGCGTTCATCTCGCTGCTGCCGGGCAAGGACGGCCTGCTGCACATCTCCGAGATCCGCAAGCTGGTGGGCGGCAAGCGCATCGACGCGGTCGAGGACGTCATGTCGATCGGCCAGAAGGTGCAGGTCGAGCTCAAGGAGATCGACCCGCGCGGCAAGCTCTCCCTGGCCGCCGTGGTGGCCGAGGAGGCTGCGCCGGCAGCCGAGGCCCCGGTCGCCGAGGCCCCCGCGGCCCCGGTCGCCGAGCCGGTCACCGTGACCGAGCCGGCTGCGCCCGCGGCCGAGCCGGCCACCGAGACCGGCACCGACGCCGACACCGGTGACGACGCCGGCGAGCAGGGTGAGTCGGGCGACCGTCCGCGCCGCAACCGTCGCCGTCGTGGCGGGCGTGGCCGCGGCAGCGCGGGTGAGGGCTCCGACACCGGCAGTGGTGAGGGCTCGGACGCCTGACCCCAGGCATCACCACAGGTGGGCGGCACGGTCCTGGGACCGTGCCGCCCACCTGTGCGTGCGGGTGGTGCGTGGGTCGGGTGACCTCAGGCGGCCGTGCGCGGTGTGCGGACCGCGAGCTGACGGGACGCCTCAGGCACGTGCCACCGCATCTCCATGTGCACGTGTCCGTGGATGTCCGTGACCGGCACCCAGGTGAGGACGGGGCTCGGTCGTGAGATCGGGCGCTGCTGGAGCATGACGTACACCTCCTGTTCACCTTCTGTTCACGTAGGTTACAACACGGTGTCCGCACAGGAGAGGTGCTGTCCTGCGCCCGGAGTGTCGGTGGAGCGCGCCGCGGCCGTCACCCCCGGCGGGCGGGGCGCCCTGGAGGGGGTCGCCGGGGGGCAGGCCCTGCGGCGGACCCCGCGGAGAGCTGGGAGACGACCACCTCGACGGGCCCTCGGGCTCCGGCAGCCACGAAGAGAGCACCCAGCCCCAGGACCCCGAGCACATGTGCGACGGTCGAGTCGCTGAGCGGCACCGTGTCGGGCAGGGAGAGCACGGCCACGTGCAGGACGTAGAGCGTCAGCGTCATGGTCCCGGCGCCGGACACGGTCCACAGGACGCTGCGGCCCCAGCCTCCGAGTGCCCCAGCCAGGGCCAGGCAGCCTCCGAGCAGCAGCAGCGCCGTGCCGCTCGTGTGGGCGAGGTCGACGATGCTCCCGCTGTGCGGTGACCAGACCAGCAGCCACCACAGCGGCTCGGTGGGGTGGGTGCCGTACAGGCCCTCCCGCAGGTTGGTGTCGAGGGCCGGCCAGCCGGACGCACCGGAGGACTCGACCAGCGCGCGGCGCACACCGGGGGAGCGCGTCACCGCCGCGGACACTCCGAGAGCTGCCGCTGCCAGCAGTGCTCCACCCGCCGTGAGGCTCGCGGCCAGACGGGTGCTGCGCAGCTCTGCCCGGCCCAGCGCCAGACCGACGAAGAGGTACGTGCCCCACGTGAGGACGGGGTAGTAGCCGGTGACCACGAGCTCGAGCACGAGCCCGACAGGGTCGGTGAGTGACAGCGGGTTGGGCACCTGGTAGGACGGCGCGGGCAGCCAGGGGCGGACGGCCAGGCTCGCCACCGGGCTGAGCAGGCCCCAGCCGAGGGCCAGCAGTGCCAGCCGTCGGCAGGACCACCGCAGCACCGGCAGCGAGAGCAGGAACAGCACGCCGTAGTAGGTGAGGATGACCGCCACCCCGGAGGGCAGGCTCCCCAGCGCCAGCCCGACCACCGCGATGAGCAGCGCGCGCACGGCGATCCGGCGGCGGTGTGCCGACAGGACGGAGGGTGCCGCCGACGGGGCCTCGCGGGTCGTCAGGGCGATCGAGACGCCGGCCAGCACGGCGAAGAGGGCCGCCGACCTGCCCGCGACCAGCTGGAACCACGGGTCGACGCCTCCGGGGGCCGTGGCGTCGCGCACGAGCACCGTGTGGGCGACGACCATGCCCAGCAGGGCCAGGGCGCGCGCGACGTCGACGCCGACGATGCGCCCGGGGGCCGGTGCGCGCATCGTCAGCCTGCCATCAGGCGGACCAGCGCCGCCGTCACGGCGGCCAGCACCACCACGAGCAGGAACGGCGCCCGCAGCACCAGGGCGACCACGGCCACGACGACGCCCGCGGCACGGGCGTCGAGCGTGAGGGTGCCGCTGCCGTCCAGGAGGGCCTGGGTCACGACGAGCGAGGAGAGCAGGGCGACGGGCAGCAGGGGTGTGACGCGCTGGACCCAGGGCCTGGCCAGGACCTGCTCGGGCACCAGGTAGCCCGAGAGCTTCAGCAGGAAGGCGAGCACGCAGGCCAGCAGCACCGCCACCCACAGCGTCATGCGACGGCCCGCCCCGCCGGCCGGGGAAGGCCCACGGCCAGGGCTGCGAGCCCGGCCACCAGCACCGGCACCCCGGCGGGAGCGACGGGGGCGACCACCACCGTGAGCACGACGGCGAGCGCGGCGGTGGCAAGGGGCTCACGGCCGCGCAGCCGGGGCCACAGCAGCGCCACGAACGCGGCGGCCGCCGCCGCGTCGAGACCGTAGGCCCGCGGGTCGCCGAGGGCGTCACCGGCCAGTGCTCCGACGAGGGTCGTGAGGTTCCAGAGCGCGAAGACCGTCAGTCCGGTGACCCAGAACCCGATGCGCGCCTGGCGCAGGTCCCGCTGCCCGATCGCGACCGCGGTGGACTCGTCGATGGTCAGGTGCGCGGCCAGCGGGCGCACGAAGCGCGGCACGTCCAGCACCCGCACCATCTGCAGGCCGTAGAAGGCGTTGCGGACGCCGAGCAGGGTCGACGTGGCCACGGCGGCGACGGGGGACCCACCCGCACCGATGACGCCGAAGAAGGCGAACTGCGAGCCGCCGCTGAAGAGCAGGAGGGAGGTGAGCACCGTCTGCCAGACCGACAGGCCCGCCGCGACGCCGAGCGCACCGCAGCTGATGCCGTAGGCGCCGGTCGCCAGGCCGACGGCGAGGCCCTGCCGCAGCGCCGGCCCCTGCAGGTCGGCGAACCGGGCACGCTCGCTCACAGGTCGGCCACCACGCGGATCTCCCGCAGGGTCTCACCGGCGGGACCGACGACCCGCTCCCGCCAGGCTCCGTCGGGCTGCAGGCCACCGGTGCCCAGGAAGGCTCGGGTGGCCTCGTCCCCGGCGGGGACCCACGCGACCACGGCCCGGTGGTCATGGGCGCGAAGGGTGTCGGCCGTGGCGTTGAGCAGCCGGGAGCCGTGGCCCTGGCGGCGCGCGTCGGGGTGCACGCCCAGGACGAGGAGCTCGCCGGCGCCCTCCGGCAGGCCCGCCTCCCCGGGGTCGGCGGGCCCGAGGGCGGCCAGACCGACGACTTGGTCGCCGGCACAGGCCACCAGCGCCCGGTGGGCCGGGGTGGGTGGGTGTTCCAGCGACTGGCGCCACACCGAGGCGAACCGGGGCCCCTCGAGCTGGTCGAGCACCGCCTCGGGCAGCACGTCGGCATACGTCTCGCGGAACACCGTCGCCTGGACCAGGCCGATGGCGGGTGCGTCGGTGGCCCGGGCGGTGCGCACGCTCGCGTCGGCGACCGGGCCGGGGCTGTGGGTATGCGGATGGCTCACCCCGCCAGTGTTCCACCCGGTCATCGCCGTCTGCGCCGCGCCGTGTGCCGGTGTGCTGTGACGTTGCGGCGTCACACGACGACGGGATGTAACAGGAAGCCCGTTCGTGCGGCATACTGGTGGGTATGTACGGCAACGACTTCGGAGAGCCGCTCAACGCCGCCGAGACCGAGGACTACACCTCGGCAGTGCAGGAGTACTTCGACGGCCTCATCGCGGACGACCAGCGCATCGAGCCACGGGACGCCATGCCCGAGGGCTACCGCTCGACCCTGATCCGGCAGATCGCGCAGCACGCGCACTCGGAGATCATCGGGATGCAGCCGGAGGGCAACTGGATCACCCGCGCGCCCAGCCTGCGCCGCAAGGCGATCCTCATGGCCAAGGTGCAGGACGAGGCAGGTCACGGGCTCTACCTCTACTCCGCCGCGGAGACGCTGGGCGTCGACCGCGCGGAGCTGCTGGACAAGCTGCACAACGGCCGCCAGAAGTACTCCTCGATCTTCAACTACCCGACGCTCACCTGGGCCGACGTCGGGGCGATCGGCTGGCTGGTCGACGGCGCGGCCATCATGAACCAGGTGCCGCTGTGCCGGTGCTCCTACGGGCCGTACGCCCGCGCGATGATCCGCGTGTGCAAGGAGGAGTCGTTCCACCAGCGCCAGGGCTTCGAGATCCTGTGGACCCTCGCGCGTGGCACCGACGAGCAGCGTGCGATGGCGCAGGACGCCGCAGACCGCTGGTGGTGGCCGGCCCTCATGATGTTCGGCCCGCCGGACTCGGGGGAGGCCGCCACCCAGGGCCACACGGCGCAGAACATGGCGTGGGGCATCAAGCGGTTCAGCAACGACGACCTGCGTCAGAAGTTCGTCGACATGACCGTGCCGCAGGCCGACAAGCTCGGTCTGACCCTGCCCGACCCCGACCTGCGCTGGAACGAGGAGCGCGGACACTACGACATCGGACCCATCGACTGGGACGAGTTCTGGAGGGTGCTCAAGGGTGACGGCCCCTGCAACAGCCAGCGGGTCGAGCACCGTCGGGCCGCCCACGAGGACGGCGCCTGGGTGCGGGAGGCAGCAGCGGCGTATGCCGCCAAGCACGCAGCGGGCGAGGTCCGGGGGGCGGTCGCATGAGCGACGACACCACCGCAGCGCACGCCCCCGGCGCCAACGCCCAGGGGTGGCCGCTCTTCGAGGTCTTCGTCCGGGCCAAGCGCGGGCTCTCCCACGTCCATGCCGGCTCGGTCCACGCGCCCGACGCCACGATGGCGCTGCGCAACGCCCGTGACCTCTACACGCGGCGTCAGGAGGGTGTGTCGCTGTGGGTCGTGCGCTCCGACGACATCACCGCCAGCAGCCCCACCGAGCGCGACTCCTTCTTCGACCCCGCGGCCGACAAGGTCTACCGGCACCCGACGTTCTACGACGTGCCCGAGGACGTGGAGTACCTGTGAGCACACCCACGACCACCGACACCACGCTGCTGCACACCGCCTACGTGCTGGGCCTGGGGGACGACGCGCTGGTCTACTCCCACCGGCTCGGGGAGTGGCTGACCCGTGCCCCGCAGATCGAGGAGGACATGGCACTGGGCAACGTGGGCCTGGACCTGCTGGGCCAGGCGCGGTCGCTGCTCACCCACGCCGGGGAGCTCGAGGGCCGGGGCCGCGACGAGGACGCCCTGGCCTACCTGCGCGACGAGCGGTCGTTCCGCAACGTCCAGCTCGTGGAGCAGCCTCGGGGCGACTTCGCCGACGAGATGGCGCGGATGCTGTGGTTCGCGAGCTACCAGCTGGCGCTCTACGTCCGGCTGGTCGACTCCGCCGACGAGGTGCTCGCCGGGGTGGCCGGCAAGGCCGTCAAGGAGGTGGCCTACCACCGCGACCACGCCGCCCAGTGGGTGGTGCGCCTCGGTGACGGCACCCCGGAGTCGCACGAGCGCATGGCCGCCGCGCTGCAGCGGGTCGCGCCCTACGTGGCCGAGCTGACCAGCGACGACGAGGCGTCCGTCTGGGCCGCGGAGCGGGGCATCGGTGTGCTGCCCTCCTCGGTCGAGGACGAGGTGCACGAGTACGTCGCCTCCGTGCTCGCGCAGGCCACCCTGGAGGAGCCCGAGCCTGCGCGCTGGCACGCCCGCGACGGCCGGCGCGGCATCCACTCCGAGGCGCTGGGCTACCTGCTCGCAGAGATGCAGCACATCCACCGCAGCCATCCCGGCGCTGCCTGGTGACCGTGATGAGCCAGGGGGGCATGGTCGGCGACCGTGCGGAGCAGTCGCTGGAGCAGGCGATCCGCGCGATCCCCGACCCGGAGATCCCGGTCATCACCATCGACGACCTGGGCATCGTGCGTGAGCTCTCGGTGGAGGGCGACCGGGCGGTGGTCACCATCACGCCGACCTACAGCGGGTGCCCCGCCATGCGGGCGATCGCCGACGCCATCGAGGTCACGGCCCGGCGGCACGGGGTGCGGGCCGAGGTCGTCACCCGGCTCGCCCCGGCGTGGACCACCGACTGGATGAGCGAGTCCGGCAAGGAGTCGCTGCGGCGCTTCGGGATCGCGCCCCCGACCGGCACCGCGGCCCACTCCGGCCGTCCGGCCGGCCCCGTGCCGGTCGACCTCAGCGTGCGTCAGGTCCGCTGCCCGCACTGCGGCTCGGACCGGACCGAGGAGACCAGCAGGTTCGGCTCCACGGCGTGCAAGGCCCTGCGCAGGTGCCTGTCCTGCCGCGAGCCCTTCGAGGAGTTCAAGCCCATCTGACCCGGGCCGGTGCCGGTGGTCCGGCCGCCTGTCCAGTCCTGTCGCCCCCAAGGAGACCACGCGTGAGCGTCACCCTGAGCCGCCCGACCCGACGACGGGCCGTGTTCCACGACCTGCAGGTCACGGCCGTCGAGCGGCTGACCGAGCAGGCCGTGGCCCTCACCTTCGCCGTGCCCGAGGAGCTGCGGGCGGACTTCGACTTCGAGCCGGGCCAGCACCTGACCCTGCGCGCCGAGATCGACGGTGAGGACGTGCGCCGCTCCTACTCCATCTGCATGTCCCGGGCGGAGTCACGCCGGCGCGGCGAGGTGCGGGTCGCCACGGCGCGTGTCCCCGGCGGTGTCATGAGCGCCTGGCTCAACGACCACGTGGCCGTCGGCGACACGGTCTCGGTGATGACGCCCATGGGCGGGTTCACCTGTGCGACCGACCCCCGGGCGACCCGCCACCACGTGGCCGTCGCGGCAGGCTCCGGCATCACACCCGTGCTGTCCCTGCTGACCACGGCGCTGGAGGAGGAGCCGGGGTCGCGTGCCACGCTCGTCTTCGGCAACCGGCGCACCGACTCCATCATGTTCCTCGAGGAGCTGATGGGGCTGAAGAACCTCTATGCGGGTCGGTTCACCCTGGTCAACGTGCTCTCCCGCGAGGCGCAGGATGTCGAGCTCTTCCACGGTCGCATCGACCGGGCGCGGTTCGAGCAGTTCCTGGCCACCATGCTGCCGGTCGACGACGTCGACGAGTGGTATCTCTGCGGCCCGTTCGGGATGGTCGAGGCGGTGCGGGAGGTGCTCGCCGAGCGGGGGGTGGACGAGCACCACGTCCATCACGAGGTGTTCCACGTGGAGGATGCCGCCAGCCCGGCGCGGACACCCGTCGACGAGGCGGCCGAGCAGACCGACGGTCCGGCCGCCACCGTGACCATCACCCTGGACGGTCGCACGACGCAGGTGCCGATGCGCTCCAAGGCCGAGACCATCCTGTCGGCCACCCTGCGGGAGCGGCCGGACGCACCGTTCAGCTGCACCGGCGGGGTGTGCGGCACGTGCCGGGCCCGCCTGGTCGACGGCGAGGTGACGATGGACCGCAACTACGCCCTGGAGCCCGAGGAGGTGGCCGCCGGTCTGGTGCTGGCGTGCCAGTCCCACCCGGTCACCGACACCGTCACGCTCGACTACGACGCCTGAGCGGGCTCTCGCAGACCGCCGCCGCCCCGGCGCAGGGGAGAGTCAGCGGCGCTCGTAGGTGACGAAGGCGAAACCCTGCTGTGGCTCGCGGGCGCTCTCGCGCCAGCGGGTCTCGTCGATCCGGGGGAAGTGGACGGAGCCCTCGGGCGAGCGGTCGACCTCGGTGACCACCAGCCGGGAGGCGTGCTCGATCGTCTGCCGGTAGACCTCACCGCCGCCGACCACGAACACCTCGTGGTCCCCGGCGACCAGCAGGGCCTCGGCCAGCGAGCCGGCCACCTCGGCGCCCTCCGCGGACCAGTGCGGGTCACGGGTCAGCACGATGGTGCGGCGGCCCGGCAGCGCCCGGCCGATCGAGTCCCAGGTGCCGCGGCCCATGAGCATCACCCCGCCGAGGGTGGTCCGTCGGAAGTGCCGGAGGTCCTCGGGCAGGTGCCACGGCATGGCGCTGCCGTCCCCGATGACACCGTTGCGCCCGACCGCGGCCACGAGGGTGAGCTGCTGGCCGAACCCGCGGGTGAGCACCGCGCCGAGCATCCCGCGGGCGAGCACGTCGAGCGCCTGCTGCTCGTGCGGCACGACCCGGTCGGGCAGGGCGGAGAGTGCCCACCAGCGCAGCTCGGCGTTCTTGTGCGGCTCGGCCACGCGTGGCACCCCGCTCCACCGCTGCAGGCGGAAGAACAGGTCCACCCGCTGCTCCACCGGGTCCGGCAGGGCGCACGTCCGCTGCAGGGTGGCGACCGGCTCCAGGTCGGCGACCTCGACCCCGATGCCCAGCTCCTCCCGTGCCTCCCGCACCGCTGCGTCGAGCACGGACTCACCCGGCTCCACGTGGCCGGCGGCGCCGCAGGCCCACCAGCCGTCCATGTAGTGCGTGCCCCGGCGCAGCTGGAGCAGCACCTCCGGCCCCTCGGGGCCACCACGGACGAGGAACAGGTAGGCGGACGGGACGAGCGCGTGCCGGGCCTGCGTCATACGGCGATGGGTGCCTTGATGCCGGGGGCGGCGACGTAGTCGCGCACCTCGACATCGGCCAGGTCGAAGGCGTCGATCTCGGTGACCTCCGGGTTGAGCCACAGGGTCGGCAGCCGGCCGGGCTCACGGCCGAGCTGCAGCTCGGTCTGCTCGAGATGGTTGAGGTAGAGGTGGGCGTCGCCGAGCGTGTGCACGAAGTCGCCGACCCGCAGCCCGGTCACCTGCGCCACCATGTGCGTGAGCAGGGCGTAGGAGGCGATGTTGAAGGGCACCCCCAGGAACACGTCGGCACTGCGCTGGTAGAGCTGGCAGGACAGGCGCGGCGGCGCGTCCGGGGAGTCACCGTGCCGGGGAGCCACGTAGAACTGGAACAGGGTGTGGCACGGCGGCAGGGCCATCCTGCCGACCTCGGCGACGTTCCACGCGGAGACGATGTGGCGCCGGGAGTCGGGGTTGCTGCGGATCGAGGCGATGACGGCCGCCAGCTGGTCGACCGTGCCGCCGTCCGGTGTGGGCCAGGAGCGCCACTGGTGGCCGTAGATCGGGCCCAGGTCGCCGTGCTCGTCGGCCCACTCGTCCCAGATGGTGATGCCGCGCTCGTGCAGCCAGCCGACGTTGGTGTCGCCGCGCAGGAACCACAGCAGCTCGCCGACGATGGAGCGCAGGTGCAGCCGCTTGGTGGTCAGGGCGGGGAAGCCCGCCTCCAGGTCGAAGCGCATCTGGTGACCGAACACCGACAGCGTGCCCGTGCCGGTGCGGTCGTCCTTGCGCACCCCCTCGTCACGCACGCGCTGGAGCAGGTCGAGGTACTGGCGCATAGCGAGCATCGTATGCCGTGCGGCAGTGTGACGCAGGTCACGTCGAGATCCTGTAACGCTTCCGGGGGTGCGCTCGATGTAACTGGTGATCGCGCCGTCACTCGGACCCCCCGAGCGAGTGACGGCGCGTTCTCATGTCCGGGCCCGGTGTCCGTCCCCGCCCGACGCGCGAGGTGTCGGGGACACCCGCGCTCCTCGGTAGGGTGAGGCCCATGAGCCACCCACATCCTGAACTCACCGAACCCGGCCCGATCCCGGACGGGGGAGTGCGCGTCGTCGCCCTGGGTGGTCTCGGCGAGATCGGCCGCAACATGACCGTCTTCGAGCACGCAGGCAAGCTGCTGATCGTGGACTGCGGCCTGCTCTTCCCCGAGGAGAACCACCCCGGCGTCGACCTCATCCTCCCGGACTTCTCCTACATCGAGGACCGGATGGACGACGTGGTCGCGATCGTCCTCACGCACGGGCACGAGGACCACATCGGCGCGGTGCCCTTCCTGCTGCGGCTCAGGCAGGACATCCCGATCGTCGGCTCGACCCTGACCCTGGCCCTCATCGAGGCCAAGCTCAAGGAGCACCGGATCAAGCCCTTCACGCTGGCGGTCATCGAGGGTGACGTGGAGCAGCTCGGGCCCTTCGAGTGCGAGTTCATCGCCGTCAACCACTCGATCCCGGACGCCCTCGCCGTGCTGATCCGCACGACGGGCGGCACCATCCTGCACACCGGTGACTTCAAGCTCGACCAGGTGCCTCTCGACGACCGCATCACCGACCTGCGCGCCTTCGCCCGGGCCGGCGAGCAGGGCGTCGACCTCTTCCTCGTCGACTCGACCAACGCCGACATCCCGGGCTTCACGATGGCCGAGCGCGCCCTCAGCCCGGCGATCGAGCGGGTGTTCCAGCAGGCCCGACGGCGCATCATCGTCGCCTGCTTCTCCTCGCACATCCACCGGGTGCAGCAGGTGCTGGACGCGGCCGAGTCGTCCGGACGCAAGGTCGCGATGGTGGGCAGGTCGATGATCCGCAACATGGGCATCGCCACCGAGCTGGGCTACCTCCACGTCCCCGACGGGGTGCTGGTGGACCTGGGCAAGCTGACCCAGCTGCCCGACGACGAGCAGGTGCTGATCAGCACCGGCTCCCAGGGCGAGCCGATGGCCGCTCTGTCCCGGATGGCCAACCGCGACCACAAGATCGAGGTCGGCCAGGACGACACCGTCCTGCTGGCCTCCTCGCTCATCCCCGGCAACGAGAACGCCGTCTACCGGGTCATCAACGGTCTCACCCGCCTGGGCGCCAACGTGGTCCACAAGGGCAACGCCACGGTCCACGTCGGCGGGCACGCCAGCGCGGGCGAGCTGCTGTACGTCTACAACATCGTCCAGCCCGGCAACGTCATGCCGGTGCACGGCGAGTGGCGCCACCTGGTGGCCAACGGCGACCTCGCCGTCCAGACCGGCGTGCCCCGCGAGCGCGTCATCCTGGCCGAGGACGGGGTCGTGGTCGACCTGGTGGACGGGGTCGCCCGGATCGCCGGCGCCATCGACTGCGGCTACGTCTACGTGGACGGCTCCTCCGTGGGCGGCACCACGGAGACCCTGCTCAAGGACCGGCGCATCCTGCGCGACGAGGGCTTCGTGACCATCATCGTGGTGCGCGACACCGCGAGCGGCAAGATCGCGGCCGGCCCGGAGATCCAGACCCGCGGCTTCGCCGAGGACGAGGCGATCTTCGCCCAGGTGCTGCCCAGGCTGGAGCAGGCGCTCGAGGAGGCCCGGCAGAACGGCGCCAACGACACCCACCAGCTGCAGCAGGTGATCCGCCGCACCGTCGGGTCCTTCCTCGGAGGCAAGCTGCGCCGCCGCCCGATGGTCATCCCGATCGTCATCGACGCCTGACCACTCGGGCCGCATCCAGGCCTCCGGCAGCCGATCGGCGGGCTGCCGCCGCGTGTGACGCGTGATACCCGAGTGAATGTCGCGTACCGTGACACCGTGGCCAAGACTGCGACGACCTCACGCGCCCGCTCCGGCGGGAAGCCGGGGAGCACCCGCCCGGCCAGCCGGTCGGGAAGGTCCTCCTCGCCGGCCCGGGGCGGGGGAGCGCGCGCCGCGCGTCCGGCCACGACGACCCGCGACCGACGGGCCCCGCTGCCATGGCGGGCCGCCCGCGGCGCCTGGATGGGAATGGCCACGTTGACTGCAGGAGCCGTGCGCAAGATGGGCGACAAGGCCCCGACCGAAGCACTCGAGCCCGAGCACCGCCGGGACGGCGTCGGCTTCCTCCTGCTCGCGCTCGCGCTCGTCGTCGCACTCCGCGAGTGGTGGGGGCTGCAGGGGCCGGTGGGTGACGGGGTGCACGCCGTGGCCGCAGGCACCTTCGGCCTGGTCGCCCTGGTGCTGCCCGTCGTGCTGCTCTTCTTCGCGCTGCGCATGCTGCGACGGCCCCAGGAAGGCGCCGCCAACCACCGGATGGCCATCGGCACCGTCGCCCTGCTGCTGGCGGCCTCCGGGCTGACCCATCTCGCCGTCGGTGCCCCCGACTACGGCGCGGGGGCCGAGGCGATGCAGCAGGCCGGGGGCATCCTCGGCTTCCTCATGGCCGCGCCGCTCGTCGCGGCGGTGACCACCTGGGGTGCCGTGGTCCTGCTGGGGCTGCTCGGCGTGTTCGGCTTCCTGGTGCTCACGGCGACCCCCGTGCACCGCATCCCCGACCGGCTGCGCGAGGTCGAGGAGCACCTGTTCAACTCCAGCCGGTTCGACGACGGCCCCGCCCGCGGAGGACGCCGGCGTGGCGACGTCGACGGCGAGCGGGTGGGTGACCGGGCCTTCGACCAGGCCGCCGAGGTGCAGCGCGGCAAGGGCCGCTCGCTGCGCGCTCGCCCGCCGGCTGCTGCGGCGACCGAGGAGGACGGTCCGAAGCGCGCACGGGGAGCCGGGAAGGCTGCCGACCGGGGCGAGTCCACCGAGCCCATCCCGCGGGTCGACCCGACCGCCACGGTCCCGGCGACGTCGGGACCGGCGCCGGCGAAGGCGACCCTCGAGCCGCCGCCGCACAGCCCCCTCCCGCAGCGGGTCGAGCAGCTCGTGCTGGCCGGCGACGTCACCTACGCGCTCCCGGACAACGCCCTGCTCAAGCCGGGCAGCCCGCACAAGACCCGCTCGGAGGCCAACGACAAGGTGGTCGACGCGCTCACCGGCGTGCTCGACGACTTCGGCGTCGACGCCCAGGTCACCGGGTTCATGCGGGGCCCGACGGTCACCCGCTACGAGGTCGAGCTCGGCCCGGGTGTCAAGGTCGAGCGGATCACCGCGCTCTCGAAGAACATCGCGTATGCCGTGGCGTCGGCCGACGTGCGCATCCTCTCCCCGATCCCGGGCAAGTCCGCCGTGGGTGTGGAGATCCCCAACACCGACCGCGAGAACGTCAGCCTCGGCGACGTCCTGCGCAGCCAGGCCGCCCGCAACAACACCCACCCCATGGTGATGGGCGTCGGCAAGGACGTGGAGGGCGGCTACGTCATCGCCAACCTGGCCAAGATGCCGCACCTGCTGGTGGCCGGGGCGACCGGCTCGGGCAAGTCGAGCTTCGTGAACTCGATGATCACCTCGGTGCTCATGCGCTCGACACCCGACGAGGTGCGGATGATCCTGGTGGACCCCAAGCGGGTCGAGCTCACCGCATACGAGGGCATCCCGCACCTGATCACCCCGATCATCACCAGCCCCAAGAAGGCGGCCGAGGCGCTCGCCTGGGTGGTGCGCGAGATGGACCAGCGCTACGACGACCTGTCGGCCTTCGGCTTCAAGCACATCGACGACTTCAACAAGGCCATCCGCAGCGGTTCGATCACCCCTCCGCCGGGCTCCGAGCGTGTGCTCCAGCCCTACCCCTACCTGCTCGTCGTCGTCGACGAGCTCGCCGACCTGATGATGGTCGCCCCGCGCGACGTGGAGGAGTCGGTCGTGCGGATCACCCAGCTCGCCCGGGCCGCCGGGATCCACCTGGTGCTGGCCACGCAGCGGCCCTCGGTCGACGTCGTCACGGGCCTCATCAAGGCCAACGTGCCCAGCCGGATGGCGTTCGCGACCTCGTCGGTCACCGACAGCCGGGTCGTCCTGGACCAGCCGGGTGCCGAGAAGCTCATCGGCCAGGGTGACGCGCTCTTCCTGCCGATGGGGGCCTCGAAGACCATGCGGGTCCAGGGAGCCTGGGTCACCGAGTCCGAGATCAGCAGCGTGGTGAAGCACGTGACCGGCCAGCTCAAGCCCGTCTACCGCGAGGACGTCACGGTGGCCGCGCCCAAGAAGCAGGTCGACGAGGACATCGGTGACGACCTCGACCTGCTGCTGCAGGCTGCCGAGCAGGTCATCACCACCCAGTTCGGCTCGACGTCCATGCTGCAGCGCAAGCTGCGGGTCGGCTTCGCCAAGGCCGGACGTCTGATGGACCTCATGGAGTCGCGGGGCATCGTCGGTCCGTCCGAGGGCAGCAAGGCGCGCGACGTGCTCGTCAAGCCCGACGACCTGGAGCCCACCCTGGCGGCGCTGCAGGGCCAGGAGCCGCCGCCCAGCCCCGACCCGGTCGAGCGCTCCGAGGAGGACGTGCAGGTCGGTGACGTGCTGGGAGACGAGTACGACGAGGTGGAGGAGACCGAGGACGCATGGGAGCTGACCGGCCGTGGGTGACCACGGGCGAGACTGACTAGGGTCGGTCCATGTTCACCTACGCCGGTGCTGCGGGGCGCAACCGCTACCAGCGGTACTGGGCGGCGCTGCGCGAGCACCCCTCGGGTGTCCTGCTGGCCGTCCAGCTGGTCGCCATCCTGGTCTTCCCCTACACGACCAGCGGGGGTGCGGGGCGCACCGTCATCTCCGTCCTGGGGCTGGTCGTGCTGCTCCTGGCGGTCGCCGCGGTCGACCGCACCCCCTCGGTGCGCATCGTGGCCTGGACGCTGGGCACCCCGGTGTTCCTGCTCACCATCGGCGAGGCCATCTGGCCCGACGTCTTCTGGGTCGGCCTGCTGTCCTACGTCTTCCACGCGATCTTCTACTTCTACACGGCCGTCTCGCTGCTGCGCTACATGTTCGCCGACGCCTGGGTCTCCCGTGACGAGCTCTTCGCCACGGGGGCCTGCTTCACCGTGCTCGTCTGGGCCTACGCCTACACCTACGGGGTGGTGCAGATGATCTGGCCGGGGTCCTTCACCGTGGAGGGCGGGCACGAGCAGCTGACCTGGTTCGAGCTGCTCTTCCTGTCCACGACGACCCTCACCGGGACCGGCCTGTCCGACATCGGCCCGGCGGCGGACTCCAACCCGGCTCGCTCGGTGATCATGATCCAGATGCTCAACCAGGTCTTCTACATCGCGCTGGTGGTGGCCCGCCTGCTCGGGCTCACCCTGGTGAAGTTCCGTCGGTGAGGCCACGGGGGCCGCGGGGCCCGCGGCCTCTAGGGTGGGGGACATGACCCAGCGCAGCGTCGCCCTCGTCACCCTGGGGTGCACCCGCAACGAGGTGGACTCCGAGGAGCTGGCCGGCCGGCTCGCCGCGGAGGGGTGGCTGCTGGTGGAGGACGCCGCCCAGGCGGACGTCGCCGTCGTCAACACCTGCGGCTTCGTGGAGCAGGCCAAGAAGGACTCCGTCGACGCGCTGCTGGAGGCCGGCGACCTCAAGGAGTCCGGTCGCACCCGTGCGGTGGTGGCCGTCGGGTGCCTCGCCGAGCGTTACGGCACGCAGCTGGCCGAGCAGCTGCCCGAGGCCGACGCGGTGCTCGGCTTCGACTCCTACACCGAGATGTCCACCCACCTGCAGGCCGTCCTGGACGGCCACTCCCCGGCCTCCCACGTGCCCCGCGACCGGCGCACGCTGCTGCCGGTCGCGCCCGCCGCACGGCATACGACCAGCGCCTCGGTGTCGCTGCCCGGTCACCAGCAGGCCCCGCTGGCCGAGGTCGCCCCGGCCTCGGGCCCTCCCGTTGTGCGAGCCCGGCTCGACGGCCGCCCGTGGGCCCCTCTCAAGCTCGCCTCCGGCTGCGACCGGCGGTGCGCCTTCTGCGCCATCCCGATGTTCCGCGGGTCGTTCGTCTCCCGGCGGCCGCACGAGGTGCTCGCGGAGGCCCGCTGGCTGGCCGAGCGGGGTGTGCGCGAGGTCTTCCTGGTGAGCGAGAACACCACGTCCTACGGCAAGGACCTCGGCGACCTCCGCCTGCTCGAGCAGCTGCTGCCCGAGCTGGCCGCGGTGCCGGGCATCGAACGGGTGCGCGTGTCCTACCTCCAGCCGGCCGAGATCCGCCCCGACCTGCTGGACGCCATCGCGTCCACCCAGGGGGTCGTGCCCTACTTCGACATCTCCTTCCAGCACGCCTCCGGGCCGCTGCTGCGGCGCATGCGTCGCTTCGGCGACCGCACCTCCTTCCTGACCCTGCTCGAGCAGGTGCGCGCCCGGGTGCCCCAGGCGGGCATCCGCTCCAACGTCATCGTCGGCTTCCCGGGTGAGACCGAGACCGACCTCGCCGAGCTCCGCTCCTTCCTCGGGGAGGCCCGGCTCGACGTGGTCGGCGTGTTCGGCTACTCCGACGAGGACGGCACGGAGGCCGAGGGCTACACCGGCAAGCACGCCCCCGAGGTGGTGGCCGAGCGGGTCGCCGAGCTCACCTCGCTGGTCGAGGAGCTCACCTCGCAGCGCGCCGAGGAGCGCGTCGGCGAGCAGGTCTCGGTGCTGGTCGAGGAGGTCGACGAGGACGGCGCGGTGCTGGGGCGCGCGGAGCAGCAGGGGCCCGACGTGGACGGCACGACCCGGCTCGTGGGGGAGGGCGCCGGGCTGCTGCGCGTGGGGGAGGTCGTCGCGGCGACGGTCGTGGCCACCGAGGGGGTCGACCTGGTCGCCGCAGCGCCGGTGGCCCCCCTGGCACAGGAGGTCCGTCGATGACGACACCCCCCGCCGCGCAGGGCAGCGCCTGGAACATCCCCAACGCCCTGACCGTGCTGCGCCTGGTGCTGGTGCCGGTCTTCCTGTGGCTGCTGTTCGTCGAGGGGGGCGAGTCCCCGTCGATACGCGTCTGGGCCGCGGCGGTGTTCGCCCTCGCCACGGCCACCGACTGGCTCGACGGCGACATCGCCCGTCGCCAGGGGCTGGTGACCGACTTCGGCAAGATCGCCGACCCGATCGCCGACAAGGCCCTCATGGGGGCGGCCCTCATCGGGCTGTCCTCCCTCGGCGAGCTGCCGTGGTGGGTGACCATCGTGATCCTGGTGCGGGAGGTCGGCATCACGCTGATGCGTTTCGTGGTCATCCGCTACGGCGTGATGGCGGCCGGCCGGGGCGGCAAGCTCAAGACGCTCCTGCAGGCCCTCGGGCTCCTGCTCCTCATCCTCCCGCTCACCGGCCTGCTGCACTCCCTGGGGCTGTGGGTGATGTATGCCGCGGTGGTGGTCACCGTGGTGACAGGTCTGGACTACGTCGTGAAGGCCTGGCGGCTCTACCGCGAGGCCACCTCGGACCGATGAGCGACCTGGTGGTCGACCCGGGTCGGGCGGCCAGGGTGGTCACCGCGCTGCAGGTGCGCGGCCAGACGCTGGCGACCGCGGAGTCGCTCACCGGCGGGCTGGTGGCAGCCACCGTCACCGCAGTGCCCGGAGCGAGTGCCGTGATGCTCGGTGGGGTGGTGGCCTACGCCGTGGCGACCAAGCAGGCGCTGCTCCGCGTGCCTGCAGCGGTGCTCGCCGAGCACGGCGCCGTCTCGGAGCAGACAGCGCGCCTGATGGCCGTGGGGGCGCGGACCTCGCTGGGGGCCGACTGGGCGGTGGCGACCACCGGGGTCGCCGGTCCGGAGCCCAGCGAGGGCCATCCCCCCGGCACGGTGCACGTCGCGGTGCACGGGCTGCTGCCCGACGGGGAAGAAGTGGACCGGCACCGGGTGTTGTCCCTGCACGGCACACGGTCCGACATCCGGGTCGCGACGGTCGACCACGTCCTGGGCCTGCTCCTGGAGGCGGTCACGGGGGGCTGAGTCAGCGCCTTGTCAGGCAGTCACGGTACGGTGGACCCCACGAAGTGCCGACGAGGTGTTGACGCCGTGACGCGCGAAGGAGGGTTCGGCGATGGTTCTGCTTCGACGAGAGCTGGGCGACGTCCTGCGCGAGAAGCGCCAGGACCAGGGCCGCACCCTGCGCGAGGTGTCCGCCAGCGCCTCCGTCTCGCTGGGCTACCTCTCGGAGGTGGAGCGCGGTGAGAAGGAGGCCTCCTCCGAGCTGCTGGCCTCCATCTGCAAGGCGCTCGACCTGCCGATGGCCCAGATGCTCAGCGACGTCGCCGACCGGGTGAGCCTGGCCGAGGCCGCCGAGCGCCAGGTCACCGCCATGCTCACCGAGGGCCTGGCCAAGCCGATCCACCACGGTGCGATCGCCCGAGGCGAGCGCACCGCGGTGCACTCCGCCGCCTGACTCAGGTCGTCGCGACCACGTAGCCCCAGGCAGGCAGGGCCAGCGTCGCACCCTCGCGGTAGTCCACCGGTGCTCCGGACCACGGGTCCGTGTAGGCGCGGTCCTGGGCAGGCCCGCCGGCGAGGGTGACGGTGACCTCCTGGCCACTGAGGTTGAAGGCCCCGAACACGGCGTCCTCGCTCTCGTCGCCGTCGTGGGCACGCACGAAGCTGATCACCCGGCTCTCCACGTCGTTGGGGACCCGCACCATGCGCGCGCCCCAGGCAGCGTTCCACAGGGCGGGATGCGCCTTCTTGAGCGCGAAGAGGCTGCGGTAGAGCTCGCCCTGCGGGTCCTGGCGCCACTCGATCCGGTCCTTGTCGAAGAACACCAGGCGCCGGTCGTTGCCGGCCTCCTGGCCGCTGTAGATGAGCGGGATCCCCTCGCTGACCACCGACAGGACGATCGCGGCCTCGCGCATCTCGCCGAACTGCTCGTACTCGGTGCCGTCCCAGGCGTTGTGGTCGTGGTTGGACACGAAGAGCATCCGCATGATGTCGCGTGGGTAGGCGCGCTCGTTCCACGCGTAGTAGACCTTGAGCGCCTCGGTGTCCGCCTTGCCCTGCGCGATCTTGTGCAGGGTGTCGTTCCAGGACCACGCGTAGGTCGCGTCGAACGCGGCGACGTGCAGGTCGCGGGCCTCCCACTCGGCCAGCAGGAAGACCGGCTTGACCTTCTCCAGCTCGGTGCGGGCGTGCTCCCAGAAGTCCGTCGGCACGTAGCCCGCGACGTCGCACCGGTAGCCGTCGACGTCGGCCTCGCGCACCCAGTAGGTCATCGCCTCGGTCATGTAGCGACGCAGCCCCGGCTGGTCGTAGTCCAGGTCGATGACGTCGTCCCAGTCCCACCAGGGCGTGGGCCGGAAGTCGCCCTTGTAGTCCCGGGCGTACCACTCCGGGTGCTCGGTGGCTAGGTGGTTGTCCCAGGCCGTGTGGTTGGCCACCCAGTCCAGGATGACCTTCATGCCGAGCTCGTGGGCGGCAGCGACGAAGTGCCGCAGGTCCTCCAGGGTGCCGAACTCGGGGTTGACGGCCAGGTAGTCCTTGACGGCGTACGGGCTGCCCAGCACCCCCTTGCGGTTCAGCTCACCGATCGGGGTGACCGGCATCAGCCACAGGATGTCGACGCCGAGCTCCTTGAGCCGGGGCAGGTGCGCCTCGGCGGCGGCGAAGGTGCCCTCGGCAGTGAAGTGCCGCTGGTTGATCTGGTAGATCACTGCGTCGCGCGTCCACTCCGGGTGGGACAGCCGGACGTCAGGGGCAGGGGTGTACGGGTCGGAGGTCTGCACACGACCAGTCGACCACACCCGGCCGCGGGAGACGAACCTCGCTCAGCGGCGGAGGTGGTCACCGCGTCCGTAGCCCAGCGGCAGCTGTCGCCCGCCGTCGTCGGTCGGTGCCCGCCCGCCCTGGCACGTGGGGCAGGAGAAGACCACCCGCTGCTGCGGCTGCGCGCCGATGGGGGCCACCCGCACCGTGTCGCCACACCGCTTGCAGGGCAGCCCGACCCGACCGTGCACCCACGCGTCGTCGACCAGGTCGGTGCGCCCTGTGATGGTCGTCCGCCCCACGCGGCAGCTGGTCACCAGGAGGCGCCGTGCGGTGTCCACCAGCTCCGCCACCGTGTCCGGACCGACTTCGGCCACGCTCGCCCAGGGGTGGACGCCGTGCAGGAAGAGCGGCTCGCTCGCGAAGATCGTGCCGATGCCGGCGAGGTTGCGCTGGTCGAGCAGCGCCTCGGTGACGGTGCGGCCCGGCTCGCGCGTCAGGTTGGCCAGGGCCTGCGCACGGTCGAAGCCCGGGTCCAGCAGGTCGGGCCCCAGGTGGCCGACGACCCGGTGCTCCTCGGCGGTGCGCACCAGGTCGAGCATCCCCAGGCTGTCGCCGACCGCCACCTGCCCGTCGGTCCACAGGACGGCGCGGACCGTATGCCGGCCGGCGGCTGCCGTCGGACGCGCACCGCGGTGCACCCTCCAGCTGCCCTCCATGCGCAGGTGGCTGTGCAGGGTCAGCCCGCCTTCGACACGATGCAGCAGGTGCTTGCCGCGCGGCACGACCTCCAGGGTGCGTCGCCCGCCGAGGTCCGTGGTGGCCAGGCGGGGCACGCGCAGGTCCGACCCGAGCAGCACCTGCCCGGCCAGCCCGCGGTGGAGCCGACGGGCCGTCCGCCAGACGGCGTCACCCTCGGGCACGGCTCGGCTCCTCGGGACCTCGTGCGGGCGGCATACCACCACGGTAGGCGACGCCCGGAGAGGGCGCCGCGGAACAAACCACGGGTGCCGGTGCGTCGTACTCCACACGATGGCGACGACACCGGAGGGCAGACGCGGGGGCACCGGTGCGTCCCGGCTGCCGGTGGTCGCCGTGCTGGGGGCGACGGCGGCCGGCCTGGTGCTGGCAGGGCCCGTCATCGCCGAGCAGGCTGCCGAGCTGGGAGCACGGGTCACCGCGGAGTGCACCGTCCGGACGGACGACAGCCGGACCCCCCTGAGCACCGAGCAGGCGCAGCGGGCCACGACCGCTGTCGCGCTGGCCGCACGCGGCCAGGAGGGCCCTGACACCGAGGACGTGCCGCCGCAGGTCCTGGACCTGCTGGCCGACGGACCCTCCGACGACGCCGGACCCGTGCTCTCCTGCCGCGCCCGGCAGGACCCGGCGCTGCCGCGCGAGGAGCCGGGGGACTCGGGGCTGACGCCGCGTGCGGAGGGGGTCCTCGAGGCCATGGGCGAGGTGTTCGGGGAGCTGAGCCTCGGGGGCTTCGCCCCCGGTGGGGTGGACAGCGGCCACGGTGCGGAGTCCACCCACTACGACGGCCGCGCGGTCGACGTCTTCTTCCGGCCGGTGAGCGAGGAGAGCCGCCGCGAGGGGTGGGTGCTGGCGCACTGGCTGGTTGCGCATGCCGAGGACCTGCACATCCAGTACGTCATCTGGGACGACCGCTACTGGGGGGTCCGGGGCTCGGGCCGGGGCTGGCGCTCGTACGACGCCCCGGCCCCGGCCGACGAGGTCCTGCGCCACCTCGACCATGTCCACGTCGACGTGCTGCGCGGGACCTGAGCAGTCGGAGGACTCCGCGTCCTCGGTCCAGCCGTCGCGCGCAGGCTCTGCGGACCTCACCGACGCAGTCGCAGCCCCTGCGGTGCGGTGTGGAAGCCCGCCGTCTCGAGCGCGGCCGCGAAAGGGTGGTCGCCCAGGGCCGGGCGTCCGTCGATGCGGTGCACCGTGAGCGCTGCCAGGGCCCGGTGCCGCACCTGGTCGGCCAGGGCATGTGCGGCCGGCTGGAGCGCCTCGGGGTCGTCGGTCCAGGTCAGGGCGGTGCGGCCGCCGCGCTCCAGGTAGGCCACGAGCACGCCGTCGGCCAGCACGACGAGCGCTCCGGCCTTGCGACCGGGGCGGTGCGAGCCCTCCACGTCGGCGGGCTGCTCGGACCACGGCACCGCAGCGCCGTAGGGGCTGGCGGGGTCGGTGGCCGCGAGCACGTGCACCTCGGGCGTCTCACCGCGGCGGTCCTCGCCGAGCGCGCGGAGGCGGTCGACGGCGCCGGTGGTGCCGAACTGCGCCGCTCCCAGGTGCTCCACGAAGTAGCCGCGGCGCACCCGCCCGGCCTCCTCCGCACCCGCCAGGATGCGGTAGACGCCGGCATACCCTCCCGGGATGCCCTCGGCCACGACACTGCCCCGGGTCAGCACGCCGTATCGGTCGAGGAGCTGCTCCGCGGTCGCGAGGGCGCGCACGGTCGGGTCGTCCTCCGGCGCCGGCAGCACCGACCAGCGCCCGACCCCGGTGGGTGGCCCACCGCGCGCCGGCATCGACGGGCGAGCGGGCCGGGAGGCCAGCGCCACCGACGAGCGTGACCAGCGGGTGGACCGTGCGCCCCTGGGACGGGTCCGGTGCGCTGTGCGACCTCCGGACAGCAGCGCGCGCAGCGGGGCGACCGTGTCACCGGTGAGGTGCCCCGTCCAGACCAGGTCCCACAGGGTGCGCAGGAGCGTCTGGTCGTCCACGAGGCCGTCGACCGTCCCCACGGTGTCGGACAGCGCGCGGAAGAAGAAGGCTCCCCCCTGCTCGAGCAGGCCCAGCACCCGCAGCGCGGTGTCGTCGTCGACCCGGTCGGGCGCGGCCAGGGTGAGGTGTGCGGTCTCGGCGAGATGCAGTGACACCCAGCCGTCGTCCCCGGGCAGCGACCCGTGGCCCTGCCAGAGCACCTCGCCCCCGGTCATCAGCTCGTCGAGCAGGGCCGGCCGGTAGTCGCGGACCCGTGCCGGCAGCACCAGGGACTCCAGGGCGCTGGCCGGCACCCGGGCGCCCGCCAGCTGCTCGACCGCACGGTGCACCCCGTCGACGCCACGCAGCCCGCCCACCGACTGCCACTGCGGCAGGAAGCGGGCGTAGGTCGTCTGGGCGACCGGCTCGACCTCCTGGCGCAGCGCCGCCAGGGAGCGCCGGCGCAGCATCCGGAGCACGTCGGCGTCGCAGAGGTCGGGGCTCGACGGCTCGCCCGCGGCACCGTCGAGGGGGCGCAGCGCTCCCTCGACGAGACGACCGGCACTCACCAGCCGGCGCACGGCGTCCCGGACCACCGCCGGGCCGAGCCCGAGCCGACCGGCCAGTGCCTCGGGGCGGAACGGGGTGTGGGTGCGGGCATACCGCACCACCAGGTCGCCGATCGGGTCCTCCACCGGCTCGAGGAAGGTCCCGGCCACGCCGGGGGGCAGAGCGGCCCCCAGGGCGTCCCGCAGCCGTGCGGCGTCCTGGGCGTCGGCCCACCGCTGCTCACCCGCGACGCGGACGTCGATCACCTGCCGTTGCTCGGCCAGGGTGGCCAGCCACGTGCCCACCTCGGCCCGGGCCTCCGCCACGGTCCGCTCGGTGACCTCGGCCGTCGACAGCGGGCCGAGGGTGCGCAGCAGGTCGAGGACCTCGTGCCGGTCACGGCAGGCGCGCTCGGGGACCAGCCGCTGCAGCTCGGCCTCGGTGCGCGCCACCACCTCGGGGTCGAGCAGGTCGCGCAGCGAGGCCCCCTCGCCGCGGCCGAGCAGCTCGGCCAGCAGTGTCGGGTCCAGGGAGAGGGCGGCAGCGCGCCGCTCGGCCAGCGGGGAGTCACCCTCGTAGAGGAACTGGGCGATGTAGCCCATGAGCAGGGAGCGCGCGAAGGGCGACGCGGTCTGGGTGTGCACCGACACCATCCGGACCGAGCGGTCCGCCAGCCCGCGCATCACCTGACGCAGCGCCCCGACGTCGTAGACGTCCTGGACGACCTCGCGCACCGCCTCCAGCACGATCGGGAAGGTGGGGTAGCGGGCGGCCACCTCCAGCAGCTGGGCCGAGCGCTGGCGCTGCTGCCACAAGGGCTGGCGCCGGCCGGGCTTGCGCCGCGGGAGCAGCAGGGCACGGGCCGCGCACTCGCGGAAGCGCGCGGCGAAGAGCGCGGAGCCGCCGATCTCCGTCGTCACGAGGTCCTCGACCTCGTCGGGGTCCAGCGTCAGCATCGCCGCCAGGTCGGCGTCGAAGGTGGCCGCGGACGCCGTGTCGGTGTCGTCCCCGAGGTCCGGCAGGCGCAGGACGATGCCGTCGTCGGCCGCCATGGCCTGCACGTCGGCGCCGTAGCGCTCGCGCATCCGCGCCGCCAGGCACAGGGCCCACGGAGCGTGCACCGGGGTGCCGTAGGGGGAGTGCACCACGACCCGCCAGTCACCGATCTCGTCGCGGAAGCGCTCGACCACGACCGTGCGGTCGTCGGGGAGCTGCCCGGTCGCCTCGCGCTGCTCGGTGAGGTAGTCCAGCAGGTTGTCGGCGGCCCACTCGTCGAGCCCGCGCTCCCGCAGGGTGGCGTGGGCGGTGTCCCGGGGAGCAGCGGAGGTCTCCCGGACGAACCGGCCCACCGCCCGTCCGAGCTCCGCGGGGCGGCCGGGGCTGTCGCCCTTCCAGAACGGCAGCCGGCCGATCTGGCCGGGCGCCGGGGTGACCAGCACCTGGTCGTGGGTGATGTCCTCGATGCGCCAGGACGTCGTGCCGAGGGTGAAGACGTCGCCGACCCGGGACTCGTAGACCATCTCCTCGTCCAGCTCGCCCACGCGTCGGCCGGGGCCGTCCCCGGTGGCCAGCATCACGGCATACAGCCCACGGTCGGGGATGGTGCCTCCGCTGGTGACGGCGAGGAGCTGCGCACCGCGACGCGCCGAGAGGGTGTCGGTGATGCGGTCCCAGACGATGCGCGGACGCAGGTCGGCGAAGTCCTCGCCCGGGTAGCGACCGGCGAGCATGTCGAGCGTCGCCTCGAGCAGCGGCCGGGGCAGGGAGGCGTAGGGCGCCGAGCGACGGACCAGCTCGTGCAGCTCGCCGACGGTCCAGTCGTCCATCGCGACCATCGCCACGACCTGCTGGGCGAGCACGTCCAACGGGTTGGTGGGCACGTGCAGACGCTCGATGTCGCCGCTGCGCATCCGCTCGACGACGACCGCCGTCTGCACGAGGTCGCCCCGGTGCTTGGGCAGGAAGACCCCCCGTGACACCGCCCCCACCTGGTGACCCGCGCGGCCGACCCGCTGCAGCCCGCTGGCCACGCTCGGCGGCGACTCGACCTGCACGACGAGGTCGACCGCACCCATGTCGATGCCGAGCTCCAACGAGCTGGTCGCGACCACGGCGGGCAGGGTGCCGGACTTCAGCGCGTCCTCGATCTGCGCGCGGTGCTCCTTGCTCACCGACCCGTGGTGCGCCCGTGCCAGCACCGGTGCAGCGCCCCGGGCGGAGCCGGACTGGGCCATCACCTGTGCCGGTGGGCGAGCGGGGGTGACGGCGACCCCGGGGCCGGACCCGTCGGGGTCGGCCTCGGCGGGGTGCTGCTCGTCCCAGATCTCGTTGATCCTGCTGGTCAGCCGCTCGGCGAGGCGGCGGGAGTTGGCGAAGACGAGGGTGGAGGTCTGCGCGGCGACGTGGTCGACGACCCGGTGCTCCACGTGCGGCCAGATCGAGGCTCGCTCGGCCGGGTCGGGGGCGGGCATCCAGCCGCCGTCGGCGTCGTCCAGGTCGGGCAGCACGGGGCCCTGCCCGACCACGAACCCGTCGTCGCTGCCGGGCTCCTCCGTCGGGGCTGCTGCCTCGGCGACGTCGTCCGGTGCGGGTGGCTCCTCCGGAGCGAGGGCGGCGCTGCCCGGGTCGGTCATGTCCGGCACGGGCACGACGACCTGCAGGTCCCAGCGCTTGGTCGAGGGCGGCTGCACGACCGTGACAGGACGCCCGCCGGTGAGGTAGCGGCCGACCTCCTCGACCGGCCGCACCGTGGCGGACAGTCCGATGCGCTGGGCAGGTCGCTCCAGCAGGGCGTCGAGGCGGTCGAGGGTCACGGCCAGGTGGGCACCGCGCTTGGTGCCGGCCACGGCGTGGACCTCGTCGACGATGACGGTCTCGACGCCTGTGAGCGCCGAGCGTGCTGCCGAGGTGAGCAGCAGGAAGAGCGACTCGGGAGTGGTGATGAGCACGTCTGCGCCGTGCTTGGCGAACGCCCGTCGCTCCGAGGCCGGGGTGTCCCCGGAGCGGACGGCCACGCCGACGTCCGGGACGGACCCTCCGAGGCGGGTGGCCGCATGACGGATGCCGACGAGGGGCGACCTCAGGTTGCGCTCGACGTCGACCGCGAGCGCCTTGAGCGGGGAGACGTAGAGGACCCGGCAACGGCCGCGCTCGTGGTCGGAGGGTCGGGGTGCGGCCCAGATGCGGTCCAGCGCCCACAGGAAGGCGGACAGGGTCTTGCCGGACCCGGTCGGCGCCACGACGAGGGTGTGGTCGCCGCTGCTGATGGCGTCCCACGCGCCCAGCTGCGCCTCGGTGGGGCCCGGGAAGGACGCGGTGAACCACGCCCGGGTCGGGGCGGAGAAGCGTCCGAGGACGTCGTTCAGCGCTGTCGGTCCTCACGCTGGGGGACCAGGCGCGGACGCTGCTCGGTGACCACCGTGTTGCCGTAGGCGCCGGTCACCGGCGGTGGGACGGGCCGCTCCGCCTCCTTCGTCATGTGGTGCAGCGTCCGGTGCGGCGGCCGCCAGACCTTGGCGGCGACCAGCGCCTTCTGCCACCAGGCCAGCTCGGGCTGGGGGGGTCGTGTCAGCACGGGAGGTCCTCCACTCTCGACAGTGTTGCGCGTCAGGCTCTCGGTCTGGCGACATCCTCTCACCTCCCGCCGACAGGGGCCCGTGCCGTGCGCGCCGGGGCACGCCGAAAACCCGTGGTGGACTGTCGGATCAGCGACCTAGTCTTGATGGGTTATGCGCGACTTCCCACCACCCTTCTCTGCGTTCACCGAGGACGCCACGCACCGCCCTGACGCGCGCTCACCCCTCCGCCTGCTCTGGTGGATGGTCCGGCAGCAGGGCGACCTGATGCTGGCCGCCTCGGCCTTCAGCGTGCTCTGGATGCTGCCGACCGCACTGACCCCGTGGGTGTTCGGCCGTGCGGTCGACGAGGGCATCGTGGCCGGCGACGCGTCCCGCACCCTGGCCTGGACCGGCGTGCTCCTGCTGGTGACCTTCCTGGGGGCCGGCAGCGGCGTGTTCTACCACACGGTGGTCGTGCGGTCCTGGCTCGTGGCGCTCTACGGCACCACCATGCTCGTCGGGCAGAAGACCGTCCAGCTCGGTCACGTGCTGACCCGCCGCAGCCCCACCGGCGAGGTCCTGAGTGTCTCCGGCAGCGACGGGGACCAGTTCGGTGGCTTCATGGAGATCGTCTCGCGCGCGGTCGGCAACCTGGTGGCCTACCTCGTCGTCGCGGTCATCGTGCTGCAGATCTCGCCGCCGCTGGGGCTGGTCGTGCTGCTGGTGGCGCCGCTGCTCGTGCTCACCTCGACCCCGCTGCTGCGCCCGATGGGGCGCGCGCAGACACGGGAGCGTTCCCGCGACTCCGAGCTGACGTCCATGGCCACCGACATCGTGGCAGGGCTGCGCATCCTGCGCGGCATCGGCGGCGAGCGCATCTTCGGCAACAACTACGCCAGGCAGTCCCAGAGCGTGCGGGTGGCCGGGGTGCGCGCCGGTGGCTGGGCAGCCCTGGTCGAGGCCGTCGGGGTGCTCTTCTCCGGGTTGTTCATCGTGGCCCTGATGTGGCTCGGCGTCCGCGAGGTGCAGGAGGGACGGCTCTCCGTGGGGGAGCTGATCACCTTCCTCGGCTATGCGCTCTTCCTCGTCCAGCCGATCCGGGTGTTCTTCGAGTTCGCCCAGAAGGTCACTCGGGCGCTGGTCTCGGCCCGCAAGGCCGTCGCCGTGCTCGGCCAGCCTGAGCCGTGGCCCCCGGCGTCCTACCGGAGCGTGCCCGAGCGGGCCGAGCTCTACGACGCCCGGTCCGGGCTGCTGGTGCGACCCGGGCTGCTGACGATGGTCGTCAGCGGTGACCCGGAGGAGAGCGCGGCGCTGGCCGACCGGCTGGGCCGCTACCTCCCCGGCGGGGTCGACCCGGCGCCGCTCGACGGCGGTGACGACCTGTCCGGAAGGGCGGCGCGCAAGGCTCGCCGGGCGGCGGAGCAGCAACGGCGCGACCTGCTGGAGCGCGACTCCGCCCGGGCCGAGGAGCCCTGGGGGGTGCTGCTGGGCGGGGTGGACCTGCGTGACCTGCCGATCGAGCAGGTGCGGCGCACCATCCTGGTCAGCGACACCGGAGCCTATGTCTTCGGCGGCACCCTGCAGGAGGCGCTCGACCCGCACGGCCGGCTGAGCCGGCAGCAGGCCGAGGAGGCCATGCATGCCGCGTCGGCCGAGGACGTCTACGACGTGCTGCCAGGCGGCTGGCAGGGCGTGCTCGACGAGCGCGGCCGCGGGCTGTCCGGCGGCCAGCGGCAGCGTCTCGTGCTGGCCCGTGCGGTGGCGGCGGACCCCGAGGTGCTCGTGCTGGTGGAGCCGACCTCGGCGGTCGACGCCCACACGGAGGCGCGGATCGCCGAGCGGCTTCCGCGGGCCAGGCAGGGCCGCACGACCGTGGTCATGACGGCCTCGCCGCTGCTCCTGCACCACGCCGACGAGGTCGCCTTCGTCTCCGAGGGCCGAGTGGCGGCCGTCGGCACCCATGACGACCTCGTGGCCCGCTGCCCCAGCTACCGCCGGGTCGTCCTGCGCGGCGAGCAGGACGAGGGTGCGACGCCGGCCCGGGCGCACGGCATACGCACGACGACACCGCACGACTCCGCAGAGCGCGAAGGAAGGAGGACCCCATGACCACCGTCGACCAGATGGACGGCCCACCCGTGACCGGCGGGGTCCTCGGCGACTCCGCGGACACCTGGCGTGACCCGGGCACGCGCGAGCCGGCCGTGCCGGCCACGCTCGACGTGCCCACCGGGCTGGGCTGGCGGCAGCGCAACCGTGCGCTGTGGCAGCGGCACCACGTGCGCCGCCGCCGCGCCCAGGAGCACCTGGCCTCCTCGCAGAACCCCGAGCGGGGGCTGCCCGTCGCGCCACCGCGCACCGTGGTGACCTACGTGCGCGACCTGCTCGGCAGACGCAAGGGCCTGATGACACTGGTCATCCTCGCCAACGCGCTCGCGGCCGTCACCGGGCTGGCGGTGCCGCTGCTCCTCGGCGACCTCGTCGACGTCGCGGTGGACACCGAGGGCCAGGTGCCGCAGGACACCCTCACCCGCTTCGTGGTGCTGGTGACCCTGGTGCTGGTCGCGCAGGCCGTGACGACCTACCTGGCCAAGTGGCTGGCAGCGCGGCTCGGGCACGGCGTGCTCGCGGAGGCACGTGAGCACGTCATCCGCGCGGTGCTGCGGCTGCCGCTGGGCAAGGTCGAGAGCGCGAGCACCGGTGACCTGGTCACCCGCGTCACCCGTGACGTGGGGGCCATGAGCCAGAGCGTGCGCTGGGCGCTGCCCGAGTTCGTCATCGGCACCGTCACGGTGGTGCTGACCATCGTCGCGATGCTGTTCAACAGCTGGGTGCTCGCGGTGCCCACGCTCGTCATGGTGGCCCTCTCGGTGTTCCAGGTCCGCGCCTACCTGCGGGATGCTCCGGCGGCCTACCTGACCGAGGGTGCGACCTACTCCCGCATCAACACGACCCTCACCGAGACGGTCGAGGGCGCCCGCACGGTGGAGGCCTTCGGGCTGCAGCGGGAGCGGAGGCGGGTCTCCGACGAGGACATCGCGGTGTCCTCCCAGGCGGAGCGCTACGGCCTGACGCTGCGCAACGTGCTCTTCCTGGTGATGGACATGGCCTTCAGCCTGCCGCGGGTCATCACCCTGGGCGTCGGGGCCGTCGGCTACGTCCAGGGCTGGGTGAGCCTGGGGCAGCTGACCACGGCGATGCTCTACATCGAGACGTTCTACGGGCCGTTCGACCGGCTGGTCGGCACCATCGACGAGCTGCAGGTCGGGGTGGCGTCCACCACCCGGCTGCTGGGCATCGCCGAGGTGCCTCCGGACCGCACGCCGGGCGAGGAGCGGCCTCAGGGCCGGCGCCTCGTCGGTCGTGAGCTGCGCTACGCGTACCGCGAGGGCCAGGACGTGCTGCACGGCATCGACCTCGACCTGCGCACCGGGGAGCGGCTGGCCGTGGTCGGTCCCTCCGGGTCGGGCAAGTCGACGCTGGGCCGGCTGCTGTCGGGCATCCATGCCCCCCGCAGCGGGTCGGCCCAGGTCGGCGGTGTGGAGCTCACCGACCTGCCGCTCGACGTGCTGCGCACGGAGGTCGCCCTGGTGACGCAGGAGCACCACGTGTTCCGTGGCTCGGTGCGCGACAACGTCGTGCTGGCGCGGGACGGCTCGTCGGACGACGCCGTCGTCACCGCGCTGCAGACGGTCGACGCGTGGGGCTGGGTGTCCCAGCTGCCCGACGGCCTCGACACGCGCCTGGGGTCGGGCAACCAGCCGTTGACCCCGGCGCAGGCCCAGCAGATCGCGCTGGCCCGGCTCATCCTGGCCGACCCGCACACGCTCGTGCTGGACGAGGCGACGTCGCTGATCGACCCGCACACGGCCCGTCACCTCGAGGGGTCGATGAGCTCGCTGCTGACCGGCCGCACCGTGGTCGCGATCGCGCACCGGCTCCACACGGCGCACGACGCCGACCGGATCGCGGTCGTGCAGGACGGGCGGATCATCGAGCTCGGCAGCCACGACGAGCTGATGGACGCGGGTGGCGAGTACGCCGCACTGTGGCGGGCCTGGACGTCCTGACGTCCACACCCCACGGAGTGGCCCCGCACCGTGGATACTCCGTGGGGTGATCGCCGTCCTGCAGGGCTTCGCGCTGATCGCGGCGGTCGTCGCGGTCGGCTGGCTGCTCGCGCACACCGGCCTGTTCGCCGAGGCGGAGCAGCGGATGCTGGCCAAGCTCACCTTCTGGGTCGGCTCCCCGGCGCTGCTCTTCGTCATCATCGCCGACGCGGACGTGCGGGAGATCTTCTCCGGCTTCCTCGTGGCCACCTTCGCCGGGGTCGTGCTCACGACCGTGGTGTATGTCGTGACCGCGCGCCTGGTCTGGCGGCGGGGGCCCGGCCACCTGGTCATGGGGGCGATGAGCGCGTCCTACGTCAACTCCAACAACCTCGGGGTGCCCATCGCCGCCTACGTGCTCGGCGACGCCGCCATCGCTGCACCGATCCTGCTGCTGCAGCTGCTCCTGCTGCAGCCGGTGTGGCTGGCGGCGCTCGACCTCACCTCGGGGCGGCACACGGCCGGTTGGCGCAGGGCGCTGGGGCCGCTGACCAACCCGCTCACCATCGCGTCCGTCCTCGGTCTGGTCGTGGCGATCACCGGTGTCACCGTGCCGGCGCTCGTACTGGACCCGTTGGAGCTGCTGGCCGGGCTGGCGATCCCCGGGATGCTGCTCGCCTTCGGGGTCTCGCTGCGGCTCTCGCCGCTGCCGGGAGCCGACGGCACCGGGCCGGAGCTGGCTCTCATCGTCGCGGCCAAGCTGCTCGTGATGCCGCTGACCACTGCCCTCGTCGCGCGTCAGGTGCTCGGCCTGTCCGAGACCTGGGTCGTGGCCGCGACGGTGATGGCGGCCTTGCCGACCGCCCAGAACGTGTTCATCCTCGCGGTGACCTACGGACGCGGCGTCGCACAGTCGCGCGACGCCATCTTCCTGACGACGATGCTCTCGATGCCGGTCATCCTGGTGACGGTCTGGTGGGCCGGGGGCTGACGGGCGCGACGCCCACCACCACGACCTCACCGCCGTCGTCACCACCACCAGCGTCACCGGGCACCGCCACACCCGGCGGCCCCACCGGCCGGACCACAGGCACGTCCGGGGCCACCGACACGGCCGGGGTAGCGTGGAGCCATGCGGTTGAGCCAGTTCTGGGCGTTGATGGAGCAGGAGTTCGGGGGGCCCTACGGCCGCTCCGTGGCTGCCTCCCACGTCCTGCACGCCCTGGGGGACCGCACGGCCGCGGAGGCCATCGAGGCCGGTGTGCCCGTGCGCCAGGTCTGGACGGCCTTGTGCGACGACCTGCGCATCCCCGAGGAGCGCCGCCGGCTGGCGGACCAGGGCTCGCCTCGCCGCTGAGCCGGTCGCGGCGCAGGAGCTCGCCTGGCCAGGCTCCGACCGGGCGGCGGACGGACCAGATGAATGCCCAGGCGCTGCCCCCGGCGGGTCACACCAGCCCGCGCTCCGACAGGGCCTCCACGATCTGCACGGCGTTGAGGGCGGCGCCCTTGCGCAGGTTGTCGTTGCTGACGAAGAGCACCAGGCCCCGGCCGCCCGGGACCGACTGGTCGGTGCGGATGCGACCCACGAACGACGGGTCCGACCCTGCAGCCTGCAGCGGGGTCGGCACGTCGGACAGCTCCACCCCTGGGGCGTCGCGCAGAAGGTCGGTGGCCTGCTCCGGGGAGAGCGGGCGCTCGAACTCTGCGTGGATGGCCAGGCTGTGCCCGGAGAAGACCGGCACCCGCACGCAGGTGCCGGCGACGGCGAGGTCGGGCACCCCGAGGATCTTGCGCGACTCGTGGCGCAGCTTCTGCTCCTCGTTCGTCTCCCCGGAGCCGTCGTCGACGAGGTCGCCGGCGAGCGGGAGCACGTTGAAGGCGATCGGTGCCACGTAGACCTCGGGCTCGCCGAGCTCGACGGCGGCACCGTCGTGGGCGAGGCCCTCGAGGTCACCCGCCGCAGCCGTGCGGGTCTGGCCGGCCAGCTCTGCCACGCCGGCGAGCCCGGAGCCGGAGACCGCCTGGTAGGTCGCCACGACCAGGCGCTGGAGACCGGCGGCGTCGTGCAGCGGCTTGAGCACCGGCATCGCCGCCATGGTGGTGCAGTTGGGGTTGGCGACGATGCGGACGCCCTCGGCCGAGACCGCCTGGTCGAGCGCCTCGGGGTTGACCTCGCTCACGACCAGCGGCACCCGGTCGTCCATCCGCCAGGCCGAGGAGTTGTCGACGACGACCGCGCCTGCCGCCGCGAAGCGTGGTGCGTGCTCCCGGGCGGTGCCACCTCCGGCCGAGAAGACTGCCACGTCGATGCCGCTCAGGTCGGCGGTGGCCACGTCCTCGACCACGACCTGGCGGGGTGCGTCGGCATACGGCTGGCCGTCCCACTGCCCGTCCCAGGGCAGCCGGGTGCCGGCCGAGCGTGCCGAGGCGAAGTAGCGGATCGAGGCGACCGGCAGGTCGTGGTCGGCGAGCAGCCGTCGCAGGACCCGGCCGACCTGGCCGGTGGCCCCGACGACGGCCAGGTGCAGGGGTGCGCCGGCGCTCATCGGCCCGACCCCCCGTAGACGACGGCCTCCGCCTCGGCGTCGAGGTGGAAGGCGGTGTGCACGGCGCGCACCGCCTCCTCGAGGCGCTGCTGGTCGGTGATCACCGAGATCCGGATCTCGCTCGTGGAGATCATCTCGATGTTGACACCCGCGTCGGCCAGCGCCCCGAAGAGCCTCGCCGCCACATGGGGGTTGGACCGCAGGCCGGCACCGACGAGGGACAGCTTGCCGATGTGGCTCGTGTAGAGGACGTCGGCGAAGCCCATCTCGTGCTGCAGCGCGCGGACGGCAGCCACGGCGCGGACGCCGTCCTCCTCGGGGATGGTGAAGGAGATGTCGGAGGTGCCCTGGTGTGACGTGCTGACGTTCTGCACGATCATGTCGATCGACACGTCGACGGCGGCCACCGCGCCCACCACCTTGGCGGCGGCGCCGGGCCGGTCGGGGATGCCGACGGCAGTGACCTTGCCCAGCGACTTGTCGTGGGCGATGCCGGAGATGAGGGGGTCTTCCATGGTGTCCTCCAGGGCAGAGGTGAGCGGGCGGCCGACCAGGATCCAGGTGCCCTCCTGGTCGGAGAACGAGGACCGGACGTGGATCGGCACCGTGAACCGGCGCGCGTACTCCACGGCGCGCAGGTGCAGGATCTTGGCCCCGTGGGCGGCCATCTCGAGGGTCTCCTCGATGGTGATGCGGGTGACCCTCGCGGCGGAGGGCACGATGCGGGGGTCGGCGGTGTACAGGCCGTCGACGTCGGTGTAGATCTCGCACACGTCGGCGTCGAGCGCTGCCGCCAGGGCCACGGCGGTGGTGTCCGAGCCGCCGCGGCCGAGGGTGGTGACGTCCTCCTCCTCGGAGATCCCCTGGAAGCCGGCCACGATCGCCACCCCGCCGCCGCGCAGGGTCGCCCGCACGCGGTCGGGGGTGACGTCCAGCAGGCGGGCGCGGCCGTGCGAGCTGTCGGTGCGCATGCCGGCCTGCTCGCCGGTGAAGGAGCGCGCCGGCACACCGAGGTGCTCGATCGCCATGGCCAGCAGCGCCATCGAGATCCGCTCGCCGGCGGTCAGGAGCATGTCCATCTCGCGCTCCGGCGGTGGGCCGGGGCTGATCTCGGTGGCCAGGTCGAGCAGCTCGTCCGTCGTGTCACCCATGGCGGAGACCACCACGGCCACGTCGTGGCCCGCGCGGTGGGTGTCGACGATCCGCTGGGCGACGCGGCGGATCGCGGCGACGTCGGAGACCGACGAGCCGCCGTACTTCTGGACGAGCAGAGCCATGGGGACGAGGTCTCCGACGGTCGGGGGCAGGAGCGAGCGGGTATGCAGCAGCGCGGGCAGCCGACACCGCTGTCGGACCCGCGCGTATGGCGGTTCAGTGTAGGGGTGGATGCCTGACGTCACGTAAACCGGTGGTGACCGGTGGGGACTGTCGGCGCTGCGGCATACAGTGCCGGTGTGGACGAGGCGTTGGTCGAGGCGCGCGGCCTGCGCAAGGAGTTCGGCGACTTCACCGCCGTCGACGGGATCGACGTGACGGTCCACCGCGGGGAGGCGTTCGGCTTCCTCGGGCCCAACGGGGCGGGCAAGTCCTCGACGATGCGCATGGTCGCGGCCGTGTCGCCGCCGAGCGGGGGCACGCTGCGGCTGTTCGGCCTCGACCCGGCCACCGACGGTCCCTCGATCCGGGCTCGGCTGGGCGTCGTGCCGCAGCGGGACACCCTCGACGAGGAGCTGACGGTCGCCGAGAACATCCGCATCTACGGGCGCTACTTCGGGCTGAGCCGCGCCGAGGTGCGCCGACGGGCCGCCGAGCTGCTCGACTTCGCCCAGCTCAGCGAGCGTGCCGACTCGCGGGTCGAGCCGCTGTCGGGGGGCATGAAGCGCCGGCTCACCATCGCGCGCTCGCTGGTGAACAACCCCGAGATGCTGCTCCTCGACGAGCCGACGACCGGGCTGGACCCGCAGGCGCGGCACGTGCTGTGGGACCGGCTGTTCCGGCTCAAGCGCTCAGGGGTGACCCTCGTGCTCACCACCCACTACATGGACGAGGCGGAGCAGCTGTGTGACCGGCTCGTGGTGATGGACCACGGCGCCATCGTCGCCGAGGGCTCACCGCGTGAGCTCATCCAGCGGCACGCCACCCGTGAGGTCCTCGAGCTGCGGTTCGTCGAGGACGACCTCTCGGGGCATGCCGCCGCCGTCGACGGAGTGGGGGAGCGCGTCGAGGTGCTGCCCGACCGGCTGCTGGTCTACGCCGCCGACGGGGACGAGGCCGCTGCCGAGGTGCACCGGCGCGGGGTGCGGCCGCTGTCCTCGCTGGTGCGTCGGGCCACCCTCGAGGACGTCTTCCTGCATCTGACCGGCCGGACGTTGGTCGACTGATGGCGACCGTGGGCCGAGGGATGCCGAGTGCCCGGTGGGCACCGGCCTTCGAGATGTGGTGGCTGCTCTACCTGCGCACCTGGAAGGGCAACCTGATCAGCCGGTTCCTGCTGCCGGTGCTGTTCCTGGTCTCCATGGGGGTGGTCCTGGGAGACCTTGTCGACGAGCGGACCGGTGGGGTCGGTGGCGTGCCGTACCTGCAGTTCGTCGTGCCCGGCATCCTGGCCGCGCAGGCCATGTGGAGCGCGATGAGCGAGTCGACCTACTCCGTCACCGGGGCGATCCGCTGGAACATGGGCTACCACGCCATGCTCGCCACGCCGTTGGGGGTCGGGGACGTGCTGCTCGGCCACCTGCTCTACGTCACGGTGTCGGTGAGCATGGCCACGGTGGTGTTCGTGCTGGTCGGTGCCCTGTTCGGGGCCTGGGTCTCGTGGTGGGTGGTCGCCGCCGTCCCGGTCGTCGTGCTGACCGGCATGGCGTTCAGCGTGCCGTGCTTCGCCCTCTCCGCGATGCTCCGCGACAACGTCGAGCTCGGCTACACCGTGCTCTTCCGGTTCGTCATGACGCCCCTGTTCCTCTTCTCCGGCACGTTCTTCCCGGTCGACCAGCTGCCCGCGGTGCTGCAGCCGGTCGCCTGGGTCACGCCCCTGTGGCACGGGGTGGAGGTGTCGCGCGACCTGGCCCTGGGCGCCCCGGACTGGGGCGCCGTCGCCCTGCACACGGCATACCTCGTGCTCCTGGTGATGCTGTCGTCGGTGTGGGCGCTGCGGGCCTTCCGCAGGAGGCTGGTCGTATGACGTCGGGTGCCGGCCGGCCGGCGCCCTCGACGGGGACGACGCCGCGCGCCGTGTCGGTGGTGGCACGGGCCCTGCCCGTCCCGGCCGGCGCCGGCATGGCCCGCATCCTGGTCGAACGCAACGTCCTGGCGTTCCGGCGCGGCTGGGTCCTGCTGCTGTCGGGCTTCGTGGAGCCGGTGTTCTACCTGTTCAGCCTCGGCATCGGCCTCGGTGCCCTCCTGCAGACCGTGACCACCGACGCGGGTGAGCAGGTGCCGTACGCCGTGTTCGTCGCGCCCGCGCTGCTGGCCGCCTCGGCCATGAACGGTGCCATCTTCGACTCCACGTTCAACGTGTTCTTCAAGCTGAAGTTCGCCCGGCTCTACGACTCCGTGCTGGCGACCCCGCTCGGTCCGCGCGACGTCGCGGTCGGTGAGATCACCTGGGCCCTGATGCGCGGCACGCTCTACTCGACGGCGTTCCTGCTCGTCGCGGCGGCCGCGGGTGTCGTGACCTCCTGGTGGGCGCTGCTGGCGCTGCCCGGGGCGGTGCTCATCGGCTTCGCCTTCGCCGCCGTCGGCATGTGGGCGACGACCTACATGCGCTCCTGGACCGACTTCGACTACGTCACGCTGGCCATCCAGCCCCTCTTCCTCTTCTCGGCGACCTTCTACCCGCTGGCGGCCTACCCCGATGCGGTCCGTGCGGTCGTGGCGTGGACGCCGCTCTACCACGGCGTCGCCCTGGAACGCGCCCTGATGCTGGGTGACGTCGGCCCGGGACTGCTCGTCCACGTGGCCTACCTCGTGGTGATGGGTCTCGTCGGCGTGCTCGGCGCGGCGCGACGCATCGAACGGCTCCTGCTCTCATGAGAGCCGTCTCACCCCACCGACCCCCGCTGCGTGGTGGGATGGGCAGATGGAGGTGACAGCAGAGACGATCTCCGGACTGGTGACCGCGCTCGGCGTCGGCCTGCTCATCGGCCTGGAGCGGGAACGTCGCAAGCGCGACGGTGTCGACCGGGCGGCCGGGGTGCGCACCTTCTCCTTCATCACCCTCGCCGGCGCCCTGGCCTACCTGCTGGGTGACATCCCGCTGCTCACCACCGGGCTGGCGGTCGGGGTGCTGGCCGTCGTCAGCTACCTGCGCACCGCGGAGGACGACCCGGGTCTCACCAGCGAGATCGCGATCCTGATCAGCTTCCTGCTCGGTGTGCTGGCGATGGAGGAGCCGGCCCTCGCCGCCGGCCTGGGTGTGGTCGTCGCCGTGCTGCTGGCCCTCCGGGGCAGGTTGCACCGGTTCAGCCGTGAGGTGCTCAGCACCGACGAGGTCCACGACCTGCTCCTGCTGGCCGGCGCCGCCCTGGTGGTGCTGCCCCTGCTGCCCGACCGCACCGTCGACCCGTGGGGGGTGCTCAACCCCTCGGCGGTGTGGAGGTTCGTCGTGCTGGTCATGGGTGTCGGCGCCGCAGGGCATGTCGCGCTGCGGATGGTCGGTGCCCGGCGCGGCCTGCCGCTGGCCGGCTTCTTCGCCGGGTTCGCGTCCTCGACGGCCGCGGTGGCCGGCTTCGGGCAGCAGTCCAAGGAGGCACCGGCGCTCCTGCGCCCCGCCGTCGCCGCCGCCCTGCTGGCCAACCTCGCCTCGCTGCTGCTCTTCGTCGCCGTGGTCGGCGCCGGCGCGCCCGAGCTCCTCGCCGAGGCGTGGCCCACGCTGCTCGGCGCCTGCGTCGTGCTCCTGGGTGCCGCCCTGGTCGGGCTGTTCAGGCTGGCCGGGACGGACCGTCACGGCAGCCAGGGCGGTGTCCCCGAGCACGCCTTCAAGGTGAGCCACGCCCTGGCGCTGGGGGCGGTGATCACGGTGGTGCTGCTCCTTTCCGGGTGGCTGCAGGAGCTCGTGGGGGACGGGGGTGCGCTGGCGGCGGCAGCGCTCGCCGCCATGGTGGAGCTGCACGGAGCGGCGGCGACGGTGACCCAGCTGGCCGCGACCGGCAGCCTCTCGGTGAGCAGTGCGAGCTGGGGGCTCGTGGCCCTCCTGGCCGCGAGCAGCGTGGTGAAGTCCGTGCTGGCGTTCACCGCCGGGGGGCGGCGCTTCGGCCTGGGGGTCACCGCGGGGCTGATGGCGATGGTGCTGGCCGCCGCTGCGCTCACTGTCGTCTGACGGCAGCTCAGACCTGCTGCAGCGGGCGGTGCGGCGCCGCCGGCAGGCGCACCGTGATCGGCCGGCCGGCAGCGACCGGCCCTGATGTCGTGACGACGGCCATGACCCCCACCCGGCGCACGACCGCACCGTCGGCGTCGCGGCCCACGGCCAGGCGCAGCAGCCCGGGGCGGAGGTCGTCGATCTGCCGGCACGGGTTGCGCAGGCCGGTGACGCGGACCGTGGCCGTGCCGCCCAGGGTGAGGTGGGTGCCCTCCGGCAGGTCGCGCAGCCGTATGCCGGAAGTCAGCACGTTCTCTCCGAGGTCGCCGGGCCCGAGCGCGAAGCCGTGGGCGGCGGCCTCCAGCAGGAACTCCTCGTCGAGCAGGTGGACCTGGCGCAGGTTCGGCCGCTCGGGGTGCCGGCGGCGGGGGTGCAGGTGCTGCACGGTGGTGCCCGCGTGGGCGTCACCGTCCACCCCGTGCCCCGCCACCAGCCGGATCTCGGCCCGCGGCTGCTTGCTGAAGCGGTGGCGGTCGTCCCTGCTGACCGCACGGACCAGGCCGGCACGGAAGACCGTCGGCCGGTCGGCGGACGAGGAGGCAGCGGACGGCATACCCCATCGTGGCACGCGGACGCCGGGTCGACGCGTAGTCTCGGGGCCGTGGATGACGAAGACCGCATCGCCCTGTTCCTCGACTACGAGAACCTCGCCCTGGGGGCGCGGGACCACCTCGGCAACCCCTTCGACCTTCGGCCGGTGAGCGACGCCCTCGCCGAGCGCGGGCGGGTCGTGGTCCGCCGGGCGTACGCCGACTGGTCCTACTTCGACGAGGACCGCCGCATGCTCACCCGCTCGCACGTCGAGCTCATCGAGATGCCCCAGCGGATGGGCGCGTCCCGCAAGAACGCCGCCGACATCAAGATGGCCGTCGACGCCATCGAGCTCGCCTTCGTGCGCGACTACATCTCGACGTTCGTCATCTGCACCGGGGACAGTGACTTCACCCCGCTCGTGCACAAGCTGCGGGAGCTCAACAAGCGCGTCATCGGCTTCGGGGTGCGGGACTCGACCTCGGCCATGCTGCCGCCCGCCTGCGACGAGTTCCTGTTCTACGACGACCTGGAGGGCGTGGAGCCCGCCACCGAGGCCGCGCGCAAGCGCAGTGCCGCCTCCGGCCGGGGCCGCAAGGGACGTGGCGGGGACGACAAGGCTGCCGCGGCTCGCCAGGGACAGAGCGAGAGCCCCGCCGCGCAGGTCGTCGAGCAGCCGGTGGTGCCCGAGGAGGCGGAGGAGCCCCCTCGCGAGCAGCAGGACATCGCGGTGCTGGTGGCGCAGACGGTCGCAGGCCTGCAGCAGTCCTCCGGTGGGGCGGTGACCGCGTCCGTGCTCAAGCGCACCCTGCTGCGCAAGGACCCCACGTTCACCGAGACCACCCACGGGTTCCGGGCCTTCGGGGAGCTCCTGGAGCACCTGTCGACCAGAGGGGTCATCGAGCTCGCGACGGGACCGGCCAAGGGGGACCCGGAGATCCTGCTGCCCGAGGTGGGGGACCGGTCGCACGCGTTCGGGCTGCTGCGCGACGTGGTGGCCGACCTGGCCGCGGACGGTGACCCGGTGGGCCTGTCGGGCCTGAAGAACCAGGTGCGCCTGGCCCAGCCGGGGTTCAGCGAGAAGAAGCTGGGCTACCGCTCCTTCCTGCAGTTCTGCAAGGCAGCCCAGGCCGAGGGCGCCGTCGAGCTGGACTGGAGCGACGAGGACGACGACTACCTCCTGACGGTGCACGACGACTGACGCGGCGTGTCGCCGCTGCCCTCAGCGTGTCGTACACACTTTCGACCTAGGGTGGTCCACAGGTGCTGCTGGAGCGGGCTCGTCGTCCACACCTCACCGTGGTCGCAGTGGTCTGTCGGTGGCGGCACCTAGCGTCTGACTGGCAAGGGATGAGGCGCCTCCGCGGAGGGGTCGACACCAGGGTCGGTCGAAGGTAGGCGCGCCCACCCACGTCAGTGAAGGAGCAGCAGATGGCACAGTCAAGCAAGGTCACCGCGATCGGCGGCGACAAGTTCAAGGCCCTCGACACGGTCATGGCGCAGATCGAGAAGGCGCACGGCAAGGGCTCGGTCATGCGTCTGGGGGACGACGTCCGCCCCCCGATCGCGGTCATCCCGACCGGTTCCATCGCGCTGGACGTGGCCCTCGGCATCGGCGGCCTGCCGCGCGGCCGGGTGGTGGAGATCTACGGCCCGGAGAGCAGCGGTAAGACCACGGTGGCCCTGCACGCGGTCGCCAGCGCCCAGAAGGCCGGCGGCATCGCGGCCTTCATCGACGCCGAGCACGCGCTGGACCCGGAGTACGCCAAGAAGCTCGGGGTCGACACGGACGCGCTGCTGGTCAGCCAGCCCGACACGGGCGAGCAGGCCCTCGAGATCGCCGATATGCTGATCCGTTCCGGAGCCCTGGACATCATCGTCATCGACTCCGTCGCAGCCCTGGTGCCCCGCGCCGAGATCGAGGGCGAGATGGGGGACAGCCACGTCGGTCTCCAGGCGCGGCTGATGTCGCAGGCGCTGCGCAAGATCACCGGCGCGTTGAGCAACACCAACACGACGGCGATCTTCATCAACCAGCTCCGCGAGAAGATCGGCGTGATGTTCGGCAGCCCCGAGACGACGACCGGCGGCAAGGCGCTGAAGTTCTACGCCTCGGTGCGCATCGACGTCCGCCGCATCGAGACCCTGAAGGACGGCTCCGACCCTGTCGGCAACCGGACCCGGGCCAAGATCGTGAAGAACAAGGTGTCGCCGCCGTTCAAGCAGGCGGAGTTCGACATCCTCTACGGTCACGGCATCTCCCGGGAGGGTGGCCTGATCGACATGGGCGTCGAGCACGGCTTCGTCCGCAAGGCCGGTGCCTGGTACACCTACGAGGGGGAGCAGCTCGGGCAGGGCAAGGAGAACGCCCGTGCCTTCCTCATGGACAACCCCGACATGTCCGAGGAGATCGAGCGCCTCATCAAGGAGAAGCTCGGGGTCGGGCCGCGGCGCGACGAGGTGCCCGCAGGAGTCGACCCCGAGACCGGTGAGGTCTCGGTCAACTTCTGAGCCCGATGGCCTTCCCGACCCCAGACACCCCAGACACGTCCGATACCCCAGATACGTCCGACACCCCGGACGCCCGTCGGCTCGCCGCCGCACGGGAGGCCCTGGCCGCCGCCGAGCGTGCGGCCAGGGCTCCTGGTGGCGGCAGTGCTGAGGACCTGCCGGCGACCGAGGGTCCCGGCATCGCGCCGGCGAGGTCGCGCTCCCGGTCTGCAGCGGCCACGGAGGGCTCGGACGCCGGTGCGGGTGCGGCGGCTGCCGACCCCGAGCAGCTGGCCCGGCAGATCGTGCTGCGCCAGCTCTCCGTGGGCCCGCGCACCCGCAAGCAGCTCGCCGACAAGCTACGTGGGCGCGGCTGTGAGGAAGAGGTGGCGCAGCGCGTCCTGGACCGGATGACCGAGGTCGGTCTGGTCGACGACGAGAGCTATGCGGAGATGTTCGTCCGCTCACGCCGCGAGACGAAGGGCCTGGCGACTCCGGCGCTGCGGCACGAGCTGCGCCAGAAGGGTGTCCCCGACGAGGTCGCCGAACGCGTCCTTCAGGAGGTGCAGCCCGAGCACGAGCGGGCCAGCGCCGAGGCGCTGGTCGCCAGGCGGTTGCGGACCATGCACGGCCTGGACCGGGAGGTGCAGACCCGCCGGCTGGCCGGGTTCCTGGCCCGCAAGGGGTACTCCGCCGGTCTGTCCTACGAGGTCATCCGCGACGCGTTGCTGCAGGCCGAGGAGCACCGTCGCGACTGAGCTGCGGACGGACTGAGTCGCGGAGGGACCGAGCCTCTGGAGGAGGGTGGCTCATTCGCCGGGACGGACGATGCTCTTGACCGTGCCCGGGGCGCGGGTGCTGCGCAGAGCCTCCTCCACCTGGGCGAGGCCGAAGCGGCCCGTGACGAGCTCGTCCAGGGAGATGGCGCCGCCGGCGGCCAGAGCGATGGCGGCGGGGTAGGTGTTGGCGTAGCGGAACGTGCCCGTGAGGACGATCTCGCGGTGCTGCAGCAGGCTCAGTGGCACGGCCACCTCGTCACTGCCCATGCCGACCAGCACCACCGTGCCGGCGGGGCGCACCGCGTGCAGGGCCGTCAGGACCGACGATGCCGCCCCCGAGCACTCGATGGCCGCGTCCACCTCGAGCCCGGTGAGCGTGCCGGCGCCGGCGGTGACGTCCACGGTGCGGGTCGCCCCGCAGGCGCCTGCCATCGCCAGTCGCTCGGGCGAGATGTCGGTGCAGACGACCTCCGTCGCGCCCTGGGCGCGGGCCACCTGCACGGTGAGCAGGCCGACCGGGCCGGCCCCGCAGACCAGCACCCTGCTGCCCACGCCGACCGCCGCCTTGCGACAGGCCCACACCCCGACGGACAGCGGCTCGACGAGCGCGGCCGCGTCGTCGGAGAGGTGGTCGGGCACCGGGTGGGCGAAGTCGGCCGGCACGGTGACGAGCTCGGCGAAGGCGCCGTCGACCGGGGGCGTCGCCATGAACCGCACGTCCGGGCACAGGTTGTAGCGACCGTGCTTGCACTGGTCGCAGCGGCGACAGGGGACACCCGGCTCGACCGCCACGCGCTGGCCGACGCGGGCCGCGTCGACCCCCGCCCCCACGGCGGTGACGACGCCGGAGGCCTCGTGCCCCAGCACCAGCGGCCCGCGCACCACATACGGGCCGATCCGCCCGTGGTCGTAGTAGTGGACGTCCGAGCCACAGATGCCGACCGAGCCGACCCGCACGAGCACCTCGTCAGCGGCCGGCTCCGGCTCGGGCCGCTCGACGAGCGAGACCGCACCCGGAGCCGTCAGCACGCTGACGCGCACGGTCAGTCCTCGACGTCCTGGTCGTCGCTCTCGGTGTAGTGCATCGCGGCCTGCTCGGGTGACTGGCGCCGGCCCCGCGGGAGCTCCTCGGCGTACGCCTCGCTCTCGGAGTCGGACTCGGCGCCGCCGTCCGGCGCGACGAGGCGACCCACGTCGTAGGCACCGTCGCCCACGAAGTCACGCTCGGCGGGGATCGCGTCCGGGTCGTCGCCACCGGCCATCTCCGGCTCGTCCAGACCGCTCTCGTTGTCGGGGGCTCCGTAGGCCGTGTCGGGGTCGGGCACCTCCTGCCGGATCCGCTGCTCGATGGTCTCCTCCTGGGCCTGCTCGTCCGCGGTGACCCCGAAGGCCAGCGAGCCGCGCAGCCGGTCCGGGGCGTCGTAGCCCGCCTCGACGGGGTCCTCACCCGGGATGAGGGTGTCCTCCGGCTGCAGCTGGTCCTCGTCGTCCACGCTGTAGGTCGTCAGGTCGTCGCTCATGGACTCACGGCCGGGCTGGTCGCTCATCTGCCATCACTCCTTCGTCGCGTCCTGCCGAGCCTAACCCCGAGGGCTACGGTGTGCGGGTGGCCGGGACGGAGAGGACGCCGTGGTGAGTGTGCCGGTGCTCCTCGCGATGGCCCTCGCCCTGCTGGTCGGCTCGGCCCTGCAGCGCATCGCGGGCATGGGGATGGGCATGGTGGTGGCTCCGTCCCTGACCGTGCTCCTCGGGGCCGCGACGGGTGTCGCGGCGAGCAACGTCGCGGCGGTGCTCACCGCCCTGCTCATCCTGGTCGTCCTGCGCGGCGACGTGGACTGGGGGCGCTTCGCCGGGATCGCCCCTCTGATGGTGGTCGGCTCCGTCGTCGGGGCGCTGGTCATCCTGGTGCTGGACGCCTCCTGGCTCGACGTGCTCGTCGGCAGCACGATGCTGCTGGCGCTGGCGTGGTCGATGACCGTCGGACCCCGCGTCAGGGTCCACGGCACGGGTGCGGCGCTCACCGCAGGGGCGGCGGGTGGCTTCATGAACGCCACGGCCGGCATCGCGGGCCCTGCCATGACCGTCTACGCGCTCGCCACCGACTGGGGCCAGCGGTCCTTCGCGGCCACGCTGCAGCCCATCTTCCTGCTGGCCAACCTGGCTGCGCTGGTGAGCAAGGCCGCCGTGGGAGCCATCCCGCTCGACGCCGGGCTGCCGTGGGCCGCCTGGCTGCTCGTCGCAGTGAGCGTGCCCGTCGGGGTGCTGCTGGGCGGTGTCGCCTCGCGCTGGGTCGGCCTGCGCGCCGCCCGGCGCGCCGCGGTCACCATCGCCGTCGTCGGTGCCGTGATCACCCTGGGCCGAGGCCTCGGCGGTCTGTGACACCCGACCTCCCGGTTACCCTGGGAGGCGCGATGGACACGGCGACTGCGACCCCGAAGACCTATGACGTGCGCACCCACGGGTGCCAGATGAACGTCCACGACTCCGAGCGACTCTCCGGCCTGCTGGAGACGGCAGGCTACGTCGACCTGTCCGGCCTGCCCGTGGACCGACGGCCCGAGCACGCCGACGTGGTCGTCTTCAACACCTGTGCCGTCCGGGAGAACGCCGCCAACAAGCTCTACGGCAACCTGGGCCAGCTGCGTCCGGCCAAGCTCGCGAACCCGGACATGCAGATCGCCGTCGGCGGCTGCCTGGCGCAGAAGGACCGTTCGACCATCGTCGAGCGCGCCCCGTGGGTCGACGTCGTGTTCGGCACCCACAACATCGGCTCCCTGCCCGCCCTCCTCGACCGCGCCCGGCACAACGAGGCGGCCGAGGTCGAGATCCTGGAGGCGCTGGAGACCTTCCCCTCCACCTTGCCGACCCGGCGGGACTCCGCCTACAGCGGCTGGGTCTCGATCAGCGTGGGCTGCAACAACACCTGCACGTTCTGCATCGTGCCCGCCCTGCGTGGCAAGGAGCGGGACCGCCGACCGGGAGAGATCCTCGCCGAGGTCGAGGCGCTCGTGGCCCAGGGTGTCGTGGAGGTCACGCTGCTGGGGCAGAACGTCAACACCTACGGCGTCGAGTTCGGCGACCGGCTGGCCTTCGGCAAGCTGCTGCGTGCGTGTGGCGAGGTCGAGGGGCTGGAGCGGGTGCGCTTCACCAGCCCGCACCCGGCAGCCTTCACCGAGGACGTCATCACCGCGATGGCCGAGACCCCCAACGTCATGCCCAGCCTGCACATGCCCCTGCAGTCCGGGTCGGACAAGGTGCTCAAGGACATGCGCCGGTCCTACCGCAGTGCACGGTTCCTGCGGATCATCGACCAGGTCAGGGAGCAGATCCCCGACGCGGCCGTGACCACCGACATCATCGTCGGGTTCCCGGGGGAGACCGAGCAGGACTTCCAGGACACGCTCGACGTGGTGCGCGCCAGCCGCTTCTCCAGCGCGTTCACGTTCCAGTACTCCATCCGCCCCGGCACCCCGGCCGCGGAGATGGACCACCAGGTGCCCAAGGCCGTGGTCCAGGAGAGGTTCGAGCGGCTCGTCGCCCTGCAGGAGGAGGTCTCCTGGGCCGAGAACCGCACCCAGGAGGGTCGCGAGCTCGAGGTGCTCGTGGCGCCCGGTGAGGGACGCAAGGATGCCGAGACCCAGCGACTGTCGGGGCGGGCCAGGGACAACCGGCTGGTCCACTTCGCGGTGCCCGAGGGCGCCGAGGTGCCGCGGCCCGGTGACATGGTCACCGTTGCCGTCACCTACGGTGCCCCGCACCATCTCGTCGCTGACTCCGGGCTCGAGGGCGGGGTGTATGCCGTGCGCCGCACCGCCGGGGGCCACGCCTGGGAGGCGCTGCAGGGAGGCGACGCACCGGCCGGGTCCGCCAAGCCCGCCGTCAGCCTGGGGATGCCGTCGGTCGGCCGACCGGCCGCAGCTCCGGTCGCCGCACCTGCCTGCGCGGTCGCACCGTGACCCCGACACCACGACCGACCGCGACGCCGGGACGGACGTCGGGACGATGACCGGGGGACGGGTGGGGGTGTTTGCCTACGGGTCCCTGGTCGACGCGTCGAGCGCGGCCCGCACCCTGGGACGGCCGGTCAGGCAGCCCCGGCCCGCTCGGCTCGTCGGCTGGCGTCGCCGTTTCTCCACCGCGCGGGACAACGTGCGGTCCGAGAAGACCTTCGCCCGGGAGCACGACGGCTGGGTGCCGCCTGCCGTGCTGGTGCTCAACGTCGAGCCCGCGACGGGTGGGGGCGCGGAGCCGCCCAACGGCGTGGTCATCCCCGTCACGTCCGAGGAGCTGGCGCTGCTGGACCGGCGCGAGCTGCGCTACGCACGGGTGGAGGTCACGACGTGCGTGGACGAGGTGGCCTCGGACGTCGACCACGTGTTCACGTATGTCGCCGACGAGGAGCACCGGGCGGTCGAGCCGCCCGAGGGGGCGGTGGTGCTGCAGGCGTACGCCCAGGCCGTGGAGGACGCGTTCGCGTCCTGGGGGGATGAGCATCTGGACACCTACCGCAGCACGACGCTGCCCTACCCGGCACCGCTCATGGCCGGGCGGCTGGTGCGTGACCGCATCCCCTCCGGCAACCCTCGAGGCTGGTAGCCCGAGCGTCGGGGTGCTGCGTCAGGTCCTGGGCGGGCGGGGGAAGAAGTAGGCGGTGCGCTGCATGTACTCCTGGAACGCGGGACGCTGCGACATCGACTTCTCGAGCAGCCTGGCCCCGGAGACGTTGCGCAGGAAGTGCGTCATCGCCAGCGGAGCGATGACGGTCCACGCCGTGCCCCAGGTCGCGGCGGAGAGCGCGATGAGCCACAGACCCCACCACACGCAGGCGTCGCCGAAGTAGTTGGGGTGACGGGTCCAGGCCCACAGCCCCTGGTCCATCACCTTGCCCTTGTTGTCCGGGTCGGCCTTGAAACGGGCGAGCTGGGCGTCGCCGACCGCCTCGAAGAACAGCCCGGTGGCCCAGACGGCGACGCCGAGCAGCAGCACGACCCACCACAGCCCCTCGGTCGCGTCCGCCGCCGCGGAGGCCTGCAGCGGCATCGAGATGACCCACTGCAGCAGGCCCTGGACGCCGAACACGCGCAGCGCGGCCTCGAGGGGTCCCTTCTCACCGTAGAGCTCGGTGTAGCGCGGGTCCTCGCCCTTGCCCTGGGAGCGCCGGTAGATGTGCCAGGACAGGCGCAGGCCCCACACCGCGACGAGGGCGGCCAGGAGCACGCGACGGGTGAGGTCACCCGACCCCGCGGCCAGGGCCACGACACCGACGACCACGAAGCCGGCGCCCCAGACGACGTCGACCACCGCGAGCTTGCCGACCTTGCGGGACCACACCCAGGTCAGAGCCTGCATGAGGGCGAGGGCGAGCAGGCTGAGCCCGCTGACGAACAGGAAGCCGGACCAGTCCATCAGGACTCCTTCACGGCGGACCAGGTGGTCGGCCGGGCGTTGGGAAGGCCGCTGGGGCCCTCGTCGTGGCGGCGGACCAGGAGGATCTGGTCGACGCCCATGCGGCCCTGCTCGAAGGTGAGGGCGCCGCCGGCGAGGTAGAGCTCCCAGACGCGGCAGACCTCCTCGCCGACCAGCTGCACCAGGTGGTCGCGGCGCTGCCGGAAGCGCTCCTCCCAGGCACGCACGGTCCACACGTAGTGCTCCCGCAGCGCGTGCACGTCGCGGACCTCCAGGCCGCCCTTCTCCAGCAGCTGCACGGTGGCCCCGAGCGGGCGCATGCTCATGTCGGGGGCGATGAAGGACTCGATGAAGGGCCCCCCGCCGGGGTTCTTGCCCGGGCGGGACATCTGCTGCACGAGGACCCGCGCCCCGGGGGCGGCGAGACGGTGCAGCGTCGCGGCATACGTCGGGTAGTTGACGTCGCCGACGTGCTCGCCCATCTCGATGGAGGTGACCGCGTCGAAGCCGGTCTCCGGCACCTCCCGGTAGTCCTGCAGGCGGATCTCCACCAGGTCGGCGACGCCCAGCTCGGCGGCGCGCTTCTGCACGAACGCCTGCTGCTCGCGCGAGATGGTGACACCCAGCACCTGGGCTCCGTAGACGCGCGCCGCGTGCAGCGACAGGGAGCCCCAGCCGCAGCCGACGTCGACCAGGCGCATGCCACGGCGCTGGTCCAGGCCGACCTTGCGGCAGACGAGGTCCAGCTTGTCGCGCTGGGCGTCCTCCAACGTGTACGCCGGGGTCTCACCGCCACGCACGAGGTCGACCGAGGGGTCGGTGACGTAGGCGCAGGAGTAGGCCATCTGCTCGTCGAGGATGGTCTCGTAGAAGTCGTTGGACAGGTCGTAGTGGTGGCTGATCGCCGAGCGGTCCCGGCGCAGGGAGTGCAGCCTCCCGCCGAGCCTGGCCTGGGAGGCCGGCGGCTCGGGACGGGCGCCCAGCACGCCGAGGTCCTTGGCTGCCTTCGCCCCCCGGGCGAGCAGCGCCGGCGTAGGGCGCAGCGAGGTGACGCCCCGCTCCGCGAGGATGCGCCGCACCTCGCGCAGCCCGTCGCCCAGGTCGCCCTCGACCTCGACCTCGCCGGTGACGAAGGCCTGGGCCGCGCCCAGCTCGCCGGGGTGCCACAGCAGGCGACGCAGGGCGTTGGGGGAGGTGATGCGCACGCGCGGTGCGTCGACGGGTCCGGCGCTGCTGCCGTCCCACGCGGTGACGTGGCACGGCAGAGATCCGCCGGTGAGGGGGCTGACGAGGTCGGCGAGGGTTGATGCGACGGTCACGCGGCTCAGGGTATGCGGTGAACCTGACGCTCACGCGACTAGCCTGCTGTGTCGTGAGCACACCGGCCTCCCCGACCCCGCGCCAGACGACCTTCGGACGGGTCGCCGCGGCGATCGTGGGGGCCGAGGCCCTGGCGATCACCGGTTTCGCCGTGTTCTACCTGCTGGAGCTGCTGCAGGGGCAGGGCAGCGACCCGGTCGTCGTGATCATGTCGATCGTCACGATGCTGGTCTTCGTGGTCGGCCTGGGCTACGTGGCCTACGGGCTGTGGACCCGCCACCCCCGGGCGCAGGCGCCGGCGATCGCCGCCAACGGGCTGCTGGTGCCTCTGGGGATCGCGATGTTCCAGTTCGCGCCGACCCTGGTGGCAGCGGCGGTGCTCGTCGGTGCCGTGACCACGATCGTGGCGACGATCGGGATGGGCCGGCTGGACGACTGACCAGGGGCTTCGGCTGGTCACGGTGTCACCCCGGGCAGCGCCACCTGCACCGGCTCGCAGGTGCCGCGATGCACGAGCACACCCCGTCCGGGCACGGCCGGCCCACCGGTGGGCACGGACACGCCCAGCGGCCCGCCGTCCCCGGAGCCCCGCGGCTGCAGGACCACCCCGGTGCGCGAGCGGGCCGTGAGCGGCACGAGGCCGCGGTAGGCCGTGACCGCCCGCTCGGTCTCTGCAGCGACGACCAGCGCGCCGGGCCCGCCCGGGCCAGGCCCCCTGGGGCCGGGTGCCCGCGCCCCCGCATGTGCGGCGCTGCCGCTGGTGAGCGAGGCGGCCCAGCGCAGGACCACCTCCTCGACGGCGGTGTCCGTGAGCTGCTCGGCGTCGTCGACGAGCACGCAGGGGCCGGGCCTGCCGGCGAGCTCGTCCGCCAGGTCGGCGGCAGCCCGGCCCGGAGCGACCCGCACCACGCGGTGCCCCGATCGGCGCAGCTCCTCCGCGAGCGTGTCCAGGACGGTGCTCCGGCCGCTGCCCGGTGGTCCGAGCACCAGCGCCGCGTCCCCGCGCTCGGGGGAGAGTGCCAGGACGGTAGGGCCGCCCTCGTCACCACCCAGCCCGAGCAGCGGCTCGCCACCGCACGCGGCGCCGGGCGGACGGCTCCCGGTGAGCTCCTGCAGGGTGCACCGGGTGGGCAGCTCGACCACGCGCCACGGACGCCGGTCGGCGGGCACGGCGGTGGCACGGTGGACGATGCTGTCGACCGTTGCGGCGAGGGCAGCCACCTGCGACGCCCCGGCCGGGTCGTCACCCGGCACGGCGACCTGCGCAGTGACCCCGTCCCGGGTGCGGACGGCCCGCCCCGGTGGCATGGTGTCGGGGATCTGCTCGCGCCGCAGCCCCGCGAGCATGAGGTCGGTCGGGTCGGCGAGGCGCAGTGCCCACACGCACGGCAGCAAGGCGGACACCCGCCCGGTCAGGAGCGTGCGGTCACCGGTGACGACCGCGACGATGCCGACGGCCGGTCCCTCGGCCAGCAGACGCAGGGCGGCCTCCAGGCCGGAGCCGCGGCCCTGCTCGGCCTGGGCGCCGGCGAACCTGCCCCACCCGTCGACCACCCACACCAGGAGCGGCCACGGGTCGGGACCTGCGGACTGCTCGGCGTACGAGGTGAGCCCGGCCGCGGCCAGTGCCTGCCGGCGCTCCTGGAGGGTCGCGACCAGCCTGGCCAGGACACGGGCGGTGCGCGCCGGCTCCTCCGGCGTGACCAGCGCGCCGGTGTGCGGTGCGGCTCCGAGGACGGTCAGGCCCGAGCCGCTGTCGAAGCAGTAGAGGTGCAGCCGGCCGGGGTCGTGCCGCTGGAGGAGCCCGCCCAGCACGGTCCGCACGAGCGTCGTGGCGCCGGCGCCGGGCGCGCCCACGACGGCGAGATGGCTCTCCTGCACCGGGTCCCAGCAGGCCGGTGCCTGCCGCTGCTCGCTGGGCAGGTCGAGCAGGCCCCAGGGCACCGCGAAGGGCCGCGCGCGTCCTGGCACGGGCGTCTCCGCATCCGGCACCTGCGCATCCGGCACCTCGGCCGCCGTCAGCACCGTTGGCAGGGGCGGCAGCCACGGGGACGCAGGAGCCGCAGCGCTCAGCGCCGAGGCGGCCTCGGTGACGGCCGTGACGACCAACGGGAGAAGCCCCGGCGTCGAGCCGTCGGTCGAGAGCTCGTCGACCTCCTCCTCGACCCAGGGACCCGGGACCGGCCGGACCCTGGGGCCCCGCGCCGGGTCGGTCTCACCTGCAGGCCCGGCCACCCTGGCGACCTGCACCAGGCGAGGGGCCTCTGCCCCGGTGCGCAACAGGGCGCGGCCCGGCACCCCTTCCGGCAGCGCGGCCGCGGAGGGGGAGTCGAGGACGTCCAGCGAGTCGGAGGTGTCGCGCAGCCGCAGGGCGATGCGCAGGTTCATGTTGGCGCGCACGTCGGCGGAGACGATCCCGGCCGGTCGCTGGGTCGCGAGGACCAGGTGGATCCCCAGGGACCGCCCCAGCGCCGCGATGCGGACCAGTCCGTCGACGAAGCCGGGCAGCTCCTCGGCCAGGGCACGGAACTCGTCGATGACGATGACGAGCCGGGGCAGGCCGGTCTCCGGGTCGGTGGCACGGTAGCCGGTGAGGTCGCGGGCGCCCACGTCGGCCAACAGCCGCTCGCGACGCTTCAGCTCCGCCCCCAGCGAGGTCAGCGCGCGGTCGGCCAGATGCGGGTCGAGGTCGGTCACCAGCCCGACGCAGTGCGGCAGGGCCGCGCAGTCCGCGAAGGCCGACCCGCCCTTGTAGTCCACGAGCACCATGACGAGCTCGTCCGGCCGGTTGACCACCGCGAGCGAGGTGACCAGGGTGCGGAGCAGCTCCGACTTGCCCGCTCCGGTGGTGCCCGCCACCAGGGCGTGGGGGCCGTCGACCGCCAGGTCCACCGCGACCGGACCCGCCGGTCCGAGGCCCAGGACGCACCGGGTGCTCCGCGGTGCCTCCCGCCATCGTCGGCGCAGGGACGCCGCGTCGGCCGCCTCGGGCAGCACCCGGGGCAGGGTGACCTCGTCCGGCAGCTCGGTCTGCGGGCCACCTTCCGCGGCGGCCACGGTGGTCCATGCGGCGGTCCGCCGCACGGTCCTGGCCGCGCGCGCTGCGGTCAGCAGGTCCGGGGAGAACGGTCTTCCGAGGGCGCCGACGTGCAGCACCGCGGTCCAGGCGTCGACGACCTCCACGAGGTGGTCGACGCGGCCCAGGGCGTCGGAGGTGGCCGCCAGGCGTAGCCCGAGCGCGGCAGCGGCCGGCACGGCAGGCGACGCCGCGCCAGGGCCATGCCCCGGCGGCGCGTCGGCCAGGCGTTCGTCGAGCACCAGTGCGGTGTGCTGCCGCCGGTCGCGCAGGTGGGGTGCCCATGCCAGCCACTCCCACTCCGCGTCTGCCCGGGGCAGGACGAGCCTGAGCGTCGCGGGGTCGTAGGCCAGGAGCACCTGCGTCAGCAGGCTGCGGGCCAGGGCCCGGGTGTGCTCCACGGGCCCGACGAGGCCGAGCACGCCGGACCACTCCAGCAGCACGGGGACGTCGCGGCCGACGACCGGCACGTCGTCGAGCCGCACCGAGGTCGGCTCCTCACCGCGCCCGAGCCGCACGACGAGCCGGGGTCGCCGGTCCTCGTCCGGCAGCCCACGGTGGGGCCGACCGTCGTGGCCCTCGTCGTCGCGTCCGGTCGAGGAGCGGGACCACAGCGGGCGGCAGGGGTCCTCGCGCACGGTGACCCACCAGCGGGCGAGGTCGGGGTGGCCGGCGCGGGCGAGGTCCACCTCCGCGGCCACCGCACGCGACACCTGCGCCCGTCGCTCGCGCAGGACCTCCGCATGCCGCGAGCACGCCCGTGCGTGCTCCGTGCGCCGCTGCCGCCGCTCCCCGAGGTGGCTGCCCAGCGCCATCGCCGGCGCCATGAGACCGAAGAGGACCAGCAGCGGCATGCGCAGCACCACTGCCAGCCCGAGGGAGACCAGCAGCGGCAGCAGCCACCCCAGTACCGGTGGGGCGGTGACCACGGGCTGCTCCGGAGGGGGCGGCAGACGCACGTCCACCGTCCGCGGTGAGGACCGCCCCCACGGCACCGGGGTCACCACCAGACGGCCCTCTCCGTCGGGCACCCGGTGCAGGGGCACGGCAGGGTCGTGCACCAGCTCGAGCACGCTGCCACCGATGTGGAGGCGCTCGCCGGGGGACCAGGGGGTCTGCGAGGTGACCCTTCTCTCACCGGTGACGTCGCTGATCACGGCGCCGTTGGTCGACCCCGTGTCGGTGACCACGACGCCCGCGCGGGTCGCCAGCACCGTGCAGTCGTGGCGGGACAGCGCCTCGTCGGCGACGACGAGCCCGCACGAGGGGTCCCGCCCGATGCTCACCTTGCCACCTGCCGGAAGCGGCACGCAGGCGCCGCAGTCGGGTCCCTCCACCACCCTGACCTCGGCAGGGGAGCGGGTGGGCTCCTCCCTGGGCCGTGTCCGTGCGGCGGTGAGGCGCAGGGTGGACCCGTGCAGCAGGGGCGGCCGACCGACGACCGCGTCCGCCGGCACCGGGTCCGGCGAGCCGGAAGGCGTGGCGACGGCATACGAACGCGGGTCGGCGGGCCACCCCCGCGGCAGCACGGCTGCGACCTCGGACCAGGCACAGGGTGCCTGCGTGACGACCTCCACGTGCTCCGCGCGCCGGCCGTCGGTGAGAGTCAGCAGCAGTCTCATCGGCGGATGGTGACAGGAGGGTGGTGACCGGCGCAGAGCTCGTCCACAGCACGCCCGTGCACACCCGCCGCGTGCCCTACGGGCCTGGTGTGGACGTCCACAGGGGACCAGGGTGTGGCAGCGCCAGCGCATACCCTGGGCACGTGCCCACCACCATCGCCCCTGATCTCGACGTCCTGCTCGAGGCTGCTGTCGAGGCCGTCGGCGGCACGCAGCGGCCGGGCCAGGTGCAGATGGCCGAGGCCGTGCGCGACGCGGTGCAGCACGAGGAGCACCTGCTGGTGCAGGCAGGCACGGGCACCGGCAAGTCCTTGGCCTACCTGGTGCCGGCGGTCGCCCACGCCATGGCCACCGGGAAGCCGGTCGTCGTGGCCACCGCGACCCTGGCGCTGCAGGCCCAGATCATCGACCGCGACCTGCCGCGGATCGCCGACGCGCTGCGCGGGCCGATGGGTCGGCGACCCACGTTCGCGCTGGTCAAGGGTCGAGCCAACTACCTGTGCAAGCACAAGCTGGTCGGCGGGTTCCCGGACGAGGACGAGGACAGCCTGCTGTCCGTCGGCGCTGTCGACGCCGACCGGTCCCGGCTCGGGGGGGAGATCCTCCGGCTGCGGGAGTGGTCGGAGGTCACCGAGTCGGGCGACCGTGACGAGCTCGTGCCGGGGGTGAGCAACCGGGCCTGGCGACAGGTCTCCGTGAGCGCACGGGAGTGCCTGGGCTCCCGCTGTCCGCTGGCGGGCGAGTGCTTCGTCGAGCAGACCAGGGAGGCCGCACGGGAGGTCGACGTGATCGTGACCAACCACGCGTTCATGGCCATCGACTCCTTCGAGGGCCGGCAGATGCTGCCCGACCACGACCTGCTCGTCATCGACGAGGCGCACGAGCTGACCGACCGGGTGACCTCCACGGTCACCGACGAGCTGACGGCGACGACCGTGACCGCGGCGGGCAAGCGGGCCGCTCGGTACGCCGACACCGACCAGCTCTCCGACGCCGCTCAGGACCTGCAGGACGTGCTCGACCAGCTGCCCGAGGGCCGGTTGGCCAACGGCCTGCCGGAACGGCTGGCGACGGTGCTCGCCGCCGTGCGTGACGCCGCCCGCGGTCTGCAGAGCGAGCTGAAGGGGGAGGCCAAGGAGGCCGGCGACGGCGCGCGGCAGGTGGCGCGGGCGGCGGTCGACGAGCTGTTCACGACCGCCGAGCGCGTGCTGGCCGAGCGCGAGCTGGACGTCGCGTGGGTGTCCCAGGACCCCCGGCGCGGGGCGGTGCTGCGCGTCGCACCGATGAGTGTCGCGCTGCTGCTGCGCGAGAAGATCTTCGGCGACCGCACGGTGGTGCTCACCTCGGCGACCCTGGAGCTCGGCGGCTCGTTCGACGCCGTCGCCGCCACCCTGGGTCTGCTGGGCGAGGACGCCCCACGGTGGCAGGGGCTCGACGTCGGCAGCCCCTTCGACTACCCCCGGCAGGCCATCGCGTATGTCGCAGCGCACCTGCCTGCGCCGGGGCGTGACGGGGCCGCACCCCAGGTCTTCGACGAGATCGAGGCGCTGGTGCGTGCAGCCGGCGGCCGCACCCTCGGGCTGTTCAGCTCGCGACGCGCGGCCGAGGCTGCCGCGGAGCAGCTGCGCACACGGCTGCAGGACACCGGCATCACCGTGCTGTGCCAGGGCGACGACCAGACCCCCACCCTGGTCCGCCAGTTCGCGGAGGACGCCGGCACCTGCCTCTTCGGCACCCTGTCGCTGTGGCAGGGCGTCGACGTGCCGGGCTCGGCCTGTCAGCTGGTGCTCATCGACCGCATCCCCTTCCCCCGACCCGACGACCCGCTGTCGTCGGCGCGCACGGAGGCCGTCGGCCGCCGCGGCGGCAACGGCTTCATGGCCGTCTCGGCCACCCACGCCGCGCTGCGCCTGGCCCAGGGGGCCGGTCGTCTCGTGCGACGCAGTGACGACCGGGGGGTCGTGGCGTTCCTCGACTCGCGCATGATGACCGCTCGCTACGCAGGCTTCCTGCAGCGCTCGCTCCCGCCCTTCTGGCCCACGACGGACCGCGAGCTCGTGCTGGGCGCACTGCGCCGTCTGGACCAGACGGCTCCGCCACCGGTCCCGGTGCAGCACCCCACGAGCCGCCCCGCGGCCGGGCCGCCGCCGGTCGCCCGCTCGCCCCGCACCGCGGTGACCGGCGGGCACGCCTGGACCGACGAGCAGGATGCCGAGCTGCGTGACGGGCTGGAGTCCGGGGTGAGCGTCGAGGAGCTCGCGGACCACCTCGAGCTGGCCCCCGACCTGGTGACCACCCGCATCAACCAGCTCGGGCTCGTGGCGGGTGCGTCGTGAGCACCCCCGTACCCCCGGCATACACCCTGGTCACCGGACCGGAGGAGGTGCTGGCCGACCGTGCCGTCGACAGCATCGTGAGCCTGGTGCGCGAGCACGAGCCGGACACCGAGGTCGTGCGTCTCTACGCCGCGACCTACGCCCCGGGGGACCTGGGTGTGCACGCGAGCCCCTCGCTCTTCGGCGGCGGCTCGGTCATCGTCGTCCACGACCTCGACGAGGCCGACGACCCCCTGCTGGAGGACGTGCTGCAGCTCCTCGACCGGCCCGCGGAGGGCATCCACCTCGTCGTGCGTCACAAGAGCGGCAACCGCGGCAAGCGTGTCCTCGACGCCTTGCGCAAGGGCGGCGCCCGGGTCATCGAGGCCAAGGCCATCAGGTCCGAGGCCGACAAGACGGCCTTCGTGGTCGAGGAGTTCCGCACGGCCCGGCGGCGGGTCGAGAAGGAGGCGGCGCTGGCCCTGGTCCAGGCGGTCGGCAAGGACGTGCGCGAGCTCGCGACCGCGTGCGCCCAGCTGGTGCGCGACACCACCGGCGTCGTGACGGTGACCCAGGTGGAGACCTACTACGGCGAGAAGGTCGAGACGACGGGGTTCAAGGTGGCCGAGGCGGCCCTCTCCGGCGACGAGGCCGAGGCGCTGCGGCTGCTGCGGCACGCGATGACCGGCGGCCTCGACCCGGTGCCGATCATCGCGGTCCTGGCCATGCAGCTGCGCCAGGTGGGCCGGGTCGGCGCGGCCGGGCGGGCCAGTGCGAGCAGCGTGGCCAAGGACCTCGGCATCGCGCCCTGGCAGGTGGACCAGGCGCGCCGGGTGGCGCAGGGCTGGGACGGTGACCGCCTCGGCCGTGCCATCGAGGCCGTGGCGGCGGCGGACGTCGACGTCAAGGGTGGCCTGCGCAACGCCCTGACCGTCCCCAGGTCCCCGGAGTACGCCGTGGAGCGCGCGGTCACGGTCATCTGCCGGGAGCGGCGCAGCCGCTGAGTTTGGGTCCGGTGCCTGCGGGGCGGTAACGTTGCTCCTTGCGTGCGCGCTCAGGTCGTGCGCGCATGCAGCATCACCACCGCGAGACTCTTTGCAGGGTGCCCCACGCCCGGTCCCGAGTCCCGCGACTGTCGCCCTCAACGACACACACCTACCGACCGAGCAGGAAGACACTTCGTGGCAAACATCAAGTCCCAGATCAAGCGCGTCAAGACCAACGCCAAGCGCACCGAGCGCAACCGTGCGCACAAGTCGGAGCTGCGCACCTGGATCCGCAAGTTCAAGACCGCCCACTCCAGCGGAGACGCCGAGGCCACGCAGCAGGCGCTGCGCGACGCCTCCCGCAAGCTGGACAAGGCCGTGACCAAGGGTGTCCTGCACAAGAACCAGGCGGCCAACAAGAAGTCCGCGATGGCCAAGCAGGCCGCCGAGCTCGGCTGAGCGCAGCCGGGCTCGCCGGCTCGGGCCGGCCACGCTGCGAGGGCGTCCACCCCACCGGGGGAGGGCGCCCTCTGCGCTACGATGACGCACATGACTCCGGCCTGCGTGCAGCTCCTTCTTACGCAGCCGCGCTGACGACGCACCACCCAGCGCGGCTGACCCCTCGGGCACCGAGGGGCTTTTTTGTGCACGCACCCGCCCGCCAGACGAGCAAGGACGAGCTGATGAGTGACGACACCCCCCGCCACCGGTACACCGCGGCCGTGGCCGACCAGATCGAGCAGCGCTGGCAGGACCGGTGGGACACCGCGGGCACCTTCCACTCCGCCAACCCGGCCGGGCCGTGGGCCGAGCCGCAGGACCCTCGCCTGCAGGAGGGCCGCGGACACCTCATGGTGATGGACATGTTCCCCTACCCCTCGGGCGCCGGGCTGCACGTCGGCCACCCGCTGGGCTTCATCGCCACCGACGTCTACTGTCGCTACCAGCGCACGACGGGGCGCAACGTGCTGCACACCATGGGCTTCGACGCCTTCGGTCTGCCGGCCGAGCAGTATGCCGTGCAGACCGGCCAGCACCCCCGGGTCACCACCGAGCGCAACATGGAGATCTACCGTGCCCAGCTGCGCAGGCTGGGGATGGGCCACGAGCTGCGACGTTCGTTCGCGACGATCGACCCCGACTACTACCGGTGGACCCAGTGGATCTTCACCCAGATCTACCACAGCTGGTACGACCCCGAGACGGTGCGCCCGGACGGCGGCACCGGGGCGGCACGGCCGGTCAGCGAGCTGGTCGCGCAGTTCGAGACCGGTGGACGCGAGACCCACGACGGGCAGCCCTGGGCCGACAAGACGGCGAAGGAGCGTGCTCTCGAGCTGGACCGGCACCGGCTGGCCTACGTCTCCTCGGCACCGGTCAACTGGTGCCCGGGTCTGGGCACGGTGCTGTCCAACGAGGAGGTGACCAGCGAGGGCAAGTCCGAGCGCGGTGACTTCCCGGTCTTCAAGCGCAACCTGTCCCAGTGGATGATGCGCATCACCGCCTACGCCGACCGCCTGGTCGACGACCTGGACCGGCTGGACTGGCCGGAGAAGGTCAAGCTGATGCAGCGCAACTGGATCGGCCGCTCCACCGGGGCCACGGTGCGCTTCACCGTCCCGTCGGCGAGCCCCGGCCACGACGGCGGCCGGCCGGTCGAGGTCTTCACGACCCGACCGGACACGCTCTTCGGCGCCACCTTCATGGTCCTGGCCCCGGAGCACCCGGGCCTGGCCGAGATCGTGCCCGACGCCTGGCCCGAGGGCACAGACCCGGTGTGGACGCATGGTGCGCAGTCCCCGCGGGCCGCGGTGACCGCATACCAGCAGCAGGCCTCGACCCGCAGTGACCTGGAGCGTCAGGCCGACACCAAGGCCAAGTCGGGCGTCTTCACCGGTGCCTTCGCGACCAACCCGGTCAACGGCCGGCCGATCCCGGTGTTCGTCGCCGACTACGTGCTGATGGGCTACGGCACCGGCGCCATCATGGCCGTGCCTGGGCAGGACCAGCGCGACTGGGACTTCGCCACGGCCTACCACCTGCCCATCGTGCGCACCGTGCAGCCGACCCCGGACCACCCGGAGGACCAGGCGTTCACGGGCGAGGGACCGGCGGTCAGCTCCGCCAACGACGAGGTCAGCCTGGACGGGCTCGACGTCACCGAGGCCAAGGAGCGGATCATCGCGTGGCTGAGCGAGCGTGGCCTGGGGGAGCCCACCGTCACCTACCGTCTGCGGGACTGGCTGTTCAGCAGGCAGCGCTACTGGGGCGAGCCGTTCCCGGTCGTCTGGGACGACGAGGGTGTGGCGCACACGGTGCCCGACCACATGCTGCCCGTCGAGCTGCCCGAGGTGCCGGACTACAGCCCGCGCACCTTCGACCCGCAGGACGCCGGCTCCTCCCCGGAGGCGCCGCTGGCCCGCGCCGAGGACTGGGTGACGGTCGAGCTCGACCTGGGTGACGGGCGCGGGGTGCGCACCTACCGGCGCGAGACCAACACCATGCCCAACTGGGCCGGTTCGTGCTGGTACTACCTGCGTTACCTGGACCCGGCCAACGACGCTGCTCCGGTGGACCCGGCGGTGGAGGAGTACTGGATCGGCCCGCGGGAGCAGACCGTGCCCGGTGCCCCGGCCGGGGCGCAGGACCCCGGCGGGGTCGACCTCTACATCGGCGGTGTGGAGCACGCGGTGCTGCACCTGCTCTACTCCCGCTTCTGGCACAAGGTGCTGCACGACCTGGGCCACCTGAGCAGCGAGGAGCCCTTCCGGCGTCTCATCAACCAGGGGATGGTCGAGGCCTACGTCTACCGTGACGAGCGCGGCTTCCCGGTGCCGGCGGCCGAGGTCGAGGAGCACACCGACCCCGCCGGCGGGCCCTCCACCTTCACCTGGCGAGGTGACCCGGTGACGCAGGAGCAGGGCAAGATGGGCAAGTCGCTGAAGAACGTGGTGACGCCCGACGAGATGTGCGAGCAGTACGGCGCGGACACCTTCCGGGTCTACGAGATGTCGATGGGCCCGTTGGAGCAGTACCGGCCCTGGGAGACCCGTGCCGTCGTCGGGTCGCACCGCTTCCTGCAGCGGCTGTGGCGCAACGTGGTCGACGAGGAGACGGGCGCGGTGCGGGTCGCCGACATCCCGATGGACGAGGCGACTGCGCGGGCGCTGCATCGCACCGTCGACGGCGTGCGCACCGACTACGAGGCCCTGCGCTTCAACACGGCGATCGCCAAGATGATCGAGCTCAACAACCACCTGACCAAGCTCGCGGAGGTGCCGAGAGCGGCCGTGGAGCCGCTGGTGCAGATGGTGGCTCCGGTGGCGCCCCATCTGGCCGAGGAGCTGTGGTCACGGTTGGGCCACGACGCGTCGCTGGCCTACGAGCCGTTCCCCGAGGCCGACCCGGCTCTGCTGGTGGAGGACACGGTCACGGCGGTGATCCAGGTCAAGGGCAAGGTGCGTGACCGCATCGAGGTGCCGGCCGACATCGACGAGGGCGAGCTGCGCGAGCGGGCCCTGGCCACCGACCGCATCCGCGACATCCTCGGGGACGGGGCGGTGCGCACGGTCATCGTGCGGGCCCCCAAGCTGGTCAACATCGTGCCGGTCTGAGGGAGGGGACCCTGCCGTGAGCACTGTCGTCGTCACCGACTCGACCGCGTGCCTGCCTGCCTCGATGGCGCAGGAGCACGGGGTCGAGGTGGTGCCGCTGCACGTGGTCGTCGGTGGCCGCACCTTCGCCGAGGGCGTCGACATCACCCCCGGCGAGGTCGCCGAGCTCCTGCGACGGGGCAAGGAGACGGTGAGCACGTCCAGGCCCTCGCCCGGAGAGCTCGTGCAGCACTACCGAGAGATCGCCGCCCGGCGTGGGGCCGACCACCTCGTCTCGGTGCACCTGTCCTCCCGGATCAGCGGCACCCTGGAGGCGGCAGAGCTCGCTGCGGCCACGATGGCCGGTGAGTTGCGGGTCACGGTGGTGGACAGCCGGACCCTGGGGATGGCCATGGGGTATGCCGTGCGCTCGGGGGCCGACGCCGCAGCCGCCGGGAGCACGGTCCAGGAGGTGGTCGACGTGGTGCGTCGCCGGGCCGCGCAGGCCTGCGCCTGGTTCTACGTCGACACCTTGGAGTACCTCCGGCGTGGCGGGCGGGTCGGCGCCGCCCAGGCACTGGTCGGTGGCGCCCTGTCCATCAAGCCGCTGCTGCAGGTCAGCGACGGCCAGGTGCAGCCCTGGGAGAAGGTGCGCACCCGCGGGAAGGCCCTGGCCAGGCTGGAGGCCCAGGCTGTGCAGACTGCACGCGAGCTGCGGGAGCAGGGCCGCGACGTGTCCGTGGCGGTGCACCACCTCGGCTTCGCCGAGCGTGCCGCAGAGGTCACCGACCGGCTGGCGGCGGCCCTAGCGGACTGCGAGGTCCAGCTGGTCGAGCTCGACGCGGTGCTCTCGGTGCACACCGGACCAGGCACCGTGGCGGTCGTCGTGTCGCCCGCGTAGCCGGTCACCCGTTCGATCCTCCACAACCGCGGCGCCTGAGCCGTCACGTCCACAGGCTCGACCCGCTCGAGGCTGCCGGGTCCTGAGGGTTCCTAGCGTGCGGTCATGGCACACGGCGAGGACCGGATGGAGCGCCTGCTGGGGGCTCTCGGGGTCGGCCCGGGCGAGGTCGACGGTGAGGTGCCCGAGGGCCGGCACCGACGCCGTGAGGGGGTGCCCCTCCTGCGCCTACCGGCCGCGCTGCGCTCGGCTCAGGTCCGGGTGCCGTCGGCGGCGGTGGGAGGCCTGGTGGCGGTGCTGGTCGCCGTGGCTGTCGTGCTCGGGGTCCGGGTCGCCTGGGCCGAGCGGACCGCGGCTCCCACCCCCGTGCCGGTCGCGACGACGGCGCCCACCGGAGGTGCTGGGGGGCAGGAGGCGCCCACGCGACCCGAGGGCGGCTCCACGGACCCCGCACTCCCCGGAGGGACCGGGGCCACCGCCGTCCCGACGGACACCTCACCCACCGCAACCACACCTGCGGTGGCCGACCTGGTGGTGCACGTCATCGGTGCCGTCACCGAGCCGGGAGTCGTCGAGGTGCGGCCCGGCGCGCGGGTCCAGGACGTCGTCGACCGGGCCGGCGGTCCGCGCGAGGACGCCGACCTCGGCCGCCTCAACCTGGCTCGCGTGGTCGCCGACGGGGAGCGGGTCTGGGTGCCCGTGCACGGGGAGGAGGCGCCGGACGAGGTGACCGGGCCGTCCGCGCTGCAGGCACCGGGTGCACCGTCCACCGCCGGTGCCGACGGTGCGGCTGTCAGCGCCGTCGTCGACCTCAACAGCGCAGACCAGGGGCTGCTGGAGTCGCTGCCGGGGGTGGGCCCCGTCACGGCGGCGGCGATCCTGCAGTGGCGCGCCGACCACGGACGGTTCTCCTCGGTGGACGAGCTGGTGGAGGTCAGCGGGATCGGTCCGAAGACGCTGGAGACCTTGCGACCGCACGTCACGGCAGGCCCGTGAGCGCACCGGCGGACGGTGCGCCGGAGGCCTGCCGTCGCCTGGACCTGCGCCTGCTCATCCCGGCGCTGGTCGCGTGGGCGGCCGCCGTCGTGATGCTCCCTCACCCACCGCGCTGGCAGCTGGCCGGGGCCGGGGGCGCCGTCGTGGTCGGCACGGCCACAGCCGTGGCGCTGCGAAGGCTGGCGCGACCGGCCGCGGTCGTGGTGGGCGGGCAGGTGCTGCTCGGCTCGGTCACCGTCGTGCTGGTCCTGCTCGCCGCGGCGGGTCACGGCAGCATCGACCGCGCCGGCCCCGTCCTCGAGCTCGCGGAGACGCGAGCCGTCGTGCAGGTGACCGGCCGGGTGCTCACCGAGCCGCGGGTGGTGCAGCACAGTGACGAGCGTGCCGACCTGGTCGTGCTGCGGCTGCGCGTCGAGCAGGTCACCGCCCGCGGGAGGACAAGCACCCCCCGCACACCCGTCCTGGTCCTTGCCGAGGCCGGCACCGGATGGGAGGACGTGCGCTGGCATGCCCAGGTCGGCACCGTCGGGCGGCTGTCCCCGTCGCGGGAGCCCGGCGGGGACATCGTGGCCGTGTTCTCCCCGCAGGACGGGCCGGCGACCCTGTCCCCGCCCTCACCGTCGGTGCGCTGGGCCGAGCCGGCGCGGGAACGGCTGCGTGCGGCGGTCGACCCGCTGCCCGTCGACGCCCGGGGTCTCATCCCCGGACTGGTCATCGGTGACACCTCGCTCACCCCTCCCGAGCTCACCGACGCGATGCTCGACACCGGCATGAGCCACCTGTCGGCGGTCAGTGGCAGCAACGTGGCGATCGTGCTCGGCGCGGTCGTCGTGCTCTGCGGCTGGACCGGGGTGCCTCGCCGGTGGCGCGCGCCGCTGGCCCTGGTGGCGCTCGTGGGCTTCGTCGTGCTGTGCCGCCCCGAACCCAGTGTCCTGAGAGCAGGGGCGATGGGGGTCGTGGGCCTCGTCGCCCTGAGCGCGGCGCGGCGGCGGGTGAGCCTGCCCGCGCTCGCCGTCGCGGTGGTCGTGCTGCTGTGCGTCGACCCGTCCCTGGCGCGCTCCTACGGCTTCGCCCTGTCGACCCTGGCGACCCTCGGCCTGGTGGTCTTCGCCCGCCCCTGGGGTGATGCGATCGCCCGGCGGTTGCCTCGCCGGGCCGCCCTGATGGGTGACGCCATCGCCATCCCCCTCGCTGCCCAGGTCGTGTGTGCGCCGGTGATCGTCCTGCTCCAGGGCAACATCAGCACCGTCGCGGTGCTCGCCAACCTGTTGGCCGCTCCGTTGGTGGCGCCCACCACGATCGCCGGCATCGCGGCGGCCGTCGTCGGGGTGGTGTGGCTGCCCGGCGCCGTCCTCGTCGCCTGGCTCGGTGCACTGCCCGCCTGGCTGATCGGGCGCATCGCCCGGGTCTGCGCGACCGTGCCGATGGGACAGGTCGACTGGGTCGACGGTCCGGCCGGTGCCTGGCTGCTGACCGGCCTGACGGTGCTGCTGCTCCTCGCCGGTCCGCGGCTGCGGTGGGAGTGCGCCCGCCACCCGTATGCCGCCGGGTCGGCCCTGCTGCTGTTCGCGGCCGTGCTGCTGCCGGTGCCGGGCCCGTCGGGATGGCCGCCGCGCGGATGGGTGGTGGCCGGCTGCGACGTCGGCCAGGGCGACGCGTTCGTGGTCCCGACAGGGCCCTCGTCCGCCGTGCTCGTCGACGCAGGGGCCGACCCGGAGCTGGTCATGGCCTGTCTGCGTCGACTGGGGGTGCGCCGGCTCGACGGCCTGGTCCTCAGCCACTTCCACGCCGACCACGTCGGCGGGGTGTCCGGAGTGGTCCAGGCCGTGCCGGTGGGCGCGGCCTACGTCACGTCGGTCCGGGACCCACCGGTGCAGGCCGACCGCACGCGGGAGCTGCTGGCCGCTGCGGGTGTGCCGGTGCACGAGGTCGTGGCAGGAGACCTCCTGCAGTGGGGTGGTGTCCGGGCGCGGGTGCTCTGGCCGGACGGCGGGCTCGGCGCCACCGTGGGCGCCAACGACGCGAGCCTCGTGCTCGACGTCGACGTCGGCCGCACGCGGGTGCTCTTCACCGGTGACATCGAAGAGCTCGCCGCCGGCCGGCTACGGCGGCTCCTGGCCGGCCAGCGGGTGGACGTCCTCAAGGTGGCCCACCACGGCTCCGCAGACCAGGACGCCGCTCTGGTGCAGGGGTTGGCCGCCCGGGTCGCGATGATCGGCGTCGGAGCCGACAACACGTTCGGCCATCCGGCGCCGAGTGCGCTGTCGCTGCTGCGCAGGTCCGGTGCGGTGGTCCTGCGCACCGACCTGGACGGCGACATCGCCGTCGTCGAGACGGGCGACGGGTGGGCTGTCGCCGCACGGGGTGGATGAGCGCGCGCTGGCCCAAAGACGGCAAAGATGCTGAGGTGACACAGGAGGGCTCGGCCACCCGGCGGGCTCGGACTAGGAGAGGCGGGCCCATGACCGGTCAGCAGGACGGCGACGTGCCGCAGGAGTACCAGGACAGCACGCAACAGCCGTCCGTCGAGGACGGGACGGACATCGGACGGCCGGCCGGTGGGCCTGTCGTGCACGGCGAGGGCCGACACGCGCCGGAGTCGGCAGCCGGGAAGGGGGCTCGGACAGAGCGGCGCGAGCCGGCCACCGAGGGGGGCAACCTCGTCCAGCTGCCCGAGGGTGCGACCTTCGGCACCTCGGAGGAGCCGTCGGCGCAGCGGCGGGAGGAGCTGGCCCGGTTCGCCGGACAGGCGCAGGAGGAGATGCAGAGCGGGGCCGAGCACGAGCACGAGCACGGTGACGGGCCGCAGGACGGTCACGAGCACCACGCGGGGCACCAGCATCACGGCGGACACGACCATCACGACGACCAGGAGCATCACGACGATCACGGACCTCACGACGGTCACCGGCACGGCCAGGGGTGATCCGGTCCGACGCGGGCGCGGTCAGGCGTCGCCGGTGTCCAGCTCGCGGGCGCTGGCGCACAGCGCGTCGAGGGTGGCCTTGACCGCCGGCACGCGCTGCAGGTCGGGGGTCGTCACGACCTGGACAGCCCGCCGGGAGCCAGGATGCACCGGCCTGGTCACGACGTCGGGGTGCGTGACCGAGTGCAGGATCAGCCGTGGCACCAGGGCGACCCCGAGGCCGGCTGCCACCAGGCCGAGCACAGCGACGTAGTCCTCGGTCTCGAAGGCCACGTCAGGACGGAAGCCGGCGCTGCCCGCCAGGGAGAGCAGGTGCCCTCGGCACCGGGGACACCCGGCGATCCACGGCTCGTCCGCGAGGTCGTCGAGCTCGACGACCTCGGCACCTGCCAGCCGGTGGTCCGCCGGGAGGGCGACCATGACGGGGTCGGTGAGCACGTCGAGGACCACCAGGCCCTGCAGGTCGTCCTCGCCCCGGCCCGCGTCGGTGCCGTCGTAGGTGAACGCCACGGCGAGGTCACAGGTGCCCTCGCGCAGCGCGGCCAGGGACTCCGGAGGCTCAGCCTCCGAGAACTGCACCGTGATGCCGGGGTAGTCGGCCTTGACCTTGGCCAGCGCCTTGGGCACCAGGGTCGCGGAGGAGGAGGGGAAGGCCATGAGCCGCACACGACCTGCCTGGAGGCCGGCGATGGCGGCCACCTCCGCCTCGGCGTTGTCGAGCGCCGCCAGCACGTGGACGGCATGGCGGGCCAGCACCTCGCCGGCCTCGGTCAGCCGGACACTGCGCCCGTTGCGCTCGACCAGGATGGTGCCGGACCGCTGCTCCAGCCTCCGCACCATCTGCGAGATGGCGGGCTGGGTGTAGCCCAAGGAGTGGGCGGCAGCGGTGAAGCTGCCCTCGTCGGCGATCGCTCGCATGACACGCAGCCCGGCAGCATCGAACATACCCCGAAGGATAACCCGAGGTGATGCGGATCAGAATCCGGGCGGCGGAGGAGGAGGTGGTGTGCCGTAGCCGGAGCGCGGCCCGTCCTGGTCGGGCCCGGACCCGGTCGGCGAGGGCTCGGTGGGTGCCGTGCCGGCCCCCGGGGGCGGGGGTGCCGCAGCGGCACCCGGTGGGGGCGGCGCCGCGACGGTGCCCGGTGCCGGCGGCGGGGGGCTCGACAGGGCCAGCGAGCCCAGCCGGCCCTGGCTCTCGAACTCACGCAGGGCGTCCAGGGCGCGACGGCGAGCGTCCTCGTCGACGGCCCGGCCCTGCTGCTCCATGAACGCGATGATCCCGAGGTCGCGCAGGTAACGGTCGGTCTCGACCTGACCTCCGGTCTGGGTGGCCTGGGTCAGCGCGGAGTCGGCCTGACGAGCCAGGTCGGTGGCAGCAGCCTTGGCCTTGTCGAGAAATCCCATGTCGGTCGCTCCTCGCTGCATCAGGGGCCTGTTCGCCCGCTCCTCTTCGGAGGATAGTGGCCCCCACAGCCGACACGAAAGGGGATGTGCCGCCATGACGCTGCACGGATCGTTGTTCCGCGACCACCAGGAGAACCCGTCCACGGACCCGTTCGTCCTCCAGAACAAGAAGCTGCTGAAGGTCTCGATGGCCTACGGGCCCGTGCTGGCACGGGGCGGGACGATGGTTGCCTACCAGGGGGATGTCCGGTTCACCAACCGGGGTTCCGGTGGTCTGAACAAGCTCATCAAGTCGAAGGTCACCGGTGAGGGCGTCTCGGTCATGACCTGCGAAGGGTCCGGAGAGCTCTTCCTGGCCGACCACGCCTCGGAGATCCAGGTGCTCTACCTGGAGAACGACGAGATCTCGGTGAACGGCCGCTCCGTGCTGGCCTTCTCCTCCTCGATCGACTGGGACATCCACCGCATCCAGGCCCGCGGAGCGATGACGACGGGGGGCCTCTACAACGTCTCGCTGCGCGGCACCGGCTACGTCGCCATCACGACCAAGGGCGAGCCGGTCGCCTTCGACGTCGCGTCGGCTCCGACCTTCGCCGACGCGGACGCCGTGGTGCTCTGGACCGCGGGGGTGCGCATGGACCTCAAGATCGACACCGGGGGCCTGGGCTCGGTCATGCGTGGCGGCACGGGCGAGCTGGTCCAGATGGCGTTCTCCGGCCAGGGCCATGTCGTCGTCCAGCCTGCGGAGAACGTGCCGCAGGGCAACCAGCAGTCCTCGCAGCAGTCGGGGCTGGGCGGGTTGCTCAGCTGACATAACGCGTCATGAGGACAACGACACGAAGTGTGTCGTTGTGTCATCGCCTGGCCTGCGTCATCGTGGAGGTATGCAGGAGCTCGCCGACGCCCGCGCCGCCTTCGCTCCGAGCCGCGGCTACCTGAACGCGGCCACCATGGGGCTGCCGACCGTCAGGACCGTCGAGGTGATGCAGGAGGCTCTCCTGCAGTGGCAGGCCGGCGAGGGATGTCCGGTGGCCTACGACCACGCCGTGAGCGCAGCCCGCGCGGCATACGCTCGCCTGGTCGGCGTGCCGCGCGGGCACGTCGCGGTCGGTTCGCAGACCTCCGTCTTCGCCGGCATGGTCGCCGCGTCCCTGCCCGACGGGGCCGAGGTGGTCGTCATCGCGGAGGACTTCACCTCGGTCGTCTTCCCGTTCCTGGTGCAGGCACCGCGGGGGGTCCGGGTGCGCCAGGTGCCGCGCGAGAAGCTGGCTGGTGCCGTGACGACCGGCACCGACCTGGTCGTGTTCAGCCTGGCGCAGAGTGCCTGCGGCTGTCTGGTCGACCTCGACGCCGTCCTCGAGGCAGCGAGGCGGCACGGGGCGATGACCTTCTGTGACGTCACGCAGGCGGCAGGGTGGATGCCGGTCGATGCCGACCGGTTCGACCTGACGGTCTGCTCGGCCTACAAGTGGCTCTGCCAGCCGCGGGGGACCGCCTACCTCACCGTGCGGCCCGAGGTGGCCGACCGCCTCGTGCCGGTCGACGCAGGGTGGTATGCCGGGGAGTCGGTCTGGGACTCGGTCTACGGCCCCGAAATGCACCTGGCGCAGGATGCCCGACGCTTCGACGTCTCGCCGGCCTGGCTGTCCTGGGTGGGGGCGGTGCCGGCGGGCGAGCTGTTCGCCGCGCTCCCGGTCACCCAGGTGCGCGACCACGACGTGGCCCTCGCCGACGGGCTGCGTGAGCGTCTGGGGCTCCCGGCCCAGCAGCGCCCCGTCGTGACGGTGCCCGACGTGGACGGCCGGGTGAGCGCAGCCCTGGAGTCTGCGGGAGCACGCGTGGCCTCGCGGGCCGGGTCCGTGCGCATCGCCTTCCACCTCTGGAACGACGAGGACGACGTCGACCTGGCGGCCCAGGCTGTCCGGGGCGTCAGCGCCGGCACCCCCGTCCTGCGCTGAGCCGCTGCGCCGCAGACACGCTCGCTGACCTGCGCGCCCGGAGCTACCGACGGGTATCATGGCGCCGATCCAGCCGTCCTCGGGGGAGGAACGAGTTCACCTGCGACCATGCTCGCGCCCTCTGCAGTGCCCGCCCGTTCCTGTGCCCACGGGGGGCCCTTACGCGTCCTCGTCATCGAGGGCGAGACCTTTGTCACTGCGCTGATCAGCAAGGCCCTGCGCTACGAGGGCTGGCAGGTCCAGAGCGCCCCTACCGGCGCCGAGGGCGTGCGCCGAGCACACGAGTTCGCACCCGACCTGGTCGTCCTGGACACCTCGCTGACCGACGTACGGGTGCGGGACGTCGCCCGCAAGCTGCACACCGACGGGCTGGACCTGCCCCTGCTCTTCCTGGTCCCTGCGGGTGGCGACGCGGAGGCCCAGGGTCTGTCCAGCGCGGCCGACGACTACGTCACCAAGCCGTTCTCGGTCGAGGAGGTGATCGCGCGTCTGCGTGCCCAGGTGCGCCGGCTGGGACTGGTCGAGGAGAGCGTGCCACCGACCATGAGGGTCGGTGACCTGGAGCTCGACGAGGAGACCCGTGAGGTCTTCCGCGAGGGCGTGGAGATCGCGCTGACGGCGACCGAGTTCGAGCTGCTCCGCTTCATGATGCGCAACCCCCGGCGCGTCATCTCCAAGGCGCAGATCCTCGACCGGGTGTGGCCCTACGACTTCTCCGGGTCGACATCCGTGGTGGAGCTCTACATCTCCTACCTGCGCCGCAAGATCGACCTGGACCGCGACCCGATGATCCACACCAAGCGCGGCTCCGGATACCTGCTCAAGCCTGCGGCCTGAGGCGACCGTCGGCCGGCTGACCTACCCTGTTCCCGTGACCGGCGTCACCACGCTTCCGCCTCGCACCCCCGTCGACGAGCAGGGGTATGCCGCAGTGCGCGGGCTCCTGCAGCAGGGCGGTGTCACCGTCCTTACCGGAGCCGGGATGTCGACCGCGTCCGGCATCCCCGACTACCGCGGTCCGGACGGCCGGCGGAGGGTGCAGCCCATGCAGTACTCCGAGTTCCTCGGCTCGGCGGACGGCCGACGACGCTACTGGTCGCGGGCCTTCTCCGGATGGGAGCGGTTCGCCGCCGCCCGGCCCAACGCCTCCCACGAGGCCGTCGCGGCGTGGCAGGCCGCCGGAGCCCTGCGTGGGCTCGTCACCCAGAACGTCGACGGGTTGCACCAGGCCGCCGGTGCCTCCGACGTCCTCGAGCTGCACGGCAACCTGGCGCGGGTCGTGTGTCTGGACTGCTCACGCACCTACCCGCGGGCGCTCATGCACGCCTGGCTGCGTGCTGCGAACCCTCTCTTCCGGGTGGACACCGACGAGGTGCGGCCCGACGGCGACGTGGTGCTCAGCGAGGCGCAGGTGGCCGGCTTCCACCTCGTGCACTGCCCGAAGTGCGGGGGAGACCGGTTGAAGCCGGACGTGGTGTTCTTCGGTGGTGCCGTCGACCGGACCCTGGTCGACCGGGCGTTCGCGCTCGTGGAGTCGGCGCGGTCCTTGCTGGTCCTGGGCTCGTCCCTGCAGGTCATGAGCGGCTACCGGTTCGTGCGCCGGGCCGCGGCCATGGGCGTCCCGGTGGCGGTCGTGACCCGTGGAGGCACCCGCGGCCACCGCGAGACCGATGTCCACCTGGACGCCCTGCTGGGGGACGTGCTGCCACGGCTGACGGTGGACCTGCAGGCGTGAGGGGCAGGCGGTCGACCGGGGCCGTAGGGCGACCGGATGCTCTCCGAGGTCACACCCGCCGCAGCACCGCGGTGACCTTGCCGAGGATGACCGCGTCCTCGCCGTCGATGGGGTCGTAGGCCTCGTTGTGGGGCATGAGCCACACCTTGGTGGCCGTGCGCTTGAAGGTCTTCACGGTGGCCTCGTTGTCGAGCATCGCCGCGACGATGTCACCGTTGTCGGCCGTGGGCTGGCGCCGCACGACGACCCAGTCGCCGTCGCAGATGGCGGCGTCCACCATGGAGTCGCCCACGACGCGCAGCAGGAAGAGGTCGCCGTCGCCGACGATCTGCTTGGGCAGCGGGAAGACGTCCTCGATGGCCTGCTCGGCCAGGATGGGTCCGCCGGCGGCGATCCGGCCGACGACGGGCACGTAGGAGGCAGCGGGCCGCTCGTCGCCGACGCCGGTCTCGTCGGGGCCGGCATCGACGGTGTCCGGCTCCACGTGACGGCGGTAGCCCGACGGTGCGCCTTCACCCACGCCCGGGAGCACGACCTCGATCGCCCGGGGCCGGTGGGGGTCACGTCGCAGGTAGCCCTTGCGCTCCAGCATCTTGAGCTGGTGCGCCACCGAGGAGGGGGAGGTCAGTCCCACCGCCTCGCCGATCTCGCGCAGGCTGGGCGGGTAGCCCCGCTGGTCGACGGAGTCGCGGATGACCTCGAGCACCCGCCGCTGACGGGCAGTCAGCTCGGTCGCACCCTCGCGCTCCGGCAGCTCATGGACCTTGGCCATCGACTCCCAACCCCTCTCGGTCACACAACCCCAGGTCAGCAGGTCTGTCGGTGGTGCCTGCTCGAATACCTGTCGTGAAGACATCGTACGAGTTTGCGACACCCGGGACAAACATGTGTTCGACCGGCGTGTCGACATTGCCGTACATCCGTGCTACAAAGTGGACAGACGTGCGATCGAACGCATGTGCCAACGGAGGAGGAACGATGAGCGCAGCAGCGGCCCTTCAGGACCCCACCGCCCAGCCCTGGGGCGGTCAGCCTCGTCGAGGGCACCTTCGCCTCGTCCCCGCCGCTCCGGACACCGAGGCGGCCCCGTCCCTCCGCCTGACGCGCCGGGGGCGTCTCACCAGGACGCTGGGCGTCCTGCTCGCGCTCGTGGTCGCTGCTGGCGCAGTCCTGCTGACGGTCCTGCCTGCCGACGCCGGCAGCGAGATCGTCGTGCAGCCTGGTCAGACGCTGTCGGAGATCGCGGTCACGCACCTGCCCGACCTGACGCCGGACCGTGCGATGGTGCAGATCCAGCGCGCGAACGGCATGAACACCGGGCACGTGCAGGCCGGGCAGACCCTGGTGATCCCGAGTCGCTGACGCCGCGGCACGCCACCGCACTGAGGCCGCCTGGTCGGCGCGGGTGACAGGACAGGTCAGCCGCCCCGCTGGTCCCGAGGTGTCCACTGGTTGGCTCGTTCTCCGCGGCCGGCCTGCTCTGCGGTGGTCACGATGCGCCGGGCTCGCGTGTCGGGACGCCTGGCCTGCACGATCCACTCCAGGATCCCCCGGCGCGCAGACGGCGGGAAGCGGTACCAGTGGCCCCGGGCGCCGGGCACGGCGTCGAGTGCCGCTGCCAGGTCGGGGGGCACGAGGAGGTTCTCGACGTCGTCCAGCATGGCCCAGCTGCCGTCGGCGACGGCGGCGTCGACCACACGCCGGCCCGCAGGCGTCATCAGACCGTCCCGCTGCAGCGCAGCGATGCGGAGCTTGTTCGGCCGGGACCAGCCGCTGCCCGGCGAGCGGCGGGCGAAGTAGAGCATGGTGCGTTGCTCGTCCACCCGGCGCTGGACGCTGTCCACCCATCCGAAGGCGAGCGCCTCGCTGACCGCCGCGTCGTAGCCGACCGCCGCGCGGCCGGTGGGTCTGCGCCACGAGACCAGCCATGCGGCACGCTCGCTGCCATGGTGCTCGGCCAACCACTGGCGCCACTCCTGGCGCGTCTCCGGATGCACCCGGGGGGGCGTCGTCCGCTGCGGTGCGCCGGCGGGGTGGGGTCATCGCGTCACCGCGTCGGTGTGCCGCCACCAGGTCACCGTCCGAGTCTAGGCTGCTGTCGTGGCCCATCCGCGGATGTTCAGCGACGAAGACCCGGTGCTCCGGCGCGTGCGGCAGCGGGCGCTGGCGCTCCCGGAGGCAAAGGAGAAGGTCTCCCACGGGCGGCCGACGTTCTACACGGGCAAGGTGTTCGCCTACTACGGCGGCGCGGTGCGGGTGGACCACGAGTGGGTGCAGCACGGGCAGGCGGTGCTGGTGCTGCCGGAGGAGTCGGAGCGAGAGGCGCTCCTGGAGGCGAGCCGCTCGTTCGTGCCGGCCTACCTGGGTCCGTCAGGGTGGGTCGGTCTGGACCTCACCGAGGACGCCGACTGGACCGAGGTGGCCGAGCTCCTCGAGGACTCGTACCGGCGCACCGCGCCACGGCGTCTGGTCTCCCTCCTCGACGGGAGGTGACCCGCTACTCGGAGGGGCTGGTCACGGCCTGGTGCACCACCGGCAGCTGGCCGGAGGGGATGAAGTAGCCACTGATGTGGGGGTCGAACATCAGGCCGGCGATGCCTGCGGCGAGGTACTCCTCGGCCGCCTCCACGACCTCGTCCGGACGCAGGGCGATGGCGCTGAGGTGGTCCTGCGGGCCGATCATGCCCTGCTGCACGGCGAAGTGCCGTGCTCGCTCGCTGTCGGTGAAGCTCAGGAGCATCAGCTGGTCGTCGATCTCCGCGGCAGCAGGCGACTCCTCACCCGGCTCGCCGACCGCGATGAACCACCAGTGTTCCAAGCCCATCGTGACGCGCCAGAGGGCTGCCATGCCGACCTGGTCGTCCGCTCCGCTGATCTGGGCCACGAGTCGGTCGGTCTCCGACTCGGCTGGCGCGGGCAGTGCCACGTCCCCCTGGGGGGCGGCGGCCGAGCTGTCCGTGGGTTCGGTCATGCGCTCTATGGCACCACAGGAACCCGCTGATGGGGAACCGAGGTGCTGCCGGGCGACGACATGGTTGCCTGATCGTGACCTGCCGGTCCGTGCTCACGCTCCGGGGTAGACCCCGGGGTGGTGCGGCCCCTGGTCGCCGTTCCACGAGTGGGGGACGATCGCGCTGATGGTGCTGCCGTCCGGGCGGCGCTCGCCGAGCAGAGGCTCCAACGTCAGCACACCGGTGCGGCGCGGACCGTGCCCCGAGAGCCGGACGGACAGCGGTTCGCTGCCCACCGTCAGCGGCTCGCCCCGCACCGACAGCTGCACCTTCTCGCCCGAGAGCACCTGGAAGCAGATCTCCTCCTGCGTCACGGTGATCTCGAGGTGTGAGCCCTGCCACTGCATCCGCCAGGTCAGACCCTCCCACTCCTGCGGCAGCCGCGGGTCGAAGGTGAGCTGCGCGTCGTAGTCACGCATACCGCCGAACCCACTGGCCAGGGCCGCCCAGACCCCGCCGGTCGAGGCGATGTGCGCCCCGTCGGTGGTGTTGCCGTGCCGGTCGTCGAGGTCGACGAAGAGGCCGGCGTAGAAGTAGCGCAGCGCCAGCTCGGAGTAGCCCACCTCGGCGGCCACGATGGACTGGACCACGGCGGACAGGGTCGAGTCACCCGTGGTGATCGGGTCGTAGTACTCGAAGTTGGCGCGCTTCTCCTCGGCGGAGAACTGGTCACCGGCCATGTACATCGCCAGCACCACGTCCGTCTGCTTGAGCACCTGGAAGCGGTAGATGACCAACGGGTGGTAGTGCAGGAGCAGCGGGCGCTTGTGGTTGGGGGTGTGGTCGAGGTCCCACATCTCCCGCTCGAGGAAGTGGAGGTCCTGCGGGTGGACCTTGAGCTCCTCGTGGTACGGGATGAACATGCCCTCGGCGGCCAGGCGCCACTCCTCGGCTTCCCCGGACTTCAGGCCCGTGCGGGCGGCGGCCCGGGCGAACTCCTCCGGCCGGGTGCGGGAGAACTCGTCGACGGCACGAGCGGCGACACGCAGGTTGAACTGCGCCATCACGTTGGTGAAGAGGTTGTCGTTGACGACCGTCGTGTACTCGTCCGGACCCGTCACGCCATGGATGTGGAAGGTCGAGTCCCCGTTGGTGCCACGCCAGAAGCCCAGGTCTGCCCAGAGCCGGGCCGTCTCCACCAGGATGTCGATGCCCTCACGCAGCATGAAGTCGCAGTCGCCGGTGGCCCGCACGTACTTCATCAGGGCATACACGACGTCGGCGTTGATGTGGTACTGCGCCGTGCCGGCGGCGAAGTAGGCCGAGGCCTCCTTGCCGTTGATGGTGCGCCAGGGGTACAGCGCGCCGTGCTGGGCCAGCTCCCCTGCACGGTCGCAGGCCGCCTCGAGCATGTTGTGCCGGAAGCGCAGCGCGTTCCGCGCCGCCTGAGGGTTGGTGTACACCAGGAAGGGGACCACGTAGCACTCCGTGTCCCAGAAGTAGTGGCCGCCGTACCCCGACCCGGTCATGCCCTTGGCTGGGATGCCGTGGCTCCCCGCCCGGATGGACGCCTGGGCCAGCTGGAAGAGGTTCCAGCGGACGGCCTGCTGCAGGGCCGGCTGACCGGCGATCCGGACGTCGGCGTTCCGCCAGAACTCGTCGAGCTCCTCACGCTGGTCCTCGTGCAGGGCCGCCACACCCCGTCCGACGGCGCGGTCCAGGGTGCGCCGGCAGCGGTCGGCCAGCTCGCGCACCGGCACCCCGCGCGAGGTGTGGATGGCCACGAGCTTCTCGAGCCGGACGGGCCGGCCTTGCTTGGCGTTGATGTGGAAGACGTGCTTGGCCATGTCGGCGTCGGCCGTCAGCTCCTCGGTGAGGTAGTTGTCGGTCTCGATGCGGTGGTGGGCGGCCACGGCGATCGTCATGCGCGACTCGTAGCAGCGGTAGCCGAGCAGCAGCCGGTCCCCGTCCGCCGCGTGCACCTGGGGCTCCAGGACACGGCGGTCGAAGCCCTCCGCCCTGCGCGGGTCGACGCCCTCGCCCATGGCGGCGGCGCGCACGTGGTACTCGTCGCCGCCGTCCTGGCGGTTGAGCAGCTGGGAGGAGACCACGACCGGCGCGTCGCCGTCGAGCATCTCGATGTCCAGGGTCATCACGGCCAGGTGCCGTGCCCGGGCGCTCGCCATCCGGGTGGTGCTGATCCTGACCCGTTTGCCGGCGCTGGTGCACCAGACGAGCTCGCGGCGCAGGATGCCGTCGCGGAAGTCGACCGCCCGCTCGTACCGCTCCAGGTCGGCGATGTCGAGCAGCAGCGGCTCGTCCTCGACGTAGACCTTGAGCACCTTGGGGTCAGGAGCGTTGACCAGGGTCTGCCCCACCCGGGCGAGCCCGTAGGCCTCCTCCGCGTGCCGGATCGGCCAGGTCTCGTGGAAGCCGTTGACGTAGGTGCCGTGCTTGTGGCTGTCCCGGCCCTCCTCCGGGTTGCCGCGCATCCCGAAGTAGCCGTTGGCGACGGTGAACAGGGTCTCGGTCGTCCCGAGGTCGTCGCGGTTGTAGGCGGTCTCCACGAGGCGCCACTCGTCGACCGGGAACCGGGTGCGGTCCAGCGGGTCGACCGAGGGGGGCGGGATGTGGGGTGACGGGTACTTGTGGCCCATGTCAGATCAGCTCCGCGAGATCGGACACGACGACCTCGGCGCCGTGCGAGGTGAGGATGTCGTGCCCGGCCCCGCGGTCGACGCCGACGACGAGACCGAAGTCACCCGCTGCACCGGCCTGGACGCCGGAGACGGCGTCCTCGAAGACGACGCAGGCCGTGGTGGGGACGCCGAGCTGCTGCGCGGCATACGTGTAGGTGTCGTGCGCAGGCTTGCCCGGCAGGCCCTGCTCGGCGGCGACCCCGCCGTGCACGACGACGGTGAAGCGGTCGGCGATCCCGGCGACGCGCAGGACGTCCGGGGCGTTCTTGGACGAGGAGACCACGGCCATCGCGACGCCGATCGTCTCCAGGTGGTCGACGAGCTGCAGCGAGCCGGGGTAGGGCTCGATGCCGCCCTCCTCGAGCACAGCGGTGAACAGCGCGTTCTTGCGGTTACCGAGCCCGCAGACCGTCTCCGCGTCCGGCGGGTCAGCGGGCTCGCCCGTCGGCAGCTCGAGCCCACGGGAGGCGAGGAAGTCGGCCACGCCCTCGTAGCGGGGCTTGCCGTCGACGTGGTCGAAGTAGTCCTGGTCGGTGTAGGCAGGTTGGCCGGGGTGTCCGGCGAGGAACTCACCGAACATCTGGGCCCAGGCGCGCATGTGCACCTCGGCGGTCGGGGTCAGCACCCCGTCGAGGTCGAACAGGGCAGCGTCGTAGTCGTCCCACTTCACGGTTGACCAGCCTAGGGCCTCATCACCGGTCCCCAGGACATCCGAAGCGGCCGGGCGACCCACAGGTATGCCGTGAGCGGACGGGTCCGTCGGTGACAGCGCCTAGCGTGGGGCCCATGAGAGACGCAGCGCTGAAGGCACTCCGCACGCTCGTCGGCCGGGACGACGCAGACTTCCGTGACGGCCAGTTCGAGGCGGTGCAGGCGCTCGTGGACGACCGGTCGCGGGTCCTGGTCGTGCAGCGGACCGGGTGGGGCAAGTCCGCGGTCTACTTCGTGGCGACGGCGCTGCGCAGGGCGGAGGGGGCCGGGCCGACCGTGATCGTCTCGCCGCTGCTGGCCCTCATGCGCGACCAGATCGCCGCTGCCGAGCGTGCCGGGGTGCGCGCGGTGACGATGAACTCCGCCAACGCGACCGACTGGGACCAGGTGCGGGCCGCACTCGCCGCCGACGAGGTGGACGTCCTGCTCGTCAGCCCGGAGCGGCTGAACAACCCACGCTTCCGCGACGAGCAGCTGCCCGACCTGGCCAGACGGTGCGGGCTGCTCGTCGTCGACGAGGCGCACTGCATCAGCGACTGGGGGCACGACTTCCGGCCCGACTACCGGCGCATCCGCTCGCTGCTGGGCGAGCTGCCCCAGGGCACCCCGGTGCTGGCCACCACCGCGACCGCCAACGCGCGCGTGGTGGAGGACGTCGCCGAGCAGCTCGGGGTGGGGGGTGCTGCCGTGCGCACCGTCCGGGGGCCGCTCGCGAGGGCCTCCTTGCGACTGGGGGTGCTGCCGAGACTGACCCCTGAGCAGCGCATCGGCTGGCTGGTCGCCCATCTCGACGACCTGCCCGGCAGCGGCATCATCTACTGTCTGACCGTCTCGGCCGCCGAGGACGTCGCCGAGGCGTTGCGCTCCGTGGGCGCCGAGGTGGCCTCGTACACCGGTCGGACCGATCCCGAGGAGCGGCAGGGACTGGAGGAGGCGCTGCGGCACAACCGCGTCAAGGCGCTCGTCGCGACCAGCGCACTCGGCATGGGCTTCGACAAGCCTGACCTGGGCTTCGTGGTGCACCTGGGGGCGCCGTCGTCCCCGGTGGCCTACTACCAGCAGGTCGGGCGTGCCGGACGAGCCACCGAACGGGCCGACGTGCTCCTGCTGCCGGGCTCGGAGGACCGCGACATCTGGTCCTACTTCGCCACGGCCGGGATGCCCCGCCAGGACCATGCCGACGCCGTGCTGACCGCCCTCGCCGAGGCAGGGCGGCCCCTGTCCACGCCGGCGCTGGAGACGATGGTGGACGTGCGTCGCACCCGGCTCGAGCTGCTGCTCAAGGTGCTCGACGTCGACGGCGCGGTCGACAAGGTGTCCGGGGGCTGGATCTCCACCGGGCAGCCGTGGACCTACGACCGGGAGCGCTACACCCGGGTGGCCGAGGCACGGCAGCGGGAGGCGCAGCTCATGCTCGACTACGAGACGGCCACGACCTGTCGCATGGCCTTCCTGCAGGAGTGCCTCGACGACCCGAGCGCGCAGCCGTGCGGGCGCTGCGACGTCTGCGTCGGTCCGTTCTACCCGACCGACATCCCGGAGCAGGCGCAGGAGACCGCCCGGCAGCGCCTCGGCGGGGTAGGTGTGCGACTGGACCCGCGTGCCGCCTGGCCAACTGGCATGCCGCGGCTGGGGGTGGACGTCAAGGGCAGGATCCCGGCGGAGGAGGTCGCCGAGCCCGGGAGGGTGCTGGCACGCCTGAGCGACCTGGGCTGGGGTCAACGGCTGCGCGGCCTGCTGCGCGAGGACGCCCCGGTGCCCGACGACGTGGTGCGTGCCTGTGTGCAGGTGCTCGCCCAGTGGGACTGGGCGCAGCGACCGGTCGGCATCGTCTCGGTCCCCTCACGCGCCCGACCCGTCCTGATCGGCTCGCTCGCCGAGCAGATCAGCCGGATCGGCCGGCTGCCGCTGCTGGGTGCGCTCGACCCGGTCGACGGCGGACCGGTGGGGGAGTCGGGGGGCAACAGCGCCTTCCGGCTGGCGGGTGTGTGGGACCGGCTGGTCGTCGGTCCCGACCTGGCCGCACAGATGGACGCGGTGCGCGGGCCGGTGCTCCTGGTCGACGACCTCGTCGACTCACGGTGGACCATGACGGTGGCCGCCCGGGCGCTGCGCCGCGCCGGGGCTCCCGCGGTGCTGCCGATGGCTCTCGCGACGCAGGGCTGAGCAGGTGGGACGGCGAGCGGCCGCGCACGTCAGTACGGAACTGCACCGGCGAAGCGCGTCCAGTCCTCGAAAGGGGCGCCGGCCTGCGGGCGGGTGAGCTGTCGGCGCGCCAGCGGCCAGACGGCGGAGTCGTCGGTGACCAGGAGACGGTGGAAGCTGGAGTCGTCGAAGCCCGCACGCGCGGCGTCGAGCCGCCCCGCGGCATACACGACCCTGTCGACCCTGGCCCACAGCGACGCGGCGAGGCACATCGGGCACGGCTCGCACGACGCGTAGAGCGTGCACCCCGCCAGCGAGAAGTCGCCGACCTCGTGAGCAGCAGCCCTGAGCGCCTCGACCTCAGCATGTGCCGTGGGGTCACAGGTGGCCGTGACGCGGTTGACGCCCCAGGCCAGCATCCCGCGGGCAGGGTCCACCACGACGGCGCCGAACGGGCCGCCTCCGTCGGGCACGTTGGCACGCGCCAGCGAGATGGCCTGGTCGAGGAAGTGCGCGTCGCGCTGCGTCGGGTCGTCCGCACCCATACGCCGAGGCTACTCGCGGGCGGTCTCGACAGGCTCACCTGCATCGGGGGATCATGGAGATGACCCGCGTGGGACAGAGGAGTCCCCGTCGTGCGGGGTCGGCCAGGGAGCACCGTGATGGACCCACTGTTGACGATCTGGGGGCTGTGCCTGCTGTCCCCCGTGATCATGTGGGGCGGCGACAAGGTGATGCAGGCACGGAGGTCGCGACGGCCCACCCGCGCCGCCCGCCCCGGTGACAGCGCCCAGCGGGTGCCCGGGCTGCCACGCGAGCGGCCGAGCCTCGAGCGGCTGGTCGCAGACCTGCACCGTCTGGAGCGGGAGTACCGCCGCGTCGAGTGCTCCGAGCCGCCTGCCAAGGCCCAGCGGCTGCGGGCAATCAGCCTGGCCTACGACGACGTGCTGTGCGAGTGCTGCCTGGCCCTGGGGCTGCCGCCGCCACCCCAGCGCCCGCTGAGCGGGGTGGACCGGATCCAGGCGGAGTGCGAGCTGGCCAGGCACGGGCTGACCTGGTGAGCGGCCGGGGTGACACCCGGTGCTTCGCCCGCAGGGTGCGTCGCCGACACTGGCGGCATGGACTTACGAGCCACGGCCCTGATCACCGGCGCGTCCAGCGGCATCGGTGAGGCCATCGCCGAGGAGCTGGCCGCTCGCGGGTGCACGCTGGTGCTCGTCGCGCGCCGTGAGGAGGCGCTGCAGGCGCTCGCGACCGGACTCCGGGAGCGGCACGGCATACGGACCGAGGTCGTCGTCGCCGACCTGGCGGTGCCCGGGGCCGCCGACGCGCTGGCCGTCGAGGTGGCCGGTCGCGGGCTGGTGGTGGACGTGCTCGTCAACAACGCCGGCCTGGGAGACTTCTCGGCGTTCGCCGACGCCGACCCGGCCAAGCTGGAGACGATGGTGCAGCTCAACGTCGGGGCACTCACGGCCCTGACGCGGGCCCTGCTGCCGGGCATGCTGGCCCGTGGGCACGGCACCGTGCTCAACGTCGCCTCGACGGCGGCGTTCCTGCCGGGACCGCTCATGGCGGTCTACTACGCATCCAAGGCCTACGTGCTGTCCCTGTCCGAGGCGCTGGCCGAGGAGGTGCGGGGCAGCGGGGTGCGGGTCTCGGTGCTGTGCCCGGGGCCGGTGGCGACCGGGTTCCAGGACGCTGCTGCGCTGCACCGCTCCCAGCTGCTCGAGGGCGGCACGCAAGTCATGGACGCGGCGACCGTGGCGACCGCCGCGGTGCGGGGAGTCGAGCGCGGCACCGTGCGGATCGTGCCCGGTGCGGTCAACAAGGTGACGACGGTGCTCCCGCGCCTCGTGCCGCGCTCGCTCGTGCCGCGGATCATGAAGCGGGTCCAGGCACCGGTCGACTGACCCTTGTCCGCGGTGTCGTGGCAGGTCTACGGTCGAGGGGACGGGCCACTGAGGAGGAGGCGCGATGACCGAGCTCCCGGGGTGTGCCTGCACGGGGCGGGGGCTGGGTCCGGTCGCCTCCACCTCCATCGGCGAGACGGAGAAGAACCTCGCCGCCACGTCCGTCGGGGCCGGACGCCGCGGGAGCGCGCTGCTCTTCGACGAGGCCGACGCCCTGTTCGGCAGACGGACGAGGGTGAGTCACGGGCACGACCGCTCCGCCGGCCAGAAGGACAGCTGTCTGATGACCTGCCGCATCTGCTCGGTGGCGCGGCTCACCGGGCTCCAGCAGGCGGGGGCGTCGCAGCCCGCGCCTCGACCGTGAGAAGGCGACATGACCCAGCAGGACGAACCGGAGATCGTGACCGTGGAGTCGGTGACCACCGCGGTGGTGCACGGCACCGTGCCCATGACCGAGCTGACCGACTTCTACGACAGCTCCTTCCACACCCTGGGGCGGGTCCTCGGGGAGCAGGGCGTGACGATGGTCGGGCCACCGTTCGGCCTCTACCTCGCCGAACCGACCGACACGGTCGAGCTGGAGGTCGGCTTCCGCACCGACCGGCTCATCGAGACCGACGGTGAGGCACACGCGAGCATGCTGCCGGAAGGACGGGTCGCGCGGGTCGTGCACACCGGCTCCTACGAGACGCTGGGGGAGTCCTGGGGGCGTCTGGCCTCCTGGATCCTGCATCAGGGGGCCTCGCCCGGGGGACCCATGTGGGAGGTCTACCTGACCGAGCCCACCCCGGACGCGGACCCCACCGCCATGCAGACGGAGCTCAACTGGCGCCTCGCCGACTGAACGGCCGGGCGGTCAGACCGCCTGCGGCAGCGTCCAGGCCTCGGCGAGCATCTCGTAGGAGCGTCGGCGCATGGCGGGGTCGTGCGTGTAGGTGGTGACGATCAGCTCGTCGACCTCGTAGCTCGCGACGAACCGCTCGAGGTGCGCGACCACCTCCTCCGGCGTCCCGACGGCCTGCACGGCCTCGTGGCCACGGGTGAGCGCGAGCAGCTGCTCGGGCAGCACGGCGGCGAGGTCGTCGACCGGTGGGTCCAGCAGCGCCGGCTGCCCGGTGCGGATGCGGACGCCCATGAGCTGCTGCGTGGTGAAGAGGTGGCGCGCCTCGAGGGTGGAGGGGGCAGCCAGCACGTTGATGCCGGCCATCAGCGTGGGGCGCTCGACCTGCGCGGTCGGGGCGTCGGCACGGAATCGGTCGCGGTAGGTCGCGATGGCCTCCCTGATCTGCTGCGGCGCGAAGTGCGAGGCGAAGGCGAAGGGGAGTCCGAGCGCACCGGCGACCTGAGCGCCACCGGTGGACGAGCCGAGCATCCACAGCGGCACGTGGGTGCCCTCACCCGGCAGGGCGCGGACCCGTGTGCCCGGCCGTGGGTCGCCGAGGTAGGCAGCCAGGTCGGCCACGTCCTGGGCGAAGGTGTCCAGGGAGCCGCTGCCCCGCGACAGCGCTGCCGCGGTCACCGGGTCGGTGCCGGGCGCCCGTCCCAGGCCGAGGTCGAAGCGGTCGCCGTAGAGGGTGGCCAGCGTGCCGTAGTACTCCGCCACCATGAGGGGGGAGTGGTTCGGCAGCATGACCCCACCGGAGCCGAGGCGGATCCGGTCCGTGTGCTCGGCCAGGTGGCCCAGCAGCAGCGAGGTGGCCGACGACAGGAAGGTCGGGGTGCCGTGGTGCTCCGCCATCCAGTAGCGGTGGTAGCCCCAGCGGTCGGCGTCCTGCGCCAGCTGCCGGGAGGCCCGCAGCGCCTCCTGCGGTGACATGCCCTGAGAGCGTGGCGCGAGGTCGAGGACGGACAGCGGTATGCGGTGGTGAGCGGACGGCATACCGGTTCCAACTCCGCTGCCGGGTGAGTCCTTCCCGCACGAGGCTCGGCCCGGTCAGGGACGGGCGAGCACCACGGAGGTCTGCATGTCGAAGGTCACCGCACCGTCCACGGTCCACGGGGTCAGGGCGGTGGCGAGATCGGCGAGCAGTGACTCCTTGCTGTCGGCGTCGAGGTCGGCGACGGCCTCGGCCAACGGCGCGAAGGCACCACCCACCGCTGCCAGCATCTGTGCAGCGGAGTCGTACCGGACGGGTTGCGACATCTGACGGATCTCGACCTCATGGAACGCGGCCGCGTCCAGCAGTGACCGGACCTCGTCGAGGTCACCGAGGGAGAACGGCGCCGAGGAGTCCCCGACCTCGTCCTGGTCGACGTACGCCGCGAGGGCGTCGTCGAAGGCAGGCATCACCGGATGATGGTCGAAGCCGCGCCAGATGCTCAGGGCCACCTGCCCGTCCGGTGTGGTCACGCGACGCATCTCCGACAGCCCGGCGAGACGGTCGGGGAAGAACTGCACGCCCTGCTGGCAGTACGTGACGTCGAAGGCGTCGTCGGGCAGCGGCATCGTGTCGGCCCCGCCGCAGACCCAGGTGATCGGTGGGTGCGTGCCCGCGCAGGCACGCGCGGCGACGTCGAGCATCTGCGGGTTGACGTCCAGTCCACTGACGGCGCCGGCCGGTCCGACCCGCGTGGCGGCTGTTCGGGCCACGGCCCCGGTTCCGCACGCTACGTCGAGGACCCTGTCGCCGGGGCGAGGGGTGGCCACCTTGAGCAGCTCCTCCGCCCAGGGCTGGAAGAGCAGTCTGACCAGGTGTTGCTCGTACACCTCGGCGGAGGGGGCGAAGGTGCGAGTCGCGGGTGTGGTGCTCATGACGTCCTCCAGGGATGGCGGTGTTGCTGTCCACCGTGCCTCAGCTCGACCGGTCAAGCATCGGTCACCTGACCTATCCGGGATGACGATCTGGGAGGATAGGCCCATGGACGCCGACGTCCTGCTGGCCCGTGGAGGTCAGGCGCTCGGTGCGGGTGACTGGGGGGAGGCGCGCACCGCGTTCCGTGCTGTGCTGGAGACCGAGAAGCACCCCGAGGCGTTGCGGGGGCTGGCCGAGGCGCTGTGGTGGCTGGCCGAGGCCACGGTTGCGGTGGAGACCATGGAGCGCGCCCATGTTGTGCTCAGCCAGAAGGGCGAGGTGGCGTCGGCCGTGCAGTCGGCGGTGTGGCTGGCCACGATCTACAAGAAGAGCCTGGGCAACGAGGCAGCCGCCCGAGGGTGGGTCTCCCGGGCCGACAGCCTCCTCGGCGAGGTCGATGACGAGGTCCTGCCCGGGTGGGTGGCACTGGCCAGGGCGTATGCGGAGAGTGACATGGACCGGGCGGTCGCGGCGGCGCGGGACGCTCTGGAGCGGGGCCGGCGGGGAGCCGACGTGGACCTGGAGCTGTCCGCCATGAGTGAGCTGGGCAGTGCCCTGGTGGCTGGTGGTGAGGTCGCCCGAGGGTTGGACCTGGTCGACGAGGCGATGGCACGCGTCTTCGCGGGCGAGTACGACTCTCCCAGCACGGTCTGTGCGGCGACCTGCTCGATGCTGACCGCCTGCGACCGGGCGGCGGACCTCGGCCGTGTCATGCAGTGGTGCCGGGTCGCGGACCGCTTCATGCGCACCTACGGCTGCCCCTTCCTGTATGCCGACTGTCGCCGCCGATATGGCAGCGTCCTGGTGTCGACAGGGCACTGGGTGGAGGCCGAGGAGGAGCTGCAGAACACCCTGCGGAGTGCTCCCCCGGGCACGGACTACCACGATCGAGGCCTCGTCTCGCTGGCCGACCTGCGGGTGCGGCAGGGCCGGCCGGAGGAGGCCGAGGTGTTGCTGACAGAGGCGCCCGAGAGGCTGGCCAGGCCGGTCCTCGCGCATGCCGCCCTGGTGCGGGGCGAGCACGATCTAGCGGCTGCGCTGCTGCGCCGGCACATGGCCCTCCGCGATGTCGCCGAGGATCTCTCCGAGACACTCGCACTGCTTGTGGAGTCGTTGCTGGCGACGAAGGACACGGTGGCGGCTCGACGGGTCCTCGACGAGCTGCGTGACGAGGAGGCCGCGCACGGCACTGCTTCGGCTGCCGGGCACCGTGCGCTCGCTGCTGGACGGACGGCCATGGCAGAGCACCGGCCGGAGTCTGCGGTCAGTCACCTGGAACGCGCAGTCGACCACTTCGCCGAGGCGGGGCTTCCCTACTGGACCGGCGTGTCCCGCCTCGTCCTGGCCGAGGCCCTGTCCGTGACGGAGGAGCCGGTCGCGGTCCGGGAGGCGCAGCGCGCCTATGCCACGTTGGACGGTCTGGGTGCGGCTCGGCTGGTGGACCAGGCGGCGGCGCTCGTGCGCTCGTTGGGGGGGCCTGGTCGCACCGGACCCAGGACGAGTCCGCAGGTGTTGACGGAGCGTGAGGAGGAGGTGCTGCAGCTGCTCGGGGAGGCACTGTCCAACCCGGAGATCGCCGAGCGCCTCTACATCAGCCGCAGGACCGTCGCTCACCACGTCAGCCACGTGCTGGCCAAGCTGGGCCTGCGCAACAGGGCTGAGGCTGCGGCATACCACCACCGCACCGGTCAGGCGTAAGACCGCCGGGTCAGCTGTCGTACAAGCGGTTGCGGGAGGTCAGGACCTCGAGTGGGACCGCGGGTCCGGCGATGGTCACGCGGGCAGGGATGACCGTCCAGTCCGCACCGTCGACACTGACCTCCCCACCGTAGGTGACCTCGATCGAGGGGTTGACCGTGCTCGCGGCTGTGTAGGTGTGCGTGACGTCGCCGTCCGGGTACGGGCCACCCAGGGACGACGTCGGGCCGTGCGAGCTGCCGTCCCCGAAGATGTAGGTCGCGTCCTGCAGGGTGGGGCGGATGCGGACCTCGCGGCCCACGAGCACCGTCGTGTCGACCTCCTGTGGCTCGAACCCTGCCTCGGGCCAGGCGAGCTCGAAGAACACCGGCAGGTTGACCAGGGCCCTGTTGTCGGAGGGCTGCAGGACGACCTGTGGAAGGGCGAAGTCCGTGCGGTGGAACTGCTCCACGATCATCGCCTCGGTCAGCCCCGGACTGTCGTCGCCTGAGCGAGCTGGCACTGACGGGGTGTAGCACGTGGGTCCAACAGGGGTTCATGGACCTAACGGCCCCGTGTCGTCGACCTCTCGTCGATAGATCAGTGAGTAGGGCCCCGGACTGCCAGGTGCATAGGTGTCACAAAACGAGACTGCGCGTGCGCAGAGGGCGTTTCGTGGATCCTCGATCGTGTTGCTGGGACAGTCGATCACTGCGACGAATTCGTACCAACTCGATGGACTCCGAGGACTCACGCCATCTGGGTACACGTCTCGCAGGCTTGCAGTGTCCTCTAGCGACAGTCCCACGTAGATGCCCCCTCCCTCGACGGTGCATTCCAGCCCGCGGCAGGGAAGGTCGTCAGTTTGCATCACCCACGATGCCGAGCCCTCTAGGAGTAGCGAAACCAGGAAGCCTTGAAGTGCACGCATCGCCTGTTCAGGCTTCGACCTGGATTTCGTCGATCAGCCAACCTTGGTCCCATACCAGTGAGAAGGCCAGGCTGGCTGACTCTGCGTTTAGCTCCGAGACTACGTCCCCTGAACCGTCGTAGACGGGTTGTGCGGCTTGGTCGATTGACGCTCTCACGATGGCACTAGCGCCGGCCTCTAGCAAGAGGGCGTTGGAGTCACTGACGCGCCACATCCTTGCCCTCAAAGCCTGACCATCCTGGGCGCTGTAGACGACTGTGTCTTCGTAGTTGCCGCACGACGAGCAGGTGTCGGTCGCCAACTCCTCCAGCAGCCCCTCTTGGGGACTCATGCCAGTGAAGTTGATGATCTCAACGTAGTGGAGCACGAAGGCCTCTGCACCGGCCTCGGTCTGCTCCTTCGCCTCATCGGGAAGCTCGGGGAGCGCGTCGGTGGGCGGGGACGCGGTCTCGGTCGCCGTCTCCGGCGCGGTGTCCTCGGGCGGCGCCGCGCTCGTCGCGCTCACCGAGTCGGTGGGCGTCGGCGGAGCAGCAGGCTGCGGGGCACTGCTGCAGGCAGTGGTGGTCAACAGGGCAAGGCCCACGGCTGTGGCGGTGATGAGACGCACGGGATCCCCCTCCATCTGGACTCTGGACTGCTGCGGACCGCCGCAGCGGCCACCAGTGTCACCGATCCAGGGCCCCTGTGCCGTCATCCACAGGTAAAGACTTGGTAAGGCTTGGCGCCTCCGGGCTGCCATCAGCGTGCCGCTGCGCACCCAGAGCCGGGGGCTCGGCCGTCGTCCGGGCGCGTGAGGAGGCGACATGCCGACACGGCGGGCGTTGCTCTTGCGTCCTGGGTCACAACGTGCCTACTATCCCCATATCTAGTAGTTACACACCTGTGATTCGTCCACATGTTGTGCACATCTGGGGGCCGTGAGCCACACGTCGTCCACAGGTCGTCCCCAACGTCATACCCAGGCACATCCCACCACAGGGTGTCGTCGTCGACCCCACACTGCCAAGGAGGAGGAGCCATGCACTGCCCGTTCTGCCGGCACACCGACTCCCGCGTCGTGGACAGCAGGGTGCAGGAGGAGGGCACCGTCATCCGGCGGCGCCGCCAGTGCCCCGAGTGCGGCCGTCGCTTCGGCACGGTCGAGACGGCGACGCTGTCGGTCATCAAGCGTTCCGGGGCGACCGAGCCGTTCAGCCGCGACAAGGTGCTGGCCGGTGTGCGCAAGGCGTGCCAGGGACGGCCCGTCACCGAGGACGACCTGCAGCGGCTCGGCCAGACCGTCGAGGAGACCATCCGGGCGTCGGGTCAGGCAGAGCTCGACGCGCACGAGGTCGGCATGGCAATCCTCGCCCCGCTCAGGCAGCTGGACGAGGTCGCCTACCTGCGTTTCGCGTCGGTCTACCAGGCCTTCGACTCCCTCGACGACTTCCAGGCCGCCATCACCCTGCTGCGCTCCGAGCGTGACGCAGCGGGTATGTCGGTGGGCCCTGCAAGCGTTGACCACTAGAGACCACGAGCACGAGATCCACCCAACACCGAGGCACAAGGAGCAAGGGACATGACGGAGACGACCGGGGCCAAGTCCCGTTCGCGTCGGGCCGACAAGGGCCTGACCATCGAGCGCATCTTCACCACGCCCGGGGTGCACCCCTACGACCAGGTCACCTGGGAGCAGCGCGACGTCGTCCAGCAGAACTGGAAGACGGGGGACGTCATCTTCGAGCAGCGCGGCGTGGAGTTCCCGGACTTCTGGTCGGTCAACGCCTCGACGATCGTCACGACCAAGTACTTCCGCGGTGCTGTGGGCACCCCCGAGCGCGAGAAGGGCCTCAAGCAGCTCATCGACCGTGTCGTGCTGACCTACACCCGCGCGGGCAAGGAGCACGGCTACTTCGCCACGGACGAGGACGCTGAGGTCTTCGAGCACGAGCTGACCTACGCGCTGGTGCACCAGGTCTTCAGCTTCAACTCCCCGGTGTGGTTCAACGTGGGCACCCAGAGCCCGCAGCAGGTCAGCGCCTGCTTCATCCTCTCGGTGGACGACTCGATGGACTCGATCCTCAACTGGTACAAGGAGGAGGGGTTCATCTTCAAGGGCGGTTCCGGGGCCGGGCTGAACCTGTCCCGCATCCGTTCCTCCAAGGAGCTGCTCTCCTCCGGCGGCACCGCATCAGGTCCGGTCTCCTTCATGCGTGGCGCCGACGCCTCGGCCGGCACGATCAAGTCCGGTGGCGCGACCCGTCGCGCGGCCAAGATGGTCGTGCTGGACGTCGACCACCCGGACATCGAGGAGTTCGTGATGACCAAGGCACGCGAGGAGGACAAGATCCGCGCGCTGCGGGACGCCGGCTTCGACATGGACCTCGGTGGGTCCGACATCGTCTCGGTGCAGTACCAGAACGCGAACAACTCCGTGCGTGTGAGCGACGCGTTCATGCGTGCTGTCGAGGACGGCACCGAGTTCGGCCTGACCTCCCGGATGACCGGTGAGGTCATCGAGACGGTCGACGCCCGCGAGCTGTTCGACAAGATCGCCCAGGCCGCGTGGGAGTGCGCAGACCCTGGCCTGCAGTACGACGACACCATCAACGACTGGCACACGAACCCCGAGACCGGCCGCATCACGGCGTCCAACCCGTGCTCGGAGTACATGTCGCTCGACAACTCCAGCTGCAACCTGGCCAGCCTCAACCTGCTCAAGTTCCTGCGCGACGACAACACCTTCGACGTGGAGACCTACCAGAAGGTCGTCGAGATGGTCATCACCGCGATGGACATCTCGATCTGCTTCGCCGACTTCCCGACCGAGTCCATCGGCGAGACCACGCGTGACTTCCGGCAGCTGGGCATCGGCTACGCCAACCTCGGTGCCCTGCTAATGGCGACCGGCCGTGGCTACGACTCCGAAGGCGGGCGCGCGCTGGCCGCGAGCCTGACCTCCCTGCTCACCGGGGCTGCCTACAAGCGGTCGGCCGAGCTGGCGGGGATCGTCGGTCCGTATGCCGGCTACGCCCGCAACGCGGACCCGCACAAGCGGGTCATGCGCAAGCACCAGGCCGCCAACGACGCGCTGCGTCCGCTGCACGCCATGGACTCCGAGATCCACAAGGCCGCCACGAAGGCGTGGGACTCCGTGGTGAAGGTGGGCGAGAAGAACGGCTACCGCAACGCCCAGGCGTCGGTGCTGGCCCCCACCGGCACCATCGGCTTCATGATGGACTGCGACACCACCGGCATCGAGCCGGACTTCTCGCTGGTCAAGTTCAAGAAGCTCGTCGGCGGCGGCTCGATGCAGATCGTCAACCAGACGATCCCGCGGGCTCTGGACATGCTCGGCTACACCGAGGAGACGATCGAGGCCGTCGTCGAGCACATCGCCGAGAAGGGCCACGTCATCGACGCCCCGGGCCTGAAGCCGGAGCACTACGAGGTCTTCGACTGCGCCATGGGTGCACGGGCGATCAAGCCCATGGGCCACGTGCGCATGATGGCGGCGACCCAGCCCTTCCTGTCCGGTGCGATCTCCAAGACGGTGAACCTGCCCGAGTCCGCGACCGTCGAGGAGATTGCCGAGGTCTACCTGCAGGGCTGGACGCTGGGCCTCAAGGCGCTCGCCGTCTACCGCGACAACTGCAAGGTCGGTCAGCCGCTGTCGGACGGCAAGAAGGAGGAGAAGAAGCAGGACGAGTCCGTCGAGGCCAAGGTCGAGAAGGTCGTCGAGTACCGTCCCGTCCGCAAGCGCCTCCCCAAGCGTCGCACCAGCCAGACGACGTCGTTCGCCGTCGGTGGGGCCGAGGGCTACCTGACCGCAGGCACCTACGACGACGGCCAGCTCGGTGAGATCTTCCTCAAGTTCGGCAAGCAGGGGTCGACCCTGGCCGGAGTCATGGACGCCTTCTCGATTGCTGTCTCGGTCGGCCTGCAGTACGGCGTGCCGCTGGAGACCTACGTCGAGAAGTTCACCAACCTGCGCTTCGAGCCCGCCGGTCTGACCGACGACCCCGACGTGCGCATGTCCCAGTCCCTGATGGACTACGTGTTCCGTCGGCTCGCCCTGGACTACATGGACTTCGAGACCCGTTCGTTCATGGGGATCCACACCGCCGAGGAGCGTTCCCGTCAGCTCGAGACCGGTTCCTACGCCCCGGGGGAGTCCGCCTCGGACGAGGAGGACTACGAGGACGAGCTGGAGTCCTACAGCCAGTCGCCCGCCCCGGCGTCCAGGCGCCAGGAGCGCACGGAGGAGCCCGCGATCCACTCGAGCACCGAGCTGTTCGAGCAGCTCCAGGGCAAGTCGGCCGACGCGCCGATCTGCATGACCTGCGGCACCAAGATGCGACCCGCAGGGTCCTGCTACGTCTGTGAGGGCTGCGGCAGCACCAGCGGCTGCAGCTGACCGGTCGAGAGTCCGCCACCACCGGGTCCGGCGCTCACCGCGCCGGGCCCGGTGCTGAGCCTCCGGCGGTAGGCACGAGGCGTCGGGGAATGGCCGACCGCGACGAACCCGTTCTCCAGCCATGAGCCTGTCGAGTGGCGCACTGGCCGAGCTGGCGGCCGAGCGACGCCGACTGGCGAACGAGGCCTGGTCGGCGCTGCTCGCCGGTGGGGCCTCCTGTCGGCTCGACGGGTCGCTGCCGGCGCATGAGGCAGCGAAGCTGCGTGAGGGCGAGAGCGTGGCGCTCGGCCTGGTGGCACGCCGGGCCCGCCGGGAGCCGTCGGCGACCGCTGAGGCTGTGCTGGACGGCGCGGCCGAAGCCTGGGCTGCCCTGCCCGTGCCCGGTCAGGGACGCGACTGGGACGCCTACCGTCGTGGTGGTGAGCAGGCCCTTGCCGGTCTGCGCACGGTGCTCACCGAGACGGCGTAGCTCCGCTGAGGTGGTCGTCGTGCGCGCCTAGACTGCGGGTGTCCGCGAGACCAGGAGGTCCGTCCTCGTGCCAGCCCGTGCCGTCCCACCGGAGCCCGTCTTCACGACCGAGTCCGAGGCGCTGGTGTGGCGCCACGTCGTCGGCGCGCTGACGTCCGACGACGTGGTGCTCGCCAACCTGAGGCTCACCGAGGGCAAGGACCACGAGCTCGACCTCGTCGTCCTCATGCCCGAGGTCGGCATCGTCGTGGTCGAGGTCAAGGGCGGGTCCGTCTCGGTCGACGACGAGGGCCGGTGGTGGCAGCACAGCGGTGGGCAGACCCGTCGGATCCACCCTGTCGACCAGGCCCGGGACGGCAAGTACGCGCTGCGGCACTACGTCGAGAGCGACCCGGGCTGGGCCCACTCCTCCCGCACCCGGGTGCGCTGGGGGCATGCGGTCGTCACACCGTTCACGCACCTCGACGACGACTTCGCGACGCCTGACTGCCCCCGCTGGGCCGTGCACGGCAGGGAGGACATGGGCTCCCTCGCCGAGCGGCTCCGCGAGGTCGCGACCCGTCAGGAGTCCGGCCACCGCGTGCCGAGCCATGACGACGTCGAGCTGGTCTGTGAGATCGTCCGCGGCCGTCACCGGCCCCGTCCCGACGTCGTGGCGGAGGCGGACGAGCGCGAGGCCGTCGCCGACCGGCTCACCCAGGAGCAGGCACTGCTGCTCAAGGTGACCCGGCTGCTGCACCGCGTGGAGGTGCGCGGGGGTGCCGGCAGCGGCAAGACGATCCTGGCGCTGACCCAGGCCAAGGACCTCACCCGGGGTGGCAACGGCCGTCCTGCGCAGCGGGTGGCGCTGCTGTGCTACTCCATCGGCCTGGCCGGCTACCTGAAACGACAGGTGGCCGCGCTGCCCCGCCGGCACCGTCCGGCCTTCGTCGGGACCTTCCACGAGCTCGGTATGCAGTGGGGCGCGCCGGAGGGGTCGCGGGAGGACAGCGACTTCTGGGAGGTCTCGCTGCCGGGCCTCATGGGTGACCTGGCCCAGCAGCTGCAGGACAAGGAGCGCTTCGACGCGATCGTCGTCGACGAGGCACAGGACTTCGCCGAGTCGTGGTGGTCACCCCTCATCCGGGCACTGCGCGACGAGGAGGCCGGCGGCCTGTTCGTCTACTCCGACGAGAACCAGCGCATCTTCCCGCGCTTCGGGCGCCCTCCCGTGGAGCTCGTGCCGCTCGTGCTCGACCACAACCTGCGCAACACCCGGCAGATCGCGGAGGTCTTCGCTCCGCTGGCCCCGATGAGGATGCGGCTCATGGGCGGCTCCGGTGCGGAGGTCTCCTTCGTCGCGGCACCCGCCGACGACGCCCTCGACGTCGCCGACGACCAGGTCGAGGCGCTGCTCGACGAGGGCTGGGAGCCCCTGCACGTCGCGCTGCTCACCACCGGCCATCGTCACCCCCAGCAGGTCGAGCTGCAGGACAGCCGCGGCCAGGACGGCTACTGGCAGAGCTTCTGGGACGCCGAGGAGGTCTTCTACGGTCACGTGCTCGGCTGCAAGGGGCTGGAGCGTCAGGCCGTGGTGCTGTGCGTCAACGAGGCGGAGTCGCGCCAGCGCTCGCGGGAGCGGCTGTACGTCGGGATGTCCCGCGCCACCGACCGGCTCGTCGTCGTCGGTGACCCGGGCGTCATCGCCGAGATGGGCGGTGCCCAGGTGGCCCGGGCACTGGGGTTGTGAGCCTTGAGCGCTGACGCCTCGCCCCTGGGCCGAAGGTGTTCCCAAGCGTCGCCGTGACCACTAGCCTCGGACCCACGGGGCCGGTGCCCTAACCCGGGACATCCCCCGACGCTGGGGAGCGGTCCTATGCCTCCGATCCGTCGCAGAGCCACCACCGCCCGGCTGCTCCGGCCGAAGGACCTGCTCGACCTGCGGGTGACCGCCGTCGGCGCCACGCTCCGTCGTGACGGGCACGGACCCGTCCTGCGCACAGGGCGGGAGAGCGGCCACCTCGTCGTCGACCTCGCCTTCCAGCACCTGGGGGAGCAGGCCTACCCGGAGTACCTCGGCAGCCCGGAGCCCCCCGAGGTCGACCTCGTCGCCGGGCACCGGGCGGCCCGCCCGTCCCGCCTGGTCTACGACCTGCCACCGGGGACCGAGGTGCCCTGGTCCCTGGCCGGGGTCCTCGCGGCCCTGCCGCGGCTGCGGCTGCGGGTCGCGCCGCTGGCCACGCCCGGCCCGGACAGCTACCCCGAGGACCTCTCCCCGGCCGCCGGACCGGGCGGCTTCGTGCTGCCGCCGTGGGTCTTCGAGGAGGTCCGCCTGGACGACGTGACCCTGGCGGGACCGCGCACCCTGACCCGCGCTGCCGTGGCGGCCCGCACCGTCCGTATGGTGCGTGGCATCAGCCACGGCGTGCTGGGGAGGGCGGTCGAGGGGCTGCCGGGGGTGGTGGCGGCCCCGGGCAGGCCGGTGCGCCCGACCCGCCCGCTGCGGCCGGTCCGGCCGGTGCGACCCCGGCCGCCGGCTGCCGACGAGACTGCCCTCGAGGTGCCCTACCGGCTCGTGGTCTCGCCGAGCGCTGCACACGGCGCCTTCGTGCACGACGTCGAGCCGGTGACCGCCGGCGACGACGCGAGCAGGGCCCAGCTGTGGCACACCCGGCTGACCACCCGCGTCGAGGACGAGGAGCAGCAGTTCCAGGGCCACACCGACGACCACCTCCAGCGGGTGGTGCGTGCCGTCTGGGCGCGCGACCTGGAGGCACCCGACCTCGCCGAGGACCAGGACGTCGTCCTGATGTCCACGACCCCGGTCGACCGCCGCACGCTGGTGCGGCAGAGCGCGGCGACGCACGAGGGGGTGACCCCGGTGCCCTTCCGGGTGCGCAGGCTGCACCTGTCCGCGCTCGGGGCCTGGGTCGACTGGCGTGGCGCCTGGGACACCACGCAGTGGAGCTCGCTGGAGGGCTGGGGCGGCACGATCACCAAGATCTCCTCCTACCGCCATGTCGCCGACATGGGGCGCGACTCCTATGTCCGGCTCACCTACCCGGGCTTCCTCTTCCCGTTCGGTCACCGTTGCGAGCTGGTCAAGCTCACCGAGCGCAAGGTCCACGAGCCCAGCCGCACGGCATACCTGCGCCAGCGGTTCTTCATCGTGCTCCGCGAGACCGTGCGCTCCTGGTCGCAGCGGGACACCCCGCTGCACCAGGTGACCCTGGAGCCCCTGGTCACCCCGGACCTGGACCCGGTCCCTGAGGAGCCGACCACCATGTTCTTCCCGCACCGGGGCGGCGTGCCGTTCCGGTGGGACCTCACCGGGGTGGACCGGGCGGGGGAGACGGTCTCGCTCTCGGCCCCGCTCCTCTTCGTGCCGGAGGCGGCGATCGACGACCTGCGCTCCGACAACACCCCCGCCCAGACCGGGCAGGCGGTGTCCGACGCCTACGCCACCCACCGGGTCGTCGACGCTCGCGGACAGCTCGTCTCCTTCGCGGCCCCGGCCGCGCACGGCGACACCCGGCTGGAGGTCAACACGCTGTCCTGGGACGGGCACACCGACGTCGACGAGTACACCTCCCGCCCCTTCCTGACCAGCAGCAACGCCGTGGTCCCGGCACTGCGGCACCTGGCGGGCCAGGCGCCGGGGGTCGACCTCACCTTCGCCGACGCCTACCTGGCCACGGAGCCCGGTGGTGACACCGCCCTGGGCTTCGGGACGCTGAACCCCTCCGGCCTGTTCCTGACCCTGGCCGGCCCCCCGGTGGGGCTGGACTTCTCCACCGGCACCGACCAGGCCGGCGGCTTCGTCTCGCCGAACCTCATGGTCCGCGCCCTGTCCCGCTCCCTCGGAGCCGTGGGCGACGACGGGTCCACCGCCGGAGGGCTGGCCGACGGCCGGTTCGACGCCGCGGCCTTCCTGCAGGGAGCGCTGCCGAAGCTGTTCGGCCTGTTCGACCTCGTCGAGCTCATCGAGGCCGTCACCGGTCAGCCCTTGGACCTCTCGGCGGCACCGAGCTTCGTCACCGAGGCCCTCGACACCGTCACCGCGGTCGGCGCCGAGGTGGAGCGGCTGCAGGCGGCGGTCACCGCGGCCCAGGCCCGGCTCGCCGAGGACCTGGCCCAGGCGGGCCTCAACGGTGCCCACACCGGGGCCACCCAGGCCATCCAGGACGCACAGGACGCGCTGGACACGGCTGCCGCACCGTTGCGCGGCCGCCTCCAGACCCTGGCCACCGCCCTCGCGGGCCTCGCCGGGAACCCGGCCGGCGTCACGGCCGTCGAGGACGCAGCAGCCGAGGTGCTCAGCGCCCTGCAGGCGCTGCGCACCGCTCTGGTGCACCCACGGCTGCCCGTGGCGGTCCGCTCCTCCCTCGCCAAGCCGCTGGAGGCGCTCGACGCGATCCTCTCGGCAGCCGAGCTCCTCCAGGCCGTCGTTGACTTCGCCGACGACCTGCTCACCCCGGCCGACGGCGTGACGGCCCGCTTCGAGTGGCGGCCCGAGATCGGCAGCTGGCCGTCCGAGGCCGCCCCGGTCTTCCACGCCAAGGACCGGCTCGGCTTCGGTCTGGCCGTGGAGGTGCGAGCCGGTGCGCAGGGCGCTCCGAGTGTCGACGTCAGCGCCGAGCTGCGCACCTTCGCCCTGCAGCTGCTGCCGGGTGAGCCGCTGATGGCGATGAACTTCTCGCGCATCGGCTTCCGCGTCAGCTCCGGCAGCGCGCCCGAGGTCGACGTCGTCTTCGACGGCATGGAGTTCCTCGGAGCGCTCGGCTTCGTCGAGACGCTGCGCCGGATGATCCCCTTCGACGGGTTCGCCGACCCGCCCTACGTCGACGTGGCCCCCGACGGGGTCACCGCGGGCTTCGACCTCGAGCTGCCCAACGTCTCGGTCGGGGTGTTCAGCCTGGAGAACATCGCACTGGGCGCCGACGCCCGGGTGCCCTTCCTGGGTGACGCCGTCACGGTGGGGTTCTCCTTCTGCTCCAAGGACTCGCCGTTCCGCCTCACCGTGATGTGCATCGGTGGGGGCGGGTGGGTCGCCCTGCGGCTCTCACCGATGGGCATGGTCGCGCTCGAGATGGGCCTGGAGGCCGCGGCCTCCCTGTCGGTCGACCTCGGGGTCGCCTCCGGCTCGGTCTCGGTCTCGGTCGGGGTCTACCTCAGGCTCGAGGGCGAGGCCGGGTCGCTGACCGGCTACTTCCGCATCCGCGGCGAGGTCGACGTGCTGGGCCTCATCTCCGCCTCCATCACCCTGGAGCTGTCCCTCACCTACGACTTCCCGACCGGCAAGATGGTCGGCAAAGCATCCCTGGTGGTCGAGGTCGAGGTGCTCTTCTTCTCCGCCTCGGTCACCGTCACCTGCGAGCGCCGCCTCGCCGGGTCCAAGGGCGACCCCGTCCTGAAGGACATCATGCCGCCGGACGCCGACGGCCACAGCGACGCCTGGTCCGCCTACTGCGCGGCCTTCGCCCCGGGAGCCTGAGATGACCACGACCCGCCTCCTCGCCACCGCGCTGCCGCACTCCCTGGCACCGGACGCGCCGTTCCACCTCTCGGTGTTCTTCACCCACCGGCTCACCCCGGACGCGGCGCCGTCCGTGCTGGGCGACTTCCCGGACACCGCGTCCTGGGTCACGACGCTGCTCGCGGGCACGCTGGACCTGGTCACCGACACTGCGCCGGGCGGCATCCCGGTGCGCGTCGTGTCCGAGCCCGCTCCCGACCAGGACGACTGGTCCGCCGTCTTCCCCGAGGACACCCCGGTGGTCGGCTTCCCGACACCGCACGTGACCGACGAGCCGTGGCGGACCTTCCCCGCCCATGCGATGGACGGGCACGCGCTCGACCTGCACCTGGGCTCCACCCTGGTCTCACCCCTGGCCCCGCCGCCCGTGCTGGGCAACCCGCTCGTCGAGGCGGTGCTGCAGCCCTTCGGCGAGCTGCAGACGGCGGTGCGCGAGCTCCTGGGCCAGGCAGGCGCGCGGGCCGAGCGTGACGCCGAGGTCTACCGGCGCAGGCTGGCGGAGGTGGCCGCCACGCTCGGCCAGCGGGGGCTGCGCGACGGGGGCTACCCGTCCGAGCCGACGGCGTGGACCTCGGCCGTGGAGGTGCTGCTGCGGGACACCGACGGCGACCGGAGGTTCACGGACTACCTGGACTCCCTGCTCGAGGAGACCTCGCTCGACGACCCGGTGCTCGTGGCGCTGCGGGACGTCCACGCGGCACGCCGGTTCTACCAGCGTGAGGAGCCGGCCTACCTCGACCGGCCCGACCCCGAGGCGGTGCACCCCCGCCCCGAGGTCCCCGAGCAGGACTTCCACGAGCGTGCCGGGTCCCTGGGCAGCACCCCCGTCCTGCTGCGCGCCCTGGGGCTCGTCGTCGACGTGGCGGTCGACGACCCCGACGACCGGCAGCTGCTGGCGGGTGCCTCCTGGGTCTCGGCCCGCTTCAGCCCCGCCGAGGGCGCGGACGTCGTGCGGCTGGCTCCACCGCGCACGTGGTGCGAGTCGTCCCGCGGGCACTTCCGTGCCGTGTCCTCCGACGCCTGGGCCGGGGGAGCGATGCCGCTGGGGGACCCCGACACCTACACGGTGCTGGACCTGGACCCCGACGCGTCCGCGCTCAAGCTGGAGCAGCATGTGCGCGACCTGCCCAGGGCGCTGGCCACCGAGCTCAACGGTGACCCGGTCACGGCCGCGCCGGCGTCGCTGCGCGCGACCGGCTTCTCCATCGCGCGGACCGGTCGCGACGCCGCGCTGCTGGCGCAGGTGCAGCGCGCCGAGACGCTCACCGCGGCCGACGACGACGGCACCGCTGCCGGACCGGACCTGTCCTACGACGACCTGGTGCGCGGCATACGGCTGGAGGTCTGGGACGACGAGAGCACGACATGGCACTCCGTGCACGCACGCCGGGTCGACGTCACCGCCGGCGGCAGGCCGGTGCTCGAGGACACCCCGGACACCGGCTTCCTGCAGCTTACCGGCCTGACGAAGGTCCCGGGGGAGGGCAACCCCTACTACCTGCACGAGGTCTTCGTCGGGTGGGACGGGTGGAGCCTGTCCGCCCCCCGGCCGGGCAAGGTCGTCGTGCACGGTGACGGCGTCAACGGTCCTGCCGGTGAGGAGCTGGTGCTCGACGAGCCGCCGGACCCACCGGCCGGCCACGTCCACACCACGACCCGGGTGGAGCCGGGCACCCTGCCGTGGCTGCGCTACGGACGTCGCTACTCCTTCCGTGTGCGTGGCGTCGACCTGGCCGGCAACTCGGTGCCCCGCCCGGCCGCGGGAGGGGCCGGGGGCCAGGCGCTCGCCGCCGCCGAGGACCAGCTGGAGCTGCTGCGCCGCACGTTCGCCGAGCGGGACCGGTCCGGGCTGCTCGGCGTCGTGCGTGAGGACGTGCTGGAGAGGCTTCCCGGTGGGCCCGGCCCGGAGGACACCGGGCTTCTCGACCTGCTGGCCCGCACCGCCGAGGACCTGTCCGGGGCGCAGGGGCGGATGGCCCGCGAGGCCCGGCCGCCCCAGGAGGTCCGGCTGCCGCAGGAGGCGGTCACGGGGGTTGAGGAGGTGGACTCCGTCCTGCTGCGCCGCGCCACCGAGCGGGTCAGCACCGAGCTGTCCGGCGAGGATGCCGCGCTGCGGCGCGGGGTCACCGTCGCGCTGGGACGGCTGGCCCGCACCCATGACACCTGGCGGGTGCGGGCCCATCTCGAGGTCGACCCCTCGGTCTTCGCGGGGCTGGACGACACGCGGGACCCGATCGTGCGGCGGCCCGGCTCGCCCCGGGTCCCCGGCGTGGGGGTGCCGCCCGTGGCTCCCCGGCCCCTGGCCGTCCCGGTCGTCACGACCCCCCGCCCGTTCCTGCGGTGGCACCCGGTGCCGCCGCCGACCCTCGTGGCACGGCACCCGCTGGGCCCTGGCGAGAGCCTGCAGCGGCTCGTCGTGCGTGACGACCAGAGCACCCAGCGGCACGTGGCCCCGCCCAAGGGCACCCAGCTGGAGGCCGAGCAGCACGGTGAGTTCGACGCCGCCATCGGCTCGAGCGACCCGGCGGTGCACGACCAGCTGCTGGCCACCGCACTCAAGGAGCGCGGCACCCTGCTCGACGAGTGGGTCCAGGACCTGGCCGACCCCACCGCCACCGTGCACCAGGACGGGATCGCGCTGCACACCCGCCCCGGCGCCGACCCGGACGCTCAGGTGACGCTCGAGCAGGTCACCACCCGGCGGGACACGCCTCTGGGCGAGGGACAGTACGTCGTCCACGACACCGACCGGCTCGTGCTTCCCTACCTGCCGGACCCGCTGGCGCACGGGGCGTCGCTGGTGTTCTACGACGCCGGTGCCGGGCACACTCTGCCCGAGCCCCGGGTGCTCCAGACGGTGGTGCTGCCGTATGCCGGAGGCTGGCCCGGCCGGGAGCCGCTGCGGCTGGTGCTGGAGCCGGGGGAGCAGCTCGGCGCGCGACGTGAGGGCAACCTCGTGCGGGTGTCGCTGCCGGCGGGGGAGGAGGTGCGGGTCGCGATGTCGTCGGCCCTCGACGAGGAGCGGCTGCAGGTGCTGGGGCTGTGGCGCTCGCACGTGGCCTCGGCGCCCGGCGGCGACGAGGCGGACGGACTGGCCCGGGCGCTGCTGGCGCGGGCCGCCGCCAACGGGTGGTTCTGGTGGCTCACCCCCTCGCACGACCTCCGGCTGGTGCATGCCGTGCGGCAGCCGGTGCGCCCACCGGAGCTGGCGGCCCTGAGGGTGCTGCTGCGCCCACCGGGGCTCACGGTCGCGGCCCTGGCCGGGGTGGTGGACGTGCACGGGCCGAGCACCGAGCGGCTGGTGCTGGAGGCGAGCTGGAGCGAGTGGGTCGACGACCTCGCCGCCGAGGGACCGCAGCGCGTCGAGCGCCAGGACGTGGTGCTGTCCTCACCGGTGCACCCGGACGACCACTACGGCCTGCTGCACCTCGTGGACGCCGTGGTCGGGGGCGACGGCGGCACCGTGCCGGTCGTGTCCCACCGTGCTCTCCAGACCTTCACCGACACCCACCACCGGCGGGTGACGTACACGCCACGTGGGGTGACGCGCTACGCCGAGTTCTTCGACCCGTCCGAGCTGCCCGCCCCGGACGACCCGTCGCTGCGCGGGGCGCCGCGGGAGCTGACGGTGGTCAGCTCTGCGCGCCCGGCGGCCCCGGTGGTCACGGACGTGGGGCCTCTCCTGCTGTGGGAGGAGCAGACCGAGGCGGACCAGCCGTTCGCTCTGCGACGCACCCGCCGCTCGGGCGCTCGCGTCTGGCTGGACCGGCCGTGGTTCTCCTCCGGTGACGGCGAGCTGCTGGGCGTGGTGCTCGCCGCCTCGGACGCCGTCCCGCCCAGCCTGTCCTCGCGGTGGGGCAAGGACCCGACCCAGCTCACCGGCATACCTCCCACCACGACGATGCCCCCGCTGGTGGGCCTGGGCGACCTCGTGCTCACCATGGTCGCGGGGGAGGTGGTCGACCCGCGTCCCGGGCGGCCGGTGACACCGTTCGTCAGCAGCGCGCTGGTCGACGCCAAGGACACGCCGACGGTGAGCGTGCTGGGCTACCGGCCCGAGTTCCACCCCGGCCGGCGGCAGTGGTTCGTCGACGTGGCGATGGACCCCGGCGACTCGGTGTGGCCCTTCGTGCGGCTCGCGCTCGCGCGCTACCAGCCGCACTCCCTGCCGGGTCACGACCTGTCGCCGGTCGTGATGGCCGACTGGGTGCAGCCGTTGCCGGAGCGGACTGCGACGGCCAGCCGGCGCACGGACGAGACGGTGCGGCTGACGGTGACCGGGCCGGTCGGCCTCAGCCGGCTGCCGGACCCCAGGTGGGGGATGACGTCCGTGACGTCGGAGGCGGCACTGGACGGTGCGGACGCGCTGCTGCGGGCCTCCCGCGAGGTGTTCGCCACGGTGCAGGAGGCTCCGGCCGCGGGCGGCAGCGACCTGGAGTGGGTCGACCACGAGCGCGTCCGGCTCCCGCTCGTGGGGTTCGCGGGCCTGCGGGTGACCTGGTCGGCCGAGCTGACCCTCCCGGAACCGGTCGCGGTGGCCACCCCCGGCTCCTCCACCCGTCTGCGGGTCCTCCTGGAGGAGCACGAGCACTTCGACGCCGACCCCGACGAGGGGCCCAACCGGCCGGGCAAGGGGCAGGCGCACCGGCTGGTCTACGCCGACCACGTCCCGCTCTGACACCTCGGTCGGCCGACACCTCGGTCAGCGGGCCGCAGTCGTCGGCCCCGCCCATCCGGCGACGACCTCGCGGAAGGGGGTGGCGGCCCTCCCCAGCACCCGCTCGACGTCGTCGCTCACGGTGGCGACCTCCCCGGCCGCGATGGCCAGGTAGGTCGAGACCCAGGCGTCGAGCTGCCACGGCTCGGGATGCCACCGGGCCCTCGAGGCACGCGCCTGCTCGAGGGACTCCTCGACGTAGCGGATCTCTCGTCCGGCGGTCTGCGACAGGACCGCCGCGACCTCCTGCAGGCTCAGCGCCTCCGGGCCGGTCAGGTCCAGGGTGCGGCCGGCATACGCCTGCGGGTCCTGGAGCACGGCCGTCGCCACCTCGGCGACGTCGCGCCGGGCCACCGCCGAGACCCGGCCGTCGCCCGCCGGGCCGCGCAGGGCCCCGTCGTCACCGACGAAGAGGGGCAGGACGTCGGCGTAGAAGCTGTCCCGCAGGAAGGTGGCGCTCAGGCCGCTGTCGCGGACGGCCTGCTCGGTCGCCCAGTGGTCGCGCGCCAGCGTGAAGGTCGCCTCCGGGGCGGCGTTGAGGAACGACAGGTAGACGAGGTGGCGCACGCCGGACGAAGCGGCGTCACGGACCATCGCGAGGTGCTGCTCCCGCCGGGTCGCCGACTCCGACGCGGAGACCATGAGGAGCACGTCGACCCCCTCGAGCGCACGGCGGCAGGCCACGCTGTCGCCGTAGGCCGCGCGTCTCACCTCCGCCCCGGCGAGCGCCGGTGCACGCGAGGGGTCACGGACCAGGAGCACCTGGGGCACTCCCGCCGCGCTGAGCAGCCGGGCCGTGCGGCCGCCGACATGGCCCGTCGCCCCGGTCACCGCGATGGTCATCGGGCTCCTCCTTGGGGTGTCGCTGACCGAACCCTTGCCAAGATTTGACCATTCTCGCGGAGACAGGCGTCCGAGGTGCTGCCTACGGTGAGGTGACTCGATCCGGCGCACGTCCGCGCCGGTGCCGTCACCTGGAGGACCGATGCGTCATTCCCGTCCCGTCTCCGTCGCCGCCGCCGTGGGAGCGCTCATGCTCGCCGCCGGTATGGCCCCCGCCACCGGCGCCGGGGGTGCCGTGCCCGACCACGCCGTCGAGCGTCATGCCGCCGCGACCAGCAAGGCCGAGCAGACGGCCGTGGCCGCCTACTGGACGCCGGCCCGGATGAAGTCCGCGGTCCCCCGTGGCGGCAGGATCGACCCGATGGCGCCGCCGGCCGGCAAGGGCCCCGGTGGCGGGGGTGGCGGCGGTGGTGGCGGCAACGCGGGCAAGGCGGTGCAGCTGCCGGCCGAGCCGCGCCACGGCAAGGTGTTCTTCACCCTGGGCGGCACCAACTACGTCTGCTCCGGCACGGCGACGGGCAGCACGAACGGCGACGTCGTCACGACGGCCGGACACTGCCTCAACGAGGGGCCGGGCGACTACGCCACCAACTTCGCCTTCGTGCCTGCCTACGACAACGGGCAGGACCCCTACGGCACCTGGGTGGCCGAGGAGCTGCTCACCACCTCCCCGTGGGCCGACCAGGGCGACATCAACCACGACGTGGGCTTCGCCGTGATGGCCGAGCAGGGTGGGTCCAGCCTGACCCAGGTCGTCGGCAGCTTCCCGATCGCCTTCAACCTCGGCTACGGCCTCGCCTTCGACGCCTACGGCTACCCGGCCGCCACCCCGTACGACGGACAGAGCCTGTGGCGCTGCTCCGGCACGGCCGGCCGCGACACCCGCGGCACCGACGACCATCGCCTGCCCTGCAGCATGACCGGCGGCTCCTCGGGCGGCGGCTGGATCACGGGCGGTCAGCTCAACTCGGTCAACTCCTTCGGCTACCGCGGCGAGAAGGACGTCATGTACGGCCCCTACTTCGGCAACACCGAGCAGGCGGTCTACCAGGCGGCCTCCACCTCCTGACCCTGTGACGACGCGGGCCTGCCCCCCGCCCGGGGGGCAGGCCCGCATCCAGGTCCGCACCGTTGACGGCGGCGGAGCCGGGCGCGAGGATGCGGGGAGGAGACACCGAGAGGGGACGAGATGGCCAGGATGCAGTGGGACGACTTCGACGAGGGGCAGAAGGCCGGCCTGATCGTGGCCACGTCGACCCAGGTGGCGCTCGCGGTCTCGGCGTGGACGGACCTCGCCGTGCGTCCCGCCGAGGAGGTCAGGGGGAGCAAGGCCAAGTGGGCGGCTATCATCGCGATCAACTACGTCGGGCCGATCCTCTACTTCACCCGGGGCCGTGTCCGGTCCTGACCGAGGATGATGCCTGTCTCCTGGTAGGTGGCCGCGGTCGTCGACGAGACCTACGAGGGCGCGGTCGTCGCGGCGTTCTGAGCGGCCGCGTCCTGACCGACGCGGCTCAGGAGAGCACGGACCGGGCGATGAGGTGGTCCAGGCGTCGCACGTCGATGCCCTTGCGCACGCTGATCTTGATGGTGCCGGCACGCGTCCACAGCTCGATCTCCGCGCTGAAGTCGAGGGTGCGGGCGTTCTCCGAGGACCACATGTGGATCGAGGAGTAGGGCAGCGAGTAGATCTCCACCTTGCGCCCGGTCATGCCCTGGGCGTCCCGCACGATGAGCCGGCGGTCGGTGAAGATCGCCGCGTCGCGCACCGTGCGGTAGGCCGCGACCGCCTGCTCGCCCGGCACGAGCAGCTCCGCGGCGTCGTCGGGGACCGGGCTCTCCGACACGAACGTCCAGCTCAGTGCTCCGATGGCATCCATGACCCGGGTCTCCTCTCGCGCGGCTCTACCTCGGACCCTACTCAGCCCCGGCGCAGGTGCCAGGGTTACCGTTGAAGTGTGACCCAGCCCACGTCGTCCACCGCCCCGCCCACGATCAGCACGCTCGGTGAGCTGCGGGCGTCGGGCTACCAGCTCACCGGCCTGAAGCAGGAGGTCAGGAGCAACCTGCTGGCGATGCTCGCGGCGGGACAGGACCCGTGGCCGGGCCTGCACGGCTTCGAGGGCACCGTGGTGCCGCAGCTCGAGCGGGCGCTGCTGGCGGGGCACGACGTGGTGCTCCTGGGTGAGCGGGGCCAGGGCAAGACCCGTCTGCTGCGCACCCTGGTCGGCCTGCTCGACGAGTGGACACCGGTCATCGAGGGCTCGGAGCTGGGGGAGCACCCCTACGCGCCGGTCACGCCGGTGTCCGTGCGCCGCGCGGCGGAGCTGGGTGAGCACCTGCCGGTGGCATGGCGGCACCGCTCGGAGCGGTATGCGGAGAAGCTCGCCACCCCCGACACGTCGGTGGCCGACCTGATCGGTGACGTCGACCCGATGAAGGTCGCCGAGGGGCGTTCGCTGGGCGACCCCGAGACGATCCACTTCGGGCTCATCCCGCGCTCGCACCGCGGCATCGTCGCGATCAACGAGCTGCCCGACCTGGCCGAGCGCATCCAGGTGGCGATGCTCAACGTGATGGAGGAGCGCGACATCCAGATCCGCGGCTACGTGCTGCGGCTGGATCTCGACGTGCTCGTCGTCGCCAGCGCCAACCCGGAGGACTACACCAACCGGGGGCGCATCATCACCCCGCTCAAGGACCGCTTCGGAGCCGAGATCCGCACCCACTACCCGGTGGAGCTCGACGCCGAGGTCGCGGTCATCCGGCAGGAGGCGCACCTGGTCGCGACCGTGCCGGACCACCTCATCGAGATCCTCGCGCGCTTCACCCGGTCGCTGCGCGAGTCCGGGGCCGTCGACCAGCGCTCCGGGGTGTCGGCGCGCTTCTCCATCGCCGGCGCCGAGACCGTGGCCGCCTCGGCCCTGCACCGCGCCACGGCGCAGGGCGAGCCCGACGCGGTGGCGCGGGTGGTCGACCTGGAGGCCGCCGTCGACGTGCTCGGCGGCAAGGTCGAGTTCGAGTCGGGTGAGGAGGGCCGCGAGCGGGAGATCCTGGACCACCTCCTGCGCCGGGCGACCGCCGACACCGTGCGGCACCGTCTGCGGGGCATCGACCTGGGCCTGCTGGTCGAGGCGCTCGAGGCCGGGGCGAGCGTGACCACCGGGGAGCAGGTCACGGCATACGACGTGCTCGCGGGGCTGCCCGTGCTCGGGGAGTCTGACATCTACGACCAGGTGATGGACCGCCTCGGCGCGACCAACGACGGCGAGCGGGCCAGCGCCGTCGAGCTCGCGTTGGAGGGTCTCTACCTCGCCCGGAAGGTCGGCAAGGAGTCGACCGGAGCCGGCGAGACGACCTACGGCTGAGGTTGCGACCTCCGCGGCAGGGGTCGATGGTGGAGGGACCCGAGACGGAAGAGAGGTCAGCATGAGCAGCATCGCCAGAATCACGACGATCAGCGCACGTTCCGAGACCAGCTTCGAGGACGCCGTGCGCAACGGTGTCGAGCGTGCCCACGCCACCCTGCGAGGTGTGTCCGGTGCCTGGGTCAAGGAGCAGAAGATCGAGGCCGCCGACGGCAGGATCACCGCCTACAGCGTGATCCTCGAGGTCACCTTCGTGCTCGACGACTGACCATTCGCCGGTCCGGCCGCCGGGCGCTCAGCCTCCGGGGTTACCGTGAGCGGGTGAGCGCCCGGCCGGATCGGCACCGGGCCCGCTACGGCAGGTTCGCCGGCGGGCCGGACCCGCTCGCGCCCCCGGTCGACCTGGCCGAGGCGCTGGAGGTCATCGGCGAGGACGTCATGGCGGGGTACTCGCCCGAACGGGCGATGCGTGAGCTCCTGCGGCGGGGGACCCGCGACCAGCAGGGGCTCGACGACCTCGCCCGTCGCGTCGCCGAGAAGCGACGCGAGCTGCTGACCAGGCACGGCCTGGACGGCACCATGCGAGAGGTCCGCGAGCTGCTCGACCGGGCGGTGCTCGCCGAGCGCAAGCAGCTGGCCCGGGAGATGGGGGACGACGCGCGCTTCGACGAGATGCGCATCGGGAGCCTGCCGCCGTCCACGGCTGCCGCCGTGTCCGAGCTGGGCGACTACCGCTGGCACAGCAGCGACGCCCGTGAGGACTACGAGCAGATCAAGGACCTGCTCGGCCGGGAGATGCTCGACCAGCGCTTCGCGGGGATGAAGCAGGCCCTGGAGGGAGCCACCGACGAGGACCGTGCGGCGGTCGCCGAGATGCTGCAGGACCTCAACCGGCTGCTCGAGGCGCACCGGCTCGAGGAGGACACCGACCAGCAGTTCCGTGACTTCATGGACCGCCACGGCGACTTCTTCCCTGAGAGGCCCGAGACGGTCGAGGAGCTGCTCGACGCGCTCGCCGCCCGGGCCGCCGCCGCCCAGCGGATGCGCAGCTCGATGACGCAGGAGCAGCGCGACGAGCTCGACGCCCTGGCCACGCAGGCCTTCGGGTCGCCCGACCTCATGCGCTCGCTGTCCCAGCTGGACGACAACCTGCGTGCCCTGCGCCCCGGTGAGGACTGGGGTGGGTCGGAGCGCTTCGAGGGCGAGCAGGGGCTCGGGCTCGGCGACGGCACCGGGGTGCTGCAGGACCTCGCCGACCTGGACGCGCTGGGGGAGCAGCTGTCGCAGGAGTATGCCGGGGCGCAGATGGGGGACGTCGACCTCGACCTGCTCTCGCGACAGCTGGGGCAGGACGCCGCCGTCGACGCCCGCACGCTCAGCGAGCTCGAGCGGGCGCTGCGGGACACCGGCCTGCTGCAGCGTGGTGCCGACGGGCAGCTGCGGCTCTCGCCCAAGGCGATGCGCCAGCTCGGCAGGTCGCTGCTCAAGGACGTGGCCGAGCGGATGTCGGGCCGGCCCGGGGCGCGCGACCTCCGGCGTGCGGGTGCGGCGGGTGAGCGCAGCGGCGCGACCCGTGAGTGGCAGTTCGGCGACACCGAGCCGTGGGACGTGACCCGCACCCTGCTCAACGCGCACACGCGCACGGCCGCCGAGGGGGGCGGCCCTGGGCGGCTGAGCGTCGGCGACGTCGAGGTGCACGAGACCGAGGCCCGCACCCAGGCGGTGGTCGCGCTGCTCGTGGACACCTCCTTCTCGATGGCGATGGAGGGCCGCTGGGTGCCGATGAAGAGGACGGCCCTGGCGCTGCACCAGCTCGTCTCGACCCGCTTCCGCGGCGACGCGCTGCAGCTCATCGGCTTCGGCAGGTATGCCGAGGTGATGCAGATCGAGACGCTCACCGGGCTGGACGCCCAGTGGGACAAGGGCACCAACCTGCACCACGGCCTGTTGCTGGCCAACCGCCACTTCCGCAGACATCCGAGCGCACAGCCCGTGCTGCTGGTGGTGACCGACGGCGAGCCGACCGCGCACCTGGATCCCGGCGGTGAGCCCTTCTTCGACTACCCGCCCCACCCGCTGACCCTGGCGCTGAGCGTGCGGGAGCTGGAGACCGCGGGGCGCCTCGGCGCGCAGACCACGTTCTTCCGGCTGGGTGCGGACCCGGGCCTGGCACGCCTCGTCGACGCGATGGCACGGCGGGTCGACGGGCGCGTGGTGGCACCCGAGCTGGACGACCTCGGCGCCGCGGTCGTCGGCAGCTATCTTGGCTCGCGACGCCCGGGGTGGGCGCAGGACGTATGGGGCTGGGAGGCCTGAGCGCGCCACGTCGCGACCTCCGGCCCGGGCAGAGGGGTTGCTGAGGGTGGACGACCACTACGCGGTGCTCGGTGTCGCGAGGGATGCCTCGGACGCCGACATCAAGGCCGCCTACCGGCGGCTCTCGCGGACCGCGCACCCCGACATGGGCGGCAGCGCCGCCCGGTTCGGTGAGATCACCGCGGCCTACGAGACGCTGATGGACCGTGGCCGGCGCGCGCGGCACGACGCCGTGCTGCGTGACGCCGAGCGCTCGGGTCGCACGCCACCGAGCAGGCCGGCGCGGCCGGGGGAGACCAACGCCGAGCGGCGGAGGGCGGCGGCGGCACGCGCCGCCGAACGTGCCCGGCGAGAGGCCGAGGAGACGGCTCGCCAGGAGGCCGAGGCGCGGGCGGAGGCAGAGCGACGCTGGCAGGCCGAGCTGCGCCGGCGGGACCGGGAGGCGGCGCTCGACGCCTGGGTGCGGGCGCGGGACAGGGCACAGCGCTTCCCGTGGCGTGCCGCCCCGCTGACCCTGGGGGTGCTGACCGCCGGGTATGCAGCCATGCCGTCCGACGTCGTCGCCCAGGTGCGTGACACACAGGCCATGGAGCTGCTGACGGCGCTCCTGGCCGAGGCCGTGCCCCGGGACTGGGCTCCGGTCGCCGTGGCCCTTCTCCTGCTGACGGCGCTGCTGACCGCGGTGGCCTGGGTGCGCAAGCTCGGCAACCCCGTGCCGCTGGTGGAGTGGCTGCTGGGGTGGGCCGCCGTGTTCGGCCTGATGGCCACCGCCGGCCGCTGGCCGGACCCGGTGACGGCGCTCGCCGTCTGTGGCGGCGTGGGGGTGCTGTGGGTGGCGTGGGCGGTCCGGCAGCAGCGGCTGCCTGGACCGTTGACCGCGGAGGAGTGGCGGTCCTGGCGGGTGTGGAGGTCCGGGGTGCGGCGTCGTGGTGGTGTCGGGCCGTCGATGGACGACCCGCCGAGCTGAGGCTTGTCGATGTTCGAACATATGTACTAGTCTTGGGTCATCGAGGAGGCCGAGACGACGAGGGGGTCGACGGTGCGGGGGACAGACAGCAGTCGACAGGGCGGGGGACGCGGTGCCGGGCATCCCCCGCCCGGTTCGCTGGACCAGCGCGACGAGCACGACGGTTATGACGAGCACGACCTTCCCGAGCTGGCTGTCGAGGAGATGAGCCACGACGACGACATCTACCGGTTGACGGACGCCGACCTCGAGTGGCTGTCCGCGCAGTCCCGGTCGGGGCACGCCGCCGCGAAGCTACGTGCTGGTCTCGACGGACTGGGGCTTCCGCCGGGGGTCGCCGACGCCTTCGACACGATGCTGCGATGTGCGGCAGCGGCGGTGACCGTGCACGGCTCGTCGTCCGATGGCGACGACGTGGACCGTGCACTGCTGACCGACGGAGCGCTCGCGGCTCGGGTGGTGCAGGGCTTCGCCGACGCGGTCGTCGTCGGAGCTGCACGGGTCCTGGTCCAGCAGGCGGCCGAGGAGCTCCTGGGTGAGGCAGGGACCGTCGACCCCGACGAGCTCTCCAGGACGGCGAGGCAGAGGTGGCGGGCCCGCGCGAAGTCGGCGGTCGCCCAGGAGCTCGCGGTGCTGACGGGCTACTCGGTGCAGGCATGCCATGACCGGGTGGGTTTTGCCGTGGCGCCGCCGCTCGCTGTCGGGACCGTCGACACCGCGCTCCGGCACGGGGCGACGGACTGGCGTGCGGTGAGCGACTTCTGGTCACGGTGCCGCCGTCTCGAGCCGGACGCCGCCGCGCAGGTGGCGCAGGAGGTGTTCGGGCCCCTGCTGTCGGAGCCCGAAGCCGCTTCCGCGAGCTCGAGTCCCTCGGATCCCGGTCCCTCGGAGTCGGGTCCTTCGGAGTCGAGACGCTGGGAGTCGTGGGGTGAGTTCCGACGCCGGCTGGACCGCGAGGTGTGCCGGGTCGAGGGAGCCGATGCGGCAGCGGCACGGGCTCGACGACGGGCCGCGGTCGAGGCCCGGGCCATGTCGGGAGAGGTGTGCGACGACGGCGTGGGTCGCATCGTGCTGACCGGTCCCACCACCTCGGTCGTCGGCGCCCTCGACCGCCTGCAGACGATCGCCCGCCGTGCACGCAAAGCCGGGGACGAGAGGTCGGTCAAGCAGATCCAGGCCGATACGGCGCTGGCCCTGCTGGTCCACGGCGTCCTGCCACTGCCAGGAGTCGGGAGGGGGTCGCGCGCCGCTCCCCGCCCCGACGCTGCTGCTCATGCAGGAGAGGCTGCCTTCGACGGGACTGCTCTCACGGCAGACGGGACTGCTCGCACGTCGGACGGGACTGCTCGCACGTCGGACGGGACTGCTCTTGACTCGGACGGAGCTGCTCAGGACGGCGAGGACGAGTGGCTGGTGCCCTTCCCGGAGGCTGTCTCACGGATCATCACCGGTTTGCCGACGACCACTGTCGATGTGGTCATGCCGCTGAGCGTGGTGGTGCCGCCAGGCGGCCCCAAGACCTCTACGGGACCTGAGAGACGAGGTCAACCGGTCGGCGAGCTTCCTGGCCACGGGTTCCTCACACCGGAGTGCCTCCGCGAGATCCTGGCCAGACCCGGGACGGTGCTCCATCGGCTGTTGACGGATCCGGTCGACGGCCGGGTGGTCGAGCGCTCGATCGCGTCGTACCGGCCGGACGTGGACATGGTGCGGCAGGTGCGCGCCGTGGACCGGTTCTGTCGGGCTCCGGGGTGCCTGGTGCCGGCGTCCCGTTGCGAGCTGGACCACGAGGAGCCCTTTGGCGCGGGCGGGGTGACGTCGGAGACCAACCTGAACGCCAAGCACGGGGCGCACCACCAGGTGAAGACAGCAGGGTGGTGGACATCGGAGATGGACTCCACGCGGACGGTCACCTGGACGACGCTCTTCGGCCGGGTGTACCGCACACGGTCCCACGACCACCGGCAGTACGACCACGAGCAGTCCCGCCAGGGGGAGTCCGGCCACCCGCAGTCCGACCACGGCCAGTCCGACCAGGTGCAGTCCGACCGCACTCTCGCGTCCGGGGCCGGGGCGTCGCGGCACCTGACGGATGCCGAGGTGGCGGCCGTGGAGGACGACGACCTGAGGGGCAGGCTGGTCTTCGCGGCGCTGTGCTCCCGGGAGGGGCATGACCGGTGGCTGGAGGCCCTCGACGACTACGACACCGGCGCCTGGACGATGGGGGTGGACAGCCCGCTCGGTCTCTTCCACCGGCATGGGGCGATGCGACGGCACGGTCCGCCGCCGGCGCAGGTCACGCCCGAGGAGATGCTGGCCTCGCTCGGGTACACCAGGCCCCACAAGAAGGCGCCGTCGAGCGGACCTGGTGAGACGCCGGGCTGCGAGGGTGCCGGCGCCTCGGAGGGGGCGTCGTCAGGCGTCGCTGACCGGGGGCGCTGGGCTCCCCGAGGCGACGAGCCCCCGCCGTTCTGAGCCGAGCTCCTGGCGTTCTGAGCCGGAGCGCCTGCCGTCCCGAGCCCGAGCCCCGCACTCCCGACCGTCGCCGACAGAGCAACGCTGGCGCCTCGGCCCGACACCGGCCACGATGGAGTCGACTTCGACAGATGGGATCGCGATGGACGAGCTGCCCCGGGTCACGACCGGAGTGGTGCACGAGCGGCCGGCCCGGCTCACGGTCGGCAGTGTCGTCGACGTGTCTCCCTGCACGGAGTCGCCACCCCTGCGCACCGGCGACGTGCTCAAGGTGCTCTTCGAGCGTTCCGGCGCGGAGGAGACAGGCACCGGCAACCTCCACCTCGCCGTCGCGGGCGAGGCCACCGCAGACGACCCCGGCCTCCCGGCAGATGGTCTCGGTCCGGAGACCGTCCGGGCGGTGGTGGCACACCTCGACGACCAAGGGGCGACGCTGAAGGCCCTCCACGACCAGGTGCAGCACGAGCGCTGACGTGACGAGCCCCGGGGCGGCGTCTGCCGCTGCCCCGAGGACCTCACGCGTGGCGGACGGTGGCGTCCTCCGTCGGGTCGCGGTGAGGGCTGGTCGCGTGCCGCGCGGACAGGATGTGCGCGCGCATCACGGCCTCGGCCCACTCCCCGTCGCGGGCCGCCGCGGCCTCGACGAGCTCGGCATGGTGCTGCATGCTGCGCTGCAGTGCACGAGGGTCGTACTGACGGAAGGTCCTGGTCACCACAGCGGGCCGGAAGAGCGCCTGCAGGGCGATCGCGAGGTGCCGGTTGCCGGATCCTTCGACGAACACCGCGTGGAACTCGTTGTTGAGCGTGGTCAACCCACCGGGGTCGGCGCCCTCCTCGACGATCCGCTCCATCCGGGCCGAGAGCTCGGCCAGCCGTGCCACGTCGGTGTCGGTCATCTCCGGCACGGCGAGGCGGGCAGCGACCGGCTCGAACTCCGCGCGCATCGCGTACAGCGCAGTCACGTCCTCGGGGGTGAAGGACACGACCTGGGCGCCACGGTGCGGGTGGATGTCGACCAGGCCTTCGGCAGCCAGCCGCTTGAGGGCGTCCCGCACCGGGGTGCGACTGACGCCGATCGCCTCGGCCAGGGACTGCTCGAAGAGCCGCTCACCGGCGGAGATCTCACCGGCGGAGATCCTCGAGAGCAGGGCGGTGTAGGCGCGCTCGGACGCATCCGCCGGCGTCGTGTCCGCAGGACCGGTCGGGCTCGTCATCCGTGGGCTCCCCGGGGTAGGTGCGTCATGTCGTGTCGGGCCAGGTGGCCCGTGCCAGATCATCGCGCGTCCCTCCGCGGGTGACGAACGAGGTGGACGGGATGCCGGTGAGCGCCTCGCTGCGACGCACCACCTGCAGGTATGCCGTGAGGTCGATCCCCGTCCGCACACCTAGACCGTCGCACAGGTGGATGAGGTCCTCCATCGGTGCGTTGCCCAGCACCGTCGGGTCGCCGGGGAACCACATGTCGCCGCCGAGCCCGGCGAACGACCCCTCGAGCCAGGAGGCGCCGGCCTGCATCGCGGCGAGGGCGTTGGCGGGGGCGAAGCCGTTGCGGTTGTGCAGGTGGACCCCGACGGGCAGGTCAGGGTGGCGGCGGCGGGTCCCGACGATGCCGTCGGCCATCTCGCGCGGCGTCTCCTGTCCGGAGGTCGCGGCGAGGTACACCGCCGACGCACCGACGTCCACGGCGGTGTCGACGACGAGGTCGCGCTCCACCGCAGGCACCGGCCCGCGGGCGGGCGCGAAGAACGCACAGGCTACGGCCACGAGCAAGCGGCACCCGGCCTGCTCGGCCACCCGTGCGATGTCCGGCAGCTCGGCCAGCACCTCCGCGGTGGTGCGACGTTGGTTCTTCACGCTCACTGTGTCGTCGGCGGAGACGACGACGACCATCTCGTCCAGCCCGCAGTCCGCCGCCCGTCTGGCGCCCCGGAGGTTGGGCACCAGCCCCCGGTAGGTGACGTCGTCGCGCCGGGGGACCGCTGCCATGACCTCGGCTGCGTCCGCCAGCTGCGGCAGCACCCTGGGGTGCGCGAAGGAGACCGCCTCGATCTCACGCACGCCGGCGTCGACCAGCAGATGCACCAGCTCCACCTTGTGCTCGGTGCTCAGGGGTGCGCTGACGGCCTGGAGCCCGTCGCGCAGCCCGACCTCGACAAGACGGATGGACGGCGGCAGGCTGAGCACGGCCCCGTCCGGCGCGGCGTGCGTCATACCAGACCTCGCTCGCGCAGGGAGTCCACCTCGGCGGCGTCGAGCCCGATCCCGGCGAGCACCGCGTCGGTGTGCTCACCCAGCGGCGGCCCCGGCCAGCGGATCGTGCCGCCGGTGCGGGAGAGCCGGGGGAAGACGTTCTGCATCTGCACGCCGCCGAGCACCGGGTGGTCCACCTCGGTGATGGTCTCGCGAGCCCGGAAGTGCGGGTCGGCGAGCATCTCCACCGGGCGGAAGATCTTGCCCACCGGCACGGCGTGCTCCACGAGCAGCTCCTCGAGGGCGTCTGCGTCGAGCGTGGCGCTCCACTCCCCGATGAGCGCGTCGAGATCCTCCTGGTGCTCCCCGCGTGCGCCGTGGGTGGCGTAGCGCTCGTCGGCAGCGAGCTCCGGTCGACCCATCGCGGCCGCCAGGCGGGCGAAGACCGTGTCCTGGTTGGCGGCGATGAGCATCCAGATGCCGTCGCGAGTGGGGTAGACGTTGCTCGGGGCGATCCTGGGCAGCACGGCCCCCGTGCGCTCGCGCTGGTAGCCGGTCAGCTGCCACTCCGGGACGAGGGACTCCATGACGCCCAGCACCGCCTCGTAGATCGCCGAGTCGACGACCTGCCCGCGGCCGCTGGAGTCGCGCTCGCGCAGTGCCGCCAGCGCACCGATCGTCGCGAACATCGCTGCGAGGGTGTCGCCGATGGAGATGCCCACCCGTGAAGGGGGAGTGGAGGGGTCACCGACGACGTAGCGCAGCCCGCCCATCGCCTCCCCGATGGCACCGTAGCCCGGGCGCTGGGAGTAGGGCCCGTCCTGTCCGAAGCCGGAGACCCGCACCATCACCAGCCCCGGGTTGAGCTCGCGCAGCGCCTCGTAGCCCAGGCCCCACCGCTCCATCGTGCCGGGGCGGAAGTTCTCGACCACGACATCGGCCTGCGCGATGAGCCGGCGGGCGATGTCCTGGCCCTCGGGCTCGCGCAGGTTGACCGTGACGGACTGCTTGTTGCGCCCCACGATGGACCACCACAGCGACTGGCCCTGAGGGCGTTCGCGACCCCACTGCCGCAACGGGTCACCGCGACCGGGGTCCTCCAGCTTGACCACGTCGGCGCCCATGTCGCCGAGCAGCTGGCCGCAGAAGGGACCGGCCAGGAGCTGGCCCACCTCCACGACCCGTATGCCGTGCAGCGGGCCGGGACTGGCGGCGGGCTCGTCGGGCGAGGTGCTCACGGTCGGCCTCCTGGGTGGTTGCGGACGGCGCCCAGGCAGCAGCGCTCGGGCGTTGTTGCATGCAATCTGGCAGATCGAGGCCGCTGGGACAAGCCCTGACAAAGATTTCTGGACCAATTGCATGCAAACCCTTGACGCGCTCGACGGCGCGTCCCTAGCGTGATCGGCAGTGAACGGGTCGAGGACGACCGCACTGCCCCCTGAGGAGGACCCCATGACCTTTCGGCTCGGCGTCGATGTCGGTGGCACGTTCACCGACATCCTGCTCATCAACGAGGACACCGGAGAGACCTTCCGGGGCAAGACCTCCTCGACCCCGCAGGACCAGTCGGTCGGGGTGCTGCGGGGCATCGAGCAGGTGTGCCGCGCGGCGGGGGTGAGTGTCTCCGAGGTCGGCGAGGTGCTGCACGGCACCACCGTGGCCACCAACGCGATCCTGGAGAAGAAGGGGGCCCGGGTCGGCCTGGTCACCACCAAGGGTTTCCGGCAGGTGCTGCAGATCGCGCGTTCTTTCGTGCCGGGCGGCCTGGCAGGCTGGATCATCTGGCCCAAGCCCGAGCCGCTCGCCGCGCTCGAGGACACCGTCGAGGTGGTCGGACGGATGGCAGCGGACGGGTCCGTCGTCACCGCGCTGGACGAGGACGACGTCCGCACCCAGCTGCGCCGACTCAAGGCGCAGGGCGTGGAGGCGCTCAGCATCAGCTTCATCAACGCCTACGCCAACGACGCACACGAGCGCAGGGTGGAGGAGATCGCCGGCGAGGAGCTGGCGGGCATCCCCATCTCACGCTCCTCGGCGGTGCTGCCCGAGCTCCGTGAGTACGAGCGCACCCTCACCACCGTGGCCAACGCCTACGTGCAGGGCCAGGTCTCCCGCTACGTGCGCAACCTCGAGAGCCAGCTCGACAGCTCGGGTCTGGACTCCCGGCTGTCGATCCTGCGCAGCGACGGCGGCCTCGTCTCGGCGCAGGTCGCCGCGGAGAACCCCGTGTCCTTGCTGCTGTCCGGGCCTGCCGGCGGTGTCTCCGGCGCTGTCTGGGTCGCCGAGCAGGCCGGCTTCAAGGACCTGCTCACCTTCGACATGGGCGGCACCTCCACCGACGTGGCCCTCGTGCAGGGACTGACCCCCCGCGTCGGGCGGGAGACCACGGTCGGTGACCTCACGGTCCGCGCCACCTCCGTCGACGTCCGCACGGTCGGTGCCGGGGGTGGCTCCATCGCGCACGTGCCGCCCCTGACACAGGCGCTGCGCGTCGGGCCGCAGTCGGCCGGCGCGGTCCCCGGGCCCGCCGCATACGGAGCAGGTGGTGCCGAGCCCACCGTCACCGACGCCGACGTCGTGCTCGGCTACCTGCCGACCCAGCTCGCCGGCGGCGAGATCACGCTGGACGAGGAGGCGGCTCGGGCTGCGGTGAAGACGATCGCCGACGCCGTCGGGCTGCCCTCGGTCGAGGCGGCCGCAGCGGGCATCTACGACATCGTCAACGAGAACATCTTCGGTGCGTTGAAGCTCGTCTCCACCCAACAGGGCTTCGACCCACGCGACTTCGCGCTCATCGCCTTCGGTGGCGCCGGACCGCTGCACGCCAACGCTCTGGGCAAGCTGACCGGCGCCTGGCCGGTCATCGTCCCGCCCTCACCCGGCGTGCTCTGCGCCTACGGCGACGCGACCACCACCCTGCGGGACGAGTCGGTGCGCACCCTCATCCGGCGGTTCAGCGAGATCACCGACGCAGAGCTGAGCGAGATGCTCGGCGAGCTCGCCACCGCCGCCAAGCGCTCCCTGCTGGAGTCGGGGCTGGCCGAGGACGACCTCACCGTCACGTATGCGGTGGACCTGCGCTACCACGGGCAGGGCTTCGAGATCCCGGTCGCGGTGGACGCCGGCTCACTCGACGGTGGCGTGCTGGACACGCTGAAGTCGTCCTTCGACACCGAGCACGAGCGGCTGTTCAGCTTCCTGCTCGACAACGAGCACGAACTGGTCACCGCGCGCGCGACCGCCAGCGGACCGCGCCCCAACCTCGCGGCCACGGCTCTGGCCGAGGGCGGGAGCGACCCCTCGGCAGCCGCCCGCGGCGACGTCCACGAGCTGTGGGTCGAAGGCCGGCAGGTGCAGGCGGTGGTCTACGACCGCGACCGGCTGCTCGCCGGCAACGTGGTGCCCGGCCCTGCCGTGATCGCCGAGATGGACTCCACGACGCTCGTCCTGCCCGACCACGCCGCGACCGTGCATCCCAGCGGCAGCCTGCTCATCCGTCCCCTCGACAGCACCGACACCACGGAGGCCTGAGACATGGCACAGCTGATCCAGACCACCACGGAGCCGCTGCAGCCGGTGGACGTGGACGTCGTCACCCTCGACCTGATCGAGAACGGCCTGCGCAGCGCCCGCTACGAGATGGACGAGGTGCTGTTCCGCACGGCGCTGTCGCCGGGCATCCGGGAGCAGCACGACGAGTTCCCTCTCATCGGTGACCCCGAGGGCAAGATGGTCGTCGGGCAGTTCGGCCTGTCGATCCCCGACTTCCTGGACAACTTCGACGGCACGATCGAGGAGGGCGACGTCCTGATGACGTCAGACCCCTACTCGTGCGGCGCCGCCATCAGCCACGCCAACGACTGGCTGGTCGTGATGCCGATCTACTTCGAGGGCCGGATCGTGGGCTGGGCCTCCCAGTTCGGGCACATGTCCGACGTCGGCGGCAAGACCCCGGCCTCGATGCCCACCGACGCGCGCACGATCTTCGAGGAGGGCGTGGTCATCCCGCCCTTCAAGCTCTACAAGAAGGGCGTGCTCGACGACGACGCCCTGCGCATCATCCTCAACCAGGTCCGCAAGCCCGACTGGAACCGCGCCGACCTCAACGGCATCGTCGCCGCGTGCCGCACCGCGTCCCGCCGGGTGCAGGAGATGTGCGCCCGGTTCGGCGTCGACACCTACACCTCCGCCCTGGACGCGCTGCTCGACCGCAACTACCGCGCGATGAAGACCCTGCTGGCCCTGGTGTTCGAGGAGGGCAAGCCGCTGTCGTTCACCGACTACATCGACGACGACGGGCGCGGGCACGGTCCGTTCGAGCTGAAGATGACGATCACCCGCACGGGCGACAAGGTGCTCATCGACCTCACCGGGTCGAGCCCGCAGGCCGAGGGCCCGGTCAACTACTACATCAACGAGAACCTCATCCGGATGTTCTTCGGCATCTACATGATCACGGTGGCCGACCCGCAGATCCTCTGGAACGACGGCTACTACCCCCTGGTCGACGTCGAGATCCCCGAGGACTCGTTCTGGAAGCCCCGCTACCCGGCCGCGCTCAACGGCCGCAACCACGGGATCGGCCGGCTCTTCGACCTCTTCGGCGGCCTGCTGGGCCAGTCCAACCCCGACCTGCTCAACGGCGCCGGCTTCTCCTCGTCGCCGCACTTCATGTACTCCGGCAACTACGGCGAGGGCGACCGCAAGGGGGAGTGGTTCCAGCTCTACTCGATCGGCTTCGGTGGCATCCCCGGCCGCCCCGTGGGGGACGGCCCCGACGGGCACTCGCTGTGGCCTTCGTTCGTCAACATCCCCTGTGAGTACCTCGAGTCCTACTACCCCCTGCGGGTCGACCGCTGGGAGACCGTCACCGACACCGGTGGCGCGGGGCTGCACCGCGGCGGCAACGGCGTCGACGTGTCCTACCGCTTCCTGGAGCCGGGCACGATCGCGATCCACGACGACCGCTGGCTCACCTACCCCTGGGGTGTGCGCGGCGGGGAGCCGGGGGCTCGCGGCCGCAAGTGGATCGACCGGGCCGACGGCACGACCGAGGTGCTGCCGAGCAAGGTCCACGACGTCGAGGTAGGCAAGGACGACGTGCTCCACTTCGTCACCTGGGGTGGTGGCGGGTGGGGTGACCCTCTCGAGCGGGACCCCGAGACCGTTGCCCTCGAGGTCCGCAGAGGGCTCGTCAGCTACACCGGCGCCCGGCGCTACGGCGTGGTCTGCAGCGAGGCGGGTGCGCTCGACAGGGAGGCCACCGACCAGCTCCGCTCCGAGCTGCGCACGGCCCGCGGAGGCGACGAGCTGCCGCTGTTCGACAAGGGCCCCGACCTGCAGACCATCCTGGACCGGGCCGAGGAGGAGACCGGCCTGAAGCCCCCGACCCCGCCGCGAGCACTGTGACCCGGCTCGAGCGCGCCTTCGACGACGGCTTCGCGGGGACCCTGACCCCGGGGCCGCGTCCGGCGCTGCTCGTGGTCGACCTCATGCGGGCCTACTTCGACCAGGCAAGTCCCCTGTGCCTGCCGTCGGAGCAGGGCCTGACCGAGGCGGCCGAGGTGCTCGCGGCGGCCCGGGGGGCCGGCATCCCCGTCGTGCACACCAAGGTGCGCTACGGCGAGGACGGGCTGGACGGCGGCATCTTCCTGCAGAAGGTGCCCGCCCTGCGTCACCTGGTCGGGGACAGCCCGTTGGGTGAGCTCATGCCGGCCGTCGCGCCGAGGCCCCACGAGGCGGTGATCGTGAAGCAGTACGCCAGCAGCTTCTTCGGCACCTCCCTGGCCTCGATGCTGCAGGCCCAGCGGGTCGACACCGTCGTCATCGTCGGCACCAGCACCAGCGGGTGTGTGCGGGCGACGGCCGTCGACGCGCTCCAGCACGGCTTCGTCCCGGTCGTGGTGCGCGAGGCGTCGTTGGACCGTGACCCCGCCGTGCGCAGCGCATCCCTCTACGACCTCCAGGCGAAGTACGCCGAGGTGGTCGACCTCGCGACCGCCCTCGACTACATCGCCTCCGTGTCCTCAGAACAGCGATGACCCCTCCGTGACCTCCCGTGAACGATCTGCGCACGCGCCAGCCGGCGCGTGCGTGCTCAGTGGGCGCGCCACCACCGCCCTTCACCAGGAGGTTCCGACATGGATCCAGCACTGTCCCGACGTAGTGTCCTCGCAGGCATGGGGGCCGTAGGCCTCACCAGCGCGGCGGCCTCAGCACGCGCCGATGCTCCACGCGCGGCGCGACCGCCCAAAGCCAAGGAGCTCGTCCTCGAGCCGGGAGCCGCGCTGGTGCCCGACGGAAGCCGCCAGCGACTTCTGCGGAACCCCTCGATCCGCGTGTCAGGTGACCGTATCGTCGAGGTGAGCGAAGGTGCGCTACGCGGTGGAGGGCCTCGCCTGCAGATGCGTGACCAGTTGCTCATGCCCGGTTTCATCAGCGGCCACACGCACGTGGCAGGTGGCTCGAGTACGCGGGGCATCTTCGAGGGCTCACGCAGCTACGTGCGCCCACTCGAGATCGCCGAGGAGCTGAGCGACGACGACCTGGACGCGCTGACGGCCTACAACCTCGCCGAGCTGATCCGCTCCGGATGCACGACCCAGGTGGAGATGGCCCTCAGCCGACGCCAGGCCGAGTCCTACGTGCGCGTGGCCGGCCCCTGGGGTTCTCGTGGTTACCCGGCGGCATGATCCCTGGCGTGCCACGGCTCTTCGGCTTCTGGCCGGTGGTCGACGAGGCAGCCTTCGAGGCATCCATCCCGCAGACGCTGGAAGAGATCGAGGCAGAACGACAGTTCGGTCTCAGATGGAACGGGAGCTTCGAGGATCGGATGCGTCCGATGATCGCGCCGCATGCGACAGACACCCACACACCCGAGACCATGACGGCGATCATCGACGTGGCCCGGGAGCTCGGCAACGGGATCCACCTGCACCTGGCACAGGGCGCCGGAGAGGCTGCGACCGTGCAACGACGCTGGGGGCAGCGGCCGGTGGCATGGGTCGACTCCCTCGGCATGTTCGACGTGCCGGTGTTCGGAGCCCACATGTCGGGAGCGGATCTGGAACTCGACCCCCCACTCCTGGCTCAGCGGTCCTACACCTATGCCACCTGTCCCCTCGCCGGCGGAGCCAACGGCGGCCTGCAGCCCTACCCAGAGATGCTGGCGGCTGGTGTCGCCGTCAACATCGGCATCGACACGCACACCAACGACTACCTGGAGTGCCTCAAGCTCGCGGTCATCAAGGGTCAGGCTCGACATGGCGCTATCAGCTCACGTGGGGCTGTGCCGAGCCAGAGTCCCACCATCCATGACGCCGTCCTCGGCGCCACCCAGGTTGCGGCCGACGGTCTGGGCCGGAAGGACCTGGGGCGGATCGAGGTAGGCGCGAAGGCCGACCTGGTCAGCGTCGATGTCAGTGGCTTCCTCGCGGGGTCGGGAGCCATGCCGCCCGACCCGCTGGTCAACCTCCTCTACGCGAACGGGCTGCATGCTCGAGCTGTCATGACCGACGGGAGCTGGCAGCTCTACGACGGCGCGCTGCAGGTGGCCGACGAACGGCGGGTCGTCCGTGAAGGCGGTCGTGTAGCCCAGCAGATCTGGGACCAGCTGCGTCGCGAGGGATGGCTCGACAGCTGAGCGCTACACATGGCCCGCCGTGGTCGACGGCCGCCTCGGCAGCGTCGAACGTCTGCAGGAGGTGAAGGCGCGTCGCGAGCCGATCGTCCTGGTCACCCACCCCAGCAACCCGGACCTGGGCACGAAGGCAGCCCGCTGTAGTGCACCGGGGTGGTGTGCTCCCCTCCTGAGCGAGCCGTCCGCCGGAGCGAGTCGTGACTCGCACGCTCAGCGGCAGGGCACGGAGCCCAGTGCTGCCAGGCCTGCCAGGTCGCCCGGACCGTATGCGGTGGTCACCGGGCTGGGGTGCATCAGCTCGGTAGGTGAGTCCACGTGTCCCAGGCCGACCAGATGGGCGAACTCGTGCACCAGGACGGTCTGGGCCACCACGCCGCTGCGGCCGGCCCGGGGCACGTCCACGTCGAGCACGACCGTGCCCGTGACGTAGTGGCGCACCCCGGCTCGCTCCAGCGCGGAGCTGCCACCGATGCCGACCGTCTCGCCGGCCAGGGCAGGCACCTCCTCCTCGTCCGCCCACCCGATGAGGACCGGGTCGCCGGCCTGCCGCTCGAGGAAGTCGCGGTCGTCGGTCTCACCGACCAGACGCAGGTCGAGCCCGGTGGCCTCGGCGGTGCGCTGCACGGCGACGTCCACCATCTCGGCGTAGCCGTCGGGGGCTCCCTCGGGGTTGACGACGACCTCCACCACGGTGCACGGGTCGTAGCCCACCGGCTCGTCACTGCCGGGCTGGGTCATGGCGAAGGTGTAGTCCCCGCTGCCGTTCGCCTCCAGCGGTGCACCGGAGACCGGCACCTGCTCGCTCCACGGGTCCTCGGTGCGCCACGCGTCGCCGGAGACGACGTCGGCCACCAGGGCACGGATGGTCCCGGCCTCGTAGCCCGGGTGGGTGGCCACGACGAGCCCCAGCACCGTGCCCACGACGAGCATCGTCATGAGCACACCGGACACGGCCGAGCCGGACCGGCGCCGCGGGGGCGGGTCGGGGTAGTACACGTTCACATCATGCGGGAAGCCGCTGGGTGCGCGCTGAGGGAGTGGGTGCGGGCTCCTGCCGCTCGATGGCGCCGGGCTGGGTCGCCAGGAGCGCCCAGCCGATGCAGGCCAGGTCGACGACCTCCTGCATCCAGGCCCCGGCGACCGCGGGCAGGTGTCCCAGGGCGGCGACCACCATCAGCGCCAGCGAGAGGCCGACGCCCAGGCCGATCGCCTGCCACGCCACGGTGAGCGTGCGCCGGCCGATCTGCACGGCCAGGGCGACACGCTGCAGGTCGTCGAGCATGACGACGACGTCGGCCGACTCGCCGGCTGCGGTCGAGCCACGAGCGCCCATGGCGACGCCCACGTCAGCCACGGCGAGCACCGGGGCGTCGTTGACCCCGTCACCCACCATGAGCACCGGGCGCTCCGGCGCGGAGGCCACGGCGGCGACCTTGTCCTCGGGCAGCAGGCCGGCCCGGACGTCGTCGATGCCGACCTGCCGGGCGATCGCCCAGGCGGTCGGCTCCGCGTCACCCGTCAGCATCATGGTGGTGCGCACCCCGGCACGGCGCAGCGCGGTGAGCGTGGCCGCGGTCTCCTCGCGCACCTGGTCGGCGAGCGCCACCAGCCCGGCATACTCGCTGTCCACAGCGACGTGCACGGCACTCTGGCCGGGCTCCAGGGGCGGCGTCACCCCCGGCGTCGTGGAGCACAGCCCGGCGACGAACCGGTGCTTGCCCACGGCGACCCCGCGGCCCTGCACCGTCGCCACGACGCCGTGTGCCGTCGACTCCCTTGCGTCGGTCGCCGGGAGCAGGGGGAGCCCTCGCTCGCGGGCCGCGGCGACGACGGCCGCGGCGAGCGGGTGCACCGAGCTCTGCTCGACGGCAGCGGCGTAGGTGAGCAGCTGCTCGTCGGTCAGCCCTCCGGTGGCGTGCACCGCCGCCACCTGGGGCCGGCCGTGGGTGAGCGTGCCGGTCTTGTCGAAGGCAGCGGTCCGGGCGCGGGCGAGCTGCTCCAGCGTGCCGCCGTCCTTGACGATGACGCCGTGCCTGGCCGCGCGGGACATGCCGGCCATGAAGGCTACCGGCGCGGCGATGATGAGCGGGCAGGGGGTGGCGACCACCAGCACCTCCGCGAAGCGGGTCGGGTCACCGCTCAGCCCCCAGGCGAGGGCGGCGACGGCCAGCGAGAGGAGGGTGAACGGCAGCGCGACGCGGTCGGCCAGCCGCACGAAGGGCGCCCGCGACTCCCCGGCCGAGCGCACGAGGTCCACGATCCGCTGGTACTGCGAGTCCGCCGCGGTCGCGGTGGCCCTCAGGTGCACGACCTCCGGGCCGGCGACCGACCCGGACAGCACGGACTGGCCGCGCACGCGCTCCACGGGCAGCGGCTCCCCGGTGAGGGAGGACTCGTCGAAGCTCCCCTCGGCCGAGACCAGGTCGCCGTCGGTGGGCACGACCTCACCGGGCCTGACCAGGAGCTCGTCGCCCACCTCGACCTCCTCCACCGGCACCTGCTGCAGCGTCCCGTCCGCAGCGACGCGGTGCGCGGTCTGCGGAGAGCGGGCCAGCAGGGCGGCGAGCTCACGTTCGGCACGGCCCACGGCGTAGTCGTCGAGAGCCTCGCCGGTGGCGAGCATGAGACACACGACGAGCGCGGCCCAGTGCTCCCCGACCGCCACGGTGGCCGCGAGGGCGGTGACCGCCAGGACGTCGATGCCGTAGCGGCCGCGGCGCAGGTCGCGCACAATCTCCCGGGTCTTCACCGCCGCAGTCACCAGGGCGTAGGCCGAGACACCCCAGCGGGCCGCGTCACCGAGACCCAGGGCGACCAGCAGCCCGGCCGCCGCCCCGACCGCCAGCGTCAGCGGCACGAGGGGGTAGGCACGACCGAGCCGGAGGAGCTGCCCCACACCACCAGTCCTACTCCGCTGCGGGCCGGTCCGCCAGCAAGGGCAGGCTCGGCATACCGGGCGGGATAGCCTCGGGCATGGCTTCTGTCAGCGACGAGGTGGAGACGACGTATGCCGTCGCGCCGGAGGCCGCACTGGCGCCGGTGCTCGCACGGGCCGTGGGGCACCTCGACGGGGTGGAGCTCGAGCTCGAGGGGGAGCGCCGGCACCTGGAGGCGACCTACGTCGACACCGCTGACCTGGGTCTGCTGAGCGCCCGGACCACGCTGCGCCGACGCACCGGTGGACCCGACGCCGGCTGGCACCTGAAGCTGCCCGGCGCCGACGACGCGCGCGTGGAGGTGCAGCTGCCGCTGGGCGACGAGGCCGACGGGGTGCCGCCGGCCCTGAGGTCGCTGGTCGCCGCCCGGGTCCGCGGTCAGGAGCTGGGCCCGGTCGCGCGGATCGTGACCGAGCGCACCGTCAGCCGGCTCGTCGACGGCGCCGGCGTCGTGCTCGCGGAGGTCGCCGACGACCGGGTGGCGGCGCGTCGCCTGGTGCCACCTGCCCAGGACCTGCAGTGGCGCGAGCTCGAGGTCGAGCTGGTCGAGGGCGACCGAGCCCTGCTGGCCGCGGTCGACGAGCAGCTGCTCGCCGGTGGTCTGGAGCATGCGAGCAGCCGGTCCAAGCTGGCGCGCACCCTGGGCGACCCGCAGCCCGCGCCGCACCCGTCGTTCACCCCCGGCTCGGCGGCCGGGGAGGTGGTGGTGCACCACCTGGCCGAGCAGGTCGAGCGGCTGGTGGCGGCCGACCCGCTGGTGCGGCTGGACCGACCCGACAGCGTGCACCGCATGCGGGTGGCCAGCCGGCGGCTGCGCAGTGCGCTGCGGACCTTCGCCCCGGTGCTGCAGCGGGGTCAGGTGAGGCCTGTGGCCGACGAGCTGCGATGGCTGGCGGGGGGGCTGGGTGAGGCACGGGATGCCGAGGTGCTGCGTGACCGGCTGCGCGAGCAGGGCGCGGCCGCCGGGGAGGAGGTCGCGGAGGGTGTGGCGCACCTGGACGAGGCCTACCACCGGGCGCACGACCAGCTGCTGCTGGACCTCGACTCCGAGCGCTACCGCCGGCTGCTCGAGGCACTGGGCAGTCTGGTGCAGCAGCCGCGGTGGACCGAGGCCGCGGACCGTCCGGCCCACGACGTGCTGCCGCAGCGGGTGCGCCGTGCCTACGCCGAGGTGCGGACGCGGATGCGGCAGGAGCGGTGGCACGAGGCCCGTAAGGCGGCCAAGCGTGCGCGGTATGCCGCCGAGGCGCTCTCGGACACCTTCGGCGAGGAGGCGGTCGCGTTCGCCGAGGCGATGGAGCGGCTTCAGGAGGTGCTCGGCCGCCACCAGGACAGTGTCGTGATGCGCGAGCACCTCCTCGAGCTCGCCGAGAGGGCCACGCCCCGGGAGGCGTTCACGTACGGACGGCTGCACGCACGGGAGCAGGCCCGTGGCGATGCGGACCTCGCGGAGGCGACGCAGGTGTGGGCCGAGGTGTCGGCGAAGCAGCTGCGCCGCTGGCTGCGTCGGTAGCCCTGGCGCCTCAGTGCCCGTCCGGTCCGGGGGTGGCGCCGATGGACCGGTCACCGGTGAGCAGGCGGATGCCAGTGCCGATGTAGATGAGGTTGAACAGCATGTGCACGGTGACGACCGCGCGGCCCAGGGTGCCCTGGGCGCTGACGTCGCCGAAGCCGACCGTCGACATGAGGGTGACCGAGAAGTAGAGCGCGTCCATCCGGTCGGCGATGCCCACGAACTGGTCCGGGGCGTGGACGCCGATCACCGCATACACCACGGCGAACGACAGGATGATGAGGTAGAGCGCGGCCAGCAGCCACTCGACCCGGGCGTAGGGCTGCTCCTTGCGGCGCAGGCTGTCGCGGACCCGCTGCCGGAGGACGACGTACAGGCCCACCAGAGCAAGGACCGACACGAGCAGCTGGAGGTAGAGCCGGGGACTGCCCCAGTCCAGGGTCACAGGGAGCATGAAGTAGCCCACGGTGAGCAGGGCCAGCGTCGTCGTGGTGCGCAGCAGCACGGGGACGGCGGGGTGGCGGCGCACCTGCTGCAGTGCCGTGACCATGGCTTCCTCCTTGCTCCGGTGGGTCAAGGATGCCGCATGCGCTCAGCGGGTCGCGGCAGCCAGCGCCTGCAGGACGTGCACGTAGCGCCGGCCGGTCGCCCGCGTCATGCCGATCTCACAGGTGCGGTTGCTGGAGACGTATGCCGTGGCACCCGTCTGGGCGACCTCCTCGGCCTCGCGCCGGCTCGCTGAGGCGGTCAGCTCGGGGTGCAGCAGCCCGCGGTCGCCGGCGAAGGCGCAGCAGCCCCACGACACCGGCACCACGACGTCCTCGCCGAACGCGGCGGCGACCCGCACGAGGGCCTCGGTGGTGCCGGCGCGGTGCGAGGAGCAGGTCGGGTGCACGACCACCGAGGGGAGCCGTCGGCGCACCGTCAGGGCCGGGAGCAGGTGGTCGGCCACGAACTCCACGGCGTCGACGACCCGCAGCTCCGGAGCGCGGGTGGCCAGCATCTCCACCAGGCCCTCGGCGCACGAGGAGGCGTCGACGACCACCGGCAGCCGGCCACCCTCGGTCGCCGCGCGCAGCGCGGGCACCACCCTGGCCGCCATCACGTCGTAGCCGGCGGTGAAGCCCTTGGACTTCCAGGGCGTGCCGCAGCACAGGCCTCCGAGGTGCTCGGGGGTGCGCACCGCGACCCCGGCCCGGTCGCAGAGCTCGAGCAGGGCGGGCCCGGACCCCTGGGCGCCGCTGCCGGCGCCGCCTTCGGGGCCGAACATCTGCCCGACGCAGGCCCCGAAGACCACGGCCTGGGCATCGTCGGCCCGACGGGCGATCCGGCGCCCGCCCCCCGCGGGCAGGCCCGCGTCGTAGAGGGGGACGGTGTCGGCGCCCACGACACGCCGGCCGGCCGCGGTGAGCGCCGTGGGCACGGCGCTGGGCAGGATGCGGGCGATGCTGAGCCCGGCACTGCCCAGCAGCGCCGCGCCACCCCAGCCACGGGCCGCCGCGGACCACAGCGCCCGGGCCGGCGCCGGAGCCGACTCGCGGCGCAGCCGCCGCACCAGGTCGCCGGTGTTGATCAGCACGGGGCAGGCGGTCACGCACATCCCGTCCACCGCGCAGGTCTGCTCCCCGGCGTAGACGTAGTCGCGCTCAAGCTCCTCGGCCAGTGCGAGGTCGCCACGGCTGCGCGCGCCGACCATCTCGCGGCGCAGCACGATGCGCTGGCGCGGGGTCAGGGTGAGGTCACGGGAGGGACAGACCGGCTCGCAGAAGCCGCACTCGACGCACCGGTCCACCTCCTCCTCCACCGGGTGGCTGGGCTTGAGGTCCTGGAGGTACGACGTGGGGTCCTCGGACAGCACGTTGCCGGGGTTGAGCAGCCCACGGGGGTCGATGAGGTCCTTGATCTCGCGCATCACGGCATACAGCTCGTCGCCGTACTGCCGGCGGACGAACGGGGCCATGATGCGGCCGGTGCCGTGCTCGGCCTTCAGGGTGCCACCCTGGCCCAGCACGAGGTCGACCATGTCCTCGGTGAACGCGGCGTAGCGCTCCAGCGAGGCGGGGTCGTCGAAGACCTCGTTGACGAGGAAGTGGACGTTGCCGTCCTTGGCGTGGCCGAAGATGACCGACCCCTGGTAAGCGTGCCGGTCGAAGAGCTCGGTGAGCGCCACACACGTGTCGCCCAGCACGTCGACCCCGACGCAGACGTCCTCGAGCAGCGCGCTCGTGCCGGCGGGGCGGTGCCCGGCGACCGCCGTGTACAGACCCTTGCGGACGCGCCACAGCCGGGTGCGGTCGGCCGCGTCGGTGGTGAGCTCGAACGGCTGCACCGGCAGGGAGCGCAGCGCGCGCTCGGCGCTCGCGGTCAGGTCGGTGAGCTCCTCGGTGGAGGTGGCCTGGTACTCGAGCAGGATCGCCGCGTGGTCGCGGATCTCGAGCTGCCGGATCACCTCGGGGCACGTGGGGTCGATGAGCGAGGCGGTCAGCGAGGCGGCGTCGAGCAGCTCGGCGGTGGCGGTGCCGGTGGCGACCATGCCGGGCACCGCGGCCGTCGCCGTGCCGATGTCGTCGAAGACGAGCAGCCCGGTGGCCCGGTGGCTGGGCACCGGGACGGTGCGGAAGACGGCCTCGGCGACGAAGCCGAGGGTGCCCTCGCTGCCGATCATCAGGTGCCGCAGGATCTCCAGGGGGTCCTCGAAGTCGAGCAGGGCGTTGACGCCGTAGCCCATGGTGTTCTTCATCGCGAAGAGCCGCCGCACCGTCGCCACCGAGGCGGGGTCGTCGAGCACGCGGCGGCGCAGCCGGGCCAGCCCCTCCCACAGCGCGGGGTGCTGGGCCCGCAGCGCCGCGGACGCGTCCGGCGCGGCGGTGTCCACCCGGTGTCCGGTCGGCAGCACGAGCACCATCGAGTCGAGCGTGGCGTAGGTGTTGAGCTCGGTGCCGCACTGCATCCCGCTGGAGTTGTTGGCGATGACCCCGCCGAGCGTGCACGCACCCTCGCTCGCCGGGTCGGGCCCGAGGGCCCGGCGGTAGGGGCTGAGCACCGCGTTGACATGGCGCACCGTGGTGCCGGGCAGCACCCGCACCCGGTGGCCGCCGTCGAGCACCTCGACCCCCTCGAAGTGGCGGCGGGTGTCGACCATCACCGCGTCGCTGACCGACTGGCCGGACAGGCTGGTGCCCCCGGCGCGGAAGGTGACAGGCGCCCCGGCCGCGTCGCAGGCGCGCATGACCGCCGCCACCTGGTCGGTGGACGCGGGCCGGACGACGACCTCAGGGGTGAGCAGGTAGTGCGACGCGTCGTGCGCCATCGCGTGGCGGTCCAGCGCCCGCCGGCTCACCGCGGCCTCGCCCACGTCGAGCTCCAGCTGCGCGCCGAGTCGGGCCCAGTCGCCTGCTGTGGTCGGCCTCACACCGCACACCATCCCACGGATCCACGACGAGTGAGCGGGCGCCCGGTCCCTCGTTGTTAGCGTGGGCCTGTGACCAAGCCGTTCTGGGGCCAGCTGGCCGCTGTGCTCGTGACCTTCGTGGCCGTCTCCGCACTGTCCATCGCCGACGGTCGCACCGACCAGGAGTCCGTGCTGGGCATCGGGCGGCTGGCGATCGCGGCGGTGCTGGCGGTCATCACGATCCAGCGCGTCCAGCGGATCGTGCAGCGGGACCGGGAGGCCCGGCCGAGGCAGGCGCTGGTCGTCCTGGCCGGGATCGAGACGGTGTATGTCGTGCTGGCCGCGGTCGCGCTGCTGGCCGGCTGGGCGGTGGTGGACGGCCCGGTGCCGGTGCTGCTGGGCCTGTTCCTGCTGGCGGTGCACGGCACCCTCGCGACGACGCTGGAGTGACGGGTGTGACCCGCGCCATACTGGCGGGGTCCGCACTCTCACATTGGAGGCATGATGGGCACCACCAGAACGATGGGCATGGTTGTCGCCGTCCTCGGCGTCCTCATGGTCGTGGCGGGGGCCGTGACCTACTACCTGGTCCACGACGAGCTCGCCAGCGAGAACATCACCGTGGCGGAGGATGCCGACTTCCTGGCCGGTGACGCGGTGGACGGACCGTTCTCCGCCTATGCCGAGGCGCAGATCATCGGCAAGCACGCCGAGGAGTCGACCGGAGGGCTCACCTACGCAGAGCTCGACCGGGAGGACCCGCTGCGCGACGTGGCGATGAACGCCTCGTTCCTGCGGGCCTCGCTGTTCACCTCGGTGGTCGCCTTCGGGGTGGCCGCCATGGCGATGGGGGTCGGCCTCGCCTTCCTCCTGACCGGCGTGGGGCTGATGGCCGCGGGCCGGCCGGTGGTCGCGGCGGACCGCGCCAGAGCGACCGTCTGAGACACGCGTCGAAGCCTGCCTGCTGACCCGGAGAGAGGGAAGGTCAACAGGCAGGCTTCGGTCCGTGTGCCGCTCAGATGAAGAGCAGCTGCCCACCCTCGCTGATGTCCATGAAGTCGGAGGCGCTGATGACGGCCTCCACGCCCTCGTAGAGGTCGTCCTCGGTCATTCCCTGCATGTCGTAGGACATCTTGCAGGCCCACAGGTGGGCGCCCATGGCCTGGATCTGCTCGAGCATCTCGGGCACCGGGGGGATCTCCAGGTCGTCGATCTGCTTCTTCATCATCTTCGTGGCGACCGTGGTCATGCCGGGCATCGCCGTCACGACCTGGGGCACCGACTTCCACCGCCACCCCGGCCGCACCGACCCGGCCTGCGAGACGTGCATGGCCGTGTTGCCCACGGGGGTGAACTTGAGGTCGTTCATCGTGTGCTTGTTGATCATGTCGAAGCCCCAGAAGGTGAAGAACAGGTGGGTCTCGATGCCCTCACCCAGGGCCGCGGTGGCCAGGACCAGGGCCGGGTAGGCCATGTCCAGGTTGCCCTTGGAGCAGATGATGACGAACTTGCGGTCGGCGGCCTCGTCGTCGCCGAAGTCCGGCACCAGCGTGGGGGCCAGGTCGGGGGTGGTGGTGCTCATGTCGATCGTCCTTTCACGGACTGCGGGGAGGAAGGAGGGGAGGCCGGGCGGGGGCTCACACGCAGCCGACCGGCTTGGGCACGCCGGCGATGTAGGACATCTTCTTGGCGGGCTTCTTCGGGAAGAGCTGGAAGAGCTCCTTGATCGGGATGCCGCCGACGGTGGAGACCCGGCGCAGGGTGGGGGTCTCTCCCTTGACGGCGTGGTCCTCGCGCACGAAGCGGATGACCCGCCAGTGGGCGTCGGTCAGGGTGATCCCGATCTGCGCGGCGAGTGCGGTCCCCAGCTCCTCGTCCCACTGGGACGGGTCGGTCAGGAAGCCCTCCTCGTTGACGTCGAGCTGGCGTCCGGCGAGCGTGGTGGTGGCCATGATGGTTCTCTTTCTCCTGGTGGTGTGCGCGTGGGGGGTCAGGCGGCGGGCCGGTTCTTGCCGGCCATGGACATCTGGGTGGGGACGGGCAGCTTGTGGCCGGGCAGGAGCACGTTCCAGTAGGCCCAGCGGAAGCTCAGCTTGCCGAGGTGGTTGAAGCGGGACTCCTGCAGCAGCCGCAGCGGCCCGACCTTCGCCAGCGGGAAGGTGCCGGTCAACGGCTCGGTGTCGTAGTTGAAGTCCAGGAGCATGCCCTTGCCGTAGCCGGACTCGATGAAGCAGTTGGCGTGCCCGTCGAAGCGGTGCGTCATCGGCCTGCCCTCGACGAGCTGCAGGAAGTTGTCGACGAAGATCTCGACGGAGAAGTGCGCGACCGAGCCCGCCTTGGAGGTCGGGATGTCCGAGGCGTCACCCAGCGCGAAGATGTTGGCGTGGGCGCTCGACTGCATCGTGCCCTTGTCGACCGGCACGAAGCCGAGCTCGTCGCCCAGGCCCGAGCGGGTCACGAACTCGGCGCCCATGTTCAGCGGCACGGTGACCAGCAGGTCGAAGGGCACCTCGCGCTCGTCGTAGGAGACCAGGGTCTTGGTGTCGGTGTCGATCCGCTCGACCATGAACTCCGGCTCGATCGCGATGTTGCGGTCGGCCAGCAGGTGGCCGATCTCGGCCGAGGCGACGGGCTTGGTGAACGCGCCGTCCAGCGGTGTCACGTAGACGATCTCGACCTTGTCGCGCAGGCCCTTCTTGGTGAAGTAGGCGTCGGCCAGGAAGGAGAACTCCAGGGGGGCCACGGGGCACTTGATCGGCATCTCGGTGATGTGCATGACCAGACGGCCGCCGGTGAACGAGGCGAGCGCGTCCCGCAGGGCCGTGGCGCCCTCGAGGGTGTAGAAGTCGAAGATGCTCCGGTGCCACTCATCCTCGGCCATCCCGGGGGTCTGGTCCGGCCGGGGCGTCGTGCCGCTGGCGACGACCAGGTAGTCGTAGGGAAGGGTGCGTCCGTCGGCCAGGTGGACCACGTCGGCCTCCGGGTCGATGCGGTCGATCTCGGCCTCCACGAAGGAGACGCCCTTGTGCAGGTGCCGGCGGCGCGGATGCACGACGTCCTCGGGCTCCAGCTCACCGAACGGGACGAACAGGTAGCCGGGCTGGTAGTGGTGGCGGTCGTCACGGTCGACGACGGTGATGCCCCACTCGCTCTCGGGGAGTGCCTTGCGCAGCTTGTTGACGATCATCGTGCCGGCGGTTCCGGCACCCAGGACGACCAGGTTCCTCATGACATGCCCTCTCTCTCGGGGGTCTCCGGGGAGGGCACGTCAGAAGGTCATGGCGTGTCCCCGTCGCCGGGGACCTCTGCCTTCGACTATACGGGAGGGGGTATGTGTTCCACCATCCGCGCGACCATGATGTCGATCACGGACCAAAGTCCCTTGCGGCGGTGAAGATGCAGGTCACAGAGGTTCTGCGGTGTCACGGGTGGTATCGCGCCGGACATGCGGGAGCCGCACGCTCCTCTGCGGACTGCGTGCGGCTCCGGTCGTCTGCTCGGGGCGTCGTTGGCCCGGGCATCGTCAGCGCGCGAGCTCGGCGATGCGGTCGTACTGCGCGCGGGGGCCGGCGGCGAGGACGGCGTTGCCGCGACGGACGCTGGCGACGATGCCGCGCGGGCTGCGCAGCGAGGTGCGCTCGGCGGCGGGGGTGGACTTCTGGCCGACGACGGCCAGGGCGGCGGTGGTGGCGACGACGAGCACGACGGGGATGAACATGGCTTACGACCTCTCTTGGGCGGCAGGCGTTCCGCTGCCGTTCGGGCGCACCCTTCGCGGGTGCGCCCGGTCATCGTCTCCTGCCGGGACCCTTAAGCACAAGTTCACGGCCCTAATGTGATCTGCGTAGCATCGCTACAAGGTCGAGGGGTCGGTCAGCCCGGCCAGCCCGCGACGTCCCGCAGGCCCGAGCCGTCCCCGAGGGCACTGCTCGGCACCACGCTCAGCGAGCCGTCCGGCTCCAGCACGACAGCGGCCACGAGCGCCACCGACCCCTGTCCCGCTGCCCGCACTGCCTGGTCCAGCTCGCCGCGGGTGAGGCGCACCTGCCGCAGCTGCTCGTCGAGCACCTGGCCGTCCCGCACGACCAGGGTGGGGGAGGCGTTGACGAACCAGCGCCCGCGGGGCAGCCACGTGGTCACCCTGGCGACCACGAACTGGGCACCCACCAGCACCGCCATCGCGGTGAGGGCGGCGAGCCAGGTCGTCTGCGGGTCGAGCACGGCGGTCGCCAGCACCGAGCCGATCGCCACCGTGGTGACGAAGTCGAAGGCGTTGAGCTTGCCGAGCGTGCGCTTGCCGCTGACCCGCAGCAGCACCACCAGGGTGGCGTAGGCGGCGACGCCGACGAGCAGGATGCGCAGGACGACCGACCAGTCGGCGAGCCACATGAGGGGCACCTCTCATCGGGGGGTGGACGTACCCGGCCATGACACCAGAGATCCGCTCGGCTCGCGGGCCGCGCCCGCCGATGGTTGCCTGGACGCCATGAGCAAGGACCAGCTGACCTTCGACAACCCCGTCGACCGCCACCCCCGGGTGGACCCGCCGAAACAGGACCAGGAGATGCCCGGCCTGGACGCCGAGCTGACGCCGAAGGCCGACCGCGGCGAGACGTCATACCGCGGCACCGGCCGGCTGCTGGGCCGCCGGGCCCTGGTCACCGGCGCCGACTCCGGCATCGGCTCCGCGGTCGCGATCGCGTTCGCCCGTGAGGGCGCCGACGTGGCGCTGAGCTACCTGCCCGCCGAGGAGGAGGACGCCACGAAGGTGGCGGCGCTGATCGAGGCGGAGGGCCGCACGGTGGTGAAGCTGCCCGGCGACGTCATGGACCGGCAGTGGTGCGGCGACCTCGTCGAGCAGGCGGTGCAGGGGCTGGGCGGCCTGGACATCCTGGTCAACAACGCCGGGCGCCAGGTGGCCACCGAGCAGCTCGAGGACCTCACCGACGAGCAGCTCGACGAGACCATGAAGACCAACGTCTACGCGATGTTCTGGGTCACGCGGGCCGCGGTGCCGCACATGCCGCCCGGGTCGGCGGTCATCTCCTCGACCTCGGTGCAGGCCTACAGCCCCAGCGAGCACCTGCTCGACTACGCCTCGACCAAGGCGGCCATCAACGCCTTCACCAAGGGTCTGGCCAAGCAGCTGGCCCCCCGCGGCATCCGCGTCAACGCGGTGGCCCCCGGGCCGGTCTGGACGCCGCTGCAGGTGGTGGAGGGCCAGCCCAAGGAGGCCCTGCCCGAGTTCGGGCACAGCACCCCGCTGGGTCGGGCCGGCATGCCGGTCGAGCTGGCGCCGGCCTACGTCTTCCTGGCCTCGGCCGAGTCCAGCTATGTCCTCGGCGAGACCCTGAACGTCAACGGCGGCCAGGACTCACCCTGACGACCTTCACCTGGCACGAGGACGGCCCGCAGCCATCGGCTGCGGGCCGTCCTCGTGCGGGCGAGGCTCAGAAGCTGTTGCTGCTGGAGGCGTCCATGATCCCCAGCGACAGCACGGCGACGAAGATGATGATGCCGATGACGAGGAAGGCGAGCGAGACCACGCCGAGCCAGAAGCCCACGGTGCCCAGCGTGCCGTTGTTGGCGGTGCCGGCGGCCTGCGCCGCCTGCGCCTTGCGGCCGTAGATGATGGCCACGATGCCCAGGATCTGGCAGGCGAACAGGCCGATGATGCCGGTCACCAGCGAGATGACACCGAAGTTGTTGTCGCGGTCGTTCGGCGCCCCTCCGCCGTAGTAGCCGGGTGCGGCCTGGTAGCCGGCGTCGGAGCCGTAGCCGTAGGAGGGGGTGCTGCTGTAGCCGCCCTGCTGCGGGGACCCCTGGGAGTGGTCGCCCTGGCCCTGCGAGGGAGTGCCGTAGGGGTCGCTGGACCCCTGGGACTGGTCGTCACCGCCGTAGGGCGGGGGAGGGGTGCTGGACATGTGTGTCTCCTGAGGGTCGGTGGTCAGGTGAGAGGGGACAGGAACGGTGCGAGCACCGGGACGTTGCGGAGAACCCCGAAGGCGACGATAGCGACGATGAGGGTCCACACCAGGCCGATGCGGTCGAGGAAGTCGGTGTGTCGCCCGCGCCAGGCGCGCACCAGCCAGAGCACCCACAGCACGACGGCGACGGGCAGGGCCAGCGTCACCAGCGGGTTCAGGCCCATCGCGACGTCCCACTGGCCGTGGGTGAGCGCATGGACGGCGCGCGTGCCGCCGCAGAAGGGACAGAGCAGACCGGTCGTCAGGCGCAGCGGACAGAGCCCGTAGCTGCCCTCCTGGGCGGGGTCGTAGACGTGCACCAGGAGCGTCGCCGCGGCGACCGCACCCCCGGTGAGCAGGGCGGCACGCACGCCGGGGCCGCGGCGTCCCTGCCGGTATGCCGTGCCGGCCCGCCCCGCGGGGGGCACGGTGTGCGTCGAGCTCACGATCCCCAGCCTAGGGGTCCACCGCGACCGGAGGTCGGGGTGCTGTCGGCGTGCTGTGCGACAGTGGCACCTATGGACGACCGGACAGTGACCACGCCCCAGCAGCTGGCCGACGACCCAGGGTTGTCCGACTGGCGCCACCTGGCGGGCACCCTGCAGGCCCGCTTCCGGACCGGGTCCTTCGCGCGGGGTGCGGCCCTGGTCGCCGCCGTCGCCGAGGTGGCCGACGAGCTCGACCACCATCCGGACGTCGACCTGCGCTACAGCCACGTGACGGTGGTGACCAGGAGCCATGACGTCGGTGCTCTCACCCGCCGCGACGTCGCCCTGGCCGTGCGGGTCAGCGCGCTGGCGGCCGACGCCGGCCACCCCGCGTGCCCACACGAGCCGGCGGTGCTGGAGATCGGGCTCGACGCCGTCGACCTTCCCGCCGTCCGCGCGTTCTGGCAGGCCGTGCTCGGCTACGACGACGTGGACGGTGCCCTCGTGGACCCGGCCGGTCGCCTGTCGCCCCTGTGGTTCCAGCAGATGGACCCGCCGCGCACCGAGCGCGGCCGCTTCCACCTCGACCTGACCGTGCCGCCCGAGATGGTGGAGAAGCGGATCTCCGCTGCCCTCGCGGCAGGCGGCCGTCTCGTCACCGACGCCTTCGCGCCCTCCTGGTGGGTCCTGGCCGACCCCGAGGGCAACGAGGTGTGCCTGTGCACCTGGCAGGCCCGTGACGAGCGCGGCGCCCACGACCCGGCGCTGCGGGGCTGAGCCGGTGCGCCCTGGCACCGGCGTGTCCGTGTGAAGGACGCGCAGGGTGAAGGACACAGAGTGTGAGGGACACAGCGTGAAGGACACAGCGTGAGCGGTCCTCCACGGGCGCTGGCGCTGGCGGTCGGGCTCGCCCTGGCGGGGTGCAGCAGCACGGCGCCCTCGACCCTGACCCTCGAGCCGCCGTCCCCGACGTCCCCGACGTCCACCGTCACCACGTCGACCGCACCCACCTCGCCCGCACCCACGGGCACGGCCGCCCCCGCGCCGACGCAGCCCTGCAGTGACGTCGGGCCCGTCGCCCCGTCGGAGTCCGTGGCGGCGACGGAGGTGGCCTTCGGAGAGGCCTACGACCTCACCATGGTCGACAACGAGGTGCTGGAGGACGACATCATCGAGCTCACCGTGGGCGCCCCGGTGCTGACCGCGCTCCCCGGTGCCACGGCAGACCAGCGCACGGGCTGGCAGGTGGAGGTCGAGGCGCGGCAGATCTCCGGTGCGCCCGGGGTGAGCCTGTTCGACCTGCTGCTCACCGACGCGCAGGGCGGCTCGTGCAGGCTGGACGCCGCCGAGCCGGAGACCGGCCGCCTCGCGCCCGGGGAGGCCGCACGGCAACGGGTGCGCCTGACCTTCGAGGTGGCGGGCGGCTCCGTCGACGACTACACCTTCTATCTCCTCGACACCCGAACCAGGGAGGCGGTGCTCCGATGGCGATGACGGCGGTCTCGGCCGGTGACCAGGCCCGGCTGCGCGACCTACGCCGGATGCGCGCAGTCGCGACCGGTCTCTTCGTGCTCGCCGCGGTGGTCTTCTTCCTCACCCTCGGCCGTGACGGCGGGTGGGGCTACGTGCATGCCGCCTCCGAGGCGGCCATGGTGGGGGCGATCGCCGACTGGTTCGCGGTGACGGCCCTCTTCCGGCACCCGCTGGGCATCCCGATCCCGCACACCGCGCTGGTGCCCCGCCGCAAGGACGCGCTGGCGACCAGCCTGGAGCAGTTCGTCGCCGAGCACTTCCTCACGCCGCAGGCGCTGCGGGAGCGCTACCTCGACGCCGAGGTGGTGCTGCGCACGGGCGAGTGGCTCACCGACCCCGTGCACGCCGAGCGGGTGGTCGCCGAGGCGGTGCCGCTGGTCTGCCAGGCGCTGGACCGGATCGGGCACGACGACGCGCTGGAGTTCGTGGACCAGACGCTGCTGCCGCGGCTGCGGGCCGAGCCGGTCAGCCCGGTCGCCGGGCACCTGCTCGAGGCGGTCGTGGAGGACCGGTCCCACCACGGGCTGGTCGACCTGGCGGCCCGGGAGCTCCACGCGTGGCTGTCGACGCACGAGGAGGACGTCAGCCGCATCGTGTCCTCCCGGGCGCCCTGGTGGTCGCCGTCGTGGGTGGACGACAAGGTCGTGGGCCGGGTCTACGCCGAGCTGCTCGCCTGGTCGCGCGAGGTCCGTGACGACCCGCGGCACCGGGTGCGGCAGGCCCTCGACTCCTACCTGCGTGACGTCGCCCGCGACCTCCAGCACGACCCGGCCACGATGGCTCGCGCCGAGGCGCTCAAGGAGCGGCTGCTGCGGCACCCGCAGGTCGGTGAGACCGCGGTGGCGGTCTGGGAGACGGTGAAGGCGACGGTGGTCGAGGCGCTGGAGGACGCGCACGGCCCGCTGCGCTCCCGGCTGGCCGCCGAGGTCTCGGCCTTCGGCCACCGGGTCACGACCGACCAGGCGCTGCGCGCCCGGCTCGACGCCTGGAGCGCCGACGCCGTCGTGGCCCTGGTCGAGCGCTACGGCACGGAGGTGACCAGTGTCATCTCCTCGACGATCCAGCAGTGGGACGGCAAGGTGGCCTCCGACCGCATCGAGCTGCACGTCGGGCGCGACCTGCAGTTCATCCGCATCAACGGCACGGTGGTCGGCGCCCTCGTCGGCCTGGTGCTGCACACGGTCACCCAGCTGGTGACCGGCTGAGCGCCGGCCTGTGGACAGCTTCTGCGGGCCTGCGGCGCCGGCGGGCAGCATCGGCGGCATGAGCTTCGAGGACCTGCCGGCCGACTGGCCGCACCGACCGTTGACCGACCCCGACTTCGTGCACGACGTGCTCGACCTGTGCGTCAGCGACGCCGACCGCCGCGAGGGAGGCCTGGCGTTCCTGGCGCTGCGCCCCGACCTCACCCTGGCCCAGCCGACGTTCGTGGCCGGCGAGCTGCCGCGGCTGGAGCGCCACACCCTGGTGCGCAACCTGGTGCAGGCCCTGAGCCATGCGGAGCCGGACGCACGCTTCGTCGTGGGCATCGCCCACCGGCACAGCGCCCTGACCGATGCCGACCGCGAGGTGCACCAGGTGGTCCTGGAGGTCTGCGCCGAGCAGGGGGCCGACGTGCTGAGCACGCACCTGGTCACGGCGTCCGGCGTCACCGCCCTCCCGGGGCCGCTGCGACGGCGACGGGCGGCGTAGGGATTGGCGCCGGCTGCGAGCGACCTATCCTGAACGGCATGTCCCCCCGTCGCACCGCTCCAGATCGTGCTGCGCGGGAGCAGCGCCACCAGGAGCGGCTCGCGGCCCGCCGGGCAGCACTGCCTGCCCGCATCACCTACCCGGCGGAGCTGCCCGTCGTCGAGCGCCGGGACGACATCGCGGCAGCGGTCCGCGACCACCAGGTCGTCATCGTGGCCGGGGAGACCGGCTCGGGCAAGACCACCCAGCTGCCCAAGATCTGTCTGGAGCTGGGCCGGGGCGTCCAGGGCACGATCGGCCACACCCAGCCACGGCGCATCGCCGCGCGCTCGGTGGCCGAGCGGATCAGCGAGGAGCTGGGGGTCGAGCTGGGCACGACCGTCGGCTACCAGGTGCGGTTCACCGACCGCTCGCGCCACGACACGCTGGTCAAGGTGATGACCGACGGCATCCTGCTCGCCGAGCTGCAGCGCGACCGTGACCTGCGCCGCTACGACACGCTCATCATCGACGAGGCGCACGAGCGCAGCCTCAACATCGACTTCATCCTCGGCTACCTCAAGCAGCTGCTCCCGCGGCGCCCCGACCTCAAGGTCGTCATCACCTCGGCGACCATCGACCTGCAGCGCTTCGCCGAGCACTTCGCCCAGCCCGACGGCACCCCGGCCCCCGTGGTCGAGGTGTCCGGTCGCACCTACCCGGTCGAGGTGCGCTACCGCCCGCTGGTCCGCCCGGCCCCGCCCGGGACGAAGGGCGAGGCCGACCAGGTCGTCGACATCGACCAGGTCACCGGCATCTGCGAGGCGGTCGAGGAGCTGTGGACCGAGACGCCCGCGGACGGCGCCGGCAGCGACATCCTCGTGTTCTGCTCCGGCGAGCGGGAGATCCGCGACGCCAGCGAGGCGCTGGCCGCGCTGCAGCTGCCGGCCACCGAGGTGCTGCCGCTCTACGGCCGGCTCTCCGCCGCCGAGCAGCACCGGGTGTTCGCCCGGCACAGCGGCCGCCGCATCGTGGTGTCCACCAACGTCGCCGAGACCTCGCTCACCGTGCCCGGCATCCGCTATGTCATCGACACCGGCACGGCCCGCATCTCCCGCTACAGCCAGCGCCTCAAGGTGCAGCGGCTGCCCATCGAGCCGGTCAGCCAGGCGAGCGCCCAGCAGCGCTCCGGTCGCTGCGGCCGGCTCTCCGACGGCATCGCCATCCGGCTGTACTCCGAGGAGGACTTCGCCTCGCGACCGGAGTTCACCGACCCCGAGATCCTGCGCACCAACCTGGCCAGCGTCATCCTGCAGATGACCAGCCTGGGCCTGGGGGAGGTCGCCCGCTTCCCCTTCCTGGAGCCCCCGGACTCGCGCCAGATCGCCGACGGCGTGCGGCTGCTCGAGGAGCTGCAGGCGATCGACCCCACCGCGCCGGCGCACCTGCCGCGCAGGCGGCTCACGGCATACGGCAAGGCGATCGTCACCCTCCCGGTCGACCCGCGGCTCGCCCGCATGCTCATCGAGGCCGAGCGCAACGGCGCGCTGCGCGAGGTGCTCGTCATCGTCGCCGCCCTGTCGATCCAGGACCCGCGCGAGCGGCCGGCCGACAAGCAGGCCCAGGCCGACCAGTCGCACGCCCGGTTCCGGGAGGGCACGGCCGAGGACTCCGACTTCCTGGTCATGCTCAACCTGTGGGACTACCTGCGGCGACAGCAGAAGGAGCTCTCGGGCAGCGCCTTCCGCCGCATGTGCCAGCGCGAGTTCCTGCACTACCTGCGGGTGCGCGAGTGGCAGGACCTGCACACCCAGCTGCGCCAGGCCACGAGGTCGCTGGGGCTGACCCTCAACGACAGCGAGCCCTCACCCGACCAGATCCACCAGTCGCTGCTGCCGGGGCTGCTCTCGCTGGTCGGGCTCTACGACCGCGACAAGCGGGAGTATGCCGGTGCCCGGGGTGCGAGGTTCCACATCCAGCCGGGCTCGACGCTGTTCCGCAAGAACCCCGACTGGGTCATGACCGCCGAGCTCGTGGAGACCACCCGGCTGTGGGCGCGCGTCAACGCGCGCACCGACCCCGCCTGGGTGGAGCGTGCCGCGGCACACCTGGTCAAGCGGTCCTATGCCGAGCCGCGCTGGTCGCGCTCCCGGGCGAGCGCGGTCGCCGACGAACGGGTCACCCTCTACGGCGTGCCGCTGGCCGCCGGGCGTCCGGTGCCGCTCGGCCGGGTCGACCCGGAGACCGCGCGCGACCTCTTCATCCGGCACGCCCTCGTCGAGGGCGACTGGGACACCCGGCACGAGTTCTTCCACGCCAACCGGCGCCTGGTCCGCGAGCTCGGCGAGCTGGAGGCCCGGGCCCGGCGCCGCGACATCCTCGTGGACGACGAGACCCTGGTGGGCTTCTACGACGCCCGGCTGCCGGCCGAGGTGGTCTCCGGCGCCCACTTCGACACCTGGTGGAAGCAGCAGCGCCGCACCGACGCCGACCTGCTGACCTTCACCGAGGAGCTGCTGGTCAGCGACGACGCCGACGCGGTGAGCCAGACCGACTACCCCGGCACCTGGCGCCAGGGCGAGCTGGAGCTGCGCGTCACCTACCAGTTCGAGCCCGGCTCGGACGCCGACGGCGTCACCGTCCACGTGCCCATCGAGGTGCTCAACCAGCTGCGCCCCGACGGTTTCGACTGGCAGGTGCCGGGGCTGCGCGAGGAGCTGGTGACCGCGCTGGTCAAGGCCCTGCCCAAGGAGCTGCGGCGCAACTTCGTGCCCGCCCCCGACCACGCCCGCCAGGCGCTGCGCGAGATGGACCCCGGGCAGGGCCCGGTCGCCGAGGCGCTGGCCCAGCGGCTCAGCGCACGGGGGCTGGTGCGCGTGCACGCCGACGACGTCGACTGGGCGAGGGTGCCCGACCACCTGCGGGTCACCTTCCGGGTGGAGCGGCTCGTGCGCCCCGGCGGCAAGAAGGGCAGAGCACGCGGACGGGTGGAGATCCTGGGGGAGGGCAAGGACCTGGCCGCGCTGCAGGCCGAGCTGGCGCCGGCGGTGCGCACGACGATGGCCCGCGCGGCCTCGGCGGTCGAGCGGCAGGGGCTCACGACGTGGGACTTCGGGCGGCTGCCGGAAACCTTCGAGCAGCAGGTCGGGGGTCGCACCGTGCACGGCTACCCGGCGCTGGTCGACACCGGGTCGGCCGTCGACATCCGGGTGCTCGGCACCCGGTCCGAGGCCGACCGGTCGACCCTGCTCGGCGTGCGCCGTCTGCTGCTGCTCGGCACGACCCCACCATGGAAGCGCATCCTCGCCCTGCTCAGCAACCAGCAGAAGCTCTCCCTGGGGCACAACCCGCACGGGTCGGTGCCGGCCCTGCTCGAGGACGCGCTGGCCGCCGCCGTCGACTCGGTCGTCGCCGAGATGCCGGGCGCCACCGTGCGCTCCCCGGAGGACTTCGACCGGGCGCTCGCCGGGGTGCGCCAGCAGACGACGCCGCGCGTCATCGAGATCGTGGAGCACC
>NZ_JAJSDQ010000015.1 GCF_021272345.1 Ornithinimicrobium sediminis | reverse complement strand
TGTGACGCCTCAAGCCGGACCCCGAACGCGATCTCCCACCGTGAGCACGACCCTCTTACGCACGACGCGCCCACGCCCAGGCCCGCGCACGAGGTGCGGCAAATGAGTGTGGTCCGTCGGCTCGGGATCACGCGTGACGGAAAGGGGGGTAGCGTCGTTGGCATCGCGACCACGGATCCCGGACCGACGACGATCAGGCCGCTGTCCGAGGAGTCCTGGGGACTGTTGGCAGCCCTCGTTGAGAGGCACAACGGAATCTTCGGTGGGTGCTGGTGCATCTGGTTCCATCCCGACAGCGAGGAGCGCTGTTCGAGCTACGCGGGCAACCGAGCACTCAAGGAGCGGCTGGTCGAGCACGGGGCCGCGCACGCCGCGCTCGTCGTCCGGGACGGGGACGAGCGCGCTCGTCGTCCGGGACGGGGACGAGGGTGAGGAGGCGATCGCCTGGGCGGAGTACGGGACGCCGGCGGAACTGCCGAACATCCACCACCGCAAGCAGTACCTGGCTGACCTCGAGGCAGCAGGGAGGTCGAGCCGGATTACCGGATCACCTGCATCTTCGTCGACAAGCGCTTCCGCAGACACGGGTTGGTGACGGTTGCGCTCGCGGGGGCACTTGACCTCATCGCGCAGGCAGGCGGCGGCCTGGTCGAGGGTTACCCGCATATCCCGGGAGAGAAGCGGCTGTCCTCGCAATTTCTGTACAACGGCACCCGCGCCGTGTACGCACGTGCCGGTTTCGACTTCGTCCGGCCCCAGGGCATGAAGAACACCGTGATGCGCCGCATCGTTGCGCCAGCCTGAGGCGGGAACCTCGATGGGCCTCCAGCCTCGTCGAAGGACGTGCCAGCCGCGGCAGAGTCGTGCGTGGGCCTGGACGCCGCGGACGAGCGCCTGGTTCGGCCGCTTACTCCGGCGGGCACGCGCCGCCCACCTACCGGTGGCGGCGGCGACGGCGTACCGTCGCAACAGGAGGCGATGACCATGCACTTGGACGAGTTCGCGGTCGCCACGAAGATGGGCCGAGCCCTGGGCATCACGCCCGACTTCCCCGCGGTCGAGCCGACACCACGGTGGGTGCGGGTCAAGGTAGGCGACCAGGTCGTCGCAGACTCCAGACGCGCCCTGCTCTACCGGCAGTACGGCCCGAAGCCGATGCTGCCGACCTACTACGTGCCGGTGCCGGACGTGGCCGAGGGGGTGCTCACCGACCCCCGTCGACGTGACGACGGATCGGTCCTGTATGCCGTGGAGGCCGGTGGGCGGCGCGTCGAGGGGGCCGCCTGGACGTACCATTCGCCGACGGGGGACTTCGCGGCGCTCGACGGCATGGTGACCTTTACGTGGTGGGACGACCAGGTCACCTGGTTGGAGGAGGACGAGGAGGTCTTCGCGCACGCACGCGACCCGCACAAGCGGGTCGACGTGGTTGCCAGCACACGGCACGTGCAGGTGCGGGTCGACGGCGGGCTGCTCTCCGACAGCCGACGGCCCCTGGTGCTTTTCGAGACGCATCTGCCGACGCGCTACTACCTGCCCGCCGACGACGTGCAGATGGACCGGCTCGAGGAGAGCGAGACGCGCACGCCCTGCCCTTACAAAGGATGGGCCCGCTACTGGTCGGTGCGCCACAGCAAGGCGCACCGCGACATCGCGTGGTCCTACCCCAATCCCGTGCCGGAGAACCCGCGCATCGCGGGTCTCGTGTGCTTCTACAACGAGCGGGTCCAGGTCGTCGTGGACGGGCAGCCTGAAGAGCGGGCGGCGTCACCGTTCGGGTGAGGCCCTGGGCGGAGGATCCCGTGGCGCCACCTGTGACGACTCTTCACCCGCTACTCAGTGCGCCAAGGGGTAGAAGGCCAGGCGCCGACACGCCTTCCCCGGTTTCATCGCGAGCTCGGCATCGGATGATCCACCGCCTACTCGCGGCAGTAGTCCCAGGTTCTGGCTCTGTCAAGCGGCAGTGTTGAGGTGGTGCTGCCAGGCGGTGTTCTCGTCGTAGAAGGTCCGGTAGCGCAGGCAGCCGTGGAGGATGCCGACCCAACGATTGGCCAGCTGGCGTAGCGCGGCCTGATGACCGGTGCCGCGGGCACGGAGGGACTGGTAGTAGGCGCGGGCGCCGGGTGAGCCGCGCATGGAGCAGAAGGCCCACTGCTGGACGGCGTCGCCGAGGCGGCGGTTGCGGGCGTACCTGGCCAGGACTACTTTTCGGGTGCCTGAGGCGCGGGTGATCGGGGCTGTGCCGGCGTAGGCCTTGCGGCCCTTGGCGTCGGCGTAGCGGTGCGGGTCGTCGCCGAACTCGCCCAGGATCCGGGCGCCGAGGATCACACCGAGACCGGGCAGGCTGGTGTAGATGTCAGCGTCCCGGTGCCGGCCAAAATGCTCGGCCACCACCTGCCCGAGGGCCTCGATCTGGTCGTTCAGGACGGTGATCAGTGCGACTTCGGAGGTCACGATCGCGGCGTAGGCGTGCTGCACGGGTGCGGGTTGCCGCAGTTCCGGGGCGGTCAGCACCTTCCTGATCTTCTCGGCGCGGGCGGTCACGTCGCGCCGGTTGGCTGCGGTCAACGCCCGGACGACCTTGGCTTTGGACAGCCTCGAGGCGGTGTCCGGGTCCGGTGCCTGGGCGAGCAGCTGCAGCGTCTCTGGCGCATCCAGCTCCTCGTACGCCGTCAGCGCGGCGGGGAAGAACTCCCTTAGCGCTGAACGCAGGCGCAGCACGTGCCGGGTCCGGTCCCAGATCATCGACTGGTGGGCGCGCGCGCTGACCTTGACCGCCTCCCCGGTGGCGCTGTCGCCGGCCACCGTGCGGTGGTGGGCCCGGTCCAGGCGGACGATCTCGGCCAGCAGATGGGCATCCGCGGTGTCCGACTTCGCCCCCGAGGTCGAGTGCCGCTCCCGGTAACGCGCCACCGACATCGGGTTCAACCCGTACACGGTGTACCCGGCCGCGACCAGCGCCCCCACCCACGGACCCCGGTCGGTCTCTATCCCGACCACCACCTGCGCGGCCGCCTCCGTCGGGTCAAGGTCGGCCCACTGTTGTGGTGCGTGCTCAGCGAGCAGCGCGTGCAACCGGGTCACCCCGGCCAGGCCTTCGGGCAGGCGTCTTCGCGCCAGCACCTTCCCCTGCTCGTCGACGATCTCGACGTCGTGGTGGTCCTCGGCCCAGTCATCACCCACGAACAACATCGCACTGCTCTCCCTTCGCCTCGTCGCGATCCTGCTCAGCAGCGTGGAGGAGACTTCCGGCGTCCTAATGGTCAAGTGCTCACCCGCACCATCCGGGGGCACGTCATCCCAGCAGCGGTCACGCCTCCTCACGACCGGCGGGCGCACGGTCTGCCGCGAGACCTCGAGGGTCAGTAGCGGAGAGTGCTGACCCGCCGGCCGCTACCAGGACCGAGCCTGCCAGAGGCTTCGGCAGAACCCATTAGTAGCGTGCGTGCCGTGGCAACCCCGTGCCTCAGCTACGCAGTGCCCCGATGCTCGCTGTCGTACTTACGACGTTTCCGCTGGTGGCGCTCAAGACCGCTCGTCACCGCAAGGCCTTGTTCCTTGGTGATGGGTCCGTCGTTCCACTCCTCCAGGAACTGACGGCCCCCTCGGCCCGTAACCACATGAACTTCTCCATCCTGTGTCCACGATACGTCTTTGGGGGCACCCGGTCCCCAAAGCATGAGCACAGGTTGGACAGGCAGTTCCGTCCGTATGTCGGCGCTTCGTAGCAGCAGACGAACGGATCGAGCGCTGTCTCGAGCATCGAGGAGATGGCGGTCGCGAAAACGGCTCTGCGGCCAAGGCGAACCCGCCCCGAGGTACTTGGTTTCGATCGCGAGGACGGCACGCGGGCTGACCACGACATGGTCGACGTTGCGAGCCTGCATTGGAACGTCATGGACGATGGGCCAGGACGGACGCTCCCGCTGCAGCAGCTCCTTCGTGAAGGACTCTCCCCACGAGCCCACGGTTGCCGAGTACGTCGAGATCGTGACGGCTGTGAAAGGTGCCCAGAACGCGCTGGCGAACAGTATGCCAGCCACGACTCCCTTGAGTACGGGCGCGATCGGTAGGACCAACACGAGGACGCCCGTCGCGACGAGCACGACAACGCCCGCCAGGAGCGTGTGCCAGCCCCCACGGATGGCCTCCACACTCTGGGACCACCTGCGGTTCTCTTCATAAGTACGGTTCGTTGACCACCACACAGGGGCAAGTCTGCCGCCTTGACCGCAGACAAGCTCGACATGCTGCACGCGGCAAATGCGTGCGTCTTGTCGGTCTGTGGCGGGTCGATCGGGTCTGCGTTAGGAGGCGGCGGATGCGAGGTCTGACTCTGAGGCGCGGCGGTCGGGTGTGAGCAGGCTGACGACTACGAGGGTGATGAGGGTGGCTGGTAGGGAGATGAGGATGGAGTTGAGGTCCAGGGGTTGGTCGAGCTGCTCCCAGGTGATCGTCACGATCGTGGCCACCACCATGGAGGAGATAGCGCCCCACTTGCTGGCCTTTTTCCAGAAGAAGATCGCCAGGACTGGCGGGGCGATGGCTACGCCGTAGATGGTGTAGGAGTAGATCTGCAGTTCCAGCACCGTGGGGAAGTACCGGCCTAGCACGTAGGCGACGAGGCCGATGCCCAGGATTGCGAGGCGGTGTACCTTCAGCCGCTGGCCTTCGCCCATCTGCACGCCGAACAGGCGGTGGACCGCGTCGTAGACGACGTTGCCGGCGCCGGAGAGCAGGAAGGATGAGCCGGTGGTGATGATGAAGGCCAGTGCGCCGGCCAACAGTAGGCCGCCCAGGATCGTGGGCAGGTATCCCTCTCCGGCCAGTGACAGCACTGCTGTGTCGGGGGCGATGTCGGGCATGAGGATCACGGCGGCGGAGCCGAGGAGGGCGACCGGGACGGTCACGAGGAAGCTGGTGAGGAAGAAGCCGACGGTGGATCTGCGCGCCTCGTCCTCGGTCTTGGCTGCGCCCAGGCGCTGGTACATGTTCTGGTCGGCCAGGATCAGCATGAACAGGGGCAGGAAGAACCCGAGGAGCTGCAGGGGGCTGAGGCCTCCGCTGAGCGTGGTCATGGGTTCGGGCAGGGAGTCCCAGTAGGAGCCGATGCCGCCGAGCTCCTGACCGAGGATCAGCGGCAACGCGATCGCGAGCCCGATCACGATCACCAGAGCCGACATGAAGTCTGTCCATGCCACTGACTTCAGCCCACCGCCGATCGCCAGGAAGGTGATCAGGAGCGCGACGACGATGGCCCCGTCGGTCGGTGACAGGGGCGTGATGACGCTGAGGATGTAGCCGCCGCCGGTGAACTGGTAGGCGACGATGCCGGTGTAGGCCAGGATCGTGATCAGCGAGGCGATGATGCGCACGGCCAAGCCGTACCGCCGCTCCAGCAGCTCCGGGACGGTGTAGGTGGAGCTGCGCCGGACACGTTTGGCGATGAAGTACAGGACGACGATGCCCACCGGTGTGCCGGCCAGGAAGAAGATCGAGGCCAGCGGACCATAGGTGTATGCGAAGCTCGCGCCCCCGATGATCGTCCCGGAGCCTACCCAGGTCGCGAGCAGCGTCCCGATCATCACCGGCCTTGGCAGGTTGCGGCTGGCGAAGACGAAGTCGTCGCCGGTGGAGACGGCCTTGCGGCGGCTGAACCACAGGCCGATGCCGACCATGGTCGCCAGGTAGATCACCAGGATCGTCACGTGGACTGTCTGCACGGTGGGGTGCCCCTTCGCTGCGACGCCAGGTGCCGGCCCGCGGGCCGACTGGGTCCACCCATGGAACCCTGCCCGGCTGACCCCTGCAACCTGTGGTCGACAGCTGCGCGGGTGCCTGGTGGGCCGCGAGGACAGAGCGACCCCGGGTCGGGGTCACGGGACCGACGTACACGTCTCCTGCGCCGGGCGGACCACGTTGCGTGGGGTCACCGGGCCTGCGAGCATCAAGGGTCCGAGGACAACACGACGGCGAAGGGCGGTGATGACGTGGGTGCGCTGCTGGTGCGTGGTGGCGCCATCTGTGACGTGGCGAGCGGGGAGACGATTCCCGGGCAGGACGTCCTGGTGGCCGATGGCAGGATCGAGCAGGTGGGGGAGTCGCTGACCGCCCCGCCCGGGGCGGAGGAACTCGACGCGAACGGTTGCTTCCTGGTGCCGGGGTTGATCGACGCCCACGTGCACGTCACCGCCGGCAGCGCCGACCTCAGCATCCAAGCTGAGGACTCTCCGTACTACGTCGCCGCTCAGACCGCCGCCAACCTGCGGGCCATGCTCGCTCGCGGGTTCACGACGGTGCGTGACGTCGGCGGGGCCGACTTCGGCATCGCCCGCGCGATCACCGAGGGTCTGTGGGCCGGGCCCAAGGTGCACTTCGGTGGCAAGGCGCTCTCGCCGACCGGTGGGCACGCAGACCTGCGTGGCCCCGGCCGCCAGGTGTTGGACAACCACACCTGCTGCGCTGGGATCGGCGTGGTCTGCGACGGCGTCGATGCCGTCCGTCGCGCGGCCCGGGACCAGCTGCGCACCGGCGCCCACCACATCAAGGTCATGCTCTCCGGTGGTGTCGCGAGCCCAACCGACCGCATCGACTCCCTACAGTTCTCCGCCGACGAGATCTATGCCATCGTCGAGGAGGCCGACAACGCGAACCGGTACGTGACCGGTCACGCCTATACCGCCGCCGCCGTCAACCGGGGCTTGGAACTCGGGGTCCGCTGCATTGAGCACGGAAACCTCATCGATGACAGCAGCGTTGAGCTGTTCCTCGCCAAGGACGCCTTCCTCGTGCCGACACTGGTCACGTACGAGTACCTGCGCTCCGAAGGGGCCGAGGCGGGATTGCCCGCCGAGAGCCAGGAAAAGGTCGGCATCGTGCTGGAGGCCGGTCTTGAGGCGCTGGAACGTGCATGGCGCGGTGGTGTCAAAATCGCCTTCGGCACCGACCTCCTCGGTAGCATGCAAGTCCACCAGAGCGACGAGTTCCGTATCCGCAGCCAGGTACAACCCGCCGCTGACGTCCTGCGCGCGGCCACGCTCACCGGAGCCGAGCTCCTCGGCCTGGAAGGGGAGGCCGGTGTCATCACCGAAGGTGCCATCGCAGACATTCTGGTCACCAACGCCAACCCCCTCGACGACGTCACGGTCCTCGCCCAACCCGAGGACCACGTCCGAACCGTAATCCAAGACGGCCGCATCGCCACGGACCAGCGAGGCTGAGAAATTCTCATCCCGCCACGTACTCGCCGGTCGAGGGCCGGCCGTCGCGCAGCACCCGCCCTGCGGTGTGGGCCACCGTCCCCGTGCGCTCGTCGACTGGCAGACCCGGCAGGGAGGTTCCGCGGTAGCCGACCGACCGGACCACCAGGTCGGCCGGCACCACCTCAAGCTCGCCGGTGCCCAGCGCCCGCCCGTCAGCGCCCGCGGCCGTTCGCTCCAGCTCCAGCGCACGCACCCGGTCCGGTCCGGTCCGAGGAGGCGTACCGGCCGCCAGCGGAAACGCAGGCTCAGCCGGACGGCTCCCGGGGAGGGCTCATGCTCGACCCAGCCGCGCAGTGCCGCCAGGTTGCGGGCCACGGCCGACTCGGCGGCGGCCTGCTCCTCCGCCGCCCCCAACGGTTCCAGGTCGTGCGGGTCCACCAGCACGACCGCGGACTGCAGCCGGCCTAGTTCGCGCAGCTCCTGGGTGGTGAAGCTGGCCAGGGCCGGATCCCGTCGTCCGATGACGGTGACCTGCTCGACCGGGGCGTCTGCGAGCGCATCAAGCACATGCTGCGGCATCTCGGTGGGCTGGAGTTCTTCGGGTGCCCGGGCGAGCACCCGAGCGACGTCGAGGGCGACGTTGCCCACGCCGATGACCACCACCGAACGTGCGTGGGACAGTGCCTCCTCCACGGTGGCGCGGTCGGCGTCGGGATGTCCGCAGTACCAGGAGACGAGGTCGAGGGCGGTCAGGCTCCCGGGCAGCTCCTCCCCGTCGATACTGAGCCGTCCGGCGTCGGCGGCGCCGTATGTGTAGATCACCGCGTCCACGTGAGCGCGCAGCTGTGCCAGGGGGAGGTCGACGCCGACCTCGACGTTGCCGAAGAACCGTACCCGCGGGTGATCCAGGGTGCGTTGTAGCGTGGCCCGCAAACCCCTCATCTTCAGGTGGTCGGGGGCGATGCCGTACCGCACCAGCCCGAAGGGCGTCGGCAACCGGTCGATGATGTCGACTGCGACAGGGACGGCGTCTTGCTCGGCCAGCGCCTCGGCCGCATAGACCCCGGCCGGACCCGCGCCAACGATCGCCACCCGCAGGGGACTGTCCGCGGGTGAGACCACGAGGTCACGCACAACCGCCACGATGGCATCCTCCCCCATCCGGACCCGCCGGGTCATCTCGCGCGGCACCGTACGCGCGTCAAGGAGCTCAATCCCACCCGATAGCATCGAGCGCCACGGTCACCGTCGAAGCCACGACCATTGGCGTCACAGTTGGACACTAGGCGTCCTCCGCGGCATGTGCGGATGCGTGGGCAAGGCCTCGTCAGAGGCGCCAGTCCTGCCCGGGCTGCGCGCTGCCTTGCAGCAGGGACGACCAGCGCGGCACCCCTCTGGCGGGACGGCCTACAACGTGGGACCGTGAGGGTCGGGGGTAGGGGCCTTCGCGTTCTGTGAGGGGTGCTAGACGGCCTCGGGTCCCGCGCTGTGTTCCCCTGCACCAGCGCGGGACCTCTACCCGTGCACTGTCGCCCGCACCACCATGCGCCGGTCCGCTATTGTCTCGCCGTCCCGTGGCAGAACGCACCCCCCGACGTCACCCTGGACGACCCATATGCCTACAACTCGCTGACGGTCGCTGCTCGCGCCGAGCCCAGGCATCTTGCCGCCGACCACCTGCGCGCGGTCCTGGTCACCGAGTTCGGCGATGACAGCTGCGCGTGAGAGATTTGACGGCTTCCGTTTGGGTCCCGCGCAGATATCAGCGCGTGCCCTCCCCGCGGCAAGAGCGGACATCAGAGCGCGGCGCGAATGTGCGCCGCTGTGGCGTCTAACTGCACGCGGGCCGGATGGGAGAACTCGGCGCTGATCTGAAACC
>NZ_JAJSDQ010000014.1 GCF_021272345.1 Ornithinimicrobium sediminis | reverse complement strand
ATCCGCGTCCAAGCCAGCTGAACCACCCACCACTTTCGCGGGCATTCCTAGTTGAGGCACGGCCCCAGTTTCGCGGGCACATTGACATGAGGCACTACGGGCACGGAGCCGCTGCACGCCCTGGAGCCGTCGGCGTGCACGAGCCTAGGCAGACGGGGTGGTCGAGGCCAGAAGCCGCCGAGCTCGACGACCGAGGTCGCCGAGGTCCACGCGGCCCGCGTCAGCGGCGGCTGCCAGGCGTCGGGCCAGGTCGAGCGCCTCCTCGAGCTCGGGCCCGGCAATGGCGGCCTCCTGCCCCATGTCGCGCAGGATCGTGGCCTCGGTCCGTGAGGCGACCAAGGGGTCGGCGACCCCGTCGATCCAGACGCGGGTGCGGCGGCCGTCACCGCGTTCCTCCCCGGTGATCCGCTCGAGGGCGAAGATGCGGTCGGCACGGGCGAACGTGCCGAAGCCCAGAGCCACCATCCGCGTGTCCGACGTCACGCGGCTATCGTCGCACCCCTCACCCCCTACGTCTTCCCTGCCTCTCCACCGGGTCGGCTGCGTCAGGCCTGCCGGAGCCCCCTGTGCCACCACACCTGTCGGCAGCGGACGTGGGCACCGCGCCGGCGCTGCGCATCATGGGCGGTCGTCGGCCAGGAAGTCGAGCACATGGCGGGCGAACTCCTCGGGGACGAGCTGGTCGGCCACGTGCTGCTGACCCTCGAGCACGAGCAGCCGGTGGTGCGGCACGGTGGACGCCAGGATGCGGGCCGCGGCCTGAGGGACCGCCGGGCTGTCCCCGTCCAGGACGTCGAGAACCGGCACGGTGATCCGGCGCAGATCGCCGGGGTCCATGACCAGGTCGGCGCCCAGCTCCCGGGGCAGGGTGTGCGCGGCGGCGAGCCGGGTGGCCCACGAGGGCAGCGACTCCAGGTAGGTGATCTCGTCCTCGGGCATGCGCACGACCTCACGCATCAGGGAGCGCACCGCCTCGGTCCGGTCGCCCCGGGCCAGATGTCCCTCGATGACAGCGATGGTGCCGGGCGACGACGCGAGCTCGTTGACGGACGGCTCGTAGACGACGAGCCGGCGGATGCTGGAGGTCGCACGAGCCGCACGCAACGCCAGCAGGCCCCCGAGGGAGTGGCCCAGCACGTCCACGGCGGACCCGGACTCGGTCGCGATGTCCTCGACCACGGCCACGACGTCCTCGACCTCCCGGTCCAGGGACCAGCCGGGGCGTCCCCGCTCTGTCCACGGCCCCGACGGTCCATCGCGTGGACGGTCACCTGCGGTTCGAGGTAGGGCAGGATCCGCCAGCGGCGGTGGTCCGACATCGCGCCGTGCACGAGGAGCAGGGGCGGTCCTGGGCCGCTGGACCACCGGGCAACCTCGGTGCCGTCCGGCGAGAAGGTCGTGTGCCGCGTGGTCGGCGCCGTCGTCATCGTGGCCTCACCTCGTCCTCGAAGGCTACGCCGGTCGGCGCTGCGCCGACAGCGGCGTCACCCGGGCTCTCGCGCCGCGAGGGCACGGCGGCGGTAATGTCGCGGACGACGACCGCGACAGCTGGGACGGGGAATGCTGATCCGACGAGCCGGCACGGCAGCCGTGCTGACGACCGCCACCACGGTGCTGGCCGCCTGTGCGTCCATCGGGGGTTTCAGCGACCTCGACCGCGACCCCCAGCCGAACGACCCGCTGCCCGAGGTGGCTGTGTTCGAGGGTGTCGAGATCGTCGCCAACTCGAGCCGGTCGGTGGGCACGCACGAGGGCGTGGAGCTCTGGCTGGTGCGGACCGCAGCCGACGGGGTGTGTCTGCTCGTCTACCCCGACGAGGAGGACTGGGCGGCGGGATGCTCCGACCGTGGGCCGGTGAACGTGGGCGGCCCGGCGGGCAGCTTCACGGTGGTCCCCGACGGTGAGGAGCCGCCGGAGAGCGCGACGAGAGTCTCCGAGAACGTGTTCGCGCGGTAGCGCGCATGGCGCCGGCACCGGAGGTACGGTGAGGACACCACCAGGTCCGGCACCCCGCGAAGATGGAGGAGTCCCACATGGCTGGTCGCGTCGATGCCGTTGTGTTCAATGTTCTCGAGACGCTGCTCGACCTCGACCCCATCGGGGCCAGGCTCGAGGAGGTCGGCCAGCCCGCGGGGGTGCTAGGGCCGTTCTTCATGCGGTTCCAACGCGATGCGATGGCGCTGACCCTTGCCGGTGACGTCGCCGACTTCACCGCCACGGCCCGCCAGGCGCTGCACACCGAGACGAGGCACGCACTGACCGACGACGCCGTGGCCCACGTCCTGGAGGGCTTCGCGACGGTCCCGGCGTTCCCGGACGCCGAGCCGGCGCTGCGGAGGCTCTCCGAGGCCGGGGTCACCATCGGCTGCCTGACCGTCGGCGACCCGGACAACACGCGCTCGTTCCTGGCCGGGGCGGGTCTGGAGTCCTACGTCGACCAGGTCGTGACCTCGAACGATGTCGGCGTGTGGAAGCCCGCACCTGACGTCTACCGCTATGCCGCGAAGACTCTGGACTGCGCGTTGGACCGCATGGCGCTGGTCGCCGTCCACGCCTGGGACTGCCACGGAGCCAAGAAGGTCGGCGCCCTCGCCGGCTGGTGCTCCCGCCTCGAGGGCGAGCCCGGAGACGTCTTCCTGCCCGCGGACGTCCTCGGGCAGGACCTCGTCGAGGTCGTCGACGGGCTGCTGGCGCTCTGAGCGCCGCTCCGAGGCGGGCGACGGACGTGCGTCCGCGGTGCCCTCACGTGAGCCGGGCACACGCTCAGACGGCACCGCGTGAGCGCCGCCTCTCCAGCCCCGTGGACGGGGAACGGCCGGTCGTGAACACCAGCCGAAGGGCCGGCCCCGTCTTGCGCAGGAGCAGCCCGAACTGGCGAAGCACGCGAGGGTCGGTCACCGCGTCGGAGGGGTCGCGCACGAGAAGGACCGAGTCGTCGCCGGCCCGCACGGCTGCGGCCAGCTCCTCCAGGAAACCGAGGAAGAGAGAACCGGGCTCGGACGGGCAGCGCAGCTCGGCGGGCAGGTCCACGCCGTCCCGCCGTAACGCCGCCACCACGTAGGTCCAGAACTCGACCGGCTCGGTGCGGCGGTCCAGAGACAGCCACGCCACCCTTCGCGGCGGGCAGCCGTCGGACAGGCCCTCGGACGCCACCAGTGGCTGACGACCAGGAGGTCGGCGGAACGCTCCACCCCGTCCAGAACCGCCTGGGCGCACCCCGGGTCGGTGGGGTCCAGGACCAAGGGAAGCTCGACCCCCGCCCCGCGCACCGACGTCATGAACCGGCGCCAGAACCGGTCAGGTGACGGGTCGTCCGGCACCATCGAGACCCACGCGACCCGGACCGCGCTGCGTCGGACCACCTCCGCGAGCAGTGTCGTCGCGCCGTACCCCAAGGGCGCGCTGATGACGACCACCCCAGCCGTCGGCGCGTGCAGGACGCGAGAGACCAGCCGCTCCGGCACCACCGGATCCGCACGGGCGAGGTCCTCCGGCACGGGGGCTTCCGTGGTCACCGGTCCATGGTGCGGCCTAGACCTCTGCTGTGGGGCCGATTCGGGGCCACGCATGCCGGCTCACCGCCAGGACGGACCTCCCGCACACCGGTGGAACCCCCGGCGCTCACGACACGCGTACTGTTATTCCCAGGTCGTGCCTCCCTCAGCGGCCTCGGCAACCGAGTGGAGTGGTGCCAGATGAAGGTTAGCCCGACGGTGCCCAGCGGAGAGTCGCCGAGAAGCCTGACCGAGCTGGCCGCAGAGGTGCGCAGGGCTCGTCAGCATGTGCTGGCCCGTCGGATGGCACCGGCGACCCTGCAGGACCTGGTCAAGGCCCAACACGCGCTCCTGCAGACCATGGAGGCCTACGTCACCGAGCTGACCGTTCGTCACCTGCCGATCCCGCATCGCCTGCGCGACGACCTGCGTCTGCAGCGCGACCTCTGCGGCAGCCCTTACGACCGTCATGACCCTGGGCCTCGGCAGGCCCGCCGGCGCGGTCCCCACCGCACGTAGGAACCGACCCGTCAGCCCATGGCCGGAACGTCGTGCGAGGTCCGCTCGCAGTGTCAGGCCGGGCTGACGACGACTTTGCCGAGGGCGCGGCCCTCGCCGACGTGCGCAAGGGCGGCGGGCACCTGGTCGAGTGCGAAGGTGCGGTCGATGTGGATCGTGACCTCTCCGGAGACGCAGAGGGCGGCAAGCGGCTCGAAGTGGGCCGGTCCCTGCTTGACGGCAAAGATGCCGATCGAGCGACCGGCCAGCCTCCCCACCAGCCCGCCGACGGTGGCGACGCGCAGCAGGGCGCGAGCCGACCCGCCCACACACCGGTACGTGCCGCGGGGTGCCAGCGCGCGCCGGTAGGCGAACACGGAACGGTGCGCGACCAGGTCCAGGATCCGGTCGTAGGGCTGGGTGCTCCGGGTGAAGTCCTCCTTGCGGTAGTCGACCACCTCGTCCGCCCCGACCGACCGCATGAAGTCCTGCTTGGCACTGTTGTCGACTCCCGTGACGTGGCAACCGAGGCGCTTGGCCAGCTGGATGGCGAAAGAGCCTGAACCGCCGCCGGCACCGTTGATGAGGAACCGGTCCTCCGGCACTGCCGTTGCGGTGCCCTGCACGGCGATGGCGCCCGCCTGCGGGATCGTCGAGGCCTCGGCGAACGTGAGCTGTGCAGGCTTGAGGGCCAGTGCGGACTCCGGCACGAGCGCGTACTCGGCGAAGCCCCCCATCAGAGCCAGGTTGTCGCCGTACACCTCGTCTCCAGCACGGAAGCGGCTCACCCCCTCCCCGACCGAGTCGACGACGCCCGCGATGTCCGACCCCAGCGTCCGCCGAGCCGGAGAACGCACCCCGCCCATGCGCGCGTACGCCGGCGACCCGCGAAGCCCCTCCCAGTCACTGAGGTTGACCGAGACCGCAGCGACCCTGACCCGCACCTGACCGGCACCGGGCGACGGCACCGGGACGTCCTCGACACGCAGTACATCGGGGGACCCGTACCGGTCGTAGACCACAGCCTTCACCACGGCAACATACAAGGGACGAGGTGATCGATCATGAGGACGAACCCGGCGGGTGGACATCCTGCGACGGTGGACGTGAAGGGACTCGAAAAGAATTGCCGGCGTGTCGCGCTTTTCGTGCATTTCACGTCCCCACCTGCGCCATAGCGCCCTGAACTGCGTCTACGCGACCGCGATGTGGACGACATGGGAGGACACAAGCGGGCACTGATAGCCTCTCATCCGACACGTATCCGACACGGACAAGGCCGGAGGGACCACATGGGCAAGCGGTCGTTCGGTCAGATCACCCGACTGCCGAGCAGGCGGTACCGGGCTCGGTACACCGGGCCGGACACCGCCCTCCACAACGCCCCGAGCACCTTCGACACTCGCCTGGACGCCGAGGCCTGGCTCACCGACGAACGACGACTCATCAGCGCGGGCTCCTGGTCGCCGCCAGCGTCGAGGCTGCGCGCCGCCGAGCTGGCCGAGCTGGAGCGCCGACGGAGCGTCTTCTCCACCTACGCCCGGGGGTGGCTGGCCGGCCGTCACGACCTCCGGGCCACGACGCGCGCCAGCTACCGCACCGCCATCGAACGCCATCTCGTGCCGACCTTCGGTGACACTCCCCTGACGGAGATCTCAGCGAGCCTGATCCGTTCGTGGTTCCAGTCGTACGGCGATCGGACGCCGACCGCTCGCGCCCATGCCTACCAGGTCCTCGTCGCCGTCATGGCCCAGGCGGAGCAGGACGAGCTGATTCTGCGCAACCCCTGCCGCATCAAGGCGGGAGGGCGCACCACGGTGGCGAGAGAGCCCGAGGTGCTCACCCTGGCGGAGCTGCTGGCCCTGGCTGACGCCATGCCGCCCCAGCATCGGGCCCTGACACTGCTGTGCGGGCTGTGCGGGTTGCGTTTCGGCGAGGCCGTTGCCCTGCGCCGACGAGACGTCGACCTCGAGGCAGGCGTGGTGTCCGTCGCGAGGACCGCGGTCCGTGCCGGAGGGGCCAAGACCACGAACGCCCCGAAGACCGCTGCCGGCAAGCGTGAGGTCGCTATGCCGGCGCTCGTCGTGCTCGCGCTGCGCGAGCACCTGGCGGCGCACCCCGTTCGCGGCCGCGACGCGCTTCTGTTCCCCGGCCGCGACGGAGAGCTCCTCGCCCCGTCGGCCTTGTACGGGCGTCAGGAGCGTGTCGAGCGCCGCGGCGACAGGTCATACACGAAGCGTGCCTACGGCTTCCATGCCGCGCGCGAGGTCATCGGCAAGCCGGAGCTGCACTGGCACGATCTGCGCAGGACGGCCGCAACCCTGGGAGCGCAGTCGGGCGCCACCGTGCGAGAGATGCAGCACCGCCTCGGGCACACCACCCCGACCATGGCCCTGCGGTACCAGGCCGCGACGGCCGAGCGAGACCGCGCCATCGCCGACCGCCTGCAGGCCCAGATCGACGCGCTCCGAGGTGTCGGCACGGTCACTCCCCTGCATGGCGAGAAGGCTCGGTAACCGCCACAGGTTTGCTCGGGCTCGAGGCCCGGCAAGGTGAGGGCGAGCGCCGTGACACCAGATTGGTGCAGGTGGGCAACGACGTCGTCCCACGCCCAAGCCCCGAGCCAGAAGCCAGGAACCAGGACGACGTGGGCGGGAGCCGGGGCGTTTCGGGTGCTGCTCATAGCCGCCATTGTGCCCGCCTCAGTTGACCCTTCCCCGGGGGGCGGGATCGGCCGAAACGCGAGTGCTTCCGAGAGGACACCTTCCGGGTACTGCACCCGCTCGGCCTATGGCACCGACGACCGGCGCTCCATCCGGTAATGCCGCCAGGAGCGTGGTGGCACGCTATTGCCGCAGGCACTACGCCCCGACACCTGGCTCCGCTCTCACGTCGCCAGCCATCTCGCGCCCCCTCGGACTGCACGAGGCCAGTTCACAAGTCCAGGCAAGACGAGGGACCGGTAGCGTCAAGTTCCGGGAGATCCCGACCCTCCCGCGTACAGACGCGCGCAGCACGTCATTCCGCCGGGAGCTGGGCGTCCTTTCGGAGGCTGCGCTGACCGTTGGTGCGACACTTTGGGGCATGAGCGCAAGCGCACGGTGGGAGCCTGGGCTGGTCCTGCTCGCCTACCCGTTCTCTGGCCGCTGGTTGACGCGTAACAGCCCCGCGCGCCGGGTGCCCAGCCACGGAACACACCTAATGGGCACCACGTACGCCATCGACTTCATCCCCGTTGACGAGCACGGACGCTCGGCGCCATGGACCTGGCGGGCGGCCGTGGCAACGGAGGCGCCCGAAACCTTCGTCGGCTTCGGTGCTCCCATCCGGGCCCCCTGCCCAGGCCGGGTGGTCATCGCCCACGACGGCGAACCCGACCCCAAAGCCAGACGCTCGCAACTGACCCTGCTGCCCTACATGCTCGGCCAAGCGCGCCGCGTCCGAGGCGGCCCGGCGGCCATCGCGGGCAACCACGTCGTCATCGCCACTGACGAGCGCGGGCCGTACATCCTCCTCGCCCATCTCCAGCAGGGTTCCGTCACCGTCACCGTCGGCGACCACGTGCCAGAAGGCACCGTCGTCGGCGCGTGCGGCAACTCTGGCAACAGCACCCAGCCGCACCTGCACATCCAGGCCACCGACACCACGAACTGGGACCACGCAAAAGGACTGCCCATCGCGTTCCGGACCACCGGCGCACCCGCTCTGCCTGCAGAGTCCGAGATCGTCTCGATCTGACCCCGCCGTCCCATGAGTCACACCGCCGGCTGTTGCCCCAGACAAGCGCCGAGTCGCCGGTAGTCCCCTGGGGAAACGCCCAAACGTCGGGTGCGCCCAGTTGCGGACTTCGGTCAGGGCGGCGGGCGCGCCGGTGACGTGGGTATCGATGACGGCCTGCTTCGAAAAAGCGATGCCCCGACCGTGACGGTCGGGGCATCGCAGGGAACGGCGAGTGCTACTCGGCGCGAGCGAATTCGCTCACGCACTGGCCCTGGTTCTTGTACTGTCCAACGTCGAAGTTGGTTTCCCAGCCGCCGTCCTTGCAGTCGTCCTTCGTGAGCACCAGCGGCTCGAAGTCAAACCTCTCACCGTTGACCTCGACCCAGTCGGTGTAGGTCATCAGCCCCGGGTTGCCTGATCCCTGGTTCACGCTGATCGAGGTGATGACGCTGTCTTCGAACCCCTCGATCTGCTCGGCGAACGAGGTGAAGGTCGGTCCATCCCCAGTTTTCCACCACCCGCCCGTGTCGCCGATCGACTCGAAGGTCTGCCACACCCCGGTCTCGACGGTGTAGGCCGAGTCGTAGACCGGCTCGTAGACGAACGTGCCAGCCCACGGGGATACGGTGATGTTGAGCGAGACAGTCTGCTGCAGCGCTCCAGCCTCCCGCAGGCTGCGGTACGACAGGCTTTCGAGTTCGCCGAGGGTAATGTTGCCCGCATCGGTGACGCCCACGGTGGCCTTGTCACCGGACAACGGGGTGCTGATGAATAGCGACCCGACCCCGTCCAGCGAGGTAGTCTCCACAACCGGATCACCGGCCGAGTAGATGACGGTCGGTTCCGGGATGGTGGTGGTCGCTGCCGATGCCGTTCCCGCCATGCTCACGGCCATCCCCATGGCCGCGCCAATGGCCACTATTGTCTTCCTCATGTTCTGACCTCCCCTGATGCGCCCAGCGCATCTTCAGATTCAAAGTTGGGGCCAGGTTCCCGACCTTGTCTTCGAACGTAGCATGCCCTGTGAGGGGTCGCCGACGGGCCGCCCCGTTCTCCCCACTCGACGCCCAGCGTCATACGCGCCGGGAATGACGGAGCAGAACGGCCACGCAGAGACGCACGCACATGCCGCAGGTCGCTCATCTAGGGAGGGGCCTTCGCGCTGCGCTCGCTCACCGTCGTGTTGAGGCCAGCATGCCACTTGGCAAGGCATCGAATAGTGTCGTGGATCACGGCCCCGCAACGAGGAGGGACGAGTGCCATTTCGACGATGGATCTGGGCGACCCCGCTGACGACGACCCTTGCGGCAGTGCTGGCTTCGTGTGCGTCCTCGGGCGGGTTCAGCGATCTCGACCGCGACAGGGAGCCCAAGGACTCGGTGCCGGAGGTCGTTGCGTTCCCGGATGATGTCGAGGTCGTGCCTGACTCGAGCCGGTCGGTTGGCGAGTACGAGGGCGCAGAGCTATGGCTCACTCGCACGGAAGACGACGGGGTCTGCCTGCTCGTCTATCCCGACGACGTGGACTGGGTTGTGGGGTGTTCAGACATTCCTCCACTGACTGTCCGTGGCCCCGCCGGAGGCTTCACCGTGGTCTCTGACGGACAGGACCCGCCAGAGAACGCCACGACAATCTCCGAGAACGTGTACGGGCCCTAGCGCCCCGTCAGGGGCGTGAGCGGATTTTCACGCTCATGCCGCCAGGAGCATGGTCGCACGCTATTGAGTTCCTGAGGGAGTCGAGCCACCTGCGGCGTCTTATGGTGGACCTTGACGGAACGGACTGTTGGGGCGTCTAGCGACTCCTGTGACACCCGGCTCGTCCTGTGCTTTGAGGCGTTGGGAGTTGCGGCCGCAGGCGTTCTTTTTCCTGATGGCGGGGTCGACCTGATGATGGATCCACGGCTCCGTGCTGAGATCCACTGCCTACCTCAGGCCAGGGCCTCCGCCAGCAGCTCGCCCATGGCGCGCACACCGGCGACGAGGCGCTCGTCAGGCACCCCGGAGAAGCTCAGCCGAGCGTGGTTGGCCTCGGGGCGGTCGGCGAAGAATGGCGTACCCGGCACGACGAGGACCCCCGCGCGTGGCATGAGGACGTCGCGCTGGAAGGCCGCGATGTCGAGCCGCTGCGGGAACGTCGCCCAGGTGAAGAGGCCACCCTGAGCCCGGGTCCACGTGATCCCGGCCGAAAAGTGCTCCTCCATGGTCGCGAGCATGAGGTCTCGCTTGTGCCGATAGGTCGGGAGCATATCGGCGACGTGCCTCTCGATGTCGTACTCGCTGAGGTATGCCGCGACCGCGCGCATGTTGAGCGTGCCGTTCTGTGTGTCCGCGGCGAGCTTGAGCAGGGAGAGCTTCTCCCGAATCTCCGGCGCCGCGAGGGCCCAGCCAAGCCTGAGCCCGGGCGCGAGGATCTTCGAGAAGCTGCCCAGGTGGACGACCCGGCCGCTGGTGTCGAGGCTCTTGATCGTCGGCAGGCGCTCGCCTTCGTACCGCAGCTCCCGGTAGGGCGTGTCCTCAAGTATGACGACGTCGTGCTCCTCGGCGAGCTCGACGAGTCGACGCCGCCTCGCCAGGCTCATCGTGCGGCCCGTCGGGTTCTGGTAGTCGGGAACGGTGTAGATGAGCTTGACCCGCCCGGTGTGGCGCAGGACCTCTTCGAGGGCGCTGGTGTCCATTCCCTCCTCGTCCATGGGCACCGAGCGGTAGTCGGGCTCGCACGGGTTGAAGGCGATGAGCGCACCAAGGAAGGTCGGCCGCTCAGTGACGATGACATCACCGGGGTCGATGAACAGCTTGGCCGTCAGGTCCAGGCCCTGTTGCCCGCCCTGGGTGATCAGGACGTCCTCGGCGGTGCACGGCATGCCGTCGGCGGTGAGCCGGGCAGCCACGAGAGCCCGCAGCACGGGCAGCCCCTCCGAAGCCGTGTACTGCAGCGCCGACGCGTTGCCCGCCGAGAGCAGGTCGTCGTAGATGCTGTGCAGCTCGGCCATGGGGAAGAGTCTCGGGTCGGGGTACCCGCCGGCGAAGGAGGTGATCCGCGGATCGCCCGCGAGAGAGAGGAACTCACGGATCGCCGAGGGCTGCACGCGCTGGGCCCGGTGGGCAAACCTGGTCATGTCGAACCTCCTGCGGTCAGCGTGCCGACGTCGAGCCCGGACCATGGTGCCAGCGTCCCACCCATCATGGCGGTCGCCACCATCGACGGCTCGACGGCAGTTCCCCGAGGGGTCAGCCGATGGCCAGTCCTCCAGGACGCCCGTCGCGGAGCGCAGCGAGGTGCTCGTCGTAGTTCATGACCTCGAAGAGGGAGGCGCCGTCGAGCATCCGTGCCTGAAGCGCCTTCTCCTTGGCCTCGATCGCCTCTGCTTCGTCCACGGCCGCATCAAGCTCCTGCTCCGAGCCGACGACGAGCCCGTCGTCGTCTCCGACGATGAGCTCGCCCTGGTCCACCCGGACACCCTGGAGCGACAGGGTGACGCCGGTCTCCGGGAGGGAGTTCGCGGCATACGCACTCGGGGCCACCCCAGTCGACCAGACCGGGATCGACAGCCCTGCGAGCGTGGTGGTGTCACGGGACCGACCATGGATGACCAGTCCGGCGAGACCCCGCCGCAGTGCCTCGGTGCCGAAGAGCTCTCCCGCGACGGCCCGGTCGTCCCCGCCGGCGTCCACGACGAGGGCGTCCCCCGGCCCGGAGTCCCGGAGGGCGTGGATGACGGACATGAGGTCTCGGTTGGCCCTGGCCGTGACGACGCGGCCCACGAGGTGACGACCAGGCACGAGGGGACGCAAGCTGGGCGGCAGGATGCGCAAGGTGGGCGTGGCGTCAACGAGACTGGTCGTCGAGAGGTGGCCCAAGCGTTCAAGCAGGTTCTGGGTCGTCATGCGCTCATCCTCACATCACAGACTGCATCCGGGTCGCTATAGCAGCGTTCGTGTGCGCCCTTCCGTGACGGGCCGCCAGTGCGGTGGCAGCAGACCGCCTCCGCGGCGTCCCGTTCCCTATCCCGGCATTCCGACAACACCGGGATGTTGGCGCGATCAGCGCGCACCCCGCGACTGCAGCAGTCCCCCGAGGCTGGCCCGACCCGATCCTGAACAGAAGTCTCCTAGTAGCCGCGATGGGTCGCTCTACTGACTGACTCGACGTGTTCTGCGGAACACCCCGTTGCGGCTGGGGGTCGTCATCGATAGACGTCCGCACGATGCTCGATTGCGAGGATGGTCACGCGCTCATCGACCCGGTAGATGATCCGGTAGTCACCACGTCGAGCGCTGTGCAGCCCTTCAAGGTCGAAGCGCAAGGCCTTGCCGACGCGCTGCGGATTGCTTGCGAGGGGACCGTAGATGAACTCGATGGCCGCCGTCGCCACCTTCTCGGGCAGGCGCTGCAGAGCGCGCTTGGCCGTCGGCGTCCACGCGACGTCGTACGGCTCCACCATCAGGTGCGCAGCGTCGCGAGGACTTCTTCCTTGCTGAGGACCTCGGCCTCGCCGGCCGCGAGCTCGGCAAGGCTGTCTCGGACCTGGGTGATGAGCTTGGGACGGCTCACGACCTTCAGCGTTTCCTCCAACGACTCGAGGTCGTCGGCGCTGATGACCACCGCCGCAGGCTTGCCGTGACGAGTGATGACAACCCGGTCATGCTCACGCTCGACCTGGTCCACCACCTCGGACAGGCGATTCTTCACATCTCGCAAGGCCATCGCAGCATCCACCGTCATAGCCACAAGTGTAGCCATATCAGGGTGCGGGTCAACGTCCTGTTCTGCCGCTGCCCGAGTAGGTCAGTTTCCCCCGAATCGTTGCTGGGCTGCCTGCCGGGTGATGTTCAGAGCGGCGCCGATGATGGTCCAGGAGTCACCTGCGTCGCGGGCGGCTTGGACGGCTTCGCGCAGGTCGTCCTCGGCGGCGCTCAGGTTGGCGCGGGCGGTCTGGATGCGGCGGAAGTGGACGGCGTCGCGGGCGGGGTTCGTGCCCGGGTCTAGCTCGTCCAGACCGGTCTCCTCGGGGCGGGTCCTTGTGCTCATGTGCTGCTTCACCTCATCTCAGGTAGTCGTAGAACTTCGGTCGTAGTTGGTCGGCGTGGATGATGCGGACCGGTGCTTCAGCGGGCACGGCGACCAGCTCCAGCAGCCGGCCGTGACGGTCAGGGCCGATGACCAGAAGGCGGTCCTCACCCAGGTACTCGTACTCGACCAGGCGCATGGCATTCCTCCAGGCGTGCTGGATGTCAGCGTCCTCGAGCTCGTGTTTGCGAGCCGATGGCGGGACCTCCACTCGTCAAGTGTCTCTTGACGGCGGGCGGGGCGTCAAGTCGTCCTTGACGGCCGGTGCCGCGGTGGCGGCACGATGGTTCATGACCACAACCCAGCCCTCCGCTGCCCTTGTCCCCGTGAGCGTCATCGACCACGCAGATGCCGCACTGCGCCAGGCCGTCGCCGCCCACCTGGCCCGCTACACCGGCCAGACTCGCACCCACACCGAGTCCGACCTTCGTGCCTTCCTGACCTGGTGCACTCAACGGGGCATGTACCCGTTGACCGCCCACCGGGTGCACGTCGAGCTGTACGTGCGGTGGATGCAGGAGACCCGCCGGAACAACCGTCCACGATCTCCCGGAGGCTGTCCGTCGTGATCGGGTTTTACCGCACAGCCGTCATCGACGGTGTCCTGACCGCTTCCCCGGCCGACCACGTCCGCCGGCCGCACGTGCCGGCGGAGTCACCCACCTTGGGCCTGTCGCACTTGCAGTTCGAAGCGATGCTGCAGGCGGGTCGGGCCAGCGTCAACATCAACAACTTCGCCCTCGTCACCATGCTCGGGCTGCTCGGGTTGCGCATCTTCGAGGCCTGTGGCGCGAACATCCAGGACCTGCGCGAGGAGCACGGCCACCGGGTACTGAAGGTGCGTGGCAAGGGCGGCAAGGTCGTCCTGACCCCGCTGCCCTCCGCCGTGCAGCGTGCCATTGAACGTGCCGTCGACCACCGCGAGGACGGGCCGATCCTGCGCAACCGGCAGGGCGGGCGGATGGACCGGCACGCCGCGACCCGTCGCCTGCACCATCTGGCCGACGAGGCAGGGATCAACCTTCCCCGGATGCACCCGCACATGCTCCGGCACACGTTCGTCACCACGATGCTCGACGCCGGCGTGGACCTGCGCGACGTCCAGATCGCGGCCCGCCACGCCGATCCCCGCACCACCATGCGCTACGACCGAGCGCGCAAGAACCTAGACCGTCACCCCAATTACATCCTTGCCGCCTACATGGCATCCGGCACCTGACCAAGCACACGGATCCGCCGCAAGCAGGTTTGGTGCCCAGTCAGCCCGCCACGAGGCGTCGGCACGTTCTGGCGAAGCGAGCAACGTTCACTGGGACGGAGTACTGTGGATGGTGTCGGGGCTGCTGAGAGGTTGCTGGTCGCGATGTTCGCGAAAAGGCAGGAATTGACGGCGGAGGTGCGACGGGGTCTGCCCGGCAACTTCCTGGAACTCTCGGCGGGGTTCACGCACTACGAACTCCAAGGCGACGCGGACGCCGAGACTGTCGTCCTGATCCACGGCAACGCCGCACCATACGTGACCTGGGACCGGACGACCGGCGCCCTGACCGGAGCCGGACTCCGGGTGCTCAGGTACGACCTGTTCGGGCACGGACTCTCGGACAGGCCGAGACGGCGCACCTATGACCGCCGCTTCTACAACGCCCAACTCGAGGAGCTGCTGCAGCGGTTGGATATCTCGGGCCCGGTCCACGCGGTGGGAACGTCCCAAGGAGGAAGCATCGCCACCTGTTTCGCCTCGGAGAAGCCGGGAAGGGTTCGCAGGCTCGCCCTGCTAGCACCACTCTTCGACGAGGTGCCGGGCTCACGGGGCGTGGCGGTCCGGCTAATCAGGACCCCGGTCCTGGGAGAACTCCTCATGCGTGTCCTGAGCGACGCCAAGCTCGCCGACCTCTCCGACGCCGTCGTGGACGTCGAGACCAGGGCGGCGCTCCAGCCCGACGTCCTCGAGCAGTTCCGCTTCCGCGGAAAACGTCGAGCCATCCTGGCAAACCTCAGGGGCGACGCCCTGCAGGACGCGACCGCCTGCTACCAAGGCGTCAAGGACCAGCGCATCCCCGTCCTGCTCATGTGGGGCACCCTGGACCAGAAGCTTCCCCCCGAGCCGATCGGCAGGCTGCGGAACCTGCTCCCGGACATGGAGTACCACGAGCTAGAAGGCGCGGGTCACCTGGCTCACTACGAGTTTCCGGAGCGGGTCGGTCCGCTCCTGGTCCGATTCCTGACCAACTGACAGCCTGTCACGGTCGACGCGGCAGGGCCCCTGCTGACGGCGCCGTGCCCTCCGCCGGTCTTCTCCAGCCCTAGGGGGCCGTACGCCGATGTGGTTCGTTAAGCCACTGACTTACCGCCGTGAATCCCAAGAATCGTATGCACCACCTTGCCGCCAGGAGCGTGGTCGCACGCTATTGCCGCGTCGACGACGGCGTTCCTCATCGAGATCCCTCCAACGCAGTACCAACCAGCTCGAAGCCGAAGAGGGACGAGTCCCGGCGCGGCGCGTAGACTGAGGACAAGCGAAGGAGGCAAGGATGCTTCTGCTTCGGTCCGGCCTGTGGGCGATGGAATCATCGAGCTCGTGGGGGTGCAACTCCTACCTGATCGACGATGGCAGGCGGGTCTTTCTCGTCGATCCCGGCCCCTCGTTCCAGATGGACCCGGTGGCCCGCGAACTGAGAGCCTCTGGGCGGTCTCCCTACGACTTGACGGACATCTTGCTGACTCACTATGACCAGGACCACTCACGCTCGGCGGCCGAATGGCGACATCGGACACAAGCAACCGTGTGGCTCGGAGCTGACGATGCAGAAATATTGCGCACTCGCAAGGTGCCAGGACCCTGGTTCCGCCGGTGCATGATGGCACTCCTGGGTCTGGCGAATCTGCCTCAGGGCACCGTCGCAATGCGCGGGGAGACCGTGATCGCTCCCGGTTTGACCGCCGTGCCATCCCCCGGGCACACCCCTGGTCACTATGCATTCATCTGGCATGACGTCGCTCTCATCGGTGACGCGGCCCGCACCAGCCCCGACGGCGGACTGGTCCGGTTCAAGCCACGCGGCCTAGCAACAGACCCTGCCCTGGCGGACAGGTCACGCCACGCGCTTGCCAATCTCCCGGTACGAGTGTTCTGCCCCGGCCACGGCCCTGTCGCGGATCGCACCAAAGAATGAGCGCCATTCCAGAAACGCGCTCGAATGGGCGGACGTCGCGGCGGTGCGGTCTCGAGGAGTAGGGAGGGCGACATCCTTCGTCTTCTGCCACATCCTGGTGGTGCTGACCGCGGCCGTTCAGGGCAACAAGAGACGCACTACTGCCGCCGAGCGCGCACCAAGTGAGATCCCTAGACCCCGACGGCCCTGCGGGACACCGAGGGATGCCCGCCTATCCGTCGTCAAGCGGGTACTCCGTCACACGGGTCTCCGTCGATTGGCTGCGACGCTGCCTTAGCGATGTCGCTCTGAGCCAGTTGCAGAGCGACGTGACTGTAGCCTCAAGATCGCGGAAGGGGAGCACTCCGCCGATTAGCAGGTCGCCATCGGCGAAGTGGAGGGCGTACTCCCAAGCCTAGAACGACCCTCCCAGCGGCGTCTTGACTGTTTGCCCACGGACGACGACATGATCATGACCGGAGGACGGGAGAAGTGGGGTCATCCGAAGAAGCTGGTGTCGTTGCGCAGCTGCACGATGCCAGCGATGTAGAGCACGTGGTTCAGCCGCCGGTTCCCGGCCCGGGAGAGTCGGTGGTGGGTGTGCGCTCCGGAGGAGGCGTCGATCGGTGCGGTGCCGGTCCAGGAGGCGAAGTGGTTGCGGTCAGGGAAACGGGCCACGTCGCCGACGTCGGCCAGGATCCGCGCCGCCCCGGCCGGGCCGACGCCGTGGATGTCCATCAGGTGCGAGCCGCGGGCCAGCACCGCTTCTTTCAGCTCGGCTTTGAGGTCCTTGAGCTGGGCGTCCAGGCGAGTGATGTCCTTGGGCAGGTCCGCGGCCAGGCGCCGCTGGGTCTGACCGACCGGGTCCCCGCGGGGGCACCGTGGTCAGCAGCGCCCGGTACTGCGCGGTGGACTTCTTCGTCGGTGCCCCTCCGGGCAGCAGGTGCAGGAACAGCTTGTGCAGCCGGTTCAGCGCCTGCGCGCGGGCGTGGGACAGCTCGTCACGGCGGTCGCACAGCAGCCGCAGCACGATCAGTTCGGGCTCGACGGTGACCTCGCGCAGGTGCTTGTCGCGGAGCGCGACCATGACGACCGCGTGGGTATCGGTGGCGTCGGTCTTGCGGCCCTGGCCGGTGTCGAAGACCCGCGCCCGGGCGGCCAGCTTGGCCGGCACGTCCAGCACCCGTTCGCCGTCGGCGAGCAGCCGTTGGGTGATCGGCCGGCCGATGCCGTTGGCGCCCTCGACCGCCCAGACCCGCCGCGGCCACTGCGCCGCGACCTTCAGCATCGACCGGTAGGAACGGGTGTCCGTGCCGAAGCGGCCGGTGGCCCGCAGCACCTCCCGCCGGTCCCTCGCCTCGATCGTGACCGAGGCCTTGTGCGGATCCATCCCGATGACGACTTCGTCCATCGCGTCCAACTCCCTCGCCGCTGTGTGCCTGTTGGTCAGCGAGGACGGGCAACGCTACTTCGAGCAGAGCAGACCCTTCTTGAAGCCACGCCTCGCTACGGCACCCGGCCGGGACGCATCCCATGAAGGCGCCACACCAGCACGCCGGTGGGCAGCCGCGAGAAGAGCGTCCGACCGGGCACCTTACCCAGCCTGCGCTGACCGGAGCGGTCTGTGACATAAGTAGCCACTGGGCGGTGGCTCGCGTGCGCTTGATCCGCAGTCAGCCGCCTGACTCAACCACGGTGGCGTTCCGCCGGCGCTGCCGCCGCCCAGCGAAGGCTCCATACCCGCCCAACAAGAGCAAGGCGACCCACCCCAGTGTCTGCAGGACGAGTGAATGGTCCGCCCCGAGTAGTAGAACGAGGGACGCAAGGGCTACCGCAGCCGAGAACCAGTCGCCTACAGAACCCGATTTCCAGGCGCGGTAGGCGTAGAGATTCAGTAGCACCACAGTAGCGATCGCGACTACGACGAGAAGTTCGTCAAGTGACGTGGCGCTGCCCTCTCAGGTCAGTGCGAGAGCCGCAGTTGATCACGACCTCATCCTGCACCACGAGACATCCGCTCCTACCGCAACGAAGACCGCTGGAGGCCCACGTGATGCAACAGCCGGTGGGGAGACGGTGACCGGGGTCGTCGTACACCACCTGGCTGGACGCCACTTCCGCTCGTCTGGTCGACAGGTGGAGACCGCGTCAGCGCGCGCATTCGATGCCCTTTTTGTGGATGGCCAGCGCCCCCTCAACGTCCGTGTTTGTGTGCGCGAAGACCGCATCTAGCATCTTGAGCAGCCTCGGCCCGTCCCAGCCGTACGACAAGGTGGTTCCCTCGGTATCTGGTTCGAGAGTGAACACATGGAGCGGCCCCGCGGAGGAGCGGTACGCGATTCGACGATTGGGAACATGCTGCTCCGCTGTCATGACCATCCTCTTGTCCCTGCCCATCTCGCGATACTTGACGTCGAATGAGACGACCGATCCGTCCTGCGCGCGGTTCACGGCCACGACGCTCGCATGATGATCGGCTGCCATCCCAGCGACGAAGTGACCGGGATCAGCCAAATACTCGAAGACCCTCTCAACCGGGGCGTCGACGTGGATGCTCCGCTGGTGTCTGAGAGCGGCTGCCACAGTGGTCCCCTTCCCTTCCTGGGCGACAGACACGCAGGCGAGCCGGGGCGCACGAATGGTGCCCAAGCGTTCACCCTGCACCGTCGCCCTCTCTAGTTCTCCGCCTCCAGTTTAGGCTCGACACTGGATCGGGGCGCGGCGCTGGGTTAGTGCTGGAAGTCGAAAGTCCTCGATCGTCCTTGGCGCCGGGCATGCTGGCGGGGCGGATGCGCAATCGGGCGCCGGAGGCGTGGCGGGCGGCGACCTCACGTTCCAGGACGGCGGCCAGGTAGTCCTCGCGGGTCCACCCGGCGTCGCGGGCGTGGCCGGCCAGCCGGGCGGCGGACTCGGTGATCCGCGCTGCTTTCGGCGCGGTGGCTAGGTGGGTGATCTGCTCGAGCGTGCCGATCCCGGCGGGGCTGTCTTACCGCACCTCGTGCGCGGGCCTGGGCGTGGGCGCGTCGTGCGTAAGAGGGTCGTGCTCACGGTGGGAGATCGCGTTCGGGGTCCGGCTTGAGGCGTCACA
>NZ_JAJSDQ010000013.1 GCF_021272345.1 Ornithinimicrobium sediminis | reverse complement strand
TGAGGAGCGGTTCCTTAGACAGCTCCACACCTCACTCGGAGGTCTTCCTCATGTCACGTCGACACCCCGGTTCCGTACCCAACCTCCGTGGTCAGTACAGCTAGCGCACCCCGCGAGGCCTGAACTGGACGCTGATCCTCGGGCCCGCCGGCCGGCTCGTCTTGGGGACCGCGTGGTCCCATGTGCGCTGGCAGGACCCGCCCATCACGAGGAGGTCGCCGTGGCCGAGCACGTGCCGCACCGAGGCTCCGCCGCCACGCGGTCGTAGGGCCAGGGCGCGGGGTGCCCCGATGGAGACGATCGCTACCAGGGTGTCCCGCTCGCTGCCGCGTCCGAACCGGTCACCGTGCCAGGCCACGCTGTCGCGACCGTCCCGGTAGAGGCACATCCCTGCCGTCGCGAACGGCTCGCCGAGCTCGTCGGCATAGTGCCGGCTCAGCGCCTCGCGCGCCTGGGCGAGCACCCGGTCGGGGAGCTGCTCGCCCTCCCGGTAGAAGCGCAGCAGACGTGGTGTCTCCACCTCGCGGTCGTACATCTGCCGTCGTTCACCACGCCACTGCACCCCGGCGGGTCCGCCCAGCGACAGACGGGCGAAGAGCTCGTCGGAACCGGTGACCCAGCCCGGGCGCAGGTCCAGCCAGGCGCCGTCCGACAGGTGCGTGCGACGGACGGACGCACCGAGCGGGCGCAGCCCGACGTCCTCGGCCTGGTCCAGCAACGATCCTTGGAGTGCCACGTTCATGACACCCGATGTTAGTACGTATGTACGACATTGTCAGTGCGTGGTGTCAGCAGCAGGGTGGCCCACGCCAGCGCGCACGCGGCGGCGAAGGACGCCGCCGCCGGGCCGACGTACCGCACCACGGAGGGCGTGCCCGGGCCGATCCAGCCTGCCAGCACCAGCACGAGCCCCCCGACGGCGACCACCGCCCCGAGGGCGGTGCCGACGGCGAGCAGCCGGGTGGCGGCGACCTCGCCCCAGCCGCGCCGCCACCCGGCCGGGTCGGCGGGGGGCGGCTGTTCCAGCCCGTGCTCCGCGGCGACCGGCGACCTCAGCGGCAGAGCGGCGGAGACCGCTAGGCTCCAGACGGCGACGACGGTCACGGCCGCGAGGACGTCGGACGGGCGGTGCCAGCCGCCCAGCAGCGTCGCCACCCCGGTGGCTGCGGTGTAGCCGGCCGCGAGCAGGGCCACAAGGGGACGCCACCGGTGCGGGGTGACCAGGAGGGCCGCCGCACCGAGTGAGGCCGCCACGGTGGTGTGCCCGCTGGGCAGGCTGTTGCCGGCCCCGATGTCGACGCCGTAGTCGGGCCTGGTCAGCACGTCCTTGAGCAGCTGCGTCGTGAGGTTGGCGCCCCCCACCACCACCACCGCACCCACCGCCGACTGCCAGTGTCGTTGCACCACCGCCACCAGGAGCAGTGCCGCGAGACAGGCCGCCACGAAGCCGGTGGAGACGACCGTGAGGAAGTCCTCCGAGTAGTCGGCGGCGGTCCCGGCCGCTGCGGTGTCCCGTCCCAGGTTGTCCACGACCTGCCCCCGTTCGCTCTGCAGGAAGACCCTCACCAGGGCGAGGAGGGCGAGGGCGGAGAGCACGGCGAGGGTGGTCGCAATGCCGCGGCGGGTCCGGTCGTCGAGCACGCGCGCCATTGTGACAGGCCACAATGGGGACATGCCCCTCTACCGTGACGCCGCGATCGTGCTGCGCACCCACAAGCTGGGGGAGGCCGACCGCATCGTGACCCTGCTGACGCGCGGCCGGGGCAAGGTGCGTGTGGTCGCCAAGGGGGTGCGTCGGACGAAGTCGAAGTTCGGGGCCCGCCTCGAACCCGGCATGGTCGTCGACGTGCAGTGCTACGAGGGGCGCAGCCTCGACACCGTGACCCAGGCCGAGGGGCTCGCGTCCTACGGAGAGGCGATCTCGCACGACTACGACGCCTGGACGGCGGCCAACGCCATGCTGGAGACCGCTGACCAGCTCACCGGGGGGCACGAGCCCGCGATGCAGCAGTTCGTGCTCCTGGCCGGGGCCCTGGCCGCCCTGGCCTCCGGGGTCCACACCCCGCGGATGGTGCTCGACTCCTACCTGCTGCGTGCCCTGGCCATCGCCGGGTGGGCCGCGAGCTTCCACGACTGTGCTCGGTGCGGGGCACAGGGGCCGCACCGGGCCTTCAACGTGGCCGTCGGCGGAGCTGTCTGCCCGGCTTGCCGTCCGTCCGGCTCTGCAGCCCCGGCTGCGGAGACCCTCGCCCTCCTAGGGGCCCTCATGAGCGGCGACTGGGCCGACGCGGATGCCAGCCTCCCCCGTCACCGCACCGAGGCGAGCGGGCTCGTGGCGGCATACCTGCAGTGGCACCTCGAGCGCAGTGTGCGCTCCCTGGGCTACCTCGGCTGACCTCCCTGACAGGGTGACGGGGTCTGGCATGATGCGGCAGGTGCAGCCACCGTTCCCGCATCCCAGCGGCGCCCGCCCGCCGGGCATCCCGGCGCAGTTCGTGCCGCGGCACGTCGCGGTGGTGATGGACGGCAACGGTCGCTGGGCCAACGAGCGCGGACTGCCCCGTGTCGAGGGTCACCGCATGGGCGAGGCATCGCTGCTCGATGTGGTCGCGGGCGCCATCGAGATCGGCGTGACCCACCTGAGCGCCTACGCCTTCTCGACCGAGAACTGGCGGCGTTCTCCGGAGGAGGTGCGCTTCCTCATGGGCTTCAACCGTGACGTCATCCGACGCCGCCGCGACGAGATGCACGCCTGGGGGGTGCGCGTGCGATGGTCCGGGCGCGCCCCGCGGCTGTGGCGCTCGGTGGTCAAGGAGCTGCGGGCTGCAGAGGAGCTGACCCGGGACAACGACGTGCTCACTCTGACGATGTGCGTCAACTACGGGGGCCGCGCCGAGATCGGCGACGCCGCGCGACGGATCGGCGAGGCGGTCGCGGAGGGCCGTCTGGACCCGTCCAGGATCGACGAGCGCACGGTGGCCCGCCACCTCTACGACCCGCAGATGCCCGACGTCGACCTCTTCGTGCGCTCCTCGGGCGAGCAGCGCACGTCCAACTTCCTCCTGTGGCAGAGCGCCTACGCCGAGATGGTCTTCCTCGACACGCTCTGGCCGGACTTCGACCGGCTCGACCTCTGGCGCGCCGTGGAGATCTACGCCGCACGCGACCGCCGCTACGGGGGAGCGGTCGACCGCTCCGACACCTGAGACCGCGGTCGGCCGGACCGCCCGGCGGCGGGTCAGTGGTCCGAGCAGCTGCCGAAGATCTCCAGGGTGTGCGAGACGTCGGTGAAGCCGTGCTCGGCGGCCACGCGCTCCGTCCAGCGTTCGACGGTGGGTCCCTCGATCTCGACCGTGCGCCCGCAGTCGCGGCAGACCAGGTGGTGGTGGTGACCGGTGCTGCACATGCGGTAGACGGCCTCGCCGTCGTCGGTGCGCAGCACGTCCACCTCGCCGCTGGCCGCCAGCGCGGTGAGCGTGCGGTAGACCGTGGCCAGGCCCACGCTCTCCCCGGACTCGCGCATCCGGGCGTGCAGGTCCTGTGCTGAGGTGAAGTCCTCGGTCATCTCGAGCCGGGCGGTCACAGCAGCCTGCTGTCGCGTCGGGCGGCGGCGGGTCTCGGTCATCGGGTCACCTGTTCGGTCGATCGGTCGTCGGGTGTCTCGGCGTGCTCGTCGTAGTGGCCCTCGTGCGGCGCGTGCAGATGACCGTCGTGCAGGTAGTCGACGTGGTCGTCGTGCGGCACGGCCTCGTGGCCGCACCCCGGACCGTGCTCGTGGGGATGCCGCTCGGCCATCCGGTGCCGGCGTGCGAGCAGCGGCCGTGCCACGGCGCTGCCCAGCATGACCACCGCGAACACGGCGATCGCCAGGAGCACGATGGTGCCGCCGGTCGCCGTGTCGGCGTAGAACGAGGTCACCACCCCACCGACCGAGGCCAGCACCCCGAAGCTGACCGCCCACCACGTGGCCGTGCGGAAGCTGCGGGCGACCTGCTGTGCGGCGGCGTTCGGCACGATCATGAGAGCACTGATGAGCAGCAGGCCTACCACGCGCATGGCGACCACCACGGTCACCGCGGTGAGAGCGGCCAGGAGCAGGTTCAGCGCCGTCACGGGAAGGCCGCTGGCACGCGAGTGCTCCTCGTCGCCGGCCACCGCGAACAGCCGCTGCCGCAGCACGGTGGTGACGGTGACGATGGCGAGCGAGAGCACACCGAAGACGACCAGGTCCTCCCGGGTGGTCGTCGTGATGGCACCGAAGAGGTAGCCGGTGAGGTTGGACGTCTGGCTTCCGTCGACCTTGTTGATGATGACCACGCCGGCGGCGATGCCCCCGTAGAACATGATGGCCAGGGCGACGTCACCGCTGGTGCGGCCCCGCATCCGGATCATCTCGATGGCCACGCCGGCCACCAGCGCCGCCGTCAGCGCGGTGAGCAGCGGCTCGCGGTCGGTCAGCACACCGACCGCCACGCCGGCCAGGGCGACGTGGCCCATGCCGTCGCCGATGAGCGACAGCCGCCGCTGCACGAGGAAGATGCCGACTAGCGGAGCCGCCAGCCCGACGAACAGCGCCGCCAGCAGCGCGTTGCGCATGAAGTCCAGCGCGAGCAGGTCGGCCATCACCGCTCCTCCCCGACGGGGGCCACGGGGTCGTAGGGCCCGCGGAGGATCTCCGGGGGCGCCGGGGGCGGGTCGTGGTGGTGGCCGTGCGAGGCCGCGTGGACGATCTGTGCCGTGTGCTCGGCATACCCCTCCGGTGTGCCGTCGAAGTGGATGTGACCGGCGTCCATCTCGACGATCCGGTCCACGATGCCCCGCAGGGCCGCCAGCTCGTGCGTGACCACCAGCATGGTGACGCCGGTGGCGACGAGGCGCCGGAGCACCTCGGCGAGCACCTCCTGGGAGGCGGCGTCGACCCCGGCGGTGGGCTCGTCCATGATCAGCACGGACGGCTCACCCACCAGCGCACGCGCGATGAGCACGCGTCGCTGCTGGCCGCCCGACAGCGTGGCCACGTCGGCCTTCGCACGGTCGGCGAGCCCGACCGTGTCCAGCGCTGCCTCGACGAGCTCGGCGTCCCGGCGCGAGGCCGGACGCCACCAGGGGCGGTGCGGCAGCCGCCCGGTCGCGACGACCTCGCGCACGGTCGAGCGGACCGAGCCGGACAACGTATGACGCTGGGGGACGTAGCCCAGGCGGGTGCGGTCGGAGCGACGGGAGAGCCGCTCGCCGAGGACCAGGACCTCGCCGCCGAGGTGCTCGTTGAGCCCGAGCAGCCCGCGCACCAGGGTGGACTTGCCCGACCCGTTCGGCCCCAGGAGCGCGACGACCTCGCCCGGGCGCACCTCGAGACTGAGGTCTGCCACGACCGTGTGTCCGGCGTACCCGAAGGACGCCGAGCGCACGGAGATGACGGGGTCAGCGCTCACGCGCAGTGCTGTCCCTCGCGCAGCACATCCAGGTTGGCCTCCATGACCTCAAGGTAGTCGGTGCCGGGCGAGGCGTCCGTGATCCCTTCGAGCGGGTCGAGCACGAGCACCTGTGCTCCGGTCTCGCCGGCGACCGTCTCGGCGATGTCGGCACCCAGCAGCACCTCGGCGTAGATCGTGTCGACCCCGGTCTCGCGGACGATCTCCGTGATCTCGGCGAGCCGGGCGGGGCTGGGCTCGGCGTCGGGCGTGACGCCGGTGATGCCGATCTGGTGGAAGCCGTGGTTGAGCGCGACGTAGCCGAAGGCGGAGTGCGTGGTCACCATGTCCTCCTGCTCGCAGGAGGACAGGCCCTCGGAGTAGGCCGCGTCCAGGTCGGTCAGCTCGCCGAGCAGCGCCTCCGCGTTGTCCTGGTAGGCCGCCGCGTTGTCGGGGTCGACCTCCGCCAGCCGGTCCGCGATCGCCTGCGACACGGTGGCCATGCGCTGGGGGTCGAGCCAGAAGTGCGGGTCGTCGTCGCCGTGAGCGTGCTCGTCGTCGGCGTGCTCGTCGTCGGAGTGGTCGTCGTCGGAGTGGTCGTCGTCGGAGTGCGTGTCCTCGGGGTGGTCGTGGTCGTGGTCGTCGGCGCCCCCCGTGTCGACGAGGTCTGCCGCCTCGTTGACGTCCAGGCTGTGGTCGGCAGCCTGCTGGGCCACGGCCTCGTCGACCGCTGTCTGCAGGCCGGAGGAGTGGATGACGAGGTCGGCTGCCTGCACGGAGGCCACGGACCGGGGGCTGAGCTCGACGTCGTGCGGGTCGACACCGGGGGAGGTGAGGGTCTGCACCGTCGCCAGGTCACCGACGATGCGGGTGGTGGCGAACTCGAGGGGGTAGAAGCCCACGACGACCTCCAGGCCGTCCTGGCCCGGCTCGGCGGTGGCCTCCTCAGGTGAGGTGTCGGTCGTGCCGCAGGCGGACAGCACCAGGGCGGCAGCGGAGAGGGTGACCAGGGGCAGGAGACGTCGTGACGGCATACCGCCCAGTCTCGGCCAGAATGATAATGATTGTCAAAGTGTCAGGACGGCAGCGCCTGGGTCACCGCGATGGCGACCACCAGTGCCAGCACGGCCAGCCGCATGGCGCGCTCCGGTGTGCGCAGGCGCGGCCACGTGAGGTAGAGCAGCCATGTCAGGAACAGGACCGGCACGAGCAGGAGCACGGCACCGAGCCATCCCCCGACGAAGGACCCGGTCAGCATCAGGGCGAAGACGACGACGAAGGGCACCCACACGGGGACGCTCGCCAGGCGCTGAAGCGGTCGGTTGCTGGCGTGCTCGATTCGGGTTCGGAGGCTCTCTGACACGCGTGCAAGGGTAGTCCGCTGTCGCCGTAGGATTGCGCGCATGTCTGCACCCTCCACCGTCGAGACCGTCGTCAGCCTCTGTAAGCGCCGTGGGTTCGTCTTCCCCTGCGGGGAGATCTACGGAGGCACCCGTGCGGCGTGGGACTACGGCCCGCTGGGTGTGGCGCTCAAGGACAACATCAAGCGGCAGTGGTGGCGGGCCATGGTGCAGTCCCGTGAGGACGTGGTCGGCCTGGACTCCTCGATCATCCTGCCGAGGCAGACCTGGGTCGCCTCGGGGCACGTGGGTGAGTTCTCCGACCCCCTGACCGAGTGCCAGTCCTGTCACCACCGCTTCCGCGCCGACCACCTCCAGGAGGCGGTCGCCGACAAGGCAGCGAAGAAGGCGAGGCCCGGGGACGCTCCGGTCGACCCCGACGACGTCGACCTGGCCACCATCGCCTGCCCCCACTGCGGCACCAAGGGCGCCTGGACCGAGCCGCGCGAGTTCAACATGATGCTCAAGACCTACCTGGGTGTCATCGAGGACGAGGCCGGGCTGCACTACCTGCGGCCGGAGACAGCCCAGGGCATCTTCATCAACTTCGCCAACGTGATGACCGCCAGCCGCAAGAAGCCGCCTTTCGGCATCGCCCAGGTCGGCAAGTCCTTCCGCAACGAGATCACCCCCGGCAACTTCATCTTCCGCACCCGTGAGTTCGAGCAGATGGAGATGGAGTTCTTCGTCGAGCCCTCGACCGCCAAGGAGTGGCACCAGTTCTGGATCGACGAGCGCATGCGCTGGTATGTCGACCTCGGCATCGACCCGGCCAACCTGCGTGAGTACGAGCACCCTGCCGAGAAGCTCTCGCACTACTCGGACCGCACCGTGGACATCGAGTACCGCTTCAACTTCGCCGGCACGGAGTGGGGTGAGCTGGAAGGCATCGCCAACCGCACCGACTTCGACCTGAGCACGCACAGCAAGCACTCGGGCACCGAGCTGTCCTACTTCGACCAGGCCTCCGGCGAGCGCTACACCCCCTACGTCATCGAGCCGGCGGCCGGGTTGTCACGTTCGCTGATGACCTTCCTCGTGGATGCCTACAGCGAGGACGAGGCGCCCAACACCAAGGGTGGGGTCGACAAGCGTGTGGTGCTGCGCCTCGACCCGCGGCTGGCGCCGACGAAGGTCGCCGTGCTGCCGCTGTCACGCAACGCCGACCTCACCCCGAAGGCGCGCGACCTGGCGGCCCAGCTGCGCCGGCACTGGATGGTCGACTTCGACGACGCCGGGGCCATCGGTCGTCGCTACCGTCGCCAGGACGAGGTCGGCACCCCCTTCTGCCTCACGGTGGACTTCGACACCCTCGAGGACCACGCGGTCACGGTGCGCGAGCGCGACACGATGAGCCAGGAGCGGGTCTCCCTGGACCAGGTCGAGGGCTATCTGGCCCAGCGGCTCGTCGGCTGCTGAGGTCCCGTATGCGGATCCGCCCCTTCGAGCCGGCCGACACGGTCGCCGTGGTCCGGCTGTGGGAGGAGGCGGGTCTGACCCGCCCCTGGAACGACCCCTACCGCGACATCGAGCGCAAGCTGACCGTGCAGCCGGACCTCTTCCTGGTGGGGGAGCTGGACGGCACGGTCGTCTCCTCCGCGATGGCCGGCTACGACGGGCACCGCGGCTGGGTCTACTACCTCGCGGTGCACGCCGAGCACCAGGGAAGGGGCCTGGGGACCGCCATCCTCCGAGAGGCCGAGCGGCGGCTCACCGCACTGGGGTGCCCGAAGGTCACCATGCAGGTCCGCCCCGGCAACGATGCCCAGCTGGCGCGTGCCGCGGCGTGGGGCTACCTGCCCGACGAGGCCACTGGCCTCGGCAAGCGGCTCATCGCGGACTGAGCGCGGGCGTCGTCCTGCCCTGTCCGGTGCCGTCCTTGTCTGTCCGGTGCCGTCCTGTCTGGCGTGTGCTGTCCTGGAGCGCAGCACCCGTCATGAAGCGCAGCACCGAGTCGACGGCGGAGCCTCCGGGGCGTACCGAGACGGGAATGAAGTGCAACACCCTTCCGTTTAATCCACGGCAGCAGGACAATCGCCCGTGGCACCGGGCCCGGGCACCGTGGGAAGGTGAGCAGCATGCAGTTCGGAGTCTTCACGGTCGGCGACATGACGCCGGACCCGACCACAGGCCGGGAGCCGACCTACGCCGAGAAGGTCACGGCAGAGGTGGCCATCGCCAGGCAGGCGGAGGCCGTCGGCCTCGACGTCTTCGCGATCGGCGAGCACCACAACCCGCCGTTCGCCATCTCCTCACCCACCACGCTGCTCGGCAACATCGCCGCCCAGACAGAGCGTCTGCTGCTCTCGACCTCGGTCACGCTCATCACGACCAACGACCCCGTGCGTCTGGCGGAGGAGTACGCGCTGCTGCAGCACCTCTCGGGTGGACGGGTCGACCTCATGCTGGGCCGGGGCAACACCGGCCCCGTCTACCCGTGGTTCGGCCAGGACATCCGCAACGGCGTCGCTCTCGCCGTCGAGAACTACAACCTGCTCCGCAGGCTCTGGCGCGAGGACGTCGTCGACTGGCAGGGACGCTTCCGCACCCCCCTGCAGGGCTTCACGTCCGTGCCACGGCCACTGGACGACGTGCCGCCCTTCGTCTGGCACGGGTCGATCCGCACCCCGGAGATCGCCGAGCAGGCCGCGTACTACGGCGACGGGTTCTTCCACAACCACATCTTCTGGAACATCGAGCACACGGCCCGGATGGTCAAGCTCTACCGCCGCCGCTTCGAGCACTACGGCCACGGACGGGCCGACCAGGCGGTCGTCGGGCTGGGTGGCCAGGTGTTCATGCGCAAGAACAGCCAGGACGCGGTCCGGGAGTTCCGGCCCTACTTCGACGTCGCCCCGGTCTACGGCCACGGACCCTCGCTGGAGGAGTTCACGCGCGACACCCCGCTGACCGTGGGCAGCCCCCAGCAGGTCATCGAGCGCACCCTCACCTTCGCCGACGCCGTGGGTGACTACCAGCGCCAGATGTTCCTCATCGACCACGCGGGTCTGCCGCTGTCGACGGTGCTGGAGCAGATGGAGATCCTCGGCACCGAGGTCGTGCCCGTGCTCCGCAAGGAGTTCGAGGCCCGACGCCCCGCCCACGTGCCCTCCGACCCTCCGACGCATGCCACGCTTGTGGGTGCGGACCGGGACGGCGCGCACTTCAGGGTCGGTCCCCGCTCGCGCGAGGTCTCCGCGGAGGCCCTGCGATGACCCGCGTCGTCGTGGTCACCGCAGGCCTCAGCCGGCCCTCCTCCACCCGGCTGCTCGCCGACCGCATCGCCGACGCGGTCGGCGACCGGCTGCGGGTGCGGGACGCCGACCCCGAGGTCGAGACCATCGAGCTGCGCGAGCTCGGCTCCGACATCACGAGTGCGATGCTCACGGGCGGTATGCCGTCGGCCCGCCTCTCCGCTGCCGCGGCGTCCCTCGCCTCCGCCGACGCGGTCATCGCGGTCACGCCCGTGTTCACCGCGTCGTACTCGGGTCTGTTCAAGTCCTTCTTCGACGTCCTGGACCCCGGTGTCCTGCAGTCCACCCCGGTGCTCATCGCAGCGACGGCCGGCACGGAGCGGCACTCCCTGGTGCTGGACCACGCGCTGCGCCCGCTGCTCACGTACCTGCGGGCGGTCGTCGTGCCCACGGGGGTGTTCGCCGCCACGTCCGACTTCGGTGGACAGGACGAGGCGGGTGAGGGGCTGAGCCGGCGCATCGCGCGTGCCGCGGACGAGCTCAGCGACCTGGTCGCCGCCCGGCCGGGCACGCCGTCCTGGGGCACGACACGGTCTGCGCGGCCCACGGATGCCCTGGCGCAGGCGGAGGCGGCCGAGGACGAGGGCTCCTTCACGCCCTTCGAGGAGCTGCTGGGTCACCAGACCTGAGTTTGGGAGCCCTCGGCGCCGGCTCGTACCCTGAAGCGGTGCTGACGACGACCCCGGCTCCTGTGCTGCCGCCGCTGCGCATCGGCCGGCACGTCATCGACTCGCCCGTCGTGCTGGCACCGATGGCCGGGATCACCAACCGGGCGTTCCGGCGCCTGTGCCGTCAGTACGGCGCCGAGAGGCCCGGCACCGACGGCGCCAGCGGGGCCACCTCGCTGTACGTCTCCGAGATGATCACCTCGCGCGCGCTGGTCGAGCGGACGCCCGTCTCGATGCGGCTCATCGAGCACGACGCCGACGAGCAGCCGCGCTCGATCCAGCTCTACGGCGTCGACCCCGTCACCGTCGCAGCGGCAGTGCGGATGCTGGTGACCGAGGACCGTGCGGACCACATCGACCTCAACTTCGGGTGTCCCGTGCCGAAGGTGACCCGCAAGGGTGGGGGTGCAGCCCTGCCGTGGAAGACCGAGCTGTTCCGGGGCATCGTGTCCGCCGCGGTGCGGGAGGCCACGCCCTACGACGTCCCCGTCACCGTGAAGATGCGGGTCGGCATCGACAGCGACCACGTGACCTACCTCGAGGCCGGGCGCATCGCCGAGGGCGAAGGCGCGGCGGCGGTCGCCCTGCACGCTCGCACCGCCGCCCAGGCCTACTCCGGCCAGGCCGACTGGTCGCGCATCGCCGAGCTCAAGAGGGCCGTCACCACGGTGCCGGTCCTGGGCAACGGTGACATCTGGTCGGCCGAGGACGCCCTGCGTATGGTGTACGAGACCGGCTGCGACGGGGTCGTGGTCGGGCGCGGGTGCCTGGGCCGGCCCTGGCTCTTCACCGACCTGGCCGCCGCCTTCGGCGGCTCGGACACCCGGGTCGAGCCGTCGCTGGGGGAGGTCGCCGCGACGCTGCGTCGCCACGCGGAGTACCTCGTCGAGTTCCACGGCGACGAGGGCCGTGGCTGCCGCGACATCCGCAAGCACATCGCGTGGTACTTCAAGGGCTTCGCCGTGGGTGGGGAGCTGCGACACCGGCTCGCGCTGGTCGACTCGCTCGCCGCTCTGGACGACCTGGTCGCCGACCTCGACCTCGACCAGCCCTGGCCCGGTGCCGCCGCCGAGGGCCAGCGGGGCCGCGCCGGCTCCTCACGGATGGTGGCCCTGCCCGACCGGTGGCTCGCGTCACGAGGGCTGGACGAGGCTCAGCAGGCACGGGTCGCTCTGGCCGAGGAGTCCGTCAGCGGCGGTTGACCTGCGACGATGCAACTGGGCAAAAAAAGTTTGCCGAAACTGCATCCAAACCTGCCTCCACCCCGGAAGTAGTGGACAGAGGGAGTCAGACGGGCTTCCCGAACTACGAGGAGACAGACATGCGTTCCATTGCTTGGGGGGCGGCCGCCAGCCTTGCCCTCGTCGCCACCGCCGGTCCCGCCATGGCGGACGACCACGAGTCGCAGGTGTCCGTGCTGCACGGCGTGCCCGGCCTGACCGTCGACGTGTGGGTCAACGGGGAGGCGTTCCTGCCCGGCTTCGAGCCCGGCACCCTCACCGACCCGCAGGCCCTGCCGGCCGGCTCCTACGACATCGAGGTCTACGAGGCGGGCGCCGACCCCGAGTCCACCGACCCGGCGATCTCCGCCGAGGGCCTGGAGGTCCCCGGAGGCGCCAACCTGACCCTCGCCGCCCACCTGGACGCCGACGGCGCCCCGATGCTCAGCGCGTTCGTCAACGACGTCTCCACCCTGGACGCCGGCCAGACCCGCCTCACCGTGCGGCACGCCGCCGCCGCCCCGGCCGTGGACGTCCTGGCCGGAGGGTCCCCCGTGATCGAGGGCCTCGAGAACCCCGACGAGCAGGTCCTCGAGCTCGACGCGGGTAGCGTCGAGGCCGCGGTGGCTGCTGCGGGCACCACGGAGCCGGTCATCGGACCCGCCACCCTGGACCTGCCCGAGGGCACCAACACCATCGTCTACGCCTGGGGCTCCCTGGAGGACGAGAACCTCGACCTGGCCGTCCAGACCATCGACGGTCTGCACGGCGAGCCGGAGGGTGTGCCCTCCGGTGAGGGTGGCCTCGTGGGCAGCGGTGCCCAGACCTGGATGTGGATCCTTGCCCTGACGGGTGCGGCCGGTGCTGTGGTGGCGACCCGGCGCCTGTCTCAGGACGCGGCCTGAGACAGACCCGTCCCCTGATGGTGCGGTGACCGTGGCTCCTTTCGCCCACGGTCACCCCACCGCCCGCCGGGTGCCGGCGACGGCCGACTACCTCGAGGTCGGTCGCTCGCCGGCACCCGGCACCTTTGCTGTGAAGGAAGTGATGTGATGAGCAGGAACGGGTGGTTCGGCGTCCTCGCCGTCTCCGTCCTGCTGTTCGTCGTCGCAGGTGTCAGCCTCGTCGGCGCGACGGGAGACGACGACATCGGCTCCCTGGACGTGTCGGCAGCCACGGCCTCCGTCGAGCAGACCGAGGCCGAGCCGGGTGACGTCCCCGACGAGGGCTCTGCCCGCGAGGAGTCGGAGGCACGAGCCGGCGCCGCCCCCACGGTGCCGGCGATCGCCCGGCGTCCGGCCAGCCTGGAGACCGTGCAGGCCGAGGCAGCAGCCCAGGCCGTGCCCGTCGGCCTGCGGGTGCCGAGTGTCGACCTCGACGCCCCACTCGACCAGGTCGGGGTGCGTGACGACGGCCTGATGGAGATCCCCGACGACGGCGACCGTGCCGGCTGGTACCGCTACGGTCCCACCCCGGGCGACGACGAGGGCTCGGCCGTGCTGGCCGGACATGTGGACACCCAGGAAGGCCTGGGGGCCATGGCTGCGCTGATGGACGTGGGCATGGACGCCGAGGTCGAGGTCGAGATGGACGACGGCACCGTGCACCGCTACCGCGTGGTCGGCCGGCAGACCATCGAGAAGGACGAGCTCCCGGTGACCGAGCTGTTCGACCGCTCCGGTCCGGCCCGACTGACGCTGGTGACCTGTGGAGGGCCGTGGCGCTATGAGGCAAGCAGCTATCGCGACAACGTCGTCGTCGTCGCGGTCCCGATCGACGAGCGCTGACGACGCGCTCGTCCACGGATCGGAGGAAGTGCGATGCAGTCGGTACGGTGTACGGGTGACCGAGCGAACGACCGGGGTCCGCACGGACGCCGACCAGGACCGCGCTGTGGCCCGCGCGTTTGCGCAGGGGCAGAGCGAGGCGCTCGCGGACGCCTACCGACGCTGGGGCGGACTGGTCCACGGGCTGGCCGCCAAGGCGGTCGGGCGCACGGACGCGGACGACATCACGCAGCAGGTGTTCGTCTCGGCGTGGCAGTCCCGGGCGACCTACGCCCCGGAGCGCTCGCCCCTGGGGGCCTGGCTGGTGGGCATCACCCGGCACCGGATCGCCGACCATCTGGGCACCCGGCACCACGGCAGCGAGGTGCTGACGGACCCGAGCGGACTGTTGGGCTCGATGGAGCACGAGCACGCTCCGGCACACCTGTCGCCGGAGCGGATGGACGCGCTGCTCACGCTCTACGAAGAGCTCGAGCGGATCGGCGACCCGCAACGACACATCGTCCTGCTGGCGTTCTTCCACGACCTGACGCACCAGCAGATCGCCGAGCGGCTCGAGCTGCCGCTGGGCACCGTCAAGAGCCACATCGCGCGCACACTGCGCCGTCTACGAGACCGACTGGAGGAGGGTGAAGATGCACGTCGACCATGACGACCTCGCCCTGCTCGCGATCGGCGAGGGCAGTGCGGCCGACCGGGCGCACGTCGCCCGGTGCAGAGCCTGCCGGACGGAGGTCGCGTCGCTGAGCGCCGTGCGGGAGCTGGTGCTTGTCGGTGGTCCGGTCACCGACACGCCTCCTGCGAGGGTCTGGGCCGGCATCGAGCAGGCGCTCGCCGGGAGCGACGACCCGCTCTCGTCCGGCGACCCCTCCGCGGTCACCGTCACCGAGCAGCCCGGCACGGACGGGCCGCGCGACGAGGTGGGTGAGCGCCGCCGGCGGCGGGCCGCAGAGTCCGGCAGCAGGCAGGGGCGCCGCACAGGCGTCTCCGGGCTGGGCCTGGTGGCGGCGGCCGCAGCAGGCGCGCTGGTGACCTGGGTCGGCGTGAGCCTGGGCGACACCGGCCCCGACACCGGCCCCGACACCGATGACCTGGTCGTGGCCTCGGCCCAGCTGGATGCCCTGGACGACACCGTGCAGCCCGCGTCGGCGCAGATCGTGGAGCGCGACGGTGAACGTCTGCTGGTGCTCGACGCATCCGAGCTGCCGCAGGTCGAGGACGGCTACCTGGAGGTGTGGCTGCTCAAGCCGGACGCCTCCGGCATGGTGACCGTCGGTCTCCTGCAGGCAGGGCAGACGGAGTTCGTGCTGCCGGCCGACCTGTCGACCGACACCTTCCCGGTCGTCGACGTCTCGGTCGAGCACTACGACGGTGACCCGACACACAGCGGCAACAGCCTCTGGCGAGGCGCGGTCGTCCAGGGTTGACCCCTTCGCTCGGACGGCCCCGGGTGGTGTCCTCGCGGTCGGAGCGTCCGGGCGGTCAGCGGCCGGTGGCCACCGGCCGGTCGGGGTCGCTGATCCAGTCGCTCCACGAGCCGATGTAGACCGCCGGGTCGTAGTGCCCGTGCTCGGCGATCTCCATGGCAAGGGCGAGGTGGCAGGCCTGCACGCCCGACCCGCAGTAGACTGCGGTGCGCCGTTCGGGGCGCACCCCGGTCGCTGTCAGCAGGAGCTCGAGGTCGTCGGGGTCGAGGAACCGTCCGGCAGCATCGACCGTGCGTGCCGACGGCAGGCTGAGGGCGCCGGGGATCCGCCCGGCGACCTTGTCCACCGGCTCCTCCTCGCCGCGGAAGCGCTCGGCTGAGCGGGCGTCGAGCACCTGGTGCCGGTCGAGGTAGTGCTCGATGCCGTCGGCGTCGAGGAGCCGGCGCCCGCCCGGGGTGAGGACCACGTCACCGCGCTCGACCTGCACCGGACCGCTGTCGACGGGCCACCCCTCCGCCTTCCAGGCCGCCAGGCCGCCGTTGAGCACACGGACCCGGTCCTTGGCGAAGTAGGTCAGCAACCACCACGCACGTGCCGCGGCCAGGGAGGAGTCGGCGTCGTAGAGCACGACCGGCCGGTCCTCCATGACGCCGACCGACCGGAAGGACTCGGTGGCTGCGGTCAGGGACGGCATGGGGTGGCGACCGCCCCGGCCGTCGTCGGAGGGCGCACCGGACAGGCCCGACTCGAGGTCCAGGAAGGCCGCACCGGGAATGTGGCCCTCGAGGTAGTCGGCGCGGTTGATCTCTGCGTCCTGGCCGAGGCGCCAGCGCACGTCGACGACCACGGGCCTGTCGTCGACGTCGTCGGTCTCCAGCAGCGCCGCCAGCGCATCCGGCTCGATCAGCAGATCGGACATCGGGCTCCCATCGTGGCTCGGGTGACAGCGCCCATCGCCGTCCCCCCGACCTTACGGCGTGCGCCGCCACGGTGGAGGGGCACCCTGCAGCCACCAGCCCATCCAGGAGGTGATGGCCGGCAGCGCCACGTAGGTCATGACCGGGGTGAGCAGCACGGTGCTCAGCAGCACGCGCAGGGGCAGGGACACGTCCTCGGGCAGCACCAGGCTGAGCAGCCAGGTGCTGAGCAGGCTCAGGGGGAAGAACGCGAGCCAGATCACGGTGGCCTGCTTCCATCGAGGCGGAGCGGGAGGTCCGGGACGCAGGTCGGCCTCGTCGCTGCGCGCCGGCTCGTCGAACCACCCCTCGATGCCCGTGCGGCGCTCGACGACACTCTCCCCGACGACGCCCTGGGCCGACTGCAGCCACCAGCGCCGCTGTTCGGAGGCATCCCAGGCCGCAAGGGCCTCCTCGCTGTCGAACCGGTAGAGCATGTGCCACCGGTCGGAGTCCGTGCCGGGGCGCACCCACCCCGTGCCGAGGAAGCCCGGGAAGCGCTCTGCGAGAGACGCGCCTGCGTTGATCCAGGCGACCATGCGGTCGGCCTGGTCAGGGTCGATGTGCCGGGTGATGCTGACGGTCACGGAGGTAGCCACACCGCAGACCCTAGAGTGAGAGACATGTGCCGGAACATCCGTCAGCTCCACAACTTCGAGCCGCCCGCCACCGACGCCGAGGTGCGGGCCGCGGCGCTTCAGTACGTCCGCAAGGTCGGCGGTGCGAGCACACCGTCCCAGGCCAACCAGGCGGCATACGACCGGGCCGTGGACGCCGTCGCCGTGGCGACCCGTGAGCTCCTCGACGCCCTGGTCACCTCCGCCCCACCGAAGGACCGCGAGCGGGAGGCGGCCAAGGCCCGGGCACGCGCTGCCCAGCGCTATGCGGGTGCCCCGTGACCCGAGCCGGCCCCTGTCGCCGGACGCGGGTCCGCAGCGTCGCCAACTGGGTCAACCTGTCGACGCCGTTGGGCCTGCTCGTCGCCCGTGCCGGCCGGTCGCGGGTGCGCCGCGGCCCGGAGCTGCTCTACCTGGCCGACCACTACCGCCTGCGTTTCCCGGTGGCGGGCGCCTTCACCGTCGGTGACGTCGTCATCAGCAGGCACGACCTGGACGCGCTGACCACGAGGCGGCCGGAGCTGCTCCGGCATGAGGAGGCCCACAGCCGGCAGTGGATGTGGTGCCTGGGGCTGCCCTTCCTGCCGCTCTACGTCGTCTCGATGGGCTGGTCCTGGCTGCGCACGGGGGACCGTGCCGCACGCAGTGTGTTCGAGCGCCGCGCGGGCCTGGCCGGGGGAGGGTATGCCGATGTCCCGCCCCGGCCGCTGGGCCCGGTGCTCGCCGGCGCAGCACGCCGGCTCCGCCTGGCCCTCGTCGGCCGCGGAGCAGCGGAGCGCTCCGTCGAGCTCGGGACCCGCGGGTGAGCTACACCGACCGTGACCGGGAGCGGTGGCTGCCCGAGGACCGGTCGCAACAACGTCTCGACCGTGCCGACTTCGCCCGTGACCGGGCCAGGGTGCTGCACTCGGCCGGACTGCGCAGACTGGCCCTGACGACCCAGGTCGTCCAGCCGGGGTCCGACGACTTCGTGCGCAACCGGCTGACGCACTCGCTGGAGGTCGCGCAGATCGGCCGCGAGTTCGGTGCGGGCCTGGGCTGCGACGCGGACGTCGTCGACACCGCATGCCTGGCGCACGACCTCGGGCACCCGCCGTTCGGGCACCACGGTGAGGCGGTGCTCGACGGTCTCGCGCAGGACATCGGCGGCTTCGAGGGCAACGCCCAGACCCTGCGGGTGCTGACCCGGCTCGAGGCCAAGCGTCTGCACCCGGACGGACGGTCGGCAGGGCTGAACCTCACCCGGGCGAGCCTGGACGCCGTGGTGAAGTACCCCTGGGGCCGTGCCGACGCCCCGCCGGGCAGCCGCAAGTACGGCCACTACGGGGACGACGCGGAGGTCTACGCCTGGCTGCGGGCCGACGCGCCGGATGCCGAGCCGCACCGCCTGTGCATCGAGGCCCAGGTGATGGACTGGTCCGACGACGTCGCCTACTGCGTCCACGACGTCGAGGACGCCGTGGCCTCGGGCCGCATCGACCTGCGCGCCCTGCGCGACCCGGCCGAGCAGCAGGCCGTCGTCGCGGTGGCCCGCGACTGGTACGCACCGGACCTGGGTGAGGACATGCTGTGCGCCCAGCTGGACCGGCTCCTGGCCTCCGGCTGGATCCCGCAGGACCACGACGGCTCGCGTGCCTCCCTCGCCGCCCTCAAGGACATGACCAGCCGTCTGGTCGGGCACTTCGTGCACACGGTCGAGCTCACCACGCGCGATCAGCACGGCACAGGAGCGCTGACGCGGTATGCCGCCGGTCTCGTCGTCCCCGACGACGTGCGAGCCCAGACCGCCGTGCTGAAGGCGACCGCCGCACACTTCGTGATGCTGAGCGAGGAACGGCGGCACGTCATGGAGCAGCAGAGCGAGGTCGTCACCGACCTCGTCGAGGCGTTCGAGCACGATGCGGCACTGATGGACGCGATCCATCGGCACGCCCGCGAGGAGGCCGCCTCCCACGGCGACACCCACGGCCGGCGACGCGCAGTGATCGACCAGGTCGCCAGCCTGTCCGATGCGCGCGCCTGGGACATGCACCGGGCCCTGCGCACCTGAGGACGGGATGCTTTCATGAGGGCTCCGGACCGTGGCCCGGACCTCGCCACCGGCAACGGAAGGACGACCCCGTGCTCGACTCCATGACCCTGCCGGTCGTCGGCGCCCCGATGGCAGGCGGCGTGAGCACGCCGGCACTCGTGGCGGCGGTGAGCGGGGCCGGCGGTCTGGGCATGCTGCCCGGCGGCTACCTGACCCCCGAGGAGCTGGCCGCGCAGGCGGTGGAGGTGCGGGAGCTGACCGACCGGCCGTTCGGGATCAACCTCTTCGTGCCGCAGCGGCTGGACCGGGCCGCCCTGGAGCAGGCGGTCACGGCATACCGGATGCGGCTGCTGGCGCTCGCCCGCGCCCGCGGCGCCGTGGTCCCCGAGCCCTTCTGGGGTGACACCGACCACTGGGAGGACAAGGCAGAGCTGGTGCGGGTCGTGGGCGCCTCGGTCGTGTCCTGCACGTTCGGGGTCCCACCGGCGTCCCGGGTCGCCGAGTGGCACGAGGCCGGGCTGGAGGTGCACGTCACGGTGACGGACCCGCTGGAGGCCGCGGCGGCGCAGCGGGCAGGGGCCGACGTGCTCGTCCTGCAGGGCGCAGAGGCGGGGGGTCACCGGGGCACGTTCGACCCGAGCGCCACCCCCAACCGGCTCGACCACCTCGGTCTGCTCGCGTGGGTCGGCTCCGAGACGAGCCTGCCCCTGGTCGCCGCCGGCGGTGTGACCACCTCGGGGGACACGGGGCGCGCGCTGGCCGCCGGGGCCGCCGCGGTGCAGGTGGGCACGGCGCTGCTGCTCAGCGACGAGTCGGGCGCCTCGGTCACCTACCGTGCGGCGCTGCGTGACCCCGACCTGACCACCCGGGTGGTCACCCGTGCCTTCTCCGGCCGGGCCGCGGGCGCGGTGCGCAACGACTTCGTCGCGATGCAGGACGATGCCACCCCGGCGGCCTACCCCGTCGTCGACCAGCTCACGAAGCCGCTGCGGCGGGCGGCGGCGCGGCAGGGGGACGTGCACGGCATCCACATCTGGGCGGGCACCGGATGGCGTGCGGCTCAGGAGCGTCCGGCGGCAGACATCGTCCGCGACCTGGTGCCCTGACCGCAGGAGAGCCTCCTGGCAGCAGGTCAGGGATCGGGGACGGGTCCGGCGCCCTCGGCCTCGTCCCGGTCGGCCCACTCCAGCAGCGGGGCGATGTCAAAGGGGTGGTCGTCGATGTCGGCGTGCAGGTCGCCCAGCGCAGCGTAGCGCTGCGGCATCGTCAGCAGGGTGAAGTCGCGCGGGTCGCAGTCGGCGACCTCGTCCCACCGCAGCGGGGCCGAGACCCGGGCGTCCGGGGTGCCGCGCACCGAGTAGGCGCAGGCGACGGTGTGGTCGCGTGCGTTCTGGTTGAAGTCGACGAACACGGCTCTGGGGTCGCGGTCCTTGCGCCACCACGTCGTCGTCGCCTCGGCGGGGCAGCGCCGCTCGACCTCCCGCGCGAACGAGAGGGCGGCACGGCGCACGTCGGTGAACGGGTGCTCGGGGTGGATCCGCACGTAGATGTGGACGCCCTTGCTGCCCGTCGTCTTGGGGTAGCCCTCGGCGCCGAGCTCGTCGAGCACCTCGTGGGCGACACCGGCCACGCGCCGCACCGTCGAGAAGTCGCACTCGTCACCGGGGTCGAGGTCGATGCGCCACTCGTCGGGGCGTTCGACGTCGGCGCGCCTGCTGTTCCAGGGGTGGAACTCCACGGTCGACATCTGCACGGCCCAGACCACGCTCGCCAGCTCGGTGACGCAGAGCTCGTCCGCCGTGCGGCTCCACCGTGGGAAGGTCACGTGCACGGTCTCGACCCAGGATGGCGCGCCACGAGGAAGGCGCTTCTGGTGCACCTTCTGGCCCTCGACCCCCTCGGGGTAGCGGTGCAGCATGCACGGTCGCTCCCGCAGCGCGTTGACGACGCCGTCACCCACGGACAGGTAGTAGTGCGCCAGGTCCAGCTTCGTGACGCCGACCGCCGGGAAGTAGACGCGGTCCGGGTTGGAGATGCGCACCGTGCGATCACCGACGACGAGCTCGGTCCCTGGGCTGCTCGAGGAGGCCACGAGGCCACTCCACCACAGGCCTGTGGCTCGTGCCAGGATCAGGGGTATGACGTACACGCCCCGGACCGTCGCGACCGCGCGTCTGCACACGGCATACCGGGAGGCGGGAGGCCCCGGCTCGCCCGCGGTGGTCCTGGTCCACGGCAACATCTCGTCCTCGGTGTTCTTCGAGGACCTCATGGACCGGCTCGCAGGAGACTTCCATCTGCTCGCTCCCGACGTGCGGGGCTACGGCGACTCCGAACGGGCCCCGATCGACGCCTCACGCGGGGTGCGTGACCTCTCCGACGACCTGGCTGCCTTCCTCGACGCGGTGGGTGTGACCGGTCCGGTCGACCTGCTCGGCTGGTCCACCGGCGGGGGAGTGCTCATGCAGCTGGCCCTCGACCATCCCGAGCGGGTGCGCCGGCTGGTGCTGGAGGCACCCATGTCGCCCTTCGGGTTCGGTGGCACCAAGGACCCGGAGGGCACACCGGTCACCGAGGACTTCGCCGGCTCCGGTGGCGGCACGGCGAACCCCGACTTCTGCGCGGCGCTCGCCGCCGGTGACCGGGGGACGGAGACGACCAGCCCGCTGACGACGCTGCGCGGCTTCTACGTCGCGCCTGGCATGACCTTCGACCACGAGACCGAGCAGCGCTACCTGGACGGCATGCTGGCGACCAGCGTGGGCGACGACGTGTACCCGGGAGACACGACGACCTCGCCGCACTGGCCCCACGTCGCGCCCGGGCTGACAGGCATGAACAACGCGACCGCGCCCAAGCACTGCGACCTGTCCGGCTTCGCCGACCTCGACCCGGCCCCGCCAGTGCTGTGGGTCCGCGGTGCCGACGACCAGGTCGTCTCCGACACCTCGACGTTCGACCTGGCCTACCTGGGCAGCCTGGGTGCGGTGCCGGGGTGGCCGGGACCGGACGTGTGCCCGCCGCAGCCGATGGTGGCCCAGGTGCGGACCGTGCTCGCGAGCGGCGACCACGTCGAGCGGGTGTACGAGGACTGTGGGCACTCGCCGCACCTGGAGCACCCTCAGCGCTTCGCCGAGGACGTCCGTGCGTTCCTGGCCTGACGGGACGTCGACGTGGCGGGGCTGATCAAGCCGGAGGACGTGCAGGCGGTCAAGGAGCGCACGTCCATCGACGACATCGTGCGCGACCACGTCACGCTGCGCAACGCAGGCATGGGCTCCCTCAAGGGCCTGTGCCCCTTCCACGACGAGAAGACGCCGTCGTTCACCGTGCGGCCCGCGGTGGGCGCCTACCACTGCTTCGGGTGCGGGGAGGGCGGGGACGTCATCTCCTTCGTGATGGCCGTCGACCACCTGACCTTCAGCGAGGCGGTCGAGCGTCTCGCGGGCCGCCTCGGGATGGAGCTGCGCTACGAGGAGTCCTCCGGCCGTGGAGGTCCACGTGAGTCCGAGGGCGGAGGTCTCGGCAAGCGCTCCCGGCTGGTCGAGGCCCACCGGGCGGCTGCGGAGTTCTACCACGAGACGCTCATCACGTCTGCCGAGGCACGGGCCGGGCGCGACTTCCTGCGCGCCAAGGGCTTCACCTCGGGACCAGCCGTGCACTTCGGAGTGGGCTACGCGCCGGGCTCGGGCACCGCGCTGGCCGACCACCTTCGCGACAAGGGCTTCACCCTCGACGAGCTCGTCACCGGCGGGCTCGTCGGCCGTGGGCAGCGCGGTGTCTACGACCGTTTCCGGGGCCGTGTCGTCTGGCCCATCCGTGACATCACCGGCGACACCGTGGGCTTCGGGGCCCGTCGGATCCACGACGACGACCGCATCGCGGCGAAGTACCTCAACACCTCCGAGACCCCGATCTACAAGAAGACCTCCGTGCTCTACGGGCTCGACCTGGCCAAGAAGGCCATGGCCCAGCAGCGCCGGGCCGTCATCGTCGAGGGCTACACCGATGTCATGGCCTGCCACCTGGCAGGCGTCGAGACGGCGGTCGCTACGTGCGGCACCTCGTTCGGCCTCGACCACATCAAGGCCCTGCGTCGGATCCTGCGGGACGAGCCGGGCACGTCACCGGCGCGGGTGATCTTCACCTTCGACGGGGACGCGGCGGGTCAGAAGGCGGCGATGCGGGCCTTCGAGCAGGACCAGCGCTGGGCTGCCCAGTCCTTCGTGGCCGTCGCCCCGGCCGGCCAGGACCCGAACGAGCTGTGGCAGTCCTCCGGCAGCGAGGCGGTCGTCGCCCTGGTCGAGGGTGCCGTGCCGATGTTCGAGTTCGCCGTGCGCACCACGCTCGACGCCTACGAGCTCGACCGCCCCGAGGAGCGGGTCCAGGCGATGCGGGCCGTGGCTCCCATCGTGGCCGGCATCCGCGACCGCTCGCTGCGCCCCGAGTACGTCCGCAGCGTGGCCGGATGGCTGGGGGTCGACGTGGTGGGCTTCGGCCAGGAGGTCGCGCGTGCGGGGGCCGACCCGGGCAGGCACGCGGGACGCCCCCCGGAGCATCGAGGCACGGGGGAGCGGCACGGGGCCGCTGGGGAGACGCAGCCAGGACAGGCTCCGACGATCCCCAGACCCGACCTGCGCGACCCGGTCGTGGCCGTCGAGCGCCAGCTGCTCCAGGTCGTGCTGCAGTACCCCGGCTCGCTCATCGCCGAGGAGGTCGACGCGATCGCCGTCGAAGGCTTCCGGGCCCCGGCGCACCGCGCGTTGTGGCACGGCGTCAGGCAGGCCGGCGGCGTGGCGGCCTCGGGCGCCCTGAGCGCGCGCGGCTGGACCGACGCAGTCGCCGGCCACACCCCTCCGGTGATGGCCCCCATGGTGGCCGAGCTCGCTGTCGCACCGTTGCCGGTGACCCTCGAACCGGGCTCCGGCGAGCCGCCGGTGAAGTATGTCGACTCGCTGGTCTGGCGGGTGATGGAGGCGACCCTCGCCCAGCGGATCGCCGATGCGATGAGTGCGCTGCAGCGGGCGGCCCCGGACGACCCGGAGACGCGGCGGCTCAGCGAGCAGCTTGTCGTGCTGCACCAGGAACGGGCCCGTCTTCGGGCCAGGATGGAGTGAGCATGTTCCGACGGTCGGGGCGCGGTGGCCAGCCGCGCGACAGGCGTGGTCAGGCAGACCTGCCCGCTGGCGTGGACGTCGGCCTACGGAGGGGTGAGCACGTGCTCGCCGTGGCCCAGGACGACCACACCGCCTCCTGGGTGGTGCTCACGACCTACCGGGTGGTGGTGCTCGCCGAGAGCGGTGAGGTGCAGGTCGACCGGCCCTGGCACGACGTCGACACCGGCGCGTGGGACCCCGAGTCCATGACGCTCAGCCTGAGCTGGGTCGGCAGCGTGCGCGGTCTGCAGTGGACCGTGCGCGAGCGCACCGGGCCCGGCCGGCTGCCGGAGGTCTTCTGGGAGAGGGTGTCGGCCAGCGTGGTGCTCGTGCGACAGGTCGACCTGGGCGCCCGGAGGTCGGCCACGGTGAGCATCCGCAAGGTGCTGAGCACCCGTGAGCTGGTCGACCAGGTGCAGCTCGGCCGGGGGTCCCGGGCCGACGACGCCGCGCTCGTCCGCGAGGTCGAGGTCGCCCGTCGCGAGCTGCGTGACCAGGCCGGACTGGCCCCCGTGGACCCCCCGAGCGGCGATTCGTGACCGGCCGGGTGGTTTGGTACAGTCGTGCCTCGCTGCGCTCCTGCGCGGCCATTCCCCTGTAGCTCAATTGGCAGAGCAGCCGGCTGTTAACCGGCAGGTTGTTGGTTCGAGTCCAACCGGGGGAGCGTCGTAAAAAGGCCTCTGAACTGCGGAAACGCAAGTTCAGGGGCCTTTCTCCATCTGAGTGCAGCGACTATGCATCGTTCGCAGGTGGCTGTCACTCAACCGAGAGGAGCAGCCATCACCCTTCTTGGGCGTGTTCCCGCCGACATCCGGCAACCCGCCCAAGCGTGAACTTCCCGTCGCCCAGCCAGCGTCTGCGGTGCCGCCCAGGAGCAGGTCGAGTCCTTCCCGGACACTCATCCAGTCCGGCGCCACCCGCCAACCGGGCGGGCGTCGACGAACCTCTCGGTCGAGTCGAGCTTGATCCGCAGCGTCTTGCGCCCGAGCCGTAGGGCGTCGAGGTGCCCGTCGGCGAGGTAGCGGCGCACGGTCTTCGTCGAGACCGCGAGGGCGTCGGCCGCCTCGTAGGATTCCCGTGGAGTGGTGGGCTTTGAGGTGATGCTTACTGCCTACCGGTCGCTCTTCTCGAACCTCCCCTGTGTTCGCGATGTCCTCTCTACCGTCCTGGGCACCTTCGTCCCGACGTCTCAGACGAGCTAGATGACTGCATGGAGGTGAGCTGCGGCGCATCGGCACCGATGTCTGTCAGGGACAGGTGCGTCTTGCCTACCAGGCCCTGGCCAGCGATCCGGTCCCAGCCGGGTAGGGCGGTCAGCTTCAGCGAGGCGCGGCGCAGCCACAGCCGTGTCCGTGACGACGGCAGGAACCACTTGGCGCCGCGCCGGCCGACTTCCTGCTTGGCCTCGACGATGGGCTGCCAGGCCTGCTGGTAGCGCGCCAGGGCGTCTTCGACCGGGCCTCCGGCCGCCAGCTCCCGTCCGAGGACGTAGGCGCCGGCGACGGCAAGGGAGGCACCCTGGCCGGCTAGGAGCGAAACTGCCTGGCAGGCGTCGCCGAGCAGGACGACCCTGCCGCGGTGCCACTGCGGCACCTCCACCTGGGCGACCACGTCGTAGTAGAGCTCGGACGGCGGTGGGCAGCGCTCCAGCGCCCGCGGGACCACCCAGCCCAGCGTCGAGTAGGTCCGCCGCACAGCGGCACGGGTGTCCTCCGGGATGGCTGGCTCGGGGTCGTGGTGCACGGTGAACGCGGCAACCCTGCCGTCCCGCAACGCGTACAGCCCCATCTGCCGGCCCACCGTGTCGGTGAGGCAGAACCGGTTGCCGAGCTGCCGCCGGACGTGCGGATCATCGAAGATGTACGCGGCCGTGTGCAGGCCCAGGTAGCGGATGAAGCGCGACTCCTCCCCGAAGACCATTGCCCGGACCTGGGAGTGGATGCCATCCGCACCGACCAGCAGATCGGCCTCCAGCACGGTGCCGTCGCTCAGCACCGCCCGCACGCCGTCCGGCACGGTCGCCACGCTGGCGAGCGTGCGCCCGTAGTGCAGCACGACCTCGCCCTCGACCTGCTCGCGCAACGCCCGTTCCAGGTCAGGACGCATGATGCTCAGCAGCCGCCCGTCGAGCAGCCGGGCGAAGCGCTCGTAGTCCAAGCTGGCCCGGCGCCCTCCGGAGGAGTCGACGTAGCTGACGTCGTCGAGCCGGTAGCCGAGCTCGCGCAGCGGCGGCAGCAGGCCCATCGCCTCGGCGGCGTCGTAGCCCAGGCCGAAGAAGTCCATCATGTACCCCTGCTCCCGGGGGCCCGGTGCTCGCTCCACGACCATGACCTCCCACCCGCAGGTGGTCAGCCGCTGGGCCAGTGCCAGTCCCGCGATCCCGGCTCCGCAGATCAGCGCTCTCATCCTCAACCGCTCCCTTCCGCGCCGGCGTCCGCATCACCATCAGTCAGCAGCCGGCGCAGCACCGGCGAAACGACGCTTGAGGTCATCCCCGGGTTCAGCGCGCGGTGCAGCAGCACACCGTCGACCGCTGCCACGAGCACGGCGGCCGTGTCCTCAGGTGCCCGCGTGCCCTGCATCGCCAGCCAGGAAGCGAGGTCACCGCGGAACTCCTCCAGCAGGCGACTCAGCCCCATCCGCAGCTGCTCGTCCCGCGTCGACGCCAAGTACGCCTCGACGAACAACAGCGACGTCGTGTCCGTCCCGTCGTAGTCATCCAGGGCAGCAAGCATGTCCCCCAGCGCCGCGCCCGCCGACGCGTTCTTGGACAGGAGAGGAGGAAACACCGACAGCACCTCACCCATCACCGCGACGACGGCCTGTCTGAGCAGCGATTGCACCGAGTCGAAGTGGTAGTGCACCAGCCCTGGACCCACGCCTGCCCGCTCCGCTACCGCTCGGGTGCTGACCGCGTGCCAGCCCACCTCTGGGATCAACTGCGCAGCAGCCACCAACAACCGCCTGCGGACCTCGGCACCGCGCTCTGCCGACGTGGAAAACCCCATACAGTCTGCTCCTTGTGCATCTGCCTTGGGCAAGTGCCCAAAAAGTTACAGCAGCTTCCACCCGCGCGGAAGCTCCGCGAACGTAGATCCGCCTGCGGTCGGTGGAACCGCTGGGACGCACAGGTGAGAACGAGTTCCGCACCCCTGTCGACACGCCTCGCACTCGGCACGATCGACACCCTGGATATGCGTCCATAGCTGATGTGCCTGGTTGCCTCGTCCGGTGGGGTTGATCGGAGAAGCGGGGGAGCGGTCATGTCCGGTCGTCTGCACCCGCTTCGCTGGCGGCGCTATGACGCGGCTGCGTTTCGCGCTGCGAGCCAGTCCGCGATCTGCGGAACGTCCAGCCCGCCGGCGGCCGCCCCGAGCATCATCTGCTCCGCCTCGTCGACGGTGTAGGTCAGATCGCGGCCATTGAGGAGGCAGAAGACTCGGGCGGCCGACCAGGCAAGGCGTTTGTTGCCGTCCACCAGGGCGTGGTTGCGGACCAGGGAATGCAGCAGCGCCGCGACCTTGTCCTCGAACGCCGGGTAGGCGTCGTCGCCGAACACGGTGGTCATCGGCCGTGCGGCAGCCGCGGCAAGGAGGCCCGGGTCCCTCACCGCGACGTCGTCGAGCACCCCGGATGCGATCTCCAGAAGGTCCTCGACCGAGAGGTAGTCCAGCTCCTCGGCGCTCACCGACTCAGTCGCTCGAGCAGCTCGCTGTCCTCAGTGCGGACTCGGTCGATCGCGGCCCTCAGTCGCTGCGGACGCTCTGAGACGTACTGAGCGATCGCGGCTCGAGCGACCTCCTGCATGGAACGCCCTTCCTGCTCGGCCTTCTTGCGCAGGGCTTCGCTCTCGGCGTCGGTCAGCCTCAGGTTCATCGCCATATCTGGATGGTACCGCAGCGGTACCATAGCGCTCAGGAACTGTGCGACGCCAGGTTCAGGGGGGCCCGCTTCGCGGCGATGTGACGCATCTCCGAAGCGCCCGGATGGACAGCCCATGCATTCGGATATCAGTCGCGGGCGGCGTCAGACGGCGCCGTCGAGGGCGTTGGGTAGGTGGCCAGGAGTACGCCTGGTGATTCGCTGGTGGCCTGCCGCTCGCCATTGCGGTCGGGGGTGGCTGCGACCATGCTGGGCGAACCATGGATGGGAGCAGTCGGTATGAGTCTCAGCAAGCCGATCGGCCCGGAGTTCCGGGCATTCGACTTCGCGCACGACCGGCGCACGTATGAGGTCTTTCGGGGTGGTTCGGGGTCAGCGGTTCTCGTGCTCCATGAGATCCCCGGCCTGCATCCAGGCGTCATCGATTTCGCCCGTCGGCTGATCGCCGCTGGGTACACCGTGTACCTCCCGTCCCTGTACGGGCGCCCCGCAGCCCCCGCGAACGGCCGCGAGATCCTGCGATCGATCGTGCAGGTCTGCGTGGCACGGGAGTTCACCAAGCTGGCCGACCGCACGAGCCCCGTCGTCGGGTGGCTGCGGGCACTCGCCGCGTCGGCCCACCGTGAGTGTGGCGGTCCCGGGGTCGGCGTGGTCGGGATGTGCTTCACCGGAGGTTTCGCGCTGGCAACAGCTCTCGAACCCTCAGTCGTCGCGTCCGTCATGAGCCAGCCGGTCATGCCCGCACCAATCGGGAAGCGTGGCCGTGCCGCCCTGGGTATGGATGCTCAGGATCTCTCGACAATCACGGAACGAACCAGCGACGGACTGCGCGTGCTCGGGCTCCGGTTCACCAACGACCGGGGTTGCCCTTTGGAGCGATTCGAGACCCTCCGGGCGACGCTGGGGACGTCCTTTGAGGGGATCGAGATCGACTCTTCGCCGGGCAACGCGGCTGGCATCGCGCCGTCGGCGCACGCGGTGCTCACGGTCTCCCTCGTCGACGAACCGGGCCATCCGACCCGGGTCGCCCTCGACCGGGTATTGGCGTTTCTGGCCGAGCAGCTGCGCCCTTGACCGCCGTTGCGGCGTGAGAGCGAATCCCAGCCGGGGCGGGATCCAGCGACCGATCGACGTCGGGTGTCTGCCTGCCGGGACTTCGAGTTCCGTGCCCGGGCCATCAGTCACCCTCCGGCATCACCTGGGTGTCGTCCGTCTCGTAGGTGATGCGGAACACCGGGTAGTTGTCGCCGATTGCCTCGATGTCGTCGGTCGACGGCTCAGGGTCGAGACCGAAGTAGAAGCGTGCTTGGTCCGCATTGGCTTCCGCGCCGCTGCGTCGTTGGCCAGCCTGCAGGTACTCCGCGATGATCTCTGCACGCTCGGTCGACGCGAGCTCCTCGAGGTGGACCTGTCGGGCTCCGCGACGGCTGACCACCGGCTGGCCGTGTGCTGCTCGGACATTCCTGACCCACTGCGACTCCCCGGCGAGAGCGACGAGGTAGTCATCCCCCCGGTAGCGAGTCCGAAGAATCGGCACGCGGCGCACCTTCCCGGTCGTGCGCCCGCGCACCTGGAGCGTCACGGCGTCTCGCGGAGCCAGACCGAGCGATGTCAGCAGCACACCAAGCCAGTTGAGGCGCCGGTACCATCCCGCCGGGGGTCGGTAGGCCGTGCGGGCGGAGTAGTCCTGAGGCTTCACGTCGACCCTCCTGACCGCAGCCGACTGGCCGCATCTCAACGTTCTCACCGCAACCTCGAGTCGCACAGGGGCAAAGGTCCCCGGCCAAGTCCCCGCCCAGGGAGAGTCCCCGGCGGCAGCGACGACCTCGCCGTACGCGGCAGAAGGACGCTCCTGACACCCTCGAGCAGGGGTGTACGGTCTCCCGGCCAAGGTCATTCGCGGGGGCGATGCGTGGAGGTTGATCAGTCTGCTGTGATTCTTTGGCGACCGCCGCCGTAGACTCCGGCGGGTGAGCAACCCTGGGCCGTACCTCACGATGGAGGACGTCATCGGCGGCACCCCGCTGGTGCGTCTGCAGCGCCTTCCGGGGCCGGAGAACGAACGCCGCGGCAACGTGCTGCTCGCCAAGCTGGAGGGGAACAACCCGGCCGGCTCGGTGAAGGACCGGCCGGCGATCAGCATGATCCGCGGCGCCGAGGAGCGAGGGGAGATCTCCCCCGGCGACATTCTGCTGGAAGCCACGTCCGGCAACACCGGGATCGGCTTGGCGATGGCGGCGGCGATCAGCGGCTACCCCCTGGTCCTCGTGATGCCTGAAAACGCCTCCACCGAGCGGATCCAGACGATGAAGGCGTATGGAGCCGACCTGGTTCTTACCTCGGCAGAGGGCGGCATGGAAGAGGCACGCGACGTCGTGACGCGGATGGAGCGGGAGGGTAGAGGCCGGGTCTTGGACCAGTTCGGCAACCCGGACAACCCCCGTGCCCACGAGAACGGCACGGGCCCGGAGCTGTGGCGCCAGACCGACGGACGGATCACGCACTTCGTGTCCGCGATGGGCACCACCGGCACGATCACCGGGGTCTCGCGGTTCCTGAAGTCGCGCAACCCCGGTGTCCAGATCGTCGGGGCACAGCCCGCGGAGGGCGCGAAGATCCCCGGGATCCGCGCCTGGCCACCGGAGTACGTGCCGAAGATCTTCGATCCGTCAGCGGTGGACCGGACCGTGGAAGTCACCCAGACCGACGCCGAGGAGACGGCCCGCCGGCTGGCCCGTGAGGAGGGCGTCTTCGGCGGTGTCTCCGCGGGCGGCGCTTGCTGGACCGCGCTGCAGGTGGCCGAGGATGTCGAAGGGGCGACGATCGTCTTCGTGGTCTGCGACCGCGGCGACCGGTACCTCTCCAGCGGTGTGTTCCCCGCCTGAGAGTCTTGGCCGACGACCGGGGGACTGTCGTATACGCGGCGAATTGACGCAGGTGACCGACACGCTTGACGTGGACGCCGGCAAGCGTCCACAAGCCGGCCCGAGTAGTGACTGGGTCAGTCGGTCTTCACCAGCAACTCGCGCGGTTCGCAGCTGACGTGGATCCAGCCCTCCCGCCAGGGCCACCGCCTGGTTCGCCGACCACGGCGTCACCGTCGAACGAGCGCTGTCCGACAACAGCAGCTGCTACCGCTCCCACGCTTGGCGCGACACCTGTGCGGAGCTCACCATCACCCACAAGTGTCAATGGCCAGGTACAAGTCCCCGGTTTTGGCCAGGTGGAAGTCCCCACCCTCTGCTGGGTTGATAACGTGGTCAGGGGGCCACCTCCTGCTCGTTGGCGGGCTTGGCGCATGCGGTAGGACTGGCCGTTGGTGAACCGCCCTGGGTTCGGTGGAGACCAGTGGTTGGTCGGTCCGCTGGGCAACCCTGCAAATGGGCTCGACCCCGAGGCGGCGACCCCCGACGACGTCGTCCTTGTTGGTGTTGACGAAGGCGACTATCTCTTCGAGGGGCGGTCGAGCTCCGCCGCGAAGAAACTGGCGGCTCGCCGCAGGATCGTCGTTCGCGCGGCGCAGCTCGCAGACCTCCTGCGCCAGGTCCCGCACACGCTGCGCCTCCTCCGTCGACGTGCCAGCGGCCAGACGCTCGTCGACCTCGGCCTGCTTGACCCAGGTCCGCACCGACTCCACGCCATAGCCCAGCTGGTCGGCGACCCGCTTCACCGTGCCCTGGCTGGTGCCGAGCTCGGCCCGCAGCGTGCGGACCATCCGCACCGCGGCCGCCTTCTCCTCATCGGTGCACCGACGCGACGTGGTCGTCTTCCTCGACCGATTCGTCTCTGACAAGACTCCATCCTCGCTTCCAAGGTCAGGAGTCTCCACCGAACCCAGGGCGGTTCACACTGCCAAACCATTGCCGCTTGACGAGTTAGTGCCCTGGGATGTCTAGGGTGGCACCCACGCCCAGGCCTCCCGGTCGCGTTCCCGGTTCCTGGTGGGCCCAGCCGGGCCGACTTAGGCGAAGGCGCGAGAGAGATGCTCGTAGTTCTCCGGGCTGCGTCGAGCATCCCGCGGATGGTGTCGCGCCAAGGCCAAGGCTTTGTCACGCGTGTCGGCACCACGAGGATGTGCATTGGCCGGTATCAGGTGCCACGTGGTGAACGGGAGGTGCAACTGTCCCAGGCCATGGACGATCTCGTGGATCAGGACCGTCGCTTGGATGTCGGTGGAGTGCCCGTAGAAGTTGGGACAGATCCTCACGCGGCGCGCTTGCAGCCCCCCTGCATGCCACGCCCAATGCCCCTTGCAATGTCCACGGTTCGTCTTAAGGGCGTATGTCACGCGCTTGCCTAGTCGCTTCTCGATCTCGAAGATGCGCTTACGCGTGAGCCGGATCTGGCGCTTGGTGAGTTTCTCGTCACCGAGCCATCGAGTGAAGTCGCTGCTCTCCTTCCAAGCCTTCCTCCGTCGCTTCCACAGCCCAAGACCGCGACGTTGGTCCCAGATGTCCTCCATCTGGGCACGCATGTTAGTTGACAGTTCCTGTGCGCGGCCATGCGCAGCCTGCACCTCGGCGACGTGGTTGTTGCTGAATCGCTCGGTGTCGTAAATGAACTTGATGCGAGTCAAGGGAGCCTCCTTGCATGTGCGGCAGAGTTGAGGATGTGAACGTCGTGACTGTGCACAGTAGCCACGAATCAACTGACGTTTCCCGGGCCGCGGGATAAGGTGCTGGCTTTCCTTCGCTCATCCGTCGTTCGAGTGTGACCTGCCTCATAGCGTGTGTCAACATCTCGACGAGACTCACGAAAAGTGCCCGCGAAACGCGGGCCGTGCCTCATGTAGGAATGCCCGCGAAACCAGGGGCGTGCTGGGGGCACCCTGGGACATGGA
>NZ_JAJSDQ010000012.1 GCF_021272345.1 Ornithinimicrobium sediminis | reverse complement strand
TGAGGAGCGGTTCCTTAGACAGCTCCACACCTCACTCGGAGGTCTTCCTCATGTCACGTCGACACCCCGGTTCCGTACCCAACCTCCGTGGTCAGTACACCTAGCCGAGGCACGTTCACACGGGAACGCGCTGGCCAGGTCCGGACGGACCGGTAGGGCGGGAGTGAGTCACTCCCGCCCTACCGGGTTGTCAGTCGCGTCGGGCGACGAAGAGTGTTGGCCGATCCTAGGTCATGGACCCGGGCCCGCCGACACGGGCTACGTCACTCCGAGCGCACCCACTGCTCCGCGTTCCAGGCGGTGCCGGTCTGCGTCGAGTTGAAGAAGATGTTCTCGATCGAGGACTCGTGTGCCACGAGGCCCGGGTGCGAGAAGATCGGGATGCCGTAGAGGTTGTCCCACAGCAGCTTCTCGATCACCTTCTGCTGCTCCAGGTGCACCTCCGGGTCGGAGGACCCGGCGAGCGTGTTCCAGGCCTCGTCGACCTCCTCGTTGGAGAAGCCACCGAAGTTCTGGCCACCGTCGGTGGAGTAGATCGGCTGGCCCGAGGCGATCTGGCCCGAGCCCGCCCAGGCGAACAGGGCGATCTCCCAGTCACCGGTCTCCAGCGAGCCACCCGCAGCGAAGAACTCCGGGTCACCCGCGTCGACGATGTTGAAGCCGGCCTCGTCACAGCTGGACTTGATGGCCGTGACCTGGTCGGTGCGACGCTGGTTCGGAGCCGAGTAGCCGATGCGGACCTCGACCGGCGTGTCGAGGCCGGCCTCCTCCAGCTTGGACGTCGCGCCCTCGATGTCGACCTCGTCGTAGCGACCGTCGTAGGCCGCCTCGACGACCTCGTCGTAGGTCTCCTGGAACGGGAAGACCTCGCGGAGGTTCATGACCTCGGCCTCGGGGTTGATCGGTGCGATCAGGTTGTCGATGATCTGCTGACGGGGCACGCACATCGCGAACGCCTCACGGGCGGCCAGGCCGCCGTTCTCGTCCGCGAAGGGGCTGTCCTCCGCGAAGTTGAAGTCGAGGTGCTCCCAGGTGAGCGAGTCACCGCGCAGCAGGGTGAAGTCCTCACCGAGGGCCTCGATCTGCGAGACGGTGTCCACCGTGGCCTGAGGCTCGATGACGTTGATGTCACCGTTCTCCAGAGCCTGGACGTGCGTCTCCGGTGCGGCGAAGCGGAAGGTCAGGTTCGCCGTGGCCGGGACCGGTCCGTAGTAGCTCTCGTTGGGCACCAGGGTGAGGTACTCCGGGCTGTTCCAGGTCGCGCCGTCCAGCGAGTACGGGCCGCTCGAGGGCACCAGGGAGGCCTCCGGCAGCGACTTGTCGCCGAAGATCCAGCCGGTGTTCCAGAACTCCGCGACCTCGTCCATGCCCTCGGTCTCGCCGTCGATGACGGCCTGGGCCAGCTCGGCCGGCTCCAGTCCGACCTGCTCGGCGACCACGTGCGAGGGCTTGGCCGCCGAGACGAGGAGCTCCCAGTCCGGGTAGGGCTCGGGGTAGGTGACCGTGAAGGTCTTGCTGTCGGGCTCGGTCTCGAGGCCGTCCGGCACGTAGACGCCGAAGGTGTCGCTCACCGGGTCGAACGGACCGTCCTCGTCACCGAACAGGCTGCTCGGGTTGGAGGAGGCCCACTCCAGCAGGTAGTCGTTGGAGGTGATCGGCGTGCCGTCCTCCCACACGGCCTCGTCGGAGATCGTGTACTCGACCGTGAACGGGTCCTCGCTGGTGACCTCGTAGGAGCCGAAGTCCTCGTTGGGGTAGACGGTGCCGTCGGTGCCCCAGTACCAGAAGCCCTCCTGCAGCCGGCCGTTGACCACGGCGTTGTAGGTGGAGTTGGTGGCGGAGGTGTCCCCGTTGTAGGCCTCCCACTCGACCTCACCGATGGAGTAGAAGATCTCGTCGTCGGCGGTCGTCACGTCACCCAGGTCGGGCTTCGCGGTGTCCTGCTGGCCGGCGTCGCCGGTCTCCTCGGCACCGTCGCCGGTGCCCTCCGCACCGTCGCCGGTTTCCTCCGAGGTGTCCTCGGACCCCGCGCCACCCCCGGCATCGGTGTCCGAGTCGCCGGAGTCCGATGTGCACGCGGTCAGCGCCAGGGCTCCCGCGGCCACGATGGCCATCGTCGTGCGCCTGATCTTCAATGTTCCTCCTGAGTGAATGGTCGCGCCCCTGAGCGAGCCCCTCCGGCCTTGCCGGACCGGCGCACGCCTGCGGGTGCACCGAGGTTGCAGGGCAAAGTTATGCAGGAAGTCCGCACTTTGCCACCGAAGAGACAGCAAGGTGACCCGATCGTTACCGACTTGAGACTAAGTTACCGACGGGTTACGCCAGCAGGTCCGGCGGGTCGACCACTGCGACAACATGACCGGTGGCCTTGTGGGCGCTCCGCCCTCTCCGGAGCCGTCTGACCGCCTGGACCACGAGGTCGTCGCACACCGCCGCGGCCGACCCCTCACGGCCCCGCACCACCACCTGGACCTGCGGCTCGTCCCCAGGTCTGTCGTGCCCACCTCGACCCGTCACGGGGACCGGCCCGAGGACCTCCAGCGCGGACAGGCCGGGGTCGGTGACGACCCCCGAGGCCCAGGCCGTGACGGCGTCGGCGTCCCCCGAGACGACGGCGGCCCGGCGGACCGGAGGCAGCCGCAGGGAGGCACGGTCGGCCACCTCCTGGGCGACGAACCACTCCGGGTCCCAGCGCACCAGGGCCTCGACCGGCCGCACGTGCCCGTGCGGAGGGACGCCGACGACGACCACCTGCCCTCCCGCACCGGAGGGCCGGGTGAGAGCCGCTGCGTCCGCCCAGCGCCGGAAGGCCTCCACCGCGGTGTCCAGCCCGGGCCGGTCCAGCAGGGCCCACCCGTCGAGGAGGAGGGTCGCGGCATAGCCGCCGGCGGCGACGGGCTCGGCTCCCGGGGTCGCGACGACGACCGCCGGGGTGTCCCCCACCTCGGGCAGCACGTGGCCGGCGCGTGAGCTGCGCACCGGCACACCGGGGAACGCTCGCCCGATCTCCTCGGCCGTGCGCTGGTCGCCGACGACCGCAGGCCTGCGGCCCGTGGCCCCGCACTCGGGACAGGGGACGTCGGGGACGCCCTGGCCGCACCACTGGCAGGCCGCCCGACGCTCCGGTCCGTCCACCACGCTGGGCCCCCCGCAGTGGGTGCAGCGCAGTGGATGCCGGCACCGGGCGCAGCTCAGCCCCACGGCATACCCGCGCCGCGGCACCTGCACGAGCACCGGTCCGCGCTCCAGCGCGTCGTGCACGGTGCGCCAGGCCAGGCTCGGGATCCGGGCGCGCGCAGCCGCCGCGTCGCGCTCGGCCTCCACCCCCTCACCCGCGACCAGCACCCTCGGGGCGCTGTCCCGCACCGACCGGTGGTGCGGGGCGACGGGCTTGACCCGCCCCTGGTCGACCCAGAGCTGGACCTCGGGGGAGCGCACGAACCCCCCCAGGAGCAGCGCCGATCCGGCGTGCTCGGCACGGGTCCGGAGCACCTCACGGATGTGCGGGTAGGGCGTGCGGGGCTCCCGGAGCAGGTCGTCTCCGTCATCCCACACCGCGAGGAGTCCCGGGTCGAGCACGGGAGCGTACGCAGCAGCGCGGGTGCCGACCACGATGCGCTGGTGGCCCCGCAGCACGGAAAGCCAGGCACGGTACCGCTCACCGGGGCCGAGGTCGGCCGTGAGCCGTGCATGCCGGCCAGGCCCGAGGACGGCGTCGACGGCAGCACAGACCCGGTCGACGTCGCGGTGGTCGGGCACGACGACGACACTCCCCCGACCGGAGGAGAGGGTGGCGGCCGCCGCCTCCGCCAGGGCGAACGGCCAGTCCTGCGCGCCGGTCCGCCCCGGGAGCGCCGTCCATGCCGCCGAGGGAGACTCACCGGCGGAGAGCCGCCGCAGGAACGCCGGCCCCGCGGGATGGTCTGCCCAGGCAGTGCCCGCCACCGGGGCGACACCCGCGTCACCGGGCGCCTCGACCACTTCGGCCTCGACCCGCGCATGACGTGGTGGGACGGCCAGCCGCAGCACGTCCGCCATGGTGCCGCCGTAGTGGTCGGCCACGGCACGACACACCGCCGCGGTGTGCGGGGTGAGCACCGGCTCGTCACCGACCACCCGGCGCAGGGGCGAGAGCGGTCCGGCGTGCTCGGCGCGGTCGGTCCGCTCCAGCACGAACCCGTCGTGGTCCCGCCCGGCCAGGCGCACCCGGACCCGCACCCCGGGGACCGCCCGCTGCGCGAGGTCCTCGGGGACGGCGTACTCGAACGGGCGGTCGAGGTGGGGCAGGGGCGTGTCCACGACCACGCGGGCCACCGGCAGGTCCACGGACGCGGGTGTGCCGGTGGGACGGCGGCGAGGCCGCTGCTCCGGCACGAGGGCCAGCTGCTCCCCCTGTGGCGCGTCGCCCGGTCCGCTCATGGCACCGGTCTACCGCACGGGACCGACAGGGCGGTCAGCAGGCCGACTGCAGGGCCCCGACGCGGTCGGTGCGCTCCCAGGTGAACCCGCGGTCCAGGCCCGGGACCGACGTGCGACCGAAGTGGCCGTACGCCGCGGTCGGCTGGTAGATCGGCCGCAGCAGGTCCAGCTCCTCCACGATGGCCGCGGGACGCAGGTCGAAGACGCTCGTGATCGCGCCCTCGATCTTCTCGACGGGGACCGTATGGGTGCCGAAGGTCTCCACGTAGAGGCCGACCGGGCGCGCGGTGCCGATGGCGTAGGCGACCTGGATCTCGCATCGCCGGGCCAGTCCGGCCGCGACGACGTTCTTGGCGACCCACCGCAAGGCGTAGGCCGCCGACCGGTCCACCTTGCTGGGGTCCTTGCCGGAGAAGGCTCCCCCGCCGTGCCGCGCCATCCCCCCGTAGGTGTCGACGATGATCTTGCGGCCCGTCAGGCCGGCATCCCCCATGGGCCCCCCGACGACGAAGATCCCCGTGGGGTTGATCAGGGTGCGGTAGTCGCTGGTGTCGAGCACCACGCCGGCGTCGCGCGCCTCCTCCAGCACAGGCGTGACCACCCGGGCCCGGATGTCGGGAGCGAGCTGGTCGGACAGCGAGATGCCGTCGGCGTGCTGGGTGGAGAGGACGACGGTGTCGAGACGCACGGGGCGGTCGTCCTCGTAGCCGATGGTGACCTGCGTCTTGCCGTCCGGACGCAGGTAGTCCAGCTCTCCCGACGTGCGCACCTGGGAGAGCTGCTCGGCCAGCCGGTGCGCCAGGAAGATCGGCAGGGGCATGAGCTCGGGGGTGTCGTCACTGGCGTAGCCGAACATCAGCCCCTGGTCACCGGCGCCCTGGGCGTTGCGGACGTCCTCGGTCGAGCCGGTGCGGTGCTCGTATGCGGTGTCGACGCCGACCGCGATGTCGGTGGACTGCTCCCCGATGGAGACCTCCACGCCGCAGGTGCGGCCGTCGAAGCCCTTGTGCGAGTTGTCGTAGCCGATGGCCAGGATCGTGTCGCGCACGATCCGTGGGATGTCGGCGTAGCCGCTGGTGCGCACCTCCCCGGCGACGTGGACCAGGCCGGTCGTGACGAGGGTCTCGACCGCGACCCGCGACTGCGGGTCCTGTCGCAGGAGCTCGTCGAGGATGCCGTCGCTGATCTGGTCACAGATCTTGTCGGGGTGCCCCTCGGTGACGGACTCGGAGGTGAACAGACGGGCCACAGGCTTCTCCTCGGGTTGCAGCGGCTGCTGACTGACGCCCGGGGAGTCTAGCCCTAGGGCCTCAGCGTGCCTGCAGCACCTCGAGGACGGCGTCCCAGACGGCGGTCGCCGTCACCCGCTTGTCCGCAGGGCCGACGCGACGGGGCTCGTCCGTGCCGGGCCGGAGCAGATGGACCGTGCTCTCGTCCTGGCCGAAGGTCACGCCCGGTCCGACCTCGTTGGCCACGAGCAGGTCGCACCCCTTCCGTGCCAGCTTGGCCCGGGCATGGTGGATGAGGTCCCCGTCGGCGTCCCCGGTCTCGGCCGCGAAGCCCACGACCACCGGTCGTGGCGCGGCACCGCGCTCCTGCACCAGCCCGGCCAGGATGTCCGGGTTACGGACCAGGGGGACCGTCGGGGAGGCCTCCTCGTCACCGGGGCCGTGGCGCTTCTTGATCTTGGTCTCGGTGTAGCGGGCAGGACGGAAGTCGGCCACCGCCGCGGCCATCACGACCACGTCCGCCCCGGCCGCTGCACGCCACACCGCTTCCTGCATCTCCAGCGCGGACTCCACCCGCTCGACCTCGACCCCGTGGGGCACCGGGAGCTCGGTCGGGGCACTGACGAGGTGGACGACGGCACCGCGGGCGGCGGCCACGTCGGCCAGCGCGTAGCCCTGCTTGCCGGAGGAACGGTTGCCGAGGTAGCGCACCGGGTCCAGCGGCTCCCGGGTGCCTCCTGCGGTGACCACGACCTGCAGGCCGGCGAGGTCCTGCTGCGGCGTGCCGGGGCGGCCGTCGACCAGCGCCATCGCGGCGGAGAAGATCTCCTCCGGGTCGGGCAGACGGCCCGGCCCGGTGTCGGCGCCCGTGAGGCGCCCGCTGGCGGGCTCGAGGACGTGCACACCACGCGACCGCAGGAGCCCGACGTTGGCCGCCGTCGCGGGATGTGTCCACATCTCCGTGTGCATCGCCGGTGCGACCAGCACCGGGCACCGGGCGGTGAGCAACGTGGACGTGAGCAGGTCGTCCGCCAGGCCGTGGGCGGCCCGCGCGAGCAGGTCGGCGGTCGCCGGGGCCACGACGACCAGGTCTGCCTGCTGGCCGAGCCGGACGTGCGGGACCTCGTGGACGCGGTCCCACACGCCGGCTGCCACCGGACGGCCGGACAGCGCGGCCCACGTGGGCGCTCCGACGAACTCCAGGGCGGCCCGCGTGGGCACGACGGTGACCTCGTGACCGGCCTCGGTGAGCAGGCGCAGCAGGGAACACGCCTTGTACGCCGCGATGCCGCCGCTCACCCCCAGGACGACCCGCATACGGCCGGGCTCAGCTCGGGGCGTCGGTGGGGCTCGAGGTGTGCAGCTTGCGCTGGTCGATCTCGTGCAGCGCGATGGAGAGCGGCTTGTCGGTCTGGTCGGCCTCCACGAGGGGGCCGACGTACTCCAGCAGGCCCTCGCTCAGCTGCGAGTAGTAGGCGTTGATCTGACGCGCCCGCTTGGCGGCATAGATCACCAGCGCGTACTTGGAGTCCGCCTTCTCGAGCAGGCTGTCGATCGGCGGGTTGGTGATGCCGTCGGGGTGGGCCAGGGTGCCAATCACGGAATGTCAGTCCTTCGGGTCGAGGATGGCTCAAGGAGCAATGATACGAGTTCTTCGGCCGCGCGGGCGACATCGTCGTTGACGATGGTCACGTCGAACTCCGTGGCGGCCGCCAGCTCGGTGCGCGCCGTCCGCAGCCGCACCGCACGCTCCTCCTCGGTCTCCGTGCCACGGCCGACCAGCCGGTCCACCAGGTCGTCCCACGACGGGGGTGCCAGGAACACGAAGAGCGCCTCCGGCATGGCCGCGCGCACCTGCCGGGCGCCCTGCAGGTCGATCTCCAGCAGGGCCGGCCGTCGCTGCGCCAGCACCCTCTCCACCGGCCGCCGAGGGGTGCCGTACTTCGCGCGCCCGTGGACCACCGCCCACTCCAGGAGGTCACCCTCGGCGCGCATGCGCTCGAAGTCGGCGTCGCTGACGAAGTGGTAGTGGACCCCGTCCTGCTCACCCGGTCGCGGCGGGCGTGTCGTCGCAGACACCGACAGCCACACCTCGGGGTGGTGCCGTCGCACGTAGCCCGCGACCGTGCCCTTGCCCACCGCGGTGGGCCCGGCCAGCACGACCAGCCGGGGGTGCGCTGCACCCCCGGCCGGTCGTTCGGAGTCCGTCACCGGGCTCGCTGTCGGCGTGTCGATGGCCGGTCAGACCTGGCTGAAGCGGTCGAGCAGCTTCTCCGTCTGGTTCGCACCGAGACCGCGGACCCGCCGGCTCTCGGAGATGCCGATCTCGTCCATGATCGCGCGCGCCCGGACCCGCCCGACCCCGGGCATGGACTCCAGCAGCGCCGAGACCTTCATCTTGCCGACAACGTCGTTCTGCTTGCCCTCGGCGATGACCTCCTTGAGAGAGCCCTGCGAGTTCTTCAGTCGGTTCTTCACGGCAGCGCGCTCGCGCCGCGCCTCAGCGGCCTTGGCCAGTGCGTCGGCACGCTGCTCGGGGGTGAGTTGGGGAAGTGCCACGTCCGTCTCCTCGATGTCGTTGTGCTGTCTGGACGGGGCCGGGCGGCGTGTGCCCGGTCCGTTCCTCGCGGTGGCCCACCGTGCCTGAGCACGCCTTTCGTAGACCTCCACCTGCGAACTTAACGACTCTGTCACCGAGTGCCAACCTCAGAGGCACGGCACGCGGGCTCACCCGAGAGCGTGCCTGAGCTCGTCCCCGAGCTCGGCCACCCTGCGGCTGAGCTGCGCTGCAGCCGGACCGGCCGAGAGCACTCCACGGCTCACCGGCACGACGAGGCGGGAGGTGCATCCGGCGAAGAGTCGGGCCAGGTCAGCGGGCTGAGCGCCCTGGGATCCCACCCCGGGTGCCAGGATCGGCGCCCCTGACCCTGCCAGGTCCAGACCGAGGTCCTCCACCGCGCTACCGACGGTCGCGCCCACCACGACGCCGACATCGCCCATGGGGGTCGCCCCCGCGTTGTCACGGGTCGCTCCCGCCACGACCCGCGCGGCCACCGAGGGGGTGCCGGCGTGCTGCGTCGCCACCCCCTCGGGGTTGGAGGTCAGGGCCAGCACGAAGACCCCCCGGCCCGACGCGCGTGCGAGCTCGACCGCGGGGCGGAGGGAGCCGTAGCCCAGGTAGGGGCTGACAGTCAGTGCGTCGGCCGCCAGAGGCGAGCCCTCGGCGAGGTAGGCCTGGGCGTAGGCCTCCATCGTCGAGCCGATGTCACCGCGCTTGGCGTCCAGGATGCTGACCGTGCCGGACCCCGCCAGGTCCTCCAGCACCCGCTCCAGCACGGCGACGCCACGCGCACCGTGCCGCTCGAAGAAGGCCGACTGCGGCTTCACCGCGCTCACCCGGCCGGCCACCGCCTCCACCACCGTCCGGCTGAAGCGCTCCAGACCCGACGGGTCGTCGCCCATCCCCCACGCACGGAGCAGGTGCGGATGCGGGTCGAGGCCGACACACAGCGGTCCGTGCGCCGCCAGGGCGGCATGCAGCCGTGCGCCGAACCGCTCACGCGTCACGCTCACGGCGCCGTCTCGGCGGGCCGGCCGTGCAGGTCCAGCCGGGCGGCATGCTCCTGCAGGGAGGACACCTGCATGTCACCCCGCTGCATGGCCTCGATGCCGAGGACGGCGGCACCGAGCTGCTGGACGGTCGTGATGATCGGACGGTCCAGGCTGGTGGTCGCCGCGCGGATGGCGTACCCGTCGGCCCTCGCGTCCCGACCCGACGGCGTGTTGACCACCATGTCCACCTCACCGGAGGCGATGCGGTCCACCACCGTGGGCTCACCGGACGGGCCGCGGCCTGTGCTGTGCTTGCGCACCACCTCGGCCTCGATGCCGTTGCGTCGCAGGACGTCGGCGGTGCCACTCGTCGCGAGGAGCCGGAAGCCCAGGTCCACCAGGCGCTTGATGGGGAAGATCATCGAGCGCTTGTCCCGGTTGGCGACCGAGACGAACACCGTGCCGTGGGTGGGCAGGGCCGACCCCTGGCGCAGCTGGCTCTTGGCGAAGGCGGTGCCGTAGTCGACGTCGATGCCCATCACCTCACCGGTCGAGCGCATCTCGGGCCCCAGGATCGAGTCCACCGCATGCCCCTCCTGGGTGCGGAAGCGGCGGAAGGGCAGGATGGCCTCCTTGACGCTGACCGGGGAGTCCACGGGCAGCTGTCCGCCGTCGACGTGGGCGGGCAGCATCCCCTCCTCGCGCAGCTCGGCGATCGTCGCCCCGAACATCACGCGGGCCGCCGCCCTCGCCAGGGGGACCCCGGTGGCCTTCGCGACGAACGGCACGGTGCGACTGGCCCGAGGGTTGGCCTCGAGCACGTAGAGCACGTCCTGGGCCAGGGCGAACTGCACGTTGATCAGGCCGCGGACCCCGATCGACTCGGCCAGGAGGCGGGTGGCCTCCCGCACCCGCCGCATCTCCTCCCTGCCCAGGGTGATGGGCGGCAGGACGCACGCCGAGTCGCCGGAGTGGATGCCGGCCTCCTCGATGTGCTCCATGATGCCTCCGAGGTAGAGGTCGTGGCCGTCGTAGAGCCCGTCGACGTCGATCTCGATGGCCTCGTCGAGGAACCGGTCCACCAGCACGGGGTGCTCCGGCGACGCCTCGGTGGCACGCCCCACGTAGCGGCTGAGCGACTCGTCGTCGTAGACGATCTCCATCCCGCGACCACCCAGCACGTAGGAGGGCCGGACCAGCACGGGGTAGCCGATCTCGTGCGCCACCTCCAGCGCGTCGGCCACGCTGTAGGCGGTGCCGTGACGCGGCGCGGTCAGCCCGGTCTCGGCGAGCACCCGCCCGAACGCACCGCGGTCCTCGGCCAGGTGGATCGCCTCCGGAGAGGTGCCCACCACGGGCACCCCTTCAGCCTTGAGCTTCGCTGCCAGCCCCAGCGGTGTCTGGCCTCCCAGCTGCACGATGACCCCGGCCACCGGACCCGCGGCACGCTCGGCGTGCACCACCTCCAGCACGTCCTCGAGCGTGAGCGGCTCGAAGTAGAGCCTGCTCGAGGTGTCGTAGTCGGTGGAGACCGTCTCGGGGTTGCAGTTGACCATGACGGTGTCGAACCCGACGTCGCGCAGTGCCAGCGACGCATGCACGCACGAGTAGTCGAACTCGATGCCCTGGCCGATCCGGTTGGGCCCGGACCCGAGGATGATGACCGCGGGCCGCTCGCGAGGGGCGACCTCCGTCTCCTCGTCGTAGCTGGAGTAGTGGTAGGGCGTCAGCGCCTCGAACTCTCCGGCACAGGTGTCGACCGTCTTGTAGACCGGTCGCACGCCCAGCGCATGGCGCACACCGCGGACGACGTCCTCGCTCATGCCCACCAGTTCCGCGATCTGCCCGTCGGACAGCCCCACCCGCTTGGCGCGGCGCAGCACCTCCGGCTGCAGCCGCCCGGGACCCTCGTGGGCGGCCCGGTGGACCTCTTCGGCCACCTCGTTGACCATGACGATCTGGTCCAGGAACCACGGGTCGATACGGGTGGCCTCGTGGGCCTCCTCGACCGTCACGCCCCCGCGCAGCGCCTGCTGCACGAGCACCAGCCGCCCGTCGGTGGGCGTGCGAGCCTGGTCGATGAGCGCCAGCGCCTGCTCCCGGCTCGGCTGCTCCTCCGGACGCCAGTGGAAGGACGAGCCCTTCTGCTCGGTCGAGCGCAGAGCCTTGTTGAGGGCCTGGGCGAAGTTGCGGCCGATGGCCATGGCCTCGCCGACCGACTTCATCGTCGTCGTGAGCGTGGGGTCGGCGGCCGGGAACTTCTCGAACGCGAAGCGCGGCACCTTGACGACCACGTAGTCCAGGCTCGGCTCGAAGCTCGCCGGGGTCCGCTGCGTGATGTCGTTGGGCACCTCGTCGAGCGTGTAGCCCAGGGCCATCTTCGCCGCGATCTTGGCGATCGGGAAGCCCGTCGCCTTAGAGGCCAGTGCCGAGGAGCGGGACACCCGGGGGTTCATCTCGATGACGATGACCCGGCCGTCCTCGGGGTTGACGGCGAACTGGATGTTGCACCCACCTGTGTCGACCCCCACCTCGCGGATCACCGCGATGGCGATGTCGCGCAGGCGCTGGTACTCACGGTCGGTGAGTGTCATGGCGGGGGCGACGGTGATGGAGTCCCCGGTGTGGACCCCCATGGGGTCGAGGTTCTCGATGGAGCAGACGACGACCACGTTGTCGGCACGGTCGCGCATGACCTCGAGCTCGTACTCCTTCCACCCCATGATCGACTCCTCGAGGAGCACCTCCGTGGTGGGGCTGTCCTGCAGCCCTGCCCCGGCGATGCGTCGCAGCGACTCCTCGTCGTAGGCGAAGCCCGAGCCCAGCCCGCCCATGGTGAAGCTGGGCCGCACCACCAGGGGGTAGCCGAGCTCCTCGGCCGCGCCCAGCACCTCCTCCATCGTGTGGCAGATGGTGCTGCGTGCGGACTCGGCGCCGCAGCGCTCGACGACCCCCTTGAAGGCCTGGCGGTCCTCCCCCAGCTGGATGGCCTCGACGTTGGCACCGATCAGCGGGCAGCCGTAGCGCTCCAGGGTGCCCGCCTCGTGCAGGGCGATCGCCGCGTTGAGCGCGGTCTGTCCACCCAGCGTGGCCAGGACGGCGTCCGGGCGCTCCTTGGCGATGATCTTCTCGACGATCTCCGGGGTGATGGGCTCCACGTAGGTCGCGTCGGCGACCTCGGGGTCGGTCATGATCGTGGCGGGGTTGGAGTTGACCAGCACGACGCGGATCCCCTCCTGGCGCAGCACCCGGCAGGCCTGCGTGCCGGAGTAGTCGAACTCCGCGGCCTGTCCGATGACGATCGGGCCGGACCCGATCACCAGCACGCTCCTGATGTCCTCACGCCTGGGCACTGCGGGCCTCCTCCATGAGGTCGACGAACCGGTCGAAGAGGTACTCCGCGTCATGCGGCCCGGCCGCGGCCTCGGGGTGGTACTGCACCGAGAAGGCCGGTGTCTGCAGACACTGCACGCCCTCCACGACGTCGTCGTTGAGCGCGACGTGCGAGACGCGTGCCGGGCCGTACGGCGTGTCCGCCGGCTGGTCCAGGTGGCCCGGCCAGGCGATGGCGAAGCCGTGGTTGTGGCTGGTCACCTCGACCTTGCCCGTCCGGCGGTCGAGGACCGGCTGGTTGATGCCGCGGTGGCCGAAGGGCAGCTTGTAGGTCTCCAGGCCCAGGGCCCGCCCGAGCAGCTGGTTGCCGAAGCAGATGCCGAAGAACGGGATCCGGTGCTCGAGGACCTGCCGCAGCAGGGCGACCTCGGCGTCGGCGGTCGCCGGGTCGCCCGGGCCGTTGGAGAAGAACACACCGTCGGGGCGCACGGCCCTGACGTCGTCGAAGCTGCTGGTGGACGGCAGCACGTGCACCTCCACGCCACGCGCGGCCAGGAGCGCCGGGGTCATGCCCTTGATGCCCAGGTCGAGGGCGGCGACGGTGAACCTGCGCTCGCCCTCGGCGGGCACGACATACGGCTCCCGGGTGGTCACCTCGGCCGCGAGCGCGGACCCGGCCATCACCGGCGCCTCGGTGACGCGTCGCAGCAGCTCCGCCGCCGAAGCCCGGGCCGCGTCACCAGAGAAGATGCCGGCACGCATCGCCCCCCGGTCGCGGATGTGGCGGGTCAGGGCCCGGGTGTCGACCTCGCTGATGCCGACGACCCCCTGGTCCTGCAGCGCCCGCTCGAGGTCGCCCTGCGAGCGCCAGTTGGACGGCCGGATCGCCGGGTCCCGCACGACGAAGCCGGAGACCCAGATGCGCCTGCTCTCCGTGTCGGTCGTGTTCACGCCGGTGTTGCCGATGTGCGGAGCGGTCATCACGACGACCTGACGGTGGTAGCTCGGGTCGGTGAGCGTCTCCTGGTAGCCGGTCATGCCGGTGCAGAAGACCGCCTCACCCACGGTCTCCCCCGTGGCGCCGTAGGCCTGGCCGGTGAACGTGCGGCCGTCCTCGAGGACGAGGAGGGCGGGCTCGTGCGCTGTCATGCCGCACCTCCCCAGACAAGACCCTCCCGGGCCGTGACGTCCCCGCGCAGCAGTGTCAGGTGCACCGCACCGGTCAACGTCCGACCGTGCCAGGGGTTGTTGCGGGAGAGCGACTGCGACGTCGCGCTGTCGACCGTGACCTCACGCGCGGGGTCGACGAGCGCGATGTTGGCCGGGGCCCCGACGACCAGGCCCTGTCCTTGGGTGCGCAGACGGGCGATCGCGGCGGGGGCGGCCGACATCACCCGGGCGACGTCGGCCCACCCCATCCGCCCCGTGGTGACCATGGTGGTCGTCACCACCGCGAGCGCCTGCTCGAGACCGAGCATGCCGAAGGCCGCGTCGGTGAAGGCGTGCTCCTTGTCCTGACGGACGTGCGGGGCGTGGTCGGTGGCGACGATGTCGATGGTGCCGTCGGCCAGCGCGGTGCGCAGCGCCTCGACGTCCTCGGCAGGGCGCAGCGGCGGGTTCACCTTGTAGACCGGGTCGTAGCCCGTGAGCAGGTCGGTGGTGAGCATCAGGTGGTGCGGCGTCACCTCGGCGGTGACCGCGATGCCCTGGGCCTTGGCCCAGCGCACGACCTCCACGCTACCGGCGGTCGACACGTGGGCGATGTGGACGCGTGAGCCCGTGTGCCGGGCCAGCATCACGTCGCGGGCCACGATCGACTCCTCGGCCACACCCGGCCACCCGGGAAGGCCCAGCCGGCCGGAGAGCTCGCCCTCGTGGCAGCAGGCCGTGCCGTCGGCGAGCTGGGGGTCCTGCGCGTGCTGCGAGACCACACCGTCGAAGGCCTTGACGTACTCCAGCGCACGGCGCATGAGCCGGGCGTCGTGGACACACCTGCCGTCGTCGGAGAACACCCGCACCCGCGCCCGCGAGCGGGCCATGAGCCCGAGCTCGGCCAGCTCGAGGCCGGCCAGCTCCTTGGTCACCGCACCGACGGGGTGGACGTCGACGTAGCCGGCGCGCTGTCCGAGGTCGAGGACCCGCTCGGCCGCCTCGGCCGTGTCGGTGACGGGCGAGGTGTTCGCCATCGCGAAGACGGCGGTGTAGCCGCCGGCCGCGGCCGCGGCACTGCCCGTGGCGATGGTCTCGGCGTCCTCGCGTCCCGGCTCACGCAGGTGCGTGTGCAGGTCGACGAGGCCCGGCAGCGCGACCATGCCGTCGGCGTGCAGCTGCTGCGCCCCCGCAGGAGCCTGCTCCCGCGCGTCGGCCCCCAGAGCCGCGATGTGCCCGTCGACGACGAGGATGTCCTGCACGCCCTGGCCGAGGAGGTCAGCTCCCGTGACGACGAGCGGGGTGGTGGTGGCGGAGCTCACTGGTCGCTCCCTTCCCCTGCGAGCAGGTGGTAGAGGATGGACATCCGGACCGCGACCCCGGCCGAGACCTGGTCGAGCACGAGGGACTGGGCGGCGTCGGCGGCGTCGCCGGAGATCTCCAGGCCACGGTTCATCGGCCCGGGATGGCAGATCACCGCGTGCTCGGGCAGACGGCGCAGCCGGGCCGTGGTGAGCCCGTAGGTCACGGCATACTCCCGTGCCGTCGGGAAGAACCCACCCCCCATCCGCTCGCGCTGGACGCGCAGCATCATCACCGCGTCCACGCTGGGCAGGACGTCGTCCAGCTCGTAGGAGGTGGCGAACCCGTCGGTGTCGGACCACGGCCCGATCCCGCTGGGCATCAGGGTCGGTGGTGCCACCAGGGTCACCCTGGCCCCCAGGGACCGCAGGCACAGCAGGTTGGAGCGCAGCACCCTGGAGTGGGTCAGGTCGCCCACGATGGCCACGTGCCGACCCTCGAGGTCACCGAGCCTGGCGCGCATCGTGTAGGCGTCCAGGAGAGCCTGCGAGGGGTGCTCGTGGGTGCCGTCCCCGGCGTTGACGATCGAGCACCCGGTCCACTGCGCGATCTGGGCGGGGGCACCGGAGGCCATGTGGCGGATGACCATCATGTCGACGCCCATGGCGTCGATCGTCCGCACGGTGTCGCGCAGGCTCTCACCCTTGGACACGGAGGTGCCCTTGCCGGTGAGGTTGATGGTGTCGGCGGACATCCACTTGCCGGCGAGCTCGAACGAGCTGCGCGTGCGGGTGGAGTCCTCGAAGAAGAAGTTGATGATGGTGCGCCCGCGCAGCGTGGGCAGCTTCTTGACCTCGCGGTGCTGCACCTCGTGCATGGTCACGGCGGTGTCCAGGATCCGCAGGATCTCCGCCCGGTCCAGGTCGGCCATCGACAGCAGGTGTCTCACCGCTCCCCCTCCGCGCCGGCGGGCATGATCCGGACCTCGTCGCGGTCGTCGACCTCGGCGAGCCGCACAGAGACCCGCTCGGTCTTCGCGGTGGGCAGGTTCTTGCCGACGTGGTCGGCCCGGACCGGCAGCTCGCGGTGGCCCCGGTCGACCAGCACCGCGAGGCGCACCGCGCGGGGACGGCCGTAGTCGGACAGCGCGTCCAGGGCCGCGCGCACGGTGCGGCCGGAGTAGAGCACGTCGTCGACGAGCACCACGACGGCACCCTCGATCCCCTCGGGCGGCAGCTGCGTCGGCTCGACCTGGCGCACCGGCTGCGCGCGCAGGTCGTCGCGGTACATCGTGACGTCCAGCGAGCCGGCGGGCACGTCATGGCCCTCCACCTCGTGGATGGCGCGGGCCAGGCGCTGGGCCAGGGCGACGCCACGGGTCGGGATGCCCAGCAGGACCAGCCCGTGGGCGCCCTTGTTGGTCTCGAGGATCTCGTGGGCGATGCGCCGCAGGGCCCGGGCGATCTCTGCGGAGGTCAGGACCACACGTCCTGAGCTGGCGCTGGTGTCCGCCGACGTGTCGGGGACCTGGTCACGGGACGGGCTCATCGGCCCACTCCTTCCCCGCCTCACAGGACGGTGGTTAAAGGACGTGTCGGTGCGGCTACCTTAGCGCCTGCCGGAGCCGCCTCGGTCCAGGGCCCGGGCAAGGTCGTCCCAGAGGTCCTCGAGCCCGACCGACAGACGCACGGTGGCGTCGGAGATGCCGACCCGCGCGCGCCCCTGGGGCCCCAGGCGACGGTGCGTCGTCGTCGCAGGGTGGGTGAGCAGCGTCTTGGCGTCGCCGAGGTTGTCGGAGATGTCGACGACACGCAGCCCGTCCAGCACGGCGAAGGCCTCCTCCTTGGCCCCCGCCGGTGCCGGCGAGGTCGAAGGTCACCACCGTGCCTCCCGCGCTCATCTGGGCGCGAGCGAGGTCGTGCTGCGGGTGCGAGCCGAGGCACGGGTAGCGCACGGAGCGCACACCCGGGTGCTGCTCCAGCCGGGCCGCCAGCACGCCGGTCGCGGCGCACTGTGCCTCCACGCGCGGCGGGAGGGTCTCCAACCCCTTCAGCAGGACCCAGGCGTTGAACGGGCTCATCGACGGTCCGGTGTGTCGCACCATCGTCTGCACGGGGCCCCCGATGTACTCCTCCGGGCCCAGGACCGCCCCGCCGAGGACCCTGCCCTGCCCGTCGATGTGCTTGGTCGCCGAGTAGACGACGATGTCGAGCATCGGGTTCGACGGTGTCTCCAGCAGGACGAGGTCGGCCGGCGTGGACAGCGCCCGTTCCCACTGGTCGAGCTCGTGCGCGTCGACGTAGTCCGTGCGCACCCCCCAGCGCGCGAGGATGTCGTCCAGGACCACCAGGCTGGAGCCGAACAGCGCCCGGCCGGCGACCACCTTGCTGCCCTGCTCGACGAGCGAGGCCAGCGAGGTGAAGACCGCCGACATCCCGGTGGTGTGGCGTAGCAGGCCGGCGCTCCCTCCAGGAGCCGCAGCCGCTCCTCGAAGGTGGCCACCGTGGGGTTGGCGTACCGGGAGTAGACGAAGCGCTCGACGTCCCCGGCGAAGGCCGCCTCCGCGTCCGCCGCGCGGTCGTCGCCGTACCCCTGGGTGAGGAAGAGCGCCTCCGAGGTCTCCTGGAAGCCGGTGCGCTCCTGCCCCGCCCGGACTGCGAGCGTGCGAGGGCGCAGGCCCTCAGGAAGGTCCGATGCCGGGCGTGGGGTGCTCATGCGGCTCCTCCGGGCAAGGTCGGGCCTCAGACCAGCGTGGGCTTGATCTCCGCGACCCGGGCCAGCAGGCCGTTGACGAACCGGGGCGACTCGTCCGTGGACATGCCCTGCACCAGGGCCACGGCCTCGGCGATCGCGACCGCGTCGGGGACCAGGTCGTTCCAGACGATCTCCCAGGTGCCGATGCGCAGGGCCGCCCGGTCGACCGACGGCATGCGCTCCAGAGACCAGCCGTGGCTGTAGGTCGTCAGGACCTCGTCGATGTCGTCCCAGCGGTCCAGGACGCCCCGCACCACCTCGACGGTGTAGCCGGGCAGCGGGTGCTGGGTGGTCGGCGCGGCGACCCGGGCCTCGAGAAGGTCGCCGAGGTCGAGGCCTCGCTGCTCCGCCTCGAAGAGCAGCTCCAGCGCCCGCTTGCGGGCCTTGCTGCGAGCGGGCACCGGGGTCAGCTCACCCGGCCGAGGTAGGACCCGTCACGGGTGTCCACCTTGACCCTGGTGCCGGTCTCGAGGAACAGGGGCACCTGGATCTCGGCGCCCGTCTCCAGGGTGGCCGGCTTCGTGCCGCCGGTCGAGCGGTCCCCCTGGAGCCCGGGGTCGGTGTGCGAGATCTCGAGCACGACGGTGGCGGGCAGCTCGACGTAGAGCACCTGCCCGTCGTGCTGGGCGATCATCGCCTCTCCGTTCTCCAGCAGGAAGTCCTTGGCGGCCCCCATGACCTCCGGCGTGACGTGCACCTGCTCGTAGGACTTGGTGTCCATGAAGATGTAGTCGGTGCCGTCGTGGTAGAGGTACTGCATGTCCGAGCGGTCCACGGTGGCCGTCTCGACCTTGGTGCCGGCGTTGAAGGTCTTGTCGACGATCTTGCCCGAGAGGACGTTCTTGAGCTTCGTGCGGACGAACGCCGGTCCCTTGCCGGGCTTGACGTGCTGGAACTCCAGGACCTGCCACAGCCCGTTGTCCATCTGCAGGACGAGTCCGTTCTTCAGGTCGTTCGTGGTGGCCACAGGATCTCTTTCGGTATGTCGGATGCCGGCGGAGCGCCTGCCCGGCGCCCCTGCCTCGGCGCGGGATCGGCTGGCAGTCTACCTGCCCTCGGCAGCGTGCCTCACGACCGCTCGGGGAGGGCTGCGAGCGCCTGCAGGGCCAGCAGGTAGGACCGGGCGCCGAAGCCGGCGATCGTCCCGGTCGCGACCCCGGCGACCACCGAGGTGTGCCGGAAGCTCTCGCGGGCAGCGGGGTTGGACAGGTGCACCTCCACCAGCCGGGACCCGGTCCCGACCAGGTGGGCGCAGGCGTCGCGCACCGCATACGAGTAGTGCGTGAACGCCGCCGGGTTGAGGACCACGTCCCAGCCGGACCGCGCGGCCTCGTGCAGCCACCCCACCAGCTCGGCCTCGTCGTCGGTCTGTCTCAGCTCGACGCCCGTCCCCAGCTCACCGGCGAGGGCGGCCACCTGCTCCCCCACGTCGGCGAGGGTCAGGGTGCCGTAGACCTCGGGCTCTCGGGAGCCCAGGGCCGCCAGGTTGGGTCCGCTGAGGACCAGCACATGTCGGGACACGGACCCAGCGTATGCGGCCGGAGCGCCCGTCGGGGGCCGGCTCAGCCGCGCACCGCCGCGTAGGCCTGCTCGAGCTGGGCCTCGGTGGGTCCTTCCAGGCGTCCCGGCACCGCGAGGTCGTCGAGGACCACGAAGCGCAGGGTCGTGCCCCGCGTCTTCTTGTCCCTGCTCATGGCGGCGCGCAGGTCGGCCCAGGCCGCCCCTGCGTACGTGGTGGGCAGGCCCACCGAGGTGAGGACCGCGCGGGTGCGGGTGACCAGCGCGGGGGGCGTGCGGCCGGCCAGCCGCCCCAGCTCCCCGGCGTACACCAGGCCGACGGCCACCGCGTCGCCGTGCCGCCACCGGTAGTCCTCCACCAGCTCCACGGCGTGCGCGAAGGTGTGGCCGTAGTTGAGGATCTCGCGCAGCGAGGACTCCCGCAGGTCCGCCGCGACCACGTCGGCCTTGACCTGCACCGCGCGCGTGACGAGCTCCAGGGCGACCGCCGAGTCCGGGCGGGTCGCGGCGCCGGGGTCGGACTCGACCAGGTCGAGCAGCACCGGGTCGACGATGAGCCCGCACTTGACGACCTCAGCCAGCCCGGAGACGTAGTCGGCCCGCGGCATCGTCGCGAGCCACGCCGGGTCACAGAGGACGGCGACCGGCGGGTGGAAGGCACCGACGAGGTTCTTCCCCTCCGCGGTGTTGATGCCGGTCTTGCCGCCCACCGCGGCGTCCACCACCCCCAGCAGGGACGTCGGCACCTGGACGACGTCCACACCGCGCAGCCAGGTGGCCGCGACGAACCCGGCGAGGTCCGTCACCGCGCCTCCGCCGATGCCGACGACCAGGTCGTCACGGGTGAAGTCGGCCTCCCCGAGACGGTGCCACAGCTCGGCCAGGACACCGACCTCCTTGGCGCCCTCGGCGTCCGGGACCGGCGCCGGGTGTGCTGTCCCGCCGGCTGCGGCCACGACGGCCGCGACCTCGCCGGCCAGCTGCTCCCGCCCGGCCTGGTGGACGACCAGGACCCGGCGCCCGGGTGTCACATGCTCACGCAGGTGCCACAGCACCCCGGGGCCGATGTGCACGGGGTAGCCCGGGTCGCCACCGACCTGCACGGTGCGTCGGGTCCCGGCGCCGCCTCCGCTCACAGCGCCTCCGCTCACAGTGCCTCCTGCGTGCCGAGCAGCGCCACGACCTCGTCGGTGACCTCCTGCGGGGTCCGCCCAGCCGTGTCCACCCGCCAGGTGGCGAGAGCTTCGTAGACCGGGCGGCGGGCCTGCATGAGACGCATCCACGAGGCGCGTGGGTTGACCACGAGCATGGGACGGGAGGCGTCGAAGCCGACCCGGCCGGCGGCGTCGGCGATGCTCACGTCCAGGAACACCACGGTGTGACCGGACAGCGCGGCCTGGACGTCGGGGTCCATGACCGCGCCTCCGCCGAGGGAGAGGACGACATCGGGACTCCCGAGGGCGCGCAGCACCTCCCCTCGCTCCAGCGCACGGAAGACCGCCTCGCCGTCGTCGACGAAGATGTCGCTGATGCTGCGACCCTGCGCCCGCACGATCGCCGCGTCGGTGTCGTGGTGTTCCAGCCCCAGCCGCTGCGCGACCTGGGCCCCGACGGTCGACTTGCCCGCCCCCGGGGGGCCCACCAGCACGAGCCTGGGCAGCTCAGACATCCTCGGCCCACCGCATCGTCTCGGGGACGGCCGCGAGGTACCCCTCGAGGTTGCGCCGGACCTCGGCCACGCTGTCGCCGCCGAACTTCTCCAGCACCGCCTCGGCCAGGACCAGCGCGACCATCGCCTCGGCCACGACCCCTGCCGCCGGCACCGCGCACACGTCGGAACGCTGGTGGATCGCGGTCGCCGCCTCCCCGGACGCCGTGTCGATGGTGCGCAGGGCCCGAGGCACGGTCGAGATGGGCTTCATCGCGGCCCGCACCCGCAGCACCCCACCCGTGCTCATCCCGCCCTCGGTCCCACCGGAGCGCAGGGTGGTGCGCCGCACCGCACCGCTGCCGTACCGTGCGATCTCGTCGTGGGCCAGGCTCCCCCGCCGGGCAGCGGTGCGGAAGCCCTCACCGACCTCGACACCCTTGATGGCCTGGATGCCCATGAGGGCTCCGGCGAGCCGCGAGTCCAGACGTCGGTCCCAGTGGACGTAGGAGCCCAGCCCCGGCGGCAGGCCCCACGCCAGCACCTCGACCACACCACCGAGCGTGTCGCCGGCCTTCCGGGCCGCGTCGACCTCGGCGACCATCGCCGCCGACAGGTCCGGGTCCAGGGTGCGCACCGGGTCGGCGTCCAGCCGGTCGACGTCGTCCGGGCGCGGCAGGTCCTCCAGCGCCGGGGCGTCGTCCTCGATGCCGGGCACCCCCGCGGTGCCGATGGACACCGTGTGGCTCACGAGCCGCACACCCCCGGCCTGTTCCAGCAGCGCAGCGGCGACGGCCCCCAGGGCCACCCGTGCGGCCGTCTCCCTGGCCGAGGCCCGCTCCAGGACCGGCCGGGCCTCGGTGAAGCCGTACTTCTGCATACCGGCCAGGTCGGCGTGCCCGGGGCGCGGGCGGGTCAGCGCCTGGTTGCGCGCCAGCTCCTTGGGTGCGCCCACGTCGTCCGCGCGGGCGAGGTCGCCGTCGGGGACGGGCTCGGGGCTCATCACCGCCTCCCACTTGGCCCACTCGCTGTTGGCGATGTGGAGCGACAGCGGCGAGCCGAGCGTGAGCCCGTGGCGCATCCCGCCCAGGAAGCTGAGCCGGTCGGCCTCGAAGGACATCCTCGCGCCGCGCCCGTAGCCCAGGCGGCGACGAGCGAGCGCCCCCTCCACCAGGGCTCGTTCCACCCGCACCCCGGCGGGCAGCCCCTCGATGACGGCCGTCAGGGCGGGGCCGTGGGATTCCCCGGCGGTGAGCCAACGCAACATGGCCCGCATCCTCTCAGACCACGGTGGAGAGCACGTCGGGCGCCAGGAGGGCACCCACCAGTGCGCCCACCATCATGGGCGGACCGTAGGCGAGGTCACCCGTGATCCCCACCCGACGGGTGAGCAGCAGTGCGATCGCGACGAGGCCCCCGACGAGGAAGCCCGCGTACATGCCCGCGAGGACGGTCTGCCACCCGAACCAGCCCAGTCCCACTCCCAGCACCACGGCGAGCTTGACGTCCCCGAGCCCCAGTGCGAGCGAGCCCCGGGCCAGCGAGAGGAGCGCGAGCGTGAGGTACCCGGCCCCGCAGACGAAGCCCGCCAGCAGGAAGCGCCCGACCACCGCCCACTCCGCGCCGACGAGGGCGGCGAGGGTCAGCCCGCCGGCGACCGAGGCCATCGTGGGCCACATGATGCGGTCCGGCAGACGGTGCACGTCCAGGTCCATGGCAGCCAGGCAGACGCACGCCAGCGCCAGGACCAGGAAGGTGAGCAGGGCGATCCACTGGGTCGCGGTCGCGCCGCCTGCTGCCGCGCCGGGGTCGACGGTGCGTGCCGGCGGCGCGGCGAGCACCCTCCAGGCGAGGACGCCGGCGACCAGTCCCAGGGTCGGCGCGACCCACCACCGTGTGCCCGGCAGCGGCAGGTCCTCCTCGTCCGGCTTGCGGTAGGTGACCTCGCGCAGCCAGCGCCCCACGGGCACCCCTCCGGCCAGGCCCACCACCGCCGCCACGACGACGGCCCACTCCAGCCCGCTCACCCTCGGATCACGTGTCCCTCCCCCTGTGCTCGAGCGCCCGGCGCATCTGCTCCAGCGGCGCGGCTCGTCCGGTCATCAGCTCGACCTGCCGGGCTGCCTGGTGCAGCAGCATCGTCAGGCCGTCCACCACATGGGCGCCGCGCGCCGCCAGGCCGGTGGCCCACGCCGTGGGCCACGGATCGTAGCGGACGTCCAGCGCGACCACCCCGGACAGGTCCCGGTCCGGCAGCGCGGACGTCCGGCCTCCCGGCGGCACCGTGCTCACGAGGACACCCTGTCGCGGCTCCTGGCCGATCCCCTCGCCATCCGTGACGACCCGCAGGGACATCCCCAGCACCGACCCCAGCCGCAGGGTCTCCTCCCGTGCGCGCGCTCGCACCTGCAGGGTCACCTCGGTCGCTCCCAGCCGGCCGAGGGCGACCAGCGCAGAGCGGGCGGTGGCTCCCGACCCCACGACCAGCGCAGGGACTCCAATGGGGGCTCCGGCCTCGCGCAGCGCCGTCTCGAGCCCCACCACGTCCGTGTTCTCGGCGCGCCATCCGCCCTCGGTGCGCAGCAGGGTGTTGGCGGCACCGACGAGCTCGGCCTCCTCCCCCGCCTCGTCCGCGAGCGCGAGCGCCTCCTCCTTGCCGGGCATGGTGACCGACAGCCCGACCCAGTCGCGGGAGCGGGTGGACACGTATGCCGTCAGCTCACCCGCCCGCACCTCGGCCCGCTCGTAGGTCCAGCCTCGCAGGCCCAGCGCCTGGTAGGCGGCACGGTGCAGCACCGGCGAGAGGGAGTGGTCGACCGGGGACCCGACCACGCCGGCGCGCCGGTGCTCGGCCTCAGCAGTCGTCCGGGTTGTCACGGCACCACTGGTTGAACAGCCTGACGTTCTCCTGGTGCTCCTCGAAGGTCTCCGCGAAGTTGGTCTCACCCGTCGTGGGGTCGACGGTGGCGAAGTAGAGCCACGGGCCCTCCTCGGGGTTCATCGCAGCCTCGATCGCGTCGAGACCCGGGCTGTTGACCGGACCCGGCGGCAGACCCGTGTTGAGGTAGGTGTTGTACGGGTCCTCGGTGCCACGCTGCGCGTCCGTCGTGCCCGCCCGCCCGCGCTCCTGGAACATGAAGTGGATGGTCGAGTCGAAGCCCAGCGGCATCCCCTCCTCCAGACGGTTCTCGATCACCTGGGCGACCTTGGGCAGGTCGTCGGCGAAGGCGGCCTCCGCCTGGATGAGGCTCGCCTTGATGACGACCTCCTCCATCTCCTCGTCCTCGAGCCCCACCTCGGCGAACCTCTGCGTGCCGAGGTCGACCATCGCCTGCAGCTGCTGCTCGGCCGTCGCGTCCGGCGGGAACTGGTAGGTGTCGGGGAAGAGGTAGCCCTCCATGTTGTCGCCCGCAGCCTCGGGCAGGTCGAGGTCCGAGGCGTCGACGTCCTCGTAGTCGTCGCGGTCGGTCTCGGTGGCCTCGGCAAGCAGGTCGAAGACCTCGTCCTTCCACAGGCCCTCCCGGACGGTGACCCCTGAGACCACCCGGTTGGCGGGGTCGAGCATGCGCTCCAGCGCGTCCGCCGCACTCATCTGCTGGAGCATCGAGTAGGTGCCCGGCTGAAGGCTGTTGGCCCTCGGGTCGGCGACGGCGACGTTGCTGAAGGCCGCCGCGGAGGCGACGACGTCGGCCTCGGCGAGGATCTGGCCGATCTGGCCGCCACCGGCACCCTCGGGCACCTGCACCGTGACCTCGCCGGACCCGGGCCCGGCGTAGTCCTCCGCGGTGTCCGACCCCAAGCTGAAGCTGGGGATCAGCCCGCTCACGGCCTGCACGGCCAGGTAGCCTCCGACGACCACCACCGCCAGGGCGGCCAGGATGGCGGTCCAGCGCACGACGGGGCTGCGCCGGGCCCGCCGCTCCCGATGGGCGGGCTCGGCGTGCGCGCCCAGGATCTCGTGCGTGTCGTAGTGGTGGTCGTCGTCGTAGTGGACGTCGTCGTGATGCGCGTCGTCGTAGTGGACGTCGTCGTGATGCGCGTCGTCGTAGTGGACGTCGTCGTGATGCGCGTCGTCGTAGTGGACGTCGTCGTAGTGGACGTCGTCGTGATGCTCGTCGTGGACGTCGTCGTGCGAGGTGCCCGGGGTCGCCGAGGAGGAGGCCTCGGGGCGCGACCGTGCGCGCCCCCGCGCCTGCCGGGAGCGGTAGTCCCGCCGGCTCGTGAACTCAGGGGTGTCCTCGGATGGACTCATGCCTGCCGTCCTTCGTCTGGTCGACCGGGCCGCGTGGCCCGGGGTTTGCGTCCCCCGACGGACTGTCCAGGTGGACGACCGGTGGCTCGCTCGGCGTCCAGGGCGGACTGCAGGATGAGCACGGCCGCGGCCTGGTCGACGGACTGCCGCTGGCGGCGGCCCGCCACCCCGCTCTCGCGGAGTGCGCGGTGGGCGTCGACCGTCGTCAGACGCTCGTCCCACAAGCGCACGGGGACACCGGAGAGCCGCCCGTGCAGGTCCCTAGCGTAACTGCGGGCACGCTGGGCAGCGACACCCTCTGCCCCGGAGAGGCTTCGGGGCAGCCCGACCACCACCTCGATGGCGCTGCGGTCGAGGACCTCTCGGACGATGGCCTCGAGGTCCTGACCGTCCTTCGCGTCTCGGACCAGGGTCGCCACCGGGAGCGCGAGCATCCCGGCCGGGTCGCTCACTGCCAGCCCGACCCGGACCTCTCCGACGTCGACGCCGAGGCGGACCCCGTGGCGTGCCGTCCCCGTCATCCGCGCCTCATCGTCCCTGGGTCACCTGCTCGCCGACGGCGTGCTCGATGCGCCGGAGCGCCGCCGACGTCTGCGACGCATCCGTGCCGCCGCCCTGCGCCAGGTCGTCCTTGCCACCACCCCCGCCGCCGAGGACCTGCGCGGCGACCTTGACCAGCGCACCGGCCTTGACACCCCACTGACGGGCCTGGTCGTTGGTGGCGACCACCACGACCGGCCGCCCCTTCGCGGTCCCGGTGAGGGCCACGACGCTGGGCCGGTCCTGGCCGAGCCGTCCACGCAGGTCGGTCACGAGACGGCGCAGGTCGTCACCACCGACACCCTCGCCCGCGTCGTGGCCGAGGTAGGTCACGCCGTAGACGTCGCGGGCCTGCTCCACGAGCGTGCCTGCGGCGGCCAGCACCTGCTGCTGGCGGGCAGCCGCGATCTCCTTCTCGGCGTCCCTGAGCCGGGCGAGGATGCCGTGCACGCGCTCGGGCAGCTCCTCGGGGCGCACCTTGAGCACCTCGGTGAGCTGACCCACGACGGCGTGCTCACGAGCGAGGAAGTCGTAGGCGTCGGTGCCCACGAGCGCCTCCACGCGCCGGACACCCGAGCCGATGGAGGCCTCCCCCAGCAGCTTGACCAGGCCGAGCTGACCGGAGCGTTGGGCGTGGGTGCCACCACAGAGCTCGCGTGCCCAGTCACCGACGGAGACCACCCGCACCTGGTCGCCGTACTTCTCCCCGAACAGCGCCATTGCGCCGGCCTCGCGAGCCTGCGCCTGGGTCATCACCTCGGCACGGACCGGCAGGTCGTCCATGAGCAGCGCGTTCACCCTGGCCTCGACGTCGTGCAGCACCGAGCCCGGAAGCGCGGACTGCGCGGTGAAGTCGAAGCGGAAGCGCCCCGGCGCGTTCTCCGAGCCCGCCTGTGTCGCCGTGTCGCCGAGGGCCTCGCGGATCGCCTTGTGCACCATGTGCGTGGCGGTGTGTGCTCGCGAGATGGAGCGCCGCCGTGCGATGTCGACCTCGCTGTGGGCCTGCTCCCCCAGGGCGACCTCACCGGAGACCACCGTCGCCTTGTGCACGATGAGGCCGCCCATGGGCGACTGGACGTCGTGGACCCGCACCACCGCTCCGCTGTCGAGGCGGATCAGCCCGCCGTCGGCGAGCTGGCCACCGCCCTCGGCGTAGAACGGGGTGCGGTCGAGGACGACCTCGACCTCCTGGCCCGCGTGAGCCTGCTGCACCACTGCACCGTCGACGAGCAGCCCGGCGACGCGGGCCTCGGAGGTCACCTCGTCGTAACCGGTGAACTCCACGCTGCGGCCCAGGGCGTCGGCGACGCTGCGGTATGCGGTGGTGTCACCGTGGCCGGACTTCTTGGCCCGTGCGTCGGCCTTGGCCCGGTCCCGCTGCTCGGCCATCAGCCGGCGGAACCCCGGCTCGTCGACCTCGACGCCCTGCTCGGCTGCCATCTCCAGGGTCAGGTCGATGGGGAACCCGTAGGTGTCGTGCAGCTGGAAGGCCTCCGCACCACCGAGCGTCCCGCTCCCGCCTGCCTTCACCTTGGCCACCGCGGTGTCCAGGATCGTGGTGCCGCTGGACAGGGTGCGCGAGAACGCCTCCTCCTCCCCGTAGGCGAGCTGGCTGATCCGCCCGAAGTCGGTCTCCAGCTCGGGGTAGGAGGCCTTCATGAGGTCCTTGCTGATCGGCAGCAGCGTGGGCAGCGAGGGGTCCTGCACCCCCAGCAGGCGCATGGAGCGGACCGCACGTCGGAGCAGACGTCGCAGCACGTAGCCGCCACCCTCGTTGCCCGGGCTGACACCGTCACCGATGAGCATGAGCCCGGAGCGCACGTGGTCGGCGACCACCCGGAACCGCACGTCGTCGGCCGGGTCGGCTCCGTAGCGGCGCCCGGACAGCTCCTCCGCGGCGGCGATGACCGGGTAGACCTCGTCGATCTCGTACATGTTGTCGACCCCCTGCAGCAGGTAGGCCACCCGCTCCAGCCCCAGCCCGGTGTCGATGTTCTTGCTGGGCAGCGGACCCGCGACGTCGAAGTCCTCCTTGGAGCGCACCGCGGACAGCTCGTCCTGCATGAAGACGAGGTTCCAGAACTCCAGGTAGCGGTCACCGGCGTCCCAGTCACGCTCGGCACCGAACTCGGGGCCCCGGTCGATGAGGATCTCCGAGCACGGCCCACCCGGGCCCGGCACGCCCATGCTCCAGTAGTTGTCCTTCTTGCCCAGCCGCACGATGCGGTCGTCCGGCAGCCCGGCCACCCGCCGCCAGAGGTCGATCGCCTCCTGGTCCTCGTGGTAGACGCTGGCGTAGAGGTCACGCTCGGGGAAGCCGTAGCCACCCTGGTCCTGAGGCCGGGTCACCAGCTCCCAGGCCAGCTGGATGGCGCCCTCCTTGAAGTAGTCACCGAAGGAGAAGTTGCCGGCCATCTGGAAGAACGTGCCGTGTCGTGTGGTCTTGCCCACCTCCTCGATGTCGAGGGTCCGCACACACTTCTGCACCGATGTGGCCCGGGGCCAGGGGGCGCTCTGCTGGCCCAGGAAGTAGGGCTTGAACGGCACCATCCCGGCGTTGACGAACAGCAGGGTGGGGTCGTCGTGCACGAGCGGCGCGCTCGGCACCACCGTGTGACCTGCTGCTTCGAAGAAGGACAGCCATCGACGGCGGATCTCAGCGGATTCCATAGCTCCTCATCCTGGTTACCAGTGCGAAGGGCACTCTATCCCCGGGGCTCCTCTCCTCCGCCGCCCTGACCCCGGATGGTGCGCCGCAGCTGCTCCCAGCGCGGGCCGAGGCGCTCCTCCCACCCGCGGTCGGTCGGACGGTAGTAGGCAGCGTCCGCCAGGTCGTCCGGCAGGTACTGCTGTGGACCCACCCCGGCCGGCTCGTCGTGGCTGTAGCGGTAGCCGTCGCCGTGCCCGAGGCGAGCGGCACCCGCATATCCCGTGCCCCGCAGCGGCGGAGGGACCGGACCTCCGCGTCCTGTGCGCACGTCGGCGACAGCAGCGTTGATCCCGGAGTAGGCGGCGTTGGACTTCGGGGCCAGGCTGACGTGCACCACCGCCTGCGCCAGGATGATCCGGGCCTCGGGCATCCCGATCTGAGCGACGGCGTGCAGCGCGGCGACGGCGGTCTGCAGTGCAGTCGGGTCGGCCATGCCGACGTCCTCGCTCGCGGCGATCACGACCCGCCGGGCGATGAAGCGCGCGTCCTCCCCGGCCTCCAGCTGGCGGGCGAGGTAGTGCAGCGCTGCGTCGACGTCGCTGCCACGCATCGACTTGATGAACGCGCTGGCCACGTCGTAGTGCTGGTCCCCGGCACGGTCGTAGCGCACCGCGGCATGGTCCACGGCCTGTTCCGCCGCTGCCAGCGTGATCCGCACCGGCACGCCCTCGCGCTCCGCCTCCCCGCCTGGTGCCACCGCGTCGAGAGCCACCCCGGCGGCTGCCTCGAGGGTAGTGAGGGCGCGGCGGGCGTCACCCCCGGCGATGCGGACGACGTGCTCCCGTGCGGCGGGCTCCAGGGTGAAGCCGCCGGCGAGGCCGCGCTCCTCGACCAGCGCCTGGTCCACCAGCTCGCCCACCTCCTCGTCGGTGAGCGGATGCAGGGTGACCAGCATCGAGCGGGAGAGCAGCGGGGCGATGATGCTGAACGAGGGGTTCTCCGTCGTCGCGGCGACGAGCACCACGAGCCGGTTCTCCACGCCCGGCAGCAGCGCGTCCTGCTGGGCCTTGCTGAACCGGTGGATCTCGTCCAGGAAGAGGACGGTCTGTCGTCCGTAGAGGTCGCGCTCGCGCCGGGCCTGCTCCATCACGGCGCGCACGTCCTTGACACCGGCCGTCACCGCGGACAGCTCGACGAAGGTGCGCTCGGAGGCCCGGGCCACGAGATGGGCCAGCGTCGTCTTGCCGGTGCCCGGCGGGCCCCACAGGATCGCCGACAGCGCCCCCGCGCTGCCGCGGTGCCCCTCGATCAGCCGCCGCAGCGGGCTCCCCGGCCGCAGCGCCTCCTGCTGTCCACGCACCTCCTCCAGGCTCCGTGGCCGCATCCGGGCCGCCAACGGCAGGTCGTGCCCCGCGGACGTCCCGGGGTCACCGCTGAAGAGGTCGAGGTCGTCTGGCACCGGCACACCTGGCAGGCTAACCCGGTGGACACCGCGATGCTGCCGGCGCCGTCGGACGCCGGACGACACTCGTCACCGGGCCGGCACCGCCCCGCGACCCTTCCACTGCTCGCCGGGCTGGGCCGGCTCACCGCCCGGCGTCCCTGGTGGTTCATCGTCTTCTGGGTCGTCGTCACCGTCGTCAGCTTCCTCGTCAGCCTGGGCCTCGTCGGCACCCAGGGGCTCTTCGACCGGCTCTCGAACGGCGAGGTCATCGCGCCCGGCGAGTCCAGCATCGGTCGTGACCTCGTCACCACGTCGGACGACGAAGGAGCCGTGCTCATGCTCCGCGCGGACGGGGTGGAGGACCTGCTCGACCCCGGGCTGACGGACGCGGTCACCGGCCTGGTCGAGGAGCTGGCCGACGACCCTGCGGTGGCCGAGGCGAGCTCCCCGATGACCACGCCCGGATGGCCGCAGGAGCCGGCGGCCTACGCCCTGGTCGCCGACCAGGACCCGGAGGCGGGCTCCTTCGTCGTGGTCGCCACCCTGGAGGCCGAGGCCACCTCCGAGCAGGAGACGGAGACGGCCGCCCTGCTGGACTCGCTCGGCGCGGAGGCGCTCGCGCCGTTCGCCGACGCGCTGACCGTGGGCGGTGGCCCGCTGCTGTTCGAGGACATCGTCCATCAGATCGAACGCGACCTGATCACCGGCGAGGCGGTCGCGATCCCCATCTCCCTGCTCGTCATGGTCGTCGTCTTCGGCGGCTTCGTCGCCGCCGGGATGCCCATCGCGGGAGCGATCGCCTCCATCGGCGGTGCCCTGGCCATCCTCTTCGGGTTCTCGTTCGTCATCGACCTCGACGCCACGGTCGTCAACATCGTCACGGTGATGGGGCTGGCGCTGTGCATCGACTACGGACTACTGCTGGTGAGCCGGTTCCGGGAGGAGGTGCGTCTGCAGGCCCCGGACACCGCGCACCGAGACCTCACGGACGAGCAGGTGGAGTGGGCCGTGGTCGGTGCCGTGGCCAGCGCCGGGCGCACGGTCCTCTTCTCCGCTCTCATCGTCGGCATCTCGCTGTCGGGCCTGGTCGTGTTCGACGCGCCCATCATGCGTGCGATCGGGGCCGCAGGCGTCTCGGTCGTCATGGTGGCCCTGCTGGTGGCACTGACCCTCGTGCCGGCGCTGTGCGCCGTGGGAGCGCGCCGTCTCGGCAAGCGCCGCGGGGCGGAGGTCGCACCCGACGACGGGTGGTTCAGCCGGCTCGCCCGCGTCGTGCAGCGACGCCCGGCCGTGACCACGGCCGTCGCGGTGACACTCCTTCTCGGCGCGGCCACCCCGGCGCTGGAGATGCGGCTGACCAGCTCCGGCGCCGAGCTGCTGCCTCCTGGCGCGGAGCAGCGGGTCTTCTTCGAGACCCTCGACGAGGACTTCCCGGCGCTCGCCTTCCCGGCTGTCACGGTGGTCGCCCAGGCGCCCCCCGACGAGGTGCAGGCCTGGGCGGAGGATGAGGTCGCGGGCCTTCCCGGCGTCGAGCTCGTCGCGCCGCCCGAGGTCGTCGGGCCACCACCGCCGGGGGTGAGCGACGAGGCCCGGCCCGGGCAGGACCTCGTCACCGTGGTCGTCCGCACCGAGGGAGGACCCCAGGACGACGCGGCCCGTGAGGTGACCCGCATCCTGCGCGACCTGCAGACTCCCTTCCCCACCTGGGTGACCGGGCAGGCATCCGGACTGGCCGACTTCACCGACGCCGTGCGTGCCGGCGCCCCCTGGGCCGCGCTGTGGATCATCGGGGCGACCTTCGTCCTGCTCTTCCTGCTCACCGGGTCCGTCGTGATCCCGGTCAAGGCCCTGCTGCTCAACATCGTCTCCCTCGGCGCGAGCCTGGGCATCCTCGTCTGGGTCTTCCAACAAGGGCACCTGGAGTCACTGCTGCGCTTCGAGTCCGTCGGGGCGATCGAGTCGGTCATCCCCCTGCTCGTGCTGGCCTTCGGCTTCGGTCTGTCCATGGACTACGAGGTCTTCCTGCTCTCGCGGATCATCGAGCTGCACGAGCAGGGTGTGGACGACGACACGGCCGTGCGCCTGGGGCTGCAGCGCTCCGGGCGCATCATCACCTCCGCCGCCCTGATCATGGTCATCGTCTTCGCCGGGTTCGCAGCCGGGCAGATGCTCGTCATCAAGCAGACCGGCTTCGCCCTGGCGGTCGCCGTGGCCATCGACGCGACCATCGTGCGCATGGTGGTCGTGCCGGCAACGATGACGATGCTGGGGCGGTGGAACTGGTGGGCGCCGTCGTGGCTCACGCCGGTGCACAGACGCTTCGGCATCACCGAGCACGCCCCGCCCGTTCCGCGATGACCGGTGCGTTACGTCCGGTCCCCAGCCACGCCGAGCTGCTCGACCTCACCGGAGAGGACCCCTATGTCCGGCTCGGCATCCCCGACCCTCTCCCGACGACAGCCCTGCTGGGCACCCGCGCCGTCGCCGTCGAGCGCCACGGGTGGCGGCACGGCTTCGTCGTCCTGCCCCTGTCCGGTGGCGGCGTCCACGACGTCGCGAACCTGCTCGTGGCGCTGCGCGACGAGGGCCACCTGTGCGAGCGGGGAGTCCGGTCGCTGACCGTCCCGCAACCGTATGCAGCACTGCTGCCACGGCTGTTCGAGCTCGGTCCGGGAGGGGACTGGGAGTGGATGTGGACGACCGAGCCACCCCAGCCTGTGCCCGGCGAGGAGCGCCTCGTTCCACTGGACGACGACCTGCATGCCCGTGAGCTGGAGGGGCTCTCGCGGGCGCACAGCCCTCGTGGCGAGGGCGACCCGGGCAGCGGGACGACACTGCACTGGCTCGGGGTCCGTGACGCGCGCGGAGCGCTCGTCGCCGCCGGCGGGCTGCAGCGGCTCGCGTCCGGCGCCCCGCACCTGGCGGGGATCGTCGTGGCGACGCCCTTGCGCGGTGCCGGGCTGGGAGCGGCGGTCTCCGCCGGGCTCACGCGCCTGGCCCTGACGGACAGCGGTGTCTCCACGCTGGGGATGTACTCCGACAACGCTTCGGCCCGACGCCTCTACCGCCGCCTGGGCTACCGGACCGCCTACGCCTGGAGCAGCCGGCGCCTGCCGGCCGCCAGCCCAGACATCACTCGTCCTCACCGGCGGTGAGACGCACCGCGTCGCGGACCACGTCCCGCAGCCGACCCGACTGCGCGTGCACCCGGCGCTGACGCCGCGCGCTGCTGCCGTGGGTGAGCACCGCGTCGACCCGGTCGGCGACACTGTCCGCCCCGTCGTCCTCGTCCAGGGCGTCCTGCACGTGGTCGAGCAGCGCGTGCACGACCTCGTCGGCCGGCACGGCCCTGCAGGTCTGCGGCAGGAGGAGCTCGTCGTCCAGACCGAAGCGGGCGGCCTGCCACGCCGCAGCCCGCACCAGCGCGGTGGGCACCTCCGACGGCGGCCGGCCCTCGGCCCACGCTCGAGCCTCGGTCTCGACGAGGGCTCGCACGAGGCCTGCCAGCATCACCGCGTCCCGGACGTCCGTGCACACATCGGCCACCCGGACCTCGACCGTGGGCAGGTGGTGTGACAGCCGCGCGTCGAAGTAGACCATGGCCACGTCGACCAGCGCGCCGCTGCCGACGAGGTCGTCCACGACGCGGTGGTAGGCCCGCGCGGAGCCGAACAGGTCGGTCGGTCCGGTGGCGGGCCACCGGGACATCGCCTGGGTGCGGTAGCTGGCGTACCTGCTGTCCCGCCCCTGCCAGAAGGGGGAGCTCGCGCTGAGCGCCACCAGCACGGGCAGCCAGGTCCGGATCCGGTCCAGCACGCCGACGCCCTCCTCCTCGGACTCGACGCTGACGTGCACGTGGCACGCACACGTCAGGTGCTCCTCGGCGGTCAGCCCGTAGCGCCTCAGGATCCGCTCGTAGCGCGGGCTCGGCACCGTGACGGGCCGGACCGGCTGGGGGGACGTGCCCAGCGCGGCGATGGCCGCGCCCACGTCCGCCGCCGCCGCGTTGACCCGTCCCCTCGCCTCTCCCAGGTCGGACCGCAGGTCCACCAGGCTGCTCCGGGTGCACGTGTGGATCTCCACCTGCTGCCGCTGGAACTCGCCCTCCACCTCGTCGCCCTCCTCCTGGGGCGGCGCGGAGGGCGGGTGCCCCGGCGCCGGGTGCGTATGGGCGTAGCGGAGCACCGCCTCGGAGACCGGCAGCGGGTGACCGGACTCCGGGTCGACGAGGAGGTACTCCTCCTCCACCCCGACGGTCCTCATGGGGCCAGTCTGCGCCACGTCGGGAGCCGGTGCCCACCGACGGGCGACCACCTGCCTCCCCCAGGCAACCCCGGGGGCCATGATGGGGGCATGCACGGAGTCCTGCTGGACCTCGACGGGGTCGTCTACGTCGGGCACGAGCCGGTGCCCGGCGCCGGGAGCGCCGTCGACTGGCTCGACCGCGAGGGTGTGCCCTACCTGTTCCTCACCAACACCAGCTCCCGCCCACGCCAGGCCGTGGTCGACCGGCTCGCCTCGATGGGCGTCGTCGTGCCGCCCGAGCGCATCCTGACACCTGCGGTTGCGGCACTGTCCTGGTTGCAGACCCGTGGCGTCGGACGTCCGGCCCTGTTCGTGCCCGAGGCGACGGCCGGCGATCTCGCCGCGACCGACCCGCTACCGCCGGGAGCCGAGAGCGGAGCGGGCGCGGTCGTCGTGGGCGACCTCGGCCAGGGCTGGGACTTCCCGACGCTCAACCGCGCGTTCCGGCTGCTCATGGACGACGCACGACCGCCTCTGGTGGCGCTGGGGATGACGCGCTACTGGCGGGCCGAGGACGGCCTGCGGCTGGATGCCGGCGCGTTCGTCCGCGCCCTCGAGTTCGCGACCGGCCGCCGGGCGGTCGTGCTGGGCAAGCCCGCTGAGGCGTTCTACCGCGCAGCGGTGGACGAGCTGGGCCTGACCGGCGGCGACGTCGCGATGGTGGGCGACGACATCCGCTCGGACGTGGCCGGGGCGCAGGCCGCGGGCCTCACCGGGGTGCTCGTACGCACCGGCAAGTTCACGCCCACGGACCTCACCGGCGACGTCTCTCCCGACGCCGTCCTGGGCTCCCTCGCCGACCTGCCCGCGTGGTGGCGCGAGGCCACCGCCGGCTAGGCGGAGGCGACCTCGTCCTCGTCCTCGGGCTCCGCGTCCACGCCCGCCTCGGCGCGCTGCTCGGGGGTGATCGGGGCCGGCGCCGCGGTGAGCGGGTCGAAGCCGCCGCCGGACTTCGGGAAGGCGATGACCTCCCGGATCGAGTCCGTGCCGGCCAGGAGCGCCACGATGCGGTCCCACCCGAAGGCGATGCCGCCGTGCGGCGGGGCGCCGAACTTGAACGCCTCGAGCAGGAAGCCGAACTTCTCCTCGGCCTCGTCCCGGCTCAGGCCCATGATCGCGAAGACCCGCTCCTGGACCTCACGCCGGTGGATACGGATGGACCCGCCGCCGATCTCGTTGCCGTTGCACACCAGGTCGTAGGCGTAGGCGAGAGCCGACCCGGGGTCGTCCTCCAGGGTGCCGAGGAACTCCGCCTTGGGTGAGGTGAACGCATGGTGCACCGCGGTCCAGGCTCCGCCACCCACGGCCACCTCACCGGCGGCGACCGCCTCCGATGCCGGCTCGAACAGGGGCGCGTCGACGACCCAGAGCAGCGACCAGGCCGACTCGTCCACGAGCTCGCAGCGACGGCCGACCTCCAGGCGGGCGGCACCCAGGAGGGCCCGGGCGGACTTCACGGGTCCTGCGGCGAAGAAGACGGCGTCGCCCGGCCGTGCCCCCACGTGGGCGGCGAGGCCCTCGCGCTCGGCGTCGGAGAGGTTCTTGGCGACCGGCCCGCCGAGCGTCCCGTCCTCCGCCACCGTGACGTAGGCCAGGCCGCGCGCGCCGCGCTGCTTGGCCCACTCCTGCCAGGCGTCGAACTGGCGACGCGGCTGGCTGCCACCGCCGGGCATGACGACCGCCCCGACATACGGTGCCTGGAAGACCCGGAAGGGCGTGCCGGCGAAGTAGTCGGTGCACTCGACCAGCTCGATGCCGAAACGCAGGTCGGGCTTGTCGGTGCCGAACCGCCGCATCGCCTCGGCGTAGGTCAGGCGCGGGAACGGTGTCGGCAGGTCGACCCCGATGACACCCCAGACAGCCCGGGCGACCTGTTCGCCGAGCTCGATCACGTCGTCCTGCTCGACGAAGCTCATCTCGATGTCGAGCTGCGTGAACTCGGGCTGGCGGTCGGCACGGAAGTCCTCGTCGCGGTAGCACCGTGCGATCTGGTAGTACCGCTCCAGGCCGGCGACCATGAGCAGCTGCTTGAACAGCTGGGGGCTCTGCGGCAGGGCGTACCAGCTGCCGGGCTGCAGCCGCGCGGGCACCAGGAAGTCGCGGGCACCCTCGGGCGTGGACCGCGTCAACGTCGGGGTCTCCACCTCGACGAAGTCCTGTCCGTTGAGCAGGTCGCGGGCCGCCGCGTTGACCTTGCTGCGCAGGCGCAGGTTGGCGCCGACGGAGCCGGCCCCGGGCCGGCGCAGGTCGAGATAACGGTGGCGCAGGCGGGCCTCCTCACCGACGGAGACCCGCTCGTCGATCTGGAAGGGCAGCGGCGCCGCCTCGCTCAGGACCTCCAGGTCCGAGACGAGGACCTCGATGTCCCCGGTGGGCAGGTCGGGGTTGGCGTTGCCCTCGGGGCGCGCCCGGACGACCCCGGCCGCCCTGATGCAGTACTCGTTGCGCAGCTCGTGCGCCCCGCCCTCGGCGAGGACCTCGTCGCGGGCGACCACCTGCACGACGCCCGAGGCGTCACGCAGGTCCAGGAAGGCGACACCGCCGTGGTCCCGTCGCCGGGCGACCCACCCGGTGAGCGTGACGGACTGGTCGGCATGCTCGGCGCGCAGGACGCCGGCCTGGTGGGTGCGGAGCACAGTGGTATTCCTCGTGAGGTCGGGGTAGGCAACCAGGACAGTCTAGGCGTCGTCGCGGGGGCCCCGTCCCGGGTGGGCGGGCCAGGGCGCGTCGGCACCGCGCAGCCCACGCCAGCCGTGCTCGCCGAGCTGCCGGGCCGCCAGCACACCGACGACGGACGTGGCGTTGCGCACGCGGCCGGCCAGGACGGCCTCGACCGCCCCGTCGAGCGGCACCCACCGGGCGGGCATGCCGGCCTCCTCGGCCGCACGGTCGTGCCGGTCCGCCACCGGCACGTCCGCCAGGTCGCGTGCGAGGAAGATCCGCAGCGCCTCCGACATGCCGCCCGGGGAGGACACGTAGTCGACCAGCACGTCCCAGCGCCGCGCGACGAGGTCGGCCTCCTCGGCCAGCTCGCGCGCCGCCGCCTCCTGCGGCGGTTCGCCCTCGACGTCGAGCAGCCCGGCGGGCAGCTCCCACTCGAGCGCACGCACGGGGTGACGGTACTGCTGCACCATCAGGACCTCGTCCAGACCGCGGTCCTGCCGCAGCGCCAGCACGGCCACGGCCCCGGTGTGCTCGACGTAGTCACGCTCGACCGCGCCGGCCTCGCCCAGGTCCACCGTGTCGCGGCGCACGTCCCAGACCCGGCCCCGGTAGACCAGCCTCGTCTCCCGGACGGGGCGTGGCTCGATGCGGTCCTGCAGCTCGTCGCCGCGTAGGCGGGGTGCCTCCAGGCTCATGGCTCAGTGCACCGGCGTGCGCTCGACCTCGACCAGCCGCTGGCTGCGCTGCAGCTCCACGGCAGCAGCGACGAGCCCGGCGAACATCGGGTGAGCGTGGTCGGGACGGCTCTTGAACTCCGGATGGGCCTGGGTCGAGACGTAGTACGGGTGGACCTCGGCCGGCAGCTCCACGAACTCCACGAGCATGCCGTCCGGCGAGGTGCCGCTGACCACCAGCCCGGCCTCGGTGAGCCGTTCACGGTAGGCGTTGTTGACCTCGTAGCGGTGCCGGTGACGCTCGGTGACCTCGGTGGTGCCGTAGGCCCGGGCGAGCACCGAGCCGGACGTCAGGTGCGCAGGGTAGGAGCCCAGGCGCATCGTGCCGCCCAGGTCGCCCGCTCCCTCCACGAAGGCCTTCTGCTCCTCCATGGTCGCGATGACCGGCGCCGGGGTGTCGGGCTCGAACTCGGTGGAGCTCGCCCCCTCGATGCCGGCGACGTTGCGGGCGTACTCGATCACCATGGCCTGCAGCCCCAGGCAGATACCCAGCGTGGGGATGCCGCGCTCGCGTGCCCACCGCAGGGCACCGATCTTGCCCTCGATGCCGCGCACGCCGAAGCCACCCGGCACCAGGACGGCGTCCACACCTCCCAGCGCCCTGGTCGCCCCTGCCTCGGTCTGGCACTCGTCGGAGGCGACCCACCGGATGGACACCCCGGCGTCATGGGCGATGCCACCTGCACGCAGCGCCTCGGTCACGGACAGGTAGGCGTCGGGGAGGTCGACGTACTTGCCGACCAGGGCGATCTCCACCTGGTGCTCGGGGTGGTGCACCCGCTCCAGCAGGGAGTCCCAGACGGTCCAGTCGACGTCGCGGAAGGGCAGGCCGAGGTGACGGACGACATACGCGTCCAGCCCCTCGCTGTGCAGGACCTTCGGGATGTCGTAGATGCTGCGCGCGTCGATCGCGTTCGCGACCGCGGCCTCGTCGACGTCGCACATCATCGAGATCTTGCGCTTGATCGAGACGGGGATGTCGCGGTCGGCCCGGCAGACGATCGCGTCCGGGGTGATCCCGACCTGGCGCAGCATGGCCACCGAGTGCTGTGTGGGCTTGGTCTTGAGCTCGCCGCTGGGCGCGAGGTAGGGCACCAGGGACACGTGCAGGAAGAAGCTGTTGGCCCGGCCGACGTCGTGCCGCACCTGGCGTGCCGCCTCGAGGAAGGGCAGCGACTCGATGTCGCCGACGGTGCCACCGATCTCGGTGATGATGACGTCCGGTGGGTCCTCACCGAGTGCGTCCGCCCTCATCCGGGCCTTGATCTCGTTGGTGATGTGCGGGATGACCTGGACGGTGTCCCCGAGGAACTCCCCGCGGCGCTCCTTGGCGATGACGTCGTTGTAGACCTGCCCCGTCGTGACGTTGGCGCGCCCCCGCAGGTTGACGTCGAGGAAGCGCTCGTAGTGCCCGATGTCCAGGTCGCACTCGGCGCCGTCCTCGGTGACGAACACCTCGCCGTGCTGGAACGGGTTCATCGTGCCGGGGTCGACGTTGATGTAGGGGTCGAGCTTCTGCATGGTGACCCTGAGGCCGCGGGAGCGGAGCAGGAACCCGAGGCTGGAAGCCGTCAGCCCCTTGCCGAGGGAGGAGGCTACGCCTCCGGTCACGAAGATGTGTTTCGTCGTCTGCACCACGGGCTACCAGCCTACGTCACACCGGGCGCTGCGGGTGGACGGCACGCGCATAGGCGGCCAGCGCCGCATCCACCGCCTCCTCGACCGTCGGCAGCTCGGCGGCCCGTGCGACCGAGGACTCGGCGAGGGCGGCTCGCAGGCCGGGGTCTGCCAGGACGAGCCCGACCTGCTCGGCCAGCGCCTGCGCGACGACCAGGGGCTCGGTCTCGGACACCAGCAGGCCGGCGTCGCCCAGCACCGTCGCGGTCCCGCCGACGTCGGTCGCCACGACGGGGGCACCCGCCGCCAGCGCCTCCTGCAGCCAGACGGGCTGTCCCTCCCAGCGCGCCGCCGAGACGACGACGTCCGCGGCGGACAGCAGGTCGGGGACGTCCTCGCGTGCACCGAGCAGGTGCACGGGCAGGGCCTCGCGGTCGATCCGGCGCTGCAGCGCGGCGCGCTGCGGCCCTTCTCCTGCCACCACGAGCACCGCCCGCGGCTGGTCGCCACGCAGCGTGCCCAGGGCGTCCAGCAGATGGTCGAAGCCCTTCTGCGGCGCCAGCCGGCCCACCGTCACCAGGAGCCGCTCGCCCTCGTCCAGGCCCAGGCCTGCCCGCACCTCACCGACCGTCCGCTGCGGGGCACGCGGGGTGGCCGGCACCACCGCGAGCGCCGCCTGCCCCGCACCCAGCCGACGGGCACGCTCCAGAAGGTCCGGTGACACCGCCAGGAGCACGTCGGCGCCCCGGACGACCACCCGCTCCAGCGCACGGTGGACGGCAGCGGCGACCGGCCCGTCGGGGGCGGCGTTGTGGTGCGTGACGACCAGCGGCGGGACCGACAGACCCGTGGCGCGCGAGCGGCGGCGGCGAGCGGCGAGCGACAGAGCACCCGCCCGGAGCCCGTGCGCGTGCACTACGTCGGCCGTGGCCATCGCCTCCCCGATGCGGGTGACCGCACGGTGGTCGCGGTGCGGCGCCGGGCGCGGCCCCACCTCCACCTCCACCACGGCCGCACCGGCGTCGTCCAGGGCGAACCCGGTGGCGACGACGGCGGGACAGGCCACCGTGACGGTGTGCCCCCGGCCGACGAGCCCACGGGTCAGCTGTGCGACGTGCCGGCCCACCCCTCCGGCGACGAGACCGGTGACCATCAGCACGTGCGACATCGGGTCAGTCTCCCCCACCACGGCGGGTGAGCGCACCCACCACCGAGGCGTAGGTCGGTGCGTCCACCGCGCGCAGCGCCGCGAGCACGGCGAGCAGGAGCACGACGCCGGTGGCACCGGCCATGACCAGGGCACCACCCCACCCCGTCTGGACCGGCACCGACCCGCTGAGCGAGAGCGCCTCGCGCGCCAGCACGACCGCGACCCCGGCCAGTGTCACGGCAGCGGCGGTGCGACCGGCACCACGCAGCGCCGGCACCTCCCAGGCCGCCCGCACCTGGCCGAGCAGCAGCACGGCGCTCAGCGTCATCCCCAGGCTGGACGCAGCGCCCAGCACGACGAGGGCCACGGCGACGTCCGCCCGTCCCGGCAGCACCAGCAGGACCAGTGGCCCGACGGCGGCCACGGCCCAGCCAGCCGCCACGCAGGCGGCGGCTCGGGTGGGTGGCCCCACCGCATACAGCGCCCGGGTGAGGAGGGCGGCCAGCCCGAAGCCGACCAGGCCCGGCGCGAACGCGGCCACCGCCACGGGGAGCGCGTCGAGGGCGGCACGGCCCGGACCGGCCGAGCCGGCGTCGATCGACAGGAACACGGCTCCGATGTCACGGCGGACCGCGACCAGTCCCAGGGCTCCGAGCAGCGCGGCGGCGAGCACCGCCCGTGCCGTGCGCAGCAGCACCTCACCGGCCTCGTCGGGGGCGGTGAGCCGTGGGAAGGCGACGGTGGCGAGCGGCACCACCAGGACGGCATACGGCAGCAGGTAGATCGTCTGGACGTAGGTGTAGACGTTGATCGTGCCGACCCCCACGCGGTTGCTGGCCAGGACCGTGCCGAGCACGGTGACCTGCTGGGCGACGACGGCCAGCACTCCCGCCAGCGCCAGCACGCGCGCCCGGGACGCGGTGCCGGACGGGAACCGCCAGGTGGGGCGCAGCCGCACCCCGGCCCGGACACTCGGCAGCAGCAGCGGGACGCTGAGCGCCACGACGCCCAGCGTCGTGCCTCCGGCCAGCAGGAGGACCCCGCTGCGCGGCACGTCCTGCACGGGGACGGTGGCGTCGTAGAGGGTGGCGAAGAGCAGGTAGGTCGCGATGACGACCAGGCTGGACAGCAGCGGGGCCAGCGCTGCCGCGAGGAAGCGCCGGTGTGCCTGCAGCACGCCGGTGAGGACGACGCCCAGGCCGTACAGCGCGATCTGGGGAGCGAAGACGACGAGCATCAGAGCGCCCGCCTCCCGTGCAGGCTGCTGGTCGCAGCCGTCGGCCGAGCCGAGCAGCAGCCCGGCCAGCGGGTCCGCCGCGACCGCCACCAGCAGGCTGAGCGGCACGAGCAGCGTCATCGCCCAGGTGAGCAGTGCCGAGGCGGTGCGGTCGGCGTCAGCCTCCCGGCCGACGTTGAGCATCGCCGCTACCAGGGGCACCGCGACGGCGGCGAGCGCGCCCCCGACGGCGATCTCGTACAGCACGTTGGGCACCTGGTTGGCACTGGCGTAGACCTGGCCGAGACAGGTCGTGCCCACGCTGTGCGAGAACACCGCCCAGCGACCGAGGCCGACCACCCTCGACAGCAGGGTCGTGACCGCCACCAGGCCCGCGGCAGCGGCCATGCCGCCGACGACGAGCCGGGGGCTGGGGGGGCTCATCGCGGCGGTCGTCCCCAGGCGTCCAGCTCACGCAGCCCAGGAGTCGACTCGATGACCCGGGTGAAGCTGACCCGCTCCGAGGCTAGCGTCAGGGCCGTCAGAGCCGCCAGCAGGGCACGGCGGTGTCCGGCGGTGCCTCTGCGCGCGGCGGCCAGCCCGACGAGGCCACCCAGGGGGTTGGCGCCGGTGTCACCCAGCATCGACCTGCCGCGCAGGTCGTCCCGCAGCAGCACGGTCGCCGCCCCGACCGCGGCGGCGGCCGGGGACCCGGTGTCGTGCAGCGCCAGCGGTATGCCGCTCAGCAGGCCCACCTTGAGGGCACGGCCGGGCCTGAGGTCGAGCAGGTTGGCCAGGTTGGCCGAGCCGGCCACGATCGCGGCCTGCACGAGGGTGTCGTGGACCGGCCGGTCGCGGGCGCCGGGAGCTGCCCCCGCCAGCCCGGTGGCCAGCAGCCCCACGATCTTCAGCGCGCCCACGGTGACCTCGCCACGGGCCAGTGCTCCCAGGTGCCCCGCGAGACCCTTGCGGACCGCGTCGGGCCGCAGGTCGTCGACCGCGCCGGTCAGTCCCGCTCCCAGGGACACCACGGCGGAGGCCGGGTCGACGACGGCCAGCGGCACCGTCGTGCCGGCCACCAGCGCCACCCCCTCCAGGAGGGTCACCTCGGCCCCCGCGTGGTTGGACCGGGTCCAGCGAGCCCGTCCGCCCGGCGCCGGGCCGTGGCGCAGCAGCAGGTCAGCGGCCAACGTCGCCGCGCCGCTGCCCAGGAGCACGGCGGTGGGTCGTCTCACGGGGCGCTCTGGGCGTCGTCGTCGGGGTCGTCGTCGCCGCTGTCCCCGTCCTCCGTGCCGGGTCCGGGCACGCTCGGGGCGGCGCCCGGCCCGGTCGGTCCCGGTTCGGAGGGGTCCGCCGTGGCCTCCCTCGCCGGCGGGGCCGCGGGGACCGGGCCCTCGGCGGAGGCCGCGAGCCCGTAGTGACCGGTCTCGCCGGCCAGCTCCCAGGCCAGCGCCCACGCCGTCGCGAGGCGTCCCGTGGCGCTCTCGACGTTGTCCACCGTGGAGACTTCGCCGTCCAGGTCTCCGTCGTCCCGCACCGCAGCGACCAGGAGGTCCTCGGCATCGGTGACCGGGTCCTGCCAGGACTCCGTCCCGGCACCCACGACGAGCACGGGAGCGGGGCTCTCCTGGAGCGCACGCACGATGCCCAGCCTTCCCTCGAGCGTCGTCTGGGTCTGGGCCACCAGGTCGGGCTCGTCCTCCGGCGGCCGCTCCAGACCACCGGCGACGACGACCACGACGTCAGGAGGGGTCGGGTCCAGCGCACCGGGCAGCTGCGGCTCGCCGGCTTCGTCGGTGCGCAGCAGGGAGATGAGGTCGGCCTGCTCCAGCAGCGAGGCGGCGGAGCCGGCGACGACCATGTCACCGGCCGGCGTGGTGCCCGTCACGACGGCGGCGAGCACCGCGGCCGGGTCGTCCTCCACACCGAGGAGCGTCGCGGCCTCCGTGACGGCCTCCTGCCGGGTCTCGCGGTCACCCGTCGTCTCCCAGGCCGACCGCACCTCGGTGCGCGTGACGAGCTGGGCACCGGCACCGGCCAGGGTGACCGTCAGCTCGTCGGCCAGCTCGCCGTCGGCGTCCGGCATCTCCAGCACGGCGACGCGGATGTCGGGCAGCAGGTCGGCGACCGCTGCGGGGGTCATGCTCGTGACAGCCTCGTCCTTGTCGGCGGCCCGCCGCTCGTGCAGCTCGACCTGGGAGCGCAGCGCGTTGCGCTCGGTGCCCAGCTCGGCGACCTGCCCCTCCAGGGTGTCGGAGAGCTGGCCGCGCAACGGCCCGGCACCCAGGGTGATGCCCACCGCGAGCGCGATGAACACCGCGACGAGCGAGACCAGGTGGTAGCGGAAGTCGATCACGGTCTCAGAACACCCCTCCCAGCCAGGCGAGCAGGTCGTCCCAGCGCACCGCCACCACGCCCATGATGGCGCGCCCGCCGGGGGTCGCCGCGAGGGCGGCCAGCAGGGCCACCAGACCGGCGACCACCAGCCAGGTGAGCGAGCCTGCGGAGATGCGTGACCGGTAGAGCAGGCTCACGCCCTTGGCGTCGACCAGCTTGCTGCCCACCCGCAGCCGGGTGAGGAAGGTGCTCGCCATGCCCTTGCGGCCCTTGTCGAGGAACTCGACCAGCGTGGCGTGGGTGCCGACGGCCACGATGAGCGAGGCTCCCAGCCCGTCGGCCAGCAGCATCGCGACGTCCTCGCTCGTCCCCGTGGCCGGCAGCACGACGGGGTCGGCCACCCCCAGGTCGTGCACGCGCTGGAGCCCCGGCGCGCGCCCGTCCCGGTAGGCATGGACCACCACCTCGGCACCACTGGTCAGGGCTGCGTCGCTGACGGAGTCCATGTCCCCCACGATCAGGTCGGGCCGCAGCCCCATCTCGATGAGCGCGTCCGCACCACCGTCCACGCCGACCAGGACCGGGTGGGCCTCTCGGATGAAGGGCCGCAGAGTCTGCAGGTCCTCCTTGTAGTGGTAGCCACGGACGACGACGAGCACGTAGCGCTCATCCATCCGCGTGCGCAGCGAGGGCAGGTCGATGCCGTCGAGGAGCAGCTCCTGCTCGGCCTGGACGTAGGCCATCGTGTTGCGGGCGAAGGCCTCGATCTGCGCGGAGACCTGCCCCCGGGCGACCTCCATCGCCTCGTGCACCGCGTCGGGGTCCAGCCGGGTGCCCTCCACCACCACCGCGCCGTCGACGAGCACCTGCCCCTCACGCACCTCCGCACGCGTGCCCTCGTGCAGCAGGGTCATGGCATCGGGACCGGCGTGGTCGATGAGGGGCACACCCGCCTCGACGAGGATCTGCGGGCCGAGGTTGGGGTAGGCACCGCTGCTGGAGGCCGCCGCGTTGACCACGGCCGTGGGCCGGCAGGCCACCAGGGCGTTGGCGCTCACCTGGTCGAGGTCCTCGTGGTCGATGACCGCGATGTCGCCCGGGCCCAGGCGCTTGGTGAGGTTCTTGGTGCGCGCGTCGACCCGGAGGGTCCCGCTGGCCGGGGTCCCCTCCGAGGCAGGTGGATGCGCCGACCGGCCGAACAAGGTCATGGTGGCCCCATCGTGCCACGCCGTCGTGCCCCCGGTCGCGATCCTCGCCGCGTGCTGCGGGTCACCCGGAGGCCGAGGCCGCAGTGGCGCGGGCCCGGGCCGGCGCGTGCTCGTGCAGCAGGGCTCGCGCGTGCTCCAGCGCCGCGGCGGAGTCGCTCACGCCACCCAGCATCCGGGCGATCTCGCTGACGCGCTCGTCACCGCTCACCTGCCGCACGCCGCTGGAGGTGACCTGTCCGTCGGACGACTTGTGCACCACCAGGTGCCGGTCGGCGTAGGCCGCCACCTGGCCCAGGTGGGTGACGACGAGCACCTGCGCGGTCTCCGCCAGGCGGGCCAGCCGGGCGCCGAGGTCGAGCGCGGCGCTGCCGCCGACCCCCGCGTCGACCTCGTCGAAGACGTACGTCGGCACCTGCGTCTGCGCACAGACCAGCTCGAGGGCGAGCATGACGCGCGACAGCTCACCGCCGGAGGCCGCCCTGGTGACAGTGCGGGCAGGTGCCCCGGGGTTGGCCGCGAGCCGGATCTCGACGTCCTCCAGGCCGTGCGGGCGGGGCCGCACGGCCGCCCCGGCGACCTCGACCTCGTCGTCCGCGGCACCACCGGGGCCGCCGGTGCGCGGCAGCACGACGACCTCGACCTGGGCCGAGCCCATGGCCAGGTGCCCCAGCTCGGCGGTGACCAGTGTGCCGAGACGGGCCGCAGCGTCGATGCGGAGCCGGCGGAGCGCCATACCGCGCTGAGCCACGTCGCTCCTGCGGGCCTGGACCTCCTCGGTCACCTGGGCGACGCGGTCGTGGGAGGTGTCCAGCTCCGCCAGCCGCTGTGCCGAGTCGGCCGCCCAGCGAAGCACCTCCCCTGTGCTCGCGCCGTAGCTGCGCAGGAGCGAGGTCAGCGTCGCTCGGCGCTGCTGCACCTGGGCCAGGCGAGCCGGGTCGACGTCGATGCCGGCCGTGTAGGAGGCGAGGTCCCCCGCCAGGTCCGAGGCCAGGTAGCCCAGCTCGTCGGCACGCGTGCGCAGCGCCTGCAGCTCCGGGTCGTGCTCGCTCACCCGGGCCAGGGTGTGGCCGACCGCGCCGAGCAGGTCGACGACGGGCGGGCCGGGCTGCTCCGCGGCGTCGTCGTCACCGCTCAGGACGGCGTGGGCACCGGCCGCAGCAGCACGGAGGCCGTCGGCGTGGGCAAGCCGCTCCTCCTCGGCTCGCAGCGCGTCCTCCTCCCCCTCCTGGGGGTCGACGGCCTCGATCTCCTCGAGGGCGACCCGCAGCATCTGCGCCTCTCGGGCGCGCTCCGCCCCCGTGGTCGTCAGCTCGTGCAGCAGCGTCCTGGCTCGCGTCCACGCCGCATACGCCTCCCCGTAGGCGGCCAGGGACGCCGCGAGCTCGGGCCCTCCGAACGCGTCCAGCAGACGGCGGTGCTGCTCCGGGTCGCGCAGGCGCCACTGGTCGGCCTGTCCGTGGACGGCGACGAGGTGCTCGCCCACCTCACCCAGGACTCCGACCGGTGCCGCCCGCCCGCCGACGTGGGCACGGGAGCGTCCTTCGGCACTCAGGCTGCGCACCAGGATGAGCCCGTCCGCGACGTCTCCTCCCGCGGCGGCCGCCCGTGCCGCTGCAGGGTGGTCGGATGCGACGTCGACCTCCCCCTCGACCACCGCCTGGGCTGCGCCCGTCCGCACGAGGCCGGAGTCGGCCCGGGCGCCGAGCAGGAGGCCGAGCCCGCTCACTACCATGGTCTTGCCGGCACCGGTCTCGCCCGTGATGACGTTCAGGCCGGGCGCCAGCTGCAGTTCGGCGTCGTCGATGACGCCGAGTCCCTGGAGTCGCAGGCTGCGCAGCACGACGACAGCCTAGGAGCCGGCGGCGTCGGGCGAGCCGCGCCACCCGGTGACGTTCAGCTCGAACTTCGCGACCAGGCGGTCGGTGAACGGGGAGGTGTGGAGTCGGGCCAGCCGCACGGGCAGCGTGCTGCGGCGCACCTCGATCCGGGCGCCCGGTGGGAGGTCGACGGTCCTGCGTCCGTCGCACCACATCACGCCGGTGACGGAGGCGTGCGGCACCACCTCGACCGCCAGCCGGGTGTCCGGACCGAGCACCAGCGGGCGGGCGAACAGGGCGTGGGCCGAGATCGGCACGACGAGCAGAGCAGCGACATCGGGCCAGACCACCGGCCCCCCGCCGGAGAACGCATAGGCCGTGGACCCGGTCGGAGTCGCCATCACCACACCGTCACACCCCCAGGTGGACAGCGGACGTCCGTCGATCTCCACGGTCAGCTCGACCATCCGCTCGCGCGCCGACTTCTCGACCGAGGCCTCGTTCAGAGCCCAGCTGTGACAGACCACCTCACCGTCGTGGATGACGTCGACCTCCAGCGTCATCCGCTCCTCCACCGCATAGTCGCGGGCGACGATGCGTTCCACCATCCAGGAGATCTGCTCGCGCTCGGCCTCGGCGAGGAAGCCGACCCTGCCCAGGTTGACCCCGAGCAGCGGCACCCCGGCGGGCCGGGCGATCTCTGCTCCGCGCAGGATCGTCCCGTCCCCCCCGAAGACCACGACGAGCTCGGTGCCCTCGGCGAGCGAGAGGTCGGCCTCCGCTGCGTCGTGCCCCAGCGTCAGCGGCACGACGCTGCTTCCGGTGGCCGCGGCAGGAAGCACGTCCACGGCGATGTCCTCCGCCGCGAGCCGTTCGGCGAGCTCCTGGACGAGGGCCGGCACCTCCGAACGCCGAGGGTGCGTGACGAGCAGGATCCTGCGGCTCACGGGTGCTCCTTCGCGGTGACGTCGTTGCCGAGCGCCAGGGCGGCCTCGACGTCCATCATGCCCTCGCGGCCGGGTCGGGCCCACAGGAGGTACTCCATGTTGCCCTCGCCACCCCGGATCGGGGAGGGTGTCAGCCCCTGCACGGCCAGGCCGCTGCCATAGGCCGCCCGCAGCACCGCCCGCACGGCGTCGCGTCTGGCCTCGGCCGAGCGGACCACCCCGCCGCGTCCCACCCGTCCGGGACCGACCTCGAACTGCGGCTTGACCAGGAGCACGAGGTCGGCCTCCGGAGCCACCAGCGCTGCCAGCAGCGGCAGCACCCGCGTGAGCGGGATGAAGGAGAGGTCGGCGACGAGCACGTCCACCGCCCCGCCGATCGCCTCGGGGGTGGTGTCGGCGATGTGGGTGCCCGGCAGGTCGCGCACACGGTGGTCCCGCACCAGCTCGGCCGCCAGCTGTCCGTGGCCCACGTCGAGCGCTGTGACGTGAGCCGCCCCCTCCTGCAGGAGCACCTGCGTGAAGCCTCCCGTGGAGGCCCCGACGTCGAGACACCTCCTGCCTGCCACCTGCAGCCCCTCGGCCCGCCACCGCTGGAGAGCGTGCTCCAGCTTGTGGGCCCCCCGGCCCACGCGGCGCGGACCGGGGCGGCGGGCGTGCACCACCGCTGCAGGCGTGACGGCATGCGACGGCCTGGTCACGACGACGCCGTCGACCGTGACAAGACCTGCCCTGATGAGCTCGGTGGCCTCGCCCCGGGCCCGGGCCACGCCGAGGTCGACCAGCCGACGGTCCAGGCGGGTTGTGGCCTCGGGCACGCTCACGACGAGGAGGACAGCCGAGCCTGGAGCCGCGCGAGGGCCTGGCCGACGGCCTCCACCTGGGCGTGCTCCTCCCCCTGCACCGCGGCGTCGAAGTCGGCCAGGATGCGGTCGACCTCGGCGTCACCGGTGGTCGGGACCGGGCCGGACGCAGGCATGTCGCTCATGGCGTCACGCTAGCGCCACAGATGGGCCAGGTCCGGGAGCGTCGCGGCGACGTGCTGGGGCCGGCGCTCCTCGGGGCGCGCGTCGGCCTCCTCCTGCGTGCTCACCCCGGTGAGGACCAACGCCGCCGGCACCCCTGCCTCCAGGGCTCCGTCGATGTCGGTGTCCAGGCGGTCGCCGACCGCAAGCACCCTGTCGGCCGGCAGGCCGAGCCGCTGCAAGGCGATGCGGTATGCCGGGGGGTGCGGCTTGCCCACGACGACCGGGGTCGCCCCGGTGCCGTGTGCGACGGCAGCGACGAGTGCCCCGTTGCCCGGCACCGGTCCGCGGGGGGTCGGCAGGGTGGCATCGGTGTTGGTGGCCACCCAGTGCGCCCCGGCGTTGACGGCGTGCGCCGCCTCGTGCAGGTCCCGCACCATCATCTGGGGTCCGTAGCCCTGCAGCAGCGCCCACACGGGACGGTCCGTCCCTTCCGCCTCCCGCGCCTCGGCGGCCGTCACCGCACTGAAGCCCTCGTCCCGGAGCGCGTCGAGCACGCCGGGGCCACCGACCGCCAGCACGAGCGGGTCCGCGTCCTCGAGCCCCTCCTCCCGGCGCAGCTGCGCCAGGTGGGCAGCACCCACCTGTGAGGAGGTCAGCACCTCCTCGCCGGCGGCCTGCACCCCGACCGAGCCGAGGTGCTCCGCGACCTGGGCGGGGGTGCGCGAGGCGTTGTTGGTCATGAAGAGCAGAGCGACACCGGCAGCGCGCGCGTCCTGCAGACCCTCGGCCGCACCGGGGCAGCGCTCCCCACCCGTGTAGACGACACCGTCGAGGTCGACGATGAGCGCCTCGCACCTGCCGGTCATCTCGGCCCCTCCTCGCGACCGTCGGCTGTCGTCGTGGGCTCGCCCGTCTCCACCGGCTCCGTGGTCTCCTCGGGCTCCCCGGTCTCGTGAGGCTCGCCGCTCTCGTCGGGCTCGCCGCTCGCGTCACCCAGGTCGATGAGCTCCTCGACCCCGACACCCAGACGCTCGGCGGCGTCCGTCTGCGCCTCGACGTCCGCCGCTGCCGCCCGGGCCAGCCACTGCTGCGCCTGGTCGTCGCGACCGTCCGCCTCGAGGGCGTCCGCGAGGGCGTAGTAGACCCGCGCGGCATAGGCCGCCTGCGGGTCCATCGTGCGCACGATGTCGCGCAGCGTCTGGACCGCCGCCGCGGCCTGCCCCAGGTCACGCCGGGCGCCGGAGACCACGACCGCGAGCTCCATCCGCTCCGCCACGGCCAGCCGCTGCGCCTCGGGCGACCCTCCGATCTCGATGGCGCGCTCGGGTCGGCCGAGCCCTCGCTCGGTGTCCGCGATCAGCGGCAGCAGGTGGTCGGACCCCGAGAGCCTCCTGGCGGTGCGGAACTCGGCGAGGGCCTTGGCCCACTCGGCCCGCCGGTAGTGCACCAGGCCGAGGGTCTCCCGCACGACCGGCACGCGCCCCGCACGGCGGGAGGCGTTCTGCGCGTGCGCCAGAGCCAGGTCGTAGTCCTCGGCCACCAGCGCCTCGGCCGTGGCCGCCAGGTGCCGCGCCACGCCTTCCGCGTTCTCCTTCGACAGCGTGCGCAGCTCGCGGTGCACCGAGCGGTCGACCTGGTCGGCGGTGATGTGCTCCGGCAGCTCGGGCTCCACCACACGGGGCCGGCGCTCCTGCGGGGGTCGTCCCTCGTCCCGGACGTCCCCCCTTCCGGGCCTGTTGCCGCGCTCCTCACGTCCCTGGCCGGTGCGCCCTACGCCGCGTCCGGCCCCCGCGCCGCGTCCGCCGTCGTGCCCGTGGCGCCTCGGCGCCCCACGCCCCCCGTCGCGGGGTCCGCCTCGAGGCGGCGGACGCCGTCGTCCGTCGTCCTCGCGGCGTCCGTGTTCTGCCGGCGTGTCCACACATACTCCTCTAGGCCTGACGTCGGGCGGTCCATGGTCTCACGGGTCGAGGCCCGGTCGGGCGGGTGTGCAGTCGTGGAATGCCAGCAGCCCCGGTCACCCTTGTGGGGTGTCCGGGGCTGCTGGGTTAATGGTGGTCCGGCGGTGTCCTACTCTCCCACACCGTCTCCAGTGCAGTA
>NZ_JAJSDQ010000011.1 GCF_021272345.1 Ornithinimicrobium sediminis | reverse complement strand
GTCTTCCTGGCGCTGTCCTTCTCCGGTGACACCTGGGGTCTTGGCTCCTGGTGGAAGAACACCTCCATCGTCAGGCGCTTCCCGATCCTGCGCTGACCCCACGGACTCCGCCCGCAGGCCCCACAGCCAGCGTGGTCAGAGACGAAGCCCCCGTGTCGAGCAGACTGCACGGGGGCTTCGGTGTGCCCCGGGCTGCTGCGCGCGCCGGGGCCGTGGTGCGGACCGTGTCAGGTCAGGTCCGCTGCGGCGAGGGCGGCGCCGAGCTGGGCGTCACTGACGGCAGCCGGTCCACCGAGGGCCTTGACCTTGCGCGGTGCCAGCCGCCGGATCTCCTCCAGCACGGGCTCGCTGGGCGTGTCACCCTGTGGCACCAGCAGCACCGGGCCGTCGCGGTAGGTGCTGGCCAGGGCCGCGTCGACGGCGGAGTCGCCGACGAGGTAGACCGTCACGGCGCCGTCCGGGAACGTGTCGCGCGCGACGGCCACCGCGGTGGTGAACCGGGTGTCGCCGCCCACCCGGTGACGCTGCAGCGCGGCGGCCTGCTCCTCGGCCCTCTTCTGCTGGGCGAGCTCGGCCTTGCGCCTCTCCTCCGCCCGGCGCTTCTTCTCCGCCTCCTGCTGGGCGAGGTCGGCCTTGCGCCGGTGCTCGGTGACCCGCTGCGCGAGCAGCGTCTTGGTCTGCGGGCCGACCATGCCCAGGCCCATCAGGCCGTTCGCCTTCTGGAACTTCCGCACGCCGGCCGTGTTCTGCGAGTAGCCCAGCAGCTTCAGCTGCGCCTTCTGCTCGGCGGTGGGAGGTGGCACGGGCCTCGTCACGACCGACCCGGGGTGCTCGCGGTTGTAGACCTTGGCGGCGGCGCTCCAGTCGGGCCGGTAGACCGCCACCACCTTGCCGTAGGGCCCCTGCAGCGGGCGCCGGTGGTACCAGACGCCGATGGTGTCGGCCCCCTTGCCCGGGTTGGCCAGGTTGCCCTCGAGCACCTCGTGCCGGCCGGCGACGCTGCGGGAGCACACCCCGATGTGGTTGGTGGGGTTGGCCTTGCGCGGCCCGTTCATCAGGAAGAGGAAGAAGTCACCGGGCTCCGCGGCGGCATACCCGACATGCCGTCCGTGGGCACGGAACCAGTCGCGCTGCAGCCACGTGGCGGCGAAGCCCACCGGCAGCGGGGTGCCCGCCTGGTGCCCGACGGCGGCCCGGCCCGGGTTGGTGCCCATGACCTGGTCGACGCCCCAGGACAGGAAGCGGTTGCACCAGAAGCCCTGCCAGTCCTGCGGCTTCAGCCAGTCGGAGGCCCAGGTGCTGCGCCTGCCGTACCGGGAGTGCTCGTACTGACCACTGGTGTAGCCGACCTGGTCGTTGACCACGGTCAGGAACTGCTTGCGCAGGGTCGCCCCGGTGAGGCTCATCCGTCGTCCTTCCACGGCTCGACGAACTCGTTGGACTCCACCGGCTCCTCGTCCGGGTAGTCCGGCTCGCCCTCCTCGTCGACGAGCCCGTTCCCACCGTCCATGGAAAAACGGTAGACCTCCCCACGGTCGCGGGGAAGAGCCCGGATCGAGCTGTCGCATGCCGGCACGTCCGCTGCGACGCCACCGGCAAGACCCCCCTGATGGGGGATGGCCGACCTCGGCGGACCAGCCCACCATGGGTGGTGTCGGCCCGTCCGGGCCGCGGTGCAGAAGGGAGCGGACCGTGGAACACCATGTCGTCGTCATCGGCAGCGGACCCTCGGGCCTGGCCACGGCGGCCGAGCTGGTCGCCCGCGGGGTGCCCGCCACCGTGCTCGAGCGGGGCGCGGTGCTCGGCGCGGCCTGGGCCGGCCGCTACGACGCCCTCCGGTTCAACACCAGCCGCCTGCTCTCGGCCCTGCCGGGGGCGCCGTTCCCGCGGGAGTACGGGCAGTTCCCCACCCGCGACCAGTACGTCACCTACCTGCAGGAGTATGCCGCGCGCCGGCACGTGCCCGTGGAGACAGGGGTCGAGGTGACCGGGCTGCAGGCGGCGGAGGACGGCGAGGGCTGGGTGGTGTCCACCGACGCGGGGGAGCGCCGGGCGCAGCACGTCGTGGTGGCCACCGGCATCTTCCACACCCCTGCGCTGCCGGAGTGGGCCCGCGGGCACGGCTTCGGCGGCCAGGTGCTGCACGCCACCGACTACCGCAACCCCGCCGGGTTCACCGGCCGGCGGGTGCTCGTCGTGGGCGCCGGGTCGACCGGCCTGGAGATCGCCCACCAGCTGGCCACCGGCGGTGCGGGCAGCGTGCTGCTCTCCTTCCGCACCCCGCCCAACATCCTGCTGCGGACGGTGGGCGGGCTGCCCGGCGACCTGCCCGTGCCGCTCTTCCTGCGGCTGCCGGCCGGCCTGGTGGACCGGCTGCTGCTGGCCATGCAGCGCCGCGTCGTCGGCGACCTGGCCCCCTACGGCCTGCCCGCGCCGACGGAGGGGCCGATCGCCCAGCTGCGCAGGCGCGGCGCCGGGACCGCCGTCGTGGACGCCGAGGTGCTGGACGCCATCCGGGACGGGTCGGTCGTGGTGGTGCCGGCGGTGCAGTCGCTGTCCGCGGAGGGCGCGCGGCTCGCCGACGGTCGGCGGGTCGAGGTCGACGCGGTGGTGGTGGCGACGGGCTACAGCACCGGTCTGGAGCCGCTGTGCGGGCACCTCGGGGTGCTCGACGAGCGCGGCATGCCGCTGGACGGCACCGGTGGCGAGGTGGCCCCCGGGCTGCGCTTCGTCGGCTACGTCTACCGCCCGGGGCTCACTGGGTATGTGGGCAAGGCGGCACGCCGGGCCGCCCGGGAGATCGCCGCAGGACGGCGCGCCACGGTGACCGCCTGACCGGGCTCGTGAGGGCTGCGGAGCCTCAGCCGCGAAGGTCAGGAGGCCCCGCCGTGCTGGTGCACGACGGGCTCGCGGGACAGCTGCGCGGCCAGCTCGGGGCGGCTGCTGACGCCCAGCTTGGCGAAGACGGACTTGACGTGACCGCGCAGGGTCTCCGGTGTGATCCACAGCTGCCGGGCGATGTCGCGCGTCGCCATGCCGGTGAGCAGCAGCTGGGTCACCTGCTGCTCACGGGAGGTGAGCCGGCGCAGGTGCACCAGCAGGGGTGCGATGTCGGAGCGGCTGGCCGGCTCGACGAGCACCGCCGTGCGCCCGTCACCGCCGCTGGTCGGCTCCAGGCGTGCACCCCGGACGACGACCCACTCGCCCGAGGGCGAGCGGGTGCGTGCCCGGGCCGGCGGTCCGCCGCCCTCCTCGGCCAGCACCCGCGCCTGGGCGGCCACCTCGTGCAGCACGATCGTGCTGCTCAGCCGTTCGTCCTCCAGCGGTCCCAGCCAGGCCCGGGCCTGCGGGGTCATCGACTCGACGGACCCGTCGTCGGCCAGCACCACCATGCCGGGGCCCTCGTCGGTGTCGTCCACCTGCTCGGTGAGCAGCAGCCCGGTGCGGATGCCGTGCCCCACGTGCGGCGCCAGCCGGGCCATCAGGTCGACCTCCTCGGGGGTGAAGAACGGCTCGCCGGCCAGCCGGGTCAGGCAGCCGTGCCCCCAGCAGGTCGAGCCCGAGCGGAAGACCGCCCGCAGCTCGTCGCCGTAGCCCGCCGGGGCGTAGATGCGGGACCAGCGGGTGCTGCGCGCCAGGTCGCCGCCGGTCGCGGCGCTCAGCGCGGCCGCCGGCACCTCGCAGCGGGCCAGGTCGACGAACTTGGTGACGTCGTCCTCGGTCAGCTCGCACTCGATCAGGGCCAGGTGCGCCTCGCGGGGGACGTCCTCGCTGTAGACGCCGGTGAGCAGCATCGTGTCGGGGTCGACGAGGAGCCAGCCGGCCACGTCGTAGGGGATGCGGGCGCGCACGAGCGCGGCGACCCGCTCGAGCAGGGCCAGCGGTGCCTGCGCGGTGGCACAGGCCCGGGCCACCTGCTCGACCAGCCGACGCCCCTGGGGGCTGCTGCCGGAGGACATGACCCTTCCAGGGTCCACCCGCCGGGCACCACCTGTCGAGCGCGGGCAGGCAGAGGAGTCACTGCGAGCGCCGGTCGTAGGCCGCCCGGAGCTCGGCGCTGATGCGGCCGCGGTCCGACACCGCATACCCCTGGCTGCGCGCCCACGCGCGGATGTCGGCGGCGCTGGGGCCGCCGGCGGGAGCGAAGGCCCCGAGGCGCTCGGTGCCCTCGTCGGCGGCCTGGGCCTCGCGCAGCCCCGCGCCCAGGAAGCGGTAGGTCCACTCCTGCGCCAGAGCCCGGGTCTCACACCACACGACGGGCACTGCGGGGAAGCGGGCCTGGGCCTCACCGAGGGCGTCCGCCACCGTCGAGGGGCGCACGTGCTCCAGGGTGAAGACACGGGAGTAGCGGTCCTCCACCACCACCGCGGCGGCCGGCAGGTCGGCCAGGGCCGCCAGGAGGTAGCGCATCCTCCCGCCGGTCAGGGTGGACACTAGGTCGGCCAGGCTCTTGCGCTCCACCGCGGCGACGACCCGGCCGTGGTGCTCCACCGCGTAGTCACCGGCCGGCAGCGCCCGCCGGGTGGTGGTCACCTGCTGGTGGCTGAAGTTCCAGGCATACCGCTCGTGGCTGTCGACGACCACCTCGAGCTCGCTGATGCCGGAGGCCCGGGCCGTGGGCAGGTGCCCGGCCGGGCGTGCCTGCCGGACCGTGGAGGCGGTCTGCCAGAAGACGGCCTCCCGGCCACCCCGGATCCGGGTCAGGACGAACTGCGACCTGCTCAGCTGGGCACGGTCGAGCACCAGGTCGATCGCGGCTCCGCGGCGCACGCACGAGCGGACCGGCACGGTCTCCACGACGTCGGGGTCGCTGGGCCAGCCGACGGCCCGGTGGCAGTAGACCTTGCCCGTGCGCGGCCACGTCTCCTTGGCCTTGAGGACGATGCCCTCCGGCCCGAGCGGCACCCGGAGCAGGTAGGGCAGCGTCGTGCCCTCCTCGGGGTTGCGTGCGATGACGAAGTCGGCAGGCACACCGACATCGTGGCACGGGGCGCAGGGTGCGGCACGCGCGCCGGCGTGCCAGCGTGGACGTCATGGCAGCACAGCGGCCGCGGGGCAGCGGCGACGACGAGGCGCCGCTCACGGCATACCGTCGCATGCGCGACTTCACGCGCACCCCGGAGCCCAGCGGGTCGCCGGAGGGCAGCGAGCCGTCGGGCGAGGGCCGGCGGTTCGTGGTGCAGCGGCATCGGGCGCGCCGGCTGCACTACGACCTGCGTTTCGAGATCGACGGGGTGCTGGTGAGCTGGGCCGTGCCCAAGGGGCCCACCCTCGACCCGGACGTGCGGCGCCTGGCGGTGCACGTCGAGGACCACCCGATGGAGTACGTCGACTTCGAGGGCGTCATCCCCGCGGGGGAGTACGGCGGCGGCGACGTCGTCGTCTGGGACACCGGCACCTGGGAGCCGACCAAGAGCGACGACCCGGGCGCCGAGGTGCGCGGCGGCGAGCTGCACGCGGTGCTGCACGGCTCGAAGCTGCGGGGGCACGTGGTGCTGGTGCGCACCGGCGGCCGGGGCGACCAGGGCTCGGGCGACACGGAGCAGTGGCTCCTGATGCACAAGCACGACGAGCACGCCGTGCCCGGCTGGGACGCCGAGGACCATCCACGCTCGGTGCTCAGCGGTCGCACCAACGAGGAGGTCGGAGCCGACCCCGACCGGCTGTGGCGCTCGGACCTGCCGGCCGCCGAGGCCTCGGTCGAGCTCCGTGTGGAGGTGCCCGACCCGCCGGGCGAGGCCGAGCTGCAGGCGCTGGACGACCTCGGGGCCGGCGGCAGCTGGGAGGTCTTCGGCCGCACCCTGAAGGTCACCAACCTCGACAAGGTGCTCTTCCCGGCACGCGAGGGGGAGGAGCCGGTCACCAAGCGCGACCTCGTGCGGTATGCCGCCGCGATCGCGCCCACGCTGCTGCCCCACCTCGCGGGGCGGGCGCTCAACCTGCGCCGCCACCCCGAGGGGGCCGGCACCGAGGGCTTCTGGCACAAGGAGCTGCCCGGGCACGCGCCGGCCTGGGTGCCGCGCTGGGACAACCCGGACGCCGACCCCGGTGAGACCCGCACCTACCTCGTCGTCGACGAGGCCGCCGCGCTGGTGTGGGCCGCGAACTTCGGCGCCCTGGAGTGGCACCCGTGGACCTCGCGCACCGACCAGCCGCAGCTGCCGACCTTCGTCCTCTTCGACCTGGACCCCGGCGAGCGCACCACCTGGGAGGACCTGCTGGTGCTGGCCCGGCTGCACCGCACGGCGTTCGAGCACCTGGGGCTGCGCGCCTACCCCAAGGTGACCGGCCGCCGCGGCCTGCAGGTCTGGGTGCCGGTCGAGCGCGGACCCAGCTTCGCCGACACCCGGGCCTGGGCCGAGCGGGTCTCACGCAGCATCGGTGCCGTGGTGCCCGAGCTGGTCAGCTGGAGGTGGGGGGTGCGCGAGCGGCAGGGCCTGGCACGGCTGGACTACACGCAGAACGCCGTCAACAAGACGCTGGTGGCGCCCTACAGCCCGCGAGCTGCTGCCGGCGCGCCGGTGTCCGTGCCGGTCACCTGGGACGAGCTCGACGACCCCGGGCTGCGGCCGGACCGCTGGAGCGTGCGCACCGTGCTGCAGCGGGTGGCCGAGCGGGGCGACCTCTTCGCCGGGGCGCTGCACGCCGACCAGCGCCTGCCGAAGGTCCGGTGAGGCGCAGGGTCTGGCGGTCGCGGTCCGAGGGTGGTGTGCTGGGGTGATGACCTGGGAGGTGCTGCCGGCGACGAGCGAGCGCTTCGGCGACTTCGTCGCCGTGGTGAACCGCAGCCGTCGCGTCAACCACTGCTGGTGCCTGTCGCCACGGTGCCGATGTTCGAGCGTGCGGGCTTCGCGACGGTGACGGAGACGAAGGGCCACAGCGGTGGGCTGGTGCGCAGGCTGATGCGCCGCGACCTGCGCTGAGGTCACTCGAAGCGCAGCGCCGAGGTGGCCACCCGCCCCAGGCGCAGGGTCACCAGGTCGCGCAGGTAGCTCTGGTGCAGCCGCCACGGCTCCCGCGGCCCCTGCTGCGGCATCAGCGCCCGGCCGCGCAGCACGTAGCCGGAGGAGAAGCCGATGAGCGGGTCACGCTGCCAGGTCGAGGCGCCCGCGGGCAGCACCGGGGTGACCACGGTGTGGCCGCGCCGGCCCAGGTGCTGCAGCATCCGGCATACGTGGGTGGCGACGAGGTCGGCCCGCAGCGTCCACGACGCGGTGGTGTAGCCGATGGTGAAGGCCAGGTTGGGCACCCCGGAGAGCATCATCCCGCGGTAGGTGAGGCACCCGGCCGGGTCCACCGGTGCGCCGTCGACGGACAGCGCGATGCCGCCGAAGGCCAGGAGGTCCAGCCCGGTGGCGGTGACCACGATGTCGGCCGGCACCTCCCGCCCGTCGTGCAGCCGGATGCCGTGGGGCAGCACCCGCTCGATGGTGCCGGTGACGACCTCGGCCACTCCCTCGCGGACCGCAGCGAAGAGGTCACCGTCCGGGGCGGCGCACAGCCGCTGGTCCCACGGGTCGTAGTCGGGCTCGAAGTCGGCGGCCACGTCGTACCCCGCCGGCAGGTGCCGGGCGGCGTCGCGGCGCAGCACGGAGCGCACCACCCCGGGAGCGACCCGGGTCAGCCGGTAGAGCGCCTCGCCGCGCAGGGCGTTCTTGAGGCGCACGACCGAGGAGGCCCCCGGTGGCGGCAGCGCATGGGACAGCCGCTCGGCGAGGGCGTCGGTGGGCGGCACGGAGACGACGTAGGTGGGGGTGCGCTGCAGCATCGTGACGTGAGCGGCGGTGCGGGCGAGCTCGGGCACCAGGGTGACGGCGGTGGCGCCGCTGCCGACGACGACGACCCGCCGGCCCGACCAGTCGAGGTCGGCGGGCCACTGCTGCGGGTGCACCACCGGGCCGGCGAAGCCGCCGAGGCCGGGGATGTCGGGGGTGTGCCCGTGGTCGTAGCGGTAGTAGCCGGTGTTGCAGAACAGGAACCGGCAGGTCATCTCCAGGCGCTCGCCGTCGGCCCGCTCGACCTGCACGGTCCACCGGGTGTCCTGCGAGGACCACGCGGCGCTGACCACCCGGTGGCCCAGGCGCACGTGCTCGAGCACGCCGTGCTCACGGGCGGTGTCCTGCAGGTAGCGCAGGATCGAGGGCCCGTCGGCCAGCGACCGCGTGCCGCGCCAGGGCCGGAAGCCGTAGCCGAAGGTGGCCATGTCGGAGTCGGAGCGCACGCCCGGGTAGCGGAAGAGGTCCCACGTGCCGCCCACCGCGTCACGCGCCTCCAGCACCAGGTATGAGGTGCGCTGCAGCTCACGGGCCAGGTGGCAGGCGGCACCGATGCCGGAGAGCCCGGCGCCGACGACCAGCACGTCGACGTGGGTGACCGGTGCCTGCTGCTGCACCCCCGCCTGCTGCTGCACCCCCGCCTCGTGTCGCGTCCCTGCCGTCACGGGCCCGAGCATGTCACGGCGTCCTCGACGCCCGACGCGACGGTGCGGGGAGGCCCGGTGCGACAGCGCAGGCGCAGGCGTTGACCCGGGCCGCGGCCCGGCACTACCGTCGAAAGACTCCGGCAGCCCACCGTGACACCCGCGGGAGGTCGCATGCACCGACTGTCCGTGTGCCTGGCCACCGCCGCCGTCCTGCTCGCCGGGTGCGGCAGCGGCGCGTTCACGGCGCCCGGGTCGGTCGACGCCGCCGACGCGCCGGCCATCACGACGGCAGCAGCACCGGAGGCCGACCCGGGCGAGGCTCCCGCCGCCGAGCCGGAGACCGACCCCGACCCCGTCGTCCAGGCCCAGCCCGAGGACGACGCTGACGCCGAGGACGACCCTGGGCCGGACTTCTCGGTGTTCTCGCTGCCGCAGGGGCCGCGGACCCCGGCGGACACGCGCGAGGACGACGTCTACCTTCCCCTGCAGAGCGGCGACTGCGACGGCGCCCGCACCGCGCTCGAGGACTTCTGGGAGGACCTGAGGTCGCCCCGCAGTGTCTTCCTCTACGAGGCCGGCGTCAGCCTGTGCCAGGGCGACGAGGGCGGGGCCGACGCCTGGTTCGGCGAGGCGGCGACCTACGGGTGGGCCGGCATGGACACCGAGTTCTTCGTGGTCGACGACGAGGGGCAGACCACGGGCACCTTCCGCTACGACTGCGAGCTCTTCCGCTCCCTCGTGGGGGTGCTGCAGCGGATCGACCGCGACACCGTGCAGTGCGAGGCGGGGGCGGCGCCGCCGTGGCCCGACGAGAGCTACCCCCGCGACGACCCGCGGACCCCCGAGGACGACCGGCTGGCCCCGCAGGAGGACGAGGGCCCCGTGCCCGATGACGGCGAGGTGACCGAGGCACCGGACGGGACGGACCCCGACGTCACCGAGGACGCCGAGGCCACCGAGGACCTCGAGCCGACCCCCGGCACGGACGTCACGGAGACCACCGCCCCGCCGGCCCAGGGCTGAGCCGCCATGGCCGAGCCGCGCACGGACGGCGTGGGCGCCCTGCTGCGGCCGCTGTTCGGGCTGCTGGCCAATGTCGTCGTCATCACCTCGCTGCTCGTCTTCATCGGCTGGAAGCGCGCCGAGACCCAGTCGTCCCGGCTGGGCCTGTCGGAGGCGATCTTCACCATGTCGACGCAGGACTACGTGCTGCGCAGCGTGGAGACCGTGCTGGTGCTGCTGCTCGGCGTGAGCGTGCTGGCGGCCATGTGGGTCGCCCTCGACCGCTGGCTCAGCCCGCGCGCCGCGGCCCTGCGCAACGACGACCCGGACGACGACGGGGTGACGACCCGCTGGGTGCTGCGGCTGCTGGCCGTGGCCTGGCTGGTGCTGCCGGGGCTGGTGGTGCTGCTGGGGCTGGTCGACCGGTTCCAGGCTCTGGCGTTCGTGCTGCTGCCGGCGGCCATCGGGGTCGGCGTCCTGCTCCTGCTGTATGCCGCGCACCTGGGCGGGGTCGACATGGGCACCGACGACCACGCGGGCCGCAGGGTGCAGGTGCTCCAGACGAGCGGGGTCGTCGTGGCCCTGGTCTGCGTCTTCTGGACGGGCAGCAACTACGCCGAGGTCGACGGGCACCAGCTCGCTGCCGACATCGACCGCGCTCCGCAGCGGATCCTGCCCGGGGTGGTGCTCAGCACCGACGCACCGCTGCACCTGGAAGGCCCCGGCGTGCTGACCGAGGAGATCGCCGACGAGACGGCGACGGGGGAGGACGCCGCGCGTTACCGCTACTCCGGGCTGCGGCTGCTGGAGTACGCCCGGGGCACGTACTTCCTCGTCAGCGACGGCTGGTCGACGGCGCTCGGGGTGGTCTTCGTCGTGCCGGAGGACCACCCCGGCCTGAGCGTGCAGTTCCTGCGCGTCGAAGGGACAGCGCCCTGACCATCTCGCCTCGACAGGCGGGCGGAGCGCATGTTTGTGTGCAGGGCGAGGGCCGCGCCGCGGCCGGCGTGGCCGTGGTGCGGGGAGAGGACCGACGACGCGGAAGGACGCAGGGATGGCACGGCACGAGGTCTCCGAGGCCTACGGGGTCTCCAAGGACCAGGGGGTCTCCGGGGACACGCAGGCACAGGCCCCAAGGGACAGCCAGGAGAAGCCCGAGGACGCCGGGACGGATGCCTCGATCAGCCTGCGGGAGCGGTCCCCGGAGCCGCCGACCGGCCTGGGTCGGCTGCGCTGGTGGGGCCCCGGGCTGCTGTGGGCGATGTCGGCGGTGGGCTCGGGCTCGGTGCTCTTCACGCCGCGGGTCGGCTCGGAGTACGGCTACTCGCTGCTGTGGCTCCTGTGGGGTGTCGCCCTGCTCATGTGGGTCATGATCCGCGAGGCCGGGCGCTTCGCCGTGGTGACCGGGCGCACGCTGCTCGACGGCTACTCGACCCTGCCGGGGCCACGCAACTGGGCGCTCTGGCTGGTCTTCGTCCCCCAGCTGCTGGCGGCGGTGGCCGGTGTCGGAGGGCTCAGTGCCCTCGTCGGCAGTGCGCTGGCCAGTGAGCTGCCCGGGGGTCTGCTGCTGTGGTCGCTGGTGGTGCTGGGCGCGGGGGTGGCCACGGTCGCGAGCGGTGGCTACGGCACGGTCTCCCGGGTGGCGTTGGTGCTCGCACTGGTGCTGGTCTCGATCACGGTGGCGGCCGCGGCCGGGGTGTTCGAGGCCGACGGCGACGCGGTGGCGGGCATGGTGCCTGGTGTGCCCGACGGGGTGGACGTGCAGTTCATCCTGCCGTGGATCGGCACCATCCTGGCCGGCTCGATGGGCATCGTGTGGTTCTCCTACTGGACGGCGGCGCGGGGCTTCGGCGGTGGGACGGCTGAGGAGGCCAGTGACGACGAGGGCCCCGCTGACCGGTCCGTGGAGGCCCGCACCGAGCGGGTGGCGGCGTGGCTGCGCACCATGTCGACCACGGCCGCGATCGGCGTCGTGACCGGCACGGTCATCATCACCTCGTTCCTGGTGCTGGGCGCCGAGCTGCTCGGGCCCGAGGGCATCGTGCCCTCGGGCACGGACGTCGCCGACCAGCTGACCCTGCTGCTGTCGGACGTCTGGGGTGAGGTGGGCCACTGGATCATGGTCGCCGCGATCGTGGTCGCCCTCGGGGGCAGCGTGCTGGCGAACCAGGACGGGTGGTCGCGCTCGTTCGCCGACATCGTCCTGCTGCTGCCCCTGCGGCCGCACGAGCGGGGCGGGGAGAGCCCGGTCGAGCGGCACCGCTGGCTGGCACGCCTGGTGTCCTGGCGACCGGACTCGATGCGGCCCCGACAGGCCCTGACCATCATGTTCGCGCTGACCGTGACCGGGCTGGTGCCGGCCCTGGTGATCGTGTTCGTCCGTGACCCTGTGGTGATCATGTCGGTCTCGGGCATCATCGCGACGATCCACACCCCGTTCATCGTCTTCGCGACCCTGGCCGTCAACCGACGGGTGCCCGAGGGCCTGCGCCCGGGCTGGGCGACGGTGGGAGCCATGGTGCTCGCCGGGGTGTTCTACTCCGTGTTCGCGGTCCTCTACTTCGCCGACCTCGGCGGGCTGCTGGGGTAGCCGGGACGCAGCCGGTCGAGCAGGGTGTCCAGGCTGCGAAGGTCGGCGGGGGAGAAGCCGTCGAACACCTCGCGCAGCTGCTGCGTATGCAGGGTGCTCGCCTCGCGCAGCCGCTCCTGCCCGGTGGGGGTCAGGACGGCATACGTGACCCGCCGGTCCGTGGGGCATGGCACGCGTGCGACATACCCGGCGGTGCCCATGCGGTCGAGCAGCCGGGTCACGCCACCGCTGGTGAGGGTGAGCTGGCCCGCCAGCGTGCTCATCGGCACCTGGCCGTCGGGGGAGCGGGAGATGCGCAGCATGACCTCCAGCCAGGTGTGCGGGATGCCGCACTCGCGCTCCAGCTCGCGGCCGAGGTCCCGCTGCAGGGTGGCGCCCGCCTCGAGCAGGCGACCGAAGGTGGTGATCAGGTCGAGGTCGATGCCGTCGCGCACATGGGCATAGTAGTTGACACGTCAGACAATGACGAGGAAGATAGATGACATGTCAACCAGTCCTGCAGGAACCTCGATGTCCGTCGACCCCGTCCGCCTCAACCACGCCGTGCTGTTCGTCGCCGACCTGGACCGCGCCCTGGCCTTCTACACGGGTGTGATGGGCTTCGAGGTGGCCGCGGAGGAGCCGCGCGCCCACGCCGCGTTCCTGCGCCTGCCGCGCTCGGGCAACCACCACGACCTGGGCCTCTTCGGCGTCGGCGCCCAGGCCACGCCGAAGATGCGCGGCGGCATCGGCCTCTATCACCTCGCCTGGCAGGTCGACACGGTCGACGAGCTCGCCGCCGCCCGGCAGGTGCTCGCCGCGGCCGGAGCGCTGGGCGGGGAGTCCAGCCACGGCGCCACGCTGAGCCTCTACGGCGCAGACCCGGACGGCAACGAGCTCGAGGTGATGTGGATGCTGCCGCGCGCCGAGTGGGGGCGCTACGAGAACGAGGCGCCCATCGACCGTCTGGACCTGGCCGCCGAGGTCGCAAAGTGGTCCGGAGTCTCCACCTCCGGGGAGCTCTTCACCGCTGGTCCCCAGGCCGACCACTGACGACTGAACGGCACGGCCCGCGAGTGGCCACCTCTCGCGGGCCGTGTCCGACGTCGGTCAGTCGAGAGAGATACGCACCGGGTCGGAGAACCAGCCGCTCTCGACGTCGATGGCGACCGGCTCGGCGTCCGCGGGGATGTCGTAGAGCAGGGCACCCTCCACGGTGTTGCCGGGGTTGATCTCGGTCAGCCAGAGGTTCTCCTCGTCCATCAGGAAGGAGTTGCTCGACGTCGAGTGCTGGCGGTCCTGCTCGTCGATGAGCTCCTGGTCGCTGTCGAAGAAGTACTCGGCGGAGGTGCCGGTGTTGCTGACTGTCAGGCGCACGATGACGAACTGGCCCTGAGGGCTCTCGGCCATGAAGCTGTCCCCCACGCTGGTGACTCCGGTCTCCAGGCCGGTGATGGTGATCTCGAAGTCGCCGACCTCCACCGTGTCGCCGACTCCCGGTGCTGCGGCCTCCGCAGCCGCCTCTTCCTCCGCCGCTGCCTCCTCCGCCGCTGCTTCCTCGGCGGCTGCCTCCGCCGCCGCTGCTTCTTCGGCGGCGGCCTCTTCGGCAGCTGCTTCCTCTGCCGCAGCTTCTTCTTCGGCGGCGGCCTCTTCGGCAGCTGCTTCCTCTGCCGCAGCCTCCTCGTCTGCCACGGCCTCCTCCTCGGCCGGGGCCGGGTCGGCGACGGCGGACTGGACGGTGGCGACCTCAGGGGCGTCGTCGTCCCCGCCCAAGGCCGAGAAGGCGAAGGAGAGCAGGAAGAGGCCACCGGTGACGAGCCAGGCGGTCTTCTTGTGCTGCTGGTATCCCTCGAGCGGGCGTCGGTCCTTGTCCCGCTGTGCGCCGGAGAGCACCAGGAAGAGGTCGACCAGGGCCCAGACGCCCAGGCCTCCGAGGGTGACCAGCTTGAGGGCGCCGGTGCCGATCTTGCCCAGGTAGAAGCGGTCCGCCCCGAAGATGCCGAGGAACATCGCGAGCAGCCAGGTGACGAGGAACGAGCGGCCCGGCGCCGGCTCCGAGTAGGGCGGGGGGTACTGCGGGGCCTGCTGGGGGTGCGCCGGAGGCGGCGGGTAGTTGGTCACGATGCTCCGTTTCGACAGCGATGAGGCGGCGCCCCAGGAAGAGGCCCGTTCTGCAGTGGCACTTGCGGCGTGCCAGAGTCGCGAGACGGGCTGGTGATACATCGATCCGGCACGGGTTTTCTCCGTGGTCGTGGGCTCTGTCCTCAGGTGAGCTGCGCGTCGTCAGGAGTCGCTCTCTGTTGCGTTCTGACGTGAGCAGGATCACACTGCGAGGACCACTGCTGCTCGGTCGAAGGAGACTGCAATGCACCTGCGCCACTGGGTGACCGCCCTGTCCGTCATCGCGGTCACGTTCGCCGGCGCCGGGTCAGCGGTCGCCGCCAAGCCCGACAAGGGCGGAGGGGGTGGCGGCAAGTCCTCGACCGAGAAGGTGGTGGCGCTCGGTGACTCCTACGCCTCCGGCAACGGCACCGGCAGCGCTGACCTCAACTGGAGCTGCTACCGCAGCTCGCGGGCCTACCCGGCGCTGCTGGACGACGCGCGGCCGAACACGTCGGTCGACTTCAAGGCGTGCTCGGGGGCGACGACCTCCACGGTGCGCTCGAGCCAGCTGAGCAGCCTGTCCCGGTCGACCGCCTACGTCACCCTGTCCGTCGGGGGCAACGACATCGGGTTCACCGACCTCATCCTCAACTGCATCGGCAGCTACGACCAGGCGCAGTGCCTGTCGACCGTGGACACCGTCTCCGGCCGGATCGCCGACGAGCTCCCGGCCAGGCTGGACGCCACCTACGCCGACATCACGAACCGCGCGCCGAAGGCCGACCTCATCGTGGTCGGCTACCCGAGGCCGTTCGGCGACAACGTCTCGTGCAGCCAGGCCAACGGCATCGACGCCACGGAGGCGGCGGCGCTCAACGGGGTGACCGAGCAGCTGGACGCGGCCATCGCCGCACGCGTCGCCGCGGCCGGAGCGACCTACGTCTCGGTCATCGACGGGTTCACCGGTCACGACGTGTGCGCCTCCACTCCCTACCTGGTGGGTCGCTACGCGTGGGACTACCGGGACATCTACCACCCCACCCGCGCCGGGCACGCCGAGGGCTTCCTGCCGCTGGTGATGGCGGAGATGAACTGACCGACGCCCATCAGCGGCAGCCTGTCTGGTGCCGCACCTCGGTGTCAGCGCACCAGTGACGCCGGGCAGTCGACCGCCACGGCCAGCGCTGCACAGAGGTCCTGCAGCCGAGCTTGGCTCAGCCGCCCGAGCCGGTCGACGAGCAGGGAGACAGGCACGCTCTCCACGGCATCAAGGGTGGCTACACAGGGGCGGGGCACGGGGTCGGTGGCCGGGACCAGCTCTACCTCGCTGGGGAGCCCCCGGAACGTTGTCGTGCAGGGTGCGATCAGCACCCTGCTGCGACGCGCGATCGCGGCGTCACGGGAGAGCACGACGACGGGGCGTCGGCCGAGGTCCGGTGGCTCGCACCACCAGACCTCGCCATGGAGGGGAGGGCTCACCGTGCGCCGGCCGCCTCGCCGAAGCGAGCAAGGTCGCCCCACTCGTCGGGTTCGTCGAAGGGGTGCTCCTCGTAGGCACGTGCATATGCAGCGTCGATCTCCATGCGCTCGTGCTGGGCCAGCAGAGCGGTCAGTGCCCGCTCGACCATCGATGCGTCCGACGTGCCGGGCTGCAGCTGCCGCGCACGGGACAGGAGCTCCCCGTCGACTGTGGTGCTCAAGCGTTGCTTCGCCATGCCTCAACGATGGCATAGATGTGCCACCTGCGTGGCATTCTCGACACAAGACCGGGTGCGCTCCGCCTGTGGGTTGCCAACCCCGGATGCGCCCTCGTCCTCCTCGTTGACCGCCGCAGGCGACGGGTCTAGCGTCGAAAGGCGAGACACGGCCGCCACGCCATCTGACGAAGCCACCCTGTCCGCCGGCACTGTGCGGGCAGGGACCACAGCAGGGTGGCGCCGTCGCGGAGAGCGAGGGACCACAGTGGACAACCCGTATGTCGCGGCGTTGGAGGTCGCCCACCGCCAGGCCCTGCACTGGGTCGGCTCACTCGACACGCGAGCCGTACCGCCGCAGGCCACGACCGCCGAGATCGCCGAGGCGCTCGGCGCCGAGCTGCCGGAGCAGCCCAGCCCCCCGGAGGACGTCGTCACCCTGCTCGCCGAGGCCGGCGAGCAGGGCTTGACCGCGATGCCGGCGGGGCGGTTCTTCGGCTTCGTCATCGGGGGCACGCACCCTGCCGCCATGGCGGCCGACTGGCTGGTGAGCGCGTGGGACCAGAACAGCGCGCTGCGTGACGTCACCCCGGCGCACACCGCTGTGGAGGACATCACCGCCACGTGGCTGCTGGACCTGCTCGGCCTCCCGCCGGAGTCGGCCGTCGGCTTCGTCACGGGCGGCACGATGGCCAACTTCACGGGGCTGGCGACGGGCCGGGACGCGGTGCTGCGCAGCGTCGGCTGGGACGTGGTCCAGCACGGGCTGGCCGGGGGGCCACGGGTGCGGGTGCTGGTCGGCGCGGAGCGGCACGACACCGTCGACCTGGCGCTGCGCTACCTCGGGCTGGGGGCGCCGGAGCCCGTCGCCGTCGACGACCAGGGCAGGCTGACGCCAGGGGCACTCGCCGCGGCGCTCGAGACGGGTGGGGGAGCTCCGACGCTGGTGGTCCTGCAGGCGGGCAACGTGCACTCCGGGGCCTTCGACCCTTTCGAGGAGGCCGTCGACATCGCGCATCGGCACGGCGCGTGGGTGCACGTGGACGGCGCGTTCGGGCTCTGGGCCGCTGCCGCGGCGGCCCGACGGCATCTCATGGTCGGCTGCGAGAGTGCCGACTCGTGGGCCACCGACGCCCACAAGACGCTCAACGTGCCCTACGACAGCGGCCTGGCCATCGTGCGCGACCCGGCGGCGCTGCAGGCGTCGATGGGGGCCGAGGGGGCCTATCTGCTGCGAGACGCGACCTGCCAGCCGTTGGACAAGGTGCCCGAGCTCTCCCGCAGGGGACGGGCGCTCCCGGTGTGGGCCGTGCTGCGAAGCCTCGGCCGCAGCGGGGTCGCCGACCTGGTGGAGCGGCTGTGCGACCACGCCTCGACCTTCGCTCGTGAGCTCGGCCGAATGCCGGGGGTCGAGGTGCTCAACGACGTCGTCTTCACCCAGGTCTGTGCCTCCTTCGGCTCGGACGAGCGCACCCAGGAGGTGGTGCAGCGGCTCCTGGCCGACGGCACGACCTGGATGACCGGTTCGACCTGGCATGGGCGGAGGGTGCTGCGCATCTCGGTCAGCAACTGGTCGACGACGGAGGACGACGTGGCCCGCTCCCTGGACGCCGTGCGTCGGGTGGTCGCCGACCTGGAGCGACCGGCCCGGTCCCACCCGCGTTGACGCTCGGGGTGGTGGTGTGGTTCACTAGTTAAGTAATGAACCAGTACGGAGTGTGGAAGGTGGGGCAGTGGAGCGCACAGCGCTGACGACGGCCGAGCCCTTCGACGACCGGACCCCGATCTACCAGCAGATCGCGGACCGCGTCCGGCACGCCATCCTCTCCGGTGACCTGCAGGAGGAGGCCCAGGTCATGTCGACGACGCAGTACGCCACGACATACCGCATCAACCCCGCGACGGCCGCCAAGGCGATGAGCACGCTGGTCGACGAGGGGCTGCTGCACAAGCGTCGCGGGCTCGGCATGTTCGTCTGCCCGGGTGCCCGCGACCTGCTGCGCACCCGCCGCCGGGCGACCTTCTGGGACGACTCGATGCGTCCCGTGCTCGAGGAGGCCCGCGCGCTCGGCATCACCACCGACCAGCTCGTCGACTACCTCAAGGAGCAGCCGTGAGCGACCCCCTCGGCGTCGAGGTCGACGCCGTCACCCACCGCTTCAGGTCCACCGAGGCCCTCAGCGACGTCAGTGTCCGCTTCCGACCCGGCACGATCACCGGACTCGTCGGCCGCAACGGCGCCGGCAAGACCACGCTGCTCTCGCTCATCGCGGCGCTGCGACCGGTGCAGACCGGCACGGTCCGGGTCGGCGGTCGGGACGTCTGGGAGGAGCCCTCGCTCACCTCGCGGGTCTGCCTGGTCCGCGACAAGGGCGGGGTGCTGGAGGACGTGCGGATCCGGCACACCCTGCGCATCCACCGCGCCTTGCGTCCGCACTGGGACGAGGACTACGCGCTGGCCCTGCTCGACCGCTTCGAGGTGCCCCTGCGCAAGAACCCGGAGCAGCTCTCCCGGGGGCAGCGCTCCGTCCTGGGCGCCACCCTGGCGCTGGCCTCCCGGGCGGAGGTCACCCTCCTGGACGAGGTCTACCTCGGCATGGACGCGGTGGCGCGGCGCATGTTCTACGACGAGCTGATGGCCGACTACGTGGCCCACCCGCGCACGATCATCCTGTCCTCCCACCTGCTCGAGGAGGTCGAGGACCTCATGGAGGACGTCGTCGTGCTCGACCGGGGGCGGGTCGCCGCCGCCGGGGACGCCGACACGGTGCGCCAGCAGCACTCCACCGGCGACACCCTGGCCTCGCTCACCGACGTGCTGGTGCGCGTCAGCACCGAAAGGGCCCCGCGATGACCGACCTCCGCACCGACGCACCCGTCGCGAGCCGCCGGTCCGGGTATGCCGCACAGTGGCCCACCGTCACCCGGCTGCTCGTGGCCGAGGGCCTGCGGACCCTGCTCATCACGACCGCCGCGATGCTGGCCATCGGGGTGGTCGGCAGCCTGGTCGCCCGATGGCGCGGCTGGCAGCTGCTGACCACCAGCGACCTGGACGCCATGTCGTTCGAGGTCGTGGCCGACAGCGACGGCGTGACCATCGTGGCCTCCCTGCTGTTCGTGCCCGGAGGGGTGGGCGTCGCCGCCCTGGTCATGGCGTTCGTGCTGGCCGCCCGGACCCGGGCGCTCATCGCCGCCGGGGCCACCCGCGCCTCGGTCGCGGTCGGCAACCTCGTGACGGCCCTCGTGATGACGGCCTACGTGCTGGTGGTGGCCGGCATCGTGCTGGCCGTGGTCGCAGGAGGGGTCGGCCGGGCGGCCGAGCTGCTCGGTGCCGAGGGCCCCGCCGACCTGGCCGTGCTGGCCGTGCGTGGCCTGGGCGCCGTGCTCATGGCCCTGGTCGGGGCCATCACCATCACGACGGTCTTCCTGCGCTGGCCCTGGTGGGTGGGTGCGCTCGTCCTGCCGGCTCTCGCGATCCTGCTGCCGTGGCTGGCGGGGTGGGCGTTGCCGGGCCTCGCCGACGCAGTCGGTCAGGCGGTCGGCCGGCCCGGCTTCGACCTGGCGACGGCCGTCGTGACGGCGGCGGTCTACTGGGTCATCGTGCGTCGGGTGCCGGTGCCGTAGGGACTGCCCGTGCGGCGGTGAAGAGCTGTCCCGCCGCAGGCAGGCCCTCCGTGACCGACCCGGCCGGCTCACCGCTGACCCGGGTGCGGTCGACCTCCGTCCTGCCCCGCCCCCGGGGGCAGCTGCCCCCAGATGCGGGGCAGATGCAGAGGGGCCGGAAGGCGGGGGGAGATGCGCCGGGAACGGGAGGTAGGGAGGCCCAAGGGTAGGAAGGGCAGGGGCAGGTGCGCAGAGGCCGGGCAGCCCCAGAATGTGGCGGAAGGTCAGTGCGGGTCGCCCTGCAGCTCGGTGTAGAAGCTGAGCTGGTTGCCGTCCGGGTCCACGAAGTCGACGTAGTCCACCGCATCCGGCACATGCTCCAGCGGCCCCACCTCGACCCCCAGGCGGACCAGGCGCTCGCGCTCGGCGGCGACGTCGTCCACGCCGAACCGGGTGACGACCTGGGCGCCGGAGCGTGTGGTCGGCTCCTCCCCGAGCTGCAGCCAGATCGTGCCGAGCTGGAACTCCAGCACCCCGTCCGCCGGCTCGAGCTCCGGCTCGGGTAGTGCGAAGACCCGCTGGTACCACTCCTTCGCCTCGGCCAGGTCGCTGACCGGGAGGCCCACCGTCACGCTGCGCACGTCCATGCAGCCATCTTCGGGTCGGGTGAGCTGTGGTGTCGAGACTCGACCGGTGGCGACCTCGGGCCGGCGCCGGGTGTGCACACTGCCTGCACACTTCTGCCGATGTGCCCAGCGCGGGCCGTCCCTAGCGTCGGTGGAGTCCGCACGACGACACGGAAGGAGCGCGGCCATGACCATCGACACCCTCCCGCTCGTGGCCGGGACGGTCTCCACGGTCGTCTTCGCCGGCAGCATGCTGCCGATGGTGCTCAAGGCCGCGCGCAGCCACGACCTGGCCTCCTACAGCCTGAGCAACATCGTGCTGTCCAACGTCGGCAACGCCGTGCACTCCGTCTACGTCTTCCATCTGCCGCCCGGTCCGATCTGGGCGTTGCACTCGTTCTACGTGGTGACCGCGCTGTGCATGCTGTACTGGCACCTGCGCTACGTGCCTCGACCTCAACGGTCCGGTCCAGCGGACAAGACCGCCGAGACCGAGGGTGGAGCCGGCCATCAGGGGGCCGTTGCCGTGGTGCCGTCGTGGGGGCGCAGTGGCCCTACGCGCTCTAGGGTGTCCCTGCCCCCGGCACCCGCGGAAGGAAGTCTCGAGTGGAGCAGGACGACCCGGCAGCCGACCCTGCCGCGACCGGTGGTGACCACGCGCCCGTCCCGCCAGCAGCAGGACCCCCGGCCAGGGCGGCGCGCCGCCCTGGCCTGAGCCGTCAGTCCTTCCGACCCAGCCGGCTGCGCGCCGACGCGCAGGCCGGTCTGGTCAACGCGGTGGTCTCGGTGCCCGACGGGCTGGCCGCGGGGGCGCTGGCGGGGGTCAACCCCGTCTACGGGCTCTACACCTCCGCCACCTCGGCGATCGCGGGCGGGCTGACGTCCAGCTCGCACCTGATGATGATCGCGACCACCTCGGCGGCCTCGCTGGCAGCGGGGCAGGCGGTGGCGGCATACCCCGCGGAGGAGCGCGGCCCCGCGGTGTTCCTCATCAGCCTGCTGACCGGCCTGTTCCTGGCGCTCTTCGCGGTGCTGCGGGTGGGGCGGCTGGTGCGCTACGTCTCGCACTCGGTGATGACCGGGTTCCTCTTCGGCGTCTCGGCCGTGCTGGTGCTCGACCAGACGGCGCCGCTGGTCGGCTACCGGCCCGAGGGCCCCAACGAGCTGCTGCAGTTCGTCGACCTCGTGCGGCACGTCGCGGACTGGGACCCGGTGACCACGACCGTCGGCGTGGTGGCGCTGGCGATCATGGTCGCGTTGAGCTTCACCCGCTTCGAGAGCATGTCCACGCTCGTCGCCCTGGTGGTGCCCTCGGTGGCCGTGGTGGTGCTGGGCCTGCCGTCGGTGGAGCGCGTCGGCGACGTGGCGGCGATCCCCACCGGGCTGCCTGCGCCCAGCCTGCCGGACCTGTCGCTGCTGTCGGTCGACCTGGTGCTGGCGGCGCTGGCACTGGCCGGCATCGTCGCCATCCAGGGGGCCGGTGTCTCCCAGCAGGTGGAGAACCCCGACGACTCCCGCATCTCCACCTCGACCGACATCTTCGCCCAGGGGGCGGGGAACATCGCCGCCGGGCTGTTCTCCGGCATCCCCGCAGGCGGCTCCGTCGGGCAGACGGCCCTCAACGTCTCCGCCGGGGCACGGACCCGGTGGGCCAGCATCCTCAGCGGGGTCTGGATGCTGCTGTTCATCGTGCTGCTGCCCGCCGTGGTCGTGCAGGTGCCGATGACCGTGCTGGGAGCCCTCATGGTGATGGCGGGCCTGGCGGCGATCTCCTCGCGGGAGGCCCGTTCGATCTGGTCGGCCGGTCTGCAGGCCCGGCTGACGATCGCGGTGACCTTCTTCGCCACCCTCGTGCTCTCGATCCCGATGGCGGTCGCGGCTGGGTTCGTGCTGTCGGTGCTGGTGTATGTCGCACGCTCGGGCAGCGACGCGCGGCTGGTCGAGCTGCGCACGACCGAGGACGGCGGGCTCGTCGAGGACCCCGAGGTGCCGCAGCAGGTGCGTGACGCAGACGTGACCGTGCTGGGGGTCAACGGGTCGATGTTCTTCGCCGGCGCCCGTGCCCTGCAGGAGCGGCTGCCGGCGGCGCGAGGGTCCAGCGAGGCCGTCGTGGTGCTGCGGCTGCGCGGGCACGAGGAGATCGGCGCCACCTTCATCGACGTGCTCGACGACTACGCCGACGAGCTGGAGGCCGGCGGCGGACGGCTCTACCTCACCGGGCTGACCGAGCCGATGTCGAGGCAGCTGCGGCTCTCGGCCAAGCTGGAGCTCGACGAGGCCGTGCACCTGCGGCCCGCCCAGCCCCGTCTCGGAGCCTCCACCGTCAGGGCGCAGGAGGAGGCCCGGGCCTGGCTCGCCGGCCGCCGGGAGGAGCCGGCCGAGACCCTCGGGCACGAGCTGCGACGCCCCTACGCCCTGGTGCTGCCCGAGGGTGCGCTGCGGGTCCGGGAGCACCCGCGGCGCTCGGCCGAGCCGGAGCAGGACGCCGCGGACTGACCAGGATGCCGTGGAAAGGCTCGCGCCGGGGCACCGGACCCGAGGCGCTGCCCGGCCGGCTAGGACCTGTCATGATCGGTCGCAGGTGGTGGAGGGATGACTGAGCACCAGGCACTGACGGCGGCCCGGGAGGCGTGCGGGCGGCACGACTGGGCCACGGCACGCGAGCGGTTCCACGCCGCCGGCGAGCTGGCCACCGACGACCTGGAGTCGCTGGCGAGCGCCTGCTGGTGGCTGGGCGAGGTCGTGGAGTATGCCGTGGTCAGCGCCGAGCTGCACCGGCGCCTCCTGGTCGAGGGCCGGCCCGTGCGAGCGGCGCTGGTGGCCTTCGAGCTGGGCTACACCGAGCTCGTGCGTGGCCAGGAGGAGGGTGGTCTGGGGTGGATGGCCCGCGCGCGCCGGCTCTTCGACGAGCTGCCGGACGCCCCGGAACGAGGGTTCCTGCTGGCGGTCGACGGTGAGGCGGCGATGCGTGGGGGTGACCTGGAGGCCGCCCGTCGGCTGGCGACGGAGGCGCTCACCCTGGGTGAGGAGCACGACCTGCCGACGCTGGTGGCGCTGGGCCGGTTCCTCTGCGGGGTCGTGGACGTCCACCGCGGAGAGGTCGAGCAGGGCCTGCGCAGCGTGGACGAGGCGATGCTGCCGGTGCGGGAAGGCGTGGTCGCCCCCGAGTGGGTCGGCCTGATCTACTGCAGCACGATCTCGCTGTGCCACGACCTGCTCGACCTGCCGCGGGCGCAGCGCTGGACCGCGCTGACCGAGCGGTGGTGCGAGGGGCATGCGCCCGCCGTCATGTTCACCGGCATCTGCCGGGTGCACCGGGCTCAGCTGCGGCTGGTGCACGGCGAGTGGACCCGCGCCGAGGAGGAGGCGAAGCAGGCCGCGGAGGACCTGCAGCACCTGGACGTCGAGATCGCGGCCGAGGCCCACTACAGCCTCGGGGAGCTGCGCCGCCTGCAGGGGGACATCGGGGGCGCGGAGGCGGCCTACCGTCGTGCCCACGAGCTGGGTCGTGACCCGCTGCCGGGCATGGCCTTGCTGTGCCTGCAGCGGGGACGCCACACCGTGGCTGCCTCCATCCTCGACGCGGCGCTGGTGTCACAGGTCGCGCCGCTGGCCCGGGCCCCGCTGCTCGCCGCCCGGGTCGAGGTGGCGCTGGCCGGAGACGACCCCCGCCACGCCACGACATACCTCGACGAGCTCACCCGCATCGCGCAGACCCACGCCAGCCCGGGGTGGCAGGCCGAGGCACGGCGGTGGCACGGTGCGGTGCTGCTGGCCCGCGGCCGGCACGCCGAGGCGGTGCGCGAGCTGCGCCAGGCGTGCGTGTTGTGGCAGCGGATGGACGCGCCCTACCAGGTGTGCCGCATCGGGCTGGACCTGGCGGTGGCCTACGAGGCGCTCGGCGACCGGGACACCGCCCGCCGGGAGCGCGAGAAGGCCGCGGCCGTGCTGGAGCAGCTGGGCGTCCCCGACGCGGGCACGGCTGAGGGCGACCTCGGCGGCCTGACCCCCCGGGAGCTCGAGGTGGTGGCCGCGGTCGCCGACGGCCGCAGCAACCGGCAGGCGGCCCGGGCCCTGCGCATCAGCGAGCGCACGGTGGCCCGGCACCTGGCCAACGTCTACCTCAAGACGCAGGTGACGTCGCGGACGGCGGCGGTGGCCTGGGCGCGGGAGCGCGGCCTGCTCTGAGGTGACGGGCAGCGCCGGTGCCCTGCACACCGTCTGCATGATTCGGCCGATGTGCCGGCAGCCGGGGTGGCGTGAGGCTGGTGAGGTCCGCACGACGAGACGGAAGGAGCGGACCCATGACGACCGACACGACATACGCAGACCAGACCGCGACCCTCGACCAGGGGCACACGGCCGGCCCGGACCCGGGGCAGGTGCAGCGGTTCGCCGGCGAGCTCCTCGGGGCGCTGAGCGCGGGGTCGACGGCGCTGATGACCAGCGTCGGTCACCGGACCGGGCTGTTCGACGCGATGGCGGGCCTGCCTCCGTCGACCAGTGCACAGGTCGCGGCGACGGCCGGGCTGCACGAGCGCTACGTGCGGGAGTGGCTGGGCGCGATGACGACGGCGCGCGTCGTGGTGCACGACCCGACGGACGACACCTACCGCCTGCCCGAGGAGCACGCTGCGGTGCTGACCCGGGCCTCCGGTCCGGACAACCTCGCTGCAGTGATGCAGTTCCTGCCGCTGATGGCCGAGGTGGAAGAGGAGGTGGTGGGGTGCTTCGCCGAGGGCGGGGGAGTGCCCTACGACCGGTTCGGCCGGTTCCACGAGGTGATGGCCGAGCTGAGCGCAGACACCAACGACGCCGCGCTCCTCGAGCGGATCGTGCCCCTGGTGCCCGAGCTGCCCGACCGGCTGGCCCAGGGCATCCGGGTCGCCGACATCGGCTGCGGCCAGGGCCACGCGGTGAACCTCCTGGCGCGTGCCTACCCGGACAGCGACTTCGTCGGCTACGACTTCTCCGAGGACGCGTTGGCGGTGGCTCGCGCGGAGGCCCAGGAGTGGGGACTGGCGAACGCCCGCTTCGAGCTGCGTGACGTGACGAGCCTGGCAGGCAGCGGCACCTTCGGGCTGGTCACGGCGTTCGACGCCGTCCACGACCAGGCGCACCCCGCGACGGTGCTGGAGCAGGTCGCGGAGCACCTGGACCCCGACGGGGTCTTCCTGATGGTCGACATGCACGCCTCCAGCGACGTCGACAAGAACATGGACCTGCCGTGGGCGCCGTACCTCTACGCCGTGTCCACGATGCACTGCATGACCGTGTCGCTGTCGCTCGACGGTGACGGCCTCGGCACCGCCTGGGGCACGGAGCTCGCTCGACAGATGCTCGCGGACGCCGGCTTCGGCGATGTGCGGGTGGAGCGGCTGGAGGAGGACTTCATCAACAGCTACTACATCGCGCGCCGGTGAACACCAGCCCAGAAGCCGCGCGCCCCGGTGCTCGCACGAGCGCCGGGGTGTCGCGCTGCCGCCTGCGGTATGACGCGGTGCCGGTGGGGCGCTCCGGGCGGCTCATCGCACACAGACCTATGTCAAACAGCTACCAGTTGGGTCGGAGAGCCATGCAGTCCGCCCTCCGAGAAGACCGGTTCTCTTGAGTTCGCGTATCACGACCGTCCTCTGATGCTCTTGGACCCCGTGAGGGCCAACCGTGTGCCAAAATCCGAGATGATGGATGACATGGGTAAGGGGGACGGGGCAGACCAACCCTCGATCTCGTGGGAGTCCGAGCGTCCACAGTCGCTCTTCGACGACGACCATGACACGCGAGAGCCTGAAGTCTCGCGCAGGAGTCCACGCTTCAGTGCCCGGCTGATCGCTCTCGTGATCAGCCTCATCATTGTTGGGAGCCTCCTCGGGTGGGCGTGGTTGCTTCATGAGGCCCAGGGCGGAGGGCTCCGCGGCGCTGATCGGGTCACTGTAAAAGAGCAGGCCGTTGAGTCGGACCCTTCAGGGCTGAGTCAACCGACGCCGACCACCCCGGAGCAATCAGTGCTCGACTCCGAAACCTCGGCATCAGAGGCCAAGCCATCCACTCCCGACGCCGAGGCGGCAGCGCCTTCCACGAATCTGGTGGCCCCCCAGGCGCTGGCCGACATCGATCCACTGTGGGACCCCCTTGACGCGGTCGAACGGCTTCCGTCCGCGGCTGCGCTTCCCCGTGCGCCTCCCTACGACCGCGAAGCCTTCGGCCAGGAGTGGCTCGACACGGATCGGAACGGGTGCGACACGCGCAACGACATGCTGCGACGCGACCTCTCGGATCTCGTCGTTCGGGAGGGCACTCAGGGGTGTGTCGCGGCGGTGGGCACCTTCGTTGATCCTTACTCCGGTGGGGCGTTCGAGTTCGAGCGCGGGGCTGGCAACGCCGGGCAGCTGCACGTGGACCACATCGTGGCGCTCGCCGATGCCTGGAATAAAGGCGCTTCGGCATGGCCCCGCGAGCGGCGTGAGCGATTCGCCAATGACCCCGAGAATCTTGTCGTCACCTTCGGTGAGGTCAACATGACCAAGGGAAGCCTCGACGTCACCGGCTGGCTGCCGCCCGCGGACACTGCACATTGCGGCTTCGCTCTCCAGGTGGTGTGGGTCAAGGACACCTACGGTGTGGCGGTGACGGGTTCCGAGAGAAGGGCACTCACGGACCTGATCCTGGGCTGTGACGCGTCGGACAAGAGCCTGCTCGGTGACTGACGTTCCGGTTGACCGAGTGTCGGTGGGGTGGCCTACTGTGTGCCGCGGAAGGGGAATCCATGACTAAGTCCGACGTTGTAACGCGCCGTGCGCCGCTCTGGCCGTCCGTCCTCGCGGCGTTCTGTGCGCTGGCTGCTGTTGTCCTAGCAGGACTGGCGACCGACACGACGGATCCAGACTCATTTGGGTTGGCAATCGTCGGCTACACCCTCGGAGGCGTGCTGACCCCCCTTGCGGTTAGCGCGCATCGCTACCTTCGCGACGAGACCAGACGCAGCACGCGGTACTTCGATCCACGCTACGCCTATGACCGCTTGGCGGTCGCGGCTATGGTCTTGGGTCTGTTGGCGGCGGTCTGGCACGCGTTCGTCGTCGCGACTGAGCTGGCGCGATGAGAGTCCTGAGTCGGCTCGCTGCCGCGTTTGCCCTGGTGGCGGCCTTAGTGTTCGTGGTCCCCTCGGGCCATGCCCAAAGTGAGCTGTCCGAGATCGGCGAGCGAGCCTTTGCCGATGTCGCCGCGTGCGTCTCGTCGTCCGAGACGCTGCTGGTCTCCGTGGTGGTGGACCAATCGGGCAGCCTGCGGACAACGGACCCGGAGAATGAGCGCGTCGTTGCGGTTGAAACTGCTGTTGACGCGCTGACCTCCCTCCGCGAGTCGGCTGGTGACCAGCTCGACGTACAGGTGGATCTCGCTGTGTTCGATGGCAGCCACCTGCCACTCGTGCAGTGGGGGTCTTTGAGCGACGACCAGCCGGACCGGCTACGCGCAGCGGCACAGCAGGAGTTGCCCACGCGCAACGCCGGAGCCTACACCGACTACCGCGTTGCTCTGGGTGGGGCTCAGACGTCACTCGAAGGACGAGCCGCGCAGGTGGACGACGAAGCCTGCAAGGTGATCCTGTGGTTCACAGACGGTCGACTTGACGTCGGTGATGCGACGGAGACCGCTCAGGCAGACCTCTGCGACCCTCAGGGCATCGCGGACAGCGTGCGCGGTGACCAGATCGCCGTCGTGGCACTCGCACTTTTCGCTGACGAGGGAAGCACCGCTGTGAGCGCGGAGGATGCCGACCTGCTGAGGGCAGTCGCGGAGGGTCGCGCGGATCAGACCCAGTGCGGGACAACGCCCATCCCGGAGAACTTTGCCTCTGGTGCCTATCTGCGCGCCACCGATGCCGGCGCTCTCCAACGGGTCTTTGCGGGCGCCGGCACCCTGCTGGAGGGTGGACAGCAGGCAGGCAGCACGACCTGTCCTGGCTCGGAATGCGTCGAGGGAGAGTTCGCAGTGCCTGTCGACGCAGGCCTGAGTGGTTTCCGCTTGGTCCTCGATGGGGTCGACCCTGAGATACCGCCTACCATCATTGCTCCCAACGGGACGTCGCAGCCCCTCGGTAGCCAATCCGAAGGGTTCCGCGATGCCTCACTCAGCGTGACGGTGCGCGAGGGCCTGACGGTCGCGACAGTGACCTTCGACTCAGGCGGCTCCGAAGGGGGAGGGTGGGTGCTGGATACCCGCGCCACCCTCGACAGCATCACGGTTGTCGATCTTTACTACTTCTGGGGCGCCACCCTTCAGATTGCGGCTCCTGACGGATTGGTCGTCGGAGAGAGCTCGGCAGTCGAGGTCAGCGTTCAATTTGCGGATGGTACCCCTGTTGATGCATCTCTCTACCAGTCTCTGTCTGTGATCCTGGAGGTCGACGGCACACCTGTAGCTCTGAGCGCAACTGACGACGGTAACTTGGTTGGGGAGCATGCGTTGCCGCTCGACGAGGTTCCTTCGACGCTCGACGTGGTGGCTCGGGCGGAGGCAGTAAGCAGCCCGACGGGCGTGGCGCTTGGACCCATCACCGCCGCTGCGCGTGTCCGCTCGGTGCTGCCGCCCTCGTATGCCACGGTTGAGACGGCCGAGCTCGTTCTTCCGACGATTGTCGGAGAGGGCACGTCCCGTGGTGTCCTGCAGCTCCGAGGCAGCGAACGCGGTGAAAGCCGCGCCTGCGTCGGTAACGTTGCCGTAGAGGCACCGGAGCTCGCTGGTGATGTGGGCGTGATCCTTGCCGAGGACTGCATCACTGTTCCGGCGGAGTCGGTAGTGGAGTGGCCCGTCGAAATCATCCCGGCCGCTCCCGCGGACGGACGCATCGACGGGACAGTCGACTTGGTGCTGTCGGAGGTCGATGGTGCAGGTGAGGTCACCGTGGGTGTGCCCTTCGAGGCCTCGATGGTCCGGCCGATCAACGAGACGACTCGATGGACCCTGGTGGTCATGTTCGTCGCGGTTGCGCTTGCTATCCCGCTCTTGATCACCCTCGTGGCGAACCTTGTCAATGGGACGTTCATGGTCGGACCGCGGACGGTGTGGGCGTCCTCGAGGGTCCGTCTCGGGCCTACTGGTGTCCAGCCGCAGTCAAGGCCGGACATCTTGACACTCGATGACTTCGAAGGGCTCCGACTGGGCAAGACTCAGCGACGAAGTCGGCTGGTGATCGGTCCCCTGACGCTCCGTCGCCGACTTCCCGTCTGGTTGTTGGGGGAGCCTCGGTTCGAGGCGCGTCACACCGTCGACGAGCGTGTTCTGCTCAGCAACGTGCCCCCCTATACCGCTCAGCAAGGACGCTCCGCGCCGGCACAGAAGGACCTGCGTGACGTCTTCTTCCTGCTGGCCAGCCCGCTTCAAGATGAGGATGGCTATGTGGAGGCTCAGCTGTATGTCGTCGACGAGGACGACCCAAACCTGACCGGAGTGATAGACCGGCGCCGTCAGATGCTGACAGAGTTCGCGGGCTGGCACGAGCTCCACACCACCCTGGTCGAGATGGAACCCGGCTCGGCGGGTGACGAAGCCGTAGTTCCGGCGGGCAACGTCTCTGCAACTGGGACTGAAGCTGAGCGCGGTTCCGAGAGGCCACCACAGTCGCTCTGGGACGACGATGCAAGTGAGGCCGACGAAGGGCGGCCGGCGTCGTCGGGCCATTGGGACCGGCCTACCTCTGGTCGCGGCGACTCTGCCGGACGCGATCAGAAGGAAGAGCCTCCGGACCGGCCACGATCGATCTTTGACGAGTAACTCATCGTCCCTATCCCTCACGCAGCGGTGATGAGGGCCAAACAAAGGAGAGACTGTGCTTAGACCATTTCTGCTTGTCGGTGTCGGCGGTTCCGGGGGCAAGACTCTGCGGGTGGTGCGAGAGGAGCTGCTGCGTCGGCTCCAGCAGGCAGGATGGAAGGACGACCTCCCCAAGGCGTGGCAGTTCGTCAACGTGGACGTGCCGACATCGGCCGACGGGGCGGAGTCCGACCTGCCGAGGCAGCTTCCCAGTCGTGACTACACCGGCTTGGTGGGCCCGGGCCTTACCTACCGCACGCTAGATGCGACCCTCAGTGGTGGCGCCAGTGACGTGGCCAAGGATGCGCTCTGCACGTGGCGGCCGGATCCGAACAAGGTGAATATCCCCGTGAGTAAGGGCGCGGGCCAGTTCCGGGCGATCGGTCGGATGGTGACACTGACGGGCTTAGACAAGATCCATGTCGCTCTCGACGATGCGAAGAGGGCACTCACCGGCACCGAGGTTATCGGCGAGCTGCAACGACTCACCCAGTTGCTCGGGGGTGAGGCCAGCCCGCTGATGGCCGATCCGACGGTCATCGTGATCTCGTCGATCGCCGGTGGTAGTGGCGCAGGCGCGGTCATCGACGTGTGCGATGCGATCCGGGCGCTCGGAGACACGTGGGCCTCGGAGTCACTCGGTCTGATGTACGCCCCCGACGTCTTCGACTACCTCCCCGAGGAGCACCGGAAGGGAGTGCGTCCTAACTCGCTGGCCACGCTGGGGGAGCTGCTCGCTGGGTACTGGAACAGCGACGGCCCCTCAGAAGATACCGCCAGCCTGCTTGCGATGAAGGGCGTACAGGTCGGGGCTGCCAACCGGCTCGGGCCGCGGTACCCCTTCCTAGTGGGGAATCGCAACGAGTACGTCTCCTACAGCACCCAGAATGACATCTACCGCGCCATGGGCCGGTCCATCAGCGCCTGGGTCGCCAGTCCGGAGCTGCAGGACCGCATCACGGCCTACTTGCAGGGCAACTGGTCGTCCGCTGCCAGTTCGCTGGTGGACCACATGCCGCTGCATGTTCAAGGCACGGAGACGCCGTTCTCAGCGTTGGGCTCCTCCCGCGTGGGCCTTGGCCGTGACCGTTTCCGCCAGTACGCCAGCGAGCGGCTGGCGCGAGCGGCCGTAGAACGCTTCTTGCGTCGTCACCTCGACACTCGGAAGGAAGGCGACGATCGCAGCGACCACCTGCTCGCCCAGGAGTCGGCCGACCGTGTCTTCCCTCGCTTCCTTGCGCACTCCGGCCTAGACGAGCGGACCGAGGCTCACAACGACATCATCGATGCTCTTCGTCCTGCCAGTGCGGTCGACACATCGAAAGCCACTGAGCAGGCGATCTTCGAGCAGGTGCAGAAGAACATGGGCACGAAGGGTGAGCCGGCAGGTGAGGTAGGCAACCGCATCCAGCGGGCTCAACGTGACCGACGCGCTGCCTACCTGCACACCATCAGCGAGGGCCGTCGCGAGAATGCCGTGCGCTGGGTTGAGGAGATCCAGGGTCGTGTCGTGACCCAGGTCGCACAGCAAGCCGCGAGTGTCGGCGGACCGGTCACGGTCTTGCTCCTTCAGCGGCTTGTCGTTGAGATGGAGGTGGTCGCCGACGAGATGCGCGCCGAAGCACAGAAGTACGCTCGCTGGGCCAACGACGGGATGTCCGAGGTCTCCAAGGCACTCGACGTCGACGCCGATCGGCTGCTGCCAGACAACCCTGTCATCCGCAAGGGCACGAGGGCGGCTGCCGAGGCTATGCACCTTCACGCCGAGGCGGAACTTCGTGAGCTGGCAGCGGACTTGGTCCCAGATCTGGTCAGCGGGGTCCTACGGCCGCTCGAGCAGTCGCTGCGGTTCGCTGTCCGTCGGTTGGAGCAGGAGGAGCTGGCGTCCCCGAGTGCGGGCGAGCACGGCATCAGCGACTGGCCCGACGGCGATATCGTTCCGGGCCGTTTGGCCGAGGCGCCTAACGAGTTCCTGCTCGCGAAGACTTTGGAGTACCCACAGATACTCGAAGACCTCGTCAAGCGCACGATGGGGACCGACCAACGCACGACGGCCATGGACCAGGTGGTGCAGGGGATTCTCACAGGAGAGCCCGCCGCTGGTAGCGAACAGCGGTTCATTCAGCGCAGCAGCAGTTGGGTTCCGCAGAGCCAAGTGGCCGCTGTCGACTCGCCTGCCATCGCCAGTTTCGAGGTCTTGGCATCTGGGGACCACCTTCTCAGGCGTGCCGACACCTGGCTGGTGGAAGGCGGCACTGCCATGAGCCGCTACATGGCTGAGAACCTCGCCGGCTATCTCTCGCCCGAAGGGGTCGATCCTTCCGTGCATGCCGATCGACTCCAACGATTCGAAGGCGCGCTCATTGCCGCACTCAACGCCTCAGCCCCCTTGGTCAAGATTAATCCACAGGTCCTGGTTCAGGTACATGAGGAGGCCGAGCCGCGCTCGTCGGTGCGGTTCAGTGAGATTCCGTTCGCCGAGCGGAGCCCGGCCAGGGAGGTCGTCCAGAAGGTCCTGCAGAGCAGGGGTCAGTGGTCCGCTGAAGTCGAGCGTGCCTTCGGGGAAGGCGGCCAGTCCTTTATCGACATGTTTGCCACCCTCAACCGACCCTTCGAGCCCGTTGTGTTCGACAGCCTCATGCAACCCGTGGCCCGCGAGTGGGGGCGGCGCAACACCACGTCTGACCTGATCCAGGAGTTCTGGCGCTGGCGTCGAGCGCGGCCGCTGGCGGAAAGCTTGCCCATGTCCCCCAGCATCAGGCAGGCGATGATCAGGGGCTGGTTCACGGCGAGCCGGCTCAAGCAGCTGACCCTCGCTGACGGCAGCGCAACCATCTTCCAGTCGAGCGCCCGGGGCGAGGGGTCCTGGCTACCATTCCCAGAGCCGTTGCTCACCGGGTCAACGATCCCGCCGCAGCAGTACCTCCCCGTCGTACTGGAGTCAATCCTGCTCGCCATGGTCGAGGTGAACACTTCCGCCAGCCTCAGGCCCATGGCGCCTTACACCCGACTACGCGAGCTCGGGAAGTCTGGCAGTGGTGGAGTGGAGAACTACGACGACCTCAATCCCGAACTGCGCAACTGGATCCTGATGGGACAGTCCGGAGCGCCGGACCCAGACTGGGAGCAGCGCAAGAACGAAGTCATCGACAGCTTCCGTAAACTCACGGTCGCCTACGAGGGCTTCTTCCTGCAGAAGAGGCCCGACGAACCACTGGACGTACCGAGTGCCTACGACCTTCGTCACGACATCATCAACGCCTTGCATGACCTGATCCGCGCAACAGAGTCGGTCACTGCAGGGGACGATCCCGGGGTGTGGAATTGATCGCCGAAGACCTTTCCGTCGTGCTACTGGGCGACGGCGCGGTGGGAGACGAGATCCTTGCCGCGTCCGCAGCCTGGGCACGTGCCGGGCTGCTGAGACCCTCGGTGTGGCTCCGCCCTTCGGCGGTGGATCACTCACTACCCGGACCTGCCCGGGTCACCGGTGTGCACGTCTCCGCGGAAGGCCTTGAGTCGAACGACCTCTTCACCCTGGTCGGGCTGCACCGGCTGTCGTGGGTGCGGTTCGTAGTCGTCCATCTGAGTGAGTCGGAGCATAGCGAGCAGCTGCTCCTCGACGATGCAGCCAGCGTGGTCGCCGAGGCGCTCAAAGCGGTCCTCCCCTTGGCGACCGGCGAGGACGATCTGGGGACACACCTTCACAAAGTCAAGCTGGTTGTGCCGGCCAGCGGTGTGACTGATCTTTCGGACTCCATCCTGCGACCGGACTGGGAGGTCAATGTGGTGGTCTCTCCCGAGGACCGCCCCGACGTGGACCGAGCGAGCATCTTCGTCCGTCACGACGAGAACTATGTCGGGCATGCAGTCAACGCCATCTGCGCCACAGCCGGACTCTGGTTGGGCGTGCCCAGTGGTGCGGTCGACACGCTCAACTCCGACTCGACCACCTCTCAAGGCGATCTCTACGTCATGCGTCCCACGGTCCGGGCAGTGATCGGAGCCGATCGTGTAGAGCAGCTTGCGGCGCGTGTGCTCGCGACTATCGCAGACAGTGGAGTCGTCGACTATCTGGACTGGGCCCACCCTGCAGCGAAACCGACTGACATGACCACTGCTGCAACTGAGCGCATCCTGAGCAGTCACAACTGGGTGCGGCCACCAACGCGGTTCCCGGTGCGTGATGGCGCGGAGCGACGTGGGGCAGCCGATGTCGCCTCGGGTGCTGTCGTCTACAACCTGCGACTCTTCAAGTCCGGTTGGGGTTGGATGGTCCGCCGAGGCGAGCGCTCCGTGGAGCGGAGGCTGACCACCCAGCTGGTTGGAGAAGGCACTGACATCAGTGTCGCTCTGCGACCTCATGACCCTCCCCACCTCGTGGCCCTCAGCGACGAGCAGTTCTCGCAGGCAGAACGCACTCTGGGTGAGCTGCTGCAGGACGAGGGGCTGGAGTCGGACGCACCCCTGGCTGAGACCTGGCGAGATCTTCGGCGTGTCGCACTCGCCCTGATCGATGGTGGACCCTTGCCCGACGCCATCCGACCCGAAGGCTCGTCGTCCCTGGTCGATGTCGTCCCACCACATATGGTGGTCCCTGAGCCGGATGACACGTTGCGGATCGAAGACAACCTGATCGGGATCGTGGATGTCCTGGAACTGCACCGCCACAAGTACCGCGTGCCCGAGGATCGCCAAGAACAGCCAGCCGAGTCACAGGCGGGCGGCTCTCCACAGGAAGACCAGATGGACGCGGAGCGGAACCAGAAGGGTGAAGCCGCGGATCGCAAGCACTCGACTGGTGGGGCGCGCCCCGCTGACATGAGGGGCGACCTTGAATCGACCAACGTGGCAGACGCAGAGCCGGCTGCTCCGACGCGGCGGCAAGTGCAGGCGTGGGTTGAACGGCGTCGGGGAACCTTACTGTGGATGATGGCCGACGAAGTGGCTGGGCGACTGTCGGCCGCTCAGGACAAGCGGGCGAAGCTGGAGGCCACCGAAGAGCACATGGGCGGTAAGGCAGTCGAGACTCTGCGTGCTGCATACCGGCGCTTGCTTCTGGGGTGGCGGTCCGCCGTCGCATTCATCGTGGTGGCAGTCGCGGTCTTGACCGGTCTGGTGGTCACAGACACGCTCACATGGCAGGAAGGGTTGACGTGGCTAGGTGTGGTGGTCATCGTGTTCATTGGCCTCGTCGCCTTCGCGAACCACCGCTACTTCAAGGCTGACCTGCGCTACCGGAAGCAGACGCTAGACGCCATTCATCAGCGTCGACATATGGCAGAAGAGCTCGTCAACGCCCGGCGTGACGTCACCTGGTGGGAGAACCGTTACCGCGGCCTCATGCTGTGGGCTCCCATCCTGGCCGAGGTAGTCCACCGGCCGTGGGCGCCGTTGAATCCACGCGAGCCTGACCTTGATCCAGCAGAGGTGGAACGCCTCCCGGCTGCCGTGGCGTTGGCCAGGAGCGCCGAGCCCGGCAATGAGGACTTTGGGACGCAGGTGCTCACCCGTGCTGTGAATGTGCTCTGCCCACCTGGCTTCCTAGAACAGCAGTGGGACGATGCCTTCGATGTCTTCATATCGGAGACTCGACGGTCACGGGGGCAAGCCGCCGCCCTGATAGACGCAGACCAACTCACCAACAAGGCGAGCCCCCGGCGCGAGCTGCATGCCTTCCTGCGCGACGGGCGTCCGCGTGCTGAGGCGTCGCTTAAGTACGTACGCCAACTGCGGGAGGCCGTCGACCGTCAGGACGTGAGGTTGGCCCCCTTGCTGGTCAAACGTCAGGGACAGTTCAGTGATGGTCACGAAATACCGGACGAGGACTTCTATCGCGTCAGTCTGAGGTCCGCGACGCCGTTCGTCATTGACTTCTGGACGCCCGACGGGCAGTTGCGGTCCAAGCATCTCCTAGATCGATCACTCGTCTGGCTGCCCGTTCACGACACCAGCGGGCTCCCATCGGTCGACGTCGGCCGGGCCATGGGCCGCATCGCGATGAGGGTTGACCTTTCAGGTCGGTGCTCTGCGAGTCATGTCGAAGCGTTCACGCATGCTGGTGCCAAGTCGAAGGTCGAGGGTGCAAAGGTTGAGGCAGAGGATGACCCGAACGTCTGGAACTGAAAGGCATCACGCGGCAGTGGGATCGGTTTGTTTCCAGGACACAGGAAGGGAACCGCAGTGGGCTTGATGTCGCGGCTCGAAGACCGGTGGGAGCGTCGCTCGCAGAGCTCCTTGGAAGGCGTCGAGCTCGACGTCGGAGTGTGGGAGGACATCCACGCCTCCCCCGAGCAGGTCTGGAAGTTCGTGGCCTCACCGCAGAGCGAAGTCTTGGTGGGTCGCTCGTGTGTCCGTGCGTTTCACGTGCCAGGGACTCCTCAGGGGGTCGGGGGGTGGGTCTGCAGCCTGGCACGTCTCGATAGCGGCGAGATCGTGGGCGTCGTCGAGGAGATCATCGAGTCGCGGGAGGGCGACTTCTACGCCATCCGCACCCTTACCTCGGAGACACCGGTCTTCTTCGGTGTGCGCGTCGAGCCCCTGGGCGGGCCCTTCACTCGCGTGCACATGATGGTCAAGACTCGTGTGCAGGACGGCATGCAGCCGCGCGCGACGAGGACCTTCAACGAGAAGCTGAGCGAGCGAGCAATGCGGACCAAGGACATCATCGAGTCGCACGGCCAGGAGCGAGCCACTCCGCCGGACTCGGCTTAGGACCGTCAGGCCACGACCTTGGCCGTCTCGAAGACACTCACCGGCATCGGCGTGCGCAGCCGCCAGGTGAAGGCGATGGGCCGCTCGCCACGGTGGCTGACGTAGTCGGCATCGCCGAGGAACAGGTAGGGCGCTCCCGAGCCGAGGTCGGTGGTCTTGGTGTCCCGGGCGAAGAGCAGGATGTGGCTGCCGCGCTCGCGGTGGTGGATGTAGCGCTGCCCGGTGGGCGAGGCGACGGCGGTCACTGACTGCGACTCCCAGTGGAAGAGCTCGGGGCTGACCGCGTAGTCCTGGTACATCGTCGTGGGGGAGTAGTCGGCCTCCGACTTCTTCAGGGTCACGAGGAAGGCGTCGGCGCGTGCGTCCGCCGCATACAGCACCCCCTCGCGGAAGCTGTTGGCCTTGCGCCCGGCAATGCTGACGTAGTCGAGAGCCGCGACGACCTCCTCCCGGGTGTAGCGGGCGTGCACCCGCAGCGGCCGGGCGCCGAGGTCACCGCCCAGCGGTGCGGTCACGTGCTGCGCATGCTCCAGACCCAGCCTGATGACGGCCCGCAGGTCCTGCCGCACTGCCGGCTCGGCCCGCAGGGCGTCGACCATCTGTTGGTATTCGGTGAAGCCGCCCCCGTCGGGCCACAGCGTGAAGCCGAGCATGCGCAGGAAGGCCCGGTCAGCGGGGTCGGCCTGGTCGTAGTCGGGAGCGTCGTCGGAAAGCCACCGCAGGTATGCCGTGGCACGGTCGGGGTCGTCGACGTGAGCCAGGGCACGCACGCGTTTGAGCAGCTGTGCCTCGGGCGGGCCGCCGGCGGGCACGGACACCCCGGCCTCGCGCCGCAGCCGGGCCCAGGAGCGGTCGGGCTTGGCGATGACGTCGGCCGGCTCGACGCCGGACTCGGCCAGGAAGGCCTGCAGGTCGTCGGTCGGGTGGGCTCGCAGCTCGGCGGTGATGTGCGCCCAGCGGGTCGTCACCTGGCTGCGGACGTGGGCCAGCACCAGGGCCTGGGTCTGTCGGTCGAGCACGATCTGGGTGCCCGAGGGCAGGAACGGGAAGCCCTGCTCGATGTCGCGCTGCAGCCGTGCCCGGGTGCTGCCGGTCAGGGCGCGGTAGCGCTGGTCGAAGCGGAACTCGGTGCGGTGGTGGCCGACGAAGTCGAGGGCGGTCAGCACGGCCTTGTCCGGCGCCAGGCGCAGGCCACGACCCAGCTGCTGGAGGAAGACGGTGGCGCTCTCGGTGGGCCGCAGGAAGAGCACGGTGTTGACCTCGGGGATGTCCACGCCCTCGTTGAAGACGTCAACGGTGAAGATCGCCACGATCCGCCCGGCACGCAGGTCGTCCAGCGCATCCTGACGTGCGGCCAGTGCCGTGGTGCCGAGCACCGTGACCGACGGCAGCCCGGCGTCGCTGAACACCTGCGCCATGTAGGCGGCGTGGTGCGTGTCGACGCAGAAGCCGAGCGCCTTCATCCGGTCGGGCTGGGCGATCTTGTCGCGCACGGCCTGCAGCACGATGCGGGCGCGGGCGTCGTTGCCGGTGTAGACGCCGGACAGGGTGGTCGTGTCGTAGGCCCCGGCGCGCCACTCGACGCGGCGCAGGTCGGTGCCGTCGGCGATGCCGAAGTAGTGGAACGGTGTGAGCAGGTCGGCGCCGAGCGCGTCCCATAGCCGCAGCTCGGCAGCGGTGCGGCCGCCGAAGAACTGACGCACGTCCCTGCCGTCCCCACGTTCCGGGGTGGCGGTGAGCCCGAGCAGCTCGCGGGGGGTGAGGTGGTCAGTGAGCCGGCGGTAGGTCGTCGCCTCGGCGTGGTGGAACTCGTCGATGACGACGACGGCGAAGGCGTTGGCGGGGATGCGGTCCACGCCGTACGAGGTCAGCGACTGCACGGAGGCGAAGACGTGCTGCCACCGCTCGGGGCGCACCCCGGCGACATACAGCTCGCCGAAGCCGGCGTCGCCGAGCACCTCGCGGTAGGTGCGCAGCGACTGCTCCAGGATCTCTTTGCGGTGCGCGACGAAGAGCAGGGTGGGCCGCTCGCCCGCCTCGGCGGCCAGTCGGCGGTAGTCCAGCGCGGCGACCACGGTCTTGCCGGTGCCGGTGGCAGCAACCAGCAGGTTGCGGTGACGGTCGTGCACCCGGCGCTCGACGTCGAGCTGCTCCAGCATCTCGGCCTGGTGCGGGTAGGGCCGCACCTTCAGCCCCGAGAGCGTCAGGGTCACGCGCCCGCCACGCCCACCCCCGCGCGCCTCGACGAGGGCGTCGTCGAGGCGGTCGCCGTCACGGTCGGGGTCGTAGGTCTCGTAGGCCGGGTCGTGCCAGTAGGAGTCGAAGGTCGCGCGGAACTTGGCGAGCAGGCCCGGCGTCGCAACGGAGGAGAGCCGCACGTTCCACTCCACCCCGTCGAGCAGCGCCGCGCGGGAGAGGTTGGAGGAGCCGACGTATGCCGTCTCGAAGCCGGTCCCACGGCGGAACAGCCAGGCCTTGGCGTGCAGCCGGGTGCGCTGCGTGTCGTAGTGCACCTTGACCTCGGCACCGAAGTCGCGGACGAGCCGGTCGAGGGCCTGCCGCTCGGTGGCGCCGATGTAGGTCGTGGTGATGACCCGCAGGGGCACGCCGCGCTCGCGCAGCTCGGCCAGCTCGCGCTCCAGCAGGCGCAGACCGTGCCACTTCACGAAGGCCAGCACGACCTCGACCTCGTCGGCGCTGGCGAGCTCGGCACGCACCTCGGCGCCGATGCTCGGCTCGCCGTGCGCGTTGGTGAGCAGCGCCGCGTCGGACAGGGGAGTGGCGGGGCGGTGCGTGCTGCGCGACGGGACGCCCGGTGCGGGTGGCCGGACCAGGGAGAGCAGCTGACGGCTCTGCCCGGTCAGCCGCTCCTCGGGAGCCTCCAGCAGGTCGAGCAGGGCGTTGACCACCTCGCGCCGGTCGTCGGGGCTCCGCCGCCGAGTGAGCTCGGACTCCACGACCCTGGCCAGGTGCCGCGCCAGCACGTGCGGCTCGTTGGCGGCGTCCACGCCGTCGATGTGGGCATCGAGGTCACTGCGAGTGCGGAGCCGACGCTCCAGCTCCTCGGTGACGAGGCTCTCGAAGAGCCCCTCGAGGAGGGAGTGCTGGTCAGGTGCGGGGCCGGTCACGCCGGCAGCTTGGCAGACCCGCCGCGGGGCAGCACCTCGACGTCATCCCCGGCCGGGCGGTCATCCTCTTGCTCAGCCGGCCCACCGAAGGACCCGCAGGGCGCGCAAGGTGTTCCAGCGGCTGGGATTGCCGTCGCCGTCCTCGAGCTCGAGGTGGACCTCGCCGGAGTGGGTGTTCTCGAGCAGCCAGGTGCCGTCGGGTTGGCGCTTGGCGCGCACCAGCTCGAACGCCTCCTCGAGCCGGGGGTCGGGGGCGTCGCCGACCTCCCGGAAGTGCTCGAGCCCGCGCAGCACGTCGTAGTGCCACTGCACCGGGAAGGAGAACTGCAGCCAGTCCGGGTCGATCACCTCGCCGGTGCTCAGGCGGCGGAAGAGGCGCCGTTGCAGCAGGTGCTCCTCGCCGCGACGGCGGGCGTCGACGACGGCGGTCGACCCGGTGGCACGCTCGTAGGCCAGCAGCCCCTCCAGCACGCAGATCGTGCTGTGGAAGGACGAGCGCACCGCGCCCTGCTCGCGCCAGCAGTTCCAGCCGCCGTCGGCGAGCTGGTCAGCGAGCAGCCGGTCGACCACCGCGTCCACGTCCTGGCCGAAGGAGGCCCCGATGGCGACGGTCCGGCCGTTGATGCACTCCTCCACCTCGCCGCTGAAGAACGGCTGCCCGGCATGCTCCCACCGGCAGCGGTCCCGCACCAGGGCGGTCGTCTCGATGCCCTGCGGCGACGAAGGAGGCAGCCCCAGGATGCGCAGCAGGTCGAGCGTGGGCAGTGTCGAGGTCCACGGCTGGCCATCCGACTCGCCCCAGCGGAAGCCGGCCGGGAAGCACGCTCCGCCGGCCCACTGGCCGTCCGGGTAGCGTAGGGCCAGCAGCCGCGCACCCCAGCCCTCGGTCGCGACCCGGTCACGCTCGGCCGCCACCGTCTCGTCGTCGGCGTCGAGCAGGTCACGCATGACCTGCCAGCGGATGCTGGGGTCGCCCTCGAGCAGCCAGTCGAGCACGCTCATGGGGCCAGCCTAGGGCCGGTTGGGACGGGCTGAGGGCTACAGCGCGAGCGCCCGGTCGAGGCCGTCGGCCAGCCGCGCCACGGTGCCGTCCACGTCGCCGAGCTTGTCCAGGCCGAAGAGGCCCAGGCGGAAGGTGGACCAGTCCTCCGGCTCGCCGCACATCAGCGGCACGCCGCCGGCCACCTGCAGGCCGACCTGGGCGAACTTCGCCCCGGACTTCAGGCCCGGGTCGTCGGTGTGCACCACGACCACGCTGGACGCGGCATACTCCGGCGCAGCCACCGAGGCGAACCCGCGCTCGGCCAGCAGCGCCCGCACCGCGGTGCCCAGCTCGACCTGCGCGGCGCGCAGCTCGGGCAGCCCGCGCCCCGTCGCCTCCAGCATCACCTCGAGGTTGTGGGCCAGGGTGTCGGTGGGCATGGTGGCGTGGTAGGCGTGTCGGCCCTCGACATACCCCTCCGCGAGGGTGAGCCACCGCTTGAGGTCGGCGGAGAAGCTGGTCGAGGTGGTCTCGTGGACCGCCGTGCGTGCCGCGTCGTTGACCAGCACGTAGGCCGCGCCCGGGCTGCCGCTCCATCCCTTCTGCGGGGCGGTGATCAGCACGTCGACCCCGAGGTCGGCTATGTTGACCCACAGGGCCCCAGAGGCGATGCAGTCCAGCACGAACAGCCCGCCGGCCTCGTGCGTGGCCCGCGCGATCGCGCGCAGGTAGTCGTCGGGCAGCACGATGCCCGCCGAGGTCTCGACGTGCGCGGCGAACACCACCCGAGGCCGCTGCTCGGCGATGGCGGCGACGACCTCCTCCACCGGCGCCGGCGCCCACGACGATGGGTGGGTCTGCTCCGTCGGCCGAGCGGTCAGCACGGTGACGTCGTCGGTGATGCCGCCCATCTCGAGGATCTGGGACCACCTGTAGGAGAAGAAGCCGTTGCGCACGATGAGGCAGCGCTGTCCGGTGGCGAGCTGCCGGGCGACGGCCTCCATGCCGTAGGTGCCGCCGCCGGGGACCACGGCGAGCGTATCGGCGCGGTAGGTCGTGGTGAGCACCTCGTTGAGCTGCTGCATCACGCCGATGAAGCGCCGGGACATGTGGTTGAGCGAGAGGTCGGTGAAGACGACCGAGTACTCCAGCAGTCCGTCGGGGTCGATGTCAGGCCGGGGGAGCGTCATGGCACTGACGCTAGCCGGTCCGCCGTTGATGCGTAGCGGACTGCGGTTTGAGCGTCAGCCTGATCCGCCCCAGGCTCGATCAGCGGTCGACGCTCTCGCTCGCCGGGCGTGGGGCCTGAGCTCTGTCGGCCCGATGGGACATGATGCACCGGGTCGATGTCGTTTACGGGGAGGGCCATGAGTATTTGCCACTACGAGGGCCTGACGCGTTCGTTCGAGGTGACGACGTGCCGTGACCGGGTGCTGCAAGTGCTGTCGTTCGTCGATGACGAGGGCCCCGTGGTGCCCGAGGCACTTCGGAGACTGGTAGACGAGACCACCTGCGGCCAGGCTCATCAGCTGCACTACGCCGCTCGCAGCCGCTGGTGGTGGCAGATGCCTCAGGTCTCTATCGGCTGAGTCGCAAGGGATCGGACTGGCTCACTGAGTACGGCAGGCCGGCGCCCAACTGGAGCGTCGTCACTGGCGAGCGCCGTCCACCCCTGAGGGCGTGGCAGGTGGAGGCCCTGGATGCATGGGCCGCTCACGGGCGTCACGGGGTTGTCGAAGCCGTGACGGGAACGGGCAAGTCAAGGGTGGGCGTGGAAGCGACGCGTGAAGCCATCGCGGACGGCTACTCCGTTGTGATCGTCGTGCCCACAGTTGATCTCACCCGCCAGTGGGAAAAGACGCTCAGCGCGCACGGGATCAAAGGGGTCGGTCTGATTGGGCACGGCCAACGCTCGTCCTTCGACACCTGTTCCGTGCTGGTCGGGACGGTGCAGTCGCTCTATCTCTCACCGCCTACGCGTCCCGACGGGCGTGTGCTGCTCATTGCGGACGAGTGCCACCGGTATGGAGCAGGGCAGTGGCGAACCATCCTCCACGACACATATCGCCGACGGCTGGGGCTTACGGCGACCTTCGAGCGCAACGACGACGGCATCGAGGTGTTGCTCACGTACTTCGGGGGTGGGTCGGTCTACACGATCGGGTTTGCGCGAGCGATCGCGGATCGCGTGGTGGCGCCGTATGACGTGAAGTTGCTGGGGGTTCGGCTCACGCGAGCCGAGCGAGTCAAGTACGACGAGGCAGACCAACTGGCGAAGGACTGTCGGGCGCAGCTACTGAGTGCGGGCTTCCCAGCAGACCCATTCGGTGCGTTCATGCACGAGGTTCACGCTGCCGTCAGGGAAGACGAAGACCCAACCATCACCGAGGTTGCTCGCCGCTACCTGAAGGCGTTCTCAGATCGCATTGAGGGCTCTTCGTCTTTGAGGGTGGGGTGGCGACGCGCCGCAGCGCGGACTTGAGCCGGTGATGGGGTCGAGGTCCCCGAGGATCAGGGGACTTCTACCTCTCCCGATCTCAAGGACCTCGACGTGTCTGACCCTACGTCGTGCTGCCCCGCTGTGTGCGCGGGCGGTGCGTACTGCGACAACTGCGACCTCTTCCTCGGGCTGGACGGCGTGCACGTGACCACCGTCGATCGTGGCGTGGACCTGTTGACCCTCACGGTTGAGTCCGCGATGGTCCCCACCGGGTGCCCGGCCTGCGGGGTGGTGGCAGAGTCGCTCGGCCGGCGGACGGTGCGCCTGGTCGACGCGCCCTGTTTCAGCACCCCGGTCGTGCTGCTGTGGCGCAAGCGCCGGTACCGGTGCCGGGAGGACCTCTGCGAGGTGGTGACGTTCACCGAGCAGGACCCGGACCTGGCCCGGCCTCGCGGGCTGCTCACCTCCCGGGCGGCCAGGTGGGCGATCACTCAGATCCGCCGTGAGCACGCCAGCGTGCAGGGCGTGGCCCGCCAGCTCGGGGTCCGCTGGCGCACGGTGTGGGAGGCGATCAAGCCGATCCTGACCACCGCAGCCGATGACGAGACCCGCTTCTCAGGCGTCTCTACCTTGGGCGTGGATGAGCACGTGTGGCACCACGTGTCTACCAAGCCGCCCGAGGACGGGGGCCGTGGACCGAAAGAGCTGACCGGCATGGTCGACCTCACCGTCGATGAGCACGGGCAGGTCAGAGCCCGGTTGCTCGACCTGGTCCAGGGCAGGACCAAGGCTGCCTACGCCGACTGGCTCGAGGCACGCGGGAGCGAGTTCACCGCCGGCGTGGACGTGGCCACCCTGGATCCGTTCCAGGGGTACAAGTCCGCGATCGACGACGAGCTCGCTGACGCGACCGCTGTGCTGGACGCCTTCCACGTCGTGGCGCTGGGCACCAAGTGCGTCGACGAGGTCCGCCGCCGGGTGCAGCAGGACACCACCGGACACCGCGGTCGCAAAGGCGACCCGTTGTACGGGATCCAGACCATCCTGCGTGCCGGCGCGGAGAACCTCACCGACAAGCAGCGCGGGCGGATCGAGCGGGCGTTCGCTGCCCACGAGGCCCACGACGAGGTCGACCTGACCTGGCAGGCCGCGCAGCTGCTCCGCTCGGCGTACAAGACCACGGACAAGCCCGAGGGAAAGAAGATCGCCGAGCGGATCGTCGCGTCGTTCCCGACCTGCCCGATCCCCGAGATCGCCCGGCTCGGGCGGACCCTACGCACCTGGAAGGAGGCGTTCCTGGCCTACTTCGACACCGGCGCCACCAACGGCGGCACCGAGGCCATCAACGGACTCATCGAGCTCCACCGCCGCATCGCCCGAGGCCTGACCAACTTCGAGAACTATCGCCTCCGCATGCTCCTCATCGGCGGCGGCCTGAACCTATGACCCCACCCTCAAAGACGAAGAGCCGCGATCAGGTCCGGGCTCCGCAGCGCGCGGTGGGCCATCTCCGGCACGTGCGTGCCGGCGTGCACCCACAGCCTGCCCTCGCGCAGCGCGCCGTCGGCCGTCTCGCCCAGCCCTGCGGCGACCATCACCGACTGGACGAGCCCGCCGTCGGTCTCACGGTGGAAGTAGCGCGCTGACGTTGAGGCATCCCGGGCGACGAAGCCGGCCTCCTCCATCACCGGTCGCACCGTGGCGGCCAGGTGCTCGACGAGCTCGTCGGAGAGCACGGCCGTCGGGGCGGGTGCCCGCGGTGACCGGTTGACCTCGACGACGGCACGGAGCACGGCCGCGGTCACGTCCGGCAGCGCCAGCGACGTGCGCAGGTAGACCACGTCCCGGTCCTCGGCCAGCACGTCCTCGATGCCGGGCTGGTCGGCCAGGGCACTCTCGAGCCCGTCGTCGTAGGGGTCGCAGTGGGCGTGGATCTCGTCGCTGAGGACCGCCACGGTGTCGAACCCGTCGAGGTCGTCGGACTCGCTCACTTCGACCCAGCGCAGCAGGTCCTCCAGGCTGGTCGGGGTGTCGGCATACCGCCGCCGCAGCGGCCCTTCCAGCTCGGCGACGGCCGCCGCGACCGGGTCGGCCGAGCTCGGGGGACGCCTGTCCCGGTCGCGTCTCCACCAGCGCGCCATGACGTCTCCCCTCGATAAGGCCGGTTCGGCGTGCCGGGTGGGGCTCATGCTGGCGCAGGTGGCGGTCGTGTGCACGCGACCCGCCCGGGCAGCTGTCGTGACGGCATACGCGGTCTGGCACGCTGGCGGCATGCAGCCTGTCGCCGAGCAGCACCGCGCGCTCGTCCGCCGCCCCGGTCCGCGGCTCGCCGAGGGCCTGGTGACGCACATCGACCGGCAGCCGGTCGACCTCGACCTGGCGATGCGGCAGTGGGAGGGCTACGTGCAGGCGCTGCGCGACGCGGGATGGCACGTCGTCGAGGTGGAGCCGGCCGACGACTGCCCGGACGCGGTGTTCGTCGAGGACGCGGTGGTGGTCTACGGCGACCTGGCGGTGCTGACCCGCCCGGGCGCCGAGTCGCGGCGCGACGAGGTCGTCGGTGTCGAGACGGCGGTGCGGGCCGCGGGTTACCGGGTCGCGCGCATCGAGGCACCGGGCACGCTCGACGGGGGAGACGTGCTGAAGTGGGGTGGCACCGTGTGGGTGGGCCAGGGCGGACGCAGCAACACCGAGGGTATGCGGCAGCTCGCCAGGCACCTCGAGCCGCTGGGGGCACGCGTGGTCGGGGTGCCGGTGAGCCGGGTGCTGCACCTCAAGAGTGCCGTGACCGCCCTGCCGGACGGCACGGTCGTCGGGCACGAGCCGCTGGTGGACGACCCCTCGGTGTGGCAGCCGTTCCTGCCGGTGCCGGAGGAGTCGGGTGCGCACGTGGTGCTGCTCGGTGGGCAGCGGCTGCTCATAGCGGCCGACGCGCCCCGGTCGGCCGAGCTGTTCCGCGACCTGGGCTACGAGGTGACCGAGGTCGACATCAGCGAGCTCATCAAGCTCGAGGGCTGCGTGACCTGTCTGTCGGTGCGGATGCGCGGCTGACTGACCTCGTGTCCGGCGCCGCTGAAAAGGGCCAACCGGTGAGTGGTCGTGCGGGCAGTGAGTCATCTTATGAATGGGTCCGGACATTCTTTGGTGTGAAGTCCAGAGTCATCTATTGCCAAGGGGGACAGGCCCTGTCATGCTCCACGCGGGAGCCGGCATCAGGTCCGTGCTGCACGGTGGGGGGAATTCGTGCGACTTTCAGTTGTCTCGATGCTGTCGACGGTAGCGCTGGCCATGGGGGGTGCTCTCGTGACCCTGCCGCAGGCTCAGGCAGAGGACCTGCCAGGGACGCGACCCTCGTCGGCGCGGATGTCAGTGATGGCGGCCGAGACCACAGACGGGCTGATGGTCGCCGCCAACGAGCGAGGCCGCATCTCGCAGTCGTCGGCGGGGGTGAGCTCCGACGGTGAGGTCGCGGACCTCGCCGTCCTCAAGCCGGAAGGCGCCCGGGTCCGCTCGGCCTACCTCGCGACCGCGACGACCGGCTTCACCAACAGGCCGATGACCCAGCCGGTGCGTCTCAACGGCCAGGACGTCCCCATGACGGGAGAGATCCCGAGCGGCATCAGCAGCTACAACTACCTGGCCGACGTGACCGACCTGGTGCAGCCCACGCTGGACGGCGCGTCCCCGGGGGTCGCCGTCGTGACCTACCAGGAGCCTGTGCCGTGGCTCGTGGACGGCAGCATCCTCACCGTCGTCTGGGAGGACCCCAACGTCGAGATCGACCAGAGTGTGGCGGTCCTCTACGGCGCGCTCAAGACCGAGGGTGACACCTACCGGCTGCGCCTGGCCTCGCCCATCGACGTCGACGACCCGGCGACCACGCTGGAGATGGCGCTGGGGATCTCGTTCTCCTACCAGGCCTCGGGCGTGCAGCAGTACAGCACCGTCGACGTCAACGGGCAGCGCCTCACGACCGCGTCGGGTGGGGAGGACGACGGTCGCAGCTACAACGGAGCGCTCATCACGATGGGTGGACTGGGCGACCGTCCCGAGAACCCGGCCGACCCCTCGGCGCGGCCGACCGGACCGCGCTCGGACGACGAGCGCTACGACCTGCTGCCCTTCGTCGACGACGGGGACACCGAGATCACCGTCGAGACCCGGAACCCCTAGGCCGACGACAACATCTTCCTCGCCACGTTCACGATGAACCCGCCGGCGACGGTCGACACCGGCGAGGCGTTCGTCTATGTCGCGCTCGGCGACTCCTACCAGTCGGGTGAGGGTGCGGCCGTGGACATCCGGCCCGCGTCGCGCTACCTGGCCGAGGGCTACGAGAACGGCGACAACTACCCCGACGCGGTGGGTGCGCAGGAGAACACGTACACCGCGCGGTTCGACAGCGACCTCGACGGCAACGCGTGCCACCGGGCGCTGCTCAACTACGCCAAGCTCAACCGTGACCAGCTCGCCCCCGGTATGCCGGTGCTCCTGGTCGACCGCACGTGCAGCGGGGCGAAGATCGAGCCGGGCGGCAAGCCGCCGATCGTCGGTGTGGAGGGCCCGGGCATCGCCGGCGACTCGCAGGTGCAGACGGCGGTTGACCGGCTGGAGGACCAGGGGCTGACGGCTGCGGACGTCGACCTGGTGACCGTGGGGATGGGTGGCAACGACGCCCGCTTCGGCGACATCGTCGCTGCCTGCGTCGGCCCGTCGCTCATCGAGTCGCTGCTGGCCCGCTACCCCAACGCTCCGGGTGAGATCAACTGGGTCTCCCAGCAGGCGACCTGCAGCCGGGTGGACGGATGGTTCCTCAAGACGGGCGAAGCCCTGGAGACGCTGCCGGCCAAGCAGCGCTTCGCCCAGGAGGCCATCGCCGGTGCGTTCCCCGGCGCGCGGGTCATGCAGGTCAACTACCCCGGCGTGCTCCCCGCGGGCGACAGCCCGGCCTGGTGCGGAGGGCTGCGCGCCAAGGACATCGACTATGCCGGCCAGCGGATCACCGACATCAACGCGCGGATCGACGAGGCTGCGGCGTCCACCGACACCGAGGTGGTCGACATCGAGGACTCTTTCGGCGCCAATGCCCTGTGCCCTGCCTCGAGCGCGGACCAGCTCGCGGTCGGCATCGACCAGGACAGCTTCGACACCGAGGTGACCCGGCTGCTCAACCTCGACGGCGACGGTGACCCGGTGTCCCGCGAGATGCTCGACGACCTCGTGGATGCCTACCAGGACGCCAAGACGTGCCTGGCCGCCGAGCTCAACCCCTTCAACCGCCAGGGCTGCGATGTGGGGGCGGCCAACGACCGGGTCGTCGCCGAGGCCCAGGAGCTGCTGGGCTACCTGCAGACCCAGCAGGCGACGGTCTTCGGCAACATCATGTCCCCGCCCGGGACGACCGACGACTCCGTCCAGGTGGCGTTCGACCGGTCGCGGGGTCTCTTCCACCCCAACGCTGCCGGCTTCGAGGTCATGGCCTGCGAGGTCCTCGGGCAGTTCCGCGGTGACGGTGACTGCGTGCCGCGCTCCGCGCCCTCGGAGCCGCCGGCCGGAGGAGACGGCAACCCGCTGCGCGCGCTCTTCGACCGGCTGCTGCGGGTCATCGTGGGCGCCTTCGCGCCGAACTCGACGGTGGGCCTGACCCTGTTCTCCGAGCCCCTCGACCTGGGCGAGGTGACGGCCGACGCCACGGGGGTCGTGGACACCGAGATCCGGGTGCCCGACCTCAACCCCGGCATCCACCGGCTACAGCTGGAGGGTCGCGGAGCCGCCGGCGCGCAGGTCGTGCAGGAGGTGCTGCTCGAGGTCGAGGGGCGCCCCACCGGGTCCTACACCACCTACCTGACCGGCTTCGAGCGGCGCCCGGCGGTGCCGACCCCGGACGCCCCCATCGAGACCGTGACGGTCACCGTGGGCGGCGCCTCGGTCGGCGAGTTCCAGGTCGACCGCTTCGGTGGGGTGCTCATCAGCGTCCCCAGTGTCGAGATGATGTCGAGCGGCACCCTGACGATCGTCGCCACCAGCCGGCTGACCGGCACGACGGTCAGCGAGACGATCTCGCCGATCTCGGCACGTCCAGCGCTGTGGGCGGCGTCAGCGGATGACGATGCCCTGAACATCGCGGGGTCGAGGTTCTCCTCCCGTGGCCTGGTTCACTCCGAGGGTGGGATCACCGTCCGAGGCTCGGCTGCACGGTTCACCGGTGGGGTGGAGCACGTCGGCGGTCTCGACGTGGCCGGCGGCTCCCCGACCTTCGAGCCGGCGGCGACCCAGGTGGCCGGGGAGCAGGGCGGCCCCCGCCCCATCACCGTCGCCGACTACCGTCCGGACGGCCCGCTGGCGGCCGAGGCGACGGCATACACGGCGATCGCACCGGCGGAGTGTGTCGACGGGGTCTGGACTCCCGACTCGGCGGAGAGCCTGTCCGGCGTCGTCTACGTGCCGTGCAGGGTCGAGCTGCTGCGCGCCGGTGTCTACGACGCCACGCTGGTCGTCGAGGGTGACATCACCGTCGTGGCCGACGGGGTCGTCGTCGGGCGCGGTCCGGCCGCACCTGGGGCCCCTGCGCTCGTGAGCGGTGGCGACGTCACGGTCGAGGGCAGCGACGACGAGGTGCTCGGACAGACGGTCGCCGAGGGTGACCTGCAGGTCTGGGGTGCCCGCACGTCGCTGACGTGTGGCGCCGTGGCTGACTCGATCCAGATCCGCGGCGCCGACGTCGGTGCCACAGTGGAGGCATGGTGCCTGCCGGAGTAGTCGGACGCTGGAGCGTGGGACTGCCCCTCGCGGTGGTGGTCATGTGTGCCAGTGCCTGTGCCGTGCCGGCCGACGGCGACGACGACGCCCACCAGACCTCAGGCGAGGCCTGCGTGGTCGAGGGCGTCGCCCTGGACCTGGGGTCGCATGCTCTCGACGTGGTGCCGACCGAGCACGTCACGGTCAGCGGTGGTCGTTATCGGCTCACGGCCACCGGGTTCCTCCACGACGGAGCGTTCGACCCCGAGGTCGGCCGGACCCGGGTCGTCTGGGGTCCGGAGTCGGCGCCGCCTGAGTATGACGCCGGCCCGGCGACCGTCAGCGGTGCCGGCGGGTCGGTGGACCTCGTCGAGGACTCGCCGGAGGTCGTCGAGCTGCAGCGTGGGACGTGGTGGTTCCTGAACTCCAACGGCGTCCGACTGACCATGGAGCCGTGTGCCCCTGCCACCGGGGAGCTCGTCGAAGAGCGCTGAGTCAGAGCGCCGGCAGTCAGGCGCTCACCGGCGGATGCGCGCTCCGCTTGGCGGAGCTGTTCCGCGGGCTGGGCTACGCGTGACCGAGGTCGACATCGACATCGGCGACGGCTCGACGCTTCAATGACGTATGACGCCCACCCAGCCGAGCGCCGCCGGCGCGCCGATCCGCGCACTGCCCACGTCGGTCACCGGGTTCGTCGGGGCCGCGGACAGCGGGCCGGTCGACACGCCGGTCACGGTCACCAGCGCGGCGGACTTCCACGCCACGTTCGGGCCCAGCCTGGGCGCGGACCGCCCGCTCGGCCACGCGGGCGACCTGTTCTTCGCCAACGGCGGCACCAGCGCCATCGTCGTCCGGGCGGCCGGTCCGGCGCCGGAGCAGCTGGTCCCGGAGGAGGGCCCCGGGGGTGTGCACGCCCTCGACGGCTCCGGCGTCACGGTGCTCGTGCTGCCGGGGCTCACCGCCGCGCACCACGCCCAGGTGAGCGTGGCGCTGAGCCGGTGCGCGGCATACGGCGCCGTCCTGCTGCTCGACCTGCCACCCGGCCCGTGGGGGCCAGAGACCGAGGCCGCGGTGCAGCAGGTGAGCGACCACCGGGAGCGGGCCGCGGCCTACCACCCCTGGGTCGTCAGCGGCGGGGTCACGGTGCCACCCTCGGGCGCGGTCGCCGGGGTGGTGGCCCGCACCGACGCCGAGCGCGGGGTGTGGAAAGCGCCGGCGGGGGTGGAGCTGTGCGGGGTCGACGGGCTCGTCGAGACGCTCGACGCCAGCGAGACCGACCGGCTGACCCAGGCCGGGGTCAACGTGCTGGGGGAGTTCCCCGGCCGGGGCCGGCTGGTCTGGGGTGCGCGCACGACCGCCTCGGGGCAGACCGCCGACCCGGCCCTGCGGTATCTGCCCGTGCGGCGGCTCACCGACCACGTGCTCGGCTCGCTGACCGCCGGGCTGCGGTTCGTCGAGGACGAGACCAGTGACGCCGCGCTGTGGGCACGGGTCCGGCAGCTGTCCGAGGCGTTCCTGCACGACCTGTGGCGCCGCGGCGGGCTGCAGGGCGCCACGCCCGAGCAGGCCTACGGCGTGCGGTGCGGGCCGGAGGAGACGATGACCGAGGCCGACATGCTCGCCGGGCAGGTCGTGGTGTCGGTGTGGCTGGCGCCGGTGCGACCCGCGGAGTTCGACGTGCACACCCTGCGCCTGCGGGCCGGTATGCCGTCACAGCGTGCCGCTGCGGCGCGGGAACCGGTGGCTGCCGCGCAGGCACCGGTGCTCACGGTGGACCTGGGTCAGGTGGTCTCGCGCTACATCGGCGAGACCGAGAAGAACCTTGCCCGGCTGTTCGACCGGGCCGAGCAGTCGGGGCAGGTGCTGGTCTTCGACAAGGCGGACGCACTCTTCGGCACGCGGACGTCGGTGCGCGACGCCCACGACCGCTACGCCAACCAGGAGGTCAGCCATCTTGTCGAGCGGATGGCGCGGGAGCGGGGCGTGGAGGTGCGCTGGCAGCGGCGCAAGGGCCGGGGTTGGCGTCCACGTCGAGGGGAAAGCTGACCTGGCGGAGCTGCATACCTGGGGGCACGCCGACGCGCGCTGAGGTGAACACGCGGTGAAGTCCTCTACCGTGGCTGGATGGAGACGACGCCCGGTGGTGTGGAAGCACAACCCCTGGGCGGTCCACGTCGCGAGAAGCGTGCCGGTGCGCGCGGGCTGGTCCTCCCGGGTTTCCTCCTGGCCTCGCTGCTCTTCCTCGAGGTCGTCCTGCGGGTGCAGACCGGCCTGCCGGTCATCAGCATGGGGCTGGTCTACGCCGCCCTCTTCGCGGGGGTGATCGCGCTGGTGGTGCACCTGGTGGCGAGCCTCTTCCCGCGGGTCGCCCGCGACGTGGTGGTGGCTGTCTGCCTGGCGTTCATCTCGGTGCTCTACATGTCGCAGCTCATCTACTACGACATCTTCACGACCTTCTACACCGTCTTCTCCGCGACCAACGCCGGCCAGGTGGCCGAGTTCACCGGCGACATCCTGGGCAAGCTGGGGGCGCACGCCGGGTGGCTGCTCCTGATGGCGGTGCCGCTGGTCGTGTTCCTGGTGTCGCGGGTGCGGGCTCGTGCCCGGCCGCGGGTCACGTGGCGGCACAGGGCCGTCGCCGCCGGCCTGCTGGTGGCCTTCTTCGCCGTGGCCGTGGCCGGGATCAACCTGGGGGACAAGGAGCAGAACAGCGCCTACGACATGTACTACCGGGAGCAGCACCCGGTGGCGTCGGTCGACCGGCTGGGGCTGATGACGACCATGCGGGTCGACCTGCAGCGCAACCTGCTCGGGTTCGAGCGGGAGCAGCCGCCGCCACCGGTGGTGGCGCCCGTGCCGCAGACCCCGGACCCGGCCACCACCGACGCACCTCCCGGGGACGACGAAGCCCAGACCTCGGGGGACCAGGCCGAGCCCTCGGAGCCTGCCGTCGTCGAGCACAACGTCATGGACATCGACTTCGAGCAGCTCCTCGCCGAGGCGGAGAGCGAGGAGCTGCGCTCCCTGCACGAGTACTTCAGCCAGCGCGAGCCCACCGCCCAGAACGAGCACACGGGCCTCTTCGAGGGCTACAACCTCATCTTCCTCACCGCCGAGGGCTACTCCCACCTCGCCGTCGACCCCGCGGTCACGCCCACCCTCCACAAGATGACCCACGAGGGGTTCCACTTCACCGACCTCTACACCCCCCTGTGGGGTGTGAGCACCTCGGACGGGGAGTATGTGGCCACGACCGGTCTCATCCCCAAGAGCGGGGTATGGAGCATGCAGCGCTCCGGGGACAACTCCATGCCGTTCGCCATGGGCAACCAGCTGCGCGGGCTGGACTATGCGACCTACGCCTTCCACAACCACACCTACGACTACTACGGGCGCGACGTCTCCCACCCCAACCTCGGCTACGACTACCAGGGGGTGGGCAACGGCCTGGAGGTGGCTCGCACCTGGCCCGCCTCGGACCTGGAGATGATCGACGTCACCACGCCCGACGTCCTCGCCGACGAGCCGTTCCATGCCTACTACATGACGGTCAGCGGGCACCTGGAGTACAACTTCGGCGGCAACGCCATGGCCATCAAGAACCGCGACCTCGTGGAGGACCTGCCCTACACCGAGGCGGGGAAGGCCTACCTGGCCACGCAGGTCGAGCTGGACCGGGCGCTGGAGCTCCTGCTGGAGCGGCTCGAGGAGGCCGGGGTGGCCGAGCGGACCCTGGTCGTGCTGAGCTCCGACCACTACCCCTACGGTCTGACCCGGGAGCAGATCGAGGACCTGGAGGGCCACGACGTGGACACCAACTTCGAGCTCTACCGCAACAGCCTGCTCATCTACGCCCCGGGCATGGAGCCGGAGACGGTCGACGACCCGGTCTCCAGCCTGGACATCATCCCCACCCTCTCCAACCTCATGGGGCTGGACTACGACTCACGGCTGCTCATGGGCCGGGACGTCTTCTCCGACGCCGACCCCCTGGTGATCTTCAGCGACCGCAGCTTCGTCACGGACAAGGGGCGCTACGACAGCATTACCCGGGAGTTCACCCCTGCTGAGGGGCAGGAGGTGCCGGAAGGCTACCGGCAGGCGGTCTCGGACGAGATCGACCGCCGGTTCTACTACTCGGCCATGGTGCTGGACCACGACTACTACCGGGTCGTGCTGGACCGGTAAGGCGCGCTGACCGACATCTCGGAGCCCAGGTTGCACGTCCGAGCCTGGCGCTACCCTCTGCACCTGCCCCGTCCGCCGGGTCAGCTGCCCCGAGATCGGGGACAGGTGCATAGTCTGTAAAAGGGCCAGTTCGCCGAGCTGTCGACGAGCTGCAGCCGGATCGGGGAAACCCACAGAGGTGGGCAAGCCCCGGATCAGCCCTGGCCGTCGGCTGCGGCCACCGGCCCGAGATGCACCAAAGCGGTGCCGACTAGGGCGATGACCCGCGGCGTGGGCAAGCCGTGAGCGCGCGTCGACTTTCCGGCAGGCGACCATCGACCATCGACGGAGGACAGTAGACCGGGTCTTCTGACGCTCCGCCGCCATCCGGACATGCAACTCCGGCAAGAGCCTGGTCTTGCCTCAGTCGGTGACCGCCTCGATGGTGACCATGCGCGGGCGGCGGGACGTGGGAACCGTGGGGGCGTGTTCTAGCAGGTCTGCAAGCACCCCCGCCCGGGCCCGACCGACGAACGGCATCACCGGGACAACCCTGCCGCGTTCGTAGGAGAACCGGACGTCACTCGTGCTGCACCTCAGTGACGCTAACGACCCAGGCGTGTCGGATGTCACATCAGCTTCCCCCTACGACGGCACACTGGTGCACTGCATGGAGGCGTTCCTGACTTGCGAAATTCGCCAGCGACGTGCCGGAGCGGTAGCGACCAGACGCTACGTGTCGTAGAAGTCACAGGTTTGTCGCATCATGGCATCCCCCGCGACGGACTCATCTTGACATAGCATCGTCACGGCAGGGGACCCCAACTCACGCGGTGCGAACCGGCGTACCACGGGGGACGGGGGGTTTCGCTGTCGCGTTCTATCCAAGACAACGTGAGACGAGTGTAAACATGAGCGACCAGCAGCCTCCTCCTCCTTCGCAGGGCAACCAGCCTGCCGGGCAGTGGCAGCAGCAGATGGACACACCGCGAGACGCCAAGGCGCGAGCAAAGGCGGAGAAGGCATACGCCAAGGCACAGCGACCGTGGTACAAGAAAAAGCGATTCATCCTTCCGCTCCTATTCTTGCTGCTGATTATCTTCATCGTTGCGGTTAGTGGTGGTGAGGACGAGCCGACGGATAACGGAACAGCGGGCACTTCGCAGGAGAACGAGGCTCCTGCCGGTGAAGAGGAAGCGCCCGCCGATGAGGGCGACGGCGAGGCCGAGGAAGCTGCGGAGCCGGCTTTCCCTGGCGCACAGGAGGATGACGTCATCGGCGAGGCAGGCGCTGAGTTGACCCTTGGCGACGTGGCCATCACGGCGGGAGCCCTGGAGGCAGGGGATGACACCTTTGGTGAGACCCTCTGCACTGCGGTGACGATCACCAACAATGCGGACGAGGCGATCGACTTCAACGTCTTCGACTGGTCGCTTCAGGAGCCTGGTGGCACGATCTCGATGACGGGGATCGCCGGTAGTGATGATGCGTTGTCTGCTGGTCAGATCGCCCCCGGAGGTTCGACGGACGGAGATGTGTGCTTCGACGTAGATGACGCCTCAGAGTCGGGCCAGTTCGTTATCCTGTACGAGCCCCTGTTCTCCTTCTTCTCGGACCGCGGAGCCTGGCTCGACGAGCGGTAGGGCGCGCGATGCACCGACGGGGTGCTTATCGATTTTCCCTGGGCTGATCTGTCAGAGGTGGCGATGTGCTGTCCCGGCTTCTCCGGGGGCACATCGCTACCCCGTTCCCATAGTCGCGTTTTGGATGAATGGCAACTTCGTTCGGTTAGCGCGGTCATGGGGTTTGTTGTAGCGACAACGGACTAAGGAGCGAAGTCGCAATATGCGAGTGTATGTGCTTGTTTCCCTGGCCGCCATCTTGTTGACGAGTGGCTGCGGGGAGGCAAACGACACAGTCTCCCCAGCGGCAACAGTCACAACAACCGTGACTCAGACAATTGAGCCGACGGCGAGCGATGCAACTGTCACCCTCGCCGAGGAGCCGTCCGAAGTCACCGTGACGGAGACGGCAACCGTCACCGTCACAGAAGGCGCGGACGTGAGTGAGGAGGACGCCGTCTCCTCGGGTGTGTGGACTGTTGGGCGCGACATCGAGCCAGGCTCCTACCGACCAATCGAACCCGTCAGCGAGGACTGCTACTGGGCGGTGCTTGTGTCGGGTTCGAACGGAGCCGACATCGTCGACAACGGCATCCCCGGAGGCGGCTATCCGACCGTTACGGTCCGCGAAGGGCAGGACTTGGAACTCGCCCGGTGCGGAACGTGGGCACTGGAGGACCAGCGATGACAGATGAAGAGCCCACTCGGCCAGTTGTCCACACGCCAACATCTACAGCGCCACTGACGGAAGCCCGAATGGATACGACTGACGAAACTCCTCCGCCCGGCGTAGTTGCCGCCCGGAGCGACAGCCAATCTCGGCCGCTCCGCGCTGCCGCCGGTCTCGCACGTGTGCTTTGGGGGGCGCTGATTGCTCTGGCTCTCGTGATCACTTGGTTCGTGGCGACGCCAGATGGCGCTGACGAGATCTCTTGGTCTGATCGCACATCGGTGGCGGACTCGATGGCGGACCTGAACAACGAGAGCGCTGAGGGAGCCCCACAGCAACAGGTGGTCAACGGATGGCACGTTGCCGATCTGGCGACGATCCAGATCGAACAACTGGAAGTTCAGCATCTGCAGAGCCTCGAAGCCGAGAGGCGTACGGCGGCATTGCTGTTTTGGCTGGGTCTCGGCTTCGCGGGTGACTTGATCCTGCGCGGCTTCGAGGTGCGACGTTGGCGCGCGGTGCGGATGGGAGCAGCCCTTCGCCGTCAGCCCGGTCGCGGTAAGGAACGCCTCGGAGCATAGCGTCCTCAGCAGCGGCGTGTGTGTGGGTCGGCGACCTGGCGGACCACCCGTGGGTCCACGAGGCACGCCACGGGTCAGCTGCGGCGGCGGACGTCGGAGAGCCGCACCCCGTTCTTCGGGGCGGTGGGCATCCGGCGCATCGACCAGTCGAGCCCCTTGCGGGCGACCCGGGCGTCGAGCCGCGAGAGCTCGGCGACGGTCTGGGCGAGCAGGCCGACGGTGATGGCCTCACCGGGGCAGCGGTGCCCGGTCTCCGGGCGGCCGCCGCCCTGAGGGATGAAGTACTCCGCGAACATCTCGCCCGTCTCGAGGAACCGCGTGGGGTCGAAGCGCTGCGGCGACTCCCAGTGCCGCTCGTCGCGGTTGGTGCCGTAGATGTCGATGAGCACCCGCTCACCCTGGGCCAGTCTGGCCCCGTCGACCTCGAGGTCGTGCCGGGCTACGGACGGCAGCAGGGGCACGAACGGGTAGTAGCGGCGCACCTCCTCGGCGAAGGCCACGGCGAGCGGGCCGTTGGTGGTGCTGCCGCGCTCACGGGTCTCGGCGTAGATGCGCTCGCGCCACTCCGGGTGCTCGTGCATCGCCAGCGCCGCGAACGCGGCGAACCGGCAGACGGCGATGCCGGGGCGGATGGCGTTCTGCAGCTCTACGGCGGCCAGGTGATCCGACAACGGCTGCCCGTCGAGCTCCCGGTGCTGCAGCACCAGGTCGAGGGGGCTCCCGGGAGGCGCGGTGACCTCGCCGGCCCGGGCACGCCGGATGTGCGCGGCGAACCAGGCGTCGCACTTGCGGCGGTTCAGCTTGGTGCGCACGTAGGCCGGGCCCAGCACGGCGAACCCGTCCACGATCGCGGCCTCGTCGCGGGAGAGCCGGGTCGCGGTCGTGTGGTCGGTCTCCACCCCGGCCCACCGCAGCAGCGCACGCCCGTAGACCTCGACCGCGGCGTCATACACCGAGAAGCTCGTGCCCGAGAGCCAGCGTGACGCGATCGTCTGGTGCCACTCCACCGCGCTCTCCTCGAGCAGCCGCGCGACCGACTCGGGGTCCATGAGCGCGCGGACGAAGAGCGCCTTGCGGTGGCGGTGCGCCTCGTCGTCGAGGCCGTGCACCGAGCCCTTGCCGAAGAGGCCGCCCCCGACGACCTTCGGCAGCGCACCCTTGCGCTGCACCTTGTCGGTGTCGTAAAAGAGCCGCACGCCCTCCTCGCCGCGCACCAGCAGCGCGTCACCTCCCAGCAGCCTCAGCCGCACGCGGCTGCCGGCCTTCGGGTCGCCGGACCGGGCGCGCAGGTCGTCGGCGAAGGCGTAGCCCTTGAGCAGGAAGTCGAGGCCGTGGTCGTGGATCAGGGGTTCAGTGGTCATGCCAGCCAGTCACTCACAGTCACTCTGGGCATTCCACCGGGGGTCGCCCCGACTTTCGTCGCAGTCCTGGCTCTGGTGCCGCTGTGGCCGTGGCCGGTAGCGTTGACCGACCACCCAGTCGGCACGGGGGGACGCGATGTCGCACGTGCGGCGCACCAGACGTCTCCTCGCTGTGCTCGTGGGTGTCCTGCTGCTGGCGGTCTCTGGACAGTTTTTGATCTCGGCGGTCGACGCCGCCCGGCTGGACCAGGCCCACCCGGAGATCTTCCCGCCCGCGCCACGACCGGACTTCGCCCTGGTCGACCAGGGCGCGGCCGACCTGCAGCGTGTCGAGGTGAGCGTCGATGTCGCCGGCACGGACACGCAGGTGGACATCACCCTGGAGCTGCCCGCGGACAGTCCGTTCACGGTGGGGGTCGCTGAGGGGGAGTTCGCCGAGGCGCCCGAGGACCTCGTCTGGAACCTCGCCGGCAACCCGGTGGTCACCGTCGCCGAACAGGTGGTACGCCTGCAGTGGAGCCCACCGGTGGTGACCAGGGGGACCGACGAGACCGCACGCGTCGAGCTGCACGGCAGGCCGGCAGCCGCCGGTCGGGACTACCACTGGGGTGGGTCCGTCGAGGTCGCCCTGACCAGGTCGGCCTGGATGTGCGGCCCGGCGTGCGTCGTGGAGCTCGAGCTCCGTGCTGAGCCCACCCACACCCTGAGTGAGGTGGTGGTCGCGGGGACCGTCGGGGCCCAGGGGCCGCAGCACGTCTCGGCCCGGCTGTCGGCCGAGGGCGCCGCCCAGGTCACACTGGCGCCGACCGACTCTTCGCCGGACGCTGCCGACGGCATCGTGCCTGAGCCCGTCCGCGCGCTGCTCGCCACCGTCGCCAACTACCTGTGGCCGCTCGTCCCGTGGGCGGTGCTGTATGCCGTGCTGCGACGGCTGCGTCCGGCGGGTGGTGACGCCCAGACCGATCCCGAGGCGCAACGCGTAGGCGCCCGGCTGGGCGACCGGTTCTACCTCCTCCTGGCTCTGGGCATGGTGGCCCTCGCTGACGTCGGCGTCAGCCTCGCCACCGGAGTGATCCTGCTCGTCGAGGAGCGCTCCGGGGACGGCACCACCATCGACGGGTCAGGTGTCGACGGGCTGTCGCTGGCGTTCTACCCCGGCGTGCTCGAGGCGGCATACGCGATGTGGGTGGTGGCGGCGCTCTCGCGCGGCGGCAGGCCGGGGCCGCGAGTGGTGGCGAGCAGCGCGGCCCTGGGGCTGGCGGCGGTCGCCGCCCTGGTGCTGGTGCTCACCGTCGACCCGACCACGGCCGGCGGAGGCGTCGACGAGGCAGTGTGGGTCCGACAGGACCTCATGATCGGCATCGCAGCAGGGGCGCTTGCCTGTGCAGTGTTCTGCTGGGGGGTGACGCGCCGCTGGGCGGAGGGGCTGGCCCCCGCGCTGGCAGGGCTGAGCGTCCTGGTTGTCGTGAGCGTCCTCGCACCCATCTGGTCACAGCCGGCCCAGGTCGCCGTGTCCGTGGCGTCGGCCCTCGCGACCGCCGCGATGCTGCTGGTGCTGGCCCGCATCGCCCTGGGAGACCTCATCCGCATCTCCAACCGCAGCCGAGGAACCCGGCGGGTGGCCAGGGCCCTGGCCGTGGTCGCGCTCCTGCTCATCGTGCTGCCGTCACTGCCCCTGCTGCAGCCGGGAAGCGCCGACGCCCACCTGGCCGGCAACGCCACCTTCGCGCTGCGCTCGCTGGTGCCGCTCGCGCTCATCATCTCGGCCGTGGTCGTGCTCCGGTCCCGGTCGGTCGGCAGCGCGGGCCTGTGGCCGCTCCCGTGGGCGGTGGTGCTGCTGCTGAGCGCGAGCCTGGTGCTGCGCCCCGAGGTGCTGTATGCCGGCATCCCGTGGTCCTTCGGCGTCGGCCTGCTGCTGATGGTCCTCGTCCTCTTCCCCCGCAGCGACTCCTGGGGCTCGGACTGGCTGCCTACCCAGCAGCAGAGCTCGCCGGCGGTCATCGGGGCCACGCTGCGCCGGTCGACGAGGGCGGCGACCTACCACCACCTGCAGGAGGCTCTGCGCAAGAAGGTCGCGACAGCCGAGGTGGACGCCAAGGACGCCGACGCCACCCGGAAGGTCGTCGCGCAGGCCTTCGGCGAGGTGCCACGACGCCCGGGGCCGTCGTCGATGAGGGACGCGTTCAACTGGGCGGGGGAGGCCAACCCGTGGCGCCGGGCCGTCACGGCCACAGTCGCGGCGACGGTCGTCGGACTGGTGCTGCAGATCGGCACGCTCGCCGACACCGTCGCGCAGATCTCCGGCCCCTTCGGGTCCCGACCCTGGGGCACGGTGGCCGCGGCGGCGCTGGCGTTCCGTTTCCCGCTCTACGGGTTCGTCTTCGGATACTTCTTCCCGCTCATCCCGGGGGCCACCGGCCTGGTGAAGTCGCTGCGGCTCTTCGTCGTGCTCGCCGGCTCGGAGAGCGTGCTGCTGCTCGTGCCGTTCACGGAGACCGGCACCGTCGAGGCCGTCACCATCCGCATCCTGCAGATGGCCGTCATCTGTCTGGTGCTGGGGGTGGGCGCCGACTACCTGGCGCTGCGCCAGGGCGGCACGGGCGCCGAAGGGCTGCGCGACATCTACCACACCAGCCGCTTCGTGCTCTGGGGGTCCGGCGTGGCGGTGGCGGCCGCGACCGCGCTGGCGACGGCGCTCGCCGGGTCGGCGATGACGCTGCTCGTCGAGCGCATCGTGCCGACACCACCCGACCAGCAGGTGTCCACCTCCCCGTCCGACCAGCAGGACCCTGCGTCCGGGGACGGTGGGACCGGTCGGTGAAGGCCGGCACCACCGCACGCGGCAAGGAGAAGGGCGGCTACAGGTCGGCCACGCGGCAGTGCCGCCTGGCGGTGCGTGCCAGACGTTCGTCGGTGGTGACGAGCAGGGCGTCCAGACCCGCGGCGAGGGCGACGTAGGCGGCGTCGTAGGCCGAGACGTCGGCCCGCATACCCCATACCGTGCGAGCCAGCGGGAAGGCCGGGTAGATCTCCAGGGGGATGTCGAGGAGGTCGTCCACTGCTTCGGCCGCCCGCTCGCGGTCCAGCTCGCCGCAGTGCTCGAACCGCCTCAGGACGTGCAGGACCTCCGCCGCGAGCAGGTCGGAGCTGGCGGTGTCGTGCTCCCTGACCAGGCGTTCGACCTTCAGGTGACGTCCGCGCCGCAGCAGCAGGTCGGCCGCTGCCGAGGCGTCAAGGACGATCACCGGTCCTGACGACCCGCACGGACGGCCTCGGCCGACGACTCGGTGGTCGAGACCGGTTGCCGACTGGCGAGGCGGGCGAGCACCTCGTCCTTCGTTGGTCGGGACATGAACCGCTCGAGCTCGCGCAGGAGAAGATCGGACACGGTCGTCCCCTCCATCGCCGCCCGAGCGCGGAGCCGACGGTGCAGGTCCTCGGGGACGTTGCGGATCTGGACGTTGGACATGCACTCAGCATAGGTGCATGCGGTGCGCATGGCTACGAGCTCGGAACGACCAGGCCAGCCGCGGCGCGCGGCGATGGAGGTCGAACCGGCCGACGAGGGTCTGTCGGTGTCGGATCGTACGTTTGTCCTATGGCAGGGCAGTGGGGTGGTGAGGTGCTCCGGACGACCGTGGGAGATGTCGCCCGGTGTGGGTCGCTGCCTGTGGTGCGCCCG
>NZ_JAJSDQ010000010.1 GCF_021272345.1 Ornithinimicrobium sediminis | reverse complement strand
CGTCCCGGACCCGGCGCCTATGACGGCGCCAGCGGTCCAGGGCGGCGGCCCGTCCGGGAAGCACCGCACCCGTGGCGGTCACCGGCGTCTCCTGGCGCCGGTGACCGCCACGGTCCTGTTCGTCCTCGGCCTGAGCCTTATCGGGGTGGCCGCAGCGACTCAGCAACCACCACCCCCACAGGCACCCTCGCCGGCCGTAGCGCCCGACACTTCGCCTGGGGACACCCGAGCCGGCGGCTCTTCGGAACCTGTGCTCAACCGCGACTCCGTGTCGGGCGAGGCCCGCACATCCGGTGAGAGCGCCGCTGCTCCGGTCCGGCTGCGTGTGCCCTCCATCGATGTCGACACCACCCTGCTGCACCTAGGGCTGGACGCCGACGGAGTCCTGGAGGTGCCCGAGGACCCTGACCTGGTCGGGTGGTTCTCGTGGGGGACCGCCCCCGGTGACCTGGGCGCCGCTGTCATGGCCGGGCACGTCGACTCCCACGAAGGCCCAGCCGTGTTCTTCGACCTCACCGACGTGCCCGCGGGCGCCGAGATACTCATCGACCGCCAGGACGGCACCACCGCCGTCTTCCGCGTCGATCGCGTAGCCCACTACCCCAAGGACGACCTCCCCACCGTGGAGATCTACGCCTCCACCGGACGGGAGCTGCGGTTGATCACCTGCGGCGGCGAATGGGACGGCGGCACGGTCGGCTACCGCGACAACATCGTCGCCTACGCCACCCTGGTCGACACCACCAACTAAGGGATGCATCGCGTCCGGAGACGTCTCCGTACGCCGAATCGGGGGACGGTTCTTCACCAGCCTCGTCATGACGGCCGCGGCACCCGACGCAGAACGTGAGCTGGTGCGCCAGGTCCTCTCAGGCCAGCATGCAGGTCTACGACGTGCAGTCGGTCGACGACGTCGGGGGGTTCGGCGTCGATGACCTCGACCCGTACGCGTACCCGTTCTTGCGGGCACCCCACGCCAAGCGGAACCGACGGTCGTGGCGTCCTCAGAGTGGTGGCCGTCCGAAGGCGAGCGTGGCCGGCTCCTGCACCACACCGTCAGGAGCCGCATCCCACCCCGTGGCTGACCGGGTGCCGGCCACGTTCGGGCGCTCGGCCTCGCTGTGCGTAACTCGTCCCGATCTGTCCTCCAGTTGGTGAGGACACATGCCGTACCGGTGCCACCTCGGCCGGGAAGAGAGTGAAGCACTGGGGTGCGCCCGAGGATCACCGCTCATAGCATTCGACCATGGTGTTGCATCACGTTCGGCGCGGCAGCGGCAGCCCATTGCTGCTCGTACACGGTCTCGGCGCGGGTTTGCAGTCCTGGACCCCGATCCTGGGCGGGTTGGCTGCGCGACGCGAGGTCATCGCGGTCGACCTGCCCGGCTTCGGCGAGACCCCACCGCTGACCGGCGAGGTCTCGATCGCGACCCTGACCGACGCGGTCGCGGACTTCATCCACCAGCAGGGGCTCGGCAAGGTTTCCACCGCGGGCCAGTCCATGGGCGGACGGATAGTGCTCGAGCTCGCCCGTCGCGGGGTCGGCGGAGACACCGTCGCCCTGGATCCGGGCGGTTTCTGGAACGATCGCGAACTGGCTGTCTTCGGCGCCACGCTGCGACCCTCCATCAAGCTCGTCGAGGCGCTGCACGCGGTGCTGCCCACGATGCTGGGCAACCCCGTCACGCGAACAGCACTCCTCGCCCAGTTCTCCGCCCGGCCCTGGGCGCTCTCCGCCCACACTGTGCTGCCGGACCTGCGCGGGCTAGCGGAGGCGCCCGCCACCGGCCCCGCCATGGACGCTCTGACGAAGGGGCCCAAGCAGGCAGGGGCCCCAGCCGGTACCCTGCCTGGTCGGGCCACCATCGGCTGGGGTCGCCGCGACCTGGTGACCCTGCCCCGACAGGCCTCACGGGCCCAAGCGGCCTTCCCGGACGCGGTGGTGCACTGGTTCGAGCGGTGCGGACACTTCCCCCAATGGGACGCACCAGATGACGCAGTCCGGCTCATCCTCGACAACACAGCCTGAGGCATGACGGACCCGGCACCGCCTGCCCTCAGAACGCATGAAACCTCGGTGTTGCCGCAGTCGACCCCTTGGTGACACGCAGCTGCTGAGGCCCGGACGACCGGTGAAGTCCGCCCGTTCGTCGTAGACGTGCGCAGGCCCCTACCTCGCGGAGGGACGGCCGCGCTCGTCCCACGGCGGGAAGAATGCGAGACACGGACCTGGGGGTTCAGTGTCCAGCCTCGGAGCGCTCGAACGGTCGCTGCCTGCGCGCGGGCTCTGGCGAGGGTGGTGATGGTCGGTACGGGCGTTCTCCGGCGCGCCGGGCTGAGGATCCAGTGGCAGACTCTTTTTACCCAACGGAAGGGACCCCCGTCATGTCACCAGCCTTGGTCCGGCCCCGCAGCGGCAAGATCATTGCCGGCGTCTGTGCAGCCCTCGCCGCGCGGTTCGGGGTGCCGAAGCTGCTCGTCCGGATCGGCTTCGTCATCTTCGGAGTCACTGGCGTCGGTGAGATCGTCTACATCGTCTTGTGGATCATGATCCCCAAGGAGGGCTGACGGCAGGAGACTGATGGCCGCATCGTGGGCACGATGCCCTGTCGAGGGCCGTGACTCTCACGTCGGTGGTGTGGTTGGGAGGGCAGGCGACCGCTGGGCCGCGAAGCTTCGATCCCACCGGAGGCAGGGTTGCGAGTGCCGTAGTTGGTGTGGCTTGCAGGGGCGAGAGTGGGTGCTGACGACTAGCGTCTGGGGTATGACGGACTCTCTGGCTGCCCGTGTTGAGGCTCAGTTGCGTGCGGTCTTCCAGGTGGAGGACGGCTTCTCCGAGCTCGACGCGGACTCCAAGCCGGACCACGACTGGGCTCGGCGCATCTCGTCCGTGGAGGATGAGGAGCAGGGCGCTGTCTCTGTGACCTTGGATGCGTCCGACCCCACTGACGCGCTCACCTACAACGCAGCGCTATCTGTGCTGACATTGACCGGCGAGGAGCACCCAGACCTGCAGCGCGTGGTCGTGAAGGACAGCAGCGGTCAGGTGTCGGCCGAGCGTCTGCGGAGCAGCCTGCCGATGTTCACCCCGGACCGCTAGACCGGACGGGCAACCTGTCCGTGCTCATGGGCAGCGTGCGAGCTGCCATCCTTGATAGACCTCGACCCTCACCCGGCCAGCGACGCGCTAGCGCTCCCTACACTGCATCTGCGCAGAGCCGGACGTCCCCGGTGATGTCCCAATGTCCCGTGGCAGACGGTGGCCCCGTGTGCGAAGCGCGCTACTTCGGACCGTTGTTCTTTTCGGCTGTTGGGAAGGTCTCCAGTGCGAGGGCGAGGGCGAGTCGGTCGTAGGCACTGTCCAGGTCGAGTCCGAGGGCGTCGGCGAGTCTGTTCATGCGTCCGCGAAGCGTTGCTCGGTGGATCCCTAGGGTCGCGGCCGCCGGGTCCCAACGTCCGTGTGCCTGCAACCAAGCGGTGGCTGACTCCAAGAGCCGGTCTTGTTCGGGGTGCCCGATCAGCGGTGCGAGGAGGCCTTCGGCGAAGTGCTGGGTCGGCTCGGCCGCTAGCAGGCTTTCAAGGGCTGGGACGGTCAAGTTGCGGTAGTGGGCCAGCCGCTGTTTGTCGTTGGTGAGTCGCTGGGCGCTGGTGGCCTCCTGTACCGCTCGGCGGACATCTCGCGGAGGGTATGGCGCGGAAACTCCGGCACGCGCACCTGTCTGGTCAATGAGGTCGGAGACCCTGGCCGCCACGACCGATGGTTCTCCGACCACGACCGTCCTCGTGCTGTGGTTCCAGGGCAGGCGCCACATCCCCAGCGAGATCGCGCGGGTCACCGTTTGCTCGGCTTGAACACCGCCCAGGCTCACCGCTACCAGACGCTCTGGAAGTTGCAGGCCTGCGGCTTCGCAGATCCTGTGCGCTACGTCGTCCTCGCCTGTGAGCAGCAGGTCCAGGATGACATCCAGGACCGGTTCGGGCGATGAAGACGGGATCACCGACAAGATGGCGGCCGCTGTCCCCACGATGCCAACGCGTTGGCCGGCGTGGCCGGTGATCGATCGTCCGTCGACGCACAAGGTGCCTCGTCGGCTGTCGGCGTCTCCTACAGGAACGAGGTAAACCGGCTGGGTGGAGTCGCCGGCGAGCAGGCTGCGTCGAGCTTCCCGTGCTGCCTGGACTGCCAATTCGCGGACCTGCGCGAGGTTCACGTCGTGGAGGTCACCCGCACGGTCGTGCATGCGGTGTCCCGCGTCCAAGGTGATGACCCACCCGCGGAGTTCACGCGACAGTGTCCGCACCACCGCGGGGCTGCCGGAGCTGGCCGCGGCGGCCAGCCGCTGCTGGCTGCGTACGGCGTCGGCCTGGCGCCTGCGTGACTCTGCGGCATGCAGGTCGGCCACGCGACGGGCGATGGCTACGAACGGAGTACCTGGCGGCACCTCGAACAAGGTGAGCCTGTGGCGCTCGGCTGCGGCTACCATCTCGACCGGCACTGCGGTGAAGCACGGTTCCAGCCCGAATCCCACCGCCGTGGCACCCGACCGCGCGAGCCGTCCGGCCCATTCGTCAGCGGTTCGGGCCCGGTCGGCCACCTCGTTGAGCCACATGCCGCTGGTGAGCAGGAGCTCGGCTCCCTGAATCCACGGTGTGGGGTCGGGTAGCTCGGATACCGCCACCCAGCCCACCTCGTGGTCAAGCCCTTGCGGGTCACCATGGGCGGTCAACCGCAGATCGCCGTCGGCAATCAGGCTACGGATCGTCACCGTCACGGCCCAGGTCCTCTCGTTCCGCACTCCAGTTCCGACAGTATCGCTCAAAGATTGGCATAACTGTCAGGGAAGTTCGTTGTGTGTCGAGGGTTAGCGTGTGATCCACACCACTGGCCCGATCTTGGAGGGGTGGGATGACCGGCTCCAGACAGTCGATGAGCGAGAGTGGCGGTCTTCCGCGCATCGTCAGCGAACGTGCGGTAGGGCAGGTCGACGCCACGGTCGTGCCGCGGTTCGCCGGACCGACGACATTTGCGCGGTTGCCGAGGATCGACGAGGTCTCTGACGTCGACGTGGCCGTGATAGGCGTCCCGTTTGACGCCGGGGTCTCTTACCGCCCCGGGGCTCGGTTCGGCCCGGCACACGTGCGCGAGTCTTCCCGGCTGCTAAGGCCCTATAACCCTGCGGCTGACGTAGAGCCGTTCGCGGCTCAGCAGGTCGTGGACGCTGGGGACGTGGCTGCCAACCCCTTCTCGATCGAGGACGGCATCAGCCAGATACAGGCCGGCGCGCAGGCGATGCTGGAACGGGCCGGCCGGCTCGTGACGATCGGCGGGGATCACACCATCGCCCTGCCACTGCTGCGCGCCATAGCGGCAAGGCAAGGTCCTGTGGCGGTGGTGCACTTCGACGCCCACCTCGACACCTGGGACACCTACTTCGGTGCCGCCTACACTCATGGGACGCCATTCCGGCGGGCCTCCGAAGAGGGCCTCATCGACCGGTCCGGCTGTATGCACGTCGGCACGCGTGGCCCGCTCTACTCCACCCAGGACCTGACCGACGACGCCGAGCTTGGTTTCCAGATCGTGCCGAGCGTTGAGATGGATGACATCGGCGTCGGTGGTGTCCTGGAGCGTATTCGGGACCGGGTGCAGGAGCGACCTGTTTACGTCTCGATCGACATCGACGTACTCGACCCGGCTTTCGCTCCGGGCACGGGCACGCCGGAGGCCGGGGGTATGACCAGTCGCGAGCTGCTCGCGGTTCTTCGCGGCCTGGGTGGCTTGAACCTCGTCGGCGCCGACGTTGTCGAGGTCGCCCCTGTCTACGACCACGCGGAGATCACCGGCATCGCCGCCTCGCACGTCGTCTACGAGCTGCTGTCGGCGATGGCGAGATCCAGCGGTCGCGGCACCACCGAGACCGGCACCGATCAGACCCCGGAGGAGAGAGCATGAGCACCTGGCAGAACCTGGTTAGCAGGATGCCAAAGGAGTCCGACGCGGACGCACCTGCCGAACGGACCATGAGCCTGGGCCGCACAGCGATGCTGTGGCTCGCCGCCAACATGGTCGTCACCACACTGCTCACCGGCACCTTGTTCGTGCCCGGCGTTTCCTACGCCACCGCCCTGCTGATGATCCTCACCGGCACCCTGGTCGGTGGCGCGGTCCTCATCCTGGTGGGCCGGATCGGGACCCGCACCGGCCTGCCCACGATGGTGTTGACCCGCGGCTCCTTCGGCCGGCGCGGCGGCTATCTCCCGGCCGCCTTCAACCTGATCGTGCTCATGGGATGGGCATGGGTCCAGGCACTGTTGGCCGGGATCACCCTCAACTACGTCGTGGAGCGCGCCACAGGCTTCTCTAATCCGGTGCTGTTCGCCGTCATTGCCCAGACCATCGTGGTGCTGCTGGCGCTCTTCGGCCACCTGGGCATCCAGCGGGTCGAGCCGTGGCTGGCCGTGATCATGGTCGCGGTCGCCGGCTACGTCTTCTACACGGCCTTCAGCACCTTCGGTGTGAGCGAGTTCCTCGCCATCCCTGCTCAGCCAGAGGTGATCACAACCATCGTGGTCTTCGACATCGTGGTCGCGACCGCGATCTCGTGGACGGTCCTGTCCGCGGACTTCAACCGCCATGCAATGAGCGAGCGGGCCGGCGTCGTTGGCACCGCGATCGGCTACACCGCCTCGACGTTCACCGCCATGGCGCTCGGGGCGACGGCCCTCGGCTACGTGTTCCTCGAAGGCGGCGAGCCCATCCCGTTCGACCCCACCGTCATCGTGGAACGGTTCGGCGTCCCCTTGGCGATCATCATCTTCATCTCGGTGATGGCGACCAACACCATGGTCGTCTACGGCATGGTGATGTCGTACCTGAACGTGCGTCCCAAGGACAACTTCCTCGTGGCTGCTCTCGTCATCGGCCTGATCTCCATCGTCGGTGCGACGTGGCAGGGGCTGCTCGAGCGCTTCATCGACTTCCTGTTCTTGATCAGCGGGCTGTTTGTGCCGGTCTTCGCGATCCTGCTCGTTGACTACTACATCCTGCGGCGCGGACGCTACATCTTCGCCGACCTGGTCAAGGACCGTGGCGGCGCCTACTGGTACTCCGGCGGCCTCAACCCCGTTGCGCTGCTGAGCTGGGCTGTCGGCGCGGCGCTCGCCTACTACTGGTCTCAGGTGTCGCCGCTGTCCTTCGGTGCGACCGTGCCGGTCTTCTTCGTGACCTTCGCTCTCTACCTACTCGCCAGCCTTCTCGTCGGACGTAGACCGAAGGCTCAGGCCGACCGAGCGGCGGCGACCTCGCCGCCAGCGACCGACACCGTGGGTAGGTGAAGGCCGATGGCACCGCAGATCCGCCGCATCGTCGACCTCTCGCACCCGGTCGGCGAGGGCACACCCGTCTACCCAGGCGACCCCGAGCCGGCCTTCACCCCTGCGACGACCATCGCCGAGGACGGCTACAACGTGCTGCATGTGAGTATGGGCTCCCAGACCGGCACCCATCTCGACGCGCCCTACCACTTCCTTGAGGACGGTGCCCGCGTCGATGAGCTCGACCTAGGCCTGCTGTGCGCGCCGGCCGTCGTGGTGAATGTGAGAGGCAAGCAGCCGCGACAGCCGATCACCTGGAGGGACATCGAGCCGTACGCCTCATCGCTCGAGTCCGGGGTCATTCTGGTGCTGCACACCGGGTGGTCCGAGCACTGGGGTACCGACGCGTACGCAGAGCACCCGTTCCTGGACGCAGCGGCCGCCCAGCGGGTGGTGGCCGCGGGCGTCCGCACCGTGGCGATCGACGCGATGAGCCTCGATGAGACCTCTGACGCTGCCGAGCACCCCAGCGGGTTCGCCGCGCACTACGAAGTGCTCGGTGCCGGCGGAACGATCGCGGAGAACCTCACCCGGCTCGCTGACATCGATTTCCCTGACCCGGTGGTGAGCCTTCTCCCGATTCGTTTTCGGGGAGCAGACGGTGCTCCCGTGCGAGCGGTGGCGATGGAGGTGGTGTCATGAGCGACGGCATCGCCCTGGTTACCGGCGCCGCCAGGGGTCTCGGTGCCGCGATTGCGCAAGGCCTGAGGGCCGAAGGCTGGCGGGTAGCAGGGGTCGATCTGCTGCGCTCCGAGACCGATCTGAGCATCGAGGTCGACGTGGCTATCGCGGCCGACGTGGCCGAGGCCGTGCGTCGGGTGGAAAACGAGCTCGGTGCCATCGACGTACTCGTCACGGCCGCCGGCATCTACGAGATGCTCGACATCGAGGAGATCAGCGACGAGAGCTGGGAGCGGATGCTGAGCGTGAACATCGGCGGCACCGCGAACACGTGCGCCGCCGTGGTGCCCCGGATGGTGGAGCGTGGACGTGGCAGCGTGGTCATGATCTCTTCCGACCTCGGCTACGGCGGGAGCCAAGGCGACGCCCACTACGCGGCCACCAAGGGGGCGATCGTTGGCCTCACCCGTAGCCTGGCGCTGGAGGTCCAGTCGGCGGGCGTCGCGGTCAATACCGTCGCGCCGGGCGCGGCTGACACCCCGATGCTCGCGGTGGACTCGCCGTGGCGGGCCGACGACTTCCTGTCAACGATTCCAGTCCAACGGCTGGTGCGACCCGACGAGATCGCCGCGGCAGTCCTGTTCATCGTGCGTAGCGGCCAGGCCTTCGTCGGCCAGGTCGTCTCGCCCAACTGCGGAGCAACAATCTGATGAGCCGGCGCAGAACAGCTCTCGTCGAGCTCGAGGACGCCGCCATCGTTGAGTCGGTGGTTGGCGCGCTTCACCTGGACGGTTACGAGGTTTACGACAGTGGCTCGGACTTGCCTTCGACCCTCGACCTGCTCGTCGTCGACACTCCTGTGCCTCCGGCCGGCGACTTCCTCGAGAGCGACGTGCAACGTTGGTACGACGACGTGCGCGCGGCGGTCTCCCGGCCCTTCCGGTTGGTGCATGCCGCGACCCCAGCCCTGCGTCGTTCCGGTGACGCCCGGGTGGTAGTGCTCGGGTCCGGATGGATTCCCACGTCTCTGCGCGCCAGCGCGGCTGCCGTCGCGCACGGAGCCGTCGTCGGCCTCGTGAAGACCCTCGCTCGTGACCTCGGCCCCCAAGGCATCACCGTCAACGAAGTCGTCCTCCACCCCTTCGACCCCCCTCGTCCCGAGGATGTCGCCAGGACCGTCGCCTACCTTGGTGGTACTCACGGGGGCGCCATCACAGGGCAGCTCATCACCCTTGGCAGCGCCGGGGAATTGCGACCATGAACGAGTCCAAGGAAGGGCAGTCCCAGACTGACGAGGTCGAGGTGCTTCGAGCCGCAGCCCAACTCGTCGCGGCGTTCGGCGAACACCGGGTGGCTGACTACTTCGGCTGTTTCGATGAGTCGGCGACCTTCATCTTCCACAATGTCAGCCAGCCGTTACGATCACGCGCGGACTACGAGCGGCTGTGGCTGGACTGGGAGCGCCACCTGGACTTCCGGGTGCTAGAGTGCCGATCGTCCAATGAGGCACTGGACGTTCATGGCGACGTTGCAGTCTTCACCCATGACGTCCGCACCAGGACCAGCACGCTAGAGGGTGAGGAAACACTCGTGGAGCGGGAGACGATCATCTTTCGCAGAGTGCCTGATAGCGGATGGCTCGCCGTGCATGAGCACCTCTCTACCATGCCCGACGGGGAGTGAGTCTCCGCCGTCAATGAGCCGGTTGCGCAGCATCGGGCTTGCCAACTCGATCAGCAATCCTGAATATGCGGACGCCCCAACAACCCTGAGGGCTGCCGGGGCGTTCGCTTGTGGTGCTCAGTTCGCCGCGTAGTACGCGTCCTTGACTGCCTGGGCGATGCGGCCACGCTCGGAAACCTGGTGACCGTTGGCCTTGGCCCACTGCCGGATCTTGCTGAGGTCCTCCTTGCTCGCGGATGACTTCTGGCCAGCCTGGCGTCGCCCGCCGACCTTCCGGCCGTGCTCGATGTACATGCCGATGGCCTTGTCGAAGTCGGCGATCTCGTTCTCGCTGAGGTCGATCTCGTACTCGACGCCCTTGTAGCCGAACCTGACGGTCTGGCCACTCTCGCCGAGGTCATCGCCCGAGAGGTCGCTGACAAAAAGCGTCTGGACGCGCTGCGCCATCTTGTTGCTCCTAGGTAGATTTGCGATTGTGTCGGAGCAGACTATACGCAGCGTGCGGCTGTACTCGCACGGTAGCGGCCCAAGCTGATGTGATCCTCGCCCCGCCGCTCGGCCGAGCTGACGCGCGTTCGCACGGTCGCCACTTGCGCACCCGTGGGCTGATTGCTTCAACCAAACATGGTGACCAAGTGCGTGAGCGCGGGTGGTGGTCGTGTCACGTCGTCTCGGGTGGGTGTTCCACACCGGTCGGATCCTGGGGTGTGGCAGCATGCCACGCATGGGTATGTCTCAAGTTATTGCTGATGTTCTGGAGCGATCGTCCAGGCTGCGAGAGGCTAAGAAGGGGAACGAGGCCAACACGAAGGCGCTGCTGATCGAGCCGGTCCTCCGTGGGCTTGGCTGGGACACCGATGACCTCGACGCTGTTCAGCGGGAGGTGAAGGTGTTCGAGGGGACCTACTTGGACTATGCGTTGATCGTGGCCGGGGGGACGAGCCTGTACGTCGAGGCGAAGGGCCTGAAGGAGAACCTGAACGACAAGAAGTTCATCGCGCAGACGGTGAACTACGCCAACAACGACGGTGTCGTGTGGTGCGTCCTCACGAACGGCCTGCAGTACCGCGTGTTCAAGACTAACGGAGCCTGTGGCAATGGACCAGAAGCTCCTGTTTGAAGTGGATCTGCGCGACGAGTCCCAGTCGTTGGCCGACCGGCTGCGCCAGTTGCGGGCACTGAGCAGGGACGCCGTGTCCAGTGGCGAGCTCGACGCGTTGGGGGAGCGGGTCTTCACTGACACCCGTGTGCGGGCCGCGCTGGCCAATCTGGCCACCAACCCTCCCAGGGAGTTCATGAAGTTGCTGTCGGACAGGCTGGGGCATCCAGCCGTCTCCAGCGAGGCCCTGCGACGTAGTCTTGTGAGGGTGCTCGACGGGGATGTGACGACGCCCGCGCCGCTCGCCACCGAGCCCACGCCTGCCTCCGCAAAGGGAGTTGGGCCTGCGGTCCCCCCAAAGGGCAAGGAGTACGACCTCGATCACCACATTGGTGGAAAGAGCAGCCTAATCCGCGAGCTGTTCGAGGCGGTCGACAACTATGCCGAGTCTCTCGGTGGTGACGTCTCGCGGCGTATCCGGAAGTTCTACGTGGGCTATTTCCGGGGGAAGCGGTCCTTCTTCACGGTAGAGGTTCAGAAGAGCCGCATCCTCTTGTACCTTTGCCTGGACCCTGCTTCCACGAAACTGTGGAACGACGCTGTGATGCGAGACACCACCAACATCGGGCACTTCGGGATGGGAGACGTCGAGTACTCGCTGACCACCGCTGAGCAACTGGGCGATGCCCGCAGCCTGATCGAAGCCGCCTACGGACGGTGAGTCTGGGGCGAACCAGGGCATTCCATTGGGCTCCACAGTCATCACCAGCGGCCAGTCCAGCACCCACCGCCCGTCAGCCATCCCGCCAGAGGCCGATTGACGGGCGGGCGAGGACCGGGAATTCGTCGACGGCGGCGTCTGGGCGAACAACCCTGGAGGAGTCGCGCTCTCCGAAGCCCTCGCGCTCGAGGGCGGCGCCACCGCCGAGTCCATCGTCATGGTCTCGCTCGGCACCGGAGTCGCTCCCGGAGACTCGGTGCTGGACGGGAACGGCTCATGGCTGGGCGTGGCCATGGACCTGGCCGGGATGGCGACCAGCGTCTGGGCGGGTGAACTGTTGGCCAGCCGTGCTCTGCACGACAACCTGCACCGGTTCCAGGTGCTGGACCCCAGTGTGGCAGGGCCCATGAACGACCCGAGCACCGACAGGCTAGAGGCACTGAGGACCAGCCGCGTCGTCCCTGGTCACCAGTCAGTCCGCGGCCCTCGACCGAGCCATCAGCAAGCTCACCTGAGAAACGTTCACGGTGCCGCATGATCTCACCTGGACTGGTGCTCGGAAGAGGCACGGCCACCCCATACCCGGACTCCGTGAGACCCGCCGAGCCATCCTGGCCACGGGTCCTTCCCCTCGGGCGCGTCGAGGTCCACACTGAACCATGGGCCGATGGGTGATCCTCCTGATTGCGTCAGCGGTCGGGCTGAACGGCTGCACCTCGAATCCGGTGCCTGAGGAGTCCACCTGGAGTCCACCGCCAGTCGAATCCCCGGACACGCCCCCCCAGGTCCCGGACGATCCGCCCGTGTCTCACGCGACGGACCCGGCGGCCTGCGCGGCGTTCGTAGGGGGACACCCCCTTGTCGTCACAACCAGCATTCCCGAGGAGATGCCCTACATCAGCTCGTGGGACGTTTGCCTGCGTCTCGAGTCCGGAGCGAGCGAGACCTGGATCCGTAACCGGACGGACGCGCTATGGGTCGTGCAGGGCGTGAGCTGGTCGGACGTCAGCGAGCGCGTCCTCGCCGACGACGCACTGGGTGCGGGCGCCGCCAAGGAGGCGGCGCTGTCGGTCATGCTCGTTGACAGCGTCTTCCTCTCACCTGGTGCCTCGATGCGTATCCACCGCCCGCCGGAGGACGTCGCGTGGGCGCTGGACCTCGAAACGACCCTGGCCTGGGAGGCCCAGGGGGCGCTTCTGGACGCGGTTAACGCACGGCTGGGGCCGGCATACGTGCGATCGCTCACGAGTCAAGTTGGCTCCCGTGCGCTCGCCGTGTGCGCGCTCGAAGTGCACAACTACGCCCAGTCGGTCGATGACTGGGGGGCGACGGACCCGTATGAGGTGATCATCGGGGGCCTGGGCGCGGCGGGCACGGCGAACGCCTGTTACACGGAAACCAAGAAGGTGCCTGTGCACTTCCAGGACGGTCGGGTCTCAACGCTCGGGGACGAAGTCCTGAGGCCGCTGCCCCAACTGCAGGTGCTGGACGACGTCAACGCGAAGCTCGGCCCGTTCAAGAGCACGGTGAGAGTGGTTGGACTGAAGCTGATCACCAGGGCGCGCGGCTGAAAGTCCGGGCGAACCGCCGCCACACATCCATCTGGGTGGCGTCAGGTCCGGGGCCGCAGCGTCAGCGACTACACCACCGACCCGACCTGGCCGTGTATGTCATGCATGTGCGAGGAGGACTGGCCGATACGGGTCAGGCGCCACGAGACCTGGCTGTTCGCCCCGACCCACGGCCCCTCGGGCTGGCGGTGCAAGTGCAGCGTGAGGTCGACGTAGGCGTAAAGCGGCTCTTCGTCTTTGAGGGTGGGGTGGCGACGCGCCGCAGCGCGGACTTGAGCCGGTGATGGGGTCGAGGTCCCCGAGGATCAGGGGACTTCTACCTCTCCCGATCTCAAGGACCTCGACGTGTCTGACCCTACGTCGTGCTGCCCCGCTGTGTGCGCGGGCGGTGCGTACTGCGACAACTGCGACCTCTTCCTTGGGCTGGAGGGCGTGCACGTGACCACCGTCGATCGTGGCGTGGACCTGTTGACCGTCACGGTTGAGTCCGCGATGGTCCCCACCGGGTGCCCGGCCTGCGGGGTGGTGGCAGAGTCGCTCGGCCGGCGGACGGTGCGCCTGGTCGACGCGCCCTGTTTCAGCACCCCGGTCGTGCTGCTGTGGCGCAAGCGCCGGTACCGGTGCCGGGAGGACCTCTGCGAGGTGGTGACGTTCACCGAGCAGGACCCCGACCTGGCCCGGCCTCGCGGGCTGCTCACCTCCCGGGCGGCCAGGTGGGCGATCACTCAGATCCGCCGTGAGCACGCCAGCGTGCAGGGCGTGGCCCGCCAGCTCGGGGTCCGCTGGCGCACGGTGTGGGAGGCGATCAAGCCGATCCTGACCACCGCAGCCGATGACGAGACCCGCTTCGCCGGCGTGACCACCCTGGGCGTGGATGAGCACGTGTGGCACCACGTGTCCACCAAGCCGCCCGAGGACGGGGGCCGTGGACCGAAAGAGCTGACCGGCATGGTCGACCTCACCGTCGATGAGCACGGGCAGGTCAGAGCCCGGTTGCTCGACCTGGTCCAGGGCAGGACCAAGGCTGCCTACGCCGACTGGCTCGAGGCACGCGGGAGCGAGTTCACCGCCGGCGTGGACGTGGCCACGTTGGATCCGTTCCAGGGGTACAAGTCCGCGATCGACGACGAGCTCGCTGACGCGACCGCGGTCCTGGACGCCTTCCACGTCGTGGCGCTGGGCACCAAGTGCGTCGACGAGGTCCGCCGCCGGGTGCAGCAGGACACCACCGGACACCGCGGTCGCAAAGACGACCCGCTGTACGGCATCCAGAACATCCTGCGCGCCGGGCAGGAGAACCTCACCGACAAGCAGCGCGGGCGGATCGAGCGGGCGTTCGCTGCCCACGAGGCCCACGACGAGGTCGACCTGACCTGGCAGGCCGCCCAGCTGCTCCGCTCGGCGTACAAGACCACGGACAAGCCCGAGGGAAAGAAGATCGCCGAGCGGATCGTCGCGTCGTTCCCGACCTGCCCGATCCCCGAGATCGCCCGGCTCGGGCGGACCCTACGCACCTGGAAGGAGGCGTTCCTGGCCTACTTCGACACCGGCGCCACCAACGGCGGCACCGAGGCCATCAACGGACTCATCGAGCTCCACCGCCGCATCGCCCGAGGCCTGACCAACTTCGAGAACTACCGCCTCCGCGTGCTCCTCATCGGCGGAGGCCTGAACCTATGACCCCACCCTCAAAGACGAAGAGCCCGTAAAGCCACACCTCCCAATCGTGCCCACCAACGATGCCGTTGGCCACTTGGAGCACGCCGCACCAGCGGGCCAACCCGGCCGTCTCCTCGCCGGGCGGCGACGACTCGCTGCGTTGGACCGGTGTGAGACCGGCCGGTGTCGTCGCTGCTCCGAGGCCCGGTAGTCGGAGAGGGATTCCGAGCCGAGGGGCATGTGGTTGACGCCTCGGCAGCGGATGGCCAGGTACCAGTGCAGCAGGAAAGAGAGGTTCTGGCAGCCGAAGCTGGCGATGGTCGGCAAGAATGCAAGCGTGACCAACGAACATGGTGAGGACGTTCTCGCTGCTGTCGCAGCCTCGCGGCCGGCCGCCGACATGGCAATAGCGCGGGACGCCGCAGAAGTGCTCGAGCACATGCTCGGAGACGGTCGGTCCGTGATCGATCCCGGGACGATGATGTGGACGGCTGAGACAGCGGAGGACCTCCGCGCGAGGATCGGGGACAACCCGATCCTCGGCAAGGCTCAGGGCCAATGGGACAAACTTGACCGTCAACTCGAAGGCGCACCCCGCGAGGTGGTACTGCTCGCGGCCGAACTCGTGTTTCTCCGGGAGCACCCGCTGCATTCAGCCAAGCCTGAGACCCGCCGCGCCCACGTCGACCGGGTTCTGGCGCACCTCGACCCACCCGTGACGATCCCCGAGCCGATGTCCACGTGGCTGGGACGCCCGCCTGGGACCGCAGGTTTGGAGCCGGGGACCTGGTACCACGGCGCGCTCTGGCGGCACGTCATCTGGGCCTCCACCTTCGTGCGCTACTGGACCGGCCTACCGCTCGCCGAGCGCGAGAAGGCGCGCAACGACCCGTGGGAGCTGCAGCACGTCATGCTCACCTCTGGCGACGACCGCTCCGACATGCGGAACGTGCTGCAGTTCCTCGCCTGGCCGGAGGTGTTCGAGCCGATCTCGTCGGCGTCGATGAAGAAGAAGGTCCGCGATGGACTCGCCGATCGGATCGGCGGGGCGACCGGTGAAGACCCTGCAGCCATAGACCGTGACCTGCTCGCGATCCGCGCCGCCTTGGCCAGCGAGATCGAGGGACCGTTCCACTTCTGGTCTCCTGGCGTGAACGAGCTCTGGAACAACTCGCCAGGCGAGAGCGACTCGGATGCTGAGTCCGCAGACATAGCCGAGCCCCGGCCACGGCACTACTGGCTCTACGCCCCCGGTCCGCAGGCCTCGGAGTGGGACGAGTTCTCATCAAGCGGCATCATGGCCATCGGCTGGGACGAGCTCGACGACCTTGCCACCTACCCGAGCCGGGAAGCGGTCCGCCAGGCCCTAGACCCGGACGGCACCGGTGGGTCGAAGACGAACATCGTGCTTGCCGTCTGGCAGTTCCAGAACGAGATCGCCGTCGGCGACATCGTCTTCGCCAAGCGCGGGCGGCGAGAGATCGTCGGGCGCGGCGAGGTCACGTCCGACTCACGGTTCGAGCCGGGGCGCGAGTCCTACCGCCACGTCCGCTCGGTGAACTGGACTCACACGGGTTCTTGGGAGCACCCCGGATCCGCTGCCATCAAGACTCTGACTGACGTCACGACCTTCCGCGACTACGTCGAGGACCTTGAGAGGCTCGTGACTGGCGAAGAGGTCCCACCGCTGCCCGAGCCCTCAACGCCTCCTCCGGCCTACGACAAGGCTGCGTTTCTGAAGGAGGTGTACCTGTCTGAGGAGCGCTACGAACGGCTGCGCGCCCTGCTGGCCCGCAAGAAGAACGTCATCCTTGCGGGCCCGCCCGGAGTGGGGAAGACGTACGCCGCGAAGCGCTTGGCGTACTCGGTCATGGGCGCGAAGGACCCAGCCCGGGTGCAGGTGGTCCAGTTCCACCAGAGCTACAGCTACGAGGACTTCATGATGGGCTACCGGCCCACTGAGGCAGGCGGATTCACGCTGGCCGAAGGCCCGTTCTATCGGTTCTGCGAAGCTGCCCGCGCCGCCGACGACGACCGGCCGTACTTCTTCATCATCGACGAGATCAACCGCGGGAACATCTCCAAGATCTTCGGCGAGCTGCTCATGCTCATCGAGGCTGACAAGCGCGGACACCACCTGCGCCTGCTCTATAAGAACGAGACCTTTTCCGTCCCGGCGAACGTCCACATCATCGGCATGATGAACACCGCCGACCGCAGCCTCGCCGTGCTTGACTACGCGCTGCGCCGACGTTTCGGCTTCTTCGAGATGCCCCCCGGCTTCGACTCAGCAGGGTTCGGTCGCTGGCAGCAGGACGCCGGCAGCCCCACTCTCGATCGCCTCGTCGAGGTTGTCGTCGAGCTCAACGCAGCGATCGCCGAGGACCCTGCGCTCGGCCAGGGCTTCGCCATAGGGCACAGCTTCCTGTCCCGCCCCACGGGCACCGACGCAGACGATGCCTGGCTCTACTCGGTCGTCGAGGACGAACTCATCCCGCTGATCGATGAGTACTGGTTCGACGAGCTAGCCAAGGCCAAGGAGTGGGCGGACAGGCTGAGGGCCGCGGTCGCATGATCGACCGGACGATCGCCATCTCGAACGTCTACGTGATGCTGGCGTACGCGTTCCGTGCGATCCGCTCCGAGGGCAAGGATCGGATCGAAGGCCAGCGGTTCGACCACCTCCACGACCTGCTCGCAGAGATCCTTGCACGAGGCGTCGGCGCACAGGTCAAGCGCGGCCTTCACCGCGACTACCTCGACCGCCGCGACGAGCTCGCCACCGTCCGTGGTCGCATCAACATCACCCGCACCGTCGCCACCCGCTCCACGACGCGGGGGCGGCTGGTGTGCGAGTTCGACGAGTACGAGGCGGACACGCCGCACAACCGGGCCCTGAAGTCGGTCATCGTGCTCCTGATCCGCCGGGGCGACGTGGGTACACCGCGCAAGGCGGCACTTCGCCGGCTATTGCCCTACCTGGACGCCGTGACCCTGATCGCGCCGACCTCGATCCGTTGGGACGCACTCACCTACCACCGCGCCAACGCTACCTACCGGTTGCTGCTCGGTGTCTGTGAACTGGTCGTCCGCGGGCTCCTGCCCACCGAGAACCCCGGAGCCACACAACTCACCTCGTGGGTGTCGGATGAGCAGATGAACCGGCTGTACGAGCGGTTCATTCGGGAGTACTACGCCTTCCACCACCCGGAGTTGTCACCGGGTGCGCCCACCGTCGCTTGGGACCTCGATGGCACGAAGACACGCGGGGTCGAACAACTCCCAGCAATGCGCACCGACGTCACGCTCCGGTCAGAGCAGCGCACCCTTATCGTTGACGCGAAGTACTACAGCGAATCGATGCAGGTCAGCAAGTGGGGGAGCAAAACTACCGTGCACTCAGAGCACCTCTACCAGATGCTCGCTTACACGAAGAACGCCGACGTCCACCGCGACGGATCCGTCAGCGGGCTTCTCCTCTACGCGCGCACCAACGCACCCGACCAGCCCGACCTCGACGTCGTCATACAGGGAAATCGCATCGGCGCTCGAACCCTCGACCTCGGGCGGCCCTGGGACCAGCTTCGCGCTCAGCTTGAAGAGATCGTCACCTGGCTGGAGGACAAGCAGACCGCCCTGACTCAGTGATCAACGGCCCCGGGGCGACTCACGCCGAGCCCCTCGAGAATGTGCGGTCACGCGGATCCGCCGCAGGACAGGACGAGCCTCACGAGCTGGTCCGCGAAGGACGTTCCGTGGGGTTAGACGATCCGTCACCGCGTGAGACCGAGGTGGTGATGGGCAGGTCAGGAACATGCGTATCGGATCGGGAGTCCGATCCCTCGTGCTTGGGGGCGAGCGACGCGTCGGCGAGCACGCGATGTCGCAGTCACGTCAGGGGGGTCGGGTCGGCACGACCGCGGCGATGAGGCAGGATGCCGTTCGTGGGGTCGACGTCTGCGGAAGAGGGAGAAACCTGCATGCGGGTGACTCCCGACTCGGACCTGACACGCCCCAGTTGCGCTCCGCGCCTGAGCCGTTCGACATGTCGACCAAGGGGACTCAGTAGTGCCTAACATCTTTGACAACCTCACCGATGACACGCGCCTCGGTTCGGCTTTGCGTGAGTCGCTGCGCGACTTCGATACTGTGGACGTGGCTACTGGGTATATCGACCTGCGTGGTTGGTCGAGCATGGCCGACATCGTCGATGCCAAGCCCGCAATCGAGCCTGGAGGGCGCCCGACCGCTCGTGTGTTGGTCGGGATGGTAGCTCCGTCGGACTCCCGGCAGTTGCTGGAGTTGTTGCAGGATCACGTACAGCCGCCCGAGTACGGCTCCGATATCCACGACCGGGAGCGGGCCTTCGCTCGCCGCGATCAGCTGGTGGCCCACCTGCGCACGCAGCTGATGCGGGGTTTGGCTACCACCGAGGGGCAGGCGACCCTGCAGACGCTCAAGCGTCAGCTGGCGGAAGGGTTGGTGGCGATGAAGGTGTTCACCGAGACGCCGCTGCACGGCAAGACGTACCTCTTCCACGCCCCCGGAAAGAAGCATGCGTCCCGGTGGGCCTACGTCGGTTCGTCAAACCTCACCGGCGCTGGCCTACACCGCAATCTCGAGCTCAACATCGACGTTCAGGACTCCGACGCCACGACCAAGCTTGCGACCTGGTTCGAGGACCGATGGAACGACAGGTTCTCCCTGGATATCTCCGCTGAGATCGTTGACCTGATCGCCGGCTCCTGGGCCGACGAGGTGCAGCCCACCCCGTTCGAGGTCTACCTCAAGGTCTGCCACTCGTTGTCGCAGGACGCGCGTGACGGCATGGGGTACGTCCTGCCGAAGTCGATGAGCGACCTGCTCCTGGACTACCAGGAGAGCGCCGTGCGCACCTTGTCTCGGCGGATCGTGCGCCGGGGCGGCACCATGCTCGGCGACGTCGTCGGTCTCGGCAAGACGCTCACGGCCGTTGCCACTTCGTTGATGCTGCAGGCGGCCGAGGACTACTCCACCCTCGTGCTGTGCCCGAAGAACTTGCAGACCATGTGGGAGAGGCACGTCGAGGAGTACGACATCAACGGAAGGGTCGTGCCTTACTCCATGGCTGACAAGGTCCTGCCCGAGCTCAAACGGTTCAACCTGGTCATCTGCGACGAGTCGCACAACCTGCGGAACAATTCCACCATCGCCTACGAATCGATCCACCAGTACATCCGCGCGAACAGCTCCAAAGTCCTGTTGCTGACTGCCACCCCGTACAACCTCGCATTCACCGATGTCGCCAGCCAGATCGGCCTGTACATCGACGAGGACCAGGACCTGGGCATCGTGCCCACCGAGGCCATGAGCAACGACCCCAACCTGGTCGCCAAGGTCGACGGCAAGATCAACACGCTCACCGCGTTCCGCCGCTCCGAGGAACCTGAGGACTGGCGGAGGCTCATGAGCGACCACCTCGTCCGCCGCACGCGCTCCTTCATCAAGCGCACGGCCAAGAAAGAACTGGTGACGGGCCCGGACGGGACTCCGGTAGAGCGGGAGTACCTGGAGTTCGCCAACGGGCAAAAGTTCCACTTCCCCACCCGCGTCTCCACGCCGCTGAGCCTGGACTTCGCTCCCGACGACCCTGCCGCGCTTATGGAGGACGACACGACTCTGGACGCAGTCCGTGACCTGATCCTGCCCCGGTACCGGCTCGCTGACTACGACGACCGCAAGGCCGAGCACACCGAGACGGACATCAAGAACCTGGATGACATCCGGTCCGGACGCGGCAACGTCAGCGGTTTCGTCCGGATCGGGCTGTTCAAACGACTGTCCTCCTCCGGATACTCCTTCATCCTGTCGCTGCAACGGCAGCGGTCACGTAACGAGCTGTTCATCCACGCGATCGACAACCAGCTGCCCATCCCGCTGGGCAGCTTTTCCGACAAACAGATCGCCGTGAGCGACGAGGACATCGAGACCGACGGCAGCCTGCACGGCAGCGTCGAGACCCGCTACAAGAACCTCGTGGCCTCCCTGCCCGCCAGGACCAAGTGGGTCAACTCGACCGTCTTCCAACCCACCTTGCGAAAGGACCTGCTCAAGGACAACGAGACCATCACCTACCTCCTCACCCGGTTCGGTGACTGGGACCCCACCCGCGACTCCAAGATCGACAAGCTGGTCGACCTGCTCACGAACGACCACCCCGGGGACAAAGTGCTCGTCTTCACCGAGTACAGCGACACCGCCCAGTACGTCGCCGACGCCCTCACCGGCGCTGGGATCCCCCGCGTCGGGCTGGCCACCGGTGACACCGACGACCCCGCAGACGTGGCACGACGGTTCTCACCCCGCTCCAACCGGTTGCCATCCGAATCCACCGACACCCCGGTCGAGGTGGACAACCCCATCGAAGTGCTCGTAGCCACCGACGTGTTGTCCGAGGGTCAGAACCTGCAGGACAGCCACATCATCGTCAACTACGACCTGCCCTGGGCGATCATCCGCATCATCCAGCGCGCCGGCCGCGTGGACCGCATCGGGCAGCGCTCCGACACCGTCCACCTGTACCTGATCACGCACGAGAAGATCGAGGAACAGATCCAGCTGCGGCAACGGATCAAGGAACGGCTCGGTGCCTCCGCCGAGGCGTTCGGCTCCGATGAGAAGTTCTTCGGCGGCGACCGTGAGGTCAAGATCCTCGACGACCTGTACAAGGGCCGGGTCAGTGACGATGACAGCGACGACGAGGCCGAGGTCGACTCGGTCAGCGAAGCCTGGCTCGTGTGGTCCAACGCGCAAGACAAGCACCCCGCTACCGCCGCAAAAGTGCTCCGGATGCAGGACATGATCCACTCCACACGTGAGCAGTACATGGACGAGAGCCACGCCGGCGTGACCTGCTACATCTCCACCGGCTCAGGTGTGGACGCCTTCGCGACCGCAACGATCACCGACCATCAAACGCACGAGCGGATCCTCACCCCCCTGGAAGCCCTTCGGATCTTCCGCGCCGAGCCCACCACCCCGACAGCCCTCCAGCGAGCCGATCACTTTGACCGCGAAGCTGCTCTGGTCCGGGGACCGTTGAAGACCGAGACCGTGGCCGCCGGAAACCTCAAAGGCGTGCGCAAGTGGGCATGGCAACGCCTCGGCGGAACCGTATTCGGAGAGAAGGCCTCCGAAGCTCTCGACGCGCTGCACGCCCGACCACTCACTGAGCACGCCACCATGCGGTTGAGCCAGGCACGCCGCAACAAGTACAGCCCAGACGACCTAGCCGACCTGCTCAACCAGCTCCACGGCGAGGACCGGCTCGTCATCGGCGCGACCGACACCGACACCATCAAAATCGTCTGCTCACTGGGGGTTCTCGACTCATGACCCACCCGCTCATCCAGCGCGCCGAGCGGCGCGACTACCAGAGACTGTTCGTGCACGACCTGAACTGGTCCAAGCCCGACCACCCACCGGTCACCCTTGAGCACGACGGACGCATGGTCACTGCGACCAATGTCTCCTCGTACCGGGGCCTACGAGTGTGGTTGGCGGACGAGAAGCCCGACTCAAGGCTCGAGGCCGCCCTAGACCAGCACCTGGCCAAGAACAGCACGGACAGAATCCTGATCTTTCACGACGACAGCGAGCAGGTGTGGCGCTGGCCCGTCCGCCGTTCCGTCGGCAACACCACCATCACCCGCCTGAGCCGGCACCGACACCGCACCGGTGACACCGACCCCCGGTTCGCCGAGAAACTCGACGTCATCCGCTTGCCGTTCGACTTGACGCTCGACAGCAACGCCGTCCTCGCCAAGGTCCGCCAGGCCTTCGACGTCGAGGCGCACAACGAGACCAAGCACGCCTCCAAGCTCATGGCTCGTCTCTACGCAGCCATGGAGAAGGCCTACCCAGCCGCCACACCTCGTGCCGTCCGCGATCACGAGATCTCGGTCACACTCGCCCGGATCCTCTTCCTCATGTTCGGAGACGACACCGACATGTGGGACCCCAACCTCTTCCGCGACCTCATCCGCGACTTTGCTAAACCCGATGGCTCCGACGTGGGGGCTCAGCTCACCGACCTGTTCGACCACCTCGACACTCCCGACGACCAGCGTGGCGTCTCTCGATCGGAGTTCAACGGCTTCCCTTACGTCAACGGCCGGATCTTCACCGAGCGCGTCACCTTGCCGGCCCTCAACGCCGAGTTCCGTACCGCCGTGTTGCAGGCGTGCGACCGTGACTGGGCCAGCATCAGCCCTGCCATCTTCGGGTCCATGTTCCAGTCCGTCCGCGACGCCGAGACCCGGCGTCAACTCGGAGAGCACTACACCTCAGAAGAAAACATCCTCAAGACCCTCAACCCGCTCTTCCTTGACGAGTTGCGGGCCGAGTTCGAGCACGTCCGATCCCTGGGCAGGTACGAAGCCGACCGACTCCGCAAGCTCCGCGAGAAACTCGGCCGCATCCGCTACATGGACCCCGCCTGCGGCTGCGGCAACTTCATCATCGTCGCCTACCGAGAACTTCGAGACCTCGAACTGGCGATCATGGAACGCCTGCAAGAAATTACGGGCGACAACCCCATGCTCCTAGCCAATGTCGGTCTCAAGGTCACCCTCGACCACTTCTACGGCATCGAGATCGACGAATGGCCAGCCCGCATCGCCGAAACAGCCATGTTCCTCGTCGACCGACAGTGCGACCTCAAGCTCACCGCCTCACTCGGCTACGCACCCAACCGTCTACCAATCCAGGAGCAAGCCACCATCGTCGTCGGCAACGCCCTCCGCTCGGACTGGGCTCAGATCTGTCCACCCACACACGAAGCCATTGTGGCCGGCAACCCTCCGTTCCTCGGCATCTCCCTACGCTCAGCAAAACAGACTGCAGACCTACAGTTGGTCTGGGGAAGCCGCTACCACGGAACCTTGGACTACGTCACCGGTTGGTACGCGAAGGCCGTGCAGTACTTCGGCGCTGTGGATGGCAGATGGGCATTCGTCAGCACGAGTTCCATCACCCGGGGCGAAGCGGTTGCTCCACTCTTCCAACCTACCTTGGATAGGGGTTGGCGAATCAAACTCGCCCACCGAACCTTCCCGTGGACATCCGAGGCCGTGGGGAAGGCTGCGGTGCACTGCGTCATCGTCGGGTTCTGGCGACAGCCCGGTAACGTGAGGCTGTTCGAGTACCAAGGAAACGGTTCCGCCCCGCTCGAGCAGACCGTGGCGAACATCACGCCCTACCTCACCGACGGTCCTACTGTGATCGTCCAGCCCAGCACCAAGCCGTTGAACCCTCAACTAGGGGAGGTCTCCTACGGGAACAAGCCCACAGACGGAGGGTGGCTCGTTGTCGAGAGGGAGGATTACGAGGACGCGATGTCCGATGCCGTGGCCGCCAAGTACATACGGAAGTACGTGGGAGCGCGCGAACTCATCCACACTGAAGACCGCTACTGCCTGTGGCTGACCGACCTCAAGGACGGCGACGCTGACCGGAGTACACTCCTCAAGGAACGCATCTGGGGAGTCGAAGCGTTCCGCGCCGCCAGCAAGGCAGCGTCAACCAGGGCTGCCGCGGCAACACCTCATCTGTTCAGACAGATCGCCCAACCCAACACATCCTACTTATGCATCCCTGCACATGTCTCGGAGTCTCGGCCATACTTCCTGGCAGCACGCTTCGACCCGGGGACGATCGCAAGTAACGCCAACTTCATTACGCCGGATGCTGACGGCTTCATGTTCGCCATCATCTCGTCAAGCATGTTCATCACGTGGCAGCGCACGGTGGGAGGGCGACTAAAGTCGGACCTGCGGTTCAACAAGTTACTGACCTGGAACACTTTCCCCCTTCCTTGCACTGATGAGGGCAACAGGGAGCGCATCATTGGAGCGGGCGCAGAAATCCTGCAAGCTCGTGAATGGGATCCTCACGCCTCTCTAGCGAAGATGTACCACCCGGACTACATGACGCGAAATCTACTCGAAGCGCACACGAATCTCGATGTTCAGGTGGACAGACTGTTTGGCCTGAAGTCTGAAGCGCCCACGGAGCTGGAGAGACAGGAGGTTCTCTTCGCTAGATACCAAAAACTCGCGCGCCGCTGATTGCTTGCTTCGGGCCCTCGAACCCAGAATGTCACCGACGCTCGCTAGCGTGCCGATGGTCCGGCGAGCAAGGCAGCCAACTCACATCGAAGAGACCACAGGCAGCGGGCATCGGATTAGGTATGCGATCACTCGACGGAGCGGTCTGTACGATCCTCACGAGTGTGGTGGGTAGACCGCTCATTGTTGTTTCATGGGTCGCTGAGGGGAACCACGTGGGCCAATGCGCCGCGCAACCGGGGGTCGTCGGGCCAAAGGAGCGGTGACTGGCGAATCCAGGTCCAGTACGGGTCGCCCCATAGTGCTTCTCGGCCGAAGATTGGGATATCGCGAAGTAGGGGAATTGCACCTGCGGCCAGGTCGTCTGCGGCATCATGTAGTTGGTCTGGGTCCCCAGACAGCACGTCCAATGCGGAGGGGGCCAAGTTTTCAGCGAGAACGACCGCTTGCAGATGCAGGCACCGGGCATAAGCCAAAGCGGCGATGGGATCATCAGACCGAGCGGCGGCGTACCGCAGGTATCGCGAGGCGGGTCGCAGGTCCTCCATCAGTCTACGCTCTTCCCCCTCACTGCTGTCCGAACGGGAGTACTGTCTCCAGGACTGTAGAGAAGAGGCTGACTCGATAGCTTCCGGCAGGTGAAGTCGTCCACGCACGCTGGACACCCAAGGCAGACCAGGGCTGCTTTCGTCAGCCTGGTCTAAGAGCGATAGGACGTAGTGTCTAATCCCGAGAGTTCTCTCGGTGTCACGCTCGCGGCGGGCTTCGTAATAAAACAGCAAAGCATACTCGGCATCGAGTAAAGCTAACAGAGATGAATCGCGCAGTGCCATGGCGAGCGCCCGAATCTCCAGGTCTACCTCTCGGCGGACTATACCCAGGTAGACCCCAGCGAGCGTCAGCAGAACAAGTGCTGCCCAAACTTCCACGGATGGCAACTGGTCCCAGGACCATCCAGCGTATATCGCACCAATCGCGATCAACCCAATCATGACTAACAAGAATCCCCGAGCCATTCTGAGGAGGGATCGCACGGAGAGTTCGGCTACTCTTGCGCGCCCAGTTAGTCTTCTGTAACCAGAGGTGGTAACACCGGCTTGGTTAGCAGCGGTCGTAGCCTCTGCGTCCTCTCGTAGGAGGCGTTGCTTCTCCTTTTCCAAGGTCCGCTGTCGACGTGGTGACGGCGTGACTCGTTCCTCGCTAGCGGTGAGTTCACGATCGATTTGCATGAGCGAGAATCCTCGTTCAAACTTGCCGGCTTCCCCCCAATTGCTCACCGGCCTGCGGGCCTCCCGCAGGATGCGTCTCGCCTCGACGTTTGTTACGGCCCCCGTCTCCATGAGTGCTGCTTTAATTCGACCAGCGTGTCCCCATAGATCAAGGGTCGTTACTGCCTCGGGGTGTTCGGCATAAGACTTGAGCAGCGCTTCCTCTCTTCGCCGCGCGGCGTTCGCCAATGAATCGACCGTGCGGGTCAGTCGGCTCTGGGCGAGGCTCAGCACGAATACGAGCGCTGTTAGAAGTAGACCGACTGCCTGCAGCAACGGCGCGGGAAAAGAATCCGATTGACCTCGTTGGGTGGCCCAGACCACCGTCACGATCGAGATTCCGATGAGCCAAAATACTATCGGCGTCCAGTTACGTGCACGGACCCTCTCGACCCAGTTCCCCATACAGCGAGTGTGGCGCGTCTGGACAACGCACGCAACCCATAAAAAATCGGTGGCCATGTGCCAAGGGACTCGGTCCTCAACAGGAAGACACGTCGGGGTCAGACCTGTTATCCGCCCTCGACACACCCGGGCAGGTATGAAGTGTCCAAGTACGAAGGCGCAGGACCCCGACGGTCCGGGGGCTCGGCCTCTCCTGCCGCCCCTCGGGACCGGTAGCAGCAGGAGAGATAGGGTCGGTCAGGCCGCCTGGAGCCTCTGCAGAGTGTCAACAGGGCGGACCGGTCTGTGGCGTCGAAGTCGCCTTTGACGGTGCGTAGCACGCTGCGTTCGGGGCGGGTGGCTCCACCGACGATCGAGTGGTGGTGGTCGTAGGTGTTGACCGACTGGAGGACGCCGAGCGCCGTGCCTCCCCACCGCTTGCCCCTACCTCTCTCACGGTTGGGGTCTCCGATCGGTTCATCGCTGGTGGCAAGAAGTCTTGTGCTGGAAGACCGCCAACCGACGGTGAGTCCGGATCAGTACAAGATGCCCAGCTTCGAGTCCACGCAGGCCCGGCAGTCCATTTGGCCGACTGCAATGTCCTGCAGGGTGCGGCAGCTACGGCAGGTACCAAGGGTTCGTTGCCGTCGTAGCCAGGTTCTCTCGACCAGCTCTTGGAGTTCCGCAGCGAGGTTGCTGGAGTGAAGGCTGAGCGAGCCTCGCAGTTGACACTCCTTCCATGGTGGCAGGCCGCGTGAGGGGTGCTCGCGAACCTCTGCAACCGTTACGGTGTCCTCGTTCAGGGCCATCAGCAGTTGCTGTGGGTCTCCACTAACAAAGGTGTGGGCGTCGTTCCCGAAAACTGGCCCGGTGTCTGGGGAGGCGCAGTAGTCGCGGGGATCGGCTGGCCGCCAATTGATTCCTGCGGCGCCCACAAACTCTGAGTGATCGAGTCCAAGGTAACGCGCAAGCGCGCTGCTCGCGTCGGGACCGTCAGAGTCGTCGTCGGGTTGAGGAAGGTGGAGCAGACCGAGTTGACGGTCGTAGATCGCCCGCCACTGATCTAGGTGTTCTCGGAACTCGGCGAGGGTGAAAGGGTACTCCAGGCCAAGGCCCAGGTTGTTGGCGACACAGATGAAGCAGCCATCTTCCTCAAGAAAAATTCGTCCCGCTCCTTCAGGGATGTCCATGGCATTGAGGAGCATGTCTTCAAGGTCCTCTTCGCTGCCCAGGGCCGCGGTGTTCAGCAGTTCTCGTCCCGTCGAGACGACGGTCGCAGATGGTACTGATGTATCAAAGAGTGCCACTGGCGCTCCCCGGCTGCTGGCCTGCTTCACCCCGCCGGAGGGCGGTGACGAGGGGGAAGGTCTCACCATCAGGTGAGCGCAAGGCGTACGTCCAGGCCCGTCGATCGCGGAACTCCGCGTCAGCAGTCCAGGCGGGTTCAATCATCGACACCGTCCATGAGGCCCACCGTGCCTCCCGCTCCCAGGGGGCCTCGTCCACGACATCGCCGTCGGGGAGGACCGCAATCAGGTACCAACCGCCGAGGTCAAGATTGTCTGCAGAAACCACCGCGGTGTAATCCCCGTCGTAGGAGCTGGCCATCTGGAGGCCAGTCGGGTTCATTGCCCACTCCGTGGCATCGGTCACCAACGCATGATACGCGCTAGGCCGCTGGGCGGCGGCAATCGCTGTGGGAGGCGCGGCTTCAGCACGACGATGAGTCCCCACTCCCTCTTGACCCTTGTAGGACAGGGCAGGAGGGAGTGGAGGGGGACCTGGGGGGAGTGGCCACGCGGTTTGGAGGACCTGACGGAGAGCGTCTGCGTCATCCGCTCGTTCGGCCCAAGCTCCCGATCTCACTCCAGGATATTTCAGTGCACAGCGCTCATGAACTGCGCGTTTGTCAAGCACGGCAGCACAGCGCAGATCCTAGTTCGCGACTACCTGGACTGAAGTCGAGGTTCGACCCATGGGACGCCGCCCTAAGCTCGGGGTGGCATGGGATGTCCTGGGTACGGAAGGTGCCCCTTAGGGCACCCGTAGGTCCACCCCCGTCGCCGCACTCAGTACCTCGAAGAGCGGTGTCGTCTCTTCCTTGAGCACGGTGTATCGGGCTGTGGCGTTCATGGGGTCGTAGTCGAACTCGTCCGCCGCCAGCTCGGCGAACTGGGACAGAGTGCCCACGCGGGCGAGGTAGTCGGCCGGATCGGCGCCCCCTGGCACGCCGGCGTCGTTGAGGCAGTCGTAACTGTCGCTCAATAGGTAGAGCGCGTTGGAGACCTGGATGCCGTCAGAGAGACGCTCGTCCACTATCTCGAGGTCCTCGAGTATGCGGTCGGTGCACACAAGGGCCCACTCTTCGTCGAAGTCCTCGACGGGCCACTCCGCATCCTCGTCGAAGTCCTCGAAGTGCTCCTCGCTTTCGTCCTCCGGTTCGTCGGCAGCAGAGCCCGACGGGTCCTCAGGGGCGGATGCATCGGTGGTGGGCTCTGGCGATGCCGAGGTCGTGTCCTCGGGTGTGCTCGTGTCCTCCGGAGTGGTCGGTGTGTCTGGGTCGTTCTCCGGGCTGGCAGTGACGGTCTGCGTGACCGTCACCTCGAACCGCTCATCGTCAGGCTGTGCCCCGTCGCCGCCGCAAGCCGCCAGCAGCAGGGCGCCCGACAGGGCCCCGGCGCTCAGATGCAGGTTCATGGTTCCCCCTCCAAGGCCTATGCCCCCCCAGTTGCCGGTCAGCGTACTGCAACCTGCGGACAGTACGCGGCGGTCCGCGCGTAGTCCGCAGCAAGTCCGCAGCGGGGCCAATAGTGGTCAACGCGAGCCAACGCCCTCCAACGGTGTCTCCGCAGGTCAGGCCGGGTCGATGGGGAATCACCACACGTCAGAGCGACGCAGGGCCAGAACCCGGCGTACCGGCCGACTCATCCACCACCGCCGCGGGGGCCCGCGACGTCGTCCCCCGGACCCGCTACAGTGCGAGACAGGCCCCGCATCGGGGCCGGCCACGACCTGAGGAGACCGATGTCCACGACCAGTGACCACGGCGGCCGGCCGTTCGCCCTCGACATCGAGAAGGCGACGACCGGCAACGAGACCTTCCGGACCACGATCTGGACCGGTGAGCACCTGCAGACCACGCTGATGTCCATCGCGGTGGGAGACGACATCGGCCTGGAGGTCCATCCCGACAACGACCAGTTCCTGCGCCTGGAGCAGGGCCGGGGACGGTGCCAGATGGGGCCGGCCGAGGACGACCTGCCCTTCGAGCAAGAGGTCTCCGACGACTGGGCGGTGTTCGTGCCGGCCGGCACCTGGCACAACATCACGAACACCGGCGACGAGCCGATGCGGCTGTACGCCATCTACGGCCCGGCCGACCATGTGCGCGGCACGGTGCACCGGACCAAGCAGGACGTCGAGCGGGACCCGAACGAGGACTGACCCCCGGTCCGCACCGACCGGTCGTGCGGGTCGCCCGAGACGCCGGGAGGCACGGGGTGAGGGCAGCCTGTGCTTGCTGGTGGGGCTGCGGGACGAGACCTACCCTGGGCGGGTGAGCACGCAGACCCCCTCCCGCAGCGACGTCTCCCGCTGGCGCCGCCACCTGGCCGACGAGCGTGGCACCGCTGCCGTGATGCGTTCCCTGGCAGACCGGCGCGCCGGTGAGGAGCGCCGCATCCTGCTCCAGCTCGCCGAGGCCGAGGAGCGGCATGCCTCGCACTGGGTCCACCTCCTCGGGGAGCGGGCGACCCCCGACCCCGCCCCGAGCCTGCAACATCGCCTCTGGGCGGGGCTGGCCTCCCGCTTCGGCTCCCTCTTCGTGCTGGCACTGCTCCAGCGCGAGAAGGGCAACACGAGCTACGCCGCCGACACGGACGCCTCGGCCGCCATGGCCGCCGACGAGATCATCCACGAAGAGGTGCTGCGGGGTCTTGCGGCGAGGGGAAGAGCGCAGCTGTCGGGGAACTTCAGGGCTGCGGTCTTCGGGGCCAACGACGGTCTCGTGTCCAACCTCGCCCTCGTCATGGGCATGAGTGCGACGGGGGTGGGCAGCGGGGTCGTGCTCGCCGCCGGCATGGCGGGTCTGCTCGCGGGTGCCCTGTCGATGGCGGCCGGGGAGTACATCTCGGTGCGCTCCGCTCGCGAGCTGCTCGCGGCGTCCCAGCCGGGTGCGGAGGCGCAGGACGCGTTGCGGCACCTCGACCTCGACGTCAACGACCTCGAGCTCGTCTACCGCGCCCGAGGCATGGAGCTCGAGGACGCCCGGGCCAGGGCGGGCGACGTGCTCCGTGCCGCCCACCGTGACGGTGGGGTCCCCGCAGACGCGGTGCCGGCAGCCGAGGCGGACGTCGACGAGCACGAGGCCGTCGGCAACGCGTGGGGTGCTGCGATCTCGAGCTTCTTCTTCTTCGCCAGCGGCGCACTGATCCCCGTGCTTCCCTACCTGTTCGGCCTCACCGCGACGTCGGCCCTGCTGGTCGCCGCCGTGCTCGTGGGTCTGGCGCTGCTGCTTACCGGTGGTGTGGTCGGGCTGCTCTCCGGTGCCTCGCCGCTGCGCAGGGGTGTGCGCCAGCTGCTCATCGGCTACGGCGCAGCGGCCGTGACCTACCTGCTCGGGCTGGCCTTCGGCGCCACCGGCATCGGCTGAGTCACAGCGTGACCGGCCCCCGGTCACGCAGGTCGAGCACCTCGACGCCGCCGTCGACCCCGTGGGTGCCGATATGGCCCAGGTACATCCGTCGGCCGTTCTCGTTGAGCAGCCCGTCGTGGATGGGCACGACGCGCTGCGGTGCCAGGCGCCGCACGAAGCCGACGGTGTCGGCGACCCGTGCCCACGGTGCGTTGACCGGGACGCACAGGACGTCCACCTGCTGCAGCAGGGGATCCTCGGCGTCGAGGGCGTCACCGGGGTGGAAGACGGTCGGCTCGCCCTCGGCCGTGACCACCAGGCCCAGGTTGGTGATGCGAGGCACGTAGTCGTGGATGAAGGCGTGCTGCTCACCCACCGGGGTGACGGCGAGGCCCCCGACCTGCACGGCCGTGCCCCGCGCCAGCGGCACGGCTCTGTCGCCGACCTCCGGGACATCCGGGGAGAGGGTGTCGGCGGCGGCCGGCTCCGTCCACAGCCGGGCCGAGGGGTTGTCCCGCAGCAGCTGTCCCAGCCGCCGCGGGTCCGCGTGGTCGGGGTGCTGGTGGGTGACCAGGACCGCGTCCAGGTCACGCACCTGAGCGAAGTCGGAGAAGGTGCCCGGGTCGATGAGCAGGCGCCGGCCCGCCGCTTCGACGAGCATGCACGAGTGACCGAGGTGGGTGAGCTCCATACCGCCACCGTATGCCGTGCAGCGCCGGTCCGTCAGGGGGAGGGGTGTGCGTAGCATGGTGGCCCGTGGAGTTCCTCAACGGCACCGAGCCGACGCACGACCTGACCTACAACGACGTCTTCATGGTGCCCTCGCGCTCCGCGGTGACCTCCCGCCTCGACGTGGACCTCACCACACCGGACCGCGTCGGCACGACGTTGCCGCTGGTGGTCGCCAACATGACGGCGGTCGCCGGCCGCCGGATGGCCGAGACCGTCGCGCGACGGGGCGGTGTCGTGATCCTGCCCCAGGACATCCCGGTGTCGACCACCGCGCGCACCGTGCAGGCGGTCAAGAGCGCGCACGCGCTCTACGAGACGCCCATCACGATCCACCTCGACGCGCCGGTGGCCGAGCTCGTCTCGGTGATGGGCAAGCGGGCACACCACGCGGCGATCGTCGTCGACGGGCAGGCCCCGGTCGGCATCGTGACCGAGTCGGACTGCTCCGAGGTGGACCGCTTCGCCCAGGTGCGCGAGGTGATGGCCGAGCTGCGGGTGGAGGTCGGGCCGGACGCCGACGTCCGGGAGGCCTTCGACGTGCTCGAGGCTGCGCGGGTCGGGCTGGCACCGGTCGTCGACGACGGGAGGCTCCTCGGGGTCGTCACCCGGACCGGGCTCCTGCGCTCGGCGATCTACCGGCCTGCGCTGGACGCCGACGGACGGCTGCTCGTGGGAGCGGCCGTCGGCATCAACGGCGACGTTGCCGCCAAGGCGCGCGCCGTCCTGGACGCCGGTGTCGACGTCCTCGTCGTGGACACCGCGCACGGGCATCAGGACAAGATGGTCGACGTCCTGCCGCGGGTGGTCGCGGTGCGCGAGGAGGTCGAGGCCCGGACCGGTCGGCGGGTGCCGGTGGTGGCAGGCAACGTGGTGTCCGCGGCGGGTGCGCAGGACCTGGCTCAGGCCGGGGCCGACATCGTCAAGGTCGGCGTCGGGCCGGGGGCCATGTGCACCACCCGCATGATGACCGGTGTCGGCCGACCCCAGTTCTCCGCGGTGCTGGAGTGTGCTGCCGCGGCCAAGGCGGACGGAGCCCATGTCTGGGCGGACGGAGGGGTGAAGTACCCGCGTGACGTGGCGCTGGCCCTCGCTGCCGGTGCCGGCTCGGTGATGGTCGGGTCGTGGTTCGCGGGCACCCACGAGTCGCCCGGTGACCTCATGCGCGACGCCGACGGCCGTCTCTACAAGGAGAGCTTCGGCATGGCCTCGGCGCGAGCGGTGCGCCACCGCACCCGGGAGCTCTCGGCGTTCGACCGGGCCCGCTCGTCCCTCTTCGAGGAGGGGATCTCGTCCTCGAAGATGTACCTCGACCCACAGCGACCCGGGGTCGAGGACGTCATCGACCAGATCGCCTCAGGCGTCCGCAGCGCCTTCACCTACGCCGGCGCCCGCACCATCGGGGAGTTCCACTCCCGGGTGGTCGTCGGCATCCAGGGCGCGGCCGGCTACGACGAGGGACGCCCGCGCCACACCTCCTGGTAGGTCTCGACGCGGTCCGTCACCGGTGGTGGCTGGCGAGCCAGGCGGCACCGATGATGCCTGCGTCGTTGCGCAGCTCCGCAGGGATGATGGGAGCGCGCAGATGGAGGTGCGGGAGATACTTCTCTGCCTTCTTCGACACCCCGCCGCCGACGATGACGAGGTCCGGCCAGAAGAGGTCCTCGAGGTGGCCGTAGTAGCGCTGCAGCCGCTCGGCCCACTCCTCCCAGGACAGCTCCTCCCGCTCTCGCGCGCTGTTGGCCGCGCGGGTCTCGGCGTCGTGGCCGTCGAGCTCCACGTGCCCGAGCTCGGTGTTGGGCAGCAGCTCGCCGCCCAGGAAGAGCGCGGTGCCGATGCCAGTCCCCAGCGTGGTGACCAGCACGACGCCGTCGCTGCCCCGGCCGGCGCCGTAGTGCATCTCGGCAGCCCCTGCCGCGTCCGCATCGTTGACCACGATGACCGGGCGGTCCAGCACGGTGCGGAAGAGCGCCTCGGCGTCCGTGCCGATCCACGAGGGGTCGATGTTGGCGGCTGTGCGCACCACGCCGTGGTGCACCACGGCCGGGACGGCCACCCCGACCGGTGCCTTGCTGTCGACCTCGCCCTTGAAGGTCTTCGCCACCTCGGCGACCAGCTCGGCGACCGCCTCCGGCGTCGAGTCCTCAGGGGTGTCGACCCGCTCGCGGTCGGTGGCGAACTGCCCTGCCTGGAGGTCGACGGGGGCACCCTTGATGCCGCTGCCCCCGATGTCGATCCCCAGCACGTGCTTCTTGGTCATGGTGTCTCCTGGACGTCGTCTGTCGGGGCTGACCGGCCGCTCACGGCAGAGTCAGGATCTCCGGACCGCTCTCGGTGATCAGGATGGTGTGCTCGAACTGCGCGGAGCGCAACCCGTCGGCGGTCACGACCGTCCAGCCGTCGTCCCACTCCACCCAGTCGGGGGTGCCCAGGTTGAGCATGGGCTCGATCGTGAACGTCATGCCGGGCTCGATCACGGTGTCGTAGTCGGGAGCCGAGTCGTAGTGCGGGATGACCAGACCCGAGTGGAAGGCCTCGCCGACACCGTGCCCTGTGTAGTCGCGGACCACTCCGTAGCCGAAGCGCTTGGCGTAGGACTCGATGACGCGGCCGATCACGTTGACCTGCCGTCCGGGCCGTGCCGCCCTGATGGCTCGGGCCAGTGCCTCCCGGGTGCGCTCGACGAGGAGCCGCGACTCCTCGTCCACCTCGCCGACCAGGAAGGTGGCGTTGTTGTCACCGTGGACACCACCGATGTATGCGGTGATGTCGATGTTGCAGATGTCGCCCTCCTGCAGAGGCCGGTCGTCCGGGATGCCGTGACAGATCACCTCGTTGACCGAGGTGCACAGCGACTTCGGGAAGCCGCGGTAGCCCAGCGTCGAGGGGTAGGCGCCGTGGTCGAGGAGGAACTCGTGCCCCAGCCGGTCGATCTCGTCGGTGGTCACCCCGGGGGCCACGGCGTTGCCGCACACCTCGAGCGCCTGGGCCGCGATGCGGCCGGCGACCCGCATGGCCTCGATGACCTCAGGGCTCTTCACGTCGGACCCGGTGAACTTCGCGGGTGCCGGCCGGTCGACGTACTCGGGACGGACGATGGACGAGGGCACGGCGCGACGAGGGGAGATCCGGCCGGGAGTCAGGGTTGCGGTGGCACTCGGCATACGGTGAAGTCTAGGTGTCGTCTCTGCCCGAGGAGGATGGGATGCAGTACTGGTTCAACATCAGCACCCGCGAGGTCGAGGAGCACGACGACCCGGGTCGCGCCCGTGCCGACTCGCTGATGGGCCCCTACGAGACGCGCGAGGAGGCCCAGACGGCGCTGGACAAGGCGGCGCAGCGCACCGAGGCCTGGGACGAGCAGGACCGCGCGGACGCCGCCTGGGAGTCCGGTGACCCGGAGGCCGACGACTGGGACAGCAACCCGCTCAACGGCTGAGGGTGTGCACGCTGACCGCGTAGTCGCCGGTGAGCGGCTCGCCGTGCCAGGTGCCCCAGCGGGCCAGCAGCTGCAGGCCGGAGGCGTCGCAGGCGCGGTCGAGGTCGGTGAGGGGCATGACCGGGCACCCGTCCGGCAGGTGCTCCTCGTCCAGACCGAACCCGCTGACGAGCAGCGCCCCCGGCCGCAGGTGGTGCACGACCGCCCGGGTCAGGACCTGCAGGTGGTCCGAGCCCACCAGGGGCACCACGTTGCCGGCCAGGAGCACCACGTCGACCGGCTCACCCCGGTATGCCGTGAGGTCGTCCGTGACCCACGTCGGCGGTGCGACCTCGGCGTCCCGGGCACGTGCGGACCCCAGCATGCGCGGGTCCAGGTCGACCCCCACCACGCGGTGTCCGAGCTCGGCCAGACGCCAGGCGACCCGCCCGGTGCCGCACCCCAGGTCGAGGACGTCTCCCTGTCTGTCGAGCAGTCCGTCGACGAGGTCCGCCTCGCCGTGCACGCTGCGTCCGGCCGCTGCGACCTCGGCCAGGTGCGCCTCCGTGCGCCGGTCGTAGCCCGCCACATGGTCGTCGTCGGCCAGGTGCAGCCAGCGGGTGCTCACCGCACGAGCCTGGGCAGCACCTGCTCGGAGAACACGTCGATCCACTCGCGCTGGTTGCGCCCGACGTTGTGCAGGTAGATGCGGTCGAACCCGAGGTCGACGAACCTCTGGATGGAGGCGCGGTGCTCGTCCGGGTCGCTGGAGACCACCATCCGGCCCGCGAAGTCCTCCTCCCGCACCAGCGCGGCCATCGCCGCGAAGTCGTGCGGCGAGCGGATGTCGGCCTTGGCGAACTTCATGCCGCCGTTGGGCCACTCGGTCAGGGCGTTGCTGAGGGCCTGCTCGTCGGTGTCCGCCCACGACAGGTGCAGCTGCAGCACCTTCGGCATCGTGTCCGGGTCCTTGCCCGCCTCGCGCGCCCCCTCGGCGAACTTCCCGAAGAGCATGTCGACCTTCTCCAGTGGTGCGCCGACCGTGATGATGCCGTCGGCGAACCTGCCGGTCCGCTTCGCGTTGACGGGTCCGGCGGTGGCGACCAGGATCGGCGGTGCCTGCTCGGGCATGGTCCACAGCCGGGTCGTCTCCATGGTGAAGAACTCGCCGGAGTGCTTGACGTCCTTGTCCTCGAGGCTCGCGACAAAGAGCCTGTTGATCACCTCGACGGCCTCGAACATCCTGCGTGAGCGCTCGCCCGCCTCCGGCCAGTAGCCACCCACCACGTGCTCGTTGAGTGCCTCCCCGGCGCCGACCCCGAGCCAGGAACGCCCGGGGTACATCGCCTCGAGGGTGGCTGCGGCCTGGGCGACCATCGCGGGGTGCCAGCGGAAGCTGGGGCACACCACACCCGGCCCCATGTCGCCGGTAGTGCGCTCGCCCACCGCGGCGAGCACGTTCCACACGAACGCCGACTGGCCCTGCTGCGGCACCCAGGGCTGGAAGTGGTCGGCCGCCATGCACCCCGAGAAGCCGCGCTGCTCGGCGTAGGCGGTGAGCTCCACGGCCTCGGTGGGGTGGAACTGCTCGAGCATGGCGGCGTACCCGACGGTGAGATCGCTCATGCGCGCCAGCGTAGGCGGTCTCCCCGACGGTGTGGACGACCGGGCGCGGACACCGCGCTAGCGTCGGTCATGTGGACGAGGTCGTGGTCGAGCGGGTCCTGCGCGCCGTGGAGCAGGTGCCGCCCGGCCGTGTGGTGTCCTACGGCGACGTCGCAGCGCTGGTCGGCACCGGGCCCCGCCAGGTCGGCACGGTCATGCGGCTGTACGGCTCCGGCGTCGCCTGGTGGCGGGTTGTGAGCAGCCACGGCGACCTCGGCGCCGACCTGCTCGACCGAGCCCGTCCGCACTGGGCCGAGGAGGGGATCCTGGTCAGGCGCAACGGGCTGGGCTGCCGCATCGCCGACCACCGCGCCGACCTGGCTGCGCTGCACACCGCATACACCGCGGCGGTGGCCGACCTCGGCTGACGCGACCGGCCGCAGGGGTGGCCGGTCAGAGCGTGTGCGGCACGTGCGCCTCGAGCTCGGCCAGCCAGGCTGCGGCGTTGCCGTCCGAGGGCGCCCGCCAGTCCCCACGCGGGGAGACCGCCCCACCGGGGGACACCTTGGGGCCGTTGGGCAGCGCGGAGCGCTTGAACTGGCTGAAGGCGAAGAAGCGCTGGAGGAAGAGCTCCAGCCAATGACGGATCTCCGCCAGGTCGTAGCTCCTGCGCTGTTCCACGGGGAAGCCGGGAGGCCACGCACCGGCGTCGGCGTCCCGCCAGGCGTGCCAGGCCAGGAAGGCGACCCGGCTCGGCGGGAAGCCGTAGCGGACGACGTGGTGCAGGTGGAAGTCCTGCAGCTCGTAGGGACCGATCTTCTCCTCGGTGCTCTGCGGCCCCTCGCCCTCGCCCGCGGGGACCAGCTCTGGCGTGATCTCGGTGTCCAGGATCGACTGCAGGACCTCGCCGACCTCGTCGGCGAACAGTCCCTCGGAGACGACCCAGCGGATGAGGTGCTGGATGAGCGTCTTGGGCACACCGGGGTTGACCGTGTAGTGCGACATGTGGTCGCCGACCCCGTAGGTCGCCCAGCCCAGCGCGAGCTCGGACAGGTCACCGGTGCCGAGAACGATGCCGCCGAGCTGGTTGGCGAGCCGGAAGAGGTAGTCGGTGCGCAGCCCGGCCTGCACGTTCTCGAAGGTCACGTCGTAGACGGGCTCCCCAGCGGCGAACGGGTGGTCCATGTCGGCGAGCATCTGTCGGGCCGCCGGCCGGATGTCGATCTTCTCGAAGGTCACCCCCAGCGCGTGTGAGAGGGCGGTCGCGTTGTCCTTGGTGTGCTCCGAGGTCGCGAAGCCCGGGAGGGTGTAGGCGAGGATGTCGCTGCGGGGCCGGCCCAGACGGTCCATCGCGCGTGCCGCCACGATCAGCGCGTGGGTCGAGTCCAGCCCGCCCGAGACGCCGATCACGATCTTCGGGTGGCCGATGGCGGTGAGCCGACGCTCCAGACCGGAGACCTGGATGCTGTAGGCCTCGTAGCAGTCCTGCGCCAGCTCGGCGGGGTCGTCGGGCACGAACGGGAACCGGTCCAGGTGACGGCGCAGACCGATGTCGGTGCGCGGGGGGTCGAGCCTGAAGGGCACGGTGCGGAAGCGGGAGGTCCGGTCCGCGAAGGCGACCCGGTTGTCGTCGAAGGACCCCTGGCGCAGCCGCTCCTGTCGGATGCGGTGCAGGTCGACGTCCGCGACGGAGCGCTGTGCTCCCAGCGCGAACCGCTCGGAGTCTGCCAGCATCACCCCGAGCTCGTGGATCATCGTCTGGCCGTCCCAGGACAGGTCCGTCGTCGACTCGCCCTCCCCGGCGGAGGTGTAGACGTAGCCGCACAGCCCGCGGGCGCTGGCCTCGGCGCACAGCGCGTGCCGCTCCGCGGACTTGCCGATCGTGATCGGGCTGCCGGAGAGGTTGGCCACCACGGTCGCCCCGGCCAGCACCGCCTCGCGGCTCGGGGGGATGGGCACCCACACGTCCTCGCACACCTCGACGTGCAGGTGCAGCCCCGGCACGTCCGTGGCGGAGAAGATCAGGTCTGGGCCGAACGGCACGTCGACGCCTCCGACACGGACGGTGCCACCGTGCTGGTCGGCGCCGGGGGCGAAGTGACGCTTCTCGTAGTACTCGCGGTAGTTCGGCAGGTAGGACTTGGGTGCCACCCCCAGGACCTGGCCACGGTGCACGACGACGGCGCAGTTGTAGAGGCGGTTCCCGTGGCGCAGCGGTGCACCGACGACGAGCACCGGCACCAGGCCGGCACTGGCCTGGACCACCTCGGCCAGGGCCGCGTCGACGGCGTCGAGCACCGCGTCCTGCATCAGCAGGTCCTCGATCGCGTAGCCGCTGATGCCGAGCTCGGGGAAGACCGCGAGCGCGGCCCCTTCGTCGTGGCACTCCCGCGCCACCGCGATGGTGCGCGCGCCGTTGGTGGCCGGATCGGCGATGGCCACCGGCAGGGTGCACGCGGCGACCCGGGCGAACCCCTGGTCGTAGACGCTCAGAAACTCCACGCGCCACAGTGTTGCAGGCCCCGGCACGACTGGCTGCTCGTAGGGCAGGATGAGGGCATGGATCGCCAGCAGGAGTATGTGCTTCGCACCATCGAGGAACGCGACATCCGCTTCGTGCGGCTGTGGTTCACCGACATCCTCGGTGCCCTCAAGTCGGTGGCCGTGGCGCCGGCCGAGCTCGAGCAGGCCTTCACGGAGGGGATCGGCTTCGACGGCAGCGCCATCGAGGGCTTCACCCGGGTGTACGAGGCCGACATGATCGTCCAGCCCGATGCGAGCACCTTCCAGGTGCTCCCGTGGCGAGGGGACAACCCGGGCACGGCCCGCATGTTCGCAGACATCCTCATGCCCGACGGCACACCCTCGATGACCGACCCCCGACACGTGCTCAAGCGTGCGCTCGACGCGGCGGCCGACGACGGCTTCACCTTCTACACCCACCCGGAGATCGAGTTCTACCTGTTCAAGGAGCCCTACGAGCCGGGCACCGCACCCGTTCCGGTGGACCAGGCCGGCTACTTCGACCACGTGGCCCGGGGGGACGGCCACGACTTCCGCCGCGCCGCGATCACCATGCTGGAGGAGATGGGGATCTCGGTGGAGTTCAGCCACCACGAGGGCGGCCCCGGGCAGAACGAGATCGACCTGCGGTATGCCGACGCGCTGTCGATGGCGGACAACATCATGACCTTCCGCACCGTCGTGCGGGAGGTGGCGCTCCAGCACGGTGCGCTGGCCTCCTTCATGCCCAAGCCGCTCTACGGTCAGCCCGGGTCCGGCATGCACACCCACGTGTCCCTCTTCGAGGGCGACACCAACGCGTTCTACGAGCCTTCCGCGAAGTACGAGATCAGCCAGACGGGCCGCCGGTTCGCCGCCGGGGTCCTGATGCACGCGCGGGAGATCTGCGCTGTCACCAACCAGTGGGTCAACTCCTACAAGCGGCTCTGGGGCGGCGGCGAGGCGCCGGCCTACGTGTGCTGGGGGCACAACAACCGCAGCGCCCTGCTGCGGGTGCCGATGTACTCGATCGGCAAGGGGCACTCACGTCGCCTGGAGGTCCGCTCCATCGACTCGGCCTGCAACCCCTACCTCGCCTACTCGATGGTGCTCGCCGCCGGGCTCAAGGGCATCCGGGAGGGCTACGAGCTGCCGGAGGAGGCCGAGGACGACGTCTGGTCGCTCACCGAGGGCGAGCGACGGGCGATGGGCATCGACCCGCTGCCCCAGTCGCTCGGTGAGGCCGTGGCGATCATGGAGGAGAGCGAGCTCGTCGCCGAGACGCTCGGTGAGCAGGTGTTCGACTTCTTCCTGCGCAACAAGTGGCAGGAGTGGTCCGACTACCGCTCCCAGGTGACACCGTTCGAGCTGGATCGCTACCTGGTGCGGCTGTGACCGGACGGAGCACCCCGGAGGTCGCGGTTGCCGACCTGGCGCGGGCAGGCTTCACCCAGGCACGGCGGGCGGGCAGCCTCATCGCAGCGGCGCTGGACCAGATGGACGCCGACACCGACGAGGGTGCGCTGATCTCGGACCTCGGCGCTGTCGCCGACCCCAACGAGGCCGCGCTCGGTCTCGTGCGCCTCGTCGAGCACGACGCCGACGCGGCACGGCTGCTGTCCGTGCCCGGGGCGGGCCGGGAACGGGTGCTGGCCGTGCTGGGCGCCTCGTCGGCCCTCACCGACCACCTCGTCAAGCACCCGGAGCACCTGCGTGACGCCGCCGACGGCTCGGCGCCGCAGCCGTCGGCGATCGTCGAGGCGGTGCACGGGCTGTCCGGCCGGGCGGGCGCCGACGCGCTCCGGGTCGCCTACCGCCGGGAGCTGCTGCGCGTCGCCGTCACGGACCTCACCACCCAGGACCCGCTGGAGGCCGTCCCGGTGGCGGCCGCCGCGCTGGCGGACCTCGCCGGGGCCGCGGTCGAGGCCGCGCTGCACGTGGCCCGCAACGACGTCGAGGACGCAGACCGGTGTCGCCTCAGCGTCATCGGCATGGGCAAGTGTGGAGGGCGCGAGCTCAACTACATCAGCGACGTCGACGTGATCTTCCTCGGGGCTCCCTCGGAAGGAGCCGACGAGACCGAGGCGATGCGGGCCGCGACCACCCTGGCGAGCGCGGTCATGCGGATCTGCAGCCAGGCCACGGGGGAGGGGTCTCTGTGGCAGGTCGACGCCGCTCTGCGGCCCGAGGGCAAGCAGGGGCCGCTCATCCGCAGCCTCGCCTCGCACCGCGAGTACTACCAGCGCTGGGCCAACACCTGGGAGTTCCAGGCGCTGCTGAAGGCACGTCCCATCGCCGGTGACACCGCGCTGGCACAGGAGTGGCTGGACATCGTGCAGCCGCTGGTCTGGGAGGCCGGCAGCCGCGACGGGTTCGTCGAGGGCGTGCAGGCGATGCGACGCCGGGTCGAGCAGAACGTCCCCTCGGCCGAGGCCGACCGCCAGCTCAAGCTCGGGCCCGGTGGGCTCCGCGACATCGAGTTCAGCGTCCAGCTGCTGCAGCTGGTGCATGGGCGCGCCGACGAGACCCTCCGCTCCGGCACGACGCTGGAGGCGCTGGCCGCCCTGCGCGACGGCGGCTATGTCGGGCGCGAGGACGCTGCCGCCCTGGCCGAGTCCTACCGGCTGCTGCGGGCCCTGGAGCACCGCATCCAGCTGCACCGCATGAAGCGCAGCCATCTCATGCCGACCTCCGACGCCGACCTGCGCCGTCTGGGCAGGTCGCTGGGTGAGCGTGGCGAGGCCGAGCGGGCCGTCGTCCAGCGGTGGCGGAGCCAGCAGCGAGAGGTGCGCCGGCTGCACGAGCGGCTGTTCTACCGCCCGTTGCTGCAGGCGGTGGCCAAGCTGAGCCCCGACCACCTGCGTCTGTCCCCCGAGGCCGCCCGCACCCGGCTGGCCGCGCTCGGCTTCCGTGACCCCGCCGGCGCACTGCGGCACCTGGAGGCGCTCACCTCCGGGGTGAGCCGCAGGGCGACGATCCAGCGCACCCTCCTGCCGGTCATGCTGGGCTGGTTCGCCGACGGTGCCGACCCCGACGCCGGCCTCCTGGCCTTCCGGCGGATCAGTGACAGCCTGGGCACGACGCACTGGTACCTCGGCATGCTGCGCGACGAGGGCACCGCTGCCCAACGGCTGGCCCGGGTCCTGTCCAGCAGCCGGTATGCCGTGGACCTGCTCATCAAGTCGCCGGAGACGGTCGCGCTGCTGGGAGACCCGCACGGGCTGGCGCCCCTTCCGCTGGAGACGCTGGTGACCCGCATGTCGGCGGCTGCACAGCGCCAGCAGGAGCCGGCCGACATCTTCCAGGCGATCCGGGCCGTGCGGGCCCGCGAGCTGGTGCGCATCGTGCTGACCGACCTGGTCGGCGGAGGAGAGGAGGCAGAGGTCCGTGCCGCGCTGACCGCGCTCACCGACGCCTACATCGGTGCCTCCCTCGAGGCGGCCAGGCGCATCGTCGAGCAGCGGCGGGGTGCCGAGCTCGGCATCGAGCTCATCGTCATCGGCATGGGACGGCTGGGAGGGCGCGAGCTCGGCTACACCAGCGACGCCGACGTCATGTACTGCTTCCGGCCCACGCCCGGCTCGGCGACCGGAGGCGACGCCGGGGCCGACCACGGGGAGCAGGCCTCCGAGGTCGTCACCGAGCTGCACAAGGGCCTGGCTGGACACGGCCCCGACCCGACCCTCGAGCTCGACGCCGACCTGCGCCCCGAGGGCCGGTCTGGTCCCCTGGTGCGCAGCCTCGACTCCTTCGCCACCTACTACGAGCGCTGGTCCGCCGGCTGGGAGGCCCAGGCGCTCCTGCGTGCCCGGGTCGTGGCCGGTGAGGAGTCGCTGGCCGCCGACTACACAGCCCTCATCGACCCGTTGCGCTGGCCCGAGCAGGGCCTCGACCAGGTGGGCCTGCGGCAGATGCGCAAGCTCAAGGCCAGGATGGAGGCCGAGCGCCTGCCCAGGGGGGCAGACCCGCGCACCCACTTCAAGCTCGGCCTCGGGGGGCTCACCGACGTCGAGTGGGTGGTGCAGCTGATGCAGCTGCAGCACGCCGCCACCGTGCCCGGGCTCCGCACGACCGGCACGCTGGCTGCCCTGCGCGCAGCATGGGAGGCCGACCTGGTCAACGCCTCGGACGCGCAGGTGCTCCGTGAGTCGTGGCAGCTGGCCTCGCGGCTGCGCGACGTCGGGGTCCTCTGGCGCGGCCGGCCGGTCGACTCGGTGCCCAGTGACCTCAGGGACGCGGAGGGCATGGCCCGCATCCTCGGGCGCGCGCCCGGACACGGTGCCGACCTGGCGGGCGACTGGCGCCGTCAGGCGCGTCGCGCACGCCACGTCGTGGAGCGTCTGTTCTACGGCCAGCAGATGCCGACGGCCACGACCAGGTCCTACCGGCCGACCCGTTCGTAGGATGGCGCGGTGACCCCGAGCGAACAGACCGTGACCCCCCGCCCGGCCGTGTCCGCCCACGGCATCCTGCTCTCCCAGGCACCCGTCGGCGAGCTCCTGGCGTGGGCGGCCAAGGGCGTGGTGCCGGTCGTCGTGGCGCCGCTGGAAGGGCGGACGGTGCTCGTGCCGCGCGGCCGCCCCGCCGTCGCAGCCCCCTACGACGACGCCGCGACGCTGTGCGCGGCGCGACCGGCGCCGACCCGTCTGGCGCCGACCCTCGGCTGCTGGGTGATCGACGGGCGTGCCGTGCTGACCGTCCAGTCGCGGCACTGGCGTCGTCAGGTGCGCTGGGTCGTCTGGGACCCCGAGCGAGGCGTGCTGCGACCGCCGGGGGTGCAGATCGCGACCCCTCAGCAGGTCGTGTCGGCGGCCGGGGGAGGCTCACGGGCCGAGCTCACGTCGATGCTCGCGGAGCGGCACCACCCGCCGGCGCGGCTGCTCAGCGCGGTGCTGGCCGTGCTGGGACTGCCCGGCGGGCCGTTGCTGCTCGACCCGGCCTCGGCCGAGGACCTGCCCCGTGCGCAGGTGCACCAGCCCGACCCCCGCGAGGTCGCCTACTTCGAGGACGCCGTCAAGGACGCGGTCCTGCTGCGTCGTGAGCTGGGGGTGGACGCGTGACGTCGCTGACCCTGCTCCCCGCTGTCGACGTCGCCGGCGGTCGGGCCACCCAGGTCGCAGCGGGCGCCGACGCCGACCCGCGGGCCGTGGCGCGACGGTGGGTCCAGGAGGGTGCCGAGTGGATCCACCTGGTCGACCTCGACCAGGCCTTCGCCCGGGGGACCAACCGTGACGTGCTGGCGTCGGTCGTCGCTGCGGTGCCGGTGCCGGTGCAGGTCTCCGGAGGCATCGACAACGACGCGACACTGCGTGCAGCCCTGGCGACCGGCGCCGAGCGCGTCAACCTCGCCAGCACCGCCGTGGCCGACCTCCCCTGGGTGCGGGCCGTGGTGGCCGAGCACGGCAGCCGCATCGCGGTGGGGCTCGACGTGCGTGACGGGGACGTCGTGGCCCGGGGAGTCGACGTCCGGCTCGGGACCCTCACCGAGGTGCTGCACGCGCTGCACGACGTGCCGGTGAGCACGTTCGTGGTCGCCGACGCCAACCGTGACGGTCGTCGCCTGGGGGCGGACATCGACCTGTTCCACGCCGTGGCACTGGCTGCGCATGCCCGGGTGATCGCCTCCGGGGGGATCAGCGACCTGGCCGACGTCCGGGCGCTCCGGGCCCTGGTGCCCGACGGCGTCCAGGGACTGGTGCTCGGCGCCGCCCTGCACGAGGGAGCGTTCACCCTGGCAGAGGCGCTCGAGGTGGCGCGCTGATGGCCGGGCGCTTCGACGGGCACGACCCCGCGGGCGGGCACGACACGGCAGGGGTGCCCTGGGCTGGCCGCACACTGACGGGCACCGGGTTCGACGACGACCTGGGACAGGCCGACCCGGCCCTCGCGGCGGCACTGGCGGACCCGGGGGAGGAGGTGGGGCTCGTGGCTGCTGTGGCCGGCGCTCGGCTGCTGGTGCCGGTGGTCGCGGTCGCCGGGGAGGTCGACGAGAGCGCGGGGCTGGCCCGGGACGTCAGCACTGACATGGCGGCGGTCACCCTCGTCGCGCCGGACGGACAGAAGGCCCTGCCTGCTTTCACCAGCCTCGCCACCCTCGCCGACTGGGACCCGGACGCACGCCCAGTGCCGGTGAGCGCCCAACGGGCCGCCCTCGCCGCGGTGCAGGAAGGCTGTCAGGTGATCGTGCTCGACGTCGCCGGGGTCTCTCGCGCGTTGCGCCCCTCGATGGTGTGGGCCCTGGCGATGGGCAGGCCGTGGGTGCCGGCCCATGAGGACGAGCAGGTCCAGGCTGCGGTCGCCCGGGCGGTGGCCGCAGAGGACCGGGTCGCCGGACATGAGCTGTCAGCCGGCCCGCACGGTGCGCTGCAGGTCACCCTCACGGTGCCTCCCGGGCTCGACCAGCAGGCGGTGCAGGCCCTGGTGACCGGGCTGGGGGAGCAGGTCGCCGCCGACGGCGAGGTGCGTGCCCGGATCGACGCCGTCGCCTTCCGGCTGCGCACAGCCTGAGCCGTCCTCCCCGTCGCCCGGTAGGTCGGCCCGGAGCAGCAGTGCTCCGGGCCGACCTACCGCGGCTCGTCGGGGCGAGCCGTCGCGAGGTCAGTGCGGGGGTGTCGACGCGTGCGTGTCCTCATCGGCCGGGGCTCCGGCGGCCTCGGCGCGCGCCTGGTCGTCCTCCCCGCCGGGGTTGGTGCCTCCGACGCGAGCCCGCACCCTGGCCTCGATGCGGGCGCCCGTGTCGGCGTCGACGCTCTTCCAGTAGCCGAAGGCGCGCTCCAGCACGTCGCCCTTGACACCTCCGAGCAGGTGCCCCGCGACGTTGTCGACGAAGTCGGCACGCTGCTGGTCGTCCCAGACCTCACGCACCAGCGCACCCGCCTGGCTGAAGTCGTCGTCGTCCGCACGCAGGGTGTAGGCCTGCCGCACCATGGCGCCGTCGGACTCCCACGAGTCGTCCATCTGCCCCGTCTGGTCGGCGTAGCCGCGACCCTCGCTGTTGGGGGCGTAGACGGGTGCATCGCCGCTGTGCTGGTAGGCCATCGCGCCGTCGAAGGTGTAGGTGTTGTGGTGCTGCACCTGCCTGGGCTGGTTGACCGGCAGCTGCAGGTAGTTGGGACCGATGCGGTGCCGGTGCGTGTCGGCATACGCGAACGCCCGCCCGAGCAGCATCTTGTCGGGGGAGAACCCGATGCCCGGCACGACGGCGGAGGGCTCGAAGGCGGCCTGCTCGATCTCGGCGAAGAAGTTCTCGACGTTGCGGTCGAGGGTCATCGTCCCGACCGGGATGAGCGGGTAGTCGGCGTGCGGCCAGACCTTGGTCAGGTCGAACGGGTTGATGCGGTAGGTGCGGGCCTCCTCGTAGGGCATGACCTGCACCGACAGCGTCCAGCTGGGGTGGTCGCCGGCGTCGATGGCGTCGTAGAGGTCTCGCCGGTGGAAGTCTGCGTCCTCGCCCGCGATGCGGGTGGCCTCCTCGCCCGTGAGGCCGCGCACCCCCTGGTCGCTGTGGAAGTGGTACTTCACCCAGAACTTCTCGCCCTGGGCGTTGACCCACATGTAGGTGTGTGAGCCGTACCCGTTCATCTCCCGCCAGGAGGCCGGGATGCCCCGGTCTCCCATGAGGTAGGTGACCTGGTGCGCCGACTCCGGGTTCAGGGTCCAGAAGTCCCACTGCATGTGGTTGTCCCGCAGCCCGTTGCCACCGCGGCGCTTCTGTGACCGGATGAAGTGCGGGAACTTCATCGTGTCGCGGATGAAGAAGATCGGGGTGTTGTTGCCCACGAGGTCGTAGTTGCCCTCGCTGGTGTAGAACTTCAGCGCGAAGCCCCGCGGGTCACGCCAGGTGTCGGGTGAGCCCTGCTCCCCGGCGACGGTGCTGAAGCGTGCCAGCATGTCGGTGCGCACGCCGGGCTGGAAGAGCGCGGCCCTGGTGTAGGCGGACACGTCGTGGGTGGTCTCGAAGACCCCGAAGGCGCCGCCGCCCTTGGCGTGCACGTTGCGCTCCGGCACACGCTCCCGGTTGAAGTGCGCCATCTGGTTGAGGAAGTGCACGTCGTGCAGCAGGATCGGGCCGTCCGCGCCGACCGTGAGGCTGTTGCGGTCGCTCGGTGCGGGGGCTCCGGTGTCGGTGGTCGATCCGGTGTGTGGGTCGGTCATGCTGTCCTCTCGGTCGGGTCCTTCTCGGTCAGTGCGGCGCCGTGTCCCGGCACCGCGCACAGGTGCCCCAGAAGACGACCTCGGCCTCGTCGACGACGAAACCCTCCGCCTCCCCGGGTGCCAGGCAGGGCGCGGCGCCGACGGGGCACGGCACGTCGCGCAGCCCGCCACACGTGCGGCAGGCCAGGTGGTGGTGGTTGTCCCCGAGCTCCATCTCGTAGCGTGCAGGGGACCGGGCCGGCTGCACCCGTCGCAGGATCCCGGCATCCGTGAGGGTCGCCAGCACGTCGTAGACCCCCTGCACCGAGATCCAGCCGGCGCGCTCCCGCGTCGTCCCGACCACGGTGCCGGCGTCCACGTGGGGGTGGTCCCGCACGACGCCGATGACGGCCACCCGGGGCGCAGTGACCCGCAGCGCGGCCGCTCGCAGCAGCGCGGTGGCATCGGACCCCCGTCCCTCGGTTGCGGGGTCGGTGGTGGGCATGGAGGCCACCCGATCATGAAAACTGGAACGGTTCAACCGCACCGGCGTCGTGAACGGGTGCCGGTCGCCTGGCCGCGGGCACTGTCGCCCTCCCTGCTGCGCGGCGCGCTGGGAGCCCTGACCGTGCCGATGGCGCTGGGACGATCGGTCGGCCAGCTCGCCGTGCTGGCCCTGGTGGCCGGCCTGGTGTGTGCGCCGACGATCACCGCGACGGTGGACGACCTGAGCCGCGTGGTCCCGGAGCGGGCCCGTGGCGAGGCGATGGGCCGGCACGGCTCGGCGATGACGGCCGGCAGCGCAGCAGGGGCGCCGTGGGCCGGCATGGCCGTCGACGTCTGGGGCGCCTCCGGCGGCTTCGTCGTCGTCGGGGGAGTCGACGTCGCCGTCGCGGCAGGAGCCGTGACTGCGGTGCAGGCGCGCCGGGTCGTGCTGTCGCGAGCGCGCCGTCGTGCCGCCTGATTGGTCTGCCGGCTCGACCCGCTGCTACCCTGGGAGCCGACCACGTGTCCGGTGCTCGTCCCGGCCGGCCACAGTGCAAGAGAAGCCTCGAGTTTCCACCCGCGCCGACCGTCCAGGTCGCCGGGTCCCGGTCCGAGTGGCACCTTCGCCCGTCGAGGAGTGCCGACGACCCGGCATACCCGCCGTGTCGTCCCACTCGCCGAGGATCTCCAGGCCTCTCGCGCACCCGGTGCCGAGAGGCCTTTCTCGTCCCCGGGGTCGGACACCTGACATGACGAAGGAGCAAGCACATCAGCGAGCCTCGTATCAACGACCGCATCCGGGTTCCCGAGGTGCGGTTGGTCGGCCCCAACGGTGAACAGGTCGGGATCGTGCGCGTCGAGGACGCGTTGCGCCTGGCCGCCGAGGCGGACCTCGACCTCGTCGAGGTGGCCCCGATGGCACGTCCCCCGGTCGCCAAGCTCATGGACTACGGCAAGTACAAGTACGAAGCCGCCATGAAGGCGCGGGAGGCCCGGAAGAACCAGGTCAACACCGTCATCAAGGAGATCAAGCTCCGCCCGAAGATCGACGCGCACGACTACGGCACCAAGAAGGGCCACGTCGAGCGCTTCCTCAAGGCGGGGGACAAGGTGAAGGTCACCATCATGTTCCGCGGTCGCGAGCAGTCGCGCCCCGAGCTGGGCTTCCGGCTGCTGCAGCGCCTGGCCGAGGACGTCGCCGAGCTCGGCTTCGTCGAGAGCTCACCCAAGCAGGACGGTCGCAACATGGTGATGGTCCTCGGTCCGTCCAAGAAGAAGACCGTCGTGCGCAGCGAGAAGCGCCGCGACGCCGAGCGGGCCGCCCAGGCCCAGCACGGCGAGGGCGGGCAGGACGAGCAGCAGGACCCGTCGGCCGAGACCACCGAGGTCTCCACGAGCTGACATCCGACGCGGCCGCGGCCGGACAGGGTCACTGTCCGGGTCCGGCACGTCCGCACGAGTGATGCACACGCGGCGTCCCTGACGGGGCGCGGCACGAAGAGCAAGGAGATCGGCACCATGCCGAAGATGAAGACGCACAGTGGCGCCAAGAAGCGCTTCCGCGTGACCGGGTCGGGCAAGGTGATGCGCCAGCGCGCCCGCCACGTCCACAAGTTCCAGGAGCGCAGCTCCCGAGCCGCCCGGCGCCTGGCCAACGACGTCGTCGTGGCCCCGGCCGACACCAAGAAGGCCAAGAAGCTGCTCGGTCTCTGAGAGACCGCAGGCTTCCGGCACCACTGCACCACCCCTACTGACTTGCAAGGAGTACTCACGTGGCACGCGTGAAGAGGGCGGTCAACGCCCACAAGAAGCGCCGGGTCGTCCTGGAGCGCGCCAGCGGTTACCGCGGCCAGCGCTCGCGGCTCTACCGCAAGGCCAAGGAGCAGGTCACCCACTCCCTGGTCTACAGCTACAACGACCGTCGGGCCCGCAAGGGCGACTTCCGTCGGCTGTGGATCCAGCGCATCAACGCCGGAGCCCGCGCTCACGGCATGACCTACAACCGCTTCATCCAGGGCCTGAAGGCCGCCGAGGTCGAGGTCGACCGGCGCATGCTGGCCGAGCTCGCGGTGAACGACGAGGCCGCGTTCGCCGCCCTGGTCGAGATCGCCAAGGCCAACGTCCCGGCCCAGGCCTCCGGCGACTCCTCCGCCGCCTGAGCCGTCCGACGCCGGCTACGACGCCCCAGGACCTTGACCGCCGACCTGCCGCTGCTGGACAACCCACGCAGCGAACGGGTCAGGCAGGTCACGGCACTGGGGCGTCGGGCTGTCCGGCGGCGCACCGGGCGTTTCCTGGTCGAAGGGCCGCAGGCGGTGCGCGAGCTGCTGGTGCATGCCTGCGACCACGCCGAGTCGGTCTACCTGACCGCCGAGGCCGCGGACCGGCACGCGGATCTGGTGGAGGAGGCGGCGGCCGGTCGGGTGCGGCTGCAGCACTGCACGCCGCAGGTGCTCGCGGCCATGGCTGACACACCCCACCCGCAGGGCGTGGTCGCGGTGGCCCGCGAGGTCGGCGTCGACGCGGCCCGAGCCCTGGAGGCGGCGGGGCGCTCCGGGTATGTCGTGCTCCTGGCGAACGTGCGTGACCCCGGCAACGCCGGGACCGTGATCCGCGGCGCTGACGCCTTCGGAGCTGCCGCGGTCCTCGTGAGCGACGCCAGTGTCGACGTCTACAACCCGAAGGTGGTGCGGTCCACGGTCGGTGCCCTCTTCCACCTGCCCGTCAGCACCGGGACCCCGCTGCCCGACCTGCTGCGTCTGTGCAAGGAGGCCGGCCTGCGGCTGCTGGCTGCGGACGGGACCGGGCAGACGATGCTGCCGGACGCGGACCTCAGCACGCCGCACGCCTGGGTGCTGGGCAACGAGGCGCAGGGTCTGGGGGAGGACGTGCTGCGGGCCTGTGACCAGGCGGTGGCGGTCCCGATCGTGCGCGTGGAGTCGCTCAACCTGGCGATGGCCGCGACCGTCTGCCTCCACGCGTCCGCGGCGGCCCGCCGCTCTGCCTAGACTTGCGCAGGTGTCCGGACCCAACAAGAACTACGACCCCGTCGAGGTGGCCGCACTCGACCCGGCGGTCATCGAGCAGGACCTGACAGCGGCACTGGCCGCCATCGCCGCCGCGAGCAGCCTGGAGGAGCTCAAGTCCGTGCGCATCGCGCACGCGGGAGAGCGATCTCCTCTGGCTCTCGCCAACCGTGAGATCGGTGCGCTGCCACCGAGCGCCAAGGCGGAGGCGGGCAAGCGCGTCGGTCAGGCCCGGGCGGCCGTCACCCAGGCGCTGAAGGGCCGACAGGCACAGCTGGAGGTCGAGCGGGACGAGCGGATCCTGGTCGAGGAGGCGCTCGACCTCACCGCCGTGCCCGGTCGGCGTCCCCTGGGACGGCGCCATCCGGTCCCGCTCACCGCCGAGCGCATGGCGGACGTCATGGTCGGCATGGGCTGGGAGATCGCCGAGGGCCCCGGCGTGGAGGCCGAGTGGTTCAACTTCGACGCACTGAACTTCGACACCGACCACCCGGCGCGGCAGATGCAGGACACCTTCTTCGTGGACCCGGCTGACGCCGGGCTGGTCCTGCGCACGCACACCTCGCCGGTGCAGGCCCGCTCGCTCCTGGAGCGTGGCGCGCCGCTCTACGTCGCCGTGCCGGGCAAGACGTTTCGCACCGACGAGCTGGACGCCACCCACACCCCGGTCTTCCACCAGATGGAGGGGCTGGCCGTCGACGAGGGCCTCACGATGGCCCACCTCAAGGGAACGCTCGACCGGCTCGCCTACGGGCTGTTCGGCGAGGGCATCACCAGTCGTCTGCGCCCGGCCTACTTCCCGTTCACCGAGCCCAGTGCCGAGATGGACCTGGTGTGCTTCGTCTGCCGGGGCGAGCCCGCCGCCACACCGTGTCGCACGTGCGGAGGCACCGGGTGGATCGAGTGGGGCGGGTGCGGCATGGTCAACCACAACGTGCTGCGTGCCACCGGCATCGACCCTGAGCGCTACCAGGGGTTCGCCTTCGGCATGGGTGTGGAGCGCTCGGTGATGTTCCGCAACGGCGTGGCCGACATGCGTGAGCTCATCGAGGGTGACGTGCGCTTCAACGCCCAGTTCGGGATGGAGATCTGATGCGGGTGCCAGTGGAGTGGCTGGGCGAGTACGTCGCGCTGCCCGAGGACGTCACCGGGGAGCGGATCGCGGCCGACCTCGTGCGGGTGGGTCTGGAGGAGGAGGCGCTGCACGGCAGCGAGGTCACCGGGCCCCTCGTCGTCGGACGGGTCCTGGAGCTGACCAAGGAGCCGCAGCGCAACGGCAAGACCATCAGCTGGTGCCGTGTCGACGTCGGAGCGGCGAACGGCACCGGTGAGCCCCAGGGCATCGTCTGCGGGGCGCACAACTTCGTCGAGGGCGACCTCGTCGCCGTCATCCTGCCCGGCGGGGTGCTGCCCGGAGGGTTCGAGATCAGTGCCCGCAAGACCTACGGTCACGTGAGCGCGGGCATGATCTGCTCCTCCCGCGAGCTCGGGCTCGGGGACGACCACGAGGGCATCATCGTGCTGACCGAGCACCTCGGCGAGCAGGCGGTGCATCTCGAGCCGGGGCAGGACCTCATCGGCGTGCTGGGGCTGGACCGTGAGGTCGTGGAGGTCAACGTCACCCCCGACCGTGGGTACTGCTTCTCCTTGCGCGGCATCGCACGGGAGTACTCCCACTCCACCGGCGCGGCCTTCACCGACCCCGCCGACCTTCCCGTCCCCCCGGCGACGACGGGCGGGTATGCCGTGCGGCTGGCGGACGAGAGCCCGCTGTCCGGGGTCGAGGGGTGCGACCGCTACGTGGCGCGCGTCGTGCAGGGTCTGGACCTGTCGAGGCTGACCCCGCGGTGGATGTCCACCCGCCTCCTCGAAGCGGGCATGCGGCCCATCTCGCTGGCCGTCGACGTCACCAACTACGTGATGCTGGCTCTGGGCCAGCCGTTGCACGCCTTCGACCTGGCCAGGCTCTCCGGCCCGGTCGTGGTGCGTCGTGCCAGACCTGCCGAGACGTTGCGCACGCTCGACGACGTGACCCGCACGCTGGACGCCGAGGACCTCCTCGTCACCGACGGCGGGTCCGACACCGTGCTGGCCCTCGCGGGGGTCATGGGCGGGGAGTCCAGCGAGGTCTCGGCGGGCACGACGGACGTGCTCGTCGAGTCGGCGCACTTCGACGCCCGCACGGTCGCCCGCACGTCCCGGCGGCACCGGCTGTCGACCGAGGCGTCCAAGCGCTTCGAGCGGGGTGTCGACCCCGACGTCACCGCCGTGGCCGCGCAGCTCGCGGTGGACCTGCTGGTGGAGATCGGCGGAGGCACCGCGGACCCCGAGGTGACGGACGTGGACCACCGCGTCGCACGTGCGCCGGTCGTCTTCGACCTCGACCTGCCGGCCCGCTACGTCGGCGTCGACTACACGCACGAGCGTGTCCGCGAGGTCCTGACGGAGATCGGCTGCTCGCTCACCGACCAGGACGCCTCCGACAGGGTCTCGGTGCTCCCACCGTCCTGGCGCCCCGACCTCACGGACGGGCCCACCCTGGTCGAGGAGGTCGCCCGCATCGACGGGTACGACCGGATCCCCTCCGTCGTCCCGTCGCCGACGGGAGGTCGCGGCCTCACCCATGCGCAGCGCCTCAGGCGCGTGGTGGCGTCGGTCCTGGCCGGGCAGGGTCTGTCCGAGGTGCTGACCTACCCGTTCGTCGGGCAGGACCGCTTCGACGAGCTGGGGCTGCCGCTGGACGACGAGCGCCGCCGCGCGCTGGCACTGGCCAACCCGCTGTCCGACGAGGCACCGCTGATGCGCACCGAGCTCCTGCAGACCCTGCCCGAGGCGCTGCGACGCAACGTCTCCCGCGGCACCCGCGACGTCGCGGTGTTCGAGATCGACACGGTCACCCGGCCCGTGGACGACCGTGCAGCGCCGGTGCCCGGCGTCGGCGCCCGCCCCGACGACGCGACGCTCGCGACGATCCGCAGTGCGGTGCCGCACCAGCCGTGGCACCTGGCACTGGTCGCCGCAGGCGAGTCTGACCGTTCGGGGTGGTGGGGCGCCGGGCGCGCCGCCGACGCCGCCGACGTGGTGGCCTGGGCCCGGTCGGTGGCCGAGGCCGCTGGCGTCCCGGTCAGGGCCGTCCCGGCCGAGCGCGCACCGTGGCACCCGGGCCGGTGCGTCGCTCTCCGGGTCGTCACCCCCGACGGCGAGGACGGCCTCCTCGGCCACGCCGGCGAGCTGCACCCCAAGGTCGCGCAGCGTCTGGGGCTGCCCGAGCGCACCGTCGCTGCCGAGCTGGACCTCGACGTCCTCGTCACCGCCTCGGACCGCCGGGTCCAGGCCTCACCGATCTCCACGCACCCGGCCGCCACGTCCGACGTGGCGCTCACCGTCCCCCGGTCCGTCCACCACAGCACGGTCGAGAGCGCCCTGCTCGAGGGCGCAGGTGAGCTGCTGGAGTCGATCCTGCTCTTCGACGTCTACCGTGGTGACCAGATCGAGGAGCACGAGAAGTCCCTGGCCTTCCGTCTCACCTTCCGGGCGCACGACCGCACCCTGCGGACCGAGGAGGTCAACGCCGCGCGTGACGCCGCGATCGCGCGGGCCGCCGCCCTGACCGGGGCCGTCCAGCGAGGAGCATGAGATGACCGAGCACACCCCGACCCGACCAGCCGCCCGCGACGAAGCGCACCGCGTCGCCCTCGTGACCGGAGCCTCCCGCGGCATCGGTGCCCACATCGCCACCGCCCTCGCCGAGGCCGGGTGGAGCCTGGCCGTGCTCGCCCGCAGCGAGCACAGCCTGGCCGACGTCACCGACCGCCTCAGACGCGCCGGGGCGGAGGTGCTGCCGGTGGCCTGCGACGTGACCGACGAGGCCGCCGTGGACGCTGTGGTCGCGCAGGTGCGCGACCACTTCGGCAGCATCGACCTGCTGGTCAACAACGCCGGGCTGATCGAGGCCGAGGTGCCGATCTGGGAGGCGGACCCCGAGGAGTGGTGGCAGGTGGTCGTCACCAACGTGCGGGGCCCCTTCCTGATGACCCGTGCGGTGGTTCCGGTCATGATCGGGCAGGGCGGTGGGCGGATCGTCAACCTCAACTCGGGCGCCGGCACGCGGGAGAACCCCGTGCTGACCGCCTACACCGCGTCGAAGTCGGCCCTGGCCCGGATCACCGGGGGCACGGCGGCAGCCGGCGCCGAGCACGGGGTGCACGCGTTCGACCTGGCGCCCGGGGTCGTCCACACGGACATGACCGCCGCGATGGACATGCACCGCGAACGCACCGACTGGACCGATCCCGGTGACGTGACAGCGCTCGTCCTCGCCCTGGCCTCCGGCGAGCTCGACGCCTGGTCCGGACGCATGGTGCGGGCGGGCGCCGACAGCGTCGAGCAGCTCCGTAGCCGGGGCGCCACCGGGCTCGCCGACGGTGCGCGCATGCTGCGGCTGCGCCCCTGGGGCCCGGACGACCCGGTGGCCACCTGAGGGCGTCATGACCTCACCGCCGGCACTGCCCTACGGGGTGCGGCTGGCCTGGCAGGACCTGCCCAGGTCGGTCCTCGGCTGGGTCGAGGCGGCGCTCGGTGCCCCCGTCGTGCGAGCCGACTCCCAGCCCGGCGGCTTCTCCCCGGGAGTAGCGGCTCGCGTCGTGACCGCCGACGGGGCACGTGGGTTCGTCAAGGCGGTCAGCACGGCCCAGAACCCGGACACACCCGACCTCCTGCGGCGCGAGATCCGGGTGCTGCGCTCGATGCCCGCCTCCGCCGGGGTGCCGCTGCTGCTCGAGGCACACGACGACGGCGAGTGGGTCGGCCTGCTGATCGAGGACGTGGAGGGTCGCCACCCCACCACGCCCTGGGTCCACGCCGAGATCCGCGCCACGTTCGAGGCCCTCCGTGGGCTGGCCTCGCAGACTGCCCCGGAGGAGTGGCCGGCGCTGGAGGACGAGCTGCGGGGCGACTTCGCCGCGTGGTCGCGCATCGCGGCCACGCCGCCGCGGGACCTGGACCCGTGGCTGGCCGGCAGACTCGAGCTCCTGGACGGCCTCAGCGGTGAGGTGCTGCCCCGGTTGGCCGGCCGCTCCATCACACACACCGACACCCGCGCCGACAACCTGCTCCTCACTCCGGGGGGTGAGGTGCGGGTCGTCGACTGGCCGTGGGCCGCACAGGGCGCTGGGTGGGTCGACGCGGCCGCCCTGCTGGTCAACCTGGAGCTCTACGGGGCCGTCGACCCCCTCGACTACCTCCCGCTGGTCCGGGCGCAGGGAGCCACCGACCGGGATGTCGTGGGGCTGGTCGCAGGCATGGGCGGGCTCTTCACCGAGACGTCGGCGCGACCGCCCGCCCCCGGCCTGCCCACCGTGCGGGCCTTCCAGGTTGCCCAGGGCAGAGCCTGCACCCGGCTTCTCCGGCGGTTCGGCGGGCTCTGACCTTCTCGGAGAAGACCCTCTGTGCATACTCATACGTGCGTAGGTATAATCGTGCACCGTGACCACGACCGACCACACGGCTGCTGCCATCCCCACGACGCGTGCAGCGCGCCACCAGCGCATCGCCGACCTGCTGGAGCGGCATGCCGTGGCCTCGCAGGCAGAGCTGCTCGGTCTGCTGGCGCAGGACGGGATCAGCGTCACCCAGGCCACGCTCTCACGTGACCTGCTCGAGCTCGGCGCGGTCAAGATCCGCCAGGGCCAGGGCATGGGGCTGGTCTACGCGGTGCCTGCTCAGGGAGGTGACACCACGCCACGGCCGGCCCAGGACCAGGGCGAGATCTCGGCACGTCTGGCCAAGCTCTGCGAGGAGCTCCTGGTGAGCGCGGCGCACAGCGGCAACCAGGTCGTGCTCCGCACCCCGCCCGGGGCGGCGCAGTACCTCGCCTCGGCGATCGACCGCGGCGACGTCGGTGAGGTCATCGGCACCATCGCCGGTGACGACACGATCCTCGTCATCACCGCCGACCCCGACGCCGGCGCAGCGACCGCTGCTCGGCTGCTCGCCCTCGCTCGGGCCGAGTCCGCCGAGCGGCGCTGAGCCGTCGCGTCCGTGCGAGGGGCAGGTTTACGCCTGTCGGTCCGGCCAGGGATGATGACCGCATGACTGTGAGCCTGTGGGGCGGACGATTCAGCGGTGGCCCGAGTGACGCGTTGGCCGCGCTGTCCAAGAGCACGCACTTCGACTGGCGCCTGGCACCGTACGACATCGCCGGCTCTCGGGCCCATGCGCGGGTGCTGCACAAGGCCGGCCTGCTCGACCGCGACGACCTCACCACCATGCTCGCGGGTCTGTCGCGCCTGCTCGCCGACGTGCGCTCGGGCGCGTTCGTGCCGGCCGAGGGCGACGAGGACGTGCACACGGCGCTGGAGCGCGGGCTCATCGAGCAGGTCGGGCCGGAGGTCGGTGGCCGTCTCCGGGCCGGCCGGTCACGCAACGACCAGGTCGCCACCCAGTTCCGGATGTACCTGCGCGACCAGTCCCGTCTGGTCGGGGCCAAGGTGCTGGACGTGGTGCAGGCTCTTATCGACCAGTCTGCGCGCCATCCCGAGGTGGCCATGCCAGGGCGCACCCACCTGCAACACGCCCAGCCGGTGCTGCTCGCCCACCATCTCCAGGCGCACGGCTGGGCGCTGCTGCGGGACGTGCAGCGCCTCCAGGACTGGGACCGGCGCACCGCCTACTCGCCCTACGGCAGCGGAGCGCTGGCAGGGTCCTCACTGGGACTGGACCCGCAGACGATCGCGCTCGACCTCGGGATGCACGAGGCTGTCGAGAACTCCATCGACGGCACGGCCAGCCGTGACTTCGCGGCAGAGTTCGCCTTCGTGACCGCCATGGTCGCCGTCGACCTGTCCAGGCTGTCGGAGGAGGTCATCCTGTGGGCGACGGCGGAGTTCGGCTTCGTCACCCTCGACGACGCCTTCTCCACCGGGTCGAGCATCATGCCCCAGAAGAAGAACCCGGACGTCGCCGAGCTCGCACGGGGCAAGGCCGGCCGCCTGATCGGCGACCTCACCGGGCTCCTGGCGACACTCAAGGGCCTTCCCCTGGCGTACAACCGCGACCTCCAGGAGGACAAGGAGCCCGTCTTCGACGCAGTCGACACCCTCGAGGTGCTCCTGCCCGCCGTCTCCGGCATGGTGGCGACCCTGCGCTTCCACCCGGACCGGCTGCAGGAGCTGGCTCCGCAGGGCTTCTCCCTGGCCACGGACGTGGCCGAGTGGCTGGTCCGGCAAGGAGTGCCGTTCCGCACCGCGCACGAGCTGGCCGGTGCCTGCGTCCAGGTGTGCGAGGCGCGCGGGATCGGGCTGGACGACCTCACCGACGAGGACCTGCACGACATCAGCCCTCTGCTGACGCCCGAGGTCAGACAGGTGCTGACCGTGGCCGGCTCCCTGGCCAGCCGCGACGCGCACGGCGGCACGGCGCCCGTCCGCGTGACCGAGCAGCGGGCACACCTGATCAAGGAGGTCGCGCGCGCCCGGCACTGGGTCGACGACATGCCCGTCATCCGCGGCTGAGGGGCGCGGTGGCTGCCATCATGGAGGGGTGAGCGCACGGTCGAAGGACCTGTGGGCCGGCGAGGTCCCGGCCGACCCGACGCAGCCGGACACCAGGGACGTCGTCATCGACGTCGTCCGGGTGCTCTCCCTCGCCGTGGTCGTCGCCCTGCACTGCGTCTACGTCCGGCTGACCCTGGTCGACGGCGACCTGGTCGCACAGACAGCGATCGGCGGACCGGTCATCGCCGCCCTGACCTGGGTGCTGCAGGTCATGCCGCTGTTCTTCGTCGCCGCGGGCTTCGCCAACACGCGCATGGTCGACCGCTGCGCCCGGGAGGGCACCAGCGCGACGTCGGCCCAGGCCCTGCGGCTGCGCAGGCTGCTGAGCCCGCTGGCCCTTCTCGTCCTGTTGCTGCTCGGGGTGAGCCTGATGCTCGCGTGGGTCGACCCCGCCGCCGCGCTCACGGTCGGGGCGGAGGCCGGCGCGCACCTCTGGTTCGTGACGGCATACCTGCTCTGCCTGGCCCTGGCGCCGGTGATGGTCGGTCTGCAGGACCGGTGGGGGATGCGGACGGTGGCGGTCCTGGTCGCCGGGGCACTGGCCGTCGACACGCTCCGGTACGCCGGCCTGGTCGACGCGGACACGGCCCGGTTCCCGGGTTTTGCGCTGGTCTGGCTCGCCTGCCACCAGCTCGGCATCGCCTACGCGCGCGGAGTGCTGCGCAGGCGGCCCGCACACCAGGTGCTGGGAGTGGCGGTGACCGGGGCGCTGGTCCTCGTCCTCATGGTGCAGACGGGGCCGTACCCCTCGGTCACGATCGGCCTGGCCGACGCGCCGGTGTCCAACCTGGCGCCCCCGACCGCCGTGCTCGCCGTCCTGGCAGTGGTCCAGTTCGCCCTGGTGACCCTGGCCGGCAGGGCCGTCGAGACCCGGCATCCGCCCGCCGTGGTGGGAGCGACCCTGCTCTGGCTGACCCCGCGCATGGTGCCCATCTACCTCTGGCACGTGCCGGTCCTTGCGGGGGTGTCGCTGCTGGGTCTGCTCGCCCCCGAGGTGCTCCTGCCCGACGACGCGGCGACCTGGTGGCTGCACCGACCCCTGTGGCTGGCCCTGGCCGCCCTCGTCCTGTGGCCGGTGCTCGGGGCGGCGGCAGCCTGGGACCGCCAGCTGAGCCACCTGCCGCTCCGCACCGACCGGATCGCCGTCGTGGGGGCGTCGTTGCTGGGGGTGGTGGGGGCCGCCGTGCTGTGGAGGATCGGTGTCACCCCCACCGTGGGGTCGGTGTCGGCCTGCCTCGCGGTCGTCCTCGCCGTGACGCTGCTCGTCCGGCCCGACCGTCCCACCGCCCGTGGCTGAGGCGCGCGACGAGTCCGGCGAGGTGCGAGCCCGGCTGGCGCGACCGGGGCTGGAGGTCGCACCCACGCTGTTGGGCTGGACGCTGAGCCACACGACGGAGCACGGCACCGTCACCGTCCGGCTCACCGAGGTGGAGGCATACATGGGCGAGGACGACCCCGCCAGCCATGCACACCGCGGGCCGACCGCCCGCAACGCGGTGATGTTCGGCCCGGCCGGACACCTCTACACCTACCTGTCCTACGGGGTCCACTGGTGCTCGAACGTGGTCACCGGTGAGGACGGCCGGGCGTCGGCGGTGCTGCTGCGCGCCGGGCGCGTGGTCGAGGGAGCCTCCCTGGCACGTCACCGGCGTGGCGGACGCGTGAAGGATGCCGCGCTGGCTCGAGGACCCGGCTGCCTGGGACAGGCCCTGGGCCTGCATCGCGGACACAACGGCATGGACCTGCTCGGTGCCGGGCCCCTGCGGCTGAGGCCCACTCCCGACCTGCCGCCGTCCCATGTCGCCAGCGGGCACAGGGTCGGCGTCCGCCTGGCCCACGACGTGCCCTGGAGGTTCTGGGTGGACGGGGACCCGACCGTGAGCGCCTACCGGCGCAGCCCCCGGGTCCGTCCCTGACCTCCGGTCGAGGTGTCGACCGCTGAGCCCGGCCCGCGAGGGCGGTGAGGCACGGATTGCACCCGAGCCGCAGGGATGAGGCAGGCTTGGCCCGACGCCGCCGGCCGCGGCGGCCCGCACACTCCGGAGAGGAACGACAGACCGTGAGCAGCATCGTCGACGACCTGCAGTGGCGAGGGCTGGTGGCGCAGACCACCGACGAGGCGGCCCTGCGCGAAGCGCTCGACGGGGGCAGCCTGACGGTCTACTGCGGGTTCGACCCCACCGCGCCCTCCCTGCACTTCGGCAACCTGGTCCAGCTGGTCCTGCTGCGCCGGCTGCAGCGTGCCGGGCATCGGGTGATCTGCCTGGTGGGGGGGTCGACGGGACTGATCGGTGACCCGAAGGCGACGTCCGAGCGCGCCCTCAAGACCCGGGAGCAGACCGCCGCGAACGTGGCGCGGATCAAGGAGCTGGTCCGGCCCTTCCTCGACTTCGACGGGGGCAACCCGGCGCTTCTGGTCGACAACCTCGACTGGACCGCGTCCTTGAGCGCGCTCGACTTCCTGCGCGACGTCGGGCGGCACTTCAGGGTCAACCAGATGATCCGCAAGGATGCGATCGCGGCGCGCCTGGAGAGCCACGAGGGGATCTCCTACACCGAGTTCAGCTACCAGCTGCTGCAGGCGTTCGACTACCTGCACCTCTACCGTGAGTACGGCTGCACCCTGCAGACCGGGGGAAGCGACCAGTGGGGCAACCTGACGGCAGGCGTCGACCTGATCCACCGGGCGGAGGGAGCCTCGGTGCACCTCCTCACGACCCCGTTGCTGACCGACGCGGCGGGCAACAAGTTCGGCAAGTCCGAGGGCAACGCCGTCTGGCTGTCCGCCGACATGTACAGCCCGTACGCGTTCTACCAGTACTGGATCAACATCGAGGACGCCTCGGTCATCGAGCTGCTGAAGGTGTTCACCGACCGCACCCCTGAGGAGGTCAGCCGGCTCGAGACCTCGCTCCAGGAGCGGCCGCACGCGCGCGAGGCGCACCGGACCCTGGCCCGCGACGTGACGACCCTCGTCCACGGTCGGGAGGCGACGGACCAGGTCGAGACCGCCAGCCAGGTGCTCTTCGGAAAGGCCGACCCCGGGTCGCTCGACGCCAGGACGCTCGCCGACGCGACGGCGGAGCTGCCGGTCGCCGTCGCCATGCCCGGCCAGAGCATCCTCGACGCGCTGGTGGCCACCGGCCTGGCGGACAGCAGAGGGGCAGCCCGTCGGCTGGTCGCCGAGGGCGGTGTCAGCCTGAACAACGCGCGGCTCGGCGATGCGGAACAGCTCCTGTCGAGCGGCGACTTCCTGCACGGGGAGGTGGCACTCCTCAAGCGTGGCCGCAAACACCTGGCAGCCGTCCGACCCGGCCCGACGCACCACACCGCTGCACCCACAGCCCGCTGACCTGCGGATTTGTCCTGCGACGCGATGCCGTCTAATGTTTCACCTCGCCAGCCCGAACGGGGAGGCACGGACACCGAGACGGAATTCTGATCCGCTCGCTGGCCGGTCCCCGGGTCTGGACATCGTCCGCAGACGCCGTCGAGCGTCAGCAGAGCATGCAGCGCACGAGTCACGTTGACTCGGGCCGCAGCCGGCGGATACAGTGAAGAGGTTGCCCCGGTCGGGGTTGCACCGGTTGTGGTGTGGCTTTGGTTGGTGTGTGTCCGATTCTTGAGAACTCAACAGCGTGCCAAAAATTGATGCCAAGTTTGTT